>NZ_AP026438.1:0-2900000 GCF_055381905.1 Agrobacterium sp. 5Ca50
GTAGCTCAAGGCAATAACGAGAAGGTTTTCCCTGGCGGGGTATTTTCGTCAGGCTATGATTGGCAATTTGAAAGGCGGCAATATGCAAATGAATTTGGTGATGGGTGCGGCGGTAAACGGGGACCGCGCATCGCAGGCATGTGATGACGTTTGCTCTGAACCGGTAGGGGACAAATCGAAGATGACTCAAGATGCACTGTTTGAACGCTTCAGTGCACGCTTGAAGGCGCAGGTTGGTCCTGAAGTTTACGCAAGCTGGTTTGCGCGGCTTAAACTTCATTCGGTTTCCAAGAGTGTCGTTCGTTTCACAGTTCCAACGACGTTTTTGAAGTCCTGGATCAACAACCGTTATATTGATCTGATCACCAGCCTTGTGCAGAGTGAGGATCCTGAGGTTCTGAAGGTCGAGATTCTCGTCCGTTCGGCAACCCGTACAAATGTTCGCGTTCCGCAGACTGCTGAACGCGCCGAACCGGCAACAGAGACCATGGCACCGGTCGCTGCCCGCAGCAAAACTGCAGCAGCCCAGCCGATTGGTATGTCTGTACCAGCAGCCGCAAGCCAGGCTCAGCCTGCACGCCAGACATCGGGTGGACCGCTGTTCGGTTCGCCGCTCGACAGCCGTTTTACCTTTGATACCTTCGTTGAAGGTTCTTCCAACCGTGTTGCGCTGGCGGCGGCCAAGACGATTGCTGAAGCTGGTGCAGGTGCTGTGCGCTTCAACCCGCTGTTTATCCATGCAGGTGTTGGTTTGGGCAAAACCCACCTTCTTCAGGCCATTGCCAATGCTGCAATCGATAGCCCGCGCAATTCGCGCGTGGTCTACCTGACAGCTGAATATTTCATGTGGCGTTTCGCGACCGCGATCCGCGACAACGATGCCCTGACCCTTAAGGATACACTGCGTAACATCGACCTTCTGGTCATCGATGACATGCAGTTCCTGCAGGGCAAGATGATCCAACACGAGTTCTGCCATCTGCTGAATATGTTGCTTGATAGTGCAAAGCAGGTTGTTGTGGCCGCTGACCGTGCTCCATGGGAACTGGAATCGCTCGATCCGCGTGTTCGTTCGCGTCTTCAGGGCGGTATGGCCGTCGAAATCGAAGGCCCCGACTACGACATGCGTTATGAAATGCTGAACCGTCGTCTCGGCACTGCCAGACAGGATGATCCGGCTCTGGAAATTCCCGAGGAAATTCTCACCCATGTTGCGCGCAGCGTAACGGCAAGTGGTCGTGAACTGGAAGGTGCTTTCAACCAGCTCATTTTCCGTCGTTCATTCGAGCCATTATTGTCGGTTGAACGCGTCGACGAGCTTCTGTCGCATCTGGTAGGGGCCGGGGAAGCAAAGCGGGTTCGTATCGAAGACATCCAGCGTATTGTGGCCCGTCATTATAACGTGTCTCGACAGGAGCTTGTCTCGAACCGTCGCACACGCGTTATCGTCAAACCACGTCAGGTCGCCATGTACCTGTCAAAAATGCTGACCCCGCGTTCCTTTCCGGAAATCGGACGTCGTTTTGGTGGCCGCGATCACACCACTGTTCTGCATGCCGTGCGCAAGATCGAGGAACTGATTGGCGCAGATACCAAGCTCGGCCATGAGGTTGAACTTCTAAAGCGTTTGATCAACGAGAATAACGCCTGATTTTTCCAGTCCATATTTTCAAGAGAAGCGGTCTTCGGGCCGCTTTTCTTTTTTCTGATGAAGGGATGTGTTAAGGCCCTTCATTTTGTGAGTGCTGCTCACAGTTCGGTGTACAGGACAACACCGTCCGTTCAGTTTGACGGAACACGCGCACCGTGTTGCCTTCGTCAATCGACACCAGAATGCGTTCATCGACAATGGCGTTGCCGTCGGCATCCAGAAGCACAAGATTGGTTGTCCCATAGCTGCGGCCAGTCAGCACAATTGTATGCGCGTCTGAAACCGTCGCGTCCGCCACCTTGGCGTTTCCGACAATCACTTTGCTGACGGGACGATCCAGCCGCAGAACCCGCGCATGGTTCATGGACACCCGCAGCATGTCGTCGTCAGACGTGGCAATGCCAGCCATTGGCAACAGGATTGCCATGGCAGCAATTGTGATTTTTGCCAGCGAACGGAGTGCCATTGCCATCAAATGCCTTTTTTACGCCGGAACAATGTTTCGTATTCGAGAGATAATGCTCAGGTTTGGTTAATGGAGCGTTAAGGCGAAAGTCGGTTTAACCATTTCAATATGGGTCACGTTAAACAATGCTGTCGGCATTCTGGACGCCTGCGTTTCATTGTGGTGCGAGGGCGAATCTCGAAATGAAGCATATCCGAGGTTGATTGCCGGTACGAATACTGATGAAATTGTGTAATTTTCAGAATAGAGTCGGTTTTTCAACGTATTGAGTAAGTTATTTACCATCCCAAAATTAGAAGTGCGTTCACACTTTGTTAAGGCGATTTCTTAAGGGGATGGCAATCGCTTCTGTGTAGGTTTTGTCCAACCGAACAACGGAAACAGTTGTCGGTGTGCTGAACAACAAACAACAGACCAGGAGAGTTTCCATGACCAAGATTTTCGCACGTTTCGTCAAGGACGAATCCGGCGCAACCGCTATCGAATACGGCCTGATTGCAGCGCTGATTTCCGTCGCGCTCATCACCGGTGCAACTACCCTCGGCAACAAGTTGAACACAACGTTCCAGGCTATCTCCACAAAGATGGATGCTGCCGTTACTAGCTCTAAGTAATTAGGCTTTTGCTCTTGTGCAAACCGTCCCGCTTTATGTTGGGACGGTTTTATCATTCATACGTGTTCTATCTGGATTGAATGATCAAACTCTAAAAACAAATGGGAGTGCGGCATGATTATCGCGGCGATTTTTTTGATCTTGCCTCTGTGTCTCACTCTTGCGGCAATCACTGATCTTTTCACCATGACCATTCCCAACCGGGTCTCCATGATCCTGCTTGGTGCCTTCCTGGTAATTGCGCCCTTTACAGGCATGGCATGGTCGACCATTGGCATGAGCCTGCTGGCCGGGTTTGCCGTTTTTTCAGTGTGCTTCTGCCTGTTTGCGATGAATGTTATGGGTGGAGGCGATGCGAAACTCTTGACGGCTGCTGCAGTGTGGTTTGGATTTGATCAATCACTTTTTCTGTTTCTAACAGCTGTCGGTTATGCAGGTGGTGTTTTGACACTGCTGATCCTGCTGATGCGTTCGCAGGCGGTGACATTGCTTGCAACTGGGTTACCAATTCCCAATTCCCTTCTAACAGCTAAAAAGGTGCCATATGGCATCGCTATCGGTGCCGCTGGCCTGATCACCTATGCGGAAGCCCCGATCGTGAAAGCTGCAATCGCCAGCCTTTCCTGAGACTATCCGCCGGTAAAAAGACCGTTTATGGTAATATTTATCGGAAATCTTTTATTAACCACAAATGTAAGTGGTGCGTTAACCATAATTATACGAATTGCGGGTCATCCTAAAAGGCGAATTTAAAGCCTCAGGATTGGTCATGAAACCTGCACGCATCATCATTCTGTCCGTCGCAGTCATTGCTGCCGGTCTCGCCGGGATGATTGCAATGAACCTCGCCGGCACTCCACAGGTCGTGGAGAAGGCGGAAGCAATCATACAGAAAGAGCCGACAGTCAATGTGCTCGTTTCGTCGGTCAACTTGCCGGTTGGAAGCCGCTTGAATCCTGATTCCGTGCGTTGGGTGCCCTGGCCGCAAGGCAGCGTCGTTGAAGGATATGTGACGCAGGACAATCGCCCGGAAGCTCTGACCGAGTTGACCGGCGCTATAGTGCGTTTGCCGATGTTTGAAGGCGAACCAGTCCGCCCGGAAAAAGTCGTCGATTCCAGCAGCCGTATTATGTCGGCTTTGCTGCCCTCTGGAAAGCGCGCTGTTGCAACCGAAATATCCGTTGCCACCGGCGCCGGCGGCTTTGTCCTGCCCAATGACCGGGTGGATGTCATCATGGTTCGCAAGGGCGATGAAGGCTCTTTCCAGACGGAAAATGTTCTCAACAACGTGCGGGTTCTGGCAATCGACCAGCAAATCCGTGAGGGCGAAGATGGTGTGTCATCCGTTGTCGGTGCAACCGCGACGCTGGAACTGACACCGGATCAGGCCCGCATCATTACTGTTGCGCAGCAGATGGCTGATCGGCTGACCCTGTCGCTGCGTTCCGTATCAGACGCCCAAGAAAGTGACACTGTTTCCGCGGATTACCTGCTGAGCGGCGGCACTGGCCAACCTGAAATTCAGGTCATTAAATCCGGCTCGATCGTCAAGAACGGCCAACAGCAAGGTGCATCACAATGAGCGGGAGAGGTAACGTGAGAAACATCAAACGGACACTCCGTTCCTCCGTCACGGCAAGCCTGGCATTCTGCCTGGCTTTTTCCGGTATTCCGGGTGACTTTACACCTCGCGGCTTCCAGCAAGCTGAAGCGCAAGCCGCGTCTGAAAGCATCATTCGTATTACCGAAAGTGGCAAGGGCACACGTAAGCGTCTGAAACTTGGCCTGAACAAGGCGCTGGTTGTCGACCTGCCACAGGATGCGCATGATATTCTCGTTGCAGATCCAAGCATGGCAGACGCTGTCACACGCACATCCCGGCGCATCTACCTGTTTGGCAAATCTGTCGGCCAGACAAACATCTTCATTTTCGGTGCCCATGGTGAGGAAATCGTCAGCCTCGATCTCGAGGTCGAGCGTGACATCAATGGTCTTGAAGCGAATCTGCGTCGCTTCATCACCGATTCCGATATCAAGGTTGAGATCGTTTCGGACAACATTGTTCTGACGGGCACAGTGCGGACACCACAGGATTCAGCACGTGCGGTTCAACTCGCTGAAGCCTTCCTCAAAGGCGGTGAAGCTACCACCCGCAACGTAACATTGACAGGCGGCGATAATGGTGGCGACGCGGCAATTTTCGCCGAGCAGCGCCAGACATCACAGATCGTTAATATGCTGACGATTGAAGGTGAGGATCAGGTCACGCTGAAGGTTACGGTGGCCGAGGTCAGCAGGCAGGTCCTCAAGCAACTTGGTTTCAGTGGTTCTATTGGCAGCACGAGCAGTGGCAATGGCTTCTCATTTGCAAATCCGGCCAATCTGGGCGCTGCCGTCAATCCATCCTCCGGTTTGATCACCGGCTCGATCGGATCCGGCTCAATGCGTTTTTCCTCCTACATCAATGCCATGGAGCAGGCTGGTGTCATGCGGACATTGGCAGAACCGAGCCTGACCGCTATTTCGGGAGAACAGGCAAAGTTCTATGTTGGCGGTGAATTCCGCATGCAGGGTACTCAGGAAATTACCACTGAGGAAAATGGAGTAACCGGCGCTGAACGTCCAGTTCTGACCCGCCAGACAAACACGGTTGATTACGGCATCGAACTGAACTTCCGCCCGGTTGTTCTGTCGCCTGGTCGTATCAGCCTCAAGATTGAGACCAACGTTTCCGAACCGACCTATGAAGGTAGCGTCGTCACCGGCAGCACTATGCGCAGCACGCCAGGCGCGACCTATATGTCCATTCGCAAACGTGAGGCGTCAACCACTGTAGAGCTACCGTCAGGTGGTTCGATTGTGATTGCCGGTCTGGTGCAGGATAACATTCGCCAGGCCATGTCCGGTCTGCCTGGTATCTCCAAGGTGCCGATTTTCGGCACGCTTTTCCGGAGCAAGGACTTCATCCGCAACGAAACGGAACTGGTCATCATTGCCACGCCGTATCTCGTTCGCCCGGTGGCGCGTAATCAGATTGCTCGCCCGGATGATAACTTTAACCCGGAAAACGATGCCGCCATGTATTTCATGAACCGCGTCAACAAGGTGTACGGCCGCAAGGAGAAGGCTCCTGCCGCACCGTACCAGGGCACTGTTGGGTTTATCTATAAATGACGATGGAGCTTCAGATGAAACCGTATGCCGCTGCTCCCGGCACGAGGGGGGCCACCATGCTGGCAACACAGACAACAGTTTACGCTTCGCCGCTTCGCAGGGTATCCTTTGCGCTTGCTGTGACTGCGATGGCCGGCTTGCTGCAGGCCTGTGGCACGCGGGATGGCATGAACACTGGCGCTATCCCGGACGATTACCGTACACGCCACCCAATCACGCTGAATGAAGCAGAACACACGATCGATATTCCGGTCTCTTCAGGGGACAGCCGTTTGACCACGCCGGCGGCCGATAATATCAGGGGGTTCGTTTCTAGCTACAAGGGAACGTCGACCGGTATCGTGCAGATACAATTGCCATCTGGCTCGCCCAATGCGGCAGCCGCGTCACGCATGGGCAAGCAGATCCGCACGATCTTGACGGGTTCTGGTGTCCCTGCCGGCAAGATCGTTGAAACAGTGTACGCTGCTGGCCCACAGGGTGATGCAGCGCCAATTCGTCTCAGCTATGTCGCGGTGACGGCCATGACAGGGCAGTGCGGCGAGTGGCCCGAAGATCTGACCAGTAACACCTCCAAAAATCGCAACTGGCATAATTTCGGTTGCGCGACGCAAAATAACCTCGCGGCCCAGATCGCCAATCCGATGGACCTTGTAGCCCCCCGTGGCATGACGCCAATTGATGCTGAACGCCGGTCTGTTGTCATTGATGGGTACCGCAACGGAGATAATACCGCCTCCGCTGACTAATGCAGGCCGGTACTCCATTTCCTGACAGGTGAAACATGAGCGCGATAGAATACGAGATCAAAGGCAGTGGTGACGACGAAGTGAACTTCGACGACCTGCACAAGCCTTCCGACATGGATAATCTGCGGCCCTTGCCGCGGATTTCCATCCATAGCTTTTGCGAAAGCGAAGTTATGCTGCGCGTCATGGAGCGTCTGGGCAGTGACCGGCGTATGGGTAAAGTCAGCCTGCGTATTACCAATGGTGATATTGCAGCCGCTGCAGGCATGTTTTCATCGTCACCGACACCCAACCTGATCATTCTCGAAACGAAATGTGATCCATCAAAGCTGATGGATGAGTTGTCCCCGCTGGCCGAAGTCTGTGATCCCTCCACGCGTGTCGTCATTGTTGGTCATTACAATGACATCTCACTCTACCGGGACCTTATCCGCAACGGCATTTCCGAATATCTCGTTGCTCCGGTCAAGATGTCGGATCTCCTCTCGTCTATTTCAGCCATCTTTGTCGATCCAGAGGCTGAACCTTTGGGACGCAATATCGCCTTCATCGGAGCGAAGGGTGGGGTTGGATCGTCGACCATTGCGCATAACTGCGCCTTTGGCATCTCAAACCTGTTTTCGACAGAAACCATTCTTGCTGATTTTGACCTTCCATTCGGGACTGCCAATATCGACTTCGATCAGGATCCTGCGCAAGGCATTGCCGAAGCCGTGTTTTCGCCGGAACGTTTGGATGAGATGTTTCTCGATCGCCTTCTGACGAAATGTTCCGAACATCTTTCGCTGCTGGCAGCGCCGTCAATGCTTGATCGTGCCTATGATTTTGATCGCGCTGCATTCCAGCCGGTGATGGAACTGCTGCAGCGAACCGCGCCTGTCGCGGTATTGGATATTCCACATGGCTGGTGTGAGTGGACACGCAGCGTTCTAGCAGAGGCAGACGAGGTGGTGATCACCGCCGTTCCTGACCTTGCCAACCTGCGCAACACCAAGAACATGCTGGATTCCCTGAAAAAAATGCGCCCGAACGACAAGCCGCCACATCTGGTCCTCAACCAGGTCGGCATGGCGAAACGCCCGGAGATTGCGCCCGCCGATTTCTTCGAGCCGCTGGAAATCTCTCCGATTGCCATCATTCCATTTGATGTCCAGTTGTTTGGCAATGCGGCCAATAGCGGTCGTATGATCAGCGAGATTGATGCGAAATCACCTGTTGCGGAGACATTTTCGCAGATTGCCCACCTCGTGACCGGGCGTGCGAGCGCCAAGAAGGCCAAGAAACCGGGGCTGGGTAAGATTATGGAATTGCTGAAGCGGAAATAAACCGCTGCTCGATGAAACTGGAAAACTGGCATGTTTGGAAAACGCGGAAACGAAGACGCTGGAAGGGGTATTGGCATCGGGCAGGTGAGTGCGCCTGCGCCAATTCTTGCGCCTGTCATGCCGAAACCCGAAAAAATCGAAACGCTCGAGCCGGTAATCTCCCGTCAGCAGGTTCCGACGCCACCACTCCAGGCGAATTCTCAACCGCCTCAGCGCAAAAAAATGGCGCGCACCGAAGAGTACTATAAGACCAAAGGGCAGGTGTTCTCCGCCCTTATCGACACGATCGATCTTTCGCAGCTTTCCAAGCTGGATAATGAAAGCGCCCGCGACGAAATTCGCGATATCGTCAACGATATCATCACCATCAAAAATTTCGCCATGTCGATTTCCGAGCAGGAAGAATTGCTTGAGGATATCTGCAACGACGTTCTCGGTTATGGTCCACTGGAGCCCCTTCTGGCACGTGATGATATCGCCGATATCATGGTCAACGGTTCCGGTCAGACATTTATCGAAGTGGATGGTAAAACCATTGAATCGGAAGTGCGCTTCCGCGATAACACGCAGCTTCTCTCCATTTGCCAGCGTATCGTGAGCCAGGTTGGCCGTCGCGTCGATGAAGCAAGCCCGATATGCGATGCCCGTCTGCCTGACGGTTCGCGTGTCAACGTTATTGCTCCGCCTCTGGCGATTGATGGACCCGCGCTCACCATCCGTAAGTTCAAGAAGGACAAGCTGACGCTTGACCAACTGGTGCGGTTTGGTGCGATCACCCCAGAAGGTGCCGCAGTTTTGCAGATCATCGGTCGGGTGCGCTGTAACGTGGTTATATCAGGTGGTACGGGTTCGGGTAAAACGACACTGCTCAACTGCCTGACCAGCTACATCGACAAACATGAGCGGGTGATCACTTGCGAGGATACCGCGGAACTGCAATTGCAGCAGCCGCATGTGGTGCGATTGGAAACCCGTCCACCAAACATTGAAGGCGAAGGCGAGATCACCATGCGTGACCTGGTCAAGAACTGCCTTCGTATGCGCCCAGAACGTATCATCGTCGGCGAAGTGCGCGGACCAGAGGTTTTCGACCTGTTGCAGGCGATGAACACCGGTCATGACGGTTCCATGGGAACGATCCACTCCAACTCACCACGAGAGTGCCTCAGCCGTATGGAATCGATGATTGCCATGGGCGGATTTACTTTACCTGCCAAAACAGTGCGTGAAATCATCGCTGGCTCCGTTGATATTGTCATTCAGGCGACCCGCCTCCGGGATGGTTCGCGCCGTATCACCCACATCACCGAAGTGATTGGCATGGAAGGCGATGTGATCATCACCCAGGATCTCGTGCGCTACGAAATCGAAGGCGAAGATGCGCAAGGCAAGCTGATTGGTCGCCATGTCTCGACCGGCATCGGCAAGCCGCATTTCTGGGATCGTGCGCGCTACTATAACGAGGAACGCCGTTTGGCGGCGGCCCTTGATGAGATGGAAAAGAAATCGCAATAGGATTTGAGCGATAAATGGCTGGAAATGGGCTAACGATATTTATGCTTGTTGCGCTGGTCGGCATCTCTGCCGCCGCCCTTGCCTATGCGTTTCTTTTCCAGCGCATCGAGGTTGAAAACAAGACCGCAACCCGTGTTAACCGCGTCAAATCGGCCGAAACGGACCGCGTTAAAATCAAGGCTGCCCGTGATAGGGTTCAGGAACTGAGCAAACGGAGAAAATCCGTTCAGGACAACCTGAAGGACCTCGAAAAGCGACAGCAGGAAAAAACCAAAAAGAACCGTGATGTCACCCTGAAGGGCAAGATCACGCAGGCCGGCTTAACCATCACCATTGGCAAATTTTACATGCTGAGCGCTGTGCTGGGTCTGGTTATCTTTTTGCTGACTCTTATCTCGGGCTTGCCGTTTTTGATTGTTCTGGCCATTTCTTTCGTCGGCGGCCTAGGGTTGCCGCGCTGGATATTGGGTTTTCTTGTCGGACGCCGGCAACGCAAGTTTCTGGATGAATTTCCAAACTCGCTTGATGTGATGTGCCGATCCATCAAATCCGGTCTGCCGCTGAATGACGCTGTTCGTTTGATTGCTGCCGATGGACAGGAACCGGTGAAAACCGAGTTCCAGCGCATCCTTGATGCGCAGCAAGTTGGGCTGAGTATTCCCGAAGCGGCGACCCGCATGATGCTGACCATGCCACTTTCCGAAGTGAATTTTTTTTCCACGGTCATCACCATTCAGGCGCAGGCCGGTGGTAACCTCTCAGAGGCGCTGTCCAACCTTGCAAAGGTGCTGCGTGAGCGTAAAAAAATGAAAGCTAAGGTCAGTGCGTTGTCGATGGAAGCAAAAGCCTCCGCTGTCATCATTGGCGCTTTGCCGTTCATTGTGGCCTTTCTCGTCTACATGACCTCGCCCGACTACATCATGCACCTGTTTACCGATCCTCGAGGTCACATCATCCTCGGGGTGTCTGGTGTTTGGATGTCAATTGGCATCCTTGTGATGCGCAACATGATCAATTTCGATATTTGAGGGTGGCAGCGCATGTCTGAGGAACTCGCAAAAAGCCTGACCAATCCGACGATGATCATCGCGCTGCTTGTTGCGCTGGCCGTATTTGCAACGCTCTACACGCTTGTCATTCCCTATTTTGAAAAGGGTGATCTCAACAAGCGCATGAAGGCTGTGTCCACGGAACGCGATCAGATCCGCAGCCGTGAACGTGAGCGCATGCAAGCGGAGCTAAGCAACAAGGGCTCACTACGCACCTCCAACAACAAGTCAGCGCGCAAGATCGTGGAACGCTTCAACCTTCGCGAAGCCCTTGTTGATGAAAACACCATGAACAAGCTGCGGGCGGCAGGTTATCGCTCACAGAATGCGCTCAACACGTTCCTTGCTGCCCGTTTTATTCTGCCATTCGTATTTCTGGTCCTTGCTATCCTCTGGGTTTTTGGACTTGGGAACTTGGCCGAGAAGGCCATGCCGATACGTATTCTGGTGGTGATCGTTGTGGCGTATATCGGTTTCTATGCGCCAAACATCTACATCTCCAACCAAATGAAAAAGCGTCAGCATTCCATCAAACGTGCTTGGCCAGACGCACTCGATCTGATGTTGATCTGCGTTGAATCTGGTATTTCTATGGAAGCAGCCATGCGGCGCGTGGCGGAAGAAATGGCAGACCAGTCACCGGAACTTGCGGAAGAAATGGTGCTGACAACGGCTGAATTGTCGTTTCTTCAGGATCGCCGCACTGCGCTTGAAAACCTTGGCATCCGTACACAGCTCGATATCGTCAAGAGCGTTACGCAAGCCCTAATTCAGGCAGAACGCTATGGTACGCCGCTGGCGCAGGCACTGCGTGTCTTGGCACAGGAAGGTCGAGACGAGCGTATGAACGAGGCAGAAAAAAAGGCTGCCGCCTTGCCGCCAAAGCTCACCGTGCCGATGATCTTGTTTTTTCTGCCAGTGCTTATCGCGGTTATTCTCGGGCCTGCAGGCATTCAGGTCGCCGATCGCTTCTAATTGGTTTTACCGATCAGGCACTGCAATTCAATTGCGTGAGAGTGGCGGTTCGTTTGCGTGTTCCATAGTGCGCTATAGTATTTTTCCATTGTTATTGTTTGATTTTTTGCGTCGTCTTATGCAGCTGTCGGCGCCTTCCAGCCATTTTCCAAAACCTTAAAAACAGAACAAAGTCGCTCAACCTCGGCCTTGACAGATTGCCAATGCGGCATAATGCTAAGATGTCAGACCAATTAATAGGTCGTCGGGAAGAAAGAGTGAAGCTGAAACAGGAGAGGCCGCCAATCGCGCCACTGCCACCGATCGATCGTGTGGCACAGGTTACCAGTGCATTGTCGGACTATATTGATAGAGCCAGCCTCAAGACAGGTGACCGTTTACCTGCCGAACGCGAGCTGATGGCAGCTCTCGCGGTTGGCCGCTCGACCATCCGCGAAATGATCCGGCATTTTCAGGCGCTCGGCGTGATGGAGACCCGTAAAGGCAGCGGTACCTATCTGTTAAAGCCCGTCACCACCGCGACGATTCATATGCCGCTATCCCTTGAGACGGTAAATCTGCGCGACATCCTGCTGCAGACGCTCGAAGTGCGGCGCGGCATAGAGGTCGAAGCCAGCATGGTAGCAGCCCGCCGTCGTACCGCTGAAGATGTCGTCAATATCGAACAAAAACTTAATGAAATGGAGCGGGTGCATATCGAAAAAGGCACCTCCGGTCGCCAGGACCTCGAGTTTCATCTTGCCATCTATGATGCCACCCACAACCCGCTTTTCCGCCAGTTGCTGGAACAGATGCGAGAGGCTTTCGAGCAGTTTTGGGATCAGCCATTTGACCGCCCGGACTTTGCAAGGCGCTCATTCCCATTCCATCGCACGCTATTTAACGCCATCGCCGCCCAGGATACCGAGGCGGCACGGCGCGAAACACTCAAGATTCTCGACATCGTCGAGGAAGATATCAAGGAAATGTCCAAATGAATGATGTAGCCGGCACGTTCGATCTTGCATCACAGATCGTGGCCCATGACGAAACAAATGCTTTTGAAGCCGTTGTGCCGCCGATCGTGCAGACGTCGCTGTTCACCTTCTCCAGCTATGACGAGATGGTCTCGACCTATCGCGGTGAAAAATCCCGTCCGGTCTATACCCGTGGTCTGAACCCGACGGTCCGGGCCTTTGAGGAAATGCTGGCCAAGCTGGAAGGTGCGGAAGACGCTATCGGGTTCGCCAGCGGCATGTCGGCCATTTCATCGACGGTCCTGTCATTCGTAGAGCCAGGCGACCGCATTGTTGCTGTGCGTCACGTCTACCCGGACGCATTCCGTCTGTTTGGCACGTTGCTGAAGCGCATGAAGGTTGAGGTCACCTATGTGGATGGCCGCGACGAAGAGGCCGTTGCCAAGGCTCTCCCCGGTGCAAAGCTGTTCTACATGGAAAGCCCGACAAGCTGGGTCATGGAAGCACATGATGTTGGCGCACTGGCAGCAATCGCCCGCAAACACGGCATCATCAGCGTCATCGACAACAGCTGGGCCAGCCCGATCTTCCAGCAGCCATTGAAGTTGGGTGTCGATATCGTCTTGCATTCGGCCTCCAAATATCTGGGTGGTCACAGCGACGTGGTTGCCGGCGTTGTTGCCGGTTCGAAGGAGCTGATTGGCCGCATTCGTGGAGAAGCCTACCCTTATCTCGGCGGCAAGCTGTCGCCATTTGATGCATGGTTGTTGATCCGCGGTATGCGCACGCTGCCAATTCGTATGAAGGCGCATGAGCAATCGGCTTTGGCGATTGCCCGTAAGCTTCAGGAACTCGATGTTGTGGAAACCGTCTGCCATCCGGCATTGGCCAATCGCCTGCCTACCGGTCTTAACGGCACGTCGGGCCTGTTTTCATTCATTTTCCGGGAAGGCGTGAATGTGCGCGCTTTTGCGGATCAGCTTAAATTTTTCAAGCTCGGCGTCAGCTGGGGCGGTCACGAAAGCCTGATCGTTCCCGGTGAGGTGGTGCTGGAACAAAAAGCGCAGCCAAATTCGGCTCAGACCTTCGGCATCAGCGCGCGTTCGGTGCGTCTGCATGTCGGTCTTGAGGGGACGGATGCGCTTTGGGGAGATCTGGAAGCGGCCATCGCTGCTGCTACCTGATGGAGTAACGACAACCAACGAAACCCAACAATAGGGGGAACTGGAATGATGAAGAAGCTGCTGACCGCTGCGGTTTTTGCCTCGATGATGGCAGGCACGGCACTTGCGGACACGACATTGAAGCTGGTGGAGGTTATTACCAGCCCAGAACGTACCGAAACCTTGAAGTCTATCGTTGCCAAGTTTGAGGCAGCGAACCCTGGCACCAAGGTTGAGATCATTTCGCTTCCTTGGGGGGAGGCATTCCAGAAATTCGCGACCATGGTATCGGCCGGTGAAGTCCCTGACGTCATCGAAATGCCGGATACATGGCTGTCGCTTTATGCCAACAATGGCATGCTCGAAAGCCTTGAGCCTTATCTCGCTAAGTGGGAGCACACACCGGGTCTGACTGCACGCGCGCTGGAACTTGGCCGCGATGTGAAGGACACGGCTTACATGTTGCCATACGGCTTCTATCTGCGCGCCATGTTCTACAACAAAAAGCTTCTGTCGGAAGCTGGCGTGACCGAGCCGCCAAAGACCATGGACGAGTTTACAGAGGCCTCGAAAAAGATTTCAGCTCTGCCCGGTAAATACGGTTATTGCCTTCGTGGTGGTCCCGGTGGCCTGAACGGCTGGATCATGTTCGGCGCCTCCATGGCCGGCTCCAACAAGTTCTTCGATGAAGACGGCACCTCGACCATGAACAGCGAAGGCTGGGTCAAGGGTCTGACTTGGCTGATCGATCTCTACAAGAACGGTTATGCACCGAAGGACAGCGTCAATTGGGGCTTCAACGAAATCGTTGCCGGCTTCTATACCGGCACTTGCGCTTTTCTTGACCAGGACCCGGATGCCCTCATTGCGATCGCTGAGCGCATGAAGTCGGAAGACTACGGCATCATGACCATGCCAAAGGGTCCTAACGGCAAGACCTTCCCGACAATCGGTTTTGCCGGTTGGTCGATGATGGCGTCGTCCAAGGACAAGGATCTTTCCTGGAAGCTGATTGAGACGCTCGAAGGCCCAGAAGGCAACATCGAGTGGAACAAGAAGACAGGCGCTCTTCCGGTTCACAAGTCGGCTGAAAAAGATCCGTTCTACGAAAGCGAGCAGTTCAAGGGCTGGTTTGCTGAGCTGGAAGACAAGAACGCCGTTCCGACAACCATGCCGACCTACCTCGAAGAATTTGCGTTCTTCAAGGATTCGCTGGTTATCAAGACCTCGCAGGAAGCTCTCTTGGGTGACATCACCCCGGAAGATCTGGCCAACCAGTGGGCCGACTACCTGACGAAGGCGCAGCAGAAGCACCTCGCCAAGAAGTAATACAAAGTGCGGTGTGGGACTTCATGTCCTGCACCGCAACTCGCTGGCCGGAATGTTCTGCGCCAGCCCAAGAAAATAGCGGCAGTGCAGTGCGCCTGCCAAAAGGCCAGAACAGGATTGCCTTCATGAATAACACTGCCCTTCCGCACACGCGGCGCCAGGACAGACGACCGTTTCTGCAGCGGCTGGCGCATAAGAGTGAGCCCTGGCTCTACAGCGCGCCATCGCTCATCCTGATTGCCGCCGTCATGCTGGTGCCGCTGGCGCTCGGCCTGTCCTATGCGTTTCGGGACGTGCAGCTTCTCAACCCGTTTTCCGGTGGCTTTATCGGTATTGAACACTTCAAAACGCTGTCGCAGGATCAGGCCTTTTACCGAGCGTTGAAAAACACGCTGTGGTGGACTGGCGCCTCGGTGTTTCTGCAGTTCTTGTTCGGCCTTATTCTGGCTTTGCTGTTGGACAAACCCTTTTATGGCCGTGGTCTTGTACAGGCGCTGGTGTTTTTGCCTTGGGCGGTACCGACATTTTTGGCCGGCCTCAACTGGGCATGGCTGTTCAATCCTTTGATTGGTCCATTGCCGCACTGGCTATATGCTCTCGGCATTCTGGATGCGCCAAACAACATCCTCTCCGATCCTCAACTTGCCATGTGGGGACCGATCGTTGCCAATATCTGGTGGGGAATACCATTTTTTGCCATCACGCTTCTGGCGGCCTTACAGGCTATCCCGCGTGATATTTATGAAGCCGCCGAAATTGATGGCGCAGGTCCTGTACAGCGCTTCATGTCGATTACCCTGCCGTTTCTGGCACCGACCATTGCCATCACAGTGCTGCTCAGAACCGTGTGGATTTCCAACTTCGCAGATCTCATCATTGTCATGACCAATGGTGGCCCGGCAGACCGCACGCAGATCGTTGCCAGCTATATCTTCACGCAAGCCTTCAAGCGGCTGGATTTTGGTTACGCCTCGGCGATTGCGCTGGTGTTGTTGGTGCTGCTCCTGGCCTATTCGATGCTGATTATCCTGTTGCGCCAATCACTGCTGAAGAAGGATTGACCCCATGAGAGCCAGTAAAGTTATCTCCATCGGCGCTCATCGTATTGCGATCCTGCTTTATGTCATCGTTGCGCTGTTCCCGTTGTTCTGGTTGTTGAAGGTGTCGGTCACGCCAAATGACCTGCTCTACAGCGAAGGCGTGCGCATGTGGCCATCGCGCATGACATTCGACCATTTCAGCTTCGTTATCGCCCACAGCGCTTTTCCGGTGTTTTTCAAAAACAGCCTGATTGTCGCCGGTTCCACCGCCGTTGTCGTGACAATTCTGGCATCGCTGTCCGGTTACGCGCTGTCGCGTTTCGACTTCAAGGCCAAATACTGGATCGTCGGCCTGATGTTGCTGACGCAGATGTTTCCACTCGTCATGCTGGTTGCGCCGATCTTCAAGATGTTGTCGCCAATTGGTCTGACCAACAGTCTGACCGGACTTGTTGTGGTCTACACCGCCTTCAACGTGCCGTTTGCAACTTTCCTGATGCAGTCCTTCTTCGACGGAATTCCGAAGGATCTGGAAGAGGCGGCGACGATTGATGGCGCCAGCCGTTTTGTTGCTTTCCGGCAGATCATTCTGCCCCTGACGCTTCCCGGCGTGGCGGCAACGCTTGGCTTCGTGTTTACCGCAGCGTGGAGTGAACTTCTGTTCGCCCTGATGCTGATCTCCGGCAATGACGCGGCGACATTCCCGGTCGGCCTTCTAACCTTCGTTTCAAAATTTTCGGTGGACTTCGGACAGATGATGGCAGCGGGCGTTCTTGCGCTTATTCCTGCCTGCGTCTTCTTCCTGCTGATCCAGCGTTACCTTGTTCAAGGCCTCACCGCCGGTGCGGTGAAAGGCTAGGAGCTCTATTATGGCATCTATTGATATTCAAAATGTTCGCAAAACCTATGGCAACTATCCGGTGCTGCATGGGGTCGATCTGGAAATTCAGGACGGGGAATTTATCGTTCTCGTCGGTCCGTCCGGCTGCGGCAAGTCCACTCTGCTGCGCATGATTGCTGGCCTGGAAGACATTTCGTCCGGCGATATCCGCATTGAGGGAAACCGGGTCAACGACGTCGCGCCGAAGAACCGGGACATCGCCATGGTGTTTCAGTCCTACGCGCTTTATCCACATATGTCGGTTGCCGACAATATGAGCTACAGCCTGCGGCTTCGCAAAACGGCCAAGGAAAAGATTGCCTCTGCCGTAAGCGGTGCGGCGTCTAAGCTTGGGCTTGAACCTTTCCTGGAACGACGGCCAAAAGCCCTGTCCGGTGGCCAGCGCCAGCGCGTTGCCATGGGACGTGCCATTGTGCGGCAGCCCAAGGCGTTTCTGTTTGACGAGCCGCTTTCCAACCTCGATGCTCGCCTTCGTGAGCAGATGCGCGCTGAAATCAAGAAAATGCATGCCGACCTCAAGGCCACATCGATCTATGTGACCCACGATCAGATCGAGGCGATGACACTGGCCGATCGTATCGTTGCCATGAATGTCGGCGTGGTGCAGCAGGTTGGTACGCCGCTTGAACTTTACGATACTCCGGCCAACCTGTTCGTTGCCGGCTTTATCGGTTCTCCCGGCATGAACTTCCTGACAGGAACCTATGTCGCCAAGGATGGCACCCATGGTGTGCGCCTTGCCGATGACATGGTGATGAAACTGGCAAAGTCGGTGAAGCTGGAAGAGGGGACATCCGTGACCCTTGGCATTCGGCCCGAACACGTCACAATGGTCGAAACCGGTGGCATTGAGGCCAATGTGGATCTGATCGAACCAACTGGCTTTGGCATCATCATCCATCTATCGCTGCACGGTCTGCCGTTCAAA
Organism: Agrobacterium sp. 5Ca50; assembly: GCF_055381905.1. Taxonomy (NCBI): domain Bacteria; kingdom Pseudomonadati; phylum Pseudomonadota; class Alphaproteobacteria; order Hyphomicrobiales; family Rhizobiaceae; genus Agrobacterium; species Agrobacterium sp. 5Ca50. The sequence continues at coordinate 17,836 of NZ_AP026438.1, forward strand.
ATCTTTACGCTGGATCGCGCTGCCCTGTCGGCTGGTCCAAAAGTCCGGGTCGATTTCCCGGGCCAGCATCTGCATGTATTCGACAAGGATGGTGTTCGCGCCATCAGCCTCGACGCTTGAAACAAAAAGGGCTTCCCGTTCATTGATCGGGAAGCCCTTGATCTCGGCGATTGATGGATTTCTTATCAGCCGGGAACACGCTCCATTGCCGCATGCCAGTGGCGTTTGTAATCACCAACTTCCAGCCTTCCTGCAACAATTTCTCGACTGTCTTGTGCGATGGGTGATGGTCCCGTTAGCAGGGCTGCGCCAGCGCTGGTGCCCGTAGAGCCCCCAATAGCAATAACATCCGTATTGGCAAAACTGGAGAGCGCCTTGAGGTAAAGGGTGTTTTTCGCAAAAGGTCCTTCAACAAGGATTGGTCCCTTGCGACCAATCAGGCTCAGGCTGACGTCTGTCATTAGCGCGAGATAAAGCGCTGCCGCTGCATGCCGCTCAGCATTGGTCGCATCGTCATCGGCAATCCACCGGGCATCCTCATTCGGAAACGGACCAGACCCTTTGACCACACTTGGCAACAACATCATGCCACGTGTCAGGACTGCGGGTAACGCGGATTCAATCTCTACGGCCGATACGGTGCCGAACTGCTGGCTCAGCATTTCATATTCACGGCCGCCCATGAAACGTGATGACGGAACGGGGCGGGCATAGGCATCGACATTGGTCAAAGTATCGCGTGTTGGGTCCAGTTGATCGAGTGTCCCGCCAATTGCAAAATTCACGACCCATGTGCCGGTGGAAACGACAGAGAAATTGCCCTGCCGTTTTAAAAGATGCGGTAGCAATGAAGCGTTGGAATCGTGAATGCCGCAATAAACCGGTATGTCTGACGACAGGCCAATCTCAGAAGCAATCTTTGGTTTGACCGGTCCCAGAACATCAAAAGCGGAACGGACCGGCGCCATCAGCGAGCGAATGTCCAGCGTATCGACGAGGGATGAAAAGGTGTTGGCACCCGGGTTCCACAAGTCCGTATGGCAACCAAGCGAGGTCACTTCAGTGGCCAAAACGCCGGTCAGACGTGCCGCCCAATATTGTGCGTAGGTGACAATGCTGCGAACCGGTGCAAACGCCTCGGGAAAAGCGGTTTTCTGATAGTGGATCTGCGCACCGAGATTAAGCCCGATGGACTGCGGTGGAGAACCGGTCTCCGAGAAGGCTGGGCGCAGGCGGGCATAATCCTGCCGGATCTCCGCCGGATATTCATGTTCATAATCCAGAACAGGCATCTCCAGATCGCCCTTGTCGTCCAGCAAAGCAGCCGAAGCACCATGGGTGGTAATCGATATGGCATCGAAGCCAGGTTTAATGGCGAATGTCTTGAGGCTTGCTAGGATGAATTGCCAGAGCGCATCAATGTCGTAATGCGGATAAAGTCCGCTTTTGATGACCGTATTGGGCCGGCGTTCAACCGTAATTTCGGCACCACTCGCCGTATCAAGGACAACCACTTTGGCGTTGGTCTTGCCGATATCGATAACGGCGACGTGGCGGAATGGAGTAGCATTGGTCATTTCAGATGAAACACCGTCACAAGATCGGTCGCGATGGGTGAATTATCAGGATTGCTTTCCATGAGATCGGCCATATGGGCCCACCACTTCTTCATCACAGGATGATCGGGCAGCGCCGCCATGCCGTGATTTTTCGGGCGGGTCAGCACACCAAACAAGATATTGGTCTCGTGATCGAGATGGATGGAATAGTCGCTTACCCCCGCCTCCCGAAGAAGCGTCACCAGTTCGGGCCAAATCTCGTCATGGCGTTTTTTGTATTCCGCTTCCATTCCGGGAAACAGCTTCATTTTGAAAGCGTGTTTTTCAAGCTCTGACATTGGTTACCTCATGGTCCGAAAGCGGCGAACGATGATCGGAAGGGCAATGGTGCTGATCAAAAGCAAACCAACGAAGATCGACATGACAATGCCAGGCACGTTCAAAAGCCCAAGCCCGAATGTCACAAGGCCCATCACGAAGGCCGCAATAACGACGCCGCCGATCGTGCCGGAGCCGCCGAGAATGGAAACACCGCCAAGCACCACCATTGTGACCACTTCCAGCTCCCAACCTTGCGCGATCGAAGGGCGGGTGGAGCCGAGGCGGGATGTCAGACATACGGCAGCAATGCCACTCATCGATCCGGTCAACAGAAACAGGATGAATTTCACGCGCTCGACCGGGATGCCGGAAAAGCGGGCGGCGAAGGGGTTGGTGCCGATGACGAAGACCTGGCGACCGAAATTCGTGGCGTGCAGAAGGATGGCGAAAATGACAGCCATCACGATGAACAAAACGAATTCGAAGGAAATCACCCAGAACACGTAACCCTGTCCGAAATAGGCGAAATCTGCCGGGTATTTGCCATAGGCCTGGTCACCCAACACCATGTAGGAAATACCACGAAACAGGCTCATCGTGCCGATGGTGACAACGATGGAAGGCAGTTTCAGTCCGGCTACCAGAAAGCCGTTGAAGGCGCCACAGAGAAAGCCCGTGCCAATGCCAATGGCAACCAGGCCCGGCGTGCCGACGCCCATTTGCACTGCATAACCCATGGCTGTGGAGGCGAGTGCAATGATGGCGGCAACCGAAAGATCGATCTCACCTGCAATGATCAATAACGCCATCGCAAAGGCAATCATCGCCTTTTCGGTGAAGTTGAAGGTGGCGTCCGACAGGTTCCAGGCATCAAGGAAATAGGGCGATGCAAAGGAGTTGGCGATGAAGATCAGGATCGCCACACCCAGCAGCAGTACTTCCCAGCTGGCCATGATGCGCTTGAAAGGTGTGCCGAGCTTGTCCGGGATAACGCGAGCAGGTGTGTTTTCTGTTTGCGAGACACTCATGCCGCAGCCTCCTTAGCTGTATCTTTTGCGGCCTGGTCCCGCAGGATAATGCGGCCCTTCTTGGCTTCGGCGCGGGCATTGAAAACAACCGCAAGGACAATAACGATGCCGGAAATCGCCATTTGGGCGAAAGGAGAAATGCCAATCACCGGCAGGGCATTTTTGATGACGCCAAGAAACAAGGCACCAAGGACCGCGCCGGCCACCGACCCAATACCCCCGGCAATCGAAATGCCGCCAATCACGTTCGCGGCGACGCTGTCGAGTTCAAAACCGGCGGCGATATCGACATAAGCGACGGCATAACGCGAAACCCAGAGATAACCGGCGAGGCCAGCCAGCGCGCCGGATAACACGAAGGCCAGGAACCGCGTCCGCCCGACATCGATACCGGCGTAGATTGCGGCGTTGGGGTTGCCGCCCGATGCATAGGCAGAGCGGCCAAATGACGTGCGTGTCAGAACCAGCCAGGCTCCGGCGATAATAAACACCGCAATCCAGGACAGGACCGGAACACCAAGGATCGGCAGGCGCGGAATATTGAGGAAACTCGGTGACATCTGGTGCGCATTGACCCAGCCACCACCCGACAGCACAAAGGCCATGCCGCGATAGATGGTGAGTGTACCCAGTGTCACAACGATCGGTGGAATGCGCAGCGCCCAGACGAGAAAGCCGTTGATACCGCCAAGACACGCGCCAATACCAACAGCCATGGCAATGAGCAGCGGCAATGGTACACCGGGAAAGGCGGCATTGGTCATCGCCACGGCCATGCCGGTAAAGGCAAGGTTTGCGGCGACGGACAGATCGATCGATTTCGTCAGGATCACGCCCATCTGGCCAAGCGCCAGAATGATGAGAATGGACGTGTCGTTAAAGATATTGACGAGATTGGCCGGTTTTTCAAAACCGGGAGCGCGCATCGAAAAGCCAATGATCATCAGGATGATGATCCCGGCCAGCAAGATTTCGCGGTTTTTAAGAAGTCGCTGCATCGTCAATTTCCTAGATATTGCCAGTTGCGGCGCGCACCAGCGCTTCCGGCGAAAATTCGGCACGCTCGAACATGCCGGCCATCAGACCTTCACGCATCACCAGCGCACGATCGGACATGCCAAGAATTTCCGGCAGTTCCGATGAGATCATGATGATGGACAGACCTTCTGCGGCCAGTTCGCTGATGAAGCCGTGCACGGCGGCCTTGGAGCCGATATCGATACCCTTGGTCGGTTCATCGAGAATGATCACCTTGGGCTGTGTTGCCAGCCATTTGCCGATAACAACCTTCTGCTGGTTGCCGCCGGACAGCGTGCCAACCGGAACTGAAAGCGCCGCGGCACGCAGATCAAGTCGCGTGGCATATTTGCGCGCCAGCGCGAACTCGTTGGCAGCTGCCAGAAAACCCTTGCGGGACGTGCGCGCCAAAGAAGGCAGTGACATGTTCTGGTAGATCGGCATGTCAAGCGCCAAGCCGTGACGCCCACGTTCCTCTGGAACATAAACGATGCCAGCACCAATCGCGTCGCCGGGAGAATGGATCTGGATATCCTGGCCGTTGAGCGACAAGGTGCCGGCCGCTGGTCTGGTGATACCAAACAGCGATTGACAGAGTTCAGAACGTCCTGCACCGATCAAACCGTAAAGGCCGAGAATTTCACCCATGCGCAGATCGAAGGAAATGTCGCGAAACTCGGTCGCGTGGCAGTAGTTTGTGACCGACAGCACAGTGGCGCCAATATTGACGGCCTGTTTCGGGAACGCATCCTTGACGTCACGACCTACCATCAGGCGAACGATGTTTTCCTGTGGTGTGTCGGCAAGCTGGCCAGCACCTACCATTTTACCGTCGCGGAACACCGCATAATTTTCCGCAATTTCATACACTTCATCAAACTTGTGGCTGATGAACAGGATGGCTTTGCCTTGCCTTTTCAGGTTTTCAACGATGCGAAACAGATCGTCAATTTCCTTACGCGAAAGCGCGGCGGTCGGCTCATCCATGATGACGATGCGTGCTTCGACCGAAAGTGCGCGGGCAATCGCCACCAGATGGCGCTGGGCAATGGACAGGTCTTTCAACCGGATCGAAGGGTCGATGGTGCTCTCAAGCTTTTCGAGCAAAACACGCGCACGGTTGTTGATGGTTTTCCAGTCGATCAGGCCAAAACGGCCTTTCGGTGCGTGCCCGAGAAAGATGTTTTCGCCAACGGAAAGTTCGTCAAACAGCACGGTTTCCTGATGGATGGCTGTGACGCCCATATCGATGGCATCCTGCGCACTTTGAAATTGCACGGGCTGACCGTCGAGCAGGATTTCGCCTTCATTAGGCCGGTAAATGCCGGTCAGAATTTTCACCAGCGTCGATTTTCCAGCGCCGTTCTCACCGATCAAGGCGGTGACCTTGCCGGGATAAAGTGCGATATTGACGCCATCCAGCGCTTTTACGCCGGGAAATATCTGGCTGATGCCGCGCATCTCCAGAATGGGCGATTGGCTGGCGGAAGCCAACATGTCTGGTGCAGTGGGTTCAGCCATATTTTCAATTGCCATGGTCATTGTCACGAATCCGGGTGCTCATGATTGAGCAGAAAGCGCACCTCACACCCGACGTCACTCTTCAGGCTGGATCCGGGGATCCAACCGCGTTGACGAAGTCGATCCATCTCAGATGGCGATGACGTTGAGTATGCAGTTGCGGTCTAAGATCCCGACGGCTTTCGCCGCCGGGATATGCTGTCGCAGATTAGAAAATCTTCGAGAACTCATCGATGTTTGAAGAGTTGTAAATGAACGGTTCCGACATTGCGGCTTCGCTATTTTCGCCAACCTTGATCTTACCCATGCGGCCGGCTTCGATTTCCGAGCCCGGCTTGCCGTCTGCGTCACCCTTGACGAGGTGATAGGCAATCTGTGTTGCGGAGTAACCGAGGTCGATCGGGTTCCAGATCGCAAATTCCTTGGTGGCGCCAGACTTGATCGCGCCGGCCATTTCGGACGGAAGGCCAAGGCCGGTCACGTAAACCTGGCCGATCTTGCCGGCATCCTTGACAGCCTGCGAGGCTGCGAGAACGCCAACGGTGGTTGGTGCCACGATAACCTTCACATTTGGCTGCGAGGTCAACAGGCCCTGTGCTTCACGGTAGCTCTTGTCGGCAAGGTCATCGCCATAAACCGTTGTGACGAGGTTGAGGCCCGGGAAGTCACCCAGCTGCTTCTTCATTTCCTCGATCCAGATATTCTGGTTCGTGGATGTGGTGGTGGCGGACAGAATGGCGAAGTCGCCCTTGCCACCTTCAAGGTGGGCTGCTGCCAGCTGCAGGCACATCTTGCCAATCAGCGAGTTAGACGATGGGTTGAGCTGAAGGATACGACCTTCCGGTGCGACGCCACTGTCCCAGGAGATAACCTTGATACCGCGCTGTGCAGCTTTCTTCAGGGCTGGAACGACAGCGTCCGGGTCGTTTGCAGAGATCGCGATGGCGTCAACGCCCTGTGCGATCAGTGAATTGATCACTTCGATCTGGCCTTCTGCCGTGGTCGAGGTTGGGCCGGTATAGATGATTTCAACGCCGCCAAGTTCCTTGGCCGCTTCCTGTGCACCCTTGTTGGCAGCTTCAAAGAAGCCGTTGCCGAGCGATTTAACGACCAGCGCGATCTTCATGTCGGCAGCCTGTGCCGTCGTGCTCAAACCGGCTCCGATGCCGGCGACGCCCATGGCGACACCCAGCATCAAAGCGCGGGACAATGTTCTACGTGTAAGTTTCATGCCTTTTCCTCCCAGTTGAAAACTTGAACCCTCCCGTCAGCGCTCCTCAAGCAACCGACGTGGAACCTCTTTTATCGGGCGGCACATCGGCCACCGCGCTCGCCGATGCACCGGCGACAATCAATTTTATGCCGGCATCCTCCACCATGCGCGCCGCGTCGTCGGGCACGCCTTCGTCGGTAATGATGGTGGAGACATTTTCCAGCGGACAGAGAATGAGACTGGAGCGTTTGCGGAACTTGCTGGAATCGATCATCACGATCAATTCTTCCGCCTGCCGCATCAGCTTCTGTTCACTTTGAATAACCAGCGCGTCCGATTCCATGATGCCGAGTGCGCCAACACCCTGTGCACCGATGAAGATACGGCGTGCGTAAAAATTGCGGATTGCATCATTGTCAAACGGCGAAAGGATCAGGCTCTGGTCGCGGTAGATCGCGCCGCCGGGAACGCTGACATTGCATTTGGAATGTTTGACGAGATGTTCAGCGATCGCAAATGAATTGGTCATGACCTGAAGGCGACGCGCCGACATGTAATGCACCATCTGGAACGTCGTTGTACCGCCATTGATGATGATTGCATCGCCATCGTCGCACAAATCGACAGCTTTGCGCGCAATTGCGCGTTTTTTATCGATGTTGACTGATTCGGAAACGCGGAACGGTCGCGCGGCCAGATTTCCCAACTGTGGCGGGTGAACAGCTTCGGCTCCACCGCGCACTCGGCGCAACTTACCCTGCACATGAAGGGACGCAATATCCCTACGGATCGTTGCTTCGGAAGCATCCGTCAGTTCGGCAATATCCTGCACCGTCACCACAGGCTTTTCCTGTATGGCGCTCAAGATAATGCGATGGCGTTCGCTTTCGTGCATTGGGGTCCTCCTGATTGGCAATTATTCGCAAACTCTTTACGTTGTCAATCAAGATCGATCAAATTAATCAATGGTGCGTCGCACAATGAAAAATTATGATCGTTTTTGATTGACATTGCGGTTTTGATTGCGCGATATCTGCACCCAACGGGAGGCGGACCGTGTTTGGTTCGCGAACGAAACACTAGGGAGGAAGACATGACGGGCCAAACCCGCCTTCTCGAAAATCGCTGGGATGATGCTTACGCCGCAAAACTCGATGAGCCCGGCAAGCTTCTGTACCGCTCCAACCTGTTGGGCGGTGACAAGCGTATTACCAATTATGGCGGCGGCAATACGTCCGCCAAAGTGCTGGAAACCGATCCGCTAACCGGCGAAAAAGTCCGTGTCATGTGGGTGAAGGGATCCGGCGGTGACGTCGGTACCATCAAGCTCGATGGTTTTGCCACCCTTTACATGGACAAACTTGAAGCGTTGAAAGGCATCTACAAGGGCGTGGAAGACGAAGACCGCATGGTCGGCTTCCTGCCGCATTGCACGTTCAACCTCAATCCGCGTGCCGCCTCCATCGACACGCCTTTGCATGGTTTTGTGCCGTTCGATCATGTTGATCACATGCATCCCGACGCCATCATTGCCATTGCCGCAGCGAAGAACTCCAAAGAACTGACACAGCAGATTTTTGGTGCGGACATTGGCTGGCTTCCATGGCGCCGTCCTGGCTTCCAGCTTGGTCTCGACCTTGAAGCTTTCGTCAAGGCAAACCCGAATGCAAAGGGCGTTGTGCTGGAAAGCCACGGCCTGTTCACCTGGGATAACGATGCCAAGACGTGCTATGAGCTGACTCTGGCCATCATCAACAAGGCCATTGAATGGTTTGCTGCCCAGACAGAAGGCAAGACAATCTTTGGTGGGGCAGTTGCAAAAAGCCTGGCCGTTGAAGAACGTCGCGCCATTGCCGCCCGTCTTATGCCGGAAATCCGTGGCCGTATCGGCCGTGATGAGCGCAAGCTCGGTCATTTCGATGATCAGGATGCTGTTCTCGAATTCGTCAATTCGCAAAGCCTCAAGCCACTCGGCGCCTTGGGCACATCCTGCCCGGATCACTTCCTGCGCACCAAAATTCGCCCGCTCATTCTGGATCTCGATACGTCAAATCCTGACGTCGATGGTCTTCTGGCCGGTCTGGACAAGGCACTGGAAGACTACCGCGCCGATTACACGCGTTATTACGAGACCTGCAAACACGACAATTCACCCAAAATGCGTGACCCGAACCCAGTCATTTTCCTGATTCCGGGCGTCGGCATGTTCTCCTTTGCCAAGGACAAGGCAACGGCGCGTATCGCCGGTGAATTCTACGTCAACGCCATCAATGTGATGCGCGGCGCTTCGACAGTTTCCGAATATCAGGGACTACCGGAGCAGGAAGCATTCGATATCGAATACTGGCTGCTGGAAGAAGCAAAACTTCAGCGCATGCCAAAACCAAAAAGCCTTGCCGGCAAGGTGGCCTTCGTCACCGGCGGTGCGGGTGGTATCGGCCGTGCCACCGCAGAGCGTCTGGCAGGTGAAGGTGCCTGCGTTGTGCTGGCGGATATTGATGAGACAGCTCTTGCGAGTGCAAAGAGTGATTTTGAAAAGCGCTTTGGCGCAGATACCGTGCGCAGTGTCAAACTTGACGTGACCAAGGAAGACGGCGTAATTGCGTCGTTTATCGAAGCCAGTGTTGAATTTGGTGGCGTCGATATTCTGGTGTCCAATGCCGGTATTGCCTCATCCGCACCGGTTGAAGAAACCACGCTTGCCATGTGGAGCAAGAATATCGACATCCTGGCGACCGGTTATTTCCTCGTGTCGCGGGAAGCGTTCAAACTGTTCCGTCGGCAGAATATCGGTGGCAACATCGTATTCGTGGCCTCCAAAAACGGTCTTGCCTCGTCGCCAAACGCCTCTGCCTATTGCACGGCCAAGGCTGCTGAGATCCATCTGGCGCGTTGCCTTGCACTTGAGGGTGCAGATGCCGGCATTCGCGTTAACACCGTTAATCCGGATGCGGTTCTGCGTGGGTCAAAAATCTGGAACGGCGAATGGCGTGAACAGCGTGCGGCTTCCTCCAAGATCGAGGTCACGGATCTGGAAGAACATTACCGCAAGCGCTCGATGCTGAAGCTGAATGTGTTCCCGGAAGATATTGCGGAAGCGATTTACTTCCTGGCTTCGGATGCTTCGGCAAAATCGACCGGCAATATCATCAATGTCGATGCCGGAAATGCACAAAGCTTCACCCGCTAGTACGAAACGCTTTCACCCTCGGTCCCTTAAGGCCGGGGGTGATGTCGCTACTTTCGAAGGATAACCCAGATGGCATGGATAATGCCGGGCACATATCCACATAGCGTGAGAAGAATATTCAGCCAGAAATGCAAGCCAATGCCGACCTGCAAGAACACGCCGACCGGCGGCAGGATGATGGCGAGAAGAATGCGAATAACGTCCACGATTAAACCTTTGGTTTTTTCAAATATCCGGACTGTTGAAACGCGATTGACGGCTATTGGTTCAATAGGCCGGGGAGGAAAAGATGACAGATACGAAAATTGCTGCTGATGTGATCGAGGCGGAAAATGCCAAACACGCTGCGGCATTGAAGGACGATTATGCAGCCCTTGGTGCCCAGCTGGCACGCCGTGGTGTTGATATCGAAAACGTCACGAAAAAGGTGTCGGAGTTTTTTGTCGCCGTCCCTTCCTGGGGTGTTGGCACCGGCGGCACCCGTTTTGCCCGTTTTCCGGGACACGGTGAACCACGCGGCATTTTCGACAAGTTGGATGACTGCTCGGTGATCAATGAACTGACCCGTGCTACGCCGAATGTCTCGCTGCATATTCCGTGGGACAAGGAAGACCCAAAGCGCCTCAAAGCTCACGCTGATGCATTGGGTCTTGGTTTCGATGCCATGAATTCGAATACTTTCTCGGATGCGCCGGATCAGGCCCACTCCTACAAATACGGCTCGCTCAGCCACACCGATGCGGCGACCCGCCAGCAGGCCGTCGATCACAACATCGAATGTATCGAAATCGGCAACGCGCTAGGCTCCAAGGCGCTGACAGTCTGGGTTGGTGATGGCTCGAACTTCCCCGGCCAGAGCAATTTTACCAAGAGTTTCGAGCGCTATCTCAGCGGTATGGCGGATATCTACAAGGCGCTGCCGGATGACTGGCGCATCTTCTCCGAGCACAAGATGTATGAGCCGGCCTTCTATTCCACCGTCGTGCAGGACTGGGGTACCAACTACCTCATCGCCAACACGCTCGGCGAAAAAGCCTATTGCCTTGTGGACCTTGGTCACCATGCGCCCAACACCAATATCGAGATGATTGTCGCCCGACTTATCCAGTTCGGTAAACTCGGCGGCTTCCATTTCAACGACAGCAAATACGGTGACGACGATCTTGATGCGGGCTCCATTGAGCCGTACCGTCTGTTCCTGGTGTTCAATGAATTGGTGGATGCAGACTATCGCGGCGTGAAGGGTTTCCACCCCGCTCACATGATCGACCAGTCGCACAACGTCACGGACCCCATTGAAAGCCTGATTTCCAGCGCCAACGAAATTCGTCGCGCCTATGCACAGGCATTGCTGGTCGACCGCAAGGCATTGGAAGGGTATCAGCAGGACAATGATGCGCTGATGGCATCTGATGCATTGAAGCGTGCTTATCGCACTGATGTCGAGCCGATCCTGGCGGAAGCCCGCCGCCGTGCCGGTGGTGCGATTGATCCGGTTTCGACCTATCGTGCCAGTGGTTACCGCGCAAAAATTGCCGCTGAACGGCCGGCCTCCAAGGCCGGAAGCGGTGGCATTATCTAAAAATAACAGACTATGATTTGACCCAAGGCAGTCTCTAACGGATTGCCTTGGGGCTATCAGCGCTCGTTACGTCGCCATTTCATCAGCGCGGATTACCCGGCATCCACGATGCTCCAAGCCAGTGAGCGTGGCTTTTTCGCCTTTGGCCGTGGCGATAATCCCATCGATATTCTTGAGTTCGGTGATCTCGAAGGCGGAGACTGCGCCAATTTTCTCGGATGAGGCGAGGATATAGGCGGCGCCAGATATCGAGATAATGAACCGTTTGACCTCCGCCTCCTCGCTGTCGCCCGTCGTGATGCCCTGATCCGGGTGCAAGCCGGTGGCGCCAATAAAACAGATGTCGGGGCGATAACGCGACAACCACGCCAGTGTGGCCGCGCCGACTGTCACCACGGAATGTCGGAAAAGCCTGCCACCAACAATCTCTACGGTGATGTTGTCATGGTTCATCAGTTCCAGCGCCACATTCAGGCTGTGCGTGATGATTGTCGCCCGCAAATCCGGTGCAAGGTTCCGGGCAATCTGCAGGGCGGTTGTGCCGCCATCCAGAAACACCAGTTGGCCCGGTTCGATCATCCTTGCCGCATGTCTGCCAATTTCTGCCTTCTCATCATTGGCAATTGTCACACGATTTGCAAAAGGCGCGACCGCTGGAGAAAGTGGCACCGCGCCGCCATGCACGCGTTTTAATTGCCCATCTTTTGCAAGTTCGCGCAAATCTCTGCGGATCGTGTCCTCGGACACGCCCATCGCCTTACTTGCATCCGTTGCAACCACGCTACCTGTCTGCGCCAGCAGACGCAGCAAATGGGCTTTTCTCTCTTGTACCAGCATTCAATTCAATCCTTGACTCTGCACGAGTTTGCACGAAAATACACGAATTGCAAAGAGGTGACGTTATGAGTGACAGTATTTTTCAACCGATATCAGAACGCGTTCTGGCGAATGATTGGGGGCGATTGACCAAATATGAATATCAACTTCGGCTGAGGGACGGCAGTTGGCAACGCCAGCAACGGGAAGCCTATGACCGTGGCAATGGCGCAACCTGCCTGTTGTACAATCCGGCAACGGGTTCTGTTTTGCTGACCCGCCAGTTTCGCCTGCCTGTTTTTCTGAATGGCGGTTTGGAGACGCTGATCGAAGCGCCTGCTGGCCTGCTTGAGGGAGCCGAACCGGCCGTGCGAATGCGCGAAGAATTGATCGAGGAGACCGGTTATGACGTGTCGGCGCTCACCCACCTGTTTGATGTCTATATGAGCCCCGGCTCTGTAACAGAATATCTGGCGTTTTTTATCGGCGAATATTCAGAAAAGCAGAAAGTCGGTGATGGTGGCGGATCCGCAGACGAGGGCGAAGACATCGATGTCATGCAAGTGAGCTTGTCGAACGCCATGACGATGATTTCCAGCGGTGAAATCCGCGATGCCAAGACAATCATTCTGTTGCAGTATCTGGCGATCCGTCTTCTGCAGGAAGAGCGTGCCGCCTGAGGAAGGGTTGGCTTCGCCGCTTATATGCGGGCAACGTAGACAACAAAAAAGGCCGCATTAGCGGCCTTTTCGGTGACTTGGATATTTGATCAGGCCCGGCGACGTTCGCTGACAGGCTGGTAAGCCATCTTTGCGTGGAACTTGCAGTAAGGCGAAGAATCCTGGGAGTCGCAACCACAGAAGTGGAAGTCTTCCGCCATTGGATCGCCAACTGGCCACTTGCAGGTGCGTTCGGTCAATTCCGTCAGGCTAAGGCGACGCGAAATTGGAACAACAACGTTGCTGGCTGGTGCAAACTCGAGAACTTCACCGCTTTCGACTTCAATCTCTTCCTTGATGAGATTGGCGCCGGAAGCCCGCGTTACCGTGCGGGTAACAACGCGCGAAGCGTAGTTCGGAGCGCGCGGAGCAGATGTCGTGCGCTTGGTTTGGGTGCGGGCGGAGGTTGCTGTGCCGCCAGCCTTTGCGCGGCCCGGCAGGCTAAGGCGGTGAACCTTGCCAATAACAGCGTTACGACTTACGCCGCCGAGCTGAGTGGCAATCTGGCTCGCACTCAGTCCTTCGGACCACAGTTTCTTGAGTTTTTCGACGCGTTCGTCTGTCCAGTTCATGCCGCTCTCCGCTGTTCGCGTGTTGTAGGCAGAATCCGTCACCCTTGCCGCGGCAAGCCGCGAACACGCCCTAACAGGTATTTTGTGGTGACTAGTTCCGCCGCTTGCAGTCTAGTAATTGCCTATTAACCTAGTGTGAGGCTGACTCCGTGACAAGAGTCGAGGGAATCATCGCGAATCGATTTTCCGGTTTTCCCCAACTTGCTGCGAAAATGCGGCAGTCCTGAAGCATGGCCAAAAGAATTATCTGCGGTTGAACGGGATCTAAAAATACCGGAAAGTACCGGAAAACGCTGACTTTTGTTGACAGCGCAGGGTGAAGTGATGATAGTGCCGGTGCCGCCGCAAGGCGGCATTTTTGATTTTCAGGCGTTGGATAACCTGCCGCGCCGCTTGACAAACGATTTTAAGCGCAAGATGCGCGAAGGAGTGATACTGCCATGGCCGAAGCCGCGCCATTGTTCGATACTTTTTCCAGAGCCCCGCTTCGGTTCGAGCGAGGCGAGGGCGTATGGCTCATTACGGAGAGTGGCGAGCGATATCTCGATTTCGCGGCGGGCGTTGCAGTAAACTCGCTCGGCCATGCCCATCCTCATCTGGTGGAAGCCATCAAGGCGCAGGCAGAAAAGGTCTGGCACCTTTCCAACCTGTATGAAATTCCCGGCCAGGAAAAGCTTGCCAAGCGCCTGACCGATGCCACATTCGCCGACAAGGCATTCTTCACCAACTCCGGTGCTGAAGCGCTGGAATGCGCCATCAAAACGGCGCGCCGTTACCACTATTCCAAGGGGCATCCGGAAAAATTCCGTATCGTGACTTTTGAAGGCGCGTTCCATGGCCGTACGCTGGCCACTATCGCAGCCGGTGGACAGGCAAAATATCTCGAAGGTTTTGGCCCGAAGGTCGAAGGGTTCGATCAGGTGCCGTTTGGCGATCTTGAAGCCTTGAAGGCAGTGATCACATCGGAAACCGCAGCCCTGCTGATCGAGCCGGTGCAGGGTGAAGGCGGCATTCGTATCGTTCCACCAGAATTCATGCGCACGCTGCGTGATCTGTGTGATGAGCATGGCCTTCTGCTGATCCTTGATGAGGTCCAGACTGGCGTTGGTCGTACGGGCAAACTTTTCGGTTACGAATGGACCGGTGTCACGCCTGATATCATGGCGGTTGCCAAGGGTATCGGTGGTGGCTTCCCGCTCGGCGCCTGCCTGGCAACGGCAGAGGCTGCCTCCGGCATGACCGCTGGTACACATGGCACGACCTATGGCGGCAATCCGCTTGCCATGGCTGTCGGCAACGCCGTGTTGGATATTGTTCTGGCTGATGGTTTCCTGGATCATGTCCGCGACATCACGCTGATATTCCGCCAGGGGTTGGCATCCTTGCAGGACCGTTTCCCAGATGTCATCGAAGAAATTCGCGGCGAAGGGCTTCTTCTCGGCATCAAGCCGAAAATGCCATCCTCGGAACTCTTGCAGGCCATGCGCACGGAACATGTTCTGGGCGTGCCGGCTGGCGACAACGTCATCCGTCTTCTTCCTCCACTGGTCGTGACGGCAGATGAGGCAAGAGAAGGGCTGCGTCGTATCGAAAACGCAGCAATCGCACTTTCGGCATCACTAAAGGCAAAAAGCGCCTGAATGGGTAAGAAGCAGGCGGCCCGGGGCAGCTTGCGGAAATAGGGTAAAAAGAATGGCATCTCAAAAGCATTTTCTGGATCTTTCGGCTGTTTCAAGCGGCGATCTGCGCTCAATTCTCGATGACGCACGAGCACGCAAAGGTGCAACGAAAGCCGGTACGGCTGACAAGCCGCTGGACGGTAAAATGCTGGCGATGATTTTCGAAAAGCCGTCCACGCGCACCCGCGTGTCGTTTGATGTCGGCATGCGCCAGCTCGGCGGCGAAACCCTGTTCCTGTCCGGCACGGAAATGCAGCTCGGCCGCGCTGAAACCATTGGCGATACCGCCAAGGTTCTGTCGCGTTACGTTGACGCCATCATGATCCGTACCACAGATCATAACCGTCTGCTGGAGCTGGCCGAGCACGCAACCGTGCCTGTCATCAATGGCCTGACAGACGACACCCACCCTTGCCAGATTATGGCGGATATCCTGACGTTCGAAGAACATCGTGGTCCGGTCAAAGGAAAAACTATCGCCTGGACTGGCGATGGCAACAACGTTCTGCATTCGCTGGTCGAAGGTTCGGCCCGTTTTGGTTACCGCATGAACATGGCGGTGCCGATGGGCTCCGAGCCGCATGACAAGTTCCTGAACTGGGCGCGCAACAATGGTGGCGACATCATGCTGTGCCATGACGCAGAGCGTGCTGTTGCAGATGCCGATTGTGTGGTGACCGATACATGGGTGTCGATGAACCAGGAACACAAGGCACGTGGTCACAACATCTTCCAACCTTACCAGGTCAATGGCGCGTTGATGCAAAAGGCCAACAAGGAAGCACTGTTCATGCACTGCCTGCCGGCTCACCGTGGTGAAGAAGTGACCGACGAGGTTATCGACGGACCGCAGTCCGTTGTGTTTGACGAGGCGGAAAACCGCCTGCATGCGCAGAAGTCCATCATTGCATGGTGCATGGGTCTTGTCTGATCACAAGGCCTGAAAGGGTCTTGATCTTTTATTGCTGACTTCCCATCTGGGTGTCTTCGAAGCGCGCAAGCTTGGCCATCTCGGCAGGACTTGCGCGTTTTACTGCATGGTTTCTCAAACTCAGTGTGGTTTTGCGGCAAAACATGCAGCTTTGAAAAGGTTCAACAGCGCTCTCAATGCGGCTTTGTTAAAAAGCACGGCTCTGTCGTAACCTTTCCAGATGCAGCATTTTCACTCTGAAAATGCAAAAAACAACCAATTGAGCGTTTCACCGGCCGGTTTTGGCGGGAAACGTGTATGCCACGGGTGGTTTCACTTTGCGTGCCCCTGTGCAAAAACACAATGACGTCACGCGTGTCCTGTAAGTGGAGCGGGTGCTGCAAGGAGTATTTGGTATGGCAGATGTAACCGTAGAATTGGACGATCTGAAATTTGCGGGTGACGATAACGTGCTGCCGTTTCAGATTGAAGGACTGGATGTGCGCGGCCGTGCTGTGCAGGTTGGCCCTCTGCTGAACACCATTCTGCAGCGTCATGACTACCCGCCAGTTGTTGCGCGCCTGTTGGCCGAAGCAACGGTGCTGACCGCGCTGATTGGTACGTCGTTGAAATTTTCGGGCAAGTTGACCCTGCAGACCAAGGGCGACGGTCCGGTTGATCTGCTGGTTGCGGATTTCACCGCCCCTGAAAGCATGCGCGCCTATGCCCGCTTCGATCAGGAACGGCTGGATGCTGCCCTTGCCGAAGGAAAAACTAGCCCGGCGGAACTGCTGGGCACGGGTATTCTTGCCTTTACCATCGATCAGGGCATGGGCATGCAACCCTATCAGGGTATTGTGCCGATGGATGGATCGTCATTGGAAGAAATTGCTGGCACCTATTTCCGTCAGTCGGAACAATTGCCAACCCGCATCCGTCTGGGCGTTGCCGAGTTCTTCGATCGTGATGAAGACGGCAAGCCGCGGCACGGCTGGCGCGCTGGCGGCGTGCTGGCGCAGTTTCTGCCACAGGCGCCGGAACGTCTGCGCCAAAAGGATCTGCACGGTGGAGATGGCGATGAAGGCGATTTCGAAACCGATTATGATGACGCATGGACGGAAGCGGCAACACTTCTGGAAACTGTCGATACCGACGAATTGACCGATCCGCAGGTGCCTGTTGAGCGCTTGCTGTTCCGACTGTTCCATGAACGTGGTGTACGGATCTACGATCCACAGCCGGTATTTGACCGTTGCAATTGCTCGCGCGACAAGATCAAGGGCGTATTGTCCGGCTTTACCGCAGAGGAAATCCGCGACAGTGAAGAAAACGGCATGGTTTCGGTAACTTGCGAGTTCTGCTCGACAACCTACCGCTATGAAACCAGCGAGTTCGACGTTCTGGCAACTGCCAAGAACTGATCTGGCGGATGGTCGACAAGCACCACACTATCAAAGGCGGGCGTGACGAAAGTTGCGCCCGTTTTTATTTAGTTAAGGACGCGGGTCAAGCCGGGCGTATCCAGCGAGAAGGCTGGAATGGCGACATCGAAAACTTCACCGTCATCGGTTTCCATCTGGTAGTGGCCAAACATCATGCCTGAAGGCGTATCGAGCGGGCAACCGGAGGAATACTCATAGGTTTCACCGGGTTGCAGGTGTGGAACTTCGCCAACCACCCCAGGGCCGGAAACTTCGTCGACCTGACCGTTCTGGTCGGTAATGTGCCAATAACGGTGGGTCAGGCGCACGGCTGCATGGGAGTTATTGGCAATGACAATCTTGTAGCCCCAGACGTAGCGACTATCGTCCGGATCCGACTGTTCTTCAAGATAATAAGGGTCGACAGCAACTTCGATCCCATTTGTCGTTGCACGATACATACGCGCTACCTTTAATGATCTGCTTTATTCTACACTATAACATCCGGTATTCGTCAAGAATTGACATAAAACAGGCGGTACCGAACGCTGACAATGTCGGATAGTAGATTAAATGCTGAAATAGAAGGTAAATTTAGGGCGAAGTAAAAAGCCGTGCTTGATGGAGAGCACGGCTTCGTTTGGTATCAGGCCGAGACCTTGGACAGCGCCTGGGCGAAGTCATCAACCAGATCGTCAGTGTCTTCAATGCCGCAGGACAGACGCAGCGTACCGCTGGCAATGCCCATTTCGACACGGGCTTCATCCGTCAGGTTTTTGTGGGTGGTGGTGCCAGGGTGGGTGATCAGGCTCTTCGCATCGCCGAGATTGTTGGAAATCTTCACGATATCAAGGGCGTTCTGCAGCGCGAAAGCTGCTTCTTTGCCACCCTTCAGCTCAAAAGCCACCATGGTCGACCCGCCGGTCATCTGGCGGGCAATGATATCTGCCTGCGGGTGGTCCTTGCGGCCCGGGTAGATAACCTTTGCAACCTGCTTCTGTTCAGCAAGGAAGTCGGCTATGCGGGTAGCATTGGCGGTCTGTTGCTTGACGCGCAGTGCCAATGTTTCCAGTCCCTTCATCATCGTCCATGCATTGAACGGCGACAGGGCAGGGCCGGTATGACGGTAATATTCCTGGAACTCTTCTTCGATCCATTTCTTGTCGGAAAGCACGACACCGCCAAGGCAGCGGCCCTGACCATCAATGTGCTTGGTCGCGGAGTAGACGACGATGTGTGCACCCAATTCCAGCGGCTTCTGGAAAAGCGGCGTGGCGAAAACGTTGTCGACAACCACCTTTGCGCCAATCTGGTTGGCCAGCTTGGCAACACCGGCAATATCAACCACTTCCAGTGTCGGGTTGGTCGGGCTTTCCAGGAAGAAAAGACGGGTGTTGGGGCGGATGGCGCCTTCCCAGTTGGCAAGGTCACGACCGTCGATCAGCGTGCATTCGATGCCGTATTTTGGAGCCAGCGTCTCAACAACCCAGCGGCAGGAGCCGAACAGGGCGCGGGCGGCAACGATATGGTCGCCAGCCTTCAACTGGCACAGGATGGCGGAGGCAACAGCAGCCATGCCCGATGCGGTGGCGCGTGCTTCTTCGGCGCCTTCCAGCAGGCACATGCGTTTTTCGAACATGTCATTGGTAGGGCTGGCGTAACGGGCGTAAATAAAGCCTTCCGTCTCACCCTTGAAGCGAGCCTCGGCGGCTTCTGAATTTTCGTAGACAAAACCCTGTGTCAGGTAGAGTGCTTCTGATGTTTCGCCGAACTGCGAACGCAGGCTTCCGCCGTGAACGAGTTTCGTTGCCGGGCGCCAGTTATTGCTCATGTCCATCACCTTCAAACAAAAAAACCGGCCGCAAAAGCAGACCGGTTTCGAACACCCGGTCTTTTTAGCCACTTATTTAACGTGGCTGCAAGCCGACCGGCCAAATCACCACGGGATAAAATTGGCATACGCCCGTTAACGGCTTGCGTCAATGCCGGTGTTTTGGTTTTGTCGGTTGGAAAAGCAACAGGTGAGTATCATGAAAAGAACGACCGGTATTTTAACGGATGGAGCCATCCGCGGCCTGTTCGAAAGCGGCAATTTGAAAAGCGAGGCAGCACTGGATGCCGACCAGGTTCAGCCTGCCAGCCTTGATCTGCGGCTTGGTGCAATCGCGTATCGTGTGCGTGCCAGCTTCATGCCGGGTCCTGATTGCACAGTCATGTCCAAACTCGAGCGCCTGCGGTTGCACGCTATTGACCTCAGTGACGGTGCCGTTCTGGAAACCGGCTGTGTCTACATCGTGCCCTTGATGGAAACGGTTGATCTGCCCGCCGGAATGTCCGCGTCTGCCAATCCGAAAAGCTCGACTGGCCGCCTGGATATCTTTACCCGGGTCATCACAGATAGCGCGCAGGAGTTCGACAAAATCCCGGCTGGCTACAAGGGCCCGCTTTACCTCGAAATCAGCCCGCGCACGTTCCCGATTGTTGTGCGCCGTGGCTCGCGCCTGTCGCAAATCCGTTTCCGCATCGGCCATGCGCTGCTCAATGAAGCCGAACTTCTGTCACTGCACGCGGCTGAAACATTGGTTGCCAGTGAAACCCCGAACGTATCCGGCGGCGGCATTGCGCTGTCGATCGATCTAGAAGGTTTTGGCGAGGACCGTCTGATCGGTTATCGCGGCAAACATCACACCTCGGTGGTAGATGTCGACATCAAGGCGCAGCATGATGTGTTTGATTTCTGGGAGCCTCTTTATAACCGTGGCCGCTCCGAACTGATCCTTGATCCCGACGAGTTTTACATTCTCGTGTCCAGAGAGGCCGTGCATGTGCCACCGCTTTACGCGGCGGAAATGACACCTTTCGATCCGCTGGTCGGTGAATTCCGTGTGCACTATGCCGGTTTCTTCGATCCCGGTTTTGGCCATGTCAGCGCTGGCGGCGCAGGCAGCCGTGCTGTTCTGGAAGTGCGCAGCCACGAAGTGCCCTTCATTCTGGAACATGGCCAGATTGTCGGGCGGTTGGTCTATGAACACATGTTGGAAAAACCGCAGGGCCTTTATGGTACCAGCGCAGGTTCCAACTATCAGGCGCAGGGCCTCAAGCTTTCCAAACATTTCCGGATGTGATGGGGCCGCAGCCCACCCAAGACTGACCGCGGCTTGACAGCCGCGGTGATCTGTTGAATCTCTTTATCCATTGCGGGTGTAGCTCAATGGTAGAGCAGCAGCTTCCCAAGCTGAATACGAGGGTTCGATTCCCTTCACCCGCTCCAGTAATTTCAGTAATTCACGATCATCTGTGGTTTGCCTTCAATTTTGAAGCTTGGTTTGGTGCCAAGCAAGGCTGCCGTCCGTGCAATGATTTCCTTGGTCATCGGTGCCGCAGTGGACGCGGCAGTTCGTCCGCCATTGACGCCGGTTTTGGGCGCGTCAACGATGGTCAACACAACGTAACGCGGGTCATCCATTGGAAAGCCGGCGACGAATGCGTTGAAATTGATGTCCTTGGCGTAACGACCATTGATGACCTTGTCGGCGGTGCCAGTTTTGCCACCGACATTAAAACCTTCAACCTGGGCTGCGCGGCCTGAACCTTTCAGGCCGTTCCATGTGTAGAGATAACGCATATCCGCACTGGTTTTTTCCTTGATAACGGCGCGCGAGACGATGGCTGCGTCTTCAATGGTGCGGGGCAGGAAGGTTGGGCTGATCAGGTTTCCACCATTGATCAGCGCGGCTGCGGCGACGGCGGTCTGCAAAGGCGTCGTTGCAATGCCATGACCGAAGGAGATCGTCACCGAGTTGATCTTTTTCCATGTCCTTGGCTGGGTCGGCGTGGCCACACCAGGCATTTCGGTGTCCATCTTGGACAGAAGACCAAGCCGCGTCAGGAACTCCTGATGGCCTTCAATGCCAACGCGATCGGCGATATCCGCCGTGCCGATATTGGAGGAATACTGGAAGATTTCCGGGATCGAAAGCGGGCGGTATTTGCCCTTGAAGTCGCGGATCGTGAAGCCACCCATGCGGATCGGACGGGAGGCATCAATAACGGTATTCAGATTTATCTTTTCGGCGTCGAGGCCCATGGCCAGCGTGAAACTCTTGAAGGTGGAGCCCATCTCGAATGTGGCGTTGCTCATTCGGTTGAACCACCCCTTTTCATATTCCTTGTCGACACTGCCATCGGCAAGTGTGCGGGAGGGCTGATTGGGGTCGTAATCCGGTACCGATGCCATGGCGATCACTTCGCCCGTATCGACATCGAGAATAACTGCGCCTGCCGCCTCGGCCTGATAATCGACCATGGCTTTTGCGGCGATTTCCCGCACCATATTCTGCACGCGCAGGTCAATGGAAAGCCGGACGGGTTCAAGACGGGTGTCGGAGGTCAAGCCGACGGATCTGAGATCGGCATAACCTTGCTGGTCGATGTAGCGTTCCATTCCCGCCAGACCGAGATTGTCGATGTTGACGTGGCCGACAATATGCGAGGCAACCGGGCCGCCGGGGTAAAAACGCCGTTTCTCCGGACGAAAACCAATACCGGGGATGCCGAGCGCCAGAATATCTGATTGTTGTTTCGGTGTAAGTTGACGCCGTAACCACTGAAACGCGCTTCCCGATTGCAGCCTTCTGTGGGTGTCCTTCCAGTCGAGATTGGGTAGAACCGTTGCCAGCTTTTCCACGACCTCGTTAGCGTCGATGATTTTCCGCGGTTCGGCATAGAGGGAAACTGTGTTGATGTCGGTTGCAAGCAACTCGCCATTGCGATCAAGAATGTCGGGCCGTGAGGCCATGGCGTGGGCGTTGACCGAAATTGCACCGGTAACGGAGGGGTCGGCCATGCCATATTGGACGAGGCGCGCACCGATCGTCACATACATGACGGCAAAAGCGGCAATCAAAAGAGTAAGCCGTTGCCGGGCCTGTCGTGTTCGACGCGCTCCGCTGCCGGAGATGGTTCCCCCCGGCGCCTTGCCTTTCACTTCCACGCGGAAGTGAGCGCGGCTTCTAAGCCGGACAATAAAACCAATCATTCGGCCGAAACCCACATTCGTTCAATACGGTGACACCTGGATGGCTCATCACCCGCTGAATGGAAGTGTGTCTGTAAAATGGCTGAAAGCCAACGAAAGTGGCGTTTGTTTTAAAGACGCCATTAAATTTATATTAATATACATCTAAAGTTTCCGAGAGGCGGTTAACGTTTGATTGTCCTTCGGCCGGAAGCATTAAACGTGAAACCGCCACTGGGTGTTAAATCGTCAGGCGATGCCCTTGCCGCCCGTCACACCATAAACCTCACCATTGATGAAGCTTGCTTCCTGTGATGCGAGAAGGACATAAACGGGGGCAAGTTCCACCGGTTGACCGGGGCGACCAAAATCGCTGTTCTCACCAAAATGCCGAACCTTCTCGTCAGGCTGGCCACCGCTCGGTTGCAGCACCGTCCAGAAGGGGCCGGGCGCCACCACATTGGCACGCACACCCTTTTCAATCAGCTGTTTTGACAGCGCCTTTGTGTAGGCCACAATACCGGCTTTGGTCGTGGCGTAATCAAGCAGGATGGGGGAGGGCTCATAGGCCTGAACAGATGCGGTGGTAATCACTGAAGAACCCGGCTGCAGATGTGGGACAGCCGCTTGGGCAATCCAATGCAACGCATAAAGATTGGTCTTCATGGTCTGGTCGAAATCGTCAGTGGAGAGCTCGCTTAGGTTCTCTCGGTATTGCTGTCTGGCAGCGTTGATGACGAGGATATCCAAACCGCCGAGGTCACTGACCGCTTTTTCAACCATCTCGCGGCACCAAGTTTCATTTTTGATGTCTCCCGGCAAGGCAACACCGATGCGTCCCTCAGCCTCAATCAGTTCGATCACAGTCTCAGCGTCTGGCTCTTCGTCTTCGAGATAAGAAATGGCGACATCAGCACCTTCGCGGGCAAATGCGATTGCGACGGCGCGACCGATACCGGAATCACCGCCGGTAATCAGAGCCTTGCGTCCTGCGAGTTTGCCCGAGCCTTTGTAACTTTCTTCGCCGTGGTCAGGAGAGGGAACCATATTCTGCACTAGGCCAGGCATAGGTTGTGGCTGCGCATCGAAGGGCGGCGCGGGATATTGCTTGCGTGGATCCTGAATGGTGCGGCGGTCATTCATGTGTGCTCTCCCTGATACGGTTGCTTAAACGGCAAATGGAGCGCCACCGGTGGGAAGCGCTCCATCTAGCTGCATGGATTTTAGCGGAGGGTCTGATATCGGCGCTGTTCCGCTGCGATTTCGTCGTGGCTATAAGGGTCACGCGTGTCGTCAAAACGGCTCCAGCCGTCTTGTTCATAAGTGCGTCGACGTTCAACCGGATCAACCAGGTTTGAGCGTTTGAGAATTGCCGAGGCTTCATCAACCCTTGCCTCGTCTACCTTCGCAACAACGATGCTACCGCCGCGACGTACACCTTCAGCATAAACATGGGCATGTTCCTCAGGCACACCGGCGCTGACCAGCGAACCGATAATACCGCCAGCTGCGCCACCTGCTACAGCGCCAGCAACAGCGCCTGCCGCCGTCGCAGCGAGCCAACCTGCAGCCACCACCGGTCCGACGCCGGGAATAGCCATCACACCAAGGCCGGTCAGCAAACCAACGCCGCCACCGGCGACCGCGCCCACGCCTGCGCCGGTTCCGGCACCTTCAGCGGCTTTGGTTTCAGATGTCCCGTCTTTGGTTGTGCCGTCATGCGCAACGATGCTGATGTCTTTCGATGGAATACCTGCTGCCTCCAGCGCAGTCACTGCGTTGCGCGCGTCATCACGAGTGTCAAAAAGTCCGGTTACTGTACGCATTGATGTTTCCTCCAAATTTTTTTGAATTTTACTGAGTGACAATATTGCCCTGATAGTCGAGGCCAACATCGGCTTCAGCACCGTCCTTGGTGGCCTTGGCGCGCCAGATACCCTGTGAATCAAGCGTCAAACCCGTCACCGCAGTATAACCCGCAGCCTCGATGCGCTCTTTGGCTTGCGCTTCTGTGAAGCTGTTTTCACCAGCAACAGGTGCTGTCGGGTTGGTGCTATCCGGTGTGGTAACCGCAGGGGTTTCTCCCGACTGCGTAGGGGCCGGCTGCTGCGCAAAGGCTACCGTAGACAATAGAGTAACCGCTCCGGCGATAACCAGATTTTTCATTTTTCGATCCTTTCGAGCTGTAGTGTGGATTAAACCTTTGAGATGGCAGATAGTTCCGTCGAATGCTCTTTTGTCATCTAACGGACAAAGAATATGGTGTTAGACACAGCTTAGAAAATCCCGCAGCAGAACTTCGTCCTTGCGCATATGGGCGGTGCGTTTGGCCGCTGATCGAGTCAGCTTTAGAAGTTTGGTACGCGTCGTCTCATCGCTTGCCAGAGCCAGCACCGCTGGGTGGATGTAACTTTTCCTGCAGATTGCAGGGGTGTTGCACAGTTCCAGCGATGCTGCATGGCACATGGCCTTGAGGGTCAGTGGTTGGCTGGTAGCGAGACACCGCAACGCGTAGCTGAACGCTGCCAGCGTCCCTCCCCAGGTTCGGAAAGTTTTGGCAGAAATGCTCTGGCCGGCAATACCTGCCAGATATCCGTTTAACTGGCTGGAATCGACGGGATGAATTTTATTGTCGGCATCCTGCCATACAAAAAGCTGCTTGCCGGGCAGATCAGCAATCTCTTCGAGTATTTTCTGCAGGCGTGGCTGTTTCAGCGTCCGTTGCACCTTGGTGCCACCCTTTGCCTTAAATTTGAGGTCGATGGTGTTTCCAAATTTCACATGACGTTTCAGCAGCGTTGTCGCGCCGTATGTGCCATTGTCGCGCAGGTAAGATTTGTTGCCGACCCGCAGAAATGTGGCGTCAAGCAACAGCACTATGGCTGCCAATGTCACGGTTTCTGGGCTTTTACTGCGCTCGATATCGGAAATTGACCGCCGCCGGATCGCTGGCAGGCACTGTGAAAATTCCAGGAGCTGGTCGTACTTCCGTTCACCCCGCAAAGTCTGCCA
This sequence comes from Agrobacterium sp. 5Ca50, assembly GCF_055381905.1. Classification (NCBI taxonomy): domain Bacteria; kingdom Pseudomonadati; phylum Pseudomonadota; class Alphaproteobacteria; order Hyphomicrobiales; family Rhizobiaceae; genus Agrobacterium; species Agrobacterium sp. 5Ca50. Next base: position 43,413 of record NZ_AP026438.1, read on the forward strand.
ATCCGGGTGATAACGATATTGCTTGCGGCCTCTCGCATCCAGTCCGGTCGCCTGCAAGTGACCGTTCTCTTTCATGCAAATCCAGACATCCTTGTAGGCTGGCGGAATGCCAAGGCTCTTGATGCGCTGGATGATGGTGGTGTCCCTGACCGGTTCTCGATCAGGAAATCTGTAATGAAAACCTCTACCCGACCGAAGCCTAGTAATGCCCGGCTCCTTGTCTTGGACATATATCAAACCACTTTTCTTCAACTCACGCGTTACAAGCGTATCCATCTGGGCACCGGCAAGGAGTTAATTTGTTTGGCTTGGCTTGATATTGTCGACCCGCACTATGCCATCGATAATACCACGTTCGATTCCGGCTATTGCCGGACCATCATCTACCACGCTGTAAAGCTTTTCGTTGCGGTACATGCTGGCGTTGACAGTTGTGACATCTTCTGCCGGCGCAGCATCGATTTCCAGAAAATCCAGCTCTCTGTCCGCAGCGACAATTCGCGCATCGCCAGCAGACACTGCGCAAACGACAAGTTCATCATGTGTTGTCGCATCAAGCCAGTTAGGATCATCGTTGGCAGCCGTTGGAATAAGCCGGTAAATACGAAGATTTTGGCCATCAATAACATTCGATACCGGGGCGTCGACTTGCGAGGTCAGGTCACTTTTGACGGGTTTTTCCAACTTGGGGTCATCCATTGAGTTTACCTCCGTACATATTGGTCACAACGATGTATCGTTCTTCCCGGTTCCGTGCCCTTAAGCGCTACCCGCTCAGCCGTGTGTTTCACCCTCTCCCGCAAAAGCGATGGAACGATAATCAATGCAACTTGTTCAAGGCCATAGGACCCAGATCGATGGGTTGAGTTTTTGAAGGAGTTTCACATGGCAAATAAACCCAAACCTGCGGTTTTTAGCGCCCGCGAAGCCCGACAAGGGTGGCGGGGAAGTCCCGTTCTTGTGGTGTTGATTGTCAGCCTTATTCTGGTTGCAGCAGTCTGGCTTGCTGCAGAAATCTGGGGCAGCGTCAACGAACCAAACATACCAAACCCGCCAAGCGCCTCTGCGCCTGCTGACAATAACAATCCAGGTGCCAGTAGCGGCGCGGGTTTCAGTGACAATCCACCCGAAGGCAGCAGACCAGCAACGGAAGGTACCGACCGTCAGCCCGTCCCATGACGGGCTGCCATGGAACTGAACACCTGCGGTAGGCAAACCTCAATCGAGTTTGAACAGCGCGGCATCCGGGTCGCTGGTGCCGTTAATGTATGCCGCGACAAGTTCTGCAGCAATCTGGCTGAATGTGATACCATTTCCGCCAAACCCCATCACGCTATAGACATTCTGCATAGCCGGTACGGAGCCGATCAACGGCAAACCGGTTGTGGTTGAGCCGAATGCAGCAGCCCATTGATAGTCTATCGGCCCGATATCAAGGCCTAGCAGCTTGTTGACCTTGCGCCGGATGGTTTGGGCTTTCCTGTGCAATTTTGCCTCGGCCTGATAGGCATTGGAGTTGTTTTCGTCTTCACCGCCAACAATCAGACGTCCGGCTTCATCCGTCCTGAGATATAGATAGGGGTCAGAGGCCTCCCACAAAATATGTTTGTGCAACCAATCCGGGAGGGACAAACCGGCTTTACTGGAAATTGCCCATGTCGAGATGATCTCGTGTTTTTTGTTGGCAACGTTTTCCAGAAATTCGTAGCCGGTGCAGAACACGACATGCTGTGTGCTGATAAGCTTTCCTTCTGCGGTTGCCATGACCACGTCATCACCGAGACTTTTGAGGTCTGTAATTTCAACCCCACTGACGATTTCCGCCCCCTGTTTAGCGGCGTAGCGCAACAAGCCCGCCGTTAACTGGCCGGGATTTGCCGATGCCGATACGTCGCTCAAGATGGCACCACTGCGATCAAGCCCAAAGTGGCTTTGGAGATCGGCCTTGTCGATGAACGTCGCTTCAATGCCAGCCTTCAGGCGCGCATCCACTTCCGTTTGCAGGCCGCGCGCACCCGATTCATTGCCTGCTATATAAAGCGCTGGCTTGCGTTGCATCGCGCAAGAAATCTCCAGCGATCGGACGATATCTTCAAGTTTCAACACAGCCTTGGCGGAGCGTTGCCAGGCGCGATTGGCATTGTCCTCGCCAATCATGCCTTGCAGTTTGTGAAGAGGCACATCAATTTCATGCTGAATCATTGCGGTGCTGGCGATGCTGCTGCCACGAACCGGCTTACGCTTATCGACAATCAGAACCGATTTTCCAGGCTTCGCCAGCGCCTGGGCCACCAAGGCGCCGCTGATGCCCGCACCAATGATGACAATGTCATAATGGCTTTTACCAATAAAGCTTTTGCTGCGCACGGAAATGCGCGGGCTGTCGATCCACAGTGGTCGTGAATCCCTCAGATCCCGCTCTTTTGTAAGTTTGGCTTTTTTCATGACATTCTTTCGGCGGGGAAATCATGGTTGGGTGTAACCCATGACAGTGAGATTGAACTCGCCGGAGGCGGGGTCTTTTTTAAAAAACAGGATGCCTGTTTCATGGGATTCAGAAGCGACATAATCGAATGTGACATCAGAGCTTTCAGGACTGTCAGGGGAGACAAGGTCGCCACGCACATGCACTTCTGCAGCCGTTGAAAGCGAGGTGTTGTGAATGTCGAATGTGACGCGATAATTGTCGTGTTCCGCCTGTACCGATAGTACCGAAATCTCGAACTGCGCGGCCTGATCCTCGTAGCGGTAGATGTCCCAGCCGAGCCAGACAAAGAGGGTAACAACCAGAAACGTACAAACGCCGCCCACCAGCCACTCAAGCCAATGGGGATCTGCGGTTTCCGTGTGTTTGCTTCCAACGGATTTTGTCATGATTGCTCACAGAATAAGACGGGCGGCCGCAGCACCGATCGAGGCGGGAAAGCCAAGAATGACGGCCGCGGTCAGTATTTGAGAGAGTGAAGTGTGGTCCAGTCGCTCGAAGGTCCACAGCGCATAGATGCTGACAGCAAGCGCAATGACATAGCCGGGCATGGTGAAACGAATGAAAGAGTGCCACCACTGGCTTCCATCAGGCAAGCCGTGCGATCCCTTGAAATGCAGGGCATAGACGAAACCATGCATCAGCGTGATTGAGATTAGCACGATACAGGCGGTGTGAAATGGTGTGATCTTGTAGGCAATTAGGATCATCTCGTCCGTTGGTGCGACGTTCAGATTTAGGAACAGGGCGCCGACCATCATCATGAAAAGCTCATGCAGATAACCGGTCTCGCCTTCGCCGTTATTCTGTTCTTTTTCTTCTGAATGCGCACCCAGCTGGCTGCGTCCCAACAATGCGCCGATACTGGCGGGGACCGATTGCAATGCCACTTTAGCAACAATGGTACTTGTGGTCAGCTGGTCGTTGAGGACGCCCAGGAGCAGCAAGATTCCGGCACTGACTGCGATGCCCAGCCCATAAGCGGTGAGCGCATCACGGATAGCCTGATGCCATGAAGAGGTTTTTTCAAAGCCAATGCGGCGCCCAAGCATAATCAGCAAAGGCAGGTTGAGAAGGCAAAGCAGCAGCAATCGCGTGCGATTGACGTAAAGGCCCAGGAACCACATTTCCATGGTCATCAGCATCGGCAGGGCAAATAGTAGGGCACCTGCCAAACCGCGGGCCAGACCTGTCAGGAAATGTTCTGTTTCGTTACCCCCGGACTGACCGGATGCTGCCGCTGCCATGTATCGCCTCCAGCGTTCTGCAAGCGATAACGTGTGGTAACGAACCTTGTTCCCGCCTCAGGCGGATGTGTCGATCAGCGCGATGCCAAATTCCGGACGGTAGGTGCGTCTAAGCTGGGCGGGGGTTTCCTTGACAATCACTTCCAGCGTCGGGCGGACGTACCCCTTCACGAAATGGCCCCCGCGCGTGTGCCCATCGGAGAACCCTAAAACTGCATGCAGGTGCGGATTGGGTTTGCCCCTTTCATCCAGAGTGATGTCGCCCATCAGGCTCAGTACCTCACTTTGATCATCGATTGGAATGTCATCGTAGGTTTGTGAAGCAAGGTCGAAAAACGCTAATGTGGCTTTTTCAAATGCGCCAATCGCCGTCACCGACGCGGCGTTGATGTCGTGTTGAATGGCAAAATCCTTGATAATGCCAAATGCTTCTTCGCCGGGTTCGATCACGAGCATAAAAATGCGATCGCTGTCGTTGGATAGCAGCTTGCTCTGCATCGGTTCTTCTCCCTTATTATGTCGGGCTGCCATCTTCATGGCTCAAAAAAAAAGACCGCCAGCATAACTGGCGGCCCGTTATGGATTGCTGCCTCAAGCGGCGCGGCGCGGGTGGCGCCCTTCCTCAATTTCTTCAACAATCTTGTCGACAAATGCCTCAAGATCATCAGGTGAGCGTGACGTAATGATGCCCTGATCAACAACCACCTTCTCATCCATCCAGATGCCACCAGCATTCTGAACATCAGTCTTGATGGAGCCATAGGACGTGACCTTTCGTCCGCTGATGGCGTCGGCTTCAATAAGCAGCCATGGAGCATGGCAGATCGCCGCGACCACCTTGCCGGATTCAGTGAATTCACGAACCACACGCATGGCATTTGCATCTGCGCGCAGCTTGTCCGGGTTGATCTGACCGCCCGGAAGCACCAGAGCATCGAAGTCACGGATAAAGACGTCCTCAGCTGGAAGATCGACATCAACAGTGTCTCCCCAATCAGCCTTGTCCCAGCTTTTAATCTTTCCTGATTTGATGGAAGCGATTTTTACATTCGCGCCACGACGCTGCAATTCCTCGTAAGGGACGCGCAATTCCGAACGTTCGTAGCCGTCAGTCGCCAAAATTACGATGTTAGCGTTAGTAATTTCAGTCATGTTTTCGTCCTTTCGGTTGCATCGGTGTTTCCGTCAGCGTTGATTGACGGCAGAAAAAATTCGACATCTTCGCGAGTTGCCTGATCCAGACTTTCAATATGCTCCTGCCAGAATTCAGCAGCTTTGCTTGGCTCTTCCTTGTACTGGCGAATGAATGTCTTGTTGTCGTCGATCATCACTTGTCGAGTGCCGCCGAGGTTCAGGTACTGTTCGGCAAGAGTGTGTGTCTCAGTCTTTTCCATATGCGTGTCCTCACGTAACAGGATGGAAAATGTCTTCGGGCGAAGCGCACCGGACGGGTAAGAAGCTCGTCTGCCTTTTCGTTGGCCATCAGGAGAAAACGAAAAAATCCTGATGTTCTTCAGCGCCGTCACGTTCGTTTGACACGGCGCGCTTCTGTTAAGTGAACGTGACAGACCGGGCATTGTTCCCCTGAAAATAGGGTTGTGGTCGCAGCCAGTGATCACGGCGGAAATATCAACTTCATCAGCTTGAAAAATTGGATGCCTGTTGTCTTGCGTTCACCAAGTATTGTTCACGTCGTGACTTGGTGGCCCAACCATCCGGGAACAAAAAAGCCTCAGCCTTCGTTTGTTTTGCAACGAAGAGAGGGAAATTCCCATGTTTAGAGTGGAAAAATTCGCTTCTGTGTTTGCTTTCAGCCTTGGCCTGCTGGGCGTTGTTACGATGCCTGCCCATGCTTTCAGTATCATCGCTCCTGCAGAGCAGAATCAGGCGGCTGACGGCAATACAGCCAAACGCCATTATCCTTTGGCAGCCTTTGCCGGAGAAGGCGCTTCGAATTCTGGCCAAGATAACTTCCTGCTATCAGCGGAGGAAGTGCAGCATGTGCAATGGTGCGCCAAACGCTACATGTCTTATCATCCGGTGGATAACACCTATCAGGACAAATCAGGCAAGCGTCTGGAATGTCAGTCACCCCATTGATTGGCGCCAAATCAGGCCTTAAGCGCATAACGGCCTGACTGTGTCTTTGCCTCATTGATTTCGTCATCAAGCGCGCTCAGGCGCATCATGTGCGACGTGATGTGGAGAGCGATAGCATTTCTGTCATCGATGGAAAAGCGCCTCCACCGTTCCAGCCCGGTTATCACCTCGATCAGGTCTTCGCGTTCTTTTTCAAGTTTTGCAATGTTGCAGATCATGGTTGCCGCCCTTTCTGTCTGGGGCGCTAACGTGCTGCATAAGCAAAAGTTCAAATAAGTAAAATTTAAGGTAAATTTTATCTTTATGGGAAGAGGAAGGCGCCGTGCATGGTCTGCACGGCGCCTTTCAATTACGCGGCGGCTTTTTGTGCTGCATAAGGGTCAAACCGCCCATAAAAGGTTTCTCCCTTGGCGGCCATGTCCAGCAACAACGGTGTTGGTGTGAAGCGTGGGCCGTAAGTCTGTCTAAGCTTGTCAGCCAGTTCCACGAAGGTCTTCACACCCATGCCGTCAATGTAGGACAGCGCGCCACCCGTATACGGCGCAAAACCAAAGCCGAGAATAGAGCCGACATCAGCCTCGCGTGGATCGGTCACAATGCCTTCTTCCACCGTTCGTGCAGCTTCCAGTGCAATGGTCACTAGGAAGCGAGACTTTAGAACGTCCATGTCCACATCGTCTGGCTTCTTTTGCGGGTAGAGGTTTTTAAGGCCCGGCCACAGAGACTTCTTTGCAGGCTTCGGTGGGTAGTCATAAAAGCCCTTGGCGTTCTTGCGGCCAAAACGCTCTTCGTCTTCCACCAGCTTTTTCACCAGTGCCATCTGGCGTGGATCGACAGCTTTGTCCCCGAGATCTGCAACCGTTGCCTTGAGAATCTTATAGGAAAGATCAATGGCAACTTCGTCGTTCAACGCCAATGGGCCAACCGGCATGCCCGCAAATTTCGCAGCATTTTCGATCATTGCCGCCGGAACACCCTCGATCAGCATCTCATAGCTTTCGGCCATGTAACGCAATACGCAACGATTGACGAAGAAACCACGCGTGTCGTTGACGACGATCGGGGTCTTCTTGATTTTCGCCACGTAATCCAGTGCCACAGCCAGAGCCTTGTCACCGGTTTCCTTACCCAGAATGACTTCGGTCAGCATCATCTTCTCAACCGGTGAGAAGAAGTGAATGCCGATAAAATCGGTTGGGCGTTTGGAGTTCTTCGCCAGTCCGCTGATTGGCAAGGTTGAGGTATTGGAGGCAAAAATTGCGCCTTCCGACAGCACGGCTTCCACCTGGTCTATGACCGCTTTCTTGACATCGCGATCTTCGAATACCGCTTCGATAACAAGGTTTGCGGTTTTGAGCGTCGCGTAGTCGGCGCTTGGCGTGATGCGGGCGAGAATGGCAGCGCCTTCATCCTGCGTCATGCGGCCCTTGCCGACGCTGTCCTTGACCAGACCTTCGCAGGTTGCTTTGCCCTTGGCTGCGGCTTCGTCGTCCCGGTCGATCAGGGTGACATCAAGGCCGGAAACGGCGGTGACATAAGCAATGGATGCGCCCATGAAACCGGCGCCAACTACGCCGACATGTTTCAGATCACTCTTCGGCTGGCCGACCGGGCGGCGTGCGCCTTTGCCCAGTTCCTGCATCGAGATGAACAGCGAGCGGATCATCGCGAAGGCTTCCTTCGAGCGAAGGATTTCGGTGAAATAACGCTGCTCAACCTTCAGTGCGGTATCAAACGGCAATTGCAGGCCTTCGTAAACGCATTTGAGAATGGCAAGGGCTGCCGGGTAGTTGCCAGCACTTTCACGGCGCAGAATAGCCGGTGCCGCAGGCCATAGCTGGGCTGCCGCTGGTGTCCAGATGCCGCCGCCGGGCGCCTTGAAGCCCTTTTCGTCCCACGGGGCAACCGGTTTCAGACCATCCTTGATCATTTGTTTGGCGGCAGAAATCAGTTGATCCGGCTCGACGACCTGATGAACGAGGTTCATCGCCTTGGCACGCTGGGCGGTCAACGACTGCCCTGTTGTCATCATCTGGAGGGCCGATTGTGCATCGGTCAGGCGTGGTACGCGCTGTGTGCCGCCAGCACCGGGGAAAATGCCAACCTTGACCTCAGGCAGTGCCAGCTTGACGCTTTTGGCATTAGAGGCAACCCGGCCATGGCAGGCGAGCGAAAGCTCCAGCGCGCCACCCATGCACGTGCCGTTGATGGCCGATACCCATGGTTTGCCGTTGGTTTCCACCTTGCGGTACAGCCAGTTCATCTTGCCGACGAGATCGAACAGCTTTTGTGCGGCCTCATCCGGGTTCTTCTGCTTTTCCTCATGGTAAAAGGAAAACATCGATTTGATCATTGAGAGGTCAGCGCCGCCGGAAAATGTGCTTTTGCCTGACGTGAAGACCACGCCTTTGACGGCAGCATCAGCCACGGTTGCATCGACGATGGCGTCGAGTTCCTGCAGAACCTCTGCAGTAAAGACATTCATGGATTTTTCAGGCATGTCCCATGTTACGAGGGCAATGCCGTCAGCGTCAGTTTCGACGGTAAAATTTGTATAGCTCATCGGTTTCCTCCCGAAATCAAACGCGCTCAATGACCGTTGCCGTACCCATGCCAGCACCGATGCAGAGCGTGACCAGTGCTGTGTTGAGATCACGGCGTTCCAGTTCGTCCAGAACCGTACCGAGGATCATTGCACCGGTGGCGCCAAGTGGATGGCCCATGGCAATCGCGCCGCCATTGACGTTCATCTTGTCACGGCTGATGTCGAAGGCCTGGCAATAACGCAGCACCACGGCTGCAAAGGCTTCGTTCAATTCAAACAGGTCGATGTCGGAGAGCAACATACCGGTTTTCTTGAGAAGTTTCTCGGTAACATCCACCGGGCCGGTCAGCATCAGGGCTGGATCAGAGCCAATATTGGCAAAGGCCTTGATGCGGGCGCGTGGTTTCAGACCCATGGACTGGCCACCGGCCTTGGAGCCAACCAGAATGGCGGCGGCGCCGTCAACGATGCCGGAGGAATTACCTGCGTGGTGAACGTAGTTGATACGCTCGACCTCCGGATGCGCCATGATGCCAACAGCTTCAAACCCACCCATTTCGCCCGGCATCTGGAACGATGCGTTGAGCGAGGCAAGTGCCTGCATGTCGGTACCCGGACGCATATGTTCGTCACGGTCAAGAATGGTGATGCCATTCTGGTCTTTGACCGGAACAACCGAATTCTTGAAGTAGCCGTTCTCCCAGGCATGGGCAGCACGCTTCTGGCTTTCCACGGCATAAGCATCCACGTCATCGCGGGAAAAGCCGTATTTCGTGGCAATCAGGTCAGCGGAAACACCCTGCGGCATGAAGAATGCAGGGAAATTGACTGATGGATCCATGTACCAGGCTCCGCCAGACATGCCCATGCCAACGCGCGACATGCTTTCTACGCCGCCTGCAATAACGATATCGTCAGAGCCAGCGGCAACCTTGCCGGCGGCAAAATTGACGGCGTCCAGACCCGAGGCGCAAAAGCGCGAGATCTGCATGCCCGGTGCTTTGGTCGAATAACCCGCCTCGAAAGCGGCGGCCTTCGGGATCACCGCACCGGCATCCATGACAGGATCGACGCAACCCATGATGATGTCGTCAACGGTTGACGTATCCAGTCCGTTACGATCGCGGATTGCTTCCAATGTCTTGGCAGCAAGACGAACGGATGGCACTTCATGCAAACTGCCGTCCTTCTTGCCGCGTCCGCGCGGCGTGCGGACATGATCGTAAATATAAACCTCGGTCATTCTCTATCTCCCTGTGACGCATGGAGCGTCTTCGAAATCTTGGAGGGGCAAAGAGGGGCGTTTGCCCCTCAGAATGCCTCGGCAGCCAGTTCCATCATCGTGTCGGCACCCGTCTCGATGCGGGTCTTGCGCAGAACGGTTTCGGGCATAATACGCTCCATGAAGAACTTTGCCGTCACGAGTTTCGTCTTGAGATAGTCCACGTCCGATGCACTGCCGGATGACAAAGCGCTCTGCGCTGCCTTGGCCATGCGGGCATGCATATAACCTAGGACTACAAGGCCGAAGAGGTGCATGTAGTCGGTCGAACCGGCGCCGGCATTGTCAGGTTTTGCCATGGCGTTCTGCATGAACCACATGGTTGCCGCCTGCAGATCGTTCAAGCCCTTTTTCAGACCCTTGGTGTAGGTAACCAGCGCCTCATCCGCGCGGTTGTCCTCGCAGAAATCGCCAATTTCCTTAAAGAGCGCCATGACAGCACGTCCGCCATTCAGGCCCAGCTTGCGGCCGACCAGATCCAGCGCCTGAATGCCATTGGCACCTTCATAGATCATGGTGATGCGCGCATCACGCACATACTGGCTCATGCCGTGTTCTTCGATGTAGCCGTGGCCGCCAAACACCTGCTGTGCCATCACCGCATGGTCAAAGCCCTTGTCGGTCAGCACACCCTTGAGGATTGGCGTTACCAGTCCAAGCAGGTCGTCCGCCGCCTGGCGCTCTTTTTCGTCCGTAGAGCGATGGGCGATATCCGACTGCAACGCGGTCCATAGAAGGAACGCGCGACCAGCCTCGTTATAGGCCTTGATCGTCATCAGCGTGCGGCGCACATCCGGATGCACGATAATCGGATCAGCTTTTTTGTCCGGGGCCTTCGCGCCAGACAATGAACGACCCTGAATACGTTCGCGGGCATATTCGACGGCGTTCTGATAGGCAATTTCGCCGACCGAAAGACCCTGCAGGCCAACGCCGAGGCGGGCTTCGTTCATCATCACGAACATGGCCGAGAGGCCCTTGTTCTCTGCGCCAAGCAGATAACCGGTCGCATCGTCATAGTTCATGACGCAGGTCGAGTTGCCGTGAATGCCCATCTTGTGCTCGATGGCTCCGCAGACCACACCGTTGCGGGCACCCTGTGTTCCGTCGTCATTCACCAGGAATTTCGGCACGATGAACAGGGAAATACCCTTGGTGCCTTCAGGCGCGCCTTCGATGCGGGCGATCACCAGATGCACGATGTTGTCGGTCATGGAGTGTTCACCAGCCGAGATGAAAATCTTCTGGCCGGAAATCTTGTAAGTGCCATCGCCCTGCGGAACCGCCTTGGTGCGCAGCAGACCGAGGTCAGTGCCGCAATGGGGCTCGGTCAAGTTCATGGTGCCGGACCACGTGCCTTCCACCATTTTGGGCAGGTAGGTCTGCTTCTGCTCGTCGGTGCCATGCACGAGGATTGCGGCAATCGCACCCTGCGTCAGACCGGGATACATCATCAGCGACAGGTTGGCAGACGACATATATTCACCGATGGCGGCATGCATGGTGTAAGGCAGGCCTTGCCCGCCAAATTCCTGGGGAACGGCAAGACCGATCCACCCGCCGGCGCAATAGGCATCGTAAGCCTGTTTGAAACCGTCCGGTACGGAAACGGATCCATCGTCTGCGCGTTTGCAGCCTTGGCTGTCGCCGGGCAGGTTAAGCGGGAAAAGCTGTTCTTCCGCCAGTTTGGCCGCTTCACCGGCAATCGCCTCGATCATATCGGGAGTGGCGTCTTCAAAACCGGGAACATTATTGTAGCGCTCCAAACCGAGCACATCGTTGAGAATGAAAAGCGTATCTTTAACAGGGGCCTTGTAAACAGGCATTACCGATGTTCCTCCGCATCGTTCAAGCACGTATGAGAGCATAGTTGCAAATTTTGACGTTTGCGTAAACGTCAAAATGCTCAGGTGGGTAAATTTATCGGGAGCAAGGAGCGGTTATTGGCGTTGGAAAAGCGAGAATCCATAATTTTTTAAGGGAATTAAAGGAAAAGTTAAAAAATACCGACGTCGGTTAACCACTTCTTTACCACGTTTCGTAAATTGTTCGAAACGTGGTGTCTGTTCGCGTTGTCTGCTCGTTTACCTCAAACGTGCATCGCAACGAGTCGGGATTGGGGTGGCCCATTCTCGATGACAATGCAGATCGACGCTATGGCGGACCAATGCCAACCATCGCGAAGTGAGCAGGAACATGAACGGATCGAGACCAAATCGGTATAGCGATGGCAGATCGTCCCTTGATGCCTTGAGCCGGACCATTGAGGGGCTGGAAGCTCGCATCGAGGGCCTCATGGGTCAGCCTCCGCAGGAACCACAGCCTCAGCGCAGGCCAGAGCCGGTAGAACGCCACGTTCAGCCGCCGCTTGCTGCTCGGCCGGAGCGTTTTGATCCAATCAACGAGATTCGCCAGCGCCAGCGTGCCCTCAATGCAGCGACGAGACCGCCACGGCAGGAAGATCGCCAGGAACGTCTCGAGCGGCAAGAACGCCCAGCGCCCCGCCAGCCGGAGCGCGCCCCATTTGTGCCCGCGCCGCGCCCACCTTTAGCGCGCTCGACTGCTACACCGCCCGCAGACGCTCCTCAGCGCGCCTATCAGTCTTACGAGCCGCGGCCGCCTCAGCCGCCAGTCGTTTCCCAGCCCAACGATACCGCCATGCGTGATATCGCGCAGGCGCTTGTCAGCCTGCGCCAGGAACTGAAGCAAGATCTTTCAGAAGGCATTGCGCGCGAAGTGCAGGGCCTGCGCTCGGAAATCCGCAGCATCAAATCAATCGCTGAAGACAATCAGTTTGTCGGTGATATCCGCTCCGACATCGACCGTTTGGCTGCCAGCATCGATCAACTCGGTGGCAGTGCTTCGCCGAATGCTTATGGCTTGCGCGAGGAGTTCGATGATCTGCGCGCTCTGATGGATCAGCTTGCGCGGCAGGACACCGTCAGCCGCATTGAAGATCACTGGGAGAACGTTGAGGAGAACCTCAGCAAGTTCGACACATCTGCACTGCAAGAAGAGATCGTTTCGCTGGCCTACCGGCTGGATGACATCAAGGGCCACCTTGGTGCGATGAGCGATAGCCCTGCGGTTCGCATTTTGGAAGAAAAGCTGATCACCATCGCAGAAGCTGTGGAACATCTTGGCAAGCATATGCAGCCTTCCGGTGGCGCAATTACGGAGCAATTCTCCAATCTTGACCAGCGCCTTGATGAAATCAGCCGTGCGATTGCCGCAACCAGCTCGCGCAATGCCGCGCCGGCTCTGGATACATCGCTGTTCCAGCGTCTTGAAGGCCGCCTGAACGGTTTGGCTGTGCAGATTGATGAGCTGAGCAATGCCTCCGCTCGCAGCAATCCGGCAGACGAACTTGCCGGTCGCATGGAAGCACTGACCCTTCGGATCGAAGAACTGGCAACCGAGCGCAATGCCGTCCATCTGGATGAGCGGCTCGATCAGCTTTCGCTGATGATGGAACGTGCTCAAAAACCGGTTGCCCAGCCGGAGCTGACAGGTTTTCTGACCGACATTTCGCGTAAGATCGAAGCGCTGGATCATGGCACGTTCAATGATGCCCTGGCCTCGCGTCTCGATGATCTGGCACGCCGTATCGAGGATCTCGACTACCGTCAGGCACAACAGCAGCAACAGCCGGTTGCCGCCTTTGATGATGGTGCTTTCCTGCGGTTGGAAGAACGGCTGGTCGATATCGCCGCCCGCCTTGACGAAACCTCGTCGTCATCACCGACCGATTACAACGCATTGCAAAATCTGGAAGACCAGATTGCCAACCTGTCCTCGCTGATCAGCCAGCCGGTGCAGCATGAGCCGTTTGTAATGCCTGCGGAACTTGATGCCCGCATGGCTGCAATCGAAGATTATATGGCTTCCAACGATGAGTATATCATCGAGGCGGCACGTCAGGCGGCAGAAGCCGTGGTGGATGCCTATTCCCGCAAGGGTTTGTCGGGCAATGTCCAGCAGACCGACATGACGATGCTGAACGACCTGGCCAGCGATCTGCGCAATCTGGAAAACCTCAGCCGTTCGTCGGAAGAGCGTACTCATCGCACATTCGAAGCGCTGCATGAAACCCTCGTGCAGATTGCCGGTCGTCTCGACAGCTTCGACAACCGCTCTTTCTCGGAAACAAATTTCGCAGCAGCCCAGCAATCCTGGCAGCAGGAACCGGTCGAAAACCGCCCGGCACGCGAACCCGTTGCCGAAATGGCATCCGGCAGCCTTTTTGCCTATGCCGGTGAAGAAGAGGCTGCACCTGCAAAGCCGCTGTTCAACAGCGCAGCCATTGAGCGCCAGCTGTCGGAAGAGGCGGCCCAGCAACTGGAAACCGCGGCAGAAGCCCTGATCATTCCGGAAGCGCGTCCGTCTGCCGATGTCGCGATCGCTGACAAGCCAGCCGCTCCGGTCAAGGAAAAGCGTGGTCTGCTGGCAAGCCTGACAAGCCGTTTCAAGTCCGAGGCATCGCGCACAACAGCATCCGAGCCACAGCAGCGCACCCAGATCAATCCTGCCCCATCGCTGGATCCGATCGACGTTCTGCCTGCCGGTCAGGAAAACGAGCTGCTTGAGCCAGGCTCTGGCGTACCGGACGTCAAGAAAATCCTTGAACGTGTCCGTGCCAGCCAGAATGCACAGCGCGACACGGCTAAACCTGCCGGTCCTGAAGTTAGCAAGGCAGACTTCATCGCTGCTGCCCGCCGCGCCGCGCAGGCCGCTGCACAGGAAACCATGCCTGAAAAGGCATCTGGTGCTGTCAACAAAGATGTCGCAGGTCAGGAAGGCAAAGCTTCCGCATTTGCACGTTACCGCCGCCCCATCCTGATGGGTATCGGTGCGATCCTGCTGGTGATGATGGCTCTGCCGCTGGTCAAGTCGGCTATCGAAGGTGAGCCTGCATCGCAGGTTATCGAGCAGGCTCCAACCCAGGCCCCAACACAGGCCCCGGGTGAAAACTCTGCGATCACACCTCCTGCTGCTCCGGAGGTTGCACATGAGCCGGTGACCATTCCGTCCGACCTGCTGTTGGAAACCGACAAGGCCGTTGAACAGGACGCGGCAATGACCGCCAATCAGCAGCCGAATGCCATAGATGAAAGAACCATCGGTGGTGCACCGCTGCCTGAAGCTGAAACGACAGCCCAGCCGCCGCAGGAAACATTGCGGGCACCGGTCGATGCCGTTGTCGCTGACAAGATTGCCATTCCGTCTGAAATTCAGCCGGCTTCTCTGTCTGAGGCCGCTGCTTCCGGCAATGCAGCTGCACTGTTCGAAGTTGGCGCACGTTACACCGAAGGACGTGGCGTTGCTGAGAATGCCGGCGAAGCTGCGAAATGGTACAAACTTGCTGCAGACCGCGGTCTCGCGCCCGCTCAGTACCGCCTTGGCAACATGCTGGAAAAAGGAAACGGCGTTTCGCGCGACCTGAATGAAGCCAGCGCCTACTACGCCAAGGCTGCAGAGCAGGGCAATGCCGGTGCCATGCATAATCTGGCGGTGCTTCTGGCCTCTGATGCGATTGGCCAGCCAAATTACGTGCAGGCGGCAAACTGGTTCCAGAAGGCGTCTGAACTTGGTGTTCACGACAGCCAGTTCAACCTTGCCATTCTCTATGCACGTGGCAGCGGTGTCAGTCAGAACATTGAAGAATCCTACAAGTGGTTTGCTATCGCCGCCAATGGCGGAGACAATGACGCAGCCCAGAAGCGCGATGAAGTTGCAAAGGCCATGCAGCCTGCACAGCTTGAAAGCGCCCGCGCCAAGGTTGCCGCCTGGAAGCCGACACCACTTAACGAAGACACCAATGCCGTCAACATGCCGGATGAGTGGGCTGGCATGGAAGGTGTAAAAACCTCCACGGTCGACATGACCAAGGCAATCCGCAACATTCAGGCCATTCTGAACAAGAACGGTTTTGATGCGGGAACTGCCGACGGGCAGATGGGCAAAAAGACGGTTGCCGCCATCAAGGCATTCCAGCAGTCCATTGGACAGGAACCTGACGGCCGCATTTCCGATAACCTGGTTAAGGCCCTGCTGGAGCGCAACGCGTAAACGCTCCGGCAGCAAAGTTTCCAAATTATCAACGCAATTCCGGTAGATGAATTGACTTGCCTGCCCCCGGCAGGCATGACAGTTCAGGATATGCGGTAAAGCCGCGTTCCTTGACTGCCGGAATGCTAAGATCAGGCAAACACTCCAAACGACCGCTTTGCCTTCCAGCCTTGAACCACCCTGCTTGAGGTCCGACCGTGACTGTTTATCTGCCGATTGCGGAACTGTCGGTGAATATTTTCATCATTCTGGGCATGGGCGCCGCTGTTGGATTTCTGTCCGGCATGTTTGGTGTAGGTGGCGGGTTCCTGATCACTCCACTGCTGATTTTCTACAATATTCCCCCCGTTGTTGCGGTTGCGACCGGTGCTAATCAGGTTGTCGCATCGTCGATTTCCGGCTCGATATCGCATTTCCGGCGCGGAACGCTGGACGTGAAGCTGGGCAGCATATTGCTTATCGGCGGTATTGGCGGGGCAACGGCCGGTATCTGGTTGTTCTCGTTGCTGCGCCGGGCCGGCCAGCTCGATCTGATCATTTCGCTGCTTTACGTGATTTTTCTCGGAACCGTCGGCGGTTTGATGCTGATGGAAAGCATTGTGGCGCTTCGCCGCGCTGCCCGCAATGAGCAAGTCACGTTGAAAAGACCGGGGCATCATAACTGGGTACACCGCCTGCCGTTTAAAATGCGGTTCAAGAAATCCAAGATCTATCTCAGCATCATTCCGCTGATTGGCCTTGGTTTCTTTATCGGCGTCCTGACCTCGGTCATGGGTGTCGGCGGCGGTTTCATCATGGTTCCTGCCATGATCTACCTGCTGCGAATCCCGACCAACGTCGTTGTCGGAACCTCGCTGTTCCAGATCATTTTCGTGACGGCCTATACGACGATCGTGCAGGCTGCGACCAACTATTCCGTCGATATCGTTCTGGCCTTCATCCTGATGATTGCCGGTGTAGTCGGCGCCCAATATGGTGTACGCGTTGGCCAGAAGTTGCGCGGCGAACAGCTGCGCGCCCTTCTTGCGCTTCTTGTTCTGGCTGTTGGTGTACGTCTTGCCATCGCGCTGGTCGTCCGGCCAGAGGACCTGTTCTCAGTTGCCGTGGGAGGGGTGGGCTTTTGATCCGAAAACTTCTCCACGCGCTGTTTGCCACTATGATACTGGGTGGTTCCGCATGGGCACAAACACCGCCACAGATCCCGGCTTTGACGACATCACCTTACGGCCAACCACAGACGGTGCGTGAGACTATCGAGATTGGTGCTTCGACGACGGAAATCGCCATCACCTCGGATTTCCGTGGTGCCGATTTTACGATGTTCGGTGCGCTCAACAATCCCGACCAACTGCTGCTGGCCATTGGCCAATATGATGTCATCGTCACACTGGCAGGCCCGCTGGACCTGGCGACGGTGCGCAAGAAAGAACGTGTCTTTGGCATCTGGGTCAACACCAGCTCTATCAGCTTTGAGCCGCTGCCGGAATCCTATGCGCTTGCCAGCACACGCGATGTCAATTCCATTGCCAGCCCCGAAGTGCTCAACGATATCGGTCTTGGTGTAAACCACCTGCCTCTGGTAACGGCCGGCTACGCGGGCGAGCCTGACAATATCGGAGAGTTCCGTCAGGCCTATCGTCGCCTCAAACTGTCCGATGGTATTTATCGCAATGATGAAACCGGCGTGCGTCTGGAGCGTACCGGCCTGTTCTGGGCAACTTTGCGCCTGCCAGCCAACGTACCGAATGGCGTACATACGGCTCGTGCCTATCTGTTCAAAAGCGGTGACTTCATTGCGCAACGAGAACTGCGCCTGCGTGTCGTTAAAACTGGCATCGAACAGGCCATTACCGATGCTGCCCATCAAACACCACTTGCTTACGGCATGTTGTGTGTTCTGATCGCCGTCATTACCGGCTGGAGCGCCAGCATCCTGTTCCGCAAGGACTGATGTGTTCCCTGTGATATCTGCTTGATTGCTTGATACGGATCAATCTGCCAATTGCCGTGCAGGTGCATGATGTCCCTATCAGCGCACAGGCGTAGGTCTATTCTGGTGGCGCTGTTTTTCAAGCGTTTTGGCAGCTCGGCAACCTGATGGGCCCCTGCTGCAAAAGGGGAAATGCCATGTTCAAGCACATTCTCATTCCAACCGACGGATCACCCTTGGCGCAGAT
Organism: Agrobacterium sp. 5Ca50; assembly: GCF_055381905.1. Classification (NCBI taxonomy): domain Bacteria; kingdom Pseudomonadati; phylum Pseudomonadota; class Alphaproteobacteria; order Hyphomicrobiales; family Rhizobiaceae; genus Agrobacterium; species Agrobacterium sp. 5Ca50. Next base: position 61,318 of record NZ_AP026438.1, read on the forward strand.
CGCTATCGATAGCGGTTTTGCGCTGGCAAAGGATGCCGGAGCCAAGGTCACGGTCATCACGGTTGCCGAACCGTTCCACATCGTCACGGCCGATGCGGATAACATTGCCATCATCACCGAACAGGAAGAAACGCATATTTGTGATGAGGCCGAGCACGTATTGAAAGACACGCAGGCGAGGGCCAAAACGCTGGGACTGGAGTGCGACGCGCTGTTTGCCCGCGCCACCAAGGCGCATGAAGCTATTATCGAGGCTGCAAACCAGATTGGCTGCGATCTGATTGCCATGGCCTCTCATGGTCGCAAGGGCGTCCGTGCCATGGTTCTGGGCAGCGTCACCTCGAAGGTGCTGAGCAACTCCAACATTCCGGTTCTGGTCTACCGACAGTAATTGGCGGGTCAGCCGATCAGATTGTCGAAACGCACGGAATAGATACGGTCGCGGCCCAACATGTGGGCAACGAGATGCGTCCGGTTAAAAAGCCCGTTCATGGCCGCGTGCCGGAGGTCCAGCCCGCCGGTGGTCACGCCGAAGGCCGGCATCACAAGACGTGTGCCATCGGTGGCAAAACAGGCGCGGCGTACCGACTTTTCACGTCGCCTGACCACGGCTGCCGGATGCAGATGTCCGGCGATTTCGCCATTGGCTTGGCCTGGTTTCGGTTCATGTCTGAAGACAAGGCCGGAGCAATGTAGTTCATCGACCGAGTTCCCAGGCAATCCAACCGCGCCGTCAGGGTCATGGTTACCATTGACCCACAGCCAGTCACGACCTTTCGCCATATCTTTGATGGATTGGCGAAACAGCGGGGGCAGCAGGGCAGAGCCTTTCCGGTCGTGGAAATTATCGCCAAGGGTGACCACCGTCTTGGGAGCGTAACGGTCGATGAGGATTTGCAACAGTCGCAGTGTCGCTAGTGTGTCGTAAGGTGGGTGCAGCTGACCACAACGCGCAAAGGCAGCGCCTTTTTCCAGATGCAGGTCCGAGACAACAAGCATGCCATGTTGGGGGATAACCAATCCGCCAAGCGGATCGCACAGCACAGCAACATCATGCACACCAATTTCGGCGCACTGGCTTGGTGTCTGTGCAGTCACATCGCGGTAGCTGGCAATACGGTTCATGCTGTTGCGTTATTCCTTCATGGCTTCGCGAATAAGGTCTTCTGCCGCTTCCTCAAGCACCGTTTCATGGGCTTCGCCAGCCACGTGCTCGCGTCCTATTTCCAGCATCACCGGCACGGCCAGCGGCGAAACCCGCTCAAGCGCCCGGTGGGTTATATGGCTTCTGATTCGCTTCAGCATATCTCCAAGTCTGCCGATATCCAAAAGTCCGGAGGCTGCATCAATGCGTGTTGCCTCCATCAGAATGTGGTCGGGCTCATGGCTGCGTAGCACGTCATAGATCAGATCGGTTGATACAGTGACTTGTCGTCCGGTCTTTTCCTTGCCTGGATGCCGCCTTTCGATCAACCCTGAAATCACGGCACAGTTGCGAAATGTCCGCTTCAGCAAAAAGGATTCGTTGAGCCACGCTTCTAGATCGTCGCCCAGCATATCCTCGTCAAGAAGCTCATTGAGGGAGAGACGATCGTTGGCCAGCATCCGGCCCATGTCCTCCATGCCCCATATGGCAAGCGAATAATCTGTCGCCACGAAACCAAGTGGCTTGGCACCGGCACGTTCCAGTCGACGGGTCAGCAACATGCCAAGTGTCTGGTGCGCCAGCCTGCCTTCAAACGGATAACAGATAAGGTAAAAGCGTTTGCGATGTTCGAAGGTTTCAACAAGCAGCTCATTGCGCGCCGGAATGAGCGATCTTTCTTTTTGGATTTCCAGCCAGTCGCGCACCTGATCGGGCAGTTGCGACCAGCGGGCAGGGTCTGCCAGCATGGAACGGACCTGATCGGCAAGATAGGTCGATAGCGGGAATTTTCCCCCTGCATAGGACGGAATTTTCGGGTCCATGGAAGAGGCTTGCGAGGCAAGACATTCATTTTCACGGATACCCTCGAAACGCAGCACCTTGCCGGAGAACACGAATGTATCGCCCTGAACGAGCTGTTCCAGAAAATACTCCTCGACCTTGCCCAGTGACATTCCGCCGCGGCCAAGCGTGCCACGGTCATTACGTTTGACCATCCGCACATTCAGTTCTGCCGCTTCGATGATGGTCCCGAGGTTCATGCGGTATTGCTGCGCGACCTGCGGATTGGAGACCCGCCACAAGCCATCCTTCGTCTTGCGAATGCGGGCGTATCGCTCGTAGGTGCGTAGTGCGTAGCCACCGGTCGCGACAAAGTCGAGAACCCGATCATATGTACCGCGTGCCAGTGGCGCGTAGGGATAGGCACTGGTCACTTCCTTAAACAGCATGTCGGCATCAAAAGGCGCGGCACAGGCCATGCCCAGAATGTGCTGCGCCAGCACGTCGAGCGTACCGGCACTGACCGGTGGCGTGTCCTGCGCACCAATGTAATTCGCATCGAGTGCCGCCTGACACTCCATCACCTCGAAACGATTGGCCGGAACCAGGATTGCCTTGCTCGGCTCGTCCATGCGGTGATTGGATCGGCCGATGCGCTGCGCCAGACGGCTTGCTCCTTTCGGAGCACCGACATGGACGACCAGATCAACATCACCCCAGTCAATGCCAAGGTCCAATGTCGAGGTGGCGACAACGGCACGCAACCGGTTTTCTGACATTGCCGCTTCCACCCTGCGGCGTTGTCCGGCATCCAGCGAGCCGTGATGCAGGGCAATCGGCAGATTGTCGTCATTGATGCTCCAGAGTTCCTGGAAAATCCGTTCGGCCTGTGAGCGTGTGTTGACGAAGATCAGCGTTGTCTGATGCTGTTTCAGGATCTCATAGAGTTCCGGCATTGCATATTGTGCCGAGTGGCCGGACCAGGGAATGCGCTCCTGCGCATGTAATATTGCGATATCTGGTTTCGCGCCACCGGACACGGTTATGACACCGGCAGGACCGGTATCGCAATGGTGGGGTGCCAGCCATTGCCGCAGCTCCATCGGTTCGGCAACCGTCGCTGACAGACCGATTGTACGCATGCCCGGCGCGTGTTTGCGTAGCCGCGCTAGACCAAGCGACAACAGATGCCCGCGCTTGGATGTAACGAGTGAATGCAACTCATCCAGCACGACAAATTTCAGGTCTTTGAAGAACCTTTCCGCTTCGCGGTTGGCCATCAGAAGCGCGACCTGTTCAGGGGTGGTCAGCAGGATATCGGGCGGGTTCAGTTTTTGTCGCTGCCGCTTGCCCTGCGGGGTGTCGCCGGTGCGAGTTTCAACGGTAATGGGAAGCCCCATTTCCGAAACCGGCTTCATAAGGTTGCGTTCGATATCGACGGCCAGCGCCTTGAGCGGCGATATGTAGAGAGTGTGCACACCCCGAAAAGCTTCGCCTGGCAGCTTGTGAGACTTCTGCCGCTGCGTAAGGTCGGTGAGAGAGGCGAGAAAACCGCCAAGCGTTTTACCGGCGCCGGTCGGAGCGATCAGCAGCATATTCTCGCCACCACGCGCCCGTGCCATCAATTCAAGCTGATGAGGGCGTGGTTGCCAGCCTTTATCCTTAAACCAGCCTCTGAAAACATCCGGAAGTGTCGTGGTTTGTGCCTTGCTGTTCAATCACTCGCGCCTTGCAGGTATTGCCGCAACCCGCAGCCAATGTGCGGAACATGCTCAATATGTGGGCTGCAGGGCCACGTAAAACAACGGTAATCTTGGCGCAGTCTGGAAATTACGGTTGTTCGTCATCCAGACTGTTGCGCACTTCGGTATTCTGCTCGGTGCGGTCACGGTAAAGCGCTGCACGGCCAAGCAACATCAGCGAGACAGGTGTGGTCACCGTCATGAAGATACCGATGAAAATCTCGTGAAAGGCAAATCGTCCTTCAGACACCGAAAAATAGATGATTGATGCCATGACAATGCCACCCGTTCCCCAGCTTGTGCCAAGGGTCGGCGCATGTAGCCGCTCATAAAAACTGTTGAGTTGGGCAAAGCCGATAGTGCCGATCAGCGCAAGGCTGGAGCCAAGCAGGATGAAAAAGGCAACGGCGATGGCTGCCCACAGCGGAAACTCACCATATTCGCTCATTCGATCACCTCACCACGCATCAGGAACTTCGAAAGGGCAACAGTCGACACAAAACCAAGGATGGCGATCACCAGTGCAGCTTCGAAATAAAGGACGTTGCCGGTGCGAATTGCAAAGGTCAGCAGCAGTAGCATTGCGCAGACATATAACGTGTCGAGGCCAAGCACGCGGTCCTGTGCGCGGGGCCCGCGTGCAATACGCGAAACCGATATTCCCATTGCGATGGCCAGAAACAGTTGCGCAAGGCTGATTGACCAGAACAGAATGATTGAACTCATTCGAATATCTCCATCAGCAGTTTTTCATAACGGTTTTTGATAAGGGCGGTCCATGCCGTCTCGTCGACATTGTCGAGCACGTGCAAGAGCAACGTTCCCTGACTGGAGTTGTATTCCAGCCAGGCACTGCCCGGTGTGCTGGTCAAAATGATTGCGAGCGTCGCAAGTCCCATCGGATGTTTCAGCTCAAGTTGAATGTTCAAGAAGCCGGAACGACGATTTTTTTCCTTCTTGAACAATATAATCTGCGCAACTGATATGTTCGAGCGAACAATATCGAAAAGCACGATCAGGATGAGCTTGGGCAGTAGATACCAGCGACGAAACGTCGGTTTGACCGGTCGCAACGCCGCCATCGCCATGGAGGCGATCATGGCGACGATGCTTCCCAGAATAAGGTGGCCAAGCGAAAACGTGTTCAGCACCAGCCAGAAGATCACAAGCGAAACCGTCAGCAGCGGATAAGGAAAGATACGCGCAATCATGGGCGTGCCTCCTCGGCTGGACTGGTCGCCCGTGGTGCGGAAATAACACCCTGAATGTAGGATTCCGGCAGGTCGAGAATGCGGGCCGTTTCTTCCATGTAGCGCATAACAGGACCGGCCTGAATGGTCATCAGCAGTGTCAGGCCGAGCAATGCCATCACAGGTGCAATTTCGATCACCAGCACGCGTGGAACGGTGCCTTCAATCGAGGCCCAGAAGGTTCTGATGCCTGCACGGGTCATCGAGATCAGGGCCGCAAAACCGGAAAACACGATCAGGAACACGATCCACCACGACAGTGCCGGGATGCTGTCATTTGCGCCAAGCCCCGAAGGGTTGAGAATGGCGGAAAGGATCGAGAACTTGGCGATGAATCCGGAGAGCGGTGGCAGACCCGCCAGAAGAATACCGCAGGCGGCAAAGCACGTGCCGAGAACCGCCATGGTTCCAGGCATCGTCACCCCCATTTCGGCGTCTTCCTCTTCATCCTCCGCGTCACCATAGGCTTCCATGGTCACGGCAAGAACGTTCGCGCCCGCATCCTGTCCGCGTTCCACCAATTCAATTAGCATGAAGAATGCGCTGATCGTTAGCGTCGAGCTGACCAGATAGAACAGGGCTCCTGCGGCGACCGTCGCATTGCCCGTGCCCATGGCTGCCAGCAGCGTGCCGGACGAGACAAGAACCGAAAAACCGGCAAGCCTGCCAAGTGCCTGCGAGGCAAGCACACCAATGGCGCCAAACACAATTGTGGCTATACCGCCATACAACAGCGCATCATGACCGAAACCTGCTGATTCTCCGGCTGTTGAGCCAAACAGCAGGAAGGACAGGCGGGCGATCACGTAGATGCCGACTTTGCTCATGATGGCAAAGATACCGCCGACCGGTGCCGATGCCGCGCTGTAGGTTGAGGGCAGCCAGAAGTTCAGAGGCCACATACCGGCCTTGACCAGAAACGCCACGCCAAGAACGGCGGCACCCGTTTCAAGCAACATGCGCTGGTCGGGCTGTAGGGTAGGAATACGCTGAGCCAGATCGCCCATGTTCAGCGTGCCGGTCACGCCGTAGATCATGCTGACGCCGATCAGGAAGCAAAGCGCGCTGACAAGGTTGATGGCGATGTAATGTAGACCGGCCTTGACGCGAAGCTGGCCGGAGCCGTGCAGCAACAGGCCATAGGACGCTGCCAGCATCACCTCGAAGAACACGAAGAGATTGAACAGGTCACCTGTCAGGAATGCACCATTAATACCCATCAGCATCAGGTGGAATAGTGAGTGAAAATGTGCACCTGACTTGTGCCACTTCGCCAGCGAATAAATCAGTGCCGGAATGGCCAGAAGCGATGTCAAGAGTAACATCATCGCGGAAAGTCTGTCAGCCACCAGCACAATGCCGAAAGGTGCCGGCCAGTTACCGAGCAGGTAAACGCCGGTTGAAACGACAGCCGCCACTTCCGTGTTGACGGTCGAATTGACCTGCTGGAACAATGTGATGGTGATCAAAAGCAAGACACAGCAGGACACCAGACTGATCATCGCTTTGGCAAAACGCTGACGCTCATCAAAGAACAGCAGCAGAGCACCGGTTAAAAGCGGCAGCATAATAGGTGCGATGACGATATGCGAAGGGAAGGAGTTCATTTCGACTGCTCCCTTCCGTCAACGTGGTCTGTGCCGGTCAGGCCTCTTGCGGCAAGCAGAACGACGAGGAAAAGCGCCGTGGTCGCAAAACCGATGACGATAGCTGTCAGAACCAGTGCCTGTGGTACGGGATCGGTCAGGGTTGAGATATCAACCCCATCCACCAGTACCGGCGGCGCATTGCTTTTGATGCCTCCGACACCGAAGATGAACAGGTTCACCGCATAGGACAACAACGACAGGCCAATAATGACCTGATAGGTACGCGGACGCAGGATGAGCCAGATGCCAGAGCCTGTGATGACGCCGATGCCGATTGAGAGAATGAGTTCCATTTACGCGCCCTCCGCTTTCGTGTCCGCAGATTTGACGCGGTAGTTACGCAGCGACTGGTGGGCAATCGCGATGAGCATCAGCACCGTAGCGCCAACGACGAGAGAGAACACGCCCAGATCGAACATCAATGCGGTGGCAAGCGGGATCTTGCCGATATAAGGCAGCTCCAGATATTGCGAGTAAGATGTCAGGAACGGATATCCGAGATACCATGATCCCATGCCGGTCATGGCAGCAACGATCAGACCAAAACCCATCCAACGCAGTGGCAGAATACGGATGCGGTCTTCTGCCCAGCGTGTGCCACCGGCCAGATATTGCAGCAGGAAGGCAATCGCCATAGTGATGCCTGCCGAGAAACCGCCACCTGGAAGATCATGCCCGCGCATGAACAGGTAGACAGCGAAGGTAATGATTACCGGGAACATCCACTGCATGATAACTGATGGAACAAGCAAGTAGTCCCGCGCGGTATCGCCAGCCGAACGTTCCGGCCGGGCGGCATCGAAGGCGTTTTGTATCTTCTGCTGTTCGGTTTTACCGATACTCTCGCTGGCTGGACGGAAACGACGCAGCAGCGCAAACACGGTTAGCGCCACAATGGCAAGAACCGCAATTTCACCCATCGTATCAAAGCCGCGGAAATCGACGAGGATAACGTTGACGACGTTACGGCCGCCGCCTTCCGAATAGGCACGCTCAAGGAAATAATTGGCAATTGTATTTGGCACAGGCAGCGTCATCACGGCGTAGGCAACAACAGACATCGCAATTCCGCACGAAACGGCCACCAGAAAGTCGCGGGCGCGGCGAAGCTGGGCCGGCAATTCTGTGCTGTTGTCCACCTTTTCTTCGCGCTTTGGCAGCCAGCGCATGCCAAGCAGGATGAGGACCGTGGTGACAATTTCAACGAGAAGCTGGGTGATCGCCAGATCCGGCGCCGACAGCCATACGAAGGTAAGGCATGTCACCAGGCCGGTCACACCAAGCATGATGAGCGCAGCGAGACGGTGATATTTCGCCTGCCAGGCAGCACCAAGTGCGGCGACCATTCCGATCAGCCACAAGATAACAAATACCGGATCAAAAGAGGTGACGCGTGGCAAGGTCAGTGCGAAATCAGACATTATCAGCGGCGAGATACCAGCCACCAGTGCAAACAGCACCAGCAGGCGCAATTGCGGCTGAAGGCGGCGTGTGCCGAGAGTGCTTTCCAGCCAGCGTGCCCATTTCCAGGAAACGGTAACGATAATACGCTCGAAAATACGCTGGCCGCGCAGGTGACGGAAGACCGGCGGACCATCATCACATTTGGCAAGATAACCGTTCAGCAGCACGTAAAGCAGCACACCACTGGCCAGTGCAATCAAGCTCATAATGAGCGGCAGATTGAAACCGTGCCAGATCGAAAGGCTGTAATAAGGGGTTTCCGGACCAAGCACCGACAGAACTGCAGAATGCAGGTAAGGGCCGATAGAAAGACCAGGAACGATCCCAACCACAAGGCAGGCAAACACCAGAAACTCGATCGGGAAACGCATCCAGCGCGGTGGCTCATGTGGCTTCGGGTTTGGCAGGCCGGTTGGCGCAGGTCCAAAGAACACCGTGTGAATGAAGCGCAAAGAATAGGTGACGCTGAAGGCGCCAGCAATTGTCGCGACATAGGGCAGGGCCTTGTCGAGAATGGAATCCGCGTGGGTTTCCACCGCCTCGGCAAAGAACATTTCCTTGGAAATAAAGCCATTAAGCAGCGGAACACCAGCCATGGCGGCACTTGCCGCCATAGCCAGAGTGGCCGTCGCCGGCAGATAGGTATAAAGGCCGCTCAGCTTGCGCATGTCGCGAGTGCCGGTTTCATGGTCGATGATACCTGCGGCCATGAACAGCGACGCCTTGAAGGTCGCGTGGTTCATCATGTGGAAGATCGCAGCTACGGCGGCAAGCGGACTTCCAAGACTGAGCAGGGTTGTGATCAGGCCTAGATGGCTGATTGTCGAATAGGCGAGCAGACCTTTGAGGTCCTGCTGGAACATCGCGAAGTAGGCGCCCAGCAGCAGGGTGGAGATACCCGCAAAACCAACCAGCCAGAACCATTCCGGAGTGCCGGACAGAACCGGCCACAATCGCACGAGAAGGAACACGCCGGCCTTCACCATGGTTGCCGAGTGCAGGTAGGCCGACACAGGTGTCGGCGCAGCCATGGCGTTCGGCAGCCAGAAGTGGAACGGGAACTGCGCACTCTTGGTCAGCGCACCAATCAGGATCAGCACCAGTGCCGGCACATAAAGCGAATGCGACTGCACAACGGAGGCGGATTTCAGGATAACGTCGAGATCGTAACTTCCGACAATATGGCCAAGAACAAGCAGACCGGCCAGCAGGCAGAAACCACCGATGCCCGTGACGGTCAGCGCCATACGCGCACCATCGCGAGCGGCTGCATTGTGGTGCCAGTAACCGATTAGCAGGAAGGAGAAGATACTGGTCAGTTCCCAGAAGATCGACAACAGGATGACGTTGCCTGAAACGACGACACCGAGCATTGCACCCATGAACAGCAGCAGGAAGGCGAAGAAACGCGGGATCGGATCTTCGGTCGACATATAATACCGTGCATAGAGCACAACCAGCAGGCCGATGCCGGTGATAAGCACGCAGAACATCCACGCAAATCCATCAAGTCGCAGCGTGAAGTTCAGGCCAAGTTGCGGCAGCCATTCGGCGTCGTAACGCAGAACGGCACCACCGGCGACGGTCGGGTACAGGAACAGGCTGATCAGCAGTCCACAAAGGGCGACTGCGCCTGCCACCGATGCTGGACCTGCTGCCGCACTCGTTCGAAGCATCATCCCGGTGACGATGCTGCCGATGAAGGGCAAGGAAATCAGCAGTGGCAGAAGGTATTCAGGATTCATAGGCGGCGGTCATTCATCAAGCGGGTTTCAGGGGCAAATGGTGTCTCTGAACCGAGGGCTCTCTTCAAACCGCAACCTCGCTGAATGCGAACCAGTAGAAAAGTATGCCTTACGGTTATGAGGCTCCGGAAGGGGGACCGCGCGGAACCCTGACAACTGAATAAGGTGATTCAGGAATGCCCTGCGCGTAACGACCCGTCGGGTTTTTTTTACCGGCTTTGACAAGGCTGTCTATGACAGCCGTTTGTAAACCCTCTATGCCGGAATTGCTTTTTCGCAAATCACACGGTGTATCAAACCGGTTGAGTGCTGCGCAGGTCGACGTTCCGTCATCGGTAAAGGCCTTACGCGCTAATTCTTGTGGCTGCAGCCGCTCAAGGCGGTAAGGCTTTATCGGGGAGCCTTGGCTAAGCCCGACGTGAGCACTGATAAGAACGAACAGGCAGGTGGTTGCAAGAACGATGAACCCGTAAGGATGGCGCAGGGCTGTTTGGCTTTTCCCCATCCATGGCAAGGTTACATCTCCTTTATTCGTTCGATCCGCGCCGCTCGTAATATCCCGTTGATTTTGTTTTAGGGTAAGGGCGGACGCCTTGTCCAGCACATAGGGACAAGAAATGCGCTGTCTTTTCAGAAAAAATCGCAATTTTGAATGTGGTTATGAGGCCAATAGGTCAAAGTCGAAACAAATTTTACCGTTTGACGCGGCGGTTATTGTTTCTTAACCTTCGAGCAAGGAATTAACCATAAAGATTACCAGTATTCACGGCGAAAAGGGAGTTTTCCAACTCCTCCTAGGCATGAAGCCGCTCTGCCGTACCGGGACTGATCCGGTATCTCGTTTCAAATTTATAGCAGTTTTGAGTGTCGGCTTGGGAAACCCATTTGGTTTCGCTTGGCCGGATGCCGCCAAAACTGACTGCAAACAGGCAAATATACCGGAACGTGGGCCGGTATAAGGATTTGGGGTCGTCTCTTGGGGCATGAACTGCCGTCAGATCAGTCGCGTAAGACGCAGGGCAGCAGCCTTGGCGGACGTTTGCGCTTTGCTGGGCTCGACCAAGAGCAGTGTGAGCTGTTGCGGCGTAACCGCATGACACTTGAGCCCCTGGCTCGTGGCGGCCTGCGCGATCTGATGCTGCGCTTCCAGTCGCTGCCGGACTGTTCTCCGTCATTCGAAAGTGAACACCAGCTTGACCGGCTGCACGATCTGCAAACTGCCCATTGGGGTGTGCTGACCGATGCCCGTTTTGATGCGCTTTATGCAGAGCGTGTGAAGGTTCTGTCCGACAGTGAAACGCGCATGGGTCTCGACCCGCGCTGGAACGTTGCAAGCCACGCCGTGGTGCTGGAGCATCTTCTGGTCGGCCTGATCCAGCAGGGCATGCCGCGTTCGATTTTTCCGGGTTCTCGCAAACGGGTCAACGAACTTGCAGATTTGGTGAAAGCCGTCGTCCGTTTGGTCATGACAGATACGGAAATTGCGGTTTCTCTGCGCTTTAATGAGCAGCGCATCAACCACCAGAAAGAACTGGCACGCTTGCGCAATGAAGAGCAGGCCCGCACCGTCACCATTCTCGAAGGAACATTGCGGGCGATTGCCGATGGCAACCTGTCGGCACGTGTTGCCGATGACGATCTGCCGGAAGCCTACGGCGAGCTTGTGAAGCTGTTTAACTTTGCGCTTGATCGCATTGAAGGCGCTGTTGCGGCGGTAAACAGAAATGCTGACGAGGCCCATGCGCTGAGCAATGACTTCATTCAGGAAGGCAAGGCGCTTTCCGGCAATGCATCGCGGCAAACCGAACGTCTTCAGGATGCCGTCTCAATCATTGAAAATATTCTCTCGGCTTTCAGACATGGCGCTGAAAAGATGGATACCGCTGAAAAGGCAGTGTCTTCAGCAAAACTGTCGGCGCAGGAAAGTGGCCAGGCGGTGGGCGAAGCCATCAATGCCATGTCTGACATTGAAAAGTCCGCCGAACAGATTGGCAAGATTATCGGCACTATCGACGAGATTGCCTTCCAGACCAACCTGCTTGCGCTTAATGCCGGCATTGAAGCGGCACGCGCTGGCGACAGTGGCCGTGGCTTTGCGGTGGTCGCGCAGGAAGTTCGCGCCCTCGCGCAACGTTCCGCCGATGCGGCACGTGAAATTAAAACTCTGGTGAGCGAGACGAAAACGCAAGTCGATTCCGGCGTGAAAACGGTCAACCGCACCCAGAATGCCATCGAAGGTGTTGTCCGTCAGGTCTCTGACGTCAGCGGCATGATTACCGACATGACAACCATGACTAGCGACAATGTCGGTCACCTGAAATCAGCGGCCAGCGAAATCAATGCTTTGGGTTCCGAAGCCAGCGCGAGTGCGCAGCGCACCGTCAATGTCGCGGCAAAAGCCGATGACCTTCACACGGTTATTCTGGAGCTAGGCCGCACGGTTCGCGAATTCCACATTTCGCACCAGAATTACCATCAGGCTGCACCGGTTGCCGCTCCGGAAACTCAACCAGAGCCGGTCGTGAGCAGCCCGAGATATTTCCAAGAACAGATACAGCAATTCAGACGGCAAGGAGTGAATTGATGGCAGGCAGAAAAAGCACGCAGGCAACATTGCAGTTGAGCGCGGTGCTGGACCTCAACGAAGCGTCAGTACTGCGCGGTAAATTGATGGAGTTGCGCGGCTCTGCGCTTGCCATTGATGCATCGGCAGTCGAGCGGGTTGGCGTTCAATGTGTTCAGGTGCTGATGGCCGGCATCAAGACATGGGAAACCGACGGCAAGGCAATCACATTCGCGAAAGCATCGGATGCTTTTGCAAAAACGCTCCAATTGATCGGCGTCAACATAGATCATCTGCTCCCGAAGGAGATACGGCAATGAAGAAAAAAGTGCTGACGGTGGATGATTCCCGCACGATCCGCAACATGCTGCTGGTAACGCTCAATAATGCCGGTTTCGAGACCGTGCAGGCTGAAGACGGCGTTGAGGGCCTTGAAGTTCTCGAGCAGAGCAATCCGGATGTTATCGTTACTGACATCAACATGCCGCGCCTTGATGGCTTCGGCTTTATTGAAGGTGTGCGCCGGAACGAAAAGTTCCGTGCAGTACCGATCCTGGTGCTGACAACCGAAAGTGATGCGGAAAAGAAGAACCGTGCGCGGCAGGCCGGAGCGACCGGCTGGATCGTCAAGCCCTTCGATCCTGCCAAACTTATTGATGCCATTGAACGTGTAACTGCCTGATACGGGATTTTTCACAATGGATATGAACGAAATCAAAGAAATCTTCTTCCAGGAATGCGAGGAACAGCTCGCCGAACTGGAATCAGGTCTTTTGAAGCTGAACGACGGCGATCGTGATCCCGAGACAGTCAATGCCGTTTTCCGAGCCGTTCATTCCATCAAGGGTGGCGCAGGCGCGTTTGGTCTGGACGATCTGGTTGCCTTCGCCCACGTGTTCGAAACCACGCTCGATTGCGTGCGTTCGAACAAGCTTGAACCCAATCAGGACGTCTTGAAGGTCATGCTGAAGTCGGCAGACGTTCTGGCCGATTTGACCAACGCAGCGCGCGATGGTGGTCAGGTTGAGGCAACCCGCACCCGTGGTTTGGTTAAAGAACTTGAAGCACTTGCGAATGGTGAAATGCCAAGCGCGTCCAGTGCGCCGGAAGCTACTGCGCCAAAAGTCGCAGATGCACCCGCACCAACCGATGAAAGCGGTTTCCAGCCCGTCGCATTCTCCTTCAGTGATTTTGAAGACGATATCACGCCGCTCATGGAGCCGTCGGTATACAATGTAGTGTTCAAGCCAAAGGCATCGCTCTACTCCAAGGGCAATGAGGCCGCTTTGCTGTTGCGCGACCTTTCGCGTCTTGGCGAAATGGGCATCAACTGCGACATGTCCACGCTGCCATCGCTGGAAGATATCGATCCTGAAGCAGCCTATTTTTCCTGGACTATCACCGTAAAGACGGACAAGAGCGCGGAAGACGTTCGCAGCGTGTTCGAGTTCGCAGAGTGGGATTGTGATCTCGAAATCACGTCGCCGGAGCCGGAAGCCACGGCTGAAGAACTGCCAATGGTGCCTGTTCCTTTCGACCTTTCTATCCTGGATGAAGAGGTTATCGAAGAGCCTGCGGTACTGTCTGCTGCTGACGATGCTGTTTCAACCGCTGGTGCTGCAAGCGACGTCTTGAGAAAAGTCTCTGCCGCCGTTGAAAAGAAAGAAGTTGTCAAGGAAGCGGCTGCTCCTGCCAACGCTGCTGCTGCTGCAAATGCCAGTGCTGGCCAGACAATCCGCGTTGACCTTGATCGCGTTGACCGCCTCATCAACCTGGTTGGCGAGCTGGTCATCAATCAGGCGATGTTGTCGCAGAGCGTGATCGAGAACGATACGACCGGCACCTCAGCTGTCAACATGGGGCTGGAAGAACTTCAGCAACTGACCCGCGAAATTCAGGATAGCGTTATGGCTATCCGCGCGCAGCCGGTTAAGCCTGTGTTCCAGCGCATGTCGCGTATCGTCCGCGAAGTTGCCGACATGATCGGCAAACAAATCCGTCTTATTACCGAAGGTGAAAACACCGAAGTGGACAAGACGGTTATCGACAAGCTAGCCGAGCCGCTGACCCACATGATCCGCAATGCCGTCGACCACGGTATTGAAACACCGGAAAAACGCGAAGCTGCCGGAAAGAACCCTGAGGGCACAGTCAAGCTGTCTGCAAAGCACCGTTCTGGCCGCATTCTCATTGAATTGCAGGACGATGGCGCCGGTATCAACCGCGAGCGCGTACGCCAGAAGGCCATCGACAACGATCTGATTGCCGCTGACGCAAACCTGTCGGATGAAGAGATCGACAACCTGATCTTCATGCCGGGCTTCTCCACCGCCGACAAGATTTCCGATATTTCGGGTCGTGGTGTGGGCATGGACGTTGTCAAGCGCTCCATTCAGGCGCTTGGCGGTCGTATCAGCATCACCTCGCGTCCGGGTCTTGGTTCTACCTTTACCATGAGCCTTCCGCTGACACTGGCCGTGCTCGACGGCATGGTGGTCACGGTTGCCGGGCAGACGCTCGTTGTACCTTTGACGGCGATTGTCGAAACACTACAGCCGGAAGCGCAGAGCATCCATTCGTTCGGTGCCAACCAGCGTCTGATCTCGATCCGCAACAGCTTCTGCCCACTGGTGGATGTTGGTCGTATCCTCAACTTCCGCGCAACCCAGGCAAACCCGGTCGAAGGTGTTGCTCTCTTGGTGGAATCTGAAGGTGGCGGCCAGCGCGCCCTGATGGTCGATGCGATCCAGGGCCAGCGCCAGGTGGTTATCAAGTCGCTTGAGGCAAACTACACCCACGTTCCGGGCATTGCTGCTGCAACCATTCTCGGTGACGGTCGCGTTGCTCTTATTCTCGACGTCGATGCCGTAGTTGGCGCATCGCGTGGCCAGTCCCTGAAGCAAGAGATGTCTCTTGCTGCAACCGGTTGAAAGCGGTGATGAATGACGTCGCTCAAGTTGAACGATCAACGACAGTCGCCTGATGAAGTGCTTGCCAGCGGAGAATATCCGCTGACAAGGCGCGATCTGACGGATATTGCGGCGATGATTTACGCCGATGCAGGGATTTATCTCAACGATTCTAAAGCGTCGCTTGTCTATTCTCGCCTGTCGAAGCATATCCGCAATCTTGGCTTGAGTGGGTTCAAGGAATATTGCGCGCTTGTCGCCTCTCCAGAGGGGGCGCAGCCGCGTCGTGAAATGCTGTCGCATCTGACGACCAATTTCACGCGTTTTTTCCGTGAAAACCATCACTTTGATCACCTGCGTGACGAAGTGCTGCCAGGCCTGATCAACCGTGCGAAAGCCGGTGGACGCGTTCGTATATGGTCGGCTGCCTGCTCCGACGGGCAGGAGCCTTATTCGATTGCGCTGACCGTCCTGGCGATGTTCCCCAATGTCACGGATTACGACTTCAAGATCCTGGCAACCGATATCGACCCGAAGATTCTCGCATTGGCGCGCGCTGGTGTTTACGATGAAACGGCGCTTGAGACGGTCTCTGCATCCATGCGCAAGCAGTGGTTTGCCGAGGTTGATGCTGGTGGTCGTAAAAAGTACCAGATCAGCGACAAGGTAAAACGTCTGATCACCTTTAACGAGCTTAATTTGATGACGCAGTGGCCCTTCAAGGGAAATTTCGACATCATATTCTGCCGCAACGTCGTGATCTATTTTGATGAGCCAACCCAGATGAAAATCTGGAACCGTTTTGCCGGTCTGTTTCCTGAGGGCGGACATCTTTACATCGGTCATTCCGAGCGCGTGTCTGGCGACGCAAAAAACGTGTTCGATAATATCGGCATCACCACCTACCGCTACATCGGAAAGGGGAGGAAATAATGGGTGCTCCAGCCAGAGTTCTCGTTGTCGATGATTCTCCGACCATGCGCGGACTGATTACGGCTGTCTTGAAGGCTGACCCGGACGTTCAGGTTGTGGGTCAGGCTGGCGATGCCATGGAAGCACGTGCTGCAATCAAGCAACTTAATCCTGATGTTGTGACACTTGATATCGAGATGCCAGATATGAATGGCCTCGAATTCCTCGAAAAGATCATGCGCCTGAGACCGATGCCGGTGATCATGGTATCGACGCTGACGCATCACGGTGCAAATGCATCTCTGACCGCACTGGAAATCGGTGCTTTTGATTGTGTGGGCAAACCAGCACCTGGCGATCGCAATCCGTTTGGCGATCTTGCCGAAAAGGTGAAGGCTGCCGCACGGTCTCAACTTGTCAGCTATCGCACCGCGCCTGCACCGGTTGCCGAGCGGCCAGCACCACCCAAGGCCATGTCCGTGAATGATTATCGCGGTGGTCGCAAGATCGTGGCGATCGGCTCTTCGACGGGCGGTGTGGAAGCTCTCATTACTGTCTTGCAGAAATTTCCGGCCAATTGCCCGCCGACAGTTATCACCCAACATATGCCGCCGACCTTTACCAAGAGCTTTGCGGAACGGCTTAACCGCCTGTGTGCACCGGTCGTGGAAGAGGCAACCGACGGCGCGCGATTGCAGATTGGTAAAATTTACCTAGCGCCCGGTGGGGAGCGGCATTTGCAAGTTGTCAATCACTCTGCGCCAAGTTGCAGGTTGTTGGAGCGGGAGCCGGTAAACGGTCACCGCCCATCGGTCGATGTGCTTTTTGATTCTGTTGCCGAACTGGCAGGCCGAAATGCAGTAGGGGTCATCCTTACCGGCATGGGGCGTGATGGTGCGGCAGGCCTTTTGAAAATGAGGCATGCTGGCGCGCGCACCGTCGGACAGAATGAAAAGACATGTGTCGTATATGGAATGCCAAGAGTGGCCTACGAACTGGGTGCCGTCGAGCAACAGCTGCCGTTAACCGCGATTGGCGAGGAAATTTTGAAGTTAACTGCTGCCCGGAAAGAAGGTTCTGAATAATGTCTATCGCAGAGAAAATCAAAGTTCTGATCGTTGATGATCAGGTAACCAGCCGACTGTTGCTGAGTGACGCGCTGACCCAGCTTGGTTTCAAGCAGATCACGTCCGCCGGTGACGGTGAGCAGGGCATGAAGATTATGGAGCAGCAACCTCACCACCTGGTCATCTCCGACTTCAATATGCCGAAGATGGACGGTCTGGGTTTCCTGCAGGCTGTGCGCACCAACCCGAACACCAAGAAGGCTGCCTTCATCATTCTGACGGCGCAGGGTGACCGCGCGCTGGTACAGAAGGCTGCACAACTCGGTGCCAACAACGTGCTGGCCAAGCCTTTCTCCATCGAAAAAATGAAGGCTGCTATCGAAGCCGTATTCGGATCGCTTAAATGATGGAAGCTGCAGCCAAGCGCGTGCATATCATTCAAGGAGAATACAAGGTCATCAAGGATCCCGATGTGGTTCTGACGACGATCCTGGGTTCGTGCGTGGCTGCGTGTATGAGAGATCCTGTCGCCGGTGTAGGCGGCATGAACCACTTCCTTTTGCCGGGTACGGGGGGAGTGAGCGGCGGGGATGCCACCCGTTACGGTGTCCATCTTATGGAGTTGCTGATCAACGGCCTGCTCAAGCAGGGTGCGCGCAGGGACAGGCTTGAAGCCAAGATCTTTGGCGGCGCAAAAACCATTGCCAGCTTCTCCAATGTCGGTGAGCAGAACGCATTGTTTGCCATGCAGTTTCTGAAGGATGAAGGCATACCGGTGATCAGTTCCTCAACGGGCGGGGATCATGGTCGCAAGGTTGAGTACTGGCCTGTTTCCGGACGGGCCCGCCAACATCCGCTTACCGGTGCGGAAGCGCAAAAAACCGTCGCTTTGGAAGCCCGGCCGCAGCCGGCGCCCAAGCCGGTGGCCAACGATATCGAGTTTTTCTAGTAACGGGGTTTTTTATGTATATTGCCGAGCATTCACGGGTGGCACCATTGGAAGAAGCTCTGCCCGATGTCTTGATGCGCGTTGTGAGTGAACTTCATGACGTTGCCTATCTGATTGAGCGTATCGAACCCCAATTGCTTGAAATGGCCGATGGCGCCATCTCCGAAGATGGTCTGAAACTGCTGCAGGGCATTGACCTTGCAGTCCAGAAAACCCGTGGCCTGGCGGAATTTATCGACACGATTACCGGTACCATTCCAACCGAGTGGGTGATTGACGTCACCACAGCGCTCAGCCTGGTGAAGCTTGCCGAAATGCAAAAGGCGCTGGGCACCGGCTTACGTCACGGCCATTCGCAGCCGCTGGACAAGGTTTCCGGAGACGTCGACCTGTTCTGATCCGGCGGGTGTGAAA
The DNA here is from genome assembly GCF_055381905.1 of Agrobacterium sp. 5Ca50. Classification (NCBI taxonomy): domain Bacteria; kingdom Pseudomonadati; phylum Pseudomonadota; class Alphaproteobacteria; order Hyphomicrobiales; family Rhizobiaceae; genus Agrobacterium; species Agrobacterium sp. 5Ca50. Next base: position 79,909 of record NZ_AP026438.1, read on the forward strand.
GCCCCAATAGCATCAATTTGACAAACCGCACTGCGCGAAACGCTCGCGCAAGCTTCGTCTTCTAGGTTGCCACTAGGACTATTCGGTCTATGACTCCATGAATGACGGTGCGGAACAGAATGAATCTGTTAAATCAAGTCCCTCAGGTCTTAAGAAATATTGCAGCGCTAGGCCAAACGCGCTTGTTGCTCCTTGGTGGCGTTGGTATCGTCTCCATGGTCTTGGTCATTGCGGCGGCTGTTTACGTTAATAAGCCAGCTTACGAAACACTTTATGTCGGCCTCGAAAATGCCGACCTGAACAAGATCAGCCTTGCGCTTGCCGAATCCAACTTCCAGTTTGAAGTCGGCTCCGACGGCACAAGCATCCACGTGCCGGTTGGCATGACCAGCCGCGCACGCGTACTGCTTGCCGAACGCGGTTTGCCAAACAGCGCCAATGCCGGTTATGAGCTTTTCGACAATGTCGGTTCGCTTGGTCTTACCTCCTTCATGCAGGAAGTAACCCGCGTTCGCGTTCTTGAAGGCGAAATCAGCCGCTCCATCCAGCAAATCAACGGCATCACTGCGGCACGCGTTCACATCGTTATGCCCGATGTGGGTAACTTCCGCCGTGGCGAACAGAAGCCGACGGCTTCCGTTATGATCCGGGCCAGCGCGACAGCAGGTCGCAAGGCTGCGGCTTCTATTCGCCACCTCGTCGCATCGGCAGTGCCTGGACTTGAGGTTGATGATGTCACCATCCTCGACTCGACCGGTCAGCTTCTGGCCTCCGGCGACGATGCTGCCAACGGCGCAATGAGCCGTTCGCTGACACTTGTGCAGTCCGTACAGCAGGAAATTGAAACCAACATTGACAAGGCGCTCGCACCGTTCCTTGGCATGGACAACTTCCGCTCCAGCGTGACTGCACAGCTGAACACCGACAGCCAGCAAATTCAGGAAACCGTCTACGATCCTGAATCACGTGTCGAGCGTTCGGTCAGAACGATCAAGGAAGCACAGAAGTCTCAGGAACGTACCCCTGACACGGCAGCCACGGTTGAACAGAACGTTCCGCAGGCGGCCCCACAAGGTGGTAGCGGTGGTCCTGAATCGTCTGACGAATCCGACAAGAAGGAAGAGCAGACCAACTACGAAATTAACAGCAAGACAATTGCCACGGTTCGTAACAGCTATCAGGTCGAAAAAATCTCCGTCGCTGTCGTGGTCAACAAGGACCGTATCGCCCGTATGGTTGGTGAACCGGTCGACCAAGCCAAGATCGACGCCTATCTCGCCGAGATGCAGAAGATCGTTACCTCTGCGGCGGGCATCTCCTCTGACCGTGGCGACAATGTAACGCTGACCGCCATGACCTTCTTGGAAAGCCAGCTTCTTGATGAAGCACCAAGCGGCCCAAGTTTTATGGAAGTCCTGACACGCAACTCTGCAGGTATCATCAACTCCTTCGCCTTCATCGCTGTGGCTTTCCTCATCGTGTGGCTTGGAATTCGCCCGGTTGTCCGCTCTGTCATGGGCAATGGTTCGGCAAACGCGGAATTGGCACAGGATGCAGCCGGCCTCGAACTGCCAGACTTCTCGCCAGCAATGGGCGGCGGTGGTGGTGGTCTCATGGAAGGCTTTGGTGCAGACTTCGGCTTCGACAGCGCAGACGACCTGCTGTCTGGCGAAGATCCCAACGGCGGCTTCAACCGCCGGGTACGAGAAGGGCCAGAACGTCGCCTGTCGCGTATGGTGGAGATCAGCGAAGAAAGAGCTGCCAAGATCCTCCGCAAATGGGCCATCGAAAAGGCCGCTTGATAACAAGGCCGGGTTTTTCCCGGCCTTTTTCCATTCCGGCATTGTTTCGATAATTGACAACTGTCAGCCGCGGTTATGCCGGACATTAATGATAGGAGCGAAGGAACTTTTTCGATGGGATGCGCTTTATCCCCATCAACGAATCGTCTGACGCCAGCCACGCTTACGCAGGGCAGACTTCAAAATCGCCTGAAAAATGTGAGGATGTCTCGGTTTCCGGCGGTATTCCAGAAGATCACAAACCAGATCTGTGCCATGACATGAAACACCAATGCCAGATTGGTACAGTATTCATGGTCTGTTCCATGTCGCCCGGTGAAAGGAGTGGAAATGCCAAATTCTGATAGTGGTATTTCCTTGACCGTCTCCTAGAATGAGGTGATTCGTAGGCTGAAATTTGAAAATGCTTTTGGGCGGCTCAGAGGTGATACCAATGCGTGCACCTCCGGCCGGTCTGGCCTTCCTAAAGGAAACTCATCAGTTGAAGGCAGATGTGGATATTCGCAGACTGACGGTAAAACCGCTGAACCCAGCGGTGCAACCTTCATCGCGGGTACAAGTCATCAGCTGGATGGGCGAGATAGCCGGAACGGGGGACATGTCCGGTTCTCTTGATGTGTTGGCCACCTATGCGGGCGCTTCATATTATATGCTGGCCCGCGAGGATATGTTTCAGGAGAATGGTCTAAGCTTCGTCATCACATCCAACTGGCCATTTGATCTCGTCAAGAAGATTGGTGGTACGCTTGCTGCCAGCCAAGCGCGCGTGAGTGAGATGGAAAAGTGCCTCTCGCTCCTTCAGCCGCAACTGCATATCCTGCCCGATGAGGGATGCATCCCCAAAGGTACGGACCGACAGTATTGCGCAATGACGTTCTGCGTCGGCAACATACGCTTTGCACTTCTGCTGATGTTCCCAGAAGGTACAGTGCCTTCCATGGAGCGTTTGCGTGAAGTCGGCTTGTTGTGCGGCTATAGCGCCAGCTTCGGTATTGGCTATGATCTCAAGGTCGAGCGTGACATTGATCTGACCGAGCGCGAACTTGAATGCCTCTATTGGATTGCCGAAGGCAAGACCAGTGACGAAATGGCGACTATTCTTGGAATTTCGCGTAATACAATCAACAACTACATTACTAGCGTCATGCGTAAAACCGCGACGAAAACCCGCTCCGAAGCAATCGCTTACGCGGTTCGTAACAATCTTGTTTGATGGTTGATTGATGGCTTATTCGAGAGACACCACCACGGATGAGCAAGGCGGAGTACAGATTGTCCGCGTCAGCCGCACGTCCAATCGATCAGATCTTTTTCCAATGTTGATTGGTATGCAGAAGGAAATGGGGGCAAGAAATTTTGCCGTCTTCCGTGCTGCGATTTCAAGCTTTCCCAACAAGCGCAAGCTTGTGTGTGAACTCGAGAACTGGGGAATGGGCGCAGCCGAGCAGACCAATGCGCTGGTTTCGGCACTCGGCGCCACACTTCTGGAGCATATTGACGGCTCGCTGCTGCCACTGATCTGGTCTACCGATCAGGGCAAGGGCATTTCCATAACACCTGAAATGGTGCCGATGTTGAAGCAGGCCGACAATACCGATCTGCCCTATGCAGGTGTGGCCCTGCCGATCAAACTCGGCAACATCGGTAATGGTCTGGTTGTCTTCTGCGGCACGGCTCTCGAGCTCGACTGCGGCACGACCATTGATCACCACCTGAAGTGCTGTCAGGTGATGATTGATCTTCTGGCGCTGGATGAGCGCCGCTCGACTCCGACAGAAGCCTTAAGCGAGCGCGAAATTGCCTGCTTGCAATTGGCAGGTGATGGCAAGATCAGTGAAGAAATTGCCGTTAAGCTTGGCCTGTCCGTTCACACGGTCAACGCCTATCTTGGCTCAGCGACAATCAAGCTTGATTCCGTCAATCGAATTCAAGCAATCGCCAAAGCAATTCGCATGGGCTACATTCATTAATTGTAGTATTATCTGCGTTTTGAAGTATTGCTGAATATTAGAAATTGATATTTGTCACCTAATCAAGTCGCCTTGAATATTAGCGGATTAGTTATTTTTTGAAATTTTTTCAATTTTAACGATTTCCCCTTACGATGCTTCAATCGTAAAAAATTGGGGAACTCCGAGATGAAGAAGCTCCTTTCTGCACCCGTCGCAGTGCAAATCATTGCTTTGACAGCCTGCCTCGTTCTTTTGGGTATCGCGGCCATCGGTGTCTCGACTTATGTCAGTCTCGAAGAAGACGTCATGGAGACGGCGGAGATCCAGACGAACAGTGCAGCCCGCGCCATGGCGGTTCTCTATGAGCTGAAGGTTGGTGGTGCCACGTTGAACATCGATAATGGAAACCTTGTCAGTGTTGATCGTGCAAGCATTGGTACATTGCGTGATACGGATCTGGTGGATCGCACGGCACTGATCATCGGTGGCGTTTCCACAGTGTTCCAGAAGCAGGGCGAAGATTTCGTCCGCATGTCTACAAATGTTAAGAAGGAAAACGGCGAGCGTGCCATCGGCACCAAGCTGGCAACCGACAGCCAAGCCTATGCAAAAATCAGCAAGGGTGAAGTCTACATTGGCAAGGCGACCCTGTTTGGCAGCGAATACATGACCGGCTACATCCCGGTAAAATCCAAGTCGGGCGCGCCTGTCGGCATCCTGTTTGTCGGTATTCCAATGCAAGTATTCTTCGATCATCTGGCTGGGCTTCAGTCTATGATCCTGTTTTCCAGCGCGCTTGTCATGGGCGCCGTGGGCCTGTTGGGTTACTTCGTCATCCGTCGTGCACTGCGTCCCCTCGGTGTGCTCACTGGTGCCGTCAATTCGCTTTCGAGCGGCAATCTCGATACTGTCATCCCCTATGCAGATCGATCCAATGAGTTTGGCAATATTGCCAAAGCACTGGAAGTGTTCCGCACCAACGCGCATGAGAAGTTGGTTATCGAAGGTCGCAGTGAGGCAGACCGGATTGCCGCTGATGAGGAACGCGCCCGCAACGATGATGAAAAGCGCACACTCGATCGGCAGATCGAATTTGCGGTGACCGAACTTGCGTCTGGTCTGGCACGCCTGTCACAGGGTGACCTGACCCGCACACTTGACAAGCCATTCTCTGGCCGTCTTGATCAGCTGCGCATGGACTTCAACACGTCGCTCGCTCATTTGAAAAACGTCTTGCAGCAAATCCGCGAACGTACGCTGACCATTCAGCATAATGGCGACGAAATGCTGCAATCTTCAAACGATCTTTCACGTCGCACGGAATCGCAGGCCGCGTCTTTGGAACAGACCGCAGCCGCTGTCGAAGAAATCACCATCACGGTCAAATCGTCGGCTGAGCGCGCCCGTGAAGCCAATCAGGCTGTCAACCGCACCCGCCAGAGTGCCGATAGTTCCGGCACGGTGGTGAGCAATGCCGTCGCCGCTATGGGCCGTATCGAAGACGCTTCCAAGAAGATCGAGCAGATCATCGAAGTCATCGACGATATCGCATTCCAGACGAATCTGTTGGCGTTGAATGCCGGTATTGAGGCAGCACGCGCGGGCGAGGCTGGCAAAGGTTTTGCGGTCGTGGCGCAGGAAGTGCGCGAACTGGCACAGCGTTCCGCCGATGCGGCGCGTGAAATCAAGGGTCTCATCAACCAATCCAGCAATGAAGTTGAGACCGGCGCATTGCTGGTGCAGCAGGCTGGTGAAGTTCTGTCTGAAATCAGCGGTCAGATCGTGGATGTCAGCAAACATGTTGAAACCATCGCAACCGCTGCGCAGGACCAGTCATCTGCCCTGCATGAGGTCAACAGTTCCGTCAACCAGATGGACCAGATGACCCAGCAGAACGCGGCCATGGCGGAAGAATCCAGTGCTGCAAGCCAGATGCTGGCCAATGAGGTGCAGGAGCTTCTGGCCCTTGTGCAGCAGTTCCGCATCGAACAGGCATCACAATCCTACGCCGGTGAGCACTTTGCACGGGTAGCCTGATCCACTCGAAGAAATCGCCAAAATGACAAATGCCCCGCACGTAATTGCGGGGCATTTGTCATTGGCAGGGTATTTCCAGGACCTTATTCTGCTGCTGCACGAATACGCGCTGAAAGCTGCGTCATGTAAGCGCGCAGCACCGCAGGCCGCACCGGCTTGTGCTGAATGGTGATGTTGTGTTTTTCGGCCTCGTTGCGCACCTCTGGCGTGCGATCGGCCGTGATCAATAGCGCGGGGATGTCCGCCTTATAGAGTGCGCGTAAAAGCAGGATGGCACCAACACCACTGCCATCGCCGAGATGATAATCGGCGATAATCAGGTCTGGCGGCTGTGGTGATGTCACGGGCAACAGATCAAGCGCGGCAATCGCATCGGCCTGTAGCACCTCGCAGCCCCAGCCGCTGATCAGCAGCGCCATGCCCTCAAGGATTTTCGGCTCATTGTCGATGCACAGCACCCGCAAACCGGCCAGCGGTTCGTGCATGCCCCCGGCATTGCCGGTTGGTAGCGCTGTGACGCTGATATTTTCGGACTTGTCACGAGGGAGGCTGATACGGAAGGTCGTGCCTTTACTGAGCGTCGAAGAAAGCTGCACAGGGTGGTTCAGAACACGAGAAATGCGATCCACGATAGAAAGCCCCAACCCGAGCCCAGTTGCCGTTCTGGCGCCTTCCTCAAGGCGCGCAAACTCTTTAAAGACAGTGCGGAACTTGGAGGCTGGAATGCCGATGCCGGAATCCATCACCTGCAGCACAACATTCTTCCCGTCACGGCGCACACCGACAAGTACTTTGCCCGACAGCGTATATTTGATGGCGTTAGAGACAAGGTTTTGCACCAAGCGACGCAACAGGTTCGGGTCGGAGCGCACGGAAAGCGAGGTCGGCATGACAACCAGCTTCAGATTTTTTTCGCGGGCAATCGGTGCGAAGTCCGTTTCGATCCGCCGCAGCAGATCATTAAGTGGCACAGACGCAAAGCGGGGCTTCATCGCGCCGGTATCAAGGCGGGAAATGTCGAGAACTGCGCCGAGGATCGATTCCACGGATTCGAGCGATGAATCGATGTTCTGCACCAGTGTGCTGTCATCGGACGTGCCTAGCCGCTCAACCAGTGCCGAAGAATAAAGCCGCGCGGCGTTGAGTGGTTGCAGAATGTCGTGGCCAGCTGCCGCAAAAAACCGCGTCTTGCCGATATTGGCTTCATCGGCAAGGGCGCGTGCTTCGGCGAGTTCACAATTCACCCGCGTCAACTCGCTGGTGCGCTCCGCCACCCTCTGTTCGAGTGTCTCATTGGCCTGCTGCAAGGCGCGGTCGACAGCCACCCGTTCTGTAATATCGGTGAAGGTCGCAACAATGCCGGTGTCCGGCATCGCGTTGGAGCGCACTTCAATGATGCGCCGGCTCTGCGACAGGACTATCGCGAATGGCATGTCGAGCGTCAGGAAGTTGCCGATGAGTTGGTCGGAATCCCGCGACGTTACATCACCTCGTTCCTGCAACATGGCGACAATGTCGGAAAGCGGCAGACCGACACGGCCAAACTGTTCCGGCAGGTCAAGCAGGGTTCTGAAACGCCTGTTCCAGATGGTCAGTTGGTGCGAGCTGTCAAAAACCGCAATGCCCTGATCCATCTGTGCAAGAGCGGTTTGCAGCATGTCCTGATTATACTGCAGCGCTTCGCTTGCTTGATCGAGCAACCAGGCCGTATCGGCATTGGTATCTTCCGCCTTTTGCAGGATCAATGACAACACGAGCCGTGCCGATGACGAGCCGATGGCGCTTCCGAGCAACTGTTCGGAGAAATGGATAAGGGCCATATCGGCCGGCTGATCGTCATCCAACTTTCGCCCGGCGGTTTTTTCATAGGTGGCCAGTGAACGCTGCATGCGCTCTTCGCCGAGATAACGGGCCACTGCACTTTTAAGGTCGCCAACACTGACCCGTGTTTTCCAGCCACGTGTCGCAAACTGCGATCGGGAGTGACGTTTGACGAAAATGCCGGATTGGATGCGCTCCACCGGCCGTGGATTGCGCGACAGGGAGCCCAGGATAAAGGCTAGACTGTTGACGATCAGGCTAAGGATAACCGAGTTGACAAGCGGATCATGGTTTTCCGGATTGAACAGCGACAGGCCAGGGAAAACGAAACCGAGAATGCTTGCCGCAACCCGTGAATAGTCGGGTCCGCCAAGGCTTGGCAAAAACAGCAGGTAGGCCCAGACTAGAAAACCTGACACCAGACCGGCAATGGCGCCGCGCGCATTCGCTCTGCGCCACAACAGGCCACCAAATAGCGACGGCGCCATCTGCGCGATAGCTGCAAAGGCGAGAAGGCCGATCGACGCAAGACCGGTGGTGCTGTCGGCAGCGCGGTAATAGGCATATCCTAACAGTAGCACGGCAAAAATCGCCGTGCGGCGGATGTTCAGCAGGGTTTTGGCAAAATCGGCGCGGTGCGTCGTGCGGCTCATCAGCTTGTGGCGAAGGAAAATCGGCATCACGATATCGTTGGAAATCATGATGGAAAGTGCGACCGAAGCTACGATGACCATGGCGGTGGCCGCAGAAAACCCACCGATGAACGTGATCAGCGTGACAACAGGCATTTGTCCCGTCAGCGGCAGTTGCAGCACATACAGGTCTGCCTCGCCAGTATTGCCGAGTGTGATCACGCCCGCCATGGCGATGGGTAGCACAAACACATTGATGGCGACGAGGTAGAGCGGCAGCAGAAAGCCTGCCATGCGCAGTTCTTCGCTGGTACGGTTTTCGACAACGGTGACATGAAACTGGCGCGGCAGCATGATGATCGCAAAGGATGACAGCATGGTCAGCACGATCCAGCGGCTGATCGGCGTCTGATAGGTCAGCGCTGCCATGGCCTGCTCGTTTTGCCGGGTCAGTTCCCAAAGCTGCACAGGACCGTCAAACAGGAAAAATATCACGTAGATGCCGGCCGTGCAGATCGCCAAAAGCTTGACGAGCGACTCCATCGAGATGGCCAGAATAAGCCCGTCCTGATGTTCGGTCGCATCGGTATGGCGCGTGCCGAAAATCACAGCAAAACCCGCCATCAACACGGTGACGATAAAAGCAAGGTCAAGGAAATAGAGATTGCCGCTGCCAATGCCATAATCTGATGGGTTCACCATGGCGGCAACGGAGTTGGAAACTGCCTTCAGCTGCAGTGCGATATAGGGAATAGCTCCGATCAGCGAGATCAACGCGACGATGATCGAGACGGCTGAGTTCTTGCCATAGCGCGCTGCGATAAAGTCGGCGACTGATGTCAGTTTCTCGGCCTTAGCCAGCTGGATGATACGCCTGATAACTGGCATGCCGATGGTGAAGGCAAGCACCGGACCGATATAGATGGCCAGAAATTCCAACCCGTGTGTTGCTGCAAGTCCAACACCACCGAAATACGTCCAGGACGTGCAATAAATCGCCAGGCTAAGCGCATAGACGATCGGGCGGCCGCGTTTGGAAACACTTGTCCTGCGGCTGTTGCGGTCACCAAGACTGGCGACAACAAACAACAGCAGAATATAGGCAAATGCCGCAACTAAGATAAGCCAACCGGGAAGCACATGTCCTCCATCGCCCGGCAAAAATGACAGGCTTTCATGATCCTCCGAGGCAAACCATAGGACAAATGCGCAGGGTTGGAAATTACTCTTTGGTCGTCAATGGTTTGGCGTTGGCCAGATAATCACGCGCATAGATAGAGAAGCATTTAAACTTTGGTTTAGCATGTTATTATGAAGCAGTCTGGCGTTCGTTGGACTGATCTAACTGGGGACATCTTGAATGCTCAATGAATTTAAAACCTTTATCGCCAGAGGCAACGTCATGGACCTTGCTGTCGGCGTTATCATCGGCGCGGCTTTCAACAAGATCGTTGAATCCGTCGTCAATGACCTCGTCATGCCAATTGTCGGTGCGATCTTCGGTGGCTTTGATTTCTCGAACTACTTCTTGCCACTTAGCTCAAATGTGACAGCAGTATCGCTGGCAGCTGCGCGTGAGCAGGGTGCGGTTTTCGCATATGGCAGCTTCCTTACCGTCGCTATCAATTTCCTGATCCTTGCCTGGATCATCTTCCTGATGGTCAAGGGTGTAAACAAGATCCGCGCCAGTGTGGAACGTAAGGAAGCAGCGCAAGAAGCTGTACCGGCACCACCACCGGAAGACATCAAGCTGCTGTCGGAAATCCGCGATCTTCTCAAGACGCGCTGATCTTTTTCAGCCTAGGCGTCCATCGATTTTTGAACCGGCCAGTTGCAGGGCTGGCCGGTTCTCGACCCATCACAAAATGCGATATGATCTTCACGTAATTTCCATGGAAGAGGGCAGGGTGATTGCGTAATAAAGGACAAACGGAGTGTGTCCTTTATGTCTTTATTGAATAGCTTGAGTGCCAGATCTCTCGCCGCGCCTGCCAGCGGTATCATTGAAATCGTCAAATATGCCCGTGGCCGCGAAGGCCTGTTGCCTTTGTGGACTGGCGAAGGCGACCTGCCGACACCTGATTTCATCAGCAACGCCACCGTAGCAGCATTAAATGCCGGTGAAACCTTCTACACCTGGCAGCGCGGTATTCCGGAATTGCGCGATGCGCTTTCGCGTTATTACCAGCGCCACTTCTCCGTTTCCTTGCCGCAGGACAGTTTTCTGGTCACCGGTTCGGGCATGCAGGCCATCGCGCTTGCCGTGCAGGCTCTGACATCACCGGGTGATGAGATGATCTACCTCTCACCGACATGGCCGAATATCGTCGCTGCCATCGGTGTTGCTGGCGCGAGTGCCGTTGGCGTCGGCATTGATTTTGCCGATGGCAAGTGGTCGCTGGACATCGAGAAAATTGCAGACGCCATCACGCCCAAAACCCGAGCGCTGTTCATCAACACGCCATCCAACCCGACGGGATGGGTCGCCACCCATCAAGACCTCACCAATATTCTGGCGCTGGCCAGAAAACATGGCCTGTGGATCATTGCTGACGAAATTTATGCCCAATATTATTATGGCGAGGGTCGCGCTCCATCGTTTTTTGATGTGATGGACGAAGGTGATCGCATTGTTTTCGCCAATTCCTTCTCCAAGAACTGGTCGATGACCGGATGGCGTGTTGGCTGGGTGGTGGCACCACCAGAGATCGGCCAAGTGATTGAGAACCTCATCCAATATTCTACGTCGGGTGTGGCACAATTCATGCAGCGTGGTGCGGTAGTCGCATTGGATGAGGGCGATGACTTTGTACGGCAAAACTATGAGCGTGCACGGTTATCACGCGATATTCTCTGCGACGCATTAATTGCTACCAACCGGGTAGAAACGCTGAAGCCGGACGGTGCCCTCTATGCATTCCTGAAAATTGACGGTGTCACCAACAGCCGTGAAGCGGCGTTTGATATCGTCGATAAAACAGGTGTCGGCCTTGCTCCGGGAACCGCGTTTGGCAAGGGTGGAGAACTGTTCCTGCGCGCCTGCTTCCTGCGCAATCCTGACCACATTCGCGACGCCGCAGACCGCCTGTCGTCCTATATTTTGAGCCGATAGGAGATCGGATAAAATTTTATCGGTTTTGAAAACGGCTTGTAAGTAACGTTTTTTGAATTACTTGCCGTTTTCTGCCGGTGCACCCGTAGCGTAATGAATAGTGAACAGTTGAATGGTTTTGTGCTTCCAACAAAAAGAAACAGGGAAGTACATAAATGTCTGTTCTGGTTACGGGTGGGGCTGGTTATATCGGCAGCCATATGGTCTGGGCACTGCTGGATGCAGGCGAAGACGTTATCGTTCTGGATCGTCTTTCGACCGGCTTTCGCTGGGTTGTCGCACCGCAGGCTCGTTTTTATCTGGGCGATGTCGGCGATGGCGAACTGCTGAACCAGATCTTCTCTGAAAATGACATCGATACGGTCATGCATTTTGCAGGATCGGTGATTGTACCGGATTCTATTTCCAGCCCGCTAGACTATTATGAGAACAACACCAGCAAAACCGGAAAGTTGGTGTCCGCGGCGCTGGCGCATGGCGTGAAGAACATCGTTTATTCTTCGACGGCTGCTGTCTACGGCAACCAGCATGCAAATGGGCCGGTCGCAGAAACCGCCATTTTGAGCCCTGAAAACCCTTATGGGCTTTCCAAGCTGATGTCGGAAATCATGCTGCGCGATGCCGCTGCCGCCCATGATCTGCGTTATGTGGCGCTGCGTTACTTCAACGTGGCGGGCGCTGACATTCAGGGACGTACAGGCCTGTCGGCCGAAGGTGCGACACACCTTATCAAGGTTGCCTGTGAGGCAGCAACCGGCAGACGTGACCATGTCGACGTTTATGGTGTCGACTATGACACGCATGACGGTACGGGTGTGCGTGACTATATTCATGTCAACGATCTGGTCGATGCACATATCCGCGCTCTGGAATATCTGCGCGCCGGTGGCCAGCCCCTGGTTGCCAATAGCGGGTATGGCCACGGTTATTCGGTCATGGACGTTATTTCTGCGGTCCAGCAGGAATACGGCCGCACGATCAAGGTGAATTATTGCCAGCGTCGTCCAGGTGATGTGGCCAGCATGATGGCTGATTCAACCGTTGCCAAAACTGAACTCGGTTGGCAGCCGCGTTACGATGACCTGAACCTGATCATCCGCACAGCGCTGGCGTGGGAGGAAACCTTGGAAGATCAGCGTGCAGGCGATCTGGACAGAATTCAGCGCAAGCTGGCGGTCGCCGGCTATCGCTAAACCGACCGAAACAGCCGGGCTGTAAATGTCAGCCTGGTGCCGCCTTGTGGGCGGGTTGATGCCGGAAAGGCATGTCCCGTTCTGGTGCCGCAGCGACGAGCCATTGCGCCGTATCAAAAAAGTTGCGGGTGCGTTTCAACTCGGCCGTCCGGTCGGTTGGCACAATCAGAATATTGTAGCGGTCCTGATTGCTGAATTCGCGTTTGATTGAAACGCGCATGCCGAAATGGTCGGTATCATAGTCTTCTGCGGGAATGGTCTGGGGCAGGTCCGTCCAGCGCAATTGCTGGGCAGCAAGCGTCAAAGCCTTGTCCAGCTGCTCACGCATGCGTTTGCCGTCGTCAGTCGCAGGGCTGGCAATTTTCATGCGCAGTGACGTCACCCGTCCGTCAGCCGCACCCTTTATGTCCAGAAAAAACGAGGCAAAGTCGGTGGTGCCATCGGTTGCCTCATGCATTTCTTCCGCAAGGCATTCGAAGGTATTGGCGTCATAGGGGCTGGCCTGCCAGCCGCTACCGGCAATGATAAAACCGCTCCGCGCAAAGACATCGCACAGGCTCTGGCCGGGAACACGGAACTGGCGCACAAAAGCCGAAGGCAGATCGTTGAGTGTGTGCAGCAGCAACCGCACGGGCACTGGCGGCAGCTGGGAGACCTGTGGTCGCTCTGTCTTTTGATCCGGCGCAACTTCCACTGAAGGTTTTGGGTGCAGCCAGTCAATATGGAAGTAGTCGAGCAGGGCGCGCAGGTGCCGTTTGTCATTGGCCAACAGTAACGGCGTGCCAATCGCGGCACAGGCCAATGCAACGGAAATCAGGATTGGAAGCGTTCGGCTTTTTCGTTTGAGAGGATGATTATCCATCCGAACTGCCCCCGGAAACGCTTTGTCTTATTCGTCACCCTGACGTTCGGCGGAGGCTTTGCTTTCATCCTCTGCCACCGGAATGGCATAGGAGCCCTTAAGCCAGCGTGAGAGGTCAAGAGACCGGCAGCGATCCGAACAGAAAGGATAATTATCCCGCGTAGATGGATGCCCGCATTCCGGGCACGGCTGCGTTTTGCGCAAGGGCGTTACATTTCCTGTCGTCGTCATCCGTCTCAGCCTTCCGCCCAGCCGGATACGACATCAAAGCCTTCTCCAGCCAGTAATGTTGCTGTTTCATAAAGTGGCAGTCCCACGACATTGGAATAGGAACCGGTCAATTTTTGGACGAAACAGCCAGCAATGCCCTGAATGCCGTAGGCACCGGCTTTGCCGCGCCATTGACCCGAGGCAATGTAATTGTCGATTTCACTGCTGGAAAGGCGCTTGAAACGCACCTTTGTTTCAGCAATTTTCTGCCGGATCTTGCCGCCGGGCGTCACCAGGCAGATGCCGGTATAAACCCAGTGGCTGCGTCCGGAAAGAAGATGCAGTGCAGCTGATGCTTCCTCGACATATTCCGCCTTGCCGACAATGCGACGGCCAACGGCGACAACAGTGTCCGAGCCAAGCACATAGGCATCGCTCCAGCTCAACTCACCCTTGACGGCAGCATAAGCGGCTTGTGCCTTCTGAAGAGACAGGCGGCGGCACAGGGTTCTGGGATGCTCAAGACGTACTGGTGTTTCATCAATGTCCATCGGCATCAAACGCGCAGGCTTGATTCCGATCTGGTTAAGAAGATCCAGCCGGCGCGGAGAGCCGGAAGCCAGTATCAGCTTTTGAGTGAGTGCCGTCATGAATGCCCCAGCCGCTTCTCGAGTGTCGTGCGCTTGCGGCGCTCAACCCTGTTTTATCGGCGCAACGCTGTTTCCGAAAATCGCTTCATATGTCCGGATCGATGCGCCAGCCTTGTCGTCTTACTTGAAGCGGTATGTAATACGGCCCTTGGTCAGGTCGTATGGTGTCATTTCAACCAGAACCTTGTCGCCAGCCAGAACGCGAATACGGTTCTTGCGCATGCGACCAGCGGTGTGGGCAATGATCTCATGTTCGTTTTCCAGCTTCACGCGAAAGGTCGCATTAGGCAGGAGTTCGGTGACGACACCCGGAAATTCGAGGACTTCTTCTTTTGTCATGTGGAGGTTTTCTTTCTGTTCTATCTATACCGGACAGATAAGTCCGGGAAAATTGGGCGGAAACTACACAATCGCCACCCATTTGTGAACCTTGCAGTTCACGAAATCTTCAATTGTTTCAAACCGTCTCTGAGAACGGTTTTCCACGGGTGGGTAATCGCTCTGTAATCATGCGTGTCAGGTAATCCCGCACGTCACGATATGCATCGAGAATCTGCTCGCGTGTGCCGGTTACGACGGTCGGATCCATGGTCGGCCAGTAGACCACATCGAGCGAATTGGAGCGGGTCAATTCCAGCGCGGAGTGATGGGCTTCCGGTGTTAATGTAATGATAAGATCGAAAAAATCATCCTCGATTTCTTCAAGTGTTCTCGGTTTGTGTTTGCCAAGCGTCAGACCCACCTCATCTAGCACCGCATCGACGAAGGGATCGCGCTCGCCTGAGCGTACACCGGCCGATTGAATATAGATGCCCGGCACAATCAGCTGTTTGGCAATGACCTCGGCCATGGGGGAGCGGATGGAATTCATACCGCACATAAATAGAATGGCGCGCGGTGCTTTGGGCTCTGTGTGGCTGACTGAAGGATCGCTCATCGCCCGACCTAGCCCCGCCAGTAGAGAACGCAGACAAGGGTGAACAGGCGACGTGCCGTATCGAAATCAACTTTTATCTTGCCGGACAGGCGGTCCATCAGGGTTTGTGAGCCGTCATTGTGGATACCGCGCCGCCCCATGTCGATCGCTTCGATCTGGCTCGGTGTCGCAGACCGAATGGCTTCATAATAGCTTTCGCAGATCATGAAGTAGTCTTTGATGATCCGGCGAAACGGCGTCAGCGAAAGAATATGTGTTGCCACATCCTTGTCGTCTTCGCTTTTGATGGAAAAGACTAGTTTGGCCTCCACCAGCGAAATATACAGCCGGTAAGGGCCGCCAGCATGGCCAAGCGGCTCAAAGCTGTTTTCCTCGATCAGGTCAAATATGGCAACGGCGCGTTCATGCTCGACATCTGGCGTAGAGCGGCCAATGCTCTCATCCAGAATAACGTCACAAAGCCTGAAAGCGCCTGTGGCCATTCATCACCCTTCAGGATTGAGGCGTATGGCAACTGACTTGGCATGCGCATCCAATCCCTCGGAATGGGCGAGGGTGATGGCAGCAGGTGCCAGCTGTCGCAATTGTTCAGCGCCAAGCCGCAGAATAGAGGTGCGCTTGACGAAGTCGAGAACCGATAGGCCGGACGAAAAACGTGCCGAGCGCGCGGTCGGCAGAACGTGGTTCGAACCACCGACATAATCGCCGATCACTTCAGGCGTATGGCGACCAACAAAGATCGCTCCGGCGTTTCTGACCTTACTGATCAGGGCGTCCGGATCTTCCACGGCAAGTTCCAAATGTTCGGCGGCAATGCGGTTTGCCAGCGGAATGGAGGCTGCCAGATTCGGAACGATGATGATGGCGCCAAAATCGGCCCAGCTTGCTGTTGCCGTTTCTGCACGCGACAACAATTTCAACTGGCGCTCGACAGCCGCCTCCACCGCATGACCGAGTTCCGCGTCGTCGGTAATCAGAATGGATTGCGCACCACGGTCATGTTCGGCTTGCGCCAGCAGGTCGGCGGCCAGCCAGTCCGGGTTGTTGTCCTTGTCAGCAATAACAAGAACCTCGGAGGGACCTGCAATCATGTCGATGCCGACCGTGCCGAATACCTGGCGCTTGGCAGCAGCAACATAGGCGTTGCCAGGGCCAACGATCTTGGCAACTGGGGCAATGCTTTCAGTGCCGTAGGCAAGGGCCGCCACGGCCTGGGCACCGCCAATGCGGTAGATTTCTTCAACGCCCGCAATATGCGCTGCAGCGAGAACGGCGGGATTGATGCTGCCGCCATTGGCCGGCACAACCATGACGATGCGCTCTACGCCGGCCACCTTGGCCGGAACGGCGTTCATCAGCACCGAGCTTGGATAACTTGCCGTACCGCCGGGCACGTAAAGGCCAACCGCTTCGATGGCTGTCCAGCGGGACCCAAGACCAACGCCGATATCGTCTTCGTAGATATCATCTTTTGGCATCTGGCGGGCATGGTGTTTTTCAATGCGTTTTGCAGCCAGCTTCAAGGCATCGACAACGGCCGGATCGACCAGATCGACTGCAGCGGCAATTTCCTGCTTGGTGACGCGCATCGGCACCTTGGAGAAGTCGAGCCCATCAAACCGCAGCGAATATTCCGCCAGCGCCGCATCACCCCGTTTCCTGACATCATCGATGATGGCATGGACGGTTGCGTTCACATCTTCGGAAACTTCTCGTTTGGTTGTCAGGAAATCCGCAAAAGTCTTTTCAAACGTCTCGGATGTCAGCTCCAGCCAGATTGCCACGTCGTATAACCCTCTCAAGCCCCGCCACATCGATTGGCGGGGTATTGCATATCGCAGTAAGTGTATAGCGATTTCAGGGCTGTGGCATAGATCGAAACGGATGTTTTGTGCAACATCGGGAGTGTTATTCGCCCAGATGTTACTCGTCTACGTGCTGGGGCTTTGATGCCGTTTCCCAGGAACCGCTGGCATCAGCCAGTTGCGCTTCGATGCACTCCACATCAAGCGCGATTGCACCGCCACCGGACAGCGTCAACTCGATCGTGCCATCCGGACCATCTCCCTTTGCGGTGAAACGAATGGCCAGCAGCGAATGAACCTGATCCTTGTTGCTGCGATCGATGTCGTGAGATCGCACGGCTTGAACGCGTTTTAAAACGAGAACAGCGCGGCTGCGCTCAAAAGGCCTGTTTTTAACGGTCGCCGTTTCCCACACAAAGCGGTTGACCGAAAGCGCAAACTGGCCCCGCTTAGCGTCATAGGATGCATCCACCAACTTGAAGACACTGTCTTGCATATGGGTCGAGATAACCGCGAGATCCTCGCCGTCGAGTGCCAGAAGTTTAAGATCAGCCATTGTTCTATTCCTTGTGGCATAGCGGCGCCGTGCTGCGCCGCATCTGTTTGAGCGCACATCCTGCCGAGCCCAGTGCTGCCGCACTGGTGGCTCGGTGTAAACAGGAAATGCTTTATCAAGGAGATAGGAAATCAGGCGGCGTTGCGCAACGGGGGAATGAAGCTGCGCAACACATGCTTTGCCGAAAATACGGCCTGTTATTAATCGCTGATGCGCTCGACAAGCGCGCCGCAACGGGTCAGCTTTTCTTCAAGCCGCTCGAAACCACGGTCAAGGTGGTAGACGCGGGAAACGATTGTCTCACCTTCGGCTGCGAGACCGGCAATGACCAGCGAAACAGAGGCGCGAAGGTCTGTTGCCATGACCGGTGCGCCACGCAGGCGCTCGGTGCCCTCAATGCGGGCCGTCTGGCCGGAGAGGGTGATCTTTGCGCCAAGCCGCGCCAGTTCCTGCACATGCATGAACCGATTTTCGAAAATGGTTTCCGTCACGTGGGCTACGCCCTGCGAACGGGTCATCAGCGCCATGAACTGTGCCTGCAGGTCGGTCGGAAAACCGGGGAATGGCTCGGTGACGATATCGACCGGCTGAATGCCATTGCCGTTGCGCACCACACGCAGACCGCTTTCGGTCTCGGTAATGGTGGCGCCAGAGCGGCGAATGGTCTCAAGGGCTGTGTCCAGCAGGGCAGCAGTGGTGCCTTCCAGCACAACGTCACCGCCGGTCATGGCCACAGCCATGGCATAAGTGCCGGTTTCAATGCGGTCTGGCAGCACGCGGTGGCGCGCACCGGAAAGCGACGTCACGCCTTCGATGGTGATGGTAGATGTGCCAGCACCTTCAATCTTTGCACCCATGGCGGTCAGGCACTTGGCGAGATCAACAACTTCCGGCTCCTTGGCCGCGTTGTGAATAACTGTCGTACCCTTGGCGAGTGTGGCCGCCATCAGCATGACATGCGTGGCACCGACCGAAACCTTCGGGAAAGTGTAGCTGTTGCCAACTAGACCACCCTTGGGGGCAGTGGCAGTGATGTAGCCGCCATCGATTTCCATCGTTGCACCGAGCGCTTCCAGGCCGTCAATGAACAGATCGACCGGGCGTGTGCCGATGGCGCAGCCGCCAGGCAGCGAAACGCGCGCTCTGCCTTCACGGGCGAGCAACGGGCCAATAACCCAGAAGCTGGCGCGCATCTTGGAAACCAGTTCGTAAGGTGCTGTCGTGTCAACAACGGTGCGGCAGGTGAAGTGAACGGTACGCGAGTAGGATTCACCTTGGCTTTCGCGGCGACCGTTGACGGAAATATCAACGCCATGGTTGCCGAGAATGCGGATCAACTGCTCCACGTCGGCCAGGTGCGGCACATTCTCAAGTGTCAGTGTATCACTGGTAAGCAGCGAGGCGATCATTAACGGCAGGGCAGCATTCTTGGCACCCGAAATCGGGATAATGCCGTTAAGTTTGTTGCCGCCGGTTACTTTGATGCGATCCATACGTCCCTACGGGCTTTGCGCCCGCCTTTCTCGTGCCTTTGTGAAGGATTGGTGTCCTTAGACGAAATCCTGCAGCGTTGCAATTTTGGCAGTCAGATTTCTTGTCAGCACGATTCGTCCGTTTTTGCGGCAGGCAAACCGATTGTTTCATCTTCTGCACCGGAACGTCGTGCCCGGGCCTGATGTTTGCGCCGTTGCAGGTTCTCACGCAGCTTTTGTGCCGCCCGCGCCCTGCGCTGCTCCTCACGTTCTTTCACCTGATCTTTGCGGTCGCCCTTTTTCGCAATTTTTTGCTCAAGGGTATCTGCTGTGTCATCAGCGGCGGAGGAAATGGGCTCGAGCCCTTGTTTTGTGGTGTCTTCAGTCATGTTTCGACATTATCGGAAAAATCCTCAAATCCATAGAGCCGGCTATTTTTTGCACCACTATGTGAATAACTATCAAATTGCTGCTTGCGCTCGGGAAAAACCTATGGCAATAGGCGCCACGCTTGAAGTGTCGAGACCAAGTCAGACACCAGATGCTGCTATAGCTCAGGGGTAGAGCACTCCCTTGGTAAGGGAGAGGCCGAGAGTTCAAATCTCTCTAGCAGCACCATTTACCTCCTTAAAATAACTTATGATTTTCGGTTTAACCGAAATTCGGTTTATTGCGTTAAATCACGCGTTTTTGCGTTCGCTGAGAGAGGCGCAGTCGCCCCTCACGTCAAAGCTAATCTTTTCAGTATGTGGAAAAGTTTTATTGGCCCGGAAGAATACGCACCGAATAAATATTGATCGGCAAGCCGTTGCCATCGACATCGCTGTTGATCAGCAACTGGCCGGGAGAGTTCGGCACCAGTGACCGTTCAAACGTCGCGCGGAACAGCAGGTCAGCCTTTTCAGGTGTTGCCGTGAAACGGTGGCGCGAGCAATCACCCAGGCTTGAGAAATCACAGCTGATGGCTACCTGCGTCTGGCGATCGGTCGAGGATTGCAGCGTCACCGCAATTGTAGAGGATTTGCCAGCCATTTCCTGCAGTACACTGACAGGCACTTCAATGCTGATGTTGCCCTGTTCCGACGGCGTTCTGGACGTAATGCGGCTGGCTACGCCTGCGGCCGTGGCAATCTGCTCGATGCTGGCGTTGGAACCGGCCTTCATGCCCTGTCCGCGCTTGTCGGCATGGTAGATTTCGACCCAGTCGTCAGAAAAACCACGTGCCGGATCAAAAGCAGGCGTAGGGGCGTTGCCTTGAAAATCTTCCGATTCGACCTGCGCTGGTGGGTTCGGCACGCTGGTGTCGCGCTCCGCTTCGCTGAGCAGCAGCCCGGAGGAATACACCCACCATGCCCCCATGCCGATAAAGGCAAGAGTAACGGAGGTCAGCAGAAGGCGAGCGAAAAAGCCGCGTCGTTTTCTGGGGCGGACTGCACGTTCTGGCTTGAAGGCCAGCGAGCCGCCTTCCGACGGCGCTGTGCGCTGTTGTGCTGGTTCAGCTGCGTAAACATCACGAGATGGCGCTTCAGGCTGCGGATAGTGCCTGTCGTGATCATCAAGGCTAGGTGCCTCGTCATACTCATCCACCGGAGCGGAGCGCATTTCTGGCTGAACGGATTCCGTGAAGGTTGGCGCGGTTTTCTGAGCGGAGACGGCTGGCGCGACGGCAGGGGCAGCCGGTGATGGGGGCCTGACCATATGGGACTCGATCTTGTCGAGCAGCCTGTCGCGTTCCTGGGTTTCTATCTCGCGGATCAGTGTTTCCAAACGGTGTCGTTGCTGGGCAATGACCTCTGGGTCATTTATGCCTTGCTTACGCATGCCCGCTTCGAGGGCCTGACGTGATGACTGGTAAATGCGCGCGCGAACCTCAGGATTTGCCCGGTCCGATTTCTCAAGCGCATTGCGAATTGCCGTTTCCAGTCCGCTCACAAAGGGTCCTTTTTTGACGTCACAGTTGATTCTTTTGCAATCGCTACCGTCAGATTTTGGCAATCACAAGCTTCAAGCTAATCAAATGCATCATTGATCCTTGGAAAACAAGCACTCTGGCCTTTGGATGGTCGCGCAAAACACTTAAGCCATCAATGATTTTGACTTGTGTGGCACGTTCACTCTTATATTATTGACGTGTGCGTAAACGTAAGTTGGAGGAAACGAATGCTGCCAGAAGTGCTGAAAAACAATGTGAGGCTGCCTGTCGTGGCATCGCCGCTGTTCATTATTTCGCACCCGCAGTTGACGCTGGCGCAATGCAAGACCGGTGTCATTGGCGCGTTTCCCGCTTTGAATGCCCGCCCGGAAAGCCAGCTGGATGAGTGGCTGGCCCAGCTGACAGAAGAACTCGCTGCACATAACGCGGCGCATCCCGAACGGCCGGCTGCGCCATTTGCCGTGAACCAGATTGTGCATACCTCCAACAAGCGCCTTGAGCATGACCTTATGCTTTGCGTGAAATATCAGGTGCCGGTGGTGATTTCTTCACTGGGCGCGGTTCCAGAGGTTAATGCCGCCATTCATTCTTATGGTGGCATTGTCCTGCATGACATTATCAACAATCGCCACGCGCAGTCTGCCATTCGCAAGGGCGCAGATGGCCTGATTGCCGTGGCAACCGGCGCGGGCGGCCACGCCGGCACATTGTCGCCCTTTGCATTGGTTCAGGAAATACGTAGCTGGTTTGATGGCCCACTATTGCTGGCCGGTGCGATTGCCACAGGCGGCGGAATTCTGGCAGCGCAGGCCATGGGTGCTGATATGGCCTATATCGGCACGCCATTCATCGCCACAGAAGAGGCCCGCGCCACAGACGCTTACAAGCAGGCGCTGGTCGAGGCGCGTGCCGGTGATATTGTCTACTCGAACTATTTTACCGGCATTCACGGTAACTATCTGAAATCGTCGATCACGGCAGCCGGGCTTGATCCAGACAATCTGCCCTCCGCCGATCCCTCCAAGATGGATTTCGGCGCTGCCGTCACCGGCGCCAAGGCTTGGAAAGACATTTGGGGTGCTGGGCAAGGCGTTGGTTCCATTGATGGTGTGGGCAGAGTTGCCGCGCTTGTTGACCGGCTGGAGGCTGAATACCACGAGGCACGTCAGCGCCTGGTACTATGAAATCTTGCCGCTTCGACGGGGTTTATGGTGCTCGAAAAATGCACTCGGAATGTGCCGCCAACATTGACTGAGGCATGCTGCCGACTGGCAAATTTGACGTTGCGCAAATGGGGCTTTGCGTCGCTCAAATTGGCGGTGGCATGGCAATGGAAAATTGACCTGCGGTTATTTCAGCACTTGAAATCCACCGTCATTATCTGTATCAGCCCCCGCATGATGTTTATCCGTTCACGGATAACGAAAGTGCCGCTTTAGCTCAGTTGGTAGAGCACGTCATTCGTAATGACGGGGTCACGTGTTCGAGTCACGTAAGCGGCACCATTTTCAACAACAAATCTCATATATTTCAACATCATATGTCAATTTAATTGGGTTTTATCCACCTTTCTGTCCACCCTTATTGCGTCGGTAGGTCATCGATCACAAAGCCGTGAAGAAGGATTTGCGCCGAAGTTTACAGGGCGAAAATCGTAAGATTTGTGTAACCCCACGTGTGTCATCTTCCGGCTACGCGTTGCGCCGATCTGGAGGGATGGATTTTGGTCGCTCGATATCTCTTTGCTGATGAGGCCGGCTGTTTTACCTTCAATAGAAACCAGAACGTCAGCAGATACTTCATTATCTGTACCGTGACGACGAATGACCTGACGGTTGGGGAAGCGCTTCATCAGTTGCGGCATGCCCTCGTTTGGGAAAAAGCAGAACTTGGCGATTTCTTCCATGCCACAGAGGACAAGCAGGCTGTACGAAACCGCGTTTTTGAAACTATCTTGAAGCATAATTTCGAGGTGCAAGCGACAATTTGCGAAAAAGCGAAGGCGCAGCCCCAGGTTCGTGCGGATAAAGCTCGCTTTTACAAGTATCCTTGGTTTTATCACCTCCGGCACGGTATTGCGCCTCACCTCACGAAAGATGCTGAGTTGTTGGTAACAACGGCGTCGATAGGTACAAAAAAGAGCGACTTACTTTCACCAATGGCTTAGACGACGTTTTGTCTCAGACAGTGCAGGGTGCTAAGTGGGTAGTAGATTTTAGACCTTCTCAAGCGGACGCTTCCCTCCAGTTGGCAGATTATTGTGCTTGGGCGATCCAAAGAAAATGGGAGCGAGGCGATTTAATGTCTTACGATCTGATCAAAGACAGAATTACCTACGAATTTGAGCTGTGGAAGTATGGGAAAACGCTGTACTACTGAGGTGGTGCAGCCCGCCATATCGGCAATCTTGGCTATCTACTGAAAGTCCCAGGGGCCTTTATCACCAAGCAAGGGCTGCCAGCGTCAGCATAGGCGGTTTCATCTTTTGGTCAACACTCTTAGGGAGAGCCGTCATGAAACTTGTGATTTTTAACAAAAAAGTCCACCCCTTAACATAGGCCCCGCCTCCTTCCGCATGCTCACTGGCTTCTGTTTTCTCTCTGTATTATGAGAGAGCACTTATCTTTTTACGGCTTCCGAAAATTGAAGCCGTTTTATCTAGGTCAGACCCTCCTGCCTACTTCTGGCTTTTGTCTCTGTCGGAGCGTTCCGTTTCTTAGCAGTTGAAAAGAGCGTTTGCGTCATTTTCGGTGGCACACTTGGAACGCGCGCAGCGCCTGCTTGTTGACTGTATTATCAGTTTCGCGGCCGCTTTTTCAGCGGTCCGAGGCACCCTGTTTTTTCGGTGTATTAACAGGGAAGTATCGCTCTTCATGCTTCTTCGGATTTTTGGGTTTCTCGACGCGTGGCGCTATCTCAACATTCGCTAACAGCGCGACGTGCGCTCCCACGCCGTTAGCCACGTCCACCGCTGGTTGGGTCGGTCAGCGGATTGTTTCCACTGTATTGATTGTAGATCTCGAACCATGCAATCTACGCTAATAGTTGAGTTACTATCTGGGGGCACAAGTGAGCGAAGATCCACAAAAGATTGTAGGCGGCGTGAAATGTCGCATGCGATACGTTCCGGCCAAGAACGGTAAACCCGCATATCTGTTTTTCTGGCGGGCGCTGCCTCACTGGAGACGCGTCTCAGCTCGAGAGGTCAACGTCATAAGTGACCTCAAGAATGTTTTCCGAGATGAGCTAGCCGATGCTTATCGCGCAAATCCCAGCCCTTGCGCGAAGGTCTAGCACCGCGCATTCGTGAGCATCGGCATACGTTAACCTTGGGGGTAGGAATTGAACGACGTAATTAACGAGCTCTATTCTGCTGACCGACGTGGGTATTACCAAACTGGAATGCTCAACCTAAGCATGCATAACCATCGACAAGACTTGGCGTTTACTCCATCTCAAACTAACGATTACACAACTGAACAGGTTGAACATCAGCTTCTCGAGATGTTTCCTGAAGGGTTATCACTTCACGGCTGGGAATTCGCGCTTTGCTATCCGGGCATTCAGTTGAATGACGGTCGCGTCACAATTGAATCCAGTTGCGCCATCGAAATGCTATTTGAGTTCATAAGGCGAGCGAGTTTTCCAGACCGCCCATCGCGCTTTCAGTCATTCTTCGCATTCGACAGCATTGAAAATGTCAGAGAATTCGCCAAGGCTTTTCCCATTTATGAGATGAAGCCAAAAAGCGCTTTCAAGTGTGACCAAAATTGGCTGCGGATACCCCAAGCAGCGCTGGCTTTCTACTACGGCCACCAATATTGGTCAGGAGCAGCGACATCCAACCCGAAATGGGAATATCTGTTGGAACCGCCGGTCGAAACAATACCAGTAGGCGATATCTAACTGTAAACTCCTGTTGATTGGTAGCTGCAGCGCTAGGCAGGGGCACCGACTCTGCGCCAATGCCCCTGCCTAGCGCTGTTGCTTCCCCGCTTGCTGTGACTGGTTAATTACGAAGCTAGAGGAAGTCATAGATGGTGGATAAAATTACAAAGCTTGATGCAGCGCGCCGACAGTTGCTGGCCGCGATACATCTGCATTGGTACTGCAACGAACCGATCGCTGTTTATTCTCTCGCCAGCAACGTATGGGAAATATGCGACACACTAACCAAACTGGCAAGCATTACATCGACCGTTGACCGCATCAGCGCCGATCAGAACATTACCCACTTAGACGTCAAAAAACTGATCAATGCGCCTCGTAACTTCATCAAGCATGCCGACCGAGATCCGGGGGCTGAGATTGATGATATTACCCATTTGGACTGCGATGCGGTTGTCATGACTGCGTGTCTCGACTACATGAGCATCTCTCGACGTAGCCCAGCTATAACAGGGTTATACGTTTTCTGGTTCGCCGCAATAAACCCTCAGTTGCTTGCCGGATTCTGCTCGAAACCTGCAAAACATTATTTCCCTGGGTTAAATAAAGCTGACAGAAACACACAAATTCAGGTGGCTCGCGATGAAGCAAAAAAGCCCCTATCTCCAGAGTTACTGGACAGCTACCTAAATGAAATGTCGGATGCGTGGAGATGGAAAAGCTTTCGTGATGCGCATGGCTGACCCTAGCCCTGATACAACCCAACTCTGTTTGCGGCTCTCCCGCCCTTGCTCGGTGAGGGTAGGTGTGGAGCCGGTAATGATAGCGCCTTTGATGAATGTTCTGTGGTGCATGGTTCAACCCTTTGGGCGATAGGCAAGCGCGCAGTGCGCGGCGCAATATGGTTTGCCTTGGATGGCCGGTGAGCCGCAGAATAAATGCGGCTCGTGTGGTTCGGGAGAGGTGAGGGGAAAGCGGCAGTCTCTGCTTTTCAGCAGATGAAGCGGCCGAGCCTGCAGGTGGGTTTCAGTCATCTTGCGCCTTTGGCTGATATAGCCCGATGACGGCGCCCACGAATTTGCTTTCGAGATGTTCGAAGGTTAGAGGCCCTTCAGACCATCCCCCACACCATTGCGGCACCATGCCCTTGCGCTTTGCCTCTTCGGCACCGGCAAGCCAGCGTTCGAACTCATCGTGCGAAGTCGTGCGCATCGATCCAACATGCCAACGTGGTTCATCGTCAGTCTTTTGATTAGGGACCGCGCTGTGCCGCGCTTGGCAAACGTTTCGCCGCCCGCCGATCCATTCAATCAGATAGATATCACCCACACGCGGGGTTCGGTCTTCGGTGTCGACAACCACCACCTCGCCCGGTTCTATGAATGGCAGGCTATCCCGGTCGGTTACTTCGAAGGCAATGCAATGCGGTGGCAGGGTGCGGTAGACATTCAACGTGTTGTGCTGCCGGGGCCGGCTATTTAGGGCGCTCATGTGCGCGCTCCTGCTGGTCCACGATCAAGCTTGTTCACCTCATCGCGAATGAGCTTGAGACTATCGATGGCATAGCAAAGGACATAGCCAACTGACGCAATATCAGCGTCTTCAAGCAGGCCTGGCTCTGCGTTCGCGTGAAGTGCCAGACGTGCGGTGCGAAGCAAATCCATTGCGAAATCGTATTCATCAATGGCTTGGTTGCCGTGGTACTGTTTGGCGAGCGAAGCGGGCATCTTGCGCATAGCTTCGCCGTTGGCCGGAATCGTCTTCGGCATGATGTGTCTCCTGATTGAGGTTAGATGCTTGGCCGTATGCTGATGACCTGATGAACAAACCGGGCCATTTCACCCATTATGCCATCGCTGCCCTTGAACACTTCGAGGTAGCCAAAAGCGTCCATCGCATTGGCCTTGATAAAAAGGCCCGTCATCCCAACTGCCGGTATTTTCGATATTTCGCTACACGCGGTATTGAGGCCGTCTTTTGCGAGAACTACCCGTCTCCGCGCTTGGTCCACTCCGGCCTTCTGTCGAAGCGCGTTTGTGTGAGCCTCGTACTCTTCCGCCAACACCAGCTTTGCGCGATAACGGGCCAGCATTTCAGCACGCTCTTTCCGCTGGCGCTCAACCGCCTTTGGCGTCCGTCCCCTTGGTGAGCGGTTTTCCCACCGTGTAATAGTTTCTTTCAGCTCATCCGGGGGCGTTACGCTGAAGCAGGTTCTTGGCGTTTTTTCCCGTTGGCGCTTATCGAAACGCTGCGTCAGGCCGCTTGTATCGCGATACAGATATTGACCAATAATGTTGCGCTCTGCCGTGTCGCCCCAAACTCCACCGCCAATATGGGCGTTTGAGCCTCCAAGCAGTTCTTCAGGGGCAAGTGGCCACAGGTGGCGCCATTCGTCAGCGATCCATTCAAGGGCGTCTTCTGCTGCGCGTAGTTCGGCCTGAGCATCAAGCAGTCTGGCATGTGCCGCTAGCAGGTCTGGATTTTCTGCGATAGCGGTGGCCTGCGCGGCGTCTGTCTGAATGGCTGAAGCCGCCACAGAGGCACCGGCAGAAACTGGCAGTGAGGCAATGGCTGCACCGCCAAGGAATGAGCGACGACTGGTTTTCATATTGAACCCTCCTTAAACTTAGCCGCCATGGCGGCGTCGTCGTCATCAAGCTTGGCCGCGATGCCTGCGGAAAGGTCGCGGGCGATCCAAAGCAGGCTACTGATGCGCCGGTCTTCCTTCTCGTTAGCTGCGCGCTGAAAGTGAATTTCACACATCACGTCCAACAGGTCGCTGAGGTTGTCGAGAGCGGCGTTTACTTCTTCGATCTGGTACTTGGGGGCACGTTTGGTCATGCGGACACTCCTCCGGTCAGTGCGCCGTGATGGCGGCGATTTCAGCAGTGATGGCGGCGCGGTGTGCAGAAGCGCGGTAGCGCAGCGGCAGATAGTCGGTTTGGGCGAGCGCTGTGCGCAGAGCGTTGAGGCGGTCACCTTTCGGCGTGCCGTCCAGCTTCGCGACTTCTGCGGCTTCAACAGCTCTTTCACGGGCCTGCTTTGCAACGCGCCAAGCAGTCTTGAGGCAAGCAGAGAATGAGGCGTCAACAATGCCGCGCTCGATCTGCCAAGAGGCGTACTGGCGACGAATGCGGCGGTAGCGCTCCCAAGCATCCAGCATGATTGCTGCCAGGTCGAATTTCGGCATGCCTTCGGCGGTGGCCTGAACTGTAGTGTTCGGCATTAGGTTAACTCCGATGGATAACGATTAACGTTAACATCAACATAAATCGTTACTCATTTACTTGTCAAACGATTTTCGTTATCCTTAACGAAATTAATTATCGGAGAACCTGAATGATGACACCTGCTCAATGCCGCGCAGCCCGCGCACTTGTCGAAATGTCGCAAGACGAACTAGCCACTGCCGCAAAGGTGGGAAACTCAACCGTCCGAAACTTTGAGGCTGGCCGGTCGGTGCCTGTTGCTAACAATCTCGACGCTATTACCAGAGCCTTAAAAAGCGCTGGAGTGATTTTTCTTGATGACGGTGAAACAAGAGAAGGTGGCCCGGGCGTTCGCCTTGCGAAGAAAGATGATTGATGCCTCCAGTCTTTGACCCGCGCGACAAGAGCCGAACGGCGGGCGGCAAGACCTACAACATGGTCAAAAAGAATACCCAGCCTCCTGCAGATCAAGGCGGGTGGATGGCTTTAACTCGAGAGCTGCTGGAGGCAGCAGCCTATCGATCGCTTTCCGTGAACGGCCGCAAGGCTTTGGACCGGTTGATAATCGAGCACATCTCACATGGTCGCACTGAGAACGGCAAGCTCATCGTGACCCATGACCAGTTTTATGCTTACGGCGTAACGTTCAGCAACATTGCTGATGCGCTTGATGAATTGGCATACAAAAAGCTTGTGAAGATGACAAAGGGGCGGGCGGGCAACGGCACTGCGCACCCGACTGTTTTCACGCTGACCTTTGATGGAACACGTGACGGTGCGCCAGCAACCAACGAGTGGAGGCGTTTCACGATGGCCGAAGCCCGCTTGTGGTCGGAAGTCGTCAGAAAGCAACTAGCAGACGCGCGCTCAAAACCAGGCAGAAAGAAAAAAAGCCCGCTACGGGATTCCGTAGTCCCCCCGCTACGTGTTCCCGTAGTCCGTCGCCAAAATGGGGAGTGAGGGTTGAGAAATTATCTCATGTTTTCAATAACCCAACCGACTACGGGTTTACGTAGTGCTATATATATTCTGGTGAGGGAGCGAAGCGCATGAGCAACGAAGCTGACAACCTACCGCTTTTCATTTGGAAGCAGCCAGAATGCAGGCTGATACCGTTTCCCATGGTCAACCGGATTGGCCGCATCCGTGATACTGCAGCCAAGATGCTCGATAAACCCACGGAAAAGAGCGCGGAACATTATCGTCGCCAGGTTGATGATGCCATGACTGTCCAATTAACAAAAATCGGACTCTCGGCGGAAAAAGTTGAGTTTGAAAAAATTACATTTTGGAACGCGGTCAACGCTGAGATCGAGCGTAGATTGCACTGATTTCAATTCAGCTTGTTAAGACTTGGATCGTTTTCAAACATTGGGCGTTTAACCGCCCGATCCATGGAGGTTTAAAATGCTAGCAAATATCTCCAAAGTAGGGGTTTGGCTGCTATTTGTTTTCAGCGTTTTCCACCTTTCTCTGGCATTCCTGATGTCGAATGGCTTTTTGAACACATACGAAAGCGCGCAGGTTCTGCAGGCATTCGATGCAGCAGACTATTCGAAGTTTTCTCGCCTTGGCACGGTATCGCTTATTGCCACGGCCTGCTTAGCTGCGGTTGCGAGGTTTTACGATGCTCGAAGCAAGTTGACAGAAACTAGCCCGGTCGAGAAGGAAACTCTCATTCACAGCAATGTGGCCGCGGCTGAAACAGAAGCCAACGAGCGGCCCCCCGTCATATGACCACGCAAATTTGGAAGGAACTTTTTTTAGGGCTGGACGTTACGAGAGCGGACGCGCTTCCCCCTCGTCCGTTTGTCGGCGCAATCTACAAACCCTCCCAACGGAGGGTTTCTTTTTGCTAACCCGCCATACAACACATTACCTGTAATTATCATGGGTTGGAATGCGACTGCATGTTTGGCAAATCAGATATTATGAAATATCCGTCTCGCGTGACGTATTTGGTGGAAAAGGTTCACCTGAAAGTTGCTGCCGTCCTACTTTTACTGGCAGGTCCTGCGATAGCGATACTGGTTGCCGTCCAGCTTTGGGCCGGTGCAATCAGTGCAAAAGGCGGGAGCGTGACAATAGAAAATGACCCAGTCACCTTTTACATGCTCAATGGGATGCTTGCATCGGTCGGATGTTTTGCGCTTATGGTGAGCGGACTGACTGCGCGACATCTCCTAAGCAGGGTGCGGGAGAAACCTGATGTCTGAGACGTGATTCGCATGTGCGGGCCGCTCTCGATGGTGAGAACGGCCCGCTAGACAATCGACCATCCGCAACGGCACGCGTTGCAACAGTTGCGTCGGCATCCCTCAATCCGAGGCTGCCATTATACGTCTCGCAGAGCGAATGCCTATAAACTCGACGTGTTCAAGACACCGATGTACTTTCGGTCTATTCCGCTCGTAATTTCGCGCCCCGACTCTATGCTTCTGATTGACGTCTATCCCCTTATTGCGCCGCCCTCCCAAATTCTGAGTGATATACACCGCCTTTCACGAGAAGCGCCCAGACAACCCGGGCTAGGTAGTTGGCAACTGCAATTGCGGCAACTTTGAAAGGTCGCCTGGCACGCAACTTCACAACCCATCTTCCCAACGGGCTACTGTCTTTGGCCATCCTAGTTACGCCGGCAGCTCCCAGATAGAGCATGTAGCGAACGGTATGATTTCCCATCTTGGAGATTTGCCCTAGAACCGCGCGGCCGCCGCTCGAATAACTTCTTGGCGTTAAGCCAAGCCACGCGGCAAAGTGCCTTGCCGTCGAGAAGCGGTGAATATCCGGTACAGACGCTAAAATACACATCGCGATTTTGGGTCCGATGCCCGGGATGGTGACGAGTCGTTTTGCATCCTCATCATTACGAGCCCGCTGATCGATTTCATCGTCCAGCTTTTCGATTATATCACTCAGGCGTTGTATTTGGTCCACAAGGTCTACGAGGGCATGCCTGACCGAACTCGGCAAAGACATATTGTCGCCGTTTTGGGCGTAGGCTATCAAGGTTTTCACGTGACGGAAGCCGCCTTTCGCTATCACACCGTTCTCAGCAAGGTGGCTCCGCAGTGCGTTTGCCAATTGGGTGCGTTGAGAAACGAAGACCGCGCGGGTTCGGAACACAACGATGGAGGCTTGCTGCTCTGCAGTCTTTATTGGCACAAAGCGCATCGTAGGCCGGGTCAGCGCCTCGTTGATAGCTTCGGCATCGTTGGCGTCTGTTTTCCCTCGCTTCACAAACGGCTTGACGTAACTGGTGTGTATCAAGCGTACCTCATGCCCTAACTCTGATATCTGTCTCGCCCAAAACTGGCTTGAGGCGCACGACTCGATACCGACCAAGCAAGGTTGAAGGTCATTGAAGAATGCCAACACATCTTGGCGCTTTAGCTGCTTATTAAAAACCGGCAGCCCGTTTACATCTGCTCCATAAACCTGGAACACATTTTTTGCGATATCGAGACCGATTGTAGCCACAGCAGTCATAGCCAACTCTCCAAGAACCGGTAATCTAACCCAGAAATAGGCTTGGAGCGTATCAGCTTGATGAAAGCCCTCGATCTATGCCGAAGAGGTACGTAGGTGTATGTGGACCCCTGGACGCCTACACTGGAGACACACAGATTGATGTACAGAGATTTGGCAGCGATGGCTGCAGTTCTGATGCAGATGTCATTCATCAGTCCTGCAATGGCCGATCAGGCTATTTCCTGCGCCTCACTGACCGTGATCGACGGCGACACCATCAAATGCGACGGGCAGAACATGCGATTGCTTGGCGGCGGCGTGCCGTTCAAATCTGGAGTTGACGCACCAGAGATAGGCAGCCGCGCCAAGTGCGAGGCAGAACGGTTGCTTGCACTGAAAGCCAAAGCCAGATTGAAAGAACTGCTGCTGTCTGGCATTCCTCGTATCGAGGACAGCGGCGCAAGAGATAAAACCTCAAGCCGCCGTCCGTTGATCAACATCTACCTTGCCGATGGGCGCGAGGTCGGCAAGGTGCTTATGTCTGAAGGCTTGGCAAGGCCGTGGTCGCCCAAGCAGCGCATTGATTGGTGTAGGTGAGCCAAGCTATCTGCTGGCGCACTTTTTTAAGCCGCTCTTACCACCATATGTCGGCGCTTTTTGCATTTGCGGAACCAGGTGACCGCCAACGCCTTCCAAAACTGGATTTTGTGGGTCACGGCCAATAACTTTGCTTCTTCCTCGGCGGTCGTGAGCAAATCGATGATGGCTTCCGTAAGGTCGTCACCGGATATCTTGTCTTTGTATTCTGGATCGTTGAGCAGAAGTTCCACGGCCTTGATTTGCGGAGCGGTCATCGGCCCTCGATCAGCATTAGCCAAGACCTCCAGGACCTCACGAGCGGCGATAGGTCCTCTTCTCCCTATCATCGCGTCTATTTGCTTAATGGCTATGGTCTGGCGAGAGCCTGTGCCGGTGTAAGCGTTGGTGGTTTTAAGGACTTTCACATTTGCGCGGGCACAAACCAGTTCCAGAGTTTGAGCGTCTTCGTCGCCGGCCGCAATTGCTGCTTGGTGAAGCTGGAGATTTGTTACTCCCAACCTGTCGGTATTTTGGCCGATAAACGCCTTTGCTTGATCTACCGTGCTCTCGGCTTCGACTATCATAACGGGAATTGTCGGAACGTGTGGATTGGAGGCGGCTGCAATTGCAGTGTGTTGCCCATCGAGTACTTTGAGTATGGTTTTCCCATTCCACTCAGCGTAGGCGCAAATGGGCGGCTTGTATCTGGTCCAATCGAAATTCTCGATTATCCGCCGGATTTGCCGCATCCCTTTTTCGCTTACGTTTCGCTGATATGCGGGGTCGACGTACAATTCCGATGGCCGCACCATTTCAAAAATAGGCATCCCGGTCGCGGGTACATTGGCCGTAAGACCAGCAATGCTCACGGGTGAAACAACTCTCACATTATCTTCCATCGTGGGTTCCTCGTGTTGAACGCGGTGACCTCCATTTGTACGGACCGATTTGAAATGGCTTCCAATTGACCTTGCGCCGAAGGTTAACATCCACAACGCGGTGCCCAGCTTTGGGTCACAAAGTGGATAACCCCGCAGAGGATGAGGACGTTGTGCATTCCGCGCTTGAAAACGTCGGGCGAAAGTTTCAATCAGGCGTAACTAATGCTTCTCGACTCCCGATTGAGTCCGTGCTTATTTGTGCACGGGGAAATTTGGGGGCAATCTTGCCAAACATATCAATTACACGGGCGCTTCTTGCGCTTGCGTTGTCGTGCGCGCTTGGCGCCTGCACAACTTCGCAGGATGCATTTCGCAGCAATCCAAAATCAATCGATCAAGTAACTCTTTGCAGGACATATCTGAAAAGCACAGATCCGGTATTCCAGCAGGATTTGGCCAAGGAGTTGAGCCGGCGGAATGTACCGTTCTATCAATGCCCTGAGCTGGTTCAGCGGCAGGAAGCTGCAGCAGCGGCTATCCTGGCTGTTGCGCTTGTTGGGACGGCGGTGGCTGTCTGCGCCAATAACAATTGCGGGGGCGGCGGCTACGCACCACGGCGCTATCCGGGAAATTGCTACTCCTACTATGACCGTGCTGCGGACGGCAGCCTGTGCGGCCATCGAAGCGCTTTGTCGCGGCCTGGCGGGTGGTGAGTCTTTTTCACGGATCAAGCGATAGTTAGTACTTGTAAGCCAAACGTCTCAACTAGTTCACAAAACAGGATAGGAAATGGAGCCTGCAAAAGAATTCAACCGGTGGGAAAAGGCCAATGTTTTTCTGGCAGTTTTAACACCTCTCGCAATCGCTGGGGCAGGTTATTACCTGAGTGAAACGGCAAACGAGAGAGCTATGGATCTTAGCCGCCAACAAGCTGCGATTGCTCAAGCCAACGCTGACCGGGAAGACAGGAGGGAAAGACTAGCGTTGATCCCTACCTTCATTGATGCACTTACCGGAGACGATCAGAAGAAAAAAGAGCTCGCCATCAAAACCATACGATCTATTCTACCAGACGATGGGCCGACTTTGCTTGTTGGACTAGAGGGCGAGCAGACAGCAGCTCTTTCTCTGGAAAGTAGGGCTGTCATCGACAGTGCGGCACTAAGTCTGGCCAACGACATTTTTTCACAATCGTTTAGGAAAAGGGACCGCGCATACATGGCAATGGCGTCTGGAGCGATACATAACGATGCGGTTGTTAGTTCTCTGCTCTCAAATATTAAAGCAAATCCTCGGAACGAGGACGGTGTAGTAAATGCGCTAAGATTACTAAATGCACTTCCGCCTGAAAGCTTAACACCATTTACAGTGGGCTTGCGAGAAACCTTACCGCTTGTGTCGTCCAATGGTGATGTTACCAACGCTCTGACAACGGCCATCGAAGAGAAACTACAGTAACAGTATAGAGGTCACGAGGCGAGAAGATGGCTCTAGTATACGAGTGCACGAAGGATTTTCCTCAACTTGACTGGGTTCGTAATTTCCCAAGAGGAATAGCCTATGAGACGACCACACATTACGTTCATCTCGCAGGGGTTGATAATAACGTTTTCACGATTTCATCGGGATTAACGGTAGCCGAACGTAAATTTGGCATCACTCTCCAAGACTGGGTTACACGTCGATTTGGAGCCCAGCAAATCCAGACTACGACGACTCAAGAAGGCCACGTTGTTGGCAAAGTGTGGCGTCCGGGGCTTTACTACGCATCGGACGTCTACCAGGCAATGAACGTTACCGTTTCTGAAGTGAAGCAGAGCGAACGCAGCATTGTGCTCTTGATTCGCCGACTTAGCGAAATTCTCGACTTCATCGAGCCGTCTGGGCATGGACTTCAATCATTCGGCCACAGAATGCGCGAGCTGTTAATACTTGCATGTACAGATGCCGAAGACCATTGGACTAAGCTTCTGCGCGCGGGTGGAATTACTAAGCCGATACTGAAAACAACCGATTTTGTTGCACTTAGAGATCCATTCCACTTAGGCGAGTTTGAGGTGGAAATGCCAGGTTACACAGCCGTACCCGCGATGCGGCCTTTTGCAAGCTGGAACGATAATAGGCCCACACAGTCGCTTCCGTGGTACGACGCGTACAATAAAGTGAAGCATGATAAATCTGGGTCACTTCCACTAGCTAGTCTTGAGAATACGATTAAAGCCGTAGCCGCGAATATCGTGATGTTCTGTGCTCAGTTTGGGCCCCATATGTTGTATGAGAGCGCAGGGACTGTTGGAGGTCACTTCAATGAGTTGTTTACGGTGAAGCTTGTGAACCCTGATTTCCGCAGCTTCTACGCACCCGTTATCGATGCCTCTAAGTGGCCCAAAACATGTTGGGGCGAATCAAGAAATCTCTCTGTTCCGCGGACTATCGACCCACTTCTTTTGTAAACAGGTTCGTTTGCCGCGGAGAGACGATGGCAGTCTGCGGAGTTTACCGAGGCGCCGAATAAAAAAGCTTACGCTTTGCGTGCGCGCGTACTTGGTCCGGGTTAAGCCGCCAAGCAGTGCGTGATTATGCGTCTTGTGGTATTACCAAACGTAATAACGTTGCTCTTGAGCTGAGGATAACCGATCACCCGGGGGCAGCTGTGTGATTAGCAATTAAATGCCTTCTGTTCGACTCACAGATCAACGGAGGCGCGTCTTGAGTGTTTTTTGATCGGATTGTGTGGCATGCGCCGAAAACGCTCTTGCGGTCATCTGTGGTGGTGTTTGAGGTGCGTCGACTTCTCGCATAAAGCCAGTTCTCCGATAGTGGGCATGTTGCATATTGATGGGTGCTTTTTGATCTCGATATCACCGCGCATCCGCAACTGCGGAAGTTTAGCTCCTATGGTGTTGAGCTTCTTCGTTTTTTGTCCTTCGTATCCCAATAAGTCGGGCGGGCTTTTCCGTAATATTCCCCACTAATTTAGTGGAACGCGACCGCTTCGTGTAACGTGAGAAACTGGAATAACCTACCAAACTAGCGATGTTTTTTGAGCTGACTGGTTGGAAGCCCCCCTGTTTCTGCTCTGTATTATCAGTGCCGTTTGGGTGCCTCACGGACAGTTTTCCAGTCTCTATTTTAAAATGGGCATCAACTTGTTTCTAAACGATTTCACCACCTCGCGCGCACGCGCGTACTGGTCCGAAAAATCCGCGGACAGTTGACTCTGGTTTTATCCGTCCTCGTCTTTTTACGGCTTCCGAAAATTGCCTTCTATGTAGTTCGTTTTTGAAGTTCTTTCGCCTATTTCAGTCTATTTTACGCTCCAAGGGTGACTGAAAAAAAGCGGGAACAAGGCTTCCCCGTATTTGCCCCGTTATTTCGGGGGAGGGGATATAAGGATGGCTGTGTGGCGCGGCCACCACTGAGACCGTTAATTCCCCACTTCTCCAATTTTGAACTCCGCCATAACATTTGATAACAGAGGGAAAGCTTGGTTTTATTCCTGGATGGACGTCAGGATTAAGGGTGGGGTAAATGCGGCGTGCTTTATTGTCGTTTCTGGTTGCTTTGGTTTGCTCAAGTGCTGCGTATGCAAACAGCTATTTGTGCATAGGCGATGCGGCCGGCGGCCTTAAATTCCTTGACGGCGCATGGAGAGGCACTTCATTCAAATCTGGCAGTAAATTCCTCGTGGCCAGAAGCCCAGAAAACTCGAAGCATTGGACAGTCACAGAAATTGGGGACCCATTTCCCTCACATCGATGCACCATGAATACCGGCCCTGATGGTATCGATTCCGAACAACTTGTTTGCGGCGGTCTCGGTTACGGGATGATTATAAATTTCTCCAAGCTTAGGTTCACCCAAGTCTACACGATTGGCTTTATCGAGGACGACAGGAGCGGCGAAAACACGCCGTTTGTAAGCGGCGGGCTTTGCTCAAAAATCAACTGAACCTATTCTTAGAAATCGTGGAGTAGTCACTCAAAAATCGCCTGACTCGAATACTCCGGGAAAGTCACGGCCAGAAGCCAGTAGTTTTTCCGCCGTGGCCCTCAAGACATATTCGTTTACGGAAAGCCCCTCACGCTGTGTTGCATCGAACAAGGCTGTTCGAAATCCCGAGGTTACCCGGGTGTCGCGCAGCATAAGATTTACAATCTCGGTTTGGTTGCGCTCATGTCGCCCATTCACCACCGTAAGCCTCCTGAAATCCGATTGCAAAAATCATAGGGCATTCGGAACGTGGTTTGGATTTGACATGTTTGGACACATTTTTAGGAGTGGGGCACTATCTCCCCGTTAATCGGCGATGCAGCACATTATCATCTACTACTTAAGATGATTGACGGACGACTTTCTGTCTCCAGAAAAAAGATGATTTAGCAGATCCTTCATCGTCGGTCCGAGATAACGTGCGCTAACCAGCTCCAAAATCACCGCAGTGCTCAAGGATATGGATGCGACTAGTATGGCGGCGAACAATGGGTCAATGCTTGCCAATTGCACAGAGAGAACAACCAGCACAGGAAAGTGGACTAGGTACAAAGGATACGACATTTCTCCTACCATTCTGTCCAAGGCCCAATCTTTCGTTAAATGGAACAGACAAGGTATAGCCAAGAACGCTGCCAACAGCGTCAGTGAAGAGTTTATCGAGATTGAAAAAAACCGAAACTCCGGGAACAACGGATAGATCACCAATGCCACTATGAGGCCAATAGCGTTGGCTGGATTAAGAAACCTTCCTTCGACATAAAATCGATGCGCCACCATTCCGCCCACAAAGAAAGTCAATTCAAACGGGAAGAAACGGTAACGCCATGGATCGCCATCAAACCCAAACTGATAAGCGACCACGCGAAGAACGCCCATCAACAGTGCGATTATAATTAGAGTTGCTGTACATCTTCTCGAGAACCACGGCGCCAAACAGTAGAACATCAGTTCAAGGCTCAAGGTCCAAGAAGGCTCGATTAGTAAAAGGTTGTATGGTTGAGGCCCTTCACCTTGACCAAGAGCATCGACCAACGTCGTGCCCATTTCCGTGACCTTGGCGAAAAACAAGCCATCTTGCCCGAATAGAACAATGTTCGAAATCATCGCCCAGATTGTATAGAGCGGCCCTAGTTCAGTCGCGCTTCTCAAAACATTGGACTTTGAGACAACTGCCCAAGTCACCATACAAACCAACACCACCCAGTATGCGGGATAAATTCGGGTTGCTCTAGCGATGTAATAATCTGTCAGCCTTAAACTACCATCGGCTCTTCGGTACTTATCAGACAGGACCAGAGACATGTAAAAGCCTGAGATTATGAAGAAAATTTCGACGGCTACTTCACCGCCAACTAGCGGGCGAAAACTGGTCCACCATGATGGCAGATGCGCAACAACAACCGAAATTGCAAGTATAAGTCTAAGAGCTCCCATAAGGCTCGCTGACATGGTGTACTGCTGATGTCAAGCTATACGGATAGCCCTACACTCAAACTTCTTATGATAAGGCTAGACCAGAACGGCTTCAGACCACATCTCATCAACCTGGGAAGAGTGCAGCCCCAAAGCCTCGGCAACTAGCAAGAGTGTTGGATGATTACGGCTGAAGTAACTCGCATCCTCCCATTCAATCTGTGCCTCGGACTTTTGCAGGCCGTCCGGCATGGCATTGATTGCTGTTTCGACAGATGACAAGGGTATGCCATTACGCACCAGAGTGAGGCACAACTGCCTTTTGGTGATCGAAGAGCTCGGCTGTGGAGGGTTAAGGAAAGCAACAACTTCATCGTTGTTTTCGGGCAAAACCTCCGCTGCAACATCTTGCTCACAGGCATATAAACCAGTGATTACTCCGTTCGTTCTCGCAACAAAATAATTCATCATCCAATCCTCGGGATAGTAACGTCTGTCCAACCATGGCAACGGAGTGTGAAAGTCGGAGCTGTTG
Source organism: Agrobacterium sp. 5Ca50 (assembly GCF_055381905.1). Classification (NCBI taxonomy): domain Bacteria; kingdom Pseudomonadati; phylum Pseudomonadota; class Alphaproteobacteria; order Hyphomicrobiales; family Rhizobiaceae; genus Agrobacterium; species Agrobacterium sp. 5Ca50. The sequence continues at coordinate 118,855 of NZ_AP026438.1, forward strand.
GATTATTTCCAACGGCTGCCGTCCTTCTACCGATTTGGCGTGATGTGTTCGTCAAAACAACTTCAGTGGCCGCAGACCCTGTCGTGTTATTTAAGGTGTTCACATCAGTGAGAATATCAATGATACCGCCTGCTGTTATGTTGCCGCCATCCGTTAAGCCCAAGGTGTACCCGGATATCGACGTGGCACTCGACATGAACAAAGTTGCGGAAAGTATTGGTCGAACCGGTATGACAGAGGGGACACTGGACAGTGTTATAGGCGACAACGCCTGCAAGCTATTTTCTGTTGCCTCCACAACAAAAGTGGTGAACGCAACTCTGCTGCCCGCTTGAGTGAATAGTCTGATATTGCCGCTACTGTCAGTAACCACCGAACCAACGCGTTGAACTCCAGTCCAACCGCTTGGCACGGTCGGAGCGGTAGCGGAAAGCGAGAACAGGGCATCAAACGCCAGCGTCGTATTATTGACGATTGAATGCATGTGGTAGGTAGTGCTGTTTGCCTTGGATCCGGCGTCAAGGCCGCCATTACCAGAGCCAGCCGACCAATTCGCATCCAGCCGCTTGGTAAACGTGCCAGAGTTGGTGACGACTTTCTGACCTGCCTTCGCAGTGCCGGCCGAAATGTCGATATCGTTGCTGGCGTCAGATGAGTTGTTGGCAAGCGTCAGACCCTGAACGAAGTCGGGAATAATATTTCCTTCCGCCGGCAGGGTCGCAGCCTTGGTGTAGTTGCTGCAACGCCAGTTGCCCGATCCGTCAGATACAAACTCTGCGAAATCACCGGCTGCCGTGGTGATGTCTGCTGCACCTGGAAGAATGAGGCTTGTGGCGTTGTAGGTCAGCGTGAGCGCGCCAGCGAACCGCAGGCGCCGGAATGTCCCAGACGCTACCGTGCCGAGGCTGGTGATGGTCGTTGTGCCGGTAACGCGGAGGTTCTGCGAAGGAACAGCGCCGATGTCTGCTGTTGCAGCGCTGGCGATATCGGTCACAGGGTCGAGGCGCAGATAGTCCTTTTCGGCAAAGAACGATGTGCCGTCACACCAGATGACCGTTGAATAGCCGTTTGGGATGACAATCGTTGTTGCACCGTTGATGGTTTCAGAGCCATTCGGATCAATGGTGACGTTGCCACCATCAGCCACAACCGCCATGTGCCAGTTTGCACCGAGCGTGGCGGCTGCCGTAAGCGCCAAGGTGTAAGTGCCGGTAAAGCGGACAATCGCGTTGTTGTCGTTGAGAACGGCGGTGTAACCGGTTGATTTTGTGCTTGCGATAGCCTTGTAGTCAACGCCGGTCCTGATCTGCGACATCATTGTACGAAGCGCATTGCTAAAGTTGGAAACGGCGTTCGTACCCTGAATGCCGATACCAGCTATATCAGTGTTATTGCCGGGTACGGCGTCCCAATCAAGAATAGAATTTTTGGGCATCTGAGGTCTCCTGTTCCGTTGAGCTTAGGAGACCTCAGCGTTTTTGTGCATTTGACATGTGTGGACACACCACATGCGCCTCAGGCCGGAACCCCGATCCGATCGATGTAACGCTGAACAGCTGGATGTGTTCGGTCATTGGTCCGAAGGAGTTCAAGCGCTTCCAAGTCGCCCTCCATGACCATTTCTAGTGCGATAGCAGAAACATGAAGGGGTGCCCCGGCACAGGACTGGCGAGCTATTCCGTGGGCACGATTCCAGCGCCTGATGGTGCGACTGCATACTCTAGCCCTGTATGCCGCTTCATCGATCCTGATTATCTCATCGGGTAGCATTGGAACGGGTTTCAAAACACGCCCTCCGAATGCGCAATCCGGCTCGAGGCATTCCAGATTGACGACTGTTTTTTTAAATCAGGCGCATAAGTCTTTTTCTCTGTTTTTGTCTTTATCTTTTTCTCAGTCTCGTCTCTGTCTCGGTATAAGTCTCTGTCTCTGTCTCTGTCTCTGTCTCTGTATATCGATAGGGTTTTGATACAGTATCGATAGCGTATCATCCTTGCCTCCTCGTCATGTACCCGGTTGCGGTGAGGCGGTTAGGCATGCCCAGAACATTTGAATCGGCAGGTTCGGTGCCTTGCTTGTCGAAATCCTTGCGCGTCATCTCAAACTCTTGTGTTGCGGCTTCTCGCAACATCTCGCTTTCAATTCCCAAAATTGCCCGCTCGACCCCAAGCGCGTGCTTCTTGTTCATGGCTGAATTGGTTTCGAACCAGCCGCTAACGAAAAGCTCCAAAGTATTCGGGTCAGAGACAACCAACCCGGCATCAGTGAGCGTGGATAAGCAACTACGGTATTTGTCCGAGGGCCAACCCAAGTCATCGAGGGCGTAACCTTCAGGTAGACGAAAGCAGCCCGCGCTGTTTTGGTGTTCGCTGGTCATGAGGTAGAGCATCAGCAGTCGCGCCTCATCGGTCGGCAATGCCTTGAAGGCTTTGCTGCGCCAAATTTTCGGGGAAACCTTTGTGAAATCGCGCATTAGCCATACGCCTTTCGAACAAGGCGGAAGTTGTGCGCCAGCTTGCACGCTTCGCATGCTTCCAGCGCCGACAATCCGAAACGGTCTTTGAGGGTTGGAACCGCCTGGGGTGGCGGCTCCTGTTGATCGGCAAGCCACTGGGCTGCGCTGGTCACTCTGGGGTTGTCGTGGGGCTCCCTCATGCTGAACGTCCGAAATCGTTGAATGAGGGCTTAACCTCTGAGATGGACTTGTAGGCCGCTGCCAACTCATTCCAAGTAGTCGGCCGTTTATCGGCTGCATCTTCAACCGGAAGGATTTCTACCTCTGTATGCAATACGTAGCGCGCATGAGATCCAGGGAACGGTCCATCGTGGTTCTCGTTCAAGGTCTCGATAACTAGGCCGTACTCCTTGCGCAGCTTGTGAACATAGGCCGACCAGCGCGGGCCGGGGTGATCAATCGGAGTGCAGCCGCGCTTGCCAGCTGTCACAAGGTTATTGAGTGCCCATCCAAACCGACCGACGAGCTTGAACGGCTGCCCATCTGGAAGAATGCGCGCGGTGGTGATGATACGCTTTGTCATGCTGCAAGACCTCCAAGGCCGTGAAGCTGGCAAATCGTCTTGGCATGCCAGAATGACACGCGGCACCGACGCATGACGGACTTGACCGCCAGCAATTCAGATTGATTTTCAGGGGTGGATTCTGTAGGGTTCCAGTTATCAAGCCCTGCCAGAGCATTGATATTGGAACCCGGATTAGCGCCTGCACGCGCTGCCGGGTTTTCCGTTTTCATGGGAAAACCTCAAGCTGCGCGCTGCTGTTTCGCGGCGTCGATAGAGCCTAGAATGTCAGACTGTGGGAAACGGCTAGACCGTCCGAATTTTAGGGGCTTCTGAATGGTGCCGTCTTTTACTCGGTTCCAGACTGAGGCGCGGGAAATGCCGAGAAGTGCGCCGACTTCCTTGTCGGTCAAAAGCCGTTCGTTGCTATTCGTCGCATCCATGTGATTTACCTCGTTAGGCTGCGGGGGTTAACGAGGGTAGACTACAATAGGCAAAATCCGCAGGCTAAACAAAGGCTTGCGGATGATTGCGGCGCCGTTGCGGAACGCTTGCGCCTGTTCTGCGGATGCGTTGCGGGTGGCCTAATGAAAGGCGCCGACCTTTTTACGTTCCCATACCAAGCGCGATATGGTCGAGGAAATGCCTTCGGCTTTGCAAGCTTCTTCGTGAGCGTCCCGCGACACATTACCATTTATCTCTGTGTGAAGCCGGTCGTAAATAAGTGCCGCAGCGTCTTCTTTGCCCTTGATTTCCTTTGCTGTCTTCGGCTTAGGGGGGGGCGGCAAAATTTGGCTTAGGCTGTTTCCACTGACAAAGATATGCGCGTAGCCGCGCCCCGCGAACCCCGCGCTAAATGGATCTTCTGGATTTAGACGGCACATGGTCAACCGGCTTTCTATGCCCGGCACGTTCCACCACTCCTTAGGTCGGATAGACGAGAACGCACCGCCATGCGTCGGCAATGTCACGCATTCTAGGTTGCCATCCCGCAGCGCGCCCTTGACGATAGAGACAACGCGCTCCCACCGCTCTTTAGCTTTGGCTCGCCTTTGGTTTTCTTCGGGTACAAGGCTTTCCCCATATCGTACCGCTTCGGCACTCAATACCTGGCGAGTTCTCAGGCCGTTATCGGCGGTACCGGGAAGGCTCCTCGCTGTGCGAAGTGGCGTCAACACTCGATAACTTTCGACCTCCCAAGACAGCTTAGACACATCGTTCGACGCGATTAACTTTGATATTTCGCGTAAAAAATTCTCTACCCCTCTGCCATATTCCGCCCCGCTCCGACTACGAGCAATAATATCCTGCTTCGTTTCGATTGGAGGGGGGGCAAACGGCTCGCTATCTGTCCACTCATGGGGGTACATAGCTCTACCGACCCGCAGCAGTGCGCGTGCTAAAAATACATATCCATACGCATCATCGGGCCATGAGCCCGGATTAGTCCAGAATTGAAACCGTTCGTTCATTCGCTGCACTCCGCGAGAGCACCTGATACCGTGAGGAAACCAAAGGTGCATTTGGCTTGTCGGCTGGCCGGCCTATCCCCACGGATTCGAAATCGCTATCCCTCCGCGACCAGTCGCAGGACTTGCCCGCCTTTGCCGGTCACATGATTTGCCCAGCGCTCGAGAAGCTTGCGGCGCTGCTCCAAGAAATCAGTACGCCGATATGCGCGCTCAACCTTGCCGCCGACGGTATGCCCGAGCGTAGTTTCAGCGATATCGTGCGGGGTATCCGTCGCTTCTGCTATCCAATCGCGCAAGGACGAGCGAAACCCGTGCGGGCGATATGCGATTTCATCGCGCTCCATCAGTCTCGACATGGTTGCGTCGGAAATAACGCCCTTCTTGATACTGGGGAACAGGAAGCCATCACGGGAGAGGGGCAACGCGACATTGATAATATCCAGCGCTTCAGGAGTGAGCGGAACGCGGAAATCTGGCGTCTTCCCTTTCCTACCCTTCATAGCTTCCCCAGGAATTGTCCACACGTCGCCGTCGATCTGGTCAACATGTAGGAAGCGCAGCGGCCGGGAACGCACGCCGGTAAGGATGAGAAGTCGCAAGGCAAGGTGCGTTATCGAACCTTCGGAAAGACGGGTGTAGAAAGCTGGCACCTCATGCCAAGGCATAGCGGGAATGTTGGTTGCTTCGTGCCGCTGCTGACCTAGAAGCGCCCGAGCCTTGGCTACAGCTTGGATATCTACTTCAAGGCCAAGGGCGGCAGCGTGGCGCATGCAGATATCGAGGCGATTGAGGGCCTTGCGGGCTGTCTCTGCCTTTGTGTGCCAGATTGGCGAAAGCACATCGCGGATTTGGCTCTGATCGATCTCGGCAACTGGCGTCTTTCCGAGCTTCGGCAGGATATGAAGCTCGAGAGGGCTGAACCACCGCCCCGCTTTCCCGTCACCCTTCAATTCAGCCTTGCGGCTTTCAAACGCGTCCTCGGCCACGTCCTTGAGAAGATGCAGGCGCTTGACCGCTTCCCGCCTCTGTTTCTCGCGCTGGATAATAGGGTCTAGGCCAGACCGGGTAACCCCGCGCCAGCGTTCTGCCTCCTCTCGGGCTTCCTTCAACGGAACTTCGGTTATTGAACCCAAGCCCATTTCTCGGCGTCTTCCGTGGATCGTCACACGCAACACCCACTGGCCGCCGCCATCCTCGCGCTTGAACAGCCAAAGCCCGCCGCCATCGGCATACTTTCCGGCCGAAGCGTTCTTCACGGAAAGCGCCGAAAGTCTGTTGAGAGTACGTGCCACCAATCCACCTTTCAATCCACCCGAGGCACCTAGACTTGCGTAGGCTTTCTTATACAGAACTAGGCTAGGATAATCAGCAGGAAACTTTGCCGGTCAAGGTGTATTAGAAGGCGCTAGACGACGCTAGAAACCGGTAGACTTCAATTCAATGCACGTAAGCGGCACCATTTCTCCCTGATATCAAAAACTGAATATCTGCAGTCGCGAGTTTTGCTGCGCATTTCATTTGCGTTCATGGCGCATGGTAGCGCTGAATATGGCGAAGAGCTCAGAGCAAATGATCGGACAATCAGCATGATTTTGCTGCGTCATATCAATCTGAAAATCTTTGAGAAAAGAAGTGGTGCCCGAACGCGGATTTGAACCACGGACACGCGGATTTTCAATCCGCTGCTCTACCAACTGAGCTATTCGGGCACTTTACCTCGTATGAGGCTCGACCTTTTCAGGTCACCGAGAGTTTTGCTCTCCCGAAAGTGAGCGGGGTTATAACATCTTGTTCGGCCATGTCCAGCGCCTGGAAGCATTTTTTTTGAGGAATTTCACGGTTAAAAAAAATGACGGCTGATTAGCCGCCAAAATTTTCACTAGTCCCTTGATAAATATGGGCTTTCCGTTCTCAATCTTCCACAGCTGGCTTGCGGCGGGTGTTCATATTCCGGCGCACATACCATGTTGCAACCGCAACCATCAGCGCAAGGACATACCAGGTGATGGCGTAGGAGAGGTGGCTGTTGGGGAATTTCAACTGTGTCAGGCCGCCGATCGGCACGCCGCCATCATTCGGGGTGGCATCGGCATCAATGTAAAATGGCGCAGTGTCGCTCAGCCCATTCGCGGCTGCGATCTCTTCAATATTGCGCGAATACCAGCGGGCATTGGCGGGATCATTTGTGCGCAAGAAAAGTCCGCCATGTTCCGGTGCACGCATCAGGCCAACCACCGTCGCAGAACCGGTTATCTGGCCCTGCTGGCGCGTTTCGGCCAAGCGTTTGTCCGTGGGCACAAAACCGCGGTTGATGATGACTGTGGAGCCATCCTCAAGCCGCAGTGGCGTCAAGATCCAGTAGCCTGGGCCATAATCGGTAACCGTATAAACGGCCGCTTCCTTTTCATTCTGGAACTCACCAGAAAGCTGAACGCGGCGATATTCATAATCTTCGGGTTTCAAGGCCGCCCACTCAGCGCGTGTGGGTGGTGCAACAGGCTCGGCATGCACACGCGCATTGATGCGCTCAATCAGATCCAGCTTCCAGCCAAGCCGCTGTACCTGCCATGTGCCGAGCGCCAACAGTGAGGTGATCAGGCAGGCGGACAGCGTATAGAGAACGGCAACAGCCAGACGTGAAGGGCCGGTACGGTGCGCAACTGGCGTGGAATGGGGTGTCGGGGTGGTCATGGGGATCTTTCCTGCCTGTTCCGGCCCTGCACTCAATGTCTGTGCCGGAAAGAAAAACGCCGTGCATTCGGGTGAATGCACGGCGCTGACATTGCCCTGAAAGATCAGGGCAAGTTTCGCATTTGCTCGATTGTCATGGTCGGCATCATGTTCTTGTTCATGTTGTACATGACCCAGAGCGAGCCGATCAGCGTGATCATCACCACAACAACGGTGAAAATCAGCGCCATGAAGGTCCAGCCGCCTTCAGACTTCGTGTTCATATGCAGGAAGTAGATCATATGAACGAAAATCTGGATGACGCCGAGGCCCATGATCAGCAGAACGGTGAAGGTCTTGTTATCAAGAACGTCGCCCATAACCAACCAGAACGGAACAGCTGTCAGGAGAACCGACAGGATGAAGCCGATCATATAGGACTTGAAGCTGCCGTGATCTGCGCCATCGTGATGATCGTGTTCATGATCATCGTGGTGTGCGTGTGTTTCGGAACCCATCACAGAACTCCCATCAGATATACGAAGGAAAATACGCCGATCCAGACCACGTCAAGGAAGTGCCAGAACATCGACAGGCACATCAGACGACGCTTGTTGGCCTGGATAAGGCCATGCTTGCCAACCTGGAACATCAATGTGACCAGCCAGATGATACCGAAGGTCACGTGCAGACCGTGTGTACCAACCAGCGCAAAGAACGCCGAGAGGAACGCGGAGCGCTGCGGTGTCGCACCTTCGTGGATCAGGTGGTAGAACTCATAAAGTTCAACGCATAGGAAGGCGAGGCCGAACACGCCGGTAATGCCGAGCCATATCAACGTCGTCTTGATATTCTTCTTTTCCGATTCCAGCATGGCAAAGCCATAGGTGATCGAGGAAAGAAGCAGGAACGCCGTGTTGATGGCAACCAGCTTGAGGTCGAAAAGGTCTGCACCGGAAGGACCGGCCGCATAACTGCGGCCGAGCACGGCATAGGTTGCAAACAGGGTTGCGAAGATGAGGCAGTCGCTCATCAGGTAGAGCCAGAAACCCAGCGATGTGCCGTTTTCCGGGTGGTGGTCTTCCTTCAGGTAAAAGACCGGCGCTTCGCCTGTATCGGCGGTTGGTGCGTGTGTCTGGGCCATTCTGTTACGCCTGTTCTGCGAGCAGCTTGGTGCGCTCCGCTTCTACTTTGGTCACGTCCGAAGCCGGAATGTAGTAGTCGCGATTGTAGTTGAAGGTATGAGCGATGGAGACGCCGATGATGGCAAGCAATGATAGCGCAGCCAACCACCAGATATGCCACACCAGAGCAAAGCCAAGTGCAATGCTGATGGCGCTGAGAATGACGCCCGTACCGGTGTTCTTCGGCATGTGAATGGGAATGAACCCTTCCACAGGACGTTCTGCACCGCGCTTCTTCATGTCGGCCCAAGCATCGACTTCATGCACGACAGGCGTGAAAGCGAAGTTATAGGCCGGTGGCGGAGAAGACGTCGACCATTCCAGCGTACGACCGTTGAAGGGGTCGCCGGTCACGTCGCGCAACTGGTCACGCTTCAGGAAGCTTACGAAGAGCTGGATCAGGAAGCATGCAATACCGAGTGCGATAAGGAACGCACCGAATGCGGCAATGATGAACCAGATCTGCAGCGACGTGTCTTCGAACTGGCTGAGGCGGCGGGTAACGCCCATCAGGCCGAGAACGTAGAGCGGCATAAAGGCGAAGTAGAAGCCGACAAACCAGAACCAGAAAGACAGTTTGCCCCAAAACGGATCAAGGCGGTAACCGAATGCCTTCGGGAACCAGTAGACGATGCCGGCGAGAACGCCGAACAGCACGCCGCCGATGATCACGTTATGGAAGTGGGCGATCAGGAACAGCGAGTTGTGCAGCACGAAGTCTGCTGGAGGAACGGCAAGAAGAACGCCGGTCATACCACCGATGACGAAGGTGATCATGAAACCGATGGTCCACAGCATGGGGACATCGAAATTGATGCGGCCCTTATACATGGTGAACAGCCAGTTGAAGATCTTGGCACCCGTGGGAATGGAGATAATCATCGTCGTTATGCCGAAGAAGGCATTGACGCTGGCGCCGGATCCCATGGTGAAGAAGTGGTGCAGCCAAACGATATAGGCCAGAATGGTGATCACCACCGACGCGTAAACCATCGAAGCGTAACCGAAGAGACGCTTGCGCGAGAAGGTGGAGACGATTTCGGAGAAAACGCCGAAGGCCGGCAGGATCAGAATGTAGACTTCTGGGTGGCCCCAGATCCAGATGAGGTTGACGTACATCATCGGGTTGCCGCCGAGATCATTGGTGAAGAAGTTCGTACCAACGTAACGGTCAAGCGTCAGCAGGGCGATCGTTCCGGTCAGGATCGGGAACGAAGCCACGATCAGGATGTTGGAACACAGCGATGTCCAGACGAAGATCGGCAGGCGCATCATGGTCATGCCCGGTGCGCGCATCTTGATGATGGTGACGATCAGGTTGATACCCGACAGCGTCGTTCCCACACCGGCAATCTGTAGACCCCAGATGTAATAATCGACGCCAACGCCGGGGCTGCCCTCAATGCCTGAAAGCGGCGGATAGGCCAGCCAGCCTGTCTGTGCATATTCACCGATGAACAACGAGATCATGGTGATGATAGCGCCAGCTGTCGTCATCCAGAACGAGAAGTTGTTGAGGAAGGGGAAAGAAACGTCACGCGCACCGATTTGCAAGGGAATGACGAAGTTCATCAGACCGGTAATCATCGGCATTGCCACGAACAAGATCATGATCACGCCGTGTGCCGTGAAGATCTGGTCATAGTGGTGCGGGTTGAGATAACCTTCGGATCCGCCTGAAGCGATGGCCTGCTGGATGCGCATCATGATGGCGTCGGCAAAGCCACGCAGCAGCATCACGAGGGCCAGAATGATGTACATGATACCGATCTTCTTGTGATCGATGCTGGTAAACCATTCTTTCCACAGGTAGCCCCAAACGCGGAAATAGGTGAGAATACCGAGAAGTGCCGCGCCACCGAGGGCAACAGCCGCGAAAGTTACAACGAGAATTGGCTCGTGGAGCGGGATGGACTCCCACGTCAGCTTCCCGAAAAGGAAGGACGTTTGATCGGAATTGACGACCATTTTAGCCTCTTGCGATTCAAAACAAATGTCGGCGCGGGGGTTCCGCGCCGTTGAAAGTCAGTGATGCCAGTCAGCCGGCAACCGGTTTGCTTTCCGGCAGGGCAGCCTTGATGTCAGGCAGAGCAGCAGGAACGAATGTCTGGCCTTCGATAGCCGCCGGCGTGGACTGCGAACCGGATGCCATGCCGTAAGGCGAAAGCGGGGTGCAGATCACGGAGTTCAGCGCCTTGGCGATATCGATGCCTTCCTTGCCGCCGCCGCCATTGGCGTCGATGTGCATCATGTCACGCATGCAAAGCTTGTTCGGCTCTACGCAGCGGTTGAGGATTGCGTCATACAGCTGTGGGTCGACACTGGCGAAATACTCGACAGGATTACGCTCGCTCGGCTTGGCGAATTCGAGGTATTCCATACGGCCAAAGCCCTTGCCGCCGTCCTTGACCTTGGCAACCCACTGGTCGAAGCCTTCATTGCTCAGACCGTGGAACTTGAAGCGCATGTGCGAAAAGCCAGGGCCGGAGAAGTTCGCCGAGAAGCCGTCATAAACGCCTTCCTTGTTGATGACTGCGTGCAGCTTGGTCTGCATGCCGCCCATGGCGTAAATCTGGCCAGCCAGTGCAGGCACGTAGAACGAGTTCATCGCCGTGGTACCGGTAATCTTGAAGTTGATCGGAACATCGATCGGAGCAGCAAATTCATTGACGCTGCCAATGCCCAGTTCCGGGTAGAAGAACAGCCACTTCCAGTCCATGGCCACAACCTCGACCGTCAGGGTCTTGGTTTCGGCTGTCACAGGACGGTCCGCATCAATGCGGTCGATCGGGCGGTACGGATCCAGACGGTGGGTTGCGATCCACGTCACGGTTCCCAACATGAGAATGATGGCAACGGGCGCAGACCAGATCACCATTTCAAGGCGCGTGGAGTGGTGCCACTCTGGATCGTAATCTTCAGCCTTCGCCGATTCACGGTACTTCCATGCAAAGAACAGCGTCAATGCAAGAACCGGAACGATGATGAGCAGCATCAACACTGTTGAGGTGATGATGAGATCACGTTGCTGGATGGCAATGTCCCCGGAAGGGTTCATAACCACGAGATCGCAGCCGCTGAGCAGCAGCAACGACGAAAATGCCATGAAGGCAGAAGAAAATTTCTTGATCGTGGGCACGTTCTTAAAACTCGTACTGTTTCAATTGTACCGCGAATAATTGCCAAACGTCATTATTGTAATGAGGTATTTTGTCGCGGTGCAGCGGGATCGCCGCAGCGCAACAGCCACGGCATGGCTGGGTGCATTATCTCATAGAAGGCCCTTGGAGCAAGCCCTTCCTGTAATCTTCATTTGACGGCTGTGCGCAGACTGTGTGACAATCCGCCGCAGGTAACGCAACGGAAGAGGAGCCAGCGCGTTACCCAACATGGTGCGCCATACGCAGGAGGAATAAAATGAGTTATATCAATAGTTCGCAGACCTATCCTGAAACACCTGCGACAGTCGATCCGGACCGCATCACCATCGCGGTCATTCTGGCAAGAATGACAGAGTTTTTTGACTTTTTTGTCTACGCCATCGCATCGGCATTGGTTTTTCCCTACGTCTTCTTCTCATATGCAGATCCGCTGACAGCAACTCTTTATTCCTTCGCGGTCTTTTCACTGGCCTTTATTGCCCGCCCCATCGGCTCAATGATCTCGCTGCAGATCGACAGAAAGTTTGGGCGTGCGGCGAAATTGACCGTCGCATTGTTTACACTCTGTGGTTCCACCATGGCGATCAGCTTCCTGCCGTCCTTTGCGGACGCCGGCATGATGGCGCCAGTCCTGCTCGCCGTGTTCCGTATAGGGCAGGGACTTGGTCTGGGTGGTGCATGGGACGGCCTCACCTCTCTTCTGGCGATGAACGCACCTGCGAAACAACGTGGCTGGTATGCCATGATGCCGCAGATCGGTGCGGCTATGGGTTTTGGTCTGGCAAGCGCCTTCTTCATCGTTTTCTTCACTCAGCTGTCACATGCTGAATTCCTGGCATGGGGCTGGCGTTTCCCGTTCTTCGTGGCATTGGCACTTAATGTGCTGGCGCTGTTTGCCCGTCTTCGCATGATTGTGACTCCGGAATTTCAGGCCATGGTGCAAAGCCATGAGCTGGAACCCAGGCCGGTTTTCGAAATGCTGCGGTCGCAGTCACGCATCGTTCTGACCGGTGCCTTCGTTCCGCTGGCCAGTTTTGCACTGTTCCATCTGGTCACCGTGTTCCCGCTCAGCTGGGTCACGCTCAACACCAACCAGAAGATTTCAGACTTCCTGTTCGTACAGTTCGTCAGCGCCATCATCTGTGGTGGCATGATTGTCGTGTCCGGCGTACTGGCTGACAAATTCGGCCGTCGCAAACTGCTCGGCGCGGCTGCTGTTCTGATCGCGCTCTTCAGTCTCGTCACACCGCTGCTGCTTAACTCGGGCGATATTGGCCGTTACCTGTTCGTGTTGATCGGCTTTTCGCTGCTGGGTCTGTCCTTCGGTCAGGCAAGCGGTGCGCTTGCTTCGCGTTTCAGCCGTGAATACCGCTATACCGGTGCGTCTCTGACATCGGATATCTCATGGCTCATCGGTGCCGGTTTCGCACCACTGGTGGCTCTTGGGTTCTCGTCAGAATTTGGTCTCATAGCGGCCGGACTTTATTTGCTCTCCGGCGCAGTCGCGACGCTTATTGCCCTTGTATTCAGTACGACACTCGATGCGACCTGATTGATTTTTAGCAACAAACTAACCTGAGTAACCTTGAAGCCGTGAAATTCGTAAAGGATTTCACGGCTTTTCGTATTTTTATTGCGCGGACGTTAATTAATCTTGATTTCTGAAATCAACATAGATATGTAAGTCATGCTGACATAAATTGGCGCGATGTTCGTGTCGACAGCACAGTTTGGCGCGGGTCATGAAATACGTTTCGACCATAAAATCGATGAAAGCGGCGATTGCCGGCACCGCGGTGCCAGCCAATACGCGCACGTCGATTATTCGCGCCGCGAAACGCCGATAACAGAAATCTGAAAAGGAGCAGTCAGGTCACCTGCGGCTCCGCCTGCGGGTGAAAAAGGTGACGCCTCGCTGCGCAAGTGCGCCGGAACGGGAGAGACCGATGAGCGTGAATGACCCTGATTATGGCCTTTATGACATTGCTGCCGAGAAGAGCAGCTGCGGCGTTGGCTTTATTACGCGCAAAGACGGTTTGCAGACCCATGACGTGCTGAAGCGTGGCCACGAAGCGCTTTGTGCCGTACCGCATCGCGGTGGCATGTCGGCAGAAGGCGTTGGTGATGGCGCCGGTATCTCGGTGGATCTGTCCCTATCTTTTTTTCGTCAACTGACCGGCTCTGTCAAACTGGAAGCCGATCGGTTTGGTGTCGGTAATTTCTTCCTGCCGCAAAACGCCGCCTTCCATGATGAGGCTATAGAGATCATCGAAAAGGCGCTTGAGGAGCAGGGTTTCTCCGTGCTTCTGGTGCGCGACGTCCCGGTTGATAACAGCGCCATTCGTGAAGCTGCGGTTCGTTACCAGCTTCCCATTCGCCAATGGGTGTTTTCGGCCCATGCAGGTTGCCGCGATCGTGGCGAGTTTGACTGGCGTATCCATAAGGCCTTGCTGGCCATCGAAGCCATTGCCTACACGCGCCCGGACCTGTCGGGTTTTTACCCGCTGTCGCTGAGTGCCCGCACCCAGGTTTTCAAAGGTCGTCTCAATTCGACGGAAGTCATGCCATACTTCTGCGACCTGGTGGACCCGCGCCATGAAGTACACACGATGTACTTTCACACCCGCTTCTCCACCAACACCGACCCGCATCCATCCATGGCGCAGCCATTCCGCCTGATGGCACATAATGGCGAACTGAACACCGACAAGAAGAACCGCCTGTCTGAAGCTGCTGTCGCCTTGGCACGCAATGCCAGCATCATCCGCCCCAAGGGGCAGTCGGATAGCTGCCGTCTCGACCAGACGCTGCAGGCCCGCGTTATGGAAGACGGGCTTGATCTGGTAACTGCTGTCGTTTCGATGATGCCGCCTGCCTGGGAAAATGACGAGACATTGTCGCCGCAAGTGCGGGCGATGTTTGAATATTTTTCCCTTTACGAAGAGAAGAACGATGGTCCCGCCGCGCTGATCTTTGGCGATGGCACCATCGTCGGTGCACGCCTGGACCGTCTGGGCTTACGCCCACTGCGCACGGTCGAAACAGACGAGTATCTCTGCGTAATGTCGGAAGCAGGCCAGATTGCCTTCCCGCCGGAAAGCGTCATCCATCGCGGCCGTATCGAAGCCGGCGGCATGCTGTATTTCGATCAGGCTGAGCGCCGTGCATGGTCGACCGTCGAAGCGCTGGAAATGCTGGCATCGCGCCGCGATTATCCAACGTTGCTGCGTGAAGCCCGTGTCACGCTGGAAGAACTGCCTGAGATTCCTGCAGAAAATCAGGGATCGCCCCAACGTTACAATGGCGATCTGGAACGCCATCAGCGTTATGTCGCTTATTCGCACAATCAGGAAAGCTTCAAGTTCCTGATGGACCCGATGCTGGCGACCGGCGCTGAAAAAATTTCCGCCATGGGGTATGGCAACGCCATCAATGCGCTGTCGGATCAGGAAGGCGGCGTCGCGAAATATTTCTCGCAGCGTTTTGCGCAGGTCACCAACCCGCCGCTCGACAGTATCCGTGAAGCCGACGGCATGACGTTGCGCGTTGCGCTGGGCGCTAAGCCCAATATCGGCGCAAAGGCTGCCCGCCAGATCGTCGTGCGCTCGCCGATCCTGACCCATCTCGACATGCTGAAAATCCGTGAGCAGACGGAAACGCCGGTTCGTCGTTTTGAGATGCTCTACACCCCGGTTTACAACGATCCCAAGGCCAACGAGGCCGCGTTGCAGGCGGGTATCGACAGTGTTTGCAACAAGGTCGCAGCCTTCGCTGCCGAAGAGGGTGGCATTGCTGTCATCACCGATCGCCACGTTGCCACTGATCGCGCTGCCCTGCCGATGATCATTGCTATCTCGGCATTAAACCAGAAGCTGATCGAGGAAGGCTTGCGCCTTCGCGTGTCGTTGATTGCCGAAAGCGGTCAATTCTCCTCGTCGCATCACATTGCAGCGGCCCTCGGCTTTGGTGCATCCGGCGTTTATCCGCTCGGTGTGCAGTTCCGCGCCGAGGAAAAGTTTGGTGCAGATGCCGACAAGGCCTTCAAACGTTTCGCCAAGGCTGCTGAAAAGTCTTTGATGAAGACCATGGGCAAGGTCGGACTTTGCACCGCTGAAAGCTATATCGGCGGTGAGTTCTTTGAACCGAACTTTCTCGACACCAGCGATCCGGTGCTGAAGAAGTACTTCCCCAACGTCAAGACGCCGGTTGGTGGTGTCAACTTTGCCGTTATCGCGCAGGCCGTCGCCGACTGGCACCGCAAGGCGTTGACCGTCAAGGGTGAGAACGACATTCCGCTGCTTGGCTTGTTCAAGGAACGTGCCGAAGGTGCTGGCCATTCCTATGGCACCACGGCTGTGCGTGGTTTCGTTGACATGACCGAGGAAAAGATCGCGTTCGACAAGGACGCCGAAAACGGCGTTGGCGAAAACGAAGACATGTTGCGCCTGCTGCCGCTCAACCGGCTGGAAGATGCCTTCGGCCTCAACGATTCCGCCTATTACCACAACAGCTTCGATCGTCTGACACCGGAGGCAATCGACAAGTTTCAGATCACGCCGGGTTATCGTGCCTTTACCCGCATGATGAGCGAAGAACGTATGCGCCGCCCGTCTGCGTTGCGCGATGTGCTGGACCTGCCAGCTGACGTCACCTTTGCCAATTCGCCAGCAGAATTCCGCAAGGAAATGGGCCGTTTTTCCCGCAAGGGCAACAACAGCTTCATGGTGCGTGGGCTGACGGTTGAGAGCGTTGGTGACGAAGAGTTCCGCCTGCGTCTGACCGGCCCGTCCGGTAGTGACCTGACACGGCTTGCTGCCCTTGGCCAATCACTGGTCATCCGTTTCGGGCAGGATATTGTCGGTCATTGGCTGGAGGGCGGCGCATTGGCCGTTCAGGTCAAGGGACAGGCACTGGATTACCTGTCGCTGATCCACACTGCGCCTGCCAGCATCCCGCTTGAGGATGTTCAAAAGGCAAGTGACATCACCAGACTTCTCGCTTCCGGCGCCATGAGCCATGGCGCGCTGGTTGCCGCCGCTCATGAAGCGGTGGCGCATGGCACCAACATGGTTGGCGGCATGTCCAACTCCGGCGAAGGTGGTGAGCATATCTCGCGTTACGGCACCATACGTGCCTCGCGTATCAAGCAGTTCGCGTCCGGTCGTTTTGGCGTCTGGGCAGGTTATCTTGCTGACCCGATGCTGGAAGAGATCGAGATCAAGATCGGTCAGGGTGCAAAGCCAGGCGAGGGTGGTCAGCTGCCTTCGCCAAAGGTCACGGTGGAAATCGCCGCAGCTCGTGGCGGCACGCCGGGCGTTGAACTGGTTTCGCCACCACCGCACCACGACACCTATTCGATCGAAGATTTGGCGCAGCTGATCCATGATGCCAAAGCGGCGCGTGTCCGGGTTATCGTCAAGCTCGTATCGTCGGAAGGCATTGGCACGATTGCGGTTGGCGTTGCCAAGGCCGGTGCAGATGTCATCAACGTTGCCGGCAACACCGGCGGCACGGGTGCTGCTGCCGTTACCAGCCTGAAATATACCGGCCGTTCGGCGGAAATCGGCATTGCCGAAGTGCATCAGGCACTGTGCGCCAATGGTCTGCGTGCCAAGGTTCTGTTGCGTTGCTCCGGCGCACACCAGACCGCAAGTGATGTCGTCAAGTCAGCCCTTTTGGGCGGCGACAGCTTCGAATTCGGCACCACGGCGCTGATGATGCTGAAATGCGTCATGGCCAAGAACTGCAACATCAAGTGCCCGGCTGGTCTCACCACCAACCAGGAAGTTTTCAATGGTGACCCGCGCGCTCTGGCGCAGTATCTGATGAACATTGCCCACGAAACACGCGAGATCCTGGCGGCCCTTGGTCTGCAGTCTCTGGCGCAGGCACGTGGCCGTTCCGATCTTCTTCACCTTCTCGACCATCCATCCAGCGTTGGCCAGCTTGACCTCCGGGCAATGTTGACTGTGGTTGAGGAGGTGAAGATCGCCAACCCGGTTTACATGGAAAAGGACTTCGCCCTCGATGATGCTTTTATCGAACTGGTGCGTTCGGCCCTGGTTGATGGCAAGCGTGACACCATCGAGCTTGGTGGCAACCGCTTCCTCAACAACTGCAACAAGAGTGTTGGCGGTCAGCTTGCGGTCGATATCGAGCGCATTCTGAACCATGAACTGAGTGATGAACAGGTGGCGACACTGCCTGCCGTCCGTCAGGATGAACGTGGTCGTCGTTTTCTGGAGCCCGGTGCCGTGCGTATCGCCACATCGGGGTCTGCCGGTCAATCCTTCGGTGCCTTCTGCAATGACGGCATGGTCATGGTTCACACCGGCACCTGCAATGACGGTGTTGGCAAGAGCGCCTGCGGCGGCACCATTGTCGTGCGTTCGCCAGGTGGCGGTTCGGCCGAGGCTGGTGGCAACGTTCTGGTTGGCAACTTCGCCCTGTTCGGTGCAACGGGTGGCCGCACCTTTGTTGAAGGGCAGGCGGGTGACCGCTTTGCAGTGCGCAACTCCGGTGCGACAGCGGTTGTTGAAGGTGTCGGCGACTTTGCCTGCGAATACATGACCAATGGTGCGGTCCTCAACCTCGGCAGCTTCGGCAAGGGTTTCGGCAACGGCATGAGTGGCGGTTTCGTCTACCAGTATGACCCCTATGGCGATCTGCCAAAGAAGGTCAGCCACGATTCCATTCTTCTGGGCTCGATCACCGGTGATGATGAACAGGCCGCGATCCATAACCAGGCCGTTCACCAACTGCTGAGCTGGCATTTTGCCGAAACCGGTTCTGCCAAGGCCACATGGCTTCTGGAAAACTGGGAGAGCGAGCAGCATAACTTCGTGTACGGCATGCCG
The DNA here is from genome assembly GCF_055381905.1 of Agrobacterium sp. 5Ca50. Taxonomy (NCBI): domain Bacteria; kingdom Pseudomonadati; phylum Pseudomonadota; class Alphaproteobacteria; order Hyphomicrobiales; family Rhizobiaceae; genus Agrobacterium; species Agrobacterium sp. 5Ca50. Next base: position 137,216 of record NZ_AP026438.1, read on the forward strand.
CGCGCCTTGCTGCTCTACCAGGACAGCAACGAAATCCTGAAGGCAAAGCCCCGCAAGGAACTGCTGGAGGAACTGGCAACGGCGCTTGCTGCCCATCAGGTTCGCAAGTTCAAGCTGGCCTATCGTGACAAGCGGGCGGTGTTGAACGGTTCGGTACCTGGTTATGGCGAGACCGATACCGAGGAGATGTATGCGCTTCTGAACAATTACACGGTGCTCAGCATGGCGCAGGCCATTGCCATGCAGCGTGTACCATTTGCGCGTGGCCCATCCGAACCGGCGATTGAAAAGGCGGTACGCAATCTCATTCTGACCGAGGATTTTGCGCTGATGCAACGTCTGCTGAAATATGCACGTGAAGCATTGGCTGGCCATATTGACGAGCAGCTTGCTGTGATGATCGCCGCCAAGCGACTGGACGACTACAGGCAGGCGCTTTCCAAGCGCAACATCCTGTCTATGGACAGCCCGGGCACCTATGGCTGGATCATTCAGCAGAACGCCAGAAACATTGAAAAGATCGGACGCCTGCCGGGCTTCGAGGAACTGTTCGCAGCCAATGCGTTGCCGGACCTTGCCCTCGCAGCCAGACAGAACTGACTGAGACAGATTGAACTGAGTGAGAACGATGAAGATACCTTACATTCCAGAAGATGCTCCGTTCAATGGCGACCAGCGTGCATGGTTGTCCGGTTTTCTGGCCGGCCTGCACTCACGCATCAGTATTGGTGGTGAAGGCTCTACAGCCGTGGCCGCAGGTCAGTCTCCGAAGGCCGCAGCTGCGGTACTGAATGTACTTTACGGTACTCAAACAGGTAATGCCGAAGGACTGGCGATGGACATAGCGGCCGCTGCCCGCACACAGGGCATGCAGCCAGTTGTCACCGCATTGGACGATATTTCCATGGAAAACCTCGCTGTTATGAAGCGGGTGATCGTGGTTGCCTCGACCTATGGCGAAGGTGAAATGCCCGACAATGCCCAACTGTTCTGGGATGCGCTTTCCGCCGATACCGCGCCACGGTTGGAAACCGTCAATTTTGCGGTTTTGGCGCTGGGTGACACCGGTTATGACGGCTTCTGCCAGGCCGGAAAACTGATCGATACGCGCTTTGAGCAACTGGGTGCCAAGCGTCTGCATGCCCGCCTTGATTGCGATATCGATTATGAAGATGCCGCTGCCGCTTGGATTGGTGAGGCACTGCCCGTCGCTGGCGCTATCGATGGTGGTGATGCCGCGGCGAATGCAGTTCCAGTCGCTGTTGTGGAACCGGCAAATGCGAAGTCCGCATGGAACCGCAAGAACCCGTTCTCTTCGGTCGTCTCGGTCAATCGTCGCCTGTCGGGTATCGATTCCGCCAAGGAAATCCGTCACTATGAATTCGATCTCGGTGACAGTGGTCTGGAATATGAAGCCGGTGACGCCTTGGGTGTTGTCCCGTTCAATGACCCGGCACTGGTTGACGCCATTCTCCAGCGTCTTGGTGCCAAAGCCGATGATGCCGTTGCCGGTCTCGATCAGCCACTTGGCGATGCGCTGCTGAAACAGTTTGAAATTTCGACCCCGTCTCGCGATCTGGTGCAGGATGTTGGCAAGCGTGCCAATCATGAAGAGCTGAACCATATCTTGCGCAATGGTGACAAGCAGGCGCTGGACGCCTTCCTATGGAGCAAGGACACACTTGATCTCCTGTCGCTTAACTCGGCGATGGATTTGAACGCGGCAGATTTTGTGAAGCTGCTGAAGCCGCTGCAGCATCGCGCTTATTCCATCTCGTCCAGCCCACTTGCCGCCGAAGGTAGCGTACATCTCACCATTGCCAGCGTGCGTTACCACGCGCAGGGTCGTGATCATGGTGGTGTTTGCTCAACCTATCTGGCCGACCGCGTTGCGCAGGGGGAAAATGCCGGTATCTTCGTGTCGCAGAACAAGGCCTTTCGTGTGCCAGCCAACAATGACGCACCCATGATCATGGTTGGCCCGGGCACCGGCATTGCACCATTCCGTGCCTTCCTGCAGGAACGGAAGCAGCGTGGTGCCAAGGGCAAGAACTGGCTGTTCTTCGGTGACCAGCATCGTGCCAATGACTTCATATACGAGCAGGAACTGGGCGAAATGAGCAGCAACGGAGTTTTGACACGCCTTGATCTGGCTTTCTCCCGCGATCAGGCAGAAAAAATCTACGTGCAGACCCGCATGAAGGAAAACGGCAAGGCGCTCTATGCCTGGTTGGAAGAAGGCGGCCATTTCTATGTCTGCGGAGATGCAACGCGCATGGCCAAGGATGTCGACGATGCCTTGCATGATATCGTTGCCAGCCATGGCGGCCTGTCAGCGGAAGCAGCGGGTGATTACGTCAATGGGCTGAAGCGCGAGAAGCGATATCTGCGCGACGTTTATTGATTGCCTTGAAAGAAGAAATCCTCGGGGGCGGCCTCGAGGATTTTACGGAATGTTGCTGCGGATATCCCTGGATTGATCAGCAATTTGTGCAGGCAAGCGTCGTACCAGCACGCTGACGGAAGAAGTCTTCCCGCGAAATATTCACCGTCTTGACCTGCGGCGGCATAACGCTTGGCATGAACATCAGCAATTCATGCGGAATAGTCAGTTCCGACCGGACAAGAAACGTATTGGCAACTGTAAGGGCGCTTGGAATGGTCACAGCTGCACCCACAGCATAAGGCCGCGAGTCGTCCTGTGCCCAAGACCAGGCGACTGTCGGTTTTGATGACGCATCAATGGAAATGCCAGTAATTTTCAGCTTGAGCCCGGTGATGCCGTAAGGCTCAAAAATGCCGTCGGCAGCATTGATCATGGTTTTCAGATAGGCCTTGTTGACGCTGGTCTGCTGCGTCACGATATCGGCGATTGAGCCGGAGGCACGCGTCGCACGTTTTGCCACGCTCAAGCCAATCGTCAACTCGAAAGATGTGATGTAGACCATCAGCAAAATGGGCACGATAATCGCAAACTCGACGGCACCCATGCCCTCGCGATCTTTCGCCAGTCTTCTGAATATTCCGGAAAAGCTACGTTGTTGCTTCATCGTCCGCTCAATTGAATCGTGGTTCATTCTGGTAGGCCGATGTTGCGACAATCAGAAAATAGGACGGTACGGAGGCATCCGTCGGGCGAATATTGCTGATATAAGGCCGGATAAGGTCAGTAATGACCTGCCACTTGTAATAGGCGCGCAGCATGTTGATCGTGCCGGGACCGCCGGGTTCATATTTAAATGCCGACGTGTCGAGATCACCGTTCTTGACGGGCACTGAGCTCGGCATATCGGCAAAATTGGTAAAGGTACGTGCGTCGATAAACAGCTTTTGTGGTGTCTTTGCCTCCGTCGTGGAGCAAGTGATCATGATGGCAATTTCATTGCAGAACAGCTGGCGAAACTGTTCGGCTTCCTTGTCCGTCGTGGAATCGATCTTGTAGGTGATCTGCCCCGTGCGCAATTTGCGCGACATGTTTTCAACGGCATTGGAAACCAGCTGTTCGCCGGTAAAGGCAATGAAGGTTTCAACGATCGCAAAGATGATCATGAAGTAGGGAATGGCAAGAATTGCGAATTCTATCGCGGCGGCGCCATCGCTCGATTTCCGCAGTTTTCTGATCTGTCCGAAAAATCTGAATACTGAACGCATGAGGCGTGACTATCTTCATGATGCATGGCGCCTGCCGATGCTCATCAACGGCAATACGCGGTCACGTTAGAAGCTCAATGTTTAAAATATCTTGCGCTGGTCGGAAGAATGCGACGCAAATGTAGCTTTAACGGTCATTTTTTGCTGAAATGACCGGTTTCAAAACAAAAAGCCTGCCGTTGATAAAACGACAGGCTCTAATCGTGTCGTCTGAAACTGGATCAGTCGTGATCGGCTTTCGACAGTACCTCAAGCGTTGGCGTCGAGGTGATGTTGAAGCCGCAGTCGACGTAATGACATTCACCGGTCACGCCACGTGATAGGTTGGACAACAGGTAAAGTGCAGATCCACCGATATCCTCGATGTCGGCGGTGCGACGAAGCGGAGCGTTTTTCTGGTTCCAGGCAAAGATGGCGCGTGCATCGGAAATGCCTGCGCCAGCAAGTGTGCGTACCGGGCCGGCAGAGATCGCGTTGACGCGAATATCGCGCGGACCGTAATCCGCAGCCAGATAACGTACAGACGCTTCAAGAGCGGCCTTGGCAACGCCCATGACGTTGTAGTTCGGGATTACACGCTGCGAACCATTATAGGTCAGCGTCAGCATGGAACCGCCATCGGTCATCAGTTCAGCGGCGCGCTTGGCAATTTCCGTAAACGAGAAGCAGGAAATGACCATGGTACGGCTGAAGTTTTCACGCGTCGTATCGGCATAGAGGCCCTTCAGCTCGTTCTTGTCGGAAAAGCCGATGGCGTGAACGACGAAATCGATCTTGCCCCAACGTTCTTTCAAAGTCGCAAAAAGCGCGTCGACAGAAGCAATGTCTTCAACATCGCATGGCACCACGAAATCAGAATTCAGCTCTGCAGCAAGCGGCCTTACGCGCTTGCCCAGTGCTTCGCCCTGATAGGTAAAGGCAAGCTCAGCACCCTGTGCAGAGAGCGCCTTGGAGATACCCCAGGCAATAGAATGGTTGTTGGCCACACCCATGATGAGGCCACGTTTTCCCTGCATGATGCCATTCATGGCTTTTATCCGTTGTAGCGCTGGAATACGAGCGTGGCGTTGGTGCCGCCGAAACCGAAGGAATTGGACAGAACGGTATCGATCTTTGCATTGTCGATACGGCTGCGAACGATCGGCACGCCATTAAATTCCGGGTCTAGCTCGGAAATATGGGCACTCTCGCCGATGAAACGATCCTGCATCATCAACAGGCCATAGATGGATTCCTGTACGCCAGCAGCGCCGAGTGAGTGACCCGTGAGCGACTTGGTAGACTGGATGTGCGGGATGTTGGAACCGAACACTTCACGGATCGCGCCGATTTCCTTGCTGTCGCCAACAGGTGTCGAGGTGCCGTGTGTGTTGATGTAGTCTACGTCACCCTTTACGGTCGACAGAGCCTGACGCATGCAGCGGATCGCGCCTTCGCCCGACGGAGCAACCATGTCGTAGCCGTCAGAGGTTGCGCCGTAACCGACGACTTCCGCGTAGATTTTTGCGCCGCGTGCCTTGGCATGTTCCAGCTCTTCCAAAACCAGAACGCCCGCGCCGCCGGCGATGACGAAACCGTCGCGGTTTGCGTCATAAGCGCGCGAAGCCGTTTCAGGTGTGTCGTTGTACTTGGAAGACATTGCGCCCATGGCGTCGAACAGGTTGGACATCGACCAGTCGAGGTCTTCATGACCGCCAGCAAACATGATGTCCTGCTTGCCCCACTGGATCATTTCAGCAGCATTGCCGATGCAGTGTGCGGATGTCGAGCAGGCCGAAGAGATCGAATAGTTGACGCCGTGGATCTTGAACCAGGTGGCAAGTGTCGCGGACGCGGTTGAAGACATCGCCTTCGGCACGGCAAACGGGCCGATGCGCTTCGGGCTGTTATTCTTCAGCGTGATGTCGGATGCTTCAACGATGGTGCGCGTGGATGGACCGCCGGAACCCATGATGATGCCGGTGCGCTCGTTTTCGCTGATGTCTTTGTCCTCAAGACCGGAATCCGCAATCGCCTGCTTCATGGCAACATGGTTCCATGCACCGCCCTGGCTCAGGAAGCGCATTGCACGACGATCAACCAAGTCGGTCGGGTCGAGCGAAGGCTTGCCCCATACCTGGCATTTGAAACCGTGTTCAGCGAAATCTGGCGAGAATGAAATGCCGGACTTTGCGCCTCTGAGGGATGCTGTTACCTCTGCGGCATCGCTGCCGATGGAAGAAACAATGCCGAGGCCGGTGACAACTACGCGTCTCATGAACGTGGACCTTTTCTTTAGATTGTCGCTTGGCGGTCAAAATACCGCCGGGCGCCTGTCAGACTCTAACTGCCAGGTTCAGGCAGTCTTTTCTTTCGAAAGACCAACCCGAAGGTCGGATGCCTGGTAAATGGTTTCGCCATCGGCTTTCAGCCAGCCATCTGCGGTGCCCAGTACAAGGCGACCACGCATGACGCGCTTGAAGTCGATGCCGTATTCGAGAAGCTTGGTGTGTGGGCGAACCATGCCCTTGAACTTCACCTCGCCGGTGGAAAGCGCCATGCCGCGGCCTTCTTCGCCCAGCCAGCCAAGGAAGAAGCCAGTCAGCTGCCACATGCCATCGAGGCCAAGGCAGCCAGGCATGATTGGGTTGCCCTGGAAATGGCAAGGGAAATACCAGTCGTCGGGGCTGACATCGTAAGCTGCACGAATGAAGCCCTTGTCAAAAGCGCCGCCGGTTTCGGATATTTCAGTAATACGATGAACCATAAGCATGGGAGGCAGAGGGAGCTGCGCGTTGCCGGGGCCGAAAAGCTCTCCGCGGCCGCATGCCAGGATTTCCTCGTAATTGTAGCTTGATTGCCTCGTCGTCATGCTCTTTTCCGTTTCCCCAATACTATTCAACTCAAATCTGTCTAGAGCATGTGAGGTTCAAAATGAAGCGTTGCAAGGGGTCGGCGGCGCGTCATCATGATGCATGCAAATAACAAATCCTAATGTTCTTTCCGGTCCGCATACAGGAAGCAGTCCTTATGAACCAGAGAAAAAATCAAAAACACGGCCAATTCACAGGTGTTGCAGCTTCTGCAGGCCATAGAAGCTATTGAAACGTATTCTTGTAAAAGTTATATGCTTTAAGAGATTAACCTGAAATTGGATGGTTTTTAGGAACGGCCTGTATGTCACTAGACGCAAATATCGATATCGGTTCCCGGCTTCGCCGTTATGGCTTGCGCCCAACACGGCAGCGTGTTGCGCTGGGTGACCTGTTGTTTGCCAAGGGTGACCGCCACCTGACAGTCGAAGAACTGCATGAAGAAGCCGTGTTGGCTGGCGTGCCGGTTTCTCTGGCTACCGTCTATAATACGCTTCACCAGTTTACCGAAGCCGGGCTTATCCGTGTGTTGGCCATGGAAGGTGCGCGCACCTATTTCGATACCAACGTGTCTGACCACCACCACTTCTTTGTCGAAGACGACAATGAAGTGCTCGATATCCCGGTCAGCAACATTCAGATCGATAATCTGCCGGAGCCTCCTCCGGGCATGGAAATCGCCCATGTGGATGTTGTCATCAGGCTTCGCCGCACCCGCGATTGATCCGCGAATTTCCGAATTTCTTGCCTTTATTATAGAACGTCTTCCGGCGGGCGGCCTGGACGTGTGCGATAACGCGGGAAAGTCCAGCCGAAAATCAATGCGCCGCTTCTGATCGCAAATGCCGTCGTCACGCCAGCGGCCGATGCAGCATAAAGCGGAAAGCCCATGGCATTGGCTGCTGTGAAAACGCAGGCGCCTGCCAGCGCGCAGGTTATATAGACTTCAGGGCGCAGCAACACAGATGGTTCTCCCGCCAGAAGATCACGCAAGATGCCGCCGAATGTTGCGGTCAGTGTGCCGGTAACAATGGCAACGGTCGGTGAGCCGGTGGCCGCAAGGCCCTTGGCGGCGCCCATCACGCAATAGGCCGACAGACCGATGGCATCTAGCCAGATCAGTAGACGGTACCGTGACTCGAACAAGTGCGCGGTAAAAAACACCAGGACAGCCACCGAGACACAAACGAGAATGTATGTCGGGTTGAGGACCCAGAAGACCGGAGCGCGACCAAGGACCAGATCCCGCAACGTGCCGCCGCCAATACCGGTTACGGCAGCCAGAAACATGAAGCCGATAAAGTCGAGCTGTTTGCGGGATGCGGCAAGCGCGCCCGTCGCGGCAAACACGGCAACGCCTGCATAATCAAGAAAACCGAGCAGGGTCATGCAATTTACCTCGAATTCAGCAAAACGGCGTCAGTGTCACGCAAGCACAATGGCTTAATTTCTTGGGCCAAGCTTCGCAGACATCCATAGCGGAAAGCAATGCAAAGGAAAATGCCGTGAGATTGCCAATCGTAATCCTGCTTCAGTTGTTATTCATGTTGCCCTTTTTTTCGCAAGGTGTGTTGGCGCAGCAGGAATTGGTGCGGGATCCTGCCGAATATGAACAAGCCCACTTCAGCAAGGTCTGCGAGAAAGTGGAGTTTGGGGATGACTTCATTACGCAACTGGACATCAACAATGATGGCCTGATGGATGTGGTTACCAATCACGGCGCAATCACCTGCGACGGTGAGAAGGGCATGAACTGCACCGACGAAGGTTGCCCCTACAACTTCTATGTCCAGGTTCAGGAAGGCGGTCATATCATGATCGCAACGGCACAGCTCTACAGCTATGACTTCATCAAGCGTTTCGGCAACATGGTCTTCGTATTCAAGATGCATCCAAAATATTGCGAACGCACAGATGAGCGCCAGTGCGAGATGACGGTTCGCGTGCGCGGCACCCGTTTTGTGACTATTTCCAAGAACTGATCCGGTTGCACCCGCTTCAGGGGGTAGGCATCTTTCTTATTGTCACGCGCTGATTGTAACGATGCCGCAGTGAGCGCGGCATCAGCATGGTGATGAAGGCCAGTAGCGTGACGATGGCGGCAACGATCCAAAGGGACGCATAGTCCATATACGCCCCGACAACAGCACCGCATAAAGCACCGCTCAACATGCCAAGCCACGGCACAATTTGGATGGTCCAGTCCTTCTTGCGCTCACCGATCAGCCAGCGGCCAATGCCACGCCCGAAGCGGGACAGCGCCCCGGTCACATAGGTCAGCCCGATCGGCAGGCCCTCGACATGCTCGACGGCGGCATTGATCATGCCCATGGCCAGAACCACCAAATAGAATTGTACAAGTGGCAGTTCACTGGTCGGCATGACCGAGGCGACGGCCAATGTTGCACCAACTGCGGCAAGCACCGCAAAGATGCGGTTGTCGGCCCTGTGCGCAATGACAATCCCCACCGCATTTCCCAGCACAAAGGTGGCAATAGCCCCCAACAGTTTCAGGGCATGGCCCCAGTTACCGTCCTGCAAGGACATGGCTGCCCGTGTTGTGTTGCCTGTCATGAAGGAGACGAAGTCGCCGGACATGCGAAGGCCTATGGCGTCCGTCATGCCGGCGATAAAGGAAAGGGTAGCGACAAGGGCAATACCCATGCCGGTGCGTTTGGCCTTGATAAGAGAGCGGCGTCTTTGTCGTGTCATGATCTGCTCGACTGCGAATAGGTTTCGCGGGCCGGCGAGCCGTGGTGATGCGCGGGTCGGGTCCGACTCAAAATAGAGTGCTTGAGCTTTTGTTGTAGGCTTATTCCCCTGATCACTGCAACTTTACAACGCAGCTTCCCCGCTCAATCCGCTTTGTACGCGAGGGACAAGGTCGCAATGTACCTTGCCTGCGGTTGTGGTCGCGCTACACCAATTTGTGATTTTCACATGGGCTTGTGGGCAAATCCCCGTAGGTCAAGGTCCAGCTTCGTACAAAAACATCCAAAAAGTACAAGACTCTGCAAATCGGTAAATATATAGTTGCCAAACGTACTCATGTTTATTATCGGACTGCTATGAAAGAGAGCCGGGGCATCCTCGCTCAATTGAGCCAAAGGCTTGACGGTATTCATGGGTGCTCTTTTTTTACGGTAGACCGGGAAACCAATATCATGCTCGCCGAAACGTCCATCACCTCATCTGCTACCAGCGCGCGACGCAGCAATACATCCATTGCGTCTTTTTACGCTGTCGCTTTAGCAGCTCTTATGACTGCGGGTAGTGTCGCGGCGCAGACTTCGGCTCCTTCTGTAAGTTCTGAACAACCGGCAGCTGTCCAGGCACCTGCAGCGACCACCGCCCCGGTATCGCCGGCGCCGGCAACATCGACCCAGCAAAATCCTGCACAAGCAATTCCGGTTCAGGCGGCTCCTACAACCCCGGCAGCGACACCTGCACCGCAGGCCGCCGAGCCATCAACCAACGCGCCAGCAACTGGCAGTGAACAGACACCACCTGCTGCTACACCTGCGCCGAATGCGGCCCAGACTGGTCCCGCACAACAGCCAGCGGCTGCTCCGCAGTCCGAGCCAGCAGCGCAAGAACCAGAGGCCGCGCCAGCAGAAACTGAGCAGCCCGCTACCATGCTGGAGCAGATTTTCCAGAGCCCAGGCGAACGCTCCGACATTCCGCACGACCTGTCGCCTGTCGGCATGTTCATGGCAGCGGACTGGGTGGTCAAGGCGGTTATGATCGGGCTTGCTTTCGCATCGATCGTCACCTGGACCGTTGGTTTTGCCAAGATTATCGAACTGGCCGGTGCGCGCGTGCGCGTTGGCGCCGCCTTGCGCATTGTTCGTCGTGCCCGTTCGCTGGAGGAAGCTGTTCAGGCGGTTGAAAACAAGGGCGGCCCTGCAGCATTGATGCTGAAGGTGGCATCTTTCGAAACGAAGGTTTCCGATCCGGTTGTAGAACACACCGATGGTGCCGGCATCAAGGAGCGGGTGGCCTCTGCCCTGTCGCGTATTGAAAGCCACGGCGGGCGCCGCATGTCGCGCGGTACGGGTGTACTGGCGACCATTGGTTCCACCGCACCGTTTGTCGGTCTGTTTGGCACGGTCTGGGGCATCATGAACTCGTTCATCAGCATCTCGGAATCGCAGACCACCAACCTTGCCGTTGTGGCACCGGGTATCGCTGAAGCTCTGCTGGCAACTGCGATCGGTCTTGTCGCCGCTATTCCTGCTGTTGTGATCTATAACGTGTTTGCCCGTTCGATTACCGGTTATCGCCACCTGCTGGCAGACGTTGCGGCAGGTGTCGAGCGTCTCGTTAGCCGTGATCTCGATTTCCGTCGCGTTCCCCCCAGCGACAACAAACCTTCCGTTTCGCTTGTTGGGAGATAAGGGCTATGGCTGGCGGTATTCGTGAAGAAAGCGGCGACGATCTCTCCGAAAACCATGAGATCAATGTCACGCCATTTATCGACGTCATGCTGGTGCTGCTCATCATCTTCATGGTGGCAGCACCTCTGGCCACGGTCGACGTCAATGTTGACCTGCCGGCCTCGACGGCCAAACCTGCAGAGCGTCCGGATGAACCGATCTATCTGACGGTGAAGGAAGACTTGAGCCTTAATCTTGGCAATGATCCCGTCGAAAAGGACAACCTTGCCTCGATGCTGGATGGCAAGACACAGGGCAACAAGGATGCCCGCATTTTTCTGCGCGCAGACAAAACTGTCGATTACGGGCAGTTCATGGAAGTCATGAATGCACTGCGTGATGCTGGTTATCTCAAGATCGCATTGGTCGGGCTTGAAACATTGCCCGCACCGGTTTCTCAAACGGCGCCGGGTGAAACCGGAACTGCGCCAAACGCTGGAACAACGGGAACGGCTCAATGACAACGCTCCGTCAGCCGCAGGCAAGACATTCCAGATTAGGAGAAATCCTGGTCTGGTCTTTCGCTGCTGTCGTTATGCTTTCGGCACATGCAGGGCTCGCGGCACTGCTGTTGCTGGAACCAGTACCGACTGCGGCACAGGACGCGCCTCCGGCAGCAATCATGATTGAAATGGCTGCCCTGCCGGAATCGGTTGATACGACGGAAAATGTCATCAATCCCGATACGGCTGAAGCAGAAGATATCAAGAGTGACACGGTAGAACCTGTCGAAGAAGTGACCGACGTTCCTCCGCCCCCTGAGCCGCAACCCGAGCCAGAGCCTATCCCGGAGCCTGTTGTCGAGGAAACACCACCTGAGCCGGTAGAAGAGGTTGCAGAACCTCTGCCGGAAGAATTGCCGGAACCGATCGAAGAAATTGATCCGATTCAGCAGGAAATGGTTGCTGCGCTTGAAAATGTGGAAGTACCACTTCCGGTCAGCCGTCCGCCGCCTCCTGTTGAAAAGAAGGCTGAAGTAAAGAAGGTCGAAGACAAGAAAAAGAAGCCTGACACGCAGCCTAAAAAGCCGCCGCCAGCTTCAAAGTCCTCGCAGATGGCCAAGGTCGATGCGACCGAGTCCAATCGTACAGCGGCCCAGAAGACCAGTGTTGGTTCATCCTCGTCTTCCGTCTCACCTGCCCGTTGGCAAAACCGAGTAATGGCGCATCTGGAGCGTCGCAAGCGTTACCCGTCAGATGCTCGCTCCCGCAAGGAACAGGGAACGGCCTATGTGCGGTTCCAGATTGATGAGGGCGGCAATGTCCTGTCGGTTTCGCTGTCGCGTTCTTCCGGTTCTGCTGCACTGGACGAAGAAGTCGTTTCCATGGTCCGTCGTGCCTCACCGGTTCCGGCCCCGCCACCTGGCGTCAGCAAGACGATTGTCGCACCGGTGCAGTTCACCATTCGCTGAGTGGTGAACTGCATTTACAACGGATGATCCCGAATGCTCGTCTGGTCATGACAAGGGTAGCTTGCTATCGCTTGTCATGACGTGCTTTTCCGTAGACGTTTGTTTGCGGTGCAGTTGAGAAAAGGCCAGCATTTTATGAAGTTCAGTGTTTCCGATGCGGAAGATTTTGTTTCCGATATTTTTGAACAGAATGGTGTGATTTCCACCAGCGCCCGCTCTACCGCAAAAGCGCTTGTTGCAGCAGAAGCTGCCGGGCAGGGCGGTCACGGGTTCAGACGCATTCCGGCCTACGTTAAACAGACACGCGCTGGCAAGGTTGACGGCAAGGCTGTCGTGACAACGAGACGTTTGAAACCGGGCGTTCTGGCTATCGATGCTGCCCATGGCTACGCCTATCCAGCGCTGGATGCAGCGGTTTCCGAACTGCCAGCTATTGCCAGGGAGCAGGGCATTGCCTTGGCTGCCATTTCGCGCTCACACCACGCGGGTGTCATGGCCTTGACCGTCGAACGTTTTGCCGAGCAGGGTCTGGTGGCACTCATGGTCGCCAATGCTCCCGCGGCAATTGCACCATGGGGTGGCACCAAACCACTATTTGGCACCAACCCGATTGCCTTTGCAGCGCCGGTTTCCGGTCAGGACCCCTTGGTCATCGATCTGGCACTGTCCAAAGTGGCGCGCGGAAAGGTCATGGCCGCCCGGCAGAAAGGCGTAAAAATCCCCGAGGGCTGGGCGCTTGATATCGATGGCAAACCAACGACCGATGCAGAGGCGGCAATGGCGGGCACCATGATCCCGGCGGGTGACGCAAAGGGGGCAGCACTCGCCTTCATGGTGGAGATTATGGCGGCAGGTCTAACCGGGGGGGACTTTGCATTTGAATCGCCATCATTGTTTGATGAAAAGAGCCGCTCTGTTGCGCTGGGTCACACCATCATCGCCATTGATCCGTCGGTGACGGCCGGAGATATGTTTACCAGCCGTCTGGCAATGTTTGCCGCGGAGATCGAGGCGCAACCGGAGGCACGTTTGCCGGGGCGTCGCAGTCAAGGAAACCGCAAGCGCGCATATGATGACGGTATCATCATTGAAAGTGACATTCTGGAAGAGATCGCCGCGCTCTGATCTGTTAAGTGCCGTTTGCAAAAACTAGGCGGCCTGATGAGGCAATCATTCACCTCACCAGGCCGTCAACCGCAAGTGCGATCCGCCACCGGGTAAACCCGGCCACTGCGGTTACGTATGGCACCGAAGACGTCATCGCCTCGAAACACCACACGGGCTGCGCTGCAAACGCAAAACTTGGCAGCGAAGATAAAACATCCCTCCCCAAAGTGGTTCCCCAATCCGGGGTGGAGGGCATGTGATACGAAAACTAAAGCATGCTCACCGAACACAACTAACCGTTTTGGGGTGGGGACATGCAATAAGCAGAGAAAACGACTATTTTCCGCTAATACACAACGGGGTTGAGCGGAAAATACTTTTGTCGCGGATCAGATGTCGCGCTCGATAATACCCTTAAGCAGGGCTATACTGATAGCGTGCAACAGATTGTTCGCGCCAAGCTTTTGACGTGCACTCGCAAGTGCCACCTGAACTTCATCTTCCGATTTTTCAAGATTTTTGGCGATAATCGAAGGGTGAGTGCCCTCCGCCGCCATGGTGAGATAGGTCTTTTCACAGTCGGTAAGCGTTTCGGGGCGTGCGAAATCGCCCGCATGCTGTTTATGCGGAGACATGGTCATTCTTTTCAATACCATTCTGACAAACATGCTCATCGCCCGCTTGGGCGGGTCGGTGGTTTTGTCGTTATTCCAAGAATTAGGAAGCATGCTGCCAAATGCAGCACAACTTCAGCGACTGTCATGAGTGAAAAGGCACGGCGCTACGTTGCGTCCGGTCATTCAGTTGCGGAGCCTAATATACAGAGGGAGATTGGAAATATATAACCTCAGGCGCCAAAAAATGTACACTAAAGACATTTTTTAGTAATGTGTTGTCCCAATTTGGGTCAATTTACTGAATTTCCTGATTTTTATCGAACATGTCAAGCAACTTTACGATGTTTTGCTGCGTCAAAGCGGGTTGTGTTATTCAAAAATTTCGTGACGTACTTTCGCGCAGGGCTTTTGGGGTCATGCCAAACCAGCGCGACACCGATCGCGAAAAGGCACTTGGCGCCGAATAACCCAACCGGTAACAAATGTCCGCAATAGGTAATTCGCTTTCGGTCAGGAGTGTATGGCTGGCTTCACGCCTGACCTCGTCCCGCAATGTGTTGAGGTTGGTCCCGGCTTCCGCAAGCCGCCGCTGAAATGTACGGGCCGACAGGCTGAAATAGGGTGATATCTCCTCAAGAGAAATATCGCGCTCATTCATGCGCATCTGCATGTAACGCCGAACCTGACTGACAAAGTTCTGCTCGGATAAAGATGAAATTTCCGGCCGCATGGCCCGGCACTGCAAATCCATCAGCGTAAACAGGCGAATATCACCTTTGGGGTTTACCGCGTCCAGTAGATGTACCGGCACATGTACGCGGTTGATACGCCGTGAATATTCGATGTGTTTGGAGAAAGCTTTTTTGAAAAGGTTGGTGTTTTTGGGCTTAGGCCGTTCCAACTCGACCAGAAGAGTGTCAATTTCGTCGCCAATAATCTGCCGCAACCGGTTAAACGCCATCGCGAGCGACATATCGGTATATTGGTCGCGTTTGGCAATCACAGGCGCAAAAGTCCACGAGAGACTGGCGAACTTCTCGCCAAACTCCAGCTGTGTATCGCTGGCATTGGTCGCGTAATAGAGATGTTCGTCCACGAATTTCAGGTAATCGCGCACAGTTGGTGCACTCATCAGGCCATAACCGAATGGGCCAGTTGCACCAGGGGTGAGAAAACCCGCACACTGCAAACCAAATGTGTCATCATCCGCCAGCGTCGCGCAGGTTTCCAGAAGACGGCACAGGCGATCGAGACTGACACGTGCCGTCATACTCTGCAAAACGTCAGGATCAATGTCCAAGGACTTGGCAATCGGCTTGATATCGATGCCACAGGATTGCGCATAGCCGGAAATAGCCGATCCTAAACCGGCCACAATCGTTATCTCGTCTATGAGCCTTGGATGGGGCATAGCACAATTGGCGTGTAATGTTTAACAAACGTCGCCAAATGGTAATCGCGATATTGCTAGATGTCGAGTGGTTTTGAAATTTTCTTTCGCGAAGTACCCTGAATTTCACCGACCTGAACTAAAGCTTTTTTGAGGGTTCAAGAAGGCCTTTAAGATTTATCTCTGACGGTAGTTTTCCAGCATCTGAATGAGAGCTTGCCCTGCTGTCTCAAGATCGCCGCTATTGTCGATCGTGGCAACATTAAAGTTGGTGGGGATGTCAAAAACACTGCGTTGCAGCCGCAAGAGAATGTCGGCCTTGCTTTCACGGCCGCGTTTCTCGAGCCGTTCCGCCAAAACCTCGGTCCGCGCCGTAATGTTGATGACCTGCAGACGAGCAAAGGCTGACTGGAAATCGGGCAGGGTCGAGCGCGATCCGTTGACGATGACAAGATCGCCCTTCTCCAACTGCGAAAACACGTAAGCTGGTACACCGTAGCTCAGGCCGTGGGCTTTCCAGCACACAGCGAACTTGTCCTGTGCCTCAAGCGCTGCAAATTCGTCGGATGTGACGCTGTCGTGATCCTCACCACCCGCATCCTTGCTGCGTGTAATAACACGACGCACAAAATGCACATCCGCGCAGCCTTGAAAATGCTGCGCGGCCAGTGCCAGCAAACTGTCTTTGCCGGCACCGCTGGGGCCGACCACGGCAACCAATGTGCCGTGTCTGCCTTGTGTCATGGACTGGGCGGTAGGGTCGATGTCCATCAGGCGACGCGACGTCCCTGACGCCAGACGGAACGAACGACAGGTACGCCTTCTTCGCGGTGTACACGTACCAGATCGGCGCGCAGGCCAGTGCGTATAGCGCCACGGTCATCAAGGCTGACAGAGCGTGCTGGATTGGTCGTCACGAATGCAAGTGCCTGTGGCAACGATATGCTTTCTACCGAATCTGCGATGATAAATGGCGCATATAGCAGGCTGAATGGAACGTAATCGGATGACAACACATCGAGTACACCCAGCTCTGCCAGATCCTTGGCGGCAATATTTCCGGAGTGGGACTGTCCGCGCACAATGTTCGGCGCACCCATCAGCACGCTCATGCCGGCCTCGTGCGAGGCGCGGGCGGCTTCGATGCTGGTTGGGAATTCCGCAACCTTGACACCATGGCCGATAGCTTCCTGCACATGTTCGGTGGTGGCATCGTCATGGCTGGCAACGGTAATGCCGCGCTCTGCACAGCGAGCCGCCAGATAGTCACGATGTGGCGCGGAATATTGTGCCGAGGCTGATTTGCGACGATCAACGAAGCGAGCAAAGGCTTCGTCACTCAGGCCACGCTTTTTCTGGTAGTAGAGAATATATTGATCTAGTGACTGGAACTGGCGCTGGCCCGGGGAGTGGTCCATCAACGAAATCAGCTTCACATTCGGATCGTTTTCGAAATCCTCGAAATGTTCCAGCACGTCGGATGACGCCACTTCGCAGCGCAGGTGCAGAAGGTGCTCGGCGCGCAGGCGGTTCTGGCCAGCGGCTTGTTCAATGGCATCAGCCATTTCACGCATCTCGCCTTTTTTGAAACCACCATCCTCGTCGGAGCCAAGGCGCAGGCAGTCAAACACCGTGGTGATGCCGGAGGCCGCAACCTGTGCATCATGGGCCTGCACGGCGGCTGTTTTGTTCCAGGTTACGCCTGGACGTGGCGAATAGTGCTGCTCCAGATGGTCGGTGTGGAGTTCAACGAGGCCGGGGATGAGGTAATCGCCTTCGAAATCCTCACCGGTTGTAGAAGGGCCAGCGCTGATATCAGCGATAAGCCCGTCACGGATCAGGACCGAACCTGAAATGATGTCGTCTTCAAGGACGATACGGGCGTTGGAAAGAACCTGTTCGGAACGCATTGCTGGTGTCTTTCTATCGGTTGGCAAGCGAGTGCCAGGAGTGGACTTTAAAAGGCTCTCCACGCTGTTCTTCAACAAAAAGCGCAAGGCCGGTAATTGCGAGTGGACGGTTGATAAATTCTGAAAAATGCCCGTTGAGCGCGGAATGAATATCAGGGCGATCCGGCTCTTCGGTTGGACCGGTCAGGGTCATGTGGAAGCGAAATTCTTCCATCACATGCGGGTAACCCCACAGCATGAGATTGTCGCGCTGCTTGGGTGTGAGATTTTGTGGGCGGCGACGGGCGATGTCGGAGTCAGAAAGCGGTGCGCGGAATTCATCGAAAAAATCGACGATATCAGCGGCAAAATCCTGCAATGGCCCGTGCACGGAATGCGGGACAAGCGCGAAAAACGGGCCGAGCTGACCAACCACGATCTGCGGAATATCAAATGCCGTGCGCGTTTCAGCGAAGTTTTTGACAGCGGCAATCAATTGCGCTTCGGTCTTTTTTTCCGACAGCTCGAATGGCGCTTTCAGCGTGGCGTGAAATCCGTAACGTCGTGGCTCGGCCGTCAGCTCTTCGCGCGCTTCATTGTCGGCGTGGATCTCACCGGTGAAGGCATCTCGTCCCAACCAACGGGCTGCGGCAAGGTTCAAAGGGTGTGTCTGCGGAGGTGTGAAATAAACAGCGTATCGCACTGTGGGATCTTTCAAACATCATGGGAACTACAGCGAACCTCATTTGAAGCCAAAGCCGGCTTCGCTGCAAGTCAGGCCATGCGCCTAAATGATTTCCATGACAGAATGATGATGCTGTTTACGTCTCGATCGTTAATGTGCGGTTTTGCCGATCAGTCGTGAGCGAATAGCGTTGGAAATGCCATCGAACAGGAAAACCACAAACAGGATCAGCAGCACCATATAGGCAACCTTGTCCCAGTCGGCATTGGTGCCCATGGCCTCGAGCAATTTGAGGCCGATACCACCAGCACCCACGGCGCCGATGATGGTGGCAGAACGTGTGTTGCTTTCCCAGAAATACAGGGACTGTGAAATGAACACTGGCAACACCTGTGGCACCACGCCGTAACGATTGACCACCGCAGGTGACGCACCCACCGACTTGACGCCCTCGCGCTGCTTGTCATCGACATTTTCCAGCGCCTCGGCATAAACCTTACC
This sequence comes from Agrobacterium sp. 5Ca50, assembly GCF_055381905.1. Classification (NCBI taxonomy): domain Bacteria; kingdom Pseudomonadati; phylum Pseudomonadota; class Alphaproteobacteria; order Hyphomicrobiales; family Rhizobiaceae; genus Agrobacterium; species Agrobacterium sp. 5Ca50. Next base: position 155,755 of record NZ_AP026438.1, read on the forward strand.
AAGCGCGCCAGTGTCGGTGAAAAAGATAGCCGCAATACCGGGAATTGGCCCAGGACCAAAGCTGCGGGTAAAGAACAGCGCCCAGATCAGCATATCAATGGAGCGCAGGAAATCGAAAGCGCGCTTCATGCCCCAGTTGGCAAGGCGGTTTGGCGTAATGTTGCGCGCCGCGATGAAGGCGAAGGGGAACGCGATCAGAGTACCCAACAGGGTACCGACAAAAGCCATGACCAGCGTCTGCATCAGCTTGGACAGAATGTCCGCATGCTGCCAGACCTTGTTGTTGAGGAAATCGTCGGTCATGTTGGCGATGTTGGACTGGTTCGGATCCAGCCGTTCACCAACCGTCGCGAGCGCAATCAACTCACCAACGCTTTTGCCCCAGAATTCCGACTGCGTATCGAAGAAGAAGTTGGCCCAGCCCATGAAACGACGCTGCACGTAAACCTGGCTGTTGCGAATTTCAGCCTGACCTTCGAAACCGTAGTTGACGATGACCTTGCTTCCGTCCTGCTGGATGGCGGCAGGTGCATCAACCGGGGCAGTGACTATGTCCTGTGAGATGGTGACCGTATAAGGCGTGCCGGCAACGTAAACCTCGACCTTGTCGGTGGTAATGTCCAGCCGGTCATCCATGCTGCCATAGGTCACCGTATAGTTGCCATTCTGACCGGGGATCAACCAGTCGATGTCAGCGCCCGCCGGATACTGCCCACGGCTCGACCATTGTGGCACCACCGCGCCATCCTGGAAGCGCAGGCGCGGTTGCGCGCGCCAGGAGTACCAATCCTGAATATAGGACGATGCACGGTCCCAGCGGCCCTGCATCAGCGCGGGGCCGACGTTGAAGAATACGAAGCACAGCGCCAGATAGGACACCACGGCCCCAAGGCTGATGAGCAGGCCGTAGCGCTGCATGAAGCTCTTGTGGAAGACGTGAGGGTAGGTCTTTGTCAGGCGCTCGCGCTCGGAGGCATGGATCGATGGTGTGGATTTCATCAGACTGTTCCTTGCGCGCTGTCAAATGCCTGCTGGCCAATCAGCCGGCGGCGAAGCCATGACGAAAACTGGTCCACTGCGATGATTGTGATCAGCAGCAGGATGATGATGGCGTAGGTCTTTGCAGCGTGATCGCGGCCAATGGCCAGACGGAACACCTCACCAATACCGCCACCGCCGACCGCGCCGATGATGGTGGAGGCACGCACATTGATTTCAGCGCGCAGCAATGCGTAGGACACGAAGTTTGGCAGAACCTGCGGCACGATGGCGTAACGCACGCGTTCCAGCCAGTTGGCACCAGCGGCGCGCAGACCTTCATCGGGGCGCATATCGGCATTCTCGACCACTTCGAAGAACAGCTTGCCCAGCGCACCCACGGTGTGGATGGTAATGGCAACGATAGCGGCAATCGGACCGATGGACAGGATGGCGGTCAGCAGACCGGCGACCACGATTTCCGGGAAGGCGCGCATCACTTCCATGATACGGCGCACAACCCAGCGCACAATTCCAGCACCAACCAGATTGGTCGAGGCGAAAAAGCACAGGATGAATGCAAATCCGGTGCCGATCAGTGTCGAAACAAGCGCGATATTCAGGGTGATGATCAGCTGATAGATAAAAAACGGAATATAGAAATTGTCCGTCACATAAACCCGGTCAGCCGTGTAGTTGTATTTGAGTGAGCCATCATCATAGGGCGATGGCAGATCGAACATGGCGCGGAAAATTTCCAGCGGACTATCCGGCACGAATGTCTTGATGAAATCGAACAGATAAGGAAGACGTTCAAAGAACTTGCCCGAATTTGCATTGTTCGCGAAGTTCAGCGATGCGCCGAGCGCGATCAGGAAAACGACGATCGAAATGGCCGTATAGATCCGTCGTGTTCTCAACTGCTGCTGATAATGACGCATGACGGTGGACGCGGATTGTCCCAGCCCGCCCAGTGTCGAAGTCGTCGAATGTCCGCTCATGCTGCATCTTCCTGTTGCGAAAAAAAGCGGCGGCTTAGAAGCCGCCGCTCTGTTTTTATCCGTACCAATCAGCCGCCGATAACGGACTTACGGGCGTCGATAATGGTCTGGTAGAAGGAAGCATCAACCTTGATGTATTCCTTGTTGTCGCCCTGTGTGAACGCCTTGAAGCAAGCGTTGTCGTTCTTTGGCAGAGCCAGGAAGAAGTCTTCAACCTTGGTCTTCATTTCTTCGCCGACCTTGTTGGAAACCATCAGCGGGCCGTTAGGGATCAGAGGGGACTTCCAGACTTCGACGATATCGTCCATGTCGAGGTTGCCCTTGTTGACCATCTGGTGAAGGTTGCCACCGGTGTAGCCTTCTTCCCACTTGCCAACGCCCGAACCGAAGGTCGTGCCAACGTCGAACTTCTTGTCGAGAACGGCGAGAACGAGGTTCTCATGGCCGCCGCCGAAGCCGCTTTCAGAGAAGTATTCCTTGACGGAAGCGCCGATTTCCTTTGGCAGGGCAACGTTTGGAACGAGGTAGCCAGAGGTGCTGTCAGGGTCAGCAAAGCCGATCTTCTTGCCCTTGGCGTCAGCCAGAGACTTGATACCGCTGTCCTTGCGGGCAACCATGATGGAGTAGTAACCGGAAGAGCCGTCAGCCTGGGTGTAGGTGAGGATCGGGTCAACAGCGTTTGGATCTGTCAGAGCGATCTTGGCGTAGGAAGACGCGCCCATGGAAGCGATGTCGATGGTGCCGCCGAGCAGACCCTGGATAACGCCGTTGTAGTCAGGCGATGGGAAGATCTGAACTTCGGAAACGCCGGTCGCAGCCTTCAGGCCTTCAACCAGGCACTGGGTGTTGCGGATCTGGTCGGCTTCGTTTTCAGAGCCGTCGAGACCGATGCGCAGAACCTTGACGTCCTGAGCCATAGCGGCACTTGCAAGCATACCAACGGCAGTTGCCGCGAGAAGAGCTTTCTTGAACATGAGATCATCTCCTGATGTCCGGTTGCCCGGTTTTGCTGATGAGTGATGCCCTTGACGCGGGCGTAACGATACTGTGCGGTCTTCAAACCCCGGCGACAGCCAGAGGCTCCAGACCGGCAGATTGCTTTGCATCGGCTTCAAGCCGAGCTCCTGGTATGGTGATGCTGGTAGAGGTCATGCTCTCGTCGATGCCTGCCCCATGCGAATCCGTACCGTAAATTTCCTTGACGGCGGCAGCCGTGAGTTCCGAAGGCGTGCCGTCAAAAACCACACGGCCAGCCGACATGCCGATGATGCGTTCGCAATAATTGCGCGCCGTATCCAGAGTATGCAGGTTGGTCAGTACGGTAATGCCTTCGCGCTCGTTGATGTCGCGCAGTGCGTCCATCACGATCTTGGCGTTAAGCGGATCGAGCGACGCGATTGGCTCATCGGCCAGTACCATCTTTGGAGACTGCATCAAGGCGCGGGCAATCGCCACACGCTGCTGCTGACCACCCGACAGGGTGCCTGCGGCCTGCAGGGCCACATGTTCGATGCCAAGGCGCTCAAGTGCGGAAATCGCCATGATGCGTTCGTCATGGGAAAAAATGCTGAGGAGGCTGAGCACGGTCGAACGATGGTTCAGGCGGCCCAGCATCACATTGGTCAACACGTCGAGACGTGGCACAAGGTTGAACTGCTGGAAAATCATTGCGCAGTCGCGCTGCCAGTTGCGCAGCGAGGAGCCGCGCAGGCTGGATACTTCCGTGCCGTTGAAGCGGATGGAACCGTCGGTCGGATCGACCAGACGGTTAATCATGCGCAGCAGCGTGGACTTGCCGGCGCCCGAACGTCCGATGACGCCGACCATCTGTCCTTGAGGAATTTCCACGTTCACGGCATTTACAGCAACGTGATTGCCGAACCGGCGTGTGACGTGTTGAAGTTCAAGGCTCATTGTCTGTCCCGTACGCTATTGCTTCGGGACTTGGACCTAACACCACCCTGTGAAGCGGAAGTGTCAGTTTGGTGAAGAAATTGTTACAAACGCCAGATCAGCCCGCCGCGCGGTACTCATATCGATCAACGAACGATTGCGCATCCATCGAACGAAAATCCTCAAGCGCTGACCGAAGCGTCTGGTGGTCCCAGTTCCACCATGCCAGGCGGTCCATGCGCTCACCCAGTTCCTGTGAAAAACGCTCGCGGATCAATTTGGCCGGAACACCACCGACGATGGTGTAGGGTGCGACATCCTTGGACACCACGGCACCCGCACCAATCACCGCGCCATTGCCGATTTTGACACCGGGCAGGACGGTTACACCGTGACCGATCCAGACATCATGGCCGATGACGACGCGCCGTTGTCGCCGGGCTTCAAAGAAATCCGTTTCGTCTTCGGCATCGTCCCAGTAACTGGCGGCGCGGTAGGTAAAGTGGTGCAGCGTGGCGCGCTCCACCGGATGGTTGGTGGCGTTGATACGCACCGAGGCGGCAATATTGGCAAAACGACCAATAGTCGCGCACCATATTGCACCATCCTGCATCACATAGGAGTAGTCGCCCATCTCCACTTCATGGATGCGGCAGCGTTCGGATATTTCCGTGTAGCGACCAATGGTCGAATTCTGTACATCGGCCGTCGGGTGGATAACGGGTTGAAGACCAACCTTCACACTCATGCTGCAATCTTTCTCGGCGAGAATTGGGCCACGTCAATGATGCGGTCGGCAACCGCTTCACGCACTTCTTCGTCATGGAAAATGCCGAGCAGTGCGACGCCCTGCTGTTTCTTCTTCTGGATCATGTCGATGACAACGCGGCGGTTGCGTGCATCGAGTGAAGCCGTCGGTTCGTCCAGCAGCAAGATGGAATGGTCGGTAATGAAGCCGCGGGCAATGTTGACGCGCTGTTGCTCACCACCGGAGAAGGTGGCAGGTGGCAACAACCACAATGCCTCTGGCAGATTGAGGGCGCACAGCAGTGCCCGTGCCCGTTCACGTGCATCTTCCAATGGTACCTGTCTTGCCAGCAATGGTTCGGCAACAACGTCGAGTGCGGAGACACGCGGCACGGTCCGCAGGAACTGACTGACATAGCCGATGGTGCTTTTGCGCACTTCCAGCACGGTGCGCGGCGGCGCAATGGCAATATCGATCACCCGGCCTTGATGGCTGATCAGGATCTGCCCGCTGTCGATGGCATAGTTGCCGTAGAGCATTTTCAGGATCGAGCTTTTGCCGATACCGGATGGGCCACCCAGCACGGCACATTCGCCGGTGGCGACTGAAAAATTGACATTCTCGACCACGGGCAGAACGATGCCGTCGCGAAGATGCATGGTGAAGCTTTTGAAGACTTCTGAAACCACGAGAGGCGTTGTCATGAGAGTATGCCTTTCAGACTTGCAGGATCGAGGAAACGAGCAATTGTGTGTAGGGCTGGCGAGGGTCATCCAGCACACGGTCCGTCAGACCGTGTTCGATGACGTGGCCATCCTTCATTACCATCATGCGATGTGACAGAAGACGTGCAACTGCCAGGTCGTGAGTAACAACGATAACCGCAAGACCAAGATCGTTGACCAGTCCGCGAACCAGATCGAGCAGACGGGCCTGCACGGACACATCCAGGCCACCGGTTGGTTCATCCATGAACACAAGACGTGGCGAGGTCACGAGATTGCGGGCTATCTGCAGTCGCTGGCGCATACCTCCCGAAAAGGCGCGAGGCTGGTCGTCAATGCGGTCAATGCCGATTTCCACCCGTTGCAGCCAGTCCGACGCCGTATCGCGGATGTTGCCGTAGTGGCGTGCGCCAACCGCCATCAGCCGCTCGCCGACATTGCCTCCAGCCGAAACGGTCATTCGCAGGCCATCGGCAGGGTTCTGGTGCACGAAACCCCAGTCGGTGCGCATCAGCAGGCGGCGTTCTGCTTCGTTGATGTGGTAGAGATTGCGGGTCACGTCGTCGCGCATGCGATATTCAACTGTGCCGGCGGTCGGCAGAAGGCGCGTCGAGATACAGTTGAGCAATGTCGTCTTGCCCGAACCGGATTCACCGACGATGGCCAGCACTTCACCGGGCCATAGTTCGAAAGACACATCCTTGCAACCAATCCGGCCACCGTAAAACTTGGAGACATTGCTCACTTTCAGCAAAGGCGTATCGCTGTTCATTCTGCTGCCTCCGGCATGTCTGGTGAAAGGTGACCGCGGTGGCCGTGGTCACGACGGTCCTCGCAGTGGTCGGTATCCGAACAGACGAACATACGTCCGCCCGCATCATCCAGAATGACTTCATCTAGATAGACATTGTCAGCGCCGCACAGCGCGCAGGGCTTGTCGAATGTCTGGATCTCAAACGGGTGGTCGTCGAAATCGAGGCTGACAACCTCGGTATAGGGCGGGACCGCGTAAATGCGTTTTTCACGACCGGCACCAAATAGCTGCAAGGCATCGGACATGTGCATTTTCGGATTGTCGAACTTTGGCGTCGGTGACGGGTCCATGACGTAACGGCCAGCAACCTTCACCGGATAGGCATAGGTGCGGGAGATACGGCCATTATGGGCAATGTCTTCATATAGACGTACATGCATGAGACCATATTCTTCGAGCGCATGCATGACACGGGTTTCCGTTTCACGCGGCTCAAGGAAACGCAACGGTTCGGGAATCGGTACCTGATAGACGAGCACCTGACCTGCCGTCAGTTTTTCCTCGGGAATGCGGTGACGGGTCTGGATGATGGTTGCTTGGCTGGTATGGGTGGTGACAGCGACATTGGCCACCTTCTGGAAGAAGGCGCGGATGGAAACCGCATTGGTGGTGTCGTCGGCGCCTTGGTCGATAACTTTCAGCGTATCGTCCAGTCCGATGATGGCAGCTGTGACCTGCACACCACCGGTGCCCCAGCCGTATGGCATGGGCATTTCGCGCGATGCAAACGGTACCTGATAACCCGGCACGGCGATGGCTTTGAGAATAGCGCGGCGGATCATTCGCTTGGTCTGTTCATCCAGATAAGCGAAGTTGTAACCGGCTAAATCATCCTTGAATGAAACTTCAGGCGGCATTGTGCGTTATCCCTTCATGTAAAAGGAGTACAAGCTCATGGATACTGGCATTCTGATCGGTTTGTTCTTTGCACTGTTCATTGCGCTGAACATCGTTTGTGCAGTTTGGTATGCGGAAAGCCTGCGTAGCAGGAACAAGCTCATTCAGCAGCATCGGCAATACTTCCCGTAATATTGGCGGCCACGCTGTTTTTTGACGCTTGATAGTCGGAGCGCATTTTTCGCACCAACGCGAGTTCCGCTTGAAAATCCACGTAATGCGGTAGCTTGAGGTGCTCTACAAAGCCGGTTGCCTGGACATTGTCCGCGTGGGAAATGACGAATTCCTCATCCTGAGCGGGGGCAGTGATATCCTCGCCAAATTCCTCGGCGCGAAGCGCGCGGTCCACCAGTGACATAGACATGGCTTTGCGCTCGCTCTGGCCAAACACCAGCCCATAACCGCGGGTAAACTGCGGTGGCGCCTTGGACGAGCCCTTGAACTGGTTGACCATCTGGCATTCCGTGACGCGGATTTCTCCAAGCGAGACAGCAAAGCCCAATTCCGGCACGTCGATTTCCACTTCGACTTCGCCGATACGCACCTCACCCACAAACGGGTGGTTACGGCCGTAGCCACGCTGCGTGGAGTAGGCGAGTGCGAGCAGAAAACCCTCGTCGCCACGTGCCAGCGATTGCAGACGCAAGTCGCGCGGCATCGGGAATTCCATCGGCTCGCGCGTCAGGTCACCGGCCTTATGATCCAATGGCATTTCGCCATCGGTTTCAATCAGGCCTTCGGCTGCCAGAATGTCGGACACTTTGGAAACAGTGTCGATGCCATCGCTTTCGAGCGCCGCTTCTTCAACAAAGCCGTCTTCCAGTAGCGATGGGTCAAGCAGACGGTGCGTGTAGTCGAAGGTTGGGCCAAGCAACTGACCACCGGGCAAATCCTTGTAGGTGGCGGAAACGCGGCGTTCGACCCGCATAGTGCCCGTCTCAATCGGCTTTGATGTGCCAAAGCGCGGTAGTGTCGTGCGGTAAGCGCGCAGCAGGAAGATCGCCTCGATCATGTCGCCGCGCGATTGTTTGATGGCCAGTGCTGCAAGTGCGGTATCGTGAAGCGATGCTTCGGCCATCACGCGGTCAACCGCGAGGCCAAGCTGCGCAACGATCTGCTCAATGGTCAAAGCTGGCAGGGAACGGTCGCCGCGACGACGGTCGGCCAGCAGACGATGGGCATTGGCAATGGCGGTCTCTCCGCCTTTGACGGCAACATACATCGATCAATTCTCCATCAGGTCTATGCGCGTGCTGCGCGGCAGGCAGAGGAAACTGTCACCACTTGTCAGGATGACATCTATACCGCGTGGAAAGGCCAGTCGGTTTTCCGCCCACATATGCAGAAACGCTTGCGTCAATCCTTGTGGTGCAATCTGGCGCTCGTCGCGAATACCGGGACCGGTCAACCGAAAAGGTGAACCACCGATAAGCGCCGCAACCTCGATCAACAGTGTCGTCGAGCGGTCTGGATATTCCTGCGTGCCGACTGAAAACAAGCCAAGCGAGGTCAGGGCCGCGCCTGCTTCAAACACCGCGAAACGGGCTCCACTTTTGTCGGTTTCCAGTTCGGCACCGGTATGGAAGGAAAGCCAGCCGGGAACGCCTGACTTGGCCAGCTCACCGTTCATCCAGAATGGCGTGTCTTGGTCGCAAAGCGTCAGCAACACGGCACCTGCGGCCTTGCCCAGCGGTGCTGGCGGTTTGACACGGGCGTCAGCCACATGAATGGTACCGGGCTGCGCCATGCCATCCATCAGCTTGCGAAACACGCCCTGGGATTCAAAAACGGGATCGGCAAAACCGCCCGACAAAATATCGCCCTTGTGGTCCATCAGTCGTCTCCCCGAACCATGGTGAAGAAATTGACGCGCGTTGCCGCGGTCTCCTGTTTCTTTTGGTTGGCGGTGGCCTGAAGGCGCTGTTCAACCGGCGACAGCAGATTGGTTTCAATCATGTCCCGCGTTGCCGGTTCCTGCCAAAGGGCGTCGAAGATCGCGGAAACCCAGGCCTTCTTTTTGTTGGTGCCAAGTGCATGTGCGTGACCGACCGTGCCGGAGGCCAGGCGGATCGTGGCACGTGTCATGGTTGCTTCACCAAGGTTGAATGCATCGCCACCGCCACCAATGCGGCCGCGTACCATGATGAGGCCGGTTTCCGGCCCACGCACCTTTTCAGCTTCGGGCGACTGTTCCAGTCCGCCCCACACGCTCATCAGTTCTTCCATGCTGGCGCGTGCAAGCAGGGCTGCGACCCGCTGACGACCTTCAATCGATGGTATGTTCTTTGTTTGCATCTTATCCTCAAATGTCTATTGATATAGACAACCATACAAGATAGGATATTGCTATCCGACTGACATGACAAGCGTGTGACATATGACTGTAACGGCTTCGATGGGCGCCAATGTGCGCAGGAAAAACGGCGTCGCTCTCTGGCGGCAGATTGCCGACCGCATTCGGCAATCTATTCTGGCCGGTGAGTATGATGAAGCTGGCATGCTTCCCCCCGAAATGGTGCTGTCTGAAACCTTCAGCGTCAACCGGCACACGGTACGTAGCGCCATCTCGGCCTTGGCGGATGAGGGGATCGTTCAGCCACTGCAAGGTCGTGGCACGATGATTGTGCGCAAGGATCGGCTGAGTTTCCCGATTTCAAAACGAACCCGCTTTTCCGAAGGGGTTGGCGACCAGGTTCGCGAAATGCAGGGGCTGCTGTTGTCGTCATCAATTGAGACGGCACCAATCGAAGTCGCTCGACAACTGGGACTTGTGCAGGGTGCGACCGTCATCTGTCTCGAACTGTTGCGCAAGGCCGACCGTCGCCCGGTATCACGCTCGACCACGTGGTTTCCTGCCGACCGGTTTGAAGGCATTGCCGCAGCCTACGAAAAAAGCGGATCGATTACTGCGGCTTTCAAGGCGGTGGGCCTCAACGACTATATGCGCGCTTCGACAAAGATCTCTGCCATGCATGCCAGCGCCGATGATCTCGCCGCACTTGAGCTTTCACCGGGGGCAATCCTTCTGGTGACGCATGCACTGAACACCGATCTGGATGGTAAACCGGTGCAATATGCCATCAGCCGTTTTCCGGCAGACACGGTGGAATTCCGGATGGAGAACTGATTTTCAGGACTTACACATTCAACAATGTGACATAAAAAAGGTCGGAGCGCAGAACGCTCCGACCTTTTCAATTGCGTGTTGCCAGGACTTAATGCGCGGCGGACATGTCGCCGAGAACGTCCTTGGAGATAACGGTGGAATCCGCTTTCAGCTTGTAAACCATCGGCACACCGGTCGCGAGGTTGAGCTTGAGGATCTCTTCCTTGCTCAGGCGATCCAGAACCATCACCAGCGAACGCAGCGAATTGCCATGAGCGGCAACCAGTACGTTTTCACCACGCAGCACGCGCGGCAGAATTTCGGTGAGGTAATAAGGCCAGACGCGCGCACCCGTGTCGCGCAGGCTTTCGCCACCAGGAGGTGGTACGTCATAGGAACGGCGCCAAATATGAACCTGTTCTTCGCCCCACTTTTCGCGGGCGTCGTCCTTGTTCAGGCCCGAGAGATCGCCATAGTCGCGCTCGTTCAGCGCCTGGTCGCGGATCGTTGTCAGGTCAGGCTGTCCAACATTGTTGAGAACGATCTGGCAGGTCTTCTGCGCACGAGTCAGGTCCGACGTAAAAGCGATGTCGAACTTAATGCCGTAATCTGCCAGTGCCTTGCCACCTGCATTGGCTTCCTGCACGCCAAGCTCGGTCAGGTCGGGGTCACGCCAGCCCGTGAAAAGGTTCTTCAGGTTCCAGTCGCTCTGGCCGTGGCGAACAAGCACGAGAGTTCCGCTCATAGTCAATTCCCTCCGTAAAAATGAAAATTATCAGGCTTCAGACAGCCCCAAAACATCGAGCATTGAATAAAGACCGGGCTTCTGGCCACGTGCCCATATGGCTGCTGCCAGTGCGCCGCGTGCAAAAATCGACCGGTCGCCGGCATAATGCGACAGCGTTACACGCTCGCCTTCGCCGGCAAAAATCACTGAGTGGTCGCCAATAACCGAACCGCCGCGCAACGCTGCAAAACCGATCGTGCCTTCGACGCGTGCGCCAGTATGCCCATCACGCACCCGCACCGACGATGATGCCAGATCGATCCCACGACCTATTGCTGCTTCATTACCCAGAAGCAATGCGGTGCCGGATGGTGCGTCAACCTTGTGTTTGTGGTGCATTTCAACCACCTCAATGTCCCAGGCATTGGCAGGCAAAGCCTTTGCCGTCTGGCGGGCCAGCACACCGAGAAGATTAACACCAAGGCTCATATTGCCTGACTTGACGACGCGGGCATGACGGGCCGCCGCTTCAAACTTGGCTTCATCTTCCGGGGAGCAACCGGTAGTGCCGATCACGTGCACGATGCGAGCCTGTGCTGCAAGTGCAGCAAAGGTGACGCTTGAGGCAGGGGAGGTGAAATCGATAACACCTTCTGCATTCACGAATGCTTCCAGCGGATCGCTGGTGATCGAAACACCGTTCACGCCGAGGCCGGCAATCTCACCGGCATCCTTGCCGATAAAGGCAGAGGTCTCGCGTTCAATGGCAGCATGCAGCGTGACACCCGGGGTCTCGTGAATAAGACGGATCAGGGTTTGTCCCATACGACCGGCAGCGCCGACCACCACCAGTTTCATGTCGTTGCTGCTCATGCGTCAGTTCACTCTTCTGCAGATGACTTCAGACCGCTGCCGGTCGATTGAAGATTATTGAGGTGAGCGTAAAGCCCGTTTTCCTGCTTCGCAAGCTCTTCATGCGTGCCTTGCTCAAGCACCTGGCCGTCATGCATCACAACGATCTTGTCGGCCCGGACAACGGTGGAAAGACGGTGGGCAATCACGATGACGGTGCGTCCGTTCATCGTCGTTTCCAAGGCTTTCTGCACGTAGGATTCCGATTCCGTGTCCAGCGCCGAGGTCGCCTCATCGAGAAGCAGGATCGCCGCATTGCGAACCAGCGCGCGGGCAATTGACAGACGCTGACGCTGGCCGCCGGAAAGGCTCATGCCATTTTCACCGACCGGTGTGTCATACCCCATCGGCTGAGCCATGATGAAATCATGCGCATAGGCCTGTCTTGCCGCATCTTCAATCTCGGCATCAGTCGCATCGGGGCGGCCATAACGGATATTGTCGCGAATGGTACCTTCAAACAGATAAGGTTGCTGCGAAACATAAGCGATGTGGTGGCGCAGCGATGCCTTCTTCACATCGGCAATATTCTGCCCATCAACCAGAATTTCACCCTCCAGCGGGTCGTAAAACCGTGGGATGAGGCTGATGATGGTCGACTTGCCAGCGCCTGAAGGACCAACCAGCGCGGTCGTCTTCCCACCTTCCGCCACGAAGGACACGTTACGGAGAATGGAATTTTCCTTGTTGTAACCGAAGGACACGTTGCGCAGCTCGATTGTCGCATTGGCAACGGTCAGCTCACCGGCATCCGGCTTGTCCCGCTGCAGCGGCTGCAAATCCAAGAGCTCGTAGATCATACGGGCGTTGACAGTTGCCTGTTCCATCTGCACCTGCAGGCGAGCCAGACGGCGGGCTGGGTCGTACGCCATCAGCAGCGCGGTGACGAAGGAGAAAAATGCACCGGGTGCAACGCCGCCGTAAATCGACCGGAAGGCGGCATAGGCCAACACGCTCGAAATCGCGAGACCGGCAAATGTTTCGGTCAGAGGTGCAGTCCGTTCGGTCAACCGGGCAATGCGGTTTGCGCGCCCTTCGGCCGATTTGATGACCTCGTTGACCTTCTCTTCTAGCTGCTTTTCCATCGTGAAGGCTTTGACGATGGCCATGCCCTGAATGGTTTCCTGCGTGGCACCCAGAACGCGGCTGTTGAGCACGATGGCGTCACGCGTGGCACTGCGCAGGCGTTTGGAAATGTAACGAAGACCAATCAGCAGCGGTGGTGCAACCACCAGAATGACCAGCGAAAGCAGGGCATCCTTGGACACCATGACGCCGATCAGCGCGATTAGCGTCAGCAGGTCACGGGCAATCGAGGTGACCGTCAGGTTGAGAACATCACGCACGCCGCTGACATTCTGGGTGATCTGTGCGGCAAGATGCGCCGAACGGGCTTCGTTGAAAAAACCGACCGAAAGCGTCATCAGATGCGAATAGATACGCTTCTGATACCCGGCGACAATGTTGTTGCCGATCTTTGACAGCAGCACTGACTGGCCATAGGTCGCAAAACCGCGCAGCACGAAAGCGGCGAAAATGCTGGAGCATATGATGATGACGAGGTCGGCACGCTTGTTGGCGAAGGCTTCGTTGATCACCGATTCCATGATCCAGGCCGTAAAAGCCGTCGTTGCTGCCACCACTAGCAGGCAGGAAATGGCAAGAATGTAATTGCGCAAATGCGCACGGCCATTTTCAGCAATAATACGTTTCAGGATTCCCGAAACCTTTTCGGAATCCATCGGCTTTTTTGTGCGTACGGTAGAGTTCAAACGCTGATCTGCCCTGTTAGTGTGCGGCCTCCCGCTTTTGAGGCGGTTCTATAACCAGTCGAGGCGCTTTTGGCCATAGACAAGTTAATGCGCAGTCACACCACCCAGCGCCGTCCTTCAAGCGTAAGGCCATAGTTTTCAGGCGAACGAGCAAAGGTTGCAAGCCCTGCGAGTGCCGCCTGCGAATGCGTCACCACATAGGTAGGGATGGTCGAGAGCAGGGCGTTGTGTGGAGCCTTGTCTTCAAAGGCTGCGCGGAACTCTCCCTGTTTAAGGGCCGGGATGATTTTCTGGGAAATACCACCAGCCAGATAAACGCCACCGCGCGCCATGAAGATCAGCGCAAGGTCACCTGCCAGGCGGCCGAGATAGGTGCTGAACAGGGTCAATGTTTCGGCAGCCTGTGTGTCGTCACCAGCCAGGCCATGCGAGGTGATGTCAGCCGGGTCCTTGAAGGCGGGCTTGACGCCATCAGCAGCGCAAACCGCGTTATAGAGGTAAACCAGCCCGCGGCCGCACAGGATCTGCTCGCCAGAAATGCGTCCCTCGATGGGCTCGAGATGTGGGAAAACCTGGAAATCGCGCTCGCTTCTTGGGCCAATGTCGACATGGCCGCCTTCACCGGGAACCGGGAACCACATGTTGCGGGCATGGACGAGGCCGGCAACGCCGAGCCCGGTGCCAGGGCCAAGCACAACACGCGAGGCGATCATGTCCTTGTTGTCAGGGCCGATAAGGTCGCGGTTTTCATTATCGAGCGCCGAAATCGCCAGCGCCTGCGCTTCAAAGTCATTGATGACAATGATGTCTTCAAGGCCAAGCTTTTCCAGCATCTGCTGAGGGCGCACCACCCAGTCGCAATTGGTCAGTGGAATTTCATCGCTTTCGATAGGACCAGCGACAGCCAGAATGGCCGAACGCGGCTGCACTGAGGTCTTGTCGAGGATCGATGTCTGGATTGCGTCATCAATGGTGGCGAAGTCGGCGGTCTTGACGCTGACGAACTGCCGAGGTTCTGCAAAGGCATCCAGGAGGATGGAAAAACGGGCATTGGTGCCGCCAATATCACCGATCAGAATAGGAAACGGGAGATGATCTTTTTCGATATTTTTTGACATGGATGCTCTCACCGTGGAATTTGAAACAGGGCGTGACCGGAAACGAATTTAATTAAAGCTGGAAATCGACCAGTTTTTCCGCAGTCGCCCGATTGAGCGCCATGGGAATGTCGTAGACGGTTGCAAGTCGCGTCAACGCTTTTACATCGACATCATGAGGCATTGATGTCAGTGGATCGACAAAGAAAATCAGCATATGCACTTCACCTTGCGCAATCATCGCGCCGATCTGTTGGTCGCCGCCAAGGGGACCGCTCTTCAGACGCGTGACGTTGAGGTCAGGGCAGGCATCCTGCACGCGGCCGCCGGTGGTACCGGTGGCGACAATGCGCCATTTGGCCAGAGACGCGCTGTGCTGGCGGGCAAAATCCGCCATGTCGTCCTTTTTCTGATCGTGGGCAATCAGGGCGATGCACTGTTCGGATGCCATGCCATCAACTTTCATGTCATGAATTCAATCGATTTGATTTCTTCTATAACAGCTTGTTGCCATTTGAAAAGCCGGGTTTGCCCGATCCGTTGAATTCAATTCACCGGACGGGCAAGTGGTATCGGGACACCGGCAGGCGCACTGCCGCCGACGGCATCTTGCGAAATAATCGCCTCGATCTGCGAAGAAGGCTGTGATGGCGCAGAATAGGCGCTTGGCAGTGCAGAGTTAAACGACGCAATGGATGGAGCCGCCAAGACCGAAGAACAGGCCTTTGGCAAATCCGACAGCATCATTGGACGCGGTTTGACCGGTTTTGCATTCGGGTCTTTTTTCGGCGGAGCCCATGGTTCTTTGGTGAACCACCAGGCGAGTGACTTGTCGCAACCGTCTCCGGCTGGAACAGCCGCCTGCGGTTTGCAACCGACAGCACCGGCCGGGCACTTGATACGAATATGGAAATGTTCGTCATGACCGTAAATCGGTCTGATCTTGCCCATGTCGGAGCGGTCACCCGACCATGTTTCACAAAGCTTCTTTTTGATGGCCGGGTTCACGAAAACCCGGTCCACCTGCGGATAGCTGGCAGCCTGCATCACAAGACGTGCGTGGGTAGAGGTCCAGCGATGCGGATTGACGGTCAGGAACTTGTTCTTGTCCAGCATCGAGGTGAACGGCAGGTTGTCACGCTCCTGCGGTGTCATCACGCGGTTTGGCATCGGTGTAAACCAGATGTCGGCATCAAGGCCGATCTGGTGCGATGCGTGACCAGACAACATCGGGCCACCCCGTGGCTGCGAAATATCGCCAACCAGCAATCCCGGCCAGCCGATTTTCTGCGCATCCTGTGAAAACTGCTCCAGCAGTGCAATCAACTGCGGCTGACCCCAGTTGCGATTGCGCGACGGACGCATGGCCTGCCAGCCCGGCCCATCCTTGGGCAGGGCAACGGCACCCGACTGGCAACCCTTGGCATAAGATCCATAAGGCGACGAGGCGTTGGCATTGGGCAGGAGCGCTGCACCAAACAATTCCTTGGCAGGTTTGTCATCTAAAGCGTAGGCAGTGCCGCCCATGCCAATGTTGGATGAGAGGACCGCCAGCGCGACAACGCCGGTACGCCAGATGCCATCAAGTGTCGTTTTCATTCTCGTCTGCCGCATGTGAAAGTGATTTGCCCACAAGTCTAACTGAAAAGCGCATCAAGCTGAAACATCATTTTGGTGAAACAATGGTTCTGACGCCTCTGGAGACCGATCCGGATAATAAGGTTGTGAGCCACCCGCCTCTATATTTTGCCGCACTTTCGCTTATGCTTCTGGCACGCGATGACAAAACGGAGATGGACTGCATGCTATTTAACAGGCTGAAACCCTGCCTCATCACCTTGAGCGCATTATCGGTGTTGTCGACACCTTTTTCAGCCTCGGCGCAGGACGCCGACAAGTGGCGCAGCGGTATTTCCGCGATCGGCGAACTCAAATATCCCGAGGGGTTCGAACGTTTTGCTTATGTCAATCCCGAGGCGCCCAAAGGTGGCGCGTTGCGTTTGTCGGCTAATGGCACGTTCGATACGCTTAATCTGTTGCTTGACAAAGGTGAGGCTGCCAACGGTTTGGGCCTCGTTTACGATACGCTGATGGTAAGCTCCGAAGAGGAGTTGTCAGCCTCTTACGGGCTGCTGGCGGAGGCTGTGAGCTTCCCCGATGATATCTCGAAAGCAGTTTTTCGTCTGCGAAAAGAAGCAAAATGGGCGGATGGCCAGCCTGTAACGCCAGAAGATGTCGTTTTCAGTTTTGAGAAAACCAAGGAACTCAGCACCAGTAAGGCGAACTATTACACCCACGTCAGCAAGGCGGAAGTCACAGGCGAACGCGAAGTAACCTTCACCTTCGATGAGGCAAACAACAAGGAATTACCGCAGATTGTCGGGCAATTGGCAATCGTGCCCAAACATTGGTGGGAGGGCACCGGCCCGGATGGCAAGCCACGCGACATTTCTCGCGTTACGCTGGAGCCGGTTATGGGGTCCGGTCCATACAAGGTCGCATCCGTTTCGTCAGGGTCTACGTTGACCTATGAATTGCGCGACGATTATTGGGGCAAGGACCTCAACGTCAATGTCGGGCAAAACAACTTCAAGACCATCAGCTACAGTTTCTTTACCGACCAGGATGTGGAATTTCAGGCCTTCAAATCCGGCACGATTGATTTCCGCCAGGAGCAGTCCTCCAGCCGTTGGGTCAAGCAGTATGATTTTCCCGCCGTCAAGGATGGGCGGATAACAAAGGAAGAATTGCCGAATGTCTATCGCGCTGCCGGCATCATGCAGGCTTTTGTACCGAACCAGCGACGGGAAAAATTCCAAGATCCAAATATGCGAAAGGCACTCAATTACGCCTTCGATTTCGAGGATTTGAACAAGACACTGGCCTTCGGTCAGTTCCAGCGCATCAACAGTTTCTTCATGGGAAGCGAACTGGCGTCCTCTGGCTTGCCGACAGGCAGGGAGTTGGAAATTCTGACGGAGTTGAAAGATCAGCTTCCTCCTGAGGTTTTCACCACGGAATATCAAAACCCTGTTGCTGGTGATCCCGGCAAACAGCGAACCAATCTTCTTGAGGCGAAGAAGCTGATGGAACTGGCCGGTTATGAATTGCGCGGCAACAAGATGGTCAATGCGCAAACCGGCAAACAGCTTGATATCGAACTGCTGATCGATTCAGTTGGCATGGAGCGTACGGTCACGCCGTTCATCCAAAATCTGAAAAGGATCGGCGTCAACGCAACGCTGCGTACGGTAGATGCATCGCAATACGCCAACCGCGTGCGCAGCTTCGATTTTGACATGATTGTTAAACTCTGGGGAACCTCGGCCAGCCCAGGCAATGAGCAGGCTGATTACTGGGGATCGGCAGCAGCAGAACGCCCGGGGTCGGGGAACGTGGGCGGCATTAAGAACCCTGCCGTGGATGCCTTGGTACGAAAGGTCATTTTTGCTCCAAACCGTGATGAACAGGTGGCCGCTGCCCGTGCGCTGGACCGTGTTCTGCTGTCAAACGCCTATGTGGTGCCGCAGTTTTATCGCGGCTTCAGTTCCATTGCCTATTGGAACACGCTGGTTCACCCGAAAGAGTTGCCTGAATATGGGCTTGGTTTCCCCAATGCCTGGTGGTCCGCCAGCGCCGGAAAATGATGCGGGTCTTGCTTTATAAGCCAAGCCTTGATTCACATAGCAAATTACGAATCATACAGTGTGCGGGATCTGCCGCACTCCGGAAAGGAAACGGTTTGACGCAGCCGATGACAGCCGAACCCAACTCCCTGAAGCGGAGCACCTGATGGGAGCTTATATTCTGCGGCGTCTGGCCCTGATGATACCGACGATTGTCGGCATCATGGGCATTTCCTTCCTCGTCATCCAGTTTGCCCCGGGCGGGCCGGTGGAGCAGGTTATTGCCCAGCTTTCCGGTTCGGGTGACAGTGCTGCGGACAGGCTTTCCGGTGGTGGCAACATGCTCGGGCAGGCTGGCGCGTTTGATGAGGGTGGCGCCACCTATCGAGGTGCTCAGGGTCTCGACCCAGAGCTGATCGCCAAGCTGGAAAAGCAGTTCGGTTTCGACAAGCCGCCTTTGACCCGCTTTCTTGATATGATGTGGAATTATATCCGCTTCGATTTCGGCGAAAGTTTCTTCAAGGGCCGTTCGGTGGTGGATCTCATCATCGAAAAAATGCCCGTCTCCATCTCGCTCGGCATCTGGATAATGATCATTTCCTATATGATCTCCATTCCGCTCGGCATCAAAAAGGCGGTATCGGATGGTTCGACCTTTGACGTCTGGACGTCGGGCATCATCATCATCGGTTACGCTGTTCCAAGCTTTCTGTTTGGTATTCTGCTGATTGTGTTGTTTGCCGGTGGCTCGTTCTTTGACTGGTTTCCGCTGCGCGGCTTGGTCTCGGATAATTTTGATTCCCTTCCATGGTGGGAAAAGATCATCGACTATTTCTGGCACCTGGCGCTGCCATTGATCGCGCTGTCGCTGTCGGCCTTTGCGACAACGACCTTGTTGACGAAGAATTCCTTCATTGACGAGATCAAGAAGCAATATGTCGTCACGGCAAGGGCCAAGGGATTGTCCGAACGCAAGGTCCTGTACGGCCATGTGTTCCGGAACGCCATGCTGATCGTGATTGCCGGTTTTCCTGGCGCATTCATTTCAGCCTTCTTCACCGGATCTCTATTGATCGAGAATATCTTCTCGCTGGATGGTCTTGGCCGTCTCGGTTATCTCGCGGTCATCGAGCGCGATTATCCGATCGTCTTTGGAACGCTGTTCATCTTTTCGCTGATGGGGCTTGTTGTCGGGCTGGTGTCCGACGTCCTCTATACATGGATTGATCCGCGGATCGATTTCGAACGGAGGGACGTGTAATGACCGACCTCACCTCGGGCATCGAAACTACAGCTGCAAAGCCGGACAAACCTTGGTTCTCTCCCACCACCAAACGCCGTTGGCAGAATTTTAAAGCCAACAGACGCGGATACTGGTCGTTCTGGTTGTTCCTGTTTCTGTTTATCGGCAGCCTCTTTGCCGAATTCATCGCCAACGATAAACCGATCCTCGCCTCCTACAAAGGCGAACTGCTGGTACCTGTTCTGGTGGATTATCCTGAAGAGAAGTTCGGCGGTTTTCTTGCACAGACGGATTACAAGTCATCCTTCATCCGTGAGGAAATTGAGAACAATGGCTGGATCATCTGGCCACCGATCCGCTATTCCTATCAGACCGTGAATTCCAACATTCCAAGTTCCGCACCCACGGCGCCTTTCTGGATGCTGGACAGTGCGGAGCGTTGCAGCGCCTATCCTCTGGGCGACAAGGATCCGGACTGCACGCTTGGCAACATGAACTGGCTGGGCACCGATAATCAGGCACGCGACGTGACCTCACGTATGATTTACGGCTTCCGTATCTCGGTGTTGTTTGGTCTTGCTCTGACCATTGCCTCGGCTATCGTCGGTGTGACGGCTGGTGCCGTGCAGGGTTATTTTGGTGGCTGGACTGACCTTTTGATGCAACGTTTCATCGAAATCTGGTCGTCCATGCCGGTGCTTTATATCCTGCTGATCATCGCATCGATCTTGCCGCCCGGCTTCTTTATTCTGCTCGGTATCCTGCTGTTGTTTTCATGGGTTGGGTTTGTCGGCATTGTGCGTGCCGAATTCCTGCGCGCTAGAAACTTTGAGTATGTCAATGCCGCGCGCGCACTGGGTGTCGGCAACTGGACAATCATGTTCCGCCACCTGTTGCCCAATGCCATGGTGGCCACACTGACCTTCCTGCCGTTCATCCTGTCGGGATCCATTACCACGCTGACATCGCTGGATTTCCTTGGTTTCGGCATGCCGCCGGGCTCGCCTTCACTGGGGGAAATGATCTCTCAGGGTAAAAACAATCTGCAGGCACCGTGGCTTGGACTGACGGCATTCTTCACCATGTCCATCATGCTTTCACTGCTGATCTTTGTCGGCGAGGCCGTGCGCGATGCCTATGATCCGCGCAAGACATTCCGGTGAGCGCGATGTCGAACAAAGTGGCCGATACAATGACCAAACCCATTCTTTCCGTCCGTAACCTGTCGGTAGCCTTTCATCAGGGCGGCAGCCAAAGCATTGCTGTCGACGGCGTGTCCTTCGATATCATGCCGGGCGAAGTGGTGGCGCTCGTCGGGGAATCCGGGTCCGGAAAATCAGTGACAGCAAACTCGATTTTGAAATTGCTGCCTTATCCGGCCGCCAGCCATCCCTCCGGTGAAATCCTGTTTGAAGACAAGGATATGCTGAAGCTGCCGGAGCGCGAATTGCGTGCCGTGCGCGGCAACGACATCACCATGATTTTCCAGGAGCCGATGACCTCGCTTAATCCACTGCACACGATTGAGCGGCAGATTGGCGAAATTCTGGAACTGCATCAGGCCATGACAGGCACGCAGGCGCGTGCACGCATCCTGGAACTGTTGTTGCAGGTGGGTATTCGTGATCCCGAGAAACGCCTGAAAGCCTACCCGCACGAATTGTCCGGCGGCCAACGTCAGCGTGTAATGATCGCCATGGCGCTAGCCAACCGGCCAAAGTTGCTGATTGCCGACGAACCGACGACAGCGCTCGATGTGACGGTGCAGGCACAAATTCTGGAACTGTTGCGTAATCTGAAAGAACAGCACAGCATGTCCATGCTGTTCATTACACACGACCTTGGCATTGTTCGCAAATTCGCCGACCGTGTCTGCGTGATGACAAAGGGCAAGATCGTTGAAACAGGTCCTGTCGAGCAAGTGTTCAACACACCGCAACATGCCTATACCCGCCATCTCCTGGCCGCCGAACCGAAGGGTGAGCCGCCCCATTCGGATGACAGCAAACCGGTGGTGATGCAGGGCGATGACATCAAGGTCTGGTTCCCGATCAAGGCTGGCCTGATGCGAAGGGTCGTTGATCACGTCAAGGCCGTCGATGGTATCGATCTGACGCTACGGGCAGGGCAGACACTCGGTGTTGTCGGTGAATCCGGCTCTGGCAAGACCACGCTCGGCCTGGCGCTGGCGCGCTTGATAAGGTCACAAGGGCGGATCAGTTTTCTCGGAAACCAGATCGACGGTTATTCCTTCGAAGATATGAAACCGCTCAGAAACCGCTTGCAGGTGGTGTTTCAGGATCCCTATGGATCGCTGAGCCCGCGCATGTCGGTGGGTGAGATCGTCGCTGAAGGCCTGAAAGTGCATGAAAAGGCACTGTCGTCGGAAGAGCGTGACCGGCGCGTGGCATCGGTGCTGGAAGAGGTGGGTCTTGATCCGGCAACCCGCTGGCGTTACCCGCACGAATTTTCCGGCGGGCAGCGGCAGCGTATCGCCATTGCACGCGCTATGGTGTTAAAGCCTCGGTTTGTCATGCTGGATGAACCGACGTCAGCGCTTGATATGAGCGTGCAGGCGCAGGTGGTGGACTTGCTGCGTGATCTGCAGGCCAAACATGATCTTGCTTATCTGTTCATCAGCCATGACCTGAAAGTGGTCAAGGCACTGGCCAATGAGGTCATCGTCATGCGGCAGGGCAAGGTGGTGGAAAAAGGTCCATCCACCCAGATATTCAACGCCCCGCAGCAGGATTATACCAAGGCGCTGATGGCAGCGGCCTTTAATATCGAGGCCGTGGAAACACCAGCCGTCAATCAATAATTGGAAAGTCCCGGCACGGTGCGGGCTTTGTCCCGTGCCGGTTGTTATTCCCGCGTTAGGGCGTGATTTTGCCATTGCTTTCAGTTCGTGGCCGCCGCATCTTCCTCTCATCAGGGGAAGATGATGCGGGTAATGGGACTGGTGGAATGACAGCAGATGTAATCGTATTGGGTGCCGGTATCGTCGGCGTTTCCACGGCGCTGCAACTGGCACGCAAGGGCAAGAGTGTCGTCCTTGTTGACCGGCGTGAACCGGGTGAAGAAACCTCATTTGGCAATGCCGGGCTTATCCAGCGTGAAGGTGTTGTGCCATACGGTTTTCCGCAGGACCCGGGAAAAATCCTTCGTTACGCATTAAACAATAGTATCGACGCGCATTACCACTTGTCCGCCTTGCCATCGGTGGTCTCGTTCTTGGCCAAATACTGGTGGAACTCCAATGCATCGCGTCACCAGGCGATCGCGCGTGCCTATGCGCCGCTGATCGAACATTCGATTTCCGAACATCAGATATTGATTGAAGCGGCTGACGCAGGGCACCTGATCGCCAAGAATGGCTGGATGGAGGCGTATCGAACACCTGAAAAGCGCGATGCCGAATATGCAGAGGCTGATCGCATTTCCGTGCAATATGGCGTGCGTTATACCCGGTTGAGCAAGGGGGAACTGGAACAGGCGGAACCGCATCTCAGCCACGATTTTGTCGGCGCGTTGAAATGGGAAGACCCGTGGTCGGTTCTCGATCCACGCGGCCTGACCATGGCTTATCTGGCTCTGTTCCAAAGCCTTGGCGGCAAGTTCATAAAAGGAGATGCAACAACCCTTGCGCAAACCGCAACCGGCTGGAAAGTGCGCACGCTGGATGGAGCGGTGGAGGCTGCCGAAGTGGTTTTGGCACTTGGACCATGGGCTGATGAGGTCACACGTAAGTTAGGTTATCGCTTCACGCTTGGCGTAAAACGCGGTTATCACATGCATTATAATTTGCGTAACGGCGCCAAGCTCAACAACTGGCTTCTGGACGGTGAACGCGGATATTTCCTCGGTCCTATGAGTAAGGGCATTCGCATGACAACAGGCGCAGAGTTTGCCCGTCGCGATGCGCCGAAAACGCCTGTTCAGCTTGACCGCGCCGAAAAGGTTGCCCGGACGATCCTGCCGCTTGGTGACAGGCTGGATGCCGAACCCTGGATGGGTGCGCGACCCTGCACCACAGACATGATGCCGATTATCGGTCAAGCGCCGCGCCATAAAAGCCTGTGGTTTGCGTTTGGACATGCTCACCACGGATTGACGCTTGGGCCAATTTCCGGTCGTATTCTGGCCGAGATGATGAATGGCGAAACGACAGTCATTCCCGCCGGTGCCTACCGCCCGGAACGTTTCAACCCGTGAAGATCGGGCGGATCAATATCTGACCAATCAATTGATTTTTCAATCAAATGATTGGTCGATTTCGTTAAGCTTGTACTTGATTACCTGAAAAAAGATCGTTTAGAAAATGCTCTTGCATTCAGCAAGAAAACAAGACAGAAGCACTCAAGTAATGCAACCGTCTTGGGTTTTACTAACCTTAAGCGTGTGGTGGTGGGGACCGGCCCGATAAATGTCAGGCAACCACATGACAGCGTCGTTCAGCCTTATGGCTGTTATCCAGCGACACTCAGAGTGATTGATCTTTGCATCGCGCTCGCCGGGAAGCATTTTGTTCTCCGGCCCGATGCATGAGTAGACAAGGATGAGAGGACAAATTTATGAATGAAGCTTTTGTTCCTGTCGGAAGGCAGGCAGCTTTTGAACGCGGCAGCTTCACTGGCAGCGCCAAGGAATATTTCGGCATCTGGATCGTCAACATTCTCCTGACGATCGTGACAATTGGCATTTATTCCGCCTGGGCAAAGGTGCGCCGCAAACGTTACTTCAATGGTAACACCGTTCTTCACGGCCGCGCTTTTGGCTACCACGCCACCGGCGGACAGATTTTCAAAGGCCGTCTGATTGCCTTTGGTTTCATCATTGTCATGAACGTTCTGGCGTATCTTATCCCGCCTGCCGCTCTGATTTCACCGATCGTTATCTTTATTTTCCTGCCGTGGCTGATCATGCGCAGCATTCGTTTTAACGCACGCGTCACCAGCTATCGTAATGTTCGTTTTGACTTTGTGGGCACCGCAGGTGGCGCATTTGTATCGATCCTGCTTGGCAGCATGGTTGCGTTCCTGTCTTTTGGCATTCTGGCACCGTTCAGCAGCCGTTGGGCCACCAATTATATTTTCGGCAACCTGCGTTATGGCGACCGTCCGTTCACAGCTGATCCGAAGATCGGCAAGCTTTACAAGGCATGGATCATTCCTGCGGTCATGGTCGTCGTCGGTGGTAGTGTATTTGGCGTGCTCGTAACAATGTTATTTATGGCCGTTTACTCTGGTACCGATGCGCCTCCCGCCGCCGGAATTCTGGGTGCGATTTATTTCGCAATGTTCGGTGCTTTCATCATCTATGGCTTCGCGGGTATCATATACCGCGTTGGCGTGCGCAATGTTGTCGTGTCGTCCATGTTGCTGGACGGAAAACACCAGCTGCAAAGTGACCTTGGCCGCGGCCGTTATTTGTGGATCGTTATTTCAAACCTCGTCGTCAGTGTGTTGAGCCTTGGTCTGATGCGCCCTTGGGCGGCGGTGCGCGAAGCACGTTACAGTGTCGAACACACGGCAATTCGTTTTGACGGCGATGTAGGCGAAGTTCTATCGTCCATTGAAGCAACGGGCGCTGCGGTCAGCGCCGAATATATGGACATGGAAGGCTTTGAGTTTGGTTTCTGATATCAGGAACATGGTTTCGGGCGAGTGGCATGCCGCTCGCTCGAACATTTCAAACCCCGCACAACTCAAACTCAGTGGCCACATGCTGCTGGTTTATGGTGCCAACGACAACAGGGTGTATGTGCAGGCTGATATCGAACTGGTCGAGGTCAGCCAGCGTGTTGGCTCAATTCCCAGGGAAATCACCTTTCCCGACGGCTCGCTGTTTGAAACGCCTGATAATGACGCCGTCGACACATTACTGCGCCATCACCGTAAAAAGGGTGTCGGCGTTGTCCATTGGCTGGAACAGTTCCGCCCGCGCCTGATCGGTATTACGGCCGCTGCGATTTTCCTTGCCTATGCCACCTATCGGCTGGCACTGCCCGCGATGGTGGAGCTTGCCGTTGCCGTCACGCCACCAATTGTTCCAAGCCTGATGTCCGCCAGCACCATGCAGACGCTTGACCGGACGGCTTTTTCGCCGAGCGAACTGACCGACGAAAAACAAAATGAGATCCGGCAGGATTTTGCCAAGATCGCAGCGCATGCCGAGGGGTCGCCTGAGGATTACAAGCTGAACTTCCGCAAGGGCGGGGTCATTGGCCCCAATGCCTTTGCGCTGCCCGATGGTACACTTGTCGTTACCGATGAGCTGGTTTCATTGGCTGGCGACGATCTACAGATGATCACCGGTGTGCTGGCCCACGAAATTGGCCATGTCGAATATGAGCACAGTCTGCGCCAGCTTTACCGCGCAGCCGGTTTGGCCGGTCTGGTCATGCTGGTGGCGGGTGACGTTGGTTCTGCCATGGAAGATATTCTGACGCAGGGCGGTGGTCTTCTGGCCCTGTCGCATTCACGTGATGCAGAAGCCGAAGCCGACAGGCGCTCGGTGGAATTGATGCGGGCTGCTGGCCTCGATGCCACGGCGATTGAACGGTTCTTTGCGCTGATGGAAAAAGAGTTCGGTGATCACGACAAGACGAGCATGCTCTCAACCCATCCCGGTACACCGGAACGGCGTGAGGCAATCATCAATTACGATAAGGAATTACAGAACCGCTGAATGCCTTGAGGCGCGGTGCGTCAAGGCTTCCTGTCAGTTCGACGGGCCTTCGTTGAAGCCGACTTCGTCCACCAGTTCCGAAGCTTCTTTTCTGTGCGCGGCAATCTCGGTCAGGGACAGTGGGTCCGGCTTTATCGGGCCAAAACCTTTGACGACGTCGGAAGGCTGCGCACCCGGCAGAACCGGATATTCAAACACTTCCTTTGCGTAGATTTCCTGCGCCTCACCAGAGGCCAGGAACTCCATCAGCTTCAGCGCATTGTCGCGGTTCGGAGCATATTTGGTCATGGCCACGCCCGAGATATTGACGTGTGTGCCGCGATCGGCAGCATTCGGGAAGATGACCCGTACAGCACCGGCCCATTCTTTTTCTTCCGGCTCCTTGTCATTGGTCAGCATCAGGCCAACGTAATAGGTATTGCCAAGCGCGATATCGCACTCGCCGGAAAAGATCGATTTCGCCTGGGTGCGATCAGTACCGTCAGGCTTGCGGGCCAGATTGTTTTTCAGACCGGTCAGCCATTCGCGGGTATAGTCAACACCGTGATGGGCAATCATCGAGGCAAACAGCGCAATATTATACGAGTGCTGACCATCACGAATGCAGATGCGGCCTTTCCACTTGGGGTCTGACAGTTCCTCGTAGGTGATGTCCTTTTGTGTCACGCGGTCCCTGGAAGCGTAAACGACACGGCCACGTGTCGTCAGGCCGAACCACTCGCCCTCCGGGTCGCGCAGATTGGCAGGAATGTCCTTTTCAATGACGGGATCATTCAGCACAGGCTGCGTAACGCCGCCCTCCTTGGCCTCGACCAAACGTGCAATATCAACCGTCAGCAGAATATCGGCAGGCGAATTGACGCCCTCGGCCTGAATGCGTTCGACAAGCCCTTTGTCTAGAAACAGCACATTGGTTTCGATGCCGGTCTCTTTGGTAAAGGCGTCCAGCAGCGGCTGAATGAGTTCCGGTTGGCGGTAGGAGTAAACATTGACTTCACCGTCGGCGAAAGCTGTGGAAACACCGGAGCAAAATAAGCATCCTGTTAACGCAGCCCAAAAAACGCGAGGTTTCACGCTTGCCATTGGCCTAGCCTCCATTACATTGCCATTGTTGAGTTGTTTGTTCATGATTCAAGGGAATGGTCAACACGGCTATTTCAGCAATTCTGAAATTTAATGGAATTTTTTCCAATCTTGGAATTGTTCTAAACTGAAATACAGACTATATAACTCCACAAAGAGAGTTAGGAGACCAGCATGCGCTTGACTAAACAGACCAATTACGCCGTTCGCATGTTGATGTATTGCGCAGCGAATGACGGCAATCTCAGCCGTATCCCGGAAATCGCCAAGGCTTATGGCGTATCCGAATTGTTCCTGTTCAAAATCCTCCAGCCGCTGAACAAGGCAGGTCTGGTCGAGACTGTTCGTGGTCGTAACGGTGGTGTGCGCCTTGGCAAACCAGCTGACAAGATCAGCCTTTTTGACGTTGTCCGCGTCACCGAAGACAGCTTTGCCATGGCAGAGTGCTTTGAAGATGGTGCCGTCGAGTGTCCACTTGTTGACAGCTGCGGGCTCAACTCGGCGCTGCGGAAGGCTCTGAATGCCTTCTTTGACGTGCTGGCAGAATATTCGATTGATGATCTGGTCAAGGCCCGTCCACAGATTGGCTTCCTGCTCGGTCTTGATGACATGCCAGCCAGGCGCCCTGCGGCAAAGACAACGGCCTCTGCGCCTGTCGCGCCTGCAGCCTGATAATTCGTAGACAGTGATTTTCAGAAACCCGCACTTTGTGCGGGTTTTTTATTGGCGAAAAGCAAAACCTGCTTCGCATCTTCCGGCATAGTCGTTAGGTTGATATCAGAATATCCGCCTGTCTTGCATCGCAACATACCGATTGTATTCCTGCCGTGATTACCAAACCAGAGATCCTCACCCTGCTGCTGACGGTTGTCGTTGGTACTGCCGGGGCCGCACTTGCAGCAATTGCAGGTATTCCTGCACCATTTCTTTCCGGCCCCGCACTTGCCGTTACGATGTGCGGACTTTTCGGCCTCAAACTTGATATTCCCAAACGCGTCCGTGATGCCTGCTTCGTGCTTGTTGGCATTTCCATGGGCACCAGCGTAACGCCTGAAATATTCCACGCCGCAAAATCCTGGCCTTTGAGTTTCGTCGCGGTCGTCGTTACCGTTGTCCTGCTACTGTATTGCGGATACTGGCTGCTGCATTACGTGTTCCGTTATGACCGTACCACCGCCATGCTTGCCGCATCGCCCGGCCATCTCAGCTACATTATCAGCCTGAGTGCTGAAACGCGCAGCGACCTTGCCAGCATCAGCATCATTCAAAGTGTACGCGTCCTTGCTTTGACGCTGTCCGTTCCACTGATCGTTGAATATTTCGATCTCGTCAGCACCGATATTTCCGCACCGGCCGCCGCCATGAACCCGGTTGTGCTTGTCGTGACATTTGCCTGCGCACTGCTGCTCGGCATGCTGTTTATCCGCTGGCGTTTTCCTGCTGCTCTGCTTTTGGGTGGCATGGTCGTTTCCGTTGCTACCCATATTACGGGCTTTACCACGGGTGCTGTGCCCCCATGGGCCATCCAGCCGACCTATATTCTGATCGGCTGTCTGATCGGTCTACGATTTTACAATGTTTCGATTGGCGAACTGAAACGGGCCTTTATCGCCGGTGGCGTTTTGACCATCGTAGTGGTGGGCATTGCCGGCGCCATCGCACTCACCATTTCAAACCTCACTGGCGTGCCCCTGAATGCCGTGATGATTGCCTTTGCGCCGGGTGGACTGGAGACCATGGCCGCCATGGCCATCATGATGCATGCCGATGCCACCTATGTTGGCTCGCACCATATTTTGCGTCTGCTGTTTTTGTCATTCCTGATGCCGGCTGTTCTCAAAAGAACAAGCAGACCGGAAGGCAGGGATGCTGGCAAATAACTGGCCGCGACGTCGCATCCGGTTGGCCGGTTGGTCGCAAACGAAAATCCCCGGCGCTGGACCGGGGATCAAACTGTCAGACTATCGGCGTTAGCGAACCAGTCGCACAGAGCCCACTGTGCCGCTGGAACCGGCAGAGCTGTAGGGCTCCAACTGCCAGTTGGCGGAGTTGATGATCATCGAATTGACCACCATGGATATCTTGTTGGACTGATTGGTGGTCGAGTTATAGACCACGTCACGGTTCGGCAGATGGATGATGCCCTCCAGCTGCTCACCCTTGGAGCCGTTGAAGATATATTGCTGCTTGTTGTTGCTGTTGGAGGCATTGCTGGTGTTTTCAAACATCAGAATACCCTTGTAGGTGCCGCTTGTTGGTGCGGTTGCCGTAAAGGTCAGGCCACCATTGGCGCGAATTTCGCTGTTAACGTCAGGGAAGTAGAAGGTCACGCCTTCTGCTACAACGGTCGCGCCGCTGTTGATGATCATACGCCCCTTGATGATATGCAGGCCCGGCTCGAATGTAATTTTCGGGCTGCCGTTAAATGTCGTTGCACAGTGAACGCCTGGCTTCATCACCTGCGTCTGACCGTCGCGCGTGCCGCTTGTTGTGCAAATGGAGGAAACGGTTGGCTCGCTCAACTTGCCGGCATAGGGATTGTCAGCTGCGGCGCAACCCACTTCAAGATTGGTCAGCGTGCCGCCATTCTTGATGTAATTTGTGCCCTTCACGCAGAAGCGCATCGTGTTGATGATGGAGCCGCTATTCATGATGAAGGCGGGATTGCTGGTGGAGTGGACATCGACACCACATTTGGTGGCTTTGACATTGGCTCCGGAATTGATGAGTACAGCCTGGCTCTGCTTACCCATGACGTAAATGCACGGGCCGCCCGTGTCTGCCTTGTCGGCAATCGCGGTGGACGAGACTGAAATGTTCAGTTCATTCAGTCCAGCAAGACCCAGGAAGGATGGTTTGAATTTATCTGCGAATGTGCCGGTTACGCTGCCATCGGGATTGTTGCTGACCGTCAGCACCGCTGCGGAACTCATTTCAACGGGTTGGCCGTCTTTCGTTTCTTCCGGCAGAAACGCGCCCATGAAGTTTTCCACTTCCTGGCGCTGGCTTTTCGCGTCAGATTTCAGAACGGCAGCCAGAACGGCCGCATCCATTTTTTCCTGCAATTCCTGCTTTTTTGCAAAAGCATGCGACATATCAACGGCACCACCTGCTGCAACCAGTAGAACAGGTAACATCACGGCGGCCATAACACCAAAATTTCCGGAGCGGTCTGAAGTCAAGCCACGTAAAATCTGTTTTGTTTTAAATATTTTTGTTTCAAGTCGGGACATCATGTTCAACCGTCGTTTCATATCGAGACAAATCATTCGCTTATAAAATTGTTGTATTTTCAACGCTTTAATATTTTGAAAAGAGTGTAGGCCAACAAACGGTAAACGCGATGCTTGCATTTTTAGCAATTAATGCGTGCCGTAAAATGATTGCTGCAATGACCTTTTTTGGGTTTGCGATCATTTATGAACGTGTTAGGCGAAATTGAAATTTTTTCCTTCCTCCCATTCAGGTGCGTTATGAGAAAAGCAATCGTCGTCATGGGCGTCAGCGGCTGCGGCAAATCCACGGTCGGTGAAGCAATCGCTGCAAAGCTTGGCATTGAGTTTCAGGAAGGCGATCGCCTTCATCCTCAGTCGAATGTTGAGAAAATGGCAGCAGGCATTCCGCTAAACGACGACGATCGTTGGCCGTGGCTGGATTTGATTGGAGAGGAGCTGCGCAAAGGCATTGCCAAAGGCGGCATCGTCATTTCGTGCTCGTCGCTGAAAAAGACCTACCGCGAGCGCCTGCGCAACGCCTGCGACGGTGATCTGGCATTTGTGTTTCTGAATGGATCGCTTGAGCTGCTGACCGAGCGCATGGGCGCGCGCACCGGCCACTTCATGCCACTGTCATTGCTCACCAGCCAGTTGGCAACCTTGGAAGACCCGACCGGTGAACCGGGTGTGGTGACCGTCGATATCAGCCATAGCCCTGAGGTGATTGTTGAAAATGCCCTTGAAGGGCTGAAGCAGGCTTGAAGCCTTGCGACCCGGCCATTGTCCGGTGCGGCTTTCAATTCCCTGACATGAGAAAAGCGCGCCCTTGCAAACAGGACGCGCTTTTTATGGGCTAATTTACAGGCCCAAACGGTCGCGCAGGCCGTACCACCATGCGCCAAGGACCGTCAGTGGCACGCGGAATGTCTTGCCTCCGGGGAATGGCAGGTTTGGCAGGGATGACCACACGTCGAAACGTTCGGCGTGACCGGCCACTGCTTCACCGAGAATCTTGCCGAGAAGATGGGTTGTCGTCACCCCATGGCCACTGTCACCATGCGAGAAGTAGACATTCTCGGCCAGTTTGCCCATATGCGGAATACGCGTCAAAGTCAGCGCAAAATTACCACTCCACGCATACTCGATTTTTGTTTTTTCCAGCTGCGGGAAGGTCTTCAACATATTGGGGCGGATAACGCCGGTCAGATCTGCAGGGTCTGACCCGCCATAGCCGATACCACCGCCATAAAGCAGCCTGTTGTCGGAGGTGCGGCGGTAATAATCGAGAATGTAATTGGCGTCTTCGACACAGTAATTGGCAGGCAAAAGCTGCTCGATCAGATCCGCATCCAGCGGTTCCGTCGCCATGACCTGGCTCGACACCGGCATCATCCTGTCGCCAATTTGCGGCAGTAATTTACCGAGATACGCGTTGCCGCAAACCAGCACATATTTTGCAGTGACCTTGCCGGTTGCCGTCCGCACAATTGGATTTGCACCGAATTCAACCGCAGTAACGCGTGAGTTTTCGTAAATACGTCCGCCGAGACTTTCGACCGCTGCGGCTTCGCCCAGCACCAGGTTAAGCGGATGAATATGTCCACCGAGTTTATCGATCATGCCGCCGGCATAACGATCGGTCTTGACGTATTTCGACACGTCAGCCTTTGAAACCATCTCAAGACCGGTATGCCCGTGTTTTTCCCAATGCGCCTTGTGCGCCTCCATTTCGCGGATTTGTTTATCGGTAAAGGCGGCGAAGAACCCGCCATGAACCAGATCGCAGCCGATTGAATATTTCGCCACACGGCTGCGGATAATCTCTCCGCCTTCCAGCGACATGGCTGCCAGTTTTAGCGCCTTGTCTTTTCCGTAACGCCCCGCAATGGTTTGCAGGTCGCGGCTGTAGCCGTTGACGATCTGGCCACCATTGCGACCGGATGCGCCAAAGCCAATTCGCTCGGCCTCAAGCACGACAACGGAGTAACCGCGTTCACTCAATTCAAGGGCAGCCGACGTTCCGGTAAAGCCGGCACCGATCACGCAGATATCAGCTTCAACATCGCCTTGAAGGGCAGGGCGGACATGTTTGTCATTGGCGGAAGCCGCATACCACGAAGATGTGTGGCCGGGGTTTGTGCTCGCAGAAGAAACCATGCTCATGTCACACCGTCCTGATATATGCGTCATATTCGACGTCGGTTACGCGGAGCGAAAACTCGGAAAGCTCCTGTTGTTTGCAGGCGGAATATAGCGTGCGATATCTTTGTCCAAAGGTCGCGTAGGCAAAGCTGGATCGTGCAAAGCGCTGCAACGCATAGTCCCAGTTCGTCGGCAATGGTTCGTGGTTGATTGCGTGGCTGTCGCCAGCAATAGCGCCGCCGGGCTGGCGCTTTTCCTTCATGCCGGTCAACGCTGCATTGAGGATCATTGCCAGCACCAGATAGGGGTTGGTGTCAGCCCCAGCGACACGGTGCTCGATACGCGTGGCAGGTCGGCTGGCAGTAATTACCCGCACGGCAGCAGAGCGGTTGTCGAATCCCCATGAGGCATAGGTTGGTGCGTGTTCGCTGGGGCGCAGGCGGCGGTAGGAGTTGGCGTGTGGTGCAAACACAGCCATGCTTTCTCCCATGTTTTCCAGCAGTCCGCCAACCGAATGCATCAGTGCATCGGATGGACCATCAGGCCCGATGAAGATGTTGTTGCCGTTTTGATCCAGCACGGAAAAATGCACATGCATGCCGTTGCCAGCCTGTGTGCCATAGGGTTTGGCCATGAAGGTGGCATCAAGGTCATGCTTGCGCGCAACGCCCTTGACGATACGCTTCAGAAACACCGCAAAATCGGCGGCCCGTAGGGCATCCGGGACATGGTTGAGGTTGATCTCATATTGGCCGGGGCCATTTTCACGCAATGTCGTATCGGCCGCCACTTTCTGTTCGCGACATGCCGTTGCCACTTCGTGGAAGACGTTTTCGAAATCCTGTAATTCCGAAATCGAAAGCACCTGGGTCTGGCCGGTATGCCAGCGGCCTTCGCGGCTTTTCGGTGGACGCACAGGGTCAAGGGCAGAGCGCACAGGATCGATCAGGTAAAACTCAAGTTCCGTTGCGACAACAGGTGTTAGACCCAGCTTTTTGTAGCGGTCCAGCACCTGCGCCAGCACGTGGCGTGGATCGGCGAAAAAGCCATTTCCATCGGCATTTTTCATCGCCAGCAGAACCTGCGCGGTCGGACGCCCAAGCCATGTCACGCGCGAAAGCGATTCCGGGACGGCGTAACAAATCCCGTCGGGATCACCCGTTCCTTCAGCAAGCCCGGCGGCGTTTACGTCCCGGCCCCAGATATCAAGGGCATAAACGGAGCGCGGCACGGCCATGCCTTTTTCCAGAATATCCAGCGCGCGTTCGCGCGGAATCCATTTTCCACGCGGAACACCGTTCACGTCGATGACAAAGGCTTCCAGAATTTCAATGTCGGGATTTTCGTTAAAAAAGGTCTTTGCGTATTCAATATTATCCATTCAGGCACCAAAGGTCTGTTTCCGTTCATGCGACATGTTCGCCTGTCGCTAACGAAAAACATCTCTTTGCTGGTAGATCAGAAAACGCGCCACCATAACCCGCAAACACCCCATTATCGGCCGGTCCGGTTAGGACCAACCTTTCTTGATTGAGAGCATGTTACGTGCACTGCGTGCAGAAGGCCAGCCATAAAGCGCATTACGAGAGGGAGAGATCACGCTCTCCGCAATCACAGCTCCAAAAAACAACGCCCGCAGCAATTGATATGCTACGGGCGCGGAAAGTCAGTGATGTCGTTTGGTTTACTTCATTGTCGGCATAACGAACTCGGCGCCAGACTTGATGCCTGATGGCCAGCGTGCGGTGATGGTCTTGGTTTTGGTCCAGAACTTGATGGAGTCTGTACCGTGCTGGTTGAGGTCACCGAAGCTTGAAGCCTTCCAGCCGCCGAAGGAGTGGTAAGCCAGCGGAACCGGGATTGGTACGTTGACGCCAATCATGCCAATGTTGATACGCGATGCAAAGTCGCGAGCCGCATCACCATCGCGGGTGAAGATCGCAACGCCATTGCCATATTCGTGTTTCATCGGCAGATCGATGGCTTCTTCGTAGTTCTTGGCGCGGACAACCGACAGAACTGGTCCGAAAATTTCCTGCTTGTAGATATCCATGTCGGTCGTGACGTTGTCGAACAGGCAGCCGCCGACGAAATAACCGTCTTCATAACCCTGAAGCTTGAAGTTACGGCCGTCAACCAAGAGGTTTGCGCCCTGCTCAACGCCGCTGTCGATGAGACCCTTGACGCGTGCCTGCGCTTCCTTGGTGACCAGCGGGCCCATGTCGGCCTTGTCATCGGTGTAAGGACCGATCTTAAGGGCTTCGATTTGCGGGATCAGCTTTTCGACGAGACGGTTCGCGGTCTCTTCACCAACCGGAACGGCAACGGACACCGCCATGCAACGTTCGCCAGCAGAGCCGTAACCTGCACCCATCAGCGCGTTGACGGCCTGATCGAGATCGGCGTCCGGCATGATGATCATATGGTTCTTCGCACCACCGAAGCACTGGGCACGCTTGCCGTTCATGGCAGCCGTACCATACACGTAACGGGCAATCGGCGTGGAGCCGACGAAGGATACTGCACCAATATCCGGGTCGGTCAGAATGGCATCGACGGCGCCCTTGTCGCCATTGACGACATTGAGGATGCCTGCCGGCAGACCAGCTTCGATCATCAGTT
The DNA here is from genome assembly GCF_055381905.1 of Agrobacterium sp. 5Ca50. Lineage (NCBI taxonomy): Bacteria > Pseudomonadati > Pseudomonadota > Alphaproteobacteria > Hyphomicrobiales > Rhizobiaceae > Agrobacterium > Agrobacterium sp. 5Ca50. Next base: position 191,046 of record NZ_AP026438.1, read on the forward strand.
CTGCAAGGCGGATTGGCAGGGATGGATCGCGCTCGGATGGCTTGAGGATGAAGGCGTTACCGCAAGCAATGGCCGGTGCAAACATCCACATCGGGATCATGCCCGGGAAGTTGAACGGTGTGATACCGGCACCAACGCCAACAGGCTGGCGAATGGAATACATGTCAATGGCAGGGCCGGCACCTTCTGTGAACTCACCCTTGGACAGATGCGGAATGCCGCATACGAATTCGCAGACCTCAAGACCGCGGATAATGTCGCCCTTGGAATCATCTACCGTCTTGCCGTGTTCGCTGGAAAGCAGAACGGCAAGTTCGTCCAGGTGGGTGTTGAGAAGCTCAACGAACTTGAAGAATACGCGGGCACGGCGCTGCGGGTTGGTCGCGGCCCACTTTGGTTGTGCCTGCTTGGCGTTCTCAACAGCCGCACGGATTTCAGCTTCGCTGGCCAGTGCCACGGTTGCCTGAACTTCACCGGTTGCCGGGTTGAAAACATCAGATGTGCGCCCACTGGTGCCAGCAACATGTTTGCCGCCAATGAAATGACCGATTTCCTTCATGATGATCCTCCAAATTGAATTGGCGGCAGCATTACGCTTTGAATTGCACAAATCAATGGACTCGAATAATCATCTGTTGTGCAAATTTCGACATAAGGGCTGACAGATGAATTGGGATGATGTGCGCTGTTTCCTGAGTGTGGCCCGTTCCGGGCAGTTTCTGGCCGCTGCAAAACGGCTGGGTGTCAACCACGCAACGCTGAGCCGTAGGGTATCTGCGTTGGAAACTTCGCTCGGTAGCCAGCTGTTCCTGCGCAGCACCAATGGCTGCGAACTGACGGAGCAGGGTGCCCGCTTTCTGGTTTCTGCCGAACGCATGGAAGTGGAAATGATGAACGCCCAGGCAGATCTTGGCCGGGTGGATGCAGCGGTGGCCGGCACGGTGCGTATCGGTGCGCCTGACGGTTTCGGTGTTGCCTTCCTTGCTCCAAGGCTTGGGCCCCTGATCGCCCGTTATCCAGCCCTTCGGGTACAGCTTGTACCGGTTCCACGCTCGTTTTCGCTGTCACAACGTGAGGCGGACATTGCCATCACCATTGAACGACCGGAGCAGGGACGACTGGTGTCCGCCAAGCTGACGGATTATTCACTCGGCCTTTATGCCTCGCGCAGCTATCTGGAGACGAAAGGCACGCCTCCGCAGCTGGAGGCGCTCAAAGACCATACCCGCATTGGTTACGTGGAAGATCTGATCTTCGCGCCATCGCTCAATTATACTGGCGAGATCATGCGCGACTGGGATGCGGCCTTTGAAATCTCCAGTGCCATTGGCCAGACGGAAGCGGTACGCTCGGGTGCCGGCATTGGCATTCTGCACGATTATATAGCGCGGCAATATCCGGAACTTGTCCGACTGTTTCCGCAGCACAGCATTTTGCGATCCTACTGGACAACCTATCATGAATCGGCACGTGAACTCGTGCGTGTGCGCACTGTTGTGCAGTTTTTGCAGGAACTGATTGCCCAGGAGAAAAGAAACTTCACCTGATCCAGACATTTCGCCAGTAAATCAGTGTCCGTTAGCATTCAACGGGCCGGAAAATAAAAAATATTACTTTTGTTGCGAATGGCAATCATCACTGCCTTGACACAACCGACAGGGAAAGAGACTTGTAGGGCAGAAAAACACCATTCCTGCATGAAAAGACCCTGATATGACCGCATTTTTCCAACGTTTGTCTCCATCCAGCCTTGGCGTATGCGTAATGTTGCTGGGAATGCTGATGTTTGCGCTGAATGACGCAATGGGGAAATGGCTGGTTTCCACCTATTCTCTCGGTCAGGTCATCCTTATCCGCAGCGTCGCTGCAATCGTCATACTCTTGCCTATTCTCTGGAAAGTCGGCGTCAGCGGTCTGGTGAACATCGAGCGGCGCGGCCTGCAGTTTGCGCGTGTCTGTTTCTCGACGATCGAAATTTTCTGTTTTTATTACGCCGTCATTTCGCTGCCTCTGGCTGACGTGATGACCTATTGGCTGGCAGCTCCGATCTATGTTGCGGCACTGTCCCCATTCATTCTTGGGGAGAAGGTCGGCTGGCGCCGTTGGACCGCCATCGCAATCGGTTTTGTCGGCGTCATCATTGCCCTCAAGCCAAGCTCGGCAAGCCTGACGCCGGCTGCATTTTTGTCGATTATTGGTAGTGCAGCCTTCGCCTTCATGATGATTTCCGGACGACAGCTGCGAAACACCGCCGATACCACTTTGGCATTTTGGCAGATCGTCGGAGCGTTGCTTGCTGGTGCCGTAGCACTGCTGGTGTCTTCGGATGGGTGGGTGCCGCTTGAATCCACCTTCGATATGTCGTTGTTGTGTCTGCTTGGTATTGTCGCCATGGGCGCGCATGTGCTCGTCAACCGCGCTCTTAAACTGGCCGATGCCGCAGCCGTTGCACCGCTGCAATACACGTTGTTGCTCTGGGCGGTGTTCTTTGGTTGGCTTTTCTTCAACGACATTCCACAAATGTCGATTGTGATTGGTGCAGCACTGATCGTGGTATCGGGCCTCTACATCTTCTTCCGCGAAAATGCGCTGAAGCGCAAAAAGGCAATTGCCGAATTTCCAAACGACCTCGTGTGAGGATACTTGGCAGCCACACCCGTAAAACGGGAAATGCCGGACAAGTTTTGACGGGAAATAGATCGGAAAACGGTTTGTTTCCCGTTTTTGATGATACGCCGCCCGCTCGGGGGACTTGACGAAATCCCAAACTTGGCAGAGTACATAGAGGCTCGTATCACAAATTTATGATCGGGCAAGAGGAACAATGGTGCCGGGCCCCTCTGGCGAGAGTTTTACGGCGCTCTCGCGATGTCGGTACCGCCTGCAAAGCAGCCGGCGGATTTTATCCCATGAAGACAACAACCACGCTTACTGCGCGTGCCATTTGTGGCATGGCGTTTTTTGCTGCGCACGCCAGCATCTCAATTCACGGAGAGATTTGAACATGAGCCTCTCCACCACTCAAAAATCGACCCTTTCCTACTTCAAGTGGGCCTTCATCGTCACTGTTGTTGGCCTTATTCTTGGCGGCTATCTCGGTTGGGAGATGACAGGCACCGTCAGCGGCACTGCAACGATCTTTTTCATCTGCGCAGTTCTGGCTGTTCTTGAAATCTCGCTTTCCTTTGACAACGCCATCGTCAATGCCAACAAGCTCAAGGACATGACGCCGGAATGGCAGCATCGCTTCCTGACCTGGGGGATTCTGATCGCCGTTTTCGGCATGCGTATCGTCTTCCCGCTGCTCATCGTGGTTATCGCTGCCAATGTCGGTCCATGGACTGCCATGGTCATGGCTGCGACTGAACCGGATCGTTATGCGCAGATCATGCAGGACGCACATCTGCCAATCGCGGCATTTGGCGGCACCTTCTTGATGATGGTCGGTCTGAGCTTCTTCTTCGATCACGAAAAAGATGTGCATTGGGTGCGTTGGCTTGAAGAGAAGATTTCCACCTACTCTTCCATCAAGGGTATCGAAATCGCCTTCGTTCTGGTCATCATGCTGGTGTTTTCGCGTATCATTGCAGACAGCAGTGATCCGAAACTCGGTCCTGAAGCAGCAAATGTCTTCTTCAGTTCGGCAATCTGGGGTCTGTTGACCTTCTTGCTGGTGGAAGTTCTCGGCGGCGTGCTCGACCGTAGCCAGCAGATGATGCAGGGTGCGGCAAAGGGCGGTTTCGGCGCGTTCCTTTACCTTGAAGTCCTGGATGCCAGCTTCTCCTTCGACGGCGTCATCGGCGCCTTCGCACTGACCTCGAACCTCTTCATCATTGCCATCGGCCTCGGCATTGGCGCCATGTATGTGCGCTCCATGACGATCATGCTGGTTGAGAAGGGTACGCTGGCGGAATACCGTTACCTTGAGCATGGCGCATTCTATGCCATCCTCATCCTTTCGGTGATCATGTACATGCAGAGCCTGTTCCACATTCCGGAAGTCATCACCGGTCTTGGTGGCGCGGCCCTGATCGGTATCGCGCTGTGGTCTTCAATTCGCTACAATCGAAATGAACGTGCCCATGAGGCAGCGGAAGAAAAACAGGCTGCGGAAGTCTGATTTTTCAAAAGCAACGGACTGATATGAAAATCCCGCCGCACTCCGGCGGGATTTTTTTAGGCAAATGCTTTCGCACTGCACAAATTTTGCCCGATGCCATTTCGGTGTCGGTTTGGCGTAAATCAGCACAATATGCTGAAAATACTGCACTTTTCACTTTGAAACAAAACTGGCACGGTTTCTGCTTTGTAAGAAACAAGTCCAGAGGGGACGGAAAAACGCCCGCTAAAAGGGTGAAATAGACCGCCGTCGATACTTGCTGTCAGCAAGAACATCCGCGGCGGTTTTGCTTTTGCGTGTTGTGTTTATCATCACAATCAAGGAAAACGGATGCGCAGAGCCATGACCCCTGAGAGTTGGAGGGATATTTGCCGGTCGAATTTTCCGCTTCCGAGGCCTTGGGCCTGTGGCACAGGGTAACCCTGAAACAGGTAGAAACCGACGCCCGTGATTTGAGCCTAAGACAGATGGCCGTTCTCCTGCATGTCTATCTTGTTCCTCCGCCACACACCGTCAGAGGTTTGGCGACAGTGCTTGGTGTCACCAAACCGGTGATTACCCGCGCCTTGGATACGATGGGCGACATGGGGCTGATCGACCGCGTGCGCGACGAAAAAGACCGGCGCAACGTCGTCATCAAAAGGACTGTAACCGGTGCTCTTTTCCTTGAAAATTTTGGCGATATGATTATCGAGCAGGCAAGACTGCAAACAACGCCGGAAAAACGCCCATGATACTGGATCGTCGCCTACATGCATTTCGCCCGGACCTCGCCGATACAAGGCTGGAGGGGCAGGTTGAAGCAACCCGTTTTGTGACGGGTGAACCGGCGCGCATCGCGGTGCCAGTCTGTGCCTTGCGCCCATCGCCTGATCTTGCCAAGGGTATAGACACCGAACTTCTGCTCGGTGAAACCGTGCGGGTTTTTGAACGCGCAAATGGCTGGGCATGGGTGCAGGCCGATACGGATGGTTACACCGGTTATCTGCCGGAAACGGCGCTGGGGCAGCTTGAGGCTGCAACGCACCGCATCACTGCACCCAGAACCTTTCTCTATCCTGAGGCAGAACTGCGCAAGCCACCGGTAACAGCTCTGTCCATGGGCAGCACGCTGCGTTTTGTCGGTGAGGCAGAAACCCGCGGGACACGGTATCTTCTGACTGAAAAAGGTGAGGGGGTCATTGCGGCGCACTGTCTGCCGATCGGTGAAATTGTGTCTGATGATTATGTGTCCGTTGCCGTCAGATTTATCGAGACGCCATATCTTTGGGGCGGTCGCTCCGGCTTCGGCATCGATTGTTCTGGCCTTGTCCAATTGTCCCTGTCGATGACCGGCAAGGCCTCGCTGCGCGATACCGACATGCAGGTCAAATCACTGGGCTTTGAGATCGAGCGCGACGAACTCACTCGTGGTGATCTGGTGTTCTGGAAGGGACATGTCGGCATCATGGAAGATGCTGAAACGCTGCTGCACGCCAACGGCCACAGCATGACAGTGGCCCGCGAGAATTTCGATGAAGCCGTCAAGCGCATTGGCTGGCTTTACGAATTTCCGACCTCCTACAAGCGGCTGTAAAAGGCGGCTTATACCGTTCACGAAATCGTTGTTGCAGGCGGCCTGTTTATGGTCGCTGCCTATCCTATATTGCGGATGTAGACGTAGCAGTAAGAGGTGGTGGCCGTGGCTGGGATATCGATGAAAGTTTGGGCGATACTGCCGCTTGTGGCGACCATTGGATTTTCATCGAGCAGCGCCAGCGCGCAGACGATCTATCAGGACGGCTTCGAGTTAAGTGCGCCGGATGCCTACCGCGATCTGCCGGGTGTAAAAGATCCCGCCACCGCAAAACCAAAGGTACGTTATACCTGCCGCAGCGAATTGCAGACCGGCTCATTCGACAAGCGGCGCTATCGCAGCATTTTCGAAGAGGACCTTCCGGTAAGTGGTTATCGCTGCGAGGGCGGCGGGCTGACCTATTGGGGATCGCAAAATCCGACCTCAAAAGACTGGTACCCCGGCATCAATCCGTCCGACGCCTACAATTGATATGATTTATTGATGCCATTTATCTTTACTGGTGGCTTGTTTCCGGCCCATGGACTTTAGTATGTCTGTTTCTGTGTAGTGACTGTGATGGCAGTTTTGCTTTCACGGTGCAGAGGGAAACCGGCCCCCCGGCCGGAAGAGGGAAGCCGCAGACATGACAATGACGGACATCGCCACCCGCGTTCATAACCACGCCTGGAAGCTCGATCCGATCATTCGCAGCCTGATCGATACGGACTTCTATAAACTTCTGATGTTGCAGATGATCTGGAAACTCTATCCGGAAGTCGATGCGACATTCTCCCTGATCAATCGCACCAAGACCGTGCGCCTTGCCGACGAAATCGATGAGGCGGAACTGCGTGATCAGTTGGATCACGCTCGCACGCTTCGTCTGACCAAGAAGGAAACAATCTGGCTGGCCGGTAACTCCTTCTACGGACGCTCGCAGATTTTTGAGCCGGAATTCCTGTCCTGGCTGTCCAGCTACCAATTACCGGAATACGAACTCTCCAAGCGTGACGGCCAGTATGAGCTGAATTTCCATGGCCGCTGGATGGACACCACGTTGTGGGAAATTCCGGCACTGGCCATTATCAACGAACTGCGGTCGCGCAGCGCCATGAAATCGCTCGGCTATTTCACGCTGGACGTTCTTTATGCCCGTGCCAAGGCCAAGATGTGGTCGAAGGTCGAACGTCTGCGCGAATTGCCGGGCCTGCGCATCTCCGACTTCGGCACCCGCCGCCGTCACAGTTTCCTGTGGCAACGCTGGTGCGTGGACGCGTTGAAGGAAGGTATTGGTCCAGCCTTTACCGGCACCAGCAACGTTCTGCTGGCGATGGATTCCGATCTGGAAGCGGTTGGTACCAACGCGCATGAACTGCCGATGGTGGTCGCAGCGCTTGCCAATAATGACGAGGAACTGGCCGCTGCACCCTATCAGGTGATGAAGGACTGGAACCGCCTTTATGGTGGCAACCTGCTGATTGTTCTTCCAGACGCCTTTGGTACCGCGGCATTCCTGAAGAATGCGCCTGAATGGGTTGCTGACTGGACTGGCTTCCGTCCGGACAGCGCACCACCCATTGAGGGTGGCGAACGGATCATTGCTTGGTGGGAAAAGATGAACCGTGATCCGAAAAAGAAGCTGCTGATCTTTTCCGATGGTCTTGATGTCGATGCAATTATCGACACCTACAAACATTTTGAAGGCCGTGCCCGTATGAGCTTTGGTTGGGGTACCAACCTGACCAACGACTTTGCCGGTTGTGCTCCGAAGGAAATTGCCGGGCTGAAGCCGATCTCCATCGTCTGCAAGGTCAGCGATGCTAACGGCAGACCGGCGGTCAAGCTTTCCGACAATCCCCAAAAGGCAACCGGAGAAGCGTCTGAAGTGCAGCGCTACCTGAAGTTTTTCGGTCAGGAAGACCGTAAAAATCAGGAAGTGGTTGTTTAAACCAGCCACCTGCCATCTGCTCCATTGACCCGCAAGACGTGACGCCTGCTCTTGGCAGGCATCTTTGCTGTGCCCATATCCATTCATGTAACAACAAAAGTGACGTTATGCGAATGGAGTGAGGACATGAATGAGAAAGTGGAAACCCCGTTCAAGGGAAAGGCAGTAAGTTCCTATAATGAAGGGCCACCACGGCAGGTCCCCGGCTACAGTGATTTGCACAGGATGATATCGCTGTTACTGGCGGAAGTAACGCCGCAGGATGGCCGTGTGCTGGTTCTGGGGGCAGGCGGTGGACAGGAAATCAAGGCTCTGGCCGATGTCCATGCCGGCTGGTCCTTTGACGGTGTGGATCCATCGGCCGACATGTTGCAGCTGGCAAACACGGTGATCGCAGCTCATGACAACAGGGTCCGCCTGTTCGAAGGCTACATCGAAGATGCGCCACTAGCGCCTTATGATGCAGCCACGGCTATACTGACCTTCCACTTTATCGCCGAGCAGCAACGTCTCGAAACACTCGTGCAAATACGCAAACGCCTGAAAACCGGCGCGCCGTTCATAGCGGTGCATTTGAGCTTTCTGCAAAGCGAACCTGAGCGCTCGAAATGGATCGCGCGTCACGTCGCCTATGGTTTGGCAAACGGCACCGACCCGGCAAAGGTTGAAAGCGCACGACAGGCCATTGGCACCCGGCTTTCAATCCTGTCGCCGGAAGAAGATGTCACCATGATGCAGGAGGCAGGGTTTTCAAACGTATCGCTGTTTTATGCGGGGCTCAGCATCAAGGGTTGGGTGGCCTACGCTGCTTAGCCTACAGTGGTTCAAGCCTGCCAATGGGGTGACTGTGCCGCACACAAAAATCTTCCAATTTAATCAGCCAACTTATGCAGTTCGTCTTCATTTGTCTGGCTGAGATAACAGGAAAATGGCAGTCCGGTGCTCACTCACACTGTTGCGGGTCCGCGGTGTTATGTCAGCCTTCGATGACGGCAATTGCATCCATTTCGAACAGAATGGCCGGGTTGAAGAATGCCGTTACCTGCACAAGTGTGCTAGTTGGTGGTGCCTTCAGCTGAATAAAGCGGTCCCGCACCTCTCTGAGGGTGCCGAGGTTATTCATATCTGTCAGATACATGCCCAGCTTAACGACATTGTCGAAGGTGGTACCAGCGTCAGCAAGGGCAATTTCAATGTTCTCAAACACCTTTTCGGCCTGACGTTTGAAGTCACCTTCACCGATCAGTGCACCAGTCACATCCATGGGAACCTGGCCGGAAATGAAAATTGTCTTGGCGCTGGCCGGGACAATCGCAGTGTGCGAGTAACTCGCGGTCGGCGGTAAGGTTTTTGGAGTACGAAAATCAATGAAAGAGGACATGTAAGGGTTTCCAAGTAATAGCGAAGATCGTCGTACGTGTCGGCCGATGTCCTTATGAAACCTTAGGCTCTTTGTTCAGGACTGTCTTGATGTCGGCAAAGATTGAAGCCCATTCGTCATCGGAAATATCCATCAGGCCAAACCAGCGTAATGCGAAAGCCCCTTCGGTGGCAAGAAATGCCAGCCGTGCGGCGCGCCCTTCAAGCGTCGTCACATCAAGACCTTCCGTGCGGCTCTCATACCATTTTTTGGTCGAGGCCAGATATTCGGGCGACAGCATCAGCGCCGCCATCAATCCGGCGGCCTTGTAGTTTGCCGGCTCGTCAGCCTGCCGTGTCGCCTCCACATGCGCCCAGACCTTGGCCTGCGGGTCGGGAGCCTCGCCGGCAATTTCCTGGAACTTCTGGTCGTAGGTCACGAACCAGCGCGACACCATCGCGTCGATAATCGCATCCTTGCTGGCAAAGCTGTACTGGATACCGCCCTTCGTTACGCCAAGTGACTTTGCCAGCGCATCAATTGTCAGGGCGGCGGCTCCTCGTGAGCGCACAATGTCTTCGGCGGCATTCAGAATGATCTCCCGATCGATGGTTTTCTTTCGTCCCATGCCTTGCCTCTTTTTAATTCCATACGTATGTATTTAAATAATTCACAGCTATCGTTCAACTCGCTCTTAGCGACCATGGAGTTTTTATGCAGGCCAAAGCACGATGGGGTATTCTCGCGATTGTATCGAGTGCCTTGTTCATGATCGTGATCGATATGACGGTGTTGTACACGGCATTGCCGCGTCTTACACATGATCTCATGGCATCGTCCTCGGAAAAATTGTGGATCGTAAATGTCTATGCGCTGACCGTCGCCGGATTATTACCGGCATCCGGCGCGCTTGGTGACAAATTCGGTGCACGTCTGTTGTTCCTGATCGGTTTGATTGTTTTTGGCGCCGCATCACTGTTCGCCGCCTTTTCACCGAACCCTGCGGTGTTGATTGCCGGACGGGCGCTGCTTGCCGTTGGCGCAGCGATGATGATGCCAGCCACGCTGTCGATTATCCGCCAGACATTCACGGAGCCCGGTGAACGGGCCTTCGCGATTGGCGTCTGGGCGGCCGTTGCGTCTGGCGGTGCGGCCTTCGGACCGGTCATCGGCGGCGTGTTGCTGGAGCACTTCTGGTGGGGTTCAGTTTTCCTGATCAACCTGCCCATCGTCGCGGTCGCCTTTGTCGCAACCATCCTGTTTGTTGGCCCCGGCTTGCGAAATCCGCAGCGATCATTCGATATCATTTCGGCCGTACAGATCATGATTGGTCTTGTAGCTTCGACCTATGCCGTCAAGGAATTGGCAAAACAGGACATTTCCCTATTGTCATTTTCGGCCTCAGCACTGCTGGGTCTGGTGTTTCTGGTGTTGTTTGCCCGTCGCCAACGTCACATCGCATCGCCGTTGATTGATTTCAGCCTGTTTGCCAACCGCAATTTCCTGGCTGGCGTGATTGCTGCTGCCGTCGCCTCGGCTGCTCTTTTGGGCTTTCAGTTGGCTGTGACCCAACGTTTCCAGCTTGTGCTCGACATGTCGCCTCTGGTGGCAGGTCTGATGGTGCTGCCCATTCCGCTTGGTGCATTTATCGCCGGCCCGTTGGCGGGCATATTGGTGGCAAAAGTCGGTGAACGGGCCGTCGTGTGGGTGTCAATGGCAATCGCGGCAGCCAGCCTCGCGCTTTATTACAGTGTCATCAGCGATGGCCTCGCCTTGCAGGTTGCTGCCCTGTTTCTGATGGGCATAGGTCTCGGTGCGACAATGACTGCCGCCTCCACCGCAATTATGCTCAACGCACCGGATCATCATGGTGGCATGGCAGCGTCAATCGAGGAAGTCTCGTTTGAACTTGGCGGTGCGATCGGTATCGCCACGCTTGGAAGTGTCCTTGCTGCGGTCTACAGCACCTCGTTTGAAGCACCTGTCGGTATCAACGACGGTGCGGCTTCGGCCCGCGATGGTCTTGATGCAGCATTGCTTCTGGCTGAACGGCTTGGCGGCAATCTTGCCATCGCCGTCCGCAGCGCCGCAGAAACGGCCTTCGGCAATGCATTTGCGGCCGTGTTGATCACTGCCGTGGTGTTGCTTGGCTTGACCAGCATCGTGGTGCGAATGCTGGCACAGCACAAACACGCCGACTGAACGCGACAGTCACACTTGCCACGCTGGCTCAAAAGAAAACAACGGTGTTTGCGCACCGTTGTTTTGCCGTTTGTGCAGGTCTGTTTTGAGCCGTTAGTTTTTGCTGATCAGCCGTAGGTTCTGGCAATGTAGTGATAAAGCGCACGGATGGCCTGCGCTTCGCCACCAACCGACGAGTGCGGACGTTCATTCGGCGACCAGCCGTAAATGTCGAAGTGGGCCCATTTCTTGGTTTTCGACACAAAGCGCTTGAGGAACAAGGCGGCTGTGATCGAGCCTGCCATGCCGCCAGCCGGCGCATTGGTAATGTCGGCAGCGCGGGAGCGGATATCCTTGTCATATCCCATGTAAAGTGGCATGCGCCACATCGGGTCGTCCATGTCCATGCCCGCTTCGGCGATGTCATGAGCGAGATCTTCATCATCGGTGTAATAGGGCGCTATGTCAGGTCCGAGCGCCACGCGGGCAGCACCGGTCAGTGTTGCCATGTCAATCATCAGGTCCGGCTCGTCCTCATCGGCGTAGGCCAATGCGTCGGCCAGAATAAGCCGACCCTCGGCGTCGGTATTGTCGATCTGTACCGTCAGACCCTTGCGGCTCTGGTAGATATCGCCCGGGCGGAAAGCATTGGCGGAAATCGAGTTCTCGACGACAGGAACGATGACGCGCAAGTTCACCTTGAGTTTGGCTTCCATGATCATCAATGCAAGGCCAAGCACATTTGCCGCGCCACCCATGTCTTTTTTCATCAACGCCATCGAAGAGGCAGGTTTAATGTCGAGACCACCGGTATCGAAGCACACGCCTTTGCCAACTAGGGTAATCGCAGGATTGCCTTTTTTGCCCCAGCGCATTTCCAGAAGACGCGGCTCGCCTTCGCTAGCACGACCCACCGCATGAATCAGCGGGAAGTTTTCACTCAACAGCTTGTCGCCGGTCACGGCGGTAACTTCCGCCTTGTAGTGGGCAGCAAGTGCACGGAAAGCCACTTCAAGCTGGTCCGGCCCCATATCGTTTGCTGGCATGTTGATGAGGTCGCGTGCCAGGAAGACGCCAGCCAGTGTCCGCTTGATGCCAGTTGCGTCGGCATCCTGCGGAATGAGCATCTTGGCCGACGAAGATTTGACGGTGCGATAGCGGTCGAACTTGTAGCTGCCAAGACCGAAACCCAGTGCGAAACGGTTCACCGTCAATGGTGCGGTTTCAATGTGCCAGTCACCCTCTGGCAGTTCGCGGGCCAGTTTGCCGGTCAGGAAAGGAAGTTCGGACGGATTGCTGCCAAGTCCGAAAAGCGCCCCACCCAGCGAACCATCGGCCGAAGGGATGAGCAAAATGGCGCCGCTTTCCGCTTTGAAACCGGCCTTGCGCGCCCAATCGAGCGCTATGGGGTCGATGGCACCTTGCTCGATATGAGCTGGCGTTACCGCAAAAACCGGCAGGGTGTTGCCCGCTTTGGCACTGAACGGTGTTGCTCTTTCGATGAACTGATACGGGGCCATGATCTGCTTTCGTAAACTTGGAGAATCAGTAAATTAACACTCTGTTAGGGTTAACAGATTATTGCTGGAGCGAAGATTGCGCCGCTTATAGGTGCAAAAGCCGTTCAACGCACGCAGGGGCAATGCCATGACTGCTGTTCACTCTGTATCTGCAGCGCGAAAAGCCATAATCAACGGCGGTGCCGTGCTGGCTTTGGCGCTAGCATTAACCGCATGCGCCTCTACCAACAAGCATGACAGGCTGACAACAGGCTCTATCCCGACGACGGCGCCCGCGCAATCATACGATAATCTCAACCAGTCTCAACTGCGGCAGGCCGAAGAAGCAGCTGGCAAAGCCTATGAACGCAATCCCAAGGATGCGCGCACGGGCATGAGCTATGCCAATCTTCTTATGATGACTGGCAAAAGCACACAGGCTCTGGCCGTGATGCAGCAGATCGCCATTGCCAACCCGGCAGATCGCAATGTGCTGGCAGCCTATGGCAAGGCGCAGGCCGGTGCTGGTCAGCTGGAGCAGGCTCTATCGACAATCGCCCGCGCGCAGACACCGGATAGACCGGACTGGCGCCTGTATTCCGCTGAAGGTGCCGTACTGGATCAACTCGGCCGCTCGCCAGAAGCGCGCACCAAATACCGCATGGCATTGGACTTGCAGCCCAACGAACCCAGTATTCTGTCCAACCTCGGAATGTCCTACGTCCTGTCGAGTGATCCAAGAACGGCCGAAACCTATCTGCGATCAGCCTCGCAGCAACCGGGTGCTGACAGCCGTATCCGCCAGAACCTGGCGCTGGTCGTCGGGCTCCAAGGACGTTTCGCCGAGGCCGATAACATCGCCCGGCAGGAATTGACCCAGCAGCAGGCAGAAGCAAATCTTGCTTACCTGCGCGGCATGTTGTCTCAACAAAGTTCATGGAAGCAGCTTGCCGACAAGGAAAAAACCGCAACCAATTAAGGTTGTTGTGTGTTCCAGGCCGTGGACGATTTCTCTGGAAAGTGAAATCACAGCAATAACTTGCTGAATTCTGCTCATGATTGTTTTCGGGTAATATTCTCCCGCCTTTAGCGGCATTTATACAGCCAAAAGTCGTAAGGACTTTTTAAGCAATAGGCCGTTGCGTGTTTAAAAATATTCGCTTACGTTCCTCCTGCAACGTTTCAGTGAGGGAGGAGACTCATGCGTACGCGTGCTATTGTGGCTGCATTTGCGGCTAGTGTTTTGTTGCCTGCAGGTATGGCTGGTGCAACGGATCTTGAAGTAACACACTGGTGGACATCGGGCGGGGAGGCTGCCGCGGTTGCCGAACTGGCAAAGGCGTTCGATGCGACCGGTAACAAATGGGTGGATGGTGCGATTGCCGGTTCCGGCAGTACCGCTCGACCGATCATGATCAGCCGGATCACCGGTGGCGACCCGATGGCTGCAACCCAATTCAACCACGGCAGACAGGCAGAAGAGCTTGTTCAGTCCGGATTGATGCGTGACCTGTCCGACGTTGCTGAAAAAGGCAATTGGAAAGAGGTTATCAAACCCGCAAGCCTGCTCGACAGCTGCACTATCGACGGGAAAATTTACTGCGCACCCGTCAATATTCACTCATGGCAATGGCTGTGGCTTTCCAACGCTGCCTTCAAGCAGGCCGGTGTTGAGGTTCCCAAGAACTGGACTGAATTTGTCGCTGCGGCACCTGCATTGAAGACGGCCGGTATTCAGCCGCTTGCGTTGGGTGGCCAGGCCTGGCAGGCCAACGGTCTGTTCGACACACTGGTCCTGTCACTGGGTGGCAAGGAACTGTATGAAAAGGTCTATAAGGACAAGGATGCGGAAGCCGCTGCCGGACCTGATATGGCCAAAATCTTTGCTGCTGCCGTAGAGGCACGCGACATGTCGCGCGGCACAAATGTGCAGGACTGGAACCAGGCAACCAACATGGTCATCACAGGCAAGGCCGGTGGCCAGGTCATGGGTGACTGGGCGCAGGGTGAATTCCAGTTGGCTGGCCAGACGGCCGGAACAGATTATTCCTGCCTGCCGGGTCTTGGCGTCAGCGACTACATCACCACAGGTGGCGACGCTTTCTACTTCCCGCTGTTGAAGGATGAGGCAAAAACCAAGGCACAGGACGTTCTGGCCGAAACGATTGTCGATCCAAAGACACAGGTTGCTTTCAACCTGAAAAAGGGTTCGTTGCCAATCCGTGGTGACGTGGACCTCGGCGTCGCAAATGATTGCATGAAGAAGGGCCTGGAAATTCTGGCCAAGGATCATGCTCTCACCAGCACCGACCAGCTTGTGTCCGCCGATACGCAAAAGCAGAAAGAAGACTTGATGGCGGAGTTTTTCGCCAGCACGTCGATGACTGCCGAAGATGCGCAGAAGCGGTTTGCAAGTATCATCAGCTCGGCTGATTGATCTGACTGGCGGTCTGTTGAACTTCGTATAGAGCTGCAGGCCGCTGCTTTACTCCTACCGGTAATGTGAGTGCTTTTCTGACATTGCCGGTGACCACGCGGGTGCGGGCGGCCATTGGGCCACCCGCCTTGCAATCAACGGCAACGTTTGATGAGGAGTGATCCATGGCGGGTCAAACGCGTTCAAAGCGCCCCAATCAGCTATTCCGCAATCTTAATTCGAAGATTGCGTCCATACCCATGATCCTCACTGCGGTTGTCATCTTCCTCGGCGGTACGATCTGGACGATTGTTTATTCTTTCACCAACTCCAAGCTTTTGCCGCGCGCCACCTTTGTCGGCATCGAGCAATATGAACGGCTGTGGGCTGCACCCCGCTGGATTATCTCGATTCAGAATTTGGCGATTTACGGCATTCTATCGCTGATTTTCAGTCTGGTTATCGGCTTTCTGCTTGCAGCGCTGATGGATCAGAAAATCCGTTTCGAAAATACATTCCGTACGATCTTTCTTTATCCTTTTGCACTTTCATTCATCGTCACTGGTCTTGTTTGGCAGTGGATTCTCAATCCGGAATTTGGTGTGCAATCCGTCGTCCGCTCGTTTGGTTGGACCAGCTTTACTTTCGACCCGCTCTATAATCCTGACATCGTGATCTATGGCATCCTGATTGCCGGTCTATGGCAGGGAACGGGCCTTGTCATGTGCCTGATGCTGGCTGGTCTGCGCGGTATCGATGAAGATATCTGGAAGGCGGCACGCGTCGACGGCATTCCCATGTGGCGCACATATATTTTTGTGGTGATCCCGATGATGCGCGCAGTCTTCATCACCACGCTCGTCATTATCGCCAGCGGCATCGTCAAGGTTTACGACCTGGTGGTTGCGCAAACCAGCGGCGGCCCCGGCATCGCATCCGAAGTCCCGGCGAAATATGTCTACGACTACATGTTCCAAGCGCAAAATCTTGGCCAGGGATTTGCGGCATCGTCGATGATGCTGCTGACCGTCGCCATCATCATCATCCCATGGGCCTATCTTGAATTCGGAGGGCGCAAACGTGGCTAATATCAGCACCTTGAATACAGTCGCTGCTGGCGTTGATCCGGTTGCCCGGCAATTGTCGGGACCGCGTGGCAAGAAGCCGCGAAAAACCCTCTCACGCCGCAATATCGTGTTGTACGGCACGCTGTTTGTCGCAGCACTCTATTACCTGCTGCCGCTTTACGTGATGCTTGTGACATCGCTGAAGGGCATGCCGGAAATCCGTCTGGGCAATATCTTCGCACCACCCATGGAAATTACCTTTGAGCCGTGGGCCAAGGCATGGGCAAGTGCCTGCACCGGTCTCAACTGTGACGGGCTTTCGCGAGGTTTCTGGAACTCCGTGCGCATCATGGTTCCGTCAACACTCGTGTCGATCTTTATTGCATCGGTCAGCGGATACGCCATGGCCAACTGGAAGTTCAAGGGATCGGAACTGTTCTTTTCCATCCTGATCATCGGTGCCTTCATCCCCTATCAGGTGATGATCTATCCCATCGTCATCGTGTTGCGCGAAGTCGGTATCTACGGCACGCTGACTGGCCTGATCGTGGTGCACACCATCTTCGGCATGCCGATCCTGACACTGCTTTTCCGCAATTACTTCTCGTCGCTGCCGGAGGAATTGTTCAAGGCCGCCCGCATCGACGGTGCAGGCTTCTGGCAGATTTATTTCCGCATCATGCTGCCCATGTCGCTGCCCATCTTTGTGGTGGCAATGATCCTTCAGGTGACAGGCATCTGGAACGACTTCCTGTTCGGTGTCGTGTTCACGCGACCTGAATATTACCCGATGACGGTTCAGCTCAACAACATCGTCAACTCGGTGCAGGGCGTGAAGGAATACAACGTCAACATGGCAGCAACCCTGCTCACCGGCGCCGTTCCGCTAATCGTTTATTTCATTTCAGGCAGGCTTTTTGTGCGGGGCATTGCCGCAGGCGCAGTCAAAGGGTGAATTTCATGACCTATAGTGTTTCCATCCAAGAGCTTTCTCTGTCCTTCGGTGCTGTAACCGTGCTGGAAAATCTCAACCTCGATATTCACGAGGGCGAATTTCTGGTGCTGCTTGGTTCCTCCGGTTGCGGCAAGTCGACCCTTTTGAATTGCATTGCGGGTTTGCTGGAACCGACCGACGGGCAGATTTTCATCAAGGAGCGCAATGTCACCTGGGAGGAACCAAAGGATCGTGGCATCGGCATGGTGTTCCAGTCCTATGCGCTTTACCCGCAGATGACGGTTGAAAAGAATCTGTCCTTTGGTCTGCAAGTGGCAAAGGTACCGCAGGCAGAAATCGACCGGCGTGTGGCGCGGGCCGCTGAAATTCTGCAGATACAGCCGCTACTTAAACGCAAGCCATCGGCCCTGTCAGGCGGTCAGCGCCAGCGTGTGGCGATCGGTCGTGCATTGGTGCGCGATGTTGATGTGTTCCTGTTCGACGAACCCCTGTCCAATCTCGATGCCAAGCTGCGCTCAGAATTGCGTGTCGAGATCAAACGCCTGCACCAGTCGCTCAAGAACACCATGATCTACGTGACACACGACCAGATCGAGGCACTGACGCTGGCAGATCGTATCGCCATCATGAAAAGCGGTGTTATCCAGCAGCTTGATGATCCAATTGCCATCTATAACCGACCCAAAAACCTGTTCGTGGCCGGTTTCATCGGTTCGCCGTCCATGAACTTCCTGCGTGGCGAGTTGGTGGAAAAAGATGGAGGCACGGCCTTCGTCACCAACGGCGTGAGCTTTAGTCTTGCCGGTTACCAGACATCGGAACCACTCGCCGCTGGCCGCCCGGTCATTCTGGGTATTCGCCCTGAACATATTCGTGTTGATGAGCAGATATCCGGCGGCGAAGTTCACGAAGCAATTGTCGACATCGAGGAGCCGATGGGTGCCGACAATCTGCTCTGGTTGAAACTTGCCGACCATACGTTGTCGGTGCGGATCGGTGGTCACCGCCGTTATTCACCGGGCAGCAAGGTGCGACTCGGTGTGGATATGTCGATGGCATCGCTGTTCGACGCGGCCACTGAAAACCGCATCTGATCCCTTTCCCGACACCCGAAAATATTGATGACATTGAGGAGACTTGGAAATGACAACACTTGGCTTTCAGCTTTACAGCGCCCGCAATTTTCCGCCGCTTTCCGAAACGCTGAAAAAGCTGTCCAAGGCCGGTTATCGTGAAGTCGAAGGATATGGTGGCATTTACGCCAGCATGGATGACGCAGCACTCACACAATTCCGCGCTGAGTTGGATGCCAACGGGCTGACCATGCCAACCGGCCATTTCGGCATCGACATGCTCGAAAAGGAAACCGACCGGGCGCTCGCCGTTGCCCGCATTCTGGGTATTGAAGCCGTTTATTGCCCCTATCTGCTGCCAGACCAGCGCCCCACTGATGCGGCTGGCTGGTTTGCCTTTGGGCAGCGTTTGCAGGCAGCCGGCAAACCATTCCGTGATGCTGGCCTGACCTTCGGCTGGCACAATCATGATTTCGAGTTTCACACGCTGGCGGATGGTTCGACACCGCAGGAACAGATTCTCGCCGGTGGCCCTGAACTGAGCTGGGAGGCCGATATCGCCTGGATTATCAGGGGTGGGGCTGACCCATTTGCGTGGATTGAAAGCTACGGCAAACGCATCACGGCTGTCCACGTCAAGGATATCGCGCCGTCAGGACAGAACGCTAATGAGGACGGCTGGGCAGACCTCGGCCACGGCACTGTGGAATGGCAAAAGCTCATTGCGGCGCTGAAGAACACCTCGGTCAAACATTTCGTGCTGGAGCACGACAATCCGTCCGATATCGACCGCCTGATGGAACGGTCGATTGCATCTTTCAATGCCTACTGATTTTCATACTGGAGCATCATCATGGCCAAAGAGCTTGGCGTCGGCATCATTGGATGCGGTAATATCTCGACCACCTATTTTTCTCTCGCTCCGCTGTTCAAGGGGCTGAAAATTCTTGCCTGCGCGGATTTGAACCGCAACGCAGCCGAACTGAAAGCCGAAGAATACGGTGTGAAGGCACAGTCCATTCCCGAACTGCTTGCCAACAATGAGATTGACGTCATCGTCAATCTCACCATTCCCGCCGCGCATTTCTCGGTCTCCAAGGCCATTCTTGAAGCGGGCAAACACGTCTATTCCGAAAAGCCGCTGGTTTTGACGCTTGAGGAAGGCGAAGAACTTCGAAAAGTTGCCGCTGAGAAAAAACTGTCTGTTGGCTGCGCGCCGGATACATTCCTGGGCGGTTCACATCAGCTTGCCCGCAAATATATCGATGAAGGTCGTGTCGGGCGCATCACCTCAGGCACATGCCATGTCATGAGCCCCGGCATGGAAATGTGGCACCCCAATCCCGGCTTTTTCTTTGTGGCCGGAGGCGGGCCGATCCTTGATCTTGGCCCTTATTACATCGCCAACCTCATCAACCTGCTTGGTCCGGTAAAACGCGTTGCGGCCCTGACATCGATGGCGAACAAAACCCGCACGATTACCAGCCAGCCGCTGGCCGGACAGACGATACCGGTGGAAACACCCACCAACATTCATGCGCTGTTGGAATTCGTCAGCGGTGCGACCATCACGCTGTCGGCCAGTTGGGATGTCTGGTCACACCGTCACGCCAATATGGAGCTTTATGGCACCGAAGGTTCGCTCTACGTGCCGGACCCCAACTTCTTCGGCGGAGTGGTGGAAGCCAGCGGCCAGAACAAGGATATCGAGCCGCTTGAAGATTGGGAGCATCCATTCGGTAAAGCCAATCAGGAAAGTCCGCAGGGGCCACGTGCCAATTATCGCACCGCAGGTCTTGCCGATTTGGCAATGGCGCTGATCGAGGGGCGGGACGCACGCTGCTCGCTGGAGCGTGCGCTGCACGGCATCGATGTCATGACCTCTATCCTGAAGTCGGGAGAGGAAGGTCGTTTCATTGACATGACAACGACATGCACGCAACCGGCTGCTCTTGGTATCGAGGAAGCGCAAAAGCTGTTGCGTTAAATTCGCGGGGAGGAAGACATGATCCGCAATCCTGTTTTGTCGGGGTTTAACCCCGACCCATCCATATGCCGTGTCGGTGAGGATTATTATATCGCGACATCCACTTTCGAGTGGTATCCGGGCGTGCAAATCCACCACTCACGCGATCTGGTCAACTGGACCCTGGTACGCAGACCGCTGGAACGCGCCAGCCAGCTCGACATGCGCGGTAACCCGGACAGTTGCGGCATCTGGGCGCCGTGCCTATCCTATGCGGATGGCCGCTTCTGGCTGGTCTACACCGATGTCAAACGTTACGACGGCAACTTCAAGGATGCCCATAACTACATCGTCACCTCTGACACCATTGAGGGCGAATGGTCTGACCCGGTTTACGTCAACTCCTCCGGTTTTGACCCGACGCTGTTTCATGACGATGACGGGCGCAAATGGTTCCTCAACATGCAGTGGAACCACCGCACCGAAAGTTACGGTGGCGCACCGAAACATCCGGCCTTTGATGGCATCCTGTTGCAGGAATGGGATGCTGCAAGTGGCAAGTTGATCGGCCCGGTCAAAAACATCTTTCCCGGCAGCCCGCTCGGGCTTGTGGAAGGGCCGCACATCTTTAAGCGCAATGGCTGGCATTACCTGACCACGGCAGAAGGTGGCACAGGCTACGACCATGCTGTCACCATGGCGCGGTCCCGTTCGCTGGATGGTCCCTATGAGATGCACCCGAATGTCCATCTGATCACCTCAAAAGACAATCCGGAGGCGGTGCTGCAAAGGGCAGGGCACGGGCAATATGTCGAAACGCCAGATGGCGAGGCCTATCACACGCATCTCTGCGGCAGACCTGTACCGCCGAAACGGCGCTGTACACTTGGCCGTGAAACGGCAATCCAAAAATGTGTATGGCGCGATGACTGGCTCTTTCTGGCGCAGGGCGGTGTCGTACCCGCTGTCGAGGTGGCGTCTCCCACGTCAGCCACCCGCAAGCGGGAAGAGGCCAATATTCACTACAGCTTTGAAACACCGCAATTGCCACAGGATTTCCAGTGGCTGCGGTCGCCCTATCCTGAGCGGCTCTTCAGCCTGACTGAGCGTGCTGGGCATTTGCGATTGTTCGGGCGCGAAAGCATTGGCTCCTGGTTTGACCAATCGCTGGTGGCTAGGCGCCAGCAACATCACTCCTTCCGGGCTGAAACGGTGGTGGAGTTCTCACCCGATACCTACCAGCAGGTGGCGGGTCTCACCCATTATTATAATCGCCACAAGTTTCACGCGCTTGCTGTCACGCTCCATGAAAAGCTTGGACGGGTCGTCACCATCCTGTCATGCCCGGGCGACTTTCCACACGGTCGCTTGAGTTTTCCGATTGGCGGCGGTGTCACTGTTCCCGAGGGGCCAATTCATCTGGCGATGGAAGTGGAAGGCAACGATCTGCTGTTCTTTTGGCGCAGCCATTCGGCTCCTGCCTGGCAGCCGGTTGGGCCTGTTCTTGATGCCGGTGTCGTCTCGGATGAGGGCGGGCGCGGTGAACACGGCTCGTTCACCGGTGCTTTTGTCGGCATGTTCGCTTTCGATACATCTGGTCGCGGGCAGCCGGCCGATTTTGAAAGCTTTACCTACAGCATCACCGGTAGGGAATGACATGGACGGGTAGTCTGCGAAACAGGCTACCCGTTCGTTACATTGTCAGGCCGGAACGGCGGCTTTCAGTTCTGCCAGCATCGCACGCAGGTCCACCAGCAAAGCGGTCTGCACAGGCAGGCCTTTGTCCTTGTTGCGGTCGCGGGCTTCATAACGACGCTGCGATGGCAGGCGCGCGCCCTGATCGGTAATCGAGCTGAACAGTTTTTCAGCCCGTCCCATGCTTTCCGTCATGCTCGCGCCGAGGAAGGACTGCGGATCAAGCGCAATCAGCAATTCGCCGTGGCACGGGGTTACGCCCGCACCATCGTCAAATTCCATCGATTCCGAACTCATCATGTCGTTGATCAACGGACCGGCCAACAGCTCGACCATCGCCGAAAGTGCAGAGCCCTTGTGACCACCGAAAGTCAACATGGCTCCGTTGAGGGCAGCTTCCGCGTCCGTGGTTGGATTGCCTTCTGCGTCGATGGCCCAGCCAAGCGGGATCGGTTTTCCGGCCCGGCGGTGCAATTCGATTTCACCACGCGCTGACGCGCTGGTCGCGAAGTCGAAAATGAACGGATGTTTGCCAGCCCGTGGCCAACCGAAGGCAAATGGATTGGTGCCGAAGGACGGTTTGGTGCCGCCAGCCGGCGCCACCCAGCAGTGGCTGGGGGTAACGGCAAAGGACACCAGACCCGCGTCAGCCAGCGCTTCAACCTCTGGCCAAAGTGCGGAGAAGTGGAAGCAGTTGTTGATCGCCATGGCGGCAACGCCCTGCTTTTTGGTTTTCTCGATGAAATGCGGCAGGCCGGCATGGAAGCCCATCAATGAATACCCGTAATGGGAATTGACTCGCACGATACCGGGCGTTTCCGTATCCACTGTTGGCTCGGCATTCGGATCAACTTTGCCGATCTGAAGGGTTTTGACACAGCCCATCAGGCGATAGAGGCCATGAGAGTGGCACTCGTCCTGCTGCGCTTTCAGGACAGAAGCAGCAATCGTTTCTGCATGACCTTTCGAAAAGCCTGCAAGGGTGAGCAACTCCAGGCTCAGGGCACGGGCTTCCTCAAAAGAAATATACTCGATCGCTTGGGTCATCTGTCACTCCTGCAGACTAAAATTTGGTAGGTTTTTCGCGCCCGTACACTACCGCTTCGCCACACAAATGGAAGCGAAGCGGCAACACATTCCCTGTTGATTTGCGTTTACGCAAACGGTTCTGTTGGACCCTTGGCCGGCTGTGTAAACCAGTGGGCACCATCCTCCGCCATGTAGATATGATCCTCAAGCCGAATGCCGAACTTGCCGGGGAAAACGATCATCGGTTCATTGGAGAAACACATGCCGGTTGCCAGTTTGGTCTGGTTGCCTCTGACGATGTAGGGCTCTTCATGAATTTCAAGCCCAAGTCCATGACCTGCTCGGTGCGGTAGACCCGGAAGCTGATAATCTGGTCCAAGTCCATGGCGGGCCATCACCGCGCGGGCTGCGTCATCAAGGCTTGCACAGGAAGCGCCAAGCTTCGCCGCATCGAAAACAGCCTGCTGTGCCTCACGCTCGATTGCCCAGCCCGCGGCAAATTCCTTGGTTGGCTCATCGATCATGTATGTGCGTGTCAGATCGGAGTGATAGCCGTCAATGCGCGTGCCGGTATCAACAAGAATGACATCGCCAGCTGCAAGCGTCTGGTCGCCATCGGCACCATGCGGCAGCGAGGTGGCCAAGCCGAAGGAGACAATGCAGAAGGTAGACGACGAGCCGGCCAGTTCGCGGTGCCGCTCATCGATGAACCGAATGACTTCCGAGGCCCGAATGCCCGGTTTCATGATCGCATGGGCCTGCCGGTGAATGTCCAGCGTCAGATCCATCGCATATTTGATGATGGCAATTTCAGCGGCCGATTTGCACAGACGCAGATTGCGGATCAGCCGTCCGCCATCGGCAAGCCGCTCGGCACCAACAGCCTTGGCCAGTGCGTGATAGATGAACAGCGGCAGAGCATCGTCCAGTGCCAGTTTTTCTGATGGCTTCAGCTGTGCAGCAACAAGTTTTGACGGTGATTGGTCTTCTTCCCATGTCAGGATTTCGCCGGGCAGATGAGGCAGTGTCTCAACACGGCTCTTTTCAAAGCCCGGTACGATGTAGAAAAGCCCGTCCCGCGTCACCAATGCGCCGAGCAGTCTTTCACTCTGGTGCCAATGCAAACCGGTGAAATATAGCAGGCTATCGGAAGCGCCGAGCAAAGTAGCGGAAATGCCGTGCGCACCCATGGTTTCACGAAGTTCTTTCAATCTCGACAGGCGTTCGTCATCTTGAATGAAGGCGGGTGGGTTTTTCTGAAACATTACATTCCATTCCGGCAGAATTTTTAGGTGGGTAGTTAGATGCAGCGGAGACTAGACGGTTGTGCGCATTTTGTCGACAGTAAACGGATATCTTTGCTTCAGACGCGGGGGCGGTCAATTTCAATAACAAGCTATGGAACAGGACAGTTTCGGGAAAGCGAATAGGTGTAGCTAACAATGATAACTTTGGGCGTATTGCATCTGGATGCATTGCGTTTGCTGGAACTGTGAGCGACTGCGGAGAAAAAAATGTCCTCGACACAACCTATCATCTTGTCGATTTGTGTCCCCACATATAACCGGCAGTTTCTGCTTGAGCGCAACGTCACATTCCATTTGGATTCGTTTCGCAGACTGGGAATTCCGTTTGAAATCGTCATCGTTGACGACTGCTCGACGGATAATACACCTGCTTATATCGCCTCGATTTCCGACAGTCCTGAAATCAACGCTTTCCGGCGTGTGAAGAATTCTGGCTTTGTCAGCAACTATTCGTTCGCCATGCAGCGCGCCCGCGGCCGTTATGCCGTGTTCCTCGGTGACGACGATCTGTTGATCCCGGAAAAGGTTGTCGAATATGTGCGCCTGATGGAGCAGGATCCGGCGCTCGGTGTCATTCAGGCACCGTGGATGCTGGTTGATGGGCGTAACAACGCCAACACCGACATTGGCCCATTCTACCGCCTGCCTGGCCCGATCCGCCACAGCAAGGGCAACTTTCTGTCGATGCTGGACATGATCCTCAACTATCATGTCTTCCCGGAATTCATGATCATTCGTCGCAGTGTGCTGGCAAAGGCGATTTCCAGCCCGACGCCATTTATCTTCTGGGCATTCCTCTACACCACCCGCGCGCTCGAAGGCGGCGACATCATGTTCGTGCCAGAGCCATTTGCGCGCGTAACGGCTGTCTCCGATGATCCGCGCCAGCAACAGGGCAACAAGGAATGCATGTTCCTGTGGGATACCTATCGCGGTGGCATCGAATATCTGGTGTCACGCGCTGCACAGGTCAATCCGTTCAGCCCGGATGAAAAGGTATCGCTGAATGCCCGTATTCTGAAATTCATGATGATGCGTCAGGCCGTTGCGCTGCGCCTTCATGTCGAGGCAGGAAACTGGCCGGAAGCCTACATCATGTACCACCGCATGGCGGCGCATGAGCAGATGCCTTTGTCGCCAGACGCATTTGGCCAGATCTGCAAACTGGCCGGCGTTGTTACGGCGGCGCGTGAAGCAACAGAGTTTTCGAATGAACCGATCATTCTTGATCCAATGATCGAAACCACGACGCTGAACCTGCTGCCGCAGGATATTCGCGCACGGATGACCTACCCGGTTGAAGGTGCGGCGAAGTCGCAGGAGCCACGCGCCTATCTGCGCTTTAACCCGGCATTCCCGGAAAATCCCGGCCCAAAGGACGGTATTTTCGATATCCGAGAATACATCGCCCAATTCGGCTGATCGTTTCGATCTTTCAGATATTAAAACCTGCGCGGAAAAGCTCCGCGCAGGTTTTTTTATGCCAGCAGTCTGGAGAGTATCCAGAGAAAACGAAAAGACCCGGAAATCGCTATGATTTCCGGGTCGTAGAAAGGTTTAGAGGTGAGGGCGCCGCTGTTTCATGTCCAAAAAGACGTTGTCAGGGCACTTTCAAACGGTTGATAAACCGGGGCTTAACCGCGTTAAGCCAATTGACCGGTTTTGCGCGTCACAAAACGTGCCTCACGCAGGCTGCGTTTCAGGAACTCCGTATTGATATCCGGATTATCCGACGCATTCTGGAACGATATATGGTTGATATCGATCGCCGCAAACTCATCAGCAAGATGCAGTTGCGCGTAAATTGTCACACCGAGCGGTTTAAGCTCAAGATCAAGAACGACTGTAGGAACGCCGTCCCACTCGAGTTTGTATTCCCCGCCCGCGCCGAAATTGACTGTGCCTGGATGGAAATACAGTTCAGCCGCAGAAGCAACCAGATCGGCAAGGCTCCCGTAGCATTCGAAACGCAGCAGAGAGATCAAGTCCGCTGGATCGAGGAGCCGTAGTTCCGAAGCGACCGGGCTAAGGGCTTCAGCAACAATTTGTTCTCGTTGTTCCGTGTAGGGGCATTTTTTCATTCGTATTACTAGACCCGCTTTTTCGCTGACCGTTGTGCAAAGACCCGATGAACGAGTTCTGCAACAGCCTTGTAAAAGGCTGGTGGAATCACACTATCTACCGAGACTTGCGCAAACATGGAGCGAGCGAGTGGTGGGTCTTCAAAAACGGGAATTCCGTTTTTTTCTGCAATTTCACGTATTTTCAACGCGATAAGGTCTTGTCCCTTTGCCACAACAACCGGAGCGTCGTTTTCATCGCGTACATAACGCAGGGCGACGGCATAGTGGGTCGGGTTTGCAATGACGAGGGTGGCGCGCGGCACATTGTTGATCATGCGGCGGCGAGCGCGGTCGCGCGCAATCGACCGCTGGCGTGACTTGACGATCGGGTCACCCTGGGTCTGTTTGTGTTCGTCCTTCACTTCCTGTTTGGTCATACGCAATTGCGAGAACCAGTGATGGCGCGTCCAGAAAAGGTCGACGGCAGCCAAAAGCGCGGTGCAGATCAAAATGACGATCATCATTTTTTTGACGATCGTGACAAGTCGCACAAAAATCGTTTGCGGGTCCGAGAACATCGCATCGATCAATTTATAGTACTCGCCCCGCAACGCGAAGAACATGATGATCGAGACAATCATGATCTTGAAGATCGATTTGCCGAACTCGACGAAACCGGGAACGCTGAATATCCGCTTGAAACCCTTCATTGGTGAAATGCGGGAGGCCTGTGGGCGCACACGCTCAAGCACAAAAGACGGCATATTCTGGAAGACGGACGAGGAAATACCAAAGATGATGAACATCAACATCGCTGGCAGCAGCATATATGCGATGGCCAGGCCCAAATGGGTAAACAGCGAAAACGCATCCGGCCGGTTCAGCAATTGCCATTGCTCCGGCTGGTCGAACAGATCCTTCAGGGTTTCGCTAATATGGGCCGTGCTGGTCGGCATGAAAAAGACGAGATACAGATAAAAAGCGAGAGCAGACGCAAAGAGCGGAATTTCACGCGAGACAGGCAAATTGCCTTTCTCGGCCGCATCACGAAGTTTTTTCTCCGTGGGGCTTTCTGTTTTACTTTCTTTATCCTGATCGTCTGACAAGACGTCGGTCCCCGACATAAAACAAACCCGCCGGAATGGCGGGATAGTCAGGTCAGGCTAGACTGTGGTGCGTTGCGGGGCAATAGCGCAAGCCTGCCCCGCCAGGGTTTTCAACCGCTGCTTTGGCAATTACGCCGCTGCAGCATTCGCATCTGCTTCCTTCAGCAAGATCTGACCGGAGCTTGCCAAACGAATTGCTTCCTGCGCAACAGCACGGCGAGCAATAGCGACTTCGCGTGTGTTGAGCGTTGCAACCGGAACGGCCAGGTCGGATTCGATCATGCGGCGCTGGCGCGGGCTGATCGCCGAAAGGACACATTCCTTGATTTCGTTGGTCGCACCACGTAGAGCCATGGTGAGAACATCGCCAGAGACATCGTTGAGCAGAAGGACGCGGCTGCGCTGTGGCATGACCAGCATGTCTTCGAACAGGAAGATCTTCGGCTTGACCTTGTTTGCGGATTCCTTGTTGAGGGTTTCCAGCGAACTCAGCAGCGTATCGACCTGTGGTTTTTCCAGTTCGTTCATGAGGTCTGCAACCTTCGCAGAACCACTTGCGTTTCTTTCCGCTTCGATCTCGGCAATCAGGGCCATAACGCGCTTCTCGATGATCTGCGCGGCGGCTGGGCTGACGTCCTTCATGTTGACCGTACGGTTCATGATGTCGGCGCGCTGCTCATCCGGGATGGTCAGCAACACCTTGGCACCGAAAGCGGATGGCAGCATGGAAAGAATGTATGCGATGGTCTGTGGGTGTTCCTTGGCAAGGAACTTGCCGATGAACTCGGGGCTGGCGTCCTGAAGCTGATCCCAGATCGATGCTTCATAAGCCTGGAAGGCAGTTCTACGTCCAAGCAGACCGTCAACCTCTTCTGGTGTCAGGCCTTCTTCGAGAATGCTTTCAATCGCTTTGGCGTTATCCATCAGGCCTGTGCCTTCAGTGAACAAATCCTCGAATTCGTTCACGATGGCAGCAAGCTCATCCGGTGGGATAACCCGTAGGGTCTGCGCAGATGCAATAATAAGCTGCAGTTCGGCCTGCGTAAAAAATTTAAGTAATTTGCCCGCCACACCTTTTCCCATGGCGAGCAGCACGGCGGCAGCTTTATCTGCCTGAGACAACGGTTTCCCTTCAATGGGGTTACCGAAATCTTCAAAGTCCATCATGGTCTTTCCTCTCTGCCCCAAAACCGGGATCAGGCTTTCTTGATGCTCATCACTTCAATGAGTTTAACACCAAAACGTGAGTCGTCATTCTCAAGAACAGTAATTTCACCGCGTGCAATGCGTCTGCCATTTACCATTATTTCAACTGGTTCGCCGATTTTGCGATCCAGAGCAATTGTTGCGCCTTCTTCCAGGCCCATAAGACC
The DNA here is from genome assembly GCF_055381905.1 of Agrobacterium sp. 5Ca50. Taxonomy (NCBI): domain Bacteria; kingdom Pseudomonadati; phylum Pseudomonadota; class Alphaproteobacteria; order Hyphomicrobiales; family Rhizobiaceae; genus Agrobacterium; species Agrobacterium sp. 5Ca50. Next base: position 219,762 of record NZ_AP026438.1, read on the forward strand.
GGAAACCAGCATGCGGCTTGTGCCGAGAACGATCTGAACATCGATTGGAATATCCATGATCAGGTCGAGATTGTCGGAAAGGCCGCTGCCGATCTGCATTGGTGCGCCAGCAGCTGGTGGCGCCGAAAAATCGTCCATGCCGAAATCGTTGGAAGCACCACCGAAGCTCATAGCGTCGACGGCATCTGTCGCGGGCGTGTCGGCAAAATCACCGAAATCGCCAAAGCCACCGTCTGCATCCGTTTTCAGGACACCGCGCAGGTCGCCAATCGCCTGATCCAGATCGGCAGGTTCGCCGATGGAAAGCGCGTCATCTTCAGTCAAAGGTGTTTTCTTCGTAGCCATGCCGTAATTATTCCTTTTGAAACTTGCGTCAAACTGCCTTCGCTCAATTTGAGCACGACAAGATTTAACCCATCAGATGTCTCAATATCTCATCATCTGTGCTGACGTTGTTTTTCACGCGAACCATGTAGCGGTCTCCCGCCTTTCCAAACTCGCAATTGTAGATGTCGCTGCCATTGGCGCTGACCTCGACGGTGATATCGTCGCGGCTGATATCCCGGAACGGAACCACATCACCTTCTGTCAGGCGGGCAAGGTTGCGCAGGGTCATCTTCTGAAGGCGAATACGTGCCTCGAGTGTAACCTGCGAACGTTTGACCTGTTCCTTGATCAGAGCAACCCATTCCTCGTGCTTCTTGATGGCATTAGCCGATGCCTTTGGCGCAACGATCTGCGTCTTGAGCATGACACGTTGCGGGATCACCAGCGCAAATTCCGAGGAAACCTTACCAAGATCCACCTTCAAACGAATCAGTACACCGTACTGACCGGTGATTTGTTCATCGAAACCGCTTTTGCCCTTCGAATTGTAGGGCGGGTCAATCGCGGCTTCAAAACCGCCCGGTGCGTTGACGCCCGAACGAAGAACGCCGGCCATGCGGCCAATGACGAGAGCTGCAAGATCAAGCTCGATCTGTGACAGCGAGCGCACTTCCGGTTCGGAAATCGTCTCTGGCAGCGCGCCAAGCATACGTTCCATCAAAGTCATGATGAATGCATTGCCACAGGCCAGAATGAAGTTCGGAGACCAGTTGCGCAATGAGCAATCGGCCACCGCGAATTCAGGACCGATGCCGCGAACGAGATCGGTCATCAGGCCGGATTGGCAGCCGATATAATCGACCTCAATGGGGATGCCGGTTTCGCTGTGGAACATGTCCGGCAGAAACTCGCTGTAGAGATGCCCAACATCGGCGCCGATCTTGAGGATCGTCTTTTGGTCGCCAAGCCCACCTGTGAGCTTGGCAAGAAGTGCGTGGTCCATTGCGGGAGCTGTGTCTGGTGTCGTCATGATTTATCAAGCCGCCTTGTTTTCGCCGCCAGGGTTCATCATTTCCTGCTCTACGGCGTCGATCGACGGGCGCTCGTAGTTGGAAATGGTCTTGCGGCCATATTCGAGAGCAACCTGCGGCACGGAACCGTTCATGTAAGCAATCAGGGTCTGCTTGACGATGATGTAGAGACGGTGCTGCTTGGTACGAACGATCTTGACCTGCGCTGCAAGCGGGTTGGCAATCGAGTAGGACAGGATAATCCCGAGCATGGTGCCCACGAGCGCCGCACCGATAAGACCACCGAGAACCGCAGGTGATTCGTTGATCTTGCCCATCGCCTTGATAACGCCGAGAACCGCAGCAACGATACCGATAGCTGGGAATGAATCGCCCATCGCCGTGATCGAGTGATAAGGCTTCAGTTTGTCGTGAAGAATGGTGTCGATTTCTTCATCCATCAGCGCCTCGATCTCGTGTGAGCGGGCATTGCCGATGATGATGAGGCGGACGTAATCACAGATGAATGCAGTCAGTTCCTTGTTCTTCAGAACAGAAGGCGCCGTCTGGAAAATGCTCGATTCAGCCGGGTTGTCGATGTGCGCTTCGATTTCGTTTCTGGACTTCGTGCGCAGGTCGCGCATCAGAGAGTAGAGAACGCCGAGAACATCGAGGTAATCGCGCTCTTTTGGAACGGAATGTTTGAAGGCTTCGCCCAGTGCCTTGCCTGAATCTTTTACCACTTTCATGGGGTTAGCCATGATGAAGCCACCGAGACCTGCACCCCCGATGATGACAAGCTCAAACGGCTGAACGAGAACGTCCAAGTGGCCGCCCATAGCCATGTAGCCGCCAATAACGCAGCCGAAGGTGATGATTAACCCGATAATGATATTCATTGAACACTCGCACCTGACCGTTGTCTCGTGGCCGAGTTGTAGAAAATGTGGCTTGCGTGAACCTGTAGGATAGCCGCGGAAAATACATTCAGAACAAACAGTTTCGCGCAAGCAATGACAGTCATCATCCTGTCGAGGCACATCCGTGCGCAACAGGATTCGGCAACGGCGGACATAGCGTGACAACGACCTATACCAGTTATCGGCTTATCAGCCAGGATATCGGCAAGTCTCTTGATCGTATATCGAAGCAACCGGATGTTGCGCGGGAGACGGAATATTACCTTTCCAAGATCGGCTCGATCAAATCCATCGACGCCTTCATGGAAGATTCAAGGCTTTATAATTACGCGTTGAAAGCGCACGGCCTTGAAGACATGGCTTACGCAAAAGCCTTTATTCGCAAGGTGTTGACGGAAGGTGTCACCAAGGATGACGCCTTTGCCAACAAGCTGTCGGATACCCGTTACAAGGAACTGGCAACCTCTTTGAACTTTGCCGCTTACGGTGAAGCTGCGACGTCTTTCGACCGCGCGCAAAAGGATGTTGTTGCTCAATACACCCGTCAGACGCTTGAGCAGGAAGCCGGTTCCGACAATACCGGTGTGCGTCTGGCGCTGTATTTCGAACGCATGGCGCCATCCATCACGTCCGGCATGGGCATTATTGCCGACGACGCGATGTCGCAGGTTTTCCGCACCACATTCCAACTTCCGGCAGAGTTTGCCGGCACCGACATCGACAAGCAGGCAGCGCTGGTCGAAAAGGCCATCAAGATGGAGGATCTGCAGGATCCGGTCAAAGTCGGCAAGCTGCTCGAGCGTTTCACGATCATGTGGGAGATGGAAAACCCCTCACAGGTCAATACCTCAACGACCATTCTTGGTTCGTCCGCCGGTTTTGGAATTTCTTCCGACCTTCTTCTTTCAATCAACACCCTGAAACTCGGAGGCAAATGATATGCAGTCCGGACTGTATGTGGCCCTGTCGTCACAGATGGCGCTTGAGCGTCGTATCACCACCATCGCTGACAACATGGCGAACATCAACACCGCTGGCTACCGTGCGACGGAAGTCAAGTTTGACGAGGTGCTGAGCAAGACCCGCAACGACATGAATGCAAAAGTTGCCTTCGTGTCGCAAGGTAACGATTACCTTTCCACACGCAGTGGTTCCCTCGACAGAACCGGCAACCCGCTTGATGTCGCCGTAAAGGGCGATGCTTGGCTATCAATCGACACGCCGAATGGACAGGTTCTGACCCGTGACGGTCGTCTGACCATCCGTGAAGATGGTATTCTGGTGTCAACGAATGGATACCCTGTATTGGATGCCGGCGGTGGCCAGATCGAACTCAACCGCGCTGGTGGTGAGATCAAGATCGGCGCTGACGGTGCGATTGTTCAGGATGATCGCCAGATTGCTCTGATGGGCCTCTATACCGCTGATATCTCGCAAGGTTATCTGCGCCATGACAACAGTGGTATCACCACCGTGGCCGCGCCGCAGCCGGTTGTGAACCGCAGTGATGCCGGCGTCATGCAGGGTTACACCGAGCAATCGAACGTCAACGGTATCTCTGAAATGATGCAGCTCATTCAGGTCAACCGGGCCTTCGACAGCATCTCCTCCGTAATGCGCGAAACCGAATCCACATTCGGTGAAGCAATCAAGACACTCGGCGGTAGCCGTTAAGGATCAAGGCCATGATGGCTGACGCAGGTTCCCCTTCCAAACCGTCGACCTCCAAGCTGGCACAACTTGCCAGCCTGGTTGAACGTTATGCCGACCCAGATGTTGCCGTTGCACATGGTGGGCGGGTGACGGCTATTGCGGCTGGCCATTACACGGTGTCCGGGTTGTCCCGGCACGTGCGTTTGGGGGAATTTGTCGCCCATCGCAGCGAAACCGGCATTCATCTCGGTGAGGTCGTTCGCGTTGAATCCGATCTGATCTTTGTGTGCCCCATTGAACCGGGTGAACCGATCGGCATTGACGACACGGTCATCTACAAGGGGGCATTCCGCGTCGCGCCCGAGAACAGCTGGTGTGGCCGCACGATCAATGCTCTGGGCGACCCGATCGATGGATTGGGTCCATTGTCATCAGGCACGGATCGGCGTTCCATTTCCAACACCGCCCCGCCGTCGATGACCCGTAGCCGTGTGGAAAAAGCCTTCAAGACCGGTGTGCGCGCCATCGATATTTTCTCACCGCTGTGTCTTGGTCAGCGCCTTGGCATTTTCGCGGGCTCCGGTGTCGGTAAATCCACCCTGCTGTCGATGCTGGCGAAAGCCGATGCCTTCGACAAGGTTGTGATTGCGCTTGTTGGCGAGCGCGGACGCGAAGTGCGCGAATTCATTGAAGATACGCTTGGCGAAAACATGGCCAAGTCGATCGCCGTTGTTGCGACCAGTGACGAAAGCCCGATGTTGCGCAAGATGGCGCCGCTGTCTGCGGTGACGATTGCCGAACATTTCCGCGATCAGGGCGACAACGTGCTGTTGATCATCGACAGCGTGACCCGTTTTGCCCATGCCATCCGTGAAGTCGCAGTTGCGTCGGGTGAATTGCCGGTGGCACGTGGTTATCCCGCATCTGTTTTCACCGAACTTCCGAAATTGCTGGAGCGGGCAGGGCCGGGCGTCGAAGGCACCGGGACCATCACCGCAATCATTTCCATTCTGGTCGATGGTGACAACCATAACGACCCGATTGCCGACTCGACCCGTGGTATTCTTGACGGACATATCGTGCTGGAGCGCAGTCTGGCCGAAGAAGGCCGTTACCCGCCAATCAACCCGCTGGCCTCGATTTCGCGTCTTGCCAAAAAAGCATGGACACCGGACCAGGAAACGCTGGTTTCACGCCTCAAAGCACTGGTGCACCGCTTCGAGGAAACCCGCGATTTGAGATTGATCGGTGGCTATCGACCCGGCACAGACCCTGATCTCGATATGGCGATCAAGCAGGTCCCGATCATTTACGATGTCTTGAAACAGACGCCGTCAGAACCGCCAGCCGCAGATGCCTATGCCGACCTTGCGATTGCCTTGCGCAATGCAATTACCGGCAATGCGCCGCAGCAGGCAAATAATCAAAGACCAAGAGGATAACCATGCTCGACAAGCAACAAGAAGAACGTATCGAGATGGACAAGAAGGCAAAGGCATCGATCACCAGCACCGATCGCATTCTTGCGACCTGTGGTGTGACGCTTGCTGCGGCGGCTGGGTTTTTCCCATGGTACGTTTTTTTCAATGAAGACAAGTTTGGCGTCACGACGCCGAACTTCGACATGACCCGTGACCTTCCTCACACCGGCCCGAAGGAAGTGTTTAGTGTTTCGCCACTGGCCATGGTCAACCGCAACAAGGATGACCGTCCGGATATTCCACCGTTGCCGTTTGATCCACTGACCACCGCGACAGTATCGGATTCCGGTAAGGAACGGCAGAATAACATCGCGGCACGTGAGGAACAACCATTCCCTGGTCACGGCGCCAACTACCGCCTGCTGCATGTGGCCAATGGTCGTGCGCTGATCGAAGACAGTGCTGGCATGTATATGGTCAAGGTTGGTTCTGTCCTGCCCGATAATACCAAGCTGGCAAAGATCGAGCAGCGCGACGGCCGCTGGGTCATCGTGACCTCGAATGGCGAGATCTACGAGAACGAAAGTCACTGATCACAATTCTGGAGACCTATAATCTCCAACGGATACAGGCGCGGCTGACCAGCTGCGCCTGTTGCGTTTTGGCAACCCCAATCGCAAAGGCGTGAGATTTGCCATAACCGCTGTCGCAACGGATTTCCCGTAAGTCTGACGCAAGATTAGCAGCATAGGTTTTGACCATAAAATATGGAGAAATCTATGGAACCGATTCAACTGTTCGAACTGGCATCCCGTCAAGCGGAATGGCTCAGCATTCGTCAGGAGGTCGTGGCGACCAACATCGCCAATGCCAACACTCCTAAATACCAAGGCAAGGACGTCAGTCCTTTCGAAGCAGTCATGCAGTCGACCGGAACCACGATGGGAATGGCCAAGACGCATGCTGCGCACTTCGGCTCAAGTACGCTGAGCGACAATATCGAGGTTCGCAATTCCAAGGTGAACAACGAAATCGGCGTTCAAGAGTCCGGGAACACGATCGCTCTTGCGGAAGAAATGACGAAAACCGGTGAAATCAAGCGCCAGTACGAACTCAACGCCAATCTGGTGAAGACGTTCCATCGCATGATGCTGATGACTGTGAAGAGGTAAAGAACATGGATCCTTTAAGCGCTGCCAGCAAGATCGCAGGAAGCGGTCTGGAAGTTCAGTCCACCCGCCTGCGTATCGTTTCGGAAAACATCGCCAACGCGCGTTCGACCGGCGACACTCCGGGTGCTGACCCTTATCGCCGCAAGACGGTGACATTCGGGACCGAGCTGGACCGCGCTTCGGGCGTTGAACGCGTTACCGTGAAGAAGCTCGGCGAGGATCGTGGCAAGTACATCGAGGAATACGATCCCGGCAGCCCTGCGGCAGACGCCAACGGCATCGTCAAAATGCCGAACGTCAACATCCTCATCGAAATGGCCGATATGCGCGAAGCAAACCGCAGCTATGACGCCAACCTGCAAATGATCAAACAAACGCGTGAACTCGTCAGCGCGACGATTGACCTTCTGAAAGCTTCACAATGATCGATAAAATTAATCAATTAAGCTCTCTTTCGCTGACGCGTGATCTCGACGGTATTTCTTCCGTTTCGACCGATCTGACCGGTGCAACGCGTGAAAAGACCCCTGGCGAACAGACCAGCATGAGCTTTGCCAGCGTGCTGGGCAACATGTCTGTCGACGCCATGAACAACCTCAAGAAGGCCGAAGTGGCCTCTTTTGAAGGTATTCAGGGCAAAGCCAACACACGTGAAGTCGTCGATGCGGTTTTGAGTGCCGAGCAGTCCCTCCAGACTGCCATTGCGCTGCGTGACAAGATTGTCAGCGCATATCTCGAAGTATCGAAGATGCAGATTTAGCACCATTAAGGACACGTAGACATGAGAGCACTTGCTATCGCCGCGACCGGTATGGATGCGCAGCAGACAAACCTTGAAGTTATCGCGAACAACATCGCCAACATCAACACGACCGGTTACAAGCGCGCCCGCGCCGAGTTTACCGATCTTCTCTACCAGACAGAGCGTGCGCAGGGTGTGGCCAACCGCGCCAACCAGGCTATCGTGCCTGAAGGCGCCAACATTGGTCTCGGTGTACAGACCTCTGCGGTACGTAACATTCACACACAGGGCAACTTCATCGAAACCGGTAACGATCTCGATGTGGCTCTGGTTGGTCGCGGCTGGTTTCAGATTGAAGCTGCTGACGGTTCGACACTGTATTCACGCGCCGGCGCCTTCAACAAGAACGCTGACGGCCAGCTCGTTACCATTGATGGTTACAACGTTATCCCGAACATCATCATTCCGATCGATGCAACGGAAACCGTGATCAGCCGTACCGGTCAGGTGACAGTTCGCCTGGGTAACGCCACCGAATTCACCGAAGTTGGCCAGCTACAGATTGCGAACTTCGTCAATGAAGCCGGCTTGAAGCCGCTCGGCGACAACCTGTTTGCTCAGACACCGGCATCCGGTGATGCGATCGTCGGCGTGCCGGAAGATCCAGGCTACGGCTACATCAAGCAGAACTACCTCGAAGGTTCCAACGTCGATCCGGTCAAGGAAATCACTGACCTGATCACGGCTCAGCGTGCCTACGAAATGAACTCCAAGGTTATCACCACCGCAGACGAAATGGCCTCGGTGGTCAGTAAGAACCTGAAGTAAAAACGGGAAAGGATGGGCGAACATGAGGTTTAGCCGGAAAAATAGCAGATTTAATAACGGACTTGTCCGGTTATGCATCGCGTCCGTCTTGTCCGTGGTCGCCACATCCTCCGTTGCTCAGGCACCAGTTGCGCTGGTTCCGACGCGCATCATCTATCCCGGTGAGGTGATTTCTGCCGATGCCTTGAAAGAGGTTGAGGTCACCAACCCCAATATTTCGAACGGTTATGCCAGTGAAGTCGGCCAGATCGAAGGCCTAATCTCCAAGCAGACACTGCTTCCAGGCCGCACCATTCCGGTTGCCGCCTTGCGTATCCCCTATGCTGTGACCCGCGGTGCAAGCGTCCGTCTGACCTTTACGATCGGACATATGACGATCTCTGCAGCGGGTACTCCCATGCAGGACGGTGGCGTGGGCGACGTGGTGCGTGTGCGTAACATTGATTCCGGCGTGATCGTCAACGGCACGGTCATGCGGGACGGCTCTATTCAGGTGATGGCGAAATGAAAGCCTTGCAGTCGATTGCGATACTCTTTCTGGCTTTGATGACGCAGGTGCTTGCCACCGTGCCGGCCCATGCCAATACATCGCGCATCAAGGATATCGCGTCCTTGCAGTCGGGCCGTGACAACCAGCTGATTGGTTACGGTCTTGTGGTTGGCCTTCAGGGAACGGGTGACAGCCTGCGTTCCTCGCCGTTCACCGAACAGTCGATGCGCGCCATGTTGCAGAACCTCGGCATCACCACACAAGGCGGCCAGGCAAATGCCAAGAACATTGCTGCCGTCATGGTCACTGCCAACCTGCCACCATTTGCCAGCCCCGGCAGCCGCGTTGATGTCACGGTCAGCTCGCTGGGTGATTCCACGTCGCTCCGCGGCGGTACGCTGATCATGACCTCGCTTTCCGGTGCCGATGGCCAGATTTACGCGGTGGCGCAGGGTGCTGTGATCGTCAACGGCTTTTCCGCGCAAGGTGACGCGGCAACGCTGACTCAGGGTGTAACCACCGCTGCTCGGGTACCCAATGGCGCAATCATCGAGCGCGAACTGCCATCCAAGTTCAAGGATGGCGTCAATCTCGTTCTGCAGCTGCGCAATCCTGACTTCTCGACCGCCGTGCGCGTGGCCGATGTCGTCAACGCTTTTGCCCGCACTCGTTACGGCGGCACGGTGGCAGAACCGCGCGATTCTCAGGAAATCATCGTGCAGAAGCCGCGTGAGGCTGATCTCACACGGCTGATGGCCGAAATTGAGAACCTGCTGGTCGAAACCGATACGCCTGCAAAGGTCGTGATCAACGAGCGCACCGGCACCATCGTCATCGGCGCGGATGTTCGCATCTCGCCAGTGGCGGTCAGCTACGGCACGCTGACGGTTCAGGTCACCGAAACACCGCAGATCATTCAGCCAGCGCCGTTTTCACGAGGTGAAACTGCTGTCCAGCCCCAGACCGACATCATGGCGATGCAGGAAGGTGGACAGGTGGCCATCATCGAAGGTCCAGATTTGCGCACGCTGGTGTCCGGTCTCAACAATATCGGGCTGAAAGCCGACGGTATCATTGCCATCCTGCAAGGTATCAAATCGGCTGGTGCTCTCCAGGCGGAGCTTGTTCTGCAATGACGATGTTATCTGAAACGCCAAAACGCTCCCTGTTCGAGACCCTTGGTCGCTTTGCCGCCGTCGCCGGTCTGATCCTGCTCGTTCCGGTCGCAAATGCCGAAAGCCAGCAGGCCATCCTGACGGAAATGAGCACGCAGGAAGAAATTCAGAAATTTTGCACGAACATTGCCGATGCAGCCCGTGACCAGCGTTACCTGTTGCAGAAGCAGGAACTGGAAAAGCTGCAGGCGGAAGTCAATGAACGCATCGCCACCCTCGAAAACCGCAAGACGGAATACGAGGACTGGCTGGCGCGCCGTAACCACTTCCTGGCCCAGGCAAAGGCCAATCTGGTCGATATCTACAAAACGATGAAGGCGGATGCCGCTGCTCCTCAGCTTGCCGAAATGCATGTCGAAATCGCGGCCGCCATCATCATGCAATTGCCGGCACGTCAGTCCGGCCTGATTTTAAGTGAAATGGATGCGCAGAAAGCCGCGATTGTCGCGGGGATCATGTCAAGCGCAACCGATCCGAACACCTCGAAGGATCCGTCATGACAATGCGTATTCCGGCCCTGATCTTGCCACTGATTTTGCTCGCGAGCTGCCAGAACAGCCAGACGCTGAAGGAAATTGGCAATGCGCCGGCCATGAGCCCGATTGGCACCGGCCTGCAATTTAGCCAAACGCCGCAGATGGGCATGTATCCCAAGCAGCCGAAGCATATGGCCAGCGGTTACTCCCTGTGGAGCGATTCCCAGGGTGCGTTGTTCAAGGACCTGCGCGCGCTGAACATCGGTGACATTCTCACGGTAAATATCCAGATCAACGACAAGGCTGATTTCGATAACGAAACCGAGCGTAACCGCACCAATGCCAGCGGTCTGAACTGGAAGGCACAGGCAGAAATCCTTGGATGGACGCCGAACGCGGACTCCAGCATCAAATACGGTTCCGATACCGACACTCAGAGCAAGGGCAAGACCAAGCGCTCTGAAAAGCTGACACTGCTCGTCGCTGCCGTGGTTACTGGTATTCTCGAAAACGGTAACCTCATCATCAGCGGTTCGCAAGAAGTCCGCGTGAACCATGAAATCCGTATCCTCAACGTCGCGGGTATCGTGCGGCCGCAGGATGTGGATGCAGACAACATGATCTCGTATGAGCGCATCGCCGAAGCACGTATCTCGTATGGTGGCCGTGGCCGTCTGACGGAAGTGCAGCAGCCACCGGTCGGTCAGCAGATCGTCGATCTGTTCTCGCCAATCTGATGCAGTCCTAAACCGGCATGGCCTTTGGGCGGTGCCGGTTATTGCTCAAAGCAAATAGAAAGTCCGGAGTAAGACAAGGTCATGGATAACGCACAGACCGGCGAGGAAAAACCCAAGAAGTCGCCTCTTGTCATGACGATAGCAAGCGTTGCAATCCTGACGCTGGTTGGCGCCGGTGGGGGCTGGTTCCTGGGTGGCTTCATCGCGCCGAAAATCGGCAAGGTCGTGGAAGAACATGCTGCGGCGGCGGCTCATGAAGGCGGCAAAGAAGAGACCGGACTTCCAAAGATCGATCCCAAGGTAAACGGTATTCTGCAGCTTGATCCGGTCACGGCAAATCTTGCCTATCCTTCGACCAACTGGATCCGGCTTGAAGTCGCGTTGATGTTCAACGGCGAACCGGATGTGAAAATGGCTGAAGATATCCATCAGGATCTGATGGCCTATCTGCGTACCGTTTCACTCCAGCAGCTCGAAGGGCCACGTGGCTTTCAATATCTACGGGATGACGTACAGGAACGTGTTGACCTGCGTTCGGAAGGGCGAGTATCGAAGGTTATGTTCCGAACCTTTGTGATCGAATGATTCGATTTTTTTTGACCATTGCTGTCCTCTTGGTTTTGCCGGGCCTTGCTAACGCCCAGCAATTGCCGACTGATTTGCTGAACACGCAGATTGACGGTTCTGTCGCAGCATGGATCATCAGAACATTCGGCCTGTTGACGGTTCTGTCCGTCGCACCGGGCATCCTGATCATGGTCACGAGCTTTCCGCGCTTCGTGATCGCGTTCTCCATCCTGCGCTCTGGCATGGGATTGGCAACAACACCTTCCAACATGATCCTTGTCAGCATGGCGATGTTCATGACGTTCTACGTCATGTCGCCGACCTTTGATCGTGCATGGACAGAAGGCGTGCAACCCTTGCTGCAAAACCAGCTGACTGAACAGGAAGCTGTGGGGAAGATTGCCGAACCCTTCCGCACTTTCATGACAGCCAATACCCGCGACAAGGATTTGAAACTGTTCGTGGATATCGCCCGTGAGCGCGGGCAGGAAGTCATGGCCGAAAACCTGATCGATTACCGCGTTCTGGTGCCAGCCTTCATGCTTTCGGAAATCAGACGCGGTTTTGAAATCGGCTTTCTGATTATCGTGCCGTTTCTGGTGATCGATATTATCGTGGCGACGATTACCATGGCCATGGGTATGATGATGTTGCCGCCGACATCGATCTCCCTGCCATTCAAGATATTATTTTTCGTTCTGATTGATGGCTGGAACCTGCTTGTCGGCAGTCTGATACGATCGTTTTCTTGAAAACGTTCCAGAAAAAGCTGTAACAATCTGGTCTGAGTGGAAACACATCTGGATTGATGCTGCCAAGCGGCGTCGAACAGCATATTTTGATGAAGTCATTACCCGGACAACCAGCAAACGGCGAGTTTGATTGCGATGCAGCCCAAAGACCTTGAAGAGCCAGCCGATACAGCAAAGGTGAGAGGTTCAGGCACGCAGACGGTTTACAGCACGTTGCGCAATGAAATTCTCTCCATGGCCCTACCACCGGGCAGCCCGCTGGATGAGGTTCGTCTGTCCGAACGTTTCGGCATGTCACGTACACCGGTGCGCGAAGCCTTGTTGCGCCTGGCGGCTGATGGTCTGGTGACCACGCTTCCCAACCGCAACACCATTGTGTCTACGATTGATTTCGCATCCCTGCCGACTTACTTCGATGCGCTGACCTTGATGTATCGCGTCACCACCCGGCAGGCGGCAAAACATCCCAATGCTGAAGGCATGAAGACCATTCTGGATTACCAGAAACAGTTTGCCGAAGCCGTGCACGCCAGGAATGCATACGCGATGATCGAGGCAAACCGTGAATTCCACGTGGCAATTGCAGCGCTCGGCGGCAATGCCTATTATACCGCGTTTTTTGCCAGGCTGCTGGATGAAGGCCGCCGGATCCTGCGGCTTTATTATTCGACTTTTGATGACCGCTTGCCGCGCCAATATGTTGATGAGCACGAAGAAATGATTGCAGCTATTGCCGCCGGTGATGTTGAAAAGGCCGATGAACTGGCGATTGCCCATGCCGCACAGATTGTCCGGCAGATACAGGAATACGTCGCCCGTGATATGAATAACGCGGTCGAAATTCAGGGTATCTGATCTTCCACGAGGGGGAGAGATTGCCTCCTGTATCAATTGGCCGTGAGCTCTTGCATCTTTTGGGTTGTGTTGCGTTTTATGCGGCAACTGATTTCTGTTTTACGCATTGTCAGACTGAATAATTTTTAATTCACTTGATAGGGGGCAACCCTGATGCCGACATCACCGAAGCCGCGCACCCTTTCAGGTGCTATTGTCGAAAAAATACGCCAAGGAATTCTGGCAGGGCAATATCCCGCCGGAAGCCAGTTACGCCAGGATGCACTTGCCGAAGCCTATGGCGTAAGCCGCATTCCGGTGCGTGAGGCGCTTTTTCAGCTCGAAGCAGAAGGATTGGTTCGTATTGTGCCACAAAAGGGCGCGGTGGTGTCGGAACTGTCCGTCGCGGAAATCAATGATGTTTTTGAACTGCGGGCGTTGCTGGAACCTAGGCTGTTGCTGAGTTCGGCGCCACAATTGGATCAACAGGATTTCATCACTCTCGATAAGATCCACGAAGCTTTCATGACGGCAACTGCCAATGGTGACGTACAACAATATGGCCAGTTGAATGCTCAACTGCATATGGCACTTTACCGTCGCTCCAATTTGCCCAAAAGCCGACAAATCGTCACCTCACTGCTGCAAACAAGTGAGCGCTATACCACCTTGCAGCTCTCAAATCCTGGAGCGATGAGCCGCGCCATGCGTGAGCACCGGGACATGATAAACCTTTGCCGCAGCAGGGAATTTGACAAGGCGGCACATTTCTTGCGCGGGCATATCGAGACTGTGCGCGAAGATCTGCTGACGGTGATTGATAGATATGAGACGGCAGCAGCACCTGCGCAATAGCTTTTGTAAAGCTCGAAATGACGTGACGTTCTAACATTGTTTTGAGGGGAAAAACCCACCCAACCACTTTGCTCGGCAGATAGAAGGTATGATTTTCGGCTTGTTCGTGGCACTAACACACGGATGAGGAGAACCAGATGATCGTCGGAATCATAGCAAGCATTGTGTTGGCAGGTTTTGCCTTCGTATTCCCGCAGAGAATGAAACTTGTCCTGACCGCCTTGGTAATCGTCTGGGTGGCAAGTGCGGCAATGATTTATTGGGAAACTGTGAAAGCCAGCGAGCGCCTGACGAGGATTGTCGCGACGGCGGCAATCGATCCCACCTGTACCGATCCGAAATTACCTCTGCGGATCACGTTCAAGAACGACAATTCTTCCGCCATCCTGAAACTAGGTTATACACTTGAAGGCTTCGAGCCGGCATTCCGTGCCTCAGTCGCCTATGATGGTTATCAGAGCAGCAATGTCAGAATAGCGGCCGGTGAAAGTTACAGTGCATGCCGTGCATTCCGTATGCGCGGCAGCGAAAGCGCATCACCAGCAAGTCTCAACTGGGTTGTGACGGTAAACTCCGCCGAGTTTGAATGATATCATGTTTTCAAGAGGTTACCGCGCTGGATAAGCCATGAAAAAAGCCGCGCTTTTGGCGCGGCTTTCTTTTTGTGAGCATTGCTCCGTTTATTAACGGAAGAGCTGAAGAATGTTTTCCGAGTTGCTGTTTGCAATCGACAGCGACTGGATGCCGAGCTGCTGCTGTGTCTGCAGAGCCTTCAGGCGAGTGGATTCTTCGTTCATGTCAGCGTCAACCAAACGACCGATACCGCTTTCGATGGACTCGTTGAGCTTGGCAACGAATTCTTCCTGCAGGTCGATACGCATGGAGATCGAACCGAGGTCAGCAGCAGCGCTTGTCATCTGCTTCAGAGCGGTTTCAACCATTGTGAGTGCGTCGGACAGATAGTCGGTAGATGTGTTGGTAACGTCCAGCGTGAAGACAGATGCAGTGCCTGCACCCACTGTGCCAATGTTACCAAGAATACCGGTCGAAGTGACAATGCCACCAACTGTGTTGGTGCCGAACAGAACGTTTGCAGTGCCAGATGTGCTGGAGTCCAGAACGTATTCGGTGTGCTTGACGGTAACGTTGTTGTTGCTGTCACGGACGAAGCCGGAAACAACAGACTGCGTGCCGGAGCCGATAACCCAGTTTTCGCCGCTGAAGGAAGCAGCTTCTGCAATCGACTTCAGCTGGTCCTGCAGCTGGTCAATCTCTTCCTGCACCTTCTTGGTGTCGACAGAGTTTTCCTGCGCGGTAACGAGCTTCTTCTTAATTTCCTTAACAACGTCGATGGCGGATTCCATCGCGGTGTAAGCGGTGTCAACCTTGGCGGCGCCCAGACCGAGTGCGTCGGAAACGGCGTCCAGAGCCATGTTGTCAGAACGCATGGTGGTCGCGATCGACCAGTAAGCAGCGTTGTCGGATGCTTCACCAACGCGCAGGCCGGACGAAACGCGGCCCTGGGTTGTTTCCATGTTGGAATTGATGTTGCGAAGGGTCTGTAGCGCAGACATGGCTGCGATGTTTGTCAAAATGCTGGTCATTGGAAGTTGCCCCTTGAATTGGCTGATTTAAGGAAGGGACATTCCGGTATCACCGGTGAACGACAGACAGCGTCATGCTTGCTAACATATTAATAATTATGGTTAACTTGTCGTTTCGTTGACGCTAGAAAACACCAATATGGTTAAAGAAAACCTAACTGCGCGAAAATTTGTTTAAAACGAAAAAAAGCCGCCCCTTTCGGAGCGGCCTTCTTTCAAGAGTTGCAGTACGATCAGCCTTCGTACGCCGCTCTTTTTTTCTATTAACGGAACAGCGACAGAATGTTCTGCGAGTCCGAGTTTGCAATCGACAGCGACTGGATAGCCAGCTGCTGCTGTGTCTGCAGAGCCTTCAGGCGAGTGGACTCTTCGTTCATGTCAGCGTCAACCAGACGGCCGATACCGCTTTCGAGCGAGTCGCTCAGCTTGGAGATGAAGTCTTCCTGGAGATCGATACGCATGGAGATCGAACCGAGTTCAGCACCGGCGCTTGTCATTGCAGTCAGAGCAGTTTCAACAGCGCTCAGAGCCTGATCAAGGTAGCCAGTCGAGGTGTTGGTAACGTCCAGTTCGATAACCGAGATGCCGAGCGAACCGCTGGTTGCGCCGAGAATACCTGCTGTCGTGACCAGAGCGCCGGCAGTGTTGGTGCCGAACAGAACGTTGGCGTCGGTGCCGCTGTCCTTCATCACGTAGTCGGTCTTCTTGACAGTTACGTTGCCGCTGCTGTCACGAACGAAGCCGGAAACAACCGATTCAGTGCGTGCGCCAGCGATCAGGTTCTTTCCGGAGAAGGAAGCAGATTCTGCAATCGACTTCAGCTGATCCTGCAGCTGATCGATTTCTTCCTGAACCTTCTTGCCGTCAACGGAACCTTCCTGGGCCGTAACGATCTTCTTCTTGATTTCCTTAACGACTTCGATAGCGGATTCCATACCGGAGTAAGCGGTATCAACCTTGGCGGCGCCAAGACCGATAGCATCCTCAACGGCAGAAAGAGCACCGTTGTCAGAACGCATGGTTGTTGCGATCGACCAGTAAGCGGCGTTGTCGGAAGCCTGTGAGACGCGCTGACCCGTAGAAATGTTGTTCTGCGTGTTCTCGAGGTTGCTGTTGATAGAGCGCAGAGTCTGCAGAGCGGACATTGCGGAAACGTTAGTCAGAATGCTTGCCATAGTAGAATTGTCCCTTTGATACGAAATACTAGTTGGGGGACATACCGGACTTAAATATTCACCGGTTCACAGCAGTTATACATCATGCTACTCGGTCTTTCTATTTACTCAGAAGAACCAAACCTGCTGTGTGTGGAAGTAATTTGGCAGTCAAAACTTGCTGAGTTATTAAAATTTGAGCTAAATGCCGGTCACTCAATCTTTATGGTTATCAAAGGGTAAACAGTTAATCACACCCGCCACAGGCAAGCTTCATGGTTGAAACTGGAAGGAATCGCCCGTCTATTTACGAAGCATCGCTTCATCGGAGTCCTGAACGTGAATATCAATTCAAGTTTTCTCACTGCAAACCAAGAGTACCAGAAAGGCAACTACATCGGTGCCTTGCATGTTCTGAACGGATTGCTGGACACAAGACAGGACACCAGAACTTACGCGCTGCTGGGACGGACATTCCTGAAGCTTGATATGAAGGAAGAGGCTGCCTCTGCTTTCGCGCTTGCTGGCAATGCTGGCGGTACCGACGCCGAAAGGCATCTGCACAATGCCATGATGCTGCATTACGAATGCGGCAACGAGGATGAAGCGCTCGTTATCGCCAAGAAATTCCTTCACAAGGCTCACAAGGATGCCGACGTGGCGTTTGTCATGGCGTCCATCTTTATCAAGCGCGGCCAAAAGGACATTCTGGGCGCTTTGAGAAAGCCTCTGATCGAAAGCGCAAAACCAAATCATCTTGCCGTTGCGCTGCATCTGCTGGCCGACGCGCCTCACGATGAAGATAACTTCAAAACCATCCGCCGCACGCTGAAACTCTTCCCGGACAATCAGGGTGTGCGCCTGCTGCATCTCATTCACTCGCGCGAATTCTGCGAATTCGAATCCATGCGCAAGCATCAGCCAATTCTGGACGCCGAAGTTGCCGGTGGTAACCTCGATATCATCCGTGCGGGCAGCCCGTTCTATAGCCTTATGTGGTGTGGCGATGAAAAGCTGAACCAGATTGCCGCCATGGCAACCCGCGCTTACGAGCCGGGTACACCAGAGCGCCGTCGTGCGCGGCCACACGACTGGTCGAATGAAAAGATCCGCGTTGGTTACCTGTCCTACGACCTGTGGGATGCACACGCGACAATGAAGCTGTTGGGCAATGTTCTCGAGCGTCACGACCGTGACCGTTTTGAAATCACCCTGTTCTGCTACACACCGGAAGAACACCTCAGCTTCAACAAATTCGATCGCAGCCTGTGGGGCAATGTGGTTCGTATCGTTGATATGACGGATGAAGAAGCCGCAAACACCATTCGCGCCCACAACATTGATATCCTCGTTGACCTCAAGGGCCACACCAAGGGTAACCGTACCCAGATCATGAATCACGAGACTGCCCCGGTTCATGTGTCCTGGCTCGGCTTTCCTGGTACATCGATCAATCTGGATATCGACTACATCATCGGTGACAGGTTTGTGCTTCCGGAATATTCCAAGCCTTACTTCTACGAAAAATTCTGCCGTCTGCCCGAAACCTATCAGCCGAACGATCCAGTTCATCGCCCTGCGCCGCGTGGCGCAACGCGCAAGGACTTCGGTCTGCCGGAAGATGCCTTCATTTTCGCGTCGTTCAACGCTAACCGCAAGATCACCGCAGAATATATCGAAATCTGGGGTACGATCCTAGAGCGCTGCAAAAACAGCCTGCTCTGGATCATGGTGGACAATGAACGTGCACGCACCAACATCCTCAAGGAAATGGACAGCCGTGGCATCAGTGCCAAGCGCGTGCTGTTCTCTCCAAAGGTAAGCTACGAAGAGCACCTTGACCGTCTGAACCTCGCGGATGTCGGTCTAGATACATTCCCGGTTAACGGTCACACCACAACATCGGAACAGTTGTGGGCGGGCCTGCCGGTTCTGACACGTGTCGGCACCAACTTTGCCTCGCGCGTCAGTGAAAGCCTGCTGCATGCAATTGGCCTTCCGGAACTGGTTGCGCAGGACGATGCCGAATATCTGGAAAAGGCAATTGCTCTCTACGAAAACCGCGAGAAGGCTGCTGAGTACAAACAGCGCCTCACGGACAACCGTTTTGTAGCACCGTTGTTCGATGCCGAGCGTTTCTGCCAGCATCTGGAACGCGCTTACGAAATGATGGTCGAAGAAGCCAAGGCAGGTCGTGCACCTGAGCACTTTGACGTACCGGCATTCCCGGCACGCGAAGGCAACTTCGCGCCGCCAGCGAAGATCTGACAGGATCAGAGACAGAAAACAAAAACTGCCGGGTTTTCCCGGCAGTTTTTTTATGTCCAGAGATCAGAAAAAATCGCCATAAAAAAGGGCCTGTGAAAATCACAGGCCCCTGGTTTTAAGTATCATGCGTCCGGCGTCGCCTCAAAGGGATTACCGGATGCGAAATGCGGAACGACGACGGTATCATAAGCCTTGAGAGCGGCACCGATTGCCTGATGCATGTCGAGGTAACGATAGGTGCCAAGACGTCCACCGAAATGGATGTTCTTTTCAGCTGCTGCACGCTGTTTGTAGCGCAGGAACAGTTCCTTATCGCCTCGGGTGTCGATTGGGTAATAAGGCTCGTCCTGACGCTGCGCAAAACGAGAATATTCCCGCACGATCACGGTTTTTTCATTCTGGTATTGCCGCTCCGGATTGAAGTGGCGAAACTCCAGGATACGGGTATAGGGCACGGCTTCGTCTGCATAGTTCATGACGGCGGTGCCCTGAAAATCACCGGTGGCAAGCGTTTCCTGTTCGAAGTCGATTGTCCGCCAACCCAGTTCACCTTCGCTGTAATCGAAGTAGCGGTCGATCGGTCCGGTATAGATGATGGGGACGCCAGCCGGCAGCGAACTCTTCACTTCAAAAAAGTCGGTGTTCAGCAAAAGCTGGATGCGCGGATTATCAAGCATTCGTTCGAAAATCGCGGTGTAACCGTCTGTCGGCAAACCTTCGTAGGGGTCGTTGAAATAACGGTTGTCGAAGTTGTAGCGGACCGGCAGGCGAGTGATGATGCTGGCCGGAAGATCCCTCGGGTTGGTCTGCCATTGCTTGGCTGTATAACCCTTGATGAAGGCGTCATAAAGCGGACGGCCAATCAGTGAGATCGCTTTTTCTTCCAGATTTTCAGGAACGCGGTCGCCCAGTTCGGCAGCTTGCGAACTGACCAGCGCCCGTGCTTCCGCCGGCGACATGCGCTTGCCGAAAAACTGGCAGATCGTGCCGAGGTTGATCGGCATCGCATAGACCTGATCCTGATAGCTGGAATAGACCCGGTGGCGGTAATCGGTGAAAGAGGTGAAACGGTTGAGGTAGTTCCACACGGTTGCATTCGGCGTATGGAAAAGATGCGCCCCGTATCTATGCACTTCGATACCGGTTTCCTGATCGAACTCGCTATAAGCATTGCCGCCTATGTGGCTTCGACGGTCGATAATCAGAACATTTTTGCCAAGCTCGTTGCTCACCCTCTCGGCAATTGTTGCGCCGTAAAATCCGGCACCGACAATAATGAGATCGACATTCTGAAAATCATGCATGGTTTCTGCTTGTCCGTATCAAAAGGTCATTCGGCGGCGTTGAAGGTAGCCGAAAAAATCGCGTTTAGCTGCTCTACACGTGGCATGCCGAGCTTTTCTCAGGCTTGCGAGCCGCAGCCCATATCTCGAATGAAAAAGCCCCACCCACCTTTAGTCGGGTGGGCGGGGCTTAAAGTTCTAAGTTCCAGAGCTTTTGTCAGGCTTTGAAGCCGTACTGAATGGCGTGATAGGCGGACACAACAGCTGCAATCTGTCCGGCATCCAGCGCATCGATCTGCGATGTGGTGATCGCTTTGAGCTGGTCGGTCGACAGGCTGGAAATATCGCCGGTCGACAGGCCAGCCAGCGCAGCCGTGCTGATGGCGGCAATATCGGCAGTCGAGAAGGTGGCAATATCCGCAGTCTTCAGCGCGGCAATCTGCGCAGCGCTCAATCCAGCCACCTGTTCCGGCGTCAATGCCTCAACCTGTGTGGTGTTCAATGTGCCGATCTGTGCCGTCGTCAGGCCGATAATCGCCTTGGGGCTGATGGCCATGATCTGCTCGGTCGAGAACTGGGCAATGTTCGCCGTACCCAGAGCCGCGACCTGAATGGCATTCAACGCCGCAATCTGGCCGGTCTTCAATGCGCTAATCTGGGCAGAGGTAACCGATGTCAGTTGCAGGTAGCTCAATGCCGCCATCTGCGTCGTGGTCAAAGCCGCGACATGTTCGTTCGACAGCGTTGCTATTGTCGCTGACGACAGGCCGGAGATCGCCGACGCACTGATCGCTGCAATGTCACCTGTTGAAAGCACTGCTAGATCTTCGCTGGACAGAGCGGCAACTTGCGATGCTGTCAGTGCAGAAATCTGCGCCGACGACAGCACATCGATCTGGGCGGTGGACAGTGCAACAATCTGCGCTGGTGTCAGGCCGGAAATGGCACTGGTGCTTAGCGAGGCAACCTGCTCATTGGAGAGCGAGGCAATCGTTGCTGTCGAAAGACCGGCAATTGCGCTTGCACTGATCGCTGCCATATCGGCTGTCGAAAAGGTTGCCAGTTTTTCTTTCGAAATGGCGCCCATCTGCGAGGCGGTCAGCGAAGCGATCTGCGACGAGGACAGGGCAGAGACCTGATCGGATGACAAGGCGGAAATATTGGAAGATGTCAGTCCGGCGATGGCATTCGGATTGATCGCTGCAATATCCGCCGTCGAGAAGGCTGCCAGATGTTCGCTTGTCAGCGCCTTGACCTGCGTCGAGGTCAGCGCGTTGATCTGCGCTGAGGACAGGGCGTCGATTTGCTCACTGCTGAGAATGGAGACCTGCGCAGAGCTGAGCGCCGCAATCTGTGCGGTTGTCAGCGCCGCGATTTGGTCGTGTTTCAGTGTCGCCGTATTGGCGGTTGAAATTCCCGGCAGTGCGGCCGCACTGATCGCTGCAATATCTCCTGTCGAGAAGGTTGCCAGTGCCTCGCTTGATAGGGCGCCAAGCTGCGTTGAGCCCATGGCCGCGACCTGCGTCGGGGTCAGTGCTTCTGCCTGCGCGGTGGTCAGCGCCGCAATCTGCGCTGTGGTCAAGCCCGGAATGGCGCCGGTGCCCAGAGCCACAATCTGATCGGTCGACAGTGTCGCGATATTCGCCGTCGACAGTGCCTTGATCTGCGTTGAACTTAAGGCGCCAAGCTGCGCGGAGGACAATGTGCCGATCTGGCTGCTGGTCAACGCGGCAATCTGTGCTGAGCTCATGGCTGAGATCTGCGCAGATGTCAGTGCCGCAATCTGTTCGCTTGAGAGAACCGCGACATTGGCGGTCGACAGGCCGGGAAGGGCTGTTGTGCTGATCGAGGCAATATCGGCAGTCGAGAACGTGGCGATATCATCCGTAGACAGTGAGTTGATTTGTGCCGAACTCAAGACCGCCACAACGGTTGAGGTCAGCGCCTCGGCCTGTGCGGTAGACAAAGATGCAATCTGGGTTGTGGTCAGACCCGGAATGGCCGCCGCATTCAAGGCGCCAATCTGCCCCGTCGTCAACACGGAGATGCCTTCGGTTGAAAGCGCCTTGATCTGGGTCGAGGTAAGTGCACCGATCTGCGCCGAAGACAGGGTTGCCAGCTGGCCGGTGGTCAGAGCGCCGACCTGTGTCGAGGTCATCGCCGCGACCTGTGCGGTGATCAGCGCCGCAATCTGGTCGTTGGACAATGACGCAAGATTTGCCGTGGAAAGTCCTGGAATTGCAGAGGCGTTGATGGCGGCAATGTCATCAGTCGAAAATACCGCCAGCTTCTCCTTCGACAATGCACCCAGTTGTGTCGAGGCAAGGGCTGCCACCTGCGCAGAGCTTAGCGCTTCGGCCTGAACGATCGAAAGGGCAGCAATCTGTGCCGTTGTCAGGCCTGGTATCGCCTTGGTGTTCAAAGCGGCTATCTGGTCAGCCGACAGAGCGCTGATGCTCTCGTTGGTCAGAACCTTCACTTGCGCCGATCCGAGCGCGTTGACTTGTGCGGTCGACAGGGCAGAGACCTGACTTGCAGACAATGCGGTGATCTGTGCAGAGCTGAGCGCACCAACCTGTGCACTTGTCAGAGCCGACAACTGGTCTCCACTCAGCTTCGCGATATGGGAGGTCGAAAGACCGGCAATGGCGCTGGCATTGATGGCGGCAATATCTTCTGTGGAGAAGGTTGCCAGCTTTTCCGTGCTAAGCGCTGCGAGCTGCGCGGAACCCAGCGCTGCGATCTGTGAAGACACCAGAGCCTCAGCCTGTTCGCTCGACAGGGCGGTAATCTGACCGGTCGTGAGGCCCGGAATTGCCTTGGCGTTCAACGCTGCAATCTGGTCCGGGCTCAGCGCCGCAATGCTATCCGTCGACAGTGCCTTGATCTGCGTGGAGTTCAACGCGTTGATTTGTGCCGTGGTCAGGGCCGAAAGCTGGCCGGTCGACAAGGCAGAAATTTGTGTCGAACCCAGTGCGGCGATCTGTGCGCTGGTCAACGCCGAGACATGTTCGTCGCTCAACGATGCGATGTTGGATGTCGGAATGCCTGCAATGGCACCGGTGTTGATGGCTGCAATGTCCTCGGTCGAGAATGTTGCCAGCTTTTCTTTCGACAACACTGCCAGCTGTGTCGAGCTCAAGGCTGCGACCTGCGCAGATGTCAGTGCTTCTGCCTGATTGGTCGACAGGGCGGCAATATGCGCCGTTGTCAGGCCGGCAATCGCCTTGGTGTTCAGTGCCTCGATTTGCTGGGTTGTCAGGGCGACAATCCGGTCATTTGGCAAAACAGCAACCTGCGCTGAGGTCAGCGCCGATATCTGGCTGGTCGACAGTGAATTGAACTGCCCGGTGGTCAGAGCGGTAATCTGGTTGGTTTTCAGTGCTGCAATCTGCGCGGTGGTCAAAACTGCGACCTGATCGGCACTCAGCGCTGCGATATTGGCAGTCGACAGGCCAGCCAATGCCGACGAGCTAATAGCAGCAATATCTGCCGTCGAGAATGTTGCGAGATCCTCAGGCGTCAGTATCGAAATCTGTGTCGAGCTAAGAGCTGCCACCTGAAGTGCCGTCAACGCTTCGACCTGGACGGTCGACAGCGTATCAATCTGTGCGGTTGACAGGCCAGCGACCGTCTTGGTGTTAAGCGCCGCAACCTGATCTGTCGACAGGGCCGCAATCATGCTGTTCGACCAGTTTGCGATCTGGGTCGAGCTTAATGCGTTGATCTGGGTGGTGGCGAGAGCAGCAATCTGCTCCGAAGACAGTGCGGTAATCTGTGCAGAATTAAGTGCGGCAATCTGTGTGGTCTTGAGTGCTGCGATCTGCTCAGAGCTGAGTGCAGCCATATTGGCCGACGACAGTCCGGCAAGGCCGGATGCGCTGATGGCGGCAATGTCAGCCGTCGAGAAGGTCGCCAGATCTTCACTGGAAAGTGCGGCAATCTGTGTCGATGTCATGGCGCCAACAAGCGCCGATGTCAGGGCCTCAGCCTGGGCTGTGGACAGTGACGCAACCTGCTGCGAGCTCAAACCGGAGATGGCTTTGGTGTTGAGTGCGGCAATCTGGTCTGTCGACAGAACCGTGATTTTTTCGGTTGCCAATGCGGCCAATTGTGCGGAGCCGAGCGCGTTGATCTGTGCGGTGCCCAGCGCAAAAAGCTGCGTGGAGGACAGCGCGGTCATTTGCGCGGAGCTCAAGCCCGGAAGCGCCTTGGTGCTCAAGGCTGCAATCTGGTCCGTCGACAGCGTGGTGACGGCCTCTGTCGAGAGCGCCTTGACCTGTGTCGAGGAGAAGGCCGCGACCTGTGAAGACGATAGGGCTGCGAGCTGGCCCGTGGTCAGCGCGGCCATCTGTTTTGTATTGAGGGCTGCAACCTGACTGGTCTTGAGGGCGGCGATCTGTTCCGAGCTGAGTGCGGTAAGACTGTCGGTGGAAATACCTGACACGGCTGAGGTGGTGAGCGCGGCGATTTCGGCCGGGGTAAAAGTCGCGAGATATTCGCCCGGCAGGACGGCAACCTGCGCGGAGGTCAGGCTTGCCACCTGCGACGACGTCAGCGCTTCCGCCTGAATGGCCGACAACGCTGCAATCTGTGTCGATGTCAGTCCTGCAATGGCTTTTACATTCAACGCGGCAACCTGTTCGGCAGTCAGTGCCGCCACACTTTCCGTCGACAAGGCTTTACTCTGTGTCGATGTCAACGCGGCAATTTGCGTCGTCGAAAATGCTTCGACCTGATCTGATGTCAGCGCGGTGATCTGTCCGGAGGTCAGCGCTGCAATCTGCGTTGCCTTGAGTGCGCTCAGATGTTCCTGCCGCAAGCTGGCAACCGCAGAGGTCGACAGGCCAGCAATTGCGGCTGTGCTGAGGGCCGCAATTTCGGCTGTTGTAAAGGTGGCCAGATATTCGCCGGTCAGGGCGCCAGCCTGCGCAGCCGTCAGGGCGGCAATCTGCGTCGAGTTCAACGCCGCAGCCTGAGCCGTCGACAGTGTCTGGATTTGAGCGGTCGACAGGCCGACAATAGCCTTGGCAGACAGAGCAAGGATCTGATCGGCATCCAGTGCTGCTATGCTTTCCGTTGTCAGTGCGCGCACCTGTGCGGAACTCAATGCTGCAATCTGCGCGGTCGACAGCGCATCGATCTGATGTGATGTCAGGGCTGCGATCTGCAATGTTTTCAGGGCAGCAATCTGTGTAGTCTTCAAGGCTTCGGTATGAGCCGTGCTCAACGACGCCAAGGCTTCGGTCGAAAGACCCGAGATGGCAGATGTACTGAGAGCTGCAATTTCAGCCGTTGTGAATTTCGACAGATATTCGCCCGTCAGCGCAACTGTCTGCGTGCTGGTCAGTGCGGCAATCTGCGCCGAATTCAAGGCTTCAACCTGGGCAGTCGACAGTGCCTTGATCTGCAAAGACGTCAGGCCAGGAATTGCCTTTGTTGCGAGTGCAGCGACCTGATCGGTCGACAAAGCTGAGAGGGTCTCGGTGGTAATTGCCTTGACCTGTGCGGCGGTCAGCGCGGCCACCTGGGCAGAGGTCAATGCATGAAGCTGTGCGGAGCTTAGAGCTGCAACCTGCGCGGTTGTCAGTGCCGCGACCTGCAGCGTTGTCATGGCAGCCGTCTGGGCTGTCGATAGCGCATGCAACTGGTCAGTCGTAAAGCCCGGTGTTGCCTTGTTGCTGAGCGCGGCCAGCTGGTCGGTCGAAAGAGCCGCCACACTTTCCGTCGACAGCGCGCGGACCTGCGTGGAGGTCAGAGCGGCAATCTGTGTCGAGGATAGGGCTGACATCTGGCTTGAGGTCAGTGCGCCAATCTGTGCGGCGCTCAGCGCCGTCACTTGTGTCTTTTTCAGTGCCGCCAGCTGGGCGGTTGTCAGGGCCGCAATATTTGCTGTGGAAAGACCGAGAATGGCAGCGGTGCTGATTGCCGCAATATCGGCCGTCGAGAAGGTGGCCAGATCTTCCTTGGACAGCGCGGCGATCTGCGCGGAGCTGAGCCCTGCGACCTGCGCCGAGGTCAGCGCCTCTGCCTGCGTTGTCGAAAACGCAGCAATCTGGTCGGTCGTCAGGCCTGCAATGGTCTTGACGTTTAGCGCCGCAACCTGCTCGGCGGAAAGAGCCTTCACATTGTCGGTGGAGAGAACCTTGATTTGTGCAGAACTGAATGCGGCGACCTGTGTGGTCGAAAGGGCTGAAAGCTGGACTGAACTTAAGGCGGCGATCTGCGTGGTCTTGAGCGCCGCAATTTGGTTGGTCTTGAGGGCAGCAACCTGCTCGGAGCTCAAAGCGGCAATATTGGCGGTTGAAAGGCTGGCAAGCGCCGATGTGCTGAGAGCGGCAATTTCCGCCGGTGTAAATGTGGCAATATCTTCACTCGACAGGCTGGCAACCTGGAGCGCCGTCAAGGCGGCAATCTGTGTGGAGGTCAGGGCGCTGATCTGGATCGAATCTAGCCCGACGATCTGTTGGGTGTTAAGTGCCGCGACCTGTGCAGTAACGAGACTTTCGATCTTGTCTGACGACAGGATAGCCAACTGGTCCAGCGTCAATCCAACAATGGCAGAGGGAGAAATCGCCTTGACCTGGGTTGTCGAAAAGGCTGCCAGGTCCTCGGTCTCCAGCGCAGCGATCTGCGTGGAGGAAAGAGCCTTGATCTGTGTCGTCGACAGGGCGGCAATATCGTCTGTTTTTAGCGCCGCAATATCGGCAGTCGAGAGCAACTTGATCTGGCTGACGGTCAGTGAAGAAATATTCGAAATCATAAACGAAGCCTTTTGATGTATCTCACCGCTTGACGTGCTGCTTTGCAGGCCTTCGAAAGGAAAACGTCAGAATAGTAACTGCCATTTTCGTGAGTTTCGGGCTGGCAATATCATCTGCCGCCTGTTCAGCCTGAAAATGCATGCGATTTGATACCTGCACACTGCCGCGATTTATGCTGAAACATGCTTGCCTGAGGCTGATCTGAGGCGATTGATAAAACCCACGGTTTTATTATTCACAGGGGCTGATAGACGGCGGCATGGGACACTGGCCGGTTGCCGCATTGCGACAACCGCAGAAGGTGTTTGAAAAGGAGGACATCCGTCGTTATTTCGTCTGTAGCCACAAACGGCAATCATGGGCAACCGGGCTGTAGTTGTCGCGTGTTGCCAGTTTTTCGAGGTAGCGATTCCTGAGGCTTTCGTCGTCCTCGAATTCCACATGCTGAGCCACGATTTCGCTGCCAATCTCATAATAGAGATCGAGATTTGTTAGGTCCGGAACCGGTGTCTCACCGCGCTCGCCTGCAACCTGCATCTGCCAGTACAATTCCTCAAGCCGTGCGGCCAGTGCAGGCATGTCGCGCAGTGTGCTTGTTTCGCGCTGTTCCTGCAGTGATGTTTGGACTGCTGCCAGGCTTTGGGGATCCTGCGCAAAGGCAATGGCGCGCGCCACGTAGTCGTCGGGAGATGCGCATGCCAGTTCTGGAATGCCCGCTGCGCTGATAATGCTTGTGCAGAAACGCGAGGCAAAGGTTTTACCCGGCATGGTCAAGACCGGGAGGCCCATGGTGATGGCGTCGGCGGCGGTGGAATGTGCGCCGTAAGGGAACGTATCCAGAAAAAGGTCGGCAAGACCTATCCGGGCAAGATGATCAGGATTGGCAGCTTTCGGTGCATAGATCAGACGCTGCGGGTCCACACCCTGCTGCTCTGCCAATTGGCGCAGGCGCTGATTGACGGGCTCGTCTCCGGCCAGCAACCACAATACGCTTCCCGGTGTGGCTTTGAGAATGGCCATCCATCTGCCGAAGCAGTTTTCGGTGATTTTCTGCATGCCGTTGAATGACGCGTAGACAAAGGCATCCTGCGGCAGGCCGGTGGACGCGCGGTCCGGACGCTGTGCGATAACGCGCTTGCGGTCTACTGGCTGATTGCAGGCAATGCGCAGAACCTTCTCGGTGTAATAGATTTCACTCGATGGAGGCACGGTGTGTTCATCACCGATGATGTAGTTGTGGAACGGGCTGCCCATCGTGCCGGGATAACCGCAGAAATTGACAATGACCGGTGCCGGACGATATGCAAAAATCTTCGTTCTGGCGTTTTTGGTGTAGCCGTTCACATCGATGAGAATATCGATATCGTCATTGTAGATGATCCGCGCTGCGTCAACATCGGCAATGGCTGTGATGTCGCGCCAGTTGTCGGTTGCTGCCTTGATAC
Organism: Agrobacterium sp. 5Ca50; assembly: GCF_055381905.1. Classification (NCBI taxonomy): domain Bacteria; kingdom Pseudomonadati; phylum Pseudomonadota; class Alphaproteobacteria; order Hyphomicrobiales; family Rhizobiaceae; genus Agrobacterium; species Agrobacterium sp. 5Ca50. Next base: position 248,239 of record NZ_AP026438.1, read on the forward strand.
GGTTTTGGGTGGCATCAAGCGGACGGTCGTCGCCGGAATAGTAGGCGAAGATTTCGACACTGTCCTTGTTGTGAAGTTCCAGCACTTCACACAGCGCAAAACCGACGGCATGTTCCCGCAAATCCGACGATACGTAACCGATGCGCAAACGCTGCCCGGTACCGGTTTTCTGCTTTACCTGTTTGCGAACAAAACCACTGGTATCGGGGCGTCCGACAAGCGACTTGTGATACCGGTAGGCCTTGGCCAGCTGGAATAGTGGGTCATCGGAATAACAACCCAGTGTCAGCGGAGACATGGAATCAATCAGCCGGTCGACAGGTACATGTTCCGATGGCGTCAGGATCGGCCATTTGCACTGGCGCTGACGCAGCGACGACCAATGTTGACCGGCCTCGGTCCTTTCAGGCTTCAATTCCATTGCCTGCCACAGGGTGGTTTCTGCATCTTCCAGCAGGCCAGCCCCTTCCATCACGCGGCCAATATGTTGCAGGCACATCAGGCGATGATTGATCCTTTCAGGGGTGATGTCGTTGGTGGCTTCGGTAAAGGTTCGCCACTGTTCAATCGCCTGACGGGCAAGACCGGAATCTTCCAGTGCACGGCCCAGATTGATGTGGGCTGCGCCGAATTGCGGATTGAAATTGACGCTGGCGCGCAATGACTGCACGGCACCGGCAATATCGCCCATCTGGCTCTGTGTGACCGAATAGTTGAAGTAGGCAAGATGAAGCAGCGGGTTTGTGTCGTTAAAGGCAACCCATGTCTTGTAGAAATCACCGGCAGCCCCGTGATGACCGGCGGCATTCAACGCTTCGGTAATCTGGAACAGTTCGAGCAGTGAAAGCTGCCCGTGGCGTGCCTTGTGCAAAGCGCCTGTGAGAGCTGCTGCGCCATCGGATGCAAGAGCTGGATCGTTGGACATGAGTACTCCACAACAGGCAAGCAGACTGAAAGTGCTTGAATTTGGTAACAGGTCGTCAGCGTTCCCTAATTTGTCTAGCTTGCGTTGGACTGGACAGGCTGCCGGAAGACGCGGCAGGGAAGGGCATGCCGTTTACACGAGCTCAGGCCAACGTTAAAAAAACGCATGACCAATATCCGGCCTTATACAGCATTGGACCGGCAGGCGTGCCTGCGTCTGTTCGACGGCAATGTGCCGAAGTTTTTCGACCCTTCCGAGCGGAGGACTTTTGCAACTTTCCTGCAGGATCCTTCATTGAGGACTGCTTTTCTGGTAATCGAAAACGACGGCGTGATCATCGCCTGCGGTGGCCATGTAATGGAAGATGAAGGCCAAACCGCTGGCCTCTGCTGGGGCATGGTCGATCAATCAATGCATGGCCAAGGACTTGGCCGGTTGCTGACGGACGCACGTTTGCAGGCCATCCGCAAACAGCCATCTGTCCAGCGCGTTCGCCTCGATACCAGCCAGCACACTCACGCTTTTTATTCGCGGTTTGGTTTTTCCGTTGAAAAGGTCGAGAAGGACGATTACGGCCCCGGTCTCGACCGTCATGATATGGTGCTTTTATTGTGAAAACTGGTTCGGCCTGGGTTTTACGTTCGCGCGAGGCAGGGTCAGAGCGAGCACCGTGCCGAGCAAGGCAAAGCCACCGGTCAATGCAGCAACGGCAGACCAGCCGCCATGCTGCCAGAACCAGCCGGCGACCGAACCGGTAACACTGGCGCCGAGATAATAAAACAGCAGGTAAAGTGATGCCGCATGTCCCTTATGGCGACCTGCGACCGGACCAACCGCACCGCTCGCCACCGAATGGCCGATAAAATAGCCGGTTGCGACAAGCGCAATGCCTGCTGATATGATGACGAGCGACGTTGAAACGGTCAGCAACACTCCGACCAGCATGATCGCGAAACCGGCAAGCAACAATGGTTTGCGGCCGAACTTATCCGCAAGGCCACCGGCCACCGAGGATGAGACTATCCCGAGCGCGAAGGCAAGAAAGATCAGGCTGACCTGCGACTGGCTGAGTGCATAGGGCGTGCCGGAAAGACGAAAGGTCGTGTAGTTGAACAAGGCGCTGAAGATACTGGTGAGCGTGAAGCCAAGTGCGTAGACCCTAAGCAACCGTCCATTACGCAAGTGCATGCCCCAGGCCTCGATATGAAAGCGTGGATTAAAGCCTGGCTGCCGCACGAAGTTTCGTGATGGCGGTAACAACTTCAGAAAGGCAATCGCAGCGGCAAGACACAAAGCCCCGAGAACAATCATGGCGATGTGCCAGGAGGCATAATCGGTCACCAGACCCATTCCGACACGGCCCATCATTGCCCCAAAGGCGGTACCGCCAATGTAAAGGCCCATCGCCTTGCCAAGATGGGCAGGATCAATTTCTTCTGCCAACCATGCCATGGCAACGGCAGGTACGCCACCCAACACCACACCTTCCAACGCGCGCGCCACAAGTAGCCAGTGCCAGCTGGGAACCAGTCCGGCCACGATGTTAAGCAATGCGGCCAGCGACATGGAAACGAACATCAGGCCGCGTCGTCCGAGCGCCTGCGAAAAGGCACCAGCCAGCACGATTGAAACTGCGAGCAGCCCGGTGGTCAAAGACAGGGCCAGCGAGCTTTCAGCCGGACTGACACCGAATGATCGCGCAAATTCTGGCAACAATGGCTGCACACAGTAGATCAGCGAAAAACTCGCAAAGCCAAGAAAAAACAGCGCGTATCCGGCGTTGCGATAGTCTCGCGTCCCGCGTCGGATGCATGCGGGTGGACTTTCCTGAATTTCAACCGGTGGATTTCTTGGAGATAGGTCGGTTCCAACATCCAGTTGGAGTGCAGAAGCTTGAGACATGACATGCAACTTTCTTTGTTGCAGTCATTGTCCGACTTTACCCGTCATGTGTCCAATATATGGAAATGGCGTTTGTGATATGTTATGTAAATACCATGGAGCTTCGTCACATCCGCTATTTTCTCGCCATCGCCGAGGAAGGAAACTTTACCCGCGCTGCTGCCAAGTTGGGCATAGGGCAGCCACCGCTCAGTATCCAGATCAGGGATTTGGAAGCTGAAGTCGGCACTCAGTTGTTCCATCGTCTGTCGCACGGTGCCGAACTGACCGAGGCGGGCCAGGCTTTTTGGGACGCGGTGCATACAATGCCGGCGCAGGCAAACACCGCTATTCGTGCAGCGCAGCGGGCATCCCGAGGGGAAACCGGACGGTTGCGGCTTGGATTTACCGGCACGGCGGCGCTCAGCCCCATCGTTTCGGCAACCATTCGTGCCTTTCATCGCAACTATCCCGAGGTGGAGTTGACGCTTGAGGAAGCCAATTCTGTGGCCCTGACCGTAGGCCTGATAGAAGGCAGGCTCGATGCCGCCATTTTGCGACCCAACAGTGCAGATCCGCCAGAGATTCGCGAATATTTGCTGAAACGTGAGCCGCTGGTCGCAGTTCTGCCTGTCGCGCATCCGGCGGTTACGGCAGGTTCCGATGTTGAACTGGCATCACTGTCCACAATACCGCTGATTGTTACACCACGCGAAATCGGCGTCAGCCTGCATGAAGCAGCCATCGCCGCCTGCCGTAGCGCCGGGTTTGAACCGCTGCTCGGACAGTTTGCGCCGCAGATTGCGTCTATCCTGTCTCTGGTTTCCGCTGAGTTGGGTTTTTCGCTTGTCCCGGCTTCCATGGCTCAGTTCAATGTCGTGGGCGTGGCATTCCTGACGCTGCGCAACGAACAGCCAACCGTCGATCTTGCGGTCGCGCATCTCAAGACACGGCCATCGCAATCGGCCCTGAATTTCACAAGGGTGGCGCGTAGCCTCAAATCGGGAGACGGAGAAGGTCTGTCATAGAGCCTTCAGAAAACCAATCTATCCTGCCGGCAGCTTGATTGGAGCGAGAGCGATCTATCGCTTGGCATGCATTCAAGGGAAGTTTTTGAAGAGCATATGGCGGACAGGGTGGGATTCGAACCCACGGTACGCTTTCACGCACACACGCGTTCCAGGCGTGCGCCTTAAACCACTCGGCCACCTGTCCTTCATGAGAGACTGCATGTTTTGGAAACCTGCAAATCAACTGGAACGGCGCGATATATACCGATGAATCTCAAAGGATCAACCGCAATTTGACACTTTTTTTTATCGCGGTGCAAAAGCCTGTGTATAGCGCGATTGCAAATCGCCTTTTCGCCCTTTAATTCTAAGGCTCTGACGAGATGATTTTCCCTGTGCAGCCTGTGAGGATATACGGCATTGAAATCTTTGGCGAGAATCCTGAGTTTCGTGCTCCTGTGTGTGGCCATTGTTGCGGGGACCTTTGATTCTATCCGCTCCGTCGCCACTTCTTCGGTTGATATGACCAGCACAATTGCTGCCTGGAAGGATATTTATCCGTCATCGCTGACCATGGCAGAAGGCACGGTGACGCACTATATTCATCCCGACGCCTGGGGATGGCTGGTAGCCTGGTTGAACAGTCTTCCTGCCTTCGCGCTGTTTCTTGCTTTGGCATTGCTGTTTTGGATGGTCGGTTATCGCAAACCGCAAATCCGCAGCCGCTTTGGCTGACAGCCCCGCTCCACGCTGCATGTGAAACCTCAAGCAAACGGATCGTCTGATCCGCTGGAGAAGAGATATGTTCACGTTCGATAGCTATGCATCGAAAACAACAATGCCGACAATTGATTCGGCAATGCCGGGCCGCGATACGGCTATGCCGGTGCCGGAAACCCATTTCGTCAACGGTCATGCGCTGAAAGAACCATACCCCGAGGGGACGCAGGTTATATATCTTGGCATGGGCTGCTTCTGGGGCGCTGAGCGTCTTTTCTGGAAAGTGCCCGGTGTCTGGGTAACGGCTGTTGGTTACTCCGGCGGTTTGACGCCAAACCCGACCTATCAGGAAACAACCACAGGCCGCACCGGTCATGCCGAAGTAGTGAAGGTCGTTTACGACCCGTCCGTCGTTCCGCTTTCCGCCCTGTTGAAGCTGTTTTTTGAAGAACATGATCCAACACAGGGCATGCGCCAGGGTAATGATATCGGCACGACCTATCGTTCGGTGATCTACGCCACAACGCAGGAACAACTGGATGAAGCGTTGCAAGCGCGCGACGTTTTCCAGCAGGCTTTGACGGATGCGGGAAAACCGGCGCCTATCACAACAGAGATAGAGCCACTAGAAACGTTTTATTACGCCGAGGACTATCATCAGCAATATCTTGCTAAAAATCCCGGTGGATATTGCGGGCTTCGCGGCACTGGCGTCAGCTGCAATATCGGCTAGTTTTTGATCAAAATGCCCGGCGGAAAGCTCAAAAAACAGACGTTTACGAGTTTTTCCACCGGGTAAAAAAACCGGATGAATTTTTCGTGCAGGCATGCAAGGATAAAAACAAGCACAGCCTCCAAAAAGGGCTGGCGGTTCCGCAGACATGCCTGTTAAGGGCTTGCGGGAGGACCTGATAAGATCAATTGCAACAACAGGGCTGCACGAATGAAAAAATCCATTTTGACTCTCTTCGCCATGGCTGCGATGTCTGCATCTGCATTGGCAGCAGATATCAAGCCGGCGCTGGTTTATGGTACCGGCGGTAAATTCGACAAATCCTTCAACGAAGCTGCCGCTGCCGGCGCTGAGAAGTTCAAGGCCGACACCGGCATCGAATTCCGCGATTTCGAGCCAACCAGCGACACGCAGGGTGAGCAGGCCATTCGCAACTTTGCAAGCAAGGGCTTCAACCCTGTTGTTGCCGTTTCCTTTGCATGGACATCGGCCATGGAAAAGGTTGCTGCAGAATATCCTGACACGAAGTTCGTGATCGTTGACTCCGTTGTCGAGCTGCCGAACGTCCGCTCGGTTGTCTACAAGGAAGAAGAAGGTTCTTACCTCGTTGGCCTGCTGGCCGGCATGGCCTCCAAGACCGGCAAGGTCGGCTTCATCGGTGGTATGGACATTCCGCTGATCCGCAAGTTCGGTTGCGGTTATGTGCAGGGTGCAAAGGCTGCCAACGACAAGATCGAAGTCTTCCAGAACATGACCGGTACCACCGGTGCTGCATGGAACGATCCAGTTCGTGGTGGTGAATTGACCAAGAACCAGATCGACCAGGGCGCGGACGTCATCTACGCGGCAGCCGGTGCAACCGGTCTCGGCGTTCTCCAGACCGCTGCTGACAATGGCAAGTTCTCGATCGGTGTGGATTCCAACCAGAACCACCTGCATCCGGGTTCCGTGCTGACCTCAATGGTCAAGCGCGTCGATCTGGCCGTCTACAATGCTTACAAGGACACCCAGGACGACAAGTTCACCGGTGGTGTTCAGGCACTCGGCGTTGCTCAAGACGGCGTCAGCTATGCGCTCGACAACGACAACAAGGCGCTCATCACGCCTGAAATGGTTGCGGCCGTTGACAAGGCAAAGGCTGACATCATTGCCGGTACCGTAAAGGTCCACGACTATATGTCGGATAACTCCTGCCCGAAATGATATGATATTTGAGGGGCGTATGGCTTTGTGCCATACGCCCTTTCCATATCCAGATTTGGAGATTTTCCGATTTGAGCACGCAGCTTGCAATCGAACTTGTTGGCATCGATAAAAAATTCGGCGCCGTTCACGCCAATAAAAACATCAATCTTGCGGTTGCCAAAGGATCCATCCACGGCATCATTGGTGAGAATGGTGCTGGCAAATCCACACTCATGTCGATCCTCTATGGATTTTATCAGGCCGATTCCGGTGAGATAAAAATGAATGGAGCGCCGGTGTCCATCAAGGACAGCCAGGCTGCGATCAGTGCTGGAATTGGCATGGTGCACCAGCACTTCATGCTGGTTGAAAATTTCACCGTGCTCGAGAACGTTATTCTGGGAGCGGAAAGCGGAGCCCTGCTGAAGCAAGGCGTTAACGCAGCCCGCACGGAACTGAAACGTCTTGAGGCGGATTACGGTCTTGAAGTCGACCCCGATGCAGTAATCGAAGAACTGCCGGTGGGCCTTCAACAGCGTGTTGAAATCCTCAAAGCCATGTACCGTGGCGCTGAAATCCTCATTCTCGATGAGCCGACCGGCGTGCTGACTCCGGCCGAGGCCGACCATCTCTTCAAGATTCTCGGCGTGCTGCGCGATCAGGGCAAAACCGTAATTCTCATCACCCATAAGCTGCGCGAAATCATGGCCATTACCGACACGGTATCCGTGATGCGTCGGGGCGAAATGGTCGCGACCCGCAAAACCGCTGAAACCTCGGTCGAGGAATTGGCTGAACTGATGGTTGGCCGCCGCGTTCTGCTGCGTGTAGAAAAAGGCGAGGCATCTCCTGCTCAAACACTGATGTCGGTCCGCAACCTGACGGTCAAGGACAGCCGCGGCGTCGATATGGTCAAGAACGTATCCTTCGACGTTCGTGCTGGCGAAATTGTCGGCATTGCCGGCGTTGCTGGCAACGGCCAATCGGAATTGCTAGAAGCAATCGCCGGCATTCGCAAACCGCATTCGGGAGAAATCCTGTTTGATGGAAAGACGATCGACAAGGCCGATCCGGCCCTGCTACGCGATCTTGGCCTTGCCCATATTCCCGAAGACCGCCACCACATGGGTCTGGTGTTGAAGTTCGAGGAATATGAAAACTCCATCCTCGGTTACCACCGCGATGAGCGGTACGGCAAAGGTCCTTTCCTCAATCCCGAAGCCATGCGCAAGGATGCCGAGGAGAAGATCGAGAAATACGATATTCGCCCGCCGAATGCCCATTTGAAAACCGCGAATTTTTCCGGTGGCAACCAGCAGAAAATCGTCGTTGCGCGCGAAATCGAGCGCGACCCGAAGATGTTGATTATCGGCCAGCCGACCCGCGGTGTTGATATTGGTGCGATCGAATTCATTCATCGTCGCATCATTGAAATGCGGGATGCCGGTAAGGCCATCCTTCTCGTTTCCGTGGAACTGGATGAAATACGCTCTCTCTCTGACCGGATCATCGTGATGTTCGATGGTCAGATCGTGGGAGAAAAAACGGCTGATGCCGAAGAACAGACACTTGGCCTGATGATGGCCGGCATCGCCGCATGAGGGCCTTATGAGCACTGCTTCCGTACCACTTCCGAATTGGATTTCTTACGGCCTCATGCCGTTGTTGAACATCATGACGGCTTTTCTGATCTCGGGCCTTGTTGTCTGGTCGATAGGTGAAGATCCGTTCGCCGCCCTTAATCTGCTGGTGCAGGGCGCACTGGGCCGTGGTGATGCTATCGGTTTTACGCTGTTTTACACCACCAGCTTCATCTTCACCGGTCTTGCCGTGGCCGTTGCCTTTCATGCCGGTCTTTTCAATATCGGTGCTGAAGGTCAGGCCTATGTTGGCGGTCTGGGTGCGGCCATCGTTGCCATGTCTCTCGACCACTATGTGCCGTGGTATGTAACGATGCCATTCGCCGTTATCGGCGCGGCCGTGTTTGGTGCGGCCTGGGCGTTCATTCCGGCCTGGCTACAGGCCAAGCGCGGTAGCCACGTGGTTATCACCACCATCATGTTCAATTTCATCGGTGCGGCCTTGATGGTCTACCTGCTGGTGAATGTGTTTATTGTTCCGGGCAAGATGGCGCCGGAAACCCGCACATTTCTGGCCGGTGGCCAGCTGCCCAAGCTGGATTGGCTGATGGCGATTTTTGGCATGAAGCTTGGCCCGGCACCGTTCAACGTGTCGTTCCTGATTGCGCTGGTCATGTGTTTCCTTGTCTGGGTGCTGATCTGGCGCACCAAACTTGGCTATGAAATGCGCACGCTCGGTATCAGCCCTTCGGCAGCAGTCTATGCCGGCATCCCCTATGCACGTACGGTGATCATCGCCATGCTGATTTCCGGTGGACTGGCCGGCATGATGGCGCTGAACCCGGTCATGGGCGCCTCGGGACGTTTGCAGGTTGAGTTCGTGGGTGGGGCGGGCTTTGTCGGCATCGCCGTTTCCCTGATGGGGCGCAGCCATCCACTTGGCATTCTATTTGCCGCGCTGCTGTTTGGCATTCTCTACCAGGGCGGTGCCGACCTGTCGTTTGAAATGCCGAATATCACCCGCGAAATGATCGTTGTGATCCAGGGTCTGGTGATCCTTTTTGCCGGTGCACTTGAATATATGTACCGCCCCGCGCTGGTGCGCATCTACCAGCAATTTACGAAAGGGTGAGAAACCATGGATTTTTTCGATATCGTCGTCAGCATTCTTGGTTCGACCGTTCGTTTGACAATTCCGCTGCTGTTTACAGCGCTTGCCGGTCTGTTTTCTGAACGGGCAGGGGTGTTTGACATCGGCCTTGAAGGCAAGATGCTGGCTGCGGCCTTTGCATCGGCCTGTGTGGCCTATGTCACGGCCAACCCGTGGCTTGGTTTGTTTGCCGGTATCGCCGTTTCGATCTTGTTCTCGCTGACCCACGGTTTTGCCGTGATTACCAATCGTGGCAACCAGATCGTGTCCGGCGTCGCGCTGAACTTCATTGCAGCGGGTCTAACGGTGGTGTTGGGGCAGGCATGGTTCGGCCAGGGCGGTCGTACACCGCAGTTGGCTGGTGGTGGCCGTTTCACACCCATTACCTTGCCGGGCGTTGATCTGGTCAGGGACATTCCATTTATCGGGCCGCTCTATGCCAATGTTATTTCCGGCCACAATATCCTGACGTATCTCGCTTTCCTCGCCGTACCACTGTCGTGGTGGGTGCTTTACCGCACACGGTTTGGCCTGCGCCTTCGCGCAGTGGGTGAAAATCCCGGCGCCGTCGATACCGCAGGTATTTCCGTTACATGGATGCGCTACCGTGCTGTCATCGTTGCCGGCTTCCTGTGCGGCTTTTCGGGCGCCTACCTGGCAATTGCGCAGTCGGCTGCGTTCATTGCCAATATGTCCGCGGGTAAGGGTTACATCGCGCTTGCCGCCCTGATCTTTGCCAAATGGAAGCCTGTTCCTGTCATGTTTGCATGTCTGCTGTTCGGTTTCCTCGATGCGGTTGCCAACTTCATGCAGGGCAAATCCGTGCCGCTGATCGGTGAAGTACCAGTACAGATATTCCAGGCACTGCCTTATATTCTGACCTGCGTCCTGCTGGCCGGGTTTATTGGTGTCGCAAAACCGCCGAAGGCCGGTGGTGTTGCCTATTCGAAGGAACGCTGAACATGTCTCACGATCTTTTTGAAGCCGCGCGCGATGCCATGTCATTTGCCCATGCCCCCTATTCGAAATTCCCTGTCGGCGCGGCTATCCGCGCCGAGGATGGGCAGATCTACAAGGGCGCTAACATCGAGAACCTGTCCTTCCCGCAGGGCTGGTGTGCCGAGCCTAGCGCCATCAGCGCCATGATCATGGGCGGAGCCAAACAGATCAAGGAAATCGCCGTGATTGCCGAAAAGCTGGCGCTTTGCCCGCCCTGTGGTGGCTGCCGTCAGAAAATTGCGGAATTCGCCAACGCAGATACCAAAGTCTATCTTTGCGATGAGACCGGCGTTCAGAAGGTCATGTCGATGGATGAACTGCTGCCTTTCAGCTTCAAGACCGAGCTGCCTTGATGTCACAAGCTATTTTCGATCTGCTGGTAGATCGTTTGCAAGGCATGATGCCGCGCGTCGCCATCGTGCTGGGCTCCGGCCTTGGTTCGCTTGTTGAAGAATTGACCGATGCGGTTCGGATCCCGTTTTCAGAACTGCCGGATTTTCCGGCAAGCGGCGTTTCCGGTCATGCCGGTGAGCTTGTTGCCGGTTACCTCGGTGGCGAACCGGTCATCATGCTGTCTGGCCGTGTGCATTATTATGAAAAAGGCGACGCCGCTGCCATGCGCGTTCCGATCGAGGCGCTGGCCGGTCTTGGCGTGCAATCGCTGATCCTGACCAATTCGGCTGGGTCGCTGCGTGAAGATATGCCGCCCGGCTCGGTGATGCAGATCGTCGACCACATCAACTATTCTGGCATGAACCCGCTGATTGGCGAGGAAAGTGATCGCCGTTTCGTGGGCATGACCACCGCCTATGATGCGGAAATGGCCGTTGCGATGCGCAATGCTGCCATTCGCGCTGGTGTGCCAATGTTGAGCGGCGTCTACATGTGGTTTTCCGGTCCAAGCTTTGAAACACCCGCCGAAATCCGGATGGCGCGCATTCTCGGTGCAGATGCCGTTGGCATGTCCACCGTGCCGGAAGTCATTCTTGCCAGATTTTTTGGCATGCGCGTTGCCGCTGCATCGGTTATTACCAATTATGGTGCAGGCATGACAGGGGCTGAACTCAGCCACGAAGAAACCAAGGACATGGCACCGATCGGTGGAAAGCGCCTTGCTGCTATCGTGCGCGAAATGATTTCAGGAGGAGAATAACATGGAACTCCAGAGCTCTCGCGAAGCTGCGGCTCTCGCATTGTCACTGCTTGACCTCACCAACCTGAATGATGACTGCACGCCTGAACAGATTGCCGCACTGATCAATCGTGCGCAGACGTCCTATGGCAACACGGCTGCGATTTGCATCTGGCCACGGTATGTTGCACAGGCGCGGGCCGCCTTCGGCTCAAACCACAGCCTGAAAATCGCGACAGTTGTTAATTTTCCGTCGGGTGATCTCGACGTTGCAACAGTGGTCAGGGAAACCGAACGTGCAGTTGCCGATGGCGCCGATGAGATCGACCTGGTGATCCCTTACAAAAAACTGCTGGCCGGCGATGAGGCGGCCGTTTCGGAAATGGTCGCTGCAGTGCGCAAAGTCTGCCCGGCACCTGTTCTGCTGAAGGCCATTCTGGAAAGCGGGGAAATCAAGGATCGCGTTCTTATTCGCCGCGCGTCTGAAATTTCCATCGCCGAAGGTGCCGACTTCATCAAGACTTCCACCGGCAAGGTATCCACCAATGCCACGCTAGAGGCGGCAGACATCATGTTGCAGGCTATCCGCGACAGCAGACAGAAGGTCGGTTTCAAGCCATCGGGTGGCATTTCCAGCGTCGACGATGCAACGCTCTATCTGCGACTGGCTGAAACGATCATGCAGCCAAATTGGGCCATGCCATCCACCTTCCGTTTTGGTGCCTCCAGCCTGCTGGATGACATCTTGAACGTGCTGGGTGGCGGCACATCGGCCAAAGTTTCCAACGGATACTGATCTTGCTGCCACAAGAAATCATCCGCCGTAAACGTGATGGGGAAATTCTGGACGCTGCAGACATAGCAGCGTTCATCGATGGCTTGGCCAAAGAGCGAATTTCTGAAGGCCAGGCGGCCGCATTTGCCATGGCTGTCTATTTCAACGGCATGACACGTGATGAAACCGTCGCCCTGACACTGGCCATGCGCGATAGCGGTGAAGTGTTGGACTGGAGCGATATCGGCCTGCCGATTGCCGATAAACACTCGACTGGTGGTGTCGGTGACAATGTCTCCTTGATGTTGGCTCCCATTGTTGCGGCCTGTGGTGTCGCCGTGCCGATGATTTCCGGGCGTGGTCTTGGCCATACCGGTGGTACGCTGGACAAGCTGGAATCGATACCGGGCTATAATATCGCCCCTGACGCTGCGCTGTTTCGTGATGTGTTGCGACAGGCAGGCTGCGCCATCATTGGCCAAACGGCCAATCTCGCGCCGGCAGACCGGCGGCTTTACGCTATCAGGGACATTACCGCGACCGTTGAATCTGTGCCACTGATTACGGCTTCTATCCTTTCCAAAAAACTGGCTGCTGGTCTGCAATCTCTCGTTCTTGATGTGAAGATCGGGAATGGCGCGTTCATGCAAAACAAGCAGGATGCGGAAACACTGGCTCGTTCCCTCGTCGAGGTTGCCAATGGCGCCGGCGTCAACACATCCGCCTTGATCACCGACATGAACCAGCCGTTGGCCGATGCGGCCGGCAATACGCTGGAAATCATCAACTGCCTCGATTTTCTGGCGGGAAAAAAAGCGGGCACCCGACTTGAGCGGGTAGTGATGGCCTTTGCTGCGGAAATGCTGTTGCAGGCCGGTGTGGCCTCCGGTGTTGCCGACGCCCATGATCAGGCCATGCACGCCCTGTCGTCAGGTCGGGCCTTGGAACATTTTGCGCGGATGGTCACTTTGCTTGGCGGGCCAGCTGATTTTGTCGAACGCTCTGGCGAATATCTTGTCGCAGCGCCTGTCGTTCATCCGGTTCTGGCGAAAGACAGCGGTTGGCTCGCCGCCTGTGAAACCCGTGATATCGGCATGGCCGTGGTCGAACTCGGTGGTGGCCGTGTCGCGGCGGCAGACGCGATCGACCATCGTGTTGGACTGTCCGCTATAAAGCCGCTGGGAAGCTGCGTTGAAGCCGGCGATGAGATTGCGCTGGTTCATGCCGCTGACCAAGATCAGGCACGCCATATGGCGCAGAAACTGGCCAGTCTTTATACGATCAGTGATGAAAAGCCGGAACCAACGACCGAAATCGTGGCACGCATTACCTGACCAGCTTCAGGGTGCCGTTTTCAACCTTGAAAGATGACAGCTTGCGAAGGAATGTCATGCCGATAAGCGTGGTGCTGAGCGCCTCGTTTTTCATGACATAGGCTTCGACGTCGCGCACACGAATATTACCGAGCTCCACCCGGTCCAGCTTGATATAGGCGGCCTTTGTCCGGCCGTTGGCCGTAGATACCGGATATTTGAAATCGAGGCTGTTGACGCCGTAACCCAAGCGCCGTGCTGTTGCTTCGTTGATGACGATTGCCGATGCGCCGGTGTCGATCAGCCCGTCGACCGCCTTGCCATTCAATTTGAGTGTCGCATTGAAATGGCCGCGCGCGTCCTGTTTCAGCACCACCGAACCCGGTGTAATGGCAACCTCGCGAACGGGGGCCGACACGGTCGGTGTTTCCTGCGGCTTTTCAGTCAGCATCTTGACGATTGCCGGGACCTGCGTTGCGCTGGCCGAAAGACTGATCAGTAAAAAGACGCTGCGCATAAACATAGGGACAATCTCGTTTTAACCGGACAAGCTTTCGCAAGGTATCGTCGGGTAAATATAGTCCGTTATGTTTTGCGAGATACAAATAAAACGGCCATTTGTCCTGACTTATAAGCACAAATGGCCGTTCTGGTTAAGAGATGATGAAAGCTCTATTATTTCGTGCCGTACATACGGTCGCCTGCGTCACCAAGACCGGGCACGATATAGCCCTGTTCATTGAGGTGGCGATCAATCGCGGCCGTGTAGATCGGAACATCCGGATGTGCTTCCTGGAAGTTCTTGATGCCTTCAGGGGCGGCCAGCAGGCAAAGGAAACGAATGTTCTTTGCACCACGTTCCTTCAGCTTTTCAACAGCTGCAATCGAGGAGTTGCCGGTGGCAAGCATCGGGTCAACAACGATGACCAGGCGGGCATCGAGGCTTTCCGGAGCCTTGAAGTAATATTCAACCGCTTCCAACGTGTCGTGGTCGCGGTAAACGCCAATATGCGAGACGCGGGCCGAAGGCACCAGCTCCAGCATGCCTTCCAGAAGGCCGTTGCCAGCGCGCAGAATGGACGCAAAAACCAGCTTCTTGCCTTCCAGAACCGGTGCTTCAATCGTTTCCATCGGCGTGTCGATGGTTTCCATCGTCATTTCGAGATCGCGTGTGACCTCATAGCAAAGCAGCGTTGAGATTTCCCTCAACAGGCGACGAAAGCCTGCCGTCGAGGTTTCTTTTTTGCGCATGATGGTGAGTTTATGCTGCACCAGCGGATGCTTGATGACTGTGACGCCGTTCATGGAGAAATGACCTTCCCTCTGTTTGTTATCTTGCTCTTCTATGTCACCGACCCTTGCTTTCGCAAGGGTTTCAGAAGGTTTTACCCTGTCATATGGCCTTTTACGCCGCACTCTCGTCCAGACGGGCAAGCAGTGCTGCGCGGGTGGCCTCGTCAACGAAGGCCGCCTCAAGCGATGTGCGGGTCAGTTGATCGATTTCCGGCTTTGAAAATCCGAATACACCAGCGGCAAGATCATATTCGCGCTGCAGCGAGGTATGGAAAAATGGCGGGTCATCCGAACTGATGCAGACACGCACACCGGCTTCTTTCAGGCGGCGCAGCGGATGGCTTTCAAAATCCGGATAGACGTTCAAAGCAATGTTGGAGCCAGGGCAAACCTCAAGCACCGTGCCGGTTTCCACCAGTCGTTCAACCAGTACCGCATCCTCGATGGAGCGGACACCGTGACCGATGCGCGATGGCTTGACCAGATCCAGTGCATCGCTGACGCTGAATGCGCCACAGACTTCACCGGCATGGATCGTGAGGCCAAGTCCGGCATCACGGGCGATGTCGAAGGCGCGGGCATAATCGGCGACGCGGCCCATGCGTTCTTCACCAGCCATGTTAAAGCCGGTGATCAACGGATGTCTGACGCGTGCGGCATATTCCGCAGCGGCAACAACTTTGTCCGGTCCGAAATGACGCTCACCTGTCACGATGATGCGCGCTTCGATGCCCGTCTTTTCCTTGGCCGCTTCAATACCAGCGACCACGCCTGCAAGATAAGCGTCAGCACCCAGACCGATACGGTCACCATGATCCGGCGAGATGATAAGCTCACTATAGATCGTGTCGACGGCCGCCAGTTCTGTAAGATAGGTCTCGGTCAGAAGGGCATAATCTTCCTCAGTGCGGAATACCGCGGCCACCGCATCGTAACAGCGAATGAACTCTGCAAAATCTGACCAGACATAAGCGCCGTCCCGCAGGAAGGGACTGCTGTCGATACCGTATTTTTCGGCCTGTTTTGCAACAAGGGCAGGCGGGGCTGCACCTTCAAGGTGGCAATGAATTTCTGCTTTTAATAATTTCGTCGTCACATAAAGCTCCTGCCGTATTTTCCCGGCTCTATTCCCAGATGTGCAGCAACGCTTTCGCCAATGTCGGCAAAGGTGCTGCGAATTCCTATGCTGCGTGAACGGATGCCCGGACCAAACACCATGATCGGCACTCGCTCGCGTGTGTGGTCGGTTCCGCGCCATGTCGGATCACAGCCGTGATCGGCGGTGATGACAGCAATATCACCGGGGCGCATCTTGCGATGTATTTCTGGTAACTGGAGATCGAAAGCTTCCAGAGCTGCCGCATATCCGGCAACATCCCGCCGGTGGCCGTACAGCATGTCAAAATCAACGAAGTTGGTAAAAACCAGATCACCGTCTTCGGCTTCATCGATTGTCTTGAGTGTGGCTTGCATCAACGCCTCGTTGCCATTGGCCTTGATGACGCGGCTGACGCCCTGATGGGCATAGATGTCGCCGATCTTGCCAATGGCATGTACGTTGCGACCTGCCGCAACCAGCCGGTCAAGCAGGGTTGGCTCTGGTGGTAGAACGGAAAAATCTCGCCGGTTGCCGGTCCGCTGGAAGGTCGCTGCGGTTTCGCCCACAAAGGGTCGTGCAATGACGCGCCCGATATTGAGCGGATCCAGCAAAACGCGGACGGCCTTGCAAAGCTCGATCAGGCGCTCGAGGCCGAAATATCGCTCATGTGCTGCGATCTGAAAAACCGAGTCCGACGAAGTGTAGCAGATTGGCTTGCCGGTCTTGATATGTTCGGCACCCAGTTTGGCAATCACATCCGTACCGGAGGCATGGCAGTTGCCGAGAATGCCGGGAATGTTGCCGTCGCGACAGATCGCGTCGACCAGTTCCGGAGAAAATGCATCACCTTCGCTAGGGAAATACCCCCAGTCGAATGAAACCGGTGTGCCGGCGATTTCCCAGTGACCGGACGGGGTATCCTTACCATTGGAGACTTCACTAGCGCTGCCATAAAGGCCAAAAATTCGCGAGGGAATGCGCATTCCTAAAGGAAACTCACCGGTCGCCTGGCGGGATATGTGCACGAGGCCAAGCGATGACATGTTGGGCAAATCGAGCGGACCGGAACGCAAACCGGGTCGGTCAGCGGCACCGGCCGCACAAAATTCGGCAATATGACCCAGAGTGTTTGAGCCATCATCGCCGTATCGTATCGCATCGACAGCTCCGCCAACGCCGAAGGAATCGAGAACGAGTAGAAATGCGCGTGCCATCAACCACCTGAATTATGCACCGGCGTGTCAGCCAGCACGTGTCCTAAACAATGCCTGCAAGCGAGAAGTTGAGGCCTCTGCAACTGCGTTTAAAAAATAATCCCTCATATAAACACGAGAAACCCAACTGCGAAGCAATTTTCGTAAATTGCAACATAGCGTGGGTATCAGGATTTATCTGCCCATATTTTTGTTGGGCTTTTGCAGGCTTTGATCATTCAAAACTTGCCATTGGCCCATCTTCGTCCTAGCTCATGCACATGACATCGAAGGTTTTTCTCTCGCAGTTGAAATTGGCGGATTTCAGAAATTACGCTCATGCTGCCCTGGATATGGACGACCGCCATGTGGTGCTCACTGGCAATAATGGATCCGGCAAGACCAACTTGCTGGAGGCCGTGTCGTTCCTGTCGCCGGGAAGGGGAATAAGACGTGCGACCCTACCGGAAGTCACCAGAGTGGGTGCCGAAGACAATGGCTTTTCAATTTTTGCCCATGCTGAAGGCATGGAAGGCGACGTTGCCATTGGCACCGGCATTGAAAATACCGGAGATACAGTTACCCGCCGCCTGCGCCTGAACGGCACCAGCGTCAAATCCGTAGATGAACTGACCGATCACCTGCGTGTTCTGTGGCTGACGCCTGCTATGGACGGCCTGTTCAGCGGCCCATCGGCAGACCGTCGTCGGTTTCTCGATAGGCTGGTGTTGTCTATTGATCCATCACATGGCCGCCGGGCAGGCGACTTTGAAAAAGCCATGCGCAGCCGCAACCGCTTGCTGTCCGATGGACGGTTTGACCCGGTGTGGCTGGATGGTATCGAAACGCAGATGGCGGCTCTCGGCATTGCCATGGCATCGGCGCGTCAGGAAATTCTCGGCCTTCTCACCGCACTGATTGCCGACCGGGCAGAGAGTGCCGCTTTCCCGACGGCAAGCTTGCAACTGTCCGGTTTCATGGATGACGATCCACTGCGCCCAGCCGTCGAGCAGGAAGACATGTACCTCGCCATGTTGCGCGGCAGCCGGCACAGAGATTCTGCCGCCGGGCGCACGTTGGATGGCCCGCACCGTGTCGATCTGTTCGTGCGCCACCGTGAAAAGGATATGGACGCAGGACGGTGTTCAACCGGTGAGCAGAAGGCTCTTTTGGTGGGGCTGGTGCTGGCACATGCACAATTGACTGCAAATATGACCGGGTATGCGCCTGTCCTACTGCTGGATGAAATCGCCGCTCATCTCGATGAGGGTCGACGCGCCACGCTGTTTGATCTCATCCATGTGCTTGGTGGTCAGAGTTTCATGACCGGGACCGATGCTTCGATGTTTGAAGCGCTGGGTTCCCGTGCCCAGTTCTTCAATGTTTCCAATGGACGGATCTCATCCTAATATCGGGCAGGTTATGCGGGGATAAGCGTGATGGACGTGCTGACTGACGAAGAGATCGAACGCTACAAACGGCACATATTGCTGCCGGAGATTGGTGGTGTCGGCCAGCAGCGGCTCAAGCGCGCCAAAGTGCTGGTAATCGGTGCTGGCGGTCTGGGCGCGCCGATCTTGCTTTATCTCGCCGCGGCCGGTGCCGGAACACTGGGCCTGATTGACGATGACACGGTGTCGCTTTCCAATCTCCAACGGCAGGTCATCTATGACAGCGGTACTATCGGAGAAATGAAAACCGCGAGCGCCGTTGATGCGATAAAACGTTTGAACCCGCATGTCCGCACGGTGGTGTTTGAAGAACGTTTTTCGCGCGAATGGGCGCAGTTGCATCTGTCGCGCTTTGACTTGGTCGTTGATGGGTCGGATAATTTCGATACGCGCTATGCCGCAGCCGACAGTGCTGAACAGGCAAAAATTCCCCTGGTCACTGGCGCTGTCGGACGGTTCGATGGCTCTGTCACGGTGCTGAAGCCCTATGAGACCGGCCCCGATGGTGTCGCCTATCCAGGCTACCGCGACCTGTTTCCCGAACCGCCGCCATCAGGACTTGTTCCATCTTGTGCAGAAACCGGCATTGTCGGCGCCCTGACAGGGGTCATCGGTACCATCATGTCCATGGAAGCTATCAAGCTCATAACGCAAACCGGAGAGCCGCTTGTCGGGCGGTTGTTATTATACGATGCCTTGTCAGCGCGTTTTGAAACCGTGCGCTACAAGAGACGACGCAAAAAAGAGGCGTGATGTGATTGATATCAGCAAGGTCGATGACGGTTTTGGCCGTTGGGATGAACTGTTGAAACTGATCTGCGAAGCATTTGCCTATATGGATGGCGTCATCGACCCACCGTCGTCCGCCCATGCCTTGACGCTTGAAAACCTGCGTCAGAAGGCCAATGACGAAGTCTGTTTTGTCGCCTGTGATGAGAACGGAACACTGCTGGGCTGTATTTTCTGCAAGGCGGAACCTGCAACCCTCTACATCGGCAAGTTGGCTGTTAGCCCGTTGGCGCAGGGCAAGGGCATCGGCGCTGCCTTGTGTGCGGTGGCAGAACAAACGGCACAACAACTTGGCCTGAAAGCGCTACGGCTGCAAACGCGTATCGAACTGGTCGGCAATCATGGGACATTCGGCCGCTGGGGTTTTGTAAAGACTGCAGAGCGTTCGCATGCAGGTTATCAGCGCATAACCTACATCGAAATGCAAAAACCGCTTTTCTGAAGAGTCTTCAGTTTTTGCCCGGAAGAACCCGGTTCGGTGGGCGGTGGCCATCAAAATAGGTGCGGATGTTGATGATGACCTTGTCACCCATATCCATGCGACCTTCGATTGTGGCAGATCCCATATGCGGCAACAGCACGACCTTGCCCTCACGTGCCAGCTTGATCAGTTTGGGATTAACCGCTGGCTCATTTTCATAAACATCAAGCCCGGCGCCGGCGATCTTGCCATCGCGCAGGCACTGGATCATCGCTGCTTCATCAATGATGTCGCCGCGCGCGGTATTGACGATGTAGCTGGTCGGCTGCATCAGCGCCAAACGCCGGGCAGAGATCAGATGGTAGGTTGCAGGCGTTGACGGGCAGTTGATCGAAACAATATCGACACGCGCCAGCATCTGGTCGAGGCTGTCCCAATAGGTTGCCTCAAGCTCTGCTTCCGTGGCGGGGTTTACCCGGTGGCGGTTGTGATAATGGATGGAAAGACCAAACGCTTTGGCGCGGCGCGCAACGGCTGTGCCGATGCGTCCCATGCCGACAATGCCGATACGTTTTCCGGAAATGCGACGACCGAGCATCCAGGTTGGCGACCAGCCGCCCCATTCATCGGCATTGTTGGCGAGAACCCGCGTGCCCTCGACCAGCCGGCGCGGCACGGCCAGCACCAGCGCCATGGTCATGTCGGCACTGTCTTCGGTCAGCACATTGGGTGTGTTAGTGACGGTGATGCCCTTTTGCGCGGCAGCGTCGACATCAATGTGGTCGATGCCGTTTGAAAAGCTGGCGATCAGTTTCAGTTGTGGACCGGCTTTTTCGATCATCGCAGCAGTGATGCGGTCGGTCACGGTCGGCACCAGAACATCGGCCGTTTGCATGGCGGCAACCAGCTCTGATTCGCTGCGCTGGGCGTCATCTATGTTCAATTCTGCATCGAAGAGTTCCCGCATACGCGTTTCAACCATGTCCGGCAGCTTCCGGGTGAGGTAAACGGAGGGTCTCTTCTTGTTGCTCATGATGTGTCCGATGCCTTGTTCAGAGGTCGTTAACCAGAAAGAGCGATAATTTCTTTCATTCACGCGTTTCTACCAGACCGTTCGAGGAAGACAACAGAACTCGTCAGGACAAGTCCGACCGAGTTGCGGTTTCGATGGCCTTAATCGCCGATCTGGAGATGAGCGTATTTTAGAGATCAAAAACCGGGTTTCCTTTGATGGCAAGGGCTTCGGTTAAGAAAACGGAGGCATGCATGCGTAGATCTGCATTTGTTTTTTGCATGGCTTTATCTTTGGCGCTTGTCGGCGGTCTGGGGCAGATTGCCCACGCGCAAGGTGCAGCCAAGGGAGCCAGCGGTTTGCCGCTTCCCCGTTTTGTCAGCCTGAAATCGAAGCGCGTTAACATGCGAATCGGCCCAAGCACCGATTATGCGGTGTCATGGATGTACCTAAAGGCAGGTATGCCGGTTGAAATCGTGCAGGAATACGAAAACTGGCGCCGTATCCGCGATGCGGATGGTACCGAAGGCTGGGTGAACCAGGCTCTTTTGTCGGGAGAGCGCACAGCCGTTGCCGCTCCATGGATGCGCGGCAAGGGTGAAAGCATTTACGTGAACATGCGCCGTGAGCCGCAGTCATCTGCGTCTGTCATCGCCAAGCTCGAGCCCGGCGTGATGATCCGGATCGGTGAGTGCAATGGCGACTGGTGTCGCGCCGAAGCCGGCCAGGCAAATGGTTGGGTGCCCCAGGGGGAAATCTGGGGCGCTTACCCGGGTGAGGCCTTTAAATAAGACCGGCTTTGCTGCCTGCTGTTTTCAGCGAGCTCATTGGCCTTGGGCCGATTTGCTGGATAACAGCAGCGGCTGCAAGGCAGCCCAGCTTGCCGCAATCTTCCAGCGAACGTTCCGTGGTGTAACCAAACAGGAAGCCTGATGCGAACAGGTCGCCAGCGCCTGTGGTGTCCACGACATCGTGAACGGCATAGGCATCAACCTTGACGCGCTCTGTACCCCGTACGATCACGGCACCTTCTTCGCTCATCGTCACGGCCGCGATCTTGCAATCTGCCGCGATCTTGGAAAGTGCCAGCTCGAAGTCGTCGGTTTCGTACAGCGAAAGCGCTTCCTGCTTGTTGGCGAAAACAATATCCACCGTGCCGGAGCGCATCAGGTCGAGAAACTCTTCCCGATAACGGCCAACGCAGAAACTGTCGGACAGCGTCATCGAAACTTCGCGACCGTTTTCATGGGCAATACGCGCGCATTCACGGATTGCATCCTTGGCGCGTGGCGGGTCCCACAGATAACCTTCGAAATAGGTCACCTTGGATTCGGCAACGACCTCGGCCTCGACATCCTCAGGACCCAGCTCAACGCAGGCGCCGAGATAGGTGTTCATCGAACGCTCGCCGTCTTCGGTCACGAAGATCATGGAACGGGCGGTTGGCGGGAAGGTGCCTTCCGGCTTGGTTTCGAAATAGACGCCCTGCGCACGAATATCGTGCTGGAAAATTTCACCGAGCTGATCTTCCGCGACCTTGCCGAAATAGGCGGCCTTGCCACCAAAATTGGCGACGCCGGCTGCCGTATTGCCGGCACTGCCACCGGAGGCTTCCAGAGCCGGGCCCATCAGCGAATACAGAAGTTCGGCACGTTCGGCATCGATGAGGTTCATCGCACCTTTGGTAATGCCGTTTTCATTGAGAAATTTGTCGTCGCAACGTGAAATAATATCAACGATAGCGTTGCCGACGGTCAGAACGTCATATTTTGCCATATATCCAGTCCGGAGAGAGTTCATCCGGGATTCCGTCATACCGATTTCTGCCCGCATGGAAAGGAAAAACCGCGCAGCGCGGGTCGTTTGAGGGATTTAAAACCTTACCCTTTCGTCATGGTAGTGTCATCTGGTGTGGCTATATGGGGATCAGCCAATTCATAGTTCTCAGTTTTAGAGAACGGTGTAAGGAAAACATGATTGTTCTCCGGCTTTTCGGCGAAGCCGCACCACGGATGTACTGGTGCAGGCATTTGCTGTCATGATGAAGCGGGGATTGATCCCCGCTTTTTTCATTTCCGCGCGTGAGTGACTGTTTAGCTAATTGCCGAGCAAGAATTGTCCCCCCATGGGATTTGCGTTACAGCTGGATTCTCCCGCCTCATATTCGCGAAAGCTCCCTCCCAATGTCCGCGATTGCACTGAATGTTGCCCCTGTTTTTATTCTCATCCTGACCGGATGGCTGATTGTAAAAGTAGGTTTGTTCAAGGTCGATGTCGGTGATGTCCTGGGGGATTTCGTTTTCAAGATTGCCGTACCGACCCTGATTATCCGTACGCTGGTGGAGGCTGATTTCCACGGAGCTTCCCCGTTCAAGCTTTGGATTGCCTATTTCAGCGGTGTCGCCGTGACCTGGGCTGTTGGCCATATCATGGCGAAATATGTTTTCAAACAGGATCTGCGCATTGCCGTGATTGCCGGTATCTCGTCATCCTTTGCCAACAATATCTTCATCGGTTTGCCGCTGGTCGGTCGTTCGGTTGGTGACGAGGGTCTTGTTGCTCTGTCCATTCTTCTTGCCATCCATCTGCCGGTCATGATGATTGCCGGCACCATTCTGATGGAAAATGCTACCCATAAAGCCATCGGTGGTGAAAAGCGGTCCACCGGCGCAATCCTCAAGCAGATTGGCCGAAATCTCATTTCAAATCCGCTGATCATTGGTCTGATCATCGGCATGTCAGTGCATGCCATTGATGTGCCGGTACCTGTGGTTTTGAAATCGGTAATTGACCAGATTGCCAGCATGGCCGGACCGGCAGCACTTATTTCTCTTGGCATGGCACTCAACAAATACAGCATTCGCGGCAATGTACGCATCGCTGCCACCATGACCACATTCAAGCTTTTCCTGTTACCGGGCTGTGTGTGGATTGCCGGGCATCTGTTGGGCCTCAGCCCGCAATGGACAGCTGCACTGGTACTGACGGCATCTGTGCCGACCGGCATCAATGCATGGCTGCTCGCCAACCGCTTTGGCACCGGCCATAGCCTCGCAGCATCCACCATCAGCATATCAACGCTGCTGGGTGTTCTCTCGGTTTCGCTGTGGGCATGGCTGCTGGGCTGACAACAGACCGAAGTTGCAATTACCCATTAAAAAAGCCACCGGCACTGGCGTGACGGTGGCTTTTTTTGATCGACAGAAGAAAAAATCAGTTGGTGGCTGGTGCAGCCGCCGGATCCGGCAGCGGAGCAGGGTTCGCCGACAACGTACGAAGATACGCGATCAGATCGGCACGTTCCGTTTCCTTTTTCACGCCTGCAAAGCCCATGGCTGTGCCGCTGATGTATTTCTTTGGACCTTCCAGGAAGTGATTGAGGTGGTCATAATCCCAATGGACTGAGCCGCCCTGAGCAAAATCCTTGAGTGCAGCCGAATAGCTGAAACCTTCATGTGCGGCGATTGGACGATTAACGAGATCGAAGAGATTGGGTCCAACCTTGTTGGCACCGCCACTCTCCGAGGTGTGACAGCTCTGACACTTCTTGAACACCACTTCGCCCTTTGCGGCATCGGCGCTCGCAAGAAGGGTCGCGATTGGCGTTGCAACTGCTGCTTCGCTTTCACCACCGGCACTGGCACTTTCTTCTGCAACGATCGCGAAGCCTTCCTTTTCAGGAGCAGCAGAATGGAAGATCCCTTCCGACGCTATCGAAACAGACATCAGGACGAATACGGTGCCCAAAAGAGCCCCCACGCCCATGTTTACATATGAATTCATCTACAATCGCTCCCTCACAGCCGTTTGATAACAAAACGGGCCATCTTGAAATTGCATGAAAGCTATGGCTTTTGCATAGCTTGCGCAACTTGAATATGCTCCCCACTCCGTGACGTTTTGACACTTTTCGGGCGGGATTTGAAGGGTCTCGAAATGAAGAATACGGATTTAGGCAAAGCTTTGGTGCTTATCCCGGCACGGCTTGCATCCACCAGACTGCCTGGAAAACCTTTGGCGGATATCTGTGGCAAGCCGATGATCGTTCAGGTGGCTCTTCGCGCCCGTGAAGCGGGGTTGGGGCGCATTGTCGTAGCCGTTGATGATCATCAAGTTTACGACGCTGTGGCCGCTGCCGGATTTGAGGTGATGATGACGCGTGACGATCATCAGTCCGGTTCGGACCGTATTTTTGAAGCTCTTGAAAAGGTTGACCCGAATCGCGAGGCTGAATTCGTGGTCAATGTGCAGGGAGACCTGCCAACCATCGAGCCAGAAACCATCCTGGCCGCGATGCGTCCGCTGGAAAATCCGCAGGTGGATATCGCCACCCTTACGGTGGAAATTGTCAGCGAGGAAGAAAAGGTCAATCCACATGTGGTGAAGGTTGTTGGCAGTCCGCTGTCGGACACCCGCCTTCGGGCTTTGTATTTTACCCGCGCCACTGCACCTTACGGGCCCGGGCCGCTCTACCACCATATCGGTCTTTATGCCTATCGCCGCGCCGCACTTGAGCGCTTCGTGTCACTTCCGCCTTCTGTTCTCGAGCGCCGCGAATCACTCGAGCAGTTGCGTGCGCTGGAGGACGGTATGCGCATTGACGCTGAAATCGTGAAATCTGTTCCGCTTGGCGTCGACACGCCAGCGGATCTGGAAAAAGCCAGACGTATTCTGGCTGCAAAATCTCTTTGATCGGACTGTCCATGACAATGAAAACCAACCGCATAGCATTTCAGGGTGATTTCGGCGCAAATTCGGATATGGCCTGCCGGGACATGTTCCCGGACATGGAGCCACTGCCATGCCCGACATTTGAAGACGCCTTTATGGCCGTGGAAAGCGGTGAGGCCGATCTCGGCATGATCCCGATCGAGAACACCATTGCCGGTCGCGTTGCCGATATTCACCACCTGCTGCCGGAGTCCCGCCTCAACATCATCGGCGAATATTTCATGCCGATCCGCTTTCAGCTGATGGTGCTGCCGGGCGTCAAGCGTGATGAAATCCTGACCGTACACAGCCACATTCATGCGCTGGGACAATGCCGCAAGATTATCCGCAACAATGGCTGGAAACCGGTTGTCGCGGGCGATACGGCGGGTGCCGCCAAGCTGGTCTCCGAGAAGGGCGACAGAACCATGGCCGCCTTGGCGCCACGACTGGCCTCCAAGCTTTATGGTCTCGATATCATTGCGGAAAATGTCGAAGATACGGAAAACAATGTCACCCGTTTCGTCATTCTCTCGCGTGATGAAAAATGGGAAGAGCGCAAGGACGACAACGAGGTGATCGTGACCACCTTTGTCTTCAATGTACGCAACATTCCGGCCGCCCTTTACAAGGCAATGGGTGGTTTTGCGACCAACGGCATCAATATGACGAAGCTCGAAAGCTACCAGATTGGTGGCAAGTTCGTGGCCACGCAGTTTTATGCCGATATTGAAGGGCATCCGGATGATGCCCCGGTTCGTCATGCACTCGAGGAACTGCGTTTCTTCTCAGAAAAAGTTCGCATTCTCGGCGTTTACAAAGGCCATCCGATGCGTGGCCGTTTGCAAAACGGTCAGGTCTGATCCTCACGCGGATCCCATTCCAGCCAGTCGCGCATCAACCGGTGCGCGATGGCACCCTTCGGCGGCGGTGAGCGACCGTCCGCGCCAGTCATAGCCAGAAGTGCTGCCACTTCATCACGGGTGAACCAGCGGCAATCCTCAAGCTCTGCCTCATCGCGGGTAATGTCGAATGAGGTTGCTTCAGCAAAACAGCCAATCATCAGCGTATGCGGCATCGGCCATGGCTGCGATGCGTGATAACGCACGCGACCAACCGCAATGCCGGATTCCTCATGCGTCTCGCGACGAACGGCATTTTCGATGGTTTCACCAGGTTCCACGAAACCGGCCAGGCAGGAATACATGCCCGGCGCAAAATGCGGGCCACGGCCAAGCAGGCAAAGATCGCGCTCCAGATCGATTGTCAGCATGATAACCACAGGATCGGTGCGTGGGAAAATCATGTGGCCGCAGCTGCTGCAAACTCGCTTGTAACCGCCGATTTTCAAATCCATGCGCGACGCGCAACGACCGCAAAAACGGTTGTCATCATTCCAGCGCAACAGACTGACAGCCTGCGCTGTTTCGCCCAACAGGTCCTCGTCCAGCAGTTGATCGCGGTACAGCGCACGGGCATCCACGGGTTTGAAGTGGCTTGCCAGTTCTTCTTCCGTTGTCTGCACCGGTACGGCAATTCTCGGTTCGCCATTCTGCTTGTAGCCTAGCAGGATTGCGTTGTCGAAATCGGGCTTCAGTTCAGCCAGCTCATAGGCGGCAAACAGTGGATCGAGAACCTGATCGTCATGTTTGAGAACGAGTTTTCCAGTGGTGAAGGCGAGAATATGCGTACCTTCAATGGCGAGCGCTGTTGAGACGCAATCATCGTCGCGTTTCTCGGCCTGGCGGTCGAGGGCGTTTTGTGAAAATGCAGTGAGATTACTTGCTTCGGGATGCGGGGCGTCAGTATCGAAAATAGTCGCTTTGTTCATTAAAGAGCACCGGTCAATCTTTTGATGAGATCGCGTTTTTCAGCATGGTCATAGGGTTGCGCCGTACCGTGACCCCAGATTGGCCCCGGCCAGCACGTGTCGCCCTCATTGCGGGCGATGATGTGAACATGGAGTTGGCTGACGATATTGCCAAGTGCACCTATGTTTATCTTTTTGGCTTTGGTGACAGTCTTGAGCGCTTCGGCGACCATGTTGGTTTCGAAGGTCAGCATGGCCTGGTCGAGCGGCGTCAGCTCAAAAACTTCGCTCAGACCGTTGCGCTGCGGCACCAAAACCAGCCATGGCCACCTTTTGTCGTTCTGCAAGCGCAGCTGACAAAGGCCAAGCGTCGTGATCAGTTCGCTGTCGCGCGCGATCCGTTCATCCAGTTTGAATGTGGACAAGTGGTTCCTCCATAGGATGTTTTCATTGTGATAGCAGTTTTTTGAATGCTTGGCTTGCATTTGCTTTCGATATTGCCGATATGTGCGTTCGGGAGGTTGGTGGTGGACGAGCCACTCGCCAACCGGGTCAGGTCCGGAAGGAAGCAGCCCTAACGAGCCAGGCACGGGTCGCCGTGCCAGCCTCCCACCCTTTTTTCCTGTGCCTCAGCTTTTGCCGGGCAGCTATGCCCGTAAAACAGGCCAAAACGCAAAGCTGGCGAGGGCAATGAGCGATAGCGAACAAAAAGCAGGAACCGATTCGCAGCCAACGGCTGGCTATCGCGTTCTTGCACGAAAATATCGCCCCAAGGATTTTTCTGACCTGATGGTCGGCCAGGAGCCGATGGTTCGCACGCTGACCAATGCGTTCGAAACCGGCCGCATTGCGCAGGCTTACATGCTGACCGGCGTTCGTGGGGTTGGCAAAACGACAACGGCCCGCATTCTGGCACGCGCGCTGAATTACAAAACACCGGAAATTGACCGCCCGACAATCGACTTGCGCCTACCCGGCGAACATTGTCAGGCGATCATGGAAGGCCGCCATGTTGACGTGATTGAAATGGATGCCGCCTCTCATACCGGTATCGACGACATCAGAGAAATCATTGAGCAGGTGCGTTACCGCCCGGTCTCGGCGCGCTACAAAGTTTACATCATCGACGAAGTTCACATGCTGTCCACGCAGGCCTTTAATGGCCTGTTGAAGACGCTTGAAGAGCCGCCTGAGCATGTAAAATTCATTTTTGCGACGACGGAAATTCGCAAGGTACCGATCACCGTTCTGTCGCGCTGTCAGCGTTTCGACCTGCGCCGAATCAGTGCAGCAGATCTCGTCGGCCTGTTCACGACCATCGCCGGCAAGGAAGGCATCGAAGCCGAAGCGGAGGCATTGTCAATGATTGCGCGCGCGGCCGAAGGCTCGGCGCGTGATGGTTTGTCTTTGCTGGATCAGGCAATTGCCCACGGCGGTGGCCGTGTTGAGGCGGACGCTGTCCGTGGCATGCTGGGTCTTGCCGACCGCGCCCGTATCGTCGATCTTTTCAGCCACGTCATGAAAGGCGATGTCGCTGCTGCTCTGTCGGAATTTGGCAGCCAGTATGAAGCAGGTGCAAACCCAGTTGTCGTGTTGAATGATCTTGCCGATTTCACTCATCTCGTCACGCGACTGAAATACATTCCCGATGCCGCCGACGATCCGTCGCTGTCGGAAATCGAACGTGTCCGCGGCAGCGAATTTGCGCAGGGCGTTGCCGTGTCTGCCTTGTCGCGCATCTGGCAGATGCTGCTCAAGGGCATTCCGGAAACGGAAAACTCGTCGCGGCCTGCCGGTGCGGCAGAAATGGTTTTGATCCGCCTGACCCACGCTGCGCATCTTCCATCACCGGAGGATGCTGCGCGCCGTCTGCAGGATATCGCTGCTGGCGAAAGCAATGGATCGCCAATGCCATCCGGCGGCGGCAATGGTGGTGGCGCACGTGCGTCCTATTCATCCGTCCAGGCGGTCGCCTCGGCCCAATCGATGGCGGCACCTCAGCGGCAGGTATCACCCGCACCAACCGCAATGCTGCGTGCAGTGCCGGATAGCCGCCCGCAGGATATGCAGGTCGTAGCACCCCGCACGGAAGAACGTCCGGAACCAAGCGTTCCCGTCAATTCCATTCAGGATATTGCTGATCTCTGCGGCAAGAACCGCGATCCGGTGATGAAAGCCAAGGTGCGCAACTTCGTGCACGGCGTACGACTGGAGCCGGGCAAGCTCGATATCCGTCTGGGTGAGGGCGCGCCGGGAACCTTGCCAGGTGAACTGGGTGTAAAGCTCAAGGAATGGACTGGCATTCATTGGATTGTCAGCCTCAGCAAGGAGCAGGGGCAACCGACGCTGGTTGAAGCCGAAGGCAATGCGCGCACGGCTCGTATGCTCGACGCACGCCAGGATCCGGACATCATGGCGATCCTTTCACAATATCCCGGTGCAAAAATCACCGACGTGCGCATTCGCGCCCCATTGCCTGACGATAACGAGAATATTCCACCGCCAGCGGTCGTTGAATCCAGTGAAGGTGATATTCTGCCGGGCGACGACATCGAATTCTGAAAGTAAGCAATTCAAGGAGTTACGACATGCGTGACATCATGGGTATGATGGGCAAGGTCAAGGAAATGCAGGCCAAGATGGAAAAGGTGCAGGAAGAAATTGCCGCCCTTGAAATCGAAGGCAAATCCGGTGGCGGTCTGGTGACCGTTATTCTGAACGGCAAAGGCGAAATGCGTGGTGTGAAGGTTGATCCTTCGCTGTTCAAGGAAGACGAAGTTGAAATCCTTGAAGACCTGATTGTTGCAGCCCACAAGGATGCAAAACAGAAGGGTGAAGCCCAGGCGCAGGAAAAGATGGCTGGCCTCACCGCCGGTCTTCCACTGCCGCCCGGCATGAAGTTCCCGTTCTAAGCGCTCATTGATCCGACATGTTTGAAGCGGTTTTGCAAAAGCCGCTTCAACTTTCCAGCATGGCGCGGAAACGGGATGCAAGCGGCGTGTCGCGATAGGCAATCCGTTCCTGTTCGCTCAGCCGACTGGGCCGAAAACGTTGAAGCACAATGGGGATGGGCAGTTTCGTGCCCTGGTAGGGCGTGAATTCCACCGCTTCACCAGCCTGCAGAAATCCACCTTTTAGCACGCGACAATAAAACCCCGGCTGGCCTGCTGCCTTGAAGCGTGGTGCAAAGTCCGGATCACCGATGCGGGCAGACAAGGTGGCGCAGGGAATACGCGCTGCGGTCACTTCCAACTCGACCTCTTGCATCGTCAACCGGTCGCCGACATGTAGTTTTGCGCTGTCGATGCCATCGATGACGAGGTTTTCGCCAAAAAATCCCGGTTCAACGGTCAGACCAAGGTCACGAGACCAGTAATCGAGATCGGCCGAGCCCATGGCATAAATGGCCTGATCCGGTCCGCCGTGATGTTTGCGGTTGCAGACAGCATCACCGACAAGGCCTTCGCGGTCGACCATGACGGCACCGTTCACCGGGTGTTTGAATATACCGGTCTTGCTGGTTTTGCCCGGCAGGATCTGTGCATCGGCTAGGCAAATGGCCTGAATTTTCATGGGATGCTTTCGCTCCTGATTCCCGTTGTCTCTTTTATGCAGTAGAGAATGCTTATGGCAAAACGAGTCACTGGTCCTGAAATTGAAAAACTGATCCAGCTTCTGGCAAAAGTGCCGGGACTAGGTCCGCGTTCCGCTCGTCGCGCAGCGCTTCATCTTATCAAGAAAAAAGAGCAACTGCTCGGCCCGCTTGGTCATGCCATGGGTGAGGCCTATGACAAGGTAAAGATCTGCTCCTGCTGCGGCAATGTCGATACGATTGATCCATGCACCGTGTGCTCAGACGATCGCCGCGACCATTCAGTCATCATCGTGGTCGAAGACGTGTCTGATCTATGGGCGCTAGAGCGTGCAAGTGCTATGAACACTGCCTATCACGTTCTAGGCGGTACACTTTCGCCTCTGGACGGAGTTGGTCCGGAAGACCTGAACATTATCGGTCTCATCGACCGCGCCAATGATGAAAAAGTTCGTGAGATCATCATTGCCGTCAACGCCACCGTCGAGGGGCAGGCAACTGCGCATTATATCACCGATAGACTGGCGGGTTTGCCCGTCAAGATTACGCGCCTTGCGCATGGCGTGCCGGTGGGTGGAGAGCTGGACTATCTGGATGAGGGTACGCTGACTGCAGCCCTCAGGGCGCGCACGACGATCTGAAATCCGGTCCCGGCGGGTAAAAATCCTGCGTTCAGGCACATATATGCCGTAAATTTCCGAGAAGCATCGGAGCTGATTTATTGGGAGAGAAAATGAAAACCAGATGGCTTTCCATGCTTGCCGCCACCGTTTTTCCATTGGTTCTGTCATCGGCTGCCAATGCACAGACGGCAAAACCGCCAGCTGCTGCTGCGGCCCGTTATGACGCGGAGTTTAATGCCTGGCTGAAAAAGGAAGTCTGGCCGCAAGCCCGCAAGGCTGGGGTCTCCCAAAAGACGCTTGAACGCACATTGAACGGCATCTCCATCAACAGGCAGCTGCCGGATCTGGTCATCCCCGGACAAAAACCGCCGAAGGAACAAAGCCAGAGCCAGGCCGAATTTTCATCCCCGGGAGCTTATTTCTCGGAAAAACGCCTGCAGGCCTTGGCATCAACCGGCCGTGGGCTAGCCTCAACCCATGCCTCGACGCTGCGCCGTATCGAGCAGACCTATGGGGTGCCTGCTTCAGTTCTCGTTGCCGTCTGGGGCAGGGAGTCCGGATTTGGCCGTGCCAAGCTGCCACATTCCGTCATCGATGTGCTGGCGACGAAGGCTTACATGTCGACCCGCAAGGACATGTTCCGCAATGAATTGATTGCCGCCTTGCATATCGTCGATAGCGGTGATGTCGCTGCCGACCGTATGATGGGGTCCTGGGCCGGAGCCCTTGGGCAGCCGCAATTCATGCCGTCCAGCTACCTTGAATATGCGGTCGATTTTGACGGAGACGGCCGTCGCGATATCTGGAACTCGGTACCCGACAGCCTGGCATCAATTGCCAATTACCTTGCCAAAAAGGGCTGGCAACGAAACCGCGATTGGGGTTTTGAAGTCTCCATCCCCGCCAACGTCAGTTGTGCGCAGGAAGGTCCGGATCTGGCCAAACCCGTCAAGCAATGGGCATCGATGGGCATCACCCGCATCAGCGGCAAAGGCTTCCCGTCGAGCGATCTGGATGCTGCTGGCATGATGTTGGTACCCGCGGGCCGCCACGGCCCAGAGTTTCTGGTGACACCGAATTTTTATGTCATCAAGGAGTATAACAACTCCGACCTCTACGCTCTGTTCATTGGTAATCTTGCAGACCGCATCGCTTATAATGCCGGTCCGTTCCGCGGTGAATGGGGGGCGGTTGGTTCGATGCTGCGCTCAGATGTGCTGGCCATGCAGAAGGCACTGGTTGCCAAGGGTTACGACGTTGGCAAGGCGGATGGACTGGCGGGTTTCAAAACCCGTCGCTCTCTCGGTGACTGGCAATCGAAATCCAATATCGCGCCGACCTGTTTTCCGGACGAAACCCTGAAAACCAAGCTGCGCTGACCCATCAAGCCGACCATCAATGATGGTCGGTGTGGGCCTTGTGAAAGATGTCATCGGTTGGCGGAATGGTCTGGCGTTCGATCATGCGATGAACGCGAGGACGTTTGTCGCCACGATGCAGCGTCAACAGCTTGTCCCAGGCCTCCGCATCCGCCTGGGTGCGGCGGTGGTTATGCCGCACATATTCCACCCATGTCGGAACATGGTAGCTTTCCGTCCAGATGTCAGGGTTTTCCAGATCGCGCATCAGGTTCCAGTTACGTGCCCCGTCACGAATGCGGATACGCCGGCGCTCGGTCATCAGCGCCATGAACTCCGGAAGGTCCGAATCGTCGATTTCATAGTCGATGAGAATGGCGATGGGACCGCTCTGTGGTTTGATGTCGAGGCGCAGAGGCGGTTCGACAAACCTGTTCAGCGGATCGAGATTCAGCGAAGCGAAGGCTGGCATCTGCAGGAAATAGCCGACAAGCACGCCAAACAGCATCAGAAGACAGGAAAGCTGAAGGGCAAAGGAAACACCGTGGATTTCCGACAGCGCACCCCAGACCCAGCTGCCCAGTGCAATACCGCCAAAGGTCAGGGTCTGATAAAGCGATAGTGCACGTCCAACCACCCAGCGCGGCGTCGAAAGCTGCACGATGGTGTTGAACAATGATAACGCCAGCACCCAGCAGGCACCAGCTATGGTAAGCGCAAGGCTCGTGAGTATGGCGTTGGTGCTGATGGCCGTCATGCCGGAACTAAAGGCAAAACCGAGGAAGGCAACACGCACGATCCATTCGCTGGAAAGTGCCTCGCGCAACCGCGCACTGATCAGCGCACCGCCAATGGCGCCGAGACCGAAAGCGCCCAGCATCACGCCGTAAGTCAAGGCGCCGCCCTGTACCAGGTCACGCGCCACAACGGGCATGAGGGCCAGGATGGCACTGGCTGACAGGCCAAATAGAAAACCGCGTACCAGCACCTTGCCAATGTTGGGTGACATCGCCACATAACGCATACCGGAAGAGATAGCGGCACCCAGATGTTCTCGCGGCAATTGTGAGGTCGGTGCCGGCAACTTCCACTGCATCAGCGCGTAGATCAGCGCGAAATAGCTGAGTGAATTGACAAGAAAAGCTGCTGCAGCACCTGCTGCGGCAACGATGGCACCACCGATTGCCGGTCCCACACTGCGGGTAATGTTGAAACCCACACTGTTGAGCGTCACGGCGGCCGGCAAATCTTCACGCGGCACCATTTCGCCAACCGATGCCTGCCAGGACGGGTTGTTGAGGGCAGTACCGCAGCCGATCATGAAGGTGAAAAACAGCAGCAGCCACGGTGACAGCCAGCCGAGCCAGGCGAACACCGTCAACATGACCGAAGCAACAAGCATCAGGAACTGCGCGGAGATCATGATGCGGCGCCGGTCGAAACTGTCGGCAAGCGCGCCTGATATCAGCGAGAACAGCATGATCGGCAGCGAGGTCGAGGCCTGAACCAGCGCGATCATGTTCTCCGAACTGGACAGGGACGTCATCATCCAGGCCGCGCCGACAGCCTGAATAAGGCCGCCGAAATTGGATGCAAGGCTGGCTATCCAGATGGTGCGATAGGTCTGGTGTCTAAGGGGAGCAAGAGGCGATTTCCGGTCCGGCACGGCCTGTCCAGTAATTTTGATGTGAGTTGTTTTGCGTGAGTATAAACACACAAATGAAGGATGCCACCGTTTGAAGTGTGGAAGCGGTTAAATTGTGACAAATGGCAATATCCACTGCCTTTCTGCCGCCGTCCTTGCAATTGGGGGGATGACGGGTTATATACGGTTCAAATTCTTGATCACTTGATGAAGAGTGGAGCCGCAAGGCTCCGCTCTTTTTCGTTAAGTGGTCCCAGTTGAGAAAACGGACCGGAAAGACGCATATGTCGGAATACACTACCGAGCCACGGCTTATTGTTGAAACAGGAGTTGATCGTCGGATTGCCGACATTGTCGAACCTGTTCTGACTGGCATGGGTTTCGTTCTTGTCAGAGTGCGACTTTCCAGCCAAAATGGCTCAACGCTCCAGATTATGGCTGAGCGTCAGGATGGAACGATGAACGTTGAGGACTGCGAAGCAGTTTCAATGGCGGTTTCTCCGGTTCTGGATGTAGAAGACCCGGTTGAAAAGGCGTATCATCTGGAAGTATCCTCACCGGGTATCGACAGGCCGTTGGTGCGCAAGTCCGACTTCTCGCGCTGGCAGGGTCATCTGGTAAAGATCGAAACATCGATCCTGGTTGATAACCGCAAGCGGTTCCGCGGCAAGATTGCCGAAATCGGTGCGGACGATTTTACGTTAGAGCGTGATCAGATTGCCTACGGCGAAGAGCCGACGGTTGTTATTCCGTTCAATGCTCTTTCTGACGCAAAGCTGGTGCTGACCGATGATCTCATTCGTGACGCATTGAAGGCTGACAAGCAGGCGAAAGCGGCTGCAGCCAACCAGAACGAAGAAAACGACGAAGAATAATTCCAACGTAATGCCCTTCAAAGAGGGGGCAGCTAACGCAATCATGCGACTTACGGAGATGAACAAATGGCAGTGAGTGCAAACCGGCTTGAGCTTTTGCAGATCGCCGATGCTGTGGCACGCGAAAAGGTTATCGACCGCGAAATCGTGCTTGCCGCGATGGCGGACGCCATCCAGAAAGCTGCCCGCTCGCGTTATGGTTCTGAAACCAACATTCGTGCGGATATCAATTCCAAGACCGGCGAAATTCGTCTTCAGCGTCTTCTCGAGGTTGTCGAAAAAGCCGAAGATTATTCCACGCAGATCCCGTTGGAACTGGCGCGTGATCGCAACCCGGATGCTAAGATCGGTGACTTCATTGCCGATCCGCTGCCGCCAATGGACTTCGGTCGTATTGCTGCGCAGTCTG
Source organism: Agrobacterium sp. 5Ca50 (assembly GCF_055381905.1). NCBI lineage: Bacteria > Pseudomonadati > Pseudomonadota > Alphaproteobacteria > Hyphomicrobiales > Rhizobiaceae > Agrobacterium > Agrobacterium sp. 5Ca50. The sequence continues at coordinate 283,922 of NZ_AP026438.1, forward strand.
CCAAGCAGGTTATCGTGCAGAAGGTGCGTGAAGCCGAGCGTGACCGCCAGTTCGACGAGTTCAAGGATCGTATCGGCGAAATCGTCAACGGTACCGTGAAGCGCGTTGAATACGGCAATGTCATCGTTGATCTGGGCCGTGGCGAAGGCATCATCCGTCGTGACGAGATGATTCCACGCGAAAACATGCGTTACGGTGACCGCGTTCGTGCCTATGTTTACGACGTGCGTCGCGAACAGCGTGGCCCGCAGATTTTCTTGTCGCGTACCCATCCACAGTTCATGGTCAAGCTTTTCACCATGGAAGTGCCGGAAATCTACGACGGCATCATCCAGATCAAGTCGGTTGCCCGTGACCCGGGTTCGCGCGCCAAGATCGCCGTTATTTCCAGCGACAGCTCGATCGATCCGGTCGGCGCCTGCGTTGGTATGCGCGGTTCCCGCGTTCAGGCGGTTGTTGGTGAACTGCAGGGCGAAAAGATCGACATCATTCCGTGGAGCCAGGATCCGGCTTCCTTCATCGTCAACGCCTTGCAGCCTGCTGAAGTGGCCAAGGTCGTTCTCGACGAAGATGCAGAGCGTATCGAAGTTGTGGTTCCTGATGAGCAGCTGTCGCTGGCCATTGGTCGCCGTGGTCAGAACGTACGTCTGGCATCGCAGCTGACCGGCTGGGATATCGATATCATGACGGAGCAGGAAGAATCCGAGCGCCGCCAGAAGGAATTCAACGAGCGCACCAACCTGTTCATGGATGCACTCGACGTTGACGAAATGGTCGGTCAGGTTCTGGCATCCGAAGGCTTTGCCCAGGTTGAAGAGCTTGCCTATGTCGACCTCGACGAAATCGCCTCTATCGACGGCTTCGACGAAGACACTGCAAACGAAATCCAGACCCGTGCACGCGAATATCTTGAGCGCGTCGAAGCGGAAATGGATGCCAAGCGCAAGGAACTCGGCGTTTCCGACGAACTGCTGCAGATCGAAGGTCTGACATCGCAGATGATGGTTGCTCTCGGTGAAGACGGCATCAAGTCCGTTGAAGACTTTGCCGGTTGCGCTGCTGACGACCTGATTGGTTGGAGCGAACGCAAGGACGGTGAGACCAAGAAGTTCGAGGGTATCTTCTCGAAGCTCGATGTTTCGCGCGTTGAAGCTGAAAACATGGTTGTTCAGGCTCGTCTGCTCGCTGGCTGGATCACCCAGGAAGACCTGGATGCCCAGCAGCCTGCTGAGGAGGAGGCAGACGCCGCTGAACAGGAATGAGTGGCAAGTTACGCCAGTCGGATGCCGTCATCGAGGATGACGGCTTCGGCGCTATCAACGGTCGCATGTGCATTGTGACCCGCGAGAGCGACAAGCCAGATGATTTGATCCGGTTTGCACTTGGTCCTGACGGCGTTGTCGTCCCGGATATCAAGCGTCAACTGCCGGGTCGCGGCTGCTGGGTGAAGGCCGAGCGGCACTATGTGGAGAAAGCAATCGCGAAGAAGCTCTTCGCGCGCGCTTTCAAAAAGGAAGTGAAGGCTGGTCCTGAGCTTGTCGACATGGTGGACAGGCTTCTGGTGCAACAGCTTGCCGGAATGATGAACCTGGCCCGTAAGGCCAGCCAATTCATTACCGGCGCAACAAAAGTCGATGCGGCTGTGCGTTCCGGTGCAGCCCTTGCCGTCTTCCATGCCGCTGATGCGGCGCCGGACGGCGTTCGGAAAATAAACCAGGCCCGAACGGCCTGGCATCTCGGAATGGAAACCGAGGCAGCAATACCGTCCATTCGGCCGTTTACAGCGGCAGAAATGGACGAGTTGATGGGTCAGAATGCTTTTATCCACGCTTGCGTGCTTGCAGGGCAGGCAGGTGAGGGTGTAGTGAAGCGCGCAAACATGCTCCTAAGGTATCGCGATGGCGGTCAGTCCGGGGCAGAAGGCGGCGCTGGCCGGAATGAAGAATGACGCGGTTATCGGCTAAGGTCGACGCTGTGTTTCGGATACAGCAATTGAACGACGGGGCCTGATGTTTGTCATCCGGCCCGCGTCCGAAGGAACGGGAACGGAATGACCGACAACAACGACGACAAGACACTCAACGCACAGCCCAAAAAGACTCTCACTCTCAAGCCGAGCGGGATGAGTCAGGGTACTGTGCGTCAGGATATGGGTCGAGGTCGCACCAACGCGGTTGTAGTGGAAACACGCAAGCGTCGTCCCTCGCGTCCTGAAGACGAAAAGCAGGCTCCAGTAGCGGTTGCACCGGCTCCCAAGCCAGCGGCACCGGCAGCACCAGTTGCCGCCCGTCCGCAGCAGCAGCCTGCGGCGCCTGCGCCACGCATCCACCAGCCATCTTCTGGACAGCAGCCAAACCGTCCGAACCAGCAGCAGAACCGCCCGGGTCAGCAGAGCCAGCCATCGCGCCAGCCTGATCGTCCGCGTGGCAATGTTCTGCACGATCTGTCGGCCGGTGAAATGGAAGCCCGTCGCCGCGCGCTGATAGAAGCGCAGGCTCGCGACGTGGTTGAAGCCAAGCAGCGCGCTGAAGATGAAGCCCGCCGCAAGGTGGAAGAAGAACGCCGTATTGCTGAAGAGCGTGAAGAGGCTGCACGTCGTGTAGTTGAAGAAGCTGCTGCTGCCAAGGCCGCAGCAGCACAGGCTGCCGTGGCTGAACAAAAGCCGCAGCCTGTTGCTCCACGTTCTGCCGCTGCACCACAGGCAGCCCGCCCGGACGCTCGTCCGCAAGGCTCACGCCCTGTTCCTGCAAATGAAGAACCAGCTCCGAATGCTGCAGCACGTGTCCGTCGTCCAAACACCAGCGACGATGATGATCGTGGAGTGCGCCGTGGTCCGGGTATGCCTGTCCGTGGCAAGGTTGCCACGCCGGTTCCCGCCAAGCCTGCTGCACGTCTGAAGACAGAAGATGAACGCCGTCGTGGCAAGTTGACTGTGACTGCTGCCGGTCTTGACGAAGAAAAGCGTGGCCGCTCCTTGGCCTCGATGCGTCGTCGTCAGGAAAAGTTCCGTCGCAGCCAGATGCAGGAAACCCGCGAAAAGATTACGCGCGAAGTCATTCTGCCGGAAACCATTACCATTCAGGAACTGTCGCAGCGTATGTCCGAACGGGCCGTTGACGTGATCAAGTACCTGATGAAGGAAGGCCAGATGATGAAGCCGGGTGACGTCATTGACGCCGATCTGGCAGAACTGATCGCTGGCGAATTCGGTCACACGGTTAAGCGCGTTTCGGAATCCGACGTTGAAGAAGGTATCTTCAACGTGGTTGATGACGAAGGTGAAATGCTGCCACGTCCTCCGGTCGTTACCATCATGGGTCACGTTGACCATGGTAAGACCTCGTTGCTCGACGCAATCCGTAAGGCGAACGTTGTTGCTGGCGAAGCCGGTGGTATTACCCAGCATATCGGCGCCTATCAGGTTGAACAGAACGGTCACAAGATCACCTTCATCGACACCCCCGGTCACGCCGCATTTACCGCGATGCGTGCACGTGGTGCGCAGGCAACCGATATCGCCATCCTGGTGGTTGCTGCTGATGACAGCGTGATGCCGCAGACCATTGAATCGATCAACCATGCCAAGGCAGCTGGTGTTCCGATCATTGTTGCGATCAACAAGATCGACAAGCACGAGGCAAATCCTGAAAAGGTTCGCCAGCAGCTGCTGCAGCATGAAGTGTTCGTGGAATCCATGGGTGGTGAAGTTCTGGACGTCGAAGTTTCGGCCAAGAACAAGCTCAACCTCGACAAGCTGCTTGAAGCCGTGCTTTTGCAGGCCGAAATTCTTGACCTGAAGGCTGATCCAAGCCGTACGGCGGAAGGTACCGTTATTGAAGCTGAACTTGACCGTGGCCGTGGTGCCGTGGCTACCGTTCTGGTTCAAAAGGGTACACTGCGTCCGGGTCAGATCATTGTGGCTGGCGACCAGTGGGGCCGTGTCCGCGCTCTCGTCAACGACAAGGGTGAACACGTCAAGGAAGCCGGTCCGGCCATGCCTGTCGAAATCCTCGGCCTGTCCGGTACGCCATCTGCTGGTGACCGTTTCGCGGTTGTTGAAAACGAAAGCCGTGCTCGTGAAATTTCCGAGTACCGTCAGCGTCTGGCACGCGACAAGGCTGTTGCCCGTCAGACGGGTCAGCGCGGTTCGCTCGAACAGATGATGAGCCAGCTGCAGACGTCGGGACTGAAAGAGTTTCCGCTGGTCATCAAGGCTGACGTACAGGGTTCGGTCGAAGCGATTATCGCATCGCTCGACAAGCTCGGTACCGACGAAGTGCGTGCCCGTATCGTGCATTCAGGCGCCGGTGCGATCACGGAATCGGATATCTCGCTTGCCGAGGCATCCAACGCCGCGATCATCGGCTTCAACGTCCGTGCAAATGCCCAGGCCCGTACGGCTTCGGAACGTGCTGGCATTGAGATCCGCTACTACAACATCATCTACGATCTGGTAGATGACGTTAAGGCAGCAATGTCCGGTCTGCTCTCGCCAGAACGTCGCGAAACCTTCCTCGGTAACGCAGAAATTCTGGAAGTGTTCAACATCACCAAGGTCGGTAAGGTTGCCGGTTGCCGTGTTGTCGAAGGCAAGGTCGAGCGTGGTGCCGGTGTACGTCTGGTACGCGACAACGTTGTTATCCACGAAGGCAAGCTCAAGACGCTCAAGCGCTTCAAGGACGAAGTCAGCGAAGTGCCGGTCGGTCAGGAGTGCGGTATGGCCTTCGAAAATTACGAAGACATCCGTGCAGGCGATACGATCGAGTGCTTCCGCGTAGAGCATATCATCAGAACGCTCTAAGTTCGCTGCTCGAAACGACTAGAAAATGTGACGGGCGCCGGTTAGTCGGCGCTCGCTCCGTTTGAGGCTAATAAAATGGTAAAAGCAACTTCTTCCGCCCCGTCACAGCGCATGTTGCGCGTTGGCGAACAGGTGCGCGCCGCAATAACTCAGGTCCTGCAACGTGGTGAAGTCCGCGACGATCTCTTGGAAAAGACGGTCGTATCGATTTCAGAAGTGCGGATGTCGCCTGATCTGAAAATGGCAACTGCCTATGTGACGCCGCTTGGCGTTGCTGATCACACCCAGACGATTGACGCTTTGAACCGGCACGCGAAATATATTCGTGGTCGTCTCGGCGCGCAATTGCGACAGATGAAGTACATGCCGGAACTGCGTTTCCGGGATGATACGAGTTTTGACAATTACCAAAAGATCGATGCGCTGTTGCGCTCGCCGGAAGTCAGTCGTGATCTTGGAGCGTCTGCAGGCAAAGTCTCCGAAGATAAAGACGAAGAATAGAAATACGGCATGTCCAAACAGCGTAAACCACAACACCGCAAGCCCAAGGGCCGCCCGATTTCCGGCTGGCTTATTCTCGACAAGCCGTTGGATTTCGGTTCGACCGAGGCTGTTTCCAAAATCAAGTGGCTGTTTAACGCCCAGAAGGCCGGTCACGCGGGAACGCTTGACCCTTTGGCGTCCGGCATGTTGCCCATCGCCCTCGGTGATGCAACCAAGACTGTGCCATATGTCATGGATGGCCGGAAAATTTATGAATTCACGGTGACGTGGGGCGAAGAACGCGCGACCGACGACCTTGAAGGCGAAGTAGTCGAAAGTTCCGAGGCTCGTCCGGAAGAACAGGCGATCCGTGACCTTCTGGCGAAATACACCGGTACCATTCTTCAGACACCGCCGCAGTTTTCGGCCATCAAGATTGCCGGCGAGCGTGCTTATGATCTGGCACGTGAAGGTGAAACCGTCGAAATTCCGGCACGCGAAGTCGAGATTTACCGTCTGAGCTTGCTTGCTGTTACCGATAACAACCACGCGCATTTTGAAGTGGAATGTGGCAAGGGTACTTATGTGCGTGCACTGGCGCGCGATATGGGCCGCGACCTTGGCTGTTTCGGGCATATCTCTGAACTGCGTCGCACCATGGTCGCACCATTTGGTGAAGACGTCATGGTGCCGCTTGCAAAGCTTGTCGAGTTTGAGGCGGTTGAAGATCGTGACGAGCGGCTTGCCGCTCTCGATGCCTTCCTGATCGATACGGCGGAAGCCCTGTCGTCGCTGCCACAGCTGGTCATTAGTGATGACCAGGCGCATCGCCTGAAGATGGGTAATCCAATTCTGTTGCGCGGCCGTGATGCCCCGGCCGATCACCCCGAGGCCTATGCCATGGCACGTGGCAAACTGGTTGCCATCGGTGAAATCGGGCAGGGAGAGTTCAGGCCCAAGCGGGTTTTCGGATAAGACCATGCAGGAGGGGGGCGATTAATCGCCCCTTTTCTTTGTGTTGCAGATGGTTTATAGGCAGCCCCAGCTTAAGGCTTTTGCCTTTTGCCAATGAATGGCCAGAGCTGGACGACATCCCGGCTCTAGGCGTCCCGATTTTCCTTAGACAATAGAAAGGATCGTACGATGTCGATTACTGCAGAGCGCAAAGCCGCCCTTATCAAGGAATACGCAACCGTTGAAGGCGACACAGGTTCGCCTGAAGTTCAGGTCGCAATTCTGACGGAGCGGATCAACAATCTGACGGAACACTTCAAGGGTCACAAGAAGGACAACCACTCACGTCGTGGCCTTCTGACCATGGTTTCGAGCCGCCGTTCGCTTCTTGATTATCTCAAGAAGAAAGACGAAGCCCGTTACACAAAGCTGATCACAGCTCTTGGTGTACGCCGCTAAAAAAAATCCGGCGGGTCATCGGTTCGATGCCCGCCGGTTTTTCTATCCGGCAGTCTGCCGGACTATGCCCCGAATACCACACAGGTATCGCCGGGGAACAGGAAGATGGGCCGGATGGGCCGGTACCGTCTGAAACAACCGATGACCTGTCATGGGGCAGGATTGCCGGATGCTTTTGCAACGCTGATGACGTTGCAATGAACAAAGCCTCCAGTTGTCTTGCCCGTGATGTGTCGTAGCTGCGAAGACGAAACAATTTCGCAGCGACAGTTAAGGACAAAATATGTTCAAGCAACATTCCGTGGAAATCGAATGGGCAGGCCGCCCGCTCAAGCTTGAGACAGGCAAAGTTGCCCGTCAGGCTGACGGCGCCGTCATCGCAACCTACGGCGAGACCATGGTTCTCGCGACAGTCGTTTCTGCCAAGGCTCCAAAGCCAGGCCAGGACTTCTTCCCGCTGACCGTAAACTACCAGGAAAAGACCTATGCTGCCGGTAAAATCCCAGGCGGCTATTTCAAGCGCGAAGGTCGTCCAAGCGAAAACGAAACACTGGTTTCGCGCCTGATCGACCGTCCAATCCGTCCGCTTTTCCCTGAAGGCTACAAGAACGACACGCAGGTTGTCGTGACCGTTATCCAGCACGATCTGGAAAACAACCCTGATATCCTGTCGATGGTCGCAACTTCTGCTGCGCTGACACTTTCTGGCGTTCCTTTCATGGGCCCGGTCGGTGGCGCGCGCGTTGGTTACATCAACGGCGAATACGTACTGAACCCACACCTTGACGAGATGGACGAGTCTGTTCTCGATCTGGTTGTCGCCGGTACGCAGGATGCAGTTCTGATGGTTGAGTCCGAAGCAAAGGAACTCAACGAAGAAATCATGCTCGGCGCCGTCATGTTCGGCCACAAGGGCTTCCAGCCAGTTATCGACGCAATCATCAAGCTGGCCGAAGTTGCTGCCAAGGAACCACGCGAATTCGAACCGGAAGATTTCTCCGCGCTCGAAGCAGAAATGCTCGGCCTTGCCGAAGCAGAACTGCGCACCGCGTACAAGATCACTGAAAAGGCTGCACGTTACGCTGCTGTCGACGCAGTAAAGGCAAAGGTGAAGGCTCACTTCCTGCCGGAAGAAGGCGAAGCAAAGTACACAGCCGAAGAAATTGGCGCAGTGTTCAAGCACCTGCAGGCCAAGATCGTTCGTTGGAACGTTCTGGACACCAAGAGCCGTATCGACGGCCGCGACCTGTCCACCGTTCGTCCGATCATTTCGGAAGTTGGCCTTCTGCCACGTACGCATGGTTCGGCGCTGTTCACACGCGGCGAAACGCAGGCGATTGTTGTTGCCACACTAGGCACCGGCGAAGACGAGCAGTATGTTGACAGCCTGACCGGCATGTACAAGGAACGCTTCCTGCTGCATTACAACTTCCCGCCCTACTCGGTCGGTGAAACAGGTCGCATGGGTTCCCCAGGCCGTCGTGAAATCGGTCACGGCAAGCTGGCATGGCGCGCAATCCGCCCAATGCTGCCAACCGCTGAGCAGTTCCCGTACACACTGCGTGTGGTTTCTGAAATCACCGAGTCCAACGGTTCTTCCTCGATGGCAACCGTTTGCGGCACATCGCTCGCTCTGATGGACGCTGGCGTTCCTCTGGCCAAGCCAGTTGCCGGTATCGCCATGGGCCTTATCCTCGAAGGCGACCGTTTTGCGGTTCTCTCCGACATCCTCGGCGACGAAGATCACCTCGGCGACATGGACTTCAAGGTTGCTGGTACTGCGGACGGCATCACCTCGCTTCAGATGGACATCAAGATCGCCGGTATCACCGAAGAGATCATGAAGGTTGCTCTCGAGCAGGCTCAGGGCGGTCGCAAGCACATCCTCGGCGAGATGGCCAACGCCATCACAGAAAGCCGCGGCCAGCTTGGTGAATTTGCTCCACGCATCGAAGTGATGAACATTCCGGTCGACAAGATCCGTGAAGTTATCGGTTCGGGCGGCAAGGTCATCCGCGAAATCGTTGAGAAGACCGGCGCAAAGATCAACATCGAAGACGATGGTACCGTGAAGATCGCTTCTTCTTCCGGCAAGGAAATCGAAGCTGCTCGCAAGTGGATCCACTCGATCGTTGCAGAGCCGGAAGTCGGCGCAATCTACGAAGGCACAGTCGTCAAGACCGCTGACTTCGGTGCATTCGTTAACTTCTTCGGCGCACGTGATGGTCTGGTTCACATCTCGCAGCTCGCTTCCGAGCGCGTTGCCAAGACCTCCGACGTCGTCAAGGAAGGCGACAAGGTTTGGGTCAAGCTGATGGGCTTTGATGAGCGTGGCAAGGTTCGCCTGTCCATGAAGGTTGTCGATCAGGCAACTGGCAAGGAAGCCGAGAAGAAGGACGGCGAAGCAGCCGAATAAGGCCTTCGTTTCTTTCCGATATCGAGGCGCGGAAGATTTCCGCGCCTTTTTTCTATTTTCAAAAAGGTCGCAAATATGAGCCGTGACGCCGTCAAAACCCTGTTCCACCCGTTCGCCGCAGGCATGGTCGAAGCACCTGCGCAGGGTGAACGCGTACTGTTTCTTGGAGCCGAAGCCGGCGCACCAAGGCTCGAAGGATTTGAGGCCGAGATTGTTGCGGTTCAGAGCCTTCGTCCGCTTTACCGCGCCTTGCAGGCCGAACATGCCAATGTCACACCTGACCTGTCAGGCGAGGCGTTCGATGCGGCGCTTATCCTGTGCGGCAAGCACCGTGGTGAAAATGAAAACCGCGTTGCTGAAGCGCTTGAACGCGTCAAGGCAGGCGGCACAATCGTCATTGCCGGTTCAAAAGAAGATGGCATCGCCACCATGCGCAAGATGCTGTTGAAGCTGGGTGTGGAAGTCGAATCCACACCAAAATATCATGGTATTGCAGTGTGGTTTAAGCGCCCCGAAGAGGTGACTGCTTACGTTGCGAAACTGAAGCATGACGCCGTCACGGTTGATGGACGGTTCACGGCAATGCCGGGCATGTTCTCGCATGATCGTATCGATGATGGCTCCGAATTGCTGGCATCGCGCCTGCCAACCGATTTTGATGGCAATGCCGCAGATTTTGGCGCCGGCTGGGGTTATCTCTCGGTCATGCTCGCAGAGAAGTCTCCGCGCACCGCCCGCATCGATTTGTTTGAAGCAGACTGGAATGCATTGGAATTCGCCAAGACCAATCTCGAAGAAAACTGCCCGAAACTGACGACACGTTTCTTCTGGCAGGATCTTGCTGCTGAGCTACCAAAAGAGAAGTACGACTTGATCATCATGAATCCGCCCTTCCATGCAGGTGGACAGGCAGCTGAGCCTGCCTTGGGTCAGGCACTGATCAAGACAGCGGCAGGTGCTCTGCGTAATGGCGGCAAGCTGCTGATGGTTGCCAACCGTGGTCTTCCCTATGAAACCATTCTTGCCGGCGAATTCAAAACAAGCGGTGAAGTATGCCGTAACTCCCGCTTCAAGATCCTGAGCGCACAGAAGTAAGAGACAAAAAAGATGTTCCGCAAAACCGAAAGCAATGGTTTTGCGGGATTTTTTGATGTCAGGACTTTCTGACTTTTTGCGATGCCAGCACATTGCGGATCGCAAAGCTCGAATGAATACGTGAAACGCCGGGTAACTTTGACAGAATGTCCTTGTGGACACGCTCAAAGTCTCCGGCGCTTTCAATTTCCACCCGCACGAAATAATCGGCGCCACCGGTCATCAAAAAACACTCACGAATTTCAGAGTGTTTGCGCACTGCCACTTCGAAACGGTTGAGATAGTCTTCCGTCTGTCGATCAAGGGTTATCTGAACGATGACCGCAATACCTTCTTCGCCCGACGTATTGCCCGTCAGTACCGTGTAGCCACGGATTGCGCCGGACTGTTCCAGAATATTGATACGGCGCAGGCATGCCGAGGGTGACAAACCAACGGCCTCTGCAAGTTTGGTGTTGCTGATGCGCGCATTGGCGCGTAGCGCCCTGATGATATGCCGGTCTATCGCATCGAGTCCTGACATGTGGTTTCTTTCATTTCGTCGCAGATTGTTTCAATAAATAGCAATAATCTGAATAATCAACACATCATAGCCGGAAAATTCGACAATACGTGCATTACCATCCTTCATTAATAATGAGGGTGAACGATAATGAACATGCAAATCAGCCGCACACATGCGAGCGGTAATGCAAGCGGTTGGCTGACAATCGATCTGGGCGCTCTATTCGACAACTACCGGTTTTTGCAGGCGCAGGCACCAGCAAGTGCCGTGGCTGGCGTGGTGAAGGCAGATGCCTATGGGCTGGGCGCAGACCATGTCGCGACCACGCTATACGCCGCCGGATGTCGCGACTTTTTCGTTGCGCATATCGACGAGGCTATCAGCCTTCGCAAACTGATTGCGCAGGACGCACGGTTTTATGTGCTGAATGGATTGCAGCCCGGCAATGAAGCAAGCTGTGAAGCGTTCGATATCACGCCCGTTCTCAATTCTTTGGCGCAGGTCGCGCAATGGTCCGACTTCGCAATCAGCATCGGCAAGACGCTGCCAGCAATCTTGCAGGTCGACACCGGCATGTGCCGTCTTGGCCTGCCGCCGGAAGAACTTGAAATCCTGGCGAAGGACCAAAGCCGACTTTCGGGGCTGCGCATTGATTATATCATGAGCCATCTTGCTTGCGCTGATGAACCGGAAAACCTCGCCAATGCAGCGCAACTGGCTGTCATGTTGGAAGCGGCACTTGGCCTGCCGAATGCCAAAATCTGCTTTTCAAATTCCGGCGGTATCTTTCTCGGTCGCGGATATCACAACCACCTGATGCGGCCAGGTATTGCACTTTACGGCGGTGCACCGTCGGTGCTGCGACCAAATCCGATGAAGCCGGTTGTCGGGCTTCAGGTCGCTGTGGTGCAAACCCGCATCGTACCCGCAGGCTCACAGGTTGGTTATGGCGGTTCCTTCGTTGCAAAGGACCAGATGCGTCTGGCGACACTGGCGGCCGGTTATGCGGATGGGCTGCCACGGTCTTTGAGTAACATCGGAGCGGTGTGGTTTAATGGCCAGCGCTTGCCGATTGTCGGACGTGTGTCGATGGACAGTATCATTGTCGACATATCCGCTTTGCCTGAGGGAACCTTGCAGCACGGTTCACTCGTTGAAGTGATTGGGCCGCAGCAGAGTCTGGAAGACGTGGCCGATGATGCCGGTACCATTGCCTATGAAATTTTGACGAGCCTCGGCCGTCGTTATCAGAGAAAATACATCCAACCTAGGGACGCCGCAGCAGCACTGACTGACCGTGCCCCCAATGCGTGAGAATGGCATGAACATTACGATCCTTGGAGCCGGTGTTATCGGCGTGACATCTGCGTGGTACCTCGCCAAGGCAGGGCATAAGGTAACGGTTATTGACCGGCAGTCGGGCGCGGCACTGGAAACCAGCTTTGCCAATGCCGGCGAAATTTCTCCCGGCTATTCATCGCCTTGGGCAGCGCCAGGTATTCCGATGAAGGCGCTGAAATGGCTGTTCATGAAACATGCCCCGTTGATCGTGCGCCCGACGCTGGACGCGGCAACATGGAGCTGGATGCTGAAGATGCTGTCCAACTGCACGGCAGCCCGGTATGCGACCAACAAAGGTCGCATGGTGCGAATTGCCGAATACAGCCGCGATTGCTTGATGGCACTTCGTGATGAAACCGGTATTCAGTATGACCATCGCACGCAGGGCACATTGGAAGTGTTCCGCACCCAGAAGCAGTTTGATGGTATTGCCAAGGACGTCGCCGTCCTGAAGGCGGGCGGCGTACCGTTTGAAATACTCGACAGCAAGGGATGCGTGGCAATTGAGCCAGGCCTTGCGCCGTCGAGTGACAAGATCGTGGGTGGTCTGCGCCTGCCAGGCGACGAGACCGGTGATTGCTACATGTTCACCACGGAGTTGGCGAAGCTGGCCGAGCAGGCTGGCGTGACCTTCCTCTACGATACGGCGATCCATCGTCTGGTCACAGAAGGTTCGGTCGTCAAGGCAGTTGAAACCTCCAAGGGCCGGATTGAAGCTGATGTGTTTGTCGCGGCCCTTGGCAGCTACTCGCCGGCGCTGGTCAAGCCACTCGGCCTTGATCTGCCAGTTTATCCAGTGAAGGGCTACTCGATTACCGTGCCGATCATCGATGAAGCACGGGCACCTGTTTCGACCGTCATGGATGAAACCTACAAGGTTGCCATTACCCGCTTGGGCTCGCGCATCCGTGTGGGCGGCATGGCGGAAATCGCCCGTTTCAGCAACGATCTGCCCCAGGCACGCAAGGAAACTCTGACCCATTCCGTGGAAGATCTGTTTGGCGGGGCAGGAGATCAGTCGCAGGCCCTGTTCTGGTCGGGCCTACGCCCGATGACACCAGATGGTACGCCGGTTATCGGTAAGACCCGTTATGGAAACCTGTATCTCAACACCGGTCATGGCACTCTCGGCTGGACCATGTCTTGTGGTTCCGCCCGCGTTCTTCCTGATTTGATCAGCGGTCAAAAACCAGACATTGAGACGGCCGATCTTTCGATTTCCCGCTACGGCCGTTGAGGCCTCGGTATAGAGTCGAGTGAATAAGGGATTATGTAGACGGGGCTTTCAGGATGATATCCGAAGGCCCCGTTTGTCTATGCAGAAAGCACATAAAACAAAAAGGCCGGGCAAGCCCGACCTTTCACAACCGCTTTGCTTCATGCCAGTACATCCGTGGTCATGGCGAAGCGATTTTGTATTTCTGGACCACAACCTGAGGTTTTCGTCTCGTTGCTCACATCCTCGCGCCAATTGGTTAACATCAAGTTAACGTCAAGGCAGCGAATGCAGTAATCTTGTGCCGTGAGCGACGTGTGAAATACATGTGAACCCTATATGCCGTCGCATAAGGGCTTTTTCAAGGCCTGCTAAAATAAAACAGCTTTTGCAACCTCAAATATAACGCCAATAAAAAAGGCCGGTAAAACCGGCCTTTAATCGTGTGCAAAAAACTGAAAGCTTATTAAGCCTGCAGGTTGTCTGCAGACATCTTGCCCGAACGACGGTCCTGAACCAGTTCGTAGGTGATCTTCTGGCCATCCTTGAGGCCGTTCATGCCAGCGCGCTCAACAGCAGAAACGTGTACGAATACGTCCTGTGTGCCGTCGTCAGGCTGAATGAATCCGTAACCCTTGGTCGAGTTGAACCATTTAACTGTACCAGTTGCCATAACGATTTCCTTCCGTTGGCAAATTGAATTAGCCTCGAAAAATAGTCCTTTCGAGAGCAGTTGGTCGAATTTGCAGAAAAAAGATCGTCGTTTGCGTCTATGCGGCGCCGAAGTCTGGTCGTCAAACAAATATCGATGGCGCCGACATAATTGGCTTTGCAGTTGCTTGTCAAGAGACAGGAAAGTTTGTCAAAGGCTTGAAAAGCAAAAACCCGGTGCGGGAGGAGGTGCACCGGGTTCTTGAAACTGACTGACAATTGGGAGGAGGAGTATTGTCAGTCCAAATCGGCGGGCGCTGGGAGGAGGAGTGCGCCGCGTCGATGATTTAAATGTACCGGAAACCCGCACAAAATACAGCCACATGATTGCAGCGCAGCTTTGCAGTTAGTGCATGGCTTGGGGCTGTTCTATTGCCATTACTCAATCGGCCGCCTATCATTTAAGCATGAGCATTGAATCGGTCCGTACATATTTCGCCTCCAGATCCCCTGACATCACCGTCATCGAGACGGAGAAAAGCTCCGCAACGGTGGCACTCGCCGCTGAGGCGCATGGTGTGGAGCCAGATCAGATTGCTAAAACTATCTGCCTGCGTGCCGGTGAGACTGTTCTTTTGGTTGTAACAGCCGGAACCAGGCGGCTTGATAACAAGAAGTTCCGGGAGCAGTTTCAAGCTAAACCCCGCATGTTGGATGGGGAAGAGGTCGTGGCTGTTACCAGTCATCCGATCGGTGGTGTGTGCCCGTTCGGCCTTGCCACGGATGTTCCGGTTTATTGCGATGTGTCATTGAAGAACTATCAGGAAGTTGTGCCTGCGGCTGGCGCTACCAATGCTGCTGTCCGCATCTCGCCGGATCTGATGGCATCGCTCACCAACGCACAATGGGTTGATGTCTGCCAATAACATAAAGTTGGTAGGCCCGTGAGTTTAACCGCACCTTAAATCGCCGTATTTTATTCTCATTCGAATGAAATGCAGATCGAGCGTCGAAACACGCCCGTTTGCAAGGGCTTATCGTATCAGGAGTGGTTTCGGCCATATGGCAGGCAAAAGCAAATCAGGTCGCAGAATAGAACCTTCATTCGAGGATGATGAGCTCGAAGATGAAGAGATGCGCCTTGATGCTGGCGACCGCATTGCCGGAAATTCCGCCGTTCGCCGCAAAACCGCCGCTACTGCGGCCGCACCCAAGAAATCCAGAAAGAGCAAAGCAGCACCTGTAAAAGTCGCGAAATCAGGAGGGTTGGTCCGCTTGGTCAGGCGCTTGTTTTATTGGTGTGTGGTGCTGGGCATCTGGGGCGGCATCGCCGTCACGGGTTTGGTTCTTTATTATGGTGCACGCATGCCTGCTGCCAGCACCTGGTCTATTCCTGAG
The DNA here is from genome assembly GCF_055381905.1 of Agrobacterium sp. 5Ca50. Classification (NCBI taxonomy): domain Bacteria; kingdom Pseudomonadati; phylum Pseudomonadota; class Alphaproteobacteria; order Hyphomicrobiales; family Rhizobiaceae; genus Agrobacterium; species Agrobacterium sp. 5Ca50. The sequence goes on from NZ_AP026438.1 coordinate 299,241, forward strand.
AGACCACCGAACGTCAGGATCGTTTCCGTTGATGGCGAAGTCATTGCCAACCGCGGGACTACCGGCGGTGAAGCTGTCGCGCTTGAGGACATGTCTCCTTACATACCGCAGGCGGTCATGGCCATTGAAGACCGGCGGTTCTATTCGCACTTTGGTGTTGACCCGCTCGGTTTGGCGCGTGCCGTGGTCACCAACGTGACCTCAGGGCGTATGGTACAAGGTGGCTCCACACTAACCCAGCAGCTTGCCAAGAACTTGTTCCTCTCCCAAGAGCGCACGCTTGAGCGCAAGGTACAGGAAGTGCTGCTGTCGTTTTGGCTGGAGCAAAAATACAGCAAGGACCAGATTCTTGCGATGTATCTGAACCGCGTTTATTTCGGCTCGAATGCCTATGGTGTGGAGGCCGCATCCCGCCGTTACTTCAACAAGTCTGCACGGGATGTAAACCTTGGAGAAGCCGCTCTCTTGGCTGGCCTCCTGAAGGCGCCGTCCCGTCTGTCGCCTGCGCGAGATCCACAAGCCGCCGAAGAACGGGCACAGATCGTTCTCTCTGCCATGCGCGAGGAAGGTTACATCACCGATAGCGAAAGCGCGACGGCGATGTCGCAGCCGCCAACCAAGGCCAAACATTTCTGGTCGGGTGCCCAGCACTACGCTGCCGACATGGTGATCGATGAGGTACGCTCGCTGGTCGGTGAGGTGAAGCAGGATCTGGTTGTCGATACCACCCTTGATCTCGGCCTTGAAGAAAAGGCTGATGAGGCCATTACCAAGGCATTGGCTTCCGAAGGAAAGAAGCTCGGCGTTTCGCAGGCCGCTCTCGCGGCGATCGATGGCACCGGCGCCATTCGTGCAGTGGTCGGTGGCGCAAGCTACGCTGACAGCCAGTTTAACCGCGCAACCAGAGCCAAGCGTCAACCGGGTTCGGCCTTCAAGCCATTCGTTTATGTGGCAGCTCTGGAAGCCGGTCTGCGTCCCAACTCCATCCGTAATGACGGTCCGGTTCGCATCGGCAATTGGACGCCTGAGAACTATGACCAGAAATATAGGGGCGAAGTGACGCTGTCATCCGCTCTGGCACAATCACTCAATACCATCGCTGCGCAATTGGTGATGGAGGTCGGTCCTGAGCATGTGACCAAGGTGGCGCATCGTCTGGGCATCGAATCTCAGTTGCAAGCCAATGCCTCGATTGCGCTCGGTACTTCGGAAGTCTCTCTGACAGAACTGACGGCCGCCTATGCGCCTTTCATGAATGGCGGTTACAAGGCCACGCCTCACATCGTCAAACGCATTTCTGACATGGACGGCAACATCCTCTATGAAAACAAATATGATAATCCACCTCGTGTGCTAAGCGAAGCGATCGTCGCTGCCATGAATAGCATGCTGACGCGTGTTGTCGATGAAGGCACGGGTAAGGCCGCCAGGCTGAAGGGTTGGCAGGTTGCTGGTAAGTCCGGCACAACCCAGTCATTCCGCGATGCGCTGTTCGTTGGTTACACAAGCAACCTGACGACCGGCATCTGGCTCGGCAATGATGACGGTACGCCCATGAAGAAGGTGACCGGCGGTGGCCTGCCTGCAAAAGTATGGCATGACTTCATGATCGCCGCGCATTCGGGCCTGACCCCATCACCATTGTTTGGTCAGGGTTATGTGACCGATGAACCGGTTTTTCCACCCGATCGTCCCAACGAGAACCAGCCGGGGTCTATAACTGACATTATCTCTGGCGCCTTCGGTGACCGTCCGTCATCGCAAGGCATGCCGCCTGAGCAGGTTGGTTCGGCCAATGGTCAGCCGATGGATATTCCGCAGCGCTCTTATCCGGGCGAGCCATCCTATTCAAATGGGCCGGTGCCGCCCGCCGATGTTGGAGCAAGTGATCAACGCGGTCCTCAGCCGGCAAGACAGACGACGCTTCTCGATTTTCTGATGGGAAATTGACGAGCAGGAGGCTGCAGGTGAGTCTTGTCTCTTAATGCGACATCCTGGTGCCGGGCGATTGCCAGCGATGTTACCGACGCCTTGGGCAGAATTCGTTCATTCGGCCTTCAAAATTTGGAATTCGTGTTTTGGTTGATTTTTCCAATCGTTTTTCTAAAGTTCTGATTTTTATCAATAATATCTAATTTCTAACGCCCGTTTGGCTCGTTTCAATTAACCCTAAGGCTTGTTTTTTCATTGGCTGCCCCATTTCTGATGACTTTCCAGGGTAAATGAATTATTACTTATGATTATTAGAATGCTTAGTTGCTGTACTAAATTTTTTTAATTGAGGATTAAGATGTTTAGACTTGGCGAGGCTCGCGCAGGTGGGTTCGAAGAGATTCAGCAGTCTGGTAGTATTGTTCTAGAACCACAAAATATTTTATTTGAGAATGATCAGGTTGAACAAACACCTATGCTGAAATTGCAGTTTGCAGTTAAGCGCCTTATTGATGTTTTCGGTGCTTTTTCTGCTCTCTTAATGTTGTCTCCACTCTTTGGTGTCGTCGCTCTTCTTGTGAAACTTGATAGCAAGGGGCCGGTATTCTTTTCCCAGATTCGCTGGGGAATGAATGGAGAGAAAATCCGCGTTTATAAATTCCGCTCAATGAGAACAGATCTGTGCGACGCAACGGGTGTCGCGCAGACCGTAAAAAATGATCCTCGTGTTACAAAGATGGGCGCTATTTTGCGCAAGACCAACATTGATGAACTGCCACAGCTGATCAATGTCCTAAAGGGTGACATGTCGCTGGTCGGACCACGTTGCCATGCCATTGGCATGTTTGCAGGCGGCCGTCTTTATGAGGATCTCGTACCAAACTACCACAAGCGTCACACTGTGCGTCCAGGCATTACCGGCCTTGCGCAGATGCGTGGCCTTCGTGGCCCGACGGACCGTGCGGACAAGGCAAGAGCCCGTATCGCATCGGATATCTACTACGTCGACAATTTCTCGGTGTGGCTGGATATCAAAATTATTTTCGGAACTTTGTGGTCCGAACTCAAGGGTGGCAAAGGCTTCTGATTTTTTGGCCTTTGTCTGATATTTTTTAAAACGCCTTTATTTTAGAAAGCCCCGCTCCGGTGATCCGAAGCGGGGCTTTTGTTTATTTCGCGGCCAGCGCATCCATGATCCGGATCCAGGAGCGGATACCCTTATGGAAGGACTGCAGGTCGTACTTCTCGTTCGGGGAGTGGATACGGTCATCGGTCAGGCCATAACCGACCAGAAGCGAATCCATGCCGAGCATCTTCTGGAAGTCACCAACGATCGGGATCGAGCCGCCCATGCCGATGACAACGGCAGGCTTTGGCCATTCGTCGGAGAGCGCATTTTTTGTCTTCGTCAATGCCGGAGAATCATAAGACAGCTGGATAGCCGGTGAGCCACCATGTTCGTGGAACTCGACCGAGCAATCCGCTGGAATTTTGGCGCGAACATAGGCGCGGAATGCTTCACGCACTTGGGCCGGATCCTGCTTGCCAACCAGACGGAAGGAGACTTTTGCCGATGCCTGCGCGGCGATAACGGTCTTGAAGCCATCGCCGTTGTAACCGCCGATAATTCCGTTCACTTCGGCGGTTGGTCTGGCCCATGTCAGCTCAAGAACCGAGCGGCCTTTTTCACCTGAAGGTACGGACAGGCCAACTTCACCAAGGAAGGCCTCTGCGGTGCGGCCGAGCGTTTCCCAGGAAGCTTTGATATTGGCTGGCGTTTCTTCAACACCGTCATAGAAACCGTCAAGCGTCACGCGACCTGTCGTGTCGTGCAGACCGGCCAGGATATTGGCCAGAATGTGGATCGGGTTGGCGGCGGCACCACCGAAGAGGCCGGAATGCAGATCGCGGTCCGCAGCGGTGATGACGACTTCTTCGCCAACCAGACCACGCAATGCGCCCGCAATCGCCGGTGTTTCCCGGTCCCACATGCTGGTATCACAGACGAGTGCGAACTCTGCCTTCAACTCGCTGGCATTGGCTTCGAGGAATGGCTTGAGGGACGGGGAGCCTGACTCTTCTTCACCTTCAAACAAGATGGTCACACGGATCGGCAGCGAGCCGTGAATTTCCTTGTAGGCGCGGCATGCCTCAACGAAGGTCATCAACTGACCCTTGTCGTCAGATGTGCCACGGCCGGTGATGACCTTGCGGTCGTTGCCAAGATCCTTGATTGCAGGCTCGAACGGGTCGTTTTCCCACAGGTTTAGCGGGTCGACCGGCTGTACGTCATAATGGCCATAAAACAGAACGTGTGGAGCATCCGCTGTCGCCGCCGCATGGTGCGCAACGACCATCGGGTGGCCTGCGGTATCACGAACCGACGCGTCGAAACCAATCGACGACAGCGAGGCTGTCAGCCATTCGGCGGCCTTGCGGCATTCAACCTTGAAAGCCGGGTCGGTAGAGATGGACTTTATTCTGACAAGTTCAAACAACCTGTCGAGGCTCGACGTCAGATTTTCATCGGCCTTGGCCAAAACGTTGGAAATATCAGTCATTGGGTATCCTGCCATTGGACAGCATTCTGAAACCCGCGCGGTTTGATGGGAATGCTGCCTTTTAATTCTAAGCCGGGCTTACGCATTTAATCGAAATGCGCAGTCAGTTGCCGATAACAACGTTATCGCATCGACCTACATCGCGGAAGTGTTTTTGAGCGCGCGCTGTACATACTCAATCAGCAACTCGCGCTCGAAGCGGCGGAAGCCGGAAAATGCCAATTCATCCGCCTCTTTGGCAGCGGTAATAGCCTGTTCCTCGAGCGAGCGACCCTGCGCGGTAAGTTCGATGATCTGGGCGCGTTTGTCCTTGGGGTGCTGCTTGCGGGTGATCAGGCTGTCGCGCTGCATGCGGGCCAATGTATTGGCAAGCGTTGCCTGCTCGATATCCAGCCGATCAAGCAATTGCCGTTGTGTGATGCCATCTTCATTCCAGAGCTCGAGCAAGATCGGAAATTGGCCTGGAGAAAAGCCAAGTGCCGAGGCTTTTTTATGCAAGGCACGTGAAAAGGCCTTGGCCAGCTGGGCAGTCAGATAGGCAGCAGAATCGGTTCTTGAAAAGCGCATGCGATTTGAGGTCCTGAAAACAAGTCTCGCACTGGTCGATGGCATCGACAGGGCGGCATACGCATAATGGTCCATTCTTTCCCCAAACATGCGGCGGCATTTTTAAGCGTCAAAGCTGAGGTACTTTTGCGGGGTAATGGCAATAAAAAAACCGCCACGGCCGGGAGGGGGTCGGCCATGGCGGCTTATCGAGGGACAAAGGCCCGGAGAGGGGGGAAGGCCTTTGTCCGGTCTGACGCGGCGGGGGACGAGCCAGCTATCAGACTACGGCGTGATCAGGCGCCGTTGAGTAATAATTGTGGTTGCAAATGAGGCTTTTCAAGGGAAGAAACTATTACAAATCGGTAACGTTAAGGTGAGCGGTGAGCACGGATTTTGAGTGAATCTTTCTGGGCATGAAACCGGGCCAAATCTAACTTTCTGTGGACGCAAGATGAGGCGCAAGGTAACGATGGCACCATGAAAAAAGGCGATCATCTCTTCCTCGTTGACGGTTCCGGCTTTATTTTCCGGGCGTTTCACGCAATTCCAGCATTGAACCGCAAGTCTGACGGCTTGCCGGTGAATGCAGTTTCCGGCTTCTGTAACATGCTCTGGAAATTGCTCAGGGATGCACGCAACACCGATGTTGGCGTTACGCCCACGCATTTTGCCGTCATTTTTGACTATTCCTCAAAGACATTTCGCAACGAGCTTTATGACCTTTACAAGGCAAACCGCTCTGCACCGCCAGAGGACCTGATCCCGCAGTTCGGATTGATCCGTCATGCGACCCGTGCGTTCAACCTGCCGTGCATCGAAAAGGAAGGATTTGAGGCCGACGATCTGATCGCCACCTACGCCCGGCAGGCCGAGGCGGTGGGCGCCGACACCACCATCATTTCGTCTGACAAGGACCTGATGCAGCTCATCACGGCCAACGTGCACATGTACGATGCCATGAAGGACAAGCAGATCGGCATCCCGGAAGTCATCGAAAAATGGGGTGTACCGCCGGAAAAGATGATCGACCTGCAGGCAATGACGGGAGATTCGACCGACAATATTCCGGGCATTCCAGGCATCGGTCCGAAAACGGCGGCCCAGCTTTTGGAAGAGTATGGTGATCTCGATACGTTGCTTGAGCGTGCGGGCGAAATAAAGCAGCAAAAGCGGCGTGAAAACATCATTGCCAATACCGAGCTTGCTCGGCTTTCCCGCCAGCTTGTGTCGTTGCGCACAGACGTACCGCTTGAAATGCAGCTCGACCAGCTGGTGCTGGAGCCGCAGGACGGACCCAAGCTGGTTGCCTTCCTGAAGGCCATGGAGTTCACGACGCTGACCCGCCGTGTGGCAGAGGCCACAGGTGCGGAAGCCGGCGAGATTGAGGCTGCAGTCGTACCCGTCGAATGGGGCGCAGATGCCCATGGTCCTGATGTCGGTGCTGGCACAACAGCTGCACCACAGCCATCGCAGGCAGCGGCGTCGGCAGACGCTGTAGAGGTCGTCCACAAGGACGGTTTTGCGCCGTCTGATCTGGCAGCATCGCGTGCTGCGCTGTTTGCATCATCGCCCATCGACACGACCGGCTATACGACGATCCGTGACGTGCAGAGTTTGGATAGATGGATAGCGGATGCGTACGAGACAGGCGTTGTTGCTTTCGATACCGAGACAACGTCTCTTGACCCGATGCAGGCCGAGCTTGTCGGTTTTTCGCTGGCACTCGCTGATAACAACAAGGATGGTTCCGGAACAACCATTCGCGCCGCCTATTTGCCTTTGACCCACAAGACTGGGTCTGGTGGTGACCTATTCAGCGATGGCATCAAGTTGAGCGAAGGCCAGATACCTTTCCGTGATGCTCTTGAGCGGCTGAAGCGCCTGCTTGAAGACCCTTCCGTCCTGAAGGTCGCACAGAACCTCAAATACGATTACCTGCTGATGAAGCGCCACGGCGTGGTGATTGACGGTTATGACGACACGATGCTGATGTCATACGTGCTGGAGGCGGGCAAAGGCACGCACGGCATGGATGCTCTGTCTGAGCGTTGGCTTGGTCACAAGCCGATTGCCTATAAGGACGTTGCGGGCTCTGGCAAAGCCAGCGTCACCTTCGATTTCGTCGACATTGAGAAAGCCACCGCCTATGCCGGTGAAGACGCGGATGTCACACTCCGCCTCTGGCTCGTGCTGAAACCGCGTCTGGCTGCTGAAGGCCTGACGTCAGTCTATGAAAGGCTGGAGCGGCCGCTGGTGGCTGTGCTGTGCCGCATGGAAGAGCGCGGCATCACCATTGACCGTCAAATCCTGTCGCGTCTCTCTGGGGAGCTGGCGCAAAAGGCCGCTGCCGCAGAAGAAGAGATCTATACGTTGGCAGGTGAACGGTTCAACGTCGGTTCGCCCAAGCAGCTTGGTGACATCCTGTTTGGCAAGATGGGGCTGCCCGGGGGTTCCAAAACCAAGACCGGACAATGGTCCACCTCTGCACAGGTGCTGGAAGATTTGGCTGCCGAGGGTGCGGAGCTGCCCTCGAAGATTGTTGACTGGCGTCAGCTGACCAAGTTGAAGTCAACCTATACAGATGCACTGCCGGGTTACATTCATCCCGAGACAAAGCGTGTTCATACATCTTACGCAATGGCCTCGACAACGACAGGACGTTTGTCATCGTCCGAACCGAACCTGCAGAATATTCCGGTTCGTACAGCCGAAGGTCGCAAGATCAGAACGGCATTTATCACCACGCCCGGTCACAAGCTTCTGTCTGCCGACTATAGCCAGATTGAATTGCGTGTGCTGGCGCATGTGGCGGATATTCCGCAGCTGCGGCAGGCCTTTGAGAATGGCGTCGATATTCATGCCATGACCGCCTCTGAAATGTTTGGCGTGCCGGTTGAGGGCATGCCTTCAGAAGTGCGCCGCCGCGCCAAGGCCATCAACTTCGGCATCATCTACGGCATTTCCGCTTTCGGTCTTGCCAATCAGCTGAGCATTGGCCGCTCGGAAGCCGGCGAATACATCAAAAAGTATTTTGAGCGTTTCCCCGGCATCAAGGACTATATGGAAGCGACCAAGGCCTTTGCACGAGACAAGGGTTACGTAGAAACAATTTTTGGTCGCCGGGCCTATTATCCTGAAATCCGCTCGTCCAACCCGTCTGTCCGTGCCTTTAACGAACGGGCGGCTATAAATGCGCCTATTCAGGGTTCTGCTGCGGATGTCATTCGCCGCGCCATGGTGCGTGTCGAACCGGCACTGTTGGCGGAAAAGCTTTCGGCGCGGATGCTGTTGCAGGTGCACGACGAATTGATATTCGAGGTTGAAGACGCGGAAATCGACAAGGCGTTGGAGCTTGTCGTGTCTGTCATGGAAAACGCGGCAATGCCTGCCGTATCCATGGCCGTGCCGCTGAAGGTTGATGCGAGAGCCGCGACCAACTGGGATGAGGCGCACTAATCCCGGTTTTGGAGCATCCATCAAAAAACTTCATCAACCGGATCACCGTCAAAGGATCGTCAGTCGATCATGCATCTGTCATGGAAGAAGCTGAAAACGCGCCTAGCAGCAGGCGTATTTTAAAAGCGTTGTGACAGGAGTAGCGAATGGAAAAGCTGACGCTCTATATAGGCAACAAGAATTATTCCTCATGGTCCTTCCGGCCATGGCTTGCCATGGAAGCGGCGGGAATTCCTTTTGAGGAAGTTCTGATTCCCTTCGACTTTGCGGCAGGCAATCCGAAGTTCAAGGATATCTCGCCCACCAAACTGGTTCCTGTCCTGCACCACGGCGATCTGCGTGTATGGGAATCACTTTCGATCATCGAATATGTGGCTGATCTCTTCCCTGAAAAACAGCTGTGGCCGACAAATATAAAAGACCGGGCAGTCGCACGCTCTGTTTCCATGGAGATGCTGGGCGGTTTCCGCGCTTTACGACAGGCCTGCCCAATGCACATGCGCAGGAAAAAGAGTAAACTTGAGGTCTCCGACGCGGTTCGCAAGGATGTCGAGCGTATTGAAAACATCTGGCGTGAATTGCGAGCCCGCTCTGGCGGACCCTATCTTTTCGGGGCTTTTTCGGCTGCAGACGCCATGTTTGCACCGGTAGTCTGCCGTTTTGATGTCTATGATCTGGTTTCCAGTGAAGATATTGTGGAGTATATGCAGGTGATCAAGTCGCATCCTGCATGGCAAAAGTGGTACCAGGCGGCAATTGTCGAGCCGTGGACTGTTCCCGAGGGTGAGGCATAACCCTGCAAAACCTGAAAAAATATGCGTGGGGACTGGTCAAGACCCGGTAAGGCATGTATAAGCGCGCCAAATTTCCGATTTCGAAACATGCGGCATTCAGCCATAAGTGGCAACATGCTCCGTTTCGTCCGTTAAGTGGAGTAACACAAATGGCTGTACCTAAAAGAAAAACAAGCCCGTCCAAGCGCGGTATGCGCCGTTCGGCTGACGCTCTCAAGGCTTCGACATACGTTGAAGACAAGAACTCCGGCGAACTGCGTCGCCCACACCATATCGATCTGAAGACCGGTATGTACCGTGGCCGTCAGGTTCTGACGCCGAAGGAAAGCGCATAAGCGTTTTCTGACTGACGGATTAAAAAAAGCTGGCCTTGTGCCAGCTTTTTTTGTGCCTGTAATTGGCCGACGACTCAGAGGGCAGCACAGTGCGTATTGGCCATCTTGGAAATCGGCAATCTTCCACATACACTCCCATCGAGGATGGAGACCCGGGCGACTGTTCGGGATTGCGTGAAAGCGCTGTATTGGAGGAAATGACCGGTGAAGCATCGCTGGATACCCGTGGCTGTCGTGTGTCTGGTCCTGGGCCTTGTCGCCATGACCAAGGGCAGCGAACTTGTTTCCCGCCATTTCATGAATGAAGCCTCCTCCCAGGCTCATACAACGCTCAGGCTGGCCGTTTCGGCTCTCGGTGGGCATCTGAGCCGCTACGAGCCTTTACCCGCCCTGATGGCCGATCACGACGATATTGAGGAACTGGTCAGCAACCCTTCCAACCAGTTGCTGCGTGACCGCGCCAATATCTATCTGAAAGAGATCAATACGCTTCTGCACTCGTCGGACATCTATGTCATGACGCTGGACGGTGAAACGATTGCTGCCAGCAACTTCGATGGACCGGCCACCTTCATTGGCCAGAATTTCAGCTACCGGCCCTATTTTCAGGAGGCAGCAAAAGGCCAGCAATCGCGGTTCTTTGCTCTTGGCACCACCTCGCATAAGCGTGGATATTATTTCTCCTCACCCATTTTGTTCGAGAATGTCATCAAGGGCGTGATCGTTTTTAAGGTCGATATTGAAGGCATTGAGGCTTCTTTCGGTAATGGTGAAAACCGGATCATCGTGTCTGATCCTGAAGGTATCATCTTCATGACTGGTACGCCGGAGTGGCTCTATGCCTCACTGCTGCCACTAACCAAGGATCGGTTGTTGCGAACCGAAACATCTCGCCGCTACTCCGATGCGACATTGCGTGAATTGCCATTAAGCATCGAAAGCAGTGACGGACATACGCTATTCAAGATCGCCAGCGGGCAGGGGGAGCAGGAATATCTCGCCCTGTCGCAACTGATGCCAGAAGCCGGCTGGACCGTGCGGGTGTTGATGGACACCAGTTCGGTGCGCAACCAAGTACGTACGACGGTCATTGCCGTGGTGCTCTGCCTTTGCCTTGCAGGGTTCATCCTTGCCGCCGTTTTGCAGCGCCGAGCACGTTTACAGGAACGTATGGTGCTGCAGGCCGAAACGCAGGCCGAACTGGAACGAAGGGTGGCGGAGCGCACGCAAGATCTGGCGCGGGTCAATCGCCATATTGAGCGTGAAATTGCCGAACGCCGGCAAACCGAAAAACAGCTGCGAAAAACGCAAGGGGACCTCATTCAGGCCGGAAAGCTGGCCGGTCTCGGCCAGATGTCGGCCGCCCTGTCGCATGAATTCAACCAACCATTGGCGGCAGCAAAAACCTACGCCGACAGTGCGGCCCTCCTTATTGGACGTAACAGGGTGGAGGAGGCCAGCGACAACCTCAAGAGGATCTCGGCTTTGATCGATCGCATGGCGTCAATCAGTCGCCACTTACGTAACTTCGCCCGCAAGCCGAATGAAAAGATGACGTCTGTCTCGCTTGAAGAGGCAATGCAGGACACGCTGGAAATTCTGCATGCGCGATTGAGGGCCGCCAACGCCGATCTTATCGTGGATTTTGGGACCAACCCCTTGAGCGTCAAGGCGGGCCTCGTCCGTTTGCAGCAAGTTCTGGTGAATATCATTTCAAATGCTGCGGATGCGGTGGAGACTTTGGAAGACCGCCGGATCTTTGTTACTGCGAAACAGCATGATGGCAGGGTCCTGATTTCGGTGCGGGATTATGGCCCGGGAGTGCCAGCCGCGATCATGGAACGTATCTTCGATCCGTTTTTTACCACCAAGGGCGTCGGTCGTGGCTTGGGACTTGGCCTGTCCATCTCGTACAACATTATCAAGGATTTTGGCGGAGAACTGCGCGTACGGAACCCCGACGGCGGCGGTGCCGAGTTCGTTATCGAATTGTCGGTGGCTGAGCGTATTGCGGAGGTCGCTGCGGAATGAATGGTGCCCGTGTCTTGCTGATCGATGATGAGGAAGAGCTTCGCCTTTCCACGGCGCAGGCGCTGGAACTGTCCGGATTTTCCGTGACCATGCTGTCCAGTGCCGAACATGCCCTTGAACTAATCGGTTACAGTTTTGATGGTGTTGTCGTCAGCGATATCAGAATGCCTGGCATGGATGGCATGACATTGCTGCAAAAGGTCCGGGAGCTTGATGCGGAAATTCCGGTTATTCTGGTAACAGGCCACGGGGACGTGCAGCTGGCCGTTAATGCCATGCGCAATGGCGCTTACGACTTCATGGAAAAGCCCTTCACTGCGCAATATCTGTCAGGTGTCATTCACCGCGCCATGGATAAACGGTCGCTGGTTCTGGAAAACAGACGCCTGCGCGCCGTCGCTGGCAAACGTGATGATCTTGAAACGAGGCTTCCCGGGCGCACCCAAGTCATGGTGGATCTTCGCTATCGTATCCGAGCGATTGGTGCCGCCGATGCCGATACCTTGATTATTGGCGCAACCGGTGCCGGCAAGGAAGTCGTGGCGCGTGCCCTGCATGATGTCAGCAACCGCGCCAATCGTCCGTTCGTGGCGATCAATTGTGCGGCCTTGCCACAGAACCTGATTGAAAGCGAATTGTTTGGCCATGAGGCAGGCGCCTTTCCCGGGGCCATTCGTGCCCGCTACGGCAAATTTGAACACGCTCGTGGCGGTACCATTCTGCTGGATGAAATTGGTTCGATGCCAATCGACATTCAAGCAAGATTCCTGCGCGTACTGCAGGAGCGGGTTATTACCCGTCTTGGTTCCAACGACATTGTGGAACTGGATGTCCGTTTTATTGCCACCAGTAAGGTCGATCTTGAGGCAGAGGTGGCTGCCGGCCGTTTTCGGCCTGATCTGCTCTATCGGCTAAACGTCGCAACCGTGCACGTGCCATCGCTGGCACAAAGGCGGTCCGATATTCCGCTGCTGTTCCTGCATCTGGTGCGTGAGGCGGCGGCTCGTTATGGCCGCGAGGATAGGGAAGTTCCGCAAAGTGTTATCGCGGATATAGCGACGCGGGAATGGCCAGGAAATGTGCGTGAACTGCGCAATGCTGCCGACCGTTTTGTGCTTGGCCTTTCATCTGAAAATGCCGAGCAGGTGGTCACCGATGATGATAACAGGCAACCACATCGTCTGGCGGATAAAGTGGCGTCTTATGAGCGCGATCTGATTGCCCGTTCAATCGCCCTTAATGCCGGAAATCTGAAGGCTGTCTATGAAGCGCTCGGCATTTCACGCAAAACGCTGTACGAAAAAATGCAGAAATACGGCCTCGATAAACGCCATTTGGGGAGTATGACCCAACTTGATGAAGAAGCTTTGTAACGCCAGCTGGCCAGATGGGTGGATTTCCACCCGTCATTTTTCCGCAATGTTTCGAATTCCACCCATTTACCATTTGTTCATAGCAAAAGATGCTGCGGCGTCATGCGAAGCCGATTGCAGTTTCGTTTCCCCCCGCTGCAAATGACGTATCCGCAGGTTCCGATTGAGGAGTCGGTTCTTGCGAACATCATCGTCACATTCTGGGAGGAACCGATGAATTTTTTTAAGACACTGTCGTCTGCCGTCATGGCTGCAACCGTTTCGCTGATTGCGATGTCTGCTTCTGCGCAGACCTATCCCGATCGCGGTATCACCATGGTGGTGCCTTTTGCAGCCGGTGGTCCGACCGATACTGTAGCCCGTCTGGTTGCGGAATCCATGTCCAAAGACCTTGGCCAGCAAATCGTCGTTGAAAATGTTGGCGGTGCCGGCGGCACGCTTGGTGCCGGTCGCGTCGCCGCTGCTGATCCTGATGGTTACACGATCCTGCTGCACCATATCGGCATGGCAACCAGCGCCACGCTCTATCGCAAGCTGGCCTATGATACGCTCAATGCATTCGAATATGTTGGCCTCGTCACTGAAGTGCCGATGACCATCCTGTCACGCAAGGATCTGGAGCCGACGGACCTCAAGGGCCTGATTGAATATGCCAAGGCCAACAAGGACACAGTAACGGTTGCCAATGCCGGTATCGGTGCCGCCTCGCATCTGTGCGGTATGCTGTTCATGAGCGCGATTGAGACACCGCTGGTGACTGTGCCTTACAAGGGAACTGGTCCAGCGATGACTGACCTTCTCGGCGGCCAGGTTGATATCATGTGCGACCAGACAACCAACACCACCAAGCAGATCCAGGGTAAAACAGTAAAAGCCTTCGCAGTGACCTCGCCAAATCGTCTTGATGTTCTGCCTGACGTACCAACTGCTGTTGAAGCAGGCCTGCCCGGCTTTGAAGTGGGTATCTGGCATGGTGTCTATGCACCAAAGGGCACACCGCAGGAGGCTGTCGATCGTCTCTCGAAGTCGCTTCAGGTCGCATTGAAGGACCCGAACATTGCAGCGCGCTTTGCTGAACTTGGCACCATCCCATCCCCGGAAGCAGATGGTACGCCAGCCGCGCTGAAGGCCAAGCTTGAAAGCGAAATCGCCCGCTGGAAGCCGGTCATCGAGTCTGCTGGCCAATACGCCGACTGATACCTCTATCTGAAAGAACCGGCGGCAAGGCCGCCGGTCCCTTTAGCCCTTTCCATGGTGCGCTAGCGTCTGATGCATGCGCGGAAGCGGAGCTTCTATGAAATCAGTTTCCTTCAATATGTCCGAAGCCGTTTGCGGGTTGATCTTTGTCGGTCTCGGCGTGGCGTTCGGTTGGCAGGCTTTCGAGCTCGATCTTGGCACGACATTTCGGATGGGGCCGGGGTATTTCCCCTTTGTCCTGTCATTGGTTCTCGTCGTGTTAGGTGCGGTCATATTCCTGCGTTCTGGCAAGGTGGCACATGAACCGCTGGGCGCTATCGCCTGGCGCGGCATGCTGCTTATTCTGCCCGCACCAGTCTTCTTCGGTTTGACCGTTCGCGGGCTAGGGTTTGTGCCGGCAATCTTTTTCACGGCGCTGATAGCTGCCTTCGCCTCCCGTAAAATGAAAGTCCACACCGCCGTTCTTCTGGCGGCCGGGCTGACTGTCTTTTCGGTCGTCGTGTTCAATTATGGTCTTGGCCTGCCGTTCCAGCGGTTTGGTCCATGGCTCAAGTTCTAAGAGGTTTCGATGGAACTTTTCGATAATCTCGCACTTGGTTTCAGCACGGCTTCTTCGCTTGGAAACCTGTTCTTCTGCCTGATTGGCGTGTTGCTGGGAACCTTGATCGGCGTGTTGCCGGGCATTGGCGCAACGGCAACCATCGCCATGTTGTTGCCGATCACCTTCCAGCTTGAGCCGGTTTCGTCACTGATCATGCTGGCCGGAATTTATTACGGCGCGCAGTATGGTGGCTCAACCACCGCTATCCTGATCAATATGCCCGGCGAATCCTCATCTGCCGTAACGGCCATCGATGGTTATCAGATGGCCCGCAAAGGTAAGGCGGGTGTTGCACTTGCCACAGCGGCAATTGGTTCTTTTTTTGCAGGGACAGTTGCGACATTCCTGGTGGCGATCTTTGCGCCGCCACTGACGGTGATTGCACTAAAGTTCGGTGCTGCCGAATATTTTTCACTGATGGTCGTCGGCCTGGTGTCGTCCATTGCCCTGGCGCACGGCTCCATCGTGAAGGCACTGGCGATGGTGGTGCTGGGCCTGCTTCTGGGTCTTGTTGGCACCGATATCTACAGCGGTACACCGCGCTTCACGCTCGGCATCCGTGAATATGCCGATGGCTTGAATTTCGTGGCGCTAGCAGTTGGTGTTTTCGGCATAGCGGAAATCCTGCGCAATCTCGAAGATGAACATTCCCGCTCGGTGCTGATGTCCAAAGTCAGCGGCCTATTGCCAGGCAAGGATGATTTCAAACGTATGATTGCACCTATTCTACGTGGCACCGTCATTGGCTCGGCTTTGGGTATTCTGCCCGGTGGTGGCGCAATCCTTGCCTCGTTCGCGTCCTATACTGTTGAAAAACGTGTGTCGAAAAACCCTGAGGAATTCGGCCACGGCGCGATTGCGGGCGTGGCTGGTCCAGAATCTGCCAATAATGCCGGTGCGCAGACATCCTTTATCCCGCTGCTGACGCTTGGCATTCCCGCCAATCCCGTTATGGCGCTGATGATTGGTGCGATGATCATTCAGGGCATTGTGCCCGGCCCAAATGTGGTGAGCGAACAGCCTGCCTTGTTCTGGGGTATCATTGCGTCGATGTGGATTGGCAACCTGATGCTGGTGGTGTTGAACCTGCCGTTGATCGGGCTTTGGGTCAAATTGCTGACCATTCCCTATTACGTGCTGTTCCCGATCATCATGGCCTTCTGTGCTATCGGTGTTTACAGCGTGAACTCCAATGTCTTCGACCTCTACGCCGTCGCCTTCTTTGGTTTCATTGGTTACGTGCTGGTGAAATTGCGCTGTGAGCCAGCGCCGCTGCTGCTCGGCTTCGTGCTTGGGCCGCTGTTGGAGGAGAACCTGCGCCGTGCCATGATCTTGTCGCGTGGCGATCCGACAACATTCGTCACACGGCCGATCAGCGCCATCCTGTTAGCTATTGCAGCTTTGGTTCTGGTTGTCGTCTTCCTGCCAAGCGTCAAGGCAAAGCGTGAGCAGGTTTTTCAGGAAGAAGAATAATCCTCATCAGCTTCCATTACTCGCAACCCCGGCATTCCTTGCCGGGGTTTTTCGTTGGTGAGTGTGTCGTCTGCCCCGTCATGTCATAGCGCGCATTCTGAAAATCAATTCCGATTTTGTGGGTGCTGTTGTACAATCTTGAAAATACCCCGCAGAAGGGATGCGCATGAAAAACGACGACGACCTTGAGATGACGCCGGAAGAAGCCCGGCAGGATCATTGGGACATGTTATGGTTTCTAGCGCGTAATGCCGGATTTGGGGCAAGCCTTGGCCTATTTATCGCGGCTGGTTTGATGTTCTTTGATATCGGCGGTCTTGGAACCCGGATTGAACATTCCCAAAATCCGCTGTTGCCGATGTTGCTGATTTCTCTGCCTCTTGTCACAACCTTTGCCGGTGCCGTGACGGCATCCGCAATCATGTTGATGCCGTATAAACGGCGTAAGGAAAGGTGAGGTAACATTATGCCGTCGGTTGACATTCTGCCGGTGTGGGTTGAATGCAGCACTGTGGAATAAATGAGGATATGCATGCCGACTGATATGGAAGCACGGGTAGTGTCACTGGAGGAAACGGTCGCCCATCAAAGCCGTGTTATTGATGAACTCTCGGATCAACTGGCGGAGCAATGGCGCGTCGTGGAACAAACGCGTGCCAAACTGGACCGTTTGACTGAGCGGTTTTTGAGCCTGGAAGAACAGTCATTGGACGCGCCCGCCATTACCAGGCCGCCACATTACTGAAATCCCCACATTGCAGAGGTAACAGCATTGATAGCAACAGCAGCCGAAATCATCACCTTCTGGAAAAATGCAGGTCCTGAAAAGTGGTTTGCCAAGGATGAGGATTTCGACCAGGAGTTCCATGATCGATTTAAAGCTGCGCATTTTGCAGCGGCTGCCCGTGAACTGGATGACTGGTTGAACAATGCGGAAACTGCACTGGCTCTTCTGCTATTGTTGGATCAGTTCCCACGCAACTGTTTCCGCGGAACGGGCCATATGTACGCGACGGATTCGCTTGCTCGACATTTTGCCCATAAGTCCATCGCACAAGGTCTTGATACGGCGGTCGATGAGGCGCTGTGCGTGTTTTTCTATATGCCGTTCATGCACTCGGAAGAGTTGGATGATCAGGAGTTCTGCTGCCGCCTGATAGAGATCATTGGTGGCCCGTCATTACACCACGCCATCGAGCACCGTGACATCATCAAGCGCTTTGGCCGCTTTCCTCATCGCAACAGAATTCTCGGCCGCGACACGACGCCAGAAGAACAGGCGTTTCTCGATGAGGGTGGATTTGCCGGATAATAAAAAGGCTGGAGATTGTCACAATCTCCAGCCTTTCAATTTTATGCCGTTACGTCAGACGCTTAGCCGTCAAAGAATTCCTTCATGCGGGCAAAGAAACCCGACGATTCCGGATTGTTTTCCTTCGACGAAAGCTGCTCGAATTCCTGCAGCAACTCTCTTTGACGTTTGCTGAGTTTCTGCGGCGTTTCGATCTGAATCTGGATATAGAGATCGCCCGTCTGCGCAGAACGCAGCACCGGCATGCCCTTACCCTTCAAACGGAACTGCTTGCCGGCCTGTGTGCCCTCAGGCACGGAGACACGCGATTTTGTGCCATCCAGTGTCGTCACATCGAATGTACCGCCCAGGGCTGCCGTAGTCATCGAAATTGGCACGGCGCAGTAAAGATCGGCACCATCTCGCTGGAAAAACTCGTGCGGTTTTACAGACAGGAAGATGTACAGGTCACCGGTCGGTCCACCGCGCATCCCGGCTTCACCTTCGCCTTGCAGACGAATGCGTGTGCCGTCTTCGATACCCGATGGAATGTTGACGGAAAGCGAACGTTCTTCGGTGACACGTCCCTGGCCATGGCACTTGCTGCACGGGTCGGTGATTGTTTGACCACGACCATGACAGGTAGGGCAGGTACGCTCGACCGAGAAGAAACCTTGCGCTGCGCGCACACGACCGGAACCCTGGCAGGTGCCACAGGTCTTGGGCTGCGTGCCGGGCTTCGCGCCAGAACCAGTGCATACGTCGCAAGTGATGGAGGTCGGAACCCGGATCTGCGCCGTTTTGCCGGTGAAGGCTTCTTCAAGCGAGATTTCCATGTTGTAGCGCAGGTCAGCGCCACGTTCGCGGCCACCGGACGAACGGCGTGCTCGACCGCCACCCATCATCTCGCCGAAGATGTCTTCGAAAATGTCCGAGAAGCCGCCATTGGCGAAACCACCGCCGCCACCGCCACCCATGCCGCCTTGTTCAAAGGCAGCGTGACCGAAACGATCATAGGCCGCGCGCTTTTGCGGGTCTTTCAGCGTTTCATAGGCTTCGTTGATTTCTTTGAATTTCTTTTCAGATTCGGCGTCATCTGGATTCTTGTCCGGATGATACTTCATTGCAAGTTTGCGAAAGGCGCTTTTCAGCTCCTTTTCATCGGCGGACTTGCTCACACCGAGGGTTTCGTAAAAGTCTGCTTTCGCCATGAAGATAACACGCCCCAAAATGGATTTCCGGCTGCACGAGGCAGCCGGATTTTAGTCATTCAATCAAGTACGTTCAGAAGCCAGCATTAAGCAGACTTCTTGTCGTCCTTGATTTCCTCGTAGTCTGCGTCGACGATATCGTCCTTGGCGCCTTCAGCATTGCCTTCACCGGCTTCTGCCTGCTGCGCTTCGTAGATCGCCTGACCAAGCTTCATGGAGACTTCCATGAGTGTCTGGGTTTTGGCCTGAATATCGTCTGCATCCGGCTCGGAAGCTTCAACGGCTGTCTTGAGCGATGCAATTGCATCTTCAATAGCCTTGCGGTCTGCTTCCGAAACCTTGTCGCCATACTCCGTCACCGACTTTTCGGTCGAGTGGATGAGGCTTTCAGCCTGGTTCTTGGCTTCAACGCCTGCACGGCGTTTCTTGTCGGCTTCAGCATTGGCTTCAGCGTCCTTGACCATCTTCTCGATGTCCGCGTCGGACAGACCACCAGATGCCTGAATGCGGATCTGCTGTTCTTTGCCTGTGCCCTTATCCTTGGCCGATACCTGAACGATACCGTTGGCGTCGATGTCGAAGGTCACTTCGATCTGCGGAACGCCGCGTGGTGCCGGTGGCAGGCCAACCAGGTCGAACTGGCCGAGAAGCTTGTTGTCCTGTGCCATTTCGCGCTCGCCCTGGCTGACGCGGATGGTTACAGCAGACTGGCTGTCTTCAGCGGTCGAGAAGGTCTGGCTCTTCTTTGTCGGGATCGTCGTGTTGCGGTCGATCAGACGGGTGAAGACGCCACCCAGTGTTTCGATGCCCAGCGACAGCGGAGTTACGTCGAGAAGCAGAACATCCTTGACGTCGCCCTGCAGAACGCCAGCCTGAATGGCAGCGCCCATGGCAACAACTTCGTCAGGGTTTACGCCCTTGTGCGGCTCTTTGCCGAACAACTGCTTTACGATTTCCTGCACCTTAGGCATACGGCTCATGCCGCCAACCAGAACGACTTCGTCGATCTCGGAGGCAGATACGCCAGCGTCCTTGAGAGCGGCCTTGCACGGCGCAACGGTGCGCTGAACGAGGTCATCAACCAGGCTTTCGAACTTGGCGCGGGTCAGCTTCAGTGTCAGGTGCTTTGGACCGGTAGCGTCTGCCGTGATGAATGGCAGGTTGATTTCGGTCTGTTGCGAAGACGAAAGCTCGATCTTAGCCTTTTCAGCAGCTTCCTTGAGACGCTGCAGCGCAAGCTTGTCGCCCTTCAGGTCGATGCCCTGATCCTTCTTGAATTCACCGGCCAGATATTCGACCAGACGCATGTCGAAGTCTTCACCACCAAGGAACGTGTCGCCATTGGTGGACTTTACTTCGAAAACGCCATCGCCGATTTCCAGAACGGAAATATCGAAGGTGCCACCGCCAAGGTCATAAACAGCAATCGTCTTGCCGTCCTTCTTGTCGAGGCCGTAAGCGAGAGCAGCCGCAGTCGGTTCATTGATGATGCGCAGAACTTCAAGACCGGCGATACGGCCAGCATCCTTGGTTGCCTGACGCTGTGCGTCGTTGAAGTAGGCCGGAACCGTGATAACGGCCTTTTCGACCTTCTCACCAAGGTAAGCTTCTGCGGTTTCCTTCATCTTCTGAAGAATCATCGCGGAGATCTGCGATGGGGAATATCCCTTGCCCTGGGCTTCTACCCATGCGTCGCCATTATCGCCCTTGACGATTTCGAAAGGAACGAGGCCCTTGTCCTTGGCGACGGTCGGGTCGTCATAACGACGGCCAATCAGACGCTTTACCGCGAACAGTGTGTTTGTCGGGTTCGTTACCGCCTGACGCTTGGCAGGCTGGCCAACCAGACGCTCACCATCGTCGCTGAACGCAACCATCGAAGGGGTTGTGCGTGCACCCTCTGCATTTTCAATGACCTTGGTGTCCTTGCCGTCCATAACTGAGACGCAGGAATTGGTCGTGCCAAGGTCGATACCGATTACTTTTGCCATTCTACTCTCTCCTTGAAGCGAGTTGTCGGAACCCCGGTAGGCATTCCATTGACAACTCCTTGACTTGGATTGTCTTGATATCTGTTCAGCATTTTTGCTGTTCTGGGGCGTATATAAGGAGCGATTTTTCCGGCTGCAAGGCGGTAAGCGGTGTGGAATGCGGCAAAACAAAAGAAATGGAATGGCCTACCACAGTTTATTGCCACAACATGCGTTCGCAGCCGTCAAACTCCTGAGCTCATATAGGTGCTGCTGGGTGAATAATTAGAAAAAATGACGTTTTTGGTATATTTTTTCTGGTAGGATCAACTCAAATAAAAACGGCCCCGAGGCGGGGCCGCAATCGTCACGGAATTTCACGTATTTCAAATGGCGAGCCACTTGCGCGGTGAATCCGGTGACTGGATTTTCAGCCACTTCAGATTGACACTGTGCCAGGGCTTTACTTCATTGGTGCGGTTGTCGAGCACATAGTCACCCTGGTCTGTTGTCACGACAAGTACGGCATGGCCGATGCCATTTGGCAGGCGAGCGACCGCGATACGCAGGGCGCCGGAGGGCCAGCCAGCAGCAAGCAGTTTGTGGCGTTTTGTCAGTGCGTAATCTTCGCAATCGCCTTGGGTGACATTAATCTCCCATGCGTCATTATCATCTTGATCTGACGTGTATTTTATGGCGCGGTTGATGCTGCTATTGATGTTTTTCAGCTGGCTCATCTTGTCGGGTGACAAAGATACTTTTTTACCGCTGCCCTGAACATCGCAATCTGCAGAGTTGGTTGTGCAGAAACTCGCGAAAGAAAATGGAGCAATGGTTGTGCGGCGGGTCGAAATATGCTGATCCGGCTTCGGTGCAGCGCTGCGCGCCAATCCACTTAAGGGTGCCGCAGCGAGGCTGCTGGTACCTGTCATTAACATAGCGAAAGACAGGAATGTTGCAGTTGCTGTTTTCTTGATAAGCATGTTAGCCCCGTTTCATTGCAACCTGAATTGTTTTTATTGGATGCTTGATATCAGGTAGTTTTTGCGGGCCAGTTAAGTGTGTATTTAAAATTTTAATGGTTGTAATTTAATTACTCATTCTGGACATATAAGTGCCATAAGGATTCTAAACAGTTTGCTTGTTTATTGAATTTTCTGCTCGGCAGGTAAATCGAGTGATATAAATGTGACGGCTTCCAGGGGTTGGAGAGGCTGGCGTTTATTGTTTTAAGCCTACTGTATTGCGCCATAACGCCGTGTGGCTTATGGAGTCTGTGATTTAAAGGGACTTGATTATATTATGCGTTTTTCGAGTGTGTTGCTTTTAAGCACAGCAGTTCTTTCTGGCTGCACTGTAACCTCTTCTTCGGGGCCGGATTTTAGGTCGATCGAATCTCAGGCATCCGTCAAACTTGTCGCTGACAAGAAGGGTGGCAATAAGGGCGTTGCAGGCATCGATTATGCGCTGATTGAAATCAACAGCCGAGTGCTTGGTTATATTGGTGGTGCAACGGGTGGTAGCATGGCGACCGGCTTCGGCGGTGGACGCGGCGGTCCACCATCTCTGCCGCTTGGCGTAGGCGACGTTGTTCAAGTCTCAGTCTTTGAATCCCAAGCCGGTGGTCTTTTCATTCCGCAGGACGCAGGTAGCCGCCCAGGCAATTATGTTTCTCTTCCAAACCAGACGATTGCGCGCGACGGTACCGTGAGCGTGCCTTACGCTGGCCGTGTACGCGCAGCAGGTCGCTCGGTGGAAGATGTTCAGGCCGATCTCGAAGAGCGCCTGGCAAACCGTGCTATCGAGCCGCAGGTGATGATCAACAAGATCAGTAGCCGCTCAGCGCAGGTTTCCGTTCTGGGGGATGTCAAATCCGCAGCTAAAATTGACCTGACAGATGCTGGCGAGCGTATCCTTGACGTGATCTCTGAAGCTGGCGGCTTGAGCTCGCCGGGCATTGAATCTTATGTCACACTTATCCGTAATGGTCGCTCTGCGAAGGTTCATTACGACTATCTGACCAGCCATCCGCAGGAAAACATCTATGTGATGCCCGGCGATGTGGTGATGGTTGATCGTGAGCGTCGTACATTCATGGCCTTTGGTGCTTCTGGTCTGAACGGTCGTTTCGATTTCGAAGAGTCTGAACTGAAATTGTCTGATGCACTCGGCAAGGCCGGTGGCTTGCTGGATTCAAGAGCAGATCCGGCGCAGGTCTTCCTGTATCGCGTCGTCAATCGCGACCTGCTGGTAAAGCTTGGCCTTGATACTTCGAAGTTCGTCAAGGACGAGGTTCCTGTGATCTTCCGGGCAAACTTGAGAGATCCAGCCACGTTCTTTGCCGTTCAGAAGTTCCCGATGCAGGACAAGGACATTGTCTACGTTACCAATTCGGATGCAATCGAACTGTACAAGGTTCTTGATCTGGTTGGTTCTGTACCTGCAACTGCAGCTGATGTTTCGAGTGACGTTCTTGCCACCCGCAATTCGGTTCGGGCACTTAAAAATTAAACATAATAATGGAAGCCGGTCAGGCTTTCTTTATTAATATTGCGTTAATCGTCCGTCTGTGTGATGGATTGAAAACAGATACTTATAGCCATTTATTTTGGGGATATTTGCATGGTTATTGTCAAGCATATGCTTGGGTTGCTCTCAGCTGCAGCCATCGTTGTAGTGGCTGGGCAGTCTTCGGCAATCGCTCAGGCAACTGCACCGCAAGTTGAAGCTCCCGCAGTTGAGCAAGTTAATACTCCTGCTGCTGAGCAGGTTGCTCCGGCGCCAGTTGCTGTTTCAAGAGCGGAAGGCGAGGCTATCGGTGCGTTCCTCGCTCGTGTTCAGGCTGGTATCGCTGGAGGAAGCGTTCAAGAGGAAGCTATGGCAGAGCAGGTTGCACTGCTGTTGCCACCTGAAACCACGGTAACGGACGCGACGCGTGCAATTGTGGACGAGGTTCTTGCATTTGCCCAAGCGAATTCGCCATCTGCCGAAGCTGTGGGTGACGGGTTGGCGTTGGCTGCAAATGCGGCAAGTAACGCAAACAACGCAGCTCTTGCTCGAATGATCCGTGTTCGCGTTGAAGGTGCTGCTGGTTTACTCGCTCAGGCATTCTCTGATAACTTCACGGCGACCGCAGCTGGCGGTGGCGCAGGAGCAGGCGGTGCCGGCGCTGGTGGCGGCGGTGCAATTGGTGGTGCGGCAGGTGCTGTCGGTGGCGGGACTGGTGGTCTCGGCGAAGGCTCATCACCGGTCACCCAGACCAATTCGACAACTGCTCCAACTGGTGGCAGTACGACGAGTTTTACTGCCGGTAACACTATTATCGGTGATGTTAGCCCAGGTTGACGCAATCTGTGCTCCACATTTTTCGATCCAGTAAAAAGGTCGAATTTCGATGTGGGGCACAATTAGGCCCAGAACTTTCGGCATCTACTTCTGACGTTAGGGATGTCACCTGAACTGTCCTGAAGTATCGTATTTCAGAGGTGAAAGTTTGCAGCTACATAATAGACAAATTTCAGAAAAAATTTCTCACGATAATATTGATGACGAAAACCGCGTTGATTTTATCGATTTTGATGCCTTGCTTGGTGCTGCTCGGCGCCAATGGTTAGTGGTGGTGGTTTGTGTCGGCTGTGCTGCTCTTGTCGGATTTGCAGTCGCCACGACTTCTGTTCCTCTTTACACTGCGACGGCTAAGGTTCTGATGGACCGCGATGCCAATCAGGTGGTTCAACAACTTTCTGTTATTGGCGGTGCGCTTGATGATGAAGCGAGTGTATTAAGTCAGGTAGAGCTGTTGCAATCTGAGACAATCGGTTTGGCTGTTGTCGATAAACTCGATCTTTCCAACGATCCCGAGTTTATGGCTGGACAGTCCTCGCTGCTGGGAAGCGTGGTAAGTTTTGTAAGATCTGTCGTTAACGTCTCCCAATGGTTCTCGAGTACCGAAGAGGATAGTATCGCTGCTGAGGCGAAACGGCGAGTGGCGCTTGGTCGAGTTTTAAAAGACATAGATGTATCGAGAGTGGGACGAACGTATGTCTTGCAGGTGAGTTACACGTCTCCATCACCAGAACTTGCTGCGCGCGTGACAAACGCCATTGCTTCGGAATATCTGCTGGATAAGCTGAACTCCAAATACGACGCAACCCGCCGAGCTAGCGTCTGGCTGCAGGACAGAATCGACGAACTTCGCCAAAAGGCAATGGAAACAGACCTTGCTGTTCAGAAGTTTAAATCGGCCAACGGCCTCGTAACTGCCGGCAATTCCCTCGTTTCAGACCAACAACTATCTGAGCTGAATAGCGCGTTGATTGTTGCTCAGTCTGACTCGGCAAAGGCTGCTGCAAAGCTTGATGGCATCCAAAAAGTGATTAGCGCAGGTCAGTCAGACGCAATTGTCACCGACGCACTTGATAGCTCCATCGTCAATGAAATGCGTAAGAAGTATCTTGCGGCCTCCAAGCTGGAGTCAGAAATCTCCACACGCCTGGGAACTCAGCACATTCAGGCAATTCGTCTCAGGAAAGAGATGGAAGAATACAGACGCCTGATGTTCGAGGAGCTGGGCCGTATTGCGGAAAGCTATAAGAGTGATCTCGCGATTGCAAAAGCGCGAGAAATGTCTCTTCAGAATAGCGTAACTTTGGCAACCGGTGTTAGCGCCGTTGCCAACGAAACACAGGTTCAACTGCGTGAGTTGGAGCGTGAGGCTGAGACGTATAAGAATCTCTACCAAACATTCTTGCAGCGTTATCAGGAAGCTGTGCAGCAACAGTCATTCCCAGTTACGGACGCACGTGTAATTTCTAGCGCAACTGCCCCAGACTCACCAAGTCAACCACGTAAGTTACTTATGCTTGCTGCTTTTTGTTTTGTTGGTGCTGCCTTCGGTGCAGGTGTTGGCGCATTCAGGGAATTCAGGGATCGGTTCTTCCGTACGGGAGAGCAGGTTCGTGATATCCTTGGCCTTGAATTCCTTGGCATCGCTCCGTTGATGAATGATGGTCTGCGGGTTGTTGATAACGCAACGGAAAGCAATCCTCGCAGTATTCGCAAGGCGACTGAAGTCACCAATTACGTGATTGACCATCCGCTATCATCGTTCGCTGAGACGCTTCGCAGCGCGAAGATTGCAGCTGACCTTGGAATTTCTGAGAAGGAATGCAAGGTCATAGGTATTGTTTCGACGTTGCCGGGTGAGGGCAAGTCCACGGTTTCAGTCAATTTCGCGGAGTTGCTGGCGAGCCAGGGATCCCGTGTTATCCTGATTGATGCCGACTTGCGCAATCCAGGTGCGACGCGCGCCATTGGTCGCCACGCGCAGGAAGGTCTTCTTGAAACCCTGCTTGAAGGGAAGAGCCCGAAAGATTGTTTCCTTTATAATGCCCGCACAGGCATGGCTTTCTTGCCAGCAGTGGTCAAGCATCGCGTTCCGCATTCCTCTGAGTTGCTCTCATCTGTTGCGATGAGGAAGCTGTTGAGCACGCTTTCTTCCAGTGCAGACTACATCATCATTGATCTACCGCCTCTTGGGCCGGTTGTGGATGCGCGCGCCATGGCAAGCCGTATCGATGGGTTTGTATATGTTGCAGAGTGGGGCAAAACGGCACGGCGTGTCGTGCGCCAGACACTCGAGACTGAGCCTTTGATCCGCCAGAAGTGCCTTGGTGTCATCCTGAACAAGGTTGATCAGGAAAAGATGAACCTTTACCGCTCCTACGGCTCGACCGAATATTATTATTCGCGCTACTCAGAATATTACCAGGAAAAGACCTGATTATGAGAGCGACGATTTTTGCTGCCGCCATTGTTATGGCGGCATCTTTATTGGTGCTGAGCTATGCATTTAAGGAGACTTGGTACAGTTCCAGGTTTGCGAATGTTTTGTCAATCGCGCAGGATGTGGATACCTATGGCAGCGTTCCCAACGAAACGCTATTCGCTTCGATGGACAGTCTTTCAGACATTGTCGATGACAATGTATGCCGCTCTGACATCGTCAAGGCCGGTATGTCGCTCGTTTTGAAGGATCTGGACTACCGCTACCAATTGCAGGAAATTGCGAGCAGATCCAACGGATTGATTTTTGCCGAACGATATCTCCGTCATGCTCTGAAGTGTTTGCCTGTTGATGGCAATGTCTGGTTACGTTTCGCAATGGTTCGCTATGCCAGAACGTCAAATTTGGACGAATTGGCGCACTCGATATCGCTGTCCCAACAACTCGCTCCAGCCGAGGAGAATATTATTCTCGGCCGGTTTGCACTGTGGAATTCGGCTCCCGCGCAGTTACAACAAAAAGCCGCCGCGGCCTACAATGCTGACAAAAATGCTGTTTGCGGTAGTCGATGGAACTTGGTCCGGAAGCAGTTACCGGATTTGTGCCCCAAAACCTCGTAGTTTGACACTAGGGTATAAACCGAAACCCGTGATTATCTCGCTGAGTTTTTAGACACGTGAACGGGATTTTCGAGCCGCGTTGTATTTTGATAATTCCGGCTGTCGCTGCGCGTCACCAAGTGTAGAGAGCTAAGTCTCGCTACTCTGCAGGCGGTCGCAAAAAAATAATCTCCAAAAGTAGCAGATACACTCAAAGGCTGTAACGCCTTGGCGTGAAAGGCATGTCAGCGTATGCTTTCACACAAACAGAATGCTGTGTTTTCTGCCGAAGCGCTTTTTTAAATTCGCTTAGGTTTTCTTTAACCATATTGGTGTTTTCTGTGGCCAACGAAACGGCCAGTTAACTATATTTATTAATAAGTTAGTAAGCATGATGCTGACGGCTGTTCACCGGTGTGTACCCGGAATGTCCCCTCCCTAAAATCAGCCAATTCAAGGGGCAACTTCCAATGACTAGCATTCTGACAAACATCGCAGCCATGTCTGCGCTGGAAACTCTCCGCAACATCAATTCCAACATGGAAACAACCCAGGGCCGCGTTTCGTCCGGCCTGCGTGTTGGTGAAGCATCCGACAACGCCGCTTACTGGTCGATCGCGACCACCATGCGTTCTGACAACATGGCTTTGGACGCCGTTTCCGACGCACTCGGTCTGGGCGCCGCCAAGGTTGACACCGCTTACACTGCGATGGAATCCGCCATCGACGTTGTTAAGGAAATTAAGAAGAAGCTCGTTACCGCGCAGGAAAACTCTGTCGACAGCAAGAAGGTGCAGGAAGAAATTGACCAGCTGCAGGACCAGCTGAAGTCGATTTCGGAAGCTGCTTCCTTCAGCGGCGAAAACTGGGTCATCGGCTCCGGCACGCAGTCTGTTGTTTCCGGCTTCGTCCGTGACAGCAACAACAATGTTACCGTCAAGCACACCGAATATGTTTTGAATAACGCTGGTACGGATGCGAACGTTCTGTTCGGCGTCAACACAGCTGGCAGCCTGGTAACAACAGCAGGTATTCTCGGTCAGGTTACGACCGTTGGCAGCGTTGGCTTCTCGGTTATCGAACTGGATGTTACCAACACAGCAACTGACTACCTGAAGAACGCTCTGGATATCGTTGAAACCGCTCTGAAGCAGATGACAAGCGCTGCTGCTGACCTCGGTTCGATCTCCATGCGTATCGACCTGCAGGAAGAATTCGTTGCCAAGCTCAACGAGTCCATCGAAAGCGGTATCGGTCGTCTGGTTGACGCTGACATGAACGAAGAATCTACCCGCCTGAAGGCTCTGCAGACACAGCAGCAGCTCGGCATCCAGTCGCTGTCGATTGCAAACAGCAACTCGGAAAACATTCTGTCGCTCTTCCGTTAATACACGGAGCAACGCTCACAAAAAGAAAGCCGCGCCAAAAGCGCGGCTTTTTTTTATTGGTTCGTTGGAGGAGTGATTGTCGATTTCAAAATTATTCTAATAAAACAATATATTGTCAGGCGAGCGCGTGGTTTTTCGACTTCAACTGCTCAAGCAATTTTTTACGATTTTATTAACTTTAGTAAACGACCGTTTAACCTTTGTTAACCATTTCTTCCTTAAATGACCTCATCGAAACGATGGGTTAACCAAGACGAAGAAATGGTTAACGGGCATCAAGCCGCTCCATTGTTCCCGGTGAAATCCGGAATGTCCCTGTTTATCAGCCAATTTAGGGGCAACGAAAATGACAAGCATTCTGACAAACACCGCAGCAATGGCAGCACTCCAGACTCTGCGTGGTATCAACACGAACCTTGAAGGTGCGCAGGAGCGTGTCGCATCCGGTTTGCGTGTTGGCGAAGCCGCAGACAATGCCGCTTACTGGTCGATCGCGACCACCATGCGTTCCGACAACATGGCTCTTGATGCCGTATCCGACGCAATTGGTCTTGGCGCCGCCAAGGTTGACGTCGCCTACGCTGCAATGGAAAGCGCCATCGACGTCGTTAAGGAAATCAAGAAGAAGGTCGTTGCTGCAACCGAAAACGCAGTCGACAAATCGAAGATCCAGGAAGAAATTCGCCAGTTGCAAGAGCAGCTTCGCTCGATTGCACAAGGTGCATCCTTCAGTGGCGAAAACTGGGTAGCTGGCAATGCTGGAACGCAGTCTGTCGTAACTGGCTTTATCCGTGACTCCTCGGGCAATGTGTCGGTTAAAACAACCAGCTATTACCTCGACCCGACATCTTCCCAGGGTAACGTTCTGTTCGGCACCAACACTGCAGGTGCAATCGTGACCACGACCGGTCTGGTTGGACTGGTATCGACCATCGGCACCATCGGTTACTCTCTCGATACACTGAACGTTGAAAGCACCACTGGCGACTACCTGACGGGCGCTTTGACCCACGTTGAAAGCGTGCTGAAGTCGATGACCAGTGCCGCGGCCGCCCTTGGTTCGATCTCTATGCGTATCGACCTGCAGGAAGAGTTTGTAAACCGCCTCAAGGAATCCATCGACAGCGGTATCGGGCGCCTGGTCGATGCGGACATGAACGAAGAATCCACGCGTCTCAAGGCCCTGCAGACACAGCAGCAGCTGGGTATTCAGGCTCTGTCTATCGCCAACTCCACCGCAGAGAACATCCTGCAACTGTTCCGTCAGTAAGCGGCGTCCCGGCTGGGGACGACTTCGTCCCGCTCTGGCAAAACAGTTACAGGCAAACGAAACCGCGCTTCGCAAGGAGCGCGGTTTTCGCATCTTCAGCGGCGATTAAACTAACGACCACCGGACCAAGAGGCACCAGAACCGGCGTGTGTGATATGGAAAGAGCCGCTTAAGTCAGGTGAAATCGTCTGAAAATGCCATGTAGCTTGCGTGAAACCTGCCATGCGCGCAGGAAGTGCAATTTAGCATGTGGCTAGTGCTTGCATAACGGCACAGATGTTTGTTACCTGTTCGTTAATGATTTGTTAACGAACGACAGGCCGATTGGCGAGTTTACGCCGCGGTGAGCATGATGCCCTCTGGTCGTTTCCGGTTTGCAACCGGATTTCCCACGCATATCGACCGAGGCCATATTTATGACCAGTATTATGACGAATGCCGCCGCTATGGCAGCACTGCAAACCCTGCGTATGATCGATAGAAATCTGGAAACAACGCAGGGCCGTGTATCGTCTGGATACCGCGTTGAAACCGCAGCCGACAACGCCGCCTACTGGTCAATCTCCACCACAATGCGCTCAGATAACAGCGCCTTGTCGGCTGTGCAGGATGCGCTCGGCTTGGGTGCAGCAAAGGTTGATACCGCCTATGAGGCGCTTGAGAGCGCCATTGAAGTGGTCAAGGAAATCAAGAAGAAGCTGGTGGCTGCTTATAGCGTTGGCGCCGACCGCGTAAAAATTCAGGAAGAAATGCAGCAGTTGCAGGAGCAATTGAAGAGCATTTCCGAATCCGCGTCCTTCTCCGGTGAAAACTGGCTGCAGGAGCGCATTGGCAATAGCGGCACTCTGCCGGCCGAAGAGCCGATTGTCAAAAAAATCGTTGCGTCCTTCATCCGTACATCATCAGGTGGCGTTGAAGTTACGACGGTTGATTACAGCCTCGATTCAAAGACCGTGCTGTTCGATTTGAGCGGCGGTAAGTTCGGTATTCTGGACAAGGAAGCGATCTTTGTTGGCCCGAACGAGGCGCAGGTCAATGTGAAGGTCACCGCAGGCACCACAACGACAACAACCGGTTACGTTGTCGAGAAGCTGAACGACACACAGATCGCAGCACTCAATGCCGCAACACCGGATACCAATACTGATCCGAATATCTACAGCGATGGTACGGACACCTATTATCAGGTAGCGACCAACAGCTGGGTCAAGATGGCCGGTACGCCGTCTACCGGTGCCGGTACTGAAGTGGCCTATACCGATGGCTCCGGCACTGACTGGTACTACGATATTGGCGCGACACCGGTTCTGGCGACGGACCGCTCGCTCTCGTTCTCCGTAACGACCCTTAACATCAACGAGCTCAACTCGGTTGCTGGCGTCATGAACGGTATGGTCACAGGCGGAAGCTATACCGATGCGGAAGCATTGGATGTGATGGTTCAGTTCGTGAACACCCAGCTAGAAGCCATGACCAGTGCGGCATCCAGCCTCGGTTCGCTGCAAAGCCGCATCAGCATGCAGGACGACTTCGTGTCGGCACTAATGGACGTGATCGATAAGGGTATCGGTCGTCTGGTTGACGCAGACATGAACGAAGAATCCACCCGCTTGAAAGCCCTTCAAACCCAGCAGCAGCTTGGTATCCAGTCGTTGTCGATTGCGAACTCCAACGCTGAAAATATCCTGATGCTCTTCAAGTAAGTATTTGCTGGCGTTGGGTGATTTTTAAGGGCGAGGAGGGGGCTCCTTCATCCTCGCACAAGTTTGAAGTTCTAGCGTTTCGAGTGAGTATCCTCGGCTTTTTCTGGCAGAGGGTGGAATTGACGATCTTCGAACATGGTGACGGGAATGATTTCACAACCGCATAGAAAACATGGCTTCTGGAGGCAGCACGGTGCCGCCACTCTCATGGCCATGGGCGGAGGAAGACGATGAGCGCGTCCATTGCCCGTTATCTGAAAGACTTTGGCGAAAGCCAGCCTGTCCTGCATGCGATGGATGAGACCGTAGCATTGCCGTCCTCATTTCCAGATTTTGATATGGGCGAGGACGACAGTTTTGCCATGCCCGCACCTGTCGATGTCGATGAAGAAAAGCGCATCTCCTATGCCGAAGGCCACGAAGCGGCGACTGCGGCATTGACCGAGCAATTCGAGGCTGAAAAACGCGCCATGCTTGAAAGCCATGCGGCGGAAATTGCCGAGTTTCAGGCGCGTTATCATACCGAGATGGCCGGTTTCATCACAAGCCGTCTGCAGGAAAATCACGACCTGGTGGTCAGTAACCTCGATGAACAGATTTCGGCTGTGCTGGCACCGGTCCTGAGTGATGCCCTAGCGCAGAAGGCTGTGGCCGGGTTGGCAGACATTATTCGCCCATCATTGACCGATGGAGAGGCCGTGACTTTGACCGTGAAAGGGCCAAAGCCACTTTACGACCGTTTAATTGAACTCCTTGGCGGCAATGAAAAGGCGTTTCGTTTTGTTGAAAATGCGGATGTTGATCTATCCGTTGAGATGGACAACAGCGTGCTGGTGACCCGCATGTCTGCGTGGGCGTCTAGCGTCCGGAAGGTGCTGAAATGAGTGAAAGCGAAAATCACCACCACGGCAAAAACGAGGTCATTATTGTCAAGCGCAAGGGTGGAGATCACGACGGCGCGCATGGTGGTGCATGGAAGATCGCTTACGCTGACTTCATGACCGCGATGATGGCGTTCTTCCTTGTTATGTGGCTGGTTAACGCCGCAAACGAAGAAACCAAGGCATCCGTTGCAAGTTACTTCAACCCGATCCAACTCTCTGATGAAAAGCCGACGACCAAGGGCCTGGAAAAGCCTGTCGATGAGAAGGATGGGTTGGAGAAGAACGAACGCTCCAAGGTTAAGGCGGAGAATGCGACAGTCGGGTCTGCGGCCGCAACCGGCGAAGATCAGACATCGCAAACCGGTGAAGAGGCCAATTACTCGGAAGCCGACTTCTTCCAAAACCCCTATTCGGTTCTTGCTGAAATCGCGCAGGAAGTTGGTCAGCAGGCCAATGTCAGCGCGAAAGGTGAGGGCGGTGCTGCCGATTCCGGCCCGGCAACGGGTGCCAGCGGCGGTGAGGCATATCGCGATCCGTTCGACCCTGATTTCTGGACACAGCAGGTGCGCATAACCCGCGCCGATCAACGTTCCGAAACCCAGCCGCAGGACACACAGGCCGCGCAGCAGGAAACTCAGGCGACCGAGAACCCGCAGGTGGCGGCTGCATCGCAGCAGAACCAGCAGCAAAACGAAGCTCCGCAGTCCAACGACATCATTGCTGACGTCGCCAAACTCAACGAGCAGAAACAGAATGACCACGAGCAGCAGGAAATTGCCGCGGTTATCCCGCAGCAGAAACCTGCTTTTGATCCAAATGAGATCAAGCCAACGCCGGATCCGGAAGAGGCTCAGCACAAGCCAACCCCTCTCGAGGAAAAGGAAGCCAAGGAGCTTCGTGACGAGATCGAGGCGCAGATCAGCGGTGTCAGCGGAAAGCTTGCAGAAGGCTTGATCGTGACGCCAGCCGAAGGTGGTATGCTCGTGACGATTTCCGATCAGAGCCAGGCGCCGATGTTCAATGTCGGCTCTGCGGTCCCGCGCCGTGAAATGGTTCTGGCGATGGAAAAGATCGGTCAGCTGTTGCAGGACAAGGGTGGTAGCGTTGTCATTCGCGGCCATACCGATGGTCGCCAGTTCAAGGGCAGTTCAAACGACAACTGGCGTCTGTCCATGGACCGTGCCCACAGCGCCTATTACATGCTGGTGCGTGGCGGTCTTGAGGAAAACCGCGTGAAGCAGGTATCCGGTTTTGCGGATCGTAGACTGCAGATTCCGTCAGATCCTCTGGCTGATTCCAACCGACGTATCGAAATTCTTCTGGAAGCGGATCGGGGATGATGCGGATGCGGCTTCCAAAACGCTGGGTATCTCTATTGGCTGCGGTCAGCACCTTTGTCGGTGCTGCCGAAAGCTTTGCCCAGTCGCCTGACAATCTGATGCCCTATTCGATGCTGCGGTCACTGCAGTTCGTGCAGGATTCCGTTGTACTTGGTGACCA
Source organism: Agrobacterium sp. 5Ca50 (assembly GCF_055381905.1). Classification (NCBI taxonomy): domain Bacteria; kingdom Pseudomonadati; phylum Pseudomonadota; class Alphaproteobacteria; order Hyphomicrobiales; family Rhizobiaceae; genus Agrobacterium; species Agrobacterium sp. 5Ca50. The sequence continues at coordinate 333,144 of NZ_AP026438.1, forward strand.
TTCGGCGGCCGAAATGCAGCGCTTTATGCTGACGACCATCGATGAACGTCTAAGAGATGCACCGCCGTCAATCTTTGCTGACCCGCGCAATGTGGACGCCGCACTGATCTATGCGATGAGTGGTGGTAATCCAGCGACGCTGGAATTGCTGGTGGCCAAGGACGTCGACGGCAATTTCGACACGCGCGTTGCAGATGCGCTGCGAAAATATCTCAGCGGCCGAGGTACCCTGATTGCCAAGGGTCTGGGCGCCATGGTGCCGGAATATCGCAAGACCCGCATCGGACCCTATCTGGCTTTGATCAGCGGTAACGTGACATTGGCGCAGGATCCGGTAGCCGCGTTGAAATTCTATGATATCGCCCGGCTTGAAGCGCCCGGTACGATTGTTGAAGAAGCGGCGTTGCGCCGCTCGCTGGCCATTGCCGTTGAGGACGGAGATGCAACACAGGGCTTCAAATACGCCCAGCGTTATGCACGTCGTTTTCTGCATTCGCCCTATGCTAGCCAGTTCGCTGATTTGATCGTGGCCCTTTCTGTGCGTCGCTATGAGCACATTGAAGAGGCGACGATTACCGATACGGTCGCACTGATGGATGCAGACCGTCAGCGCGAGACATATTTGCGTATGGCACGCATGGCGACAGTCGCAGGCAAGGAAAAACTGGCCCGTATGGCGGCAACGAGAGCCAAGGACCTTTCAACGGGTCTACCTGTTGTCGATGGGGCACCGGCAAATCTTTACGAAAGTCTCGCAAACATCGGTACTCCGGATATCGTCAGCGCGATCAAAACCATCACCAGCATCCCGGACGAACATCTATCTGACCGCGACAAGATCTTGCGGGACGCTGCAAAGGCCATTGCTGAAGAAGTCGTGCGCCCACCTGTGGCGAGTGCCGCGTCCTTGCAGCCCGGTACGACGGGCTGGGAAGGAGAGGCGACCTTGCCGGTCGCGGCAGCGCCTGGCAGCGAACCTCAGGCGGAGGGCAGTGGTGTTTGGCGCAATCCGACGCCTGTCATGGAAGACCTTAGTCCTGAATACAAGAGCACCGTCTCAAGCGGACGGTCAAAGCTGGATGAAATAGACGCACTGCTTAACAAAGAAGGCTCCTTGCAATGATCGATACGAGCGCATTTACACTGACGCCACCAGTATCTGACGCAAAACCTGCGAGCGCGGGCATTAGCAAGGGCGACTCTCGGCCGAGCGGGTTTGACGACGCGATGTCGGGTGCACGGAACGACCGTTCCGGGCCGCACGCGTACGACCGTCAGGCGAATGACCGTGGATCTGATGATGCCGCATCGGAAGACGATGCGAACTCGGCAAATGGCCGGCTGCAGGAAGATCAGGTCAGTGCACATGGCCAGAAGAACAAGTTGAATGGCTCGGCAGAAAATCTCCGTGCCCATCTGTCTGCCTATGACAAGATGACCAAAACAGCCGATGACACATCGACTGCCAAGCCGGGCAAGGCCGACCAGGTCAAGAAACGCCTTAAGGACATGGATGAAGGCGACGCGCTCAAGGGTGCGACTGTCGCCGACGCTGATCTTGCTGCCGACGACACGAAAGTACCGACAGTTCTTTCTGTCCTTGATCCGGGCGATGCAGCCGTGCACGAGCTGGCAAAAGCCATTGGCAAGGAAAATCCCGGCGTAACCTCACGCAGCGATGAGAAATCGACAACGAAGTCGAAGGCATCCAATGCTATCGACATGCTGTCTTCGGCCAAGACTGACAGTGACGCTGAAGATGTTGATGTGAATGCCGACCCACTGACAGTTCGCTTTTCTTCCTCGCGCGCCAGTTCCGGCCGTGACATGGACATGTCGATCCGGTCGGGCAGCGATGGCATCGAGTTCAAGGTCAGTGATGCAAAGGCTGGAGCGATGGAGAACGTCACGGTTCTCGATTCACGCCGGTTCATCGGCCTTTCCATGTCGACAAATGCGTCCGCATTGACCAGCCTGATCGCTGGTGACCCTGAATGGGTCAGCGCCATGCAGCCCGGCTCCGAGCTGTCGAATGCAGCCGCACAGAGCAGCACAGGTAGGGTCGTCCATACGCTGAAGCTGCAAATGACGCCGATCGACCTCGGCACGGTGACCATGTCACTGCGCATGGTTGGCGACGAATTGAACGTTCATGTGACCGTTCAGAACACTGCCGCCTATAGAAAATTGAGTGACGACAGCAAAAGCATCGTCGATGCGCTGCGTGCTCAGGGCCTTCAGGTCGATCAAATCACGCTAAATATTTCTTCGACAGAAAAAAGTGATCAGTCGAGTTCGCAAAATAATGGACAGCAAGGTCAGCAAAACAATCAGCAGGCTTTGAGTGGTCGCAACCAGGACGAGTCAGGCAGCCAGCGCGGGCAGTTCGCGGGACAGGGCAACGAAGGGGAACTTGATGTCATTACTGAAGGGAATTCTGGTCTCGCTTCCGGTAATCACAGTTCTGGCCTTTACCTCTGACGCATTAGCGGTTGGCGTGCAGGGTGCTTGTGAAAATGAGATCCGTTCTGCGGCTGCCAAATACGGCGTGCCCGAGGGGATCTTGTATTCCGTTGGCTTGACCGAAACCGGCCGCAAGGGGCGCCTTGATCCCAACGCGATGAATATCGAAGGAAAATCAGTGTTTTCCGCGTCGCGCAATGAGGCAATGGCGGCATTTGAAGAGGCAAAACGTAACGGCGCAAAACTGATTGACCTTGGCTGCATGCAGATCAACCAGTACTTCCATGGAGAAAATTTCAGTTCTCCGCAGGAAATGTTTGACCCGAAGCGCAACGTGGAATATGCGGCGATGTTCCTTAAAAATCTGCACGACAGGCATGAAACCTGGACGATGGCAGTTGCCAGATATCACGCAGGACCAAACAACGATCCGGCACAGAAGAAATATGTGTGCCGCGTGATATCGAATCTGGTCGCGACCGGGTACGGAAAATGGACCACGAACGCAAAGAATTTTTGCGACCAATAACAACTATAAATTGAGTTGCCCTATATGTGGCTGGAATCTGGAATTGTGGCGATCGTTTGCCGCAAATATGGTCCGGCAAGAGGGATTCTTATTGAATCGTACCTTTCTCCACATTAAAATAGTGTCGATTAGTTAAAATGCCTACTAAATGTAGATCAAATCGGCACTCAAAAGTTAATCAATTATTAATTTCTATAGTTAACATTCCACAGTTGTCGCTGATTCCCCCGATTCGTACCAATGCCAACATTGGCAACACCACACTGATTCGGAGGCGGACGAATGATCGTAGTGGTTGATGAGCGCGAGCTCGTTAAGAACGGATACACATCTTTATTTGGGCGTGAGGGCATTCCCTCGACGGGTTTCGACCCGCGCGAGTTTGGCGAATGGGTCACGACGGCTGCAGACACAGATCTGGCAGCTGTTGAGGCATTCCTCATCGGCCAAGGTAACGCGTACGCGAATTTGCCACGGGCAATTCGCGACAGAACCATGGCGCCGGTTATCGCGGTAAGCGATCAGCCTTCGCTGGAGGCTACTCTCGCATTGTTCGACAGCGGAGTCGACGATGTCGTGCGTAAGCCGGTTCACCCACGCGAGATCCTGGCACGTGCAGCGGCTATTCGCCGTCGCCTGAAGGTCATCAACAATTTTACGGACATCGGCCCGATCCGCGTTTTCTCGGATGGTCGTGATCCTGAAATCAACAGCGAAGTCTTCCCGTTGCCACGCCGTGAGCGTCGCATTCTGGAATATTTGGTCGCCAACCGTGGCCGTCGCGTTTCCAAGACACAGATTTTCAATGCCATCTACGGCATTTTTGATGATGACGTCGAAGAAAACGTCGTCGAAAGCCACATCAGCAAGCTGCGCAAAAAGCTCCGTAAGAAGCTTGGTTACGACCCTGTCGATTCCAAGCGCTTCCTCGGCTATTGCATTGATTGGCAATGATTTTTTGAACCTTTGCCGCATTTCATCGGAATGCGGCAAATGAGACAGCTTCACGCAAGGCCCATCTCTTAAGTTGCTATTCAACGACCACCACGAGGGTTCTTTTAATGAGTATTTTTGGAACGATGAAGACCGGCGTTTCCGGTATGAATGCGCAGGCTAATCGCTTGGCTACAGTCGGTGACAACATCGCCAACTCCAGCACAATTGGTTACAAGCGCGCTTCGACCGCGTTCTCGTCCATGGTTCTTCCGTCCTCGGGTGGAAACTACAATTCCGGTGGCGTCAGCTCCAACATTCGCTACAGCATTTCTGAATCTGGCGGTTATTCCTACACCACATCGGCGACTGATATGGCGATTGAAGGCAGCGGATTTTTCATCGTTGCAGATTCCCGTGATCCAGATGCGGCCCAGTTCCTTACCCGTGCAGGCAACTTCGCTCGTGAAACAGTGGAAGAGCCTGCAGGTTCGGGCGTCTACAAGACCTTCCTCAAGAATGCCGCTGGTTACTACCTGTTCACGCCTTCCCAGGCGACGGCTTCCAGCAACCGTTTCTCCGGTAGCGTTGTTGAAATGCCAGGCAATGACATCCAGTCGACACCGACAACGGCCGGCACGATGAAGTTCAACCTTAATAATCAGACTAAAATTGCCCCCGCGTCACCAGCCCTTCCCACGGCTGAGAATATTTGGAAAACTTCCATGACCGGTTTCGGCTACCAGGGTGTCGAGATCGTTTACGATTTCACGTTCACGCGAACTGCGGCAAACGAATGGTCATTGAGCGTCACAGACAAGCGGGACCCCTCCACAGTTCTGGTGGGGCCGGAGACGCTTACTTTTGACCCAGTAACTGGCGCATTGGATGCAGCCACAGGTAACCTGATAATTCCTGGTGTCGCCGGCCAGAATGACGACATCGAGGTCAGCCTTGCAGGTTCTACCACACAGAACACCGGCAGCACCATCATGAGCGGTGGCTTGAACGGTAACGGCGCTTCGGCGGTGAAAGATGTCATCATCGAAACCGATGGCAGCATCTACATTCAGTACCAGAACGGCTCCAAGGTGTTGACGGAAAGCAGGCTGATGCTTGCGACCGTTACCAGCCCGGATAACCTTAATCCGGTTAACGGCAATGCGTACAGCGCCAGCAACACGTCTGGCATTCTGATCGCCAACGATCCCGGCACAAAGGGCGTTGGTAACCTGATGACCAAGACGCTGGAAACCTCGAACGTCGATATCGCCAATGAATTGACCGAGATGATTGAATCGCAGCGCATCTACAGTGCTAACTCCAAGGTTTTCCAGACAGGTTCCGAATTGTTGGATGTCCTGGTCAACCTGAAGAGATAATAGATCTCACGAGGACAGATGAATGTCACTTTCGTCAGCAATGATTACTGCACAGTCAATTTTTAATAATACCGGCAAGCAAACTGATGTTGTCTCAAGCAACATCGCCAATGTTGGTAATAAAAATTACGTTAAAAGAACTGCAATTCTGAGCGCAACAGCTTACGGCGCATCGGTTGTTACGACGGCCCGCGTTCAGAACGACAGTCTTCTGCGGCAGACACTTGCTTCGTCCTCACTTTTTTCCGGTCAGAATGTCCTTCTGACCGGCCTCGAAGAAGTAAAGAGTATCTTTGGCGGAAATGACTACGAAAGCTCTCCGAGTGCATATCTCGGAGCGCTCCAGAAAAGCCTCGATACTTACGCTGGCAAACCCGGTGACTCTGCGCTCGCAGCAACCGTTGTCAACGCAGCAACCGACCTTGCGACCTCTCTGAACACCGCTTCCAATGAACTGCAGGCTATTCGTACCCGTGCAGACAAGGAAATGGCACTTCAGGTCGACAGCCTCAATCAGTTGCTTGCCCGTTTTGAAGTCGCTAACAATGCGGTGAAGTCGGCAACAGCATCTGGTGCTGATCCGAACGACGCCCTTGATATCCGCGACAGCCTCCTGAAAGACATTTCAAGCATTGTCGGCGTGTCCGTTGTGACGCGCGGTGACAATGACATGGCTCTTTACACCAGCGATCAGGGTATCACTCTGTTCGAAACCATTCCGCGCCAGGTCAGCTTCACACCGAAGATCGGCTACACCGCATCGATGGACGGCAATTCGCTGTATATTGACGGCGTTGCAGTCAAAGCCGGTGAAGGTAGCAACACTACGGCATCCGGCAGCCTTTCCGGTCTGTTGCAGTTGCGTGACGACGTCGTTCCGACGATGCAGAACCAGCTGGACGAAATTGCTCGCGGTCTGATCACTCTTTTTGCTGAAAAGCAGGCAGACAGCACCGGTACCGATCCGGATCTGCCAGGTCTGTTCACCTATAACGATCCTGCTACAGCCACCGTCCCGGCCGCTGGTACCATCACCAGAGGTCTTGCGGCTGCCATTAAAGTGCACCCGGATCTGATTATTTCCCAGGGTGGCAACCCGGAACTTCTTCGTGATGGAGGTATCAATGGTGCAGCTTACGTCAAGAATGATCTGTCGAATGGCGGTGGCACGGGCTACTCCGCGCTTATCCGCAGCTATGTAACGGCACTCGACACATCGATCGATTTCGATCCGACGACCCGTATCGACACGGACACGAGCCTTCTAAAATACGCTTCCAACTCAATGGGTTGGCTGGAGCAGATGCGTCAGGGCGCGACCAACGCCAACGATGTGAAGACTGCAGCTTATGAGCGCGCAGAAGAGGTTTATTCAAACACGACCGGCGTCAGCCTGGACGAGGAACTGTCTCTGCTGCTCGATATCGAACAATCCTACAAGGCTGCCACGAAGCTGGTCTCGACGATTGATGAAATGTTGCAATCTCTGATGAGCATGGTGAAGTAACATGAAGACATCTTTCATATCCTCACTGGCAATGCAGAATAGCATGCGTAGCACGATCCTGAAGGCTCAGCTTGAGATGACGGATCTGACCACGGAACTGACAACAGGCAAGCACGCTGATCTCGGCGTGGCTCTGGGTGCCAACACGGCACGCAGCCTGGACCTTAACCGTGATGTGCAGCGCCTGACTTCGATCATCGGCGTAAACTCGATTGCCACCCAACGTCTGGAAGCATCGCAGCTGGCACTGAAGAACATGTCGGAAGCGGCAAATGAAATTCAGAAGGTGCTTGTCCCGAACACCAGCGCGGAAGAACCGACGCTGAGCACTGTTCGCAACACGATCACCAATGCATTCAACAACTTCATTGGCTTTGCCAATACGTCCGTCAACGGCGAGTTCCTGTTCTCCGGCATCAACACCGATGTGAAGCCGGTCGATGATTACTTCGCTGACGATTCCAAGTTGAAGCAGGCCTATGACGACGAGTTGAACTACTACATGACGAACGTGGTATCGCCTGCAGTTGGCGATGCCTCGCAGTTGACCAAGGAACAGGTCGCGACGTTCATGTCCGACATGGAAAAGAAGTTCAACGGCGAAACCAAGGTCACCAACCCGCCGCACTCCACGTTGACGGCTGGTACGGACTACGATTTCTGGACCGCCTTTGGCTCGGATTCCAGCGATGTAAACATGACAAGCCGTATCAGCCAGACGGAAGTCGTCGAAACATCGACAAACGCCAATTCCAAGGGCATGCGTTACTTCGCCTTCACGGCAATGACCACCATGACCTTCCTTCAGGACAATATCGCTCCTGAAATCCGCGAACAGGTTTCCATGGACGCGGTCAATAACATCAAGTCCGCAATTGACGGACTGAACCAGCAGGCCAGTAAACTCGGTCTTTCTGAAGAGCGTGTTTCCAAGGCAAACGACGCTTTGTCAGCACAGAAAAAGATCATCGAAACGCACCTCATTGATCTCGAGGGCATCGATACATACGAGGCAAAGACACGCCTTGATCTGCTGAAGTCTCAAATAGAAATTGCCTACAGCTTGACGGCACGGCTGCAACAAATGAGCCTTGTAAACTACCTTTGATGATTAAAGGTAGCCGTAGATAAAGGATACAATGAATGTACCAGTTTTCCTATGCGGAGATAATGGAGGACGACGTCACCGACGCGAAGGATCGCGAGCGGCAGGCCTTGTCCAAATCTTTGGAATTACTGGACGCCGCGCAAAAAGACTCCGGGCAATACCGTCTGACGGTCGAAGCGCTCTATTACACTCGACGGGTTTGGGTGAGGTTCATAGAAGATCTCAAACACCCGGAGAACCAGTTGCCGAACGAACTTCGTGCCAATCTGATCTCCATCGCAATCTGGATTTTGAAGGAATGCGAGCGGATCAGAAAGAGGGAATCGAGCAACTTCCAAGGCATAATTGACGTAACAACCATCATCAGGGATGGACTTAAATGAAAAGTACTCTGCGCATTTCGCTCAAATCCGGCGAGAAAATCTTTATTAACGGGGCGGTGTTGCGTGTTGACCGCAAGGTTGCACTCGAATTCCTGAATGATGTTACCTTCCTTCTCGAGAACCATGTTCTCCAGCCAGAGCAGGCGACAACTCCACTGCGTCAGCTCTACTTCATCGCTCAGATGATGCTCATCAATCCAGAAGGTCGTGAACAGTCCACGACCATGTTCCGCAAGTCGGTGACGATGCTGCTGTCATGCTTCCAGAACGATGAAATTCTGGCCGAACTGAAGCGTATTGATGCGCTGGTTGCAACGGGCAAGGCGTTTGATGCCCTCAAGGCCATTCGCTCCATGTATGCGACTGAAGAGCAGATCTTGAGCAACCAGGAAATGACGCCAGCGACTATCGAACATATTCGCAAGGAGATTGCACCATGGCGGTAGATATTGTCGGCTCCACAGCTGCATCAAACCCTTGGGCAAATGCAGGTTCCGACACCTCGGCAAGCGACAAGGCGTCGCTGAATTATGACAGTTTCCTGAAGCTCCTCATTGCACAGATGAAGAACCAGGATCCGACAGAACCGATGGATGCCAGCCAGCAGATGTCTCAGCTGGCAAGCTTCTCGCAGGTCGAGCAGTCGATCAAGACGAATACGCACCTCAAGAGCATGCTGCAGGCTGAAGCCCTGACGCGCTCGACAGATCTTATCGGCAAACATATCACCAGCGCCGATGACAAGACCTCGGGTATCGTCAAGGAAGTCGAAATCTATTCCGACGGCATTATCGCCATCACGGAAGAGGGCAAGGGCATCCTGCTGCAGGTTGGCGTCAAATTCGGTGAGAAAAGTGGGACTTCCACATCGGACACCACAGATTCCACTTCGGATTCGAGCAGCGAATCTGATACTTAAGGTCAACAATTGTTGTTCTGAGGTTTTGCAATGAACGAGGCGGATGCGCTTGATATCATGCGGGCAGCCGTTTGGACCATTCTGGTCGCATCCGGTCCTTGCGTCATTGCGGGCATGGTGGTGGGGGTAACGATTGCCTTCATTCAGGCCCTTACCCAGGTCCAGGAAATGACCCTGACCTTCGTTCCTAAAATCGTTGCCATCATGGTGACGATTGGAATTGCGGCGCCTTTTATTGGCGCCCAGATTTCTCTTTTTACAAATCTCGTATTTTCTCGGGTGCAAACCGGGTTCTGAATTTTGTTGCAGCAATGCGCGGTTACCATTTTCGCGCAAGCTTCGGTCGCTAGTGATGGTGTGAAACCATGCGGCGGCCCTTATCGGTCGCCCCTTCTCATGAAGAGACAGGACGTTATCGATGGCGCAACCACCTGCAATATCAATACCGAAGGTCACTCCCAGCACGCGTGATGTTGGATTTGCCCTTGGTATCGTTGCAATTCTTTGCATTCTCTTTTTGCCAATCCCGGTTATTCTGGTGGATATGGGGCTGGCGTTTTCCATTGCGCTGTCCGTTCTGATCCTGATGGTATCCCTGTGGATCCAACGCCCTCTCGACTTCTCGTCGTTTCCGACAATCTTGCTGATTGCGACCATGGTGCGCTTGGCACTGAACGTGGCCACGACGCGTGTTATTCTCTCGCATGGTCACCAGGGACATGACGCCGCTGGTAGCGTGATTGCAGGCTTTTCCAGCCTCATCATGTCCGGCGACTTCGTTATCGGTCTGATCGTCTTCCTTATCCTGATCACGGTGAACTTCATCGTTATCACCAAGGGTGCGACGCGTATCGCGGAAGTGGGCGCGCGCTTTACCCTCGACGCGATCCCGGGCAAGCAGATGTCGATCGACGCCGACCTTTCTGCTGGCATTATCGATGAGAAGGAAGCTCAGCTTCGCCGCAAAGAGCTGGAAGCTGAAAGCTCGTTCTTCGGCTCCATGGACGGTGCGTCCAAATTCGTGCGTGGTGACGCCGTCGCCGGCCTCATCATCACCGCCATCAATATCTTCGGCGGCATCATCATCGGTTATTTCCGTCACGGCATGGAAATCGGCGAAGCTGCTGACGTTTTCGTAAAGCTGTCGGTTGGCGATGGTATCGTTACCCAGATCCCGGCTCTTATCGTTTCTCTGGCCGCTGGCCTTCTGGTGTCGCGTGGCGGCATGTCCGGTACCACCGATAAAACAGTTGTCGATCAGCTGAGCGCCTACCCGCGTGCGCTGTTCGTTGCGTCCCTTCTGATGGGACTGCTTGCTGTTATGCCTGGCCTGCCTTTCCTGCCTTTTATGGCGCTCTGTGGCGTCATGGCCTTCGGTGCCTGGTACATTCCAAAGCAGGTCGAGGCGATGAACCTCGTGCGTCGCGAAGAGGAAGAAAAGAAGGTTATCCAGAGTAAGGAAGCCGAGAAGGACTCCGTCAAGCTGGTGCTTAAAACCGCAGAAATCGAACTTGCCCTTGGCAAGCAGGTTTCGACACGCTTGCTGGGTGCCCATCAGGAGCTGGCGTTCCGCGTTGGCAAGATGCGCAAGAAATTCGCCAGCCAGTATGGTTTTGTGGTGCCCGAGATCAAGGTGTCCGACGACATCATGATCCCCGAAAAATCGTACCAAATTCGTATTCATGGAACGACGATTGCCTCCAGCTCACTGCGTGTCGGCGACGTTCTTGTCGTGACCGGTTCCGGCCGCAAGCCAACCATTCCAGGCGACGACATTCGCGAACCGGCTTTTGGCATGCCGGCTGTCTCTATCCTCGAAGCGTTTGCTGACGACCTGCGTCGCGAAGGTTTCCACCCGATTGATAACGTCTCGGTGGTTCTGACCCACCTGAGCGAAGTCATTCGCAACAACCTGCCGCAGCTTCTCTCCTATAAGGACGTGAAGGTGCTGATCGATCGTCTTGATCCGGAATACAAGAAGCTAGCAGATGAAATCTGCTCGTCGCACATGTCCTATTCCGGCCTTCAGGCTGTTCTCAAGCTGCTGTTGGCCGAGCGTGTGTCCATTCGTAACTTGCACCTCATTCTCGAAGCCGTTGCAGAACTTGCACCGCATGTTCGCAAGACGGAACAGATCGTTGAGCATGTTCGTATCCGCATTGCCCAGCAGCTGTGTGGTGACCTTGCCGACAACGGGGTCCTGCGTGTTCTGCGCCTCGGCAACAAATGGGACATGATTTTCCATCAGGCGCTGAAGCGTGATGGAAAGGGCGAAATTGTCGAATTCGACATCGATCCGCGCCATCTGGAAGAGTTCAGTGAGCAGGCATCGAAAGTTATCCGTGAATTCATGGACAGGGGCCTACCTTTTGTTCTTGTCACGTCGCCTGAAACACGGTCCTATGTGCGCATGATTATCGAGCGACTCTTCGCCACCTTGCCTGTGCTGTCGCATGTTGAACTGGCCAAGGGGCTTGAGATCAAGATTCTAGGCGCTATTTCATGATAACCGACCCGCAAGGGACAATATTGGCATTGTTCCTTGCATTTTGCCGCATCGGTGGCTGTTTCATGACCATGCCGGGCTTCTCAAGTGCCCGTCTTAACATGACCATCAGACTGCTTCTGTCCGCTGCGGTATCCATGGCTTTGACGCCGATTCTGTGGGATTCGGTCTATCCCAAAGTAGCGGGCGCGACACCCGGCGCCATCGTTGCGCTGATCTTTTCAGAAACCATTATCGGCGCCGTCTACGGCATGATTGCAAGGCTATATGTTCTCGGCCTGCAATTTACCGGCGCTATCGTTGGTAACGCCATCGGCTTCAACGCGCCCGGCGGTGCGGACGTTCTGGAAGATAGCCAGGAAAGTCAGTTGACCAACATGATCGTCTTTGGTGGCCTGCTGATGCTGTTCATCTTCGACTTTCATCATGTGGTTCTGAAAGCGGTTATCGATTCCTACAGCTCGACGCCCGTCGGTTTTGTGCTGGATTCGCAAAAAACACTGATCACCATGACCGATACCTTACGCGCGACCACCAATGTCATGTTGCGTCTGGCAAGCCCGTTTTTGATCTATGGCCTGATGTTCAACGTCGCGGTCGGTTTGATTAACAAGCTGGCGCCGCAGGTCCCGGTCTACTTCATTTCCACCCCCTATTTGCTGATGGGTGGTCTGTTCATGCTTTACCTTTCCATCGCAGCGCTGATTCGACAGTTCGCGGATGGGTTCGGACCGATATTCTTCGGTTATTGAGTGACGTGTTCGGCAAGTTGTCTTCGTAAAGGCCCGCCGTGAAGGAGAAGCGCCATGGCGCAGGATAAACGCTCCCGCAAGCTCAAGCGGCTTGTCACAGTTCAACGCCATATGGAAAAAATGGCGGAAGTGACGCTTGCCGATACCACCCGCCAGCGTGCGGAAGTCGCAGATTCCATGGATAGTATTCTCGGTGCTTTAAGCTCCATGGACCCGGTGCATCATCAGTTCTCAAAAATGTATTCGGAACGTTTCGGACGTCTCACCGTCAAGGACCGGCAGTTGGCCGGCGCGCAGCAATTGCAGGAAATGGCTGTTCTCAAAGAGAAAACCAAAGGCGATCGCCTGCAGGACAAAATGTACGAAGCGCGTGATGATGAAGATCGCGAAACCGATGACAATGCAATTTATGATCTATTGGAAATCATGAATGCGACACCAGCACCAGCCTCCAGCAAGGTTCGCGATACATAGTCGTCGCCACATCATACATCGCCCTTTAGTGGTGGTGAATATTCGTGATTGATGAAATGCAGATGTGGTGGGTCAAAACCTGCTGCATTCCTTTCAGGAGGTAATTGCGTGGCGATATCGATTGTTAGCGACCTTGTCATGGACGTTGTCCGTGCAGCCGATCCAACGGACGTGCAGGTTGCTCAGGATAAGCTCAAGGCAAACAAGGCGGCGTTTGCAGCGTCCAGCCTTGCCGATGCAGGTAAGGGATTTGATGCCGCTGTCGGCGTTTTGAACGATGCCGCATCCAAAGCCGGGTTGGGAGACACCAATCTGCGCGCTGAGCGTAAAGAAATTCCGGAAACCTTCCGTCAGTTTGAAGCATCCGTGCTGCGGACCTTCATTGGCTCCATGCTCCCGCAGGAGAGCGAGGAAGTCTATGGCAAGGGTAACGCTGGCGAAATCTGGAAAGGTATGCTGGCCGAGCAGTTGGCCAACAGTATGACTGAGAACGGTGGCATCGGTATTGCTGAGCAGGTCTACAAGGACACGCTGCGCAAGGCTGAAAGCCAGGGCTTCGAAAGCGTCTCCTCCGTCGAAGACAAGGATAACAATGCGGCCCTGCGTATGGTTGCAGAGTTCGAACGCAAGATTCTCGGTGTATCCAGTGACATGAACGACGAGGCTAGAAATGTATAATCATAACGGAACAGAAGTCATGGAAGCAGTGTCGAACGATCATCGTATTCAGTCGGTTCTCGGACGTCTGGAAACGATCATTGATAATGAAAACGAAAAAATTGGCAAAGACCCGAAATTCGATCTGAAGGTCTCCAACGCCCACAAAAGCCGTTGCCTTTATGAACTGACCATGCTGTTCCGTGATACACCGCATGAAGAAATTGCCGCCGGTTACATCAACCAGGTTCGTGGCATCAAGGAAAAGCTGGCAACGAATGCCCGCCGCGTCGAGGCACATCTCAATGCAGTGCGTGCGGTTGCCGACCTGCTGAAAAATGCCATACGCGAAGCTGACACCGACGGCACTTACTCGCAGGAACAATTTCTTTACGGCGCTACCTGATGTTAAAACTTCTCCTTACCGGCGTATGGGTTTGCGCAATCACGCTCGGCGCAGTGTATTTTTCCGTGCAGATGGCAATGCCACCGGCGCCGGTCAGCGAGGAGGAGGCCCGCAAGGCGTCGCTGGCTTTGGTCAAGGGAGAGCAGATTACAGTCCCGGTTATTAGTGAAGGGGCTGTAAATGGTTATTTCCTCACGCTGATCTCGTTGAATGTCGACAAGACAAAGGTCAACCTGATCGAAGGACCAAAAACAGAACTGATGACCGACGAGTTGATCACGCTTTTGGCTGGTTCCAACATGATCAACATTGCCAATGTTTCGACCTTTGATGCGGATGAGTTCAAGAAACGCATTCGCGAAGGACTGAACAAGAAGCTCGGTGATGACGTCGTGCAGGAAGTACTGATCGAAAAACTCGATTATCTTTCCAAAGCAGACATTCGTGCCCAGCAGGGTGGTGGTGAACCGCACTCTGTGAAGATTGTTGAAGGTGAAAAGGTCGAAGCGGCTCCGGCAGCCGAAGCAGCACCCTCACATTGAGTCAGGAAAGTTCGTCCAGACACCAATCAAAGGGCCGCTCTTGCGGCCCTTGTTGTTCCTGCATTTTTGAAATGATTAATATTCTCTTAAAAAAATGCTTCATATTCGAAAACGCTATTTGAAAGTAAATTCAATTCTGTCAAATAATATGCCTGAACAGCAAAGTTGCTGTTTAAGAGGAACTGCTAGCGCAGGACGGGTGTGGGTGTGAGTAAGTTTTCTGGATTTTCTTTTTCTGCATTTGAATTACCCGAAAAAACCACGCCTTTGGCGCATCGCGTTGACGTGAATCGTGCACGCAATATGCAAGCCAGCAAGACCTCGCAGGTTCACTATTCCACTGACCAGGAACCGGTACCAGAGGTGTTTTCGCGCCTTGGGTTTGAATGGCTTTATCGCATCATTCGCCACTGAAACGCGCCGCCGGAAACCTATCCGGCATTTTGGGCCGACAACCGCCTATATTGGCCTTTGTTAACTGTTTATTTGCCTTGTTGATTTAGGTTTCATTAATATTACGGGGGCTCCAACCAGTTCCGACCCGGAATATTGAGGTGGCTTGACGTGGCAGATCACGCGCAAAATATTGAACATTCGCATTTGTCGGATCGATTTGGTGTGCCAGCACAAACGCGCGGTGAAGCAAGTGCCGTGGCGCGGTCCTCGACGGGTTGGTTGAGCACCGTTTTCAAGAAAAACCCTTATCGGTTCGCAGTCAGCTGCACTGTACTTTTTACGCTGGCGGGTATCGCACTTGGCCTGATGATGACGCCGTCATCTGAGCCCGAAAAGCTGACGCAGATCCGTATCCAGTTCAATGTCGCTTCAACACAGCAGTCTGATTCCAAGACATTGATGACGGTAGCACAAAATGCCGTGCTGTCCGATGAGGGAAAGGCCGAGCTTGCACAACAGATCATCAATGACGGCCTGGTCCTGACATCCGCTCACGAGGCGACATGGTGGGGCCTGTTTGGTGAAGTGGTGCTCGGCAAGGTGCCAACGCCATCGGACCCTGTTCTGCGCGCCAGACATGATATGCGTGGACGTATTTCTCTGTCGCAAGCCGCTGATGGCAGTGCAATTTTTGTAACGACCTACGCCGAAACATCAGGTGCAAGCGCGCGGTTTGCGCAACATGCCGCCAATCGCATCGTAACTCATATCAATGCCAGCGCGACTGGTTCTATTCAGGGACATAACGACAGCAACCGTGCACTGTTTGAAAACGCGGAAGCGGCCGTTACTGGTTTTCAGGTCCGGCATGGCAACGACGCCATGGCAAAGATGGAAGCTGCGACACAGGATTTGGCGCTTGTTTCAGGATCGGTAGCCGAGCTGGAATCCCGTCTGGCGGACGTGACCCATAAGCTGTCAAATCTGACGCTGTTGCAGGGCGACAAGGCGCTTGCCCGTGAAATTCCAGATGATACGACGTTTCTTCCCCTTCAGGATGCTGTTCGGCAATATGTCGGCGCGTCCAAAGCGCTCGCCCAACTGTCTGTGCAATATGGCCCGAAACATCCGCACGTCATTGCGGCAACGCAGACCCAGCAGGAAACCAAGGCAAATGCTGCCCGTGCGTTGAAAAGCATCACCAGCGAACTGAAGCAGCAGGAGCAGGCGGCCAAGACAGAGCTTGCACAAGCCAGAAACAGACAGCAGGCGCTTGAACAGGAATTGGCGGTTTTTGGCGATGCGCCTGCGGAGCTAAACAGGTTGGAAGCAGAGCTGTCGCAAGCCCGCGAAACCTATTTCAACGGGCTGGCTGATAGTGACCCGAAATCGACACAGGCCGCTGCTCCATTTGCTGTCGCAAACGCACCGCTTGCGGTCAATATTCCGGCTGGTTTCCGCCAGATGATTTCAATGGCGGTGATTGGTGGTGGCTGCGGTCTTGGCCTTGGCGTGTTGACACTTGTTGCCTTGTACATCCGTTTCCGCAAGCGTGAGGTGTCAATACCTGCTCACGAGTCCGCCAACGGTCCAGACATTGGCTTTTATACGGATACGCCGCAGCCGGATGCCATTTTCCCGCAGCCGGAAAGCGATGACGCTCTGGATTATGCTGAAGAGGACTTTGCAACCCCTAAAGCCGCTGATGCCTACGATCTGGCCTACGACATCGCAGCAAATGACATTCCGCTCGATCAACGTGTCCGCGAAGTGTTGATGCGCAGAAGTATCAAGGCATCACCACAAGCCATCGCTGATCTGCCGCCTGTGTTGGCAGCGGCCCTACAAGGCCAATTCGAAGTGCAGTCCTACGACAAACCAGCTTTCAGCCAGCCAGTCTATGACGAGCTTGATGAAGTGCTTGAGGTCCGCCGCGACATCGCCGCCCTCCGTCAACGTTTGCACGATTACGCAAACCGCAGGGCGGCATCCTAAGCCTGAGATTATTGTCGCTTCTGTCGCAGCCTTTTTGCTTGCAATCGATATCATTCAGCAGCATTAGGGGCGAAACTCACACGGCTATCCGGTGTGATAGGGCAAGTCGTTGCCGGTGTTCTGCTGGCAGGCTGTTATTGGAGGCAGGCACATGGTTCAGGTTATTGACGGAAAAGCGAAAGCGGTATCGGTAACGGAGGCAGTTCGTGTTGCTGCTGAGACGCTGGAAAAGACCGCTGGCGTAAAGCCGGGCCTAGCCGTCATCATCGTGGGCGACGATCCCGCCAGCCATGCCTATGTTGGTTCCAAGAGCAGAATGGCCAAGCAGTGCGGTTTTAACTCCGTGCAACACACATTGCCGCTGGAAACCGGACAGGCTGAGCTTGAGGCACTAGTCGCATCCTTGAATGACGACCCTTCTATCCACGGGATCCTCGTGCAGTTACCGCTTCCAAGACACCTTGATTCCGAACCGGTCATTCAGATGATCCTGCCGGAAAAGGATGTCGACGGCTTGAGCGTCGTCAATGCAGGTAAGCTCGCCACTGGTGATCTGGCCTCGGGCCTGATCTCCTGCACACCGGCTGGCGCCATGCTTCTGGTCAAAGATATTAACGGCGAAGACCTGTCGGGTTTGAATGCCGTTGTCATTGGCCGTTCCAATCTATTTGGAAAACCGATGGGGCAGCTTTTGCTGAACGCAAACGCGACTGTCACCATGGCACATTCACGCACCAAGGACCTTGCAGCCGTGTGCCGTAACGCAGATATTCTGGTGGCCGCCGTTGGTCGTCCGCAGATGGTCAAGGCTGATTGGGTCAAAGCTGGCGCAACGGTGATCGATGTCGGTATCAACCGGATTGACGCGCCGGAAAAAGGCGAGGGCAAAACCCGCCTGGTCGGCGACGTTGCGTTTGAAGAAGCAAGTCAGGTTGCTGGTGCAATTACGCCGGTTCCCGGCGGCGTTGGCCCGATGACAATTGCCATGCTGATGGCAAACACAGTGATCACCGCCTACAGAAAATGCGGAAAGACTGCGCCGACATTCTAACGCGCTTTGACTTAAGCGTAGAAGCACGTTGCAATCGTTGACAAATGCAGCGTGCTTGAACCGCCGAATTAGGCCGGGGCAGGTCCGGTCGATGCGCGCACCACAAGCTCTGCTTTCCACAGTTCCTGCACCGGGTCCACCTCATCAAACGAAATGCGATTGATCAGTCGTTGTGCCACCCGGATGCCGGCAGCTCGCAGCGATGAACGGGTGGTGGTCAGCGGCACGGAAAAATTATGAGGCTTCAGCAGCGGCAAAACATCGTCATGAGCGATCAGAGAAACGTCTTTGCCGGGTTTCAATCCCCGCTGGTTGAGGGAGCGAATGGCACCGAGCGCCAGTGTGGTACTGGCACAGAGAATGGCAGTCGGTGGATTTTTCTGCGAAAGCAACTCTTCCATATTCAGAAAACCGATCTCGTCGGTCATGGCACTGTGCCGCAGACAGTCGGCACGCAGCGCGAGGCCATATTCCGTCAATGCCTTTTCGACACCGGCCTTGCGTCGGTAGGTGAAATCCAGACCTTCCGGGCCGTTCAGAAGGCCAATCCGGTTGTGACCAAGTTGCAAAAGCAATTTGGCGGCATCGTAAAAGGCACCTTCATTGTCGACATCGAGAAACGGGTAATCGGCATCTGCACCAAACGAGCGCCCATGCACCATGAACGGGATGTTGAACGACTTGAGAAGCGCAATGCGCGGATCGCGTTCCCGCATATAGGCCAGATAAATTCCATCGACATTGCCGCTGCCGGCTAGCCAGCGCAAAGCGTCTTCCTCGTTGCTGGGATCGGCAGGCATGATCAGCATGTGAAATGAATGCCGGGCAGCCTCTTCACCGAGACCGCTTAGAAACTCGCCAAAATGCATGTCGGACTGATGGGCGGGGGCAGTCGGCATGACCAGACCGATCGAGCCGGTCTTGCCTGTAGCCAGTCGACGTGCTGTCAGGTTGGGACGGTAACCCGTATCCTTGGCTGCTTGAAGCACGCGCTGGCGTGTTTCGGCATTGACTTCAGGGTAACCGTTCAAGGCGCGGCTAATTGTCGTTTGGGACAGACCGAGCAACTGGGACAATTGCTTCAGGTTCATCTTTTCTCCTCCTCCGCACGCTTCCAAATTTTAGCGAGACGAGCCAACGTCTCAAAAATTCAACTCCAAAGCGCTTTGAATTGTGTAACGCCACATTCCTTTTTGCTCAATGGAAAATACAGCTCAAAACTGCAATTTCGTTGCAAAACCTATTGAAGCAAGATAACTGCAACGTTACAGTTAGAGAAGGCACTTGACTCCTCATGTTTGTGCGGAGAATTAATAGCGTCCAAAGCGCTTTGAGGTGTTTGTATAGGTTTAAATCTTGATGTGATGGGAGGTAAGTCACATGCTTAAGACATTCCTGGCGACAACAGCAGCCATGGCCATTTTCATGAACTCCGCAATGGCTGCGGATTTGAAATTCGCCCCTGGCGAAGATGCAAAATTCAACTGGAAAAGCTACGAAGATTTCAAAGCTGCCCATGCCGATCTCAAGGGCCAGACCCTGACGATTTTCGGACCATGGCGCGGTGAAGATGAAGCCCTGTTCCAGACGGTCCTGGCATATTTCGCCGATGCGACCGGTATTAATGTAAAATATTCTTCTTCTGAAAATTACGAACAGCAGATCGTTATCGATACACAGGCTGGTTCTCCTCCCAATATCGCAATTCTGCCACAACCGGGTCTGCTGGCTGACCTCGCCGCCAAGGGCCTGCTCGTGCCACTCGGCGATGACGTCGCATCCTGGGTCAAGGACAATTACGGCGCCGGTGAATCCTGGGTGAACTACGGCACCTATAATGGCAAGGACGGCAAGCCTGCTTATTTCGCATTCCCGTTCAAGGCTGATGTGAAGTCGCTGGTATGGTTCGTGCCGGAAAATTTCGAAGAAGCCGGTTATGAAGTGCCTGAGAGCATGGAAGACCTGCTAGCTCTGTCCGACAAGATTGTTGCCGATGGCGGTACGCCATGGTGCATCGGTCTGGGTTCAGGTGGTGCAACCGGCTGGCCAGCCACCGACTGGGTGGAAGACCTGATGCTGCGCCTGCACAGCCCGGAAACCTATGACAAGTGGGTCAAGAACGAAATCAAGTTCAATGATCCGGCCGTCGTTGCCGCTATCGATGAATTCGGCAAATTTGCCAAGAATGAAAAATATGTCAGCGGTGGCATCGCGGCCGTTGCATCGACCGACTTCCGTGACAGCCCGAAGGGTTTATTTGATATTCCACCGAAGTGCTACCTGCACCATCAGGCATCCTTCATTCCGTCCTTCTTCCCTGAGGGCACCAAGGTCGGAACCGATGTCGATTTCTTCTACATGCCAACTTATGCTGCAAAGCCTGAGCTTGGAAAACCGGTTCTCGGTGCAGGTACGCTGGTGACCGTGACCAAGGAATCGCCAACTGCAAAGGCATTTGTCGAGTTCCTGAAGACGCCAATCGCACACGAAGTATGGATGGCGCAGTCCAGCTTCCTCACACCTTTCAAGGGTGTGAACACCGATGCCTACGGCAATGAGCAGATGAAGAAGCAGGGTGAAATTCTCACCTCGGCAACGACATTCCGCTTTGACGGTTCTGACCTGATGCCGGGCAAGATCGGTGCTGGCGCATTCTGGACCGGTATGGTGGATTTCGTCGGAGGTAAGTCTGCCGAAACCGTGGCGACTGATATCCAGAAGGCCTGGGACGGCCTGAAGTAATCATTTCCTGCCCCGCCCGGTAACATCGTTGCCGGGCGGTTGTTTCTAAAGCTTTTCGTTCTCGTGATCGGCAAAAGGTCGGACGACCGGGAATAAGGGAGGGGAATGTGATCGCTCAGATCGTTTCGGCAATCGGCGTCATGATTGTCGGTGTATTTGCTTGTGCCGCCTATTATTGGCTTTCCGACAAATTTTTGCAGGTTCTGTTCCCTGTAAGCGCAAAAAATGTCATCGACGCCTCTCGCAATCTCAATCGAAGAGCCGCTGTGCGTCCATGGCTATTCGTCGGGCCAGCGCTTATCCTGCTGTTGGTCTATCTCGTCTATCCTGTCATCGCGACGTTCTATCTGTCTTTTTATGACAGGACTGGCGTGAATTTTGTCGGCCTGGCGAATTACCGTTGGGCGTTTTTTGATGCCGGTTTCCGACAGTCGATTTTCAACAACATCCTCTGGCTTGCCGTTGTGCCGGCTGCCTGCACCTTCTTCGGGCTGGTTATCGCCGTGATGACCGACCGCATCTGGTGGGGCAATATTGCCAAGAGCATTGTGTTCATGCCGATGGCGATTTCCTTCGTAGGCGCCTCGGTTATCTGGAAATTCATTTATGAATATCGCGGTGAGGGGCAAACCCAGATCGGTCTTCTGAATGCTGTTGTCGCGTTTTTCGGCGGCAATCCGGAAGTGTGGATCTCCATGCCTTTCTGGAATAACTTTTTCCTGATGGTCATCCTGATCTGGATCCAGACCGGTTTTGCCATGGTCATTCTGTCAGCAGCACTGCGTGGTATTCCCGAAGAAACAGTTGAAGCTGCTGTCATTGATGGCGCCAATGGCTGGCAGATTTTCTGGAAAATTCTGGTGCCGCAAATCTGGGGCACAATTGCGGTTGTGTGGACAACGATCACCATTCTCGTTCTCAAGGTTTTCGATATCGTGCTGACCATGACCAACGGCCAGTGGAACACCATGGTTCTTGCGAACCTGATGTTTGACTGGATGTTCCGCGGCGGCGGCGATAGCGGCCGAAGTGCGGTTATCGCGCTGGTCATCATGGCAGCTGTGACCCCGATCATGATCTGGAACATTCGCCAGGCCAACAAGGAAATGGAGGGTCGCTGATATGGATATTGTAAAACGTATTCGCCGTGTCGGCCTTCCACGACTGATCGTTCATGCCAGTGTGCTGTTGATCGTCATTCTGTGGTTGCTGCCAACACTCGGCATCCTCGTCAGCTCGCTTCGTGACAAGGATCAGATCACCGTCTCCGGTTGGTGGACGGCTTTTTCCAGTTCAACGCAAACGGAAGCGGTGCGCCTGGCTGATCCGTCGACACAACGGCAGGAGGGTGACAAATTCATCATCTCCGGCTCGGTGTTCGAGAATGGCAAGGGTGGTCAGGTCTCCGCATTTGGTGTGCGCGTTCAGGACCCTGCTGCCTATCCGGCCGATGAAGTTGTCGATCTCGGTGATGGCGAAAACCTTCTGCTACAGAAGGACGGCGCTTATGAGTATAGCAAGAACGCCAGCTTTGAGGGTTCTCGCGGCAAGCGTATCTACATATCCGTTCTGTCTCCGCCGGTCTTCACTTTCGACAACTACCGCACCGTGCTTTTTTCAGAAGGCATAGGACAATCCTTCGTCAACTCGCTGACTGTGACAATTCCCGCGACGATCATCCCGATCCTCATTGCCGCCTTTGCCGCTTATGCCCTGTCTTGGATGCGCTTTTCCGGCCGTTCTTTGATGATTGCCATGGTGGTCGGCCTGATTGTGGTACCGTTGCAGATGTCGCTCATCCCGTTGTTGCGACTTTACAACGAGATCGGCAACATCTTCGGCGTACCATCCAAAACCTATGCCGGCATCTGGTTGGCGCACACGGCGTTCGGCCTGCCGCTCGCTATCTATCTGTTGCGTAACTACATCTCCGGTCTGCCCAAAGAAATCATTGAATCGGCGCGTGTTGATGGCGCCAGCGATTTCGAGATTTTCGTCAAGATCATCCTGCCGCTGTCGTTCCCGGCACTGGCATCCTTTGCAATCTTCCAGTTCCTGTGGACATGGAACGACCTGCTTGTCGCCATGGTCTTCCTTGGCACGCAGAAAGATCAGCTGGTGCTGACCGGCAGCCTTAATGCGTTGCTTGGTTCACGCGGCGGCAACTGGGAAATTCTTACTGCATCGGCCTTCGTCACCATCATCGTGCCGCTCTGCGTTTTCTTCGCCCTTCAACGTTATCTCGTACGCGGCCTGCTGGCCGGCTCCGTCAAGGGAGGCTGATATTCTATGAATGCTTATACCAAGGATAATGCAATGACGTCTTCGGTTACATCCGCTCTTAAGTCTGACAAGGATTGGTGGCGCGGTGCTGTCATCTATCAGATTTATCCGCGATCGTTCCAGGATTCCAATGGCGACGGCATCGGCGACCTGAAAGGCATTACCGACCGCCTCGAACATATTGCCCGCCTCGGTGCAGATGCGATCTGGATTTCGCCTTTCTTCACCTCGCCGATGAAAGATTTTGGTTATGACGTGTCGAACTATGTCGACGTCGATCCGATGTTTGGCACGCTGGCTGATTTCGATGGTTTGATCGCCGAAGCCCACCGACTGGGCGTGCGGGTCATGATCGATCTGGTGATGTCGCACACGTCCGACCAGCATCCGTGGTTTGTCGAAAGCCGCTCCAGCCGTGATAATCCGAAGGCCGATTGGTATGTGTGGTCGGATGGCAAGCCGGATGGCACGCCGCCTAACAACTGGCTGTCGATTTTCGGTGGCCCGGGCTGGCAGTGGGACCCGACCCGCATGCAGTATTACATGCACAACTTCTTGACCTCGCAGCCAGACCTCAACCTGCATAACCCGCAGGTGCAGGACGAGTTGTTGAATGCCACCCGTTTCTGGTTGAAGCGTGGCGTGGACGGTTTCCGTCTCGACACCATCAACTTCTATTTCCACGATCTGGAACTACGCGACAACCCGGCTCTTGCACCAGAGCGCCGCAATGCTTCGACTGCGCCGGCCGTTAATCCGTATAACTTCCAGGAACATCTCTACGACAAGAACCGTCCGGAGAACCTGGAATTCCTCAAGCGGTTCCGCGCCGTGTTGGACGAGTTCCCGGATATTGCCGCCGTCGGCGAAGTCGGCGACAGTCAGCGTGGTCTGGAAATTGTCGGTGAATATACCTCCGGCGATGACAAGATGCAGATGTGCTACGCCTTCGAATTCCTGGCTCCAGATGCACTCACCCCGCAGCGTGTGGCAGATGTTCAGGCAGCCTTTGCGACGGCTGCGCCTGAAGGCTGGGCGTGCTGGGCATTTTCAAACCACGACGTTGTCCGTCACGTCAGCCGCTGGGGTGCAGATGTGGCCGACAAGGATGCCTATGCCAAGGTGCTCTCAGCCCTGTTGCTGACGCAGCGCGGTTCGGTTTGCATTTACGAAGGTGAGGAACTTGGACTGACCGAAGCCGATATCGCTTTCGAAGACCTGCAGGATCCATACGGCATTCAGTTCTGGCCGGAATTCAAGGGGCGTGACGGCTGCCGCACACCAATGGTTTGGGATGCCGGTCATGCACAGGCAGGTTTCAGCACCTCTGAAAAGACCTGGCTGCCTATTCCTGCCGAGCACAAGGCCCGTGCCGTCAGCACGCAGGTAGGCAACGACGCCTCGGTTCTGGAGCATTATCGTCGCTTCCTGTCGTTCCGCAAGCAGCACCCGTCTTTTGCCAAGGGCGGGATCGAGTTTCTGCCGGTCAGCGACAGCGTCGTTGGTTACACCCGTTCCAAGGGCAACGAAACCATCGTCTGCTTCTTCAACCTGTCTCCGGCAGCTGCCACGGCGGCACTGCCTGACGGCAACTGGGAAGTTCTGGAAGGCCATGGCTTTGAAAGCAGTCTGAACGGACGCAATATTGAATTGCCTGCATGGGGCGCATTTTTCGCGCGTTATGCCTGAGAAAACGGGGAGGGTAAAATGGCGGGTCTGACACTTAAAGACATTCGCAAGTCCTATGGGCAGGTAAATGTTCTGCATGGTATCGATCTCGATATCAAGCAGGGCGAATTCATCGTATTCGTCGGTCCTTCCGGTTGCGGAAAATCGACCTTGTTGCGCATGATAGCCGGGCTTGAGGACATCACTGGCGGAGAGATGTTTATCGATGGCCAACTGGTCAACGAAATCCCTCCGTCCCGTCGTGGCATTGCCATGGTGTTCCAGTCTTATGCGCTTTATCCACACATGACTGTGTATGATAACATGGCGTTCGGCATGAAGATCGCTAAGGAAAGCCGGCAGGAGATTGACCGGAGGGTGAGGGCCGCTGCAGACATCCTGCAACTGACCCAGTATCTGGAACGCCTGCCAAAGGCGCTGTCCGGTGGCCAGCGTCAGCGTGTCGCAATTGGTCGCGCCATCTGCCGTAATCCGAAGGTCTTCCTGTTTGACGAGCCGCTTTCCAACCTCGATGCAGCACTGCGTGTTGCAACGCGTATCGAGATTGCCAAGCTCAACGAACAAATGCCCGACACCACGATGATCTATGTAACGCATGACCAGGTGGAAGCCATGAC
Organism: Agrobacterium sp. 5Ca50; assembly: GCF_055381905.1. Taxonomy (NCBI): domain Bacteria; kingdom Pseudomonadati; phylum Pseudomonadota; class Alphaproteobacteria; order Hyphomicrobiales; family Rhizobiaceae; genus Agrobacterium; species Agrobacterium sp. 5Ca50. The sequence continues at coordinate 358,478 of NZ_AP026438.1, forward strand.
GCTTGCGGACCGTATCGTTGTTCTGAATGCCGGGCGTGTGGAGCAGGTCGGGGCACCGCTTGATCTCTATGAACGCCCCGCCAACTTGTTTGTCGCCCAGTTCATCGGTTCGCCTGCCATGAACATCCTGCCGGTCAAGATAACCGCTGCTGGTCCGGAAACTGCGCTCGAACTCAACGGCAACCAGAACCTTCGCATTGCCATCGAGACCGCGCAAAGCGAGGTTGGCAAGACGGCAAGTTTTGGTGTTCGCCCTGAGGATCTTTACATTGCCAAGGACGGTGAAGATTACCTGTTTGAAGGCAAGGTTTCCATTGTCGAAGCCTTGGGCGAGGTCACGCTTCTCTATATCGACAGTGGCTTTGTTCAGGAGCCGGTCATCGCAAAAATCCCCGGCATCGCGAATGTCCAGAAAGGCCAGACGTTGAAGTTTAATGCGATGAGAGAAAAACTGCATCTCTTTGACGCGAACGGGGCGACTTATCGCAAATAGAATGAATTTGTAAACCTTCTGCTAACCTTCAAGTTGCGTAATTTGCGGTTTGAAGGTTAGTTTCTGGAGGCGAAAGGTGAGGGAAATTCAAGTGTTTGATGGGTGCGGAGTGCCTGAAAATCAAGCCATTTTCTGCCGGTTACACTGCATTTACCGAAGTGTTTCATATCGAAACGCGCAAACAAACTTTTAAAGATTCTGATCTTAGTATGAACCCATAAATTCAGTGGGGAAATATTGTGAACGCCCGTCCTAATATTCAAAAAAGCAGTTACTTTAGCAGGGAAGAATCTTTCATGTATGACCGCGAGGGGCGGTTTAAGATGGAAGATACGATGAATGCGGCGCGCATCGAATATACTGAAAAAGCAGTCATGAATATGGCTTCCCGTCGTTGTGATGTTATCAAGATTTCACAGTCGGAAGCAGTTCTTGCTCTTTTGACACAGTATAACCTGCCGCAGCAATTTTATCTGGATATCCCTGACGCCCGTATCAGCAAGATTGGCTGCGTGTTGATGCGAGTCCACGCCAACAACACCATGCAGGTACGTTTCCTCCGTCTGTTGACGCAGAAGGAACTGGACCGGATTTTTGTGTTCAGCACGCATCCGGCGCATCGCGATAGGACCCTTGATCTTCGATCCTGGTAATCAGGAGCATGTCCATCGTCTGGATATGAAAAAGCCGCGTTGTCACCAACGCGGCTTTTTATATTTAGGGAAACTGGTTCAGTTGAACAGAACGCTGGCGCCCTGGTCTGCCGGTCCGGCATTCCGGCGGAATGTCGCAAACAACTCGCGGCCCATGCCCCATTCATTGCCAGACAGGTCCACCGTGGCCGGTTCGCGGCGAGCAAGTTCTGCCGCACTCACCAGAATCTCCAGCGTGCCGGTGACGGCGTCGAGGCGCAGGATGTCGCCATCGCGAACACGCGAGATCGGACCGCAGTCAACGGCCTCTGGGGTCACGTGAATGGCGGCAGGCACCTTGCCTGATGCACCAGACATACGACCATCAGTCACCAGCGCCACCTTGAAGCCACGGTCCTGCAACACACCCAATGGTGGTGTCAGGCGGTGCAGTTCGGGCATGCCGTTGGCTTTTGGTCCCTGGAAGCGCACGACAGCGATAAAGTCGCGGTTGAGCTTGCCGTCCTTGAAGGCGTCGTGAAGTTCCTGCTGATCGTTAAACACCACAGCCGGTGCCTCGATAACATGACGCTCGGGCTTGACGGCAGAAATCTTGATCACGGCCTTGCCGAGATTGCCGGTCAGCATTTTCAGGCCGCCCGTGGGCTGGAACGGTGTTTCGATGCTGGCAAGAACCTTGGGATCATGGCTGACCTCAGGGGACGCTTCACGAATGACCGAGCCGTTTTCACCAAGTTTTGCGTCAACGGTGTAGGCTTCGAGACCCTGGCCGAACACCGTGCGCACATCATCATGCAGGAAACCATGCTTGAGAAGCTGCTTGATGAGGAAGCCCATGCCGCCTGCAGCATGGAAATGGTTCACATCGGCAAGACCGTTCGGATAGACGCGAGCCAGCAGCGGCACAGCGTCGGAAAGATCAGAAATGTCCTGCCAAGTCAGGACAATGCCTGCAGCGCGCGCCATGGCGATAAGGTGCATGGTGTGGTTGGTCGAACCGCCAGTGGAGTGCAGACCAACGATGCCGTTGACGATAGAACGTTCGTCGATCATTTCGCCCGCTGGGGTAAATTCATTGCCCTGTGCGGTAATCGCCAGTGCGCGCTTTGTCGCTTCACGCGTCAATGCATCGCGCAGCTCGGTGCCGGGATTGATGAAGGAAGAACCGGGCATATGGAAGCCCATGATCTCCATCAGCATCTGGTTCGAATTGGCTGTGCCGTAGAAGGTGCAGGTGCCAGGACCGTGATAGGACTTGGATTCCGCATCGAGCAGTTCGGCACGACCGACCTTGCCTTCCGCATAAAGCTGGCGAATACGGGACTTCTCGTCATTCGGCAGGCCTGTTGTCATGGGACCGGCAGGAATGAAGATCGAGGGCAGATGACCGAAGGTCAAAGCGGCGATCACCAGACCGGGTACGATCTTGTCGCAGACGCCGAGGTAGACGGCAGCGTCGAACATATTGTGCGACAGGCCGATGCCGGCAGTCATGGCAATGGCATCACGCGAAAACAGCGACAGTTCCATGCCCGGCTGCCCCTGAGTTACACCGTCACACATGGCTGGAACCGCGCCGGCAACCTGCGCTATGCCGCCTGCTTCCTTTGCCGCATCACGAATGATGTTCGGGTAGATCTCATAGGGCTGATGCGCCGAGAGCATGTCATTATATGCAGTGATGATGCCGAGGTTTGGAACCTTGTCGCCGGCAAGGATGTCCTTGTCGGCGGGGGAACAGACCGCAAATCCATGCGCCAGATTACCACATGAGAGAACAGAGCGGTGAACACCCTTTGAAACCTGAAGCCTAAGTCGCTCCAGATAGGTTTCACGGAAAGGTTTGGAGCGTTCAACGATACGGTCTGTGATTGCCTGAATACGGGAATCGGCGGCCATGGGCGTTCATCCTGTCTGTTGGTGACCATCGGCCTCCGCTTGGGACGGACAGGCCGATGTTCATGTTGTTGTCAGTCTTGGGTAAACCCGGTTTCTGGCCGGTCACGATCCGGCCGGAGAAATCAGGGTGCCCAATAGATGTTTACGGGCGAATCTGCCCTGTTCAGTACGGCCCGAATGGGCATTTCGTCCTCATCCAGATCGGCTTTCGCTTTTTCAAGCGTTTCCTTCTTGGCGGCACCTTCAATGTGAAGAACAAGCAAGCGGGCATCGTGCAGGCTGGACAGATTGAAGGTCAATCTTTCTTCGCCTGCGGTTTCCGCCGCCATTGTCAGAACGCTGCGCGGTTCATCGAGGTCGAGTGCTTCTTCGAGATTGTCTCCACCGGGAAAAAACGAAGCGGTGTGCCCATCGGTTCCCATGCCGAGAATAACCACGTCGAACGGATCGCAGAACGGCTCCGTCTTTACCGTGGCAAGGGTCGCAGCATCTTCCGGTGTTGCGGCCGCCTGATAAAGCGGAATGAAATATGCGGACTTTGCGTTATTCTGTAGCAGATTGTCGGCAACCAGCTTGTGGTTGGACCGGTCATTATCTGCGGCAACAAAACGCTCATCCACCAGCGTCACATTAACCTTGCTCCATTCCAGATCGTGCTTGGACAGCGCCTGAAAAAACAGCTTTGGCGTAGAGCCGCCGGAAACGGCGATACTGGCCGTCTCCTTCTCGGTGATCGCTGCCTTGAGGCGTTCGGCAACGTCGGCGGCCAGCTTTTCAGCAAGCGCCGGGCCGTTTTCGAAAACATGCATCTGTGCGTCCATAAGCATATCTCCTTAGTCGGCGTCATGCCAGGTACGGCCGTCGCGCTCGATAAGAGCAATCGCACCGCTTGGACCCCATGTGCCAGCCGTGTAACCCTGAACGCCCTGTCCGATGTCTTCCCAGCTTTTCAGAATAGGATCGACCCACTCCCATGCGGCTTCGACTTCGTCGCGGCGCATGAACAGGGTCTGGTTGGAGCGGATGGTGTCCATCAGCAAGCGCTCGTAAGCGTCCGGGCTGCGCACGCTGAAGGCTTCTGCAAAGCTCATATCCAGCGAAACCTGACGCAGACGCATGCCACCTGGACCTGGATCCTTGATGAGCAGGGACTGCTTCACGCCTTCATCCGGCTGTAGGCGAATGACCAGCTTGTTGGCTTCGATCTTCCCGGCTGCATCGTCAAAGATCGAGTGCGGGATCTGCTTGAAGGTAACGACGATTTCCGAAACGCGCGTGGCAAGACGCTTGCCGGTGCGGATGTAGAAAGGAACGCCGGCCCAACGCCAGTTACCGATTTCAGCCTTGATGGCAACGAAGGTTTCCGTGTTGGAAACGCCACCTTCAAGCTCGTCCAGGTAACCCTTGACCGGGCCACCGGCAGATGCGCCAGCACGGTACTGGCCGCGGACGGTGGCCTTTTCGACATTTGAGCTGTCGATGGGTCTCAGCGAACGCAGGACTTTCAGCTTTTCGTCACGAACGGCTTCGGCATCGAGTGAAGATGGAGGTTCCATTGCAACAAGGCACAGAAGCTGCAGGATATGGTTTTGCACCATATCGCGCATCGCGCCAGCCTTGTCGTAATAACCTGCGCGACCTTCAAGGCCGACAGCTTCGGCGACGGTGATCTGCACGTGGTCGATATGTGCGGAATTCCACAGCGGCTCGTAGAGAGCGTTGGCAAAACGCAGCGCCATCAGATTCTGAACTGTCTCTTTGCCCAGATAATGGTCGATACGGAAAATCTGCTCTTCCTTGAAGACATGACCGATCGTGTCGTTCAGGTCGAGAGCGGATGCGAGATCACGGCCGATCGGCTTTTCAACAACGATACGTGTCGACTTGGTAATCAGCTTGTGTTCGCGGATCTTGTCGGCGATGTCGCCAAAAATGCCCGGTGCAACGGCGAGGTAAAATGCGCGAACGCGTTCCTTACCTTCTTCCAGCAGCTTCTTGAGAACATCCCAGCCATTGTCTGACTTCGCATCGACTGGCACGTAGAAAAGGCGTTCGCAGAATTTTGTGACCTGCGCTTCGTCATATTCACCTGACTTCAGATGCTCTTTCAGAGCATCCTTGGCAAATTTGCGATATTCTTCATGTGTCATGACCGAACGTGACGCGCCGATAATACGGGTCGGGTCCGTGAGTTGGTTCTCTACCTGACGATGATAAAGCGCAGGCAGAAGCTTGCGCTCTGCCAGGTCGCCTGTGCCGCCGAAAACGACGCAATCAAAGGGGTCAACAGGAATAATTTGACTGCTCATACCGATTCTCTCGATCTTCACGGGTTGGGGGCATTGATAATCTAATCGATTTAAAAACGCCAGAGTTTGTTGTCGGGAATTATTATTTTGATGTCACTTCGCTTTTATCCGGCGAAAATGAAAGTTTATCTATTGTTATGCCCACTGACAGAAGCGGGCGATTAAAAACGGTCTCGCAGCGCAAACCATGACAATGCGAGGAAAAGCAGAGGCGCACGCAACGTTGCCCCGCCGGGGAAACCTGGGACATTCAAGGAGGAGAACTGCTCGAGCGCTCGATCCTTGTCCGTCAGCATATCCGCATACAGCTTGCCGCAGTAGTTGGAAAGCATCACACCGTGACCGGAGTAACCACCGATCGACATGACGCCAGGCATCACCTCACGCACGAAAGGTTGGCGCGGCATGGTGATACCAACCGAGCCGCCCCATGCATGGGTAATCTCGATATTGGCAAGCTCTGGATAGATTTCGGCAATTTGCTTGCGAATATGGGTGGAAATGTCCCGTGGCGTATCGGCCGTATAGGCCTCGCGCCCGCCAAACAACAACCGGTTATCCGGCGTCATACGGAAATAACGAACCACGAAACGTGAATCGGCAACCGCCTCCTTGCCCGGCAGAATGCTCGGGAACTTGTCCAGTGGCGCGGTCGCACCAATAAAGGAGCGGATCGGCATGATATGGGCAGCGGTGACCGGTTCCAGATTGCCGATATAGGCGTTGGTCGCCAGCAACACGCGACGGGCTGTTATATTGCCCGTCGGCGTTTCGATGATTGTTTTGCCGCTTGACTGGCGAAGGCTGGTCGCAGCTGTCATCTCATAGATTTCAGCACCAGCGGCCTTGGCGGCTTTTGCAAGCCCCACCAACAATTTCAGCGGATGGATATGGCCGGTGCCGGTGTCACGAACGCCACCATAATAATGTGTGGAGCCAAGGCGTTCTTCGGCCTCTGCCTTGTCCATATAGGACATGTGCGGGTAATTATAACGCTCGACCGCCGCCTCGACACTTTTACGATAATGTTTTTCATAGGCCTGTTTGTGGGCCACATTCAACTGACCCGGCAGATACTCCATGTCGATGCCATGGGCTGCGGCGAAATCCAGCACGTAATGTTTGGCATTTTCTGCCAGATCGAACAGGCCCTTGGAGCGCTCGTAACCGATCTCGTCTTCCAGTTCATCCGGCCATGACCGTTGACCGGTGCCGAACTGGCCACCGTTGCGGCCCGATGCACCGTCACCAAAGCGGTTCGCTTCAATCAAGGCAACGGAAATGCCTTTCAAAGCCAGATTATAGGCGGCTTGCAGGCCAGTGAAACCGCCACCGATAATGGCGACCTCAACCTCTCTCGACCCATCCATCGCGGGATATTCAAGTCGGTCAGCAATTGTTGCCTGATACCAGGAAATTCCGGGAGCTATCGGGCTTTGCCATGTCATTGCACATTCCTTGACGGTGTTGGAGCGCCCACCCTTCGGCCAGACACATGAGCGTGCTCCAAGTTACTCAATTCTACGCATCGTGTTCCAAAGGTCGGCCTCGACCATGGCAGCGATGCCGTAGGATCAAACGTTCAGCAACAGGAATTCCCGCTCCCACGGGCTGATAACCTGCATGAACGTTTCGAACTCCCCCCGTTTCAGGCCAGCATAAAGACCAACGAACTCATGGCCAAACACCCGCTCCAGTTCCGGTTCTCCCTCCAGCAGCGCAACCGCTTCCAGCAGACCGCGCGGCAACTCGATGGAGCCTTCATTGGCAGTTTCATAGGTTGGTTCTGTCGGCTGTATTTCATTGACGATGCCAAGCCAACCACACGCCAGCGATGCGGCCAATGCCAGATATGGATTGGCGTCAGAGCTGGGCAGGCGGTTTTCAACACGCCGTGCCGACGGACCGGAAATCGGTACGCGGAAAGCGGTGGTGCGATTGTCATATCCCCACGCATTGTTCACCGGGCAGGCCATGTCAGGCGTCAGGCGGCGATAGGAATTCACGTAAGGCGCCAGCATCACCAGTGCATTGGGAACATAACGCTGCATGCCACCAACAAAATGGAAGAACTCCTTCGATGCGTCGCCGCTATCGGTCGAGAAAATGTTCTTGCCGGTTTCAATATTCAGAACCGATTGGTGAATATGCATTGCCGAGCCTGGCTGTCCCTGCATGGGCTTGGCCATGAAGGTTGCATAGATACCATGCTTGAGGGCTGCTTCGCGAATGGTTCGCTTGAACAGGAAAACCTGATCGGCAAGCTCGATGGGATCGCCGTGGCGAAGGTTGATTTCAAGCTGTGCCGGACCTTCTTCGTGGATCAGCGTGTCGATCTCAAGACCCTGCTTTTCCGAGAAGTGATAGATATCGTCGATCAACTCGTCGAATTCGTTGATGCCGGCAATTGAATAGCTCTGTCCGCCTACGATTGAACGGCCCGAACGTCCCTTTGGTGGGTGCAGCGGGTAATCCGGGTCATCGTTCATGGCGACCAGATAAAATTCGATTTCCGGTGCAACAACCGGTTTCCAACCCTTGTCGGCATACAGCGACAGCACGTTTTTCAGCACGTTGCGTGGAGTGTAGGGAACGGATTGTCCTTCGGCGTCAACCACGTCACAGATAACCTGTGCGGTCGGATCGCTTTCCCATGGCACAACCGACAGTGTCGAAAGATCAGGGACGAGCTTGAGGTCGCTGTCGCGTGGCTCATAACGGAAGTTCGCGGTTTCGTCCGGATATTCGCCGGAAATCGTATGGCGATAAAGTGCCGATGGCAGCGCCAGCGATGTATCGCCGGTAAATTTCGAGGTCGGCATCATCTTGCCGCGCGGTACACCGCCAAGGTCCGGTGTAATGCACTCAATGTCCTCGATACCCCGTGCCCGCAACCATTGTGCGGCTTCACGCCAGGAGGAAACACCACGAGTAGAGGAAAGGTCTGGAGCTGCCGGTTTTGCCATGGTTGCCGATTTTTTTGGGCGGAGCATGGTTCTCTTTGCAGGCATAAATCACCGAAGGTCTGTTTCGAATGGCGCTATCATAACCAGAGTTTGGCAATTGGCGAGGGGGAAACCGCATTGACATTGCTCCATGTTCTGAAAAGAGAAGGCAAGAGATAGCAAAGGATGAAAAATGGTTCGGCGATGCGATGTTCTGGTGGTGGGAGCAGGGGCTGCGGGCATGATGTGTGCCATCCGCGCCGGCCAGCGTGGACGCTCGGTCATCATTGTCGATCACGCCAAGGCACCAGGTGAAAAAATCAGAATTTCCGGTGGTGGGCGGTGCAACTTTACCAATATTCATGCCACGGCCAAAAACTACCTGTCGGGAAATCCTCATTTCGCCAAGTCGGCACTGGCGCGTTATACGCCCGCCGATTTTCTGACGCTGGTCGAAAAACACGGCATTGCCTGGCACGAAAAGACCCTTGGGCAATTGTTTTGCGACAATAGCGCCAAAGATATTATTGCCATGCTGCTAAAAGAGATGCGCGGCGTTGGCGCTGAGCTTCTGTTGCAGACAGAACTTTCCGGCGTCGAAAAAACCGACAGTGGTTTCAGCGTCTCCACTTCATCAGGTGTGATCGAGGCACAAAGTCTGGTTATTGCAACCGGTGGCAAATCCATTCCCAAAATGGGCGCGACTGGGTTTGCCTATCGTGTGGCCGAACAATTCGGCCTGCCGATTATCGAAACGCGGCCCGGCCTTGTGCCCTTAACACTTGATCCGACCATGCTGGAAAAGCTGTCCGTGCTTTCAGGCGTTGCGGTGCCTGCTGAAGTATCCTCAGGCAAAACGAGTTTCCGGGAAGCCTTGCTGTTTACCCATCGTGGTCTGAGCGGGCCGTCGATCCTGCAGATCTCATCCTATTGGCGGGAAGGCGAAACCATCCGCCTGAAGCTGGAACCGGACACAAATATTCTGGAACGGCTGAAAGAAGCCCGCAAAAGCAACGGCAAACAGTCACCGCAGACGGTGCTGGGAGATATCCTGCCGAAACGTCTGGCGCAGTATACCGTCGAAGCTTCCGGTATAACCGGGCCCTTGGCGGACATGGCTGATCGCAAGCTGGCGACCCTGGTTGAAGCTATCCGGAACTGGCAGATAAAGCCCTCCGGTTCGGAAGGATACCGCACCGCCGAGGTCACGCTCGGCGGCGTTGACACGAACGGCCTCGACTCCAGGGATATGCAGGCAAAAACCGTCCCAGGCCTGTATTTTATCGGTGAATGTGTTGATGTAACCGGCTGGCTTGGCGGTTACAATTTCCAGTGGGCATGGGCGAGTGGCCATGCGGCAGGCGAAACGGCCTGATCTGTAATAAAACAACGAGTTAAGTCATTTTTAATGGCGATGGTGAAACACCACGTTCATTAAGGACTTGTTAACAAGCGTCGAGGCATCCTGCTTGATACCAGCGCGGTTTATGCCGTTACATGATGTGCTGCTGGGCGCCGCCAAGCGGCATGCCGGTTATGTTTCTCGTTAGGAACCGCTTATGAAAAACAACAGCAGACGTGCCCGCGCAATTGCTATTGCCCGCGCAGAGGACCGTAAGCAGCTCCTCATCTTCAGGCTGACGCTTATTGCTGCTGGTGCTTTCGCCACGCTTTGCGCGCTGTTGTTGGCGTAATTTCTCGCAATCCAAATAGAAAAAACCGGGCAGTGGACCGCCCGGCTTGTTGTGTGCAGTGTAAAATCAGGCTGCCGCGTTGTTCTGGGCAACGATAACAGGGATCAACAGATCACCCCAATTACCGCCGCCGCTGTGGTGGCGTGCCGAGCGAACCAGCTCAACCGAAACACCCGCCTCAACCGCATTCATAACCGCCTGATTGAGGCGATGCAGATCATTGGCCAACATACGGATGGCGGCCTGCTGGTCTTGTGTCATGGCCGAAGACTGTTCCTCGGCCCGCTCACGAACTCTCGAAATAGAAGCCATTTCCTTTTCCTCCTTTGACGCATCGGTCCGGACCGGACTTTTGATGCGAGGTTTTGCAGTGCCAGTTATTCAGCCGCAGGGCGGAACTGGTCGTGTTCAGTCGATTCATGCATGGCGGTTGTGGATGATTGCCCGCCGGTAATCGCCAATGAGACCGCATCGAAATACCCGGTGCCAACTTCACGCTGGTGTTTTGTCGCCGTGTAACCGTTGATCTCGGCTTCAAATTCAGCCTGCTGCAATTCCGAATAGGCGGCCATCTGCCGGTCCTTGTATCCGCGTGCCAGTTCAAACATGCCGTAGTTGAGCTGATGGAAACCGGCAAGTGTAATAAATTGGAACTTGTAACCCATTGCTCCAAGCTCACGCTGGAACTTGGCAATGGTTGCGTCATCCAGGTTCTTTTTCCAGTTGAACGAGGGCGAGCAGTTATAGGCGAGCTTTTTGCCCGGATGAACCTTGTGCACGCCTTCGGCAAATTTGCGTGCCTGCTCGAGGTCCGGTTTTGATGTCTCACACCAGATCAGGTCGCAATAAGGCGCATAGGCATTGGCGCGTGCGATGCAGGGTTCAAGTCCGTTTTTGACGCGGTAGAAACCTTCAACCGTGCGGCCAGCATCGTAATCGACGAAGGGCTGATCGCGTTCATCGATATCGGATGTCAAAAGCTTGGCAGCCTCGGCGTCGGTGCGGGCGATCACCAGCGTGGAGACACCCATGACGTCTGCGGCAAGGCGCGCAGCGGAGAGATTGCGGATATGGGCCGCTGTAGGGATCAGCACCTTGCCGCCCAGATGTCCGCATTTCTTTTCCGATGCCAACTGGTCCTCGTAGTGAACACCGGCGGCACCCGCCTCGATAAAGGCCTTCATGATCTCAAACGCATTGAGCGGGCCACCAAAGCCGGCCTCCGCATCGGCAACAATTGGTGCAAACCATGTCTCCACCGACAGGCCCTTGCCCTCAGATGTTTCGATCTGGTCCGCCCGCTGCAGGGTGCGGTTGATGCGTTTTGCCAGCTCCGGTGCCGCGTTGGCGGGGTAGAGAGACTGATCAGGATACATGGCCGATGCAGTATTTGCGTCGGCGGCAACCTGCCAACCCGAGAGGTAAATGGCCTTCAAGCCGGCGCGAACCATCTGCATGGCCTGATTGCCCGACAGTGCTCCCAGCGCATTGATAAAATCATCCTGCTCCAGAAGCTGCCACAGTCTGTTTGCACCCATTTCCGCCAGGGAGTAACGAATGTCCACAGACCCGCGCAGACGCTTCACGTCTTCAGCGGTATATGTCCGCTCGATGCCGTCAAAACGGCCTTTGGGTGCGTTTGGTACCAGATTGTAAAAATCAGTCATATCTCTCTCCCGTATGTAAAATAGAAAAGGAGACGTTTCTTCCCAAAAGAATGTCTCAGATTTTCTATGACTGAATTTACATAATCACTCCGTTTGGTTCTATTGGAAACATAAAATCAGTGACTTGAAAGAGGTTAGGATGTAGTATCTTTTACTGACGGCTGTAGTAATTTTGTAAAAATTGTAAAAACAACGACAGCTCGATCTTGTAATATTCTTGTCAAAGGGAGGAGCCTGTGGCGGAGAATAAGATTTTTGCAGGCCCGCGTGTGCGGCGCGTGCGCAATGGCCTTGGTTTGACGCAGACCTCCATGGCAGAGGGGTTGGGCATTTCGCCGTCCTATCTCAACCTGATCGAACGCAACCAGCGGCCCTTGACCGTGCAGCTGCTGTTGAAACTGGCGTCTGTGTACAAGATTGACCTGGATGAATTACAGGGTGAAAGCGGCGGTGTTGCCACGCAGTTACGGGAAGTGTTTGCCGATCCGCTGCTGACGGGGGAGGTGCCATCTCCGCAGGAACTGGTCGAGGTGGCAGATGCTGCACCCAATGTGGCCGGCGGCATCATGAAACTGTATCGGGCCTACCGTGAACAGGCTGAACGGCTGTCTGACCTGGCGGGCTTGATGGCCAGGGATGGTCAAGGTCCGTCGCTGTCATCGGCGCGGTTGCCGATCGATGAGGTCCGCGATGCCTTTGAACATTGCAGCTATTATTTTGCCGTGATCGATGACGCGGCCGAAACATTCCATGAGCAATTGAAACCGGGTGACGACCTGCCGGCAGCCTTGAAAACCTGGCTGCAGAAAATGCACGGCGTCGTGGTGCGCACCTTCCCCATCCATGCGATGCCAAATCTTCGCAGGCGGTATGACAGGCATTCCATGCGGTTGTTTCTGTCCGAGCGGTTGTCACCTTTTGACCGGCTGCAGGAAATGGCGATGGAGGCATGCCTTCTGATGCTCCAGCCGGAGATACAGGCGTCGCTGGAAACCCTGGACCTCAGTAGCCCAGAAGCCAAACGCCTGGCGCGTTTTGAACTCGCCCGCTACGCTGCTCATGCCCTGATCATGCCTTACGGCTCATTTTTCGCGGCGGCGCAACGTTTCAGATATGATCTGGATCTTCTCGCGTCACGGTTTCAGGTGTCCTTCGAGCAGGTCGCCAATCGACTTGTCTCTTTGGGACGGCCGGGTGCGCCTGGCATTGCTTTTTTCCTGATGGAGATTGATCAGGCGGGCAATCGCTTTCGCAAGATAGGAGCGCATGGCTTTCCGCATTCAAGCTTTGGTGGCCACTGTCCGCGGCTCAATATCCATGCCGCCTTCAGTCAGCCGGGACAACTTATGGCCGAAGCGGCCGAGGTGCTGGATGGGGACACATTTTTAACAATCGCCAGAACGATCGAGGGTCCCAAAACAGCCTTTGGTGAAAGGGTGCGGCGCACAGCGATTTTGCTGGCCTGCGATATCACTCAAGGCGCCGAGACAATCTATGGTGATGTTGCCAGAGTAACGAGTGGCACCGTTGGCATCGGTGTTTCCTGTCGCCTGTGTGAACGCTCCGGTTGTCTCTCAAGAGCGCAAGCGCCGGTAACCCGTCCATTGGGTTTGGATGAAATGGTTACAGGATTGAGTGTTTTTGATTTTCAGTAACTCCAAAAAAGTGAAGTGGGAAAATTCTGCACTGCACATTTCCCGCTTGCCGATAATCTTTTTCCTTTCTAGTCTCATTCAAAAAGGGGATGCCGCCTGCTTCGAAAGGCGTATTAACAGGAGAAATCATGACGCAGCGCTCACTTGGTATGTCTGTCGCCTTCGCCGCAATGTTGATGGCCGGTACGGCCCTCGCACAGGAAAAAGTGGTCCATGTTTACAACTGGTCCGATTATATCGACGAATCGATCCTGACCGATTTCACCAAGGAAACCGGCATCAAGGTTGTCTACGACGTTTTTGACAGCAACGAACTGGTTGAGACCAAGCTGCTGGCCGGTAACTCCGGTTACGACGTTGTCGTGCCAACTGCACCGTTCCTCGCCCGCCAGATCCAGGCAGGCGTGTTTCAGAAGCTCGACAAATCCAAAATTCCAAACCTCAGCAACATGTGGCCGGAAGTCAGCGAGCGTCTCGCCAAGTACGACCCCGGCAATGAATATGCCGTGAACTACATGTGGGGCACAACAGGCATTGGTTACAATGTCGACAAGGTTAAAGCAGCTCTCGGTGACGTGAAAATCGATAGCTGGGACATTCTGTTCAAGCCTGAAAATGCCGAAAAGCTGAAGAGCTGTGGCATCAACATTCTTGATGCTTCGGACGAAACCTTCGCAATTGCAATGAACTACATCGGCAAGGATCCGGACAGCAAGGAAGCTGCTGATCTGGAAGCTGGTGGTGAAGTCTACAAGGCGATCCGTCCATCGGTAAAGACCTTCAACTCGTCTGCCTATATCGACGAACTTGCCAATGGCGATACCTGCATCACCATCGGTTGGTCCGGCGATATTCTTCAGGCAAAGACGCGTGCTGAAGAAGCCAAGAACGGTGTGACTGTCGACTACGTCATTCCGAAGGAAGGCACCTACATGTGGTTTGACAACCTTGCCATTCCTGCGGATGCCAAGAATGTTGACGAAGCTCATGCCTTCATCAACTACCTGATGAAGCCGGAAGTCATCGCCAAGGCGTCTGATTATGTTCAGTACGCCAACGGTAACCTGGCATCACAGGCGTTGATGGATGAAGCCGTTTCCAAGAACCCGGCAGTTTATCCTGACGAAGCGACAATGAAGAAGCTCTTCACCATCTCGCCTTATGGACCGAGAGAACAGCGCGTTCTGAACCGCGTCTGGACACAGATAAAAACCGGTAGCTGATTTTGGGCCCGCTGGTTCAGAAACGGCCGGCGGGCACGTTTCTGACCATTGGTTGCCAGCTTGTTGGGCTGGCAGCTACCATTTGCCCGCCTCATTGTTATTTTTAGGGGATTGCGAATGGCGAAGTCTCTCGGACCTGTAAAACGAAAATTCAGTCCCTGGGACGATCCCGCATCCGTACCCTTCATCCGCTTTGAAAACATCACCAAACGCTTTGGTGATTTTGTCGCTGTCAACAATCTGACACTTGATATCTATGAACGTGAGTTCTTCTCGCTGCTGGGACCATCCGGCTGTGGCAAGACCACGCTGATGCGCATGCTGGCCGGTTTTGAAGAGCCAACGGAAGGCCGTATCCTGCTGCAAGGCAAGGATATTTCAGGTACCCCGCCGCACAAACGACCGACCAACATGATGTTTCAATCCTACGCACTTTTCCCGCACATGACGGTCGAAAAGAACATTGCGTTCGGCCTGGAGCAGGATGGTTTGCCCAAAGCGGACATATCGGCGCGCGTTGAAGAAATGCTGCGCATGGTCAAGCTGACAGAGTTTGCAAAACGCAAACCAAGTCAGCTGTCGGGCGGTCAAAGACAGCGCGTTGCTTTAGCGCGATCGATTGCCAAACGCCCGAAGGTTTTGTTGCTGGATGAGCCGCTTGGCGCGCTGGACAAAAAACTGCGCGAAGAAACCCAGTTTGAACTCATGGATATCCAGCAAAGCCTGGGCCTGACCTTCCTGATTGTGACTCACGATCAGGAAGAGGCGATGACCGTTTCCGACCGTATCGCGGTCATGGACAAGGGTAATGTGGTTCAGGTTGCCACGCCTGCGGAAATCTATGAGGCACCCAACAGCCGTTATGTTGCGGACTTCATTGGCGATATCAACATATTCGAGGCAAGCGTGTTGTCCAATATGGCAGGTGTCGGCAAACCCGGAACCGTCCTTCTCGATTGTGAAGGTTTGGGTGTGACAGTCGAGCAGGATTGCAAGGCCGTAGTCGGCAACAAGGTTGCTTTTGCCATTCGACCGGAAAAGGTCCGTATCACTATCGATCCACCAGCAGATACCACGACAAATGCAGTCAGTGGGCAGGTCTGGGACATCGGTTATCTTGGGGACTTCTCGGTGTTCCTCGTCAAGCTGGCGGATGGCCGCATCATGCGTGCGGCTCAAGCCAACGTGTCCCGCCTTGTTGATCGCCCGATCACCTTTGATGATACGGTGTGGCTCAACTGGCGACCAGATTCCGGTATGGTTTTGACCAACTAAGGGAGGTTCTCATGGCAACGGCCTCTTCGGAAAACAAACAAAGTCTTGCACGCTGGTTGGTAGTAGCAGTTCCTTATTTCTGGCTGCTGCTGTTTTTTGCCGTACCGTTTTTTATCATTGTCAAAATATCGCTGTCTGCTACGGCGATTGCCATGCCGCCTTATACGCCGGTTTTTGAGGGTTTCGGCGCTATCGGCGATTTTCTGTCGCAACTCAATTTTGACAATTACCTCTTTCTCACCGAAGACGCACTTTACGTGAATGCCTATTTTTCTTCGGTAAGAATTGCCTTCATTTCAACGCTGATGTTGCTGCTGATCGGATATCCGATGGCACTTGCCATGGCGCGTGCACCGTCCACCATTCGCCCGACCTTGGTGATGCTTGTGATCCTGCCATTCTGGACTTCGTTCCTGATCCGCGTTTACTCATGGATCGGAATTCTGAAACCAGAGGGGCTGTTGACGGTGTTCCTGCAATGGCTGGGACTTATGGCGCCTGATCAGCAGGTCCATATCTTCCGTACGGAAACGGCCGTGTTTATCGGCATGGTCTATTCCTATCTGCCATTCATGGTTTTGCCGCTTTATTCAGCCTTGGAAAAACTCGACAATACCCTATTGGAAGCGGCAACCGACCTTGGTTGCCCACCATGGAAAGCCTTTTGGAAAATTACCTTCCCGCTTTCCATGCCGGGGGTGATTGCTGGCTCGATGATCTGCTTCATCCCGATTACCGGTGAATTTGTTATCCCTGATCTGCTGGGTGGTGCGGAAACATTGATGATCGGCAAGACATTGTGGACCGAGTTCTTCGGTAACCGTGACTGGCCAATTGCCTCGGCTGTTGCCGTTCTGCTTCTTCTGGTGCTGGTGGTTCCGATCGCCATCTTCCAGAACCAGCAGCAGAAAGCGTGAGGGCAGGGCAATGAAAAACAGAAAGTTCGACGTAACCGTCCTTACCCTTGGGTTCGCGTTTCTCTACATCCCGATCATCATTCTGGTGATCTATTCGTTCAATGCCTCGAAGTTGGTCACTGTATGGGGTGGTTTCTCCCTGCAATGGTACAGTGCCATGTGGTCAAACCAGGGTCTGATGGATGCCGCCTGGGTGACAGCCCGGGTCGGTGTATTGAGCGCCACCCTTGGCACGATCCTCGGCACATTGGCAGCGCTGTCGCTGGTACGTTTTGCCCGTTTTCCGGGACGCATGCTGTTTTCCGGTATGATCTATGCACCGCTCGTCATGCCGGAAGTCATCACCGGGCTTTCGCTATTGCTGTTGTTTGTGGCGGTTGGTGTCGACAGAGGTTTCTGGACGGTGGTCATTGCCCACACCACATTCACCATGTGTTACGTGGCAATCGTCGTGCAATCACGCCTTTTGACCTTTGACCGCAGCCTTGAAGAAGCAGCGCAGGATCTTGGTTGCCCACCTGTCAAAACTTTCTTCCGCATTACCTTGCCACTTATTCTCCCGGCGGTTCTGGCAGGCTGGATGCTGGCATTTACCCTGTCGCTTGACGACCTGGTTATTGCCAGCTTTGCGACAGGTCCGGGAGCCACGACGCTGCCCATCAAGATCTACTCGCAGGTTCGCCTTGGCGTGACACCGGAAATCAATGCGATATGTACGATCCTGATCGGTCTGGTCACCATGGGTGTGATCTTTGCGTCGATTGCCTCGAAACGGACCGAACTGCAACGCATTCGTGATGAGCACGCGGCGGCCAAGGCTGCGGCAGGCTGAACAGCATTGTAGGTTTGAACCTATCAGGCGCGTCAGGGTCAAACTCTGGCGCGCTTTTGCATTCGGCTCTAAGGCAATCCGGTGTCGGTTTAAGGCATGTGTCAAAAGACATGCGCGAGTTTTTGCCATTGATAGATTGGGGCGGTTTTTAACACACTGTTAAGAGGCGTTTGACAAAAGTAAACCAACGTGGGGCCATCCGATGAGTGGATGGCGCAAGGACCTCTGGTCCTACAGACATGATGTCGGCCTACTCCTCCTTTCGTTGAACAGCATTAATTTTTAAGGCAGCGTTAGCTGCCTTTCTTTTTGGGTGATTACTCAGACGGTCGCTGTTCGAGCGATCGTGAAACCAGTGCCACCGGAATAAGCCCTGCTGCAATGATGATGATGGCCGCGACAGATGCATCCTGCACCTTGGAGCGCGAGGCATCTTCATAGACAAGTGTTGCCAGCGTATTGAAGCTGAATGGGCGCAGCAGAATTGTCGCTGACAATTCTTTCAAAGATTCGATAAACACCAATAGCGATGCGGTCAGCGCTGCCGGCCGCATATTGGGAATGAGCACCGAGACAAGCGTTTGCAGTTTTGTGCGGCCCAGAGTGCGTGACGCCATATCCATATGTGGTGAAAGCTTCTGGAAGCCGGCATCCAGCGATCCTTCTGCCATGGTCATGAAACGCACTGTGCTTGCGTAGATGATCGCAAAGGCCGTTCCGCTCATCATCAGACCGGTTGAATAGCCAAATGTGCCGCGCATGAAAGCGTCGACCTGATTGTCAAAGCCGGCAAGCGGAATAAGCACGCCAATCGCCAGAACCGTGCCGGGTATTCCGTAACCCAGCGAGGCGACCCGGCCAGCTGTGCGTGTCACTGGTGAGGAATTGGCGCGGGCGGCATAGGACAGCACGAAACCCATGGCAAGTGTAAGGCAGGCCGCGGTGCCTGAAACAGACAGGCTATGCCATAGGGCTTCCAGCAGCTTAGGAGACAGAAATCCGTCAAGCCTTTTGGCCGCATAGGTGCCAAGCACCAGAACGGGAATGGCAAAACCGGTCAAAACCGGTATCGCACAGGTAACGGTCGCCAGCCATTTCCTGGGACCGGTTAGCGGTTTCAGCAGAAACCGTTGCGCCATCATCGTGGTTTTCGGGGTGGAAAAGCGTTGACGTTTACGCGCTGTTCTCTCCAACAGGATCAGCGCACCAACAATCAGCAGTACCACCGCAGCAATCTGCGTGGCGCCAGCCAAGCTGCCACGGTTCAACCATGTTTCGTAGATCGTGAAGGTAAGTGTCTGCACACCGAGATATTCGACAGCGCCGATATCATTGAGTGTTTCCATAAGCACCAGTGTCAGTCCGATCATGATCGCCGGGCGCGCCATCGGCAATTGCACCTGCCAGAAAATCCGCCAGGAAGAAGCGCCCATGGTACGCGCAGCTTCGGCCGCAAACCGTCCCTGCATACTGAACGCCGACCGGGCAGACAGATAGATGTAAGGGTAAAGTACTGAGCTGAGCACCAGCACCGCGCCACCCAGCGAGCGAATGTCCGGAAACCAGTAATCCTTGATGCTGTGATAGCCGAACAGGCTACGCACTGCCGACTGCAATGGCCCGGTAAAATCGAAAAATTCGCCGAAGGCATAGGCCGCCAGATAGGCGGGGATGGCGAGCGGCAGAACGAGCGCCAGAGACAGGATACGCCGCAGCGGAAATTCGAACGTCGTGACCAGCCAGGCGGTCAAGGCACCGAAGAAAGTTGCCAGCAAGCCGGTGCACAACAACAGCAATACCGTCCTACCACCGGCGCGTGGCAACACATAGGCAAACAAATGCTCCCAGTTTCCAACACCACCGCTCATGGCAATCCAGAAAACCGCAATGATGGGAATGGCGACCACGAGCGCCACGAGAATTGCAATGAGACTCAACAGGTTAAAGCGTGTGCTTGGCCCGGAGACATGCTGGAGACTGGTATCGGCTGACTGCAATTGTCTGATCCTTCCACCGGCTGTCCGGCAGAAATCCGTTACTGCAAAAGAAGTCCGCTATTTACAGCATCGTTACTCAAACAGGAACTGCTTTCATAAAGCATCATGTGAAAATCCCGCGGCAAAAGCACGCTGTCAAAAGCGGCCGCGGATTTGCGTGGCGAAGTTAACGTAAAAAGGGCGTTGCATTCCTGTGACGGGATGCAACGCCCTCTTAAAAATAATTCACTCAGGTGGCGAGAACGCGCTGCGAGGGAAAGTTGATTTCAACCAGCGTGCCTTCATTTTGCGAAGAACTGATCGAAAAATTCGCCCGGTTCGCATCAACCATCGCCTTGGTCAGCGGCAGGCCGAGGCCGGTACCATCGCCACGAATGCGGTTGCTGGACGCCACCTGCCGGAAAGGCTTCATCGCCTGTTCCAGTTCGGAACGGCTCATGCCGATGCCGGTGTCGCGAATACGCAGGTTGACACTGCCATTCGGCTCGTAGGCGGTTGACACAACAATCTGCCCGCCAGCCGGTGTGAAGCGGATGGCGTTGGAAAGAATGTTGAGCACGATCTGCTTGATCGAACGAAGATCGGCCACAATGGCGGGAACCGACTGCGACAGCGACGTGCGGATGATGACGCGCTGGTTGTTGGCCTGTGGCTGCACCAGCGATACCGCTTCGGAGATCGTTTCGTTCAGTTCAACAGCCACGAAATCGAGATCCATCTGGCCGGCTTCGATTTTCGAGATATCGAGCAGATCATTGACGATATCCAGCACATGGCGTCCAGAGCGGCCAATATCATTGGCATATTCGACATAACGCGGGTGTCCAATCGGCCCGAAACGTTCCGTTGCCATCATGTCGGCAAAACCGATAATGGCGTTAAGCGGCGTGCGAATTTCATGACTGACGCGGGCAAGGAAGTCGGTCTTGTGCGCGTTGGCGGTTTCCGCCACACGCTTTGCATTGCGCAATTCTTCTTCGGTACGTTTCCACTGGGTAATGTCGCGGATGACCGCGCAGAACCCTCTGGAAGACTTGAGCCGCCCAATGGTCATGAACAGCGGCAGGAAACCACCGCTTGCTTCGCGGCCGATAACGTCACGGCCGTCGTTCAGAACACTGGCGACACCATTGTTCGACAGGCCCGAAAGATAATCGAGAACGGCCTTCTGGCTTTCATGCGCAAACAGAACAACGAAGGGTTTGCCGCTGATCTCGCCATTGTCGTAATTGAACAAGGCGCTGGCAGACCTGTTGAGGGAGCGTATGGTGCCTTCCTCGTCCAGGATGACGATGCCATCAGTTGCCGTTTCGAGGATCGAGTGCAACTCATCGACTTCACCCTGCAATGTCTCGACCGCAAGGGTGTTCGCAGGAGCTTCGATCACCTCGGCCACTGGAGTGACAGGGGCTGGCTCCACGACCTTGTGGACCGGCACCAGCGACAACATCAGTGCGGCGGCGCCATTCCAGCGAATGGACTGCAGGCGGGCATTGACGGGAATCAGATCGTTTTCGGCACTTACGGCAACCATGCCGCCGCTGCCTTCGCCGATATTCTCCAGATCCTGTCTTTGCAGCAGCGCGTCAATGCCACCAACCGAAGCCAGTTCCTCAACAGAGCTATAGCCAGTCAGACGCAGGAAATCCGGGTTGGCGTGAATAAGGTCGTCGCCTGTGTGGATGAGCAGCGCCAGCGGCAGCGCATCAACGGTTTCTTCCGTCAATGTACCGACCTCACGGGCAGATGGCGCTTCGTGTTCCACCTCGGTGATCTCAGGTTCTACGTCGGTAACCTCAGGCGCTTCCGGTGCGTCAGCCTCTGACGTGGCTGTGATTTCTTCTTCTGCCGGTGTCAGCTCGTCAGTGAGCGAGATGGGCGCTTCAACAGCGATCTCTTCAGAAACGTCCGAGACATCAGCAACCGGGCTTTCCAGCTCAACCTCTTGCACGGGTGACAGAGGCTCGGACACCGGCGCAGGTTCCAATTCGTCCTTGGGCGTCAACTGGCGCGCAATTTCACGGAATGCAGCCTGTTCGCCGGGGCTCAAGCCATCGCGCCCACGGGAACGATGTTCTTCCAGCTGAATGATCTTGTCCGAGAAACGTCGATTTGGGGTTTCGCTGATCCGAAGCACAGGAACTTCTTCGTGCGGCGGCTGCAAAGCGGCAGGCTTTCCGCGTTCTGCTTCGCTCTGCTCCTCCGCGACGATAACCGGCTCGTCGGTCAGTTCGGCTTCCGGCTCATGGTCTTCGACCTCGGCGACTGGCGCCTCGTCTGCCTGTGGCTCTTCCTGAGGCAGAATAGTCTCGGCCTCTGGCAGCGTCGTGTCGACCACGTCTACCAAAGGAGCGATATCGGTTTCGGCAAGTGTCAGGCCGATAGCATGCGGGTCTTCAACGGCATCGGCCAATCTCACGATGCCGAAACCGCGAAAACCGTCAAACTCGCGGGTGCGCGTATAGGTCGGCAGGGCTGCCAGATCGATCGGCACAACAAGTGATGTGCCTTCGACCGGCCAGAAAATCGTTTTGCCGGACCATGTGTCACGTTTGCTGAGCAGTTCGGTAATCTTGCCGTCCTTGTCGAGGTTCAGCAGGCTCGAAACATCCGCAAAGGACATGCCCTCGACAGCGGCAGAGCGCGGTCCGACCGCTTCGGCAAATTCGTGCGAGATCGAACTGAAGCAACCATTCGCATCGATTTTCCAGACAAACCGCGAAGCCCGGGCCGATGGGTTGAATATGAATGTGCCCGCCGCCGCAGATGGTGCGTCGTCAGCCTGTTCAATTTCTTCGGCCACAGCTTCTGTTTCTAAAACAGTTTCTACAGCTACATCCGCGACGGTAACTGGTTCGATGTCGTCAAAAACAGGAAAGTCGAGGTCCTTGGAGCGCTCATCATAATTTTCGGTAACAGAGCGCTGTACTTCTTCCTCTGCAACATCAATGTTTTCCTCAGCCTCAGCCTCAGCCTCAGCCTCAGCCTCAGCCTCAGCCTCAGCCTCAGCCCGTTCAGGCGCTTCAACGTCAGAGAAGATCAGCGACGCCTGCGCATCAAGTGCTTCCGACGCATCAAACTCTTCGTCCTGCTGCGGCAGATCTTCAATGGTGGCGATATCGTTGATCAGTGTCTCGAATTTGTTTTCAGCTGGTTCAATAACCTGTTCTGTCACCTCTACAGCTGCCACGGGCGCTGCCAGAGCGACATCGTCTTGCTCACTGCCGTCGAAAACCGGGTCGAGTGTCCCGATTGCAGTTTCCACCACAAACAACAGGTTCATGATCGGTGTCTGGCTAAGCTGGCCGGTCGCAGCTGGCAAATAACCCTTGCCGGTTGGAATAGGGCGCTTAACCAGATGCCCGGCTTGATGCTGGGTCATTGTTGTCAGCGTTTTTACGGTATTAGGCGTGATGCCGAGATTGCGAAAATTATCCGACGCAGCAAGGATCAGCCCACTCTCATCCAGCACCGCCAAATGAATGTCGGGATCGCTGAAACCTTCGATCATGCGATTTGCACAGTCCTGCGCCGACGGTTGTTGCACATCAACGGGCGATGCAAAAAGAATGGCCTGGGTATTGTTATCGACCTCGATCAGTTCGACGATTGCCTTCACCGGAAAGGTTCTGAAACCCGCGGCAATACGCGCGGTAAAAAACTGGGAATCGCCAACGGCGGATAGCTTGCTCGCCGCCATCGAAATCTGTCGGAAGGTGATATCCTGCGGCTTCGGGCCATGATCCACAAAATCATAGATTGAAGGCGTGCCGAACAGCGAGGCGCCGCGACCGTTTGCCCACAGGACATGTTCGAGATCGACAGAAAACAACACGAGGGCTTCGCCCCGGCCAAAACGGTCACGCACACGCTCATGAACAGCTATATCTATGAAAGGATATTGAACGGCGGGCATCTCGAAACCTATTCTGGTACTGCTGACCCCAGCATGTTTCTGTCGCTTTTCCTCATGAAAAGCCAAGCATTAATGCGTACAGGGCATGTTAACAGAATATTAAATAACTTCCCAGCGCGCGGCGGTCCATAATCACCAGCAGGGAATTGGCAAACAGAGTTAATTGCCAGAAGTTTGGTTGTTGGTGGGCCTGCGGTCAATGATCGGCATTTGCTATTCCACGTCTTTTTTTGTAAAAAGTTCAAAGGGTCTTGCAAAAACGGAAAACACCCCGTATGTGACCCCCATAGCGGCCTTGCGGCCGGTCGTGTGCGGTTGTAGCTCAGTTGGTTAGAGCGCAGGTTTGTGGCACCTGAGGTCGGTGGTTCAACTCCACTCAACCGTACCATTTTTCCACATAAATTCAGACAGTTGTAAGACGCTAGGGATGTAAAAAGCCCCGGTTGCCCTGTCTGCTATGGTTTCTCACCATGTGACCGCTTTCTGGAGTTTTCGCAAATTTGCGTCCGGTGCGCCCGGTTTGTGTGTTCAGATCGAAATCACCGGCTTTGAAACGCGACTTGTGGCGCACTACGCCTAAAGCAGCACATTGATTCGCTTAAACGCGATTTTATCTCAACATTCTAACTGCATCTGTTTGTCGTTCAGGCAATCACTTTGGCGAGACTGAAAATGCGACAGATGAGGTCAAGCCACAGCAGAATGTCGCAAATCAGAACATCCTGATGTGTGAGAAGCCCAGTATTTTCATACAGTTTTTACGCACGGTCCCACAGCAAAGCATCATTCATTGCCTCGATATAGCGAGTGGTGCAGCATGGGGGAAAGGCCCGCAATGCAGGCCGACAAACGTTCCGTCACACGCTCTCCATCAAACGAATGCATTCTGTTGTGAGGAAAGCAGTTTTCGGGCTTGTGGTTGATTGACGAATCGCGCGCAATAACTACTATATGTAGCGTTCTAGGTTCTTCCGGTCGCAAGACATGGAAGCTAAGATGGGAATATGGTGAGCCAGCGTAGTCAGGCGATGCCATAGCTGCCCCCGCAACTGTAAGCGGATAGCGTCTACTTAATTCCGTCACTGAAGCATGTGTGCTTTGGGAAGACTGGGTATGATGCCGTGACCCGCGAGCCAGGAGACCTGCCTCGAACAAGACAATCCACGGGCGGGGTGTCCGAAGGGTGCGTGTTATCCCAGGCATAGCTTGGCATGCGCACATTTGACCCCTGCCAAAGCTTCGGGGTGAAAGCATGCTGTATGAAATACGTGTTCCGTTCGTCATGACGCGCGCGCGGTATTTAATCTGATGTGATTTCAGACCCCCGAGAATTTTAAGAACCAACGGTTTTGTCGTCAAGACGTAACCGAATGCATCCGCTTGCCCAATTTTATCGACCAACGAGGAACGTCATGAATATCACCGTCTACAGCAAACCTGCATGCGTACAGTGCACGGCCACGACACGCGCTCTCGAGCGACAGGGTATTGCGTACAATGTCATCGATGTTTCCGTTGATGATCAGGCGCTGATGCATGTGCAGAATCTCGGTTACCGTCAGGTGCCGGTTGTTGTGGCGGGTGACACCCATTGGGCCGGTTTCAGGCCGGATATGATCAGCACGCTGTCGTGACGGACGATCGGCATGGGGCTGATAGTCTATTATTCATCGACATCGGAAAACACCCGCCGTTTTGTTGAAAAGCTGGGGTTTCGGGCGCTGCGCCTACCAGTTGCGGCAGATCAGGTCCCGCCGCTGGTGACAGAACCCTATGTGCTCGTCGTGCCGACCTATGGTGGTGGCGGCGCAAAAGGTGCGGTGCCGAAACCGGTTATCCAGTTTTTGAACTCTACGGAAAATCGAAGCTTAATTCGCGGTGTTATCGCCGCTGGAAACACCAATTTCGGCGAGGCCTACTGCCTTGCCGGTGACATCATATCCCACAAATGCGACGTGCCCTTTCTCTACAAATTCGAGCTGTTGGGTACCGGGGAAGATGTTGCGAAAGCCAAACATGGATTGGAACGATTTTGGACGTCACAACACTCGAGCGCCCACTAAAGGCGGGTGAAACGGCGCTGGATTATCACGCGCTGAACGCGATGCTGAACCTCTATGATGAGGATGGCAAAATCCAGCTCGACAAGGACAAGCTGGCGGCACGGCAATATTTTCTGCAACACGTCAACCAGAACACGGTCTTTTTCCATAACCTGCGGGAAAAGCTCGATTATCTGGTCCTGGAAGGCTATTACGAACAGGAGGTTCTGGACCAGTATTCCTTCAATTTCGTGCGTGATCTTTTCGACGAAGCCTATGCGCGTAAATTCCGCTTCCCGACCTTCCTGGGTGCGTTCAAATATTACACCAGCTACACGCTGAAAACCTTTGACGGCAAGCGTTACCTTGAGCGCTACGAAGATCGTATCTGCATGGTGGCGCTGACGCTGGCGCGCGGTAATGAGCAGCTGGCCCGCGACCTGATGAATGAGGTGATTTCCGGTCGTTTCCAGCCGGCAACGCCGACATTTCTCAATGCCGGTAAAAAGCAACGCGGCGAGCTGGTGTCTTGCTTCCTGTTGCGCATCGAAGACAACATGGAAAGCATTGGCCGCTCCATCAATTCCGCCCTGCAATTGTCCAAGCGTGGCGGCGGTGTCGCCCTGTCCCTGACCAACGTCCGCGAAATGGGCGCACCGATCAAGAACATCGAAAACCAGTCATCCGGGGTCATTCCGGTGATGAAACTGCTGGAAGACGCATTTTCCTATGCCAATCAGCTCGGCGCACGCCAGGGGGCAGGGGCGGTTTATCTGCATGCGCACCACCCTGACATCATGCGGTTTCTCGACACCAAGCGCGAAAATGCCGATGAAAAAATCCGCATCAAGACCCTGTCGCTCGGCGTGGTCATTCCCGACATCACCTTTGAGCTGGCAAAGAACAACGAGGATATGTACCTCTTCTCGCCTTATGACGTGGAGCGGGTTTACGGTGTGCCGTTTACCGAGATTTCGGTGACTGAAAAATACCGCGAAATGGTTGCCGACAGCCGCATTCGCAAGAAGAAGATCAAGGCGCGCGAGTTCTTCCAGATCATTGCAGAAATCCAGTTCGAGAGCGGTTATCCATACATCATGTTCGAGGATACGGTGAACCGGGAAAACCCTGTTGCCGGTCGTATCACCATGAGCAATCTGTGCTCCGAAATCCTGCAGGTCAGCGACGCAAGTGTCTTTAATGATGACCTTTCCTACAGCCATATGGGCAAGGATATTTCCTGCAATCTCGGTTCTTTGAATATTGCTGCCGCGATGGACTCTGCAGATTTTGGCGCCACCATCGAGACTGCAATTCGCGCTTTGACCGCCGTTTCGCAGATGAGCCATATCTTATCCGTGCCATCGGTCGCAAAGGGCAATGAGGAAAGCCACGCGATTGGTCTCGGCCAGATGAACTTGCACGGTTATCTCGCCCGCGAGCGCATTTATTATGGTTCACCAGAAGGCGTCGATTTTACCAATATCTATTTCTACACTGTGGCTTACCACGCAGTCCGCGCATCGAACCGGCTGGCTACGGAACTTGGTGAAAGCTTCAAGGGCTTTGAAAACTCCAAATATGCGTCCGGCGAATATTTCGACAAATACACACAGCGCGAATGGACGCCTGCGACTGAGAGGGTTCAGGAACTGTTTGAAAAGGCCGGTATTCACATTCCGACCCAGGACGACTGGCAGGAATTGAAAGAAGCGGTCATGACATCTGGACTCTATAACCAGAACCTGCAGGCCGTGCCGCCAACCGGCTCGATCTCCTACATCAACCACTCGACGTCATCGATCCATCCGATTGTCTCGAAAATCGAGATCCGCAAGGAAGGCAAGATTGGCCGCGTCTATTATCCCGCAGCCTATCTGACCAATGACAATCTTGAATATTATCAGGATGCCTATGAGATCGGTCCTGAAAAGATCATCGATACCTATGCCGCGGCCACGCAACATGTCGATCAGGGACTGTCGCTGACACTGTTCTTCCGCGACACCGCCACCACCCGCGATATCAATCGCGCCCAGATCTATGCGTGGAAGCAGGGCATCAAGACCATTTATTACATTCGGTTGCGCCAGATGGCGCTGGAAGGCACGCAGGTTCAGGGCTGCGTTTCCTGTACGCTGTAAATTTGAGGGACAAGCAACATGAACATGCAAATCAAGACGGCCAGCCGTCTGCGTGCAATCAACTGGAACCGCATCGAGGACGACAAGGATCTGGAAGTCTGGAACCGTTTGACCGGCAATTTCTGGCTGCCGGAAAAGGTGCCGCTCTCCAATGATATCCCATCCTGGGCAACATTGACCTCGCAGGAACAGCAGCTCACCATCCGTGTGTTTACCGGACTTACACTGCTCGACACCATTCAGAACGGTGTCGGTGCGGTAAAGCTAATGGCAGATGCCACCACGCCGCATGAAGAGGCAGTGCTGTCCAACGTTTCCTTTATGGAGGCGGTGCATGCGCGCTCCTATTCTTCTATCTTCTCGACGCTGTGCCTGACACCTGATGTTGATGATGCCTATCGCTGGTCGGAAGAAAACGAGTTCCTGCAGCGCAAATCGACATTGATCATGGAGCAATATGCCTCCGATGACCCTCTCAAGAAGAAGGTCGCCAGCGTCTTCCTGGAAAGCTTCCTGTTCTATTCCGGCTTTTACCTTCCTATGTATTGGTCCAGCCGCGCCAAGCTGACCAACACGGCTGACTTGATCCGCCTTATCATTCGCGACGAAGCCGTTCACGGTTATTACATCGGCTACAAGTTCCAGCGGGCGCTGGTTCGTCTCAGCGATACCACGAAACAGGAGATCAAGGACTTTGCCTTTGATTTGCTGCTTGAGCTTTATGACAACGAGGCGAAATACACAGAGGAACTCTATGATGGTGTTGGCCTCAGCGAAGACGTCAAGAAATTCCTGCACTACAACGGCAACAAGGCGCTGATGAATCTGGGATATGAGGCCCTGTTTCCGCCGGAAGCATGCAAGGTTAATCCGGCAATTCTTTCAGCGCTTTCACCCAATGCAGACGAAAATCACGACTTCTTTTCCGGCTCTGGTTCGTCCTACGTCATCGGTAAAGCGGTTGCGACTGAGGATGACGACTGGGATTTCTAAACCGCGACCTGTTTGTCCAGTTCGCACGCAAAGTGGGGTGCACTGATTTTTTGTGATTGCGGTTGTGGTGTCAGGCTGCCGCCGCCATTGGGCAAAACAAAAAACGGTTGGCTAAAATGCCGTGTGCTGGTATGTTCTGCCCAACGAAACCTTTAAACGCCTGCGGCATTGCTTCTCGCTTTGCGCGGCGAAATGGACAAGACAGTGACTGACCCCGGCAGCGGCGAAAAGCCGTCAGAATCAGGGGCGTCGACGGTAAACAAGAGCAGAGCGAAACGCTCTCGACGTGGTAAAGGCAAGCGCAACGGTACTAACCGTGGCGCCCAAGTTGCTACGCCGGTTGTTGTCGTCGGTTCCTATGCTGATTCTCAGCATGAAACCTCACCCGGCCAGGATGCCGGTGAGCGCAAGCGCAAACGGCGCAGGCGTTCGCGCGGCAGCGGACAAAATTCCAATCCAGAAACAAAATCTACCAACGATGGTGCGCAAGCCAATGGCCAGGCCGCCAAGGCGGCGGGACCAAATGCCGGTTCACCCGAGGGACGCAAATCTCGCGACCGTCGCCGTGGACACCGCGGGCCGCAAGGCCGGCCGCTGGTTCCGACGCATGTTGCCAAGAACGGCAAGCCGCAAGGCCAGTCGTCCGGGCAGGACGGAACGGGATCGACATCGCGTGGTGATGGTCACCGGCATGGCCAGCGCCAGCACAGCCATGACCGTGATGCGGATCAGGCCGCCGATATGTATGCGGCGCTTGATCTCGGCACCAACAATTGCCGCCTGCTGATTGCCCAGCCAACGCGTCCCGGCCAGTTCCGTGTGGTTGATGCCTTTTCGCGTATCGTGCGCTTGGGAGAGGGGCTGATTTCAACCGGCCGCCTTTCTAATGAAGCGATGGACCGTGCCGTGGAAGCACTGCGCGTTTGTGCTGCAAAACTGTCGGGGCGTCCCATCCGGCGCATGCGCCTGATTGCGACCGAAGCCTGCCGCGCTGCCGAAAACGGGGAGGAGTTCCTTTCCCGCGTCACCCGCGAGACCGGCCTGGACCTCGAAATCATTAGCCGTGAAACTGAAGCGCGTCTTGCTGTCTCCGGTTGCTCGTCGTTGATTGGCCGTGATGCTCGCTCGGTTGTGCTGTTTGATATCGGTGGCGGTTCATCGGAAATTGCCGTTATCCGCGTTGGTGAAAATCGCTCCAACCGTCTTGCCAACCACATCACCCACTGGACATCGCTGCCGGTTGGCGTGGTCACCCTGTCGGAACGTCACGGTGGTCGCGATGTTACACCGCAGGTGTTTTCTGCGATGGTGACCGAAGTTGAAGGCCTTCTCGATTCGTTCGTGTGCCCGCCATTTGCGGCAAGCGACGTACTGGAAGATTTCCACCTGATCGGCACCTCAGGCACGGTCACCACACTGGCAGGTGTCCATCTGGATTTGCCACGGTATGATCGCCGCAAGGTGGATGGATTGTGGTTGTCGGACCGCGAAGTGACAGCTATGCAGAACAAGCTGCTGGATTGGGATTTTGCCGGCCGTGCCGCCAATGCCTGCATTGGCCCGGATCGTGCCGATCTGGTGCTGGCGGGTTGCGCTATTCTGGAGGCCATCCGTCGCCGCTGGCCAGCTCGACGTATGCGGGTCGCGGACCGCGGGCTGCGTGAAGGCCTGTTGACCGATATGATGGCGGATGATGGCGCGTGGCGACGCAATCGTCTCCGCCGCCAGCAAAACGGTGCGAGATAAGGAACAAAGTTTATGAGTAAGCCTCCAGTCGGAAGCAATCGCACCGGCCGCAAAATTGGCCAGAAGGTGAAAAAAACCAAACTCAAGGCGTCATCGCGCCGTTGGATTGAACGCCATATCAATGACCCCTATGTGCAACGCGCCAAGCTGGAAGGCTACCGCGCCCGCGCAGCCTACAAGCTTCTCGAGATCAACGACAAACATCAGATCTTGAAGGGTGCGACCCGCATTATCGACTTGGGTGCCGCTCCGGGCAGCTGGTCGCAGATTGCCGCCAAGGTTACGGATTCGACCGAAGACGATATCCGCGTTGCCGCGATCGACTTCCTTGAGGTCGATCCTATTCCGGGCGTTCGTCTGTTGCAGCTCGACTTCCTTGATCCGACTGCGCCAGAAAAGCTGAAGGAAGCAATCGGCGGCACACCGGATCTGGTATTGTCGGACATGGCAGCGCCGACCACGGGCCATCAGAAAACCGACCATATTCGCACCATGCATCTATGCGAAGTCGCGGCGGACTTTGCCATTGAGGTGTTGGCTGAAGGCGGACACTTCCTTGCAAAAACCTTCCAGGGTGGCACGGAGAAGTCGCTGCTTGATCTGTTGAAGCGCAACTTCAAACAGGTTCTACATATCAAACCTGCGTCATCGCGCTCCGAGTCGGTAGAAATGTTCCTGCTGGCCAAGGGCTTCAAGGGTCGAAAAGATACAGGTGTGGCCGTCCACCATGCCGACGAGCGCGATACTTTGGAGCAGGACGCCGACGAAGACGTCTAAGCGAAAACGTTTCGATCTTTAATGGCTGCGCAGCCCTTTCTAAAGCGCTGCGCAGTGTTGTTTTCCGTTGTTATCTGATTTTCGGACGATGCCCGGATATTGCTTCACCTGCGTTTTTATCCAGGCGGAACAGCGGTATCAGGGCGAGAAGCGAAAATGCCGCGACAATCACGAATGCCAGATGGAAGTCCGCAAGCTGCAGGTGCGAACCGGTCAATGCGGCACTGACTTCCAGAATGGTCGCCGCAAACGCCACGCCCAGAGCAAGGCTGATCTGTTGCAGAACCGACGACATGGATGTTGCCTGGCTGGCCTGATTGTTGTCGATCTCCGAATAGCTCAGCGCATTTGAGCCGGTGAAGAAGAACGATCGGGCAAAACCAGATACGACAAGAACACTGATGATGATCGCGTGCGGTGTTTCTGGCACAAACAGCGCATTGGCCGCTGTTGTAAACGCGCCAACTACCGAGGCGACAATCAATGTGGTCTTAAACCCCGTCGCGGCGAACATCCGCTTTGCAATAAACTTCGTAGTGATGGCACCGATCGCGCCCGCAAAGGTCACCATGCCGGACTGAAATGCATTCAATCCGAACCCGATCTGCAACATCAGCGGCATCAAGAAGGGAATGGCACCGGTCGAGATACGGAAGATCGTGCCGCTGACCGAGGTTATCCTGAATGTCGTATTCTGGAAAATCTTGAAGTCGAGGATCGGAGCCGGGTGCCTGCGGGCATGAATCACGTAAAGCACGCCAGCGACGATACCGGTGAGAATTGAGACGATGCCGATGGTCGGCGGCAGAGCGGGAAGGCTGATAACCGAAACACCGAAAACCACGCCCGATGCGGCGACGGATGACAGAATAAAACCTCTCACATCCATGGCCGGCGGATTGGTGGTTTCGATCACCGGCAAGTATATGCTGGACAGCACGATACCGGCGACACCGATCGGGATGTTGATCAGGAAAATCCAGTGCCAGGAAAAATAGGTCGTGATGAAGCCGCCAACCGGTGGTCCCGTCAGCGGGCCAAGCAGCGCTGGGATGGTGAGCAAGGCCATGGCCGATACAAGTTCCTTGCGGTCTGTTGTGCGCAACAGGACGAGACGACCAACCGGCGTCATCATTGCGCCGCCCATGCCCTGCAAGAAGCGCGAAAGCACGAATTCTGCCAATGAACCGGATACCGCACAGAACAGCGAACCCACCATGAAGACGCCGATGGCCAGCCGGAAGATGGTCTTGGCGCCAAATTTGTCAGCCATCCATCCGCTGATCGGAATGAAGATTGCCAATGCCACCATGTAGGAGGTGAGGGCCAGCTTGAGAGTAATCGGCCCGACATTGAGGTCCTGGGCAATAGTCGGCAAGGCTGTTGCAATAACGGTGGAATCCATCTGCTCCATGAACAATGCCACGGCAAGAATAAGCGGTATGATGCGGTTCATGGGAAATGCCTGCGCTGCGCTTGTGATCAGGTTCACACGGTGTGTGTTTAGTTTCTATGTGGGCTAATGCCAATTGCTTTGTCATTGATTTGACATCCATCACGTGTGTGTGATGTTTCATCTAAGTGGTATCAACGTCTTAGTCTTGTCTGCATACTCCTGTCCAAATGAAAACGGACATTTTTTTGAGGAGACAGGACAATGGCTGAGATTTCAAAAATCGGCAGACGCGTACTTCTGGGATCTGCCGGAACAGGTGTACTGGCTGCTCCGTTTATCATGGCGCGTGCGTCGATGGCGCAAACCGCGCAACCACAAACATCCATGGAGATAAACCACGCTATGGGGCCGGAAACAAATCGCTTCAAGCTTGGCAATTTCGAGGTTCTGGTCATCAAGGACGGTGCAGCCGTATCGGGACCGCCAAACGAAACCTTTGGCACCAACCAGTCTGCCGAAGCGGTCGGCGCACTTTTGGAAGAGAACTTTCTTCCCAAGGACAAGTTCGTCAACAGCTTTGCACCCGTCATGATCAATACCGGGTCCGAGCGCGTGCTGTTTGATACCGGCTTTGGTGAGGCTGGCCGCGCCAACGGCAATGGACGCCTGCAGGAAGGCCTGGCTGCAGCTGGTTACAAGCCCGAGAATATCTCGATCGTTGTCCTGACCCACATGCATGGCGACCATATTGGCGGCCTGATGGAGAAAGACGCACCGGCATTCCCCAACGCTCGTTATGTGGCAGGCAAGGTCGAATATGATTTTTGGACCAGCGACGCTCGCGTCGGAACTCCTGCCGAAAACGGCCACAAGGGTGTGCTCGGCAAGGTGAAGCCACTGGCAGACAAGATGACCTTTATCGGTGAAGGTGCTGAAGTTGTCTCAGGCATTACCGGTATCGAGGCTTTCGGCCACTCTCCCGGCCATATGATTTTTCGGGTGGAGTCGGAAGGTCGCCAACTTGTTCTGACCGCTGATACAGCCAACCATTATGTGCTGTCGTTGCAGCGTCCGGAATGGGAAGTGCGTTTCGACATGGACAAGGCTGCCGCTGCGGCAACCCGCAAAAAAGTCTTTGATATGATTGCGACCGACAAGCTGGCATTCCTCGGGTACCACATGCCATTCCCCTCCGTCGGTTATGTCGAAAAGCAGGACCAGGGCTACAGGTTCGTGCCGAAGTCCTACCAATTTGACCTGTAATAGCCTCCCGTTTTGGTTGAAACACAACGAGCTATGCATAATAGTGTGAGCTGATCAGCAGGCCCGGATTCATGAATCCGGGTTTTTGCTATTTCCTTCCTGTCATAGACGTGTTACCAGCCCTCGCCAACTTCCAAGAACTCCTTGTGAAACCACCGGTGGATGATTCCTCCCGGCGGATACCCTATTCTTTAATGAAGGAAATTGGCATGGCACGCATTATTCAAACGCCCACAGGTTTGGACGCCCTCACTTTCGACGATGTGCTCTTGCAGCCGGGACACTCCGAAGTGATGCCGGGCCAGACGAATATTTCGACGCGTATCGCACGTGATATCGACCTGAACCTGCCTATTCTTTCCTCCGCAATGGACACCGTCACGGAAAGCCGCCTGGCGATTGCCATGGCACAAGCCGGTGGTATCGGTGTTATCCACCGCAACCTTACCCCTGCTGAACAGGCTGAAGAAGTTCGTCAGGTGAAGAAATTCGAAAGCGGCATGGTTGTAAACCCGGTCACTATCGGTCCGGATGCCAGCCTTGCTGAAGCCCAGAGCCTGATGAAGGCACACGGCATTTCCGGTATTCCGGTTGTCGAAAACGGCGGTCAGGGCGGCCACAAAACAGGCCGTCTGGTTGGTATCCTCACCAACCGTGATGTTCGTTTTGCTTCCGATCCAGCTCAGAAAATCTACGAACTGATGACCCGCGAAAACCTCGTGACGGTCAAGGAAAGCAGTGTTGACCAGCAGGAAGCGCGTCGCCTTCTGCACAAGCACCGCATTGAAAAGCTGCTCGTGGTAGACGCCCAGGGCAACTGCGTTGGCCTCATCACTGTCAAGGACATCGAAAAGTCGCAGCTCAACCCGAATGCGACAAAGGATGCGCAGGGTCGATTGCGTGCCGCAGCTGCCATCAGCGTTGGCGATGACGCACGTGACCGTGCAGAACGCCTGATCGATGCCGGCGTGGACATCCTTGTTGTTGACACCGCCCATGGCCATTCGCAGCGCGTTCTCGACGCTGTTGCACAGGTCAAGAAGATGTCGAACGCTGTTCGCATCATCGCCGGTAACGTCGCGACAGCAGACGGCACCAAGGCGCTGATCGATGCAGGTGCTGACGCCGTCAAGGTTGGTATCGGCCCAGGTTCGATCTGCACCACACGTATCGTCGCAGGCGTTGGCGTTCCGCAGCTTGCAGCCATCATGTCGGCCGTTGATGCAGCACAGTCCCTGGACATCCCTGTGATCGCCGATGGTGGTATCAAGTTCTCCGGCGACCTCGCCAAGGCTATCGCTGCTGGTGCATCTGCCGTGATGATCGGTTCGCTGCTGGCCGGTACGGATGAAAGCCCAGGCGAAGTGTTCCTCTATCAGGGCCGCTCCTTCAAGGCTTACCGTGGCATGGGCTCCGTTGGCGCAATGGCACGCGGTTCCGCAGACCGTTATTTCCAGGCCGAAGTTCGCGACACTCTGAAGCTGGTTCCCGAGGGCATTGAAGGTCAGGTTCCGTACAAGGGCCCGGTTTCCGGCGTTCTGCACCAGCTGGCAGGCGGCCTGAAGGCTGCTATGGGCTATGTCGGTGGCGCAACCATTCCTGAATTCCAGGACCGCGCGACATTTGTTCGTATTTCCGGTGCCGGCCTGCGCGAAAGCCACGCCCATGACGTGACGATTACCCGCGAGAGCCCGAATTATCCGGGCAGCGTTTGATCCTTACGCAGGCTAGGTTGACGGCCAATTGAATTTTTGTGCGCTCCCTGATCCAGATCGGGTCAGGGAGCGTAACTATGAATACCGATGAAGGAGAACCCGCATGTCACCCACAACCGCAATGTTCTGGCCGATGATTGCGCATGCTTTCCTTGTTTTCGGTCTTTATTGCTTGCTTTTCATTCGACGGAAAAAATACACCTTCCTCAACGCGGAAGCGGCGCGCCGTTTCAGGGATGCCGGTGAGGAGGCGCGCGAGAGCCAGTTGGTCAACAAGAATATTGCCAACCAGTTCGAACTTCCCGTGCTGTTCCACGCGGCATGCTTGTTGCTCTACATCACTGATGCGGACAATATCGTCACTATCGTGCTGGGATGGATTTTTGTGCTTTCGCGTTACGCCCATTCCTACTTTCATGTCACCAGCAACCGCCTGCGTTATCGTGCACCGGCATTTGCCATCGGCTTTGCCGCGTTGGTCTGCATGTGGGGCTGGATGGTAATTTGGCTGGCATTTGAATAGTGGCGACTGCCGCAAAACTGCGACACTGTGAGAAACGAAACCGTTTTCTCTTGCGATAGATCAACTCTACTGAATGTTGTTGTTCTATCCTTCGACCGTTCTATGGTTGAAGGAGGCAAGACAAATGGCAGCAATGATGAAGGCCGCAGTCGTCAGGGAATTTGGCAAACCGCTTTCTATTGAAGAGGTGCCAATTCCCGATCCGGGCCCCGGCGAAATCCTCATGAAATATGAGGCGACCGGCGTTTGCCACACGGATTTGCACGCAGCAAACGGTGACTGGCCGGTTAAGCCCAATCCACCCTTTATTCCCGGCCATGAAGGCGTTGGTTATGTCGCCAAGATTGGCGCTGGCGTAACCGGCATCAAGGAAGGTGACCGTGCTGGCACGCCTTGGCTCTACAGTGCCTGCGGTTGCTGCGTTCCATGCCGCACCGGCTGGGAGACATTGTGCGCCGAACAGAAAAACTCCGGTTATTCTGTGAATGGCAGCTTTGCGCAATATGGCCTTGCCGATCCGAAATATGTTGGCCGTCTGCCTGACAATCTCGATTTCGGCCCTGCGGCTCCCGTGCTGTGCGCCGGTGTGACCGTCTACAAAGGCCTGAAGGAAACCGAGGTGAAACCCGGTGAATGGGTGGTCATTTCCGGTATCGGCGGTCTTGGCCACATGGCGGTGCAATATGCAAAGGCTATGGGCATGCATGTGGTTGCAGCTGATATTTTTGACGACAAGCTGGAACTGGCGAAAAAGCTCGGTGCGGATATCGTCGTTAACGGCAAGGCGCCGGATGCGATTGAGCAAGTGCAGAAAGCAACCAAGGGTGTTCACGGTGCATTGGTAACAGCCGTTTCGCCGAAGGCTATGGAGCAGGCCTTTGGTTTCCTGCGTTCCAAGGGCACGATGGCGCTGGTCGGTCTGCCACCGGGTTACATTTCCCTGCCGGTGTTCGATACGGTGTTGAAGCGCATTACAGTGCGCGGCTCGATTGTCGGTACGCGACAGGATCTTGAGGAATCCCTGACCTTTGCAGGTGAGGGCAAGGTGGCCGCCCACTTCTCATGGGACAAGCTGGAAAACATCAATGATATTTTCCACCGCATGGAGGAAGGCAAGATCGACGGCCGTATCGTTGTCGATCTGAACTAGTCTTTCACATGTCCGACAGCCTGTGTTTCTTTCGAAGCACAGGCTGTTATCATCTGTGCCAGTGCCGCCATGTCGTCCGCACGGGCGCTGGAGCGTCGCCAGGCGAGGCCAATCTGCCGGGATGGCTGCGGCTCGGCAAAGGCAACGATCCTCAGATTGTTGCGTTTGGTTTCCAAGGGTACCGCGATCTCGGGAATAAGTGTCATGCCCATATCGTGGGACACCATCTGCAGCAGCGTGGTCATCGACGTTGCACCAAAATTCACCAGACTACGTTTGCCGGCTGTGCCACACACCGCCAGTGCCTGGTCGCGCAGGCAATGACCTTCTTCCAGAAGCAGCAACCTGTTCATGTCGACCTGCGCTTCGGTCATCGGGGAGGAGAGCACGCTGTCTTCATTGCTGGCAACGGCCATGTAAAAGCGGTCCGTAAACAGCACCTGGCTGGCAAGTGATTCGTCATCCAGCGGCAGGGCAGCAATCACCGCGTCCAACTTACCTTCAAGCAGGTCACTGCGCAGCCGGTCTGTGACGGCTTCCTTCAATTCGATTTCAATGCGTGGATAGGTTTGGCGCAGTCGCGGTATCAGTTGTGGCACAAGATAAGGTGCAATGGTTGGAATGATGCCGATACGAACCGGACCCTCCAGCACACCCGACCCCTTGCGGGCCGTTGCCTCAAGCTGATCGACCTCAGCAAGAATTGCCCGGGCATGCTGTAATATTTCCATGCCTTTTTGGGTTATAATGACCCCGCTGCGGCTCCGCTCTACCAGCTTTACGCCGAGATGGTTCTCCATCTCCATAATCTGGGCCGATAGCGCTGGCTGACTGATGTTGGCTGCACGGGCCGCTCTTCCAAAGTGAAGTGTGTTGGACAGAGTTTCAAAATACCGCATTTGCCGAAGTGTAATCATGATAGGAAAATCCTATCGGAAATGAACGTAAATACAATTGGAAATTATGGAAAGGGGATGCCAAAAAACCAGTGTTAGAAGTATTCTAGACAAGCGTCCGGCCCGATTGCCGGTGACTTGCTGCCATCGAGAGTGAACCCAAAAGGAGGAAATCTTGGCTGATCGCCCGACAATGACAACCAGCGCAGGATCACCAATTCCTGATAACCAGAATTCCCTGAGTGCAGGCGAGCGTGGCCCGCTTCTGCTGCAGGACTACCAGTTGATTGAAAAACTGGCACATCAGAACCGTGAACGTATTCCTGAGCGTGCCGTTCACGCCAAGGGTTGGGGTGCCTATGGCACGTTGAAGATCACTGGCGATATCTCCCGTTACACAAAGGCCAAGGCCTTGCAGCCGGGCGCTGAGACGCCGTTGATCCTGCGCTTCTCCACAGTGGCCGGTGAGCAGGGCGCTGCCGACGCCGAACGTGACGTGCGCGGTTTTGCCATCAAGTTCTACACCGAAGAAGGCAACTGGGATCTTGTCGGCAACAATACGCCGGTGTTCTTTGTCCGCGATCCAGTCAAGTTCCCTGATTTCATCCACACGCAGAAACGTCATCCGCGTACTAATATGCGTTCGGCAACTGCCATGTGGGATTTCTGGTCGCTGTCGCCTGAAAGCCTGCACCAGGTGACGATCCTGATGTCCGACCGTGGTCTGCCAACCGACGTTCGTCACATCAATGGTTATGGTTCACACACGTATTCCTTCTGGAATGATGCCGGTGAACGTTATTGGGTAAAATTCCACTTCAAGACCCAGCAGGGCCACAAGCACTGGACCAATGAAGAGGCCGAAACCGTTATCGGTAAAACCCGCGAGTCGACGCAGGAAGACCTATTCAACGCACTGGAAGCTGGTGAATATCCGCGTTGGACTGTACAGGTTCAGATCATGCCGGAAATGGATGCCGAAAAGACATCCTATAACCCGTTCGATCTGACCAAGGTCTGGCCACATGCCGAGTACCCACCGATCGATATCGGCGTGATGGAGCTGAACCGTAACCCGGACAACTACTTCACCGAAATCGAAAACGCTGCTTTCTCGCCGTCCAACATCGTGCCAGGCATCGGTTATTCGCCAGACAAGATGCTGCAGGCGCGCGTGTTCTCTTATGCGGACGCCCACCGTCACCGCCTCGGTACCCACTACGAGAACATTC
The DNA here is from genome assembly GCF_055381905.1 of Agrobacterium sp. 5Ca50. Classification (NCBI taxonomy): domain Bacteria; kingdom Pseudomonadati; phylum Pseudomonadota; class Alphaproteobacteria; order Hyphomicrobiales; family Rhizobiaceae; genus Agrobacterium; species Agrobacterium sp. 5Ca50. Next base: position 397,830 of record NZ_AP026438.1, read on the forward strand.
CGGTCAACGCTCCGAAGTGTCCCGTGCATCACTACCATCGCGATGGCCAGATGAATACTTACGGTGGTATCAAGACCGGTAACCCGGATGCCTATTACGAGCCAAACTCGTTTAATGGCCCGGTAGAACAGCCGGCTGCAAAGGAGCCACCACTGCGTATCTCCGGTGATGCCGCTCGTTACAACCACCGTATCGGCAACGACGATTACAGCCAGCCGCGCGCGCTCTTCAACCTATTCGATGCAGGCCAGAAGCAGCGTCTGTTCTCCAACATTGCTGCAGCCATGGGTGGTGTGCCCGGCTTTATCGTCGAGCGCCAGCTTGCGCATTTCCGCCAGGTTCATCCGGACTATGAAGCCGGTGTAAGAGCTGCCCTGAAGGCCGCTCACGGTTATCAGGCCGATACGATCAGCGCAGCCGAGTGACGACTAAACTGCCAGTTGAAAACGGAAAGCCGGGCTTTTGCCCGGCTTTTTGCTGTTTTCATTAAAAAGCCCGCAACGCAGTTCAACTTTCGTCAAAAAAGCTCATGCCATATCGCAACCATTGTGGTGGCAAGGGAGCTACCCGCATGTGTTTCAGGACGGGAAACAATATGCCAAGACGTGGTACGCCAGAACGCATTGAACCAAGAAAAACGCCACAACAGGATCGCAGCATCCAGCGCGTCAATGCCATTCTTGAATCGGCAACCAGACTGATTACCAAAAGCGGTGTCAGTTCCCTGACCATGACCGCTCTCGCCAAAGAGGCCGGTATTCCAATTGGGTCGATCTACCAATATTTTCCTGAAAAAGCCGCCATCCTGCGTGCGCTGTTCGACATGATCTCGAACCGTGTCGAAGATCATGTCATTCGGTCGCTGGACGAGGCGACGTCACTGGATGAACTGAAACAGCACGTTTTCGTTTTAATTGATTGGTATTATCAGGAGTGCCGCGAAAACCCCATCTATCTCAGCATCTGGCTGAGCATGGAGATGGACAAGGCGCTGGCCAGGTTGAACATCGACCAAAGCTATCGGTTGGCAGAGATTTTCATCCGTTACACCTCATCATTGCGCAGTCCACGTCCGGGCGAAGATTATGAAGCCCGCTGTAAACTACTCAGCTATTTTCTCGGCTCCTGCATGCGCTTGTCGCTGCTGAGTGATCAGGATGAGGCGCAACGTCTGTTGGCGGAGTGCAAGGTGCTGATCGGTCAAAGCATCTAACACCGTTCAGACCGTCGCTCACCAACCCGGCAGCATATGTCCGGCCCGCAGCCTCGGCATCTTCGGATAACTTTTGACGTCACTATCCAGATCATCGGTTGCCACAGCCGTCAGTGAAATATTGTCGAGGCAGGCCGAGATATGGTCGGTAATGGCGTTGGCAAGTGACGGCGAAATGCCCGGACGTTTCATCAGGCCGATTTGAACAGGCGGAAGTGGCGGGAAGCCATCACTGGCGGTCAGTACCTTCATGCCGGTCCTTAAAGCCGATTCCGGCAGGACCGAAACCGCCATGCCTGCGAGAACCGCTGAAGCGATAACCGTAGACGACCAACTGGTAAACAGAACCTGATAATCGCGACCATCGGCATCCAGCGCTGAACAGGCAAGCTGGCGCCAGTGACAGTCACGACGGCCCACGGCAAGCGGCACCGGTGCATTGTCACGCAAGGGATGGTTGGCGGATGCCACCCAGCACAATGGCTCGGTGCGCACCACATCGGAAATACGGGCGCGGGGATTGTGCGTCACCAGGGCGATATCAAGTTCGCCACGGGCCATCTTTTCCGCCAGGCTGACGGATGGTTCGCAGACGATGTAAAGCTCGACATTGGGATGTGTCTTGGCAAAACGCCCAATAATCTCCGGCATGTACCGGTCGGCGTAATCGTCAGGTGTGCCGATGCGCAATGTGCCTTCCAGACGATTATCATCGAATGCTGCGATTGCCTCATCATTCAGACGAATGATGCGCCGCGCATAATTCATCAGCTTCTCACCTTCGGTGGTCAGGCGGTTGCCGCGACCATCCTTGGTGAATAGCTGTTTGCCGATCCGCTCCTCAAGACGGCGCATCTGCATGGACACCGCAGATTGCGTTTTGAAAATACGATCCGCAGCCTTGGTAAAGCTGCCCGTATCCACGATGGCGATAAATGTGTGTAGCTGATCGATATCAAGCGGGGCGGACATGGTGCATCCCATAAGAACCATTGATGACTAACATTAAAAACATTCGTTGGACTGATCAATGGGGCTGCGTCATTAAAGGTGCAACTAAATGACGATCAGGACAGTAAGCCTGATGGTCGCAATCGTGCCAAGGAAAGGATCTCATCATGAGCACGGCAGACCAGATTATTGCAAGCGGTATTTGCCAGCCGGAAAAGCGTGTCGAACTACGCAATGTTTCCCGCTTCGGCATGCGCGTGAATATGGTTTGGCGCAACCTCGTGACCCGTTTCCAGGTCAACCGCCTGACCGATCTCGATGATCGAATGTTGGCAGATATCGGTATTGTTCGTCAGGACGTACTAAAAGCCCTGAATGTGGGCTTGCTAGATGACCCCGCTCAGCAGTTAATAAAGGCAGCGGAAGTGCACGCGACCCAACGGTTCGCTCGCAAGACGCTCTGATTTTTGGAGTTTTCCCCGCAGGGTGATTGCCAATAGCCCTGCTTTTGCCCGGTGCCAGGCTATGCCGCACCGGGCTTTTTTTATGTGCCCGGTGTCACAAATTGTCTTTGCTGCTCAATGCTTCGATGAGCCAACCCTGCTGACGCAAATTCAGTACTGGTATTCTTCGTAAGCCGGAGCAACCGACTGGTTCCAGCGGCCGTTATAGGCAGACAGCATGTCTTCTGCGAGTGTGTTCTTCTTGGCGATAACTTCATCAAGAGTGGACAGGAAAACTGTTTCGTCCTGACCTTCCGCGTTCAATCTGTTGCGGTTTTTCAGGCCAAGGTGAGAAATTTTGAGAACTTCACGACCAATATCCAGCAGGCTATGGCCGGTAATTTCTGCCTTCAGCGCCTTGGTCGGCACATCGTCACGCAACTGATTGACCTGCTCGAACGACCAGTCCTTGGTCAGTTCATCGGCAGCCGACAGGGCCTCGTCGTCATAAAGTAGACCCACCCAGAAAGCCGGCAACGCACAGATTCTGCGCCATGGGCCACCGTCTGCACCACGCATTTCAAGAAAACGCTTGAGGCGAACGTCCGGAAACAGCGTCGAGAGATGGTTTGTCCAGTCACCGAGTGTTGGCTGCCAGTCGGCAATTTCACCCTTCAATGCGCCATTCATGAACTGGCGGAAGGTGATGTGTGTGCAGTTGTGATATTTTCCGTCACGCACGACGAAATACATCGGCACATCCAGCGCCCATTCGACATAGTGGTGGAAGCCGAAATCTTCTTTCAGGCTAAAGGGTAGGATGCCGGAGCGGTTGTTGTCCGTATCGCGCCAGATATCGCCACGCCATGAAAGCTGGCCATTCGGCTTGCCCTCGGTAAATGGCGAGGAAGCGAACAGGGCGGTTGCAAGGGACTGCAACTTCATGCTGACGCGCATCTTGCGACGCATATCCGCTTCCGACGAGAAGTCGAGGTTCACCTGAATCGTGCAAGTCCGGTACATCATGTCCAGACCCTTGCTGCCGACCTTCGGCATATAGTCGGTCATGATGGCATAACGGGACTTAGGCATGCGCGGTGTGTCGGCAAAGCTCCAGGATGGCGTACCGCCCATACCCAGAAACCGAATGCCCAGCGGCTCTGCAATGTCACGTAGCACGGCAAGATGCTGGTTGGATTCCTTGCAGGTCTCGTGAATATTTTCCAGCGGTGCACCGGAAAGTTCAAACTGGCCGCCGGGTTCGATGGAGATAGCGCCCATGCCGGTGGGTTCGGCAAGGCCGATGATGTTTTCGCCGTCCATGATTGGTTCCCAGCCTAGCCGGGATTCCATGCCCTTGAGCAGGGCGGAAATGCTTGCGTCGCCAAAATAGGGCACAGGCTTATGTGTGTCGCGGAAAAACACGAACTTCTCGTGTTCAGTCCCGATGCGGAATTTCTCAACCGGCTTGTTGCCGCCTGCCAGATAGTCTGTCAGTTCCTGTTTTGAGGAGATCGGGGTCTGATCGGTAGTATCGCGAGCCATTGATGTAACCTTACTGCGCAACGTCTGTCTGTCATTCAAAAAGCCAGATAGGGCGGGACGATAGCCTCTGCAAATGAATTTCTTTCAATCATGGTTTAATGCCGATAATCGCCATCGCCAGGATTGATTATTGCCAGTCTCCGATGGCCGCCTGAATAACCGCAAGTGCGGCAACAGCAGCCGTATCCGCCCGCAAAATCCGTGGGCCGAGTGGTATCGGCGTCACGCTTTGGTGGTTGCGAAGCAGCTGTCGTTCTTCTTCGGAAAAGCCGCCTTCCGGGCCAATCAACAGCGCAAGTTGGCGCTCCTTGATACGTGACAGAGCGGGCAGGGGGTTCTGGCCCTCGTCGCCTTCATCGCAATAAATGATGCGGCGTGAAGATGGCCAGTTCTCCAGAAGGTCGCGCAGCTTTAGCGGCTGTTGCACTTGAGGAATGGCCAAGATGCCGCATTGCTCGGAGGCTTCGATTGCGTTGGCCTGCAAACGTTCCAGATTGGTGATCTTGCCCTGTACATGCTGCGTCATCACCGGTTGCAGAATGCCCGCACCCATTTCGACAGCCTTCTGGATCAGGTAATCGATACGGCCAACTTTCAACGGGGCGAAAAGATAATGCAGGTCGCAGGGCGCTGGCTGTGACCGGGTCTGTTCCTGTGGCACCAGCACGATTTTCTTTTTCGATGGGAACGCTAGACGCGCCTTCCACTCGCCATCACGGCCGTTAAAAATCAGCACCTCTGCGCCGTCCGTCATGCGCAGCACATTGGCCAGATAGTTGAACTGTTCACTGCTGGCGGCAATGCCGGTGCCGAGGATAATGGCATCCTCGACATAAAGACGTTGCATGCGAAAATTGGCGCGCATTTTCTGCTCTTACATTCCGTTATATGAAGAGCCGGAACATAACCCAATAAAGCCAGGCTGCAAGAGTGGCGCTTGCAGGAACCGTTATCATCCAGGCCGCAATGATGGTCATGAAATGCGAACGGCGCACCAGATAACGTCTGCGCATTTCCACGGTGTCCGTTTCAAACACATTGTCGGTTGCGCGGATCGGCTGTGCACGCACCGTAAGTTTACGGCGCTTGGAATTGCGGGTGTACCACTCACGGAAAAAGCCGACCCCAAACACCGCTCCGACGGCGGTATGTGTCGTACTGACCGGCATGCCGAGCCAGGATGCCAAGAGAACGGTCAGCGCTGTTGCGAGGGAAACGCAGAAAGCGCGCATCGGGTTAAGCTTGGTAATCTGTTCACCAACCAACCGGATCAGGCGCGGCCCGAACAGCAGAATACCGCAGGATAGCCCAAATGCGCCGATCAGCATGACCCACAACGGCACGTCAACGTCATTGCTCATCGAGTTGTTCTGAACGGCCTGTACGATTGCAGCCAAGGGGCCGACCGCATTGGATACGTCGTTTGCACCATGAGAGAAAGACAGCAACGCAGCAGAAAAAATCAGCGGTATCTGAAACAACTGGCGCAGGGACTGATTGCGGTTTTCAAGCCCTATCGACTGCTTTTTGACAAATGGTGCGCTGGCAAGCCAGGTAAGACCCGCACATAGCAATCCGATTAACAGAGAGGTGCCAACAGAAATCTGCACGATTTGCTGTACGCCGATCAGGGCCAGATAGCTCGCAAATACACCGGCCAGAATTGCCGACAGGATAGGCACCCAGAAACGTGCAGCTGCAACCTTGTCGGTACGGTAGATGATGAATTCCTTGATGAAGGCCAGGAATACGATGGCAACCAGTCCGCCCAACAACGGAGAGACCATCCATCCTGCTGCAATGCGCGCCATGGCAATCCAGTCAACGGCGTCAAGGCCGGACGCTGCAATGCCTGCACCGGCAACACCGCCAACAATCGCGTGCGTGGTGGAAATTGGTGCTTTCAGCCAAGTCGCGAGATTGACCCACAAGGCCGCCGCTAGCAGGGCGGACATCATGATCCACACGAGGACGTCGGCATTGGCGACGTCGGACGTGTCGATAATTCCGCTCGAAATCGTGTGCACAACTCCGCCGCCCGCTAAAAGCGCGCCGGCAATTTCAAAAACGGCAGCAAGCACAAGTGCTGCGCCCATGCTGATGGCTTTTGCGCCTACGGCCGGTCCAACATTGTTGGTCACGTCGTTGGCGCCGATATTGACGGCCATGTAGGCTCCGACAGCACCAGCCGCGATAATGATCCAGACCCCTGGGCTATTGCTGACCGACGCACCCGCAAAGAAACCTGCAACGATCAGAAACAGCGTTGCAGTGGCATAATTCGCAAATTGCCTGGCAAGATAATGCGTCGCCGCCTCGACATTGGTCAACTTGTCTAGGTCTTTGTCCAGTGTACGTTTTGTTAAGTCTGGCAATTCCATAGCCATCGTCACCTCTATGCCGGGTATCCTTTCATCCGTGGTTCAGGCGGCTTAAGGGAGGGTAGGAAAACTCATGATAACACTAGGCCTGCGAACGGAGCGCCAGGATAAAGCATTCGTTATCATGATGGGGAATATCGGTTAGTTTATGGAGCCCGCAAAATCAATATGGACGGCCCCCAAAGTCGGTATTCTTATCAGATTTTGGCTGGAATGACTGTAGAAATACGCTTTCCGAAAGAACGAATGAGAGTTTTCAACTCCGGTTCATTGACGCGGCTTGCAGCTTCTTCGACGGAAACCCATTCAAGTTTACGGCTGTTCTTTTCAGGGAAGTTCTTGATCAACTCTTCAACTTCCAGTGCATGGACTTGTACCTTGCAAAGAACATTCATGCCGTTGGATAGTTTTTTCTGGTATTCGTAGAAGCCGAGAATTTCCTTTTCGACTTTACCTTTTACGCCAGCTTCCTCGTAGGCTTCCTGCGCGGCAACCGTGTGAGCCTGCTTGCCGTCCATCGGCCAGCCCTTCGGAATAACCCAACGTCCGGTATCGCGGCTCGTCAGGACCAGGATCTCAACGTCGCCCTGCTTTTTCTTGATCCGATAGCACAAAGCCGCATATTGCTGACGCGGTGGACGGCGCAGCATGAGATAAACGTCATTGGTCAATCGGTTGAGCAGGTTCAATAACGGAGTTTCCTTCCATTTGGGCATACTTAAATATAAGCGATGTCGAATATTATGTGCAAATCATGAAAATATGATGATTCTCGATAGTCTGCGCTTGAAAAAGGACCGTCAATATCCTGTTTGCGGCATTCCGGCGACGTTCCACCGGAAATTTAAGTTTCACGCGCCAGCAATCGGGTAAGCCCCTCAATAACGCCATCGGCCATCGGTAATTTTGCAATCATCAATCGATCATTTGTGTTGCCAAGCTGGCGCAGTTCATCCAGTGCATTGGCGACGATAATGCCGCGCACACCGGGAATTTCAAACATGGCGCGGTCATTGCCAGTATCGCCAGCCACGATGATATCGCTTGGTGCGATGCCCAGCGATTTTGCAAGCCAAAGGGCGGCATAGCCCTTGTTGGCATTGCGTGGCAGCACGTCCAGATCGCGACTGCTGGAATACACAATCTGGGCTTGAAGCCCCGCATGTTCCAGCCGCTGTTGAATGGCGGTAAGCGCATTCTGCGTTGAATCGTGAAGATACCAGCTTGATTTCAGCGCATGCTGATACTCATCCGGCTGCTTCTTTATGCCGTCTATACCGGACATGACGCGTTCGACGGAATGGCTATCAAAGCCGTCGGCGATGGCCGAACTGAAGTTGTCGGAAAGACTGGTGTTTGTCTTGTGGTGCAACATCGTGCCGACGCCACCGATAATGAAGTCCGGTTCGGGCAGGCCGGTTTCGTCAATCAGCGCAAGCTGATCGTCCACCAGACGACCGCTGTTGTAAACCAGTACCGGGCGAATATCGTCAGGCAGGGAATGCCAGAAACGCGCAAAGCGACGGGTCGCTTCTGGGTTTCCGACAACCGTGCCGTCGAGGTCAGTCGAAAAAAGCCGCATCAATCGCCGTCATTCCACGGTTCTGCCCAATCGGCTTCTTCCAGCACAGGCATCATGCTTCGCCCTTCCACCAGTGCCAGCACCTGCTGTGCAATGCCGGTCCAGGTAAACAGGCTGCGAGCCTTGTGGGCACCCATCCGCGACAGGCGGCCATACAGCCTTTCATGTTTGAAGGGCTTCATCATGGTGATGCCCAGATCCTCCTTGTCGAAAGGATCGGCAAACAGTGCGTGACGACCATAACTGACCGCCCGGAACAAACCACCGTGAATGGTCACCACAGTGGGTGTGCCACTGGCCATCGCCTCGATGGCGGTCATCCCGAAAGGTTCGTAACGGCTGGAGAGAACAAACAAATCGGCTGCGCGGTAAATATCCGGCAAATCCTCATCTGACACGTAACCGGAGAATACGACCTTGTCCTGCAAACCAAGATCCTCGACCCTTTGCTTGAGCTGGTTGAGGATTGTTGTTTCCTGCGGATCCATGTTCTCGCCGCCAACGGCCAGATGCAGGCGAGCTTCCGGTTCGCGTTCCGCAAGAACCGAAAAGCCGTCAATCAGCAAATCATAGCCCTTGTTGGTCGCCAGCCGACCAAGCGCAAGCACGGTTTTTCCCTCGAAGCCAAAACGACTGCGCAGCATCTGGCGGGATGCTTCTGACACAGGGAAAAAGCGATTGTCATCATAACCCGGCGGAATCATGTGCACTTGCTTACGCTTGAGATTGTAGTCCTCAAGCAGCATGTCCAATTGTATTGGGGTCGTGGCGATCACCAGATCGCAGCTGCGATAGACGATCAGTTCGTGCTGGATGCGTTCCTTGAAGTTGAACTCCAGGTCGAAACTGTCTGCCTTCTCCGGGTAGTCGGTCTCCATCTGGCGTTTTTTCCAGATGCCGAGGGAGTGCGGCGTATGCAGGTGCGGCACCTTGAGCGCTTCGGACAAGCGTTGACCCGCGACACCGGCGTCCCAATAGTGACTGTTGATGAAGGAATAGGTGAGGTTGTTTTTCTTGATGAACCGCAGCGCATTCTCACACCATTCCATCATGTGGCGGTGCAGATATTCCTTGGGAATAAAATCGCCGCCGCCGCAGGGAATGCGGACCACGCGCACGCGTTCGTCAACCTCGTCGAATTCCGGCTGATCTTCAAAGCGCCGTGTATACAGGTCCACAGTGTAGCCGAGCTGCCCAAGTTTTCGGGCAAGTTCAAGCACATAGACAACCTGGCCACCGGTGTCTGCGGCGCCCAAGGGGGGATGGGCGGCCACATAGCCATGGGTCGAAACGAGTGCAATCCTTGGATAGCGATCCTGATCGGTCATGGGAAATATACATCCATCTTGGTATAATTTTTCAACTAATGAATGCAAATGCGACTTCGTTGAAAAAGTTCCATCGGAATGGTGCAGTTTCTGGTTTTTCTGTATTTCGACTGAAAAACGACGGTGTCATCGCTCCCAGTAGGGGACTGGTGCGTAAAGTGTCGTCAGGTAGTCGATGAACAGCCGCACTTTTGCAGGCAACAGTTTGCGACTGGAATAAACCGCCGAGAGCGAGACGTTTTTCGATCCCTCATAATCAGGCAAAACCTGAACGAGCGAACCGTCACGAAGTTCCTGCCCGATATCCCATGTCGAGCGCAGTGCAATGCCAAGACCGGCGATGACAGCTTCACGAATAACTTCACTCGAGTTGGTGACCAGCATGCCGTCGGGCCGCAATGTCACGGCACCATCGGGGCCCTCCAGCCGCCAACTGTCATTGTTATGGGCCGGCAGGCAGCGATGGTTGGCAAGGTCGCTGATGTCCTTCGGCAGTCCATGTGTCTCGACATAGCTGCGAGAGGCGCACAATACGCGGCGAACCGGGGCTAGGCGCCGTGCCACAAGACTTGAATCATTAAGGTCGGCGATGCGGATGGCCAGATCAAAACCGCCGGCCACAAGATCGGTGAACTCGTCGCTTAGCACCAGGTTGATGGCAAGGGCGGGATTGGCATCCATGAAGGGTTTGAGGTGGGGTGCGATATGCAGGCGCCCGAAAGAGTTGGGGGCCGAAATTTTCAGCGACCCTGAAATGGCATTGGCGCGTCCGGCGACAAAATCCTCTGCTTCGCCCAGACTGACGAGAATGCCTTGAACCCGCTCATAAAACCCCTGACCCGCTTCGGTCAATGAAAGCTGACGTGTGGTGCGCTGGAAAAGACGGACCCCAAGGCGTTCTTCAAGTCGTTTGATGCGTTTGGAAATAACCGCTGGCGAATATCCTAGGGAACGAGCCGCTTCTGACATGCTGCCGCATTGCGCCACGAGATTGAAGACTTCAAGGTCACCCAGATTGGTCAAAATCTTTTCCATTTATGCCGGAACGGTCATCAATCCAATAGCAGCAATTGCTAGCCACGTCATGGGTCAGGCAAGACGTTCCTGGCAGGTCAATCTGGTAAAATTCCAAACACGCCCTAAATGTTGAAGGCGGAAGTAAATGTTATGAATAGCGGAGGTATTTCATGGCAGACCCTATGTCCAACGAACCTGTGCGCTCCCCTGACGATAACTGGCTCGAACCGGGCAAAACCAACATCCAGCTGGTTTACATATTGTATCTGCTCAGCTTCGTTGTCGGCATTACCAGCATTGTCGGAGTTGTTATCGCCTATCTGAACAAGACAAAGGCAACCGGTTGGATGCAGTCGCATTACACCTGGGCTATCAGGACCTTTTGGATAGGCATTCTCTACGGCTTCATATCACTGATGCTGACAGTCGTTTTCATCGGTTTTCTGGGCATGCTGGCCACGATTATCTGGGTCGTTGTCCGTTGTGTCGTGGGACTGCAGAAAGCCGGTAATCAGGAACCGATCGCTGATCCCTACAAGTGGTTGATCTGACGGATCATTCAACCGGCGACAAAATCGCAAAACCATGACAGGGCGTCATCCACCCTGTCATGGATGGTGTGTCAGCCACCGAAAATGGTGCGCAGAATATCAATACCGCGATCGTTGAACGATACGTTGCCCTGCTTGTTGCCCGGGCCGACAACGATGACCTTCGTGCCGATATCGGCGCGGGCATACAGATGTTCGACATCCTTGTTCATCATACGGATGCAGCCGGATGACATATTCAGACCGATTGTCCACGGCTGGTTTGTGCCGTGAATGCGGAAGATGGTGTCGCGTCCGCCCTGATAGAGATAAAGCGCGCGTGCGCCCAGCGGATTGTCTTCGCCACCCTTTTGAACGGCTGGCAGAATGCGGCCTTTCGCGGCTTCGCGGCGGCGCATTTCAGCAGGCGGGGTCCATGTGGGCCATTCCGCCTTACGGCCGACTTTCACAACACCGGACCAACCGAAACCATCGCGTCCGACGCCAATGCCGTAGCGGGTCGCGCGGTTCTTGCCTTCAACGAAATAGAGAAACTTGTTGTTGGTATCGACGATGATCGTGCCGGGCGTTTCGCTGGTGGAAAGACGAACGACGCGGCGTTTGTATTTTTCCTCAACCTGCTTTTTCTGAATTGCCACCGGCTGGACATCGGTGCCTGCGGGTACGTTCAACGCCTTGTCGGCGAGTGTGACTGCCTCTGCGGACGGTACGGAAATCACAGTCAGCGCTGCCATCCCCATGGCTGATGCAAGAAGATCTCTTCGGTTCATCTATGCTCCCCTCAAACCTGATACAGGCTGAAGTTAGCCCAGCCGCCCATGAACGCAAGTCTAAACGTGCATCTGTTCCGGCAATACACGCTATACTGCCGGAATGTCGTGTTCTGTTTGTCGGCTTTAAAGCCTTTACATAACGATAACCTTGGTGCCGACATTGACGCGCTCATAGAGGTCGGTCACGTCCTCATTGCGCATGCGGATGCAGCCGGAAGAATTGTTGCTGCCGATTGTCCACGGCTGGTTGGTGCCGTGAATGCGGTAGAGGGTCGAGCCAAGATACATGGCGCGTGCACCCATCGGATTTTGCGGACCACCCTCCATGAATGCCGGCAGATAATGACCCTTTGCCGCTTCGCGGGTGATCATTTCTTTCGGTGGTGTCCAGCTTGGCCATTCCGCTTTTCGGGTAACCTGGTGGGTGCCCGCCCATTCAAAGCCGGGCTTGCCGACACCAACGCCGTAACGACGTGCCTTGCCATCTGCCAGAACCAGATAGAGGAAACGGTTCGGCGTATCGATAACGATTGTGCCGGCCGGATGCTGTGTCTGGTAGGATACGATCTGTGGCAGGAACTGCGGCGCGATCTGTGCCTTGGCCGGTGAATTTGGTCGTACAGCAACCTGCTGCACACCGGCCGGACGCTGGGTTGTCACGCCGTTATATTGGCGGGTTGGACGAACATTGACCGCCTGCTGGCGCTGGTAAACTGGCTGACGTACCGTCTGGCGCTGCGGTACCACCACGGGACGTGCACTGCCGCCACCAAGCTGCATTAGCCACGGTGCCGAAAGATCGGGGCTGACAATAACCGGAGGCCGTTCGCGATAGCGGTCATTTGCCAAAGCGGCTGAAGAAAAGACAGAAACAAGGCTTAATGCCAGACATAGAGACTTCATCGTCATCGGATCTACTCGTTACATGCACCGAAACATGTTTTGACGTTCTCACTTTCGGACAAGCGAATGGTAAATGCCGATTAATTAAAACAGGCGGGATCATGGAAACCTTGTCGTAAGGTTACTGTGGGGTTTTGAAACAGGGTGAATCAATGGTAATTCCATGGTGATTTGCACGAGGGATGGCATCAGATGAGTGAAAATGGGCTTCTGACGGGTCCGGATGGACAAGTGCGCTGCTCGTGGCATCAGGGGCTTGAAGATTACCGTCACTACCATGATGAGGAGTGGGGCAAGCCTGTGGTCGATGATATCAGGCTGTTTGAGAAAATCTGTCTTGAAGGGTTTCAGTCTGGCCTGTCCTGGCTGACCATCCTGCGCAAGCGCGAGGCCTTCCGCGCCGCCTTCAGTGGGTTCGATTTTTCCATCGTTGCAGCTTTCACTGAGGATGATGTGAACAGGTGCCTGGCCGACAAAGGCATTGTGCGGCATCGCGGCAAGATTGTTTCCACTATAAACAATGCGCGGCGTGCGCTGGACCTGAAACAGGAATTTGGCACGCTGGCCCATTATTTCTGGAGTTATGAACCGTCTGCGGACCAGCGTCCGGCGGTGTTCGATTATCAGGAACTGAGAGCCAACCCGACAACACCAACCTCGGTGCGATTATCTAAAGACCTGAAAAAACGTGGCTGGACATTTGTGGGCCCGACCACTGTTTATGCTTTCATGCAGGCCATGGGCATGGTCAATGATCATATCGAGGGTTGTTATTGCCGGAACCGGGTGGAAAAACTACGCGCGGAGTTTGTACGTCCTTGAGCGACGAGTTGAAAAAACGCCAGTTTCTGATGTTGCTTCTTGCATCATGTGCCGCGCCAATTACGGCAATGGCACAAGATGAGAGGCCGTCATGGCTCAACCCTGGCGAAGTGCTGAAAGATCTTGGCTCTTTTACGCCGGAAGGGCTGCATGTCGGCGGCTGGACGCGTCAAGGCAGAGGCAATGTCTACCGTCTCAATGTCAAGGTGGGCGACGCCATGCGGATAACACTGACGTCCTCAAGCGAATTCTTGAATTTTGCGGTTTTCGATATGGCCGATCCCGATGACGACGCAATTTTTTTCAGCGATGCCGGGGTGAAGGTCGCCACTCTAAAGGCTGACAAGGATAGCTGGTGGCTTATCCGTCCCATTCTTATCCTCAGTGCACCACGCCGCGGGTTGGGTGCACATTATGATTTACGTATCGAGAAAAACTGACGCCGGTGCCTGCGTTTTAACTGATATTCGAGGGAATGCGCCGGTCAGGCGCATTCCCTTTTTATCGTTTAGTGGCCTTTGCTTTTCAGCCATTCCTTCATCATGGCAATCTCGCCTTCTTGCGCCTTGATGACTTCTTCGGCCAGCTTGCGAATTTCAGGATCCTTGCCGTATTGTAGCTGAATGCGGGCCATATCGATAGCGCCCTGATGGTGCGGGATCATGCCACGTACGAAATCCACGTCGGCATCACCGGTAAATTCCAGCGACATGTCGCCGTGCATCTTGTCATTCGCTTCCATGAACGCCTTGGTCGATGGGCTCTCTTGCGTTTGGGCCGCCGCGCCATGACCGGCATGGCTGTTGGTGTCTTGCGCCAAGGTTTGGCCAGCGAGCATCGCAGCGAAGGCTGCCGTCAAAAGAAGTGTTTTGGTCATGAGTATAAATCCTGAGTTCTCATTGTTTCAGGGTAAAGCGGATGATCCGCGGGTTTGATTTGAACGATGAGAAATCAGGATCGGGGAGGCGGGATCGGAGGCGCAGAGGCGGAGGTCAGGAAAACGTCACCAAAATCCGGTGTGGGATAGGCGAAGATGTGTTTTCCGCTCTCAAAAACAGTGATGTGTGGTGCTGTCGTCAGACAGGCGGTACACAAGCCACTGTGTTTCATGTCTCCGCGGTGCGGACAGGGTTCGCCTTTCTGGGCCGCCTGCTGCTGATGCGCGGAAGTGTGGTCGACCTTTTTATGATCTGAATGAGAGGAGTTATCGCCTGTCATGTCCTGCATGATGGGGCGAACGTTCATCGGCTCAATGAGAAAAGCAGACTGTGCCGGGATCGACCCGTAAAACAGCCATGCCAAGATCATCAATGCTTTTGCCGCAAATCGCATAGGCTGATTTAAAGCTGGCGATCAGCGCACGTCAACAGCAATCACATTGTGCACGACTTTGTAATCGCGGCTCTCTTCACCCAGTGGCACCACCGGCCATACCCAGTCTGAAACAGGTGTTGGCGTTTCCACGCCATACAACAGATCTACGGTTTCATGGGTGTTTCCGTTACGATCGATAACCGTGTAGTCGGTATCGGTCAGCAGACAGACTGCGCAGGGCAGGTTTTCCAACCCCTCGACATGCGCCTTGATCAGCCGGGGCAGAACGTCCTGTTCTCTGGTTTCCAGCCCGTGTTTCGACAGTCGGTCGCGGGCACCGGTGCCGATCTGTGAAAGCACGTTGGCTGAAACGACAAAATCGAGATAGGGCACCAGCCGCAGAAACCCTAGTGGCTCACCGGGTCGATCTTCTGCTGCATCTTCATAACCGGAGAGGTCGCGGTAAACGAAGCGCAGGTTTTTCAGTTTGCGGAATGATTGTTCGAGCTTCACGCTGGCCGGGTGGACAAGATCGATCAACACGACGGTGTCGAACAGTCGACAGAGCTCTTTGACGGGCACATCGCGCCAAAGGCCGGAGCCCAGCACGACAGCGGTTCGCCGTTGCCGCAGTTTAGCAGCGCGTTCCAGTATGGTGCGCTTACAGTTTTCTTCATGCACCTTCCAATCCTGTGTGCAGCGTTTGGCACGCGCCCACAGGTTTATGCTGTAACGAATATAAGGCCGGAACTCCCGTGGAGTGACGGCAAACGTGGCAGCATAATGGATGGCTTCGAGAATCATGATGCCTTTATCGGTTTTTTGCAGGGTGTTTGAAAGAGTTTGCTGGCGGAAGCCGCGCTCGTATTGAGCGCGGCGTAACACGTCAGGCGCGGTGAGGGGCTACCAAAAGCCCGACGATCCTGCGCACCAGCGGCAGCACAAGAAGAAGCGTCGGGAAGGCAACCATCCACGACAGGCCCCATGCCGACATCCATTCACGTGCCGAGAAATCGCTGATACCGACCGCCTTGACGGTGGCAATCAGCGACACGATGAAGGTCATGATGATCGACAGGATCAAAGGTGTCAGAAGCGCACCATATTTCGCGGGTAAGCGTGACAGTTTCATAAAGCTTCGCTTTCTGGAAATTCGTCTTCATGGACAGCACCTTGGATAAGCGCCCTCCGGATGACGAAGGGTTAGGTGCGTTGCTTGACGTCAGACGCTTACGGTTGCTGCATGCAACGGGCAAGCGACTAACAGATGGTATGGCGCTTCGCAAGCGCTAAGGATGCAGGAAGCCGTCCTGATAAAAGCGGCTTTGGGTCGATCCCTTGCCGCGACAAAATCCAATCGGCAGGACTTGTGCTGATTTATCGACCGCTGGCCCATTCTCTGAGGCCAGATTGGTCGTGTTCGTGCTTGCCGCATGCAGCCCGATCCTCTAAGAACCGGCATTATCCTGAAGAAGACCGGAATGGTAAAAATGAGTGAAAAGCAGAAGAAACCGCAGAAACTGAAAGCACGCTTGCCGCGTGGATTTGTGGACCGTTCGGCTGCCGACATTCATGCCACCAATGAAATGGTCGAAAAAATCCGCAAGGTATACGAACTCTACGGTTTCGATCCGATCGAAACACCGCTGTTCGAATACACCGATGCGCTTGGAAAATTCCTGCCCGACAGTGATCGCCCAAATGAAGGCGTGTTCTCGCTGCAGGACGATGACGAACAGTGGATGAGCGCCCGTTACGATTTGACCGCGCCTCTCGCCCGTCATGTGGCAGAAAATTTCAACGAAATTCAGCTGCCATTCCGCACTTACCGCGCTGGCTATGTGTTCCGCAACGAAAAGCCGGGTCCTGGCCGTTTCCGGCAGTTCATGCAGTTTGATGCTGACACGGTTGGTGCTGCCGGCGTGCAGGCCGATGCGGAAATGTGCATGATGATGGCCGATACGCTGGAAGCGTTGGGCATCAAGCGTGGCGATTACGTTATTCGCGTTAACAACCGCAAGGTTCTCGACGGCGTTATGGAAGCACTGGGTCTGGGTGGCGACGAAAATGCTGCCCGTCGCCTCAACGTTCTCCGCGCCATCGACAAGCTCGACAAGTTTGGCCCTGAAGGCGTCAAGCTGCTGCTCGGCCCCGGCCGCAAGGATGAATCAGGCGATTTCACCAAGGGCGCAGGCCTTGATGAAGGACAGATCGAAAAGGTTCTGTTCTTCGTAGGTATCAAGAATTATGCGGAAAGCGCCGCTGATCTGGCAGCACTCGTTGCCGGCACCTCGAAGGGTGAAGAAGGCGTCGAAGAACTGAATATCATCGGCGCGCTGGTGACCAGCGCCGGTTACGATGAAACCCGCATCAAGATCGACCCGTCCGTCGTGCGTGGTCTCGAATATTACACCGGCCCGGTTTACGAAGCTGAACTGACCTTCGACGTTACCAATGACAAGGGTGACAAGGTCGTATTCGGTTCAGTCGGCGGCGGTGGCCGATACGATGGTCTGGTATCCCGCTTCATGGGCCAGCCTGTTCCGGCGACCGGTTTCTCCATTGGTGTTTCGCGCCTGATGACGGCGCTGAAGAATCTTGGCAAGCTTGGCCAGCAAAAGGCACTGGCGCCTGTGTTGATTACCGTCATGGACGGTGATGTGGAAAGCATGGGCCGTTACCAGCGTTTCACGCAGGCACTGCGCGCCGAAGGCATCCGCGCCGAAATGTATCAGGGCAACTGGAAGAAGTTCGGCAACCAGCTGAAATATGCCGACCGCCTCGGTTCTCCTGTCGCCATCATTCAAGGTGGTGATGAGCGTGCGCAGAGCGTCGTTCAGATCAAGGATCTAATCGAGGGTAAGCGACTTTCCGGCGAGATCGAGGACAATGCGACTTGGCGTGAGGCGCGTGTGGCGCAGGAAACCGTTCCGGAAGCTGAACTCGTTGCCAAGGTGAAGGAAATTCTGGCCGCACAGGCTGAAGACCGAGCGCGGGCAGGGTAACATGCCTTTCATCGACATGCCGGATTTTGCCGGTGAATTGCTGGATGAATTTGCCAAGCGCAAGACAGTGCGCATCGATACGCCTGTCATTCAGCCCGCCGAACCGTTTCTGGATATGGCGGGCGAAGATTTGCGCCGCCGTATTTTCCTGACCGAAAGCGAAACCGGCGCAAGCCTTTGCCTGCGCCCGGAATTCACTATTCCCGTTTGCCTTCGTCACATCGAAACCGCAACCGGGACGCCGAAACGTTATTCCTATATGGGGCAGGTATTTCGCCAGCGTCGTGAAGGCGCTAACGAATTTTACCAGGCCGGTATCGAGGATTTGGGCGATGCGGATATAGCTGCATCTGACGCCCGCGCCATCGTTGACGCAACGGCGGTTTTGAACCGACTTTTGCCATCGCAGGCGTTATCGACAACACTGGGCGACCAGAAGGTTTTCGAAGCGGTTGTTGCCGCCCTTGGCCTGCCATCAGGTTGGCAAAAGCGGCTTGTGCAGGCATTTGGCAATATCCAGCAACTGGAAGCCCTGCTCGAGGGACTGATCAATCCAAAACCGGTAACGGGACTGGATTCGCGGGTAGCAGGCCTGCTTGCCTCAGGCGATGAAACGGAGCTTGTCGGTTATATTGATACCGTCATGCAGCAGACAGGTTATTCCACCAATGCAAGCCGCGCACCGGCAGAAATTGCCCGACGTCTGCGCGAAAAGCTGGCATTGGCGGCAACCCGTCTTTCCGACCATAATTTCAACACCCTGAAGACATTCCTGTCCTTGCAATCGCCATTGTCAGGTGCATCCGAGGCGCTTGCCGCCTTTGCGCAGGAGGCCGGTTTGCAGCTCGGCGCAGCTCTCTCCACCTTCGATGGCCGCGTGGCTGCGCTGGCAAATTCCGGTGCCGACTTGGACAACATTCAGTACAAGGCGGCCTTTGGGCGTCCGCTGGACTATTACACCGGCCTTGTGTTCGAAATCACCAAAACCGGCAGTGTTGAAGTGCTGGCAGGCGGCGGACGTTTTGACCGGCTGATGACGCTGCTCGGCGCGACGGATCGTATCCCCGCCGTTGGCTTCTCCCTGTGGCTGGACCGTATTGAAATGGCGAGGGCTTCCAAATGACCATCACCATTGGCCTGCCCTCCAAGGGTCGCATGAAAGAGGAATCCTCTGCCATTCTCGAACGGGCAGGCATGAAGATTTCTGCCATTGGCAATGATCGTTCTTATCGCGCCCGTGTCGACGGACGCGACGATATCGAGATCGCCTATTTGTCCGCCTCTGAGATTGCTCGTGAAATTGGCAATGGCACAGTAGACTTCGGCGTGACCGGTGAAGATCTTGTGCGCGAAGGATTGGACAATGCCGACGGTCGCGTCGAGTTTTGTGCACGCCTCGGTTTCGGTCATGCGGATGTTGTCGTGGCGGTGCCGGAGATCTGGCTGGATGTCGACAGCATGGCGGATCTTGGTGATGTGGCGGCCGAATTTCGTGCGCGCCATGGACGTCGTTTGGCCATTGCCACAAAATACTGGCGTCTGACACAGCAGTATTTTTCCGGCAGCCACGGTATCCAGCTGTATCGCATTGTCGAGAGCCTTGGTGCCACCGAAGGCGCACCTGCTGCAGGTCAGGCTGATATCATCGTTGACATCACCTCGACGGGTTCGACACTGAAGGCAAACCACTTAAAGATCTTGTCGGATGGTGTCATCCTGCACTCCGAGGCCTGCTTTGTGCGGGCACGCAAGCCTGAACATGAGGGCGATGCGGTGGTGAAAGATATCATCGCCCGCGTGCAGTCTGCCCTTTAGACTGTCGGTTTCTGTACTGTTCACTTATGATGGCCTGCCTGAAGAGGGAGGCCATCCTGCATATTAGCGGGCAATGCCACTGTGGCCATGTCAAATTTGAAGCGGAAGCCGATCCGAGCCGTGTGGGCATTTGCCATTGCACTGATTGCCAGAGACTAACCTAACCGGCTCACCCTTCCGCGTCACACTGCTCGTTCCGAGGGCCGATCTTAAAATTCTCGATAACCAACCCAAGCTCTACCGGAAGGTCGGTGATAACGGCCGTGCCCGCCGGCAATATTTTTGTCCAGAGTGCGGTTCGCCCCTGTTTACCAGCGGCGAGGGCGAGGACGAGAAGGAATGGGGAATTCGATGGGGCAGCATCAACGAGCGTGATGTGTTGGCTCCCAAAGCCCAGATATGGGCGCGCTCATCAGTGGCATGGCTGTCGCAGATCGATGATCTTCCATCCCATGAGAAAGACTATGTGGAATAAAAAACCGCCGGAACAATCCGGCGGTTTTTGTGTTTTTCAGGAAGGGCTTATTAGCCCCGACGACCATCGATGGAATAGGCACCAGCGCCAGTTGCTGCCAGGCCGAGGAAACCACCTGCGACCGCAATGTTTTTCCAGAAGATTAAGCCGTTGAACATGGTCAGGAGGTTGTTTGCGCCTTCAGGAAAGTCGGGGACAACAATCGGGCCATTATGGAAGACGAATGCGGTGAACAAGCAGAAGAGCGCCAGAGCAAATGCTGCAATCTTCGTTTGGAAACCGAGAAGGATCGCAAGACCGGAAACGACTTCAAAGATGCCGGCAATGTAAGCAAGCGCGGTTGCGGCAGGCAGGCCAGCGCCGGCGATCATGCCAGCGGTGCCAGATGGGTCGATGAGTTTAGGAAAACCTGCGAGCAGGAACATGGCGGCAAGAAGTACGCGTGCGCCAAGCAAGATCAGGCTGTTGGTATTGGAATTTGTTGCAGACATATAAGGCTCCATGCGCCGTGTAGGCGATTGTGTGTGATGCTGAATTCTGCAACCATATTTGGATCAGTTTGTCTGTTTACGAAAGATAGACGAACAAAGACGATTTGTTCGCAATTGGTGAACAATAAAAATCCGAAGCGATGACTTTCGGGTTTAGTTGCAAGCATTAAAATATTTGCAACGCGCATACAGTCTCATAACGACCGAGGAGATGTGCCGTGATCGATCTTTCTGCTTTTCCTGTGACCACTCAATGGCCGGCCACCAATCCAGACATCATACAGCTTTATTCACTTGCCACGCCCAACGGCGTGAAGGTTGCAATTGCGTTGGAGGAATTGGGGCTACCCTATGAGGTTCACAAGATCGATATAGGAACCAATGTCCAGAAATCGATGGAGTTTTTGTCGCTCAATCCCAACGGTCGCATACCCGCAATCATAGATCCACATGGGCCAAACAAACGGCCCATTGGTATTTTTGAGTCCGGTGCCATCCTGCTGTATCTCGCTGAAAAAACTGGGAAACTTTTGCCCCGCGATCCGGAGAAGCGGTATCTTGCGATACAATGGCTATTTTTTCAGGTAGGTGGGGTCGGCCCGATGTTCGGCCAGTTTGGCCATTTCTTTAAGTATGCCTCCGACAAGGTCGCCAATAATTCATACGCGACGGACCGTTATCGTGAAGAAACCCAGCGCCTGCTGAGTGTTTTGGAAAAATGGCTGGAGCACAATCAATGGCTGGCAGGAGATGACTATTCGATCGCCGACATCGCGACATTTCCTTGGGTGCGGGGTCTGGAAGTCCATTACGGCGCGAGGGAGGCTCTGCAATTGGAACGTTATCCCGCTGTTGCAGCGTGGCACCATAAAGCAGAATCTCGCCCAGCCAGCATAAAGGGCCTAAAAGTTCCGGCCTAGGAAAGGGCTGGTTTGTCCTTCCACGGTCCCATACCCTATATCGGTCGGAGTTGGAGCTTATTGCGCGAAACGGGTTGAATAAAATGCATTCTGACCAACAGGCACCTGAAAGCGTGGGAACATGAAGAGGCCGGTTATGCTGCCGTAAAAACGCTCTTCTTGGCCGCGAGATTCACCTGCACAGAACACTGGTTGGCGTTTGTTGCCGTTTATTTTCACCGTTGTTGTGAAACAAAAGCGTGATGCAGCCATAGAAGCTTGCTCGAACAGGGCCAGAATGCTGGCGCGATCATGGGGATCATAACAGCGCATCAGGCTAAGCAAGCCGCATTCTTTACCTTCAAGACCATGAAGTGACGACGACAGGCTGCCAAGTTCAATGATGCCGTTTGACAGG
Organism: Agrobacterium sp. 5Ca50; assembly: GCF_055381905.1. Lineage (NCBI taxonomy): Bacteria > Pseudomonadati > Pseudomonadota > Alphaproteobacteria > Hyphomicrobiales > Rhizobiaceae > Agrobacterium > Agrobacterium sp. 5Ca50. The sequence goes on from NZ_AP026438.1 coordinate 419,756, forward strand.
TTGCCGGTCCATTTCTCCGAAACGCAGAGCTGCGAAAAAATTCCATGGTCCTCGTGGCTCCATGAAGGGGAAAATTCGGCATTGTTGTTTCGCGAAATCTTAAACACAGTAGTCCCCGAATTTTATGCCGGAATGCATTCGCTGGTCTCTCGTACTTGACGATATTGGAATGCAAAATGGCACTTTAACAATTCCCATACTCAAACACGTCGCGATGACCCCGATTTGCTGGCGTAGTTTAAGCTGTTGTTTTACGTATCGTTATCGCAAAGTTCCGGTACACTTGCGCGTGACACACTTCAGATTGCGTTTTTCGCTGAAGCATGTGGCATTGCGATGCTGGTTGCTCATCATGAGAAACCTGAAATCGTGAATATTGCGAATGCGCAAAGTATTCACTCATACGAATGTCGGCGAGTCTTGATAGATGCTTTTTGTTTTAGACGCGCTCTGAAATTTTATCTTAGAGTTGTCAATATCTGCTGTTCGCGCAGGATTTATAGTTTCTTTTTTTTAAACGGCAATGCATTTTTGCTAAAAAACATCACATACTATGTTTTTTCCGCGATAACTCGAAAATACGACAATTTGCTAGGTTTTCAAGGGTGTTCGTCTGTCAGCATCTACCATCCGGTAAGCTCAGAGACGGAAGAAGAAAGTCCTCATACTCTATTTTTCTACCGCGACAAGTATTTTCTAACATCAATGCTGTCCCATAATGATTCATATTAGATAATTTTGTATTTCTAATTTGTTGCAAACGGCATTTGAAACATAAAATAGTGACTGCCGTCAAAACTGTTTTGCTGAGATCTGAGGCAAAACTGTGAAGGATGCGCAAGTTGTAAAGGCACCGGGCGCGCAAAAGGCCCGATCTCACATTTAAATTGGCAAAAACGATAAGACCTGTGTGTTGACCGTTTTGTTTAACCGCGTGCATTAACGTTACAAGACGAGTATTGGCGAAAACAAAAAAAGGGCGATCCGAAGATCGCCCTTTCGTAAACGAAACGGGTAGGACTGATTAGAAGTCCATACCACCCATACCGCCCATGCCGCCGCCTGGAAGAGCCGGAGCATCCTTCTTTGGCAGTTCAGCAATCATGGCTTCAGTGGTGATCAGCAGGGAAGCAACCGAAGCTGCATTCTGCAGAGCTGTACGAACAACCTTGACAGGGTCAACGATGCCGAGAGCGATCAGGTCGCCATATTCGCCAGTCTGAGCGTTGTAGCCATAGTTGTCTTCGTTCTTTTCAAGGATCTTGCCAACAACGATAGAAGCTTCGTCACCAGCGTTGTCAGCGATCTGGCGAACCAGAGCCTGCAGAGCGCGGCGAACGATGTTCACGCCAGCTTCCTGATCGTCGTTCTCACCCTTGACAGTGATCTTCGTGGAAGAACGCAGCAGGGCAACGCCGCCGCCTGGTACGATACCTTCCTGAACAGCAGCGCGCGTCGCGTTGAGAGCGTCGTCGATGCGATCCTTCTTTTCCTTAACTTCAACTTCTGTCGAACCGCCAACGCGGATAACAGCAACGCCGCCAGCGAGCTTAGCAAGACGTTCCTGCAGCTTTTCGCGGTCGTAGTCAGAAGAAGTTTCTTCGATCTGAGCCTTGATCTGGGCAACGCGGCCTTCGATGTCGGACTTCTGGCCGGAGCCGTCTACGATCGTTGTGTTTTCCTTGGAGATCGAAACCTTCTTCGCCTTGCCGAGCATGTCGAGCGTAACGTTTTCGAGCTTGATGCCGAGGTCTTCGGAGATCACTGTACCACCGGTCAGGATGGCGATGTCTTCGAGCATGGCCTTGCGGCGGTCGCCGAAGCCAGGAGCCTTAACAGCAGCGATCTTCAGGCCGCCACGCAGCTTGTTGACGACGAGCGTTGCAAGAGCTTCGCCTTCTACGTCTTCAGCGATGATAACGAGTGGCTTGCCGGTCTGAACAACAGCTTCGAGAACTGGCAGCATAGCCTGCAGGTTCGAAAGCTTCTTTTCGTGGAGAAGGATGTATGCGTCTTCGAGATCCGCAATCATCTTTTCTGGGTTGGTTACGAAGTAAGGGGACAGGTAACCGCGGTCGAACTGCATGCCTTCAACGACTTCGAGTTCGGTTTCAGCAGTCTTGGCTTCTTCAACGGTGATAACACCTTCGTTGCCAACCTTCTGCATTGCTTCAGCAATGTCGAGACCGATCTGACGTTCGCCGTTTGCAGAGATCGTACCGACCTGTGCAACTTCTTCGGACGTGTTGATCTTCTTTGCCTTTGCCTGCAGGTCCTTGACGACTTCTGCAACAGCGAGGTCGATACCGCGCTTCAGGTCCATTGGGTTCATGCCAGCTGCAACGGCCTTTGCGCCTTCGCGAACGATAGCCTGCGCCAGAACGGTAGCGGTCGTGGTGCCGTCACCTGCAATGTCGTTGGTCTTGGATGCAACTTCGCGAACGAGCTGTGCGCCCATGTTCTCGAACTTGTCTTCCAGTTCGATTTCCTTGGCGACCGAAACGCCGTCCTTGGTGATGCGTGGTGCGCCGAAGGACTTGTCGATAACAACGTTACGACCTTTAGGGCCGAGAGTTACCTTCACTGCGTCTGCAAGAATGTCTACGCCGCGCAGCATCTTTTCGCGTGCGCTGCGGCCGAATTTTACTTCTTTAGCTGCCATTTTCAAAACTCCTGGTTTCGAATTGCCGGACGGTGTCCGGCTTAAAATTTAAGGAAACGACGGGTTCGGCAGATTAGCCGATGATACCCATGATGTCGGATTCCTTCATGATCAGAAGGTCTTCACCGTCGAGCTTGACTTCGGTGCCGGACCACTTGCCGAACAGAACGCGGTCGCCAGCCTTGACGTCGAGAGCGACGACCTTGCCGGACTCATCACGAGCGCCGGAACCGACGGCGACGATTTCGCCTTCCTGTGGCTTTTCCTTAGCGGTATCAGGAATGATGATGCCGCCCTTGGTCTTTGCTTCGGACTCAACGCGACGAACGACAACGCGGTCGTGAAGCGGGCGGAAAGTTGTGCTTGCCATTGTCTAATCCCTCGATCAAATGACATTCATGGATCTTGTGATCCATCTGGATAGTGTTAGCACTCCCTGTATGTGAGTGCCAGCGAGACGGAGATAAGCAGGCTACCTGTACGAGTCAAGGACAGCCTGTCGGAAAAATTTCATGTAAAATGGTTACTGCGTCTGCATGACAGATTTTTTGCGCCCCGACATTTCGACGACCCGCCCCTCATTTTTTGAGTTGACTGCGACCTTTGCCCGGATCGGCCTGCTTAGCTTTGGCGGCCCGGCTGGTCAGATCGGCATGATGCACCGTATCTTGGTTGATGAACGCCGTTGGATCTCTGAGGAGCGGTTTCTACATGCTTTGAATTATTGCATGCTGCTGCCCGGTCCAGAAGCACAACAACTTGCCACCTATTGCGGTTGGCTTTTACATGGTAGGCGCGGTGGCATCATTGCCGGAACACTTTTTATTCTGCCCGGCTTTATCGTCATCGTGGCGCTCGCGGCAGCTTACGCGCTTTATCAGGATACCCACTGGCTGCCAGCATTGTTGTCAGGTCTGAAAGCTGGCGTTCTCGCCATCGTCATTGAAGCACTGCTGCGGGTGGCAAAACGTGCCCTTGTCAGTCGGTCTCTTATGTATATCGCTGGCGCAGCATTCATTGCTCTGTTTCTGTTTGGTCTGCCATTCCCGTTGGTGATCCTGATCGCCGGTGCTGTCGGTTGGTTTGTGGCGCGAAGAGCCATGACCTCCAGTGCAGCTGGTGAGCAATCACCTTCTTTAGGAAGCGCGCCAAAGATCGACGTGCCGCCTTTGCACAAAAGAGCGGTCGGCCTGCTGTGCGGTATTGCTATCTGGCAAATCCCCTTTGCCTTGATCTGGATTTTTGCGGCACCTGAAACCCTGGCGCAATTGCAAACCTTCTTCTCAAAGATGGCCGTTGTGACATTTGGCGGTGCCTATGCGGTGCTGGCCTATGTGGCGCAGATTGCTGTCGAAAACCATGGCTGGATGACAGCAGGTGAAATGCTTGATGGTCTGGCTCTTTCGGAGGCGACGCCTGGTCCGCTGGTGCTGGTACTGTCCTACATCGGTTTTCTCGCAGCGTTCAGAAATCCCGGTCTGCTTGATCCGCTTTTGGCAGGTGTCATGGGGGCAAGTGTTGCGGCATGGGCAACCTTCGTACCCAGCTTTATTTTCATTTTTCTTGGTGCACCTTACATGGAAAGTGCGCGCCACAACCGCAGGCTTTCTGCCGCCTTGTCAGCAATCACCGCTGCCGTCGTTGGTGTCATTCTCAATCTTTCTGTCTGGTTTGGCCTGCATGTGCTGTTTCGGGATGTCGAGCGTGTGGCGCTCGTCCCTGTCATCAATCTCAACCTGTCGGTGCCGGTGTGGAACACGCTGGATCCGGTTGCGCTCGCACTGTTTGTGGCCTCAACACTGATGCTGTTTCGCTTCAAGCTTGGCATGGTGCCGGTTTTGGCGTTGTGCATCGCCGCCGGTTTCGCCCGCCTCTGGGTCGGCGGTTAACCGCCGTAACGTCAACTTGCCTTTCAATCCGGTGGCTTTTTTTCTTGCCATCGACGTTGCGCTTTGCAATGTCAGCCTCAATTGTCTTTTACCCGGAAAGTACTCATGGCCCACCGCATAACCACTCTTGGCGACATTACCGAGCAGTTCGACGTCATTCTGTCTGATGTATGGGGTGTTTTGCACAACGGCGTTTCGGCATTTCCGGATGCGGCCGTCGCCTTGGAAGAAGCGCGCAAGGTGGGCAAGACCGTGGTGCTGATTACCAATTCTCCGCGCCCGGCGCCCGGTGTGATTGCTCAGTTGCGCGTGCTCGGCATTCCCGATACTGCCTATGACCGCATCATCACCTCAGGCGACGTGACACGTGGACTGATCGCCGAAGGCCCAAGCAAGGTTTTCCTGCTCGGACCGGAACGTGACCTGCCGTTGCTCGACGGACTGGACGTTGAAATCGTACCAGAAGCCGACGCGGAATCGGTCGTCTGCACCGGCTTCTTCGATGATGAAACCGAAACACCTGAAGACTACACCGATATGCTGAAGGGCTTTATTGCCCGCTCCGTACCAATGATCTGTGCAAACCCCGATCTGGTGGTTGAGCGCGGCGAGCGCATCATTCCATGTGCAGGTGCCATGGCTGCCTATTATGGGCAGCTTGGCGGCGAGGTCCGTATTGCTGGCAAGCCGCACACGCCAATCTATCAGGCGTGCCTAGCTGCGGCCGAAGAGGTTCGTGGCCCGTTTCCGCAGGAGCGGATCTTGGCAATCGGCGACGGCATGCCGACAGATGTCAAGGGCGCCCTCTCGAACGGCCTGCAATTGCTCTATATAAGCGGTGGCATTCACGCTGCGGAATATACGCTGAACGGCCAGACGGATGAGGCATTGCTCAATGCCTATCTGAAGGGGCAGGGTGCGGCGCCTGGCTGGTGGATGCCACGTCTGGCGTAAACAGGAATTGGCGGAAATGACAGTATTTCATCGCAACGAAAAAAAAGAGCCGCTGCCGGAAAATCTTCGCGGTGGGGTCATTGCCATCGGCAATTTCGATGGCGTGCATCGCGGCCACCGGGCTGTGCTTGAGCGGGCACTGGAATTGGCCAGGTCGCGTGGCGTACCTGCGCTGGTGCTGACGTTTGAGCCGCATCCGCGCACGATTTTCAAACCGGATGAACCTGTTTTCCGTCTGAGCCCTGCGTCGCTCAAGGCGCGTTTGCTGGAAGCCGAAGGTTTCCAGTCGGTCATCGAATATCCATTCGACCATGATTTTTCGCAGCGCTCTGCCGATGAGTTCGTCAAATCCATATTGTCGGACTGGTTGGGTGCCAGTGCAGTGGTGACAGGTTTTGATTTTCATTTCGGCAAAGGTCGTGAAGGCGGGCCTGCATTCCTGATGGAAGCGGGCAAACGTTACGTTTTTGATGTCGCGCTGATTGATGCCTTCCGGGATGAAGGTGCAGAGGTGGTATCGTCCAGTCGTGTCCGGGCATTGCTGATGCAGGGCGATGTTGTCGGCGCTGCCGGACTTCTGGGTTATCGTTATACGGTTGAGGCAGTGGTTATCAAAGGCCAGCAACTTGGCCGCACCTTGGGGTATCCAACCGCCAATATGGCGCTTCCTCCGGAGACTGCACTGAAACCCGGCATTTACGCCGTGCGCTTCCGTCGTGCCGATGGCACGCTTCATGATGGTGTGGCGAGCTTCGGTTACCGCCCGACCGTCACGGAAAATGGCGTCGCATTGCTGGAAACATTTGTGTTCGATTTTTCGGGCGATCTCTACGGCGAAACCTGTTCCGTATCGTTCTTTGGTCATCTGCGCGATGAGTTGAAGTTTGACGGGCTTGAGCCTCTTGTCGCCCAGATCAAGCGCGATGAAGAAGAGGCTAGGGCGCTTCTGTCAGGTGTTCGTCCGCTGGGCGAACTGGATGCAAAAATCGCTTTTTGAGACGTCTTGCCATCCGCCGGAAAATTCGAGCGGACAATGCTTGATTGCACGGCAAGAGAGCGATTTTGTTGCATTTTTTTGGCGGGTGGCGGGCTATTGAGACGCTATCACCATCTATTCTCTTTTCAAACGGTCTGAAACGCCTTAAAGAACCGGCACTATGTTCCAATATCGGTCGACGTTCATATCCCGAATTATTGGCCCGGCCTTCCGCCCGCTGTAACAGCCGGAAGGTCCGGGATGTTGGCGCTTGTCGAGGCGCTTTCCGCTTTTGTTTATCAAAATCAATACGACGCGACCCCATGAGGGCGCCTCAGTAACGGTACGGTTATGAACGACACCGCAGAAAAACTAGACTATTCCTCCACGCTCTATTTGCCGCAGACGGATTTCCCGATGCGTGCAGGTTTGCCGCAAAAAGAGCCAGAAACAGTAAAGCGCTGGCAGGAAATGGGCCTGTATAAGCGCCTTCGCGCCTCCGCCGCCGGACGTGAGAAGTTCGTGCTGCATGATGGCCCTCCCTATGCCAATGGCAATATCCATATCGGCCACGCACTGAACAAAATCCTTAAGGACGTCATCACGCGCTCGTTCCAGATGCGCGGTTTCGACAGCAACTACGTTCCTGGCTGGGATTGCCACGGTCTGCCGATCGAATGGAAGATCGAAGAAGCGTATCGTGCCAAGGGCAAGAACAAGGACGAAGTTCCGATCAACGAATTCCGTAAGGAATGCCGTGATTTTGCAGCTGGCTGGATCGCGAAGCAGTCGGATGAATTCAAACGTCTCGGTATCGAAGGCGATTTTGAAAACCCTTACACGACCATGAACTTCCACGCGGAAGCGCGGATCGCTGGAGAACTGTTGAAGATCGCCAAAAGCGGTCAGCTTTATCGCGGCTCCAAGCCGGTCATGTGGTCGGTTGTCGAACGCACGGCTCTGGCTGAGGCCGAAGTTGAATATGCTGACGTCGAAAGCGACATGATCTGGGTGAAGTTCCCGGTTGTCGAAGGCCCGGCTGACCTGAAGGGCAACTTTGTTGTCATCTGGACAACTACGCCTTGGACAATCCCGGGCAACCGCGCGATCTCGTTCTCGTCGCGTTTCCCATATGGTCTTTATGAGGTTGAAACGGCCACCAATGATTTTGGCCCGCAGCCCGGCGAAAAGTTGATCTTCTCCACCCGCCTGGCGGATGATGCTGCAGCCAAGGCCAAGGTTACGTTCAAGTTGCTGCGCGGTGTCACAGCGGAGGAGTTGGCGTCGGTCACCTGCGCCCATCCGTTGGCATCCCTGGGTTACGACTTTGCGGTTCCGCTGCTGGACGGCGATCACGTCACTGACGATGCCGGCACTGGGTTTGTGCACACCGCACCAAGCCATGGTCGCGAAGACTTTGACGCGTGGATGGCCAGTGTTCGCGAACTGGAAGCGCGCGGCATCTCGCCCAAAATCCCGTTCCCGGTTGGTGATGACGGTTTTTACACCGAGGATGCTCCGGGCTTCGGTCCGTCGGCTGAAGGCGGTCCCGCACGCGTCATGGACGATAACGGCAAGAAGGGTGATGCCAATGATCGTGTCATCAAGGCGCTGATCGCCGGCAATAACCTGTTTGCACGCGGCCGTCTGAAGCACAGCTACCCGCATAGCTGGCGCTCCAAGAAGCCGGTTATCTTCCGCAACACGCCGCAATGGTTTGTCTACATGGACAAGGAACTGGGTGACGGCACCACGCTGCGCTCGCGCTCGCTTTCGGCCATCGACGACACCCGCTTCGTGCCTGCGTCCGGCCAGAACCGTCTGCGCGCAATGATCGAGAACCGCCCTGACTGGGTGCTGTCGCGTCAGCGCGCCTGGGGCGTTCCAATCGCTGTTTTCGCAGACGAGCAGGGTGAAGTGCTGGTGGACGACGCCGTCAATGCCCGCATCCTTGAAGCGTTCGAGGTTGAGGGTGCAGATGCATGGTTTGCAGATGGCGCCAAGGATCGTTTCCTCGGCGACGAGCACGATCATGCCAAGTGGCACCAGGTCATGGATATCCTTGACGTGTGGTTCGACAGTGGTTGCACGCACACCTTCACGCTGGAAGATCGCCCTGACCTGAAATGGCCAGCCGATGTTTATCTGGAAGGTTCTGACCAGCATCGCGGCTGGTTCCACTCGTCGCTGCTGGAAAGCTGCGCAACGCGTGGTCGTGCGCCTTACAAGGCTGTCGTCACCCACGGTTTCACCATGGACGAACAGGGCCGCAAACAGTCCAAGTCGCTTGGAAACGTTGTCGCTCCGCAGGACGTCATGAAGGAATCCGGCGCTGACATCCTGCGTCTGTGGGTTATGACGACCGACTACTGGGAAGACCAGCGTCTCGGCAAGGCCATCATCCAAACCAATATCGATGCCTATCGCAAGCTGCGTAACACCATCCGCTGGATGCTTGGTACGCTCGCGCATGACACCGGTGAAGACATTGCCTATGCCGACATGCCAGAACTGGAGCAGTTGATGCTGCACCGTCTGGCTGGTCTGGATAAGGTTGTCCGCGAAGGTTACGACGCCTTCGAATTCAAGAAGATCGCCCGTGCCCTGATCGATTTCTCGAATGTCGAATTGTCGGCATTCTATTTCGACGTTCGCAAGGACACGCTTTATTGCGACGCTCCGTCTTCGCTCAAGCGTCGTGCATCGCTTGCCGTTATCCGCAAGCTGTTCGATTGCCTGGTGAGCTGGCTGGCACCAATGCTGCCATTCACCACAGAAGAAGCGTGGCTCTCGCGTTATCCACAAAGCGAATCGGTTCACCTTGAGCAGTTCCCAACTGTGCCGGGTGAATGGAAAAACGATGCACTTGCTGCCAAGTGGGACAAGATCCGCAAGGTTCGTACCGTCGTCACCGGCGCGCTTGAAATCGAACGCCGTGAAAAGCGTATCGGGTCTTCGCTGGAAGCCGCTCCGGTTGTGCACATTGCAGATCCGGAACTGCTAAAGGCACTTGAAGGCCAGGATTTCGCAGAAATCTGCATCACCTCTGCCATCTCGGTGGTGACGGGCGAGGGTGCGTCTGATGCCTTCCGTCTGAACGAAGTACAGAAGGTTTCGGTTGAGCAGAAGCTGGCCGAAGGCAAGAAGTGCGCACGGTCCTGGCGGATTACGGCTGATGTCGGCTCCGACCCTGAATATCCTGACGTATCAGCGCGTGATGCAGCAGCATTGCGTGAATTGGCCGCAGTAAACTAAGGAAAATGACCGGATGAATTGCACTTTGGTGCTTCATCCGGTAAACCTGCCTGAAATTGGCCGGATTTTCCCAGCATTGCCAAATGAAATTGGCTATGTCTTTTGTTCTGGCTTGGCTTGAAGGGTTCGATGAAGATGATGCAAGGTTTACGCATGTCCGGCGGTATCGCAGGTGTTCTCACCGCTTGCCTGGCCTTGAGTGCATGTACCGGCAGTCCGACCTATGGCACGGGCAAATCCTCTATGGAGCAGCTTGTCGAAGATCTGGGTTCGTCGGTTTCGCTGACCGGCAATCAGGAAAATCGCAATCTGAAATACACGCCGCGTCCGGGCCTTGTTGTGCCTGCCAACGCCAACACACGTCAGCTCAACCAGCCGCAGCAGTCTCTTGCCAGCCGCGAAAACAACCCGCAATGGGTGGAAGCGCCGGAAGAAACCCGCGAGCGCCTGCGTGAAGAGGCGGAAGCCAACAAGGACAACCCGAACTACCGTTCGCCGCTCCTGGCAGGCAATGGCACCAATGGCCAGATGACCGAAAGCCAGAAGTGGGAAGCATTCCGTAAGGCCAAGGCGGAAGCCTCAGGCGGCAACGCCGTCAACGGCCAGCGCAAATACCTGACAGACCCGCCAACCGGCTATCGTTCCGCCTCACAAGAAGAGTTGAATGATCTGGGCGAACCGGAACAGAAAAAGGCCAAGCGCCTTAAGAAAGAGGCCGCAGCTGCCAAGCAGGGCAGCAAGTGGTGGATGCCATTCCAATAATGACCGGTTGAGGTATCATGCCGTTGCCCTTATCGCGACGGCATGAGATCGCAGCGTTTTAATCCTCTCGCTTGCTCTGGAAAAAATCTTTGAGCAGCTGCGCGGACGAAGTTTCGCCTATGCCGGAATAAACATCGGGTGCGTGGTGGCAGGTCGGCTGCTGGTAAAAACGCACACCATTGTCAACGCCGCCGCCCTTGGGGTCTTCGGCGCCGTAATACAGTCTGCGAATACGTGCAAATGATATGGCGGCAGCGCACATCGTGCATGGTTCAAGGGTCACATACAGGTCGGCGCCGCTTAGCCGTTCCTGCCCCAATGCCTCACATGCCATGCGGATCGCCATGATTTCGGCATGTGCCGTGACATCATTTAGTTCACGTGTGCGGTTTCCGGAACTGCCAATAACATAACCATCGAGGACGACCACAGCGCCAATAGGAACTTCCTGCTTTTCTCCAGCCTCTTGCGCAGCCGCAAAGGCAAGGTCCATGAAATGCATTGTTTCCGCCATTGTCTGCAATTTCCTCTTAACCACGGCCGTTTGACCTGATAGGACACGGCAAACAACAGGCAAACAACAAATGACATTCAAAGACAAGCCGACGCGCGGTGGTGACAAGAAATTTGACCGTGATCGCAAGCCTGGCAAGCCAGAAGGCAAGCCGGCGGCGAAAAAACAGTCCTATGACAAGGCGGCCGCCGCAAAGGTCGCAGCTGAAGACGCGCCGGTCGGCAAGCCGGAGCGCATTTCCAAGATCATGGCACGAGCAGGGGTCGCATCGCGACGTGATGTCGAGCGCATGATCATGGAAGGTCGTGTTTCAATGAACGGCGTCAAGCTTGATTCGCCGGTCGTGAATGCAACACTTGCCGATCAGATCGAAGTGGATGGCGTGCCGATCCGTGGTGCAGAACGCACCCGCCTGTGGCTCTACCACAAGCCTGCCGGTCTGGTGACCACCAATTTCGATCCTGAAGGTCGTCCGACAGTGTTTGACAACCTGCCGGAAGAATTGCCGCGCGTTCTGTCGATCGGCCGCTTGGACATCAATACCGAAGGTCTGCTTCTTCTGACCAATGACGGTGGATTGTCTCGTGTTCTGGAGCTGCCCACCACTGGCTGGCTACGCCGTTACCGCGTGCGCGCCCATGGTGAGGTCGATCAGGCAGAACTGGACAAGCTCAAGGAAGGCATTGCCGTCGGCGGCGTTCTCTACGGCGCAATTGATGCGACGCTGGACCGCAAGCAGGGCCACAATGTCTGGATTACCATGGGTCTGCGTGAAGGCAAGAACCGTGAAATCAAGAACGTTCTCGGTGCGCTCGGTCTGGAAGTTAACCGCCTGATCCGTATCTCCTACGGTCCTTTCCAATTGGGTGACCTGCCGGAAGGCAAGGTTGTGGAAGTTCGTGGACGCATGTTGCGCGATCAGTTGGGTCCACGCCTGATTGAAGCTGCTGGCGCCAACTTCGAAGCGCCGCTTTATAACGACAATGCCGGTGCAGAAGACGATGAGGCACCAGCTGCCCGTCCTGCGAAGGGTGAGTGGGCAAAGCGCTCGGACGGCGATGACAATTCACGTCCAGCAAGATCCGGCGATAAGCGCGACGACCGTGAACGTTCGCTAGGACGCCTCGATACAAAACGTTCTGACAAGCCCGCCGGGAAATTTGGTTCCAAGCCCGGTTCGAAATTTGGCGCGAAAGACCGCGACGAAAACGAAGGCGACGATCGCCGTCCATCCCGTCCTGCTTTGGGCAGCAGCCGTACTGCCAATGTCTGGATGGCACCCGGTGCAAAGCCGACCCGTGATGGCAAGGCACGCAAGACATCAGCGCGCGCTGAGGCTGAAAGCCTGTTCAAGCAGCCATCTGCACAGGAAGAAGCACGCCGTAGCGTCGTGCGCCATGCAGATGCAGAGGGTGAGTGGATTCGCTCCGATTCTCCACCGCGTGACGAAGAACAAGGCCGTGGCCGTGGTGAGCGTGGCGACCGACCACGCGGCGAACGGTCATTCGGTGACCGCCCACGCAGTGACAAGCCACGGGGTGACAAACCATTCGGCGACCGCTCGGATCGATCAGCCCGTGGCGACAAGCCGTTTGGTGCTCGGCCTCCACGTGGAGATCGTCCCGCTGGCGAACGTTCGTTTGGGGATCGCCCGCGCGAAGAGCGTTCTTTTAGAGACAGACCGGAGCGTGGTGAACGTTCCGAACGTCCAGCCCGTGGCGACAGACCCTTTGGCGACCGTCCACCACGTGGTGATAAGCCTTACGGTGATCGTCCAGCACGTGGCGACAGACCTTTCGGTGACCGCCCACCACGCGGCGATAAACCTTATGGCGATCGTCCGCCACGCGGAGATCGTGCTGAACGTGGCGAACGTTCTGAGCGTCCGGCACGCGGTGACCGTCCGTTTGGTGATCGCCCGGCCCGTGGCGAGCGCAGCGAGCGACCATTTGGTGACAAGCCACGCAGTGGCAAACCTGGCGGCGGACGTCCGGACGGCAAACCTGGTTTTGGAAAACCGCGCGGTGAACGTTCCGAAGGCGGCGCACGCGGCAAATTCGATGGTAATGGGTCTGGAGGCAAACCCGGCGGCAAAGGTCCTGGCAAGGGACCCGGCGGCAAGTCTTCAGGTGGCAAAGGGATGACACGGAATGCGGATCGTAGGCGGTGAGTTTCGTGGCCGTAGTTTAGCGGCCCCAAAATCAAACAGCATTCGCCCGACAATCGATAGGACCCGGGAAAGCCTGTTCAACATATTGAGCCACGCCTATCCGGAAGCACTGGATGGCACGCGCATTCTCGATGTGTTTGCTGGCACCGGTGCCGTCGGCCTTGAGGCATTGTCCCGAGGCTGTCGTATTGCGCTTTTTGTGGAAAACGGCGTTGAAGGCCGTGGTCTGCTCTGGGAAAACATCGACGCGCTGGGCCTGCACGGCCGGGCGCGTATCCTGCGGCGGGATGCGACCAAACTTGGCAGCGTCAACAATATCGAACCTTTCGATGTGCTTTTTGCCGACCCGCCCTATGGGCTGGGACAGGGTGAGAAGGCTTTTGTTGCCGCGCATGAGGGCGGCTGGTTGGTGCCAGGCGCTCTGGCCATTCTCGAAGAGCGTGGCGACGTCATGGTCAGTGTTGCTCCCGTCTTCAAGCCGCTGGAGCAGAGAACCTTTGGCGATACGAAGATGCATTTCTATCGTTACGAGCCGTAACATCATGCGGTGCGCAATGTCCCTGAAGATGTTTTCACTCTGAAGAGAAAACAGGAATGTAATGGTTGTTGTGAAGGACGCTCTCGAAATGCAGGACACACCTTCGCAACCAGCACTTACCCATAGCGAACCACGATTTGCAATTGCCCTTGGCGGCGGTGGCGCGCGTGGCATCTGCCACATCAACATCATCGAAGCCCTGGATGAGCTGGGCTTGAAGCCAGTCGCCGTGGCCGGGGCCTCAATCGGCTCGATTTTTGGTGCTGGTTACGCCGCCGGAATGACAGGCGCGGATATCCGCCATTATACGATCGACCTGATGGGCAAAAAAGGCAGCGTGGCAAACCGTCTTTGGAGCCTCGGGCCCGCCACCATGCGCCATCCCGTCGATGGTTTTCGTCTCGGCCAGTTTAATCTGGAACTTATCCTTGATGCCCTGCTGCCTCAGGCGATTCCGAAGACATTCGACAAGTTGCCAACACCGTTGAAGGTGGTGACGACGGATTATTACGGCCAGTGCGAGGCTGTGGTAACAGAGGGCGACATTTGCACGGCACTTGCTGCGTCATCAGCTATCCCGGCTTTGTTCATGCCGGTCCGGGTCAACGGCCGGGTGATGATCGACGGCGGCATCTTCAATCCCGTTCCCTATGAACCGCTTCTCGATGATGCCGATATTGTGATCGGTGTCGATGTGGTGGGCGGACCGGAAGGTGACGGCACCACAATTCCCAGCCGTATCGATAGCTTGTTCGGTGCAAGCCAGTTGATGATGCATTCTGCCATTGCTGCAAAATTGAAGCTCAATCCGCCACATATCTTCCTGCGTCCACCGGTAAACCGTTTCCGCGTCATGGATTTTATGAAAGCTGAAGAGGTTCTGGCAGAAACGGCGTCCGTGAAGGACGATCTCAAACGGCAGATCGAAACGCAGATCGAATTGTACCATCGCCGTCGGGAAGGGCGAATTTAATCCCGTCAAATCTGTGCGAGCTTTGAAAGTAGCTTCAGTTCTTTGCCTGATTTTGCGACCGAGTTCTCCCTTTACCCTTGATGATAGGCGCACCGGTCAATAAATGGAGCGTAACGAAAGGCGAAATAATGTCCTCTGAAATCAATTCCTCCGCTCTCATTGATCGCGCAAGCCAGTTGGTGGACCTTGCAAAACAGGCGGGTGCGGATAAGGCCGACGCTGTTGTAGTTCGTTCCCGCTCCCATTCTGTTGGCGTGCGTCTTGGCAAGGTTGAAAATACCGAGTCCTCGGAAAGCGATGATTTCGCCCTGCGTGTTTTTGTCGGCAACCGGGTCGCAAGTGTTTCTGCCAATCCAGGCTTTGACCTGAAAACCTTGGCCGAGCGTGCTGTCGCCATGGCAAAGGTTTCACCAGAAGATCCCTTCGCCTGCCTGGCGGACGAAGCACGCCTTGCTGGTCAATATGAGGATCTTGATCTTTTCGATCCGACCGAAGTGTCATCTGCTGCCTTGCAGGAAGCAGCCCTGGCCATGGAAGAGGCCGCTCTCGCAGTGAAGGGTGTTTCCAATTCATCCGGCGCCGGCGCCTCTACCGGCATGGGCGGTCTTGTGCTTGTCACTTCGCACGGGTTTGCCGGAAGCTATATGGGCAGCCGCTTCAGCCGTTCCGTCAGTGTTATCGCTGGCGAAGGAACGAAGATGGAGCGCGACTATGATTTCGACAGCCGCCTGTATTTTTCTGATCTCGACAGTGCACAGGACATTGGTCGTCGTGCCGGTGAACGGGTGGTTGAACGCCTGAACCCGCGTCAGGTCGATACGGGCAAAAACGTCACCGTCGTTTTTGATCCACGCGTCGCGCGTGGTTTCGTCGGTCATATCGCCGGTGCCATCAATGGTGCTTCAGTTGCCAGAAAGACCAGTTTCCTGCGTGACAAGATGGGACAGCAGGTTCTGAAAAGCGGCCTGTCTATTACCGATGATCCGCAAATCGTGCGTGGTTCGTCTTCCCGTCCATTCGATGGTGAAGGTGTCCGCGGCGAACGTCTTGTCATGATTGAGGACGGTGTGTTGAAGCACTGGTTCTTGTCCACATCGGCAGCCAAGGAAATTGGCGGTTTCGAGACCAACGGGCGCGGCGTTCGTGGTGGCACCACAGTTAGCCCTGCCTCGACCAATCTGGCGCTGGAACCGGGTGACGTTTCGCCGGAAGAGCTGATCGCAAGCGTCGGCAACGGTTTTTACGTGACAGAACTGATCGGTCAGGGCGTCAATATGATCACGGGTGAATACAGCCGTGGAGCAACCGGCTTCTGGATTGAAAATGGCAAATTGTCGTTCCCGGTATCGGAAGTGACGATTGCGTCCAATCTGAAGGACATGTTCATGCGTGTCACTCCAGCCAATGATGTCGACCGCAAATACGGCGTGGCAGCGCCCACTTTGGCCATTGAGGGCATGACGCTTGCCGGCCGCTGATACGGCAAAGCAGATAGCGATTAAACAATGACGGCAGAGCAAAACAACTGGCAGGCCGATCTCGACCTTATTCTTGCTGCTGCAAGGCAGGCAGGGGAGGTCGCTTTCGGTTACTTCGGTAATAAGCCTGAGGTCTGGTGGAAGAATGAAGGCCGCTCTCCCGTCAGTGCGGCGGATTATGCGGCGAATGCTGTTCTGGAAAAGGTTCTTCGCACAGCTCGGCCAGATTATGGCTGGCTTTCGGAAGAAACCGAAGACGGTCATGATCGTCTGAGCCGCAAGACAGCGTTTGTTGTCGACCCTGTCGACGGCACACGGGCCTTTATCTCTGGTCTCGCCACATGGTGCGTCAGCGTCGCTGTCGTCCACGACGGACTGCCGGTCGCAGGCGTTCTTGTTGCACCGGCGCTCGGGGAAGAATTTCTGGCTGTTAAAGGTGGTGTCGCCCAAAGAAACGGGCAGGCGATTACTGTGTCATTTCCGTCCTCGGTGCTCAATATTGCAGCCCCGGAAGATGTCGTGGCGGATCTGCAGAAAAACACTGCTCAGACCATCAATCGCATTAAACATGTGCCGTCGCTCGCCTATCGTCTGGCGATGGTGGCCGATGGCCGTATCGATGGAACGCTGGTACGCACAGGTTCACATGACTGGGATTTGGCCGCGGCAGATCTTATCCTGCAATGTGCCGGCGGTCGCCTTGTGAACCTTGATGGTTCACCAATCGTTTACAACAAGCCGGTGGTCAGTCATCCGTCATTATGTGCAGCCAGCGAAGGAGCGCTTGGCGGTCTTCTGAACGCTTTGTGAAGGCAGGTAATGGTTGACCTTTTGGCGGAAATCCCGCACAGGAAAGGGACCAGATCACATGGCAAGAGATAAAAGAAAATGACCGAATCCAGTGAAAAAAAACAACTTCTGCACCTCGTTTTTGGCGGCGAGCTTGAAAGTCTTGAAGACGTGCAATTCCGGGATTTGAACGGGTTGGATATCGTTGGTATCTTCCCGGACTATGCCTCTGCACTTACAGCTTGGAAAGCAAAGGCGCAGCAGACTGTGGATAACGCTCACATGCGCTACTTTATAGTGCATATGCACAGACTTCTTGATCCACAAACCACGAAATAACCGGGTTTAGACTTAAAGACCCCGATTTATGCTATAATATATATCGTAGAATCGCACGGCATGGGTGTAAAAACATCCGTGCCGCATCCAAAGTTTTTTGCCGCAAATGAACAAAAGATTCATGTCGGCTCAATTATTGACGCATTTCGAGAAGACAGAAAGTTCAAGAAAACACCTGACAAGGGGATGGCACCATTGGGCGCACGGATCGAAGGCATACCGTCATGAAAAGCCGAATTGCGCGGGTGGCACTTTCCGGTTACCGGTTGGCAGGCATGGCAGCCTATCCATTTGCCGGTCCCTACCTTACCTATCGTGCGATCAAGGGTAAGGAAGACCGAAGCCGAAAGCTGGAGCGCTTCGGTTATGCCAGCGTAGAGCGCCCTAGAGGCCCGCTCATCTGGTTTCATGCCGCAAGCGTCGGCGAAACAATGGCGCTTATTCCGTTGATCCGCGAAATCCGCAAACGCGAAATTCATGTGCTGCTGACAACCGGAACCGTGACGTCGGCAGAGCTGTGCCGCTCCAGACTTGGTAGTGACGTCATTCACCAATATGTGCCGCTTGATATCAAAATCGCGGTAAAACGTTTCATCAGCTATTGGCATCCGGATGCAGCCATCACGGCGGAGTCTGAGGTCTGGCCAGTGACGATGATGGAACTGGAACAGGCCCACATTCCGCAAATCCGCGTCAATGCCCGCATGTCTGACCGTTCCTTCGCCCGGTGGCAATCGCATGCCGATTTTGCCGAAACGATTTTCAACAAGATGTCGTTGGTTATCGCGCAGTCGGATCTCGATGCCGAGCGCTTCCGTGATCTGGGCGCCTGGCCGGTGATGACCTCAGGTAACCTCAAGGGCGACACGGATCCGCCGCCAGTGGATCAGGAACTGTTGGATCGCTATCG
Organism: Agrobacterium sp. 5Ca50; assembly: GCF_055381905.1. Classification (NCBI taxonomy): domain Bacteria; kingdom Pseudomonadati; phylum Pseudomonadota; class Alphaproteobacteria; order Hyphomicrobiales; family Rhizobiaceae; genus Agrobacterium; species Agrobacterium sp. 5Ca50. The sequence continues at coordinate 437,965 of NZ_AP026438.1, forward strand.
TCAGCAGATTGGCACCCGCAAGACATGGGCGGCCATCTCGACCTTTGAAGGCGAAGAGAAGATTGCCGGCACCGTTCATAACGCCATCAAGGCGCGCAATGGTCAGCTGTCGATTATCGTTCCGCGCCACCCTGACCGTGCCGACGCCATTGAAGCGCAGCTGAAGGAAATGGGGCTGGTTGTCGCCCGTCGCAGCCGCAACGATGTCATTGCGCCGGAAACGGATGTATTCCTCGGTGACAGCATTGGCGAGATGGGGCTTTATCTTCGTTTGACGGAAATCGCCTTTGTCGGTCGCTCGATGACCGGTGAGGGTGGCCAGAACCCGCTGGAACCGGCCATGCTCGGTTGCGCTGTGCTGTCCGGTGCACATGTGCAGAATTTCCGTGAGGCTTATCAAAAGCTGCTGCGGGCCGGTGGCGGACGTATCATTCGTGACGTCGAAATGTTGGCCAAGGCCGTTCATTATCTGATGGTCAACGACAACGAGCGTTACAAGATGATGGATGCGGGCGACCGGGTCATTCAGGAAATGCGTGGCGCCTTGTCCTCGACGATTAAGGGCCTTGAACCCTACATCGCACCGCTGACCGTGACTGCAAAGCTGATGCCAAGAAATGTGGCTGCCGGTTGATATCCACCAAAGCATGTCGCATCGAAGCCTGTTTATCCACGTTGCTTTCCATCATGATGATGTGCCGTGGCCTGACAGCGGGACAGCTGTCGGGTTTCCGGTAACATGTTTTAAAATTGGTGCTTTCCCGTGAACAAAGACACACAGTCGATTGCCGGTATCCTCTTCGACAAGGACGGAACCCTGTTGGGTTATGACGCAAGCTGGGGCCCGGTAAACCGGGAACTGGCCAGCATTGCCTCAATGGACGATCCTGAACTGGCAGACAGGCTGCTGTTGGCATGCGGCATGGACCCGGTCAGCGGAAAGGTCATGCCGGATAGCTTGCTGGCGGCCGGCAATACGCAGGAAATCGCGGCCGGTCTGGTCGCGGCTGGCTCCCCTTGCGATCAGGAAGAACTGACGAAACGCCTGGACACGCTGTTTACCGAAGCCGCTGCCCATTCCGTTCCGGTCACGGATCTGCGAGCTTTTTTTGAGCGCCTGCGCCAACGCGGTTATCGCCTCGGTATCGCGTCCAGCGACAATGAGCGCTCGATCCGTGAAACGGCGCGCCGTTTCGGTTTTGAAGAGCACATTGATTTTATTGCCGGTTATGACAGTGGATTTGGTACCAAACCACAGCCGGGTATGGTGCTCGGTTTCTGTGAGGCGGTAAAACTGTCGCCGTCGCAGGTTGCCGTGGTCGGTGACAATAATCATGATCTGCATATGGCAAAGAGCGCCGGGGCGGCCTTGAAGGTTGCCGTTCTCACCGGAACCGGCTCGCCGCAAAGCCTCAGTGACGACAGCGACTATTGCCTGTCCGATATCACCGCGCTAGAGCCGCTTTTGCCGCAACGGGCTGCAATCTAACCCGCTTTAAACAGTAAGCCGGGCTAACGTTTTGCCACTTTAGTATATTTTATCGTTTCAATCGGATATTGGCAGACAGCGTATTCGGCAGGAGCGAGAGATGATTTCGGAAGCGCCGCCTTTCTGGTGGAAAAAACCGGGCTGGCAGGCATATGCACTCAAACCCGTTTCATGGGTTTACGGCTGGATTGCGGGCAAAAGAATGCGCCGTGAGAACCGGCCATCCGTGCCTGTTCCGGTGATCTGCATCGGTAACTTTACGGTCGGTGGTGCCGGCAAGACGCCCACCGCTATCGCAATTGCCAAAGCTGCGGTCGAAAACGGGTTGAAACCTGGCTTCCTCAGCCGTGGATACGGTGGAACGCTGGATGTCACGACGCTAGTCGAACCGCATCATCGCGCCGCCGATGTCGGTGACGAACCGCTTCTGCTGGTCAGCCACGCCATGACGGTCATCTCACGGCGGCGAATCGAAGGTGCACGTCGTCTGATGGAGGCAGGCGCCGATCTCATCATCATGGATGATGGTTTTCAAAGCGCTCGTCTGACGCTGGATTATGCGCTTGTGGTGATCGATAGCGTGCGCGGCATTGGCAATGGTTGCCTTGTGCCGTCAGGGCCTGTGCGTGCGCCAATCCAGGAACAGATGCAGCAGCTGTCCGCCATTCTCAAGGTGGGCACTGGCGACGCCGCCGACCCGCTGGTTCGCAAAGCGGCAAGGGCGGGCAAGACGATTTATGTCTCTGCCATTCAGCCGGTTGTGCCCCCCGATTTTGTCGGCAAACGGGTGCTGGCCTATGCCGGTATTGCTGATCCCGATAAATTTTACAGAACGGTCGAAAGTCTCGGTGGCAATATCGTCGAGCGTCGCTCGTTCAGCGATCACCATACGTTCGAAGAGGATGAGATTTCCGATCTGCTGGCGCTCGCTGACAAACAGCAGCTGCAACTGGTCACGACCGCCAAGGACTTCGTGCGTTTGAAGGGTGTTCACGGCAAGGCAGAAGAGTTGCTGCAGCGGAGCCAAGTCGTTGAAATCGAAATGGTGTTTGATGACCCAAACACGGCTTCCGATATCATTCATGCGGCAATCGAGAACTGCCGCACGCGTGTGCTCAAGGGCAACTGACGATAATCAGGCCGTCGGGCGCTTCTGGTTCGGCAAAATGCCTGCAATCTTGTCTGCTTCCAGTGATGCAGCGGCATCGACATACGGTTCCTGTCGCGCAACGCTCCAGTAACGCAGTTCATCGACGGGGATCTGCTGCCCTGTCATGGCGCAGGTCACATAAGATCCATTGGTGACGATCTGAAAATCACCATCCAGATATTTGATCTTTGCTTCGCGGCTGCCGCTGCCTTCAAACCGGTTCATCCGCTGTCTCCATTCAATTTCGTGAGGTCAAGCACTGCCAATTGCAGGTCCGATCATCTCTATCCAATAATCGTTGCAGGTATGAAATACCAGCATTTAGCATCAGCTTCGGCCGAATAACCGCTCAATATCGGACAGTTTCAGTTCGATGTAAGTAGGCCGCCCATGGTTACACTGGCCAGAGCCTGGAGTGTTTTCCATCTGTCGCAGAAGCGCATTCATTTCTTCTGGCCGCAAACGACGACCGGAACGGACAGAACCGTGGCACGCCATTGTCGCGGCAACATACTCCAGCTTACCGTTCAGCGTTGATGCAGTGTCCCATTCGGCAATTTCATCCGCCAACTGGCGCACCAAGCCTTGAGCATCGACCTTGCCGAGCATGGCAGGTGTTTCGCGCACTGCAATGGCACCGGGGCCGAAACGTTCAATTGCTAGCCCCAAAGCGTCGAAACCTTCGGCATGCTCCATCAGCCGGTCACAATCTTCTTCCGGAAGATCGATGATTTCAGGTATCAACAACACCTGTGATGGCGGGCGCCGTGAACGCAGCGCCTTGCGCATTTCTTCAAAAACCAGACGTTCATGCGCCGCATGCTGGTCAACAATCACCAGTCCGTCATCGGTTTGCGCAACGATGTAATTTTCGTGAATTTGTGCGCGGGCTGCACCGAGTGGGTATTGCGCGCTCGATATGCTTTCAGTTGGCTGCTCGGCAAAAACCGTTGCCGTTTCCTGTCGGGCTGCAGGTGCTGTGACGTCCAGAAACTCGGCTTGCGTGTTCTCTGCAAAGCCAGCGGATGGCGGATAGGAAAAGGGACGGGATGGTGATGCAGCAGCACTCCACGCGGTTGCCGCCTGCGCTCTGGCTGCCGGAGCGGCTTGGAAACCCTGACGGAACGCATTCATCATGCCGCTGGTCGCCGTTGTCGAGGCGCGGTCACCTTCGCGCGAAAGCGCCTCACGGATCGCACCGACGATGAGGCCACGAACAAGTCCGGGATCACGGAACCGCACATCGGACTTGGCCGGATGCACGTTGACGTCCACCAGTGCCGGATCGAGCGTCAATGAGAGCACCGCAACCGGATAACGGCCATGCGGGATGGTCTCGGCATAGGCACCGCGAATGGCAGACAGCAGCAATTTGTCCTGAACCGGCCGCCCATTCACGAACATGTACTGATGGGCGGAGTTCCCGCGGTTGAAGGTCGGCACACCGGCATAACCGGACAGCGCAACATCCTCACGTGCCGCATCGATTGCAATCGCGTTGTCCCGGAATTCCACACCAAGGATCTGGCCCATGCGTGCAAGCGCATCGCTGCCAGTCGCGGGCAGTTCCAACGTGGACCGGTCCGTACCTGAAAGGACAAAGCGGATATTCGGGAAGGCAATCGCCATGCGTTTGACGGTTTCAGTAATCGCAGCCGTCTCCGCACGCTCGCTTTTGAGAAATTTCAGACGGGCAGGGGTCGCAAAAAACAGGTCACGCACTTCAACGACGGTGCCGACATTGGCGGCTGCAGGACGGACATCTGCCACTTTACCGCCAGTTACGGCAACGACGGAGCCTTGTTCCGAGCCATGCTGGCGGCTTGTAATAGTCAACTTTGCCACCGAACCGATCGATGGCAGTGCCTCGCCACGAAAGCCGAGTGTACGTATATCGTCCAGTGTCTGCGAGATCTTGGAGGTGCAATGCCGCTTGATGGCGAGCGCCAGATCGTCAGGGCTCATGCCAGTGCCGTTGTCGGTAATGCGAATGAGGCTTTTGCCGCCACCGGATGTCGCAACTTCGATACGCGTCGCACCGGCATCGATAGCATTTTCTATCAATTCCTTGGCCGCGCTGGACGGTCGTTCGATAACCTCGCCAGCGGCGATCTGGTTGATGAGCGTTTCTGAAAGCTGTTTTATGGACATGATTCTATTGTCGTGGATTTGTTGTGATGGGAAAAGAGAAATCGTATGTTTTCCGCGCCTTATTCACGGATGAAACCCGGCCATTAAGCAACGCTTAAGACAAAAACTGTAATCTCGCAAAGACTTGAAATGATTACGGGATAGTATTTCCGTCAAAGCATTGGGTGGCCAACCGGAGGGTCGCCAATTTGTAATATGTGCTTTGTTTCAAGGTCTGCCCGGTATGTTTTCTCAGCGATTGCAACAGTAACGGCCCCGTGCTCGACATCAGTTGTTTTATCAATTTTCGGAATGCCCTTGTGGCTGGAGGATAGGCGTGGGGAGCAGCAATGACTGATGTGACGTCGCAAGACGTAGACATCCAAATATCACTGCTGGAAACCGTGTGTGATGCACTGATGACCGCCGTCATTGTGTATGACAAAAACGACATCATTACCTTCGTCAGTCGCCACATTACCAATTATCTGCCATCGCTTGGAGAACGTGTTTTCGTTGGTATGCGCCTGCGGGACTTCCTGAATACACGTTATGACTGTGAGGACGTTTCCAGTCAGAATATCGCTTCAGGCCGCAAGAGCAGCCGTGAGGAATGGATCGCCGAACGGCTTGCCGCCCACTGGAAAGAAAAATCCGAACATCTTGAAAAACGCGGTAGCGACCGCTGGTATCGTTACGTCAAGAAACGGCTGCCATCCGGCATCGGAATGTGTGTGATCACAGATGTCTCCGAACAAAAGAAGCGCGAGGAGCAATGGCGCGCTGATCTCGAGCGGTTGCAGTTGACCGAGGAAATACTGGACAACATTCCGTTCCCGGTCGTCGTCAAGGACCGCAACCTGACCTATGTCGCCGTCAACAAGGCGACCTGCGATATGATGGAAGTCGGCCCGGAAGCAATGCTGGGCCGCACGGTTTTTGATATTCACAGTCATGAACTGGCAAGCCGGATCGATGCGATGGATCGCCGGATTCTGGAGACCGGCCAAAGCAGTACGATTCCCGAACACCTTACCAAAATTGACGGCGAACATGCATTGCTGATCACACGCAAGCAGCGTGTGGGCAAACCCGGCCGTTATTTCCTGGTCACAACAATGGAAGATGTCACGGCTCTGTCCGTGACCGATGAAACCGGTGAACCGGTTCTGCCGGGAATGAGGCACCTGCCTTTCGTCAAAACATCGCATAAGGGCAGGCCGGTTGAGAAGCGCGAGGAGCCGGATTTCGCCGCCCGCATGAAGGGATGCCGCATTCTTTTCGTGTCGCCAGATCAGGGCGTGCGGGATAATGCCTCGCACGTCTTTGCCTGTGTCGAAGCGGATTATGCGGCAGCCAGTAGTTTTGACGAGCAGGTGACCTTCCTTGATGTCGCGACATCATCAGGTGTGGCAATCGATCTCGTGGTTGTTGATTCCAACATGAGCCACGCCAGCCTTGATATTGCCAAGCAATATGGGCTGTCGGTGCTGACACTGGATGCGTTCCAGATCCAGCAAGACCTTGTCCGCCATATCTATAACTTCTTGGCCACGACATCGCAGGTCAACACATTATCCAGCGTCAAGGAAACCGCAGCGGACAATGCCATCAAGACTGCTCGCCCCAAGACCCAGACGTCGGTTATAGATGTGCTTGTCGTCGAGGACAACGAAGTCAACAAGATCGTTTTTTCACAGATCCTCGAAAGCCTGAATGTCGGCTACAAGGTCGCGGGCTCCGGTGAAGAGGCATTGCGGATGATCGACGCCCATTCACCGTCATTGTTGCTGGTTGATGCGACATTGCCTGACTTTGACGGGTTTGAATTGGCAAGACGTATTCGCTCCGCCGAAGGCGATAGTAAGAAGATCCCGCTGATCGGTGTGATCGCCCATGCTTTTGATGGTGATCGCCGAGCGTGCCTTGATGCCGGCATGGATGATATGATTCTCAAGCCGGTCAGCCCGGACATGATCGAAACCGTTCTCAGGCGATTTTTGCCTTCCAGCAGCACCGCTATGCGTAGCGATATGTGTGTATGATGGTCGGCCAGGTACGGGCCAGCGATAATCGTCGGTATTTAACCATTGTTAAATATACGCTATATGTTTCTTAAGACATAGCCATCATTGTGCGCTAAATCGTTGCAGATTTCTTAGGACGCGAACATGAAGTCGGCGGAAGCAAACTACCCGCAGATCAGTCAGCATGAGTTGCAGGCCATGGCCTATAGTGACCCATTGACCGGTCTTGGCAATCGCTATCGCCTTCGAGACAAGGTGCGTCAGCTTGCTGCGGAACGCGCCAGTGATCCTGCTCCCTTTACCATCGGTATTGCCAATATTGACGGCTTCAAGCCAATAAATGACTTGTTTGGTGCGGCTGCCGGTGACGAAATTTTGTGCCAGGTCGCCCATCGCCTGAAAGCCTGTATCCCCGATGGTGCGACGGTCACCCGCCACGAGGGTGACGAATTTGCATTCATTTTACCGCTTGTCTTCGAGCGTACAGGCGCCGAACGCATTGGTCATATGATCAAGGATGTGTTGTCGGCGCCTTATGATCTAGGGGACCGCAATGTGCGTCTATCGTCGTCCTTCGGTTTTGCCGTCTATCCCTTTGCGGGGCAGGAATTCGAAGATTTGCTGAAAAGCGCCGAAACTGCCTTGTATCGTTCCAAACGCCGTGGTCGCGGGCAGATCACAGTCTATTCCAGCGAAATTGCGCAGGAAATGAAGCGGGCGACGCAGCTGGAACAGGCGTTGCGTAATGCCATTATCACCGATGCCGTTGAAGTTCATTTCCAACCTATCGTTCGCCTGACCGATGAAATGGTCATTGGTTTTGAAGCCCTAGCGCGTTGGCACGATCCTGATCTTGGATTTGTATCTCCAGCCGTGTTTGTGCCACTGGCGGAAGAACGCGGTTTTATCGATGCACTGTCGGAAACGCTGCTGCGCAAGGCAGTTGAGGCTGCACTCTCCTGGCCACGCGACCTGTTCCTATCGTTCAACCTGTCTTCGGCACAGTTGATGGATCCGGGCACTGCAGACAATATTCTCTCCATCCTTGGCCGCGCGGGTTTCGATCCCAGCCGGTTGGAACTGGAAATTACCGAAACCGCCGTCATGACCTCTGCTGAAACGGCGACCAAAATCATTTCAGACCTCAAGCAGGCCGGTGTGCGTATTTCACTGGATGATTTTGGAACGGGTCAGTCGAGCCTTGGCCGTCTGCGGGACTTCACCTTTGACAAGGTCAAGATCGACCGTGCCTTCGTGTCGCGCATTTCAACGGATCGCCCGTCGGAACACATCGTCAAGGCAATCGTCGCCATGTGTGATGGTCTTGATCTCGAGGTCGTTGCTGAAGGGATTGAGAACCGCAACGAGTCTGAAAAACTGCGTGGGCTTGGTTGCGAAATGGGGCAGGGCTTTTTCTTTGGCCGCCCAGCAGATGCAAATGCAACACTACGTTATCTGCGCGACAATTTCCGCGATTTGGCACCAGTGGGCGCCTGAAAACGTCCGGGTAAAATCAGAATTTGAGCGGCGGAAACAGTTCCGCCGCTCATTTCTTTTAGGCGAGTCGATACGCGAAGTCGTGAACGCCATTCACGTCGATACCGAGATCGAATGTTGCACCCTGCAGGGCATCAGGCGACAGACCTGCATCCGCCATGCCATCAAAAGCTGACGTGACCAGGAGCCGATTTGCAGTCTTGCCGATGAACGCCGGGCATGTGGTTTGCAGACCCGGTACGGAATACTGTTCAAGCAACTGTCCATTGGCGTTGTAACGGGCAACGCGCCCGGCACCCCACTTGGCGTTCCAGATATCGCCGTTCTTGTCGCATACTGATCCATCTATACCAGCATCGTCATCGCTCGCGTCAACCAGAACGGATGGCTTCTCCGTCGGCAGGCCGGTCGAGGGATCAACCGCAACACGCATCAGCTTGTTTGACCTTGTGTCGGTGTAGTAGGCGATTGCTCCATCCGGTGAAAAGCAGATGGAGTTGGGGATGCTGATATTATCAAACAACGTCGTCACAGTACCATTGGCAACATGATAAATGCCGCCAGCGCCGTCTTCAGCTGATTTACCCATCGTGCCGATCCACAGGGCACCTGAGGCATGCACGCGTCCATCATTGGAGCGGTTTGCGGGTTTTCCGGGCTCGAAATCGGTATGCAGCGTCAACTCACCGGTTGCGATCTGGCGCAGGAACAGGCCATTTTCGGATGCAATCAACTGACGGTCATCATCCACCTTGGCCAGAACGCTGGCCATGAAGGGGAGTTTGTGAACGCTCTTTCGGCCGGATGCGAGGTGCAATTCATGCAACTCTTTTCCAAGAATATTGAACCACCATGCAGTGTCGGTCGCCGCGTCATAGGTCGGGCCTTCACCCAACTGAAGTGCAGTTTCGTCGAGAACTTTACCTGTGAAAGGATGTAGGGTCGCCATTATGCCTCCTTGATCGCAGCGTCATAGGCGTTGATGGTGAGGATGGCGCGTTCCTTGACTTCCGCAGCCGTGAGGCCGGGCTTGTACAGGCTTGTGCCAAGGCCAAAAGCTGTGATGCCTGCCTTGGTGTAATCGGAGAAGTTCTTGTCCGATACGCCGCCGACGGCTGCAATCAGCAGATCCTTTGGCAAAATTGTGCGGATGGCAACAATACCGGCGGGGCCGATAATGCTGGCCGGGAAAAACTTCAGACCGGTTGCACCGGCCTTGGCGGCCAGCAGTGCTTCGGTTGGTGTCAGTACCCCCGGCAATGTCACCATGCCTTTTTCGCGTGCGGCGGTGATAACCTCAACGTCGACATTCGGGCTAACCATCAGCTTGCCGCCAGCCTTGTCGAGATTTTCTACATCGTCAACGCTCAACACGGTGCCTGCACCGATCAGGCAATCGGCAGGGGCAAGCTTTGCAGCTATCTCGATGGACTTGAACGGCTCTGGCGAGTTCAGCGGAATTTCGATGGCGCGAAAACCGGTTTCGATCAGAACGCTGACCACATCATGGGTTTCTTCCGGCTTCAGGCCACGCAGAATGGCGACCAGCGGATATTTTATGGATGGAAATGGAATGCGCATGGGTATCAACCTTTCAAATTCGGCCAGATGGTCGTAGCGGCGGCGTAAAGACCGTGGCGTACGGCGGCATCGGCATCGATAAGCGTGTAGGAAATGTCCAGAGCCGCCAATGCGGCTTTGTAGAGTTCGCCAAGTCCGCCGGATGCGACCAGAACAACCTGCGTGTCACTGGATACCTGTGAACGGGCACCGGCAATTTCAACACCGATCAGAATGCCGGAGAGGCGTGCCTTGGCGTTGGTGGCGGACAGTGCATGCAGCAGCTGACCGGAGCGGACAGTGAACACATGGTGTGTCGCCATCTGCGGGTTCTCAACTGCCTTGCGCACGGCAGCTATAAATTCAGGGTTCTCGCCCGTCGTTGCTTCACCTTCCGAAACGGCGTGAGCAAGGATCGAATGTTTGGCGATAACTTCAAAAAGCTCACCGGTCATGTAGGTGGAGAAACCTTCAACGGTGCCGTCCTGCACGGTCACCCATTTGGAATGGGTTCCGGGCATGCAGACGAGGCAATTGTTTTTGACCTCATCGGAGGCCAATGCGCCAAGCAGTTGGGTTTCTTCACCGCGAATAACGTCTGGTGCTGTTTCTGCACGCTGGGCAAGACCCGGCAGAATACGAATGTCCTGGCTTTCGCCCGGAATACGAACAGCGCCCTTCAGGACGTCTTCGATTTGTGCGGGTACGTCAACGTAACCGGCTTCGATCCAGCCTTGGCGCGCACCAGCCATGCCGCATATCAGCACCGGAATATCGTCGGGCGCATCCGTCGCCGCCAGATGTGCGTTCAGTACCTCGGCGAAGCCGGTGCGGGCTGCCGTGGTCATACCTTCGTTGCTGCGTCGTTCAGCAAGAATGGCTCCGCTCTTGTCGAGTAGCCACATGCGGAAACTGGTGGTTCCCCAGTCCACGGCTACGAATGCGGGTTGCGCCATCAGAAAATTCCTCCGTCAACGATAATAGATTGTGATGTAATGGCCCCTGCCGCCTTTGAAGATAGGAAAAGGCACGGGCCGACAATATCTTCTGCAGTCAAGACGCGCTTGAGGCACTGCTTGCCCATTGTCGCTTCGATTGACTGTTCGGTGAGCCAAAGTTCCTTTTGCCGCTCCGTCACGATCATGCCCGGCAGGATACAATTGACCCGAATGTTTTCCGGCCCAAGCCGTCCGGCGAGACTTTTCGTCAGGCCGATGATGCCAGCCTTCGCTGCCGCATAGGATGGTAGATCACCCATGTTGAGCATGAAGGAAATGGATGAGAAATTGACGATCGCCGCATCCTTTTCCTTGCGCAGATAGGGAAGGGTAGCCTGCGTGACGAAAAACAGCTGTTTCAGGTTGATCGCCTGATTATTGTCCCAATAGTGCTCATTCACGGTGTCGATGTCATGACGGTCGTCCCATGCGGCATTGTTGACCAGCACGCGAAACGAACCGGCCTTGCGCCCAGCTTCATCGATTGCTGTTTTCGTTTCAGTGATATTGCGCAAGTCGGCATGGACGAAATTCACCGGATGGCTGCATTCGGCCGAAAGCCTTGCTGCCAGGGCTTCGCTCGGCGCCTTGGCGATATCGAGAAACGTCACTCGGGCGCCCGCGCGGGCAAATCCCTCAGTCAGCGCCGCACCAATACCGGAGCCTCCGCCGGAAATCAGAACGCCAGCATCTTTCAGATCGGAAAAACCGGGCCGCTGCATCTTAATCGTTCCTCGCCATAGACATTCAATCCCTGAAGTCTTGTTAATTCCATTATTTGGAACTATGTTCAATTAAATGGAATTATTCGTCGCTCTTTCGCAAGCTGTCAAGCTTGCGGCCAAGGATATCAAGGCAAATGCCCGACCATAATGTCGCATCATCAGTAAACACAGCCGGGGAAGAATCAGCAACCGGTACACTTGGCAAGGCCATGGCTCTGCTGGAATTGGTTGTGATGGCGCCCGAGCCTTTGCGTTTCACCGAGATATTAAACATTGTCGGGCAGCCGCGCGGCACTGTTCACCGGCAATTGACCCATTTGTTGCAGGAAGGGCTATTGGAACTCGACGCCCATCAGGCCTATGTGCCCGGCATGCGGCTTTTGAAGTTTGCCGGCAAGGCATGGGCCCGTAATGATTTCAGAAGTGTTGCCGCACCCTATTTGCGAGAATTGCAGGCGGTAACCGGAGAATCAGTGCATCTCGGTATGCTGCGCGACACTGAAGTCATCTATCTGGACAAGGTGGAGGGTAGCCGTGCCATTCGCATGCACTCGCAAATCGGCAATGCATCACCCGTCTTTTGCACCGGGGTTGGCAAAGCAGCATTGGCCACGCTTGAGCAGGAGAGGCTCTTGCAAATCGTTGATAATATTCAATTTCGTTCATTTACAGCCAGCACCATAACAAATGGTGAGGCGCTGCTGAAAGAGGTCAATGCCATAAGAGCCCGTGGATTTGGCTTTGATCTGGCCGAACATGAGGACGGTATCCACTGTGTTGCAGCGCCAATTCTTTGTACCGGTCATGACTTTGCAGCGGCAGTTTCCGTCACGGGTCCGGCGTATCGATTGACGCTTGAGCATCTTGAAAAGCTCGCGCCGGTTGTTTGTGAAATCGCCGATAAAATTGCAACTGATATATCCGTCAGAATATCTCCATCATCCCGTTAGGTCATTGATTTTCAATTTGTGGGGTTACACAAACGGCGCGGTTGTGGTTTTTTAGCTCAACTACGGTTTGTAAAAAAATGCGGTCTTGGGTAGATACTCGAACCACGTTTTCTGAAGCCGGTCTATTTGTTTTATCCATCTAAAGAAAAAGCCCAATGTCCATGTCTGAACACGATAGACCTGTCAGGACGCATGCAGAGCGTGTCACTGAGATCGAAGCGCTGAAGACACAATTTGATGTTTTCCGCTTTTTGAAAAATCTGACGGAAACCTGGGGTATGAAGGCATTCATGGTCGTCAATTTGCCCACCCAGGCAGGACTTGAATTATCGCAATATACGATTATCACCAATTGGCCGGCCGAACTGCTGCAGTCCTATGACAACGAAAGCCTCATCCGTGGCAGCACGGTCATGGCGGCGCTGCAAAAATCGACTGTTCCTTTTTTCGTTGATGCTGACTTTCTTAATCGAACAGAAGACCCGGCAACCACAAAAGTCGTGCGTGCGCTGTTTGAGCGCTTCGAAATGTTAAATTCCATATGGTGTCCGGCGCATGACGTTTCTGGGGCGCGGGGTGCCGTGTCCTTCTCTGGCAACAGAGAAGCGTTCTCGCATCAGGAAATTGCCGAAATTTCCTATATTGCCACCCATATCTTCGACCGGTTGGCGTATATCAAACGCCTCGACAACCGCGTACCGGACACATTGACGGACCGGGAACTGGATTGCCTGAACTGGACCGCTGCTGGTAAGACCAGCGCTGAGATTGCGGAAATCCTCATTCTCTCCGAGCACACGGTCAATCATTACCTCAACCGGGCAACCAAAAAGCTGGATACCGTCAACAGGACCCAGGCTGTAGCAAAAGCGTTGCGCGTGGGTCTTATAAAATAAGACGATTTTGCTGTTTGGTGATTGTTATCTGCCGCGCCATGCGCAATCCTCTATACGATTCGTCAGGAGGACCCGTGCTTGCCGGACAACCCCAATATCTCGGTTGGTTTTTCTCCTTCCGTCGATAGCGCAATTCTTGCGATTGCAGCTGAGAAGGGTTTTGCAGCGGATGAAGGCATCCGCCTTTCACTCGTTCGTAAAAACCTCGTTGGTGATATTGTCGAAGCCCTGCGCGATGACGAACTGTCATTGGGTCAATTGCCTGCAACATTCCCCGTTTTGTCTGCTTTGCAACTGGCTGGTATGCCCAAAGGGTATTTTGCACCCTTTACGCTGTCGCTCGGCGGTGCCAGTCTGGTTGTCTCTCCGGATTTGCATAAACGTCTGGAGGATGCTGGCGCGCTCGGTTTGAGCCCGTCCACTTTATCCATTGCCCTGTCGCGCCTGTGCGGACGCCGAAGAGCGCAAGGTCTGGCAACACCTCTAAAGATTGCCGTTGAAAGCAGATACGCCACCTCGTGGTATGAGCTGCGCTACATGCTGGCACACTGTCGCATCGCGGTGCCGACCGACGTCAGCATCGTTATCTCGTCACCACAGGCCATGCCTTATCTTCTGGAAGAGGGCACGATTGACGGGTTTTATGCGCCGGAGCCATTTGGCAGTGCGTCTATCCTCAATGGCACAGGCTTTATGGCCACCACCAAGTCCAATATCTGGCACAACTCTCCGGAAAGGGTGCTTGCCGTCAGCCAGGGCTGGGCCGAACAAAATATGCAGCATCTGGAAGCCTTGCTGCGCGCCCTTTACCGTGCCGGCCAGTGGTGCGCCAATGCCAGCAATATCGAGGAACTGACCGGCATTTTGGCGGCACCAAAATATCTGGGCGAAGATGGTGATCTTATCCTGCCGTCCTTCACCGGCTTTCTGTCGATATCCGATCTGCAGATGCTGGAAATCGAGGAGTTTTTTGTCACCAGTGGCAAGGCGGCCAATTTCCCATGGCAAAGTCAGGCGCTGTGGTACTTCAACCAGATGATGCGCTGGGGCGATTGCCCGGCCACACTGGCCGATGACCCCACGACATGCGAGGCGGTGCGAGATGCGTTCCGGCCGGATATTTTTCGCAAGGCCCTAAAACCGTTATTTGCGCATGTACCATCCGCCAATCTGAAAATGGAGGGAACATTGCGCCAGCCGGTTCATGTCGGCTCCTCTCGTTCGGGTCTCGTTTTGGGTCCAGACATGTTTTTTGATGGCCGGATTTTCGATCCGGAGCGGTTTGAAATCTTCAACGATCTTTGATCTATGTCAGGGATAGTGCAATCCGGGCATTGGCGAATGGCCCGGACGTGTTTATCTACGCTGGAAACCGGAAGGCAGCGCAGTCATGGCACAGGTCGAAAAACATAGAGTTCTCGAAGTTCTTGCGAAGGTTCAGGTGCCGGGCGGCCCCTCGAACATCGTGGATATGGGAATGGTTTCGGAAATCTTTGTCACCGATGGCAAAGTATATTTTTCCATTTCCGTGCCCGCCGGACGAGCAGAAGAGCTGGAGCCACTGCGAAAACAGGCTGAAACTTTGGTCAAAGCCATACCCGGGGTTGCCTCTGTTATGGTGGCCCTGACGGCTGACAAGAAGGCGGGCGAACCATCTTCCTCTGCGCAATCGCGGCCGGTTCCTCCCGTCGGCGGTTTGCGTCCACCCGCACCTCGGCCTCCTGCCAAGGCGGGCATTCCCGGCATCGGTGCCATTCTGGCGGTCGCATCCGGCAAAGGAGGGGTGGGCAAATCCACCACCGCCGTCAATCTGGCGCTCGGCCTTCAATCGATCGGCCTGAAAGTCGGTATTCTGGATGCCGATATTTACGGGCCCTCATTGCCGCGTTTGCTGAAAATTTCCGGTCGCCCGAAACAGCTGGAAGGTCGTACCATCGTGCCGATGGAAAATTACGGCCTTAAAACCATGTCGATGGGTTTTTTGGTCGATGAAGAAGCGGCCATGATCTGGCGTGGTCCCATGGTCCAGTCGGCATTGCTGCAAATGTTGCGCGAAGTCGCATGGGGAGAGCTGGACGTGCTGGTCGTTGATATGCCACCCGGCACAGGTGACGTACATCTCACCATGGCGCAGCAGGTTCCGCTGTCCGGTGCAGTTATCGTGTCGACACCTCAGGATCTGGCACTAGCCGATGCGCGCAAAGGCATCACCATGTTCCGCAAGGTGGAGGTTCCGCTGCTCGGTGTTATCGAGAACATGAGCTACTTCATCGCGCCGGATACTGGCGCGCGCTATGACATTTTCGGTCATGGCGGCGCCAAGGCAGAAGCTGAAAGGATCAATGTTCCTTTCCTTGGTGAAGTGCCGCTCACCATTTCGGTCCGTGAAATGTCCGACGCTGGAACGCCAATCGTTGCGATGGAGCCGGACGGTCCGGTTGCTAAAATCTACCGCGATATTGCCTTGCGTGTCTGGGATACGCTGAAGGCTGGAAGTGGCAAGGCTGCACCAAAAATCGTGTTTGAATAACACTCCGGTTTTGTGAGCCGATAAATAGCGCTTGATTATAAAACCGTTTACGGGCACATGCCTGCGCCGTTCAGACGTTGGATCAGGGCGTCCGAGGCTTGAACAAAAACAGAGCGGTAGGGCGGCTTAACTTTATCCCCTGCCGTTCTGGCTTGCTGCAATCATTTGTTTGTCGCCTCCGCCCGGATCATGATAATGAACGATTTGGCGGCAGGCTGATGACAGTCAGATTTGCAAACCGGAGAAACTGATTGATCAATGCCTATCGCTCGACCTGCGAGGCAGTAACCCTCTCGGCGCAACAGCCGATTGCGGAGCTATATCCCGATATAATCTGGATCGACATGCTCAATCCTACTCAGGATGAAGAGCGATATATAGAGACTCTGCTGGGCATAGAGGTTCCTACCCGCGAAGATTTGAAAGATATTGAACCGTCCAGCCGTCTTTATATTGATAACGGCAATGTCTTCATGACGGCATCTTTGATCTGCAAGGCAGAAACCGATGTGCCCCAGTTGACGGATGTCGCCTTCATTCTGGCTGGAAATAGACTGGTCACCATCCGATATGCTGAGCCGAAATCCTTCAATCTGTTCATTGCCGCCATTTCACGTGTTTCAGGCGAACAGCGCAACGGCGTTCAGTTCCTGCTGAAATTGCTGGAAACGATTGTCGACCGCACTGCGGAAATTCTCGAACGATCCGTAGCCGGCATTGATCAGCTTTCGGCAGGCATCTTTGGAAGTCAGGCTAGGGTCAAACGCAAGGCGCCACGGTTTCTGGAAGACCGTTTGGGCGACATTGCGTCCTATCATCGCCTGCTTTCAAAAGTACGCGATAGCCTGATGTCATTGTCGCGCCTGCAGACATTTTTGTTCAGCGTACCGGCAATTCAGCAGGACAAGGATGCAAAGGAGCTTTGCCGCTCCATTGGTCGTGATATCCCATCACTTTCGGAGCATGCGTCCTTTATCTCCGGCAACCTGTCGTTCTTGCTGGATGCGTCACTTGGCCTGATCAATGTCGAGCAGAACGCCATTATCAAGATATTCTCGATCGCGTCGGTCGTTTTCCTGCCCCCAACTCTGGTTGCGTCCATTTATGGAATGAACTTTCACATCATGCCGGAGTTAGACTGGACCTACGGTTACCCGGTTGCGGTGTGTGTAATGCTCTTGTCGGCAGTAATTCCGTTTCTCTTTTTCCGCTGGAAGGGGTGGCTCTGACGAGCCTGAGGTGACATGTCTCACGGATTTGGAAGTGAAGTTAACGATAGCCAAAACAGCGAAACAAAGTCTGCGGAAGGCTTGTTGGCGGCGACCCTAGGTTCCGTTGGTGTCGTCTATGGCGACATCGGAACCAGCCCGCTTTATGCCTTCCGGGAAGCCCTGAAGCCAATCGCCGAGGACGGCGTAACCCGGATCGAGATCATCGGCCTGATTTCCCTGATGATCTGGGCTTTGACGATCATCGTGACATTTAAATATGTGACGCTGCTGTTGCGTGCTGACAATGACGGCGAGGGCGGTACATTATCCCTCCTTGCCATGTTGATGAAGACGGCCGGCTCCAGACGGGCAACACTGATTGTCCTTGGACTGGTGGGTGCGGCGCTATTTCTTGGCGACGCCATGATCACACCAGCCCTTTCGGTCCTCTCGGCCGTTGAGGGCCTCAAGCTCGTCACACCTGCCATGGATGAGTTTGTCATCCCGATCTCTGTTGCCATTCTGGTTGGGTTGTTTGCCATCCAGTCACACGGCACCAGCACAGTCGCGAAATTCTTCGGTCCCATCACCGTCCTGTGGTTTCTGGTCATGGGTGGCGTTGGTGTCATGCACATCTCGGATGACTTTGGAATTCTTGCCGCGTTCAATCCGCTCTACGCAGCAGAGTTCCTGCTGCGAGAAGGATTTCTGGGCGTCGTCGTTTTGGGCGCGGTTTTCCTGACCGTTACCGGTGCCGAAGCACTTTATGCGGATCTTGGGCATTTTGGTCGGCGTCCTATCCAGCTTGCCTGGTTCCTGCTGGTCTTTCCGGCATTGACGTTGAACTATCTCGGGCAGGGCGCCTTTGTGCTCAAAACACCTGAGGCCATGTCCAACCCGTTTTACCTGATGTTCCCGCAATGGGCATTGCTGCCTGCGGTAATTCTTGCGACGGCGGCAACCATTATTGCCAGTCAGGCCGTTATCACCGGCGCCTTCTCTCTTGTTCGACAGGCCATCAACCTTGGTTACCTGCCGCGTATGGAAATCCTGTTCACTTCGGAAACCAATACCGGGCAAATCTATCTGCCGTCGGTCAACACCATTCTGCTTTTGGGTGTTATCGCATTGGTCTTCAGCTTCCAGAGCTCAGATGCACTGGCCACCGCCTATGGTATCTCGGTCACTGGTGCGATGGTCGTCACCAGCCTGATGTTCTTTGAGTTTGTGCGCAGCCGTTGGAACTGGTCACTGTGGCTGGCACTTGCGGTGCTTCTGCCACTGTTCCTGCTGGAAATGGTGTTTCTAGGCGCCAACTTGCTGAAGGTTCATGATGGCGGTTACGTGCCGGTTATGTTTGCCATTGTCTTCACTATTATAATGTGGACATGGCAGCGTGGCTCGAAAATCCTGTTTGCCAAGACGCGCCGCACCGATGTGCCGCTTAAACTGTTCGTGGCTTCGGTCGAGAAGGAAAGTGCGCATGCACCATTGCGTATTCCCGGCACGGCGATTTTCCTGACCGGTGACCCCGAGACCGCTCCTGCAGCGCTGCTGCATAATCTCAAGCACAATCACGTCCTGCACGAAAAGAATGTCATCCTGACGATTCGCACGGAAGACCAACCGCGTGTTAGTCAGGTGGAACGCTTCACCATGCGGCGGTTAAGCGACCGCTTTATTGTGGTGGAGCTGCATTTCGGCTTCATGGAAACCCAGAACGTCACACAGGCATTGGCCTATCTGCGTCGAGCCGGTTTCAAGTTCGATATCATGTCGACCTCCTTTTATCTCGGACGTCGCAAGCTGGTGCCAGATAAAAACTCCGAAATGCCGACATGGCAGAACCGCCTGTTTATTGGCCTTGCAGAAACAGCCGCTGATCCCTCGGACTATTTCCGCCTGCCAGCCAACCGGGTTGTTGAACTTGGCTCTCACGTGGTGATCTGAAAACGCCCGAAAAAACCTCAAGGAGCGGGCAGGGTGGATGACCACTCTGCTCACCTTGTTTTATGTCTCTCACTGCGTGTTGTGCTCATGGCTGGCGTCTCGCTAAGTCGTTCCGCACCGATTCACGAAAACGTGTGCCGATATTATGTGTCACTTTGTTAAATCCGCTGCGCAGGCGGACATCTCGTTAACCAAGCATCAAGGTTAACGAACTATTTTTGCTCATATACGAGTTCGTGTCGCTGGCCCCTCTGGTCGCGTCATTTGTGTGTGTCTGCGTGTTTGGAGTGCCGGTTTTGCGTTCAAAAGGTGTGATGCGTCGCGGGTCGTTCATTTCGAGTGGAAAATGGACCTCGCCTTTAGTTCTTGGCCTGGCTGCATGGCTGGCTTTCCCCACTTTGGCATCGCGGGCCGATCTGGCCGCCCTGCTTGCCGGCCTTGATGGCGGCAATAGCCAGTGGCGCATGGTGTTGACCAACTCGCCGGCTGGCTCGGTCCACTCTGCTTCACTTGCCTTTAATAATGCAGACAGCGCCTCGGCTTCATCCGGTGCCGGCATGACCCTGCCGGACGGCCGAAAGATCGCTTTTGCCGACGACAAGGAAAAACATCCGACAACGCCCGACAGCGAGCGCGTCAATCGCGCCGCCAAGAAGGGCCGCGTTGTCGCACTGGAAATCATGCAGCCACCGCCAGCTTTTACAGCGGGCTCAGTTCTGCAGCGCACAAGCATGATCGACGTCGAACCGCTGAGCCGCAAGGAGCGCCCGTCTTTTGTAAAGGCAAAGCGCGAAAAGCCAGTCGAACTGGCCTCATTCTATTTCCGTCGTGAAGAAAAGAAGATGGACAATGGCGTTTCGCCAATGCTGGCGTCGCTGGTCACCAACCGTAACGCGGATGTGCTGGCAACGGCCTATGCACCAGCAGAACCTGATTTTGCCCGCGAATCTCCCTTCGACGCTATTTTGAAGAAGCCGCAGACCGGACGTTTCATTCCTGACATCGGGCCGGACGACCATGCATGGGCGGCAACGCCACTGCCGCCGGCAGTCTTTTCTGCTGAGGAGCAGCAGTGCCTCTCTTCCGGCATTTACTTTGAGGCCCGTGGAGAATCGGTGAAGGGACAGGCGGCCGTCGCGCAGGTCATTCTCAACCGTGTTCGCAACCCAACCTACCCGTCAACGATCTGTGGTGTTGTCTATCAGAACAAGGACTGGCGCAATCGCTGCCAGTTCTCCTTTGCCTGCGACAACATCCGTGACCGCGTCAACTCGCAGCGTCACTGGAAAATGGCGCGCGAAATCGCCATGGCCACCACAGCCGGCAAAATCTGGCTGCCGGAAGTTGGTTCTGCAACCCACTACCATGCTGTTTACGTGCGCCCGGCTTGGGGCAAGAGCATGAAAAAGGTCGGTCGTATCGGATTGCACGTGTTTTACCGCACATATGGCGGCGGATGGAGCTGAAATTGTGGCCTGATGGCAACGATTAGTGTGAACAAATCCAGTGATTCCTGTGCGCTGTAGACGCCTGAAACTGGTTTTGAAGTCTAAGCTTATGTTTTTACAGTGTTAATTTGTATTTAATCAAGCGTGTTCAACGCCTTGACTATACGGGCACTCAAAACTATGTTGCGCGCGACTTCAGAACGGGCTGGAACATGTCAAAGCCCTTGCCGTTTACAACCTCAAAGCGTTCTGGCGGTGCTGGAACGAGGGAAGAAAAGGCAGGTGGGACATGAATAGCAACCGTGACGATAGTCTGGAAGAACGCCGTAAACGCCTCGCCAACGAGTTGGCAAAGGTGAAGACGGAGGATGAGGCCGAAGCAGCGGCGGAGAGAAATGCCGGTGAAACACGCAAGGGTTTCGCAATGGCAATGAAGCTGTCTTCTGAGTTCATATCCGCGATCGTGGTTGGCGCCATGCTCGGGTACCTTCTGGACTACTTAGCTGGTACGTCGCCTTGGGGGATGATTATACTTCTTCTTCTCGGCTTCTGTGCAGGTGTATTGAACGTTCTGCGTTCGGCCGGTGTCGTGGCTCAGCCACAATTTTCGGACGATGCGCAGACAAAGAAACAGAATGGGAAAAACAGCCCTTAAAGCTGGTTTTTCAATACGATGAAGAGGCGCCGTTGATGGCGCCAAAGGCAAAGAGGGCAGCCGGTGGCAAACGATCCGACACATCAGTTCGTGGTACAGCCGATTATTCCGATCGAAATCGGTGGGGTCGATTTTTCCTTTACCAACGCATCGCTGTTTATGGTCGCTACTATCGCAGCCGCTTCTGGTTTCCTGTATTTCGCAACATCGAACCGCGGTCTTATCCCGACCCGTTTCCAGTCTGTTGCTGAGATGTCCTACGAGTTTATTGCGTCGATGCTTCGCGAAGGCGCCGGAAGCAAGGGTATGAAGTTCTTCCCCTTTGTTTTCTCGCTGTTCATGTTCGTGCTCACCGCAAACCTGCTCGGCATGTTCCCATACTTTTTCACGATCACCAGCCAGATCATCGTAACCTTCGCACTGGCGTGCTTGGTTATCGGCACGGTCGTCGTTTACGGTTTCTACAAGCACGGTCTTCACTTCCTCGGCGTCTTTGCGCCGGCTGGCGTTCCAAAGGTTCTGTTACCTCTGGTGTCGTCCATCGAGGTGATCTCGTTCTTGTCCCGACCGATCAGCCTCTCGGTTCGTCTTTTCGCGAACATGCTGGCCGGTCACATCACCCTCAAAGTTTTCGCAGGTTTCGTTGCCACGATGAGCGCTATGGGCGCAGTCGGTATTGGCGGCGCTATTCTGCCACTGATCATGACTGTCGCAATGACTGGTCTGGAATTTCTCGTTGCCTTCCTGCAGGCATACGTCTTCGCGGTACTAACTTGCATGTACCTGAACGACGCCGTGCATGGTGGTCACTGAGAAGTAAAGTCGCTGGCCCCGGTTCCCGGGCGTCAATAAAAGCCGCAACAACCATTTCTAAGGAGCTTAACATGGAAGCGGAAGCAGCAAAGTACATCGGCGCAGGTCTCGCATGCCTTGGCATGGCTGGTACGTCCCTCGCTCTCGGCCGTATCTTCGGTGACTACCTCTCCGGCGCACTGCGCAACCCATCTGCAGCAGACAGCCAGTTCGGCCGTCTGGTATTCGGCTTCGCCGTTACGGAAGCTCTGGGCATCTTCTCGTTGCTCGTCGCTCTTCTTCTGCTGTTCGCTGTCTAATATCGACAGTGACGTTTATTGATCGCGGCGCGTTTTTTATGCGTGCCGTGATCTTTCGTATTTGCAGTACACCTGGAGGTAAGCATGTTTGTGACCCCGGCTTATGCCGAGTCAACACCGGCTGCTGGTGAAACGCATACGGAAACCGGCGTAGCACAAAGTGCTGAACACGGTTCTGGCGTTTTTCCCCCGTTCGATCAGTCTACATATGCTTCGCAGCTTTTGTGGCTGGCGATTACGTTCGGCCTTTTTTACGTGCTTATGCAAAAGGTCATCGTACCCCGCGTCGGCGGTATTCTTGAAAACCGTCACGGGCGTATAGCGCAGGATCTGGATGAAGCTTCTCGTTTGAATGCTGAAGCCGATGCCGCGATTGAAAGCTATGAAAAAGAACTCGCAGCCGCGAGAGCCAAGGGAAGCTCTATCGCTTCTTCGGCTCGTGACGCAGCCCAGGCTAAGGCCGATGCTGACCGCGCCGCTGTAGAGGCAGAACTGGCTGAAAAGCTGACCGCTGCCGAGCAGCGTATCGCCGGTATCAAGGAAAAGGCATTTGCCGAAGTTGGCGCCATTGCTGAGGAAACAACGACTGCGATCGTTGATCAGCTGATTGGTTCCAAAATTAAGGATACCGATGCCAAGGCGGCTGTTGCTGCCGCTTCTGAAAAGAAGGAGGCGTAACATGGCCTTAGACGCATCATTCTTTGCACTGGTTGGTCTTGTTCTTTTCTTCGTATTGATTGCCTACCTCAAGGTTCCTGGCATGATCGCGAAGTCCCTGGACGAGCGCGCCGACAATATCCGCAATGAACTCGACGAAGCAAAGCGTCTGCGTGAAGAAGCCCAGCACCTGCTGGCTGAATATCAGCGCAAGCGCAAGGATGCCGAAGCAGAAGCTGCAAGCATCGTTGCTGCGGCCGAGCGTGAAGCGGCAGCCCTGACAGCTGAAGCCAAGGCCAAGACGGAAGAATTCGTCGCACGCCGTACTGCTCTGTCTGAACAAAAGATCAAGCAGGCTGAAGACGACGCCATTGGTGCAGTTCGTTCCGCAGCTGTTGATCTCGCGATTGCTGCTTCTGAGAGGCTGATTGCAGACAAGTCTACCGCTGCTGTGCAGGGTAAGCTGTTCAAGTCTGCAGTAGGCGAAGTCAAATCTCGTCTGAACTAAGCGGATTGCAGTTTGAATTTTGAAAGGCCGGGGCAACCCGGCCTTTTTTGTATCTGGACGACGGCTGCGCCTGTCTTGGCCATGAGAAGGGTTGATCGGACGGCGTTGCATAGACACCGCCACACCGAACGCTGGCTGCGCAGTCTTGCATTGCCACCTTCTGGCAGTGCCACTCTGACCGGCTCGCTCCCGATTGCAATGAGTAATACTGGCGCTGTGATCAGAGTTGCCCGGCAACCTCGGGCTTGGGTCGTCTCATCACGGCATAACTGTCGGCCTTGCTCAATCAAGACATGGCGGCATAGGCGGGAAAGCTCAATCCTGACGCAGAGGACGAAAGCTCATGCGATGCAATGGGCAGGCGCCATGCCGTTCAATCGCCTGCCTGTGGGCTGCTGTGCCGTAACCTGCGTGCCCTGCAAAACCATAATGCGGGTACAGTTCTCCAGCCTGCTCCATCATTCTGTCTCGCATCACTTTGGCGACGATGGAGGCCGCTGCAATCGAGACGGATCGTGCATCGCCCTTGATCACGGCGCGGCCGGGGCAGGCTATGCCAGGCGGTACGTCACGACCATCGGCTAGGATGATGGCAGGTGATGTCGTCAGACCAAGGATTGACCGACGCATGGCATCAAGGCTGGCGCGCAAGATATTCATGTCGTCAATTCTTGTCGGTGAGGACGAGGCAATGGAGACGATTGAGGTTTCGAGGATAAGTTCGAAAAGGCTTTCCCGTTTGCTTTTGGAAAGCTGTTTGGAATCGTTCAGCCCCGGCGGAATATTGTTGGGATCGAGAATGACTGCTGCTGCCACCACCGGACCGGCCAAGGGGCCACGTCCTGCTTCATCCGTTCCGGCAACTGGCCAGAAACCTTGTTTTTGGCATTCGGTCTCAATGCTGAAATCCGGTCCAGTCAGCTGGAAATCAAAAAGAGCAGGAGAGTCGGGAGGCATACGCTTTTTCATGCGGCGGAAACTCGCATGCCAACCCGATCTCCTGCAAGCCCCGGTGCGATGATAATTGCAGCAAGTACCCGAGCGGCGGCAACGGTGGTTCTGCTGGCGGCCCCTGTCGTCATGACAGATGCGGCTGGATCATCACAAAGCGGTCCGGGGATCGGTTCGCGGCAGGGACGACGCGAACGATATCTTTCAAACACATTCAACCTTTGATCTGGCAGAGACCCAGGATGTCCTGAAGTCGCTGAAGACTGTGCTGAGGTGGAACGCGGTTCAGAGAAGCGAAAGCTGCACGCCAGCACCTCCCGGAGGAACGAACAGGTCATCGCGCAAATGGATGCCACGCCGCACCATGCCAAGGCGTTTGGTCGCCATCTCGAACCGTCTGCCGATCTGCCAGGCGTAGGGACCGGCACCCTTCATGCGCTTACCAAATTCAGCGTCATAATCTTTGCCATCACGCATCGAGCGAATAAGCGACATCACGTGGCGGTAACGGTCGGGATAATTCCGCAACAGCCAATCGCGAAACAGCGGGCTGACCTCAAGCGGCAGACGCAACAATACGTAGCTTGCCTCAGTTGCACCGGCAGCTTTAGCCGAATCGAGAATCCGTTCGATCTCGTGATCATTCAGCGCTGGAATGATCGGGGCGACCATGACGGATGTCGGAATGCCTGCCTCGGTCAGTGCCTTGATGGCTTCAAGCCGCTTTTCCGGCGTCGAGGCACGCGGCTCCATTGAGCGCGCCAGCTTCTTGTCCAGCGTCGTCACGGACAAGGCAACCTTGGCCAGACCCTTCTTTGCCAATGGAGCGAGAATATCGATATCGCGTGTTACCAGAGCCGACTTCGTCACGATAGCAACTGGATGCTCCGCCTCAGCCAGAACTTCGAGGATCTGTCGCATGATGCGCCATTCTCTCTCGATGGGCTGGTAGGGATCCGTGTTTGTGCCAATGGCTAGTGTGCGCGGTTTGTAACCGGGTTTCGCCAACTCGCGCTCCAGCAGTTTTGCAGCATCGGGTTTGGCAAAAAGCCGTGCTTCAAAATCGATACCGGCTGACAGGCCCATATAGCTGTGCGTCGGACGGGCAAAACAATAGATGCAGCCATGCTCGCAACCACGGTAAGGATTGATGGAGCGATCAAAGGGAATGTCGGGCGATTCATTGCGTGTGATGATGGAACGTGGCTTTTCAACCTGCACCTCGGTTTTGAAGGCAGGCAGGTCTTCCAGTGTCTGCCAGCCATCATCAAAGGCTTCGCGCTGTTCTGTCTCGAAGCGACCGGATGGGTTAAGCCCGGCACCACGCCCCCGGCGACGATCAATTTCGATACGCAGGCCGGATGCATTTGCAAGTGCGTTGGCAATATCTGCCGTATGGGCAGGCGCGAATGCGCTTTGCCCCGAAAGCATATGGTTTGTCATCTGGTTGCTCCGTGCGAAAACGACTCTTCGCTTCGATGATTAAATTCCTAAAACATTCATGAGAACATTACAAGAACAAAATGCACAAACAGATTGTGGCAATTTATGATCTGATACGATAATGCTAGGTTGCATAGGACATCAGGGGTTTGGACTGCGGCATGAGGGAAGATCGTTCGGTTTCGGAAGCAAGACCACGGATGGAAATGATGTCCATCAAGGTTTTGCAAAACAGAACTGACCGACTTTCACAGGGCTTAAGTGCTTCGATACGACCTTCCACAATCGCTGGCGATTGGGACCACCCATGCTGACAGTGATCATGGAATGCCGGGATCAAGAACCTGAGTTGGCTCACACCTTGTCCACGCTGGTATCAGGTGCAGTCGAAGGACTGGTAAGCGACGTTGTCATCTTGGATCATGGTTCACGTGATGGATCATCGCATGTTGCCGATGCAGCCGGTTGCCGCTTTCATGCCGAGTGGGACATCAATGACATCGTACAATCGGCACGCGGCGAATGGCTGTTGCTGCTAGAGCCGGGAGCGCGTCCGCAAACCGGTTGGATTGAAGACATTCAGGAATACGTGGCGCTGAACAGGGTTCCCGCCAAATTCACGCCGTCGCGCAATTACCGGCGGCCATTTCTTCGCCGCCTTTTTCAGAAGCCGCAACCGCTGGAATATGGGCTGCTTTTGCCGAAGAAGCAGGCGGTCAGCCTGGCCAAATCCAGCATGGCGCTTGAGCATTTCACCAAAGGCCAAAAGCTGCGCCGCCTGAGTGCGGAGATCATCCCTTCATGGGTGGTGACGGAAGCGCGGAAAGGCCGCTAACGGCCCCTGCAAAATTACCCGCGTTTCAGATGTTCATCCAACCGCGGCATGATTTCCACGAAGTTGCAGGGCATGTGACGGTAATCGAGTTGTGCTTTTAGTATGCCATCCCACGCATCCTTGCAGGCACCGGGAGAGCCAGGCAGCACGAAAATATAGGTGGCATTGGCCACACCACCAGTCGCCCGAGACTGGATGGTCGATGTTCCGATCTTGTCGTAGGAAATGCGATGAAACACTTCTGAAAAACCGTCCATGCGTTTTTCAAACAGGGGCTCGAGAGCCTCCGGTGTCACGTCACGTCCGGTAAAACCTGTGCCCCCGGTGGTAATCACCACATCGACACCCTCTGACAGGGTCCAGTCACGCACCGTGTTGAAAATCGCCTCGCGATCATCGGCGACGATGGCGCGGTCCGCCAGCCTGTGACCGGCCTCGGTTATTCTCGCAACCAGCGTGTCACCGGACTTGTCATTGTCCGGCGTGCGCGTATCGGAAACTGTCAAAACAGCAATATTGACCGGGATAAACGGGCGGGACGTGTCGCTCATGGCTGCGCTTCCTGTTTTGTCATGGTTGCCTTGAAGTACCAGTCCGGTCGTTGTGCTGCCAGTGATGCCTCAACCTGTTGTGCCGTCTCGAAAGAAGGGAATATCCCGAAACAGGTGGCTCCCGAGCCGGACATCCGCACCAGCGGGGCACCATGCTGTTTCAACAGGTCTGACACATCCTGGATGACCGGCAGGGCTGAAATCGCAGGCGCCTCGAGATCATTGCGCAAATTATGGATGAAAGCCTGCCAATCGTCTTTATTCTGCGGCAAGAATTTTGGCACGGGCGGATTGTTCTTCGTCTGCAGCCTGCGGAAAATCTCCGGTGTTGAGGCACCTGTCAAAGGGTTTGCCAGCACCATGGCAAATGCCGGTAGCTGTGGTAGCAAGGTCAGCTCTTCACCAATGCCACGCGCCATCAGCGGCATTCCGGCAAAACACATGGGTACATCTGCACCAAGCGACAGGGCAATCGTATCAAGTGTTTCATTGGGGATGGAGCAGCGCCAGAACCGCAGAAGCCCACGCAGCGCCGCTGCGGCATCAGCCGAACCGCCACCGATGCCCGACGCAATTGGCAGGTTCTTTTCCAGATGGATGGCCACGGCCGGTGCTTGCTGCCCAGTGGCGATCACCGCTTGACGCAAAAGATCACGTGCACGCAACACCAGATTATCGCTCAAACCGTCATTGTTGGCGAGTACAGCGGAAAAGGGGCCGGAGATTGAAAATCGATCCGCATCATCAGCTACGAAGGACAGCCGGTCACCAGCATGAGCGAATGTGACCAGCGTTTCCAGCAGATGATAGCCATCTGCCCTCTGCCCCACCACGTGCAGGGCAAGGTTGATTTTGGCCGGAGCGGTTTCGTAAAACTCCGCCGCTCCGGAAAAAAGCTGAACTGGCATGCGGTTGATCAGGATTTCTTGTCAGGCACAGGAGCAACCGGTTCTTCCGGTTTCACATCCTTTTTGGCGGTGTTTTCGGCATCCTTTTCCAGCGGCGGCAGGCCGTTGGCGATCTTTTCCTTGACCTTCGCCTTATCGACGTCATCGCTGTCGCCAATCAGTGCACGGTTCCACTGGTAAACGGCTTCAACTTTACGGCCAACGCGCCAGTAAACATCACCAAGGTGATCGTTGATGGTCGGGTCGCCAGCGCGCAGCTCGATGGCGCGTTCCAGTTCGACCACAGCTTCATCAAACTGGCCAAGGCGGTAATGAGCCCAGCCAAGCGAATCGACGATGTAGCCGTCATTCGGGCGCAACTCGACCGCGCGACGGATCATGTCCATCGCGTCATCAAGGTTGAGGTTTTTATCGACCCAGGAATAACCGAGGTAGTTGAGAACCTGCGGCTGTTCAGGGTTGAGTTCCAGAGCCTTCTTGAAGTTTGGCTCGGCCTGTTCCCATTCCTTCAAGCGCTCATAGGCGATGCCGCGCTGGAAATAGACGGCCCAATCACCACGTTTTGCCACTGGTCCGAGGATTTCAACGGCTTTGTCGTAGTTCTCAGCCATTGCCTTGTAGTCCTTGGCATCGGAGAGAACGCTGCCATAGGCGAGGTAACTGCGAATATCCTTCGGGTCAGATGCCAGCAGCGACTTCAGATGTTCGCGGGCTTCATCAACCTTACCTGTCTGGGCAAGAGTAAGACCAAGCTGCAACTCCGATATGCGGTGCATCGGCGATGTCGCAGGCACTTTCGAATAAAATTCGATAGCGCGTTCCGGCTGCTTGAGGTTCTCCGCAAGGCCACCCAGCAGGATCAGCGTATCGGCACTTTTCGAATCCAGTTCATGGGCAATCTGCAGGTAGAGCGTAACAATCTCTTCCGCGCCTTCGCGGTTCAACGCGCCGGCAATGGAAAACAGAACCGCGGAAGCACCTTCGGTCGCAGTGGTAACCTGCTGTTCCGGCTTTTCACCCTTTTCTATGCTTTCGCGCAGGGCCTTCAGCGGGGCATAGTTGTTGGCAAAATCATCGCCAACCGAAATGGCATCCAGTGCCTTCTGTTTATTGCCGGCTTTTGCTTCCAGGCGGGCAAGAGCCATCACGGCGCGCATATAGGTGTCGCTGGCGGTAGCGCCGCCTTCGCGGTCGGTGATCGCGGCGTTCAGTCGGCTGCGTGCAACTTCAACATTGCCTGCTACCAGCGCCATGGCGCCTGCGTGGTAGTTTTTGAAAATCGCGTACCAGCCGGGACCCTTCATGCCATCAATCATGGCAAGGGCTTCCTTGCTTTTGCCCGCACCCGCATTCGCCCAGGCGATCAGCAGCGTATTGACCATTTTGTCGAGGTCGTTCGGGCCGGTATATTTCAGCAGCTTTTCAGCTGAGGTGAATTCCTTTTTGCGCATCGCATCAAGTGCGCGAACGATGGTGGTTACCCGCTCGACGGACGAATCGTTCTTGAGGCTTTCTGCGATTTTTGCACCCGCGTCGAAATTGCCGTTCAGCAATTGTGCAATCATCAAACGCTGGCGGATTTCCGAATTGGCCGGATCGAAGTCAAGAGCCTTGGTATAAAGTGTAATTGCTGTATCGTAATCCTGATCGACGTCAGCGGTGCGGGCCGCCAGAAACGCTCCGGAAAATGAGTTGACGCTGGCCGGATCGAAGGTTTCGGCTTTTTCAGCAGGTTTCGTTTCAGCGCTGGCCGTTCCCGGTACCGCCCCCAAGGTGAGAGAGGCGACAAAAGCCACGCCATAGAGAAAACGAAATGCTGGTTTGCGCCGCATGTGGAAACCCTTGATTGGTGCCGAAGCACTGAAAATACAACTTTCCATTCTTCGTCACAACAGAATGGCTTTTTTGGAGCAGGCCCGCAACCAAATCGATTTTTGGTTGCGGGATGCCGGGGGAATGACGTTCCGAGAAAAGGCGCCCAGCTGGTTCAAAACCACACCGAACGGTTTTTCCGGTTCAGTTCACGCGCTCGATGCAGAAGTCGATGACTTCCATCAGCGCAGACTTCCAGGGCGTTTCAGGCAGCGGCGCGAGCGCATCGCGTGCAATCGTGCCGTAGTGGACGGCGCGGGTGATCGTATCTGAAAGGCCGTTATATTTGCCGATCAGGCCGAGGGCTTTTTCGAGGTTCTCGTTGGAGCTTTCGCCATTTTCAATGGCGTTTTTCCAGAATTGTCGCTCTTCCGGGCTGCCACGACGGTAGGAAAGGATGACCGGAAGTGTGATCTTGCCCTCACGGAAATCGTCACCGACGTTTTTGCCAAGGTCGGCAGCCTTGCCACCGTAATCGAGAACGTCATCGACCAGCTGGAAGGCCAGGCCGAGGTTCATGCCGTAGGACTTCAGTGCATTGCGCTCAGCCTTGGTGGTCTTAGCCACAATAGGACCAACTTCGGCGGCGGCTGCAAACAACGCTGCAGTTTTGGCGCGGATAACCGAGAGGTAATCATCTTCCGTCGTTTCCATGTTCTTGGCAACGGAAAGTTGCAGCACTTCACCTTCAGCGATAACAGAAGCGGCGGTAGACAGAACATCCAAAGCATCGAGAGAGCCGACTTCCACCATCATGCGGAAGGCTTGGCCAAGCAGGAAATCGCCAACCAGAACGCTGGCCTGGTTGCCCCATATGGTGCGCGCCGTGGACTTGCCGCGGCGCAGGTCGCTTTCGTCCACCACGTCATCATGCAGCAGGGTGGCCGTATGCATGAACTCGACGCTTGTTGCCAGCTTGATGTGATGATCGCCCGTATAACCAAACATCGCTGCAGAGGCGAGGGTAAGCATGGGACGCAGACGTTTGCCGCCGGAGGAAATCAGATGATTGGCAACCTCCGGGATCATCTGCACATCCGAACCGGCCTTGGAAAGAATAAGCTGGTTTACCCGTTCCATGTCTGCTTTTGTCAGCTCGACGAGCGGTTTTACGGATGCGTGTTTGTTTTTGCTCTCTTCAAGCGGTATGACGATGCCCAACGGCCCGGACTCCTGTTCATAATTTCGATTGGACAATAGAAAGGGGCGCTTTGCGCGGCAAGGGGCGAATTGCCACTGGGCATTCAAAATTATGGGATTATCGTTGATATGCTGGAAATAATCCGCACAAACGATGCAGTTCTTCTGTCGTTCGTGGAAACACTTTTGAGTGAAGCGGGGATTCATTGCATGATAGCAGACCAATCCATGAGCATATTGGAAGGGTCACTAGGGCTTCTGCCTCGGCGTTTTCTTGTCGAGGAAGGGCGTGCAGAAGAGGCGCGTACCATCCTGCGTGAGGCGGGACTGGGTGCTGAATTGCGTGACGAAAAGGCCTGAGGCAAGCGATGTCTGAGGTCGATGCGGACACAATCGATGCTTTTCATCGCGGACGGTTTCTGGTGGTGCAGCCCAAGGGGCGTGGCCACCGTTCCGGCATGGATGCTATGTTGCTTGCCTCGCTGGTCGCGGATGACCGACCGTGCAGAGTGGCGGATCTTGGTGCCGGTGCGGGTGCCGCTGGCATGGCCGTGGCTTCGCGGTTGCCAAAAGCAGAGGTTTCCTTATTTGAACGCTCGGACGAAATGGTTGCCTTTGCTGAGCGCAGCCTGAAACTTCCCGAAAACGCCTATTTTGCGGACCGTGTTTGCGTACATGCGGCCGATGTTACCTTGCGGGCCAAAGCGCGCGCAGCAGCCGGATTGCAGGACAACTATTTTGATCATGTGATCATGAACCCGCCCTTCAATGATGCCTCGGACAGGCGCACGCCGGATGGGCTGAAGGCGCAGGCCCATGCCATGACGGAAACATTGTTTGAGGACTGGCTACGAACGGCTGCCGCTGTGCTGATGCCCGGAGGTCAGCTATCTCTTATTGCCAGACCGGAATCGGTTGGTGAGCTGATAAGTGCCTGCGGCAAACGTTTTGGCGGGTTGGAAATAACGCTTGTTCATCCGCGTCCGGGCCAAAATGCCGTGCGGGTGCTGGTGACCGCCATCAAGGGGTCAAGGGCTCGTTTGTCCTTCCGTGCGGCGCTGGTCATGCATGCAGAAGAAGGCCACGTCTTCTCCAGTTTCGTGGATGATCTCAGTAACGGCCGTGCGGCCTATGCGCGCAAGCCCCTGAAAGGCGCGTAAAAACTGCGCTTTTTTTAACCATTGCCATTGCGTTTGACGCTTCGATGCATACATCACCAACCGAGAGCAGGATGCATCATGCTTGCTGAAAACCGGTGCGGTTTTCGCAGAGCGGCGTCCGCAAATGTGTAGCAGTGAGGAAGGTGTATGGCAGGTTTATTGAGGCGGCTTTTGCCCAAACGTTTTCGCAAACGGGAGACTGTGATCCCGGTTGTGAGAATGCATGGGGCTATCATGGCAGGCGGCAGCCAGTTCCGTC
The DNA here is from genome assembly GCF_055381905.1 of Agrobacterium sp. 5Ca50. NCBI lineage: Bacteria > Pseudomonadati > Pseudomonadota > Alphaproteobacteria > Hyphomicrobiales > Rhizobiaceae > Agrobacterium > Agrobacterium sp. 5Ca50. The sequence goes on from NZ_AP026438.1 coordinate 470,577, forward strand.
CCGCCCTCAACCTTGCCACCTATGCGCCATTGCTTGAAAAAGCCTTTGCCAGCAAGGACGCGCCGGTTGTCGCGATTTCTTTGAACTCGCCGGGTGGATCGCCGGTTCAGTCGCGCATGATTTATCAGCGCATTCGGATGCTGGCGGAAGAAAACGACAAGAAGGTTCTGATTTTTGTGGAAGACGTGGCCGCATCCGGTGGTTACATGATCGCCCTTGCCGGTGACGAGATCATTGCCGACCCGACATCGATTGTGGGCTCTATCGGCGTTGTTTCTGGCGGGTTCGGTTTCCCGGAACTGCTGAAGAAGATCGGTGTGGAACGGCGCGTTTACACCGCCGGTGAAAACAAGGCGATCCTTGATCCTTTCCAGCCTGAAAAGGAAAGCGATGTCGAATATCTGAAAACCCTGCAGATCGAAATTCACAAGGTTTTCATGGACATGGTGCGTATGCGTCGTGGCGATAAGCTGGCCGATGATCCCTATATTTTCTCCGGACTGTTCTGGACCGGCATGCGTGGTCTCGACCTTGGCCTGATTGATGGGCTTGGCGACATGCGGGACGTGCTGCGTCGCCGTTACGGCAAGAAAGTACAGTTGGAGCTGATAACCGGCGCACGCAGCCTTTTTGGCAAACGCGTCCCGGGCGTCTCGCTGAACGCGGAACACATTGCCGCAGCCTCTGTTGCAGGACTTGCAGAGGTGGCTGAAGAAAAGGCATTGTGGGGACGTTTCGGTCTGTAATCCGCCTCGCGTCGAAACGTGAGGCTGTTTCAAAAGCCCGACATCAAACAAAAAGACAGGGCAGCGGGAAACGCCAATTTCATCCGCTGCTTTTGGCCAATCGTGCCAAGGGGAACGCAGCATGGCGCAAATTATATTTCTGGTGGTCCTGATTGGCGGGGCTCTTCTTTTGTATCGGCGGTTTATCTCCGACGCGGAAAAGCTGGCTGCACGCTCGCGTCAGGAACGCAAGGAAAAGGAAACCGGCGCAACCGGCACGTTGGTCAAGGACCCGGAAACCGGTGAATATCGTCTCAAAAAGGACGATGAGGCCTGATCTTCAGACAATCGACGCGTGGTTACTACATGTTGAATAGATAGAGCTGGCTGTGCCTGTGCGCAACCGGCTCCATCAGCTGTTCAGTCGCTGTCCGGCGCGCATAAAACCTTGACCCGTCGCGCCGGTCGTGGCACCTGTCCGCATCCGAAATAAGCAAGTGCTGGCCTATCCCATGACCGACGTTCCAGATCATATGAACCCAAAGCGTTCTTTTCAGGCGCTCATTCTGACGCTCCATAACTACTGGGCTGACAAGGGCTGCGCCGTTTTGCAGCCTTATGATATGGAAGTGGGCGCTGGCACGTTCCACCCGGCAACAACACTGCGCGCCCTGGGCCCAAAACCTTGGAAGGCTGCCTATGTCCAGCCGTCGCGCCGCCCGTCCGATGGCCGTTACGGTGAAAACCCCAACCGCCTGCAGCACTATTACCAGTATCAGGTCATTCTGAAGCCGAACCCGTCCAACCTGCAGGAGCTGTATCTCGGCTCGCTGCGCGCCATTGGGCTCGACCCGTTACTGCACGATGTCCGTTTTGTGGAAGACGATTGGGAAAGCCCGACACTCGGTGCTTGGGGCCTTGGCTGGGAGTGCTGGTGTGACGGCATGGAAGTGTCGCAGTTCACCTATTTCCAACAGGTTTGCGGAATCGAGTGCTCGCCTGTCGCCGGGGAATTGACCTACGGTCTTGAGCGTTTGGCCATGTATGTGCAGGGCGTGGACAATGTTTATGACTTGAACTTCAATGGCCGCGAAGGCGACGAGAAGATTTCCTACGGTGATGTCTTCCTTCAGGCAGAGCAGGAATATTCCCGCCACAACTTTGAATTCGCCAACACCGAGATGCTGCATCGCCACTTTATCGATGCCGAGCAGGAGTGCATGGCACTTCTCGCCGCTGGTGCACCGGCCGAACATGATAACCACATGCTGCACAAGTGCGTGTTCCCGGCCTATGACCAGTGCATCAAGGCAAGCCATGTCTTCAACTTGCTGGATGCGCGCGGCGTTATCTCGGTCACCGAGCGCCAGAGCTATATCCTGCGGGTTCGCACGCTGGCCAAGGCTTGTGGTGAAGCATTCCTGCTGACGGATGCCGGCGGCGCAAACTGGAACAAGGCCGCCTGATCGGGCGAACCGTTTGCATGCATAGAAGCAGTGACAATATTTAGAGGAGAGAATATTGTCCGGCAGCAAATGACCTGGAACAGGAAGTTGCCGCACCACTCGGGTGGCAGCGGACTTCATGCTCTCAGTGGTCACGTAGGAGAGGGGTATCCTGAATGTTTACTGCGCTTGCCATTATTGCTGCCGTTCTTGTCTATGCCGTCATCGTCTATAACGGGCTGGTCAAATCCCGGCAGATGGTCGAGGAGGCATGGTCAGGTATCGACGTTCAGCTCAAGCGCCGTGCAGATCTTATTCCCAATCTGATCGAGACGGTGAAGGGGTATGCCGCCCATGAAAAAAGCACCCTCGAGGAAGTTATAACCCTGCGAAACAAGGCGCAGGCGGTACCTGCTGGTGACGTTGCCGGCCGTGCGCAGGCAGAAGGCATGCTGGGGCAGGCGCTGGGCAAACTGTTTGCTCTGGCAGAGGCCTATCCCGACCTGAAAGCCAATCAGGGCTTTCTCGATTTGCAGGCATCCCTTGAAACGCTTGAGGGCGAAATCCAGATGTCACGCCGGTATTATAACGGTGCGGCACGCGACCTGAACGTCAAGGTGGAAAGCTTTCCGTCCAATCTGGTAGCGCGCAATTTCGGCTTTACCAAAGCCAGCTATTTCGAAATCACCAACGAAGCAGACCGCGCCGTTCCTTCCGTGAAATTCTGAAACGCCAACAACCCGGCGTTATCCCGATGATACGGGAAACCATGAGATACAAATGACAGAACTGACGATTACTCCCCCCGGCAGACCTCTTACCGGCAAGGTGCAGCCTCCCGGCTCCAAATCGATAACCAACCGCGTGCTGCTTCTGGCGGGGCTGGCCAAGGGCGTCAGCCGGCTGACCGGCGCTCTCAAAAGCGATGACACGCTTTACATGGCAGACGCACTGCGCGCCATGGGTGTGACCATTAACGAGCCGGATGAAACGACCTTTGTCGTTGAGGGCAATGGCTATCTCAGCCAACCGGAAAACCCGCTGTTCCTCGGCAATGCAGGCACGGCCACCCGCTTCCTGACGGCCGCTGCCGCGCTGGTTGACGGTGCCGTCATCGTTGATGGCGACGAACATATGCGCAAGCGTCCGATCACGCCGCTGGTCGATGCTCTGCGTTCGCTGGGCGTTGAAGCCGATGCCCCAACCGGTTGCCCGCCGGTCACCGTGTGCGGCAAAAAAGGCTTCCTCAACGACAAGGTGACAATCGACGCCAACCTGTCCAGCCAATATGTGTCGGCGCTACTGATGGCAGCAGCCTGCGCGGGTAAACCGATTGACATCATTTTGGCCGGAGAGGAAATCGGTGCCAAGGGTTACATCGATCTCACCGTCACAGCCATGGAAGCTTTTGGGGCAAAGGTTACACGCGTTAGTGCCGCTGTCTGGCGTGTTGAGCCAACCGGTTATATCGCAACCGACTTCCATATCGAGCCGGATGCATCTGCCGCAACCTATCTCTGGGGTGCAGAAGTGCTGACCGGTGGCAAGATCGATATCGGCACACCGGCCGACAAGTTCTCACAGCCAGATGCTCGCGCTTACGACGTGATTGCGCAGTTCCCCAATCTGCCAGCTGTTATCGACGGCAGCCAGATGCAGGATGCCATTCCGACCATTGCGGTTCTTGCTGCCTATAACAAAACGCCGGTGCGTTTCGTCGGCATCGCCAACCTGCGCGTCAAGGAATGCGATCGTGTGCGTGCCCTGTCACTGGGGCTGAACAATATTCGTGAAGGTCTGGCGCATGAGGAAGGTGACGATCTGATCGTGCATTCTGATCCTGCACTGGCGGGACAGAGTGTGACGGCATCCATCGACACATTCCACGACCACCGCATTGCCATGAGCTTTGCGCTGGCTGGCTTGAAAACCGGTGGCATCGCCATCCAGAACCCGTTGTGTGTCGGCAAGACCTATCCCGGTTACTGGAAGGCGTTGGCTTCACTCGGGGTTGAATACACAGAAGCTTGAAGTTGCTGAAACTGCAGGAGGTCCGGATGAAAATCCTTGTTGCGAGACTATTGGGCCTGCTGCTGTTTTTGGCTGTTTCGCCAGCAATGGCGGAAGAATATATCCAGTCCTATCATTCGGTTATTGATGTTTCCGCTGCCGGTGAACTCACCGTCACGGAAACCATCAAGGTCAATTCCGAAGGTATCGACATCAAGCGCGGTATCTTCCGTGACTTCCCACTCTATGCGCAGAACGCTGAAGGACGGCGCACCAAGGTTGATTTTGGTGTCGTCTCCGTCGAGCGTGACGGTGCGCCGGAAGATTGGCACACGGAGAATATCTCCGGCGGTATACGCATTTACACCGGCAGCGCCGACCGTTTGTTGCAGGCGGGCGAGCACACCTACCAGATCACCTACACGACAGACCGGCAGATCCGTTATTTCGATGGTTATGACGAGCTTTACTGGAATGTGACCGGCAATGGCTGGCAGTTTCGGATCGAGGAGATTTCCGCAACAGTTGTTCTTCCGCCGACGGTGAAAGCCAGCGAAACGGCGGTCTTTACCGGTGCGGCAGGAGAGACGGGCACGGATGCTCAGGTCATGACCGAGGGGAACGAAGTGTTCTTCTCCAGCACGCGCGCCTTCAGCGAGGGCGAAGGCATGACCATCGCTGTCAAACTGCCCAAAGGTGCCATTGCCGCGCCGTCATCAGGGCAGGAAGGCCAATGGTATTTTCGTGACAATGCCGGTTATCTGCTGTCGATTGTTGGACTGGTTGTCGTTGCCCTATATTACCTCCGGGCTTGGTTTGCAGTGGGTCGCGATCCTTCCAAGGGCGTGGTCGTGCCGCGCTGGGATGCGCCGGAGGGCATTTCGCCCGCACTGATCAACTACATCGATAATAATGGCTTTTCAGGTGCAGGCTGGACAGCGCTTTCCGCCAGCGCCATCGATCTTGCGGTAAAGGGTTTTGTTGTTCTAGACGATTTGAAAAGTTCGATCGTCATTCGACGCACCGACAAACCGGCGGATGCGGACCTGCCAAGCGGCCAAAAGATTTTGCTGCAAAAAGTCGGCAAGGCCGGCTCGGAATTTCCTATCAACAAAACCAACGGCTCAAAGGTTGAAGCCATGGGGCGCGAATTCCGGCAGGCAATAGAGAAGGAACATCGTGGAAAATATTACCATTCCAATGCGGGATATACGCTGTTTGGCGTGTTCCTGAGCATCGCCTTTGTCGCGGCGGTTCTCATCCTGGGAGATCTCGATGAAAACGTTATTGCGGCGGCTATCATCGGGATATTTTTTGCCGTGTTTTTCAGCATTGCCGCAACCATCATTGGCAAGAACTTTCGCGGCAGCGCCAGCCTTCCGAAAAAGATTGGTGGCATTGTGGTGGGTGCGATTTTTGCGTTTACCGCTATCAGCATGTTCGCCAGCATCCTGTCGGCGATGTGGTTTGATCTCAGTCACAGCGCGCAGTTTCCGATCATTCTTGCTCTGGGTGGCATAACCTTGTTGAACGGTCTGTTTATCTTCTTGATGGGCGCTCCAACGCCATTGGGTCGCAAGATGATGGACGGTATCGAGGGATTGCGCATCTATCTCACACTGGCTGAAAAAGACCGCATGAACATGGCGGGCGCACCGCAAATGTCGCCATCGCATTTCGAGAAGCTGCTGCCCTATGCTGTCGCTCTTGGTGTGGAAAAGCCGTGGAGCAGGGCGTTTGAAACATGGCTGGCAACGGCCGCGGCCGGTGCCGCTACGGCGGCCTATGCACCGGGGTGGTATGGCGGCAATTATAGTGGCGGCTTCGGCGATCGGATCGGAGGTTTTTCCTCGTCGATGGCCTCAACCATTGCATCCACCATCCCGCAACCGGTCAGCAGTTCTTCGTCCAGTTTTTCCGGTGGCGGTGGTTCGTCAGGCGGCGGCGGTGGTGGCGGTGGTGGTGGCGGCTGGTAATTCCGCACGGCGCAAGAGTGCAAAAGGGCGGCTGTGAATGGCTGATACGTCACCATATGTTTTGGCACTCATCTGCATAGCAGTTGTCGCGCTCTATTATCTCGGTGTCAGGCTCAAGGTTGGCCCTGGCCTGCCGAAAGGTTTGATCAGACCACATTGGTCTGTTCCAGAGGACATGTCGCCCGTCCGCGCAAACTTTCTTGCGCACCACACTTTTTCGTCGGAAGGCTACACGGCCTTTTCTGCCAGTATATTCGAACTCGCGGTGAAAGGTTTTGTTGTGCTGACGGACCTGGGAACCGAGATTGTTTTCCGCCGCACCAATAAGTCAGAAGACAAACAGTTGCCGGCCAGCCAACAGGCCATTCTTTCCCACATTGCAAATCCAGGGTCAGAGTTCACCATCGACAGGTTCAATGGCTGGGCGGTTGACACGTTGGTCAAAGATTTTCGCCAGACGCTGGGAGGCGAAGATTTGGGACAATATCATGAGGATCACTCCTCATATTTTCTGTTCGGATTCATTCTCAGCATCGTGTCATTGGGTGTTTTTGTATTTTTGACCGACTTTAATTTTGAGCAGTTTAAAATACTCCTTGGCGTTTCTGTGGTTGTTCTCTTTTTCTTCATTCTTGTTCCCCTATTCATTTGGAGACTTATGGCTGAAGTCCGTGCGGGTTGTGCCGCCAAGATTTTTGTAACTGGTATCCTGGTGTTTGTTGTCTACCGGTGTAGGGATATCGCACTTAGCTTCCCGCACGACGTGTGGCAGGACACTATTGACCTTGGTTTACCTCCCATAATTTTGGCTATTGGCGGCATTTTTCTCACAAATGGGGCTTCTCTGTTCCTGATCGGCGGGCGGACACCACTTGGCCGTACGGTACTGGAGCGCTTTGAAGGTTTCAGCCTTTATCTGCAATTGTCAGAAAAGGAGCGCGCGGTGATGGCCCGCGCACCATTGATGTCTGCATCGCATTTTGAGGATATGTTGCCTTATGCCGTTGCTTTGGGTGTTGAGAAAGACTGGTGCCAGCAATTCAGAAATTGGTTGATCAGCGCAGGTGTTGCCTCATCCTATGCGCCATCATGGTATGGCGGTAGCCCCGAAAAATGTTTTGGTGACTGGATAGTCGACTTCTCCTCCACTCTTGCGCAAAGGGTTGAAGCCGTTGTTCCTGAACCTGAGAAAAAGTGATTGGCCGGTTTTTTCGCTATAGTTTTGCCGGATCATGGTGCTGGTTGCTTCTATCCGCTAGATAAACCTTACCTTGTCGGTAATTTAACCGTTTGCCGTGGTGACTTTTTTCACAGGGCTTGCTAAGTCCGCGACACTCTTTTGAAACAGATAAAGTTTTAATCCCATGCCCGATCTTCTGCTTGAACTCCGCTCCGAGGAAATCCCCGCCCGCATGCAGCGCAAGGCGGCGGGTGACCTCAAAAAGCTCGTCACCGACGCACTGGTTGAAGCTGGCCTGACCTATGATGGCGCGCGCGAATACTGGACACCACGTCGCCTGACGCTGGACATTCGCGGCCTGAACGCCCGTTCCGCCGATGTGCGGGAAGAAAAGAAGGGTCCACGCACCGACGCCAATGAAAAAGCGATCGAAGGCTTTTTGCGCGGCGCGGGTCTGAGCGATATTTCGCAGGCGCAGGTCGTTTCCGATCCGAAGAAGGGTGACTTCTATATCGCCGTGGTCAACAAGCCCGGCCGTCCGGCGGAAGAGATCATTGCTGACGTTATGCCGGGTATCATTCGTGGTTTTGCCTGGCCAAAGTCCATGCGCTCCGGCCCGGCTTCCATGCCAAAAGGTTCGAGCTACGGCGGCATCGAAGGCAAAGGTTCGGAAAGCCTGCGCTGGGTGCGCCCGTTGCAGTCCATCGTTTGCCTTTTTGGGCCAGAACATGACGAGACGCAGGTCATTCCGTTTGAGATCGATGGCATCGTTGCCGGCAACGTGACCTATGGTCACCGTTTCCATGCGCCTGAAGCGATCACTGTCCGCCGTTTTGAAGACTATGTTTCCAACCTCGAAAAGGCCAAGGTCATTCTCGATGCTGAGCGTCGTAAGGATATCATCCTGCATGACGCCAAGGACATCGCATTCGCCAATGGTCTCGAACTGGTCGAGGACGAAGGTCTTCTCGAAGAAGTGTCCGGTCTTGTAGAGTGGCCACAAGTGCTGATGGGAACGTTTGAGGAAGATTATCTGCAGATCCCGGCAGAAATCATCCGCCTGACCATCAAGACCAACCAGAAGTGTTTCGTGACCCGCCCGCAGGGTGCGGAAGAAGGTCTGTCCAACCGCTTCATTCTGGTGTCCAACCTTCAGGCAACCGATGGCGGCAAGGAAATCATGCATGGCAACGGCAAGGTTGTGCGTGCCCGCCTGTCGGATGCCAAGCACTTCTGGACCCGCGACCAGGGTAACCTGCCGGACCTCGAGACGCTGAAGGCATCTGCCGAAAAGTTCAACCTCGACCTTAATAAGCCGCTTGATCAGCGCATGGCCAAGCTGGACGCGCTCAACGTAACCTTCCATGCCAAACTTGGCACGCAGGGTGAGCGCGTAACCCGCATTCGCCAACTGGCAAAACAGCTGGCACCAATCGTTGGTGCCGATGCTGCGCTGGTGGATCGCGCTGTGGTTCTGGCCAAGGCCGACCTGCGCACCGAAGCTGTTGGCGAGTTTCCAGAGTTGCAAGGCCTGATGGGCCGCAAATATGCGCTGTTGCAAGGGGAAAACGAAAGCGTTGCTGCTGCCATTGAAGAACATTGGAAGCCGCAGGGCCCGACCGACCTCGTGCCACGTGACAAGGTTTCGCTGACTGTCGCGCTGGCTGACAAGCTGGACACATTGTCAGGGTTCTGGGCCATCGATGAAAAGCCAACCGGTTCAAAAGACCCGTTTGCACTGCGTCGTGCAGCACTTGGTGTTGTGCGCATAATCATGGAACGCAATGTTCGCCTGCCGCTGCTTTCCGTCATCAAGGACCCGGACCTCCTGTCGTTCTTCCATGACCGCCTGAAGGTGTATCTGCGTGATCTCGGTGCCCGTTACGATCTGATTGACGCGGTTCTGACACCGGAATCGGACGATCTCTTGATGGTTGCACGCCGCGTTGAAGCGCTGACGGCATTCATCACCGATCAGGACGGTATCAACCTTCTGGCTGGCACAAAGCGCGCCACCCAGCTTCTGGCTGCGGAAGAAAAGAAGGGCACCGTGGTTGCCGATGGCGTGGCAGACGAGCTGTTGAAGCTTGATGCTGAAAAGGCGCTTTATGCTGCAATAAAAACAGCCTCTGCTGATGCCGCCAAGTCTGTTGCAGGCGAGGACTTCCGTTCTGCCATGCAGGCGCTGTCAACGCTGCGTGCGCCGGTCGACAAATTCTTCGAAGACGTTCTCGTCAACGATGAAGATGCGGCGATCCGCGCCAACCGTCTGGCATTGCTGAAGGCTATTCGTGAAGCAACCGGCACTGTTGCCGACTTCTCGAAAATAACTGGCTGATAAAGGGGCGTCTGGTGGGCGGGAAAATCCTCATCAGCGCCTGCCTTCTGGGCCATGCCGTACGGTATGACGGCAAGGGAAAGCTGCTTTCCCATCCGGCGATAGAACGCTGGAAAAATGAAGGGCGTCTTGTGTCCATCTGTCCGGAAATGGCAGGTGGAATGCCCGTTCCCCGTCCTCCTGCTGAAATAGAAAATGGTGCCTCCGGTCTCGATGTGCTCGAGGGCCGTGCCCGCGTGCTGGAAATCACCGGCGGTGATGTGACGGCCGAATTCATTCGCGGTGCGCAAAAGGCGCTGGCTTTCGCGCAGGATAATGGCTGCGACTATGCCTTGCTGATCGATGGCAGCCCTTCCTGTGGTTCGATCGCCATTTACGATGGCTCGTTTTCCGGCGTGAAACATGCCGGCAACGGCATAACCGCCGCTCTTCTTGCAAAAGCGGGCATCTCGATTTTCTCCCACAACCAGATTGAACAACTCGTCCAACTGACCCAGTAAAAACGATCCGGCGCTACCACAGGCGATATCTCCGATGTCTCGAGGAACGTTAGGCTTTGCTACGCATTCTATGCCTGATGAGGAGGTCAATCGGGAGAAAACGAGAATGGCCAAGAATATGATCTGTCTCTGGTATGAAAGCGAGGCCGAACAAGCGGCGCGTTTTTATGCCGAACTTTTCCCGGATAGCGTGGTGGGCAAGGTCTATCGCGCGCCGAGTGATTACCCATCGGGCCACGAAGGCGATGTGTTGATGGTGGAGTTTACCGTCGCTGGCGTACAGTGCGTTGGTCTGAATGGCGGACCGGTGTTCAAACATAATGAGGCTTTTTCATTCCAGATCGCGACAGACGATCAGGAAGAAACCGACCGTTATTGGGATGCCATTGTCGGCTATGGCGGGCAGGAAAGTGAGTGCGGCTGGTGCAAGGACAAATGGGGTATCTCCTGGCAGATAACCCCACGTGTCCTGATGCAGGCGATGGCCGCTGGTGGAGCTGAAGCAAAGCGTGCCTTTGATGCGATGATGACCATGAAAAAGATCGACGTGGCAAAGATCGAGGCCGCTCGTCGCGGCTGAGATACGGTACTGCGATATGACCCAAACAAAAACGCCGGAGAGTGATCTCCGGCGTTTTGTCTTGTCTGAGGTTATGTTGCGACCTTAGCTTGCCCGGCGCATCTGCTGGCCCATGCCATAGAGGCTGCCGGAAGCGTTGGACGAGGCGGACACCCGGAAGGTGCGGATCAGCGTCAGCAGCTCTTCCGTATCCACGGCAAGGGCTTCAGCCGACGCCGTGGTTTCTTCCGCCATGGCGGCATTGTGCTGGGTGGCTGCGTCAAGCTGGTTCAGCGAGGACGAAATGGACCTCAGTGTCGTATCCTGTTCGGACGCCGAATGGGCAATCTTGGTGACAATCTCATTGGCCGATTTGATCTGGTCGGAAATACGCTTCAATGCATCGCCAGCCTCGCCAACAAGACGAACACCGTTTTCAACCTGACCGGACGAGCGGGCGATCTGGTCTTTGATTTCCTTGGCCGCAGCCGCAGATTTCTGAGCCAGCTCACGAACTTCCTGTGCCACGACGGCAAAGCCCTTGCCTGCTTCACCAGCGCGTGCCGCCTCAACACCGGCATTCAGCGCCAGAAGGTTGGTCTGGAAGGCGATGTCGTCAATCACGCCGATGATCTTGGAGATTTCATCCGAGGACTGCTCAATGCCGCTCATCGCGCCAATGGCCTGCTCGACAACGAGGTCGCTACGGCTTGCTTCACCGCTAATTGCGGTAACGCGCTTGGCGGCTTCATGTGCACCTTCGGCGGTCTGGCGAACGGCAACAGTCAGCTGGTCGAGGGCAGCGGAGGTTTCTTCAAGGTTTGCAGCCTGAAGCTCGGTACGCTGGGACAGTTCATTCGATGCCTTGCGGATTTCTTCCTTCGAGCCGCCAATGTCGATGCTCTTGGCGTTCACCTTGGCCATGGCAGCATCAAGATGCGTCAGGGCTTCGTTGAAGTTGCTGCGCAGATCCGCATAACGCGGGCCAAGATCACCACAACGAACGGTCAGATCGCCCTTTGCCAGCTTTTCAAGCGACTGGCCGATGATGGTGACGACATGCGCCTGCAATTCAGCTTCGCTGCGCTGCATATCAAGGTTGTTCTGGCGTTCTGTGTTCAGTTCGCGCTGTTGCTGTTCCTGACGCTCGACCATGGCGTGGCGTTCACGAACCTTCTGCTGCAGAGATGCAGTAGCCTTGGCCATCATGCCCACTTCATTGGTCATGGTGGTGTGCGGAATGTCGATGGCGACATTTTCGTTGGCAACTTCACCCAGTGCCTTGTGAATATCGGCCAACGGCTGGGAGATGCCACGAATGACATAAAGTGCTGCACCGATACCAAGCACCAGAACGGCGATGCCAAGCGACAATGCCTTGAAGATTTCAGCGCGAACCTGTGCTTGAAGATCGTCGACATAAACGCCGGTTACCACGACAAGCTGCCAGGGTTCAAAAGCCAGTGCATAGGAGCTTTTCAGGAAGGAGCCTTCTAGGCCAGGTTTTGGACCGTAAAAGTCGGTTTGGCCACCACCAGCGCGGCCAAGCTTTACCAGCTCGTCGCGATACTGGTAACCCTTGCTGTCCGGCTGGCCCTTGTAGTTCTGGCCAACGCGTTTTGCTTCTGGGTGGAACACCATCTTCACGTCGTAGTCATAACCGAACAGATAACCATCCGGCGTGTATCGGATAGCGGAAACGACTTCAAAAGCCTGCTTCTTGGCTTCCTCGGTCGTCAAAGTGCCTGCTTGTTCCTTGGCGTGGTACTCTTTGAGAATAGAGACTGCAGACTGAACCTGCGTGCGCAGCATGTTGTACCGCTCTTCATAGATCGCATTCGCGGAAGAGCTGATCTGATAATATGTTGCACCGGCAAATGCGATCATCAGGGTGATGACCAACAATAGCAACTGTCGGGAAATCGGAAGATTTTTCATATCTACTCATCGCGCTTTTGCGGCACCGCGTCTCATGAAGCGGTGGGGCAAGATCTAAAAAAAGGGGGAGCGCATTCTGCACTGGTCATCATGCTGCATCGCACAACCATGCATTAAAAAAATACATATTGTTGAATAAATATTTAATTGAGCAGTTGGTGTGGGGGAAATCGCTTCAAGAGACGAGTATTACGATGTCGTTATTCAGTATGATTAAGTTGATGATAAATAAAAATAAAACCAAAGCGAGCATTTTTCTGCGCCTGTCATAAATACTACATATTAATACATGGCGGCTTGTCGCTAATAATAAAATTCCCCGCAGTTGAGTTTTAAAAATATGTTGCGCCAAACCCCGCTTCGGGGATGCGAAAGAAATCTGACAAAAGACAAATAGTTAACGCGGTGGCTGGCAGTGCGCTGGTTCACAATCCGCTACTGGTTGCGTAAATCTGCGTCGGCTGATCGCAGCTCAAAGCCCAGCTGGCAGAAAGACATGCGCATAAAAACACCCGCCTGTTGTTGCCAAGCGGGTGAAACAGGCCTCAGGGCCGATCGCTGATGGTGTCTGTTAGTTTAAGCGCAGCGAAAAATTGCTGAAATCGGGTTTTGTCACAGTAGAAGCCGCAACAGGTGGCTGTGGTTTACTGATTGAGGTCGTTGTCGCCTCGAAATCAATGCCATCAGGTGCGTGTTCGGGGCCGTCCTTCGTGGCAGCCAGCGTTGTGCCGCTATCTTCCGCTGGCATCCAGGTCTTGGCTGTGCTCACGTAGACAACGGGCGAACCGCCCAGCCATGCTTCGGTGCGGAACATTTCCTTGGTGCCGTTCACATCACGGATTTCGGTTTTCTGAACGCCGGATTGCAGCGATGGCGCAACATACTGGCTAGCCGTCACCTTCTCCTTCAGGGGAGGGCAAGACCCGCAACGCAGGTTGATAATGCTCTTGTTGTCTGTGCGGTCATGGTCAATGACCTCGATCGAGGAAGCCATAGCGGCATGGCTTGTCAGTGCAAACAATGCAACCGAAACAAAATAACGCATGGGCCAATACTCCATCATTCGAAGAAGTATAGTAACCGGACTTCCTTTCCGTCCGGTCAGTAAAATTGGTAAATATTGAACGAATAACCTGTCAGGGCGACAGCTTATCAGCCCTGTTCGCGGGCAATCGCCAACCAGCCAATATCCTTGCGGCAGAAGCCATTGTCCCATTCGACCTTGGAAAGCAGGTCATAGGCACGACGCTGCGCTTCGCTCGCCGTTTTGCCGGTTGCCGTGACGTTCAGCACGCGACCGCCGGTGGCAACCAACTGGCCGTCCTTAAGCGCTGTGCCGGCATGAAACACCTTTGCGCCTTCGTCAGCCTGGGGAATGGCGAAGATGGGTGTGTTCTTTTCATAGGCTGCCGGATAACCCTTTGATGCCAGAACGACTGTCAGTGCGGTGTCGTCGATCCACTCTGCTGTCACCTTATCCAGCGTGCCGGTGGCCGTTGCGTAGAGAATAGGTAGCAGATCGCTCTTCAGGCGCATCATCAGGACCTGGCATTCGGGATCGCCGAAACGCACATTATATTCGATCAGTTCGGGGCCTTTTTTGGTGATCATCAGCCCGGCGAAAAACACACCGCTGAACGGATGGCCGTCCTTGGCCATGCCGTGAATGGTCGGCTCAATGATCTCCTTCATGGTGCGCTCGACCATGGCAGGTGTCATGACCGGAGCAGGGGAATAGGCACCCATGCCGCCGGTGTTGGGGCCGGTGTCGCCATCGCCAACGCGCTTGTGGTCCTGTGCTGTTGCCAGCGCCAGCGCCGTCTTGCCATCCGAAAGGCAGAAGAAACTTGCTTCTTCACCATCCAGAAATGCTTCAACAACCACTTCTGCGCCGGCAGCACCGAAGGCGCCATCAAAACAATCGTCAATGGCGGAAAGCGCCTCGGCTTCGGTCATCGCCACTGTCACGCCCTTGCCGGCGGCAAGTCCATCGGCCTTGATGACGATAGGTGCGCCCTGTTCGCGCACATAGGCCTTGGCCGGTTCTGCTTCCTTGAAACGTTGGTAGGCGCCGGTTGGAATATCGTAACGGGCGCAGAGGTCCTTGGTGAAGCCCTTGGAGCCTTCGAGTTGGGCCGCCGCCTTGGAGGGGCCGAAAGTGGCAATGCCTGCATCACGCAGATCATCCGCCAAACCTGCAACAAGCGGAGCCTCAGGACCAACGATGACAAAGTCTATCGCCTTTTCCTTGGCAAACGCGATGACCGCAGCGTGGTCTTCAACGTTGAGAGACACCAGCGTCGCATGTTCCGCAATGCCTGGATTGCCGGGTGTCGCATAGAGTGTGTCCAACAGGGGGGACTGCGCGATTTTCCACGCCAAGGCATGTTCGCGTCCGCCAGAACCGATCAACAGAACTTTCATAGTCTCACCCCTGTAATCTCGTTTCTGCGGCGTTAAGGGCAGGGGGGAGAAAGGTCAAGGAGAAAGCTGTCTTTCCGGCCTGTTTGTTCCCGCATATCCGCCTTCCGTGGCCTTTAACACCAGCTGTTCACGGTGCTTTATCGGCTTTTCTGTGGGTTTGTTCACACTTCGTGTTGTCATGCCACAATCAGCCTCTATGTTCGGCCAGATTTTAAACAGACCAGAGAAGCACATGTCCGCAGATAATGCCCGCCTCGCGCCAGTCATCGCATCTGAGATCAATGCCCGACCCGATCAGGTCAAGGCTGCCATACAGCTGCTCGATGAAGGCGCGACGGTTCCGTTCATCGCACGTTACCGTAAGGAAGTGACGGGTGGTCTGGATGACACCCAGCTTCGCACACTGGCCGAGCGGTTGTCGTACCTGCGTGAACTGAATGCGCGTCGTGCCTCGATCGTCGAATCCATCACCGGTCAGGGAAAAATGACCGACGATTTGATGGTCAAGATCGTATCGGCAGTCACCAAGGCCGAACTGGAAGACCTTTACCTGCCTTACAAACCAAAGCGCCGTACCCGTGCGGAAATCGCCCGTGAGCGTGGCCTTGGACCGCTGGCAGAAGCCATCTGGGACAATCGCAGTGCCGATCCTGCCAAGCTGGCTGAGACTTATGTTCAGGGTGAAGTCGCCGATGTAAAGGCCGCCCTTGAAGGTGCGCGTGACATTGTTGCCGAAACCATGACCGAAAATGCCGAACTGCTTGGCCGCCTGCGTGACTACATGCGCCACAACGCAACGTTCCGTGCCAAGGTTGTCGAAGGCAAGGAAGCAGCGGGCGAAAAATTCTCCGACTATTTCGCCCATTCTGAGCGCTGGGCCACAGTGCCGGGTCACCGTGCGCTGGCGATGTTGCGCGGCTGGAACGAAGAAATTCTGACACTGACAATCGACGTTGATGCAGATGATCCATCGCCGGTCAAACCGTGCCAGAGAACCATTGCCAGTGCATTTGATATCCGTTCCGGCGGAGCAGGCGATGCCTGGTTGATGGAGGTTGCCGGCTGGACATGGCGCGTCAAACTTTCCATGTCGCTGTCGCTCGACCTGATGCGAGAAGTTCGCGAACGGGCGGAAGAAGAAGCGATCCACGTGTTCGCCAGAAATCTGAAAGACCTTCTGCTGGCGGCACCTGCCGGTTCGCGCGCCACCATGGGTCTTGATCCGGGCATCCGTACCGGCGTCAAGGTGGCGATTGTCGATGGCACCGGCAAACTGCTCGATACCTCGACCGTTTACCCATTCCCGCCCAGAAACGACATTCGTGGCACGCAGGCGGAGCTGGCCGGCCTCATTCGCAAACATGGCGTTGAACTGATTGCGATTGGTAACGGTACCGGCAGTCGCGAAACCGAAAAACTGGTGGCTGACATGCTGACCCAGCTGACCGGTCCGAAACCCACCAAGGTTATCGTGTCGGAAGCTGGCGCTTCGGTCTATTCGGCCTCTGAGCGCGCCGCTGCCGAATTCCCCAATCTCGATGTTTCAATCCGTGGCGCGGTGTCGATTGCTCGCCGTTTGCAGGATCCGTTGGCCGAACTCGTCAAGATCGAACCCAAATCAATTGGCGTTGGCCAGTATCAGCACGATGTTGATCAGGGCAAGCTGTCGCGTTCGCTGGACGCGGTCGTGGAAGATGCGGTGAATGCGGTTGGTGTTGATCTCAACACCGCCTCGGCACCACTTCTGGCACGTGTTTCCGGCCTCGGCGCATCGATTGCCGACGCTATTGTTCTGCATCGTGACCAGACCGGTCCATTTGCCAGCCGCAAGGACTTGCTGAAAGTGCCGCGCCTTGGCCAGCGCACCTTTGAGCAGTGCGCAGGCTTCCTGCGTATTCCAAACGGCAAGGAGCCGCTGGATGCATCCTCGGTGCACCCGGAAGCCTATGGCGTTGCCAAGAAGATTGTTGCCGCTTGCGGCCGTGATCTGCGCACTCTTATGGGCGACAGTGCCACCCTGAAATCGCTTGATCCGAAAAAGTTCATTGATGAGCAATTTGGTCTGCCGACGGTCAAGGACATTATTGCAGAACTTGAAAAACCCGGTCGCGACCCGCGCCCAAGTTTCAAGACAGCAACCTTTGCAGAGGGCGTCGATGAAATTACCGACCTGAAGCCGGGCATGTTGCTGGAAGGCACGGTTACCAACGTGGCGGCCTTCGGCGCCTTCGTGGATATCGGTGTGCACCAGGACGGTCTTGTTCACGTGTCGCAACTCGCAGACCGTTTCATCAAGGATCCGCATGAAGTCGTCAAAGCCGGCGACGTGGTTAAGGTAAAAGTGGTTGAGGTTGACGTTAAGCGCAAGCGCATCGGCCTGACCATGCGCAAGGATGGTGGCGAAGCGGCACCTCAGTCGATGCGGGAAAAGGGGAATGCCAGCGCCATGAAGCACGCCAGTGCCAAACCGCAGGGTCGTGGCAATGATGCGGGCCAATCCGGTGGTGCTTTGGCTGCCGCACTCGCAGAGGCGATGAAACGCCGCTAACCTTATCTGCGATAAATTGAAGAACAAACAACGCCGCCCCGTGTGACTTACGGGGCGGCGTTTTGCGTCTGAAATGCATCAATTTTTTTGAAAACTGCCTGTCTTGAAACTTTGGCCGAAAGGAATACGGTTACAAAACTTGATAAGTGAGACTTAGCTTATTCGGGAGGTGAAATGGCCTCGTCTCTGCATGCATTGCTTGAGAAAATAGTCAGAACCGGCGACCTCGTCGTTACCGGTCCAAATGGACTTCACATTTACGGCGACGGTACAGGAAAACGGGTCGCGATCAGTTTTACCGATGATGAAGCGTCGGACGAGATTGCCAGAGACCCGACATTGAAACTCGCCGAAATCTATATGGAACGCCGTATGAATGTCGACGAGGGCGACATTTATGATTTTCTGGCGTTGATCAAGGCGAATACACTGAGCGAGGCGCTGACCTTCGGCATGATTTGGCGCGGTTTCGCGCGCATTATCGCCTCGCGCATAAAGATGCACCTGCCAGTCAATCACAACAAAAGCAACGTTTCACACCATTATGATTTGAGCGCCAAGCTGTTCGATCTGTTTCTGGACGAGGACTGGCAATATTCCTGCGCCTATTTCAATCCGCCCGGAATAACGCTGGATGAGGCACAGGCTGTCAAAAAACGACATATTGCCGCAAAACTGTTGCTAGCCGAGGACCAGAGCGTCCTGGAAATAGGCTCCGGCTGGGGCGGCATGGCGATGTATCTGAGCGAAAGTTCCGGTGTTGATGTAACTGGCATCACCTTAAGCGAAGAACAGCTAAGGGTATCGCGGGGTCGTGCGTCAAAACGCAACCTGTCGGAAAAGGTGCGGTTTGAACTGCAGGACTATAAATATCTGCCGTCCAAAAAATACGACCGTATCGTGTCGGTTGGCATGTTCGAACATGTTGGGCCAACTCATTATCGGGAGTATTTCAACAAGGCGGCAGAAGTGCTGGATGACTACGGCGTGATGGTGCTGCATTCCATCGGTCAACCCTATCCGGCGCTGGCCACCAACCCGTTCATCGAAAAGTATATTTTCCCCGGCGGTTATATTCCGTCACTGGCGGAAGTATTGCCTGCGGTGGAAAAAGCCGGCTTGTTGGTGCGCGATATCGAAATACTGCCGATGCATTATGCCCACACGCTGAGGCACTGGCGGCAACGTTTCGTCGCTCGAAAGGACGACGCCGTGGCGCTTTATGACGAGCGCTTTTTCCGGATGTGGGAATTTTATCTGGCCGGCTCAGAAATGGCCTTCACTCACGAGAATTTTCATATCTTCCAGCTGCAACTGGCAAAACGCGGTGATGTTGTTCCCGACAACCGCAATTACATTCAGTTGGCAGAACAGCGACTGGCAGAGTTTGAGAAGACCCGCCTGCCGATGGAGAAGGTCGAGTTCTGACACACAATCTCGGATAGGATTTGACACGCCGGCAGCTACTCTGCGTAGTTAACAGATTGGCAAGGGAATATGCTTAATTTGAAATGAGAGTATCTGTTTCTCCTTTCTGTTTTGCGTATCCGGAGTTCATACATGTCTTTTTCAAAGCTGGCTTTTTCCGCCTGCCTTATTCCCCTTTGTCTTGCGGGCACTGCACAGGCCGAAAGCTGGTTCTCCGGTGACTGGTACCTGAAAGTTGGTGCGGTCGGTTTTTCCGCGCCGAAGTATCAGGGCGATAACAAGAATGAGTTTGGCGCTGCGCCAATCATTTCGCTGGGCAAAGTCGGCCCGTCCGCAAAGTTTTCGTCGCGCAATGACAGTGCGTCGTTTGGTCTTCTCGATCAGGGAACGTTCCGCGCCGGCGTTGCTGCAAAGCTGATCATGCCACGTGATGAGGGTGATTCTTCTGACCTTCGTGGCATGCAGAAAATCAAGCTCGGCGGTGAACTCGGTGGCTTTGCTGAAGTCTACCCAACAGACTGGGTGCGTGTTCGCGGTGAAGTGCGCCAGGGCATACGCAGCCATAGCGGTGTCGTTGCCGATCTGTCAGCGGACGTTTTCACCGACATCACGCCCGGTCTGCAGATCTCGGCCGGTCCACGCGCGACATGGGTCAGCAACAAATATAACGACAAATATTACGGTGTAAGTTCTGCGGCTGCGGCGTCCGGTGGTCCTTCGGCCTATAATCCCGATGGCGGTCTGCATTCTGCCGGTGTTGGTGCCGCCATCACCTGGAAGGCAACCGACAATATCGAGCTGACATCCTTTGCCGAATACAAGCGCCTGATGGGCGACGCTGGCAAAAGCACGCTAGTCAGTGAACGTGGTTCGAAGAACCAGTTTGTTGTCGGTATCGGCGCCAGCTACAAATTCGGGTTCAGCGTTCCTTAATCATCCTTGCTTTGCAAAAAGCGCGGGTTTAGAGCCTTTCCTGTCTCATGGTAGCAGGAAAGGCTTGGAAACCCCGGTATGGTTCATAATAGCGATATGACTGGCCGCGTTTCAGACGCGCCATCCGACAATTGGGTTTACCGGCTGCTGCCACGCTGGGTCTGGCCGTATGCGCAGCTCGCCCGCTGGGATCGCCCGATTGGTTGGCAGCTTCTGATGTGGCCGTGTTTCTGGTCGGCCGCCCTGGCGGCAAATGTCGCCATGGACGCCGGAACATTTTCATGGGGCCTGCTGGCCTTCCATCTTGTGCTGTTTTTTATCGGTTCGGTCGCCATGCGTGGTGCAGGCTGTACCTATAATGATCTGGTGGATCACCAAATCGACATGGCCGTTGCCCGTACACGCTCCCGCCCATTGCCATCAGGGCGGGTTACACGCAAACAGGCGAAGATTTTTATTGTGCTGCAATCTCTGGCCGGTCTCGTGGTGCTGTTGCAGTTTAATACCTTCTCTTGGGCGCTTGGCATTTTTTCGCTAATCTTTGTCGTCATTTATCCCTTCGCCAAAAGATTTACCGACTGGCCGCAGTTCTTCCTCGGTCTTGCCTTCTGCTGGGGTGCGCTGATGGGGTGGTCGGGGCAGTTCGGCACTCTGGCACCGGCAGCATTCCTGCTTTACGGAGCGTCAATTGCCTGGACGATTGGCTATGACACGATCTACGCCCATCAGGACAAGGAAGACGACGAATTGGTTGGCGTGCGCTCAACCGCCCGCCTGTTTGGTGACAACACACGCACGTGGCTTATCGGTCTTTACGGTCTGGCGCTTGTATTGATGGTGATGTCTTTTGCATCTGCCGGTGTCGGCTTGCTGGCCTATGCTGGTGTTGCTGCCGCAGCAGGTATGTTCATTCGCCAGATCATCGTGCTGGATATCAATGATGGCGACCAGTGCCTTGCGCTGTTCAAGTCCAACACGCGGGTTGGCGCGCTGGTATTTGCCGGTCTGTTATTGCCGCTTGCCGTCAATCTGCTTCAATAAAGAAAACCCGGCAGGAATGACTTCCGTGCCGGGTTCTTTTTGATCTGGAGATCACGTTTAAAGTCAGTTGCGTGCGATAATTTCTTTGCCTTCGATCTTCATCGCGACGCCAAGCTTGCCGGTGGATCGGCGAACAAGGAAACGTGGACGACGATTTGCGAAGTAGGAATGGCGACGGCGCGGACGAAGGTCCTGCGGGCGTGGGCCGCCAATATGGTCTTCCAACGGACGGGCAACGCCATCTGCTTCAACCATCAGCATCGGAATGCGATAGGTTTCAGACCAGTTGCGCCAGTCGGCAGCAATGTCACAGAGATCATGGGCTACCAGCAGTGGAATGCACAGGGCAGGGTCCTCGTGGTGCAGTTCCAGCGTTACGGTAACCTGACCATCACCATGGTCGATGGCGCGGGCTGCAACACCCTTGAAAGCGCGTGCTGGCAGGGCAAAGGAAAGCGGCAGGCCGCTTGAATTGAGTGTTTTCTTGAGTACGGCACCGCGTTCATCAAGTGTAATGACAACGTCGGAACATCCGTCGCGGACTCCATAAGTGACCTGTTGCGGAAACCGCGCTGGATCGAGTCTGAGTGTCGCTGCGGCCCATTCGGGCTTCAAAACCGTATTTGTCATATTCATGCAACCCTTGTTTTACCTGAGAGCCTTTTGGGCATCTCCCGGGACTTTTCGTCCTCTGATGTTGTGAATATAGCGCCTGCTCATTCTGGACCGCTTAAAAAACGAGGTTAAAAAACTTTGCATTCCCAGATGGTTAGCAAAGTGCCCAATGATCAGGGTTGCGGAAGTGTGAACGGAGACAGTGCAATTTTCTCCAATTGGCCACGGTAAAGGTCCCATGGTTCAAGCTCCGGGCAAGGCTACGCGGGCATTTTGCCAATCTCGGAGTTCTGTGCGATTTTATCGGACGGAATTGCTTGGTTTTGTTTTGCGGTGGAATTTACGCGAAGGAATACGCGCAATGGTGTCGACTTATCTCAGCTACGATTTGATAAACCGGGACATGAAAACCAGTTTGTCACGCGTTGCCCAGCAAAGCATGACCGCCCGGCAAACCGAGTATTACAAGGAGAACATCGGCAAGGTGAAAACCGTCGATGAGTTTCTGGATAATTACCAGCTCTATACGTATGCCATGGAAGCCTTCGGTCTGTCCGACATGAGCTATGCCAAGGCGTTCATGAAGAAGGTGCTTGAGAGCGACCTGAATGATTCAAACAGCTTTGCCAACAAGCTGACTGACACCCGCTATCGCCAGTTTGCCGAGGCGTTCAATTTCAGTACACCGACCAGCACCTTGCAGTCGGATTCGCAGCTGGAAGCGATGATCGGCCTCTACAACACCAATGTTGCGGATGCGGACTCGGCGATTACCGAAGAAAATCGCTATTACAATGTGATGATCAAGACGATTGATAACGTCGACAAGCTTATGCAGAACGAGCGCCTTCGCTCCTATACGCTCAGTGTCTTCGGAATTGATCAGCAGTATTTCTCCTATGCCAACATCAGGGGATTGCTGACCAGTGATACAGATGATCCCAACAGCTATTTCAACATTACCTACGGCGCTAAATACGGTGCCAATGCCGCGCGTCTGGCCGAAATTAACACCACGCTGACCGAAATCACCGGGCGTGCCACAGCTATTACCAAGGTCAGTGATCTCAATAGCGCGATTACCAAAGGTGATGCCCTTCAGGTGCAGATTGATGCGGCGCAGGAGGAACTGGACAATGGCGGTGACGAGGAAACACTGACTGCCAAGATCGAAGATCTGAAAACCCAGCTTGCCAGCGTGTGGAGCAAGGTCAGCGTGACCGACCGTGATGCGGCGCAGGCTGCAATCACCACCAATCAGGCGCTGATTGACGATTATAACACCCGTCTTCCAGCCGTTGGCACTGAGACAACGGCTTTGACCACGAAGTTGAATGCCGAAAAGACCACGCTGACGAAGACCAACTCTGATCTGGATGTCTTCCGAGCCCTTGCCGATGCGTTTGATTTCAATGCTGATGGCACCGTAGCCCCGGGCAGTGCTCAGACGGAAGAAAACCGTCTGGTGATGAACAATGCCTATATCCTGACCAATCCTCGCTCGACCATCGCCAAGGCAGAGCTGGAGCGGGATTATTTCCTGAGCAAGATCAACACGATCACCTCGGTTGAACAGATTGCCGGCGGTAGCGGCGTAACCGGAGACGCTCGCCTTCTGGCCTATATCCAGACTGCGTTCAACCTGACTGATGCGACGATCATGCCGGCAACGATCAAGAACATTCTGACGGCTGATCTGAGCGACCCGAACAACTACATTGCGACAGTCGGCAAAAACGACGAGCGGTATATTGCGTTGAGAAACGCATTCAACTTCCAGTCGGATGGCACGCTTGCCGATGGCACTCTGCCGCAAACGTCTGAACAGAGCCGTATTACCAATATGGGCTATATGAGCTACCATAACGACAAGGATGAAGCCGCCGACGAAAAGGCGCTTGCGTCGTTCAAGACCCAGATTGCCACGGTCACGTCGCTGTCGACCTTCATGACCAACACCAGCGTTTACAGCTATGCCCTTAAGGCTGTGGGCCTGGACCCGAACACGGAAAGCGAACGCACCATTAAAGAGGTGCTAAAAAGCGACCTTCAGGACCCGAAAAGCTTTGTCTACACCCTGAAGGACGAGCGCTACGTCAAGCTGGCGGAGCTTTTCAACTTCAAGTCGGATGGCACAATCGGCGCGCCGGTTCTCGCGCAGTCGGAGCTTGACGTGCAGACCGTGGCGGCCGCCTATATCAATGGCCGCTCTGCATTCGGCACCGAAGATGAAAAGACTCTGGCGAAAAAAGAGTCCGAATATTACACAGAAGAAATTCAGAAGATCAAATCTCTCAAGGACCTGTTGGGCAATGCCAGGCTGCTGGCCTTTGCCATGGAAGCCTTCGACATTGATCCGGCCAGCGTTACGACCGAACAACTCTACAAGATTTTCACGTCCGATCTGGACGATCCGAAAAGCTACATCAATACGGAAGCCGACACCTCTTTCCGCAGGCTGGTAACGTCCTTCAATTTTGACACCGAAGGCAACCTGATGCGGGAAGACCGTGCCTCCATTCAAAACCGCAGCGGTCTTTATGAGACGCTCGACAACTATCTGCAGCAGACCTTGGAAACCCAGGCGGGTGAAGACAATGCCGGTGTTCGTCTTGCGCTGTATTTCCAGCGTATGGCCAAGGATACGACATCCTATTACACCATCCTTGGTGATACGGCGCTTCAGAAGTTCATTACGACGACCTTCGAAATTCCTGACGAAATGGCCAATGCGGAGGTCGACACGCAGGTCACGATGATGAAGAAATACTTCGACATCGAGGACTTCCAGGATGAAGAAAAGGTCAAGAAGCTGATCTCACGCTTCACCGTAATGTATGACATGGTCAATGGCAGCTACAATCCGACACTGGCCATGTTCAGTGGGTCTACAACCATCAGCGTCGACACGTTGATGGCGGTAGCAACGCTCGGTTCGTCGCGGTAATGACAATAGGGCGGCGCCTGTTATGGCGTCGCTATGACCTTGCCAGGATTCATAATGCTGGCAGGGTCAAATGCGGACTTGATGCGCCGCATGAGATCGATCTCGATACCATCCCTGATATGGGCGAGTTCATCGCGCTTCAGCTGACCAATGCCGTGTTCGGCAGAGATTGACCCGCCATGGGACAAGACCAGCTGATGCACGACGGCATTGACCTCGCGCCAGCGACCAATGAACTCTGCTTTGTCTGCTCCAATCGGCTGGGAGATATTATAATGGATGTTGCCGTCACCCATATGGCCGAAGGCGCAGATACGGGCATCCGGAATAACCTGCAACACAGCCGTCTCTGCCGCTGCCATAAATTCCGGGATGCTGGAAACCGGTACTGACACGTCGTGCTTGATCGAACCGCCTTCAGGGCGCTGCGCTTCCGACATGCTTTCACGCATATGCCAGATTGCCTGACGTTGTGCGTCTGATGTCGCAATGACGGCATCCTCAACGATACCGTTTTCCAGGCCCTGCTCCAGCAGGACCTGCATCATCGCATCGGCTGCATCGCTGGAATCGGATGTCGAGATATCGATCAGCACATACCAGGCATGTGGCCGTGCCAGCGGATCCCTGACACCGGGAATGTGTTTGGTGGTGAACTCAACGCCGAGGCGCGGCATCAATTCAAAGCCGGTCAGGGCAGAGCCGCACAGGCTGGTTGCTTTTTCAAACAGCGTCAAGGCGGCATCAGGGCTCGCCAGGCCGACAAAAGCAACCTGATGGCCGAGCGGTTTGGGAAACAGTTTCAAAACGGCAGCGGTAATGACACCGAGTGTACCTTCCGAGCCGATGAACAGATCCCGCAGATCATAACCCGTATTGTCTTTTTTCAGTTTTCGGAGCCCGTTCCAGATTTCACCTGTCGGTAAAACCACCTCAAGGCCAAGGCAAAGCTGGCGCATATTGCCGTAGGCCAGAACGGCAGTGCCCCCGGCATTGGTGGCAAGGTTACCGCCGATGCGGCAGGACCCCTGCGATGCAAGCGTCAACGGAAACATGCGATTTATACTGTCGGCCGCCGTATGAATGTCTTCAAGGATGCAGCCGGCGTCGGCAACAATGACATTGGCCACGGCATCGATTTCACGCACCTTGTTCATGCGTTCCAGTGACAGAATGATATCGCTGGCTCCGGCCCGTGGTGTCTGACCGCCAACAAGGCCAGTATTGCCGGTTTGTGGGACGATGGCCGTGCCGGTTTTGCTTGCCAGCTTCATGATCTCGGCAACTTCTTCTGTCGAAGCAGGTTTCAGCAGCAAGGGTGATGTACCCTGGTAAAGACCACGGTTTTCGACAAGGCGCGGCGCGAGTTCGGCCTGATCGCGAACGGCGTGGCTTGCACCGACAATGGCCGTGAACTGTGCAATGAGATGGTCTGAAAGAGCGGCAACAGTCATCTTTCACCTTTATCGTGGAGATTGCTGGATCTTATGAACGGGGTGCGGCGGCTCGTGCCAGTCGATCATTGATCGCTTCACCGAGACCATGCTGCGGAATGGCGGTAACCGCAATGCTGGCAGCACCACTGGCATCCGCCAGTTTGAGATATCCGAAAAGATTTGTGGCGGCCTCGGCCAGATCACCTGATGGACTGAGGTTGAGAATGGTCTTTGCCTTGTCCTGTCCCGGCAACGGCGCGATGTCACCGAAGGAGATAAGGGCTTCGCCTGCGTCAACCGATGTGGCTTGCAGACGCACGGACGCACCCGGGGCATAGTGGGAGGCCAGCATGCCCGGTGCTTCAATGGCTGGTGATGCCGTTCTGGACCGCAACAATTTTTTGCCTGCAACCCGTTCGATATCCTGTGAGGCAAGACCGCCCGGCCGTAACAGTCGCAAACTGCCGTCTTCTTCAACTTTTACGATGGTGGATTCGACTCCAACTCCTGCGGAACCTGCATCAAGCACCAGCTTGATCTTTTCGCCCAGATCATCTTCGACATGCGAGGCGCTTGTCGGGCTGATCTTGCCGGAGCTGTTGGCGCTTGGTGCAGCAAGCGGTCGATCAAATGTCTTGATCAGCTCGCCGGCAAAACCCTGCGGCACACGAATACCGACCGTATCGAGACCGGCAGTGGCCAGCGGATGAATGCCGCTGTTGTCTTTTAACGGCAAAACGATGGTTAGCGGGCCTGGCCAGAATGCCTTCGCCAGCGCAAGAGACAGGTCATCGAACTTTGCGTAGTGCTGCGCCATCTCAAGATCAGACATATGGCAGATCAGTGGATTGAAACGTGGGCGGCCCTTGGTCTCGTAAATGCGGGTAATCGCTGCGGGATTGGTCGCATCGGCAGCCAGGCCGTAAACAGTTTCCGTCGGAATTGCCACGGGATAACCGTCGCCGAGAATTGCGGAGGCAACCTCAAGGGCTTCCTGTGGATGTGTATGGATATTGATATGCCGAGCCATCTAATGCACCGTTCCTGTGGTGTGGTGCATAGCGCATTTTAGGTCCGCCTGTGAAGCGCACATTATCAGTGCGCCACGGGCGGTCTGTTTACATCGCCATGATGAGCTTGCGCATTTCTTCCGTACGCGCACCAAGCGTCAGCACGTTTTTCAACGCGACCTTGGGGTCATGCGTGCGAAACAGCAGACCGTCCTTGTGAACCGAACGATCGATCTCAACGCTGCGGCCGTTGACCGCGTTCATCGCGATGGCAAAATACATGCGGGAATAGCGTGGATCAATCTCAACGAAGAAGCCGTCCTTGTCACCGCCGATTTCCGCGAAGAAATTCGCAAAATAGAACGACCACAGGATCTGTCGGCGCATGTCGAAACT
Source organism: Agrobacterium sp. 5Ca50 (assembly GCF_055381905.1). Classification (NCBI taxonomy): domain Bacteria; kingdom Pseudomonadati; phylum Pseudomonadota; class Alphaproteobacteria; order Hyphomicrobiales; family Rhizobiaceae; genus Agrobacterium; species Agrobacterium sp. 5Ca50. The sequence continues at coordinate 498,026 of NZ_AP026438.1, forward strand.
GGTTTTCGACGCCGTCACGTGGCAGTAGCCAAGATGCGGACTGTCTTCGAGCGTCTTGTGAAAGATCATGCTCGGGAACTGGATGGACCGGTGGAAATTGTTGAGGTGGGAGTGCGTCTTGTATCCCGCCGTTTCGAGCTTGCGACCGGTACGGTCCGCAACCTCGTCATGCGTCATGTAACGCTTTTCGTCGGGCAACCAGCGTTCTTCGTAACGCAGGATGCGTCCGGTCCGCAGGAATTCCGAATGCATATTGCGCGCACGGGCGGGGGCCTTCTTGCGCGCACTGGCGTCGTAATAACGGATACGTGTTGCCTGTTCCACGCGACAGGTTCTCCATGGTCACTGGGACATCAGTTTAGATTTAAGGAGTTAATACACGGTTTCCGGTGATTTTCTGAACAGGTGGCATGTCTGGTTGCGACTTCGTGTGTCGGAAATCTAATTAAACTATTGATTATAAACAATGATGTAGATCACGGCATTGTTTCGCCATGTCGCAAATTGTCGCCAATGCGGAAAACCATGTCGCTGTTTGCGCACCTGCGCTCTTTCAGGCGTGATTAGATGTTCACATGCCGTTGAAACAGCAGTTGGAGTACCTCTTCGACATTCTGTTTTGCCAATGAGGAATGTGGCCATGGATTTGCGTGACACCGTTTTGCGCCAGCTGAAGAACCGTCGGGAAGGCTTCAGTCTTGAGCAGCCATTTTACATCGACAAGGATTATTTCCAGCTTGATATGGAAACAATCTGGTACCGTGACTGGCTGTTTATCGGACATGATTGCGAAGCGCCGAAGGCTGGCAATTACTTCACCGTCCAGATCGGCAATTATGCCGTGGTCATCGTGCGCGGCAAAGATGGTGTCATCCGCGCTTTCCATAACTCCTGTCGCCACCGCGGTTCTCGGGTCTGCACCAGCCATAAGGGACAGTCGGCACGTCTCGTTTGCCCATATCACCAATGGACCTATGATCTGGATGGCAAACTGCTGTTTGCCCGCCATATGGGTGATGATTTCGACAAGAGCGAATTTGGTCTTAAGCCGGTCGCCTGCGAAAGTGTCGCCGGTTACATCTTCATCTGTCTTGCCGAAGATCCGTTAGATTTCTCGCTGGTGCGTGCGCAGGTCGAGGGCTACATGGCCCCGCATCGCATTGCCGATGCGAAGATCGCCCATGAAAGCACGATCATTGAAAAGGGTAATTGGAAGCTGGTGTGGGAAAACAACCGCGAATGTTACCACTGCGCGGCAAACCACCCGGAACTGTGCCGTACCTACCCGGAAAACCCAAGTGTAACAGGCACGGATGGTGGCGCTGATGACCCCGAAATTGGCGGTCACTGGTCACGGTGTGAGGACGCAGGCCTGCCAAGCCGCTTCCAGATTGATCCACGTGGACAGTTCCGTGTCGCGCGTATGCCGCTGATTGGCGACGCAGAAAGCTACACAATGTCCGGCAAGCGTGCGGTGCGACGTCAGCTCTCGGATGATGTCACGATCAGCCACATCGGCGCATTGCTGCTGTTCCACTATCCAACAACATGGAACCACTTCCTGGGCGATCACACGATTTCCTTCCGCGTGTTACCGCTTGGGCCCGAGGAAACCATGGTCACCACTAAATGGCTGGTGCACAAGGATGCGGTTGAAGGGGTGGACTATAATATCGAGGAACTGACCCACGTTTGGAACGAGACCAATGACCAGGATCGCCAGATCGTGGAAGAAAATGCCTTTGGTATTCGCTCACCTGCCTATGAGCCGGGACCCTACTCCATGGTTCATGAAGGCGGTGTCATGCAATTCGTCAACTGGTATGCGGATTTCATGATTGATCGCCTGCAGGGCGACAAGGCAAAACTCGCAGTGGTTGCCTGACGTGAACATGGTGCTCTCTTATAAACATCTCGACGAAATGAAGCCGTGGAGCGACAAGCTCCACCTTCTCGAATGCCTGTCCGCGACACCGGAAACTTCAGATGTGATGACGTTCCTGTTTCGCTCGGAAGAGCCGAACTGGTTCCGCTACATGCCGGGTCAATTTGTGACGCTGGAGCTTCCTGTCGGCAACGACGTGCTATTGCGCACCTACACGCTGTCATCCAGCCCCTCACGGCCCTATGCATTGTCGGTGACGGTGAAGGCGCAGGCCAATAGTATCGGCACGCGCTGGATGTTCGACAACCTCAAACCGGGCATGAAGATCCGGGCGCTGGGGCCATTCGGTGACTTTTCCTATGTGAAACATCCCGGCGACAAATATCTGTTCATCTCGGCGGGTTCCGGCATCACTCCGATGATGTCGATGGTGCGCGACATGAGTGATCGCGCGCCGCAAAGCGATATCGCCTTCCTAAACTGCTCTCGCTCGCCCTCCGATATCGTGTTCCGGCACGAGCTGGAATATCTGGCGCGTTTTATGCCGAAACTGTCGCTCGGCTTCATCGTTGAAAATTGCGGGCGCACAGACCTCTGGTCCGGCCTTAAGGGCATGGTGGATAAGGCCAAGATTGCACTTCTTGCGCCTGACTTCATGGATCGCACGGTGTTTTGTTGCGGTCCGGAACCGTTCATGACAGCGGTACGCTCGTTGCTGGAAGCCTCTGGTTTCGACATGAGTCGGTACCATCAGGAAAGTTTCGCTCCGGCCGCGCCGCCGCCTCTGGCTGAAGTTATCGCTGGTGCAGATGGTGAGGTGCTGTCCACAGTCACCTTCACGCTTGCCGGCAAGGAAGCCTTCTGCCAGCCGGGACAGACAATTCTGACCACCGCACGTGCTGCCGGTGTTCGTATAGGGGCAGCATGTGAATCCGGTATTTGCGGAACCTGCCGGGTGCTTAAACTTTCCGGTAATGTCGATATGGCCCATAATGGCGGCATTCTCGATGAGGAGATCGAGGAAGGTTATATTCTTGCGTGCTGCTCACGGCCGCTGGGTGATGTAAAAGTTGAGGTCTGAATACAATCACATGATTTTTACTTTGGTTATCGCAATGTTGCGGAACAAAGTCCTATCAAGCTCGTTTCTCTATAGTTGAATTTGAAGTTAGTGTACTCCCCGCGATAGTCGTCTGGTAAGTGCATGCCCTCAAAAGAACTTCGTTTCGTCATTGACGATTTACTATGGAGGAATACCCATGATGCGATTTCGTACGACAAGCGTTGCTACGGCGATCGTGATGTGCCTAAGCGGCGTTATTCCAGCTCAGGCATTCCAGATGCCCACTGTGCAGCAGCCAGACGATAATCGGTTACCTACTGTTCAGGTGAGGGATGAGTTTCAGCGCCTAGGCCGGGATCGGAATGGCAATATTGTAGATATGCCGAGGTATATACCGAGACACGGCCGAAATGTTTCGCCCCGTGATCGTTGGGACGGACCACGAGTAAGAGATAACGGTCCACGCTATGGCTGGTACAATGGCCACCGTGGTTATTCCGACAGACGTCCCGGATATCGTTATCACAATGGTTACTGGTTCCCCATGGCAGCGTTTGCTGCGGGTGCCATTATAGGTGGCGCTATGCAGCAGGGCCAGCCATCTTATGGCAACAGCCACACAAGCTGGTGCGCCAACCGGTGGAGATCCTACCGCGCTTACGACAACACCTATCAGCCCTATAACGGTCCACGCGCTCAGTGTGTGTCGCCTTATGGTCGATAAACAGAATTTATTAACCCGCGATTCAATCGCGGGTTAATTTTTTAAAAGACGGGTTTTCCTGCGATTTCATTCGTTAATGCTGGGTTCATGCGAACTGAAATATGTTCGTAATATAAATTCCGGATAGACCTGCGTGGTGCAGATGTAGTTCGGTAGAACAAATAACGTTTATCGCTCTGTTGGTGCAGACTTGCCCAGAGTAGGGAGAAGTCAGATGAGTAACTACCTCAAGAAAATTGCCGGTGCCGGTTTTGCTGCACTTGTTGCAGTAACAGCGATCGCACCGGCGCAAGCCATGCCGCTGCCGGTGGTTCCAAGCCAACCCAGCGTTAACTCCGACGTGGTTAATGTGCAGTACTACCGCGACTATGATCGCGGCCCTCGCCGTGGCTATTACAACGGTTATCGCGGTTATCGCGAGCCTCGTCAGGGCTATCGTCATCATGACGGTTACTGGTTCCCGCTTGCTGCATTTGCGGCGGGTGCGGTGATTGGCGGCGCTATGGCCGCTCCGACCTACAGACCAGCCCCGGTCTATCGTCCTGCGCCAGTCTATCGCCCGGAACCAGTTTATCGCCCGGTTCCTACGGGCAATATCAATCCACGTCACTACGACTGGTGCTCGGCCCGTTACCGGTCTTATGATTCCTATAGCAATACGTTCCAGCCAAATTACGGCCCCCGCCGTCAGTGCCTGTCGCCGTATTTCTGATCCGCATCCCAGAGATGTCAATCAAGCTCCGTCCGGTTTCAAACCGGGCGGAGTTTTGTTTTGTGCTTTATGCATTGGCTCGACAGCCATTGGTGCTCAATGGGAATTCAATCTCATCAGTAAATTGACGTTTACGTAAAAATAAATTATTTCTGAAAACCATACGTGAAAACGTGGTGTGTAAGGTCGTGGGAGGAATGCCGTGCAGGATAACCATATCGTGGTGGAAAGGTCTGAGGACGGATCAGGCGTTCTCGTCATTCGATTTAACCGGCCTGAGAAAAAAAACGCGATAACGCAGGCAATGTATCGTCGTATGGTGAAAACACTGAATTCTGCCAATGAAGACGAGGGCGTGCGGGTTGTTGTTTTTCTCGGCACGGAAGGCTGTTTCTCGGCCGGCAACGACATGGCCGACTTCTTGACCTATGGCATGGGGCAGGCGGTGGAACCGCCCGCAGGTTTTGAGTTTATCAAAGCGCTGGCGGAAGCGAAAAAGCCCTTGGTGTCCGGTGTTGATGGTTTGGCGATTGGCATCGGCACGACGCTTCATTTGCATTGCGATATGACGGTCGCATCGTCACGCAGCCTGTTCAAAACGCCTTTCGTCGATCTGGCGCTGGTGCCAGAAGCCGCGTCCAGTCTGCTGGCACCACGCGTTATGGGCCACCAACGTGCTTTTGCGTTGCTGGTGGCAGGGGAGGGGTTTTCGGCAAAACAGGCTTTTGAGGCTGGCCTGATCTGGAAAGTCACCGAGCCCGAGAATGTGGAAACGGAAACGCTGGAAATCGCCCGCAAACTGGCAGCCAAGCCACCGCAGGCTCTGCGCATTGCACGCGACCTGCTGCGCGGAAGCGAGCAGGAAAAACTGCAGAGAATGGATGAGGAATTTGCCCATTTCAGTTCTCGCCTGAAAAGTGCAGAAGCGCGGGCTGCCTTTGAGGCTTTCATGCGCCGTTAATGCTGAAGGCGGTAAAAGAATGCCGCTGGCAACCAAACGCTTAAACGGGTGTTGAAGCCAGGATGATCGGTTATTCGGGAACCAATGTAATGCGTAAAATTGCCCTTGCCTGCATGGCGCTGCTGCTCACCACAGCCGCCGAAAGCCGTGACATGCCAGCCATGTCTGTTGTGCCAAACAGTGATGTTTTGCTGGCGCAGTCTCAGAACATGGATTTTAACTCTTCGCAGTCACGCCCAGATCGTCAAAAAAACAACCGCGCACGTTTTGCCTGCGTGATCACGCCGCCAGAAAGCGCACGGCGCTCGCAACCCTATGTCTGCCGTGTCGAAACCGGCCGGGCAGGCGGGCGCTGCCGCTGCCCGGGCATTGTCGGGAGCGGCAACCTTCAGCCAGTCTGGTAAAAAGAGATCTTTGGGGGTGAGCGTGCTGCACTCACCCTATTTTTCGAGCAGTGCCACCGCTTCCACATGGGGTGACCACAGGAACTGGTCCACAGGCACAACGCGCACGATGCGGTAGCCACCTTCCACCAGAATGGACAGATCGCGTGCCAGCGTCAGCGGATTGCAGCTGACCGCAGCGATTTTTTTGATGGTGCTGCGTGCCAGCTCTTTCGATTGCGCTTCTGCACCGGCCCGTGGCGGATCAAACACAACGGCATCAAAAGTCTTGAGCTCGCTTGTCATCAATGGCCGACGGAACAAGTCACGTTTTTCGGCTTTGACGGGTTTCAAGCCCTGTGTTTTGCGAGCACCGGCATCCAGTGCCTTGATGGCCTTGTCATCGCCTTCAACCGCGAGAACCTGCGATTTTTCCGCCAGGCGCAATGAGAACGTGCCGCAACCTGCAAACAGGTCAACCACACGCTTGGCCTTGCCAAAATGGTCAACCACGATGTCCGCCATCGCATTCTCAGCAGCAATGGTTGCCTGCGTGAAGTTGCCGGGCGGCGGGTTAACCTCGGCCTTGCCAAATTTTAGCGCCGGTTTTTGCGGTTCGATGAGGATTTCACCATTCAACGAAACGCGGGCAATGCCTCTCATCGCCAAAACGGTCTGAGTCAGTAGATGGCGCTGTTTGTCATTGATGGATTTTATGCCTTCGACCGCGACATCAAGGCCCGACAGGCTTTCCAGCACCGTCATGCGGAATGGTTCGGCACTCTGAACCATGGCTGTACCAATGGCCCGAAGATCGTTCAGTCGGCTGACAATGCCATCCGAAGTGACAGGACATTCTGCAATATCGACGATGTGGTGGCTGCCTGCCTGGCTGAAACCGAGAAGCATGCTTTTTTCGGTTTTGCGCAGGGCAAAGACCGCGCGCCGACGCTGTTTGGGCTGACAGGTCACCAGAGCATCGACCTCAGGTGTCAGGCCCTTGGCCTTCAAGGCAGAAACGACGAGATCGCGCTTGAATTCGTGATAGGCTTCATCACCCATGTGCTGCAGCGAACAGCCGCCACAGGTGCCGCCCTGACCATCCGGTCCGAAGTGGCGACAGAGCGGTTCGCGTCGCTGCGCAGAAGCTTCCGAAATCGACATGATCGTGCCTTGGTCCTTAACTCGCGCAATGGCGACGGTTTCGCCGGGCAGGCTGAACGGGACATAGACGGTGCCGTCGGGACAGTGTGCAATGCCGTCGCCCTGCGCGCCCATGCTCTGGATTTTCACCGTTTGCGTTGTCATGGCTTTTGGCCTCCGAGCAAAAATTCGATGTTTCCGTCTCCTCCTGCGATCGGCGAGGGAATGAGGCCAAGGCTTAGCCAGCCCATGTCCTCAACCAGCCATCGCTCCAGTTCGCGTGCAACATCAGGCGCGGTTTCTGGCGCCTTGAGTAGTCCGGCTTTGCTGATGGCATCTCTGCCCGCTTCAAATTGCGGTTTGACCAGCAACACTGTGTGGGCGCCAGCTTCGGCAAGCTCCAGCGCAGGCGCAAGCGCCAGCTTTAGCGAGATAAAGGAAACGTCCGAGACAATAAACGTTACCGGCCGGTCGAAAATATCTTCCGCTGTCAGGTAACGCGCATTGAGCCCTTCGATGTTGGTCACCGACGGATTCTGTTCAATGCGGGCGTGCATCTGGCCATGGCCGACATCGATTGACGTTACATGGGCTGCACCGCGCTCAAGAAGCACTTCGGTAAAGCCGCCGGTCGAGGCACCGACATCGAGGCATTCCTGGCCGCGCGGATCGAGTTTGAAATGGTCGAGTGCCGCCACGAGTTTCAGCGCTGCTCGCGAGACATAGTCCTGCGCAGGGTCCGCGGTGCTGATGGCCACGTTGGCTGCAAACATCGCAGCTGGTTTGGTGACCACCTGCCCGTTGACGCTGACCGTGCCACGTTCAATGGCATCGCGCGCCCGCGAACGGCTGCTAAACAAACCAAGTGCCACCAGCAACTGGTCTAGGCGTTGTGTTTCTGTTGAGTGAGACATGGGAAGTGTCAATGACTGCGGTGCGCCCTGAACGCAAGCCTTTTGTCGAGGCGAACACCGATCTGACAACCATATGGCGGTGATGGGCATCATCTTTGCAACGCAAATGGTTTGTTCTGACCTATAATTTTGCTGCATACGCGAAATCCGGGCGCTTTTGCGTGGCCGATTAAGTGATTTTAAACGCGCTATCTGCAAGGTGCGATTGGCTGGCTGCCTTTAATCCCGCCGATTTGCCATGAGGGCATTTTCTAAAAATCCATGTTGCGACACCGGGGTTCTTGAGCGTCGGGCATGGTGCTGTTGATACATCAACTGTTCCGGAAAGAGCATTCAATGTCCTTGAAGAATTTCTCGATCAATTTGAAACTGATCATAACCTTCGTCGCCTTGATGGGGGTCTGTCTCGTGGCGTCTGCCGTGGTTTTCTGGCAGACACTTGATACGAAGCGTATTTCCGAAGAACAGTTCAGAACTGACAAGATCGTCGAGTCGGTGGATGCGGCGCTCGCAGCAATGCTTGAGCAGGCCGTCAACCAGCGCGGATTCCTGCTGTTCCGCAGCGACAGCACATACAATGACGTATTCGCCAACCGCGAATTGATGCTGAACAAGCTCAATGAAGCCCGCACTTATGCAGCCGGCATGCCAGAGATCATTAAATCGATCGATGCGATGGAAGCATCGGCAACGGTATTCCACAAGCAGCTTGCCGAGCCACAGATTGCTGCGCGCAAGACGACGGAAGCGCCGATTTCCGAGATCATTGAAATTGGCCGTAACCAGGCCAAGGGTCAGCTGGATGGCTTCCGCACCAATGCGACGACCATCAAATCGCAGCTTGCTGAACTGTCTGCATCACACTATGCGGCACAGGACGCCGCACAGTTTAACCTGCAGATGGCGCTTCTTGGCGGCGGTGCAGTTGCTGGCGTGATTGCCATTGCCCTGATCCTGCTTCTGGCACGCGCTATCGCGACGCCAATCGTCCAGATGACGGAATCGATGAGCCGCCTTGCACAGGGTGACAACACTGTCGAAGTGCCGGCACTCGACCACAAGGACGAAGTCGGTAAAATGGCGCAGGCCGTTCTGGTCTTCAAACAGGCCGGTATCGAAAAGCTGCGTCTTGCCGACGAGACCGAAAGAATGCGCCTGTCGTCGGAAGATGAACGTCGCCGAAACGAAGCTGAAAAGGCTCGCGAAGATGCTGAGAACAACGTAGCGGTTGAAGAACTCGCGAATGGCCTGACGGCTCTTTCCAACGGCAATGTCGCCTATCGTATTGAAAAGCAGTTCGCCCCGCGTCTGGACTCGCTTAGAAACGATTTCAACAATTCGCTTGAAAAGCTGCAGCAGACGCTGCGCTCGGTTGGCGAAAATGCTTCCGCCATCAACTCTGGCGCTGCTGAAATGTTGTCCTCTGCCGATGACCTTTCCCGACGTACTGAACAACAGGCTGCATCGATCGAACAGACGGCCGCTGCTCTGGAGGAAGTTACAACGACAGTTCGCGATTCTGCCCGTGGTGCGGAAGAAGCAGGCAACCTCGTACAGCGTACCCGTGAAGGTGCCGAAAAGTCTGGCGTGGTGGTGCGTAATGCCGTCAAAGCCATGAAGGAAATTGAAAAGTCTTCGGGTGAAATCGGTAACATCATCGGTGTTATCGATGACATCGCCTTCCAGACCAACCTTCTGGCGCTGAACGCCGGTGTTGAAGCGGCGCGTGCTGGTGAAGCAGGCAAGGGCTTTGCGGTTGTTGCGCAGGAAGTTCGTGAACTGGCGCAGCGTTCCGCCAATGCTGCAAAGGAAATCAAGTCGCTGATCACCGCTTCGAGCCAACAGGTCGAAAACGGTGTGAACCTCGTTGATGAAACCGGCAAGGCGCTGGAAAAGATCGTCTCCGACGTCGCTGAAATCAGTACGCATGTCAGCGCCATTGTCGTTGCCGCTCGCGAACAGTCCACTGGCCTTCAGGAAATCAACACGGCCGTCAATGCCATGGACCAGGGCACGCAGCAGAATGCTGCCATGGTCGAACAGCAGACGGCAGCCAGCCATTCACTGGCCCGTGAAGCCGAAGGCCTGAACACGTTGCTTGGCCAGTTCAATATCGGTGTCGTCAACCGCGTTGCTGCGACGGGAACATCATCCCACCGCCAGTCGTCGTCAGTGCGTCCACCGGTTCAGCCAGTGGTCAGAAAAACAGTGACAAGCCGTGGCCCGATTGCGGCGACTGAAACGTCGCGTCCGGCTGCGTCACCAGCCCGTTCCCTGGGACAGACACTGGCACGTGCCTTTAATGCCAAACCGGCAGAAAGCACAGCCAAAGCCGCTGAGCAGGATTGGACAGAATTCTGATAAGCGGTTCCTGAAAGCGCTGTAGGCAATTACTTACAGCGTCATGGTTTCCATACGAAGATCCGAAAACGCCGTGCGTCCGACTGGAGGCACGGCGTTTCTGCTTTCAAGCAGCAGTGCGAAACCCCCGCTCGGTGTTGCGCACTGCCTGCCTGGACATGGGAACATGTCTGCAACACCGGGTGTGACGTCCCGTTTGCTGCAAAATCAATGTATCGAATATGGAGGGTTGATCTTTGCGCTAAAGCACGTTGCGGAGGCATCCTGCCCCTCGCAAACGATGTGCCTCCATGTCATCCATGGCATGATGGAGGGAAGGACGCCGGCGTTAACCGGCGTAACCCGTACCCGGCTGTGCCTGGCCCAGTGCCTTGAACACAGTGTTGACGATGCCAGCGCGGTCAAGCCCGGCATTGGCATACATGGTTTCCGGCTTGGCCTGTTCAACCCACTGGTCTGGCAATGTCAGAGTGCGAACCTTGAGGCCCGTATCCAGGAGACCGGCACTGGCCATGAAATGCAGCACATGGGCACCGAACCCACCCGCAGAACCTTCTTCAATGGTAAGCAGGACTTCATGATGGCTGGCAAGTTGGCGGATAAGGTCGAGATCCAGCGGCTTGGCAAATCGTGCATCGGCAACCGTTGTCGAAAGTCCGGCGGCGTCAAGATCTTCCGCCGCCATCAGGCATTCGGCAAGCCGTGTCCCAAATGACAGGATGGCAACCTTACTACCCTGCTTGATGACACGGCCTTTGCCAATTTCAAGGATTTCACCACGGGTTGGCATTTCAATGCCAACACCTTCACCACGCGGGTAACGGAAGGAAATAGGACCTTCATCATAGGCGGCAGCTGTGCGCACCATATGTTTGAGTTCGGCTTCATCAGCGGCTGCCATGACCACCATGCCGGGCAGGGTGGCAAGGAATGTGGTGTCGAATGAACCGGCATGGGTTGGGCCATCGGCACCAACAAACCCGGCGCGGTCGATGGGGAAGCGCACAGGCAGGCCCTGAATGGCAACGTCATGGACGACTTGGTCGTAACCGCGCTGCAGGAATGTCGAATAAAGCGCGCAGAACGGCTTGTAACCATCCGCAGCAAGTCCGGCTGCAAATGTAACGGCGTGCTGTTCGGCAATACCGACATCAAAGGTCCGCGACGGAAAGAGATCGGACAGCTTGTCGAGGCCAGTGCCGTTTGGCATGGCCGCGGTAACGCCAACGATCTTTTCGTCAAGCGTCGCTTCCTGCACCAGCGCTTCAGCAAATACGCTGGTGTAGCTCGGTGCATTGGGCTTGGCCTTGGCCTGCGCACCAGTAATGACGTCGAACTTGTTGACGCCGTGGTATTTGTCGGCCGCAGCTTCGGCAGGGGCGTAGCCCTTGCCCTTTTGTGTCACCACGTGAATGAGTACAGGCCCTTGCTGGTTGTCGCGCACATTGCGCAGCACTGGCAGCAGATGGTCAAAGGAATGACCGTCAATCGGGCCGATATGGTAGAAACCAAGCTCTTCAAACAGCGTGCCGCCAGTTACATAACCGCGGGCATGAGTGACGGCGCGTGTAATGGCGCGGTCGATGGTCTTGCCCAGATAGGCGGTCAGCTTCTTGCCGAAATCACGGATGCCCATATAGGTGCGGCCAGACGCCAGACGCGCCAGATAGGCGCTCATCGCACCGGTTGGCGGTGCAATAGACATGTCGTTGTCGTTCAGAATAACGATCAGGCGCGCATCGAGTGCACCGGCATTGTTCAGCGCCTCAAAGGCCATGCCGGCAGACATTGAGCCGTCACCGATGACAGCAATGACCTTGCGGTCGCTTTTGTCGAGTTCGGCTGCCACAGCCATGCCCAGACCGGCAGAAATCGACGTGGACGAGTGACCTGCACCAAAGTCGTCATATTGGCTTTCGGCCCGACGGGTAAAACCAGAAAGACCGTCTTCCTGACGCAGCGTGCGAATACGGTCACGACGTCCGGTCAGGATCTTGTGCGGATAACACTGGTGCCCGACGTCGAAGATAAGCCGATCTTCAGGCGTATTGAAAACCTTATGGATAGCGATGGTCAGCTCAACCACACCAAGGCCAGCACCGAGGTGGCCACCGGTACGGGAGACAGCATCGATCATTTCATCGCGAAGTTCCCGTGCCAGTTGGGGCAGGTCGCGGTCTTCAATCGTTTTCAGATCGGATGGAAACTGCACCCGGTCAAGCAATGGTGTTTCTGGCAATACGGTCAATCGTCCGGCCTTTATTCAGATGGCTCCAGCAGCAGATAAATTATCGCAAATCCATGTATTGCGAAATTCTGTCTGAGCAATTGGTCCACTTCTACAAAATGTCAACCTTGCGGCAAAGGAACAAACTCTTCTTCATCACCCGGAACAATGTCAAACCGGGCGGTTCTCCACTCTTCCTTGGCCTGTTCAATACGTTCTTTTGATGAAGAAACGAAGTTCCACCATATATATCGTTTGGAATTGAGGGCAGCCCCGCCAAACAGCATGATATGACAGCCTGTTTGTCCGCCCTTCAGCGTTATATTGTCGCCGGGGCGAAACACCAGCAACTGATCGGCGGCGAAAATATCGCCAGCAACATCCAGAGAACCGGAAAGAATGTAGATTGCCCGCTCTTCATGCATCGCGTCGAACGGGAATGTAACGCCGGGTTCGAGGCTGATATCAGCGTAGAGTGTATCGGAATAGGTTGTAACCGGCGAAACCAGTCCACCCATCGAACCAACAACGACACGGCCGCGTACACCTTTGACATCAATATCAGGCATATGTTCACGCCCGGTATGGGCAAAGGCCGGTGCCATTTCTTCCAGATGATCGGGCAGCGCCAGCCATGTCTGCAAGCCGGACATCGAAAGCGGATGCCCGCGCAGGTTCTCCGGTGTGCGCTCCGAATGAACAATGCCACGACCGGCCGTCATCAGATTGATATCGCCGGGGCGAATGACCAGTTCGGTCCCCAAGCTGTCGCGATGTTTGATCTCGCCGTCAAACAGATAGGTGACAGTTGAAAGGCCGATATGCGGGTGTGGCTTCACATCCAGCGCTTCACCGGCTTTCAAAATGGCAGGGCCCATACGGTCAAAAAAGATGAATGGCCCGACAAGGCGTCTTTGCCGGGTGGGCAGTGCCCGGCGCACTGCAAAACCGCCAATATCACTCGAGCGCGGAATGATCAAGTTTTCGATCGCGTCGCAACTGAATGCATCACCGGCGGCAGGATCGTTCCCGGGAAAAAAGGACATCGTGTATTTTCCTTCTTATTTCCCGGCAAACTAGCACAGATGAACGAAATTGGCAGAGCACGTCTTGTGAACAGCGTGTACTGTTTTTGAACCGATCAACTTAAAGCGGAAATCCGCCTGAACGACTTATTCGCCGTCGAGCGGCTCAACACCCTGTGGTGCACCATTCCGATCAAGGCGGATTTTTTCGATGCGCTTTTCTGCGGCGGTCAGCAGGTTTTCGCAATGCTTTTTCAGGGCTTCGCCGCGTTCGTAAATCTTGATGGAATCATCAAGTGCAACATCACCACGTTCAAGACGGGCCACGATGCTTTCCAGTTCCGCGACAGCTTTCTCGAAAGAGTAGCTGCTAACATCGGTTGCGCTGGTCGTGTCCGTCATATTCAACCCTTCATCATTCTCAAAATATGCATGGCCGCCGATTCCGCCAGCCCTTCCAGATCATAACCACCTTCAAGCAGGCTGACGACCCGGTTCTGACAATATTTGTCCGCCATCTCCAGAAGTCGGCCCGTTGCCCAGTCGAAGTCATCACCAACCAGATTGATATGCGCCAGCGGATCGCGGTAATGGGCATCAAAGCCGGCAGAGATGATAATCAGGTCCGGCGAAAAATCGGAGATCGCTGGCAAGATGCGGGATTTGAACGCCTCACGGAAATGATCGCTGCCGGTGTTGGGAGACAGAGGCGCATTGACCACGTTGTTCTTCACGCCGGTTTCGTTCTTGTCACCGCTCCACGGATAAAGTGGCATCTGGTGCGTGGAGCAGAACAGCACGGAGGTATCTTCCCAAAAGATATCCTGTGTGCCGTTGCCATGGTGAACGTCCCAATCGACAATGGCCACGCGTTCAGCACCATGCACTTTCTGTGCGTGGCGTGCGGCGATAGCGGCATTGTTGAACAGACAAAAACCCATGGCTTTTGACGTCTCCGCATGGTGGCCGGGAGGGCGTGATGCCACAAACACGTTATCGGCGGCGCCGGAAAACACATCATCCACCGCCGCCATAGCCGCGCCAATGCCGGTCAATGCGGCCTTAAGGCTTTTCGGTGAAGCATAGGTGTCGGCCTCAAGGCGGTTGATACGGCCTTCCTCTTCCGGAATTTCCCGCATCACGCTCAGAAGATGTTCTTCCGGATGTGCCAGAAGCACCGCGTCCTCATTGGCCTGCGGCGCCTGCTTGCGCTCGAGGCCGCCGAAATTCGGGTGCTCCAGCGCAATGTTGAGCGACCGTAACCGATCGGGGCGCTCAGGGTGCCCCTCCGGTGTCAGGTGTTCAAGAAAAATGGGATGCTCATAAAGACGTGTGGCCATGGTCTATCCAGGTGTCTTTTCGAAAAAAAAGGATCGGATGTGGGGATTACGGTCAGGCGCGATGCGGCAAAAGCGGATAACCCGCCAGAACTGCACGCCCTGCAAGTGCCGCCAGAACAGCCTTGAGAACGTCACCTGGAATGAAGGCCAGCGAACCAAGGAAAGCTTTTTCCAGACCCGTGCCGGCCGCGTAACCCAGATAAGGCACACCGAAAGCATAAAGCACCACAACACCGCCGGTGACGCTGGCAATGAAGAAACCAACGCCTTGGACCAGACCGGACTGCTGACGATTGACCAGTTTCTCCGAGAGGTAACCGGTGACGAAGGCAGCAAAAATCCAGCCGATCAGATAACCAGTTGTCGGCGTGTTGAAAATCGACAGACCTCCGCGACCGCCCGATAGCACCGGCAGGCCGATGGCGGCAATCAGGATCGTCAACAACACGGCCAGCGTGCCACGTTTTGCGCCAAGCACGACACCGGCCAGCATCACACCGAGAGACTGCGCCGTAATTGGAACGGGGATAATGGCGACCGGAATTGGCGGCAGCAATCCAAGCGCAATGATGATCGCTGAAAACAACGCAATAAGAACGAGGTCACGGGTCTTCATGGGTTTAGTCTCCCCTCAAAATATCAGGAGATGAGGTTTGGCCTCTGAAACCGCGCGCGTCAATGGCGTCGGCAATCGCATCCGCATCCTTTAACGTCATAATAATCAGCGGAACAAGGATTGTGTGCAATTTCGCCCGTATCCCGCGTGCCCGATGGGCGTCCTGCAACAACTCGTAGCGGTGAACGACCTCTGGTACGAAACGAATAACCAGCCCAACCGCAAGGCCGATGTCAGCAGCCTTGGCCAGTCCCAGTTTTTCCAGCGGACGAATGGCAAGCGTGATTTCGTCCATGAACTGCGAGATACTGACACTTGCCGTTATCGCGGTTGCCAAGAGCGTGAGCGCAGTTAGACGAAAAAGGGCAATGGTGGCTTCCAGCGGTGAGGCAAACACGAAGCTAAACAAGGCGATTACCGTAATCGTCAGCATGACCGGCCGCAGCCGCGATAGGGTTTCTTTCAAGCCCAGATGTGCCTGCCACAACACGCCACCACCGACCATTAGCCCGACGGCTAAGAGAAAGGGATCGCGCGTCATGAAAAGTGCAATGCTGAACAGGGCAAGCGAAATCAGTTTGATGCGTGGCGACAAACGGTAAAGCCAGCCGGTTCCCTCAACGTGCAGGCTTCTCATGACAAGGCCAATTCGCGGTAGAGGCTGATGGCATTAGCAGGTGACGTATCGGCATGCAGACTACCCTGATTGAATACCAGCACACGATCGAAAGTTTCCAGCAGGGCAAGATCATGGGTGATGACAATCAAGTCCTGCTCCAGCCCAGCCATTGTTTTTTCCACAAGCGCACGGTTCTTCAGATCAAGCTGGTTGGTCGGTTCATCCATGATCAGGATTTGTGGGCCGGTTATGGTCAATGCGGCCAGAGCCACCAGCTGCAACTCGCCACCGGAAATCTCATGAGCGCGACGGTTTGCCAGATGTTCGATGCCAAGACGTTGCAAAACGGCTTCAACTGCGGCATCCAATGCCGCCTTGCTCAGTCCGCGGTTTTTCAATCCGAAAGCAATGTCATCGCGAATAACGGGCAGAATGATCTGGTTTTGCGGGTTCTGGAAGATAAAGCCGACCTGCCGCAAAACGGCGACATCATCCTTGACGGTGTCGAGCCCGTTGACCGTGACGGTGCCGCTTGTTGGTTTGGTCAATCCGTTGATCATGCGAGCAAAGGTGGTTTTGCCGGAACCATTCAACCCGATAATACCGATACGGTGTTCTTTCAGCGTCAGGCTCAGAGGGTGAAGGGCAGTGCGGTTTTCAAACCGTGCGCCCGCCTGGTTAAAGCAGATGTCCAACCGCCACGTCTCCTGAAATACGATCATTCTTGTTCAAGCTTACGCGGAACGTGTGGAGCATCTGAACGGACCTGTAAAGGGTTCAGCAGGGGTGATGATTAAGAACAAAAAAAGAACATTGATTTTCAGATTTTATCGCACTAACGTTTCGACCATGGCGATTGAGATTGAAAATCAGATGGCACGACGGTTGTTTCTGGCAAAGCAGGGGCTTTGTGCCGCGCCTGCACGTGCCATGGACAAACAGGGCCTGTTGCAGCTTGTCGATAATATCGGCTTCGTTCAGGTGGACAGTATCGCCACCGTCGAGCGCGCCCACCATCAGATCATCTTTTCACGCAACCGCACCTACAAACCCAAGCATCTGACCGAACTTCTGGAAAAGGATCGGTTGCTTTTTGAGCATTGGACGCATGATGCCTCCATTCTGCCGTCTCGATTTTTTCCCTATTGGAAACACCGTTTCCGCCGCCGCGAACCGGGTATGATTGAGCGCTGGACCAGATGGCAGGGCGAGGGGTTCCGTCAGGCTGTTGACGAAACCTACGCACGGATTGTGGAGAACGGTCCGGTCATGTCACGTGACGTGAAGGCCGAGGATCATAAGTCGGGCGGTTGGTGGAACTGGCATCCTTCCAAAACTGCCTTGGAATTTCTGTGGCATACCGGCAAGCTGTCGATTTCTGGCCGGGTGAACTTCCAGAAGGTTTATGATCTGACGGAACGGGTATTACACCCTGATCACCACGAATCGGATGTCGATCATGATGCGTTTCTTGACTGGGCCTGCCGCGAGGCACTCAAACGGCTTGGTTTTGCAACCTCGGGCGAAATCGCTGCCTTCTGGGATATCGTGACACCGCAGGAAGCTAAGGCCTGGGTTGACAGCCACCGCAATGAATTGACCGATGTGATCCTTGCGTCAGCTGATGGTAAAAAACTGCGTGCCTGTGTCGCCTTCCGCGACATTGAGGATGATTTGCAGGCAGTGCCTGAGCCGCCAAGTGGCATTCGTGTCCTCAGCCCTTTCGACCCGTTGCTACGCGACCGCGCTCGGGCGGAACGACTGTTTGGCTTTTTCTACCGTATCGAAGTGTTCGTACCCGAAGCCAAACGGCAATACGGTTATTACGTGTTTCCGTTGCTGGAAAAGGACCAGATGATCGGCCGCATCGATATGAAGGCGGATCGCAAGCGCGGAACGTTGGACGTAAAGCGCTTGTGGCTGGAGCCGGGTGTACGCGGTTCTGCCGGGCGTTTTGACAAGCTGGATGCCGAGCTGAAACGGCTGGCACGATTTACCGGTGTCGAGAGCGTCAATTATCTGGAGGGCTGGAAAGGGAACTGATCCCCTTTCACCGGTAATCTAAAACTCTGCAATCAGCAGATTTCGGTCTCTGAGATATTGATACCAAAACCCTCAAGGCCAACATAGTGACGCTCGCGGCTAGCCAAGAGCTTGATCGAACTAATGCCGAGGTCTTTAAGGATTTGTGCGCCTAGACCAATTTCCAGCCACTCATGTTCGCGTGAACGAGCCTGTGCATGATCCTCGTCAATGGCTGTCTTTTTGCGGTTGCGGCTTGGGTCACTTGCTTGACCAACACCGACAGAGCCTTCACGCAGGTAAACGATCACGCCGCGGCCCTGTTCAGCAATTTTTTGCATATAGTGCTGCACCGGCTGCTTGTTGCCGAAAATGTCATCAGCAACATTTTCAGGATGCAGACGCACCGGAATATCGACGCCGTCACGGATATCACCAAAGATAATCGCCATGTGCTGCATCGGATCCCAAGGCAGCGAATAGGTCTGCGCCTTGGCAGGACCATAGGGCGTTTCGATGGTAAATTCAGATTCCATGTCCACCAGCGTTTCCTTGCGCTGGCGATAAGCGATGAGATCGGCAACCGAAACCTGCTTCATGCCATGGGTCTCGGCAAAAGCTGAAACCTGCGGGCCACGCATAACGGTGCCGTCATCATTGACCAGTTCACTGATCACGCCAATCAATGGCAGGCCCGCCAGCTTGCACAGATCAACGGCTGCTTCGGTATGGCCGGAGCGCATCAAAACGCCGCCTTCACGCGACACCAGCGGGAATATGTGGCCGGGGCGGGTAAAGTCGGCCGCGCCGACATTGGGATTGGCAAGGTTGCGAACCGTCAATGTACGGTCATCGGCAGAAATACCGGTCGTGGTGCCGTGCTTGAAGTCGACGGACACGGTGAAGGCCGTGGTGTGGGCGCTATCGTTTTCTGCCACCATCGCATTGAGGTTCAGGCGTTTCGCCTCCTCACGTGGCATGGGCGCACAAACGATACCCGACGTGTGGCGCACGATGAAGGCCATTTTTGCTGCCGTGCAATGCACGGCAGCAACGATCAGATCACCTTCGTTTTCACGATCATCATCATCCATGACAACAACGATCTCACCGGCTTCGAAGGCGCGGATTGCTTCAACGACACGCTTTTGATCATAGGCCATGTTCAGTTCCCTACTTCAGACGGCCGGTCTGGCCACGATCCCGCAGATAATGATCAGCAACAGTGCATGCCACCATCGCCTCACCAATCGGCACAGCGCGAATACCGACGCAGGGGTCGTGACGACCCTTGGTGCGAAGATCGACGTTCTTACCGTCAGCATCAATCGACTGGCGTTCCGTTAGAATGGAGGAAGTTGGCTTGATGGCGAAACGTGCAACGATCGGTTCACCGGTCGAGATGCCGCCGAGAATACCGCCAGCATGATTTGAAAGGAAAATCGGTTTGCCGTCATTGCCCATGCGCATCTGGTCGGCATTTTCTTCACCGGTCAGTTCGGCAGCGGCGAAACCTTCACCGATCTCGACACCCTTTACGGCATTGATCGACATCAGATTGCTGGTGATGTCCTGATCGAGCTTGGCATAGATTGGCGCGCCCAGTCCGGCTGGCACATTTTCAGCGACCACTTCGACAACCGCACCAATCGACGAACCGGCTTTGCGAATGCCGTCGAGATATTCTTCCCAAACCGGAACCATCTTTGCGTCCGGGCAGAAAAACGGGTTCTGGTCGATCTGGTTCCAGTCCCAGTTATCTCTGTTGATCTTGTGTTTGCCGATCTGCACCAGTGCGCCACGCACAGTGACCTGTGGCAGAATTTTTCGCGCCAGGCCGCCGGCCGCCACACGGGCTGCTGTTTCTCGCGCCGAAGAGCGGCCACCACCACGGTAATCACGAATGCCGTATTTCAGATCATAAGTGTAATCGGCGTGCCCCGGCCGATATTGGCGGGCAATTTCGCCGTAATCCTTAGAGCGCTGATCGGTATTTTCGATCAGCATGGAAATTGGAGTGCCGGTGGAAATGAATGTTTCGCCATCCTCATCCAGCATCACGCCGGAGAGTATCTTGACGATATCGTCTTCACGACGCTGCGTCACAAAACGGCTTTGGCCGGGTTTGCGCTTGTCGAGATAATCCTGAATGTCACGCTGGGTAAAACGGACGCCGGGAGGGCAGCCGTCAACGACACATCCCAAGGCTGGACCGTGGCTCTCGCCCCAGGTGGTAACGCGGAAAAGATGACCGAAAGTATTGTGCGACATGTATTCAGACCAAGGCAATCGCGGCCATGTGTGAAGGCCGCCTTGTTGATGAAAGCAAAGCTGTCATAGTGGAAAAAGGAAAGAAGGCAAAAGCCTTTCTTCCCGTGCGGCAAGAGAAACGGCAATCAAGCCTCAGGAGGCCATCGACCAGACGCCAGATTTTGCTTGTGCGGAAAAGTCTTCTGCGCTCAGCGGTTTGGCAAAGGCATAACCCTGCAAGAGGTCACATCCCATCTGCGCCAGCATGGTGGCATGATCCATGCTTTCCACGCCTTCCGCCACGGTTTCGATGCCGAGCGAGCGGGCAATGTCGATAATCGAGCGAACAAGCGCGCGTTCCTGCGAGGCCTCAAGAATCGGCATGACCAACTGACGGTCGATCTTAAGACGCTTCGGCTTCAGTCGCAGCAGACTGACGATCGAGGTGTGACCTGTACCGAAGTCGTCGACCTCGATATCAATGCCCAGTGCTTTGATCCTTTCAATATTCGATGAGACGAGGTGTTCGCTCTCATCGAGAAAGATCGACTCCACCAGCTCAAACGCCACTTCACCGGGCATGATGTTCAAATCAGCCAGGCTTTCCATCAGATTTTCGTTGTTGAGGCGCCGCAGCGACACGTTCACCGAAACGCGGGGCAGGGTAATGCCCTTCAGGTTCCACAGGCGTTTGTCGGTCAGCGCCGTTTCCAGCATCTGCCGATCAAGCGATGCCATGACGTTAAGGTCTTCGGCGATTTTCAGGAACTTGTCTGGCGTGACGATACCACGTGTCGGATGGCGCCAGCGTATCAGGGCTTCAGCGCCGACAATCTGCCTGGTCCTGGCGCAGAACTGTGGCTGGTACCAGGTTTCAAACTCGCCGTTTTCGATGCCGACCAGAATCTCATCGGCTATACGTTTGGTGTTGATAACCTCAGCCTGCAGGTTCTGCGTAAAGAACTCATAGCGGTTACGGCCCATGCTTTTGGCACGGTAAAGGGCAAGGTCGGCATTGATCAGCGTCTTGCGGGCATCTGCATGTATGCCCTCACCAAATGCAATGCCGATGGAAACACCGCAACGGCAGGAGAACCCCTCAAAATCCAGAGGTTGGCGGAAAGCATCGATGATATTGAGCGACAGTTCCTTCAGGGTGTCGCGGTCGCAATTGTTCTGCACGACAATCACAAATTCGTCGCCGCCAATACGCGCCACTAGATCGTCCTGATGCACATATTGTTTGAGGATTTTGGCAGCGTGAATAAGCATGGCGTCGCCGGCCGCGTGGCCAAGCGTGTCATTGATCTGTTTGAAGCGATCAAGATCCAGATGGATGATCGCAAAACGGTTGCGGCTTTTGACCTCCCGTTGCGGCAGCGCATCCAGTTCAAGGTCTAGCTTGCGGCGGTTGAAAAGGCCAGTCAACGGGTCATGCAGCGAGTTATGCTCAATGCGGTTCTTGGCAATTTCCAACTCGGCATTTTTGGCTTCCGCATCTTCCTTGGCGGTCTGTAACTGCTGCGCCAGCAGCATGTCGGCGGTAATATCGAAGGCAATACCGACGATTTTTCCCTCGCCACTACGCCCTCTGTAAATCTGTCCCACGGACCGGACGTAACGCACCTCGCCAGAGGGCAGGCGGACACGCTGGATATCTGACAACTGCGTGTTGTTGGCGGTAGACGTGTCAGCGCGTCCAGCCGCAGTCTCTCGGTCTTCCGGCACAAGGCACTGCAACCAGCGCTCACGGGTCACGTGACCGTCGCCAACATAGTCCAGCTCGTAAAGCTGGTGCATGCGTTTGTCCCAAATTGCCCCGTTCTGGTTGAGACGCGATTCCCATGTGCCGCACTGGTAGGATGCAAGTGCAAGGTCCAGACGACCAGAAAGTTGCTCCAGATCCTGTTCGCGGCTGAACAGCTCCTGCAGGGCAAGTTCAAGTTCCGCGTTTTTGATTTCACTGGTCGACATCGCATCGCGCAGATTTTGCGCCATCATGCTGTCGGCAGACACATCCCAGGCAATTCCGGTCGTGCGTCGTGTGCCATCCGGTCTGGTGTAGTTGGCACCGGCTGAGCGAATATAACGGATGGAGTTGTCCGCCAGTTTCAACCGGTAGATTTGCGAGAAGGTCTTGGTGCCGAGCATACAGTTAAAGACGTAGGCTTCCGTGGCCGCGCGGTCCTCCGGAACAATCATGCTTAACCAGCTCTGCAGCGAAACATCCTGTTCCAGCATCTGGAGGCCGTGCAGGCCGGAGGCACGCTCGTCCCAGAAACAGCGCTCTCCATGTTCATCCAGTTCCCAGATGCCAATGTTGGAGGATTCCATCGCCAGCTTGAAGCGTTGGGAGATTTCCTGCAATCGGCTTTCACGGGCGCGAAGCACAGCAATGTTGCGGTTGCGTTCGGAAATCAGGAAGCTCGCGATAAAAATCGGCAGGATCATCGCAATTGCAGCGGACGACAACATAAGCCGGAAGGTGCCTTTGCCTTCAGGCAAGGCATCCCAACCCTTTTTGGGGCTGGCCATGATGTCCCAGGAACCACCGGGGATATTCAGCTGTCTGATAGCAGGCTGCGAATTGACGATATGATCTGCGCCGATGAAGGCCGTGGATGTGTTGCTGTTTTTCAGCGCGACCTGCAACCCGTCCATTTCGCGGGCAATATCATTGTCGGGATGGGCGTTCGCCGCATCCAGAAACTTGTCCTGGTCGATAACAAGAACGACCGCGCCATGGCCGTTAGCCTGGTCTGTTTCGCTGTCCATGATCGGAACGACGAGAATAAGGGCACCATCCTCTGCATTGCTCATGATCGGTGCAGTCAGCTTGGTATCGGCAGATGTTCCCTCACGAATTTCCTCAAGCCGCTTTTCCATCATCTGCCTGATTTTCTCTTTCGGAAAATCTGAGACCCATTGGGCGGGGTAGATGTTCTGCAGCTGGTAGCCGGGCGCAAGCCCGATACTGATGAAATGGCCGCTGGAATTCAGGTTATGTTCGGCGAGACTGCCAAACCGCTCAACCGGATCGTTGGAAACATTGATCGTGGAATGGGCCAGCGAGCGGATCAGGCTGACGTCATGATCAATGCGTGCAGATAATCTGTTGTGCAAAAGCTGTGACAAGTTATGCGCCGTGGTCCGCAATTCGGTGCGGAAATTCTCATCATGGCGCATGTCCACGACAAGAACGGCGATAATCACAATGCAGGAAAGCAACACCGATGCGACAATTGAACCGCGATAAGTACGTGAAATGCCCGTATATTTTTGCTGGAAAAAAGATGCCGCACTCAAATCGGGAAAACTCTCCTCGCCAAAAAGTGTGCCGTGTTACGGAAATACTGCGCAATACAGCACAGATTTCACAGGCATTCTCATTTTACCCAGGCTCGCACTATAGTGGACGCGAGTTAATTTAGACTTGAAATTTTACTTGGCACGGGATGGTGGGGAAATCTCTTTGCGGCCGCTTGATTGCACTAAAAATTCAGGTCATCAATTGCGCCAAAATGTCATTGTTACGGGCGAATTCCGCCACAATCAGGAGGCAAATCTTGTCACAGGTTTTGATGGCGAATGCGCTTGGGAAGGTTAAGTCGATGCGTTTGATGATTGCAGCACTGTTGGCGACGGCAAGCTTCTTGTCTCCGATCAACGGCTTCGCTCAAAGTGCGGATGTCGAATCCACCATCAGCAAGGTCGACGAAAATGGCCTGACCATTACCCTAAGCGATGGCAAGAACTACAAGGTACCGGAGGAGTTTAACTTCGAAGGGCTGAAGGCCGGCGTAAAGGTCGTCGTGTTCTACACCGAAGTTGATGGCAAGCGCGTCGTTGACGATCTGGAAGTCGTCCAGTAACGCCGCAGTCATCGACCTGTTTTGAAGAATAAGGACTGGCTGATTACAGCCAGTCAGCCGTCTTATCGGCAAGCGAAATTTTCAGGATTCGGTCCTGCGGAATTTCCGTGTTAGCCGCAACTGCAGTATCCATTCCCGTGACCAGCCTGAAAATTGAGCGGATAACGCCGCCGTGGCAGACACAGACCGTTGGCTTGTCGACAGACGACAGCCATGCCCCTATGCGCCATGAGAGAATCTCATAACTTTCGGCATGTTTACCTGGCGGGATAAAGTCCCATTTAGCCCGGTTTCGGGCCTTAACGCGGTCAGGCACTTCCAGTTTCAGCTCGGGCAGCGTGCGGCCTTCCCAGTCTCCAAAGGAAATCTCGACCAGTCTATCGTCGGTTCTATAGTCGAGTGCAGGTAGCTGCATCGCGCCGCGGATAAGCTGCATTGTCTCGCGTGTACGGCCAAGCGGGCTGGCCACGAAATCAAACTGCGAGACAGTATCACCAAGCAGGTCGCCCAGCGCCTTGCCGTTTGCAACCGCCTGGCTGCGCCCGAAGTCATTCAGCGGTATGTCTTTTTGCCCTTGAAGGCGGCGTTCGGCATTCCAGTCGGTCTGTCCATGTCTGATTACATAGATAAGCACGCGTATCCTTTCGCCGCCTTCCGGCGTATTTCAATCAGTCTTTCACTACGGAAATGTCTGGCGCATCCACGGCCTTCATGCCGATGGTGTGGTAACCCGAATCGACGTGATGAATTTCGCCGGTAACGCCGGTCGAAAGATCAGACAGCAGATAAAGCGCAGACTTGCCGACTTCTTCGATGGACACGGTACGCTTCAGCGGCGCGTTATATTCGTTCCATTTCAGGATGTAACGGAAGTCACCGATGCCGGATGCAGCAAGCGTCTTGATCGGGCCGGCCGAAACCGCGTTGACGCGAATGCCGCGGTTACCAAGATCAACCGCCAGGTAACGAACGCTGGCTTCGAGAGCAGCCTTTGCAACGCCCATGACGTTGTAATTCGGCATGACCTTTTCCGCACCGTAATAGGTGAGGGTGATGATCGAGCCGCCATCATTCATGATAGGCTCTGCGCGCTTGGCAACAGCCGCCAACGAGAACACCGAAATGTCCATCGTGCGGTTGAAGTTGTCACGGCTTGTATCGAGGTAACGGCCCGTCAGCTCGTCCTTATCGGAAAACGCGATGGCGTGAACAACGAAGTCGATCTTGCCCCAATGCTTTTCCAGCGCAGCAAAAACCTCATCGATTGTTCCGAGGTCCGTCACGTCGCAGTGGCCGGCCATGAACGCGCCCAGCTCTTGTGCCAGCGGTTCAACGCGCTTTTTCAAAGCGTCGCCCTGCCAAGTCAATGCAAGCTCGGCACCTGCATCGGCGCAAGCCTTGGCAATGCCCCAAGCGATTGAGCGGTTGTTTGCAACGCCCATGATGAGGCCGCGTTTGCCAGCCATAAGGCCGGATGTCTGAGCCATGTTATGCTCCCTGATACCTACAGCGTCCTTGTGCGTTTGAGAAAACGCACAAGGACGCTGTAATATTTTAAGTTGCTGCAAGATTTTCACCGCAAATCGATTCCGATTTAGGGTGATGCAGTGGATTGACCTGCCTATGGCATAGCCTGCTTGCCGGTTCAAGCAGGCAGAGGATCATCTCCTGTTAGGGAGTGTCACAAAGGGTGCTTGACCAACAGGTTTCGTGAAAATGTCACAAATAAAGGCCCTGACGCATATGGCGCATCAGGTCTGTTACCTTTTCGTCGGGCTTTTCCAGAAGCACGATGCGGATTTCCATTACCAGATCACCACGTTCGCCCTTGTCGTCGTAGAGACCTTTACCAGGAATACGGATCGTCTGGTCGGAACCGGACCATGCCGGCACGGTGACGGAAATTTCGCCTTCGGGAGCCTGCAATGTAGTCTCACAACCGAGCACGGCATCCTGCAGCGACACCGAAAGAGGAGTGTGGATATCGTAGCCATTGATCCTGAAATTGTCGCTGCGTGCGGCAAGCAGGGTAATGGTTAGATCGCCGCGCTGCATGCCGGGAATCTTCAGGCCCTGACCCCTAAGCCGTACGATATGACCGTCGGTCATGCCAGGCTCAATCTGGAACCGGACCTCGCGTTCGTCGCTCAGCGTCAAGCTGACAGATTTCTTTTCCAGGAAATCGCTGACAGTGACAGTTGCTTCTGCGGTGATATCAGGCGCTTTTTCAATCACCTGGCTTGTGCCCGTCAGGCGCTTGAAAAGGGATGTGATGAATGATCCGGCAGCAGCAATAGCCGCCGGTGTCTTGTCACCGGATCCATCGGTTTCGGAATAGGCCTGAGTCTCGTCTGATGTTCCGTTGCCAGAAGTGCCAGTCGTACCGGAAGTGCTGCTGTCGCTTGCAGAGGTTTTTGCCTGCTGCTGGCGCGCCTGCGCACCAAAAATCCGCTCCAGCATATCTTCCGGGGCTTCGGGTGCTGTCGCATCGACAGGCTTGCCGGAGGCAGTGCCCTGCGGTTTGCGGGCCTCGGCCTTTGCCAATTCTTCCATCAGCTTTTCGGCAGCCTTTGCGCGTTCGGCGGCCTCACGGGCGGCTTCGCGCTGCTGCATGATGGTTTGCTCGCGGTGTTTTTGTGCCGCTGCCTTGCGCGCCTGATCATAGCGGTCGCGCTTTTTGGGATCTTTCAGAACGTCATAGGCCTGCCCAACCTCGGCAAAACGCTGCGATGCATTGGGGTCATCCCGGTTCTGGTCGGGATGGATTGACTTGGCTTTCGAGCGCCACGCCGCCTTGATCTCGTCGGCGGGAGCGTCACGTTTGACGCCAAGCACGGAATAAGGATCACGCATATGAACCACCGGTAACGCTTTTCCCTGTTCTTCTCATCATGAGAACGAGGGTGAAAATACACTTGCGGTAAGCTGGTCGCGATCATTCGCGCCCTCTTCCTGCTTAAACTGCACAAGACTTTGGCGATAAGTTGCTAATCAGACCTTTACGCGGGCGGTTCAGCCGGGTTCCCGGCGGGTTTTCGCGTGGATAAGGTAAATAGATTATTTCTGGTTGAAGCGGGTCATCAACCATTCGCCCGCTTCTGAAAGGCACGTTTGGCCCGAATAGCTGGCGATACCCTCATAGGAATGACGGGTGGTGTCGAAGTTGCGGCAAAGGAAGCCGGTGGAGTTGTCTTCGCGAATGGCGGTAATCACGCCAGCACTGCCGGTTGTGGTATTGGCCCAGGGAAGGGGAGAATTGGATAGTTTTGAAAGATCGGCTGACGTTACGGCATTGCGCACGGTAACATCGTCTGTCTGAACAGTGGGGCGGTTGCCACCGGACACGGAGGCCGTGGAAAGGCTGGTATCAGCCTTGTCGCCACCAAACAGGTTGAGGCTGCTGACACACGATGTAAGCATCAAAACAGCCGCCATGCTCAGGAAAACACCTGCGCCTGTTTGCAAGCTGCTCTTTGTTCGCCTGTTCGACTTTGCTATGACGTTCACCATCTTCATGCCGGAGATCATCTCCGGGTTTGCCAATCAGTTCAGGAGCTTTTTATTCAATATGTCTGAAAGTGGGTTAACAACCGGTGACTTCACCGAGGAAAACGAACCCTTTGCTCTTTTCGGGCAATGGCTGAACGACGCAACCGCGTCCGAGATCAACGATCCGAATGCGGTCGCACTGGCAACTGTCGATGAATACGGCATGCCGAGCGTCCGCATGGTTCTCCTCAAGGATTTTGATGAGCGAGGGTTCGTATTCTATACGAACTTCGAGAGCCGCAAGGGACTGGAAATTCTTGGCCAGAAAAAGGCAGCCATGTGTTTTCACTGGAAATCCTTGCGCCGACAGGTCCGTATCCGTGGCGACGTGGAAACTGTCAGCGACGAAGAAGCGGATGCGTACTACGCGTCCCGCCCGCGTGGCAGCCGCATCGGAGCATGGGCGTCCAAGCAGTCGCGCCCGCTGGAAAGCCGGTTTGCGCTGGAAAAGGCCGTTGCCGAATATACCGTACGTTATGCGGTTGGAGACATTCCGCGCCCGCCGCATTGGTCCGGTTTCCGTATCCGCCCCGTTACCATCGAGTTTTGGCACGATCGTAATTTCCGCCTGCATGACCGGGTGGAATTCAGACGCGACACGGCAGAAGGTGACTGGAGCAAGGTACGCATGTACCCGTGAGCATCTGTCCGGTGCGTGGCGGATTGGCACCGCGCACCGGACACACAGTGTATCTTGATGATGAGTATTCGCGTGTTGTCCAAGACAAAGTCGTTTCAGGCCGGGCTGTTTGCCCGTGTAATAAAA
The DNA here is from genome assembly GCF_055381905.1 of Agrobacterium sp. 5Ca50. Classification (NCBI taxonomy): domain Bacteria; kingdom Pseudomonadati; phylum Pseudomonadota; class Alphaproteobacteria; order Hyphomicrobiales; family Rhizobiaceae; genus Agrobacterium; species Agrobacterium sp. 5Ca50. Next base: position 526,458 of record NZ_AP026438.1, read on the forward strand.
GCCACCTGTGTTCCGGCCCTAGCATTGTGTTCCGTGGTGGCTTTGACACTCAGTGGTTCTGCGCATGCCATGGACGAGGTGGTCATGAAAGCGGCGATGGCGTCGTTCGGCGAAGCGGTGCAAGCGCAGCGGCTGGAGAATGAGATTGCCGTTTACGTAAAATCAGGTGATCTCGAAAAGCTCACGCAGTTGGCTGAAGATATTCAGGCCAAGGATGGAGAGTTCCTCAATATTCTGACGCTGATCGTCGAACAGCAGGAACAGGATGTCAGTGAAGAGCTGGCGCTGATGGCGGTTGATCCACACCAGATTGCTTTGCAAATGGGGCCATGTCACCACGCCAATATTGCCATCCGCTCCTTGGCGCTGATGATCGCTGATGGCGCCGAACCCACCATCAGAAATGATGTCGTCATGGTTGATGGCACGCAGCTCGACAATGTCTTTGCTGAAACCATCAATCGCTGTGAGCGTATCAATGGTTTGCCGCAGCGTGTGCCGCAGATCGGCTCATTATGTATGATGACCGGTAACTGTTCCGATGATCCGGACCTCGCACCGCAGCCCTGATACATTTGCCTTGGCATTATCTTTTACAAATCGCGCACAGCTGCGTCGATGATTGTGTTGATGAAGTCGGTCTTGGCGCGCGTATAGGCGTCGCCATCATATTCATACTTTTGTGCCAGTTGCAGTTTTAACCGCTGGTACTGCCGAGCAAGTTGGCTGTTCTCGCGCAGCCTGTCCCTGAACAAAACACGGCGGGTATGGGTCAAACTATCAGGCGGACATCCATAAAGACGCTGATGGAGTAGGGCGCCGCGACGCAAGAACGCCCAGACGCCGTCGCCATAACGACTGCCGCGTGGTTCATAACCAGCGTCTTCCAGAGCGGCTCTGCAAGAATCCATCTCAGTGAGATCATTAAGGATGATGTCTACATCGATACAGGGCTTGGCAGACAGGCCAATAACGGCGGTGCTGCCAATATGCTCGATATCTAGGAGTTTGCCCGGCAGAAGGATGTGTATGTCCTGCCGGATTTTTTCGAATTCAAGTGGCCATGAGGCATCATAGGAAACGATTTCAACCTTCGTTCCCATGAGGGTTTAAGCCTGTGTGCCGCCGACGGTGACCTGATCCATGCGCAGGTGCGGCTGGCCAACCCCAACTGGAACCCACTGGCCTGCCTTGCCACAGTTGCCAATGCCGGTGTCGAGTTTCATGTCGTTACCAACCATAGAGATGCGCTTCATGGCATCCGGGCCGTTGCCAATCAGCATTGCGCCCTTTACCGGCGCACCGATCTTGCCGTTTTCGATCAGGTAGGCTTCGGTGCAGCCGAACACGAACTTGCCGGAGGTGATGTCCACCTGACCACCACCGAAGGATACTGCATAAATGCCCTTCTTGACCGAAGCGATAATTTCTTCCGGCGTCTTGTTGCCGCCCAGCATGTAGGTGTTGGTCATGCGGGGCATTGGTACATGGGAATAACCCTGCCGCCTGCCGTTGCCCGTCGGCGTCATACCCATCAGGCGGGCATTCTGACGGTCCTGCATGTAACCGACCAGTTTGCCATTTTCGATCAGGACATTGTAGGCAGACGGTGTGCCTTCATCATCGATGGTGATGGAGCCGCGACGGTTATCTATGGTGCCATCGTCAACCACGGTCACATCAGGTGCTGCAACCATCTCGCCCAGCAAACCTGCAAAGGCTGAGGTTTTCTTGCGATTGAAGTCACCCTCAAGGCCGTGGCCAACCGCCTCATGCAACATCACACCCGGCCAGCCGGAACCTAGCACGACATCCATGGTGCCGGCGGGCGCATCGATGGCGCTCAGATTAACCAGTGCCTGACGCAACGCCTCGTCGGCGCCGCGTTGCCAGTTGTCTGTCGCGATAAAATCACCAAAGCCGACACGTCCGCCCGACCCGAAGGAGCCGCTTTCCTGGCGGTCGCCTTCTCCGGCAATAACGGAGATGTTGATACGGGTCATCGGGCGAATGTCGCTGACACGGTGACCGTCGGCACGCAAAATATCAACGATCTGCCAGCTTGCCGAAACCGATGCCGTCACCTGACGGACCTTCGGATCCTTGTCGCGAAGATAGGTGTCGATATCCTGCAGCAGCTTCACTTTTTCTTCGAAGCTTGGTGAACCGATCGGGTTCTCGTCACCGTAAAGCTTGCGGTTTGTTCCCTGTGGAGCGGCAGCGTAAGAACCGGAATAACCCTTCGTTACGGCAGAAACAGCATCCGCCGCGCGTTTGAATGCGCCTTCAGACAACTCACCGGCATGGGCGTAACCGACAGTCTCGCCGGCCACGGCGCGCAGGCCAAATCCCTGGTCGGTGTTGAAGCTGCCGCCCTTCAGGCGACCATTGTCGAAGGTCAGTGATTCCGCCTGCGCATGTTCGATAAACAGTTCACCGTCATCCGCTCCCGAAAGAGCATCTGCCACAAGCGCGCGCATCTTTGCTTCGTCGCAATCAAATAGGGACAGAAGATCTTTCGTCATCACATGCTCCATCGGTTTGCCGTGGTTGCCGTCACTATCGGACCTAATCCCTGATAGCGCAGACCATAGCGTAAAATTATGAAGGGCGTCCGCCGGGTCTGCGAACGCCCTCAAGGTATGATGTAGGCTCTGGTGGTCGCTGGCGCAAGCAGGCCAGCGGTCAGGCAATCTGGTTAGGGGAGTGCGTCGTACCCTTCGGAAAAGCCGGAAAGTTCGATCGGAATACCAACACGATCCTGATCAACCGATTCCCGCAGCGCAAAAACGGCTGCCTTACCGGCACGCAACACCTTCATCAGCTCGTCGTCAATGTCCACTTCCACGTAGCAACCTTCAGAGAAACAACGTGTGAAATAGGCGCGGCCGATATTGTTGTTGTCGACGTAAAGTTCCATCCCGTCTTTCAGCAGCACGCCAAGCGGCGCCAGAATGCGCAGGATGCGGGATTTACGGTCAGCGGTCTTTAGCACGACAACGGAGAGACCAACTTCGGGCCTGTCATCCGCAATCACGTTCTGCATCAGCGCACACTGCTCTTCAGACGCACCAGCCGGCTTGTCGCAAATCACCGACCACGATCCATGGTTGGAACGCGCCATGCCCGGAGCGGGTGGCTGGCCGGGTGCAGGCTGCGGTTGCTGTGCCATGACCGATACTGTCGGCATGATGATCGCTAGTCCCGCGGCTGCAAGCACAGTGCGGGCAAACGGGGTGAAACCCATGAGTACCTCTGGAATTCGAATCAATGCGGCTATTTTGCCCTTCGCTCAAGGAAATGAAAGCCTTAATCCTTCAATTCCAGTTGAGTGCGGCGGAAATTGGACTTCCCCGTGAAATCTTCAAACAAGCCTGATATGCCAGCTACTTCATGTTTTTTAGATATAAACGATGAAAAACATTCTGAAATTGATGAATGCCAAAAAGCCGCACCCGCTTTCGATTGCGGATATTGCGGCGACGTGCAAACTATGGTTTGAGTTTATTCTATAGCATGGATTCTGCGTTTGAGTTTGAGATGGATCAAACGCGTGAGGGAGAGATACCGTGATTAACAGAATTTACGTGGCGCTGGGGGCATTTTTCTGTCTGCTCACGGCTGGCGGCGCCCATGCCGACCAGCCGGTACATTGGCAAATGGGGATGCAGGAAGCTGCCACAATTATTATGCACGACATTCGTGCGTTTGAGCAGTACACCCTGTGGTTCATTGTGCCGGTTACGCTTTTTGTGCTTGCGCTGCTGATCCTGGTGGCAATCAAGTTTCGTGCAGCCGCCAATCCGGTTGCATCCAAGACCAGCCATAACACGGCAATCGAGGTCGTCTGGACACTGGCGCCAGTTCTGATCCTGCTGTTCTTGGCTTTCCCGTCTTTCAAGCTGTTGAATGCACAGCTTATTCAGCCGGAAAATCCGGACCTGACATTGAAGGCGACTGCGACGCAGTGGCTGTGGAGCTATGAATATGCGGCGGCTGAGGGGGCCGAACCCGTATCTTTCGATAGCTACATGCTCAAGGAAGAAGATAGAGACGCCGCCGGCAAGACCGACAAGGCTGTTTATCCGCGCCTTCTGGCTGTCGATAATGAACTGGTCGTTCCGGTTGGCAAGACCGTTCGCCTTCTGGTGACGGCTGCTCCGACAGATGTTATCCATTCTTTTGCAATGCCAGCCTTCGGTATCAAGATCGATGCCGTACCGGGCCGTCTGAACGAAACATGGTTCAAGGCTGACCGTGAAGGTCTTTATTATGGTCAATGTTCCGAGCTTTGCGGCAAGGATCATGCTTTCATGCCAATCGCCATACGAGTGGTTTCCGAAGATCAGTACAATAGCTGGCATGCCGCCGCAGGCTCTGACCTGGGCGCAGCCAACAAGGCACTGACTGCTTCTGTCGAGGGTGGGGTAAGCACCGTCGAAGTGGCTGGAAACGAAACCAAGTAAAGGTAGGGTGAGGCAAATGGCTGGACATTCCGCACACGACGACCATCACTCTCATGGTCATTCCGCTCACAACGAGCACGTGCATGACGAACATCATGCACATACACCGGGCTTTTTCGCCCGCTGGTTCTTGTCGACGAACCACAAAGACATCGGCACTCTCTACCTGATTTTCGCGATCATCGCGGGTATCGTCGGTGGCGGCCTTTCGGTTGTCATGCGTATGGAGTTGCAGGAGCCTGGCATTCAGATTTTCCACGGTCTTGCGGCCATGGTTTATGGTTTTGAAGGCGATGCCGCTATCGATGGCGGCAAGCACATGTTCAACGTGTTCACCACTGCACACGCCCTCATCATGATCTTCTTCATGGTGATGCCGGCGTTGATCGGTGGTTTTGCCAACTGGATGGTGCCGATCATGATCGGTGCGCCTGACATGGCTTTCCCGCGTCTGAACAATATTTCGTTCTGGCTCATCGTTCCGGCATTCATTCTGCTTATCCTGTCGCTTTTCGTGGAAGGACCAGCAGGTGCTTATGGTGTCGGTGGCGGCTGGACGCTTTATCCGCCACTGTCGACAACCGGCATGCCGGGACCGGCGGTTGACCTTGCGATCTTTGCGCTTCACGTTTCAGGCGCATCTTCGATCCTGGGTGCGATCAACTTCATCACCACCATTCTCAACATGCGTGCGCCGGGCATGACCCTGCACAAAATGCCGCTGTTTGCATGGTCGGTTCTGGTAACTGCGTTCCTGCTCTTGCTCTCCATGCCTGTTCTGGCTGGTGGCATCACCATGCTGCTGACTGACCGTAACTTCGGCACTGCATTCTTCTCGCCGGAAGGCGGCGGTGACCCGATTCTCTACCAGCACCTGTTCTGGTTCTTCGGTCATCCGGAAGTGTACATTCTGATCCTGCCTGCTTTCGGCATCGTCAGCCACATCGTTTCGACGTTCTCGAAAAAGCCGGTATTCGGTTACCTTGGCATGGCTTACGCTATGGTCGCCATCGGCGCCGTCGGCTTCATCGTTTGGGCCCACCACATGTATACGGTTGGCCTGTCGCTGGAAGCACAGCGTTACTTCGTGTTCGCCACGATGGTTATCGCCGTTCCGACCGGCATCAAGATCTTCTCGTGGATTGCCACGATGTGGGGTGGCTCACTCAGCTTCCGCACACCGATGATCTGGGCTATCGGCTTCATCTTCCTGTTCACGGTTGGTGGCGTCACGGGCGTACAGCTCGCCAATGCCGGTCTCGACCGTTCGCTGCATGACACCTATTACGTGGTTGCACACTTCCACTACGTGCTGTCATTGGGTGCGGTGTTTGCGATCTTTGCAGGCTGGTACTACTGGTTCCCGAAGATCACCGGTTATATGTACAGCGAAACCATTGGTAACATTCACTTCTGGGTAATGTTCGTGGGCGTGAATCTGGTGTTCTTCCCGCAGCACTTCCTCGGTCTTGCAGGCATGCCACGTCGTTACATCGACTATCCGGATGCCTATGCCGGCTGGAACATGGTGTCGTCCTACGGTTCTTATATTTCCGCAGTGGCTGTTCTCATCTTCCTTTACGGTGTATGGGAAGCCTTGGCGAGGAAGCGTGTTGCGGGTGATAATCCGTGGGGCGAGGGTGCAACCACCCTTGAATGGCAGCTTTCCTCTCCGCCTCCATACCACCAGTGGGAACAGCTTCCGCGCATTCGCTAAGGCGAAATGACGTTGGTACAAGGATATCGCGCCGATGCGCGCGGTATCCTGATTGAATCAGGATTAAGTTTGAAATGACTGTTATCGACAATCACGACGTATTGGATGCGAAAGGCTCTGGTCTGTCAGAAGCCGGTGCTCGTGATTATTTCGAATTGCTCAAGCCACGCGTTATGTCGCTTGTCGTATTCACAGCATTTGCCGGTCTTATCGTGGCGCCAGGCAGCCTTAACCCGGTACTCGGCTTCATTGCCATTCTGTGTATTGCGGTTGGCGCAGGTGCCTCCGGCGCGCTCAACATGTGGTACGATGCTGATATTGATGCGGTGATGACCCGTACGGCAAATCGTCCGGTGCCTTCCGGTCGCGTTGCGCCCGGCGAAGCGCTGGCATTCGGCCTTACGCTGTCGGCCTTCTCGGTGATGATCCTTGGACTGGCGCTGAACTGGCTTGCCGCAGGCATCCTTGCCTTCACCATCTTCTTCTACGCCGTGGTCTACACCATGTGGCTGAAGCGCTCGACACCACAGAACATTGTGATCGGTGGGGCGGCCGGTGCTTTCCCGCCGATGATCGGTTGGGCCTGTGTGACCGGCGATGTGACGCTGAACAGCGTTCTCCTGTTCCTTATCATTTTCCTCTGGACGCCTGCGCATTTCTGGGCGCTGGCCTTGTTCAAGATGAAAGATTACGGTTCCGTCGGTATCCCGATGATGCCGAATGTAGCGGGCGAATCTTCTACCAAGAACCAGATGCTGGCCTATACGTTGCTGACCTCTGCGGTCGCTGTCGCGCCATCATTTACCGGTCTTGCGGGGGTTGGCTACGGCATTTTCGCGGCCGTACTTAGTGTGATCTTCATCTATTTCTCTCTGACCGTGCTGCGCATGCCGGAAGGAGATGAAAAGATGGTTCCTGCGAAAAAGATGTTCGCCTACTCGATCTTTTACCTGTTCGCGATCTTCTCTGGACTTCTGGCCGATCACTTCGTGCCATCATTCCAGACGTTAATGGCGGGGTGGGCCTCATGGAAACAGTAAAACCAAGCGAAGCAGAAAAGAAATCCAGACGTGGAAGAAACATCGCGCTCGGCCTTGTATTGGCGGCGTTGGTGGTCCTTTTCTACGTCATTACGATCATCAAGATTGGATCGCACTAGAGCATGTCGCGCAATACTGCGCTGCGGTCACCTCTGACGCAACAATGCGGGGAGAAATGGCGGGCAGTGCAGGAATTGCATCTTAAAGGTCGTTATACGCCCGGAGTTTTTCGAAGCGCGTAACGAAAAAGGGAGGAGGAGCGAAATGACAACGGCAAATGTAGGACCTGCAAAACGCACAGGGAACGGCACAATTCTGGTGCTGTGCCTGGTATTCGTTTGTGGCATGGTCGGCATGGCCTATGCCGCCGTCCCTCTCTATCGCCTTTTTTGTCAGGTCACCGGTTATAACGGCACCACGCAACGCGTAGAGCAGTACTCCGAGACCATTCTTGATCGCACCGTAAAGGTGACGTTCGATTCCAACACATCCAATGGCCTGAACTGGGACTTCCGTCCGGTACAACGCTCAATCGATCCTAAGATCGGTGAGACGGTCGAGGTTCGCTTCAAGGCGACCAACCGGTCTACGGTCCCGACCACGGGCACAGCTGTCTTTAACGTGACGCCGATGGAAGCGGGCGCCTATTTCAACAAGGTTGAATGTTTCTGCTTTACGGAAACCACCTTGCAGCCGGGCGAAACGCTGGAAATGCCTGTGGTGTTTTTTGTCGATCCGGATATCGTCAAGACGCGCGAAACAAAAGACATACACACAATGACTTTGTCCTATACTTTCTATCCGTCAAAGACGGACAAGCCGGTGGCAGCGCTGCCGGTGAAAACAGAAGGTCAGGAACAGAAACTTTGAGAGAGGGAATCGCACGCTCTGATCGGGAGGGTGTGATTTTGGGAAAGCAGTCAATTCGGGGAATTGTCGGATATGGCAGACACGCACGAAAAGAAACATGACTACCACATTATAGATCCAAGCCCCTGGCCACTTCTGGCTGCTGTTGGTGCATTTGTGCTGACCTTTGGTGGCGTCTGTTATATGCGCTACCTCTCGGGTAGCTCGATGAAGCTGTTTGGTCTGGAAATGGCCAATCCTTGGCTGTTCTACATCGGCCTCGCGCTGGTGCTGTACGTCATGTACGCCTGGTGGGCAGACACCGTGAAAGAAGCGCATGAAGGGCACCACACCCGTGTTGTGTCGTTGCATCTTCGTTACGGCATGATCATGTTCATTGCCTCGGAAGTCATGTTCTTCGTGGCATGGTTCTGGGCTTACTTCGACGCCAGCCTTTACCCGCATGAGGCAATTCAGGCTTCGCGCCTTGAATATACCGGCGGTCAATGGCCACCCAAGGGCATCGAGGTGATCGATCCATGGCACCTGCCGCTGTACAACACCGTTATCCTGCTGTTGTCGGGTACCTGCGTAACCTGGGCACACCATGCGATCCTGCACAATGATCGCAAGGGGCTGATCAACGGTCTGGCGCTCACGGTTGCTCTTGGCGTATTGTTCTCGTCCGTGCAGATCTATGAGTACATGCACGCGCCGTTCGACTTCAAGAATTCTATCTACGGCGCCACCTTCTTTATGGCGACCGGCTTCCACGGTTTCCACGTTTTCGTCGGTACCGTGTTCCTGCTGGTCTGCATGTTCCGTGCTATAGCCGGGGACTTTACGGCGAAACAACACTTTGGTCTCGAAGCGGCCGCCTGGTACTGGCACTTCGTTGACGTGGTTTGGCTGTTCCTGTTCTTCGCAATCTATATTTGGGGCGGTTGGGGCGCGCCGGTTCACGGTTGATCGCCAAACAACAGACAATGTCGGGCGGCAGCAATGCCGCCCTTTCTCTTTGCCTGCCTTGAAGCATGTTGCCGTTAAACATGCTTTAGTGCGGGAATACGTGGAGACAGAGGAAAAGCCATGCAGGATGACAGCGCCCTTTATCCACCGGTTGATCCGGTTAAGTGTGGCTTGAAGGGGCATTGCCCGCGCTGCGGGCAGGGGAAACTGTTTGATGGTCTTCTCAAGGTAAAACCAGAGTGTTCAGCCTGCGGGCTTGATTATTCTTTTGCAGATGCGGGTGATGGGCCGGCCGTGTTTGTCATGCTGATCGTCGGTTTCCTGATTGTCGGTCTAGCGCTCTGGCTTGAGACTACATTTGAACCGCCCGTCTGGGTTCACGCCCTGATATGGTTGCCACTGACGGTCATTGTGTCCCTTACCCTGTTGCGCGTTCTGAAAGGCATCATGATTGCCCTGCAATATAGAAACAACGCCAGCGAAGGCCGCATAGATCGTGGCTGACATCAACATGACAACAGTTGGAAGAACACGGAAATTGGTCGCTGGCTTGAGCGCCTTGGTCGCTCTGGCAATCCTGTTAGGACTTGGTACATGGCAGGTACAACGCCTGCACTGGAAAGAGGCGCTGCTGCAGGACATCGAAACCCGCCGCACCGCCGCACCGCTGACGCTTGCACAAGCCGAGCAGATGCTCGGCAAACAACCGCTGGAATATCGCCGGGTGAAGGTTCAGGGTTTGTTTGACCATACCCGTGAACGTCACTTCTTTGCCACCCATCGTGGGCAGACCGGGTATTACATCTACACGCCGTTGCGATTGGAGGATGATCGCTTCATTTTCATCAACCGCGGTTTCGTGCCCTATGAGTTGAAGGAACCGGCAACACGGCTCGCCGGAGAAATAATGAGCGGCCCTGTCGTTATTGAAGGACTGCTGCGAGAGAAGTTGACGGAAAAGCCTTCCTCGATGGTTCCGGAAAACGATCTCGCCAAGAATATCTTTTACTGGAAAGATTTTGACGCAATGGTGAACAGTGCCGGTCTTGATCCGGCCACGGTCGTGGGCTTTTTTGTCGACGCCAACGATGCGCCGAACCCAGGTGGCTGGCCGCAAGGTGGCGTAACGCTCATCGATTTGCCAAACAATCATCTCCAATATGCGATAACATGGTACGGACTGGCCGCTGCCCTTGTCATCGTCGCCGGATTTGCCTATTTCCGGGGAACTAAAGGTAAACCCGGGTAGCAACTTTACCGGCTCGCCAAGGAGAAGGAATGAACACCATCGTTTCCAAGTCGCCCCTGACGATTCGGCTCTGTGGGCCGCGCGGTTTTTGTGCAGGCGTGGACCGGGCCATTCAGATCGTCGTTCTGGCGCTGAAAGCCTATGGTGCTCCCGTTTATGTCCGCCACGAAATCGTTCACAACCGCTACGTGGTTGAGGGGCTTGAGGCCAAGGGCGCGATCTTCGTTGAGGAACTGAACGAGATTCCACCTGAACACCGTGAGCAGCCGGTGGTGTTTTCGGCCCATGGTGTGCCGAAGTCGGTGCCTGAAGATGCGCAGGCCCGTAACCTGTTCTATCTCGATGCGACATGCCCGCTGGTTTCCAAGGTTCACAAGCAGGCCATGCGCCACCAGCGTTTGGGTCGCCACGTCGTGTTGATTGGCCATGCCGGTCACCCGGAGGTCATCGGTACCATGGGTCAATTGCCTGATGGTACCGTGTCGCTTGTCGAAACCATTGAGGATGCAGCGGTCTATGAACCGGCCGATTCCGAAAATCTCGGTTTCGTCACGCAGACCACGCTTTCGGTGGATGATACGGCTGGCGTTATTGCCAAGCTGCAGGAACGTTTCCCGTCCATCCAATCGCCTGCGGCTGACAGTATTTGTTACGCAACGACCAATCGCCAGGAAGCGGTCAAGCAGGCTGCTCCCGGTTGTGATCTGTTCATCGTGGTCGGTGCACCCAACTCTTCCAATTCCAAGCGCCTCGTCGAAGTGGCCTTGAGGGCAGGGGCAACACGCTCCGTTCTGGTGCAGCGCGCCTCGGAAATCGATTGGGACGTGATTGGCGATATCCGCACGGTTGGCCTGTCGGCGGGTGCCTCCGCCCCGGAAGTGATCGTTGACGAGATTATCAGCGCATTCCGCGAGCGTTACGACACGACACTGGATCTGGCTGTGACTGTTGAAGAAACCGAGCATTTCCTTGTCAACAGAGAGCTGCGCAGCATTGAACTGACCACGGCCGATATGGCATTCGTAAATGGCGATTCACGCGACATCATGCCTGCAAAATCCATCTTTGCTGCAAACCTCTGATATTTAAGAGACTTCAAATTGGCAGTTTACACCGATATCACCGAAGACGACCTCAAGAGCTTTCTGGAAGCCTATGATGCAGGGGAATTGACCTCCTACAAAGGCATTGCCGAAGGTGTAGAGAACACCAATTTTCTGCTTCACACCACCAAGTTGCCGCTGATCCTGACGTTGTATGAAAAGCGGGTGGAAAAGTCGGACCTGCCGTTTTTCCTTGGCCTCATGCACCATCTGGCAGACAAGGGACTTTCCTGCCCGCTGCCGCTACCCCGCAAGGATGGCGAGTTGCTTGGTGAGCTTTCAGGCCGTCCGGCCGCCCTGATCTCCTTCCTTGAAGGCATGTGGCTGCGCAAACCGGAAGCCAAGCATTGCCGCGAAGTCGGCAAGGCTCTGGCGGCCATGCACCTTGCGGGCGAAGGTTTTGAGATCAAGCGACCGAACGCGCTTTCCGTTGAAGGCTGGAAAGTTCTCTGGGAAAAATCCCGTGAACGCGCTGACGAAGTTGAAAAAGGCCTGCAGCAGGAAATCCAGCCGGAAATCGATTTTCTGGCAGCCAACTGGCCGAAAGATCTGCCGGCTGGCGTCATTCACGCCGATCTCTTTCAGGACAATGTGTTCTTCCTGGGCGACGAACTGTCTGGCCTGATCGACTTCTATTTCGCCTGCAATGACTTCCTCGCTTATGACGTTTCCATCTGCCTCAACGCTTGGTGCTTTGAAAAGGATGGCGCCTATAACGTCACCAAGGGAAAGGCGTTGCTGGAGGGGTACCAGTCCGTACGTCCACTGAACGCTGAAGAGTTGAACGCACTGCCGTTGCTGGCGCGTGGTTCTGCACTTCGCTTCTTCCTGACACGCCTCTACGACTGGCTGACAACGCCGGAAGGGGCATTGGTGGTCAAGAAAGACCCGATTGAATATCTGCGCAAGCTGCGCTTTCACCGGTCCATCAACGACGTGGCCGAGTACGGATTGGCCAGCGAATGAAACACGTCGATATTTTTACCGATGGCGCCTGTTCGGGAAATCCAGGACCGGGTGGCTGGGGCGCTGTTTTGCGTTACGGAGAAATCGAAAAGGACATGTGCGGCGGCGAGGCGGAAACGACCAACAACCGTATGGAGCTGATGGCGGCAATTCAGGCGCTTAACGCCCTGAAATCGCCCTGCGAGGTCGATCTCTATACCGACAGCTCGTATGTTAAGGACGGTATTACCAAATGGATTTTCGGCTGGAAGAAAAAAGGCTGGAAAACCGCCGACAATAAGCCGGTGAAAAATGTCGAGCTATGGCAGGCACTGGAAGAAGCGCGTGACCGGCACAAGGTGACGCTGCACTGGGTCAAAGGTCATGCCGGACACCCGGAAAACGAACGTGCCGACGAACTGGCGCGCAAAGGCATGGAGCCGTTCAAGAACCGGTGACGCCAATCGGCGTCTGATTTAACCTTGCCAAAGCCTCATCTCTACCTATCTTGTCGTCAAATAACAGGAGAGGTCATTTATGATTCAACATTGCGTATTTCTGCGTTTGAAAGCCTCGACCACGGCTGATCAAAAGCAGGCAATTTATGATGCCATTGCGGCCTTGAAAGATGTTGTCCCCGGAATTCTCGATATCAAATTCGGACAAAATGTATCGCCGGAAGGCTTGAATGGCGGTTTTCTGGACGGGTTTATCGTGACACTGGAAAGCATCGAAGCCCGTGATGCCTACCTCACCCACCCGCAGCATGTTGAGGTTGGCGATGAGATCATCACATTGACCGATGGCGGACTGGCGGGAATTCTCGTCTTTGACATGCTGATCTGAGCGGCACGCGCGCCTGATGCGCGATATCCATCGTACAACAAAAAGGGCACATTCCAGCCGGAATGTGCCCTGATTTTTTTGACTGTCTTTCAGATCAAAGCTGTTCGATCATCGTTGCCGCGGAGGAAACCGTGGCCTGGCCTGGGTTTTCCTCGACGTTCAGAGACTTCACGACGCCATCATCGACCAGCATGGAGTAGCGCTTGGAGCGAACGCCAAGGCCGCCACCAGACAGATCTGCATCCAGACCAAGTGCCTTTGTGAAAGAAGCATCCCAGTCAGCCAGGAAGTGGATCTTGCCGAGGCCCCCGGAAGACTGCGCCCACGCACCCATGACATGCCAGTCATTGACCGCAACGACAGCAATATCGTCAACGCCGCGTGCGAGAATGGCATCGCGATTTTCAAGATAGCCAGGAAGGTGGTTGAGAGAGCAGGTCGGCGTAAACGCGCCCGGAACGGCGAAAACAACAACCTTCTTACCCTTGAAAAGGTCTTCTGTGGTGGTTTCTACCGCGCCATCCGCTGTTTTTTCCTTGAAGGTGGCCGAAGGCAGCTTGTCACCAATTGTAATGGTCATTGAATGCTCCTGTTGAATAAATGGAAATGACTGAAAGGTTTTCCGCGGGGCACCGTAGAGGCTAAATCGGTCCGTGAAAAATGAATTTTGTTAAAACTGAAGCGGGCTTTCGATTGCCTTGCCACCGGCCTTTATCAGAACACGCCAATTGCTACCCGGCATGCGGAAGCGTTTGGGCAGTCCGCTCACATCCATATCAAAAACGGCGTGTCGTCCCGTCTTCTTGACATTGGAGGGGCTGGAGAATGCGTAGCCATTCGGCCCTGTCAAATAGACCTCGAATGTCTCGCCAGCTCCCTCGGGTAGCCGGACGTCGAAAGTGACCGTATTGTCGCGTTTGTGGGCGTAGGATGCGACCTTGAAGTTGTCGTCGGGTTGCTGAGGCAGTTTTTTGTATGCGGTTTCAATGATCTGGCGTTCATCCAAGGTTGCTTTGGAAGACCTGCCTACGTTGATTTCGAACTCGGCCTGAAACGGTATGCAGATATTCTGGCAGACGCCGATAAAAGCAGATAGCTTGGCAGAGATTTCTTTCGAGGGGTCGAACGCGCCAAGTTTGAAGGGCAACAACACGGACTGATCATAGCCGATATCGCGCAACTCGCCGTTCATGATGAGTTTCGGAACTGGAAAAACAAGCGATTGAACAGTGACGCCACCGCCCGGTAAACTGGCTTCAATATGCGGCGGAATACCTGCTTCGCCCGGTTCACGCCAATAGGTGATCCACCCTGGCTTGAGTTCGATTTCCAGTCCGGCTTGAAGCATGCCATGTTGGTCGACATCCAGTGTTACCACACGCATGCGGCCGCCTTCGCTTTCCGCCCATTCGGTGACAGTTGCGTTGCCGGAAGTTGCTGTTCCAAGGACGCTCAGGCTGGCAAATATGGACAGGGCTTGAAGTGATCTGGAAATACGCATGGGTTCTGATTTACTCCAGCCGCCAGCCCTCTGCCACTTCATATCAAAAAAATTCAATCATTTTCAGTTGATTGATTGGTCACAATACCGCATCCTGAATGAATTGGGCAAAGTGCAGGGCCGACAGTTTCCAACGATCCGGAGGTGAATATGAAGTTTTCAACTCTCATGGACAAGCGAGAACGGGGCTTTCTGGATGGGCAATTTCTCATTGCCATGCCAGCGATGAACGACGGCAATTTTGCCCGTTCAGTGATTTACATTTGTGCGCATTCCTCAGCTGGTGCCATGGGTTTCATCATTAACCGGCCACAGCAGATAACCTTTACCGACGTGTTGCTGCATTTGAACCTTATGGACAGCAACGACGCTATCATGCTGCCAAACCACACGCGGGAATTCCCGATCCAATGCGGTGGTCCGGTAGAAAGCGGCCGCGGCTTTGTTTTGCATTCCGATGACTATTCCAGTGAGTCCAGCATTCCGGTGAGCGACGAAATTTCGCTGACGGCAACGCTGGATATCGTGCGTGCCATTTCCAATGGCCGTGGACCGGATCGTGCGACGATGCTGCTTGGGTATGCTGGTTGGGGGCCGGGCCAACTGGAGGAAGAAATCGTCCAGAATGGTTGGCTGAACTGCGAGGCGAATGAAGGTATGATTTTTGACCGCTCGCTCGATAACAAGTACCAGCGTGCGCTTTCATTGATGGGCATTGAGCTTTCTGCATTGTCGACTACGGCCGGGCACGCCTGATGACTCAAAATAATTCAACAGCGTTTGGAACCAGCCTGCGTCGCTGACGTTTTCTCCACGCTGCCGCTACAGACGGCAGAAAAGTTTAAAGGAGAAGTCCAATGGGTAGCATGTCTGATAAGGTTGCTGGCAAGGCAAACGAAGTCGCTGGCAAGGTGAAGCAGGGCGTGGGCAAGGCAACTGGCAATGACCAGATGCGCGCTGAAGGTGCTGTTCAGGAAACCAAAGGTAAGGTCCAGACAGCAACCGGCAAAGCCAAAGATACCGTGAAGAATGTAGTCGACCGCATGTAAACACCCCATGCTTGACTTGCCGTCTGACCGGCAAAGCAACGTTAAGTGCAGGTAACCTTTTACCTGCACTTTTATTTTGTTTCATTGATGCGACTGCGGGGTTGAAATGAGACTTTTTACATGCGCGACGTGCGGCCAATCCATTCATTTCGATAATAGATATTGCGTGAAATGCGGAAGCCGTCTGGCTTTCATTCCAGACATGGTTGCGCTGGAAGCGTTGCAGCCAGCTGGTGAACCGCTTTGGAGCTTGGTGTCATCTCCTGAGCGACAAGTTCGTTTCTGCGCCAACGAGGTTCACGACATCTGTAACTGGGCGATCCCTGCCGAGCAGGACGGTGAGTTTTGTGAAGTCTGTAAACACAACAGACTGGTGCCCGATGCTTCGACCGCGGTTGGTCTTGAGCGCTGGAGACGTATTAGCCAAGCGCAGCGCCACCTGTTCTATTCGCTTTTACGGTTGAGATTGCCTGTGCCTGACCGCCTACAAGACCCGCAGAGCGGGCTGGTGTTTGATTTCCTGGTGGACGAGGTAACGCCGGATGGCAATATCATTCCCGCCATGACCGGCCATGAGGAAGGGTTGATCGCCATCCGTGCCGCTGAAGCGGATGACGCGACACGCGAGCAGGTTCGCAGCAACATGAATGAGCCCTATCGCACCATGCTCGGGCACTTCAGGCACGAGACAGGGCACTTCATTTGGAACAAGCTGGTACGTGATGCAAATCGGTTCGACGCATTCCGTGCCGTGTTTGGCGATGAGACGCAAGACTATGCAGAGGCTCTTGAGCGCAATTACCAGAGCGGACCGCCCGAAGGTTGGCAGGAAAATTACATCAGTACCTATGCCGCCAGTCATCCTTGGGAAGACTTTGCCGAATGTTTTGCCCATTACCTGCATATCATCGACACACTGGAGACGGCTGGGTCTTTCGGCATGGCGATCGAACCTGAAGGTCACAAGGAGATGGCCGCAGAAGTTGAGTTTGATCCGTATAATGCCCGCAGTGCAGAACAGCTCGTATCCGTCTGGGTGCCGCTCAGCGTGGCGATGAATTCCATCCACCGCAGCATGGGGCAGGGAGATCTCTATCCATTTGTCGTTACACCGGTTGTTACCGCCAAGCTCCAGTTCATTCACGAGCTGGTGCATGGCGATATTTCAACGGATCAGGCGCGTTTGGCTGGCTGAAAACGCTCGCGCAACAGCTTGAGTGAAGCGTCTGCATTTTCCGGTGTGCCGAAAATGAAGCTTTGGCCGTAATGGCAGTTCATGCGTGCCAGTTCGGCTGCGTCTTCTGGCGTTTCGATGCCTTCGGCCACCACATGCATTTCCAGGGCACGGGCCATCGCGATCACCGACATAAGCAGGATATTGCGCTTCTCTGTAGAATTGGCGACCAGCGCCTTGTCCAGCTTGATCGTATCGAATGGAAAGCGGGTCAGATAGGCAAGCGATGAATAACCGGTCCCGAAGTCATCAAGGGCAAGGCTCAAACCTGTGTCCTTGAGCTTGTTGAGGACAAGCCGTGCCTGCTCGGGGTTTTCCATCACGATGGATTCGGTCAGTTCCAGCTTCAACTGCTTGGGATTGCAGTGTGTGCGTGCCAGCATGCTGCGAACATCGTTGTAAAGTTCGTTGTTTAGCAACTGGGCGCTGGAGATGTTGACGGAAACAAAGATCGGCAATTTGTCGATCGCCTGTTGCCATTCCACGAGGTTGGTCGCAGCGCGCTCAAGTGCAAACATCCCGAGCTGTTCGATCAGGCCTGAGGCCTCTGCAATAGGAATGAACTCACTGGGTGGAATATTGCCGCGCTTGGGATGCTCCCAGCGCATGAGAGCCTCGAAGCCTGCAATATCGCCATTGTCAAGCCGGATGATGGGCTGATAGGCGAGGTAAAGCTCTTTTCGCTCCAATGCTCGGCGCAGGTCGCTTTCCAGCTGCAAACGGTCTGTACCGGAACTGCGGAACGCCGGACGGAACGGTTCGACACGGTTGCCGCCAGACCGTTTTGCACGGTACATGGCAAGTTCGGCGTCGCTGAGCAGTCCGGCTGCACTGTCCTGCTGATCTATCCAGGAAACCAGACCAACCGATGCCGTCAGGATGATTTCACGTCCGGCAAAGTTGATCGGCACCATGATCGCCTTGTTCACCGCATCGGCAAAATCAGCAATACGGGCCGGATCTCGTTCGGAAACGAGGATGAGGCCAAATTCATCACCACCAAGGCGGGCGAGCGTATCCTGCGGTTTAAGCAGGCGGCGCAGGCGGCGGGTCAGTGCAATTAGGATATTGTCGCCGGCGGCAATGCCCAGCGTATCATTGACCAGCTTGTAGCGGTCGATATCAATGGCAAGAACCGTCGGGCGGACACTGTCGCCGTCAGCGGTGAGGTTGAGGATCGATTGCAAGCGATCAAGGAAAACCTGACGGTTCGGTAGGCCGGTTAGATTGTCGGTGAGCGCATCCTGCAAGAGGCGCTCCACCGAGTTTTTCTGCTCGGTAATGTCAGTAATCGTTCCCACGCAGCGAATGATTTCACCGTTGGAACCGAGCACCGGCCGTGCCCGAATCTGCAGCCAATGGAAATGACCATCTTCGGCGCGAATGCGAAATTCATGATTGAAACGACCCTTACGGTGGTCGAGTAGCACGTCTAGTGTTGCCTTGAACCGGTCGCGGTCGTCGGGATGAAGGCGTGGCAACCAGTTGCGCGCTGCGCCATGCATGCTGCCGGGGTGAAGACCCAGCTTGAGGGAAATGTCTGGCGTGGTCACGATACGGTCACGGGTTACATCCCAGTCCCAAACGGTGTCGCCGCTGCCGGTCAGGGCAAGTGACTGGCGCTCGAGGTCTGAAAACAGGCCTTGCTGGTAGGCGCTGCCAGCAAAGGCATGCTGGATGACGGTAAAGCCGATCAACAGCACGATCAGGACAAGACCACCACCCAGCGCCGGCTGGATAATGTCATTGTCCAGTTGACCGGTAACGGTCAGCCAGCTGCCGAAAAGCCATGCCAGGATCAACGCCCATGACGGCACCAGCAAAATGGCGCGGTCATAGCGGTTGAAGCCGAGATAAATGATCAGGGCAATACCGACGACACCGGTCAGGGCAAAGGAAATACGGGCGATACCCGACGCCACCGACGGGTCATAGATCGCAACGCCGAACAGAAGTGCCAGACCGACAACCCAAGCGAATGTCGCATAACCAAGATGGGCGTGCCACCGGTTGAGGTTGAGGTAAGTAAACAGGAAGATCACAAGGCTGGATGCGAGAGCGACCTCCGCCCCCGCGCGCCATATTCGCTGATCGCTTGAGGTCACGCTGATCAGCTTCTCAAGGAAACCGAAATCCACGCAGATATAGGCAAGAACAGCCCAGGCAAGGGCAGCCGAAGCTGGCAAAACCGATGTGCCCTTGACCACGAACAGAATGGTCAGCAGCACCGCCAACAGGCCGGCAATGCCAAGCACGATACCGCGGTAGAGTGTAAAGGCGTTGACGGTGTCCTTGTAGGCTTCCGGTTCCCACAGATAAATCTGTGGCAGTTGCGGCGTGGAAAGCTCGGCAACGAAGGTAATGACAGAACCGGGGTTCAGGGTGATGCGGAAAACGTCGGCATCCGGGCTTGGCTGACGGTCCAGCGCAAAACCTTCGCTGGGGGTGATAGCGATGATGCGCTGAGAACCAAGATCCGGCCAGAACACCTTGGAATTCACCAGACGGAAATGCGGGGCAACGATAACGCGCTCAAGCTGCTCTTCGGACACGTTGGCGAGCGCAAAAACTGCCCAGTCACCCTGGTGGGCAGGAGAGCTGGCACGCACCTCGATACGGCGGCGAATACCATCGGGTCCCGGTGCGGTGGATACCTGAAAGGCTTCACCCTGATTGACATGAATATCGGTCGTGGCGGTCAGGTCCAGCGCGGTGGCATCGCGCGAAATCTTCACCGGCTCAAAGGCAGCAGCAGTCGTTGCGAAACCGGCCAGCGCCAGTAGGGCCGAAAAAAAGATGGCGATTGCTGCGATCAGCCGTGAAACTCGAAATTTTGAATACATGCCAGCCATAATCAGTCCGGTTTCCTACTGTCATGGCGACCATCAGCGATTAAGGAGAACATGGCATGATCGCGCCACTCACCATTGATCTTGAGATATTCTCGCAAGAGACCTTCCCGCTGAAAGCCGGCATTTTCAAGCAACCGGATGCTTTTGAAGTTATCTGGAATACAGGCTGCCTCAATTCGGTGCAACTGTAGCCCATTGAAGATGTAGGGTATTACCAGTCTTAATGCGGCAGACATATGACCTTGTGCCGCATATCGTTCGCCCATCCAGTATCCGATCATGCAGCTTTGCGCTGCACCTCTGCGTATGTAGCCGATTGTAAGACCGCCGAGAAGTAACATTTCGGGCTGTTTGAAAACTAGGAGCGCTACAGCGGTGCCGGAGGAGAATTCCTGACCGTTGCGGATAACCCGCGTTCTAAAAGAACCTTCTGTTAACTCATCTGGCCGCCAAGTCGGTTCCCATGGTTGCAGGAACCGACGACTTTCAGAGCGTAGCCCGTGCCATTGCCGAAAATCCGAATATTGCGGCAGGCGCAGCAGATAGGACGAATCGCGAATTTCCGGTTTGTCGCCGTTTCGTGAGAAAAAACGCAACATGGCTCGGCTCATTCAATTCCCCGTTACGACCATCGCCTCCTGATCGTTGTCAGGGGCGTCAACCTAGGCATTCGCTTTTTTCTGTAAGTGCTGCGGTGCTGAGAGGGCAGCGGAGATATCGTCCATGGACGCGAGATTTTCCAACGGGCCGATGGCAGACAGTGTCGGAGCCTTGTCGAAGAACAGGCGTCCGGCAAGATCCGTCAATCGCTCGGTGGTGATGTCACGCAGGCGCTGCATCATCTCGTCATTAGGGATGGGCCGACCATAAAGCATCATCTGCCGTGCAATCTGTCCGGCACGGGCGGCAGGGCTTTCCTGACCCATCAGCAACTGCGCACGGATCTGGGCCCGGGCACGCTCGATTTCCTGATTGTGAATTTTATCAGAAGACTTGCGCAGCTCCTCCAGAATAACTGGAACCAATTCTGGCAGATCGTTTGCGCCTGTTGCTGCGTGGATGCCGAAAATGCCGGTATCGGAAAAGCCCCAGTGGAACGCATAAACCGAATAACACAGACCGCGATATTCGCGCACTTCCTGAAACAGTCGCGACGACATTCCGCCGCCCAGAATATTGGCGAGAATTTGCGAGCAGTAGAAATCACGGGCGTGGTAGGCTTTGCCTTCAAAACCGAGCAACACCTGCGCATCCATCAGGTCGCGCGTTTCGCGGATTTCACCGCCCGTGTAGATTGCCTTCTGCATGACAGGCAGCGCATTCGGTGTCTGCGGCAAGGTGGAGAAGCGCTGCTCGACCTGCTTGACGAATGTTTCGTGATCAACGCCACCGGCAGCAACGACGAAAATACGGTCAGTCGTGTAGTTGCGGGAAAGATATCCGCGAATTTGTGAGGTGGTAAACGATTGGACCGTCTCAGGTGTGCCAAGAATTGGCCGGCCGATGGTCTGGTCTTTATAGGCAACGCCGGAAAAATTATCGAAGATCACGTCATCGGGAGTGTCGGTGGCAGCACCGATTTCCTGCAGAATGACGTTTTTCTCGCGCTCCAGCTCGTCTTCCTCAAACGAGGATTCTGTCAGGATATCAGCCAGAATGTCCACTGCGAGCGGGACATCGTCCTTCAGGACGCGGGCGTAATAGGAGGTGGTCTCTGTGGATGTTGCGGCGTTGACTTCGCCGCCTACGTTTTCAATCTCTTCGGCAATCTGGCGGGCTGTGCGTCTCGCTGTGCCCTTGAATGCCATGTGCTCAAGAAGGTGAGCAATGCCATGCTCATTATCGGTTTCATTGCGTGAACCCGATTTGATCCAAACCCCGAGGGCCACACTTTCAATGTGTGGCATGCGCTCGGTTACGACCGTCAACCCGGACGCAAGCCGGGTTACTTGAACATTCATTTTAACGTCTTTCCGCGTCTCTATTCCTTGGCGCGCGCATGTTTGCCGATAAAGGTTTCAACGGCTTTAAGGTCGGCCTCAAGAATTTCGAAACGCTCCTCCCGGTTCATAAGATCAGCGAGCCATGATGGAAGGGCCGGATCGATTGCGCAAGCGGATTTTACAGCCGCCGGAAATTTTGCTGGATGAGCAGTGGCCAGCGTAATCATCGGGCTGCGTGGCTTTTCATGCTTTTTCGCCACAAAAACGCCGGTTGCTGTGTGCGGATCCAGCAAATAGCCAGTTTCCTGCAGAGTATCGCGAATGGTTGCTGCAACCTGCTTTTCGGTTGCACGGCCTGCGCGGAAGTCGCGACGAATAAACTTCATGGCTTCTTCTGGAATTTCAAAAGAGCCGGACTGCTTGAGGCCATCCATGGAATTGCGCACGGCACGCGCATCGCGGTCATAGGCTTCAAACAGCAGGCGCTCGAAGTTGGAGGAAATCTGGATATCCATCGAAGGCGAGGTGGTGGCTTTCACGCCACGCATTTCATAACGGCCAGTCTTCAGCGTACGCGCCAAAATGTCGTTGTCGTTTGTCGCAATGACCAGACGATCGATTGGCAGGCCCATTTTCTTGGCGACGTAGCCTGCGAAAATGTCACCGAAGTTGCCTGTTGGTACGGTGAAGGACACTTTGCGATCTGGAGAACCGAGTGTCAGTGCCGATGTGAAATAATACACCACCTGCGCCATGATGCGCGCCCAGTTAATGGAATTGACGCCGGACAGTTTGACGGTGTCGCGGAACTTGGCATCATTGAACATTTCTTTGACGAGGTTCTGGCAATCGTCGAAATTGCCGTGAACGGCAATGGCATGCACGTTTGATGCGGTAGAACTGGTCATTTGGCGCTGCTGCACTGGCGAAACCTTGCCGTGCGGGAACAGGATGAAGATGTCTGTACGTTCGCGACCGGCAAACGCATCGATTGCGGCGCCACCAGTGTCGCCGGATGTGGCGCCAACAATAGTCGCTCTCTGATCGCGCTGCGTCAGGGCGTAATCCATCAGGCGCCCGATCAGCTGCATGGCGACGTCCTTGAACGCCAGCGTCGTGCCGTGGAAAAGTTCAAGCACGTAAGAGTTGGGACCGGTCTGCACCAGCGGAGCAACGGCTGGATGTTTGAACGTGGCGTAGGCCTCGTCGATCATCGCACGAAAATCATCAGCCGGAATTTCGCCGCCGGTAAAACGGTAAAGCACTTCAAAGGCGATTTCCTGATAGGACTTTCCGCGCAGCGCACGAATTTCCTTTTTGCTCATCGACGGCCATTTACGCGGCACATACAGCCCGCCGTCGCGTGCCAGACCGGCAAGCAGTACATCGCAAAAACCCAGCGAAGGGGCTTCGCCCCTGGTCGAAACATATTCCACGAGATGGTCCCTTGTCGTAAGCAGTCAGGTCGCCGAAGCAAAACAGATATGGTGGTATTCAGTGATGCTGAGGAAAATTCAAGCAAATCCGAACAGGCCAATCGATTTTTTCCGACGTCGCTGCTATAGACCATCGCCAACTGGCGTGAAAGGCCGTTAAACAGGTTCTCCGGTACACCTCGGAGGCAGTGTAGAGGATTGAACAGAGTGTCAGGTCATATTTTGCGTTTATCCGCCGCCATGTCGCTGCTGGCTATCGTTGCCGGATGCAACTCTTCCAGCCCATCGGAAGCGCTCGGCATCGGCGAAACCGGCGGCAGTGCAACCCCGGCAGCCGCAGCTGTTACGCCGGTTGTGCAGGCAAACTGCCCCAAGGTGACGGTTCTCGATAGCAATGCCGTACATCGCGTTTATGCGCGCGGCGCAAAGGATAATCCGGAACAACTGGTTTATCAGGCGTCATTGGCTGACAGCACCCGCGCCTGCACGATGAACATGGACACATTGACTGTGAATGTTTTGGTGCAGGGCCGAATCGTTCCCGGCCCACAGGCAAAGCCCGGTGCGGTGACATTGCCAATTCGCGTCTCTGTAAAAGATGGCGACGGTGAAATTTTCTCCGAGGTAACGCAGTTCCCGGTCAATATTGCGGCTGATGGTGGCGCACAGTTCATCTTCAACAATGACCATGTAGCCATTCCAAACGGCCCTGGCGGTGCACCAAAGACTGTAAACGTCTTCGTCGGCTTCGATGATGGTGTGAAAAAGAAGAAGTAACGACCTGCTAGCCCGTCAGCTTAAATGTGCTTTAGATGGGTCGCCAAAGGTTTTGAAAAATGGGCGGAAGAACAACGTGTTCCTCTGCCCGTTTTCTTTATCAGGAAATGCCGCCCCAATCGGACAGCGCTGCAACGACAGCCGGCAGGTCCATCATGCGGGCGATGACGGTTTCTGCACCCGCATCGGTCAGCTTGTCAGCGTGGCCGGGGTAGGTGTGCGAGGCGCCGGTAAAGCCGATAACGCGCATGCCAGCCGCTTTTGCTGCATGAACGCCGTGAACGGAATCCTCGACAACAACGGTCTTGGCAGGCGAGACATTGAACTGGCTGGCGCCGTGCAGGAAAATATCCGGTTTCGGTTTTACCCTGTCCGGACCAAGGTCTTTGGCCGAATAGATATGCGGATCGAAATAAGGCTTCAGGCCGACCTTGGTCAGCATCATGTCCAGACGCTTGCTGCTGGAATTGGAGCAGATGCAGCGCTGCAGCGTCAGGCGCGCCAGCGCAAACTTGACGCCTTCGATGACTTTGACGTCGCGCTGTAGGCGGGCATCCAGCAACTTCTCCGATTTGTCGAGCAGCGATGCCGACAGCGGTATGCTTGCTTCACGCTCAACAGCCAACAGAATATTGTGCCATGTCATGCCGGCAAAACGTTCGCCCATCTCTTCCACGGTAATCGGATAGCCTGCTTCTGTCAGAAGTGCGGATTCGACCTGCGCGGCAATGATTTCGGAATCGACCAGCACGCCGTCACAGTCAAAAATGATAAGGTCGAAGGCGCTCATCTGCGCTCCTTTCAGAATAACAAATCGCGGCGCTTTTAGACCATGCAGCTGTTAAGCTCAACCTGCTTGCGTTTGTTGCTCGACAAGCTCTGCACCGCATTCTATGGGAAGGCATGGCTCCTAAAGAACCCCGCAAGCCGGATGATACAATCGCGGCGCGTATCGCACGCAGTCTTGGCGACCGGATCGTTCGTGGTGAATTGTCGCCGGGTGAGCGGCTGCGGCAGGATCATATTGCTGAAGAGTTCGGTGCCAGTCACGTCCCTGTGCGTGAGGCTTTTCGTCGGCTGGAAGCGCAAGGGCTGGCCATCAGCCTGCCGCGACGCGGCGTAAGGGTTGCAGATTTCGGTCTGAACGAAGTCCGCGAAGTTGCTGAAATGCGCGCGGCTCTTGAGGTTCTGGCATTGCGCCATGCCATTCCGCACATGACTGCCGCCATTCTTGATGAGGCTGAGGCCGCAACAGCCGAAGGCGACAGCGCGGCAGACGTGCGGAGCTGGGAGGCGGCCAACCGGCGCTTTCACCGGTTGATCATAACGCCCTGCGGCATGCCGCGATTGCTTGAAACGATCGACGGGCTGCATGCGGCGAGCGCGCGTTTCCTGTTTTCGGCATGGCGTGCCGGATGGGAGCGCCGTACAGACCATGACCATCGCGCTATCCTGAATGCCTTGCGTTCTGGCAGGGGGGAGGAAGCTGTGCGTATTTTGGATGGTCACGTGCAATGGATTGGCAGAACCGCCATACGCACACCAGCTGGCTCCACGAAGGATGCCTTTGCTATCGTCGGATAAAATTATAGATAATTTTATTTCCGCGTAATTCACTGCAAATAATGACATTTATTGAAATATCTCCACAGTCTCCTGGTGGAGGCGTGTGCTATTTTTCAAGTTTTGAAGATTCCATTTGGTTTTTGGATGGTTTGATCCTTATATATTCAGAATTATCTATAATTTTGAAAAGGAAAGATAATGTCTGAAAAAGTATCTGCTTTGAACGGTCGTCTTATCGATAATCTCGAAAAGACTTTGTTCGGGAAAGTCGTCCTCGTGGTTGTCGGCACGCTGGCGTTGGCAATCGCATCACAGATTTCGGTGCCGATGGTCCCTGTGCCAATCACCATGCAGACATTTGCTGTGACGATGATTGGAGCGCTTTATGGATGGCGATTGGGCGGGCTGACAGTTTTGGCATGGCTCGCCGAGGCGATGGTCGGTTTCCCCGTTCTTGCCGAATTCAAGTCGGGCATTGCACCTTTCATGGGGCCAACCGCAGGATACCTCGTGGCATTTCCGCTAATGGCGATATTTGTCGGTTTCCTCACTGAAAAGGGCATATCGGCCAATCGGTTGTTTGCCGGCTTTTCATTGCATCTTGCCGCGAACCTGCTTTGCCTGCTCTTGGGATGGATGTGGCTGGCACAGGTGATCGGCGCTGAAAAAGCCTGGATCGCCGGTGTTGTGCCATTCCTGATTGGCGCGGTCCTTAAATCTGCTCTAGCAGCAACGGTGCTCAAGGCAACCAAAGGCCGGGTAAAGACCTCTTGAGTATACGTCTGCGCGGGCATCATCTGCTCTGCATGTTGACCTTTGTCGGTGAGGGCTACACAGCGGCCTTCACCGATAATTATCGCAAAATCGCCAAACGGCTGTCTGCCGGTGAGACAATCGAGATTGTCGATGGACCGGACGATATATGCCAACCCTTGCTCTGCAGTCAGGGCGCGCATTGTTACAAGGAAACTGTCGTGCAGCGCGATATTGCTGCATTGGATGCGGTTGGGCGGTTGCTCGGGAAAACACTGTTGATTGGTGATACGCTGAAACCCGACCACGTGTTTCTTTCACGTTTGCGGTTGGCATTTTCACACAATTCGATTCGCAAAGCCTGTCATGATTGCGAATGGAGTTCGCTTTGCGACAAGGTTGCCGCCTCCGGTTTCAAGGGCGTGAAAATCATCTCTGAAACCGTCGAACCCGCTGCGTGCCATGGTTAATGGCACGCTTGCTTCTTCTATTTGTCACACTGCGATGACCAACTGAATACAAATGAAATAATGCTTTTTCGTCAGATATTTGCGTTTTTCTGTTCCGCATTCAGTCTTTGATAACCATCTTCGGTAACCATAGGCATCAGTTCAGTTCGAGTAAGCGTATGGAGCGAGTACCGATGGCATCAGTTTATCCGCTGGCCGATTTTCGGCGTGCCGGTTTTGATCGTGCAGGGCAGGAGGATGCCTGGAAAGACAGCATCATCAAGGGCGATTGCGTAGCAGCTCTTGAAGCATTGCCGAGCCAGTCGGTCGATGCGATTTTTGCCGATCCACCCTATAATCTTCAGCTTGGCGGCACATTGCATCGTCCGGATCAGTCTGTTGTCGACGCCGTTGACAATGACTGGGACCAGTTCGCTTCGTTTGAGGCTTATGATGCTTTTACACGTGCATGGCTTCTCGCCTGCCGCCGTGTGTTGAAGCCCAATGGCACGATCTGGGTTATTGGCTCCTACCACAATATTTTCCGCGTCGGTGCGATGTTGCAGGATCTCAACTTCTGGCTCCTCAACGATATCGTCTGGCGCAAAACCAACCCGATGCCGAACTTCAAGGGTCGCCGGTTCCAGAACGCACATGAAACCATGATCTGGGCCAGCCGCGATTCCAAGGCCAAAGGCTATACCTTCAACTACGAAGCGCTGAAGGCATCTAACGATGACGTGCAGATGCGTTCCGATTGGCTGTTCCCGATCTGCAGCGGGCATGAGCGCCTGAAAGGCGAAGACGGCAAGAAGGTTCATCCGACGCAGAAGCCGGAAGCATTGCTGGCGCGTGTCATCATGTCCTCGACCAAGCCGGGCGATATCATTCTCGATCCATTCTTCGGTTCTGGTACCACCGGTGCCGTTGCCAAGCGTTTGGGACGCCATTTCGTCGGCATTGAGCGTGAACAGGATTACATTGATGCAGCTTCCGCTCGCATCGCTTCGGTAGAGCCGCTGGGTAAAGCCGAATTGACGGTTATGACTGGCAAGCGTGCTGAACCACGTGTCGCGTTCAATACGCTGCTTGAAAGTGGACTTGTTCGTCCAGGCCAGGTTCTGACCGATGTGAAGCGCCGTTATAGCGCCATTATTCGTGCGGATGGTACGATTGCTTCAGGCGGTGATGCGGGCTCAATTCACCGGCTTGGAGCCAAGGTGCAAGGGCTGGATGCCTGCAATGGCTGGATGTTCTGGCACTTTGAAGACGGTGCTGACCTCAAGCCTATCGATGAATTGAGAAGTGTCATTCGTTCTGAACTGGCAAAGGTAGAATAAACGATCCACCGCCGCGCCTGTCTGCCAGTTTCTCTTTCCGGTGTAAGTACCTCTAGTCCCGGAAGGAGATGAACGGCCCCCGAAGCGAAAGCCTCGGGGGCCGCTCTGTTTATAAGCTATTTCTGTATAGTGCTGAAATGTTGGTCATATAAGTATTGCTTTAGATAACAAAACCATGACAGTTTCACACAAGCCTGTGTCTTTATCTCTGTTTTCAGAGGAGACATGGCGAGTTGCGAAAGCATAAACGTCTCACGCATGAATTCTGAAATCCTGCCGTTTACGGCTGGACTGACGCAGGTGGGAGACCGCCATTTCCTGCCTGCGTCAGATACTCGCTCACAGCACGCCGTGCGCTTTCAAATCTTCTCTCAGCTTTTCAATGCCGGTAAAATGCACTGCCTGCCATCCGGCCTTGCGTGCGCCTTCGACGTTTGGATAGGAATCGTCGATAAACAATGTGGCCGAAGGCTCCAGATTAAAAGCCTTGTGATGTGTTTCGTAAATCGCGACATCGGGCTTTATCAATCCAACATCGCCGGAAACGGTGACCCCACGTGGCCGTTTCAAAAATGGGTACATTTCCTGCGCCTGCCGGAATGTGTCCGACGCAAAGTTGGTCAGCATCGTCACGTCACGACCGTCCTCGATCAGTCCAAGCAGGATCGCAACGGAATCGTCATAGGCGTGCGAGACCATTTCATGCCAGTTTTCGCGAAACGCACGGATATGTGCTTCTTTTTCCGGATGCTCTGCAATCAGCAACGCTTCAGCATCCTGCCAGGTACGACCTCTGTCCTGCTCCAGATTCCAGTCATGCGTACATACATTCTCGAAAAACCACTGGCGCTCTTCCTTGTTGGGAATGATGCGGCTGTAGGGAATGTCAGGATCGTAGTGGATGAGTACTTTGCCAATATCGAAAACAATATGCCGAATAGTCTGGGTCATGCAGAGGTCCTGTTATGATCGAAAGCAAACGGAATAGCCTGTTTGATCGCTTTTTTCATGACTGTTGGCAGCGCTTGCGCATCAAGATTTATGACTGGCTCCCACCATCCGTCATTGACATGATTTTGGCTGTCCGCAGGAATTTTTGCCCGGTAGATCGAAAGTCTCAATTCAAAATGGGTAAAGACATGCACGATTGCGCCTGCGGCCTCCCAGTCCGCTGGCAACGGCGCTTCTTCGGTCCCCGTCGTGCCGTCGATCCTCGCTGTCCAACCCGTTGTTGGCACTTCTGTCATGCCACCCAGCAAGCCGCTTTCAATCCGCCTCCGCAACAGGATTTCGCCGCTGTCATTGACAGCAATAAAGGCTGCACCGAGCCGCACCGGCTTGTCTTTTTTGGGTGCCTTGACCGGAAAGCGCTCCGGATTGTCAGTGGCAAGCGCCAGACAGTGCTCGTTGAACGGACAGAGTGCGCAGGCCGGACGCTTCGGCGTACAGATAGTAGCACCCAGATCCATCATCGCTTGCGCAAAATCGCCGGGACGGCCGGCCGGCGTCAGCGCAACGACCTTGGCTTTCATGGCCGGTTTTGAAGATGGCAAGGGCGCGTCGATGACAAAGAGCCGCGAGATAACACGCTCGACGTTACCGTCCATCACGGCAGCCTGCCGATTAAAGGCGATCGCTGCGACGGCGGCAGCGGTATAATCACCAATACCGGGCAGGGCTCTCAAGCCATCTTCAGTGTCCGGAAATATACCGGCATGGTCACGGGCAACGGTTTCGGCGCATTTCCGCAAATTACGCGCACGTGCGTAGTAACCGAGCCCAGCCCAGGCGGCCATCACATCTTCAACCGGTGCATCAGCCAGATCGGTAACGGTTGGCCAGGCGGCCAGGAATTTTGCGAAATAGGGTTTTACCGCCTGCACGGTTGTCTGTTGCAACATCACCTCAGACAGCCAAACGTGATAAGGGTTAGCTGTGACACCTTTTGCTGCCATGGCAGGGGATGTGCGCCATGGGAGTTCCCTGTGATGCCTGTCATACCATCGCAATAGCAGGTCGGATAATGCTGGACGGTCGTTCGTGAGGAGCATTGCACCTTTTCCGCGATATTTATGTCACGCGACACCCCTGGTGGAAACTATTTTCAACGGAAAAGCAGGGGTATGTCACTGGTAATGGCGCATTCTTTAAACTATGCCAGCCTTCTCATATAGGGCCATGCAAACCTTAGTCAATGAAAGTGGAGTTGATGAAGCCTCTGTCAATGAATGCAAACAACCATGTGTTCATTTTTGCCGTGGCGGCCTTGGCAGGTGTCGGCGGCTCGGTCACGACGATCCTGTTGATCGCCTCCATTGTCTGGGCGATTGTTTCTCTTTCTCTGAAACGTTTTCCGCCAGCCTTTTCCAGACAGGATCTTTTCCTGATTATACCAGCCATCGTCTACGTTTTGGTGCAGCTCCTCGCCATGCTCATCAATTCGGATACCGGTTTGATGCCTGCACTGCGCAAGCTGGCACCATTGCTGCCGTTCTTGCTGTTCTGGCTGATGCTGCCGCGTCTGCGCATTACGTCAGGAAGGACCCTTTTTGAGAGTTTTGTCCTGGGTGCTGCGATCTGTGGCATCCTCGCTTTGCCCATTGCCATGTGGCAGGGCGTTATTCTGCGGACTCGTGCAGAGGGCGGAGCGGGTAACGCGCTGCCATTTGCCCTGATTTGCGCTCTGTTTTCAGTGCTTGCATTGTTGAACCTGCTGTCTGAGGTCAAATGGCGCAAGATTGTTGGTTTCATTGGCTTTGTGGCTGGCTTCGTCTGTCTGCTGCTGTCTCAGTCACGCGGCATGTTGCCGGCAACCGTCCTTGCTATCGCTTTGTTCGCAATGTTTTTCCCGGCCACTATCAAGCCGTGGCTGAATATCAAGGGTGCGCTTATTCTGGCTGTTGTTGCCGTGATCATCGTGTGGTTCGGCATCAGCAGTGCCGACAGAATTCGCGATACCATTACCTACATGACCAGTGAAAATGCCACTGCAACCGACACATCATACAGTGTCCGGATGGACCTATGGAAATATGGCCTTGAGCTGGTTCAGCAGAACCCGGTTTTTGGTTATGGTGTTCAAAACAGACGTGTGCTGATTGAACAGACCGGACTGCAGTTCACCCACTTCCACAATGGTTTTCTGACGGCGATGGTTGATTCAGGTATCGTCGGTTTCCTGTCTTTGGTCGCATTGCTCTGCGCACCGCTCCTGGCCGCGATCAATGCCGCTCGTGATGATTTTTATCGCCAGCGCCTGTTTGTCGCTATCGTTTTGACTGCTACATATGTGGTTGGCGGCATGACGAACTTCATCTTCGGCCACGATATCTACGACAGTATTTTCCTGTGGTCGGCGCTGGTTATTTTTGTCACTCTGCCAGTCACAACTGAAGAGAACACGAAGGGAAATGTGCGTGGCACCGTTTAAGGGACGCAGACCATCTGTTGTCCAGATATCGGAAGTAGCCAACGGTATCATCGACCCGGTGCTGGCGCGCCGGGCAGGAATCAGCACCGCCCTGCTTGGTTCCTGGGATGAAATTGCCGGTGAAGATTTTGCCGACTGCACCCGTCCTGAAAAAATTGCCTGGCCGCGACGCGACGATGCATCCGACGGCAGCGGTTATCAACCCGGTGTTCTGACGATTGCCTGCGAAGGCGCACGTGCGCTTTTCCTGACCCATGCGCAAGGTGAACTGATTGCCCGTATCAATGGATTTTTCGGTTATCCCGCCGTGCGCCAGATCCGTATTGTGCAAAAGCCCGTTTCGCAGGCGATACTGCGCAAGAAAAAACCGCAGCCATTAAAGGGAGACGCCGCGAAGCGTCTTCACGACATGATGGAAGGTATTGAAAGCGAACAGCTTCGCAAGGCGGTGGAGCGATTGGGCACCGCAGTGTTGCAGAAACCTGCGCGCGGACGTTCTTGATCAACGGCAATAGTGTCGGAAAATACTTCCGAATGTGCACTGATATTTTAGCGAAACGAGCTTTGGTCACAATTCTTTGACAATAAGAATGAGAATGGCTGCTTGTTATGAACAGGCCGCCGCGATATCGGAAATACAGACATATCGAGTCTTCACACGAACAGGTGCTTCAATGCCTTCTTCCGAACTTACCATGACCCGCCGTAATCTTCTTGGCAGCGTTGCTTTGGCAGCGGTTTGCGTAACCTTGCCGATTTCGCTGGTTGCGGATTACGCAAGCGCGCAGGAACTGCCGCAATCCATTGGCGATGTGGACATGACGGAAGTGCTCAAGCCTGGCCCTCTGCCAGACAAGGCGCTTGGTGATGCCAACGCACCAGTCAAGATCGTGGAATACATGTCCATGACTTGCCCGCATTGCGCAAACTTCCACAACAACACCTTCGACAAGATCAAGGAAAAGTACATCGACTCCGGTAAGGTGTACTTCGTTATCCGCGAATTCCCGTTCGATCCGCGTGCTGCTGCGGCCTTTATGCTGGCCCGTTGCGCTCCTGAAAACCAGTATTACCCATTTGTCTCCATGCTGTTTAAGCAGCAGCAGACATGGGCGACAGCACAGGATGCACGCGCCGCATTGCTGCAAATGTCGAAACTTGCCGGTTTTTCACAGGAGAGCTTCGAAGCCTGCTTGACGAACCAGAAGCTTCTGGATGATGTGAACGCAACGATGCAGCGTGGTGCTGGCGAGTTTGGTGTAAACTCTACGCCAACCTTCATCATCAACGGCAAGAAGTATGCTGGAGACATGTCGCTTGAATCCATGTCGGCCCTTATCGACAGCCTTAGCTAAACGACGTTCTATTCAAATGACGGGCGGCGGATCATTCCGTTCGCCCGTTTTTTATTGCTTATGCGCTGCCGGGGATAACGATCAATGAAGTTCAACAAGCTACGCCTTGTCGGCTTCAAGTCGTTTGTCGAACCATCCGAGTTCATCATTGAGCCGGGACTGACTGGTGTTGTCGGTCCGAACGGCTGCGGAAAATCCAACCTTGTTGAAGCGCTACGCTGGGTGATGGGGGAAAACTCCTACAAGAACATGCGCGCCTCCGGAATGGATGACGTCATCTTTTCAGGCTCTGGAAATCGTCCGGCCCGCAACACCGCCGAAGTGGGCCTTTATCTCGACAACGCAGACCGCACGGCACCTGCGGCGTTTAATGATGCAGACGAAATTCAGGTGACGCGGCGCATTGAGCGCGAAAATGGCTCGGTTTATCGCATCAATGGCAAGGAAGCCCGCGCCAAGGACGTGCAACTGCTGTTTGCTGATGCATCAACCGGTGCCCGCTCTCCATCGATGGTCGGGCAGGGCCGTATTGGCGAGTTGATCAACGCCAAACCGCAGGCCCGCCGTCAGTTGCTGGAAGAGGCAGCCGGCATTTCGGGTCTGCATTCCAGACGCCATGAGGCGGAACTGCGTCTGCGCGCTGCGGAAACCAATCTTGAACGTTTGGAAGATGTAACGGCGCAGCTGGAAAGCCAGATTGAGAGCCTGAAACGTCAGGCCCGTCAGGCAAACCGGTTCAAGAGCCTGTCTGCCGATATTCGTGCCCGCGAGGCGATGTTGCTGCACATCCGTTGGGTGGAAGCCAAGCAGGCGGAAGGCGAGGCCGAAAGCGCACTCAATCAGGCCACTGTTCTGGTTGCTGAAAAAGCCCAGAAGCAAATGGAGGCGGCCAAGGAACAAGGCATTGCCAGCCTGAAGCTGCCGGAATTACGCGAGAATGAAGCGCGTGCCGCAGCCGCCTTGCAGCGCCTGCAGATTGCCCGAACCCAGCTTGATGAGGAAGCAGGCCGCCTGCTCAGACGTCGCGATGAACTGACGAGACGCTTGGCCCAATTGGGAGAAGACATCGCCCGCGAAGAGCGGCTGGTTGCCGACAATGCCCAGATACTGACACGGCTGGATGCCGAAGAGGCCGAGCTGGTCGAGACACTGGCCGATAGCGGGCGTTATGCCGAGGAAACGCGTGAAGCCTTTGAGGCGGCCGCAGCAAAGCTCAGCGAAAGCGAAAATGCCGCAACGGCACTGACGGCCCAGCGCGCGGAAGCGGCTGCTGCCCGTACCCAGCTTGAACGCGCCATTCGTGATCTCGCCGACCGCAAGATGCGCCTTGAAAAACAGGCGCAGGACGCGTCCTCCGAACTGGATGCCATCTCCGAAAAACTGTCTTTGCTGCCAGATCCTGCTGAAAAGCGCTCGGTGGTCGAGGCGGCGGAAGATGCGGTCAGTGACGCGCAGATTGCGGTTGAAGATGCCGAAACGGCACTGACGGAAGCGCGCAGTGGTGAGGCCATGGCGCGTGCACCGGTGGATGCCGCGCGGGCGCGGGTAAACGGCCTTGAAACCGAAGCCCGTACCATTTCACGCATGCTGGCGGCCGGCGCAAGTTCTGGTACATTCACGCCGATCGCTGAAGAATTGACGGTTGGCAAGGGTTTTGAGGTGGCTCTTGGCGCGGCCCTTGGCGATGATCTTGAGAGCTCACTTGATCCGGCGGCTCCGACCTATTGGAGCGTCAGCGGCGACGCAAGCGCTGATCCTGCGCTGCCAACCGGACTTGCCTCTCTGGCCGAACATGTAAAGGGTCCGGCGGCCCTGTCGCGAGCGCTGAAGCAGATCGGCATTGTCGCAAACATTGAAGACGCACTTCGCCTGATGCCGAAGCTGCAAACCGGCCAACGGCTTGTGACGCGTGAAGGTGCGGTGTTCCGTTGGGACGGCCATGTCACCGGCGCAGATGCCCCGGGAACGGCCGCCCTGCGGCTTGCGCAGAAAAACCGTCTGGCTGAGCTGGAAGGCGAGGTGGAAGAAGCGCGTTTTGCGCTCTCGGAAGCCGAAGAACTGCTTGCGGCGACGGCGGATGAAATTCGTCTAGCCGATATTCGCCTGAATGAAGCGCGCGAAATGAGCCGTCTTGCCGTGCGGCATCTGGCGGAATCGCGTGACGCGCTGTCCAGTGCAGAGCGCGCCTCCGGTGACCTGATGCGCCGTCGCGATATCGTCAGCGAAGCCGTCAACCAGATCCGGTCGCAGATCGAAGAGGTTGTCATTCAGGAAGAAAATGCGCGTATCGAAATGGATGATGCGCCTGATCTGACTCTGATCGATACCCGTTTGCGCGAAGTCCAGATGGAGGTAGCAACCGATCGTGGCCTGCTGGCCGAAGCCCGCGCCCGTCACGAAGGTCTGAACAGGGAAGCCGAAGCCCGTCAGCGCCGTATCAACACCATCGCGCAGGAGCGCAGTACCTGGCAGGCACGTGTTGCCAGCGCTTCCGATCATATTTCGACCTTGCGTGAACGTGAGGAAGAAGCCCGCGAAGAAATGCTCGATCTCGAGGTCGCGCCAGAAGAGTTCGATGAAAAACGCCGAGCGCTTTTAACGGAACTGCAAAAAACCGAAGAGGCCCGCCGTCTGGCCGCTGACCAGCTGGTGCATGCGGAAAATCTGCAACGTGAAGCAGACCGCGCGGCTGCGACGGCACTGTCAGAACTGGCGGAGGCCCGCGAGCGTCGCGGTAGAACCGAAGAACGTCTGGTATCTGCGCGCGAAAGACGCCAGGAAACCGAACATCGCATCCAAGAGACGCTCAATGTCGGTCCACATCAGGCCTACCGCCTGACGGGCCTTGCCGTTGATGCAGCGCTGCCTGATCTGCGCGAAGTGGAGCGTGAACTTGATCGCCTCAAGATCGAACGTGAGAGACTGGGTGCGGTTAACCTGCGTGCGGATGAAGAGCAGGCAGAGCTTTCGGAAAAATTGACCGCTCTGGTCAAGGAACGTGATGACATCATTGATGCCATCAAGAAACTGCGCGCCGGTATCCAGAGCCTTAACCGCGAAGGACGCGAGCGTTTGATCGCTGCCTTTGACGTGGTCAATGGCCAATTCCAGCGGCTGTTCACGCACCTGTTCGGCGGTGGCACTGCGGAACTGCAATTGATTGAATCGGAAGACCCGCTGGAAGCCGGTTTGGAAATTCTTGCCCGCCCACCCGGCAAAAAGCCGCAGACGATGACGCTTTTGTCCGGTGGCGAGCAGGCATTGACGGCAATGGCGCTGATCTTTGCTGTGTTCCTGACCAACCCGGCGCCGATTTGTGTGCTGGACGAGGTGGACGCACCGCTGGACGACCACAACGTCGAGCGTTACTGCAACCTTATGGATGAAATGGTGGCGTCAACCGCAACGCGGTTCGTCATCATCACCCATAACCCGATCACTATGGCCCGCATGAACAGGTTGTTCGGTGTGACCATGGCAGAGCAGGGTGTGTCGCAGCTCGTGTCTGTCGATCTTCAGGCCGCAGAGCGGCTTGTCGAGGTTGCGTGATCAGGCTTTTTGCAGTCTAAGGCCGGTTCCCCAGGGATCGACAGCTTCAACATCGCCATTCTCAAGCTGGGAAACCTTGTAACCTGCCGCCTCAAGACGATCCCGCTGCTGCTTGATGTCTGCCGCGTCGGTGATCTTCAGCGAGAACCAGGCAAGCCCGGTCTGCTTGTCATCGCGCAATTCGGCGCCCCGGCTGTTCCAGGTGTTGATAGCGACATGGTGATGATACCGCCCGGAAGACAGGAAGGCAGCGTCCTCACGGTTGCCGCGTGTCGAGGCGAGGCCCACTGCATTTTCATAAAACGCACGTCCCTTAGCGATATCGCCGACCCGCAAATGCATGTGCCCGATACGCAGATTATCCGGCGCAATCGTATAGTCGTCCTTTGTTGTATCGGTCAGCGCGACGATGTCGTCGATATCAAGTTCCTTGGTGCCCATCGTCACCACATCGCCATCCCACTGCCAGCTGTCCTTCTGACGGTCACTGTAGACTTCGATGCCGTTGCCTTCGGGGTCGTTCAGATAAACGGCTTCACTGACATTGTGGTCGGCAAAACCGGTAACCGGTGCCTGCATTCTTGCGACATGCACAAGCCAGCGGGCAAGATCCTTGCGGGTGGGCATCAGGTAGGCGATGTGGAATAGGCCCGCAGCACTCTGGCTCTCAAATTCCGCCTGCGGCAGGTGAATGAGATGCAGCAGTGGTATGCCACCGGCACCAACAATGACGGTGTTGCCGTTGCGCGCAATCTCGGTGAAGCCCATCACCTGCCGGTAATAGGCAAGCATGTTATCAAGGTTTTTTACCCGGATTGCGGCCTCGCGGACATGCATTGGCGTGGTCAGAGCAAACGGCAGGGCATCGGTGGAAAGGGTCAGGTTGGTCATGCCTTCGGCTTTGACAGCACCGGCCAGGGCAGCGCTGGCAGATGTCACGCCAGCAAGTTTCAGAATATGTCTGCGAGAAAGGTTCATGGAAAAAATCCGGGAGTGAGATTGATTTCCCTTACGCCGCGTTTTGTGCTCTTGCATCTCACGAATGCGTCAACCGTTTACGGAAAATTCGTGATCCTGAGAGGCAAAGCATGCAATCGCCTCATTTCTGTTGCACTGCGCCGAAGCAGTTATACGGTATCGATTTTAAATAGCCGGATGATGCTATAAAGATTTGAAAAACAAGACCGCTTCTGGGTGGAGAGCGTTGATGAAAAAATGGGTCTACACCTTTGGCAACGGGGCAGCCGAAGGCAGGGCGAGTGACGTCGAGATCCTTGGCGGCAAAGGGGCGAATCTTGCCGAAATGGCAAGTCTTGGTCTGCCTGTGCCACCTGGCCTGACCATCATCAGCGAAGCATGTGGCTGGTACCACGTCAACGGCCGCGATCTGCCTGACGATCTGAAACAACAAGTCATGACAGGTATTGCCGACATGGAGGCCATGTCGGGTCGTAAATTCGGCTGCGGTTCGCAACCCTTGCTGCTTTCAGTTCGGTCCGGCGCAAAAGTCTCGATGCCCGGCATGATGGACACTGTCCTCAATCTCGGCCTCAATGATCAAACCGTGGAAGCGCTGGGCCATGATGCTGGTGACGCACGTTTTGCCTGGGACAGCTATCGCCGCTTTATCCAGATGTATGCCGATGTGGTCATGGGCCTCGACCACGAGGTTTTCGAGGAAGTGCTGGAAGATGAAAAGGCACGCCTCGGTTATGAATATGACACCGAGCTTTCTGCCGTCGAATGGCAGCACATCGTCACGCTCTACAAACAGATCATTGAAGATGAACTGGACGAGGTATTCCCGCAGAACACCGAAGTGCAGTTATGGGGCGCCATCAAGGCTGTTTTTGCCAGCTGGATGAACCCGCGTGCCGTCACCTACCGGCAGCTTCACAATATTCCGGCAGCTTGGGGAACCGCGGTCAACGTCCAGGCGATGGTGTTCGGCAACCTTGGCTCTACCTCGGCAACCGGTGTTGCTTTCACGCGCAATCCATCAACCGGAGAAAAAGCCCTTTACGGCGAGTTTCTGGTCAATGCGCAGGGCGAAGATGTCGTATCCGGTATTCGCACACCGCAATCAATTACCGAAGAAGGCCGTATTGCATCCGGCTCGGACAAGCCGTCCATGGAAAAACTGATGCCGGAGGCGTTCGAAGAATTCGCCGGCATCTGCGGCGACCTCGAGCGGCATTACTGCGATTTGCAGGACATGGAGTTTACCATTGAGCGTGGCAAGCTTTGGATGTTGCAGACCCGCGCTGGCAAACGGACAACACGTGCAGCACTCAAAATCGCTGTCGATATGGTGGATGAAGGGCTGATCTCCCGTCATGAAGCAGTATCGCGCATTGAGCCCTCGTCGCTGGACCAGCTTTTGCACCCGACGATTGATCCGCGCTCGCAGCGTCCTGTCATCGGCTCCGGTCTGCCTGCCTCCCCTGGAGCTGCCACCGGTGAAATCGTCTTTACCGCAGAGGCAGCCGTTGCTGCGGATGCGGAAGGTCGCAGCGTCATTCTCGTGCGGATGGAAACCAGTCCTGAAGATATTCACGGCATGCATGCCGCAGGCGGTATCCTGACGACACGCGGCGGCATGACCAGCCACGCGGCCGTTGTTGCACGCGGCATGGGTATTCCCTGTGTCTCCGGTGCCGGTTCCATGCGTGTTGATTTGCGCAACAACACGCTGGTCGGGCTGGGCTGTGTGCTCAAAAAGGGTGACATCATCACCATTGACGGCTCCTCCGGGCAGGTATTGCGTGGTGAAGTGCCGATGGTACAGCCGGAGTTGTCGGGTGATTTTGCCCGCCTGATGTCGTGGGCTGATGAAGCGCGCCGTATGACCGTTCGTACCAATGCCGATACGCCGCAGGATGCGCGTGCTGCCCGCGCCTTCGGTGCCGAGGGCATTGGCCTTTGTCGTACCGAGCACATGTTCTTTGAGGAAGACCGCATTCATTCCATGCGGGAAATGATCCTCGCCGACAGTGAAGAGGGCAGGCGGGTCGCACTTGACCGGCTGTTGCCCATGCAGCGGTCCGACTTCACCGAAATCTTTAAGATCATGCATGGCCTACCGGTGACCATCCGCCTGCTGGACCCGCCCTTGCATGAGTTCCTGCCGAAGACCGATGGCGAAATCGTTGAGGTTGCGGCGGCCATGGGCATGCCGCAAACCGTATTCCGTCAGCGGCTGGATGCTTTGCACGAATTTAACCCGATGCTCGGCCATCGCGGTTGCCGCCTTGCCATTTCCTATCCTGAGATCGCCGAGATGCAGGCCCGGGCGATTTTTGAGGCAGCGGTTGCCGCCGCCAAGGAAACTGGCGCGCCTGTGGTGCCGGAAATCATGGTGCCACTGGTTGGCTTGCGCTCAGAACTTGATTACGTGCGTGCCTGCATCGACCGCGTTGCTGCCTGCGTGGCCGAAGAAACCGGTGTGAAGATCGATTATCTCACCGGCACGATGATCGAATTGCCGCGGGCCGCATTGCGCGCCCATATCATTGCCGAAGCGGCCGAATTCTTCTCGTTCGGCACCAATGACTTGACGCAGACGACCTTCGGTATTTCGCGTGACGATGCGGCGCGGTTCATCACGACCTATCAGCGCAAGGGTATCATTGAGCGTGATCCGTTCATTTCGCTCGATTTTGACGGGGTTGGTGAGTTGATCCGTATTGCTGCCGAGCGCGGCAGGCAGACCAAAAGCGATCTAAAGCTCGGCATCTGCGGCGAGCATGGTGGCGACCCGGCATCGATCCATTTCTGTGAAGATGCGGGGCTGGATTATGTGTCCTGCTCGCCGTTCCGTGTGCCGATTGCACGGCTGGCCGCCGCGCAGGCTACTATAGCGGCAAGGGCATTGTCCGCCTGACTGACGGTTCGCGCTAAGACGACTTCTGAACGATCACCCGACGTTCAATAACCACCGGTTGGCGGAAGAACATGTCGTTCTGCCGTTGCTGCCAGCTGCGTGCTTCTGCACGACGGTCCAGATCGATATCGAGCAGGCATCTGGCCATGGCATCTGTTCCGACTTTGAAACCATAACCGCGGCAGGTTGCCTCGTCGGCAGCACGCCGCTCTTCCGGTGTCATGGTTTGGCAGGACGCCAACGTCACTGCCGCGCAAAACAAGCCGATGAGAGAGAAAATACGCATCTGAACACCTCCAATGCCGAATGGCCGTGATGCACATTTTCTACAACGAATAGAATGGCATCTGGTTCGACTGATACGCTCGTTTGATCGCTTTCGGAAGAATTTCTTTTGTCGTCACGTTTGCCGCAAGGCGAATCCGGTCTATTTACTGGCAGATGGTGATTCTTGGGCCATTGGTCTAACCGTCCGTTGCCGGATGGCAGGCTTCATATAACGACTGAAAAATATCCGGGTGGCTGTTTCCATGGCTGTGCGCTTCGTTCGACCTGTTTCCCGTGCTGCCGCTGCCTCGCGTTATTTCGGCCTTGTCGCACTGTGCCTATTTGTGTTTGCTGTGCCGCTGTTCCGGTTCGGGCCACTCACCATGCCGGACTTTGTCAGCCTCGTGCTGATTTCTGCAGGCCTGGCGCTTGTCGCATTGCTTCTGGCATTTTTTGGTCTTTATCGGCTGTGGATGACAGGGGCAAAGGGCGGTCGATCTGCCTTCAAAGCCATCCTGTTATCAGCTCTGCCTTTGGGCATAGCGATTTGGGCAGGTTTTCTCTATTGGCAAAACCCTGTTCTTTACGATGTCTCGACCGATACCACTGATATCCCTGAATGGATCGAGGTGCCCACGGCCAACCAGCAATGGTTTTCTCGTCCGCCAATCACAGCCGAAACGAGGGCGGAACAGGCTGAAGCCTATCCCGGTTTGACCGGGCGGCGTTATGAAGGCGCGGTGGACCGTATCTATCAGGCGGCACGTAAAGTCGCGACGGCGCAAGGCATCCGTATCACCGAGACACGCGGGCTTGCAGGCGCCATTCCTGACCAGCCGGAAGCGTTACCCGCGCCGGAAGAAAACCCATCGGGTGAGACCTTGAATGACGAGCCACCGGCAAATGTGCCGGTACCGCTGTCGAGACCGGCGGATGCACCGCGACCAATGTTTGGGACGGGCGGCGATGTGCTGGTGCAGGGCGCGACACGCTCCTTCATCCTCGGTGCGCGTTTTGATGTCCTGTTGCGGCTGCGGGAAGAAACGGAAACGACGCTGGTTGATATCCGCGTTGCCTCACGTTTTGGCCCGCATGATCTCGGTACAAGCGCCAGTCTGGCGGAAGCTTATCTGTTGGCGCTGGATGCTGAGATGCTCGGCATAGGGGACTGATCCCTTAAGTCTTACGTCGGGAAATAATGTCCTGACAGCGATGGCGGGCCATCGGTTTGAACGCGCCCCTTTTCAAGCAGGTCTTCCAGATGCGCCAGAACCGAAAGTGCTGCAGCGCCGTGCAGACGCGGATCGGTGCTTTGGTAGATAACCTTGACCATGTCGGGTATTCTGCGGTCGCCAGCTTTTATCCGCTCCAGAACGGCCCGTTCGCGCATACGGCGATGGGTCCTCAATCCCCGCATAAAAGAGGAGGGGTCTTTCACCGGGCCTCCATGGCCGGGCAGGAACAGCCTGTCGTCTCGCTCCAGCAGCTTTTCCAGTGAAGCCATATAGTCGCTCATCGCGCCATCCGGTGGTGCCACAATGGTGGTTGCCCATGCCATGACATGGTCGGCGGAAAATACGATGCCGGTACCTTCAAGCGCGAAGGACGCATGGTTTGCGGTATGGCCGGGTGTGTGCAGCGCCGTCAACGTCCAGCCATCACCTGCTATGCTCACATTGTCGCCAATGGCGATATCCGGCGCGAAGGCGTAGTCGGAGCTTTCTGAGAACGGGTTGCGTTCATCGGCATGCAGCGGACGTGCGGACCGGTGCGGACCTTCAGCCACGACGATGGCACCGGTGGCATCTTTCAACCGGGCAGCAAGCGGCGAGTGATCGCGATGTGTATGGCTGACAAAGATATGGCTGACTTCCCGACCTTTCAGGGCGTCCATCAGAGCTTGGAAATGCGCGTCATCTTCCGGCCCGGGATCGACAACCGCAACCGATCGGTTACCAACGATGTAGCTGTTGGTGCCGTGAAAGGTAAAAGGCGACGGGTTGTTGACGGTAATCCGCTGGACATGATCGCTGACCGGAACGGCTGTACCATAGGCGGGCAGAAATTCGCGGCTGAATTCCGGGTCTGACATCTGTCTGGCTAACGCCCTTATTTGTATTCGATTTCGATAAATGACATCGGCTCGTCACCAGCATTGACGACATTGTGCGAAACACCTGCCTCCCGCCGATACGGCATGCCGCGCGGTGTGTCGACACGACGACTGCCATTTTCATCCTCGATCAGGAAGTGGCAATCAGTCATCGGCACCACGACGTAACCAAGCCCGTGGGTATGGTGGCCAGTATCGGCACCTGGCTCAAAGTCCCAGCGGATAATCCGCACGACATCGTCATCGAGCAGTGTGGTTGGCGTGGCTGGGGGACGTGCGCTGTATTTGCTCATGTGCACTTTCAAGCAAAATGGTCGGCAATATCGGTCGCTTTATGAACTACCATGAAGATGGTCCGGTCCTAACAAGAAATATTGCAGTTCTGCAAACTTAATGATTGCCGCTGCCCTTATGCTTTGCTAATCAGGCGCCACTCGAATAGCAGCGCTTCGCCCTGCTGTTTTGTTGGGGCGTCGCCAAGCGGTAAGGCACCGGTTTTTGGTACCGGCATTCCCAGGTTCGAATCCTGGCGCCCCAGCCATTGCTTAATTATTCAATGAAATCAATGGCTTGGATAACATTAGAGAAAACTAAGTGTTACAGTCTTGTGGCTGATACACATGGGCCTGTCTAACACAAACGCCCCATATGATTCTCTTACAACGCCGGAAGATGTTCATCTAATACGGCTTCAATTGATCGCCGTCTCTCTTGAGCAACCTGTGGGCAGTCAAAAAACCAATCAGTTTTAGCAATCGCCCATGGTTGAGTATCGCTATTCAGACTAGTCAGGATTTCTAACTGCCTATTAGGTGCCAATTCAGTTTCGTCAAATTTGGTTGCAGGCAAAACTAATAGCGACCCTTGTTTAGATGCTATTTGATAGAGTTCTTCGACAGAAATTGCGGCGTCGGTCCTTGTGACGATGACGTGCTGCATTTGAATATTGTTTCGTGTAAGCACATATACATTCAGCATAGCAGGGCTCCTTTAGTGAATCGCATGCATGATCTAATATAACATAACGTCAATGATTGTGCGTTTTGTTCTTTTAAGGTGCCAAGT
The DNA here is from genome assembly GCF_055381905.1 of Agrobacterium sp. 5Ca50. Classification (NCBI taxonomy): domain Bacteria; kingdom Pseudomonadati; phylum Pseudomonadota; class Alphaproteobacteria; order Hyphomicrobiales; family Rhizobiaceae; genus Agrobacterium; species Agrobacterium sp. 5Ca50. The sequence goes on from NZ_AP026438.1 coordinate 570,204, forward strand.
CAATTAGTGCGCGCTTAAGTCAGATGTCCCACTGTCGTTCAAGTAAGTTGTTTTTAATACGGTCCTTAAGAATGTTATCCACCAATGGATATTGTGGGAGATATACGCCACCCACATCAAAGGCATGGCGCACAAACTCTGGATTCAGCGATGCGGGAATAGCAGACGTCGTTCCCCGTGCATAAGCAAAAGCGTCTACTATCAAGCCATACACCACGGCCCAACCGATAGCATCGGATATTACCCGGTGGTTGTCGAACGTAAGTTGATGCTCACTCGGTGCTATAAGGTGGGCGCCGACTTCTGTTTCCCTGACCTGCTGAACCTGAAAGTGCCTTAGTATGTTGGCGAGCCGATCCTGTGAAATGGAATCAGCATACTGAATACACTGCTTTAGCTCGGGAATAATCGACTCCGGCATCCGATGGAACGCTGTGGGTCGTGGGATTCGAAAACCGGCAGGCTCATGTCCCGGCGCAAACCTAAACATGAGATTATTTCGGGCTACGGTGGCCATTTCCGATAAAAGAGAGGGAAGGACTGCACGCGCTGCGATGAGAGAGTTTTCTCGCCGTTCGTCCTCGAGATCGTTGTTTTGAGTTATCTGGACTCGGTTTCCTCTAAGCGCCACCCATGCAGCGGCTATTGTGAAGGCGGCAACGACGAAGCTACCAAAGACGCTAATCCACGTTTCATCTTTGATCTTAAAATCAATCACCATAAATAGCAGCAGAAAGATGATTGTCGCGAAGAACGCGCCATCAACAAAACTTCTGAGTGAGGATATTTCCTTCTCTCTTTTCCTACGCATCATCTTATCCTCAAAAGCCACCGGACGAAGATGAAAGCCATCGCCGCGATATATCCGTAACGTGAAACCACTACTGTGCCTCTTCTCTCTTCAAGCAAGATGAGAAAATTGCACCAGCCATCAACGCCCTGGCATCGCTTGTTTCCCCCTTCAATCCGCATTCGGTAAAGGCAATACAATACTTCTCGTCCAGTCTACGGCGCTGGATTTGCGCTTCGGGACTCATAGGCGGCTCGGCTGTGCCTGACAGCTTAATCTTTGCTTCAAGGTGCGCGTCAAATGCAGAACGAACGCAAGCGGTTTGTGCATCATCCGCATGGACCACGCTTGAGCCGGAAAGAACCAAAAGGGTGCATATCAACACTAGATTCATATCGTCAGTCGTGCCGGGCACTGGCTTTACTTTGGCGAAGCAATGACGCTTTTTCCCTTCCAACTCCGACACGATTGCCAACAAGGCCGAGAAATACGGTCAAGATGAAGACTGCCAGCCACCAACCCGCGAAAGCGGTGCCAAAGACTGCAATTCCGAAAGGCGGCATGAGTAATGACGCAAGCGCCAGCCCGCCACCGACAAACGATGTCGTCCATTTTTGCTGTGTTGTCGTCCACGTCATGCGGATGATTTGGCGTCGCATAAAGCGCGCCGTGGCACGATAGTTGAGTTGCATTGAAAGATTCCCCTGCCTACGCACGATTGTGACTCGCTGGAAGCGCTTAAACAAGAAAAACCCGCCGGTGAAGGCGGGTTTCCATCAACTTATTGGGTTTGTTTCGTGGGTCGCTAAGTCATGATCAGGCCACTGCGAATGCAGGCACAATCCGTTTCGCCTGTCGGGCGGCATCGCTGTTTTGATCGATGATAATCTGTTGAACCATATCCACCGGCATGATTGCGCAATCTGCAAGGGCTTCTGCGATCTGGTATGGCTCGAATTTGCCGCTAACCATGCACTGCGTCAGTCCCTCGTTGAGGCGCTTGGCGAGGCCGTTTGTCAGGTTTTCGAATACGTCTATAGGAATGTAGATATTGCGCATGTGACTTCCGGGAGGTTGCTGTTGATGCACGAATCTTAGGGTGCGTCGAATCCCGTGTCTAGTAGTTATGTGAAATAATTATCAGTAATAACAATGGCTTAGCTAAGTAAACGCTTACTTATTTACGGCTTATCTCTAACTTGCAGTCAGTTTCACGGTGAGGTAGTAAATTCACTACTCTTAATAGTTGTGGGGCGGGGGTGTGATTTGAAATTTATAGGGTTATTGGTGGTTTTGTTGCTGACAATTCCGGTTTCTGCTTTTGCAGACGAAACCCGCGAAAGTGAACTTAAGGAGGTTCAAAACGCGCTGTTTAAATGCCACGATTTCACCGTGCGAAAACTGGTTCGTTCATACGGTAAAACAGCCGATCCTGCAGCCCTTGCTGACATGGCGTTTCAAGAGTGCCACGAGTTTGAAGAAATGTTGCGGCAAACAACGTTTAGAGAGAACGCAGATAAGGATCAGGCGAAAATCGCGTTTGCAGACTTTAAGATGGAGATTCATTCAATTTTGACCGAAATGATCAAAGTTCTTCAAAAGGACTAAATTGAAAAACACCATCTATCACTCTTTAAATCTAATCTCTTCTAGGAAGGTGACATAGCTTCGCCCAGCACAATGAAAAGACATGAACCTATCGGTAATCGTCTTTTCAATGCTGAGCGAAGCTATCCGATAAACCTCTTCTGAGGCCACCACATCGCACACCATATGACGGGGCGAAGGGGGAGGACAAACCAAACTAGAGAACCTTTTACAGGTAAGGCGGGGTCAGTTGTCGCCTTTTATCTCTGGCTTCTTCAATCCCTCTGAAAACGGCCACCCTTACGGCGTGGGCGGTTTCTTCAAGATCAAAAATGGCGCAAACGCATCATACCAGTTTGGCGATATTGATGCGCTTTGTGGGTTACAAGCTACCAGTAGAGCCCACTCCCGCAAAATCTGACATTATGGCGTGAAATCATCGGCGGCTATGCCAACCTATTCATGAAGCAGGATAAAGTCAGATGCTGCTTTTACCACACCATTATAGCAGTTCTGTTTTGGCGTAAGTGAAGTTTATTTGCAATTATAGGAAATATTTCTCATGAATCCCGCATGAGAATTGCTATAATAGCCAGAAGTTGCACAGCAGCGGCAACTGTCTTCATAACACCCGGCGAGGTCAGATGCGCCGGGTGTTTTCTTTTGTGCTTTTTACAAAGTAATACTTAGGGAAATTGGCGGCTCGTTACGAATATTGCGTCGCCTGCGTAGTTCCTCGAACAAGAAATCTCTGACAGGCAGTGAGCGGTCATAAGACCATCCCCTTGAACCGGATGGGTGAGGAATATGCGCTGCAACAGCGCCGTAAGTTCCGGACCAATTCACCTCATGCGCTTCGAAGCCGCGACCGGCGGCATGATATGCGTCTGGAATTGCGACGTCGAATACCTTTTTCCTCCACAAGGTCGTGCCACACACCAGAATAATTTCCGCTTCTGTCGCCTTAACTACCTTACGAAATGCTCTTGGTGCATCTTGCTCCCACATCCAGTCTTGTGGCCGCTCATTTGGTTTTTGGGCTGCAATCACCGGGATGTAATTATAGAAAATGACGGAGTTCCAGAAATCGTTCCGTTCACCAGATGACAGACCGCGTTGCAGTCTGCGACTTAGAAGTCGTTCGACGCGATTGAAGAAGGTTTCCCGACGGCGCTCTTGGAAGCCGCCTGAGAGATACCATTCTATAACATTTCGGGTGAAGCCTTCCGGGACCGGCTCACCAATCGGAATGTCATCCGAATAATGAGCTTCACCGAGAACCATCACCCGTGCACCACCTAAAAAGTTGTCTTCGTAACCGTAGTTTGAGCCTCGCCAGTGGTTATCCATTTTTTCTCCTCGAATGCGTTGCAGGCCATTAGTCAGACAGAATCCTTCGACGGCCCTAATCGACGCATACATTTGAAAATAATTATCGGCTCCTGCTGTTGGCCCAATTTCCGGGGCGGGTCTGTCGGCGCATCTCGTCAGCAATCAGTCCACGCATGGTCGCGTCCATGGCCTTAGCCATCTGGCGCGCCATATCTGCGTTTTGCTCTGGCGTGCCACCGCCCTGCGTGTTGACCGTCACAGGCGCGTTGATTGTAACTGCCTGCGATTGGTTGCTGGTGAAACCGCCGGAGAGTCCGGTGGAGAGCGATGGCGGCTCTGCCACATATCCACCAGCCTCATATCCTTTGAGCGCGCCACGGTGCATCTTGTCGAGGTTATCCACGCCAAGCCGCTCAACAGCCCGTTTGCTCATGACGTATTCGCCACGATGCACAATCCCAGCCGGTGCCTGTCGGTTGCCGTCGCCGGTATAGCCGCCACTTTCGAAACCAAAGAGCGCACCGAACAATCCGCCAAGGATGCCACCAAACCCGCCACCGGATGCACTGCCACCACCGAACAAACCGGCAAGCGGACCTTGCCCCATAAGCACGGCCTGAAGACCGACTTTAATCAAGGTCTGCAACATGGACTGCAAAGCCTGTTCTGCCGTCATGGTGCCAGACAAAAGACCGGCAAGGGCATCCGTGATCTGCGTGCCAAAGAACTGGCCTGCTTCTGCAAGCCCTTCCTGTCTCTCACGAAGACGTCCGGTCGCAAGTTCGGCCTGTGCCATCCCTTGTGCAAGCTGGGCAATTTCCGCACGCTGCTGGGGTGAAAGCTGGATGCCTGCGCGCTGTGCTTCGTTGAGCATCTGCTGTTCATAGCGAAGTGCTTGCGCCTGCATTTCGGTCATGCCAAGCGCCTGCTGTTCTGTGCGCTGTGCGGCTGTGTATTCCTTCGCGCCTGCCGTGATCTGCCCGTATGCGTCGGACTGCCGTTGCGCTGCTTGCGTCAACCGTTCGATTTCGGTGGCGGCGTCCTTTGAGCGGGCGCTGGCGTCTTCAATGTGCCAATTCTCGTTAGAGAGCGGAAAAGACAGGCCGTAGTTGCTGGCGTTTGCATGCACCCATTGGCGGGCGGCGTCAGAACCATAACCGAGGTCAGCGGCAAGCCCTTTGTTGTGGTTGGAACGTCCGGGCGGTGCCACCCATTTTCTGGTAGCTTCGGGCGTGCCGTATTTCTTCAGATTTTCCAGCCAGATTTCATTCTGGCGCTGCACCGAACGGAAACCGGAGTTGATCGTTACACTGCCCTGCAATTCCTTCGGCATGCTGGCAATCATGGTTGCAAGCCGCTTCTGGAAATCGACCTGCATGCCAGTGATGTGCGATTGCGATTTGCCGGAACCAAGGATTGCGGAAAGGTAGCTTGCCGGATCATCGGTCGCGGATTTGATGTTGAGCGATGCCAGCGCCTTGCCGCGCATTTCGTTAGCCAGGGCGATTTCACGCTGGCCTTGCGCCATGGAAATCGACTTCTGATAAACGGCTTCAATCTGGGCTTTCTTGTCGAGGTCAGCCAGCGACTTAGCCAGTTCCGGCACTTCATTCTTGAGCGCGCGGATAGCATCGGCAAAGCTTTTGATGTTGGCCGTTGCCTTTGCCGCCGCGCTGTCGGTGCCGCTCATGGCTGCATTCAGGTCAACAATAGGTGGCTTGGCGTTGCGGGATTCTTCGCCGGTCTTGTAAATGAAGTTTTCAGAATAACCGTTGCGACGGTCCAGAACGTCACGAAGGCGCATTGCTTCCTGTGTGAGTTCTTCGATCTTCTCTTTCTGGCGATCGATATTTAGATCGACCGTGGCGTCGTCTGGGAAGGCAAGCTTTTCCGTCTGGAGGTCGGCAAGCCGTTCCTTTGCTTCCTGAAGATCGTCATAGATCGCGATCAGGCCACGCTGAACGTTCTTTGTCGATTGTTCCTCAATCTTGTTCCAGCGATCAAGAAAATCGTCCATCGCAATCACAAGTCCAACAACGGCTTTCTTCGTGAATGTCGAAACGGTAGTCGCGATCTGTTCAAACCGGCGGTCCAGTTCGTCGGCACGGGCGATCACTTCATCGTCAAGAACAAGGCCGAGTTTGTGGGCTTCGTTGATAGTGGCGCGGATGCCATCGGCACCTTGCGCCATGAGCTGCACAAATTGCTCGCCACCAGTGCCGCCAAAGAGGTCTTCGAAAAGACGTTTCTGCTCGAACTGCTCAAGGCCACGCATCCGTTCAAGAATTTCGGCAAGCAACGCAGAAGGGTCGGCTAGCTTGCGCTTTAACTCTTGTGCAGAATAACCAAGGCGGCGAAATGCCTCTGCACCTGCGCCAGTTCCATCGGTGAGATACTCGTCTGACCGAATGTGAAGCTCTTTCATGCCATCTACAAGGGCGTCAATCGGGACACGGGCCTGATTCGCAACGTGCGAAAGCTCTTGAAAAGCACGATTGGACAAACCGGCGCGTCGAGCTTCATTGCCGATATTGGCAATGCCTTTTGTCAGGTCGGCAACGCGCCCAATAATGGCATCCAGCCCGCCAACAGCAAGCCCGCCAATCACGCCACCAGCAAGCCCCTTGCCGAAAGCGCCCATCGTCTTCATGGCGTTACCCATTGCCCGCTCAATCCCGGAACCAGCCTTTTCGGCGTCGGTCTGGATTTGTTTAAAGCCGCTACGGGAGCGCTGTTTCTGGCGCTCCATATCCCGTTCATATTTATCGAATCGGGCGGCGAGGGTGACAAGCAACTGTTGGCCTTCGTCTGCCATACTCAAAACTCCTATGCTGCTCCCTTGAGGAAGGCGTCAAATTCATCTTCGGGGAGGTCATAGATTGACCGGGTGTTATTGCTCTGGATAGCGCGGGAAACGGCCATGGCGGCGGCAACAGCGCCGTCAATGCGATCTGTGCGTTTGTCTTTGTGCATGCGCACAAGGCCGGTATCGCCACGGCTGGCGACCACGGAATCAAAGTGGTGGCGAAGAACCGGATGGGCGTTGTGGCGGATCGTGCGCCCGTTGACGGTGCGTTCAAGGTCGCCGATTGCCGGTCCCATGGTGAGCGGTGCTTGTCGCATTTCAACAGCCGGCAAGCCGTCATCGTGAAGGCGCTGCATGGTCTTGCGCGCAAGGTAGGGATCGAATGCTATTTCGCGCACGTCATAGGTGGCGCAAAGATCACGGATATGTTGCTCAACCGCTTCCGGTTCGATGATCGGGCCATCAACGGCAATCACATGGCCGTCTGCCTTCCACTGCTCATACGGCACGGCATCTTTAACGGCTCTGGCCTTGAGATCATCACCGGGAACGAAGAACCACGGGTGCATGAAAATGCGTCCGTCGCTGTGCTTCCAAGCGGCCACGATGGCGGTCAAGTCGCCGTTGACGGACATATCAACGCCGAGATAGGCCGGGAGGGTTTCGAGGTCAGCTAAATCAAAATTGGTGTCGTGGCCTTGGTCATAGATGCCCATATCGAACAGGGGTTCGCGGGACGCACCCTGCCAAATATTCAGGTTGTATTGCAGGAAGGCGAAGCGCTCTTGCGGCCTGTCTCTGGCATCGGTGACAAGGTTCTCAAATTCCTCAATCGACACGAAGCCGTCAGCAAGGCCGGGGTTTGCCTTGTGCCATGTCGCCGGGTCATCCCATGCGTCATCCGGCTCTGCCATAAGCAGGACAGGAAGATATGAGGGATTGAATTTCTCACCTGTCGCGATCTTGCAGGCGTTCACATACTCATCATAAAGCAGGTTTTCATTACCAGCGCCCGCCGTGCTAGCTATGATGGTGAGGGGGCGCTTTTTCACGCGGGAGCTTTTAAGCGCTTCCCAAAGTTCCCGGTTTTTCCAGACGTGCAATTCGTCGGCAAGAATGAATGTAGGGGAAAGGCCATGCGCCTTACCGCCGTCTGAAGACAGGACTTCAAGCCCGCTCTTTTTCAGGTCGCAATTGATCAGACGCTTGCCGGTTTTGCTGCCGTAAATCTTCGTTGCTGAGACAAGGCGCTTATCTTCACGGATGATGCCTGCGGCTTCATTGAAAGCGATCTTGGCTTGATCGCTGTCTTTGGCTGCGAAGATGGCTTGTCCACCGGGAACGGCTTCAGGGCCGATGGTGTGAAGCAGGGCAAGGGCGGCGGCAAGTGTGGTCTTGCGGTTGCCGCGCGGCATCAAGAGCAGGACGGTTTTCACGATCATGTGGCCGTCGGGCGTGCGTGGGCCGTAGATGCGCCGGATAATGCGCTCTTGCCAGCGTGTCAGCGTGAAGGCACGTTTGGGCGCGCTGCTGGATGGATGGCGAAGCATGCGAAGGAAGCGCACTGCGCGCTCCCCGTAACCGAACGGGTCTTCAATAGGGCTGTTATCGAAAACCCATGTCGGGTAGGTGCTTGCCATCAAACAACAGCCAAGGGGTTGTCGTTGTCATCGTCGGCGGGACCGGCGTCACCAATGCGGGAACGGCTGGCGGGCATGAGGCCATATTCGGCGGCAAGCTGGCGGGCTGTCTGCATGTATCGGATTTGCAAACCGGCGAGTTTGATATCTGGGATGGGCATGCCTGCAAGTTGCTCTGTGATTTGCGTGACAAAACCAACAGCGGTGCAATAGCTTTCGATGCCTGCGAGATCGCCGGTTGTGATAACGCCGCGCTTTACAAGAACGGGAACAACGCGCCGCCATTCGGCCTTAGCGTGAGTGGAGAGGCGCTTAGGAGCGGATGGCAGTTTCGTAAGCGCGGTGCTGTCTTTCTGGATGGCGGGTTTCACGCCGCGATTATGGGCGCTCATTTCAGAACCTCCCCACGCAACTCAAGGGCTTCGAACCTGCCGAGTTCCTTGATTTCCTTGAGGCCGTAGGCGCTGCCGTTGTAGGTCACACGGTCGGCGGTTGTGATGCCAGGGCGATATCTGACACGGAAAATGATGCTGCCGGTTTCAGCTTCGCCGTAGCCGGTGAAAAACTCGGTGGCTGTCTGCTGGATGATTTCAGCCCAAACAACGGCAACAGTTGTCCACGCCTTCACCACGTCGCCGGAGGGTTTCACGGTTTCGGTCTGGCGTTCGATGGTAATCCGGCGGTCCATGTTCCCGATGTTGATCATGAAAGCCACCGGATAAGCGCCTCAACACTCACAATCGAATGACCATATTTCGGGTCAGGGTCGCGAACGTGGCGAATGTTCGTCACTTTGAAGTGGTCGCAATATGCGCCCGAAAGTTCCATTTCGGCGGACAGGTTGTATTTTGAAAGGGCGGCTGACACGGTGCCCGCAATCTCCTTTGCGGCATCCTGTCCAGCATCCAGCGTCCACGCATGCAGGTCGAGATAAACCCATGCAGCACTTTGGGCGCGGTAGTCGTTGCCGTGCAATTCGGTGTTGCCGTCAGACAGGATGATGCATGGCGTCTTATCTGGGCGGGTGCTGCCTGCGCGAATATTGGTTTCCGGCACAAGGTCCGTCACTTCCCGTTTGCTGATCAAGCGGGACCGGATGGCGGTTTGAAGTGTCAGAACGGGTTCGATGCTCATTTGCTGGTGCTGCCTTTCCACGCATCACGGATTGCCTTTCGGCCAGCCCGGTCGATGCGTTGCTGCGCGCGCTTGCGCTGAAGTCTGAAACCCGGCCAGAAAAACGGCTGCGCGTCGGTGTCGCTGGTGCCGTATTCGACAAGGTGGGGGTAACGGGTGTCGGTGTCGCCAACCGTCACGATCACCTCGTTCTCACCAGCAACACGGCTGCCGCCGGGTTGGCTGTAGGGTGGAGTGGACTGACCGGGCAGGGTGACGGTGATCGATTCCTTGAGCGCGCCGGTATCTTCCGGGGCAAGGGCTCGCTGCGTGGAGGCAATGTCATTTGCGGACGTTGCCAGCGCCTTCAAAACGGCATTTCGCGGGGCTTTCTTTACCCTGTCGAATGCCTTCATGAGATCATCCAAGCCGTCATTCGCCATCGTGAAACCACTTCTCACGGTAGCTATCGAGCGTCTGTGTGACCGTCTGGGGCGCGATCTGGGATGACATGCCGAACGTGGCGACGTTGCGCACCTCGTAATAGAAGGCGACAAGCCGGAGGATTGCCAGTTTCAACTCTGCCGGGAACGGGTCGATTTCAGTAAGCGGCTTGCCGATGTAGTTGGCGGCATATTGTTCTGCCGCTTCGATGTAGAGCATGATCAACGCGTCTTCTTCGCCGTGATCAATGCGCATGTGCTGCTTGGCAAGCTCTGGTGTGATGCCAGTCATTAGGCTACTTCCTGTGAAAAAGTTATATTCGGGATTTCTCGCGCGGTGCTCCCCGCGCCGGTCCCCTCGAAAGGCGCAAAGTCTCTGGATACCCCCCCTTCAATGTCCCTTGCAGGCAAAGCGGCATCCCGATTAGATTGTCCGCAGAGAAAAACGACAACCGGGGATTCGGCACGATGGATCTGGCGCATGTCAATGAAGTATTGGGGCTTGCTTCTAGCGCAGTCGGCCTTACCGGTAAGGCGGCGGGAACAATTCAGACGATTAAAGCGCTGTTCGACTCCGGCAAGCCTGACCAAAGTGGCGAAGCAGGGAAGCTGATAAACGCATTGGCGGCGGAGCTGACTGCGGCCAACATCATGAACGTTCAACTGAGCGAAGGTCTTCGAGCGCTTAGCCAAGAACTTCGGCGGCTTGATGAGTTCGAAACGGAAAAGGCCCGTTACGAGATATTCCATACTCGACAGAATGATATCGTTTTCAGGCTTAAAGCTGAGGTCGCCAATGGAGAACGAGAGCATTTTATCTGCCCGGTCTGCCTTAACAGGGACAGGCTTATTAGTTTCCTGCAAGGAAACGGTGACTACAGGCGATGCCAAACGGATAGCAACCACGTATTTCAATTTGCCGATACCCCGCTGCCCAGCAGGAGTGGAGGCGGTTGGATGGCGTGATGCTCCTGCCGTTGTTTGATTGAGTTGTGGCAGAGTTGGCAAAGCGGTTGCCAATTGGCGCGCGTCCAGAACAGTCGGTTGTCGCCACGGTGCGGAATGACGTGATCGACAACGCAAGCGGCATTGCCGCACAGGCGGCATGATGGGTGCGCTTGCAGGTATTCGGCACGGGCTTTGCGCCATTCGTGATTATATCCGCGCTTGGCGGCGGTCGGGCGCTGGCGGTCGTGGCGTGCATTGCGTTCGCGTTTAAGCTTGCGCTGGCACTCACATGGAACGCCGTGGGGAACGATACTGCCGCAAACGCAAATCCGGGGCGGGCGGTTCATTGCTGCCTCCCTGCGCCTCTGAGAGCGTGAAGGCCGGAGCGGTCAAATTCAGGGTCGAGGCCATCAGACGCGATGCGTTCGGACAGGTCTTCAAAGTTGGTTTCTGATTGGTCGTCTTTGTCGGAGCCACCGTGAATAGCTTTGAGCTTTTCGAGGTGGGCACGGTATGCCCTGTCGATTTCTGTCGGGGTGGAGTTCCACGCCTGTTCCGGGGTGTATTCAAGCCAGCCGGTTGCACGATCAAACAATGCAGCGAAAACTTCTGCCCATGTAACGGGCTTGCCGGTTGTAGGCTTATTCTTTGCGTGTGGTTCGGGTGCCGGGGTCAGAGCTGATACTAATTCGGCCAGCGGTGCGCGCACGGCCAGATAGAAGGGGAGAAGCGGCTTTCCAACGAGTGAAGACAGGAAAGCCGCCGCATCCTGACGGCTCGTCGCAGACATCAGGATGATTTCAGAAATGATTGTAAGATTGAGGTCTTCAACCGCCTGATAGACGGCAGGAAGGCCAAACCGGTATTCAAGGGAGGTAGCGGCGCGCAAGGTCGGACGAAGGGTCACGGTGTTGCCACCATGGCGAACTTCGACCTGCTCGTATGCGCGCCGTTTGATCATGGATTATGCCGCGATCTTCAACTTGATCAGGGCTTCGCCCATAACCACCTTGCCACCGACACGGCGACGGCCACCGAAGACAACAATATCCTCGCCGAAGCGGGTGTTGTAGTCAGCAAACGGCTCAAAGGTGATGCGATCTGTGATCAGATAGCCGCGATTGAAATCACCGAAGATAATCGGCGTTTCGTCCGCGCTTGCGTCCGGCATGAAGTCACATTCATAGACCGGTTTGCCAAGCAGCAGACCGGGCTGGCCAGCCTGAAGACCAGACTGCCAAAGCAGATTGCCGTCGCTGTCTCGAAGGCCACGCACGGCGCGCATGGTCCTGCGGTTCATGAGCCAGGAACCATTCAACGCATACGCCGATTTCACCCCATACAGAACATCAAGCAAGCTATCTGCCGAGATAAGTGACCCGGCGGGGATACTCTCAACGTCGGTCGAGGTAAGAATACCTTCTGCCTGAGTTGTGCCATCGCCGGTGACAAACCATTCGTTTTCAAGAGTGCTGAATTCAGAGCTGATATGGTTCTGAAGGTAAGAGCCGAGATTAACTGCGTTATCTTCGAGAGCGGTTCGCGAAACAGGCGTCATAACGCCCATGGCGAAATTCTTGATATCGATCTGTTCGAACGACGGTTCGGAGGACGGCTTAGCCTGCACTTCAGTGACGCTGCCGGGTTGAACGCGGTTGACCAGTCGAGGAATCTGAAACAAGGCGCTTCCGACTGTAACGACTGTGGCAAGTTGGCGAACCGGGGAGACAGGGCGAAGCTTTTCAAGAATCGTAGTCGAGAATTCATCCCAAACTAGATTATCAGCGGTGCCGGGTGCTGCGACCGTGAGAGCTTTCTTTTCTAGAAGCGCCTGCCGGACTTCCGTTTCGAATGCCTTCACTTCGTTGCCGTTGTCGTTAACGGCCTTCGGATGGTTGTTATTCGCGCTAGATGGGCGGCGATTAAGCTTTGCCTGCATGGTGGCGATTTCGTGTTTGAGCGCCTTGATTTCTTCTGCACTCACAACCGGGTCGGCAACTGCCTCCGGCTTTTTCTGCTCTGCATTTTCCATTTCGGTGTTTTCCTGTTCAACGTTGATCGGGTGAGATTTCGTTTCAGTGATGCGCGCGTCTGGATGCACCGGGCGCTTGCAAAGGCTGATTTCATTGATGGTGAGGGCTGTGAGGACGCGCCCGCCTTCTGGGCGTGCCTTGGCTTCATGAAGGCGATATCCGATGGACAGGCCGCGCATTGTGCCGCGTTGCAGGGCAAGGCGTGCTTGCCGTGCTGGTTCGATGCCTTCCACAAACAGACGGCCTTTAACCTCAAGCCCTTTGTCCGTGACGGCATAGGTTTCCCAGACGCCAACAACGCTCTTTTGCTCATGCTCCACGATCATCGGGACACGGCCAGCAAAGCTGAATGCGGTGGGTTCAATAAGATCGCCGTAGCTGTCGGGCTGACCGAACGGCCATGCGATGCCGGTTACAGTGCCGGTGTCGTCAATCGAGACTTCAGCCTTGATTTCGAGATTGCCGGTTTCAATTGCGGTGGCTGTCATGCAGCCACCTGCTTCAAGCTTTCATTGATGGCGGCGCTCATATCGCCGGTTACTGCGGCGTGTCGGATTTCGGTCTGGGGTTCTTCATCCTTGCCGAAAAACAGGGTGGTGATAACGCCATCGGCAACGCTGAAAACTTCAGCCAATGGCCTGCCGACTACATAGACGGACACAAGGCGGTCGGCTTCCTGCGGGGCAGTGCCGCCGCCAATCAAGCCAAGCCGGAGGATTTCGGAAACGTCTGTGAAGCTGTAATTGATATCGCGGAACCGGCGAAACAGTGCGCCGATGCCGTGACCGGTTTTTGCCTCCAGTTCCATAATCAAGTCACGGGTCGGGAAGGCGAAAGCTTTCTCGCCGTCGCCAAAAAAGGCGCGGTGTTCGCTCATTCGGTGGGTTCCTTTTCAGGTGCCGGGATTGGTGTTGCGCCGGACGTGGTGTGAGGGTTGACCAACTCATTCCCACCGGGCAGGGGAGACATGTTGAGGATTGCGCGTGCTTCGTTTGGCGACATGACGCGATTGGTGACAAGTGCCGTGATATTGGCGGTGCGGCTTGCAGCGTCGGCGCGCATAAGGTCATCAGTCGTAAATTCAAACCAATGATCGTCTTGTTCGGATTCTGTCAGAAGGGCAGTTGCAAGCGCTTCCTGCCAACGGTCCAACCACGGGCGAAGGCAGAGCTGAAGGAAGCTTGCGCCCATCTTTTCGGCGTTGCTCCACGTTGCGCGGTCAAGCTGAAACAGCAGGTGCGGGGGGACGCCAAAAACACGGGCAATTTCGTTGATTTGCTCAAGCCGGTTTTCGACATACTGGCTATCTGTCGATGTGAGAGCGGGGGCGTTATACTTCCAACCACCCTCCATAATAAGTGGATCGCCGGTTGTGCCTTGCATCCACCTTCGGAAGCTCTTACGCATGTTTAAGATCGCGGCTGCGCCTGCTTCGTTACCCAGACCTTTTTCATTCGAGATCACGGCATTTGGACGCGCGCCCGAAGTGAAGAATTTCGAGCCGTGGCTTTCCAGAACGGAGGCAAGGCCAATAGCTTTGCTACCAAAATGTGTCGGTGAGCGATTGAGGAATGAAGCAATATGAAGAATTTCAGTGTGCGAATGTTCGTAAGAGCCGCCATTCTCTGAAACGCGATAGATTGGTGGGGAGGCGCCTAAACTGTCCTCAATCACCGACACAGTGTCGGGGCGGAGGCGGATAAGTTCAAACGGGCGTCCGTCTGCATATCGGACAACACGCGCAAATCCGTTGCCATAGATCAGGGCGTCAGAGGTAAGCTGCGTGCGAATTGTGCCTGCGCCGGTCCATTCGTTCGCCCGTTTGTGGACGATTTTATGAGCGGTGTGTGCCTTGGCAACTTCCTTGACGTTCGCATGCTCCCGGTAGAGCTTTACTGGAAGGGAACCAATCGTTTCTGAAATGAGGCGGATAGCTTGTAGAACTGCTGGGATTTCTAAGGCGGAGGTGCCGGTTACTTGCGTGACGTTGTGAGGATTACCCCCAAACATCTCCCGAATGTCAGGATCGGATAACGGAATAGATTTCTGTTCCGTTTCCTCTGTCCTGCTTTTAACACCACGCCACAATCGCATAAGGATAATAGTCCTAGAAAAATCTAGGAATATTATCCCACTTTAAGATTCCCATGTGAATCCCAAAAATCAGCAAAAATGATGATTTTTGAGAAAAATATCAAAATAAATGATCAATATTCAATCCGGGGTATGAGATTGCGTTGATCAGTTCGGCACGCTGTTCAAGCATACCCTGCGGCAATATCCCGTAACCCCGCGTCACCTTATTGCCGGACTGGTGGCCGAAAATGTAACCGAATTGTTCATCCAGATAACCGGCACGTCGCATGGCATCGAATGCGCCATGACGGAAACTGTAAAGGGATATACCGCGTCCAATCTTGAGGCCAATCCTTGTCAGGTAACGGCCAAACTCCCGGCTGTAGTCTGCTATCATTTGGCCGCGCTCATTGCGTTGCGCCTGCGGAAACAGGCGGGTCTGCCCCGCATTCTTCATACTGTCATGATACTTCTTGAAACCAAGGCGGATAAGTTCGCTGTGGATTGGCACAACGCGGCGGGAACCGACATTCTTCACGCTTTTGCCGGTTTCTTCGCCATCATCGGTTTCTGTGATTTCCATGATCCAATGGCCGTGTTCCTGTCGCACGTCCGAAACCAGAAGCTGCGCAATTTCCGATGGTCGTGCGCCAGAGTAGAGCATGATCAACGGCACCCAAAAACGGTGATCGCGTATCAGGACGTGACCCGGCTTGTTCCAGAAACGGGGAGCTTCGTCACTCTCGCAACCTGTGAACAGTGGCGATTGAAACAAGGTATTCATCTGTTCGATGGTGAAGGGCAATGCCTTCTTTTTCTTATCCTTTGCCAGCGACATGCCGTCTGTGGGATTTGCATCAATGTAGCCATGCGCCACTAGCCAGCTACAGAATGCGCCAAGGCTGGAAAGATATCGGTTTACGGTGCGGGAGTTGAGGACAGGTTTTCCGACTGTCTCATTGTGCTTCACGATCTGGGCAATCTTCATCCCGGCAAAGGCTTTGGTTTCTGTGGCCTTGACCGGGTATTTGATCAAAAGCGATTTCCACTCGCGGACGGCCTTCTTGTCGATACGATGCACGGGGTAGGTGCTGCCGACATAATCAACCAAGGTTCCGATATCGCGGCGTGCCTGTGCTAAGGTGTCCTGTGTGACGCTGTTGGGGTTTTCGCGCTCATATATCGCGAAGACTTCCATGATGGATTCACCGGGGGCGGCTCTCTCGCGTGTGTTGCTGGTGGCAGGCTTTAAAATAGGGTCGGATGGTGTGCCGCTATAATCGCCTTTGTCGCGCTCAAGGCTGCGTTTCAATCCTTCAATCTCTGCCCGAATCATCTGGTGAGCGGTGTCCTTCCAATCCGGACTAGGGGCGTCCATGAGAAGTTTGCTAGCGTCGGCATAAGCGTCAACCTCATGGGCGATCAGTGCTGTTTCGCCGGTCATTAGCTGCTTCTGTAGGGCATCCAGTTTTGTGCGCCGTGTATGTTCGTCAAACTGGCGGGCGTTCTTCATGACCTCAAGGTCAAGGGTGGCGTCAAAGATTGTGAGCGGGTCGGTGTTCGGGATTTCACCGGCATTGGCGCGATCAATGATCTTTGTCTTTTCTGCCTCAATGTCGGCGGGTGTCGGCATGTCGCGGCGGGCTTGGTCGTCGCGTTGCAAAACCGTTGTATAGTGCTGCCAGACAGCGACGGCTTTGTCATCCGGGGTGATGTTGCGGCGTGATCGAATATCGTCAAACTGACGATTCCATTCTTCAACTAGCGGCCACATTTTACGCTTGGCTTCCGCCTCGTCTTTTGTGCCAAGTGCCTTCACTAACTCCTTCTTGCCGACGATTTCGACAAGATCAACAGGAACGCGCACCCGTGCATAATAGCTCGCGCCACGCCGGAGAAGAAAACTCACTCTTGCCATAACTGCCCCACTTGGATGGTCCGTGTGTTACAGTCGTGTGTTACAATTTTCGCGGAAATAGATCAATAAAAACAGATAAATAAAAGAAATCAGAAGGCTGAATAATTTTGGATTAAAATCCTGGCGCCCCAGCCACATTTTTCAAGATGATTTTGCGTTTGAAGTCTGCTGATCAATCGGTCTGGCAGCGTCAATAACATCACGGCCCCGATGTTACTGCGGGGCCGTATTGGTCGTTGTATGTATTACTCAGCAGTCAGGAATTCTGCGCAGTAGCTCGGGCCGTTCACGCCTGGGCGGTCGGCAACCGGGCGGATCGAGCGGATGGTGTAATCTTCTGAAGCTGTGATCTGCACTGTACAAGACAGGTAGAGTGTGCGGGCTGGTGCAGTCTGCTTGCCGCGCTTGCCGTCCTTGGTCTGCTCAAATTGCGCAGGAACGCGTGTGTTCTTGTATCCGCCGCGCCATGTGTAAAGCGTTTCGCTGCCAGATGCCGTGTCGCTGATCGGCGGGCCGTATTTTGCAAAAAATACGCCTGCGGACTGTCCCTTCCAGCGGCTTTCGATTGGGTTCGTTGCTGGCAGTGACGTTGTTGTGCAGGCGGTGAGGGCAACAGCCAGCCCTGCCAGCATTACGCTGCGAAATCGCATGGTCGAGATCCTTTTGAATTTTGTCCGGCTGATTGCCGTGTATGTGCGTCGCCTAGCAGATTTGTTGCGTCGAATGGAGTGTTTTGCGAGTGCTAATGTGCGATTTATTGACGGAATTGCTTTTTTGTAACGTTTGCAGCCGGCTGAAAATTGCGGATGCGCAGGCCCAAACGAAATGAGCAAAGAACCATCATAAAATTTACACAAAAGCTGCGTTGTCCGCTTGTGGAACGTTTTAGGCTGGTCTATAGAGTGCCGCAGGTAACGGAGTGTAGCGCAGTCTGGTAGCGCATCTGGTTTGGGACCAGAGGGTCGGGAGTTCGAATCTCTCCACTCCGACCATTTTATCCCATAAAATCAAATATTTTGACCTGCCATGTTTGGGTTGGCGTGTTATTTTTTTCGCCTCTGCGCACAGTTTGCAAACACGCTTTTTGCTCTTCCCAGATCAATAACTCATGGCTTGATGCCAGAGTGGTGTCGGTCGGTTGCGCTCTTATTCAACCATAGTGTTTGATGCCGCCAATAGCGTAAAAATTATCACCGTTTTAACCTCTTGGCGCCTTGGTTAACGAGTTGTTAACCATGTTCGGTTGTATTGCATGCAACCTCTCATAGCTCATGACGAGCATCTCACAATTTTCCCATGAGCTATTATGACCAGCATTCTTACGAACGTTGGAGCGATGTCTGCACTCCAGACGTTGCGCGCCATCGATTCCAGTCTTCGGCAAGCACAGAACGAGACCTCTTCTGGTCTGCGTATTTCGTCTGCGTCTGACAATGCTGCCTACTGGTCGATTGCGACCACCATGCGATCGGACAACATGGCGCTGTCTGCCGTCAGCGATGCTCTGGGTCTTGGCGCTGCAAAGGTTGATACGGCCTATGCTGGAACCAGTTCGGTTGTTGATGTGCTCAAACAGTTCAAGGCCCGTCTGGTGGCTGCGAAGGAAGAGGGCTTGGACCGCTCCAAGATCCAGGAAGAGTTGACGCAGTTGAATGCGCAGGCCGAGAGCATCGTGGCGTCTTCAAGCTTCAGCGGTGCCAACTGGCTGAACACCGACGCGACAACCCATCTGATGGAAACGGACAGCCTGACATCATCAGTGGTTTCCGCTTTCGTCAGATCAAGCGACGGTTCGGTTGCGGTGAAGACGACAGAGGTCGATCTGAAAAGCATCAGCATGCTTAATGCCGGCGGCGGCGGCATTCTGCAGAAAGATCTCGGCGGCGTGAGCGACATGGGCGGTTTTGCCAATGCCAACATGAATGCCTCTGCCCATAACGGCCATGAAACCCACGAATTTACAGGGCCTGCCACGTTTGATGTCGCCGACTTCATCGAGTTTTCGGTGTTGATCGACGCCTTCGACACCGACGCCGGTGTAACGGTCAACAATTTGAGAATAGACAAGAGCGTAATTGATAACGCCCTTGGTACGACCACCGGCACCATCAACAATGCCTACGACATGACACGTGTGTTGCAGCAGGTGTTTGATGATAACAGCGTTCCCTTGTGGGCCGTAAGACCTCCGGCTTATACATCCTTCGGTAACTCTGCCACCCGCTTCGAAATCGGTTCGCTTGAAACATCAGGGCATAATGGTTCCAGCGTGGACATTGTCGGGGTAACCTCCAGTTTCGCGGTGGGACATCCAGCGGGTTTTGCGCTGGGGCTCGAGGATGCGCCGTCCAACAATCACGACAACATGTTCCCCAAGGGCACTCTTAGCTTCACCGAAGGCTTCACGGTTTCGGCAACTGCGGAAATCCGCTTTGACGTTGAGGTCAATGGCGGTGGCGTGCAGACAATGCTCATAAACAAGGCAACCGTTGATGCGGCCCTTGGCACAACAGATGGATATATTGGCGACCGCCACGAACTGGCGACTGTGCTTGCCTATGTAACGGCAGGTACCGGCGTCACGGTCATATCCAATGATCTGGAATATCCAGGCGTTGTCGTCTTCATGGCAGACCCGGCGATGTATCCCGAGGCCGGAAACCGGGCAGCAAGGTTCAACGTTTCAAACGTGCGCACCAACCTGCCATTCTCGCTGGATTTTGACCTTGCCGAGATCGATGTCACCTCCAGCCGCTTCAAGATCGACAAATACATTGAGGGTGTTGAGCACATGTTGCGCGAGGCGATTGACAGCGCCGCGACACTTGGAGCGCTTTCCATGCGTATCGACATGCAGAGCGGATTCGCCAATCGGCTTTCCCAGTCTATCAGTCAGGGCATCGGCCGGCTTGTCGATGCCGACATGAATGAGGTCTCGACGCGGTTGAAAGCGCTCCAGACACAGCAGCAATTGGCAATCCAGGCGCTGTCGATTGCCAACTCCAACTCCGAAAATATCGCGCAGCTGTTCCGCTGATCAACCGGCAAACTGAGATCGTGGATGCCAAACCGTCATGCCATTGGATGACGCTTGAGGAAGTCAGTGACAGCTTGCCGAAACAGCGGGTGGGATGTGGCGTTGCCGTGAGTGGCGCCGTCAATTTCCACATGCTCGATTTGCGGGATGCGGCTCTTGAGTTCCCGCATGGCTTCCGCCTGCCAGTCCAGTGAACCGATAATGCCGAGAACCGGTAGCGACGTCCTTTCGATACTCGCCTTCATCTCCTCAACGGTCACAATATGGTCCGGCATTGAGCGTTTGATGGCGGAAAGAGACAATGCATCCTTGCCCGCGAGCCTCTGGCGCGAAATCTCGATAACCTCCTCTGGGCCGGGTTTGGGCGAACCAGTCCACATGCGCAATATGTGCTTGGTCATTGCACCATTGGCCAGTTCATCCGCCTCGTCAGAAATCGCCTGAAGTTCTGCGGCCGTAAAATTCCAGCGTCCGACCCCGCCACCAAGTGTCAGGCTTGCCATACGCTCGGGCGCGATAGTCAGTGTTTGAGCGGCGATATGCGCACCAAGCGAATAGGCTAGAATATGCGCGCGTTCTAGCTTCAGATGATCCATCAGACGCAACACATCCAGCGCCATTTCCCGGCCGTAGTCTTCGCGGCGATGCAGGCTTTGGCTGTTGCCATGGCCGCGATTATCGAGTGCGATGACGCGAAACTGGCTCGGCAAGGAGTCTAATACGCCATCTTTGCCCCACTGGGTGGCGGTGCTGGAGGTATAGCCATGGGTCAGAATAACCGGTTCGCCTTCGCCAGCTTCACCAAAAGCAAGGCGGGCATTGCCGGAGTGGAAAAAATGATCTGTGGTAATCATATGCGTGTTCATTTCCGTAAAATTGTTTGCGAATACTCTACGATATTTTGAAGGGACGAAAACTAGTTTCCATCACTTGCGTGCAATACAGTGTTTGGTTTGGTTTATGATGATTTAATACTGTACCCCCATTTATGGGGGTGTGGCACGTAATGCGTTTTCTTTTAAATATTATGAACAGAAGCGATTCAATTTCCGGCCGATAATATTCAATCTACAACGTTGCAGTTTGAAAATGCGGTTAAAATAGGGTAATTAAACTGGGATCGTTCTCCAGAGGTGCATGATTGACATTACGCAACAAACGCACGGCGCGTGAAAAGATTACCTTGCAGCACGTCGCAGAAAAAGCTGGTGTCAGTGCAATAACCGTTTCAAGAGCATTGCGGGAGCCGGACAAGGTTTCCGAGACGTTGCGTGAGATGATTCTGCAAATTGTAGCGGAAATGGGTTACGTTCCGGATCTCGCAGCGCGGGCCCTCGCGCGTGGCAGCAGTGGTTTCATTGGCGTGCTTGTTCCATCCCTGTCACATGCTGCCGTACTGAGTGTGGTGCGTGGCATCGAGGAGCGGGTGAGGGGCAGTGATTACAGCATTCAATATGCCAATACCCATTATGATCTGGCCGAAGAAATTGCCAAGATCCGCCTGTTTGCCGCGCAGCGTCCGGCCGGTATCATTCTGGCCGGGGTAGAAGATCACGGCAGTATGGAAGCGCTCATGCGCGAGGCCGCATGCCCCATCGTGCAAACCGTTGATGTCAGTTTTCCATTATCGGAATTTGCAGTGGCGATTGACCATCGGAGTGCAGCACGAGCCGCAACACGGCATATGCTGGCACAGGGCTATCGTCGTTTCGCACTGATCGGTGGCGGCAATGATTTCCGCGTCCGACAGCGCCAGATGGGCTATTGCGAGGCGATGCGCGATGCTGGCCTATACGACGAAAAACTGGTGATCTGGGAGGATACGCCGCCAAGCCCAAGGCTGGGCTCTCGCCTTGCGCGCGCTTTCATTGAGGCCGTGCCGGATGCCGATGGCGTTTTATGTCATAGCGATGATGTGGCGTTGGGTGTTATTTTTGAGGCTCAACGTCTCGGCATCCGTATCCCCGAAGATTTCGGAATCTGTGGTTTTAACGATTTGGACTTTGCGAGCGTTACTGAACCGCCGCTGACGACGGTGCGTATTCCGCGTTTCGAGATGGGCTACCGCGCTGCCGACATGCTGCTGACGCTGGCGGCAGGAAAAAAGGTTGAGGAGAAAATCGTCAGCCTCGACTATCAGTTTGTCGAGCGGCAAACCACGCGGCGACTACGCAGCCCTGTATCAATTTGAAATAAGTCTCTGAACTGCTCTGGAACCTTTTCCATCGCCCTGTCGTTATTTATTCGAACAAGCAAGGAGGTAGAAACATGTTAAGAGCAATGCTTCTGTGGGCCATGGGCGTACCGTTTGTTGTTGTGCTTTTGATCTGGATGTTCTTCCTGCACTAGCAGGAATACTTGAAGATCTCCAAACCAAGCGCGGTATGCCGTAACAGGCAAAAATCAAAAAGCCACCTTCCGAGGAAGGTGGCTTTTGCATTGGTTGAACGCGGAACCTCAGCTCAGATCATTGATGATCCGGTTGGCTGCAGTTGCATTTGTCCGGCGAACGTCAATGTCATCACGGCGGTTCTCAAACAGCTCGCTCGACAGCAACTTTTCAGCCAGATCTGCTGGCAGTGATAGGATCACCCGTTCATTGCTGCCCAATGCGCTAACATCGCTGCGCTTGGACACGATCATGCCACCCGCAACCGTGTTGTTGGTGTCCGGGTCGATCAGGATGAACGAGCCAGTCGCACGGTTCAGTTCATAGGGATCAAAGATCGCAGTCTCATCAAAGGCCAGATGCACCTTGCCGATGGCGTTCATCGCCAGTGCGGTCGAATGTTCCTGCCATTTGCCGTTCTTGAGGTCGAGTTGTGAGACCGGCTCAACTGTTACACGCTGGCGGCGACTGCCGCTTTTCAGCCAGTAACGTTTATTGGGTTCAATGCCACCGGGTTGCAAGGCAACCAGTTGCGCATCAAAGGCAAGCCCGGCATGCGGCTGGCCGTCAATTGAGCTGATGACGTCACCACGGGAAATGTCGACCTGCCGGTCAAGCACCAGCGTAACGGCATCACCCGCCACAGCAGCGTTGCGCACCAGATCAAACGTCACGATCTGCTTGACGTTGGCAACCGTACCGGAGGGCAGAATGACGACGGAATCGCCCGGCTTGACTGAGCCACCGGCAATGGTGCCCTGATAACCGCGGAAGCTTTCGCCCGGACGCGAAACGCGCTGCACCGGCATGCGGAAACCAACGGTTTGCGAGGAGCGGACAGTTGCCAGTTCCAGTGTTTCGACCAAAGTCGGGCCATCATACCATGGCATGGCGGCATGACCGCTCAGCACTACGTTTTCGCCCTTCAGCGCAGACATAGGAATGGCGGTAATCTGCTTTACACCCAGCGACAGCGCAAATTCGCGGAAGTCATGGGCGATAAGCTCAAAGCCGGCCTTATCGTAATTGGTCAAGTCGATCTTGTTGATCGCCAACACGAACTGCTTGATACCCATCAGGGCAGCAATCGTCGCATGACGACGGGTCTGCTCAAGGATGCCGACGCGGGCGTCGATCAGCAGAATGGCAAGGTCGGCGGTCGAAGCGCCGGTTGCCATGTTGCGCGTATACTGCTCGTGGCCGGGCGTGTCTGCGACGATGAAGGCGCGTTTTTCGGTCGAGAAATAACGATAGGCGACATCGATAGTGATGCCTTGTTCGCGCTCGGCTTGAAGGCCATCCAGCAACAATGCAAAGTCCGGCAGACCAAGGTCGTTCTGCTTGCCGCTGTCACGACGTAGCGTTGCAGCCTGATCTTCCTTCACAGCCTTGGTGTCCCAAAGCAGGCGGCCGATCAGGGTCGATTTTCCGTCATCCACGCTGCCGCAGGTAATCAGGCGCAAAGGGCGCGTGTCACGCACTGCCTTGACCGGTTCTGCAAACGGCAGAATTGTTGCGGAGGTGGTTTCGTTATGGGAGGCCATATCAGAAATATCCTTCGCGTTTCTTCTTTTCCATGGAGCCGGACTGGTCACGGTCAATGGCGCGGCCTTGCCGTTCGGAAACGGTCGCAATTTCCAGCTCGTCGATAACTTCTGTCAGCGTCGTCGCTGTGGAGCGGATGGCGCCGGTCAGTGGGAAGCAGCCGAGTGTGCGGAAGCGGATCATACCTTCCTGCTTCACTTCGCCCGGCAGGAGTTCCAGACGTTCATCTTCCGCCAGGATCATCATGCCATCGCGCTCAACATAGGGGCGCTTCTTGGCGTAATAGAGTGGCACCAGCGGAATGTTTTCCGCCTGAATGTAACGCCAGATATCGACTTCCGTCCAGTTGGACAGCGGGAAGGCGCGTACGCTTTCGCCACGCTTGATCATGCCGTTATAGATGTTCCACAGTTCCGGGCGCTGGTTGCGCGGGTCCCAGCGATGATCCGGCGTGCGGAACGAGTAGATACGTTCCTTTGCGCGGCTTGCTTCTTCGTCGCGGCGTGCGCCACCGAATGCAGCATCGAATTTGCCGGCATCCAGCGCCTGCTTCAGCGCTTCGGTTTTCATGATGTCGGTGTAAAGCGAACCATGGGTAAACGGCGAAATCTTCTCTGCATCACCACGCGGGTTGGTGTGGGAAATCAGGTCCAGATCATATTCCTTGACCATGCGGTCACGGAACTCGATCATTTCCTTGAACTTCCAACCGGTGTTGACGTGCAACAACGGAAACGGCACGCGGCCAGGGAAAAAAGCCTTGCGCGCCAGATGCAGCAGGACCGACGAGTCCTTGCCGATGGAATACAGCATCACAGGATTTTCGAACTCGGCTGCAACTTCACGGAAAATGTGAATGGCTTCGTTTTCAAGGGCTTTCAGATGGGGATCAAGAGGCGGCTTGGGTGCAAGCGGGCTTTTGCTTTCCGTTTCCGGAAGGGCACTGGACATGTAAAAACTCCGGGATTTCTGAATTCTGAGAAAAGGTTACTGCTGGGATGATGAGGGGAGGAGAGAGGCTTGAGGTGCTTCCGCAACATGGAGGCCGCACTCGCGCTTTTCGTCGTTTTCCCACCACCAGCGTCCGGCGCGCTCAGGCTCACCGGGCTTGATGGCGCGTGTACACGGTTCGCAGCCGATCGAGGGATAACCACGTCCGTGCAACGGGTTCACCGGAATGCTCTCCTTCGTCACATGGGCGTGGATCGCATCAATATCCCAGTCTGCAAGGGCGTTGATTTTGATGAGGTTTCTGTCCGCGTCATATTCGGCAAAGGGCGTGGACGCCCGGTTGCCGGACTGACCACGGCGCAGGCCGGTAATCCAGAAAGAAGCACCTTCCAGCGCTCTGGCCAGCGGCTTCAGCTTTCTGACATGACAGCAGGCATGGCGGGCTTCAACGCTCTCGTAAAAGCCGTTCAGGCCGTACTTGGCGGCATAGGCGTCGATGTCGTCCTGTTCGGGATAAAAGCGACGGATGGCGATATCGTAGCGTTCTTCGGTTTCCGAAATCAGCGTAACGGTTTCGGCAAACAGACGGCCGGTTTCAAGCGTTGCCACTTCGATTGGCAGCCGGTGGGTGCCGATGGCAGCGGTGATAACCTGGTCTTCAATGCCAAGGCTGGTGGTAAACACCGCACGACCGCCAAGCCCTGCCACAAGCGATAGCCTCCCGGCTAAATCCAGTGAGGCAAGGGCTTCATCCAGCGACACAATGTCGAGAGGTTTATCGGTCTGCAAAGGCTTAGGCATCGTCATCATCGGCATCCATCTGCGATTTTGGCGATTATCGGTCTTCAGGCCGCTCTTTGTAAGAAATGTGAGTCTTTGGCCTTTGCTTTAGGGAGCAAATATCTCTCACACATGCCAATTCTTAAGCAAAACGTGCCCACGCGTAAGAAGGGCGGTCATCGGTTTGAATTCTTTCGGAAATTGCGCTAATGCGGGGGGAACATTTGTTTGCGTGGCGTGTTTTTGGTTTTGTTATGATTTCCCAGAAGGCGAAATATGCGTTGAGGGCGCTGGCCGCATTGGCACAAAGCGATGACGCATGTCCTGTGCAGATTTCCGATATAGCCAAGAAACGAGCCATTCCGAAAAAGTTTCTGGAGCAGATCCTTCTGGAGCTGAAACGCGAAGGTTACGTCGAAAGCCGACGTGGCAAGCAAGGCGGTTATCTTCTGCTGCGCCCAGCCAATGATATTACTTTTGGCGAAATCCTACGTCTGATCGATGGTCCCGTTGCGCCGCTGCCCTGTCTGTCGCAGACGGCGTACCGCCAATGTGAGGACTGTGATGGCGAAAGTCAGTGCGAAATTCGCCACGTATTTGCCCGCGTTGCCGACAGCACCCGCAACATCCTGTTCAACACCACCATCGAGGATTCGGTCAGCGGTGTGATGGTTCCGGAGTTGCTCAAGGCCTGACGCTTGACGCGATTTGGCGGGGAACAATATTCCGCCTGAATGAATTATCCTGCCTGTAGTGTCCCGTTTTTGCATAAAAACGTGAATTCGTTTTGCCTGTGTGTTTGAGTTCAAAGGGCCATATTGCGCAATTTTGCCGTTGTGCACTGTGTTTATTGCCCGCCGGAAAGCCGGGGGGAAACACTTTTGCAATCACAATTCCTGCGATTGACCAAGACGACTGAACCAGTAGAGTTAAGAGGCATCCAATAGGAGGAAAACCTATGTCAAAGCTTCTCTCCGGCTTGAGCGTTCTGGCTCTGAGCCTTTCACTGACGGTTGGCTCGTTTAGCGCCGCCTCGGCCGATACTAAACTGTTGAACGTTTCCTACGACCCGACCCGTGAGCTTTACAAGGATTTCAACGACGCCTTCGCCAAGAAGTGGAAGGCCGATACGGGTGAAGACATTACCATTCAGCAGTCGCATGGCGGCTCCGGCAAACAGGCCCGTTCGGTTATCGACGGTCTTGAAGCCGATGTAGTCACGCTGGCACTGCAAAGCGACATCGATGCCATCGTGAAGAATGGTGGCAAGATCAATGCCGACTGGCGCACACGCCTGCCGCACAATTCATCTCCTTATACATCGACAATCGTCTTCCTGGTGCGCAAGGGCAACCCGAAGGGCATCCATAACTGGGGTGACCTCGTAAAGGGCGATATCCAGATCGTAACGCCAAACCCGAAGACCTCAGGTGGCGCACGCTGGAACTATCTTGCTGCCTGGGCATGGGCCAATGAAGAGTACAAGGGCGATCAGGACAAGATCAAAGCCTATGTGGCTGAACTCTACAAACGCGCTCCGGTGCTGGACACAGGCGCCCGTGGTTCAACGGTAACCTTCGCACAGCGTCAGATTGGTGACGTGCTGCTGGCCTGGGAAAACGAAGCCTATCTGGCCGGTGAGGAATTCGGCAAGGACGCTTTCGATATCGTTGTGCCGCCGATCTCCATCCTCGCGGAGCCACCAGTCGCTGTGGTTGACAAGAACGTCGATGCCAAGGGTACCCGCAAGGTTGCAGAAGCTTACCTGCAGTATCTTTATTCTGACGAAGGTCAGAACATTGCTGCCAAGCACTTCTACCGTCCATCCAACCCGTCTGTCGTCGCACCTGACCTGTTGAAGCAGCTGCCAGATATCAAGCTGGTCACCATCGACGACCCGTTGTTTGGCGGATGGGCCAAGGCGCAGCCGGAACATTTTGGTGACGGCGGCATCTTCGACCAGATTTACAAGCCCGGCAAGTAAGCGGATGATGTGAACATTCTGGATTGGCAGCAAACCAGTCCAGACCGGATAAAATATCGACCGGCCACAAGCCGGTCGATGGCGCGTAAAGTGCCGGTGTGGATTTTGCCTGACAGCGTGTCCTGACGCCTGGTGCCTGAACAACAGCTGAGAGTGGCGGGATTAGTCCAGTTTTCCCGGCGTTCTGAAAAGGGTGGCTTTCGCCACCAGAGTTTACCCGGAGCATTGATGAGCAATACCCCATCGCCAAGCAGGTGGAAGTGGCGTCAGTCGAGTGTCCTGCCAGGATTTGGCCTGACGCTCGGCTACACGATAACTTACCTTTTTCTTATAATTCTCATTCCACTTGGCGGCTTGGTATGGTCCACCGCAAAACTCGGTCTGGCAGACTTTATTGCCATCGCCACAGATAGCAGAACACTGAACGCCCTGCGCGTTAGCTTTGGCACGGCCTTCGTAGCCGCCCTGGTCAACGCCGTGTTCGGCGTCATAATCGCATGGGTGCTGGTGCGTTATCGCTTCCCCGGCCGCCGGTTTGTTGACGCCATCGTCGACCTGCCGTTTGCTTTGCCCACCGCCGTTGCCGGTATTGCGCTCACCGCACTTTACTCTAACCGTGGTTGGGTTGGGTCGTGGTTTGAGCCCTTCGGCATCAAGATCGCCTTCACACCAACCGGTATTGTCATCGCGCTGATCTTCATCGGTCTGCCATTTGTAGTGCGCACCGTGCAGCCGGTCATGGAGGAAATTGACCGTCAGGTGGAAGAGGTTGCCGCGACTTTGGGCGCCAATCGTTTTCAGACCATCACTCGTATTCTGCTGCCGGGTCTGGTTCCGGCAATCCTCACGGGCTTTGCACTGGCCTTCGCGCGTGGCGTGGGTGAATATGGGTCGGTCATCTTTATTGCTGGCAATATTCCTTATGTCTCGGAAATCGCGCCGCTTTTGATTGTCATCCGTCTGGAGGAATTCAATTACGCAGGCGCGACAGGCATAGCGACGATCATGCTGATTATTTCTTTTGCTATGCTTTTTGTCATCAATCTCATTCAGGCTTGGAGCCGCAAGAGGTACGGATATGCCTGATAATGCGCGCACCATCCAATCCAGACCATTCCGTGATCCGGCAACTGAAGGTCCGCTTGCAAAGCTGGCGCTTTTTGCTCTGGCTTTCCTCTTTCTGGCCCTGTTTCTGGTCCTGCCGCTGGTCTCGGTGTTTTTTGAAGCTTTCCGCAAGGGCGGAGAAGCCTTCTGGGAAGCGATTGTCGAGCCAGATGCTCTGTCGGCCATTCGCCTGACATTGCTTGTCGCGGCAATCTCTGTCCCGCTAAACCTGATCTTCGGTGTCGCAGCGGCCTGGGCCATTGCGAAGTTCGAATTCAAGGGCAAGGCTTTTCTGATTACGCTGATTGACCTACCGTTCTCGATTTCACCTGTGATTTCGGGCCTTGTTTATGTCATCCTGTTTTCGTCCCACAGCGTGCTCGGTCCATGGCTGAAAAGCTACGGTATCGAAATCCTGTTTGCCGTGCCCGGCATCGTATTGGCCACGGTATTTGTGACCTTTCCGTTCGTGGCACGCGAACTGATCCCGCTGATGCAGGAGCAGGGAACGGGTGACGAAGAAGCGGCCATTTCGCTCGGGGCGTCCGGCTGGCAGACCTTCTGGTACGTCACGCTACCCAATATCAAATGGGGCCTGCTTTACGGTGTGTTGCTGTGTAATGCGCGTGCCATGGGTGAATTCGGCGCTGTGTCGGTGGTATCAGGTCACATTCGCGGTGAAACCAACACCATGCCGTTGCATGTCGAGATTCTCTATAATGAGTATAATATCGGCGCTTCATTTGCTGTCGCAACGCTGCTGGCAGGTCTGGCACTGGTTACGCTCGTTCTGAAAACTATTCTTGAAATTCGCTTTGGCGCGGGCAACGCTGCCGGCAAGCATTGAAGGGCATTTTTATGGAAGTCAAAGTTTCCGGCATTACCAAGCAGTTTGATCGTTTTCCGGCTTTGAACGATGTGTCGCTGGACATTCGTTCTGGAGAACTGATCGCGCTTCTTGGACCTTCCGGTTCGGGCAAAACCACGCTGTTGCGTTTGATCGCCGGTTTGGAGCAACCCACGCAAGGGCAGATCTTTTTCGGTGATGAGGATGCCTCGCACCGCAGTGTTCAGGAACGTAACGTTGGTTTCGTGTTTCAGCACTATGCGCTTTTCCGCCACATGACGGTGGCCGAAAATATTGCCTTTGGCTTGAAGGTACGCCCGTCGGACACACGTCCGGCCAAAAGCGAGATCAAGCGCCGCGTGTCGGAACTGCTTGATATGGTGCATCTGAGCGGCCTTGAAAAACGGTATCCGAACCAGCTGTCAGGCGGTCAGCGCCAGCGTGTTGCTTTGGCACGTGCCGTGGCAATCGAACCAAAGGTCCTGCTGCTCGACGAACCATTCGGCGCGCTTGACGCCAAGGTGCGCAAGGAACTGCGCCGCTGGCTGCGTGAATTCCATGACCGTACTGGGCACACCACCGTCTTCGTAACACATGATCAGGAAGAGGCGCTGGAACTGGCCGACCGTGTGGTGGTGATGAGCCAGGGTAAGATCGAGCAGGTTGGAACGGCCGATGACGTGTACGATCGTCCCAACTCACCTTTCGTGTTTTCCTTTATCGGTGAATCTTCCAGCCTGCCGGTGTCGATCAAGGACGGCCACGTTCTTTTCCAGGGTGAGCAGATCGGCGTTTCCGATGAAGGCAAGGGAGAGGGTGAACTGTTCTTCCGTCCGGAAGATGTCGAACTGACTATCGATCAGGGGGCGCTTTACGGCAAGGTTACCACCTGTCGTCGTCTGGCCGGAACACGCATTGCGGAAATCGACATCGCCAATAACGGCCATGATCCCTACCATCTGGAAATCGAAGTGCCGCTGCACGCGTCGATCGTGGTTGGGCAGGAACTGCGTTTCCGCCCAACACGCTGGAAGATTTTTCAGAAGTAATCTTAGGGGCTCGGTGTGCTGGCCGGGGCATCGTGACGTTGCGTCGCGCGTTTGTCACGAATGCTCTGTGCCAGGAAAACTCGCGAGAGGCCATGATAAAGTGGTTCATGCGAAATGAACCGCGACGTCAGATAGCCCAGCATGGCGGCTGCCATGATGGGTAGAACGCCTTCGTGATTGCCGGTCATTTCCAGAATGATGACGAAGGCTGTCATGGGCGCTTGAACGACACCGGCAAAATACCCCGCCATGCCGACAATCGCACCAAGGCCGATGCTGGCGCCGAGCATCGAGGCAACCGTGCTGCCAAAACCTGCTCCAACCGACAGCGATGGAGCAAAAATTCCACCGGGAATACCGGACAGCATGGCAAGCAATGTTGCGGCAAGTTTTTCGACGAAGAACAACTGACCGGTTCCATGTCCTTCAATGGCCGCACGCGCCTGTTCATAGCCGGTGCCGAATGTTGCGCCACCGGTCATGACGCCGAGCAGTGCGGAACCCAAACCGCATATCAGCGCAATGAAGAGCACTTTTCGCAGCGGTGTATAGCGGTTCCATCGACGTATACGCTGCAAAATCTTCAAGGCGAGTGCGCTGAACAAGGCACCGAAAACGCCACCGCCAACACCGCAAACCAGAACCAGTGCCCAGTCTTTTGCCGTGGTGGCCAAGACAGTGCTTGCACCGAAATAAGTGTAGCTGCCGACCAGCGCAAGCGAGGCAAGACCGGAAAGAATGACGGCCATGAGCACCAGGCCGTTGGCACGGGATTCGTACGCTCTGCTCATTTCCTCAATGGCAAAAACGATGCCGGCAAGCGGCGTGTTGAAGGCCGCCGCGATGCCCGCAGCAGAGCCAGCGAGAATGAGGCCGCGGGCTTGCGCTATACCGCCCCAGCGGGCGGCTTGCAGCATGATGGATGCACCCACTTGGACGGTCGGGCCTTCACGTCCGATTGACGCGCCGCACAGCAGACCGGTGATCGTGAGAATGATTTTTCCCGTGGCGACTTTCAGATTTAAGAGCCGTGAGCGATCTTCGACATCACGCAAATGGCGCGCAGCAATAGCCTGCGGAATGCCACTGCCCTGAGAGTTGGGAAAAATGGTTGCTGCAATCCATGCACAAAGCATGAAGCCGGCAGGTGTAATGATCAATGGCAGCAGGAAGGTGTATTCGCCTGCAGATGTCATGGCAAAAAACAGGTGCTGCGCGGCATCCGCCATTTTTGCAAAGGCAACGCTGATGACGCCGACTGCTATTGCACCCAGCCAGAAAATTCCTCTGGGTTTCCACACACGCCAAGATCCCCACATCACGCGTGAGCGACGCAGCATTTTCAGCTTCTTGTAATTCATGGGCATCGGAAACGATCTTTAGTCAGTCAACGATCAGGCTGCCCTCTTATCTGCCTCGTGTAATACCATTGCAAATAAAAATCCCCGCATATCTGGCGGGGATTTTCGATTTTGACGGTAGCACTCGTTTATCTGTCAGTGACGGCAGCGCGTGGATTGGTCCATGGCTGCTGGTTGGAGCGCGGCAACGGCTGGCGTCCAAGAATATGGTCAGAGGCCTTTTCGCCAGTCATGATCGATGGGCCGTTCAGGTTACCATAGGTGACATGCGGGAAGATCGAGCTGTCGGCGACACGCAATCCTTCCACACCAATCACCCGGCATTCCGGATCGACGACCGCCAGTGGGTCATCACGGTCGCCCATCTTGCAGGTGCCGCAAGGGTGATAGGCGCTTTCGAGATGTTCGCGAAGGAAGGCATCGATATCATCATCGGATTGTACGGCATTTCCTGGCTGAATTTCAGGGCCGCGATAATCGTCAAATGCCTTCTGGCCAAAAATCTCGCGCGTCAGGCGAACGCAGTGGCGGAACTTCTCCCAGTCTTCCTCATGGCTCATATAATTGAATTGGATAACCGGATCGGCCTTCGGGTCGGCAGAGCGCAAGGTCACGTTGCCACGCGACTTTGACAGATTGTAGCCAACGTGAACCTGGAAACCGTGGCTCTTGGCGGCAGCGCGGCCGTCATAAGAAATGGCCACCGGCAGGAAGTGGTACTGGATATCCGGTTGTTTGAGGCCCGGCTCTGAGCGCAGGAATGCACAGGCCTCGAATTGGTTGGAAGCCCCAAGGCCCCCCTTCGATAACAGCCACTGTGCGCCCGCCACACCCTGCCAGAACCATGGCAGCCAGGAATAAAGCGATACTGGCTTGGTGGATATCTGCTGGAAATAGAATTCCATATGGTCCTGCAGGTTGGCGCCGACACCCGGTCGATCTACCTTCACCTCAATGCCCATATCCTGCAAATGCTGAGCCGGGCCAATGCCAGACAACATCAGCAATTTTGGCGAGTTGAACGAGGAGGCCGACACGATCACTTCGCGGCCTGCCTTGATGACCTCGACACGGCCTTTTCGCTCGATCTCCACGCCGGTCGCACGACCGTTTTCAATGACGATCTTGCGGGCAAAACCATGCACCAGCGATACGTTGGGGCGCTTGAGCGCAGGGCGGAGATAAGCATTGGCGGCGGACCAGCGCCGACCATCATGGATGGTCTGCTCCATCAGGCCAAAACCTTCCTGCTTGGAGCCGTTATAGTCCTCGGTCATTTCAAAACCGGCCTGCTGGCCGGCCTGAATAAAGGCGTGGAACAGCGGGTTTTTGACCGGACCGCGCTGCACATGCAGCGGACCATCGGTGCCGCGCCAGCCTTCTTCCCCGCCATGGCTGTGCTCCATGCGCTTGAAGTAGGGCAGTACGTCGGCATAGGCCCAGCCTCGTGCACCAAGATCTTCCCAGCGGTTGAAGTCTTCCGCATGGCCGCGCACGTAGACAAGGCCATTGATCGAGGATGAACCGCCAATCACCTTGCCGCGGGGTGCGGTGATCCGGCGATTGTTAAGGTTGGGTTCCGGCTCGGACAGGTAACCCCAGTTGTAGCGTTTCATGCTCATCGGCCAAGCAAGGGCTGCCGGCATCTGGATGAAGGGGCCAAAATCACTGCCGCCAGCCTCGATCACGATGACGGAATATTTGCCGTCTTCCGACAAACGATAGGCCATGGCTGAACCGGCCGAACCCGAGCCGACGATAACGAAATCTGCTTGCTGCATTGGTATCAATCCCAAATATCAATCGCTCAAGGGTAAATTACGGTCCAGAGTCTTTTCCACGCAGCAGACGCTGCGTGGCTGGATTCCTGTGACAAGCACAGGAATGAGGGGGAGAAGACGTTCCTACAACGAGTAGGGATCGCTTCAGTACGGCGCGTCCACCTTGCCCATGCCGACATAGACCGTCTTCAATTCGCTGTAGTGGTCCAGTGCCGCAACCGAATTTTCACGGCCAAAACCGGACTGTTTGGAACCACCGAACGGAATTTCGACCGGGCAAAGATTGTAGGTGTTGATCCACAATGTACCGGCCTGGATCTGGTCGACAACGCGGTGGGCGCGCGACAGATCGCTGGTGAAGACGCCACCGGCAAGACCAAGCTCGGTCGCATTGGCACGTGCGATCACATCTTCTTCGCTGTCGAAATCCAGCACGCACATCACAGGCCCGAAGATTTCCTCGCGGGCAATCGTCATATCGTCTGTGACATCGGCAAATACGGTTGGCTGAACATAATATCCGGTGCCGGAGACCGTGTTGGGAATGCCACCGCCGGTCACCAGCGTTGCGCCTTCGGCCTTGCCTTTTTCAATGTAAGCCAGAACCTTTTCACGTTGAGCGAGCGAAACGAGCGGGCCAAGCTGAGTTTCTTCATTCATCGGATCGCCAACCGACATGGCCTCGGTACGCACCTTCAGCTTGGCAAGGAACGTATCCTTGATCTTGCGATGGACGAACACACGCGTACCATTGGAGCAGACCTGACCACTCGAATAGAAATTGCCAAGCATCGCGCCGCCAATGGCGCTGTCGATATCGGCATCATCGAATACGATCAGCGGCGACTTGCCGCCAAGTTCCATGGTGACGTGTTTGAGGTGGCTGGCAGCCGCAGCGGCTACCTTGCGTCCAGTCGGAACGGAGCCGGTCAGCGAGACCTTGGCAACGTCGGGGTGGTTGACAAGAAGCGGGCCGGTATCGCGGTCGCCCTGAATGACGTTGAAAACGCCCTTGGGCACACCGGCTTCTGCCAGAATTTCTGCAATCTTGAGGGCGCCAAGCGGTGTGTTTTCCGAAGGTTTAAACACCATGGTGTTACCGGCTGCAAGAGCAGGTGCACCTTTCCAGCAGGCAATCTGCTGTGGATAGTTCCAGGCGCCGATACCCACGCAGACGCCAAGCGGCACGCGCTTGGTATAGGCAAAATCGGAGCCTAGCGGAATGTAGTCGCCATTGAGCGCAGCCGGTGCAATGCCGCCGAAAAACTCGAAGGCATCGGCGCCCGATGTCGGGTCGGCAACAATGGTTTCCTGAATGGGCTTGCCGGTATCGTATGTTTCCAGTTCCGACAGTTCGCGGTTGCGCTCGCGGATAAGGTCTGCAGCGCGCTTGAGAATACGGCCACGCGCTGCCGGGCTCATCGCCGCCCATTCCGGTTGCGCACGCTTGGCCGCAGCAATCGCCTTTTCGACGATAGCAGGGGTTGCGGCGTGCAGCTTCGCAATCACGTCACCGGTCGCAGGATAAATGCTTTCGAAAGCAGTACCCTGCTGGTCTTCCACATATTCGCCGTCAATGAAATGCGAGGCAGTTGGTTGGGTTTTCATATCGAGAACTCCGGAAAAGAAATTCGTTTAGTGTTTAGGGGCAAGGGCACCGGTGAAGGGGACGAGTTTTGCGTCCAGATAATCCTCAACCAGGGCGATTGCCGATTTGATGTCAAAGCGCGCGGCGCGCAGGCTGTGACGGATGTAGAGACCATCGATCATCGCAGCGGCACCTTCGGCGATGCGCGCCGCATCATCCAGCGGGCAGAGCCGCTTGAGATCGGCCAACAAGTTTGAGCGCAGCCGGTGTGTATAGAGAGACAATAGCCGTCTGGTTTCCTCCGAACGCTGTGCCTCAACGTAAAATGCAAGCCACGCGGCAATCGTTTCGCTGGTGAACTGGTCTTGCTGAAACGAAACACGGATAATGGCAGAAAGCCGCTCGCGTGGACCACAGGCACTGTTGAGTGCCGCAATCGCATCTACGCGCAAATCCCGCAGCATGCTGCGGATGCTTTCCAGCAGAAGCTGTTGTTTGCTGCCAAAATAATGGTGTGCCAATGCCGCAGACACACCGGCTTCCCTGGCAATCTCATTCATTGTGACATTGAGCGAACCGTGATGGCCGATTGCCCGCAACGTGGCATCCACCAAAGCCTTTCGGCGCAACGGCTCCATTCCAACTTTCGGCATAATTGTCTCCTGATATCAGTCAGAATTACATTTGATTGATTGATCAATCAATAAAAATAAGTGCCGTCTTGTCGTGGGGTGGTTTCATGTTGCGCTAAATCAATTGCAGTCACCTATTAGGCGTATATGATAAACGTATACCGTGTGGATGGAGTGTCAAAAATGTCCGATTTCCAGCCTTTGAAAATGTCCGGTATTCACGCCAAATGGGGGTGGTTCGTCGCTCTCGGCACCGCTCTTCTTGTTTTTGGTATCATTGCCTTTGCGAACCTGATGGTCGCGACTGCCGCCTCAGTCTTTTATGTCGGTCTGCTGATGCTGATGGGTGGTGTCATCCACCTCATCCATGCCTTCCAAGTCAAAGGATGGGAAAACATCCTGTTCTGGACGTTAAGCGGTGTCCTTTATCTGCTCGCAGGCATCATTGCGTTTCAGAACCCGAACCTGACCGCAGCGGTGCTGACTTTGATGATGGCCGTCGCTCTTGTCATTGCCGGGGTGTCGCGCATATGGCTTGGCCTGAAACTGCGTCCATTGAAAAGCTGGGGCTGGGTAGTTGTCGCGGGCGTCGTCACGGCACTGGCGGGCTTCATTATAGCGATTGGCTGGCCAGTCAACAGCATCTGGGTGCTCGGCCTTTTCCTGTCGATTGATTTGATGATGCAAGGCTGGGCGCTGGTTGCGCTTGGCCTCGCGCTAAAATCCTGAACATCAAAATGCAGGTAAAATAACAAGGGCGGCGGAACCTGCCGCGTATCGTCTGCATTACTGCTCGGCTGAACGGGGTGCGGCTTACGTCGAACATTCATCCCGAATGAGTTTTGTAAGTTGCGGTAGTTTGTGCTAATATAATGTCTTCGGAATACCAATTTCCGGTGCCACGGTCAGGCTTAAAATAATAAGACCGCAATCAATCCAATGTTTGCCCCTTTTATCGGCGACTCAGCCAAGGGGCAGGATTTGAGGAAAAGGGAGAAACAATATGCCTATGGTCACTGTGTCAGTTTCCCCGGAGCAGGCGGCGAGAATGCGCCATGCTGTTGAATGTGGTGCATATGCATCGGGAAGCGAGGTTGTGCGTGCCGCATTACGGTTGTGGGTCGCATCGTCGCAGGCGAACGACTTGGACGTTGCTGCTAAAGGTCAGCAAAATCATGAAGATGAGCGAGTGAATGTCGCAGAGCTTTTTGCAGCTCACGCAGACAAGAAGCGGTGCGGCTGATGCTGCGTCTTGTCTGACAATATTGGCAGGCTGATATGTGACAGTTATGTCATAAAACTTTCATCCAACATTCACATACGGTCAATCTTTTATTGACCAGTTTTCAGGATGCTTCTCCGTAAAAAGCGGTGTTGTCGCCGTGCCCAAAAGGCCGCGTACACCCGTATAATTATGGTGCGGAGAATAATCATGACAACGGCTCTGGCGTTGGATCACCCTTCGATACGTCGTTTTGCCAGCGGACAGATGATGTCCATGTCTAAATTGGTTCTGGAAACGGCATTTCAGCCGATTGTGGAAACCACGACAGGAACGGTTTTCGGTTACGAAACCCTGATGCGCGGTCACGAAAAGCTAGGCTTTTCATCTCCCTTGGCGTTGCTTGATCAGGCGGAAAGTGACGGCCAACTTGTCGCGCTGGAAAACCTGCTGGCCAGCAGGGCACTGGCCAAGTTTTCGACCTTACCTGATTTCACCTCTGCCACGCTGTTTCTCAATCTTGATGTTCGATTGATACGCCATGGGGATGCCATTCTCGACAAGCTTGTCTCGCATCTCTCGGGCGCCGGTATCGCGCCGTCTTCAATCTGTTTTGAATTGTCGGAACGCTTCGACAATACCAGCGTGCCGGAATTTTCTTCGCTGATCGCCAGAATGCGCAAGGAAGGTTTCAAGATTGCCATCGACGATTTCGGTGTCGGTCATGGCGAAATGAAACTTCTTAGCGACTACCAGGTGGATTATCTCAAGATTGACCGCCACTTCATCGATGGTGTCGACAGCAATGCACGCAAACGCCATCTGGTGCGCCACATCGTCAACATTGCGCATGTTCTGGGTGTGCGGGTTATCGCTGAAGGCATTGAAACCGAAGCGGAATTCCTTGTATGCCGCGAATATGGCGTTGATCTGGTACAGGGCTGGTTCATTGCCCGGCCGACAACCTTTACCACTGAATTGCAGCCGGCCTTCCCACATCTCCAACATTTGGGCGAGAACCGTCGCAGCAGCCAGTCACTCGATGAAATCCTCATTCGCAAACAGATTGAACGTCTGCCGACCGTCTATGAGAACGACAGCATCGACAGCGTGTTTGAACTGTTTCGCAGAAACCCTGCCCAAGGCTTTTTCCCGGTACTCAATGCAAATGGCGAGCCGCGCGGTGTTATTAACGAGCACCACCTGAAAGAATATATCTATCAGCCCTTTGGTCGCGACCTGCTGAAGAACAAGGTCTATGAGCGCACCATATCGCACTTTGTCGACGCCGCGCCGATCGTCGGTCTCGACGCTGATGCAGACCAGTTGATGTCGATGTTTGCCAGCATGGACGGCAGCGCCTGCGTGATCTTGACGGAAAATCTGCGTTACGTTGGTGTTGTCTCTGCGGCCTCGCTCATCAAGGTCGTCAATGAGAAAAAGCTGAAAATGGCGCAGGACCAGAACCCGTTGACGGCACTGCCTGGCAACCGCGCCATCAGCAGCTTCATTGAAGAAGGCTGCCGCGACGACGACGATACCCGTTTCCTGTGTTACTGCGACTTTGACAACTTCAAGCCCTTTAACGACAAATACGGTTTTCACATTGGCGACCACGCCATTTCGTTATTCGCCGCACTGATGCGGCGTTACTTTTTTGCTGGCGGCTGTTTCCTCGGCCATATTGGCGGCGATGATTTCTTCATTGGCGTTCGTGGCTGGTCGCGTGAGGAAATCCTGGAGATTCTTGAAAGACTGCTCAGCGATTTTCACGGCGACGTCATCGAACTCTACTCTGAAGATGACCGGGAAGCAGGCCGTATCGTTGGTCACGACCGCTTCGGAACAGAGCGTTTCTTTGCGCTGCTGCGTTGTTCTATTGCCGTTCTGGAGCTGCCGAAAGGTCTGATGATTGGCGACAGCGAGCGTATCGGAAGTGAAATCGCTGCTATCAAGAAAGCAGCCAAGGACAGCAAGGACGGCCTGACGGTCCGGGTATTTAACGGGACAAAATGACGCCAGTGGCAAAGCGTCTTCTTTTCTTCGCCATACCATTCCTCTAAGCCTTTCCCCCTGCATTGTTTCAGGAGGATTGTTCTATGGCATTGCCGCATGAAATGAACTTTGTCGATCTGCCCTCTTTTGGCGGCGCCGAGGTTATGGTCTTGGCCAAGGGGCCTGTACCTCAACCGAAGACGGGCGAAATTCTGGTCCGGGTTGAAGCGGCAGGAATCAACAGGCCAGATGTGGCGCAGCGCCAGGGAACCTATCCGCCTCCCAAGGACGCCAATCCGATTCTGGGCCTGGAAATCGCCGGCGAAATTGTTGCGCTGGGCGAAGGCGTAAACGGTTTTTCCATCGGACAGAAGGTCTGCGCGCTCGCCAATGGTGGCGGTTATGCCGAATTTTGCGCCGTTCCGGCTAGCCAGACATTGCCGTTTCCCAAGGGATATGATGCAGAACGTGCAGCTGCATTGCCGGAAACCTTCTTCACCGTCTGGGCAAACCTGTTCCAGATGGCAGGTCTTGGCGAAGGCGAGAGCGTTCTTATTCATGGCGGAACAAGCGGCATTGGTACCACGGCCATCCAGCTTGCCAAGGCGTTTGGTGCCAAGGTCTATGTCACGGCGGGATCCGCGGAGAAATGCGAAGCCTGCCTCAAGATCGGGGCCGATGTCGCCATCAATTACAAGACAGATGATTTTGTTGCCATCATCAAGGAAACCACGGGCGGAAAGGGCGTCAACGTTGTTCTGGATATGATCGGCGCTGATTACTTCGAGCGCAATCTGGCAAGTCTTGCCAAGGATGGTTGCCTGTCTATCATCGCGTTTCTCGGAGGCGCGGTTGCCGAAAAGATCAACCTGACACCAATCATGGTCAAGCGGCTGACGGTAACCGGCTCTACCATGCGGCCGCGCACCGCGGCTGAAAAGCAGGTTATCCGGGACGAATTGTTACAACAGGTCTGGCCGCTCATCGAAAACGGAACCATTGCGCCTTGCATTCACAAGGTCATTCCGTTCAGCGATGTGGTTGAAGGACACAGGCTGATGGAAAGCAGTCAGCACATCGGCAAAATCGTACTTAAGTTGAATACGTAAGAAAGCCCTTGAAATCGCCCATGGATGGATTACCTTTCTCTCATGTTCAACGTAGCGAAAGGAAGGTGATCCAATGTCTAATGAGATTTCGATCTTTGTACTGGGCTTGGGAAAGGAGAAGGTTTTGACGGGGCAGCCCTCGGCCTGACCAACCTTCCTTCGGACTGCCATCTTGAATGACAGTTCGGGTCCTCTATCAGGATCAAACTCATGGAAGGGTCGCGTGAGCGGCCCTTTTCCTGTTTTTACGGCCTATTAAATCGCGATATTGCCAGTGCGTTGCATACCAAACCAGCCAAGGCCGGGGATCTTTATGCCGGGATTGACCACATCGATACCGGCGACAAGCCCAAGCAGATGGACTTCAAATCCGCTGCGCACGCCAGCGGCAACCCCGATCAGACCTCTCCAGGACACATGCACATCTTTCCAGTCGTCATCGACATGGAACAAGGCGGCATTCGGCACATAATCCCGCCCGACCGCATCTGGCGGCAAGGCTACACCCAGTTCCGGTACCGAGCGCAGCACATGCGCAACAAATGTATTGGAGTTGGGGCCGGGGTAGATCTGATAACCACCCTGTTTGGCGTACGGGTACGCGGCAATCGCCTTTTCGATTTTCGGGATCAGGCGCTCAGCTTCATCACCCTTGATTGCAATGACCTGGCGTGGTGGATTGGAATACCAGAAAGCGTCAGGCGGATAGTTGTTCACCCTGATAGGATTGCCCCAGCCAACCTTGTCATAGCGGTTGTAGCGCGCCGCGTTTCTTTCCTTGGTAACGATCCATGCATGGCTGGCCAGCGCGCCCTTAAAACCGCCAGTCATCGCGGAAAACACATAAACCGCAGCGTCCTTCTGGTCATCGGCTTTCGGCAATAGCCCAGATGATGACCACTTTGCCTCACGCCAGTTGGAGGGCTTGTCGCGAATGGCCCATAACCCGGCAGATGCGATGGCCGGTAAAAGGAAGATGACAAAAACCAGAACGAAGAAACGTTTGACGTATCTCATATTGCCCCGTGCGTTGTATCCACTGCCTTTCAAAGCGCAACGCCTTCTGTACACTGCGCAAGGGAAGCTGGAATGGCTGCATGATCCATGCCTTGAATCAGGTGCGATTTAAGGCGTCATGCAGTAGAAGCGTATATTATCTGGAGTTTTTTGAGGCCGTTATGAACAATCCTGTTACTGTTGAAGTTACCCGCGGAAATTTGGTCGAAAGCCGTCATCATGGAATGGCAGTGGTGGTCGATGGTGACGGCAAGATCCTGTTTTCCGCCGGCGATATTGAAAGCGGTGTTTTCCCGCGTTCGGCCTGCAAAGCCATGCAGGCTCTGCCACTGGTGGAAAGTGGTGCCGCAGACGCCTATGGCTTCGGTAACCGGGAACTAGCGCTGGCCTGCTCGTCGCACAATGGCGAAGATGCCCATGTCGAGCTGGCGGCCTCGATGCTGGCAAAAGCAGGTCGAGACGTGAATGTGCTGGAGTGCGGCGCCCATTGGTCGTCCGATCAGGCAACACTCATTCATCAGGCCCGTACCTTGGAAAAACCGACAGCCCTGCACAACAACTGCTCCGGTAAACATTCCGGTTTTGTCTGCGCCTGCTGCCACATGGACGTCGATCCGCAAGGTTACGTCGGTTACGACCACCCTTTGCAGCAGGAAATCCGTACAACCATGCAGGCGCTGACTGGCGCCGTGCTGTCCCATGAAACTTGCGGCACCGATGGCTGTTCCATTCCCACCTATGCGGTTCCGTTGAAGGGGCTTGCACATGGCTTTGCGAAAATGGCAACCGGCACCGGGCTTGAGCCTTTGCGGGCGAAATCGGCGAAACGCCTGATCGACGCCTGCATGGCTGAACCATTTTATGTCGCCGGGACAGGCAGGACCTGCACGCGCCTGATGCAGGTTTCACCCGGTCGCATCTTTGCCAAGACCGGAGCGGAAGGTGTTTTTGTCGCGGCTCTTCCGGAGAGCGGAATTGCCATGGCGGTAAAATGCGAAGATGGGACGACGCGTGCAGCAGAAGCCATGATAACCGCACTGCTGGCGCGTTACTCTGAACAGGGAAGTCAGCAACAGGCCGACCTGCTGGCCATGTCGAACCGTGGCATGAAAAATTGGAACAAGATCCACGTCGGCGACGTCAGGGTCGCTGCCAGTTTTGCGCAGTAGGGTCGCAAAACTTCGTCCTTGAGTGAAATTAAAGGAAATCGAAAATGTTTACGCTGTTTTCCATGCCGGGCACCTGCTCGCGGGCCAGCCATATCGCGCTTGAGGAATCCGGTTTACCCTACAAGGTCAAGCGGGTGGATTTCAGCAAGCAGGAGCAACTTTCGCAGGCGTTTTTGGCCGTTAATCCGAAGGGCAGGGTGCCAGCGCTGGTGACATCCAGCGGTGTTTTGACGGAAACGCCTGCCATTCTGTCGTTCATTGCGCAAATGGCACCGGCCGCCAAACTGGCGCCGCTGGATGACGCCTTTGAATTTGCGCGCATGCAATCCTTCAACGCTTATATTTCATCCACCGTGCACGTTGCGCATGCCCATGGCCGTCGTGGCAGTCGGTGGGCGGATGAGGCGTCATCGCTGGAAGACATGAAACGCAAGGTGCCGCAGGTCATGAGCGACTGTTTCGAGATTATCGAGCAAGGTTTTCACGGCGGCCCATGGGTGCTGGGCAGCCAGTATTCAGTGTCCGATCCCTATCTGTTCGTGATGTCGGGATGGCTGGAAAGCGACGGTGTCGACATCGCCCGTTTTCCAAAAGTGCATGACCATTACCAGCGCATGTTGGCGCGCGCTGCCGTCATCAGGGTGCTTGAGGCTGAAAAGCAGGCTTGAAACATCAAGCCACCCCGGTCAACATTCGGGGTGGCTTGTTTTATCATTGGCGTGTCATGCGGCTTCAGCGCCACGTGCATCCCACATCGCCTTGAAAGCCGGGCGGGACTGGCAGCGTTCCAGCCAGGCTTTAAGTGCAGGATATGTGTCGATCAGTGCCGTATGGGCCTGCGCATAACGGACCACCTCAGCAACATTGATGTCGGCAACGGTAAAACGATCACCGATCAGGTAGTCGTGTGACGAAAGATGCTGCT
The DNA here is from genome assembly GCF_055381905.1 of Agrobacterium sp. 5Ca50. Classification (NCBI taxonomy): domain Bacteria; kingdom Pseudomonadati; phylum Pseudomonadota; class Alphaproteobacteria; order Hyphomicrobiales; family Rhizobiaceae; genus Agrobacterium; species Agrobacterium sp. 5Ca50. The sequence goes on from NZ_AP026438.1 coordinate 613,375, forward strand.
CGAGAACACGCAACGGCCGTTGCAGCAGGCGGGCTGCGACATCAATCACCGCCTTGCCAGCAGCCGTTTCGGCCAGATCCTCAGCAAAGGTGGTGGATATTTTCAGCGACTGCGTTTCAATTTCGGTCGCAGCGAAGAATGACCACTGCATCACTGCGCCATCTTCGGACAGGTCTTTAGGCGCAAGCGCGCCACCATATTTGCGCGCAAGGTAAAGATTGATCGCCATCGATTCGTATAGAACTATGCCGTCATCTTCGATGCAGGGTATCGTCCCCATAGGATTGATTGTCAGAAAAGACGGGGAAAGCGTGTTCAGAGGTGCTGTGTCGGCAAGAGGGTTGTCGAGACGTCGGGCTTGAATGACCGGCACATGTTTGTAGGCGATACCAAGTTCTCCAGCCAACCAGAGAGTGCGCGTGGCGCGGGAGCGGTAAACACCGTAAATAGTCAGCATGAGGGTCCCCTGTGTGCAGTCGCGTCTCGCAACTGCGAAAGAAAGCAAATTATCTCAAAACCTTAAGGCCATGTAGGCGGCACTTTTGTGCTTTACAGCGGCCAGTTTTCGCGGTGAGCCTATTGGCGCTTTTGTCTAAACGAAAGGAAATTTAGACCGTTTATCATGAATTTTTCTGAACCTGCTATCCGGATCAGATTGCTACCTTTTCCGTTAATTTGTAATATTTTCTAACAAATCGGTTGCATGTTTGGTTTTTCCGGGAATCTTTAATCAAGCATAAGCAAATATTCGCTATGTCCTATAGAATAACGACGCAGATCGAATGAATTACCTGTTTTAAACGTGCGTTTGAGAATGCGCAGAAAAATTTAAGGCAAGTTTGGATGGGTATTTCTTGAAACAGGCCGTGAAGAGATGGCGAAGTCCATGACAAAAGTTCTCGATGTGTCTTTTCTCAGGAGTAACGGCGGCTTTACCGAAGCAGATCAACTTCTTGGCTTGGTCAATCTTTTGCCTGACATGGTGTTTGTCAAGGATGCCGCAGGTCGATTTATCTTTGCCAATGCAGCACTTCGCAAGTATCTCGGGCTGAGGTCTGACGAACCGCTGAACGATTTTCACGAAAGTCATTTCCTGCCCGAAAAGTCAGTCAGCAATATTCTTAGCGCCGAAGCTCGAATTCTGGAGACAGGCGAGTCGACTACCGACGTGGAAGAGTGCTTTTCTTTTAGCGGCAGGCCTGTTTGTTGGCTTTCGACGACGAAAATTCCACTGCGAGACGAGCAGGGTCGCATCAACGGTCTGGTTGCCATTTGGCGCGACATTACCGAAAATAAAAGACAGGATACTATACGACGCGGCAGTGCAGCATTGTTCGAATTGATAGCGCGCAATCAGCCGCTGGACATGATCCTGCATGCACTGACTTTGCTGGTCGAGAGCATGGTTGAGGGCATTTGCGCGTCGGTTTTGCTATTTGATCAGGAAACCGGAAAGCTGCGTCACGGTGCTGCCCCCAGTTTGCCGGAAGCCTATTGCCGCGTGATCGATGGAATTACATTCGGCCCGAAGGTTGGTTCTTGCGGTACGGCTGCTTGGCGTAGTGAGCCGGTTATCGTCGAAGACATAGAAAATAGTCCGCTATGGGAGGACTATGTCGATATCGCAAGGCCGTTTAAGCTTCGCTCATGCTGGTCTACGCCGATCATGAACGCCAACAGGCAGGTGCTCGGCACCTTTGCGCTTTATTCCGGTGAGGTGCGCAAACCTTCCGCTCACGAAAAAGAGCTGATCGATATGGCGACCAGCATTGCCAGTATCGCGATTGATCGTTGGCATAATGAAGAGCGGGTGCGTTTCATGGCGCATCATGACCCGTTGACAGGCCTGTCCAACCGCACGCTTTTCTGGACGCAGTTCAATCGTGCGCTGCACGAGGCAAAGCGGGAAAACCGCATGGTGGCAATCACCTATCTCGATCTCGATGACTTCAAGCAGGTGAACGACCTGTTCGGCCACGCCGCCGGTGATGAGGTGCTGTGCAGGGTGGCGGACCGGCTCGTCTCCTGCATCCGTGCTGCCGATATTGCCGTACGTCTTGGCGGAGATGAGTTTGCGCTGGTGTTCAGCAATCCCAAGCATGATGAAGAGGGCGTGCGTCGACGTCTCGCGCAGATCAGGGAAAAGGTCGGCATGCCGATTGATGTTGAGAGCGCTCGACTCAAAGTCGATTGTTCGATCGGCGTTGCGTTTTACCCCGGCGATGGCCAAACGGCCGAAGACCTGCTCGCCGCAGCCGATGCCGATATGTACCGTGCCAAGAAGGCAGGTCGTAACCGATTGACGGTGGTGCAGGTCGAAGAATGATCTGCAAAAACGGACTTCAACGGTAAATCGCAGCCTGCGGCATTATGTGTCAGTCGCATGTGCAGTTTTCTCGCCATTGATTTTGTTGATGTATTTTTGATTTTGAGTCCGGGCGGAATGCTTGGACTGCGCGCGCATTTGATCTCGCTCAAATTCAGACAAAGCCGCCAGGCCTATAGTTTTCGTAAAGCATATCATTCGCTTTAGAGCTTTACGGAGATAATAAAATGTCACGCACAGATGCCGTAATCGATGCTTTCGCAGGTCCGGTTCTGGCCGGTTTCGCGATTGTTCTTCTTCTGTCTGCCCGTCATGCAGAGGCCTGGAAGCCGAGAAAAGGCTACCGCCAGATCCCGCACCACGCGCCACCGGCCGCCATTGCACAGCAGGGACCTGTCAGGCCGACAAGTCATGTGCGTTTCGCCCGTTTTGAGGGCTGACTCCCTTTGGCAAACCTGACGTAAACGCTGATCACACCAGCTTCGCGCCAGCCGAAAGGTTCATCATGAGGGCAACGATATCTGTGTGAAGCGGTTCAATGACAGACAAATTCAAGAAAACCTGCCGTCGCTCGCTGTCCGTAGCGGCCTTGATGGTTCTGCCTTTTTTGGGGGGCTGCCTGTTCGTGACGGACACCAGCCGCATGAATGCGGATGTTTTCGTGCGCGAAACGGCACCGGTGTTTCAATATAATGATGTGAACTCCAACCGACAGCCGCCACGGGAGCGTCTGCCCGGCCAATTGTCGCCACAGCCGCCAGATCTATTCCGCACACGCTTCCATCAGCAATATGGCTTACCTGTTCCGGGGCAGCCGTTGTCTTATGGCTTGCCAGTATCCAATCCGCTACACCGCGCCATGTATGGCGTGGTCAATGATGATGGCCACACGCTTCCAGCCATTCCCTACAGCCGCATCGATCAGCGTTTCCTACGGCAGGAAGTCAGTTATCAGACGAACGAACCGCCGGGCACGATCGTTGTCGATACCAACCAACATTTCCTTTATCTGGTGCAGGATGGCGGCAAGGCCGTCCGTTATGGCGTTGGGCTTGGAAAAGACGGATACGCCTGGTCTGGCCGTGGCAAAATTCAGTGGAAGGCCAAATGGCCACGTTGGACACCTCCGGATGAGATGGTGCAGCGCCAGCCTGAACTCGCTTCCGTATCTGCCCGCAACGGCGGCATGGTGCCCGGTTTGAACAACCCGCTTGGTGCGCGTGCGCTTTACATTTTCAAGGACGGCAAGGACACACTGTACCGCGTTCATGGAACGCCTGACTGGCAGTCCGTTGGCAAGGCAACGTCATCCGGATGCGTGCGGCTGCTCAATCAGGACGTGATCGATCTCTATGAACGCGTGCCGCAGGGTGCGCCAATTGTGGTTATTTGAGCACGGTAGCCATTTGATCGTATCGCCGTGACTGCGGTTTAAAGCACCGGTTGCTGGAATTTAGGGATGCCTTAACTAATGTGGGAATAAATCCTTGACTGCGAAATGAGTACCGCACGTCAGTATGTGATGTCCCGCTTATGAAAGAATTCCGGCCTTCATGATGAACCCCGACCAACCAGATTTTTCCAAAAGATCCTTCCTGTCTTTGCTTGGCCTGTCTTCCGCGGCCCTGCTCACGGGCTGTGCATCTTCCGGCAACTACAATCCTTCCGCAGTCGCCAACAATATATCCGGTGGCGTTCGCCAGTTTTTTGGCGGTCGTTTGAGTGACGAAGAACTGAATGTCATGTATGGCTCGATTGAGGATGGCGGTTATGTCATCCCAGCCGTGCCTTTCAGGCAGATCGACTCGCGTTTTTACCGCCAGCGGGTTGTCGACCCGACCGGCGAACGGCCCGGCACCGTGGTTGTGGATACGCGGTCGCGCTTCCTCTACCTTGTTGAGCAGGGTGGTTCGGCAATGCGCTACGGCGTTGGCATCGGCCGCCAGGGTTTTGCATGGCAGGGTGAGGGCGTTATCCAGTGGCGTCAGAAATGGCCAAAGTGGACCCCGCCAGATGAAATGGTTGCCCGCCAGCCAGAGCTCGCCAAATATTCTTCTAAGAATGGCGGCATGCAGCCTGGTTTGAAGAACCCACTTGGCGCGCGTGCGCTCTACATCTTCCAGAATGGGCAGGATACGCTTTACCGCCTGCACGGTTCGCCCGAGTGGAATTCCATCGGCAAGGCCGTTTCCTCAGGCTGTGTACGCCTGATGAACCAGGACATCATTGACCTCTATGAGCGCGTTCCCAACAAGGCACGTATCGTAGTCTGGCAGTAATTGTCCTGACATTAATATATGATTTCAAAACGCCGTATGCAGTTCGCATGCGGCGTTTTAGTTTTGGGTATCGTTGAGCCGTGCGCTGAGGTTCTTGAGCGTGTCGCGTATGGCTGCCAGTTCGTCAAAGCCGCAGCCGGTTGCCTGGCCAATCGCCTGCATCACGCCAACCGCATCTTTCTTCAAGTCCCGTCCACGATCGGTCAGGGTAATCAGCACCTGACGTTCATCTTCAAGGCTGCGCTTGCGACTGATCAGTCCTGCTTGCTCAAGGCGCTTGAGAAGAGGGGAGAGGGTGCCTGAATCCAGGCCCAGCATTTCGCCCAGCGCCTTGACGGTGGCGGTCTCTCTTTCCCAAAGGGCCATCATGGCAATATATTGCGGATAGGTCAGGCCAAGCGGATCCAGCAGAGGTTTATAGGCCCGCGTAAAGGCGTGGGCTGCACCGTAAAGGGCAAAGCAAATCTGATGTTCCAGTTGTAGATGCTTCTCAAGCTCATCCCTGTCCATGGCGTCTCCTGCAAATCCCTCGCCTAATGGAACAATCGGCGGGGCTGTAAGTTCCTTGGTCATGCCGCCAAAGATTATTTCTGACGTTGTTCTGCTTTTCACAGATAATATTTTTGATGGCAATGTGCAAAATTATATTGCGCACAATTAAATTGAGTGATAGGTAGTGCTTATCAAATCAACCGAAGGGAGTTAATGCCATGCCAATTCTGTACAAGACAAAAGCAAGTGCAACCGGTGGCCGCGCTGGCCGCGCCGTTTCGGAAAATGGTGTTCTGGATGTAACACTGACAGTTCCTAAAGAACTCGGCGGCGACGGTGCAACCGGGACGAACCCAGAGCAGCTTTTTGCAGCCGGTTATTCGGCCTGCTTCCTCGGCGCGCTTAAGGTTGTTGCTGGCAAGGAAAAGGTAAAGATTTCTGAAGACACCACTGTGACAGCAACCGTGGGTATTGGTCCGCGCGAAGATGGCGGTGGTTTCGGAATTGATGTTGCTCTCAGCGTCCATATTCCAGGCGTCGAGCGCGAAGTGGCTGAAAAACTGGCTGCTGCAGCACACATCGTGTGCCCATACAGCCACGCCTTGCGCACCTCGACGGAAGTGCCTGTCACTGTTGAGTAATTGCAGTAATACGAACATAAAGCCGGCGGTCATCCCGCCGGTTTTTTCATGGGTTTGTATGAAGGATGTTATCTGGAGATGTCGAGCAGGTCCTGCCGCAGACGGCTTGGGTCACCGCTGACGATACCCCGTTCAACATCCGCATGGACACTTTCCCAGATCGGAAAGGCGCTGACCAGCAGTTGCATGCCCGCTTCGGTCAAGCGCAGTCTTTTTCCCCGCTTGTCTCTGGGGTCGGGCTCAATGCTGACGAGGCCTTTTTTCTGAAGAGGTTTGAGGGCGGCCGTCAGTGTGGTCCTGTCCATGGCGAGCAGTTGCGCCACTGGTCCCATCGGCGGCGGTTCCGGTCTGTTGAGCGACATCAGCAGTGAGAACTGGCCATTGGTCATGCCCAAGGGCTTCAATGCATTGTCGAAACGCCGCGCCAGCGCACGCGCTGCCCTTTGTGCGTGAAGGCAAAGGCAACTATCGCGCACTAGAAGCGTTGTTGAAAAAGGAATCGCTGTAACATTTGACATGGCTAATATATGTTGATATCAACGTAAATAGTCAAGCAAAAGCTGATCGAAGGAGGATTGATCATGTCTCATGCTGTCGTTTCCCAAAAGGAATGGCTGGAAGCCCGTAAAAACCTTCTCGTGCTGGAGAAGGAAGCCACACGTGCGCGAGACCGGCTGAATGAAGCGCGACGAGAACTGCCATGGGAGAAGGTCAGCAAGGACTACATTTTCGACGCACCGTCTGGTCCCAAAAATCTTTCCGAATTGTTTGATGGCCGCAGCCAGCTCATCATCTATCATTTCATGCTGGCACCGGACTGGGAGGAGGGCTGTGTCGGCTGTTCTTTCTTCGCCGATCACGTCGATGGCTCTGTCATACACATGCAGCATGCCGATGCCACATTCGTTGCCGTGTCTCGTGCGCCACTGGCAAAGATTGAGGCCTACAAGACACGTATGGGCTGGAAGTTTCCTTGGGTCTCGGCCGGGGACAGCGATTTCAATTACGACTATCAGGCGTCTTTCCGGGATGAAGAACTTTCAGACGGAGGGATCACTTATAACTACCGCGAGATACCGCCCATGGGCGACCTCAAGGATTTGCATGGTATCAGCGTGTTTGCAAAAGACGAAAATGGCGAGGTTTTCCATACCTATTCCACCTATGCCCGCGGCTGCGAGCAGACCATCGGTACTTTGATGCTGCTGGATCTGGTGCCCAAGGGACGAAACGAAGACGGCGTGATGAACTGGGTGCGACGCCACGATCAGTACGAAGATGTACCGAAGGCCGCAAGCTGCTGCCATTGAAACATCATCTGGAAAGGCTGCAACACCGCCAACCGGATCATGCGTCAACAAAAGGATTCGGAGTGCTTAACACCCTTACGTAATCTCTGGAGGAAAAGATTATGGAAAGTGCCAAGCCGCAAAAACAGCATGAGTTCCTGCAACGGATCGTGGGTGACTGGGTTATGGTGTCCACGTCAGGCCATGAAAGCTATAATCCCGATGATCCCGAGCAGGTGTTTACCGAAACTGTTAAATCCATCGGCGGTCTTTGGATCGTTGGCGAAGGCAAGGGAAAGATGCCGGATGGCAGCCCGATGACTGCGCTTATTACGGTTGGCTATGACCCTGATAAGGGAGATTTTGTCGGCACCTGGGTCGGGTCTATGATGACCAACCTCTGGGTCTACAAGGGCTGGCTGGAAGCAGACGGCAAAACACTGACGCTGGAAGCCGAAGGTCCCGCCATGGATGGCACTGGCGGCACCGCCGTTTACCACGATGTCCTGACATTGCATGACGACAATAACAGAACATTTTCCGGCAGCGTCAGGCAGCCGGATGGCAGTTTCAAACAATTCATGTCTTCTGAATTTCGCCGGAAATGACAGCGGTTACGTTTGTGCCGCTTAACATGTGACCAATGGGAGAGTGCAATGTCTGATACGCATGGCAAGTTCATCTGGTATGAACTGATGACGCCCGATACCGAAGCTGCAGCACGGTTTTACGGTTTTGTTGTTGGATGGACGGCGGCGCCATTCGAAAATGCCGCCATGCCCTACACCATTTTCGAGACCAATGGCCGGGGTGTCGGCGGAATGATGGAGCTGACCGACGAGTTAGCGAGAAGTGGCATACCACCGAACTGGACCGGTTATGTCGCCGTCGACAATGTAGATGAGACTGTGCGCAAGATCGACGCCGAAGGCGGAAGCATCATGCGCCCTGCGGAAGACATTCCGGAAGTCGGCAGGTTCGCCGTGGTGAAAGATCCTGACGGGGCGGTTCTGTGCATCATGACACCTCTGCCTATGGATAACCAGCCACCGGAAGCAGCTCCGGATGCACCCGGCCACGTCGGCTGGAGCGAGCTTTTCACTGACGACGTCGAACGGGCGAGTACCTTTTATGGCAGTGTCTTTGGTTGGACGAAGGACCATGATATGGACATGGGTGAAATGGGGCCATACCGCATTTTTGCCTATAAGGGCAAAGCCATTGGCGGCATGATGAAACGCTTGCCACAGGTTCCCGTTTGTCACTGGGGTTACTACTTCAATGTCGACGCCATCGATGAGGCCGTTACACGTGTCAGCACCGGCGGCGGCCAGGTAATAAACGGTCCAATGGAAGTGCCCGGCGGCAGCTGGATCGTCAATTGCCTTGACCCACATGGGGCCTATTTCTCGCTGGTCGCACCACGCAAATAAACGTAGTGCTCGCGCGTGTCAGATATGTCCCCTTTGCCCTGACCAGGCAAAGGGGACATTTTTTATCCGAAGGACGCAAAGAAATCTTCGGGGTCATCGACCTCAATCAGTTTGCGTTTTTCGATCAGCCAGAAGCGGTTGGCAACATCCCTGATAAAGCTGCGGTCATGGGATACCAGAACGCAACTCGTGGTCTTGCCGGTCAGCTCTTCGCCAAGCGTTTCTTGGCCCTCGATGTCGAGATGGTTGGTTGGTTCATCCAGCAGGTAGAAATTGGGTGCCATCAACCGCAGCACCAGCATGCTGAGCCGTGCCTTTTGCCCGCCTGACAACAGGCTGGTGGCGCGCTGTTGCATGACGATGCTGATGCCGGCCCCTGCCAGCAGGGTATGAGCCTGCTGGTCGGAGATATCAAAACGTCTGGTTATTGCGGCAAGCGGCGTTTCCTCTGGTGACAACACATTCAGTGTCTGATCGGCGTATCCAAGCACCAGCGACGGTGTTGCGCGGATACTGCCGGTAGCCGACGGCTTTTCAATCGCGGCCTTTAACATCCGTATCAGGCAGGATTTTCCAACACCATTGCGACCCAGCAGGACAATGCGGTCGCCCTGGCGAATGTATTGTTTGCCGGTCCTGAACAACAGCGTTCCGTCCGGTGTCGTCACGTCGGCGTCCTCAACGCTAAGCAACACCTTGGCGTGTGTACTGCGGCTGGCCAATGCAATGTTGCCGCTCGACTGTTCGCGGTGCGCAGGACGCGAAGCGTCCTCCAATTTTTCTGCGCGCTCCTTCAGTTGTTTTGTTTTGACGACAAGCAGGTCGCTGCCGGAATTGATGCCGATGTTCTTCAGCTTGGCGGCCTGCTGGCGCAGTTGCTGCGCCATCTTGATGTTGCGCTGATAGAGGCGTTCTTCCGAGGCATCCACTTCATCAAGTGCAATACGTGCCTTGCTGTAGGGCAGGGCAAAGGATTGTGAACGTTCCGGCCGAAGGAACAGGGTGCTGCGTGTTGTTGCGTCCAGAAACGCCCGGTCGTGGCTGGCAATGACGATTGCCGTTTCTCGGGGCAGCCCGGCCAGCCAGTTCTCAAGGACAGCTATTCGTTCCAGATCTAGGTGATTGGTCGGTTCGTCCAGCAGCAACACGTCGGGCTCGCCTATCCAGACCCTGGCCAGAAGGGCCTGCCGTTGCCAGCCGCCACTCAATTCAGAAAGTGGCCGGTCCTTCATCTCAGCTGGTACCTCGAGCATATCCAGCAGCATGTCGACACGCCAGCTTTCCATGGTCGCCTGCTCGTCAGGCAGGCCACCGGAGATCATGTCGTGAAAAGAGAGCTTCGCCAGCGTCGGTGTTATATGCTGGGTAACATGGCCGATGGTGACGCCGCGCGCCGAGGTAAGCTGGCCTTCGGTTGTGTCGATTTCTCCTGCCAATGCCCGCAACAGGGTCGACTTACCCCGCCCATTGGCGGCAACAAGGCCAATGCGGTCACCGGCCGAAATGCTCAGGTTGAGGTGTGTAAAAAGGGGCGTGGTGAGTGTGACGCCAAGGTCACGAATATTGATCAAAGTCATTGAAATTCTCGGGTCTGCCAAGCCGGAACCCACGGGGAATTACCCATGAGAATATACTGACGGTGCCTTCGGCAACACGACAGCAAAATCCGGCGATCAACAACATGCAGACACAACGCAAAACGTCGTGCTGCGTCTAACCGCTACGGTAGGCAAACCAGAGTGATATGTGTCCGGTCAGCCCCGCAAACGCATTTGCAGGGCAGAAAGGTGCGTGATCTGGCAAAAACGCCAGAAGCATGAAATGTCCATGCGAAGCCTCCTTTCAAAACCGGTTTCAGATGCCAATTCATAACACAGGCTTTTTTCTGAAACAATCAGCCGACATCGGTCACTTGGCGGTCAACTGCGCCGTGGCAGCCGGACGTGATCAATGAAGGCCCGAAGTTTGGGCGCCAGGTTACGGCGGTTTGGATAATAGAGATAAAACCCCGCAAAGCTCGGGCAATAACCATCCAGTAACGACACCAATTGCCCACGTTCGATGTATGGGCGAAATGTCTCTTCCATACCGAAGGTAATGCCAGCACCGGCACAGGCCAGCTTGATCATCAGTTGCATATCATTGGTGGTAAATTCCGGTTCCACCGCCACGGCAAATTCACGGTCGTTTTCCGCAAACTCCCATCGATAGGGGGCAACGCCGGGACGGGCACGCCAACCGATGCATCTGTGGTCGATCAGCTCTGCAGGGTGTGAGGGTAGGCCATGGCGATCTCTGTAAGCTGGTGCGCAGACCGCAAGCTGACGCTGCTCGACCGAAACAGGCACCGCGATCATGTCTTGGGCAATCAACTCACCCAGTCGTACGCCCGCATCATATTGTTCGGCAACAATGTCGAACTCCTCATCGGTGACGACAATATCCAGCTGAACTTCTGGATAGGTTTCGGCAAAACTGGCCAGCAGCGGCCCGGACAGAAAGCGTTCGGCGATCGACGACACCGCCAGCCGCAATTGCCCGCGCACCGCACCGCTGAACGACGATGTGGTAAGGGTGGCCTGTATGAGATTGGCGATTGATGGTGACACGTCGGCATAAAGCTGTTGCCCTGCTTCGGTCAGGCTGACGCTGCGTGTCGTGCGCTGGACGAGCGCAATGCCCATCGTTTCCTCCAGCTTGCGAATGGTCTGGCTGACCGCCGAGCGCGTGACACCAAGACGGTCGGCTGCGGCGCGAAAATTACGCTCCTCGGCGACCAGGCAAAAAGCTGACAATGCATTGAGATCGATATTCATTGGTTAGAAAATCTACCTACTGAGTTCACGATTGAGGCGGTTATCACGACAATGCCTGTGAATTATCTTCCTTGCAACAGCAGCGGCCGGAAAGGTCGGGCTGGCAAACCAAGGAGATGAAACATGGCAATGAACAAAGTCGTTCTCATTACAGGCGCATCCAGTGGTATCGGTGCAGGCATTGCACGGGAACTTGCTGCCGCTGGCGCAAAGCTGGTTCTGGGTGCCCGTCGCATGGATCGCTTGGAGGCATTGGCAGACGAGTTACGTCTGGCTGGTGCCGATGTGGTCGCCCATCCGTTGAATGTGACACACCGGGAAAGCGTCGCAGACTTCGTCGAGGCTGGTCGTAAGGCTTTCGGACAGGTCGACGTTATCGTCAATAATGCGGGTATCATGCCCTTGTCGCTGATGTCGTCGCTGAAGGTTGCCGAGTGGGACCGCATGATCGACGTCAACATCAAGGGTGTGCTCTACGGTGTTGCGGCGGTCCTGCCGGAAATGATCAACCGTAAGTCCGGTCAGATTATCAATATCGCCTCGATCGGTGCACTTGCAGTGTCTCCGACGGCAGCGGTCTATTGTGCGACTAAATTTGCGGTACGCGCCATTTCCGATGGTCTGCGCCAGGAGCACAAGGATATCAGGGTGACCTGCATCCATCCCGGCGTGGTGGAAAGCGAACTGGCCGACACCATCACCGATCCTGCAGCCGCCGAACTGATGAAAACCTACCGCGCCATTGCGTTGAAGCCGGATGCCATTGGCCGCGCCGTGCGGTTTGCCATCGAACAACCTGATGGCGTTGACGTTAATGAAATCGTCGTGCGCCCGACGGCTGCGTGACGCGAGGAGGTCCAGCAAATGAAAATGGTTTCAACATCAATTGCGATGGCGCTCGCATCTGTCGCTGCAGATGCCAGCCCGTCCAGAGCGAGCTCCATGATGAAAACAGAAAACACCGAGCAGACATTGCAAGCGGTTACACATCCTTACATTGGCATGTGGGTGACGGGCGACGGTCAGATCCGCCAGGAACTGTTGGCAAACGGCCGCTATGATGAAGCGCGGGGCCAACGCAAAAGCGCCTATCAGGGGCGTTATGAAGTCACCGGCAATCATATCGATTATTGGGATGACACCGGATTTACTGCGGACGGCAAGTTTGTTGACGATGTGCTCTATCATGGCGGCATGATTTTTTACCGCGAGAAATAAGCCGTCGCCAGAACGTCAATAGATGCCACCGCCCGTGCCTTTTTGGCCGGGCGGTGGCATAATTCTATCGCTTCAGGCTTCCGAGAATGCCGCGCACAATCGCCCGACCGACCGATGTCGCGACCGAACGGGCGGCACTTTTCATTGCGGCTTCAATCACCGTCTCGCGCTGGTAACCACCGGTACGGCGTGGCGCAGAACCGCGCGAACCGGTTGTTGAAGCTTCTTTCGGTGCATCGCCAAATCCCGGCAGGGTCCAGCGTCCGGCAGCACTGTCCGGCTGGGCAGCCTGCTCTTCGGCGGCACGCTTGGCGGCTTCGGCCTCAGCCGCTTTTTGAGCGCGGGCAGTCAGAATTTCAAACGCGGATTCACGGTCGAGGTCGGTGTCGTACTGTCCGGCGACCGGGCTGACATTCATCACACTTTTGCGTTCCGCATCGGTCAAGGGACCGGCGCGACCAGAGGGGGGGCGAATGAGCGTGCGTTCCACGATTGAAGGGGCACCCTTCTCCTGCAGGGTGGAGACAAGTGCTTCACCGGTGCCGAGCGTGGTGATGACCTCGGCGGTGTTGAAGGCGGGGTTTTGGCGGAAGGTGTCGGCCGCAGTTTTGACCGCCTTCTGTTCGCGTGGGGTATAGGCGCGCAAGGCATGCTGTACACGGTTACCAAGCTGCGCCAATACTGTCTCTGGCACATCGAGCGGGTTTTGGGTCACGAAGTAGACGCCAACGCCCTTGGAGCGGATCAGGCGCACAACCTGTTCCACGCGCTCGATCAGCACCTTTGGTGCGTCGTTGAACAGCAGGTGCGCTTCGTCAAAGAAGAACACCAGTTTTGGTTTGTCCGGATCACCCACTTCAGGCAGTTCTTCAAACAGTTCCGACAGCAGCCACAACAGGAAGGTGCCGTAGAGGCGAGGGTTCATCATCAGCTTTTCAGCCGACAGAACGGAAACAGCGCCACGTCCATCATTGGTAACACGCATGATGTCGCTAATTTTCAGGGCAGGCTCACCGAAGAAATGTTCGGCACCCTGTTGCTCCAGCACCAGCAGACCACGCTGCAACGAACCGACCGATGACTTGGAAATCAAGCCAAACTGTCCGGAAAGCTCGGAGGCATTTTCCGCCATGTAGGTGAGCAGCGATTGCAGGTCTTTCAGGTCGAGAAGCGGCAGGCCACCCTTGTCTGCAATCTTGAAGGCAATGTTAAGCACGCCTTCCTGTGCCTCCGAGGCGTCCATTAATCGCGCCAGCAAAAGTGGTCCCATTTCGGCAATAGTTGCGCGCACCCGGTGGCCTTTTTCACCATAGAGATCCCAGAAAATGACCGGGAATTCCTGGAAGGCGAAATCAGAAAAACCGATCTGTTCGGCGCGTTTGCTGACCCAGTCTTTTGCCTCGCCAATGGCGGCAATGCCGGAGAGGTCGCCTTTGATATCGGCGCAGAATACCGGCACGCCGACATTAGAAAAGCTTTCTGCCAGAACCTGCAAAGTCACGGTTTTACCGGTGCCGGTCGCCCCGGTTATCAGCCCGTGCCTGTTGCCGAATTTAAGCTCCAGATATTCGCCCTTGTTGAGAGTGTCGTCCGGATTGCGGCTTGTGCCGATGTAGAGTTTTCCATCCTGCAACATGTGGGCATCTCTCCTGTTAGGCGTCTGACTGTAAACTGGTACACTCGCAAAAACACGAGGCACGCTTCGTTGTTTATCAATCTATTGCAATGTTCTTGTAAGGCTGCAAGCAATGTCCAACAACAAGTTGCCGTGTGCCATGCTAATCACTGCATAGTTTGCCACAGTGGCTTGAGTCGGCAAGATATTTGTTTTACCTTGACGTTAACGTCAAAATAATCAGGAGGTGACGATATGAACCAACTCGTAACGCAGGTGGCCGACAAGGTCGGTATCAGCCCGGAGGTGGCTGAAAAGGCCGTTGGCATGATGCTGGGTTTTCTGCAGCGCGAAGCCGATGACGGTGCAATCGCCCGCATGATCGAAGCTATTCCCGGTGCGACCGAGCTGGTTGCGCGCTTTAACGGTGAAGGCGCCGGTGGCGGCGGCGGTCTGCTGGGTGGCTTGATGAGCGCCATCGGTGGTGGCGGCATCATGGGGCTTGGCCAGCAGTTGATGAGCCAGGGCCTTGGCATGGGCGAGATTACCGCTCTTGCAAAGGAAACCATCGCAGTTGCCCGCCAGCACGCTGGTGATGAAGTTGTCGATCAGGTTATCGCCTCGGTTCCAGGACTCAGCCAGTTCACCTGATCAGAAATTGATCGCCTGAAGTTTCAAAGGGTGCATCTGCGGTTCGAACGCAGATGCACCTTTTTTTTGGAGGCTGGTCAAGGGACAGGGCAGGGCTCAGCCGGACGCTGCAGCAAAATTGCGCCGCGCCTTTTCAATTTCGGCATGATGGGTTTCCGCCCAGATCCATACTCCGCAAAATGCACCACCCAGACTGCGGCCAAGATTGGTCAGGCTATAATCGACATGCGGTGGAATAACTGGATGCACGGTGCGTTTCACCAGCCCGTCACTCTCCATCTGCCGAAGTGTCTTGGTCAGCATCTTCTGGCTGATGCTGCCCACCAACTTGCCCAGTTGTGTAAACCGCACGGTGCCGTGTTCTTCCAGAACCTCCAGAATGAGCATCGTCCATTTGTCTGCCACCTTGGCGATGATGTCCTGCACCAGCGCTTCAATCACCGGGTCAACATTATCAGGTATCTCATCATGCAGGCGTTTTTCGATGATCGGATCGACGGAATGCCTTTTCATACAGACACTCTCCTTTTGGTAAGTATAAATCTTTTGGGTGCCTTCTTTCGATTGGAGAGGATGATAGCTAATCTTTGTCCAGACAACAAGGAAAGGTCATCGCCATGAAAACCACAGATAACACCATTCTCATCACTGGCGGCGGTTCCGGCATTGGTCGTGCACTGGCCGAAGCATTTCATGCCCTCGGCAATCAGGTCATCATCAGCGGTAGACGCGCTAACGTTCTGGACGAGGTCACCAAGGCAAATCCCGGCATGGCATCCTTTGTAATGGATGCGACGGACGCAGCCGACATCAGCGCATTCGCCGACAAAGTCGTGGCTGCCTATCCCTCCCTCAACGCCGTCATCAACAATGCCGGTATCATGAAAAACGAAGCCATTCCGTCAGCGCCTGACTACCTTGCGATAGCGGAAGAAACCATCGCCACAAATCTTCTGGCGCCCATTCGCCTGACTGCGGCATTGCTTCCGCATTTCCTGGAACAGAAGAACGCGACCGTGTTGACCGTATCGTCAGGTCTTGCCTTTGTGCCGATGGTTGCAACCCCGACCTACAGCGCCACCAAGTCGGCCATCCATGCCTATTCCGTGACGCTGCGCGAGCAGCTGAAAGCAACGCCGGTCGAGGTTATCGAGATAGTTCCACCTTACGTGCAGACCACCCTGCAGGGTGAACATCAGGCAACAGACGAACGCGCCATGCCGCTGGAAGCCTTCATCACGGAAGTCATGGATATCCTGACAAACCGTCCGGATGAAAAGGAAGTGGTGGTCGAGCGCTGCAAGCCGCTGCGCTTCTCCGTTGAAAACGGTGCTTTCGACAAGGTCTTCCAGATGGTCAATGCCATCCACGCATAAACAGCCGCGATCCAGACAGACAACATCCGGCAACCATCACCCGTTGCCGGATGTGCTTTTATCCAGAACCTCCTGCAGCGCTGATATGAATACGCTGACCTTGGCTGGCAGCAGCTTGCGGGTGGGATAAACTGCCCAGATAGCGATTGTCTGAGGCGCCGCATCCTCAAGCTTGACCTCTACCAGTCGCCCGGATTGCAAGTCCTTCTCGACATTCCAGTTGGCAAGCAGGGCAATGCCGCCACCGGCAATACTGACCGCATGGCATCCCTCGATGCTGGTCGCGGAAAAGCGCGGGTTCAGCCGCATATGTCGTTCATGTCCATCGGCGATGAAGTTCCACTGCTGGATGTTGGCAATCGGCAGGCAGTCATGCTGTTGCAGTTCTTCGAGCGTGCGCGGCGTGCCGTATTTTCTAAGGTAATCGGGTGACGCCACAAGAACACGCGGATTGTCTGCCAATTTGCGCGCAATCAGATTGCTGTCCTTTAACCTGGCAATACGAATGGCCAGATCCATACCGCTGGACACCAGATCGGGCAGGGCATCGTTGAGATCAAGGGAAATGCGCAAGGAGGGGTGGGCCTCTAGCAGTTGTGGCACGAGAGGTGCCACAAATTGGATGCCAAAAGCCACAGGAACCGACACGCGCAGCAAGCCGCTGGCCTTTTGTGTGCCGGAATTAAACTGGGCGAGTGCTTCTTCGGTATTTTCCACCAGCGCCTGCGCGTAAGGTAGAAATGTCTCGCCCTCCGCTGTTAGCGAAAGCGAGCGGGTGGTACGGTGCATCAGGCGCACCCCAACCGTTGCCTCCAGTGCAGCCAGGCGACGTGTGGCCGTCATGGACGGCATACCAAGCCGTCTTGCCGCCTCGGAAAGGCTACCAGCAGCAACAGCCGTGGTGAAAACCAACACGTCTTGGATATTCATTATATCAATTTCCGTTATACGGGTTGAACTACATAGGTCACTAAATCTTATTTTGATTAAATTGTATATCTGCGCCAACTCTTCGGCCAGAAAGGCGTGAAACATGAACACGACGAAAACCAATGCACCGCAGGCTCATGCGGGCTTAAGCAAGTGGAGCTTGCTGGCAATGGCGATTGCCAGCGGCATTGCCGCCGCAAATATCTATTACAGCCAGCCGATGCTCGGCATCATGAAGGCAGGTTTCCCGCATGATGCGATCACCAGCTTTGTACCGACCGCCACACAGCTCGGATTTGCATTCGGCCTTTTGCTGCTTCTGCCGCTCGGGGACATCGTAAACCGCCGATATCTCATCATCGGGCAATTTGTGGCTCTGTCTGTCGCGCTGGCGGCAACGGCCGTCGCACCAACCGCATGGATCTTGGTCATCGCCTCATTTGCCGTCGGGGTCGGGTCCGCGGTTGCTCAGCAGATTGTGCCCTTTGCAGCCTCGCTGGCAGCGCCGGAAAAACGTGGCGCCACCATCGGTACCGTTATGGCCGGTCTCCTGTCAGGCATTCTGTTAAGCCGCACCCTGTCCGGTTTTGTCGGCCAGCATGCCGGCTGGCGGGAAATGTTCTGGATCGGCGTGCCGATGGCACTTTTTGCCGCCGCATTGATGTTCGTTGCCCTTCCAAACCACAAGCCATCGTCGCGCATGCCTTATCGTCAGGCGATGGTGTCCTTGGTGCACATTTGGAAGCGTGAACCGGATTTGCGTATCGCTGCATTGGTGCAGGCGGCGCTGTTCGGCTCCTTCTCGGCATTCTGGACCATCCTTGCGCTTTACCTGCAAGGTCCTGACTTCCATCTGGGTGCAGATGTCGCGGGTCTGTTCGGTGTGGTGGGTGCTGTCGGCATCTTCGCAGCACCGCTGGCAGGCCGTATCGCTGACAGTCGTGGACCACACTTCGTGGTATGGTCAGGCGCGGTTCTGGCTCTTGTCTCCTGGATTGTCTTCGGCGCATGGGCGTCGTTGGCAGCACTGGTTATTGGCGTCATCATCCTCGACTTCGGGGTGCAGAGTGCCCTCGTGTCCAACCAGCACATCATCTATGCGCTGGATCAGGAAGCCCGTAGCCGCATCAACACCATCTTTATGACCAGTATGTTTTTGGGAGGTGCTAGCGGTTCTGCTCTCGCAACCGCCGCCTGGGGCTATGATGGATGGACTGCCGTCAGTGTTCTGGGCGCGTTGCTTGCCATTGCTGCTCTCGGCGTTCGGGTGTTCGACCATCGAACCCGCACCGCAATCGCTCGGTAAGATAGGCCCGATAGGCAGGGAAAGGACGGCTTCGGTCGTCCTTTCCATATGCGGAAGGAACATTTCAGGCTACGCTGCGTTTGGGGCAAAGGTGCAACCTGACATGAGGTGTCCGGAGCATTCTGTTTGCGTGCATCAGAAGCTCGTTAATTAGTATTCCCTTTCAAATTGAAACATGTCAAAAACATTGTCGCAACCGGTGGCTGAAATGTCGTTCAGCAACGACACCGGATTGTGGTCTTTAAAGAATGACGCCCGGCAAGATGGGCTCATCCACTGAAGCCACCCTGAAAAAAGAGCGCGCTTCACCTCTGCTGATGCTGGTGTCGAAAAGCCTTTCCGGCACCGGTGATTTTTTCAGATCTGCGAAAGGAGAACACATGTTTGTTCTCATTATTGGGGTTGTTGCGGCCATACTGGCTTTGGCGATACTGTATCCCGGTGTGCAACTCGCAATGGCTGGCGGAAGCGTCTTCTATGTCGTTATCGGCGTTGGTCTGTTGCTGGCGTCCATCCAGCTCATTCGCCGTCGTCAATCTGGGTATTTTCTCTATGCACTGCTTCTGATCGCCACCTTCGTGTGGACCATCTGGGAAGTGGGTTTCGACAAGTGGCAATGGATACCGCGCGGTGCATTGCTGACCTTCCTCGGATTATTGCTTAGCCTGCCGCTGGTGCCCTATGGCCTTAAAACCAAAGGCAAAAGCGTTGCTTTGTTGCGCATGACCGTGTTTGTCATCGCTGTATTGGGCGTCGTGTCATGGTTTGTTGACCCGAGGCTGATCGATGGTGAACTTCAACCGCAATCCGCCCAGGCCGAGCCCGCTGCGACTGGCACGCCGGCTTACCCGGCAGATGACTGGATTGCCTATGGCGGCAACAATCTCGGCCAACGTTATTCCTCCCTCAGTGATATCAACGTCGATACTGTCAACGGGCTGACCGTTGCCTGGGAACACCATACCGGCGATTTGAAAACTGCCAATGACAGCAAGGAGTTTACCTTCGAGGTGGCACCTTTGAAGGTCAACGGACTGCTGTATCTCTGCACGCCACATAACATTGTTGAGGCATTGGTCCCGGAAACGGGGGAGGTTAAATGGAAGTTTGACCCTGAGCTGAAACCCAGCACATTCTTCCAGCACCAGACATGCCGTGGTGTGTCCTATAATGACAGCAGCGATTTTGTCGCCGCACCTGCAGCACCTGCTGCCACCTCAGTTCCTGCAGCTCCCGCTGCTCCAGCAACCGATGGCACGACACGGACACAGGCTCAAACGCGGGCTCAAACCCAAACACCGCAAGTGGTCGCGCCGGCTCCGGCTACATTGACCTGCCCACGGCGTATCATCTCCACCACGGTTGATGGTCGCCTTTATGCGTTGAATGCCGATACCGGTGCACTTTGCACCGAGTTTGGCGAAAATGGTTATGTCAATCTTCTGGCGCAAATGCCGATGTTGCATGAATCCTCTTACATGCAGACCTCAGCACCTCTGGTGACGAAAAACCTCATCATCATCGGCGGTTCGGTGTCTGACAATTATTACGAGGACAATACCTCGGGCGTGATCCGCGCCTATGATGTGCGCACGGGCAAAATCGTCTGGAAATTCGATGCCGGAAAACCGGATGAAACAGCGCCTCTCGCCGCCGGTGAAACCTATGAGGCCAACTCTCCCACCGCATGGACAACCTTCAGTGCCGATGAAGCGCTGGGTCTTGTCTATGTGCCTTTCGGCAACAAGTCTCCTGATCAGTTCGGTATGAACCGCACTGAAGAGGACACGCAATTTGTCGATGCGCTGGCAGCACTCGATATTGAAACAGGCAAGTTGCGCTGGAAATTCCAGACCTCCTATCACGATCTTTGGGACCGTGATAATCCGTCTCAGCCGACACTTCTCGACCTTCCCAAGGACGGCAAGAATGTACCGGCGGTGATCATGCCGACCAAGGGCGGCAACTTGTGGGTTCTCAACCGTCAGGACGGCACGCCTATCTTGCCGGTCAGTGAACAGAAGGTCAGCACGGAAACCGATGTGCCCAATGAAAAACCGTCACCGGTACAACCTGTCTCGTCGCTGAACTTCACACCGGCACCGCTGCGTGAAGTCGACATGTGGGGTGTCTCACCGATCGACCAGGCGATGTGCCGTCTGGCATTCAAGCAGGCACGATATGATGGAAATCCGTTTACACCTCCCGGCATCGGCAAACCTTCGCTTGTCTGGCCGGGTAATATTGGTGTGTTCAACTGGGGGTCGATCGCGGTTGATCCGGTCAACAAATGGCTGATCGGTACACCGCAATATCTGCCCTATCTCTATCAGGCCTATCCACGCAAACCGGATGATTTGAATGCCCGTCTCTTCACCAAGGAGGGCACCAACCCCGGCAATGAAAATCTTGGTGGGCCATTTGGCATAAGCATCCTTAACTTCCGGTCCGGCATCGGGCTGCCATGCAATACACCGCCATGGGGTGAAATGGTTGGCGTCGACCTGACAACGGGCAAAACCGCGTGGAAACGCCGCAACGGCACGGTGCAGGACCAGAAGATATTGGGATACTCATGGCCAATCCCGCTGCCGATGGGCATCCTCGCCCATGGCGGCACCTTGACCACGGCAGGCGGTGTGTCCTTCACCGCTGCCACGCTCGACAACTATCTGCGAGCTTACAACATGAAGTCAGGTGAAAAACTGTGGCAGGCCCGTCTGCCGGCGGGCGGGCAGGCAACGCCCGTCACCTATCGCGGAGCAGATGGCAAACAATATGTCGTCATTGCCGCCGGTGGTCATGGCTCAATCGGCACGACACTGGGTGACAGTGTTATTGCCTATCGGCTGAACTGATTGAAAAATGAAAGACCCCGCCCATGCATATGGGCGGGGTCTTTGTCTGTTTTGCTCGGGGCTACCGCTCGGCCGGCAGGATCACTTCTTGACAGCAACAACGAAAAGGCGCGGGAAGCGTAGCAGGACACGGCCGTCCGCCATCGGCGCGTAAGCCTTGGCGATGCGCGCCGTATAGTCAGCCAGAAACGCTTCCTGATGTTCAGCACCTGCGGCATTCAGATAGGGGCGCAGTCCAGTACCTTTCACCCATTCGACGATCGCGCTGGCATCCGCCATCGGGTGATTATAGATCGTGTGCCAGACATCGACCCGTGCCGATTTTGGACCAAGCCGGTCGAGATAGGCGGTTGGGGAGGGCAGTGGTTTACGCCGCAAAGATCCGTCGGCAAAGGCCGGGGCCCAAGGCCCGACAGACGCGGTTTCTCCCATCGAGACATGGGTCGGTTCAGACAGATTGTCCGGCATCTGTACCGCCAGCACGCCGCCCGGTTTCAGATGATCCATCAGCTTTTCCAGCACGCTGAGATGGTCCGGTATCCACTGGAAAACTGCATTGGCATATAAAAGGTCGGCAGGGGTATCGGGTTGCCATGTGGAAAGGTCGGCTTTGCGAAACTCGGTATTCGGCAGGCGATCTCTGGCCTTTTCCAGCATGTCGTCGTCGCTGTCCACGCCGGTGATCACATTCAAACCGTAGCGGTTTGTCAGCAGCTCTGTGGAGTTGCCGGGACCGCAGCCGAGGTCATAACCCGCCATTACCGTTTCCAGCGGAACCTGCGCCAGCAGATCGCGGGCAGGGCGTGTTCTTTCATCTTCAAACCGGAGGTATTGTGCGGCGGACCATGCCATATCTGTGAGTCTCCCATGCTGACACCTTCGGTCAGGTGTCCCGTTTCAATTACACAGTTTTTACCCGCTCCATCATTTATCGTTATGCGTCCATTTATCAAGTTGTTGGTTCGATGGAAGATTCTTGCTCAGATACCGCAGGTGGATATTGTTTTGCGTCGTTTTGTGTTTTTGCGGAAAAATTATCTTGACCTGATGCAGGTCGAGGCATTCACTCCGGCCACTTATCTATAGGAGACTTTGAGAATGGCCGTCGATACTTCACCGAAATCAAACACCTGGACCTATGTTGACGGTGAATGGCTGCCCGGCAATCCGCCGTTGATTGGCCCCACCTCACATGCCATGTGGCTGGCTTCGACAGTGTTTGATGGCGCTCGCTGGTTCGATGGTCTGGCACCGGATCTGGATCTGCACTGCCAGCGCGTCAATCGCTCGGCCACCAACATGGGCATGATCCCGACCAAAACCCCTGAGGAAATCGAGGCGCTGGCACTCGAAGGCGTCAAGAAGTTTGATGGCAAGACCGCCATCTACATCAAGCCTATGTATTGGGCTGAACATGGCTCAGTTGGCAGCGTTGTGGCGCCAGACGGAGCCTCCACCCGTTTTGCTCTTTGCCTGTTTGAAGCACCTATGGATGCGGGCAAGTCGCTGACGCTCACCGTTTCTCCGCTGCGTCGCCCTTCGCCGGAAACTGCAATGACCGACGCCAAGGCAGGCAGCCTTTATCCGAATAGCGGCCGTGCGATCATTGAGGCCCGTTCGCGTGGTTTCGACAATGCCCTGATGCGCGATATGAACGGAAATGTTGCTGAAACGGCAGCCTCCAACATCTTCATGGTCAAGGATGGCGTTGTCCTGACCCCGGTTCCAAACCGCACCTTCCTTGCCGGCATCACCCGCTCGCGCGTTATGGGTCTGCTTCGTCAGGCGGGTTTCGAGGTTCGTGAAGCAACGCTTTCGGTGGAAGACTTCAAGAACGCCGACGAGATTTTCTGCTCCGGCAACTATTCCAAGGTTTCTCCGGTCACAAAGCTGGACGAGAAGGAATTGCAGGCTGGCCCGGTCGCCCGCAAGGCGCTGGAGCTTTATCTCGAATGGGCCAAGTCAGGCACTGACGCCTGATCACACATCTACGAAACGGCCGGGTTCCCCGGCCGTTTTTTTTCTCCTGCAACACATATTCCGGATGACGGCAAATGGCCGAAAAATCTTCGCTTAACATCATTATTCGTCAGAGCCATACAGACGATATTCCAGCGATAACCGAAATTTACCGTGATGCTGTCCTGCACGGCAAGGCGAGCTTCGAAATCGATCCGCCCTCCGTTGATGAAATGCTCAAGCGTCGCGACGCTTTGGTCTCCGGCGGGTTTTCTTATCTGGTGGCTGAGGTTGAAGGCCGTATCGCTGGTTACGCCTATGCCGGTGCCTACCGTGCGCGCCCGGCCTATGGCGCAACGGTCGAGGATTCGGTCTATGTCAGCCCCGATGCCAAAGGCATGGGCATTGGCCGAAAATTGCTGGATGCGCTAATTGGCGACGCGACGGCCAAGGGCTTTCGGCAAATGGTGGCGGTGATCGGTGATTCCGCCAATGCCGCCTCGGTCGGGGTGCACCGCGCGGCAGGTTTTGAAATGGTCGGCACATTGAAGTCAATCGGCTGGAAGCATGGCCAGTGGCTTGATACTGTGCTGATGCAACGCCCGCTTGGTGAAGCAGATACGACGCCGCGCTTCCAGCCCTGATATGATTGGGGCTATCTCGCCTTATGGCTTGGCCTGATCGGGAATATCGATCTTGACGGTGTCCGTCGTCATTTCACCGCCGATTTCCACGGTCTTTGCCTGCTTGTCGTAAACGCAGATATGGCTGATCGTCGCGTCGGCCCCCTTGGCTTTACCGCTGACGATCGCAAGGCCGTAGCTTTCGCTACCAAACGGATCGACCACGATCTTGGCGTTCTCGATCATGCCTTCCGTGGCGGCGAGGCATTTCGCCTGGACGTCGGCAGTAAACTCCTGCCATGCTTCATCCGATGAGGCGGCAGCAGGGAGTGAGATCATGCTTGCCAGAATTGCAGTGCAGAGGGTTTTCCTCATCTTGTCGCTTTCCTTGTCAGTAATGCCGAACCGAAGTTCTTGAATCGGTACGCAACCATCGAATGCGATTGTGAATTTCTGATGTTGGTAGTGGAATTTTCTCTTTTGCCGGAACATTTTGATATTTCGCAGGTTGCCTCAATTGAGTTCCGCTCCTATGTTCCGCGCACAAGGTTTCAAGGAGCGGGTCACCGCTGCAACAAGGAGTACCACCATGGCCTTCGAACTTCCCGAACTTCCATACGACTACGACGCTCTCGCACCATACATGTCGCGCGAAACGCTCGAATTCCACCACGACAAGCACCACAAGGCATACGTAGACAACGGCAACAAGCTTGCTGCTGAAGCTGGCCTTGCTGACCTGTCGCTGGAAGAAGTCGTCAAGAAGTCTTTCGGCACCAATGCTGGCCTGTTCAACAACGCTGCCCAGCACTACAACCACGTTCATTTCTGGAAGTGGATGAAGAAGGACGGCGGCGGCAACAAGCTGCCTGGCAAGCTGGAAGCTGCAATCAACTCCGACCTCGGCGGTTTTGACAAGTTCAAGGCAGACTTCATCGCTGCTGGTACCACACAGTTCGGCTCCGGCTGGGCATGGCTCTCGGTCAAGAACGGCAAGCTCGAAATCTCCAAGACCCCGAACGGCGAAAACCCGCTGGTTCACGGTGCAGAGCCGATCCTCGGCGTCGACGTTTGGGAACACTCCTACTACATCGACTACCGCAACCTGCGTCCAAAGTACCTCGAAGCCTTCGTTGATAACCTCATCAACTGGGACTACGTTCTGGAGCGCTTCGAAGCCGCTTCCAAGTAAGGTTTTCAACCTTCGATTTTACGAGACACCCGGCCTTCGTGCCGGGTGTCTTGCTATGTGGCTGCGATGTCATATCGCTGTCATGTGCAGGGCATAAAGCCGCCGCCATGACACATCTTGCTGCACCGCTATTTTCCTTCGGCATCATCGCCGACCCCCAATATGCCGACATCGAACCGAAGCCTGATACGGGGCGCTATTACGCCAATACCCCACGCAAGCTCGATGCGGCGATTGAAACGATGAATGGTGAGGATCTGGCCTTCGTCGTGACGCTGGGTGATCTGGTCGATCGTGACTGGACCAGCTTCGACGCAATCCTTGCCTGTTACGACAAGCTGCGGCACCGTTCCGTTCTGTTGCCGGGCAATCACGACTTTGCCGTCGATGCTGAGAAATTGCCAGACGTCTATCAGCGACTGGGCATGCCATCGCCTTGGCATGACTTTGCCGAGCAGGGTATGCGTTTCATTGTTCTTGATGGATCTGACGTCAGTCTGTTTGCACCGGAAAGACATGACCCGAAGCGTGAAATCGCCGCCACGCGGCTGGAGACATTGCAGGCGGTTGGCGCCATCAATGCGCAGACCTGGAATGGTTCATTGAGTGATGAGCAGTTTGGCTGGCTGGAAAACACGCTGGAAGACGCAGCACGTCTCAATCAGAAGGTGGTGATCTTCTGCCACTATCCTGTGTTCCCTGATAATGCCCATAACCTGTGGGATACGCCACGCATTCTGTCGTTGTTGGCCGACCATGATTGTTTTGTGGCGTGGTTCTGCGGCCATAACCATGTCGGTAATTACGGCGAAATAGACGGCAAGCATTTTCTCAATTTCAAGGGCATGGTGGACACGCCTGACGAAAACACCTTTGCCATTGCCGATGTCTATGCTGACCGTATCGAGGTTCGCGGTTTCGGTCGTGAAGACAGCCGCACGCTAGCGCTTTGATCGCTCAAGGGTTGGTCTTCGGCGTTTGACTATATTGCCAGTTGGCCATCCATAGCTGGCGCAAAGCCTCACCTTGCTGTTTGAAGAAGTCCTGCGTTTCGATGCAGCTTTTGACACGGTCCGCACGGAAGTTGCGGATCGCCTGCCGCAACTCGCACCAGGCGACGATATTGGCGGTTTCGGAATAATAGATCACCGCGATTGGCCGTATCCGCCGTTCGGTCAGCGAACCGGCTTCGTCCTGATAGGTGATATCAAGCTTTTCCTCGTTGCGAACTGCGCGTCGGATCATCGACAGGTCCACGCCATCAGGTGCATTGGCAATAATGCCCCAGGCATGTAGCGCAGTGGTGGACAGAATGCGGGAGAGGGGTTCGGGGACCGATGAGGCAATCTTGTCGCTGACCCGCTTGGCTGCCTGGCGTAACTCCGTGTCGCCGGTTCTGCTGACAAGTGCCAGTGCAAGAACGATGGCTTCCGTTTCCTCGATCGAAAACATCAGCGGTGGCAGGTTGAAGCCGGGCCGCATGATATAACCCACGCCACGTTCGCCTTCGACCGGCACACGCATGGCCTGCAAGGCGGCAATGTCGCGGTAAACCGACCGAGGTGTCACCTCCAGCGTGTCGGCAATCTGCTGTGCGGTCACCGGCTGGCGTGCCACCCGCAATATCTGGATGATTTCGAAAAGCCGTGATGCTTTGCGCATTTCTGTCTCCGTGCGAAGGCTACTGACAGAACGCTGTCAGTAGCACGAGATTATAAACACCAGAAACGGGTTGAAAACCTTGGGATCGCGCGCAGTTTGCAGCAAATAATGCGGGGGAGATACTGACATGGCCTATAGCGAAAACCTCTGGCTGTTTTTCCTGCTTTTGTTTGGCATCATCATTGTGCCGGGCATGGACGTGCTGTTTGTGCTGGCAAGCTCTTTGACCGGCGGAAAACGTACCGGCTTTTTCGCCATTCTCGGTATCGTGGCCGGTGGTGTCGTCCACTCGCTGTATGGTGCGGCCGGTGTCGGGCTGCTGGCTGCCTCGATGCCCAGCCTGTTCACACCGCTGCTTGTGCTGGGCGCTGGTTAAATGATCTGGATCGGCATCAGCCTGATGCGCAGTTCAATTACCGTGCAGGGAGATGAGGCATCGTCCAGCAAATCGGCTTGGCGTGCCTTCCGGCGCGGCATCCTGACCTGCCTTGCCAACCCCAAGGCCTATCTGTTCATGCTGGCGGTTTATCCGCAGTTTCTGAAACCCGCCTATGGCCCGGTGTGGACACAAGGGTTGATCATGGGGGCCATGGTGGCCGCAACCCAGTTCAGCGTCTATGGCGCATTGGCGCTGACGGCGGATAAAAGTCGCAGGTTTCTGGTTTCATCACCTGCAGCAACGGTTTTTGTCGGACGTGCGGCGGGTCTGGTGCTGGTTGTTGTATCGGCGCTAACCCTGTGGGCGGAATTGACAAAAGTCTCTTAGAGGACTGTTTTAGCAGCGAAAATCACCAAACCTCACCTTATTGTGACTTCTCTCGAAACGTCAAACGGGGCATGTTCGGGCGTCCCTAAATGTTGAATCGTCCCTTTGGCCGGTATCAAGGAGAGAAGCATATGAAATTGAAGACCATTGCGGCTGCCATGTTGTTCGGCTGTCTTTGCGCCGGAGCGGTTTCCGCTGCTGGCGAAATTGAAAAGCGCGAAGGCATGATGAAGCAAATCGGCGGCGCAATGGGCGCGCTGAATGCCATCGCCAAGGGCCAGAAGCCTTACGATGCTGAAGCGGTGAAGGCTGCTGTCACGACCATCAGCACCAATGCCAAGGCATTCCCTGATCAGTTCCCGGCCGGTACGGAAACCGGAAGTGCAGCCTCTCCAGCCATCTGGCAGAATTTTGATGACTTCAAGGCCAAGTCCGAAAAGCTCGGCGCAGACGCTGATGCCGTTCTGGCGCAGCTGCCTGCCGATCAGGCTGGCGTTGCAACCGCCATGCAGTCGCTCGGCGCTGATTGTGGTGTCTGCCACCAGACCTACCGCTTGAAGCGTTAAGCTTTAAGCCTGCTGAGAATGTGCGGCTGTTCAGCATGAGCCGCACATTCTGCTGACGATATCCATGGTCTGTCATCCCGATCGCTGGGGGTACGCGCAGACCGGCATTTTTCAGACTGTTTTTCAGACTGTGCATTTCGGGAGAATGATATGGCTTCGAAGCTTGTAAAGCTTGGTGCCGCCGCGGCTCTGGCTGCTGTTGCAGGTGCAGGCATTTTCTTCGTAGTTACGGCGCCGGACAGGCAGGCGCCAAGCCATTGGGCCAATGCCGGAACTCCAGATCTCGTCAATGGCGAAAACCTGTTCTGGGCCGGTGGTTGCGCAAGCTGTCATGCCGCGCCTGATGCTACGGGGGATGCCCTGTTACAACTCTCTGGCGGCGCGCCGCTGCATAGCCCGTTCGGCACATTCTATGCGCCAAATATCTCGCCGGATCCAAAGGCCGGTATTGGTGAGTGGACCCTTGCAGAATTTGGCGATGCCATGACCCGCGGCACCGGCCGCAATGGTGAGCACCTCTATCCGTCCTTCCCGTATGCTTCCTACGCGCGGATGCCCGCCAAGGATATCAGCGATCTATTTGCCTATATGAAGACATTGCCTGCCAGCGATCAAGTCGCACCGAACCATGACTTGCCATTCCCGTTCAACATCCGGCTTGCTCTGGGTGGCTGGAAGTTCCTGTATTTTGACGAAGGTGCGGCACGCGTCGAGCTGGCAAACGCCGATGCCGCACTGGTGCGCGGCCAGTACCTGGTCGAGGGGCCGGGCCATTGTGGTGAATGTCATACACCACGCAACCTGTTGGGTGGATTCCTCAAAGACAAGTGGCTGGCCGGTGGTCCCAATCCGGAAGGCGAGGGCAGCATTCCCAATATCACCCCTGGTTCCAGTGATATGGAAAACTGGGCTGATGCAGATATCGCAAGCTATCTGGAAACCGGCTTCACGCCAGAGTTCGACAGTGTTGGTGGCTCAATGGTGAAGGTGCAGCAAAACATGGCGCGACTGACAGCCGAAGACCGTGATGCGATTGCCGCCTACCTGAAGGCCATCCCGGCACGGTAATATCCAGTCTGAAAACTGATGTGGACGAATGGTGTGGCAAAAGCACCGTCGTCAACAGTCGGTTCTAAGCGGCTGCCAACGTAGGTTGACGGCAGGTAATGTCAGCGCATCCAGACATTTCGAACAGCCATGCCGATGATGAAAAGCGGTATGGACGCGTTACTCACGATATGCAGCATTCGTATTCGCGCGGCCAATCGGTCGCCTTTCTGTGCGCGTTGTTTCAGGATAGTATTGATCTTCGAAACATTCCTCCATCCGCCGAACCATGTTGGCTTCTGGTCATCCAGCCCATCTTCTCTGGCGATCTTGCGGGCGTAGAAATATGTTGTGTAACCACACACCATGCTCACTACGAGTACGGCCACTATCCACTGGTGCATTTGTTTTCCTCAACAACTAAAAATCACAAAAAACGCTCTTAACGTGCAAACCTTTAGTGGTTGATGATGCAGCGTTGAGGATGGATCGACTTCGTTAACCAAGCCTTTGAGAACCCTGCGGAATTAATCATCTCGTAAGCTGTCGCCCTCAGTAATGCCCGGCCTAGACGGGCGCTACCATTGCTTATTTCAGGCATGTGACGTCTCTGCATATTCGGGGTATGAAATGAATTCGATACTGACGTGCTTGGTGTATGAGCACGATATGCGACTGGTAGTGCTTGCGGGAATATTGTGCCTTCTTTCCGCGACGGTAGCGATGTTGCTGCTGCGGCGCGCTGTAAAAAGCAGTGGCTTACCTCGTGTGATCTGGATTGCTGCGACCGGCGGGGCAAGCGGGTTTGGCATCTGGACCACCCATTTCGTGGCAATGCTTGCCTATGATCCCGGTTTTGTGTTCGGTTATGAAATTAATGGAACGCTGATTTCGCTGGCGGTTGCCATCGGAACGACCGTGGCGGCTGCGGCCTGTGCGACCTACGATACCGGTCGGCACGGTACTGTTGCTGCAGGTGTGTTGTTTGGCATCGGCGTCACCAGCATGCACTTCATCGGCATGACAGCAATTGAACTGCCTGGCACCATTGTCTGGGATCGTTCCCTGGTCATTGCGGCTTCCATTTTGGCCGTTGCGCTATCTGTGCCAGCATTCGCGGTACGTCGCGCTGAAAGGACCAGCGGTTCACCTGTCATTCTGCCTGCCGCACTTTTGACGCTGGCAATCGTTGGCATGCACTTCACCGCCATGGGCGCGATCACTGTTGTGCCGGATTACTCCGCGCCAGCCAGCAACGTCATCTCTGCGGGCGTGATGGTTCTCATCATCACCTGCGTGACACTGTCCTTCCTGTTTTCCGGGCTGACGGCAGCAATGTTTGCCATGCGGGCAGAAATGGCAACGGTAGCTGGTGAAACCAATTTCCGACGCCTCGTACAGGGCGTTACCGACTACGCAATCTATATGCTGGATACTGAGGGACGGGTCAGCAACTGGAACGTCGGTGCCGAGCGCGCCAAGGGTTACACGGCAGACGAAATTGTCGGTCAGCATTTTTCAAAATTCTATTCACAGGAAGACAGGGCCGCAGGACTGCCTGAAAAGGCGCTTGAGACAGCCCGGACGAAAGGCAAATTTGAATCCGAGGGCCTGCGCTATCGCAAGGACGGTTCGTCCTTCTGGGCGGCTGTGGCAATTGATGCAATCTATGCTGATGACGGCACCTTGGCCGGGTACGCAAAGATCACGCGGGATTGCACCGAGCAGAAACGTGCTGCCAACCGCATTCAGGAGGCTTCTGACAATCTGGCGCTTGCTCTGGACAACATGGCCAATGGCATCATGTTGTTCGACAAGGACGAACGGCTGGTTCTGCAGAATACACGCCTCAATGAAATCGTTGGTATTCCTGATGACGCGGATCTGGTGGGCAAGACCTTCCGGGAAATCTGCGAACTGCCCTATGGCCATGATGCCGGCAGCAAGATCGACGCCTCTGATTTTTATCACGGCCATATCGACCTGATCCGCGCGCCGGAAGGTGGCGAGACCATTCGCACGATCCAGAACGAACGCACTGTGCGTGTCATTCATCGCCCGGCGGTGCAAGGTGCATGGGTGACAACCGTCGAGGATATTACCGAACGCGTTAAATCTGAAAACCGCATTGCCCATCTTGCTCGCCATGACGTCCTAACCGGTCTGCCAAACCGCCGCCAATTTGTCGAAACGCTGGATGCCGCTATTCGAGACGCCGATACACTGACTTCAAAGGTCGCCGTTATCGCAGTCGATCTCGATAATTTCAAAGAGGTCAATGACACGCTCGGCCACGCCGCAGGTGACAGCGTTCTGGTGACATTGGCAAAGCGCCTGGGCGAACGACTGCTAACTGGCGAAACGGTTGGCCGCCTGGGTGGCGATGAATTTGTTGCCATAAAAAGCTTCAACGATCAGACAGAGCTGGATGAATTCATCCGCCGCATGAACCGCTTGCTGACCACCAAAATCGAACTCTCTCACACCGAGATTATGCCGGGTGCCAGCCTTGGCGTGGCGATTTATCCGCAGGATGCTACTGATCGGGAAAAGTTGCTCAGAAATGCCGATATGGCTATGTACCGTTCCAAGGCCAGCATCGAACAGAAGATCAGCTTCTATGAAGCCGCGATGGACGAAGCGGCCAGGGAACGGCGGGCCATGGGCCGCGATATCTGGACTGCACTTGAGCAGAAGCAGTTCTACTTGACCTATCAGGTGCAGCGTTCGGTAAAGACCGATGAGGTCACCGGCTACGAAGTGCTACTGCGCTGGCTGCATCCGGAAAGAGGTCTCGTTTCACCAGTCGATTTCATTCCGATTGCAGAAGAATGTGGTGCGATCTCGGCGATTGGCGAATGGGTGCTGCAACAAGCCTGCCGTGAGGCCGCAGATTGGGACATCCCGCATAAGATTGCGGTCAATCTGTCCCCATTGCAATTGAACAATGTCATACTGGTCGAGAAGGTCCGGGAAATCCTGCTGGACACTGGCCTGCCTGCTGCGCGTCTTGAGCTTGAAGTCACCGAAAGCGCCATCATTGGCGACAAGGCGCGCGCACTGCATATCCTGCGCCAGATCAAGGCGATGGGCGTAACCATTGCGATTGATGACTTCGGCACCGGTTATTCGTCGCTTGAAACACTGCGTTCCTTCCCGTTCGACAAGATCAAGCTCGACAAGAGCTTCGTACATGAACTGGAAAGCCGACAGTCCAAGGCTTTCGTCCGGGCGATTGTTGCACTCGGCAAAAGCCTCGATGTGGCGGTGCTGGCTGAAGGTGTCGAGACTCGCGAACAGTTGCAGGTGCTTTTGTCGGAAGGATGCGACGAAGTTCAAGGCTTCCTATTCGGTCGCCCCGCAACACGCGAACAGCTGTCTGCTTCCACGCCTCTTCTTTTTGGTATCGGCAAAGCTGTGTGAGTTGATACCAAAAACGACTGCCCGTCTCGTGAGAAACGGGCAGTCCAAAATTCCGCAATATCAATGATGTACGGACGGATGAACAAAGGCAAGGAGCAATCCTTGCCTTTGTTGTTACGACGCCTTGGCCAGTCCCTTGGTGGCGGACTTTGGCTGGTAGATGGTGTTTTTCCCGTAACCGCGATCTTCGGGTCCAAGCTTGGACGCATCCGAGCCCGGCTCACGCTGCCATTTGCGGCGGTTAAGCTTGAAGCGCTTGACGAGATGTTCAAGTTCACCTGCACCTTCGGCCAATGCTTCGGAAATGGCGCTCATGCTGCTGACCATCGCTGCATTCTGCTGGGTCATCTGATCGAGTGAGCCGATTGCCGAATTGATCTCTGACAGCTTCGTGGATTGTTCAGAGGAGCCAATCGCGATGGCCTCGACATTGCTTTCGATGCTTTGCACAAAGCCCTGAATGTTCTTGAGTGCATCACCTGTCTTGCCAACCAGTCTGACGCCTTCATTGACCTCATTGGTCGAGTTCTTGATCAGGCCGGATATTTCCTTGGCGGCGGAGGCTGAACGCTGGGCAAGCTCACGCACCTCCTGCGCGACGACCGCAAAACCTTTGCCTGCTTCACCGGCGCGGGCAGCCTCAACACCGGCGTTGAGGGCAAGCAAATTGGTCTGGAAGGCGATTTCATCGATGACGCCAATGATCTTGGAAATCTCGCGTGATGCGGTTTCAATGCGCGCCATGGCATCAACCGTTGCATCAACTACCTGCACGGAATCGACAGCTGCAATGCGCGCGTCCTGAACCAGCTTGCGGGCCTCGGCTGTGCGGCCCGTGGATTCGCGAACCGTTTCGGTAATCTGCTCAAGGGCTGCGGAAGTTTCCTCGAGAGCAGCCGCCTGCTGCTCGGAGCGGGTGGCAATGCCACTCGCACTGGCGCGCATCTCGCCGCTTTTACTGGACAGCATGGCCGTTTCGGTCAGCACCTGCTCAAGGGTTTCCTGGAACTTTGCCAGCGACTGGTTGAAGTCGTGTCGCAGGTGGTCGAATTCAGGAACGAAGGGGTCGTCGATTGTCAGACGAATATTGCATTCCGCCAGACGTTCGAGACCAGCGCCCACTTCCTGAAGTGCCCGTACGCGACCAGAGACGTCGGTGGCAAACTTCACAACCTTGATGACCTTGCCTTCATCATTGAGGATTGGGTTGTAGGTCGCCTGAATGAAGATGGCACTGCCATCCTTGGTAATGCGCTTGAACTCGTCGGCATAAAATTCACCGGCAGCCAGACGTGGCCAGAACCCGGCATATTCATTGGAGGCAACATAGTCGGCCTCACAGAACATCTTGTGGTGGCGTCCCTTGATCTCTTGGAGGCTGTAACCCAGCGCCGAGCAGAAGTTTTCATTGGCGGTCAGGATCGTGCCATCCGGCTTGAACTCGATGACGGCCTGTGCGCGCGACAGCGCGGAAATCTTGCCCTTGCTTTCCACGCTCTCCTGCTTGGCGGCAGTAATGTCGGTGGCGATCTTCACCACCTTGACTACCTTGCCGCCGCGGATAATCGGGTTATAGCTGGCCTGGATCCAGATTTCTTCACCGCTCTTCGTCAGGCGGCGGAACTGGCGTTGCTCATACTGGCCGGAAGCGAGGCCCTTCCAGAACGTCGTGTAGTCTGCTGCGGCAGCGTCTTCTGCGCGCATGAACATTCTGTGATGACGGCCTTTGATCTCATCGAGTCGGTAACCGAGCGTCGCGCAGAAATTTTCGTTGGCGTCGAGCACCATGCCGTCGGGTGTAAAAGATATGATGGCCTGCGATCGGCTGAATGCAGACAGGATAGCCGCGGCTTCCGTGCTGAAAATGCGATCAAACCCCATAACTCCACCTGTCAAACTTGGTTAATGTCTATAACTATTCACTGGCAAATTTTAGTTAAAACTTTGATTAGATTTCCGCATTTTCAGCTCTAACGGTACAATCACCTTGTCACGCAGCGACACTGATTGCCCGATTGAAACGTCGCCCATTGACTCAAACCGTGCCGCGCCGGATAACAAAGATGTGATGGTTCCTTGCCGGGTTTTCCGGCGGGATGAAAAGGGAACACGATAGGGAATTGTCCTCATTCGTGGCTGCCCCCGCAACTGTGAACGGAGAGCCTGAAAACAAAGAGCCACTGGTCTGGCGCATCGATATGAAATCATAGTGATTTTGCACTATCGATGCGAAAAAACAGACAGACCGGGAAGGTGTTTTCAGGTTACGACCCGTGAGCCAGGAGACCTGCCATCGCGAGAGTGTCCATGCCGGCGGGGTGTCCGGAATTTGCGCGGTTTTGCGGAAATGCTTCGGCGGTTTCCTCTTTCTTCGTGTGCTTCCCCGTGGTGACGGATGTCGATTGCGGATCCGCGTGTCCATTGCATACGCTGCCGGTTCCGTTTTTGAGACTGCGTATGCATTGAGCGAGAGGGTTCACCATGTCTGTCCAAAACAACGCCGCCACGCAGGCGGTATCTGTCAAATCTGCCAGCGCAGTCCAGTCGCTTCTGGCCGTGTTCTGCGGCCTGTTCATCATCGGTTTTGTCGGCTTTTCGCATATCGAGGCCGTGCATAATGCCGCGCATGATACGCGCCATGTCAACGCCTTTCCCTGCCACTGAGGGAGAGCGGCATGTCGTCTTTTCGTAATATCGTTTTTACATCCGTTTTGGTGGGGCTGATCTGCGGACTTGCCGTCAGCCTCATGCAATATGTCGGCACCACACCGTTGATCCTGCATGCCGAGACATTCGAATCGGCTGGCGGTGAGGCCGGGCATAATCATGACGCAGCACCGGCAACCGGTGAAGCGGCTGCGTCTGCTGGCCACGCTCATGACGAAGAAGCCTGGGGACCGGCGGATGGTTTTGAGCGGAATGCCTACACGGCTGCTGCCAATATTCTGACGGCAATCGGTTATGCACTGGTTCTGACCGGCCTCATCTCACTGCGGGGCAGCAATATTGGCTGGCGTGAAGGTCTGTTCTGGGGGCTTGGCGGCTTTGCGGCCGTGGCTCTGGCACCGATGGTCGGTCTGCCGCCTGAATTGCCGGGAAGCCCGGCTGGTGAACTGGCCGCGCGTCAGGCCTGGTGGATTGGCACTGCGGTAGCAACAGCAGGTGGTTTAGCGCTTTTGGCTTTCCGTCGTGAGCCATGGGCTGCGGTTCTCGCCATCGTGCTGATCGCTGCGCCGCATGTCATTGGTGCGCCGTTGCCGCCGGAAGGCGAACATGCTTTGGCACCACTGCCACTGGAGCGTCGTTTCATCATCCTTGCCACACTCACCAGCTTTGTTTTCTGGGTGTTGCTAGGTGCCTTGAGCGGCACGCTCCTCAAGCGCTTTGAAGCGGCCAAGTGAACACCGGTTCTGCCGAATGGAGCGTGGCGCTTGATGCGCTGCGCTTTTCTGTTACCGGGCATGGCGGGCCTTGCGCCGTGCACCGCCTTGCTTTCAAGGCATTGCTTGGTGCATCACCGGATAGCGAGGCCTGCCTTGCCTGTTTTGCCGAGCATCAGGCTGCGTTTGAAGCCGCCGCCCTCGACAAGATCAAGCGACAAAATCTGGCGGCGGATAAAAGCCTTCATCTGAACAGTCGGGATATTCGTCGCGCATTGGGTAACGATATCGCGTCGGGTCCACAGCGTGTTTGCCGGGTTCTCGACCGCGATGTTGCCAGCTGAGTTATCTCAGCGGTGCTCGGCAGCAAACGCCTTGATTTCTGATTCTGCTTCCGGTCCCCACAGGTCAAGCGCCTTGAGGATCTCGGTGGTAAAACTGACCGGCGCGGTTCCCGCTGCCGTGATAACGCCTTGGTCGCGCACCGCCTGGGGCTGGTCGCGATAATAATCGGCACCCGAATAGGCTGGATAGGCGCGGTGTGAGGCAAGTGAGTTGCCAGTATGGGCAACGTCATTCAAAATGCCGGTGCCGGCCAGCATGCTGGCGGCCGCGCAAATGCCGGCGACCACACGTCCCTCCCGCCGGAACCGCTGCACCATTTCCGTGAAGTCCGGCGCGCTGCCACGCTCCCAACTCAGGCCACCGGGAACAATCAGTGCATCGATCAAGGCCGGATCAAGTGCACCATAGGCCACATCGGGCATGACTTTCAGGCCACCCATTGACGTTACGGGCGAACCATCCGGTGACGCAATGATGATCTCGGCACCCAGATAGCTGCGCGCCACCGCACTGAACAGGGCGCTTTCCCAATCGGCGAACTCGGGCGTCAATGCAATTGCAATACGGGTCATTGTCTTTGTCCTTGCTGACAGCAATCCAACGTTACGCAATAGCCTGCATGTAGCGCATGCCGGTGACCGGACGCGGTGTGAAGTCCATGTTTTCGTAGAAACGATGTGCAGCAACATTACCGGTGGCGGCGCTGACGGAAAGGTAGTCGCAGCCGCAACGCTTGGCGACATCGCGTGCACGCGATACCAGATGCTGGCCAGTACCGTGACCGCGATGACCGTCACGGACGTAGAGGTGGTGCAGTTCCATGCCGCGCCGCGCTTCCTGCGCTCTGTAGAGCGGAACGAGAATGGCGTAGCCGATCAACTCGTCGCCAGCTTCGGCAACAAGTGCGGTAATCCACGGAATAGGGCTGAACAGGTCGAGTTCCAGCTTTTCCGGCGTCATCACCGATGCGTCGCCGTGATGTTTGGCAAGCAAAGCGATCATTTCGTTGAGCTGTGGCAGGTCAGCCTTGCGTGCGCCACGAATGGTTACAACGGCGGGGCGTGGAAGGGTAATGGCACTGTCTTCGGTCATTTTTCGGTCCTTCGGGTTTTTTGAGGTGCCATCAGGACGTTTGAAAAACAACAAAGCCGCCTGACGGCGGCTTGTTGACATTATGATCTGTCGAGCCGCCCTTTACAGGTAGGCCCAAAAATACGTGCAGGAGATTGGTGCGCGATTGTTGATCATGGGCGACTAGATGCTCCTGAATCACAAGATTGTCAATCGGGATTTTTGCAGATGTTTCGTTTCAGTAAGGCCGACTGAAATTAATGCTCACTTTCGCACAGCTTATGGTCCGAAAGCGCCCGAATGACATAGCAATCTTCTATGGAATGTCCGTCGCAATGCGAGACGATCCGCTCCAGTTCCTGCTCCAGTTTTTTCAGCTTGGCAATTTTCTCGCGCACGGCGACGAGATGATCAGCTGCGATCCTGTCAGCACCCTCACAGGGCTGTTGCCGATGGTGGCTGAGGCGGATCAACTCACGGATGGCATCAATGTTGAGACCGAGATCGCGTGCATGACGAATAAAGGCCAGCCGTTCCAGATCGGCCTTTTCATACCGGCGCTGATTGCCTTCGGATCGCTCTGCCGCCTCAATCAGCCCCATCTGTTCATAATAACGGATGGTCGGAACCTTGACTCCCGTTCGCTTGGAAAGATCACCGATGGAAAGCATGTCCCGCTCCTCAAACCTATAGCTCTAGAAGACCTAAGGTTTTTCGCGGGATATTTCAATGTCAAACAGCGTCCACCTCGAGCGACTGTTCAGCATCGCTGTTGCCGGATTGGGTATTATCGACATCAAGCGATTGCTTGATTGCCGCTTTGATCTTTTCCTCAATGGCCAGACGTTCGTCTGCTGGCAGAGCGGCAAATTCTTCTTCGGAAAGACCCAGTTGTTCCAGTAGTTTGGCGCGGATCATTTCGCCCGGCGTCAATTGTGACCATTCCTGCAATTCGGCCAAAAGACGATCACTGGATGATGTATCAACTGCATCGCCTGACATGGTGGTGGCTTCAGACTGGAGTTGTTCGATGTCCCAAAGGGAAGATGCGAGAGACGCGTAGCTATTGACGCTGCTTGCGGCATCCTCGCGGCCACGCGAACCGGATTTTTCCTCGTCTGGTGTGAATGTTGCTCCCGATGTAACCGGCGAGAAGCTGTCTTCGCTTTTCGCGTCCCGTATTCTCGAACGCATCGGATAATAACTTTCCATATTTGAAATGGTCGTCATTGTGATTCTTCCTTCGGGAACCGTGATGACCAACATCTACGAGCCGAAACATTCGCGAGGGCTGCGTCGGCATGGTTCTGCACTTCGAAGTGCGCCTTTTTAGTTTCACAGAGTTATAGTATACCCCCCTATATTATATCTAGGAGCACCTCATGTCTCACACCGTTCGTGACAAGGAAAAGCTGCTGGCTCGTGTTCGTCGTCTCAAGGGGCAGATGGAGGCGGTCGAGCGTGGGTTGGAGGCAGAGAAGCCCTGCGGCGAAATCTTGCAACTGTTGGCCTCAGTGCGCGGCGCACTGTCCGGACTGACGGGCGAGATCATGCACGACCATCTGCATGAACATGTTGTGCATGCGGAAAGCCATGCTGAGCGTGAAAAGGCCGCCGATGAACTGGCGCAGGTCCTCAAAACCTATATTCGATGAGCGAAAGGTAACGGCCATGGCTGTTGATGGAAACTTTGCGGACAATGCACGACATGAGCACGTGTTTCTGGGCCGCGACCACGAGCGGAACGAGCGCCGTGTGTGGATGGTAATCGCGCTGACAAGTGTAATGATGGTAGCGGAAATTGCCGCCGGTACGATTTACGGATCGATGGCGCTCACAGCCGATGGCTGGCACATGTCCACTCATGCCGGCGCAATGCTGATTTCGGCACTGGCTTACATGTTTGCCCGCAAATATGCCCGCGACCCCCGGTACTCCTTCGGCACCGGCAAGTTCGGTGATCTCGCAGGATTTGCCAGTGCGGTCATCCTGGCGCTGGTGGCGCTGCTGATTGCCTGGGAAAGTGTGGTCCGCCTGGTGGCGCCGGTCGAGATTGATTTCAACCAGGCCATTCTCGTTGCTGTGCTGGGACTTGGCGTCAATCTGGTCAGTGCCTGGTTGCTGAAGGACGATCATTCGCACCATGGTCATGACCACGGACATGATGATCATCATGATCACGCCGGTCACGACCATCACGCTCACGCGTCGCACGCGTCTCGTGGTTCTCATGGCAGTCATGGAGGGCACGACAACAATCTGCGCGCCGCCTATCTGCATGTGCTGGCGGATGCCTTGACCTCGGTTCTGGCCATCGTTGCGCTCATACTTGGTAAATGGCAGGGCTGGGTCGTGCTGGACCCATTGATGGGTGTTGTTGGTGGTCTTGTTATTGCGCGTTGGTCCTGGGGGCTAATTCGCGCCACGTCGGGTGTGTTGCTTGATGCGACACCTGCCGATAAGGGGCTGCCCAAAACAATCCGCGATATCGTCGAGAAAGACGGTGATGTGGTGACCGATCTTCATGTCTGGCAGGTTGGGCCGGGGCATTACGCAACCATTGTTGCTTTGGTGTCTCCGGCTGGAAAAAGTCCTGAGCTTTATAAAAAGGAATTAAGTAAAGTTCCGAAACTGGCGCATGTTACCGTGGAAGTCTCCGCTGCCGCGTAATGCGGCACGGTATGTCAGAACTCTTCATATTCCTGATAGGCGCCCTGAACCCATTCCATCTTGGCGGCAACTTTTTCTTCTGCCGAGATGGGCTTGGAGCCATCCTGGTCAACAGGTGCGCGCGCCCCACCGACAGCCCAAAGAACATTGGCCAACGAACTGGATAGCACCGTGCTACTAACGGTCGGCGTGCCACTTCGTCTGCTCTGCTCCTGTTCCTGCTGCACAGGCTCGGCGTTCTTCTTGTCCAAGTCATGTATGCGACCCTGATAGGGGTTGCCACTAACGCTGCTTTCAATCTGCATGGCACTTATCCTGCGTTGAAAAATATGACGATTATCTATCGTCCAGAACTTGCGTCAGGCTGTTTTTTGCCGGTTTTCCGGGCTTGACAGGGGTAAAGGTGCTGCTTCGCGGCACTAAAACCACACATTCCGAGAAGAAATAACCGGTCATTACTTGGGGTGCGCAACCAATTTGCGCGCCAATGACTGTTTCAGCCAAGAATCGCCGGGGTCTTTATTTGGTTGTTGAGTCGGGGAGAGAATCGGTTGCTACACGGCCACTGAAATGCCGGTAGCAGGTTGTCCATCAAGACAGAGATCTTCAGAAATGCGAGATCGTCAAAAGCAACTGCCCCGGCATTGCGTTTGCAGTGCCGGGGCAGGGAATGTTGTATCAGGCCTTTGGCTTACGCTTGGCGAAGGGCTTGTCCTTCTTGGCTTGCGGCTTGCCAGCATTGTCGCCGGTCTTTTCAAACTTCGGCTTGCTGTCTTTTTTCTTCCAAGGCTTGTCGCTGGTCTTGGCTGCGAAGTCAGGCTTGCCGCCAAACTTCTTCGGCCCGGAGGAGGAGGGGCGGTCATCACGACGCTCACCACGCTTCTCGTCGCGACGCTCAAAGCTGCGGTCGTCACGGCGCTCAGTCGACATATCCGGCTTGCCCTCAAGGGCCTTGACGCGGATACCCTTTTCAAGGGCCATGTCTTTGCCGATCGAAGATACGAAACGGTCAACGGCATCAGCCGCCAGTTCCACATAGGTTTCGTTCTGCTGCATGCGGATCGCGCCAATATCCTGGCGGGTAAGCTTGCCGAAGCGGCACAGCATAGGAATGAGCCAACGTGGCTCGGCACTCTGCTTGCGGCCAACCGAAAGCGAGAACCATGCGCTGTCGGAAAACTCGTTGCGATCGCGGCGTGGCGCCGTATTGTTGTCGCCCTCAGCGTTTTCACGACGTGGCTTACGGGTGTTATCAACCGAAACCTCGGTTAACTCCTCCGGAGCGGAACGGCCGGAGTGGTAGAGGCGGATAAAGGCCGCTGCCACCTGTTCTGCGCCGTGCGTTTCAAGCAGCGTCTTTACAAAGCCGCTTTCGTCGTCGCTGATTGCCTGCGAAAGCGAGGCATCGGCCAAAAGGCGCTCGGCGTCACGCTCGATGATCTCGTCGGCAGATGGGGGACGTACCCACTGTGGCTGTACGCGTGCACCCTCGAGCAGACGCTCGGCCTTGCGACGCTGGTTGACGGGCACGATTAGAGCGCTGACGCCCTTGTTGCCAGCGCGACCGGTACGGCCACTGCGGTGCAGCAATGTTTCCGAATTGGTCGGCAGGTCGGCATGGATAACCAGTTCCAGACCGGGAAGGTCGATACCGCGTGCGGCAACGTCGGTTGCGATGCAGACGCGGGCACGTCCGTCACGCATGGCCTGCAGCGCGTGTGTGCGCTCGTTCTGTGTCAGTTCGCCGGACAGGGCAACAACAGAAAAACCACGGTTGTTGAAGCGCGCTGTCAGGTGATTAACGGCTGCACGGGTCGAGCAGAACACGATGGCATTGCGTGCTTCGTAGAAACGCAGCGCATTGATAATGGCGTTCTCGCGGTCGGCAGGTGCCGTCAGCATCGCGCGGTATTCAATGTCACCGTGCTGCTTCTGTTCGGAAGCGGCTGCGATACGAATGGCATTTTTCTGGTAGCTTTCAGCCAGCTTGGCGATGCTGCGCGGCACTGTTGCCGAGAACATCAGTGTGCGGCGATCCTTAGGAGAAGATTCCAGAATGAATTCGAGGTCTTCACGGAAGCCAAGGTCGAGCATTTCGTCGGCTTCATCCAGCACGACGGCGCGCAACGACGAAAGGTCGAGCCCACCGCGATTGATGTGGTCGCAAAGGCGGCCAGGTGTGCCGACAACAATGTGCGCGCCGCGTTCAAGCACGCGACGTTCGGTGCGAACATCCATGCCGCCGACGCAGGACGCAATCGATGCGCCAGACATTTCGTAGAGCCACTCGAGCTCGCGTTTTACCTGAAGGGCAAGTTCGCGGGTTGGCGCAATTACCAGCGCCAGAGGTGCGGCCGCAGGGCCGAAGGTTTTGCGGTCTTCCAGCAGGGTGGAAGCAAGTGCAAGACCGAAGGCTACGGTCTTGCCGGAGCCGGTTTGGGCGGAAACAAGCGCATCGGCGCCTTCCAGCTCAGGTGCAAGCATGGCCTGCTGCACAGGGGTCAAATCAGTATAGCCACGTTTTTGCAACGCCTGAGCGAGCGCCGGGGCAAGGCCCTGGATTTCTGTCATCTATCGTCTTTCGGAATTGGAGAGCGTCCGCCTGCACAGGTCTTGGAAACAGTGCTGGTGGACCATTCAGCCCCGGAAATACCGGTTCATTGGCCGCGCTTCTACTTGGAATACGCGGCTTTGTACAGTCCAGCAGTCGAAAATGCCTGAATTCAACGCTTCAAGCGCACTAACATGGTGAATATTGCCGGGAAAAAGTCACAGGCCTTACCCCAATGCAGGATGGATTTACCCAAGAAATTGAGATTGCTTGATCGGCAGCTGCTGTATCTCTGCTTCGCACCTATCAAACAAAGGAGCGCTCGCGATCAAGAATGCGATTGAGTGCCGCGACCTTTTGCTATTTGCAACTGCATTTACTCCGCCGTGTGACCAATCAGGTTTTTGGCCGGGCGAACCGATCTGCGAAAAACCGGCATTGCGCGTGCTTGACCTTTTCGGTAAT
Organism: Agrobacterium sp. 5Ca50; assembly: GCF_055381905.1. Lineage (NCBI taxonomy): Bacteria > Pseudomonadati > Pseudomonadota > Alphaproteobacteria > Hyphomicrobiales > Rhizobiaceae > Agrobacterium > Agrobacterium sp. 5Ca50. Next base: position 656,325 of record NZ_AP026438.1, read on the forward strand.
AGACGCGCAACTTGAGGCTCAAGGTCATATTGAGCTGGTATGAGGTGCCGTATCCGCCGTGCGGACGGCGTAACGGGTGGTACTGGTCAAGACTATGGCTCGCATTGTCATGAAATTCGGCGGAACGTCCGTCGCCAATCTCGAACGCATCCATAACGTGGCGCGCCATGTGAAACGTGAAGTAGATGCCGGTCACGAAGTGGCCGTTGTTGTGTCTGCCATGTCGGGCAAGACCAATGAACTGGTTGACTGGGTGCAGAACATGCCCAAGGTCGCCGGTGCGGATTCACCGTTTTATGACGCGCGCGAGTATGATGCCATTGTTGCATCCGGTGAGCAGGTAACGTCTGGTCTTCTTGCCATTGCCTTGCAGTCTTTGGGTGTCAATGCCCGTTCATGGCAGGGCTGGCAGATCGCCATCCGCACGGATAACGCTCACGGTGCTGCCCGTATTCAGGAAATTGATGGTTCGGACATCATCCGTCGAATGGGCGAGGGGCAGGTTGCCGTTGTCGCCGGTTTCCAGGGCATTGGTCCTGACAACCGCATTGCAACGCTTGGCCGTGGCGGCTCCGACACCTCTGCTGTTGCTATTGCCGCTGCCGTCAAGGCAGATCGCTGCGATATCTACACCGACGTCGATGGCGTTTACACCACTGACCCGCGCATCGAGCCAAAAGCGCGTCGCATGAAGAAGATCGCGTTCGAGGAAATGCTTGAAATGGCATCGCTCGGCGCCAAGGTCTTGCAGGTCCGTTCCGTTGAGCTGGCCATGGTGCACAAGGTTCGTACCTTCGTGCGTTCAAGTTTCGAGGATCCCGATGCACCGGGCATGGGTGACCTTATCAATCCGCCCGGTACGTTGATTTGTGACGAGGATGAGATCGTGGAACAGGAAGTAGTCACCGGCATCGCTTATGCCAAGGATGAGGCTCAAATCTCCCTGCGCCGTCTGGCAGACCGCCCGGGCGTATCGGCAGCCATCTTTGGCCCGCTGGCAGAAGCACATATCAACGTCGACATGATCGTGCAGAACATCTCTGAAGATGGTTCGCGCACCGACATGACCTTCACCGTGCCGGCTGGCGACATGGACAAGGCGCTCAAAATCCTGGAAGAAAACAAGGCCCATATCGGCTTTGACGTTGTCCAGAGCGAGCCTGGCCTTGCCAAGGTTTCCGTCATCGGTATCGGCATGCGCAGCCATGCAGGTGTTGCTGCCAGCGCGTTCAAGGCGCTCGCCGCCAAGAACATCAACATCAGCGCCATCACCACGTCGGAAATCAAGATTTCTATCCTGATTGACGGTGCATATGCGGAACTTGCAGTTCGCACTTTGCATTCCGCTTACGGTCTGGATAAAAGTTGATTCGATAGCGGTGGTTCGCACTGCTTCGGTTTGCCGAAGCACTGTCCTCCGTTTGGAGCGTGCTTTGTATGATGCCTTGAGGAGTGGGCGTCGTACGAAGCACGCTCCAACTTGTTTGATGTGTGCATCACTCAAAACGTGAACCGTTTTCGTGCGGATGCTGTAGCGAATGAAGGAGCATCGCGATGAGAGACCTTGCAGCCGGTCCGCGCGTCCTCCTCAAGAAGCTTCGCGAAATGATGGCGGAGCAACTTGAGCCTCAGGAGCGCTTGGACCAGATTGTGCGGCAGATTGCCGGGAACATGGTCGCGGAGGTGTGTTCCGTTTACGTGCTGCGTTCTGATGGCGTTCTCGAACTTTACGCCACAGAGGGTCTGAACAAGGGTGCTGTACACCTAGCCCAGCTTAAAATGGGGCAGGGCCTTGTCGGTACCATTGCCGCATCGGCGCAACCGCTCAACCTTTCCGATGCCCAATCGCATCCCGCTTTCCGCTACCTGCCGGAAACCGGCGAAGAAATTTATCACTCTTTCCTCGGTGTGCCGATTTTGAGATCTGGCCGCACTTTGGGCGTTCTCGTTGTGCAGAACAAGGTCAGCCGCAATTACCGCGAAGATGAGGTAGAGGCGCTGGAAACGACTGCCATGTTGATTGCCGAAATCGTTGCGAGTGGTGAACTAAAGAAAATAACCAAGCCCGGCGTGGAGCTTGACCTGACGCGCGCAGTCAGCGTCGATGGCGATGGCTATAGTGAAGGCATCGGCCTTGGCCACGTCGTGCTGCATGATCCGCGTGTCGTGGTCACCAATCTTCTAAACGAGGATGCCGATACCGAAATCCGTCGTCTGGCTGAGGCGATCGGTTCCCTGCGCCTGTCGATCGACGACATGCTGCAGCGCCGTGACGTACCGACCGAAGGTGAACACCGTGAGGTTCTGGAAACCTACCGCATGTTTGCTCATGATCAGGGCTGGGTGCGGCGCATGGAGGAAGCCATCCGCAACGGCCTGACGGCTGAGGCGGCGGTCGAAAAAGTGCAGAGCGATACCAAGGCGCGCATGATGCGCCTGACCGATCCCTATCTGCGCGAGCGCATGCATGATTTCGACGATCTTGCCAACCGCTTGCTGCGCCAGCTTACCGGCTTTAGCGGGCGTGGCCCGGGCGAGGATTTCCCGAGCGACGCCATCATTCTGGCACGTGCCATGGGCGCTGCCGAACTGCTAGACTATCCGCGGGAAAAACTGCGCGGTCTTGTGCTGGAGGACGGCGCGGTTACCAGCCACGTTGTAATCGTGGCGCGTGCCATGGGTATTCCTGTTATCGGGCAAGCCGCAGGCATCGTCGCGCTGGCCGAAAACAATGACGCCATCATCATTGATGGTGATGATGGGCAGGTGCATTTGCGTCCAATCATGGACCTGCAGCGCGCTTACGAAGAAAAAGTACGGCTGCGCGCGCGTCGTCAGGAACAGTTCCGCGCTTTGCGCTCTGTCGATCCAATCACCAAGGATGGCCAGTTCATTAATCTCAAGATGAATGCTGGCCTGCTCGTAGACCTGCCGCAACTGGCCGAATCCGGCGCTGATGGCATCGGTCTGTTCCGCACCGAACTGCAGTTCATGATTGCCTCGACGATGCCGAAAGGCGAGGAGCAGGAAGCCTTCTATCGCAGCGTTCTGCGCAATGCGAAAGGCAAGCCTGTTACCTTCCGTACGCTAGACATTGGCGGTGACAAGGTTGTGTCCTATATGCGCGGACAGGAAGAGGAAAACCCGGCGCTTGGCTGGCGTGCAATCCGCCTGTCGCTGGACCGTCCCGGTCTGTTGCGTACTCAGATGCGTGCTCTGTTGCGCGCCGCCTCCGGTGCCGAATTGAAGATGATGCTGCCGATGATTACGGAAGTGTCTGAAATTCACGCGGTGCGCGAACTGATGCAGAAGGAAATTCAGCATCTGTCCAAGTTCGGCCATGCGCTGCCGCGCAAGCTGCAATTTGGTGCGATGCTGGAAGTACCAGCCTTGTTGTGGCAGTTGGACGAACTGATGCAGGAAGTCGACTTCGTGTCTGTTGGCTCGAACGATCTTTTCCAGTTCTCCATGGCAGTAGACCGTGGCAATGCCCGCGTTTCGGACCGTTTCGACATTCTGGGCAAACCGTTTCTGCGGATCCTGCGTGATATCGTGCGGGCCGGTGAGCGTAACAACAAGCCGGTGACGTTGTGCGGTGAAATGGCCGGCAGGCCGCTTTCAGCCATGGCACTCATCGGCCTTGGCTTCCGCTCAGTCTCCATGTCGCCCACATCGATTGGTCCGGTAAAGGCCATGCTACTGGGGCTGGATGTTGGTGCGCTGTCGGTCGAGTTGAATGCGGCGCTCGATGACCATAAATCTCTGGAAAGTCCGCGCGTCCTGTTGCAAAGGTTCGCCGCGGAACATTCCATTCCAGTCTGAAGCACAAGGGATTTCCCGCGTTTTTAAGCGCAATGTGTTTCAGGTCTTTTTGAATTCAAATACCGGAGCGAAGGTTGGCAAAGCTACCCGTCGAAAAAATGCGCGAGCTTTCAAGGCGTTTCGAGGAAATCGAAGCGCGGATGTCGGCTGGCCCTGCTGCTGATGTCTATGTGAAGCTGGCGTCTGAATATTCCGAGCTTCAGCCTGTGGTGAAGAAGATCCAGGAATATGAAAAGGCATTGGCCGAACAGGCCGACCTGCAGGCGCTGCTGGCTGACAAGACGACGGACCGCGACATGCGTGATCTGGCCGAAGCTGAATTACCTGATCTTTCCGAGCGCATCGAGCAGCTCGAAAAAGAGATGCAAATTCTGCTGCTACCCAAGGATGCCGCCGACGAAAAGAGCGCTATTCTGGAAATTCGTGCTGGTACTGGTGGCTCGGAAGCCGCTCTTTTTGCAGGCGACCTTTTCCGAATGTATGAACGATTTGCCAGCACCAAGGGCTGGAAGGTCGAGGTGCTGTCATCAAGCGAAGGTGACGCAGGCGGTTTCAAGGAAATCATCGCCACCATTACCGGGCGCGGCGTGTTTTCCAAGCTGAAATTCGAATCCGGTGTCCACCGCGTTCAGCGCGTGCCGGATACCGAAGCGAGCGGCCGTATTCACACGTCGGCCGCAACCGTTGCGGTGCTTCCCGAGGCCGAAGAAATCGATATTGAAATTCGCCCGGAAGACATTCGCATCGATACGATGCGGGCCTCCGGTGCCGGTGGTCAGCACGTTAACACCACGGACTCTGCGGTGCGCATCACTCACTTGCCGACCGGTCTCATTGTGACCAGTTCAGAGAAGTCGCAGCACCAGAACCGCGCCAAGGCCATGCAGGTGTTGCGTTCGCGCCTCTACGATATCGAACGACAGAAGGTCGACAGCGAACGGTCCGCCGATCGTAAAAGCCAGGTTGGTTCGGGCGATCGTTCTGAGCGTATCCGCACCTACAATTTCCCGCAGGGTCGTGTAACCGACCACCGTATCGGCCTCACGCTCTACAAGCTCGACCGGATGATCGAGGGCGAAATTGACGAGATGGTGGATGCGCTGATTGCCGATTATCAGGCCGGACAACTCGCACAGTTGGGTGAACAGCGCGGATGACGGTCGCACCGCGCACCATTGCCGACCTGTTGGCTGAGGCCCGCAAACGTTTCGACGCAGCCGGTGTCGCTGATCCGGTCTTTGACGCGCGCCTTCTGGTGAGCGGCATTCTCGGGCTGTCTCTGACCGATATTTTGCTCAAGGGCAGCGATAGTGTTGCCGATGATGTGGCGCAAGGGGTACTGGGTGCCATCGCACGGCGAGAAACCGGCGAACCTGTTCACCGCATTCTCGGCAAGCGTGAGTTTTACGGGTTGGAATTTTTTCTCTCGTCCGGCACGCTGGAGCCACGCCCGGATACCGAAACACTTGTTGATACCATTCTACCATATCTGCGCTCCGCAGTTGCCGCCAAGGGATCTGCGCAGCTGCTGGATATGGGGACCGGGACGGGCGCAATCTGTCTTTCGTTGATTCACGAATGTCCGGGCGCAGAAGGTATCGGCAGCGATATTTCCGAGGATGCCTTGGCAACCGCTTGGCGTAATGCGGTGGCAAATGATGTTTCTGACCGCTTTAAAACAGTGAAAAGTCACTGGTTTGACAAAATCGAGGGCAGTTTCGACATAATCGTGTCAAACCCGCCTTATATACGAAGCGCTGTCATTGAAACGCTGGACCGCGATGTGCGGGAGTTCGATCCCATGGCTGCGCTGGATGGCGGGCCGGATGGTCTGGAACCCTACAGGGCAATTGCCCGTGGTGCAGGCGGATTTTTAACAGAAAATGGCATCATCGGGGTCGAGATCGGGTTTGATCAGAGACAAGATGTTGAAACGATCTTCAAGTCAGCCGGTTTTCCTTGCATCGCAGGGGTGAAAGATTACGGTGGAAACGATCGCGTTCTAGTATTTCGAAAGTAAGGGAGCCGCTGCGCTTCCCTCCTGTTTTAAGGATATTTTGCAAAGCAAAAGAAAAGACTTGGTTTTCCGCATGAAGCGGGATAGTTTGCAGCCACATGCAGGGTGACTGAGGGCGAACTAGATTCGCCCGGGTTTGGTCAGTCCCTAGGGGAGTTCCTTGAAGAGCTCTGAAAGGCTGGGCGTTTCCGGCATGTGAATCATAAACTTCATTTCGCAAGCAACCCGGTAAAGCCATGGGGGCAACCGGACGCGAAGGCGAGGTCTTGATCCGGCCTGTCCGGCAAGCCGCGTGGTTAATTCGTGAGCACAACAGAATTCAGGTGAGCAATTGATGAGGCCAGGACAGCAAAATAAGCGCGGCCGTGGGCGTGGAAATAACAACAACAATAACAACAATAATGGCGGTGGTGGTAATAACAACTTCAACCGCAAGGGCGGGAATCCGCTCACTCGGACCTATGACAGCTCCGGTCCGGATGTAAAAATCCGCGGTACTGCCCAGCATATTGCTGAAAAATATTCCGCTCTGGCCCGTGATGCGCAAAGCTCCGGCGACCGGGTTATGGCTGAAAACTACCTGCAGCACGCAGAACACTACAACCGCATCATTGCTGCCGCACAGGCGCATATGCAGGAACGTGTCCAGCGTGACGAACGTAATGCTGACTACAACAATGAACGCGATGGCGACGACGTTGACGGCAACGACAACGACAGTGATAGCGACGACACAATCGGTTCCGCTGCTCCGCAGGTGCAGCAGTCTGGTGATGACGATGAACAGCCTTCCTACGATGATGGTAGCGGTCCGCAGCCAGTAATCGAAGGCACGCCACTCGAGGTCGCCGTGGAAGAAGAAGCTCAGGCCGCTGAGGCTCCTCGTGAGCGCCAGCCGCGCCGCCGCAGCACTGGCCCGCGTCCGCGTCGTCCACGTCGCACCGCTGAAAATGCGGAAGGTGGTGAAGAGGCCGCCGGTGGTGAGGCTGCTGCTGAGCCAGCCGCACTTGAAGGCGCCGCTGAATAAGCGACATACTTCCTATAAAGATCTTTCAAAAACCCCGGCTTGCCGGGGTTTTCTGTTTTGTGCAGATGCGGTCGCAACGACGAATCGTGCCGCAGCAAATTTGAGGATTGTCATGCCCTCATGTTTTTCTGCGTTGCGTTGTCTGCAACCTCTTTAAACCGCGAAAATCGCTTACCATATCAAGCACAACGGAAGGGCCGGTTGGCTGCTTCCAAAGCATGTTTCTATCCAGGACATGCAAAATGAAGAGGCGATGGTGCGGATATGTCCGTTGGCGTCGTAGCGGGGCTTGCCGTTATCGGGAGCCTTTACCCTAACATCCGGGTCTGTGCCGCTTGAGGGCAGGCCGGTTCAAGGAGGCATATATGAATATCGAAAAATACTCCGAGCGGGTGCGCGGCTTTTTGCAATCTGCCCAAACCCATGCGCTTGCTGAGGACCATCAGCAGTTTGCGCCGGAACACGTCCTGAAAGTATTGCTGGATGACGACCAGGGCATGGCGTCTTCGCTGATTGAACGTGCTGGCGGTAATGCCAAGGAAGCACGGCTCGCCAATGATATTGCGCTTTCCAAGCTGCCTAAGGTCTCCGGTGGCAACGGCGGACTGTCGCTGACGGCACCGCTTGCCAAGGTATTTGCCACGGCCGAAGACGCCGCCAAGAAATCCGGCGACAGCTTTGTCACGGTCGAACGCCTTTTACTGGCTCTGGCCATTGAAGGTAGCGCGTCGACGTCAGCGACACTGAAAAAGGCTGGTGTTACTGCGCAAGGCCTGAACCAGGTTATCAACGACCTTCGCAAGGGTCGCACGGCAGATACTGCCAATGCAGAGCAGGGCTTTGATGCGTTGAAGAAATTTGCGCGCGACCTGACTGCAGAAGCTCGCGAAGGCAGGCTCGATCCTGTGATTGGCCGCGACGATGAAATTCGCCGCACCATGCAGGTTCTGTCGCGCCGCACGAAAAACAATCCGGTTCTGATCGGTGAACCCGGCGTGGGTAAAACAGCGATTGCCGAAGGTCTGGCATTGCGCATCATCAATGGTGACGTGCCGGAAAGCCTCAAGGACAAAAAGCTGATGGCGCTCGATATGGGCGCGTTGATTGCCGGTGCAAAATATCGCGGTGAATTTGAAGAGCGCCTGAAGGCTGTTCTGAACGAGGTCCAGTCAGAAGACGGCGGCATCATCCTGTTCATCGACGAAATGCACACGCTGGTCGGTGCGGGCAAGGCAGATGGCGCAATGGATGCGTCCAACCTGCTGAAGCCGGCTCTGGCGCGTGGTGAGTTGCACTGCGTTGGCGCGACCACGTTGGATGAGTACCGCAAGCACGTTGAAAAAGATCCGGCTCTCGCCCGTCGTTTTCAGCCAGTTTTGGTTGATGAACCGACCGTGGAAGACACGATTTCCATTCTGCGCGGCTTGAAGGAAAAATACGAGCAGCACCACAAAGTCCGTATTTCGGATTCGGCGCTGGTGGCATCGGCGACCCTGTCTAACCGCTATATCACCGACCGCTTCCTGCCGGATAAGGCGATTGACCTGATGGATGAAGCCGCATCGCGTCTTCGTATGCAGGTGGATTCCAAGCCGGAAGAACTGGACGAACTGGACCGTCGTATCATTCAGCTGAAGATTGAGCGTGAAGCCTTGAAGCAGGAGACCGATGTGTCCTCTGCCGACCGGTTGAAAAAGCTGGAAGACGAACTGGTTGATACAGAAGAGAAGGCCGATGCGCTGACGGCGCGCTGGCAGGCGGAGAAGCAGAAACTCGGCCATGCTGCGGACCTGAAAAAGCAGATCGATGATGCACGCAACGAATTGGCGATTGCCCAGCGCAGTGGCCAGTTCCAGCGGGCAGGTGAGTTGACCTACGGCATTATTCCGGGCCTTGAAAAAGCACTGGCTGCGGCGGAAGAACGCGACGCAAGTGGTGCTGGTTCAATGGTGCAGGAAGTGGTGACGGCGGACAACATCGCCCAGGTTATCTCGCGCTGGACAGGTATTCCGGTAGACCGGATGTTGGAAGGCCAGCGTGAAAAGCTGCTGCGTATGGAAGACGAACTGGCCAAATCAGTGGTCGGTCAGGGTGAAGCCGTTCAGGCGGTTTCCAAGGCGGTGCGCCGTTCGCGTGCCGGTTTGCAGGACCCCAACCGTCCAATCGGTTCGTTCATCTTCCTCGGCCCGACCGGTGTTGGTAAAACCGAGCTGACAAAGGCGCTGGCGCGCTTCCTGTTCGACGACGAAACCGCGATGGTTCGCTTGGACATGTCGGAATACATGGAGAAGCATTCCGTGGCTCGCTTGATCGGTGCGCCTCCCGGTTATGTCGGTTACGAGGAAGGTGGTGCACTGACGGAAGCCGTGCGTCGCCGCCCATATCAGGTCGTGCTGTTCGACGAGATCGAAAAGGCGCATCCGGATGTGTTCAACGTGCTGTTGCAGGTTCTTGATGATGGCCGCCTGACCGACGGTCAGGGTCGTACCGTCGATTTCAAGAACACCATCATCATCATGACCTCGAACCTCGGTTCTGAATTCATGACGCAGATGGGCGACAATGACGATGTGGAATCGGTGCGGGAACTGGTCATGGAAAGGGTGCGTAGCCACTTCCGTCCAGAGTTCCTCAACCGTATTGACGACATCATCCTGTTCCACCGCCTGCGGCGTGAAGAAATGGGCGCGATTGTCGATATCCAGTTGAAGAGACTGGTGGCCCTGTTGTCCGAGCGCAAGATCACGCTTGATCTGGATGAAGACGCCCGTGTCTGGCTTGCCAATAAGGGTTACGATCCGGCCTATGGTGCACGTCCGCTGAAACGCGTTATTCAGAAGACGGTACAGGACAAGCTGGCTGAAATGATCCTTGGTGGCGAAGTGCCTGATGGCTCTCGCGTCAAGGTGACATCCGGCACCGACCGGCTGCACTTCAAGGCAAAAGCCGGCAAGGGCAGTACGGAAACCGAAGCAGCTGCCGACGCTGCTTAAGGACTAAATCAGGGCACCCGATCGGGTGCCCGTTTTGTTTGTGCGTTCGCTCTGAGTGCCTGACGGCTTCATGCACCGCCATCCTGTCCGCTTGGCGCGACAATCTTTCCCGCTCAGTCCGTCTTTGGATGCGGCTTTCCATTCGCCAACAAGCGCGCAATCACAGCAATTCAGATGCTCAGCCCGAGGTCTGGGAACAATCTTGCCTCAAATAACGTTGACGTAGTCTGTTGCAAGTAATTCGCAATTGCATTTCAAAAATAAACATGCCACCTTGTTGCAAATGGTTCTTAATAGCGTAGTGTTGGTGTGAGCAAGGAGTGACTTATGTTTGATATTGTCAGGCGCGGGCTTTTGGGCGGAATGGCTGCCGTGGTGGCGTTGGGTGTTACCGGTGGTGTGGCGTTTGCGCAGGAAAAGTTCAAAGCCGTTACGACTTTCACGGTCATTGCTGACATCGCCAGAAATGTCGCCGGCGACGCTGCCATCGTCGAGAGCATCACCAAGCCTGGCGCTGAAATTCACAACTACCAGCCGACGCCGGGCGATATTCGCAAGGCGCAGGGCGCGCAGCTCGTGTTGTGGAACGGCCTTAACCTCGAATTGTGGTTTGAGAAGTTTTTCGTAAAACTCAGAGATGTGCCAAGCGCTGTTGTATCCGATGGTATTGAGCCGATGGGCATTTCCGAAGGTCCCTATGAAGGCAAACCCAATCCGCATGCCTGGATGTCGCCCAATGCAGCACTGATCTATGTCGACAATATCCGTGATGCTTTCGTGAAATATGATCCGGCCAATGCCGAGACCTACAAGGCCAATGCGGAAAGCTACAAACAGCAGATCAAGGACGCCATCGAACCAATTCGTCAGGAGCTGGCATCCCTACCTGAAAACAAGCGCTGGCTTGTGTCGAGCGAAGGCGCATTTTCTTATCTGGCACGCGATTTCGACCTGAAAGAACTGTACTTGTGGCCCATCAATGCCGACCAGCAGGGCACACCACAGCAGGTGCGTAAGGTTATTGATGCCGTTCGTGAAAACAAAATCGGCGTCGTCTTCTCGGAGAGCACCATTTCCGCGGCACCGGCAGAGCAGGTGGCCCGCGAGACCGGTGCAAAATACGGTGGCGTTCTTTATGTCGATTCGCTGACTGAAGCTGACGGTCCGGTGCCAACCTATATCGACCTGCTGAAGGTCACATCCGATACCATTGCCAAGGGACTTGCATCGTCCTCCTGACATGATCCGAATTTTTACGGCCTGCAGTTTTTGCAGGCCGTTTGTTTTTGTAACCGCTGAAAAGGAATGCTTTTCATGAATGCGCACACCGGCTGGCAAACGGGAACGGAGGGTTCCGGTATTTCCGTTAACAACGCCACCGTGACCTATCGCAACGGCCATACGGCCTTGAAGAATGCAAGTTTCCAGATACCAACAGGCACGATCGCGGCGCTGGTGGGGGTAAATGGCGCGGGCAAGTCGACGCTGTTCAAGGCCGTGATGGGCTTTGTGCGTATTGCCCAAGGCTCGATTTCCATATTGGGCAAAACGGTCCCGGAAGCCCTTCGGCAAAATCTGGTGGCCTATGTGCCGCAAAGCGAGGAAGTGGACTGGAACTTCCCGGTGCTGGTGGAAGATGTGGTCATGATGGGCCGCTACGGCCATATGGGTTTCATGCGCATCCCCAAGGCTGCCGACCGTGATGCCGTGACCGCAGCTCTCGCCCGCGTCAACATGAGCGAGTTTCGCGGCCGCCAGATTGGCGAGCTTTCCGGTGGTCAGAAAAAGCGCGTGTTTCTGGCGCGTGCGCTGGCGCAGGATGCCAAGGTCATTCTGCTGGACGAACCCTTTACCGGTGTTGATGTAAAAACCGAGGAGCAGATCGTCCACCTTCTCCGCGCGCTCAGGGATGAAGGCAAGGTCATGCTGGTGTCGACCCACAATCTCGGCAGCGTGCCGGAATTCTGTGACCGTACCATTCTGATCAAGGGCACGGTGCTGGCCTACGGGCCGACCGAAGAAACCTTCACCAAGGACAATCTGGAAAAGACCTTTGGTGGCGTGTTGCGCCATTTTGTTCTGAATGGTTCGGATGGCGGAAAGCCATGGCCGGTCGGTGTCATGACCGATGATGAAAGGCCACTGGTTTTGCGCGACGGACGTCCAGTCTCGGGCCAAAGCGTGACATCGGAAGGGGCAGGCAATGATGAACGCCCTCGTTGAACCATTCACCTATGACTACATGCTCAACGCCATGTGGGTGTCTGCACTGGTTGGCGGTGTCTGTGCATTCCTATCCTGCTACCTGATGCTGAAAGGCTGGTCATTGATTGGCGATGCGCTTTCGCATTCCATCGTGCCCGGTGTGGCCGGCGCCTATATGCTGGGCCTGCCATTTTCCATCGGGGCGTTTTTCTCAGGCGGCTTGGCGGCGGTGACCATGCTGTTTCTCAACCAGCGCACCAAGCTCAAGGAAGATGCAATCATCGGGCTGATCTTTTCGTCCTTCTTCGGACTTGGCCTGTTCATGATGTCGATCAACCCGACGGCTGTGAACATCCAGACCATTGTTCTTGGCAATATTCTTGCCATCACGCCTGCCGATACATTGCAGCTTGCCATTATCGGTTTTGTGTCGCTGGCCATTCTGCTGCTGAAGTGGAAGGACCTGATGGTGACGTTTTTTGACGAAAGCCATGCCCGCTCCATCGGTCTGCGACCAACGTTTCTGAAGGCCGTGTTCTTCACACTGCTGGCAGCATCGACAGTTGCAGCCATGCAGACCGTCGGCGCGTTTCTTGTCATCTGCATGGTGGTCACACCGGGCGCAACGGCCTATCTGCTGACAGACCGTTTTCCGCGTCTGTTGGGCATCGCTGTTGCCATTGGTTCTATCACCAGTTTCACCGGTGCCTATGCCAGCTATTTCCTGGATGGTGCGACCGGTGGCATCATCGTCGTGTTGCAGACGCTGATCTTCCTCATCGCCTTCTTTTTCGCCCCTAAACATGGGCTGGTGGCATCTCGCCGCCGTGCAGCGCAGGCGCAGGAGGTGGCGCTATGAACTTCCTCGAGCCCTTTGAATTTGACTTCATGGTCAACGCGCTGGTCATAGCAGCTCTGGTTGCCGTGCCAACCGCCGTTCTGTCCTGTTTCATGGTGCTGAAAGGTTGGTCGCTGATGGGCGATGCCATCAGCCATGCGGTGTTCCCAGGCGTCGTCATCGCCTACATCGTTGGCCTGCCATTTGCGGTTGGCGCATTCGTGGCCGGCATGGTCTGTGCGCTTGCCACCGGTTATCTCAAGGATAACAGCCGTATCAAACAGGATACGGTGATGGGTGTGGTGTTTTCCGGCATGTTCGGGCTGGGACTGGTGCTCTACGTCAAAATCCAGTCGGATGTGCATCTCGATCACATCCTGTTTGGCGACATGCTGGGCGTGAGCTGGCAGGACATTACCGAGACGGCGATTATTGCGGTCATCACCACTGGCATTATCAGTCTGAAATGGAAAGACTTCCTGCTGCATGCCTTTGACCCTGCTCAGGCAAAGGCGGTCGGCCTCAGGGTAAACCTGCTGCATTATGGTCTGTTGTGCCTGATTTCGCTGACCATCGTCGGCGCACTGAAAGCCGTAGGCATCATTCTCGCCATTGCCATGCTGATTGCGCCGGGCGCGATTGCATTTCTGCTGACACGCAAGTTTTCCACCATGCTGATGCTTGCAGTGGTCATTGCGCTTACTGCGTCTTTGCTCGGCGTCTACCTGTCGTTCTTTATCGACAGCGCTCCGGCACCGACCATCGTGTTGTTGCTGTCGGCGATGTTTGTTGCCGCCTTCGTGAGGGCGAGTATCGTCACAGCGAACACCGAGGCCAATAACGGCTAAACAAAACGGCCCCGCCTGGTGCGGAAAGCAGGCGGGGCCGTTCAATTCAAATTTTACATCTTGCCCGCAACCTTGATGGCAAAGGAATATTCAAAGGCGATTTCCTCCAGTCGCTGGAAGCGCCCGGATTTTCCGCCATGGCCGGCGGCCATGTTGGTCTTCAACAAGATTGGCGCGTCGCCTGTGCTGTACTCGCGCAATTTTGCCACCCACTTCGTTGGTTCCCAATAGGTCACGCGCGGATCGGTAAGTCCGGAAATCGCCAGCAATGGCGGATAAGCCTTTGCACCGACATTGTCGTAAGGGCTGTAAGCCGCAATCCAGCTATATTCCTCTTCTGAATCGATCGGGTTGCCCCATTCCGGCCATTCCGGCGGTGTCAGCGGCAGGGTGTCGTCCAGCATCGTCGTCAGCACATCGACGAACGGTACGGCTGCAATGATGCCAGCGAATTTCTCTGGTGCCATATTGGCCACAGCACCCATCAGCATGCCACCGGCCGATCCGCCTTCAGCGATGATCTTGTCGTAGGAGGTGAAACCCTCCATAACCAGATGGTCGGCCGCAGCGATGAAGTCCTTGAAGGTGTTCTGCTTATGCTGCATCTTGCCGGTTTCATACCACTCGAAACCCTTGTCCTTGCCGCCGCGAATATGGGCGATGGCATAAACAAAACCACGATCTGCCAGTGACAGATTGTTGGTGCTGAATGAGGCCGGAATGCTGATGCCGTAAGCGCCGTAGCCATAGAGAAGGCAAGGGGCCGAACCGTCCAGCTTGGTGTCCTTGTGGTAGAGCAGTGATACCGGCACCAATGCGCCATCATGCGATGTCGCCATGACGCGGCGGGTCACGTAGTCATCGATAGTGTGGCCGGATGGAACTTCCTGGGTCTTCAACAATACGCGTTCACGCGTCACCATGTTGTAATCGAACAACTGGCTTGGGGTGGTCATCGACGAATAGGAGAAACGTATGGTGTCGGTGTCATATTCGGCTGCACCCTGCAGGCCGAGAGAGTAGGCTTCCTCGGCAAAGGCAATGGCGTGTTCTTCACCGGTCGCGCGGTCACGAATGACGATGCGCGGCAGGCCATCCCGGCGCTCCAGCCACAGCAGGTGGCGGGCATGCGCAAGGTGCGACAGGATAAGGCGGCCCGGTTCATGCGGCACCACTTCCTTCCAGTTTTCCTTGCCAGGTGCCGTCACCGGCGCTTCCATGATCTTGAAGTCCTTGGCATCACCGTCATTGGTCAGGATGTAAAAAACATCACCGCCCTCGGTCATGGAATATTCCACACCTTCCTCACGCTGCGCCACGATGACGGGCTCGGCAGTCAGGTCGGTGGTGGACAGCAGGCGATATTCGCTGGTCTCATGGTCATGAATGTCGATGAAAATCCAGTCTTCAAGCAGTGAGCCGCCAACGCCCATAAAGAAGCCAGGGTCTTTTTCCTCATAAACCAGGCGGTCTGTCGATTGCGGCTGGCCGATGATGTGGTGAAAGACCTTGGACGGCCGATGGTTTTCGTCCTGCAAGGTGTAGAAAAAGCTCTTACCGTCAGGCGCCCATGCGCCGCCGCCACCAGTGTTTTCGATCACGTCATCAAGGTCTTCACTGGTCGCGAGATTACGAACCCGCAGTGTGAAATATTCAGAGCCCTTGTCGTCATAGCCCCAAATGCCATGAGTGTGGTCGGACGAGTTGTCGATGCCAGCGAGGCGGAAATAGTCCTTGCCTTCAGCTTCCTTGTCGCCATCAAGCAGAACCTGCTTGTCACCACCGTCGCGTGGGGTGCGAAAATAGTGTGGTTGCTCACCACCGGTTACAAACAACGTGCCGTAGGCGTAGGGACCATCTTTCATAGGCACGGACGAATCGTCCTGCTTGATGCGGCCCTTCATCTCTTCAAACAGCTTTTCCTGCAGTGGCTTGGTGTCGCTGAGGGCTGCTTCCATATAGGTGTTTTCCGCTTCCAGATGGCTACGGATTGCCGGATCGAGCAGGGTCGGGTCCTTGAACATTGCCTGCCAGTTGTCTGCCCGAAACCACGCATAGTCATCGGTGCGGCTGATGCCGTGACGCGTATCCGTTACCGGCTTTTTTTCTGCGACAGGAGCGGCGGGGAGGTTCTTGAATATCGACAAAACAAACTCGCTTTCATCGGAAATGAATGGCAGCGCCAGTGGCCGTTTTCAGGCCGTGGCACCAGTGGAAGAAGATGTAGAGAGGGGCGGGGGAAGGATCAAGGTTGAATATCCACAGGCATCTCTGCTGGCCCCTTGAGATTTACCCTGTTTCGGGCACAATTCGACGATACAGCCTTAGGTACGTGGAAAAGAGCGGTTGCTGTTTTTATTTTCGAGGGAATCGAAATCACCAGGTCAGGATAATATGCGTCACCTTCTCCCGGCAGTTGTTCTCGTTGTCGTGTCAGCTGTTCCATCCCTTGCACTGGATAGTTCCGTCAAAAGACAGTTGAACGCGCTCGCACCGGAAGAACGTCTTGAGCAGCGTTGTGATATCGAGGCTATGGAGCGCATCGCCGCCGAACAGAAGGGCATGAGGCCGGACAAGGTCATCGCCTACACGTTCGGTGAGCCGCAGGTCACGGAAAACTCCATCAAGGCGGCAGGCGCCGTGTTTCGCAGCAGTGGCGAATGGTACAAGCTGAAATATAAGTGCCGGACCAGCGAACAGAACCTTGCCATCCAATCCTTTGATTACCGTGTGGGCGAAAAAGTCCCGGAATCGCAATGGGGCCAGTATTACCTTTACAACTGAAGCAGCTTTGCTGTTGACCCGGCCATAATTCAGGCGTTTATCCGGCGCATCCGCTTTTGATATTCTCCCGTTGAGCTGTGTCTGCCATGCGCCGTTATCTTCTTTCCAGCCTCGCCAGCGTTTGTTTTGTTGCGCTGTTTTCAGTGCCCGCCTTTGCGTCATCAGGGTTGGTTGAGCCGACGCTTAAAATGCGCCCGCAGGCAAGTGGCGTAACGCGGGTTGCCATCACGCTGGATGCCTGCATGGGCAAGACCGACTTTCGAATTCTCGATACGCTGGTCAAAGAGCGCATTCCCGCGACCGTGTTCGTGACCGCACGCTGGATCAGGCACAATCGAGATGCGCTTGCCATCATGCTGGCCAATCCTGATCTGTTTGAGATTGAGAACCACGGACAAGACCATATCCCGGCCATAGACCGTCAGGTCTCTGTCTATGGTATTGCCGCTGCCGGCAGCATGGAAAGTGTCATGCGGGAGGTCAATGGTGGGCGTGAGGCGATCATTGCGGCCACTGGCAAGGAGCCGAACTGGTTCCGTGGGGCAACCGCCAAATACACCCATTCCTCCATGACTGAGATCAATGGCATCGGCGAACGTATCGCCGGTTATTCCATCAACGGCGACGGTGGTTCGCTGCTCGGTGCCGGCGTTGCGCAAAAACGCATTGCTGCCGCCAAGGATGGTGATGTGGTGATTGCCCATATCAACCAGCCAACCCATCAGGCAGGTGAGGGCGTCGCCAAGGGGTTGCTCGCCTTGAAAAAACGCGGTGTCACCTTCGTCCGTCTGGATGATCCGGGATTTGATCCCGAAACCAACTAAAGCTAGTCGGGAAGGTTCGGCACCACTTTGCGCGACGGGAAAAGCTCCTGCGCGATTGTCATGCCAATCAACGACAAAGGCAGCGCCAGCATGGCACCTGCGGCACCCCACATCCACGTCCAGAAGATAATCGCGACAAACACGATAAACGGATTGATTTCGAGGTTGCGGCCAATCACGGCCGGAAACACTAGATTTTCCATCAACAGGTGGATGGTGAAGAACACGAAGGCGGGCAGCAGGCCAAGCAGCAAGGTGTCATGGGTTAACATGCCAGCAATCGTCAGGGATATGGTCATCACGGCAATGCCGATAAACGGTATGAAGCTGGAGAGGAAGGCAAACAGCCCCCATAGCAATGGCATGGCCAGACCGCCGAGATAGGCAATAAGAACCATGGTAACACCAAGCCCGGCATAAATAAGACTGGCGGTAGCGAAATAGGTGCCAAGCACATGTTCCACCGATCCGATGGTACGGATGGTCCGTAGTCTTTGGTGGCGGGCTGGAAAGGCCATGATGATGCCCTTGCGCAACCGCAAGCGGCTGTAGAGGAACATCAAAAGTCCGGCAAAGAAGATCAAGCCTTGCACAATCGCGGGTGTCAGGCTGGACGTGACGACGGACAGGATACCGGTGCTGCGGTCCAGCAGCGATTCCATCGACATTGTGCCGAAGCTGAAGGTCGCAGCAGAAATATTGAGCCATCTCACACGCTCAAGATAGGGCAGGAAACGTTCTGCGGTCTGATTCAGAAGTTGCGGCCCCTGAGAAGCGAGCATGGAAAGTGGATCGATCAGCGAATTGATGACGAAAATGAACACCAGTGCCACAAGGCCTGACAGAATGAGCGCCACGCCAAAGCCCGGAATACCGTAACCAGCCAGCTTTTCCGCTGCCATCCCAAGGATCATCCCGACAACGATTGCCATGACGATGGGGATCAGCACTACGGACAGCAGGTGTACGCAGGCAAGAAAGGCAATGGTGAACAGACCGACGATCGACCACTTGGCCGCAACTTCCAGCGCTTCGCGACCCAATGGCTGCTGGCTGCGCGCATCGTCATCCGGTGAATTTTTTCTTGATACGTGTCTGTGCTGCGGCGCCTCTACGATCGGTGTCACCGGAACTTTTTCATCGATTTTTATGGTGCCGTTCATGATTTCATATCCCCGTCCGGGACAGTAACGTTCAACAACAGTTACGGTTCCCGAATGGGGAGGGTGACCAGCAGAGATTTTAGGCTGCGAGCCTTAGACCAATGCCCCATGGATCTTTCAGAACGATGCCGTCGCTTTGACGCTCAGTTGATATACCCAACCGGTCCAGTGCGGCGACCGCGCTGTCCAACGCACCCTTTTCGTTGAAGCGCAGCGAATAACCGGCAAGACCCGTCATGTTGTCGCGTCGTGCCTGGGCACCACGGCTGTTCCAGATATTGGCGGCAACATGGTGGTGGTAGGAGCCCGTGGCAAAAAAGCTGGCGCCGGGATAGCGCGCCATGATCTTCAGGCCGAGCACGTCCTGATAAAACTCGTCTGCCTGCGGAATGTTGCCGACCTGCAAATGAATATGGCCGATGGCGGTACCATCAGGCGCACCTTCCCAAGGTGTCTTGGGGGCAGAGTTGTAGAGCTCCTGCAGGTTGAGGCGCAGCGTGTTCATCTCCACCGTGCCGTCCTGCTGGTAGGTCCATTCCAGCGGCGAGCGATCGCGGTAAACCTCGATGCCGTTTCCTTCCGGGTCAGACAGATAGATTGCCTCGCTGACCAGATGGTCGGATGCGCCATCAAGCTGAATATTGTTGTGCGCAATATGGGCCAGCCAATGTGCTAGATCCTTGCGGCTTGGCAGCAGGAAGGCGGTATGGAACAGGCCTGCCGCGTTGCGTGGTGCACGTTCGGCATTGCTGGATGTGGACAGGGTCAGCAAGGGTTGGCCGTTGACGCCAAGTATCTCTCCGCTTGGCTGTTTTTCAATAACCGACAGGCCAATGACCTTCTGGTAGTAGTCAGAAACGCGCGCCAGGTCGTTCACGACAAGA
This sequence comes from Agrobacterium sp. 5Ca50, assembly GCF_055381905.1. Taxonomy (NCBI): domain Bacteria; kingdom Pseudomonadati; phylum Pseudomonadota; class Alphaproteobacteria; order Hyphomicrobiales; family Rhizobiaceae; genus Agrobacterium; species Agrobacterium sp. 5Ca50. The sequence continues at coordinate 675,730 of NZ_AP026438.1, forward strand.
TGTGCCTGCCCAACATAGGCCGGCCGTGTCAGTGCGAATTGCGATGTTTCAGTCATGATGTCACGAACTCCATCTGCGCTGGCGTGCTTGATCAGCAGGCGGCCGTGCGCCGCGGCGCCGTTCCGGCGACGCTTTATTTGACGTGAATATGGTCTCTCGGGAACGTTCAGGAAAGAGGGGCGTTTGGTGATTGAGCGTGCACTATTTGTTGACAATGAAGTTGTCTGCGCTTGACCTTAATCAAGGCAGAGCACCGCAAATTTGGGAAACTGCATGTATCGGTGAGGAACCGTTTTATAATTCTCGCGGCGACTGGCTTTGCGCTGCGTCGGGGTTTGGGAACTGGGGCTGTCATCGCGCTCAAATAGCCGCAGCCTTAACGTGGAAGGAGAAGCATATGTACAAGAAGATCGTTGTACCTGTTGACATGAGTGCCATTGAAAAGGGTGAAAAGATCATCCGCAAGGCATCGGGTTTGCTGGATGCTGGTGGCGAGATCGTTTTGCTGAATGTGGTCGAGCAGCTACCGGGCTATATCGCCATAGACCTTCCAGTCGACCTGATTGAAAATGCGATCAAGGATGGCAAGGCAAAACTTGTGGAACTGAAAGAGCGGACAGGCATTCAGGCAACAGTTGAAATCCGCAATGGCCCTCCGGCACGTGAAATTCTTGCCTGCGCGGAGGAACATCATGCCGATCTCATCATTGTCGCTTCGCATACGCCTGATTTCACCAACTATTTCATCGGTGCGACAGCGGACCGCGTTGTACGCCATGCAAAATGCTCGGTGCTGATCGACCGTTAAAAGCAAGGCTGCACGACATCTTTGAATTGGCGCGACGGTCTCTCGATGGGTGGCCGCCGCGCTGAAATCGACCATTAGAGGACATGGGTTATGGATACGTCTGGCTATGAAAAAATCCTGCGCGACAGGCAACGTGAACTGAACAAGCGGCTGCGCAAGATCGAGGATGACTTTGAGCAGCCGGTAAACCCTGACAATGAAGACCGTGCCGTTGAACGCAGCAATGACGAAGTTTTGGATGAGCTTGGCCAAGTCGGACAGGATGAGTTGAAGGCAATTGATGCTGCTCTGGTGCGCATTTCCGATGGCACATTCGGCACCTGCGTCAGATGTGGCAAGACCATTTCCGCTGAGCGCCTCGCAGCCGTGCCCTACACGCCGTTTTGCCAGGAATGTGCGGCAGAACAGCAAGCTGAACAGGTGTGAGACGAGGATGTGGCCTGGCGCTTCGCCGGCCACATCGTCATGACAGGCTGCAACATATCCGAACGCAACGTGATCGTCAGTTTCGAGACACCACTTGCTGTTGGCGCGTGTTGTCGGCATTCTACACGCCTGACAGCAGGAACGGGCCATGAGTGAACTTTGGCGTTTAGGCCGCAAATATGATTTTCACGAAATCGTCGCCGACGGCATCGTGCATGGCGTCGGCATCGTGCTGGCCTTGATCGGCGCAACCGCGCTGATCTTCTACGCTACAGTATGGAGCACATTCAGCGGCATGGCCGCCGCCTGGGTCTATGGGCTGGGGCTGGTTTTGTGCCTGTCCATTTCCTTTACCTATAATATCTGGCCACATTCGCGCACCAAATGGTATCTGCGGCGGCTCGATCATTCTGCGATCTTTTTGCTGATTGCCGCCACTTACACCCCATTCCTGCAACGCGGTGCAGACGAACCGCTAATCGTGTTTATGTTGGCTTTCATCTGGCTGGCAGCCATCGGTGGCATTGCTCTGAAATGCCTGTTTCCCGGTCGTTATGACCGTCTGGCCATCCTGCTTTATCTTGGCATGGGCTGGAGCGGTGTTCTGATCGCCGCGCCGCTTTCACAATATCTCTCGACAGTAACCATCTGGCTGATCGTGGCGGGCGGCATGATCTATTCGCTGGGCGTGATCTTTCACGTTTGGGAAAAACTGCGATTTCAGAACGCCATCTGGCATGGCTTCGTGGTGGCTGCTGCTGCCGTGCATTATTCTGCGGTTATCACCTGTTTCAGCCTTTCGCCTGTCACCGGTCTATGAGACATAACAGCCATATTCCGGCTTTACATGTGATGGACATACTCGATGACACTTATTGTGCGTGACGCGACGGAAGCAGATCTGTCTGCGATCATGGATATTTATAACGACGCCGTTCTCAACACCACGGCGATCTGGAATGACACGGTGGTTGATCTGGAAAACCGCTTGAACTGGTTCAAGGCACGCAAGGACAAGGGATATCCTGTTCTTGCAGCTGAACTGGACGGCAAATGTGTCGGTTATGCTTCTTACGGCGACTGGCGGGCGTTTGATGGTTTTCGCCGTAGCATGGAGCATTCGGTTTACGTGCACAAAGAAGCGCGCGGCACCGGTGCCGGCAAAACGCTGATGCAGGAGTTGATCCTGCGCGGCAGAAACAATGGTGTGCATGTGTTGATCGGAGCAATCGAGGCGGAAAATGCCGCGTCCATTCGCCTGCATGAAAAAATGGGCTTTCGCCATGTCGGCCGGTTTGAGCAGGTTGGCATCAAGTTTGGTCGCTGGCTCGACCTGACCTGCATGGAACTACGCCTCGGCGAAGCGGATCCGACGTGAGCAACATCCATTTCATCACCCACCCTGAAGTCGTGGTCGATCCGGCAAAACCGGTGCCGCGCTGGTGCCTGTCCGATAAGGGCATTGCCCGTATGCGGGTGTTTGCGGCCTCTGCGGCCATGGCCGAGGTCACGAACGTCTGGGCAAGTGATGAAACAAAGGCCATTGAAGCAGCAGGCATTCTGGCCGGGTTCCATGGTCTTCCGGTTCAGGTGCAGCACGCGCTGCAGGAAAACGATCGCAGTGCGACCGGCTTTTTGCCGCCCTCTGAATTCGAAGCCATGGCGGATCGGTTTTTTGCCGAACCCGATAAAAGCGTGCGCGGTTGGGAAAGAGCAGTTGATGCGCAGGCCCGTGTTCTGCAGGCTTTCCAGTTGATTACAGCAGAGGCAGACGGGGCGGGTGATGTGGCAATTGTCGCCCATGGCGGCGTTGGCACGCTGCTGCTCTGCGCCCTGCAAGGCGTAAAAATTGACCGCGCCCATGATCAGCCCTTCCAGGGGCATTACTGGACATGGTCACGTGAGGAGCAGCGCGTTCTTGGCAGATGGCAATCCATTACACCGGATTAAGCGATTGTCGGGGTGAAAGCCGCAGCCCTTCCACGCAACGGGACATCCCATAAGACAAAGGGCAGGTCGATGTGATCCTGCCCTTTTTCAATTTCATGAATACGCGGTTTGTTATTGCGGCTCAAACACCATGGAATGGCCGTTAATGCAGTAACGCAATCCCGTCGGTTTGGGTCCGTCAGGGAACACGTGGCCGAGATGGCCACCACAATTGGCGCAACGGATCTCAGTGCGGACCATGCCGTATTTTGTATCGCTGTGCTCGGTCACCGCGTCAGCCTTAACCGGCTCGAAGTAACTTGGCCAGCCGCATCCCGCATCGAATTTGGTGTCTGAATAAAACAGGGGCTCATCGCAGGCAGCACAACGGTAAAGACCCTTTTCATTGCTGTCCCAATACGGGCCGGTAAACGCGCGTTCGGTACCGTGTTCCCGCAGGATATGGTACTGTTCCGGGGTCAGTTGTTCTCTCCACTCCGCATCGGTTTTGACGAGTTTAGATGTCTTGATGTCGTTCATGGCGCTGATCCTTTCTGTTGTCCCTTTAGATAAGGTGCGTTACGTCAAGAAAAAAGCCCGCAAGTGCCAGTTCCCCGGATTTGGTGGAGAACTTTGTGTATGGCCCGATTCTCGCTGAAAATGGTTGAGGCACGACCCATGTTACCCTATTGAAAAGAGGGTGTTGTCGAGGGGGATTCTTGACAGTTCCACAGGGGGTGAGATGTCTGAAAATGTCACGTTGATGACATTCATTGTGCTGTTTCTGCCATTTGCAGGCGCGCTGGTTGCACCGTTTCTGGTTCGCAGATTCAGTCACAACGCCGCCTGGATACTTGCCCTCATTCCGGCCGTTGCTTTTGCCCAGTTCGCCTCTTTTCTGCCGCTTGTCGCAGCAGGGGAAGCCGTCACAGGCGGTTATATCTGGGTGCCGAGCTTCAATCTTAGTTTCTCGTGGTTTCTTGATGGCCTTTCGCTGACCTTCGCGTTGTTGATTACCGGTATTGGAGCTCTCATCGTTCTCTATGCGGGCGGCTACCTCAAGGGCCATCCGCAGCAGGGTCGCTTCCTGTCCTTTCTGCTGCTGTTCATGGGGGCGATGCTTGGCGTTGTGGTCTCCGACAGTTTCTTGATGCTGTTCGTCTATTGGGAACTGACCTCGATCACATCATTCCTGCTCATTGGTTTTGACCATGAGCGCGCGGCATCACGCCGCGCGGCGTTACAGGCGCTGCTGGTCACCGGTGGTGGTGGCTTGGCTCTGTTGGCAGGCCTGATCCTTATCTGGAACATCAGTGGCGTCACCCAACTTTCCCAATTGATGCAGGGCGGCGATATCTTGCGTGCTAGCCCGCTCTATCTGGTCACGCTGGTGCTGGTTCTTGGCGGTGCTTTTACCAAATCCGCGCAGTTCCCATTCCATTTCTGGCTGCCCAACGCCATGGAAGCACCAACACCTGTTTCGGCCTACCTGCACTCAGCGACCATGGTCAAAGCTGGCGTCTACCTGCTGATGCGCCTTAATCCGGTATTGGGCGATACGCCCGCCTGGGAAATCCTGCTGCCGCTCTTTGGCGGCATTACCATGCTTGTCGGCGCGTTTCTCGCGGTACGGCAGACCGACCTCAAACTGATGCTGGCCTATACAACGGTGTCTTCTCTTGGTCTTCTGGTCATGCTGACCGGCTTTGGGTCGCCACATGCCATCGAGGCGGCCGTGCTCTATCTCATCGCGCATTCGCTGTTCAAAGGCGCACTTTTCATGGTCGCCGGAGTTATCGATCATGAGGCAGGCACCCGTGATGTGACGAAGCTTGGCGGACTGCGCAAGGCCATGCCGATAACCTTTACCGCGGCGCTGGTCTCTGCGATTTCCATGGGCGGCCTGCCGCCGATGTTTGGATTTTTGGCCAAGGAAGAAATCTACTATGCGCTGGCGCATAATGACCCGCGCGCCGTGTTGTTTCTCGGTGTCGCGATCATCGGCAATGCACTGATGTTTGCCATTGCCTTTGCCGTGGCGCTGAAACCGTTCCTTGGTGGGCCGGTCAAAACACCGAAACATGCGCATGAAGGGCCGGTATTGTTGTGGCTTGGCCCGACCGTCCTGGCCGCATGCGGATTGCTGCTGGCACTGTTGTCCGGTGTTGCCCACCGTTTCCTGTCGACGCCAATGGCCAGTGCCGTTGCCGGAGAGGTGAGGGCGGTGGAAATCTCCCTGCTGCCACATATCGGCATTCCGCTGGCGCTATCGCTGCTGACAGTCGTGCTTGGAATTGTCGCATACAAAAGCATTGCGAAGCTGCGCATCCTTATTGCGTCGACGCTGCAGGCAATTGGCGGCGGACCCGACAAGGGCTTTGACGGTTTCGTGGCCCTGATGGTCAAGATGGCATTTCATGTTACCCGCTTCATTCAGCCGGGCCGCATGGAGTTTTATGTCACAGCGACCTTTGCGGTGCTGGCCTTTGCACTGCTCGTACCCTTGTTCGTTTACGATGAATTGCCTGACATGCCGGTCTGGCCGCGGGACATTCTGCTGCATGAATTGACCTTCATCGTCATTGCATTGATCGGCCTCGTGGCGATCCTGATGTCGAAGACCCGCCTCAATGCCATTGTTGCTCTTGGTATACAGGGCTTCTCGGTTGCCGTTTTGTTTCTGCTGTTCGGCGCACCAGACCTGTCCTTCACCCAGTTCATGGTAGAGACCCTGTCGGTGGTCATTCTAACCCTTGTCATGACCCGGTTGCGCCTGTCTGCGGTCGATCACCGCTCCTGGGGGCAGATCATACTTGACAGCACCATTGCTATTGCATGCGGTGCCGGTTTTGCACTGATGCTGCTCAAATCCACGCAAGTGCCATTCAACAACAATCTGACGGACTTCTTCAATCAGTGGTCCAAGGTGATTGCCCACGGCGCCAACGTGGTGAACGTCATTATTGTCGATTTCCGTGGCACGGATACGCTGGGCGAAATCTCTGTCGTGATGATCACCGGCCTTGCCATTCTGGCGCTGATCCGGCTGCGGGCAGGTGTGCGTATTCACCCGCTGGATGATGACCAGGGCGGGCAGGAGAAACGCGCATGAATACGATCATCCTGCGGACCATTGCGCCGGTGATTACCAGTCTGATGGTGCTGTTTTCTATCTTCGTGCTGCTGCGCGGCCATAATGAGCCGGGCGGCGGTTTTATCGGTGGACTGATCGCCGTTTCCGCGCTGGCCATTTATGGCATTGCCTTTGGCGTCAACGCCGTTCGCCGCGCCATCCGTTTCCATCCGCTGGCCATTGCAGGCGCAGGTTTGCTGCTGGCAACCGTATCCGGTTTGGTATCTGTCATTGCCGGTGTGCCTTTCATGACTGGCCTGTGGATCTATCCCAGCCTGTTCGGTGTCGAGGTTCCGCTTGCTACCGTCATGTCCTTCGATGTCGGCGTCTACCTTGTCGTTGTTGGGGCCATAACCTCCATTGCTCTGGCGCTGGAAGAAAGGGACGTTGACTGATGGAAGCCGCTTTTTCTATTGTGGTCGGTATCTTCTTTTCCGTCGCCATATATCTCATGTTGTCGCGTTACAGCATCCGCATACTGCTGGGCGTTGCGGTGCTGGGCAATGCCGTCAACCTTCTGCTATTTACCTCCGGCCGTTTGACGCGAGAGGTGCCGCCAATCATCGGGGCGGGTATGGATACGTTGCCCGCGGACACGGCCAATCCTTTGCCACAGGCACTGATCCTGACAGCCATCGTGATCTCATTTTCGTTTTTCTGCTTCCTGCTGGTGCTGACCTGGCGTGCCTTTCAGGAACTGAAAACCGATGACACGGACGAAATGCGTAAAGCCGAACCGGTGCATGAACCCTTGCCACCGCTTGGCTACTGACGTTTCAGCATAGAAAGAAAAAATGGCCGCTCCTTCTTCTACAGTGCCAGATTACGCCGCCGCCATGGTCATGCAGCCTGTGGCTGCCTCCGAGTGGCTGATCATTCTGCCGGTCGCCGTCTGCATTGCCTTTGGCGCCATTTTGATGATGGTGCGCCACTCCACATGGCTGCATGCGCGTATTGCACTGACTGGTCTTGCGGTGCTCGTGGTTCTGGATGCAGCCCTGTTGTGGAAGGTCGCAACACAAGGGCCGTTCACCATGGTCATGGGGCGTTGGCTGCCGCCATTTGGCATTGCATTTACCGCTGATTTGACGGGTGCACTGTTGGCCTTTGTCGCGGCGCTGTCGGCGTTTGCCTGCGGCCTTTATTCCCTGTCGGATATGGATGAAAACCGTAAGCGGTACGGTTTCTATCCATTTTTGATGTTGCTGATGGCCGGTGTAAGCGGCGCATTCCTCACCGGTGATATCTTCAACCTCTATGTTTGGTTTGAAGTGCTGCTGATTTCGTCCTTTGGCCTGCTGGTGCTGGGGTCGGAAAGAGAGCAGATCGACGGTGCGTTGAAATATGCGGTTCTCAACCTGATCGGCACAACCTTGTTTCTGATTACCGTCGGTTACCTCTATGCCATTTTCGGCACGCTCAATATGGCTGACATTGTGCTGAAGGCCGGTGATCTACGGGGTACTGCTCCGATGATGACGCTGGCCTGCCTGTTTACCTTGGCCTTTGCAATGAAGGCGGCAGCGTTCCCGGTCAATTTCTGGCTGCCTGCATCCTACCACACGCCCAAGATCGTGGTTGCGGCATTGTTCGGCGGTCTGCTGACCAAGGTCGGTGTCTATTCTCTGCTGCGCGTCATGGTCATGCTGTTTCCGGTCGAGCGAGAAGAGTTGAGCTTCGTGATCGCCGTCGTCGCAGCCCTGACCATGATCCTCGGTGCACTTGGCGCTCTGGCGCAAAACGATATCAGGCGCATGCTGGGCTACGTTGTGGTGTCCGGTATTGGTTACATCATGGCAGGTGTCGCCATCGGCACTACAGCCGGTATCAGCGGCGCAATTTTTTATGCTGTCCAATCCGTGTTGCTGATGACCGCTCTCTACCTTGTGGCAGGTGTTGCCGCACGCATTGGCGGTGGCTGGTCGCTCTCTGAACTTGGCGGCCTCTACAAAACCGCACCTCTGTTCTCCGGCATGGCGCTGGCATTGTTCTTTGCCGGGGCAGGGCTACCGCCCTTCATTGGCTTCTGGCCAAAGGCTATGTTGGTCAAGGCGGCGATTGATATCGGCGCGTGGTGGCTGGCAGCTTCGCTGCTGGTGGCCGGTTTCATCATCACGCTGACCTTTGGTCGTGTCTATCTTCTGGCCTTCTGGCGCCCGCAAGTGAAGCAGGTCGGCACACAGACTGCTGTCACAATCCAGCCAGGTTTTTCGATTGCCGTTACTGCTATCGCTGGCCCGGCGTTGCTTGTGACCGTTGGCGGCGTCTTTCCAGAAACCGTCTTTAATCTCAGTCAGCGGGCATCAGAAGGTCTGGTGGATCCATCGGCCTATATACGATCTGTCTTTCCAGAGGGGAGCGTAAGATGACCCTGCTTATCGTCAATGTTCTCTTTGTTGTCGTCTGGGTTGCCATTACCGGCAGCGCGACGCTTCTCAATATCGGTTTCGGCTTTCTTCTGTCAGCATTTGCGCTTTGGTTGATCCGTGATCAGGTGGGCGGACGCAGTTACTGGATCCGTATTGGCCGTATAGCGTCGTTGATCGGACTGTTCTTCAAGGAGCTGATGCTGTCGGCATGGACTGTCGCCGTGATGGTGGTGAAACCACGCCTCGACCTGCAGCCCGGCATTTTTGCCTTTCCCCTGACTGTGACCAGTGACTTTGAGATAACCTTGCTCGCCAACCTTATTACGCTGACACCGGGCACGCTGTCGGTGGATGTGTCGGAAGACAGGCGTTTCCTTTACGTGCACGCCGTGGATTGCTCGAATATCGAGGCAACGAAGCGGGATATTGCCAATGGCTTTGAGCGCAAGATCATGGAGGCCTTTCGATGAGTGCCGTATCCCTGATCGTATCATGGGCAACTGTTGCTGCCCTCGTCATCCTCTCGCTGTCATTTCTGCTGACCGTCTACCGCGTCATAAAGGGGCCAACACTTCCGGACAGGATTGTTGCCCTTGATATGCTCGTTGGTATTGTGATCGGCTTTATCGCGGTCATCGCCATCAAGACGGGTTTCACGCTCTACATCGATATCGCGATAGCCCTCGGCCTTGTCGGGTTCCTGGCAACCGTTGCTTTTGCCCGCTTCGTGTTGTTACGCGCGCCGAGCAACAACGGCGTGACCGCCAAAGCGGCACGACCGCATGAAAAACCACAACGAAAAAAAGCATCGAAAAGGAAGAAGTAATGGAGTTGATCATCGCGCTCATAACCGCGTTTCTGATGCTCTCCGGTGCGCTGTTTGCGCTGGTGGCAGCCATTGGCGTCAACCGCTTCCCAGACCTCTATACGCGCATGCACGCCGCCTCAAAGGCCGGTACGATCGGCTCTGGTTTGCTGCTATTGGCAGTAGGAATTCATTCTATCGATATTTCAATTTTGGCGCGAACAATAGCCGGTTTCTTTTTCTTTATATTGACGGCACCGATATCTGCGCATTTGCTTGCCAGAGCTGCCCATATCGCAGGTTACAAGCTTTGTGATGTGTCTGTTATTGATGAATTGAAGATAACCGAAAGTTGAAAATCTGAATATTATCCAGATCTCCAGCTATATATTACCAAATCATAAGGTTCTCTAACGTCAAGATAGAATTTTCTTGAGGAATACGTAAATTATAAGAAATCAGTAGCTTAAATTAGTATGAAATTATAATTGGACTTTTTTTGAAACGGTGTTATTCGATTTCCCATTAAGTTTCTGATGCTGGTTTTCCTGCCGCGCAACATGCTTTGTGATCATTGAGACTACGTGATCAGTGCTCTCCTAAATGAGCATATGCTTTGTGCGGCGTCGTTGAATGGCCAGTAACAGACGATGTTTGCTTTGTCTGCTGGAAGCCATTTGGGGGTGGTTTCGTAACATGTTCATAAACATGGAAGGGCAGGATCAAACGTTGCCGTACCGGAACGAACTGATAGGAGATACTTATATGACTGAAACCGCATACGGTAGTGCACATGATCTGCTGGTTGAACTAACCGCTGACATTGTTGCCGCCTATGTCAGCAATCATGTTGTTCCGGTTGCAGAACTGCCAAGCCTCATTTCTGATGTGCATTCCGCCTTGAGTGGTACAACAGCCCCAGCCCCTTCTGTAATTGCTGCCGAGAAACAGAAACCTGCCATCTCGGTCAGAAAGTCGGTTCAGGACGATCAGATCATCTGCCTCGAATGCGGCGGTTCCTTCAAGTCGCTGAAGCGCCACCTGACAACCCATCACAACATGACGCCGGAAGACTACCGCGAAAAGTGGGAACTGCCGGTTGATTATCCGATGGTTGCCCCAGCCTATGCCGAAGCACGTTCGCGCCTCGCCAAGGAAATGGGTCTTGGCCAGCGTCGCAAGGCTTCGCGCTAATCGCTTTCAAGTTTGCAGTGCCTCGGCCAAGTTTGAGGTCGCGACTTTAAACTGGCAATAATGAGTAGTTTTGAAAACCGGCCCTTAGAGGCCGGTTTTCTTTTGCGCGGATTTTTGTATATAAAGAGGAAAAAAATCACATTTATTTCATTGTTAGATACGCAGTCCTCGCGGCAATATCTCGTTTTCGACAGACTGAAATTATGTGAAGATGCTGTTTTATAATGATTAAATAATGGTTCATTGAAGGTTTGTTTGTGGTCACTCCGCAAGGTCGCTAAGGGGATGTACAAAAGTGATATGATAATTTCCCCTTGCATGCAGCGCATGACATGAATTAATTCCTATTCATGAAGGGAGTTCGTTCATGCCAGGGGATACACAAAGGAAAGATATCCAGCCACAACAAGGCCAGAAGAACCCGGCCGCACCGATGGTGATGTGCGGCGGACTGCCATTTCCCACCCGCCGCGTGTGCCGTATCGTCAGGCAGTTGACCAGCGAATTGGTGGTACTTGCGGGGGAGCGTACCCTGGTGCGCAGTGACCGGCGCCGAGCGGCCTGCCACATCAGGCAGATTGCGATGTATGTATGCCATGTTGTGCTTGGCATATCTCTCAGTGACATCGGCATATCCTTTGGCAAGGACAGGACAACAGTCGGTTATGCCTGCAATGTTGTCGAGGACAGGCGCGACGATCCCGGTTTCGACGAGTTCGTTTCTGTCCTTGAGCGTATTACAGCCTCAGTCTTCAGCAAGGCCGACATCTGAAACAGTTCGCCATGTCGCGGTGAACGAAAACAGACGACACAAAAAAGGCGCGACCACAATCGCGCCTTTGAAGGAAGAGCGGGCGAACCATTTCCAGGATGAAACCAGTCCGAAGGACTTGACCGCCAACTGGATTATTATTGCAGGCGCAGCCGTGCCTCTTCCCTGATGCGATTGATCATCGAGCGCAGGCCATTGGCGCGCTGGGAAGACAGGTGCTCCACCAGACCGATTTTGTCGAAGACTTGGATGGCATCCAGCTGCGTGATTTCGGAGGCATGTTTGCCCGAATAGACGGCAAGCACAATAGCCACCAGCCCGCGCACGATATGGGCGTCAGAATCGCCCTCAAACGTCATCACAGGGTTTTTGTCGGCATCTGCATGTGTCACGAGCCAAACCTGGCTGGCACAGCCCTGAACCTTGTTCTGGGCGTTCTTATGCTCGTCGGCCAAGTCAGGCAGTTCCTTGCCCAACTCGATCACGTAACGATAGCGATCCTCCCAATCATCGAGAAAGGCAAAGTCGTCCATCATTTTGTCGAGAGAGGTCATCACACTATCCATTTAATTGCTTGCCGCCATATAGGTGAAAATCTTGCTGATTTGAACCGCCAAGCAAAGAAAAAGCCCTGCCGGATTTTCACCGGGCAGGGCGTGACCAAATTCTCAGTCCAGTTCAGGCAGTCCGGCGGCAGACGATGGCTATCAACTGTCCGCAAGGTGTATGTGCCGAAGGAGTGGTCATCTTCGGCAGGAATTTCAGATGGCGAGGGCAGCGCCGAATTCAGAGGATATTAAAGGGCAGGGCGCTTTTGCGGAACGGGCACGAAACCCTCAGATGTCGCCTTGTCGCCATTCTGAGGGAATTCAACGCTGATGCTTGGCGTACCGGTCGAGGCGGTGGTCAACTCAGCGGTGGCCTTGTCTTCGTTGACACCAATCTGGGTGTCGAGAAATTCATAGGCAACCTTGGCGCCGTCACGGGCACGTCCGGCCAGTGCATGGAATGTCTCTGCACCTTGTTCACAAACTTCAGGTTTCTCCGTGCAGATTGCGCTGACATAACGGTAGGCTTCACTGGCAGCCGAAACTGCACCTGCGACATTCATCGGTGTCGAGGTCTGCGATTCGTTCTGCGCGGCGCCAAAATAGGATAGCGCCACCAGCACCAGCGAAAACCAGAATGTTCCTTTAATAAGAAACCACATTGTTAACTACCCTGTTTGTTGGCTTGCCTTTCAGGCCTGCCTTGTTTTGCAACGGTGTCCCGTTTGCGAATGCCCTGTTTTTCGGGCTTGAGCAGAACCTACACACAACAGACCAACAGCCGTTTGAAATTTCCGGCGGTATTTTCATCAAATTTGATTCAATTTTTATCTTTTTTCCTTTTCCGGCATGCCGTCCTAAGCAATTGGATCTAATTTAAACGATGATGTTAAGCATAATTGCGGCAGCGCGGCCCTAATGCACCGCAAACCTTGGGTTCTCTTCGCCACAATGATTAACAGCATTTGGAAAATTGAGCAAAATCCGTCGCTTACCCGTCATTAACCATGATTGGCAAAGTCGCTGTGAAATGTTCCGAAATGAGATTTCAGGCCCTTTTGCTGCCCCATCTGACCCATGTCTTTATCCTTTCTTTAAGTGCCAAGACCTATTCTCCGGCCTCGAGAAGACCGTTTTAGGGTTTTGGTGTGCAAGTATTGAGTAACATTGCTGATAGAGCGGTTGCAGGCATTGATCATGTCGCAAGCATGTGGCTTGCGCGCATGGAAGAAGATGCCGTGCAGCGGACCGCCAGAGTGCCGGTGCTGCGCCGGTTCATGGCTTTCAGCCTATGTGCACTGTTCGTCGTGCCGACCATTATGAGCCTGTTTGTAAGTCCAGCAATTGCGCTTCCAGCAGGGGCGGCGATCGTGTTGGCAAGCTTCCTTATTGTCATTGCCGTATATCTGGGTGTGCGCCGTCCGTTATCCTCCGCTGCAACTGTGGCCAACCAGCCGGTCAAGCTGGATGCGCTTGCTGCCTATGTTCCTGGCGTGGTTATCTTTTTTGACGAGCTGGGCATGGTGCAAAATGTTGCCGGTCGCGACATCGACGCCTTTCCAAAGAGCGTCAAGGATTGCGCCGGTTATATGTTTGCCGAGCGTATTCATGTGACGGACCGTGTTGCCTTTGCACAGGCGCTGGATTGCCTGCGCCAGGGTGCGGAGCAGTCGTCTGTCGAGCTGCGTTTCGAACAATCGTCGCTTAGCCGTGGTGCCGATCAGTTCCTGCATACCCGCATGGATATGACGGCGGTTCGCGAGCCGAGTGGTGAACTTCTGCGGGTCATTGGCCAGCTGCGTGATACGACCGAAAAGGAAGTTTTGCGCGGTGAAGTGGCACGCAAGGTCGCCGAGGCCGAATCGGCCAATGACGCCAAGTCGCGTTTTCTGGCCGCCGTCAGCCATGAGCTGCGTACGCCGCTCAATGCCGTCCTTGGTTTTTCGGATATCCTTGCCGGTGAATATTTCGGCAAGTTAGAGAATGATCGCCAGCGCGAATATGTTGCGCTGATCCGCCAGTCCGGTGCGCATCTCCTGTCTGTGGTCAACACCATGCTGGACATGAGCAAGCTGGAAGCCGGTCGTTACGAGCTGCTGATGGAGCCGTTCAACATTGGCGAATCGATTTCGACCTGCGAAGCCATGCTTGGCCTGCAGGCCAAGGAAAAGGGCGTCACTCTGACCAGCCGCGTCCAGCGCGATCTCGGCGATGTGGTTGCAGACCAGCGTGCCATTCAGCAGGTTCTCATCAACCTGACTGGCAACGCACTCAAATTCACCGATGCCGGTGGCGTCGTCAGCATGGATGCGGCCCGCGAGGGCAACACGCTGAAAATCTCTGTCAGCGATACCGGCATCGGTATTGCCGCTGACAAGATCGATTTGCTGGGCCAGCCTTTCATGCAGGTTCAGAACGAATATACCCGTCGCTATGAGGGCACGGGGCTTGGTCTTTCGCTGGTCAAGGGACTGGTTGGTCTGCATGGCGGTCGTTTTGCTATTGCCAGCCGTCCGGGTGAAGGAACAATTGTAACGGTTACATTGCCAATTGACGGTTCAGGCGCAATTGGCTGTGCACAGAATGATGAAACCGAGCGCATGGTCGAATTTCCGCCACGTCTTCGGCAGATCGCTTCTGTGGAAGTTATGAAAGAGGGAAGTGTAAATGGCACCGCGAAAGCGAAAATCGCCTGAGAGGAAACCAGCCCGCCGTGAGCCGGGTGTCGTTTCTCTGGCTATTGGCGCTGTGGGGCGCCAGGTGGGGTATCAGATCGGTCAACATCCGCGCCTTGTCGCCGGTGTCGCCGCCTTTACGATTGTCTTCGGTTTCGTGTCCGCCAACGCGCTCTGGTACCAGCCAGGTGTGCATCCGTCGCCGTTTCTCAGAACCCGTGACGAAGTCAATCCCAACGGCATTGCCGGCTATCGCGTTGCACAGCCACTCGATGCCACGGGCGATGTAACGACATTCCGTATTGAGCGCGCACCGGGTGAAGCAGAAGATCAGCAGGACGGCAGCCAGTCGCCGGACGGCGCATCGCAGCAGGCCTCGACACAGGTGTCCGATGGTCAGCCATCCCAGGTGCCTTCGCAACTCGTAGCCGAGATCCAGCAGGAACTGGCCCGCCGCGGTCTCTATGATGGCAAAGCTGACGGCAAGATCGGTCCACGCACCACTGCGGCAATCTTGTTCTTTGAAGAAACCGTTGGCATGACGCAAACCGGTGAGCCGACCACGCGCGTTCTCGCCGCACTGAAAATCGATGGTTCGACCGTATCGGCGATTCCGAGAGATCGCCCGAACGAGAGCGCCGGCAATCAGGGTGTCGCGATTGACCCCGTCGCAGCGGCAATCCGCAAATCGGAAAATGCCAAGCCGTCACCGGTCAATGCGACGGCGCAGAATGCCGCCATCAAGCCTGTCAATAATGAGCTCGTCGCCAAGATCCAGCAGGGGCTGGTCAACATCGCCTATGCCAATGTGACCGTGGACGGCATGCTTGGGCAGCAGACCCGCACGGCGATCCGCCACTTTGAAAAACATTACCGCCTGCCTGAAACAGGCGAGCCAAGCGATGCGGTATTGAAGAAGCTGAAGGATATCGGCGCCCTGTAACAGGGCCGCCTCTCCATTCAAGCAGGAAACCCTAAATGCGGTTGAAATCGGATATCTTTGTCGCCGCGCTCATTCGGCGGGTATTTGCCAGTGGTGATTTCGCGGCCGTTGAAAAACGCGGTGCGGAAGAGGCGGGTGCGATCTTTATCCGCCAGCGATTTCGTGATGGCTCCGAAACGCTCTTTGGCCCGGCGCCACAGGTGTTCTCTGACAGTGAGGAAAGCGACGCAGGGCGCCGCTTCGAGGTACGTCTGCGGCGGCAGGATGCAGCGGCGGTTGCCGCTGTCATCGAGAAGGAGAGTCGCTTTGACAGCGATCTCTGGCTGGTGGAAATTGAAACGGAAAACGCCATTGACCTGTTTACAGTCGTGAACGGCGATATCTGAGAAACATGCTGGCTGGTCGTGTCAGCCAAACCGTTTCTGTTTGTCCGCATCCTTAGGCTGGAACGTATAGCTGTCGGCACGGCGCCAGCTTTCGATACGTTGTTCACAGGCAATCGCGTCAAGCTTGTACAAGATTCCTTCAGCCCGGCTGATGTCACCAGTCTTCTGGCTAAGATGCGGATAGAAGCCCTGTAGTACGAATATCGCGTCTGACGGGTTCATACCCAGCCCCTTGAGGGTTGTTGCCAACTGCACGCCGGATATATCCAGCATGATGCGCTCTGCAAGCCAGTGGCTGGCCGAAAGCGTGTTTGCAAGGGCGGCAGAAAACTGCCGGGCATCCCGCTCACGGGCAAAACGCACCAGCAAGGCTTCCTGAATGTCGCTCAGGCGGCGAAGGCCCAGCACATCGTCGGATGGACGGCTGACCTGCCGAGCCATGGTCTTGATCTGCTGGCGAAGTTCTTCCTCACGCGACGGATTGCTTGGCGGTACATCGATGATTTCGGAAGGCACAGGTGCGGCCTGAACGGCCTGCGCGTCCGCTGCCTTTGCCGTTTCCACGGGCTGCGAGGCGGACTGCGAATGGCCAATGCCGACCAGGGCATCTATGACGGTTGGCGAGAGAGATTCTCTGCGCACAATGGCGCGCGCGTGGGCACGCCCTTGCGTCCGGGCAATGGTGATCAGCGTTTCGTCATTGAGAGATTTCGAAGAAATCAGAAACGGTGCGGAAATCGAAATCGGCTGGCTGGCAATAAAAAATGCCACCGGTGCCGGAATGTCGGGATGTTGAGACAGGGCTGCAATGGCCTGGCGCCGTGCCTCATCGGTCGAAGCGGCAAACAAAGGCATGAAAAGCTCTGCAAACTGGCGTAATTCCGACTTCGATGGATGTGCAAGTGTCTCGAAGCTTGTGACCGTAGCCATCAGCACGACATCTTTCTTCCGCATGGCCGTAGGCCTTTCAAGTTCTCGAAACCGGTCGTCCAAAGCGCACCCAATACAACTTACGCAAACGCAATATTGTGTAGATTTAGAACAAATGCGTTGACGTCCTGTTAACTATGGGGGGCTGCGTGCCAAGTTTTTCAGCGAGCATGAAAGTTGCTGTGGAAAATTGCGGAAAAATCAGGGAGGGCAGGAAATGGCGAACAAAGCGCAGCATCTGAAAATGCGGAACCCGCACCATAGTTTTGCTATGAAATGCGGGCCCTAACCGTCGTCATGACGGCTGAATCCTATAGAGAACACTGAACCTTATTCCGTCAAACGCTGATACACGGATTTCGCCCCCAAATTTTGGGGTGTCAAAAAATGGCGTGAGAAAAAACTATTTCATTACAACGGCATAAATCGCCTAAATCTTAGGTTGTTGAAATTAAGGCCCGTGGTTGTAAGATTAATAAAATCTTGTTGACCTACTACGAGATTTCAGGGGCCGGCCTGTGGATATCCGCACAGTTGCGTCCAAATTAGCATTAACTATCTGTTAACCATAATGTGGCTTGATCGCATACTATGCAGTGGTTCGAATACCGAGTGTAGAAGGCGTTTCAGAATGTCAGTGTGACCACAGATAATGAGCCTGACTTGCCGCCTTCTTCATAATGTTGACTCAAGTGCCCATGAGTGTGCCAAAGGTCAATGAATGATGCAGCGAAGGAGAGGAGCATGGCAGACATTATCAAACTGGACAGTGCGAATGATCGCTCTTTCCATGGTGTGAAAGCGAAAAGCAGCCCAGCCATCAACGGCCCGGCGCAAATCCTGTTTTTCACTGGCGTGCGTTATGAACGCCGCACGACGGAACCGGAAACACCGGCACCCACAACGACCAACGGTCGCCCTGTACAGCCAGGAAAAGCCGTCAAATCCTGATGGACCGCATCAGTCAACATGCAGGTAGCGGGTCAATATCCGCTAGGTGCCATTATTGCCATTGAAATGGCTCGCATTTCGCCTGATCCAGAAATGTCTCGGCTTCCTGAACGAAGCTGCTCTGCGGTGTCATTGTCCGCAAAACCGCATATCCCTCTGTTTGAACAGATGATGTCAGAATGGCCTGTGCCAGTGCTGCAGGCTGCGCCTTGCGAATTGTTGAAAGCTGCACCGGTGTCGCCACCAGAATATCCATCACACCTTCGGCCGATGTGCGGTCATTCATGCTGAACACTTCGTTGGATGCGCTGTCGTAAATGGCTATCGACCAGAACGGCACATTACCGAAGGCGGTCAACCGCAAGGGCATCTCTTCAATGTCAAAGGTGCAGACGGCCACCTTCATGAAAGGGTCGCCACTGCCAAGTGCTGCCTTGTCACGCGTATCCTTCAACAGATGAAACGTGTTGGTGGGCCCTTCGGCCAATGAGCGCGTGTAGGCATCACGATTGCTGAAATGCGGAACAGCCAGCACGATGATGAGGTGCAGCAGGGCCGCACCGATCAGGCCGGTAAAGATTGCCAGTGCGATCCTAAGCATTGCCACACCCCGTCCGGATAATGCTTGGCATGGTCAGATCGATAAGACCGGAACTGCCCGCCACCGGTGTGTCGAGCAGTGTCAACACCAGCTTGAACTCTCCGTTTGCGGGAATGGCCAGCCAGTTGAATGTCTGGGCGGTGGAGGCGACAGCGATATCGATATCACCTTCAGGACCGCGCAAAAGTGTCCGTGAATTCAGCGCCGCTGGCCGTCCGCTGCCGTCGTCCAGGAGATTGCCCTGCATATCGGCAGCGTAAAGCGTCCAGAAGCGGGCAGGTGGTGTCACGCCCTCGATATTGTATCGGCAGCCGCCGACCAGTCTGTTGCCTTGATTGTCGACTGTCGCGGTGAAGGCCAGGCCCTCGGCGGTGCCGTACAGCAACTTGCCAGCGTCTGCGCGGTGAGATTTGGCATAGGGATCGGCATTGACTGTCTGGGCTTCCGGGAAGGCGTCCCACTGGCCGATCCGGATGGAACCGAAACCGGAGGTCGCTTCCAGCGCCGCTAATGTCGAGACAATACCGCCACCAAAAGCGATGACCAGCATGATGGCGACAAGAAAGGGAACCCTTAGCACTTGTATATTTCCTGTTCCGAACCGCGCCATGGTTTACCGCGAGTATAAAGTCAGTCTGCGGAGGCTGTGAGCCTGTCTGGTTTACCTGCCTCAGACCGGCTCCAGCCTTGTGTCGTTTGCTTCTCGGGCAAAACCGGTGCCGGTATGCCCCTGCAAATGTTAGAGCGCCGCCGTGTTTTCAAAACACATCAAGGGCATTCTAACCTATTGAATCTGCATATCGTGCTTGCCGAGCATCGTGCTCGTCCCGCTCCGATGCATTAGAGGGGTATCACTGATTCCCGATTTGGGAAATGCAGAGTTTGTGTCATGCCCCGCTTTGGTTCAATTCTGCTCTTTGGTTGAAGTGGATGGAGTGTCGATACCCGCGACCTTTTGCACCGATAGCGACAGTGCAGGTGCATCCTTGAAGCGCTTGCTCATGTCACGAATGATGCGAGTTGCTTCGGTCGAAAGCGAACGGGGACGCACGAATACCGGCATGTTTTCTGTCGCACTGGCCACATTGGCAGACCCTGCTGCCGGTTCCGGACGCGAGCCCGACGGAAGCGGGTTCTGAATGCCGGGGATCGGGCGGAGCTCCATACCCTGATGGGCATAATCCATCAGGCGCTTGAATGTCATCGCAGGCAAGGCACCGCCGGTCATGTTGTTCATCGGAGAGAAATCGTCATTACCAAACCATACGGCGGTGGTGTAGTTGCCGGTAAAGCCGACATACCAGGCGTCGCGGTAAGACTGCGATGTGCCGGTCTTGCCGCCGCTGACAATGCCGTTGTCCAGTGCGCCACGGCGGGCTGTACCATTGACCGGAATAGTCACCAGCATGCGGTTCATTTTGGAATTGGCTTCTTCGCTCAAGACACGGCGGGCAGGTGGTTCGTCGCGTTCGAAATCGTAGAGCACATTGCCTTCGTAATCGAGCACCTGTTCGATGCCATGGCGACGCGACTGCATGCCGTCTGCCGGGAAAACTGCGTAACCGGTGGCCTGATCAAGAACGGTCACTTCCGACGTGCCAAGCGGAATGGTCTTGTCTTCGCGCAGCGGGGTCATCACACCCATGGCCTTTGCGGTATCGACAATGACCTTGGTGCCGAGCACATCCTTTGCTAGGCGTACCGGTACGGTGTTGTAGGACTTGGCCAGGGCCGTTTCCAGCGTCACCTTGCCGGCGTAAGAGCGGCCATAATTCTGTGGCGACCACCCGCGCCAAGTCACAGGCGCATCGGAAATCAACGTCTCCGGCTTGTAACCCTTTTCCATGGTGGCGGCATAGGTATAGACCTTGAAGGACGAACCGGGCTGGCGAAGCGCATTGGTGGCGCGGTTGAACTGGCTTTCACCATAGTCACGACCGCCGACCATGGCACGCACGGCGCCACCGTTTTCGATCATCACCATTGCACCCTGTTTGACACGGTAGCCTTCGCCATATTCGCGAAGACTGGATTCCATCGACTGCTCGGCGACGCTTTGCAAGCCGGTATCAACCGTGGTGCGTACCACTACAGTGTGATCCTTGAATTTGCCGGAGGCCGAAAGTTTCTGCACCTCGTCGAAGGCCCAGTCGAGGAAGTAGTCGGGGGTCTTGACCTCGGCACGGTCGATTACCGTTGCCGGGTTGCGGCGCGCACCAATAACCTGACCTTCAGTCATCAGGCCGCCTTGAACAAGGTTGGACAGAACCTGGTTGGCACGCGCGCGTGCCGCAGGCAGGTTGGCATGCGGGGCGTATTTCGCCGGTGCCTTGAACAGGCCGGCCAGCATGGCGGATTCCGCCAGTGTGACGTCGCTCAGGTTCTTCCCGAAGTAAAACTGCGAGGCCGCTGCTGCACCAAAGGTGCCGCCGCCCATATAGGCGCGGTCAAGATAAAGGCTGAGGATTTCTTTTTTCGACATGTTGGCTTCAAGCCACAGGGCGAGAAAGGCTTCCTTGACCTTGCGCTCTAGCGACCTCTCATTGGTCAGGAAAAGGTTCTTGGCGAGCTGTTGTGTCAGCGTCGAACCGCCTTGGACGACGCCACCCGCGCGGGCGTTTTCGCTCATGGCACGGGCAAGACCTATAAAGTCGAGACCGAAATGTTCAAAGAAGCGACGGTCTTCCGTTGCCAGAACCGCCTTGATGAAATGGTCGGGCAGTTCATCAATTGGCACTGAGTCTTCATGGATAATTCCACGATGGCCAATTGTATTGCCGTAACGGTCCAAAAAGGTCACGGCGAAGTCGCCACGATATCGCCAGTCTTTTTTGGTTTCTTCAAACGCAGGCATGGCAAGCGTCAGCAACAGCACGGAACCGGCGGCTCCAAGCGTCAGCGCATTGCCTGTGAGGTTGATAAGATGTTTTTTCCAACCCTCGACATGGAATTTCCGCGAAAAGATCGTTACTTCTTCCCAGAGGTCAACGAGGCGGAACCCTGCGGTCCACAAGCTGGAATCGATCCATGAATCGATTCGCAAGAGAATGTGGCGCTTGCGTTTGAGCGGTTTATTTGTGTTCTTGTCTTCCTGCACGTCGCGACCATGTCCTGTTCGGGTCTGAAAGGAATGCTTGACGCATTGAGCTTGCGCGGGTCATTCCTCGGCATCGGCCCCTGTAGATAAGAAATACCGCATATCTCGATGCTTGACGAGGTGGCAAAATCCGGCGATGGCGCGCGATGATGAAATGGAATGATGAATAATGAGTGACCTTCCGTTCTGGAAAACGAAATCGCTGGAGGAAATGACGACACAGGAGTGGGAAAGCCTCTGTGACGGCTGCGGCCTGTGCTGTCTTAACAAGCTGGAAGACTGGGACACCGGCGACGTGGTATTCACCTCCGTGCGATGTCAGTTGCTGGATGGCCATTCCTGCCAGTGCAGCGATTACCCCAATCGTCGCGCAACGGTGCCAGAATGCATCCAGCTGACCCCGGAACTGGTCGATGAAATCGGTTGGCTGCCTCCGACCTGCGGTTACCGGCTGGTGCGTGACGGTGACGACCTCTACTGGTGGCATCCGCTGGTGTCTGGAGACAAGGAAACTGTTCACATTGCCGGTATTTCGGCACGTGACCGCACCGTGAGCGAACTTGACGTCGACGTGGATGATTTCGAGGACCATGTGGTCGACTGGCCGCTTCGGGTGGGAGAAAACGCGCCTGAGCGCCCGTGACACCAAAAACAACGGCAAGGAGATCAGTGAAACCGTCATTGATCTCTACCGTGCCCACGCCGCGGAGTTCGATCAGTCGCGTGGCAAAGACATGCGGGAAGCGCCGTGGTTTGATCGCTTCCTGTCTCTCATGCCTGCTTCATGGCATATTCTTGATATCGGCTGTGGTTCGGGCGAACCTATAGTGCGCTATTGCATCGAGCGCGGTTGCGCTGTGACCGGCATTGATGCGTCCGACGAAATGATTGCGTTGTGCCGCTCGCGCTTTCCAGATCACCGCTGGCATGTAGAAGATATGCGTCAGCTTGATATCGGCCAGCAATTTGATGGCCTGATTGCCTGGCACAGCTTTTTCCACCTGACACCGGATGACCAGCGCTTAATGTTTCCGCGTTTTGCCAGCCACGCAAAATCCGGCGGCGCATTGATGTTTACCTCTGGGCCGACCGCTGGCGAGGTGATTGGTGAGTGGCAGGGCAGGCCGCTTTATCACGCCAGCCTTTCTGCAGAAGAGTATCGCCAGCTACTACATGACAACGGATTTCGAGTGCTGCATCACAGGGTGGAAGATCCGCAATGCGGCGGCGCAACCGTGTGGCTGGCACAGAAAAACTGATACGCACCATCCTCTATCACCACACCCTTCGACAACTGAGCGCGGCAAGCGCATCCATTGAGCGGCTATTTTTATTGAGATTTACGCCAGAGCTGGCAGTGTTTTGCCACGCTTCAATAAAAAACAACACCGTCCCTTGACCTTACCATGATGGGAAGCCCTACATAGGGTTCAGCAAAAGACGATCGCACCGACAAGCGCCGTTTTGATTATGAAATCCATCTGACATCCGGTGGATTTCAAAAAGGGGTGTCCCATGAACGAGACCATTAAACACATCCACACCGCTGAGCCGGTTTCTGTTCCCGTTGAAGGTATGACATGCGCTTCCTGCGTGCGCCGGGTGGAAACAGCCGCCGCGAAGGTGCCGGGCGTTGCAGCCAGCTCCGTCAACTTTGCCACCAAGAAACTGACCGTTGAACCTGGCGACGGTTTTTCGGCCAAGGCACTGGCCGCTGCCGTGAAAAAAATGGGCTATGAGGTAACCCCGAACCATCTTGAGCTGAATTTCGAAGGATTGAACAATCCTCAGGAAGCCGAACGTCTTAAATCAGTGCTGGAAGCGGTTGCGACCGTGGTCAATGTTCACGTCGATGCTGAACAGGGCGCTGCCCATATCGAGACGATTGGCGGGCGTCACGAGCGCGACACTCTGTTGCAAACGGCCAATGCGGCCGGTTTCAAAACAAAGGTATCGGGTACGGCACATCATGCCCATGCGGGCCACGCACATGCTGGCCATACCAGTGATACGTCGGGTGATCACCCCTCCCATGGTGGCCATGACCACATGCACCATGTTGGCAGCGAGGCGACCTTAAAGCGTGACCTGTTGATTGGTGGCGCGCTGACGTTGCCGCTGTTTATTCTCGAAATGACTGGCCATATCTACGAGCCTTTTCATCACTGGCTGATGGGCGTCATTGAAACGCAGACGCTGTATTATATCTATTTTGCGCTGGCGACAGTGGTCATCTTTGGCCCCGGCTGGCGTTTCCTGAAGGCGGGCATTCCGGCATTGTTGCATGGCGCGCCGGAGATGAACTCGCTGGTGTCGTTGGGTGTCCTCGCTGCCTATGCCTATTCGGTGTTTGTGACCTTTGCGCCTGATCTGCTGCCCTACGAGGCGCAGTTCGTTTATTACGAGGCGGCCACCGTTATCGTGGTGCTCATTCTGACGGGGCGTTTGCTGGAGGCACGTGCCAGCGGCAAAACCGGCGATGCCATTCGTAAACTTGCCAGCCTGCAAGCCAAAACGGCACGTGTTGAACGTGAAGGTCAGGAAATCGAGATTTCTCCTGATGACGTGGTGCTGGGTGATGTCATCATCATTCGCCCCGGCGAGCGTATTGCCGTTGACGGTGAGGTCGTTGAGGGCGCGTCCTTCGTCGATGAATCGATGATCTCGGGCGAACCGGTGCCGGTTGAAAAAACAGTCGGCGCAACGGTGATCGGTGGCACGATCAACAAGACAGGCGGTTTCAAGTTCAAGGCGACCAAGGTTGGCGGCGATACCATGCTGGCGCAAATCATCCGCATGGTTGAAGAGGCCCAGGGTTCCAAACTGCCAATCCAGTTGCTGGTCGACCGGGTCACGGCCTTGTTCGTGCCAGTGATCATCGCCATTGCCATCATCACCTTCTTTGTCTGGCTGACCTTTGGTCCGTCACCGGCCTACACCTATGCTCTGGTCAATGCCGTGGCGGTGCTGATCATTGCTTGCCCATGTGCCATGGGTCTGGCAACGCCGACTTCTATCATGGTTGGAACGGGCAGGGCAGCTGAGCTTGGTGTGCTGTTCCGCAAGGGGGATGCCCTGCAAGCCCTGCGTTCTGCCGAAATCGTCGTTGTCGACAAGACCGGTACCGTTACCAAGGGAAGCCCGGAACTGACCGATCTTGTCGTCGCGGAAGGGTTTGCCGATAACGAGGTGCTGGCTTTGGTTGCCGCCGTTGAAGCGCGCTCCGAGCATCCGATTGCCGAGGCCATCGTGAAGGCTGCCAAAGACCGGAATTTGGGTGTCGTAGAAGCTGCCCAGAATTTTGAGAGTGTAACGGGTTACGGCATTGCGGCGACGGTTTCCGGCCGCAAGGTTGAGGTCGGTGCTGATCGCTTCATGAAAAAGCTTGGACTTTCCGTTGACGTCTTTACGGAGGTTGCCAACCGTCTGGGCGACGAGGGCAAGAGCCCGCTTTACGCGGCAGTCGATGGCCAATTGGCTGCGATCATTGCTGTTGCCGATCCGCTGAAGCCGACCAGTGTCACTGCCATCAGGGCGTTGCAGGATATGGGCGTTGAGGTTGTCATGGTGACCGGCGACAATGAGCGCACCGCCAAGGCGATTGCCCGCCAGGTTGGCATCACCCGCGTTGTGGCGGAAGTGTTGCCAGAGGGCAAGGTCAAGGCCATCCATGATCTGCGTCAGGGCGGCAAGACGCTTGCCTTTGTTGGTGATGGCATCAATGACGCTCCAGCCCTTGCCGAAGCCGATATCGGCCTTGCCATTGGTACCGGTACAGACGTTGCAATCGAAAGTGCCGATGTGGTGTTGGTGGGTGGCGACCTGACCGGCGTGGTCAATGCAATTGAAATGAGCCGCGCGACCATTCGCAACATCAAGGAAAACCTGTTCTGGGCCTTTGGGTACAACGTTGCGCTGGTGCCGGTGGCGGCAGGCGTGCTTTACCCGTCCTTTGGCATTCTATTGTCACCAATGCTCGGCGCGGGCGCCATGGCGCTCTCCAGTGTCTTCGTGGTGGCCAATGCGCTGCGACTGAAAACCGTCAGGGTTTCGCACCATGACATGTCTCAACAGGGAACCCATGCCGCATGAATATCGGACAAGCTTCATTAGCCTCCGGCGTCTCTGCCAAGATGATCCGTTATTATGAGCAGATCGGCCTCATCCATCCGGCGGAGCGAACTGGCAACAATTACCGGGTATATGGCGAGCAGGATATTCACAACCTGCGTTTCATCAAGCGGTCGAGAACGCTCGGCTTCTCACTGGAGGAGACCGAAACGCTGCTAAAACTCTGGCAGGACAAGAGCCGCGAAAGCAGTGCGGTGAAGGAAATTGCGCTCTCGCATATCGCCGATCTTGAACACAAGATCGCAGAAATGAAAAGCATGGTGACGACCCTGTCACACCTTGCCCATTGCTGCGGTGGCGACCACAGGCCCGATTGCCCGATCCTCGATGATCTCGCGGGGTTTGACGTGCCGCCATCCAACCCATCTCACCGTCATAAAAACTGAAACAGCATGAAAGGAAATATCATGAGCGATACGGTAACATTCCATGTGCCGGACATGACCTGCGGCCACTGTGAAAAGACCGTGCGTGGCGCGCTGGCAGATGTGCTGCCGGATGCAGTGGTCAGCGTCGATCTTTCGACACACAGCGTGTCTGTCACAGGAAATGCGCAGGCCGCAGAAGAGGCCATCCGCGAGGCTGGTTACAGCCCTGAAAAGGCAGCGTGACAGCCGCCCCTACCCTTCGCGTCGCCATCAATGACCTGTTGAAGACCAGACATTGATGGTGATGACGCCGGCCATGATGAGCGCAATACCGATAATCGCCGGCAGATCCAGCTTCTGGCCCATCAGAACCCAACCGATAATGGAGATCAGCACAATGCCGGTGCCGGACCAGATGGCATAAGCCACGCCGACAGGGATGGTTTTCAGCGTGATCGACAAGAAATAAAACGCGGCACCATAACCGACCACCACAACGAGTGACGGTACCAACTGGCTAAAGCCATGCGACGCCTTCAGGGCAGCCGTGGCGATGACTTCCGAGACAATGGCAATGCCAAGTGCGAGATATGCGTTCATGCACACGCATCAAGCAGAAAAGCGAAATCTCGTCACGTGAATTTTCGATGATTTGAGGTCCATAAACGAGCCAACGCCGGTAATGTCGACCCGATCAGCTGTCATTGCGGTATGCCGAGGAATTTGAAGGCAGGGCTTTCCTTGAATTCGCCGCTGGTTTCGCCAGAATACGTGTGGTCCTGATCCGGTCCCAGATCGAGCTTCAGGACTTTGCCAGTGTTTTCCGCAAAATCCAGCTTCTTCAAATCAACCCAGAAGGTGTTCGGCGTCAGTGCCGACTCAAAGAAATAAAGCTTGCGTTTGTGATCCGTCACCACGCGCCAGCGGGTGGACGAGATATTCGGTTCTTCCGGCGTGTTGATGCCAAACGGCACCGAGGCATTGCGGATCACACTGAACACGCTGGCAAGTGCCCGGTTGGAATCTTCTTCCTTCGGAATGGCGTTCACGTAAAACGAGGCGCGGGCAAAACGGTCCGCCGCACGGTTGGTGCCCGGCAGCATCGTGGTGCCACCAATGCTCTTCCAATAGGCGTTGAGTGCCAGCTGTTGCTCGAATTGAGGAGAATTCGTCATGACCTGGTAATCACGGTTGTGATGAATGACCTGCTTGCCCTTGATATATTCGACAATGGCGCTGTCGCCGCTGGCATCGGATATCGAAAGGTGAAGCGTGGTCAGCCGGTTTTCGCCCGGCACGTTGTCAGTCACAACGGTGAAGGGTTCTTTTTCCAGCGCTTCGACAGCTTCTGCAACGGTGGCAAAGTTATCCAGCACATATTGCGCCCAAGCGGCGATTGTCAGCCCCGGCTTGTTTTTGTCGAGCACCGGGTATTCCGATTCCACCAGCCACAGCAGGTTGGCATTCAGACCCATTTCATTGATGCCATCGGTCGTGGAGACATCGTAGCCCGTGGCGACCACGCTGCCATATTTGGCTTTCCATTTTATGGAGTTGGGGCCGGTTTCACCTGTTCGTTCTATACCCCGCGGCAATACCCAAAGATTGGTCGCAACGTCATTTTTCCAGTCCATGGAACGGGCGGTGATGATGTTGTCGTTTGGACCGAGATAGACAACGCGTGTGCAGGCTTCGGCAGTGGTCTGAAGTGTGAAAACGCTGGCGAAGGCAAGGGCGACCAATGATTTTGAAACGTTAAGGCGTCTGGCTTTCATGGGAGATTTCCTCTGCTTGGAGCCTGGTATCAGGACGTTCAAAAGCGCATGGAAAAACCGACGACAGGCCCATGCTGCGTCACGTTCCAGCGGAACTTGCTGGCACCGGTAAAGTCGTCGTTTTCATAGTCCTGATGCAGCATGCGGTATCCGGCCCGCAGGATCGTCGGTTTGCCAAACATCGTGGTGCGGTAACCGAGATAGGATTGTGCGTTGATGGTGAATTTCGATCCGACATCAAACCCGCCAACATCCACCGAGCTAAACAGGTTCCAGCGATCGGTAAGATCGGCATTGACGCGCAGACCGATGAAGGGATCAAACCAGTCGGCGCTTTTTTGGGCGCTCAGACCCAGAAAATGCACAGTACCTTCCAGCTTGGTCCAGCGAATGCCAGCGGTCGGTTCAATCGAAATGGTGCGTGGGCGGTTGAAAACAGTCTGCCCATCCAGTTCAGCCTCATAGGCCTTGAAAAAGGCACCGGCACTCAAGGAAGTGGTCTTGATACCAAGATCGAGTTCGTTGGCCAGCAACTGTTCGTCCTGGCTGGTACGCACATGTTGCGCGTCGAAATAGACGCCCCAAGAGCCATTGGTGATCTCGACATTACCCATCACGACGAAGTCGAGATGTTTCAGAACATTCGAGAAAGGCACATCGACATCGGTGTCGAAGCCAGCCAATGAGCCGTCACCTTTCAGGCTGGCGGCCCAAGCATACGGGCTGACAATCACGGCCCATTCGCGTTCAGGGGCCATGCGTTCTGCGTTGAAATCAGCGCCGAAAGCTGGAAAAGCAAGGGCTGATAGAGCCGCGACCGACATCAACGAACGAATGGAATGATACAAACTAGCGCCCCCGCCATTTACGCATCTGGCGAGGATAATAATCAGAAGTTACTGTCGCGCAATCTAATTCAATGCAGGGTGGATGAAATTTAGAAGACTACGGTTTAAGTGCCCAAACGGTTGCGTGTTGTACAGAACCAGCAGGCGCGTGTAGCAATGCGGAACTGACAGGGGCAAAGCCGTCGATCCGTTTTGTGCCGACCCAGCGTCCTCTGTCGGCGAACACTTCAATCGAGCCGAAATCGAGGAAAATACGAAAGCGGGACGGTCTCGCATCCCGCGCCAGATAATGCGGGGATGGAGCACCATTTTTATCCTCGTGACGGATCCACAGCCCGGTGTCATCGCACACAACGCCGAGGCGCAAGGTGGGGTGTTCAAGTTCCAGATCGAAGTGACTACCTGCTTCCGATGTTTCGAAAAGCAGTTCGATGGCGCCGCTGAGAAATGTAACGCGTTCACCGGCTGCCAGGCGGGTGCGGTCGAGAATATGGCTGCGCAGGCTTTCTGCCGCACCAATCGGTGGGGTCAACAAGGCATCACCGGCAAGATGCAGTCGCCTTGGCAATGTCATTGCGGTGGGGAAATCGATTTCCGGGCTTGCATCACACCAGTTGGCCAACCAGCCGATACCAACGGCGATATCGCCATCCAGAAAGGCCTGAAACGCATAGTTATCGGTGCCAAAATCCAGTTCCTGACCGAAGGACTTGATGAAGGTTTTTCCGTCGAACCAGCCGACATCGGCCATGGTCAGGTTCTTGCGACCGGTCTGCGCATCCTCGCTGTGCATCAGGCCATAAATCAGCACCCAGCGCGTGGCACGCCCGGTCACCGGCCCATCCAGTGGCAACAGGCATGGACACTCGATGGCCGTTGTCTTGTAGCGGGTCTCGATCAGCAATTTACCGACATAGGTCCAGTCGGAGGCGGCGGTCGGATCCTGTGTTTCATAAAGCAGGATAACGCCGCCCTGATCGCTCTGGCTACCAAGCAGCATTTTCCAGATGCCATCCGGTCCCCTGAACACATATGGGTCTCGAAAGTCGGGCGTCAGACCTTCATTGGCGGGGCGAGTGGCGAGAATAACGTCGGCCTGTCCGGCCATGATCAGATCATGTGAGGTGGCGGTCAGCTGAATCTGCTGTTCAGGCTCGCGCCCCAACTCCTGCTCGGTGAAAAACACACGAATGCCCGGTCCTTCGGCAAGCGGAATGGTGGTGCCGGAAAAGGCCCCGCCACGCTTGTCGGGTTTCGCGGCCAGCTCCTCGGATGGGAACAGGAAGATCGGCAGATGCCGCCAGCGGAGGTAATCGGATGAAACCGCGTGGCCCCAATGCATGGTATTCCAGTGAAGCCCGTGTGAATAATGCTGATAAAACAGGTGCGGTCGCCCTTCAAAACGACCAAAACCGTTGGGGTCGTTCATCCAGCCGAACGGTGGGCGGAAATGATAGCTGCCTGATATGTCAGGTGCAGCGTTGTCGGGCTTGGTGTGAACCACGGTAATGCCGGTTTCCAGTACGTCGGAGGCAGTAAACCAGTAGATAACCGAAACGGCCGTTAGTGCCGTGTCATAGTTCAGTTCCACATGGCCGCCGCCGAAAATCTGGTAGATACGAAATGAATATTCGTCGGTATTGGAACTGGAAACTTCCGCAAATTTCCCATTGGCATTGGAAAACGCAACGGCACCTGCCTCATCTTCTTTTTTGGCCTTCAGCCATATGTGGAATGTCGTGTTGACAGGAAGGTCGAGGTGGATGGTGCGAATGGCGCTCTCTGCTTCGATGGGCAAGGATGTGTCGTTCATTCGGCGTCCTTTCTCGTCTGTGTCTAACCTTTGACAACGAAACTAAGGCGCAAAAGTTCAGCAAGAAAAAGGCCACGTGGTTTCAGCGCGCGCATATTGCCGCAACCACGACGCTATGTTTGCGGCACATAATAGATGTTTCATTAACTTAGAAGTTGAACTTATCGTGGAGATACAAGGGTTTACATTTGTTTAGATAGTCATGGACTATAAAGGTGCCGAAATTTCACTTTTATCCGGTAGAACAAATGTCTGTCATTACTAATAAAACCTCTGAAGTGCATGCCGAGTTACGTGCGCTTAATCAGGTTTTTGCTACGGTTCGGTACTCACCGGATGGCAGGATCAAGGCTGCAAATCACAGGTTTTTGCGCATCACCGGATATGAACTACCTGACCTGATTGGTCAGCAGGAAACCATGTTCCTGTCCAAAAGTTACCAGCGCACAGAACAGAACGCGATCTGGGAAAATCTGCGCGCTGGCAAGTTCGTTGAAAAGCGTTCGCTCTGCATCACAAATGGCGGGCATGAAATCTGGCTACATTCGCGTTATGTGCCCCTGCAGAACGACGGTGGCCATATCACTGAAATCGTGCAGATCGTTGAGGATGTGACTGAGCAGCAGACCCGCGAAGCGGACGAGCGCAGCCAGATCATCGCCATTAACAAAACGCAAGCCGTTGCCCATTTCTCGCTGAACGGCGTTATTCTCAGTGCCAATGAAATCTTCCTCAATGCCATGGGTTATGAGGAACAGGAGATACTTGGCCAGCACCACTCAATTTTCATCCAAGAGGAAGAACGAGAAAGTACAGAATACAAAGCCTTCTGGAAGGAACTGTCCAGCGGCGCACACCGCGTGGGGGAATGCCGCCGGATCAACAAGGATGGCAAGGAAGTCTGGCTGCAGGCGGTTTACAGCCCGGTACTAGACCCTGCTGGACGTCCGACAAAGGTGGTTAAATACGCCACAGACATTACCCAGCAAAAGCTGCGTCAAGCCGATTACAGCTGGCAGATTACCGCCATCCACAAGTCGAACCTTGTCATAACCTTTGATATGTACGGCACCATTCTGGATGCCAACGACCTGTTTCTGGAAGCCACCGGCTATACTGAAAACGAAATTTGCGGACGTCACCACCGCATCTTCGTTGAGCCGTCTTATGCGCATAGCGGCGAATATGCCGCCTTCTGGCAGGACCTTCGCAAGGGGCACCATCGCTCCGGCCAGTACCGCCGTATCGGCAAGGACGGCAAGGAGGTCTGGTTGCAGGCGACCTACAATCCGATTTTCGACACCAATGGCCAGCCGGTTAAGGTGGTGAAATACGCCTCTGTGGTCACTGATGAACGTTTGTTGCAGGCCGATAATCAAGGCCAGATTGCTGCGATTCACAACGCGCAATGTGTGATTTCCTTTGAGCTCGACGGCACGATCATTGATGCCAACGAAAACTTCCTCGATGCCACCGGTTACCGTTATTCCGACGTACGCGGCATGCACCACAGCATGTTTGTCGAAGAAGAGTATGCCAAAACTGAGGACTACCAGTCCTTCTGGAAAAAGCTGTCAGAGGGCAATCATTGTGCGGGCGAATATCGCCGCATATGCAAGGATGGTCGCGAGATCTGGCTGCAGGCAACCTACAACCCTATTCTCGACATGAACGGTAAGCCGTTTAAAATCGTCAAATATGCGACCGATGTCACCGCTGAGAAAATGATGCATGCCGATCATGTCGGTCAGATCAATGCGATCCATAGATCTCAGGGCGTTGTCGTATTCAACCTTGATGGCACGGTTGCCGAGGCCAATGAAAACTTCCTGTCGATGTTTGGTTATGAGGCCAATGAACTGGACGGCAAACATCACGCGACGCTTGTTGAAAAAGAATTTGCTGCCAGCCAGGAATATGTTGAGTTCTGGGATCTGCTGCGCACAGGTGCTTATCATTCGGGCATGTATAAGCGTCTAGGCAAGGACGGTCGTGAAATCTGGATTCAGGCCTCCTATAACCCCGTTCTCGATCTCGACGGAAAGCCGGTCAAGGTCATCAAATACGCCACCGATGTCAGCTCGAATGTTGCTCTGGCCGAAGCCTTCGAAGATGCTCGCCGTCAGGCCAACCATGATGCGGCAACGTCGCTGCCCAACCGCGCCAAGCTTTCGAGCTTCATGAATGCCTGCCTTGGTGGCCCGGAAGCCAGCATGGTGGTGTTCTACATCGACCTCGACCGCTTCAAGCCGGTCAACGATACCTATGGCCACCATGTCGGTGACCGGGTGTTGGGTGAGGTGGCAGACCGTATGCGCCGCGCGCTGAAAGACGACCAGCTTGTTGCCCGTATCGGAGGTGACGAATTCGTTATTGCCGCGCCGGGAATGACGATGGATGAGATCGAGCCATTCTGCAAAAATCTCTACAAGTCTGTCACTCAGCCGATCCGTCACGATGGTGGTGAGGTGAGCATCGGCATGTCAATCGGTATTGCTATCGCGCCAACCGATGCGACGACACCGGATGAGTTGTTGCGGATGGCCGACACGGCGCTGTACCGCTCCAAGGAAAATGGTCGCGGGCATTACAGCTTTTTCGCATCCGACATGAATGAGAAGATCAGCACCCAGCGTCAGCTGGCCGAAGACATGCGCCACAGTCTGACGGCGGGCGACTTCTATCTCGAATACCAGCCACGATTTGATACACGCCAGAGAACGATCCGCAGCGTTGAAGCACTGGTTCGCTGGGCACACCCGGAACATGGCCGCATCAACCCGATGGACTTCATTTCGATTGCCGAACAGAACGGTCTGATCGTTCCGCTGGGTGAATGGATATTGCGCACTGCCTGCAATGCTGCTGCACAATGGGACAGCATCGGCGTTTCCGTCAACGTATCGCCCATTCAGTTCCGAGATGCCGGGCTGGTGGACAAGGTCAAATCCTGCCTGCTGGAAAGCGGTTTGCCTGGCCATCTGCTGGAACTTGAAATCACCGAAGGTGTGCTGCTGGAGGATGCCGAGCGCGCCAATGAAGTGCTGCGGGATTTGAAGGCGCTGGGCATAAAGCTCGCAATGGACGATTTCGGAACCGGATATTCCTCACTGAGCTATCTGCGCAACTTCCCATTTGATGTGATCAAGATCGACCGCAGCTTTATTTCCGACATCGATTCCAGCGATAGTGCACGTTCGATCATTCAGGCCATCCTGGGTCTCGGCAAGGCACTTGGCCTGTCCGTCACGGCTGAAGGTGTTGAAACCAACGAACAGCTTGTCATGCTGACTGCTGATCAGTGTAACGAGGTTCAGGGCTTCCTGATGGCGCGACCTTTGACGAAAAATCAGGTCAGCGAACTGCTCAACGAAATCCCGCAACTGAAAAACAAACCGTCCCTGGACGTTCTTCCAAAGGCGTCCTGATCGATCCGCTGCTGGCCGTCATCCCGGCGATGGAACAAAATTTTCCCTTTGCTGTTCTTCATGCGTGAAATCTCATCATGTGTGGAGAACAGATATGAATTGGCTGTCGATAAGTTTTGCGGCAATCACCCTCACAGCCACTTCACTTCCCGCTTTGTCTCAATCCATAAAAGCTGTCAGCCCACCGGCCCAGAAAAACCAAGCTGTGACCGCCGCTTCGGGTGAGGTCCATTACATCACCGATGTTGCAGGCAAGCGCGTTCGTCTTGTCGGCCCGCGTTTTTACACGGATCCAGCAAATGCCATGCAGTTTCCCGGCAGGGAAAACCCGACGCTGGAACGAAATGATCTGGCTGACGCAGCAGCGCAATAAACGACAGGCGGTATGCGGGGGCACATCATGAAAAAGACACAGGCGAAAGAGCCAGCAAAAGCTGGGCTTTTGAAACGTGATGATCAGGAAAGCGGCAAGGCGACATTCCCTGAATTGTTCTTTGATCTGGTGTTTGTATTTGCACTTATTCAGTTATCGCACACGCTAGCCGAAGATTTCGGCACGACCGCCCTCATTGAGGCGGCAATCCTTATCTTTGCTTTATGGTGGCTGTGGATCAACACCACCTGGCTGACCAACCTGCTGAACACTGAAAAGGAAGTGGTCAGGCTGTTGCTGTTTGCCATGATGTTTGGTGGCATACTGCTGGCCATTGCCATCCCGGAAGCCTTTGCCGAACAGGGCATGGTGTTTGCAGCCATCTACAGCGCCATTCAGATCGGTAGAACATGTTTTGCACTCTATGTGTTCAAAGGCGTTGATGACGAGAATTATCGCATCTTTGCGCGTATTGCGGTGTGGCTGGTGTTTTCAAGCCTGTTCTGGTTTGCCGGGGGACTAGCCGAACTACACCTGCGCATAGTGCTGTGGACGCTTGCCATTGTGGTAGAATATGCAGGACCGCTGGTAAAGTACTACGTACCGGGTCTGCAAACTGGTGGTGAAGAAAAGCTCGGGCTGTCGGGCGAACATCTGGCTGAACGCTGCGCCCTTTTCGTCATCATCTGCCTCGGCGAAACCATTCTGACGACCGGGCGCACCGCATCGGAGCATATGAATTCCAGCCTGACTTTCGTTGTATTCTTCTGCGCCTTTTCCAGCACGGTGCTGATGTGGTGGATCTATTTTGACTATGCGCAGGAGCGGGTGTCTGAAAAGGTGGATGGCGCTGCCGAACCGGAAAAGATCGCTCAAAGCCTGTTTAATTACGGTCATTTGCCAATTGTCGCCGGCATCATCTTAACCGCGGTGGGTGAAGATTTCAGCCTGTCGCATAGCCATGACGAAGCAACGCTGCGCCAGACACTGGCCATCATCGGTGGGCCGGTCCTGTTTCTGGCCGGAGCGATCGGTGTGAAAATAGCCTCGGCCCATATGCGGCCAGTGTCGCATTTTGTCGGTATTTCGATTTTGGTCGGGTTGCTCTTCCTGCCGGGCCTGCCGCTTTATCTGTTGCAGATTGCCAGTGCCGCCGTGCTGTTGATGGTCGCCATATGGGAGTATCTGGTTGTTCGCCGGCGTGCAGTCACCGTTTCCGCTGCGTGACGCTGTGTGGATGAAATCCTCTCGCATCTTTGCCTGACAAGCCCCATATAAGAGGCAAACGCAGGGAGTGAAACCTTGACCCAATTTGATAATTCATATGCCCGTTTGCCTGAGCGGTTCACCGCAGCGGTCATGCCAACACAGGTAAAAGCGCCGCAGCTTATTGTTTTCAACAAGCCACTCGCCGAGGAGCTGGGGCTTGATCTGGCCGATGCCGATGATGCCCGTCTGGCGCAGATTTTTTCCGGCAACACCATTCTACAAGGCTCCGAGCCTCTGGCCATGGCCTATGCTGGTCACCAGTTCGGCGGCTTCGTGCCGCAGCTTGGGGATGGTCGTGCAATCCTGTTGGGTGAGGTGGTCGACACCTCAGGCAAACGCCGCGACATCCAGCTGAAAGGGTCGGGTCGTACGCCGTTCTCTCGGCGAGGGGACGGGCGCGCGGCGCTTGGGCCGGTGTTGCGAGAGTATATCGTATCAGAGGCAATGTATGCGCTTGGCATTCCCGCCACCCGCGCGCTTGCCGCTGTGACGACAGGCGAGCGGGTGCAGCGTGAAACAGGTCTGCCGGGCGGTGTCTTCACCCGCGTTGCCGCAAGCCATATCCGCGTTGGCACATTCCAATTTTTTGCCGCCAGAGAAGACAATGAGGCCATCAAGGCCTTGGCCGATCACGTCATCGATCGCCACTATCCGGACGCCAGACAGGCCGAAAACCCCTATCTTGCCATGCTGCAGGGCATCGCCGCGCGCCAGCTTGAACTGATTTCACGCTGGCTGATGGTCGGTTTCATTCACGGCGTGATGAACACTGACAATATGGCAGTGTCAGGCGAAACCATCGACTTTGGCCCCTGTGCCTTTCTCGATGAATACCAGCCACTGAAGGTGTTTTCTTCCATCGATGCGCAGGGGCGTTACGCCTACAACAACCAGCCCGGCATCGCCCAGTGGAACATTGCCCGGCTGGCGGAGTGCCTGTTGCCGCTGTTGGATGAGAATGTCGAGAAAGCGGCCGAGATGGCCAATGGCGTGCTGGCAGATTTCGCCAAAACCTTCCCGCAGCGCTGGCTCAGCCGTTTCCGCCAGAAGCTTGGGTTGGACAGTGAAGAGGATGATGATGAAGCGCTGGTGCAGGATTTGCTGGAGCAGATGAAGCTGGGTGAGGTCGATTTCACGCTCGCCTTCCGCCGGCTGTGCGATGCCGCCGAGGGTAACGTCGAGCCTTTCCGCAGCATGTTTATTGATCTGCATTCGATTGATACGTGGCTTGCGCGGTGGAAAGGACGGGCAGGGCGCGAAGTCACGTCATCGCAAGAACGGGTGGTCAATATGCGCGCCACCAACCCGGCAATCATTCCGCGCAACCATCGCATTGAGGAGCTGATTGCGGCGGCGGTTGAAGATGGTGACTTTGAACCCTTCCACGACATGTTGAAGGCAATTGCCAAGCCGTTTGAAGAACTGCCGGAATTTTCCGTCTACATGCAGCCGCCAATGGGCCATGAGCGGGTGTTCAGGACATTCTGCGGGACTTAAGCCCAGCGCAAGCAGGTTTGGGGGCGAGACGTGATTGCCCCCGAGTGTGGAGCTTTAGCCGACCTTCGCCAAACCGTCATGCGGCGCATAATAATGGCCGAAGCGATTGTTGAGGAATTTGGGCAGAGCAACTTCTTCCTGCTTCACGAAACCCTTTTGTGGCAGGGTGCCATCGGCCAGAAGGTCGAGCACCGTGCAGATGCCGGCGGCGGTGGTGACCTGGATTGCGCTCATCATGCGGCCTGATACGGCGCCGGCATAGACCTTGTTGGCATAGGTTTCCTGAAGGAAACGGCCACCGCGTGTGCCACACACAGTCACAAACACAATCACCACGTCCTGCATGGTGGCGGGCAGGGCATTTTCAAACAGGTCCTTCAGCACTTCGCGGCGGTTGCGCAGGTTTAGGTCGTTTAGCAGCGCCTTCATGATCGACACATGGCCGGGATAACGGATGGTGCGGTAGTTCATGGTGCGCACCTTGCCTTCCAGCGTCGCCGCCAGTGTGCCAAGGCCACCCGAGGTATTGAACGCCTCATAGGTCACGCCATCCAGTGAAAACTCTTCGCGCTCTTCCAAAGCAGGAACGGCGGTGAGACGTCCTTCGACAATCGCTTCACACTGTTCGATATATTCGTTGATCAGGCCGTCGGTGCTCCAGGTCAGGTTATAGTTGAGCGCATTGGACGGATATTGCGGAAGGGCACCAACCCGCATGCGCACGCTGTCCAGCTTGTCGAAGCGCGACGCTAGATCGGCAGCCACGATGGAGATGAAACCGGGTGCCAGTCCGCACTGCGGGATGAGCGCGGTGTTGGCGGTTTCCGCCAGTGCCTTGACCCGGCGGGTGGATTCAACGTCTTCGGTCAGATCGAGATAATGTGTGCCGACTGCAACCGCTGCTTCGGCGATGCCTGAGGTCAGGTGAAACGGTGCGGCAGACAGCACCGCGAACTGGCCTTTGAGCAAGGCCTCAAGTTCCGGACGGTTGGTAATATCGACAACTTTGGTTTCAACCAGCTCATGAGCCGGCACATTGGTCAACTGTTCTGTAGAACGATCCGCAACGATAATCCGGTAATCACCTGTGGCTGCCAGCATCCATGAAATGGCAGAGCCAATATTTCCAGCGCCAACGACGACAATGTTTTTCATTTTTATTTCCCCACAGGATGATGCAATTTTTTAACAGAATGACGATTTTTCTTGTCGATTCGTAGCTGCATATGTTTCATATAGACGAAATAAATAACGCATAATGCCCATAGGATTGCGCAATATGACGGTGAGCGACAAGGATCGCGCTTTGCTGGCGCTGTTGAGTGAAAATGCCCGCATGCCGGTGACGGAACTGGCGCGCAAACTTGGTCTGTCACGCACCACGGTGCAGGCCCGGATCGAGCGTCTGGAAGCGGATGGGGTGATTGCCGGTTACGGCCTTCGGCTGTCGGATGCCTATCGCAGCGGGCTGGTGCGGGCGCATGTGCTGATCACCATCGCGCCCAAATCCCTGCCGGCAGTGACGGCGGCACTCGCCGCGATCAGCGAAGTCACGACACTACACTCTGTCAGCGGCACCTTTGATCTGATTGCTATTCTGGCAGCGCCATCCATTGCCGACCTCGACAGCCTGATTGATCGCATCGGCGCAATCGACGGGGTCGAGCGAACCCTGTCGTCGATTATTCTGTCGACTCGTATTTCGCGCTGAACCGCTCAGTTTTTCTCGGCAGCATTGTCATCATAGGCTTTTTGCGCCGCAAGCACCGCTTCTATATTGCCTTCTGCCCAATGAGTCAGCGCCGCAACGGTTTCATTTAATGTCAGCCCAAGCGGTGTCAGTGAATATTCCACGGTCACCGGGACGGTGGGGAAGACCTTGCGGTTGATGAGGCCGTCACGCTCCAGCTTTTTCAATGTCTGTGACAGAACCTTCTGCGAAATGCCTTTGATGTCGCGTCGCAGATGGTTGAAGCGCACGGTCTTGGAGCGCAGCCGGTCCAGGATCAACAGCGCCCATTTGTCGGCCAGCCTGTCCAGCACCATACGGGTGGGGCAGCGATCCTCGTAGACATCATAGACATGTTCCATCTCAACCCCGCTTTGGCATGGTCACCGGTTTCCTGACGGAAACCATGTGACTTTAAAGTGCTCTCTTTCGCTACCTTCGTGATGAAAGTATGTATCTCGAGCATACATAGTTTCTAACAGATACTAAGGGGTTTTGAAATGGCAGGCAAGGTTCTCGTATTGGGGGCAAATGGAAACGTCGGCAAACCGCTGGTCAAGCTGTTGCTCGAAAAGGGCGAAAGCGTGAAGGCCGCGTCCCGCTCCGGTAACGCTATTGATGGTGCGGAAGGCTTGCGGTTTGATTACGATGACGCGGCGACCTTCGGCCCGGCTTTCGAGGGCGTCGATCGCGCCTACATCATGCTGGCTGGCGGTTACGTCGATGCCAAGGGCAAGTTGCTGCCGGTGATTGAGGCTGCTATCAGCCGCAATGTCAAAATCGTCTTCCAGAGCGTGCTGGGTGTCGATGCCGATGACAGCATCCCTTACCGCCAAGTGGAACTGGTAATCATCAATTCAGGCGTGCCTTATGTCATCCTGCGGCCCAATTGGTTCTCGGATAATTTCCACACTTACTGGAAGGCAGGCATCGATCACGGTCAGGTCTCGGTTCCCGCTGATGATGGCAAGTCCAGTTTCATCGATGTGCGGGACATTGCCGCCAGTGCAGCCGCAGCACTCACAACAAGCAATTTTGATGGCAAGGCATTTAGCCTGACAGGGCCTAAAGCATTGGGTTACGCGGAGGCGATCGCGTTGATCTCCACGGCAACCGGCAAGCCTGTGACCTATTCGACCTTGAGTGACGAGGCCTTTATCAGCCTTTTGACCGGTGTTGGTGTACCGGAGGATTACGCAACATTCCTCACCTCGATCTTCTACCCGGTCCGTCAGGGTTGGACGTCAGGTGTGACCGGTGATGTTGAAACGCTGACCGGTAAACCCGCACGTTCGCTGGAAACCTACATCGCCGACAATCTTGCGACACTCAAGGCGTAAGTGAAGACCCTAGATAGGGCAGAGCTGTTTCTGCCCTATTCTGTCAGACTGCGCCGCTGGATGAAAAACGCCTTCAGCCGCTCCGTTTCTTCCGCGCTCCAGCCTTGTGGCTGCGTCACCTGGATCCACGCGTCAATATAATGCTCCGGCGCATAGACGTGGCCATAACCCATCGGTGCCGTTGTTGCAGAGGCGACATCAAGTCCCAATTGCAGAAGTGTCACGACAGGGAACCAGCGCAGCGACAGCGACACATCCGGCCCTCGCGGCGTGTCCATCCATGCCGGACGGCGATAAAGCGCCGATGGCTCGAAGAAGGTAATCGGGTCGCTGGCATATTGCAGGTAGACAATGCGCATGGGTCCCCACGGCTTGTCTGGCATTTCCGCCGTGGTGGTCTGGTTGGCAAAGCGGATGACCGACGAATCCCGAAAGCGTGGCAACCATGCCGGCGAACCTGGTTCGCGGCCATTGGTCGCCATGCGCCATGTTGTGCTGGAAAAGGGTGGTCCGCTCCACAGGGCGCCGTCAAACGGATCGGCCAAAACATCATAAAGATCCGAAGACTTCTGGGAGTTCAGCGAACCAAGGCTCAACCCATGCAGGTAGAGTTTGGGGCGCTGGTCTTTTGGCAGCGTGGTCCAGTAACCATAGACCTCCTGAAACAGTGCCCGGCCGGTTTCGATGCCGTAATCCGGCTCTGTCAGCAGCGCCAGCCAGCTGGAGAGATAAGAGTATTGCACGGCGATGCTGGCCGTATCGCCATGGTGCAGATATTCCAGCGTGTCGACTGCCTCAGGGTCGATCCAGCCGGTGCCGGTCGGCACGATGATAGCGAGCATCGAGCGTTCAAAGCCGCCTTGGCGCTTCAATTCCTCCAGCGCCAGTTTTGCTCGCTCCTGCGGTGTCTCGGCTGAGTTCAGGCCGGTATAGACCCGGATGGGTTCCATCGCCGGTTTGGTGGTGAACGCTTCGATTTCTGCCTTCGAAGGGCCGGTTGCCACATATTCACGCCCGCGTCGGCCAAGCCCCTCCCAACTGACCAGCGATGCGCTGCTGCCGGTTTTGCTGGCATCGGTCGGCCGTGCAACATCCGGTTCCATCATCGAGTCGAACTGTTTGAGGGACGAGTCCATTGCTCGCAGGCCAATGTCGAAAATGATGCCGTTGACCACCATCCATGAAAGCGACACGGCAACTGCGATGCCGACAACATTCGCCACCCGGCGCGGTAGGAAACGGCCACTGCGTTGTGACGTAAACCGCAGGATGAACTGGAAAAGGCGACCGGCTGCAATCAGCACAATGCTGATCGCCGCAGCGATCAGGCCGGTTTTGGTTGGATGTGCGCTGTCAACGGGGTGAAGCTGCATCAATATACGAATGGAGTTCTGCCATTCGGCTGCCTGCCACAGGAAAAAGACCGCGGTGACTAGGCTTGCAAAAGAAATGAGGAACCGTATGCCGCGCGCCTGATGGCGGTTCGGTTCCGGCAATTGCAGATAGGCCCACACCCAGTGCAGGAAGACACCGATTATGTAACCGGTGCTGAAGGCAAATCCACACAGTGCCCCCTGCATGACATAGGTCCGGGGCAGCAGGCTTGGCGTCAGCGACACGCAGAAAAACAGCGTGCCAATCAGAATGCCGGTGATTGAAAGAGAACGGAGACTATTCCTAAGGAATTGAAAATTCATGAGGGTTTCAAAATCCTGTTGGTCATTCCCGCAAGTCTATTACGGGTGTTTGGCTAAAGCCAACAGATAACTGTAATAATCAATGGGGGGCAGGAATGTGGTCCCGTGATTAAAGTCCCACGATAAGACACGCTTATGGTAAGACGGCTTTTCTGTTGAATTAGAGGAAACCGGCAATGGCCAAACGAACGTCACCTTGGGGTGGAAGTTATTCACACAAGATAAAGACCAACAAGCCGAAGAACGTGGCCGAGGCCGCTAACAATCGTCTGATGGCTATTGAGGCTATCGACCGCGGCATGTGTTTGTCGCTGACATATGAAGGCCTTCCGAGGGTTGTCGAAGTTCACACTGTCGGAACGACAACGGCATTTCGGCCAGCCATGAGCGCTTGGCAAATAGATGGTGAAAGCAATACGCCACCCATTCCTGCTTGGCGTTTATTCAGCTTCGATGAATGCTTTAACGTCGCGCTGACGAGCACTCCATCAGAGGGCCCGCGCACCGGTTTTAGAAGCGGTGCCAAACAATTCCGGAAAATCGACAGAGAGATTTGAAGTGTCGGTCCAACGCAACATGTTGCGTCATATGGGACAGGCACCCCAATAAAGTAAGGGGCACTATGTGCCCCCTACGAAAACTAAGAAAATATTACTTTTTGCTCGACGTAGCTGGCTTTTGCTTCGATCCCAGATCGCGCATCTGACGCCATTCATCTTCTAGACGCTGTGCAACATCATGGGGAATTGTCGATGTCATTGGCATTCCTCCTATTGGTCATGGCGGGGTGATGAACGTGAGGATTACTGTGATTGTTCCCGGCTTCAAGCAAAAAAATACTCCCGACCAGGCTTTGAGGCATTAAAATCGATTAAGATTTTTTCAAATCGATTAGCATTTGATGAACGGCAATAATTGGCGTGCCGCTGAAAGGTGACGCCCTGTGTCATTGCGGGTCTTTCGAGGTAGGCCGTCCTTTTTCAGGACAGAAAATGCATTAAATCCTGAACTAAGAATCTGCCCCTAAATCTGCTGCGAGATTATTTCAGCCGAACCACGCGGATTGAACATACAACGCGCAGGTGATATCGCCGGGGCAGTTCAGACGAATATAAAGCAGGTGCAGCCGTGATCCGTCACATCGTTTTTTTCACAGCCACAAAAGCAAATCGCGAAGCGGTCCGGGCAGGTCTGTCGATCCTCACGGCGATCCCGCACGCGTCCAAGCTAGAGATCGGCGAGAATGTGAAAAACGATCAGTGGGACAATGAGGTTGATTTTGTCGTCTACGGTGAGTTCGAAGACGAGGCAGCCCTTGCCGCCTACAAGGCCCACCCCGAATACAATCGCTCGACCTCCACGGTAAAACCGCTGCGTGAAATCCGCATCGCTGCCGACTATGATAATGCCAAGGCTGTGACCATCCCGATCGTCGATTGAGCTTTTCGCCCTATAAAAATGACAGGATTTGCAAACCGCCCGATAGAGATTTCAGGGCGGTTTTTTGTACTCGCTGGCCATCATTCTAGGTGGCGGGATCGAAACCATCCATCAGGATGAAGGTACCTTCCTGCCGCTGGTGCTGATTGATCAGCGGCACCAGACGGGTGAAATATTCGGTTGCACAATGTGCATCGAGTGCTGCCAGGTCTGGCCATTCCTCAACAAAAATGAAGTGGCCGGGATCTTTCCGATCAACAAAAAGGTCATAGGCGATGCAGAGTTTTTCCTGTTTGGTTTTCTCAACCAGGTCACGGTACAGCGGCATAACGATATCGACCGCCTCTGGCCTGATGAAATCCTGCGCAATGACTTTGAGCATAACCAATACCTCACGAAAACAAACCGCTAAGACCTTTTGCGGAATCAAATTCCGCCAAAGTTGAATCAGTGTGTGAAGTACCGGACTCATTGTGTGAAGGACAGCGCGCAAGAGATTCAAATGAATCATCAAATCAGATTTGATAAAGCGCAAAACACGGTCTTTCAGGCCAAGACTGGTGGTCCTGCCAGTAATGCCAATCTTAATTCGAAGAAATGAAATATGTCTGAACTTCCCGATCGAACCCGGCAACTGCAAGGG
The DNA here is from genome assembly GCF_055381905.1 of Agrobacterium sp. 5Ca50. Taxonomy (NCBI): domain Bacteria; kingdom Pseudomonadati; phylum Pseudomonadota; class Alphaproteobacteria; order Hyphomicrobiales; family Rhizobiaceae; genus Agrobacterium; species Agrobacterium sp. 5Ca50. The sequence goes on from NZ_AP026438.1 coordinate 719,648, forward strand.
CGGCATCGATTGGTGGGATAGTAACAGTTTTCATCCGCAAAGGGGCTCGCCAACTCGCTCTTGTAGAATCACACTGTGGATATCCGCAGACAGCGTCTCCATGTACTTGGTAGTACGACTTCGTTTTACGGCAAAGTTTTTGCCATCAAGTCTTTGAAATGACAAAGCAGGGAAGGGCACTGTAAATCTTGTTTTCTTGAATTATGGCGTCATTCATTTGCCATTCAGACGTATTGCGCTACATATTCTCTACCGTGTTTTGTATTTGGAAGTTTGTGGAATGGCATCACCTCTGATCATAGCGACGCTTGCAGCCGGACTATCCGGCTTCATAGCGCCGGAGGCTGATATGCAGGACCGGGTGATATTGGCCGCTGTAGATTGCAGTGCTGCCGTCTCCCGTGTCATCCGCGAAACCGGCGGCCAGCTTCTTTCCGCCCAGCCGTCGGGGGACGGCCAGAGTTGCGTTGTGACTGTGCTGGTGCAGGGCGGCGGCGAGCGACCAAGAAAAGTCACGATGAGAGTTCCCATGTAACTGGAGTTGCTGGCGGCGGGGGTATATCCTCTCCAGCAAACGGCAGTGGGTGAATTAGAGGGTTAAGGGCGGACATGCGCATTCTTGTGGTCGAGGACGACACAAATCTCAACCGACAGCTGACAGACGCGTTGAAGGAAGCAGGATACGTGGTCGACCAAGCCTTTGATGGCGAGGAAGGACACTACCTCGGCGATACCGAGCCCTATGATGCTGTCGTGCTGGATATCGGCCTGCCGCAGATGGATGGCATTACCGTTGTTGAAAAATGGCGTGGCAGTGGCAAGGGCATGCCGGTGCTGATGCTGACGGCGCGTGATCGCTGGAGCGACAAGGTGGCCGGTATTGATGCCGGTGCCGACGACTATGTCACCAAACCATTCCATGTCGAGGAAGTTCTTGCTCGTGTGCGCGCACTTATTCGCCGCGCCGCTGGCCATGCCTCTTCTGAAATCATCTGTGGTCCGGTTCGCCTCGATACCAAGACCTCCAAGGCGACGGTTAACGGCATCACGCTCAAGCTGACCTCACACGAATTCCGCTTGCTGTCATACCTCATGCATCACATGGGTGAGGTCGTGTCCCGCACCGAACTGGTCGAACATATGTATGATCAGGATTTCGACCGTGACTCCAACACGATCGAAGTGTTTGTCGGTCGCTTGCGAAAGAAGATCGGCATCGATCTTATCGAGACCATTCGCGGTCTGGGTTACCGCATGCAAGCGCCTGAAAATGCAAAATAGCTCGCTAACTGCCCGCGTTCTGCTGCTAGCCTCTTTATGGTCAGCACTGGCGCTGGTGGTGATTGCTGTGACAATTTCCACATTGTACCGGCAGGGTGCTGAGCGCAGCTTCAGCGACCTTCTGCGCGCCCAGCTTTACAACGTCATCAACTCGGTCTCGATCAGCAATGAAAATACGCTGACCGGCAGCCCGCAGTTGGGCGACCTGCGCTTTGCCCAGCCTGATACCGGTTGGTACTGGGTGGTGGAACCGCTTGGAAACTTTACCGCCGCTCCCTTGGTGTCGTCATCGCTCGGCGTGGCAAGCCTGCCTGTTCCCGGCATTCTCGACGCTCCGTTCGACAGCCGTTATGAGCGGTTTTATCCCGTGGTCGATGAGGCCGGAAACCGTGTACTGGTTGCGGAAACGGAAGTGGTGTTGGATGGCGAGGGACGTGCTGCGCGGTTTCGCGTGACCGGCAATCTTGATGTCGTCGAAGATGATATCGCCAGCTTCTCCAACAGTCTTTACATCGCATTGGCCATTTTTGGTGTCGGTAGTCTTGCAGTGAATGGCTTTGCCATTCTGTTCGGTCTTCGTCCGCTCGACCGGGCGAAGGTCGCGCTTGGAAAAGTGCGCAGTGGTGATGCCGAACGTCTGGAAGGAACCTTCCCGCGTGAAATTCAACCGCTCGCCACGGAAATCAATGCGCTGATCGATAGCAACCGCAGACTTGTCGAGCGTGCGCGTATGCAGGTGGGCAATCTGGCCCATTCGCTGAAAACCCCGATTGCCGTTCTGTTGAATGAAGCGCGGCTGCTCGATCATCAGCAGGGCGAACTTGTTCGCACGCAGGCCGAGGCCATGCAGGCGCAGGTTCAATCTTATCTCAGCCGGGCGCGTATCGCTGCGCAGCGGGGGTCCATTCTGGCGCGTGTCGAGGCAGAGCCTGCACTGGAGCGGCTGGTGCGTGTCATGCGCCGCCTTAACAGCGACAAGAATTTTACACTGCAAGTCGCGCCATCCGGTCTGGTTCTGGCCATGGAGCAGCAGGATCTCGAAGAGGTGGTTGGCAACCTGCTGGAAAATGCGGCACGGTTTGCCGCCTCTAACGTCAATCTGACGCTGGAAGTTTCCACGCAGGCCCCGTCAGATCCCGAAGATGCCCGCCGAACGTGGGTGAACCTTGTTGTTGAGGATGATGGCCCGGGTCTGGAGCCTGAGCAGATCAGTGAAGCGCTGAAACGTGGCAAACGTCTGGATGAAAGCAAGCCCGGAACGGGGCTTGGCCTGTCCATCGTCAGCGAGGTTGCCTCGGAATATCATGGCACATTCAAGCTGTCGCGCAGCGCACTCGGCGGCCTCAAGGCTGAGCTGTTGTTGCCGGGCCTTTCGAAAGAACATGGATGACAGTGCAGGCTATTCAAAAAACGACATCGGAAAACCGTGCAGCTTTCGTGGAGCGTGATGGAACGGCTGACGGCAAAGAGTCACTAAAACGCACCATGTCTTTGTTTTTACGTGTATCCCGAAGTAAAACTGCTTCACTCTTTTTCTGGAAGTGTTCTAGAATAGCGACAAGCGTATTCGTGGCCGGTGAAAACAGAAAAACAAGATTTGGTAAGATGATCAATCTCGCAATGCGTTCGGCAGTCGTATCGGCTGTATCCCTGTCTGTTTTGAGTGCCTGCACAACGACCAACCGTGCAGCGGGCACCGGTGGTTTGCTGTCGCGCAGCTCGGCCACCTCGACCCCCTATATCGCCAGTCTGCAGGGCGGCATCATCGCGCGCAGCGGTTTGAAGTTTGAACGCAATGACCTCCAGCGCGCATTGGAAGCCGAATACAAGGCACTTGAGGCAGCCCCCGGCGGCCAGCCCGTGGCCTGGAGCGGCGACGACGGCAAGGGTCAGGTTGTGGCTGCAGCTCCTTATCAGGTCGGCGGACAGAATTGCCGCCAGTATACCCACACCATCACCGCCGAAAGCCGCGAGACGAAAGTGCGCGGAACAGCGTGCCGAAATGCGGACGGATCCTGGACGCCTTTGACATAAGTCATGGCAAGAGGGTGTTATTAGCCCCATGAAAGATGCGCAAGGTTGCGGCACATTGCCTCAAATTTGCGTTATCGCGGGCCTGCTTGTTTCAAAAGGGACCGCCTTCGAGTAATGGGCATTATGTTCTGGATTATCGTCGCCATACTGACGGCAGCCGTGGCTGTTGTCCTCATGTACCCCCTGATGCGCAAGGCCGAAGTGCTGGAGGCAACAGAGAGCGGTGAAGTTGCCGTTTACAAAGACCAGATCGCGGAACTTGAACGCGAACGTAAAGGCGGCCTGATAAGCGATTCCGAAGCGGAATATGCGCGTGCGGAAATCGGCCGGCGGCTTCTGGCTGCTGATGCAAAAAGTTCCACGGAAGCGAACAAGCCTGCCCGCGTGCAAAGCAGCCACAAGTTTGCGTCTGCATTTGTCACTGTGCTGCTGCCTGCCTTTGGTCTCTGTCTTTACTTGCTGACCGGCAGTCCGGAAAAACCGGACATGCCGCTAGAGGCACGTCTTGCCAACCCAGGCAATAACATGTCGCTGCTGATCGCCAAGGCCGAACGTCATCTGGCGGAAAACCCTGAGGATGGCGCAGGTTGGGACATTCTGGCACCGATCTACTTCCGCACCATGCGTTTGGGTGATGCCGAGCTTGCCTACCGCAACGCCATCCGTATCCAGGGGCCAAGCTCAGACCGCCTGATTGGTCTTGGAGAAACGCTGGTGGCGGCAAATGACGGTATCGTCACCGAAGATGCACGCTCGGCCTTTGTAGAAGGCCTTCGCCTTGAGGCCACCAATCCGCGCGCCCGTTTTTATGTTGGCCTTGCCTATGAGCAGGCGGGCAGAAAACAGGAGGCACTCTCTGCCTTTGAGGGACTGGTGAAGGATTCCAAATCGGATTCGCCGTGGCTACCACTGGTCAATGAGCATATCGCAGCATTGAAACAGGACAACGGACCGACTGTCGACAGGGCGCAAACCCAGACACAAGGTCAGGCACAACCACAGGGCAGTGAGCAGCTTGGCAATCCGAGCGCTGAAGATATCGCCAATGCGCAAAGCATGAATACCGAAGACCGTCAGGCGATGATCCTCGGCATGGTCGAAAGCCTTGATGCACGACTGCACGAAAATCCTGACAACTTTGAGGGCTGGATGCGTCTGGTCCGTTCCTATGCCATGCTCAAGAACGAGACCAAGGCACAGGAAGCTCTGAAAACCGGCCTGAAATCATTCCCCGCACAGGGCGAACAGGGAAAACAGCTGGTTGCTTTGGCAAAAGAGCTGGGACTGTCGCTTGAAGGAGTTTCGCAATGACACGCAAGCAGAAACGCCTGACGATCATTGGCGGTGGCGTCAGTTTTATCATTGCCGCAGTTCTGCTGGTCATGTTCGCCTTCGGGCAGGCCGTTGCCTATTTTTACATGCCGTCTGATCTGGCCAAGACCACCGTTGAACCTGGCACCCGCATTCGCCTCGGTGGGCTGGTGGGTGAAAACTCCGTCAAGCGCGGCGAGGGCACGACGATCAGCTTCAATGTCACCGATGGCTCGGCAACCGTTCCGGTAACCTACACCGGTATTCTGCCGGATCTTTTCCGTGAGGGACAAGGCGTCGTCACCGAAGGCTCATTTGACGCGGCAAGCCACATGTTCGTGGCCGATAGTGTTTTGGCCAAACATGATGAAAATTACATGCCCAAGGAAGTTGCCGACGGTCTGAAAAAACAGGGTCTGTGGCAGCATGGCGAGGAAGAAGCCGCAAGTGGAGCAAAGCAATGATTACCGAGGTCGGCCACTATTCGCTGGTGCTAGCATTGGCTGTTGCCTTGATCGTGTCGATCCTGCCGGTGATTGGCGCGCGTCGTAACGACGTGGCACTGATGGATATCGGAAGCCTCGGCTCCATCATGTTGTTCCTGCTGGTCAGCCTTTCCTTTGCAGCGCTCACCAGAGCCTATGCGGTGTCCGACTTCTCGGTCGCCAATGTCTACCAGAATTCGCATTCAATGATGCCAATGCTCTACAAGATCACTGGCGTTTGGGGCAACCATGAAGGCTCCATGATGCTGTGGTTGCTGATTATCTCCTTCTTCAGTGCGCTGGTTGCCATTTACGGCCGTAATCTGCCGGATACGCTCAAGGCCAACGTGCTGGCAGTTCAGGCGTGGATTACTGTCGCTTTCTTGCTGTTCATTCTGCTGACTTCGAACCCGTTCGAACGGCTTGATCCGGCGCCAGCCGAGGGACAGGACCTCAATCCGATCCTGCAGGATTTCGGTCTGGCGATCCATCCGCCGCTTCTCTATCTCGGTTATGTCGGCTTTTCCGTCTGTTTCTCCTTTGCTGTAGCTGCCTTGTTGGACGGTCGCATCGACGCCGCCTGGGCGCGCTGGGTGCGTCCATGGACGCTGGCCGCATGGACCTTTCTGACGGCAGGTATTTCCATGGGCTCTTACTGGGCCTATTACGAGCTCGGATGGGGCGGCTGGTGGTTCTGGGACCCGGTTGAAAACGCGTCCTTCATGCCATGGCTTGCGGGTACGGCACTGCTGCATTCTGCAATCGTCATGGAGAAACGCGAAGCGTTGAAAATCTGGACGGTGCTCCTTGCCATCATGACCTTCTCGCTGTCGCTGCTGGGGACCTTCCTGGTGCGTTCCGGCGTGTTGACCTCGGTCCACGCCTTCGCGACCGATCCAAGCCGCGGTATCTTCATCTTGGGCATTCTGACCGTGTTTATCGGTGGTGCGTTTGCGCTGTTTGCCTGGCGGGCACCGATGTTGAAGGCGGGTGGCATGTTCGCGCCGATTTCGCGCGAAGGTGCGCTTGTCCTCAACAACCTTGTCCTGACGGTTGCCACCGCAACGGTTTTGACCGGCACGCTTTATCCGCTGGTTCTGGAAACCTTGACCGGCGAAAAGATTTCGGTCGGTGCTCCATTCTTCAATCTGACCTTCGGCCTTCTGATGGTGCCGATCCTCATCATCACACCATTCGGGCCGTTGCTGGCCTGGAAACGTGGTGATGCGCTGGGTGCCCTGCAGCGGCTCTATGTTGCGGCCTCACTTGCTTTCTTGGCCGGTCTTGTTCTGTGGTACGTGGAAAATGGCGGCCCGGTCATGGCGGCGCTGGGCATTGCCGCCGGTTTCTTCCTGATCATCGGTGCCTTTACCGACCTCTGGTACCGCGCCAACTTTGGCAAGCTGGCCTTCGGCATTGCTTTCCGCCGTCTGAAAGGTTTGCCACGCTCCGCATTCGGTACGGCTCTTGCCCATATGGGCCTTGGCATCACGGTTCTCGGCATCGTCATCGTGACCACCTACGAAACTGAACATGTTCTGGAAATGAAACCGGGCATGGTCACCGAAGCGGGTGGGTACACGCTGGTATTTGATGGCATGCGCAGTGCTGCGGGCCCGAACTTTACCGAAGATCGTGGCCACTTCAACATTTTGAAGGGCGGTGTGATGGTTGCTGACGTTTGGTCGTCCAAGCGGCTTTACACCGCACGACGTATGCCAACCACTGAAGCGGGCATTCTGACCTTCGGCCTCAGCCAGCTTTACGTCTCGCTTGGTGATCTCACCGAAAATGGTGGCATTGTCGTGCGTGTCTGGTGGAAACCATTCATTCTGTGCATCTGGGGCGGCACGCTGTTCATGATGGCCGGCGGCTTCATGTCTCTGAGTGACCGCAGGCTGCGGGTGGGGGCGCCTACGCGCAAGGTCAAACCGGTCAAGACACCAGCACTGGAGGCGGCTGAATGATCCGCAGTCTTGTCGTCGCCGTGCTTCTGCTGTTTTCGACAGTCCCTGCCATGGCGGTTCTGCCGGATGAGATCTTGAGCGATCCTGTTCTGGAAGAGCGCGCAAGAAATCTCTCGGCGCAACTGCGCTGTATGGTGTGCCAGAATCAGTCCATCGATGATTCCAACGCAGAACTGGCCCGCGATCTGCGCGTGCTGGTGCGGGAACGTCTGGTCAGCGGCGACACCGATCAGGACGTGATCGCTTATGTTGTGTCCCGTTACGGCGAATTCGTGCTTCTCAAGCCGCGTTTCAGCGCTCGTACCGTGTTGTTGTGGGGCGCACCTATCCTGTTGACGCTGGCTGGCGTCACATCGCTGCTGGTTTTTGCCAGACGGCGTAACACATTGCCCACACAGCATAAATTGTCCTCTGACGAGGAAGCGAAAATACGCTCACTTTTGGAAAAGCAAGACTGACCCTTTTCCCGAAAGACTGGCCAGCACCAACATTACCGATTTTTCATGCAGCAGACACCTGATTGTAAGGTGAGAGCTCCTATATCTTCATCATCCACCGCTTCCCGCTAACGGGCTCCAGTTTGAATGATGAAAGAAGGTACCTCCATGCTGAAGAATTTAACCGGACGCATTTCCGTAAACACCGCGCTCAAGACATCAACTGTTGCGGGTCTGGCTGCCGTCATGCTGGCCACCGGTCTCCCACTCCATGTTGGTCAGTCCTTGGCTGCCCCTGTCGAGGTTAACGCGCCGCAGGTTGCAAGCTTTGCAAACGTAGTTGATGCCGTTTCCCCGGCCGTTGTTTCGGTGCGTGTACAGACCAATGTCCAGCCAGCCTCTGACGACAACAGCAACTTTTCCTTCAATTTTGGCGGTCGTGGTCTCGACCAGCTTCCTGACGACCATCCGTTGAAGCGTTTCTTCCGTGAATTCGGCGGCCCTACACCCGGTGACCGCGATCATGCAGACCGCGCACCGAACCGCCGTGGACCTGGCAAGGGCGCACTTCGCCCAACCTCGCAAGGTTCCGGCTTCTTCATCTCTGAGGATGGTTACATCGTCACCAATAACCACGTTGTCGATGATGGCGCTGCCTTCACCGTCGTAATGAATGATGGCACCGAATATGATGCCAAGCTGGTCGGTAAGGACAGCCGGACCGATCTGGCCGTGCTGAAGGTCGATGTGAACCGCAAGTTCACCTACGTTCAGTTTGCCGATGACAGCAAGGTGCGCGTTGGTGACTGGGTTGTCGCCGTTGGTAACCCGTTCGGCCTCGGCGGTACGGTTACCTCGGGCATCATCTCCGCCCGCGGCCGTGACATCGGTTCTGGCCCATACGACGACTACCTGCAAATCGACGCTGCGGTTAACCGCGGTAACTCCGGTGGTCCTGCCTTCAACCTCAATGGTCAAGTTGTCGGTATCAACACCGCGATCTTTTCGCCATCCGGCGGTAACGTCGGTATTGCCTTCGCTATTCCGGCAGCCGTCGCCAAAGACGTCGTTGCTGACCTGATGAAGGACGGCAAGGTAGAGCGCGGTTGGCTCGGCGTTCAGATCCAGCCGGTCAGCAAAGACATTGCGGAATCGCTTGGTCTGTCCGAAGCAAGTGGTGCTCTCGTCGTTGCACCACAGGCCGGCTCGCCTGGCGACAAGGCTGGCATCAAGCAGGGTGACATCATCACTGCCGTCAATGGTGACACCATCAAGGACGCCCGCGATCTGTCTCGCAAGATTGGTGCATTGGCGCCAAACACCAAGGTTGAAATCTCCCTGTGGCGCGACGGCAAGTCTCAGCCCGTCACCGTAACACTGGGTGACCTTTCCAGCGATGAGGCTTCCCCGACAACGCCAAGCACCTCGCAGGGCAATGAACAGCAGCCATCCAGCGAAAAGGCGCTTGCAAGCCTTGGTGTAACGGTCGCTCCGGCTGAAGATGGCAAGGGACTGAGCATCACGGACGTTGATCCGGATTCCGATGCCGCAACCCGTGGCCTCAAGACCGGTGAAACGATCACCTCCGTCAACAACCAGCAGGTCAGCTCTGCGGCTGATGTGGAAAAAATCCTTGAACAGGCCAAAAAAGACGGCCGCTCCAAGGCTCTGTTCCAGATCCAGACCGAAAACGGCAGTCGCTTCGTCGCTCTCGATATCGATGCTGGCTAAGCCCGTTTGAACGTGTGCCGGGGCGTTCGTGCCCCGGCATTTCCTTTTCAGGAGGTTTCTTATGGATATCAAGCTTCGGGATGCCACTGCCTCAACTGTTTCCAGTTGTGCGGAAAAGGCGGACGGCGCTAATGTGCCGCACATGAAGATTCTTGTTATTGAAGACGACCTTGAAGCTGCGGCCTACATGACTAAGGCATTCCGCGAAGCCGGGATCGTGGCCGACCATGCCAGTGATGGCGAAAGCGGCCTGTTCATGGGCTGCGAGAATACCTATGACGTTATGGTCATTGACCGTATGTTGCCGCGCCGTGATGGCCTGTCGGTCATCAGCGAGCTGCGCCGTCGGGGCATTGAAACACCGGTTCTTATTCTTTCGGCTCTCGGCCAGGTCGATGACCGTGTCACGGGCCTGCGTGCCGGCGGTGACGACTACCTGCCGAAGCCTTATGCATTCAGCGAATTATTGGCTCGTATCGAAGTGCTTGGGCGCCGCAAGGGCAAGCCTGAACAGGATATGGTCTATCGTGTCGGTGATCTGGAACTGGATCGCCTGTCCCATGACGTACGCCGCAACGGCAAGGAAATCCTGTTGCAGCCCCGTGAATTCCGGCTGCTTGAATATCTGATGAAGAATGCCGGTCAGGTCGTCACCAGAACCATGCTTCTGGAAAACGTCTGGGACTATCATTTCGACCCGCAGACCAATGTGATCGATGTGCACGTATCCCGCCTGCGCTCCAAGATCGAAAAGGACTTCGAGAAGCCTTTGCTGAAAACCATCCGCGGCGCGGGTTACATGATTAAAGACGAAGGGTAAGCCCGCATTATGGCTGGTTTCTGGCTTCTTCAGAGATCGACGGCGGTTCGTCTTTCTGCGCTTTACATTCTTCTTGTTGCCCTGTGCGCGGCATTTCTTGTTTTCTACGTTACGGCCCTATCCGAACGTCTGCTGAACCAGCAGACGCGCGATTCACTGGTGCAGGAAGTGCTTGAGGTCCAGCGCGCCTATGAGCGCGGTGGCATCAACCCCATGCTGCGCATGCTGGAGCGGCGTGCACGCCAGCCGGGCGCCAACCTCTACGTGATCGCTGGTCCCAATGGCGAAATCCTCGCAGGCAATGTTGCCTCGGTGCAGCCTGGTATCTTCGACAAGGAAGGCTGGACCGGATTTCCGTTCCGCTACCAGCGTTATTCGGAAACTGGCGACAGCGTAAAACATCTGGCCGCTGGCCACGTATTTTTCCTTGATAACAGCATGCGGATCCTGATCGGCCGCGATCTGGGTGAACCCACCAAGCTGCGTCTGCTGGTCCGCAACGCACTGATGGTGGCACTTGCCATCATGGGTATTGGCGCACTGGTCATCTGGTTTGCCATCGGGCGCAATGCGTTGAAGCGCATCGACCGTATGTCCGCCGCCAGCAAGAAGATCATGGCGGGTGATCTGTCACAGCGCCTGCCGGAAGGGCGCTCCGGTGATGAATTTGACCGGCTGTCCAGTTCGCTCAACGCCATGCTTGGACGTATTGAAAAGCTCAATGAAGGCCTGCGCCAGGTCTCTGACAACATCGCCCATGACCTGAAGACACCGCTGACGCGCCTGCGCAACAAGGCTGCTGACGCACTCGGTAGCCCGGATGACGATAGTCGTAAGATCGCGCTTGAAGGCATTATCGGTGAGTCCGATCAGCTGATCCGTACCTTCAATGCACTGCTGATGATCTCTCGTGTTGAAGCTGGCTCAATCGCCGCCGAAATGACGGAAGTGGATATTTCCGCCATCGCCGCTGATAGCGCCGAACTCTATGAGCCGGTTGCCGAAGAGGTCGAGCTGACGTTAATTGCGGAAGTAGAGCAGGGCATCTCGCTGAATGGCAATCGCGAACTCATCGGGCAGGCTTTGACCAACCTGATCGACAACGCCATCAAATATTCCTCGGAAAGCGATGGCGAAAAACGCATTCGTGTCAGCTTAGCCAGAAAAGACCAGAAGATTGTCCTCTCCGTCAGCGACGACGGGCCCGGTGTTCCCGCCGACAAGCGTGGTGAGGTGAAAAAGCGCTTCGTCCGTCTGGATGAAAGCCGTTCCAAGCCCGGCACTGGCCTTGGCCTGTCACTGGTGGAAGCGGTGATGGAACTGCATGGCGGCACATTGGAACTGTCTGATACCAATCCTCTCGGTGCGGCATGTCCAGGGCTTACTGTTTCGATGGTCTTTCCCGTTTCAAATCCCTAAACTCCCGCCATTGAACGATACGAAGCCGATTCCATTTGCGTGGATTCCGCGGCAGAAAAGTATCGACAAGGGAGAGAGTCATTGCTGCAGGACAAGACAACGCAGAACCGGCTGGATGCTGTCGCGGCGGATATCATCCGTCCCTACACGCAGACGGAGCTGAAATCCGTTTTTTCCATTTTAAAGGACATCGCCAAAAACGAACCGGCCGTTGCCAGCCTTCTGGCGACTGAGATGCCTTTAAAAGACTTTATTGCCAATGCCTTCACGCTCTCGCCCTACCTGCGCGATATGGCGACCATGGATGACGGATTGCTGACTTTGGCAATCAGTGAGCCGGTGGACGCCACGCTACAAAAGCTTGTCGATGATGCACGCAATTGCTGGCGTGCCGATGCAGAAGGTGCTTTCCCGAGTGAAAGCGATGTGATGACACGGCTGCGCATTGCCAAACGTCGATTGTCCTTTATCGTTGCCCTTGCCGATCTCGCCCGTATTTATACCGCCCGTGACACGGTGCGCTGGTTAAGCGACATGGCAGATGCGGCCCTATCTGCCGCGATCGACTTTCTGCTGCTGTCGGCCCATCAGGCGGGCAAGTTGCAACTCAGCAATCCCGATGCGCCGTCGGAAAAATCCGGCCTTGTCGTGCTTGGCATGGGTAAACTCGGTGCGCGAGAGCTTAACTACTCCTCCGATATCGATGCGGTGATCTTCTTTGAACCATCGGCCGGTATCGTGGCGGATCCGCTTGAGGCAACCGAGACCTTCGGGCGTCTGATGCGCCGCCTTATCCGCATCATGCAGGAACGTACCGGTGACGGTTATGTCTTCCGCACAGACCTGCGTCTGCGTCCTGATCCAGGCTCAACGCCGCTTGCCATTCCGGTTGAGGCAGCGCTTCTTTATTACGAGGGCAGGGGACAGAACTGGGAACGTGCCGCCTATATCAAGGCACGGCCGGTGGCCGGCGACATCAAGGCAGGAGAGAATTTCCTGCGTGAACTGACACCCTTCGTGTTCCGTAAATATCTCGATTACGCAGCGATCGCCGACATTCACTCCATCAAGCGGCAGATCCATGCTCATAAGGGTCACGGTGCCATCGCCGTCAAAGGCCATAATGTCAAACTTGGTCGCGGTGGTATTCGCGAGATCGAGTTTTTTGCCCAGACCCAGCAATTGATCGCCGGCGGCCGCATGCCGGCCCTTCGCGTTCGTGCCACCGAACCGGCGTTGAATGAGCTGACCACGGCGAAATGGATCGATGCTGATACCCGCGACGAGCTGATCGATGCCTACTGGTTTCTGAGAGAAATCGAACACCGCATCCAGATGGTCCGCGATGAGCAGCTTCATACACTGCCGGACAGCGAGGCTGAACTGAAGCGCATTGCCTTCATGTTTGGTTTTGCCGACACCAAGACATTTTCCAGCCGATTGGAAGAGGTACTGCGTCGGGTCGAAAAACAGTATTCCGAACTGTTCGAGCAGGAGACTCGTCTTTCCATCGGTTCGGGCAATCTTGTGTTCACCGGCCAAAAGGACGACCCAGACACATTGCAGACCCTCAGCAAACTGGGCTTTGAACGGCCACAGGACATTTCGCGTGTCATCCGCACATGGCACAATGGCCGCTATCGCTCCACGCAGTCGGTTGAGGCACGCGAGCGATTGACAGAACTGACACCGCAATTGCTGAAAGCCTTTGGCGAAAGCAAACGCGCCGATGAGGCTTTGCTGCGGTTTGACAACTTCCTGTCCGGCCTGCCAGCCGGCATCCAGCTGTTTTCGCTGCTCGGTAACAATCCCGCCCTGTTGTCACTGTTGGTCACTATCATGTCGTCCGCGCCGCGACTGGCAGATATCATTGCCTCGCGTCCGCATGTGTTTGATGGCATGCTCGATCCCGGCCTGATGAACGATATTCCGACACGTGAATATCTGGCAGGCCGTATGGCTGGCTTCCTGGCGCCTGCCCAGCATTATGAGGACATTCTTGACCGGTTGCGTATCTTTGCCGCCGAGCAGCGTTTCCTGATCGGTGTGCGGCTTCTGACAGGTGCGATCCGTGGAGAGATGGCGGCACGCGCCTTTACTCACCTTGCGGACCTCGTGATTGAATCAGCCCTCAATGCTGTTCTGGAGCAAATAGAGCAGGCGTATGGCCGTTTCCCCGGTGGTCGCGTGGCTGTGCTCGGTATGGGTAAACTCGGTAGCTTCGAGCTGACTGCGGGCTCCGATGTCGACCTGATCTTGCTCTACGACTACGATGACAGTGCAACCGCATCCGACGGCGAAAAACCGCTGGATTCTGTGCGTTATTTCACCCGCATCACCCAGCGGCTTATCGCTGCGCTGTCTGCCCCGACGGCAGAGGGTGTTCTCTATGAAGTCGACATGCGCCTGCGCCCGTCCGGCAACAAGGGGCCGGTGGCAACGCGTCTTTCTGCTTTCGAAAAGTACCAGCGCGAGGAAGCCTGGACCTGGGAACACATGGCACTGTCACGCGCCCGTCCTCTCTGTGGTGACCCCAGCCTGAGACTGGATGCAGCCACCATCATCCGTTCGATTCTGTCGCAGAAGCGCGAAGTCAGCAAAATTGCCGCCGATGTAAAGGAAATGCGCACACTGATCGAACAGGAGAAGCCACCGGCTGACATCTGGGACCTCAAGCTTATCCCCGGTGGTCAGATCGATCTGGAGTTCATGGCGCAATTCCTTCTGCTCGTCACCGTCACCAAGGGGCAGGAACTGCCGCTGCTTGGCCAAAGCACCTATGACGTGCTGGACGCGCAGGCAGTTGGGGCGATGGAGCCGTCAGCCTTTGACGACTGCCTGAAAGCCATGCGGCTTTGGACGGCATTGTCGCAGATCATCCGCCTGTGCATCGATAGCCGTTTTGAACCGAAGGAGGCCCCGGCGGGGCTGATTGATCTGGTCTGCCGTGCAGGCGAATGCCCAGACATTGCAACGCTCGAAGGTGAAGTAAAACGCCTATCTAAAGCCGTTCGGAAAACCTTCAATGCGCTGGTCAAGAACGGCGGATGACAGGCTGCATCGGGATCAATGCAGCCTGCATCCACGTGGCTGAACGTGAGGGATAATCAGGGTAACGACAGTGCCCTTGCCCTCACAGGAGCGGATCTTCATCGTGCCGCCATGCAGGTGGACAAGCGAGCGCGAGATTGCCAGACCGAGACCTGAGCCACCCTTGCTTTTGGCGTATTGGCTTTGCACTTGTTCAAACGGCTGGCCGATCTTGTGCAACGACTTGGTGGGGATGCCAATGCCCGTATCGGCAATCGTCAGCATCAGGGCGCCTTGATGGATGTGGGTGCGTAGGGCAATCCGGCCACCTTCTTCCGTAAACTTCACCGCATTCGAGAGAAGATTGAGGAAAATCTGCTTCATGGCGCGGCGATCACCCGTCATTGTCAGGCCGGTGCAGATGCGCTGTTCAATTGAGATGCTCTTCTGTTCGGCCTGAATGGAGGTCAGGCGCAGGGCTTCATCAATCAGTGGCGCAAGATCGATATTTTCCGGGTTGATACGCATATGCCCGGCTTCGATCTTCGACATGTCGAGAATGTCGTTGATGACATTCAGTAGATGTTTGCCGCTGTCGTAAATGTCATGAGAGTATTCCTGGTATTTCGGCGATCCGACCGGACCGAACATCTCGTTCACCAGAATTTCCGAGAAGCCGAGAATAGCATTCAATGGCGTGCGCAACTCATGGCTCATATTGGCAAGGAATTCCGACTTGGCCTTGTTGGCAGCTTCGGCGCGGTCTTTTTCCGCCTGGTAGTTGGCGTTTGCCAGAGACAATTCCGACTTCTGTCGTTCAAGCGTGTGGCGTGAGGCTGAGAGGTCGCCAATCGTCGCCATCAACCGCTTTTCAGAATCACGCAACCGTTCCTGATGGCGCTTGAGAAGGGTAATATCGGTACCAACCGAAACGAGGCCACCGTCACGTGTCCGGCGCTCATTGATCTGCAGCCAGCGCTCATCGGCAAGCTGTACTTCTGTTGTACGGGAAAGACCGGACTGGTCGCCATCGGCGATACGTCGTTCGACAACAGGGCGCGCCGCCGCAGCGTTTACAGCGGAACGTTCGGTGCCGGGAATAAGGACGCTGTCCGGCAGACCATAGGCCTGCTGGAAGTGGGCGTTACACATCACCAGGCGGTCATTTTTATCCCAGAGAACAAAGGCTTCAGAGGTACATTCAATTGCATCTGCAAGGCGCTGGTCAGCTTCCGCATAACGTTGCGCCAGACGATGCTGCTCAGTTACATCCATCACAATGCCGATGACATGGGTACGGCCAGTCACGGTGCGAATGACCTGCGCGCGGGCGCGCATCCAAACATAGTGACCTTTTGCGTGTTTGATCCGGAAAATCTGGTCGATCTGGTTCAGTTCGTGTCCGGCAACAGCACGGGCAAGTGCGTAGAGATTGCCATCCTGAGGGTGCATCATGCGGGCAACGTCGCTGAACGACAGCGGTTTGTTGCGCGGCGGCAGTCCGAGCATCTCATAAAGCGAACTGGACCAGAACATACGACGGTTGGCAAGATCGAAATCCCACAGGCCACAGCGGCCGCGCGACAGCGCCGTATCAACGCGCAGATTGGATTCCAGGAAGATCTCGTCGGCTTCACGCGCCCGTTTGACCTGCATGTAATAGGCATACAGGATCACAATGAGGATCGAGGAAATGCCGGCGAACAACGTGACGTTCATGGCAATTTCCTGCCGCCAGAACGAGCGGATGGACTCCAGTGACTGCGCTGCAATCACCATGCCGCCCTCGGTGCCGATTGGCATCATCGTGGCGTAATGTGGCGTGCCGTCAATATTGGTCTCGATCGTGCCAGGTGCGCCGGCAAAACGGCGCACAATTGCAATTTCCGGCAGGAGATTTGTCAGGCTGGTGCCGATATAGATCGAAGAGGCCACGCTGGAAGTTGCAAAGACTTTGCCTGAGGCATCAGACAGCAAAACGAAGGTATCGCCACCCATGCTGCCTTCGGGAAATGCGGCAGAGAGTTTCTGTTCAGCTTGCAGGCGGTTCTGAAATGAAAGCGGGGCGGCATTTTCAGACAATACGGAGCGGGAGGTTATGGCGATTAGAGCCGTGGACTGCCGGGCGGCATCGTCCATTCGGTTATACTCTGCCATGATGCCAAGCGTGCGTGACGCAGCGACCACAACGAGGAAGGCTGTGATGAGTATGGGAATGAGACGCTTAAGCGTCGTCTCCACCTGCGGCAGCTGACGCGGAGATCCGTGAACCAGCCCTATCAAATTGCTTGATAGCTGCTCGCTCCAGACTGAAAAATCAGAAAATTTGGCATACGGTCGCTCATCGCCCGCAGTCGCCCGCCGCACGTTCGTCATTGTCCCGCCTTGATGTCCCTCGATTACAGCGCCGCGCCATTCATGTCGCAAATCAGGACGCTGTCACAATTTGAAAAGCCGCATAGCCCACTCTCAAGATCTGTTCAGATCCCCAAGACCAATGCGCTGATCCAAAGCACCGCCGCTCGAATCTACCCTAATGAATCAAAGGCTTTGTGTGTTGTCCAGAGGCTTTGGTTAAAAGATTATTAACCCCTTGAACCGACTCAAGGTTTTTTACTCTCGTCTGCGGTCGGTTGCGAAATGCTGTTTTAAAACAAAAAAGGCTGGAGAAGCTCCAGCCTTTTTTGCAAAAGCAACTCTCAATCAGCCTTTGAGAGTCCTCTCAACGATGTCACGCACATCAGTGGAAAGCGCTGGTGCGTGCTCAATTTTCATTAGGGCAGAACGTGCCTTGTCAGCCCGGCCGGCCTCGAGAGACCGCCATGAGCGCATGCATGTCAGAATACGCGCAGCAAGCTGCGGGTTTTTCTTATCGATTTCAATGATCTGCTCGGCAATGAAAGCGTAGGCTTCACCATCCGGGCGATTGAAACCGGTGGCGTTTGCAAAGGCAAAGTTGCCGACAAGCGAGCGAACGCGGTTCGGGTTGCCTGCAATGAAGTGCTTCGACTGCATCAACTTCTTTACGCGGTCCAGCGCGTCGTGGCCGGGAATGGTGGCCTGAATGGCAAACCACTTGTCGATAACAAGTGCGTTGTTGGCAAAGCGTGTTTCAAACGATGCCAGCGCTTCTGCAGTCTCGGTCGCCGCAGGAAAGCGGTGCGCAAGGACGGTCAGGGCATGGGCAAGGTCAGTCATGTTGCTGGCAGTGCGGAAGGCTTCTGCTGCCCGTGCCGGATCTTTTTCGGCGTAAGACAGGTAGAGCAAAGCACTGTTGCGCAGGGCACGGCGTCCGGCACTGGCTGCATCTGGCGTAAATTCGCCTTCGGTGCGCATGTCTTCCGCCAGGCGGACAAAGGTCTCCTGGCCACCCTGCGCGAGGATCGCCAAAACTTCGCCACGTGCTTTGTGAATGGCGTCGGGATCATTGTCCCGGCCAAGTTCACGGGCAATGTCGGATTCACTTGGCAGCGCCAGCGCCTGCGCTCTGAAGGCAGGTTCCAGACTGTCGTCGGATGCAATTTCCAACAGCGCGGTAATCAGGTCCGGTGCAAAGCTGACAGCCTTGCCCTGTTTGACCGATGCCACGGCTTCAATCAGGTTTGGCAGTGCAAGGTCGGTAATCGCCTGCCAGCGCGAGAACAGGTCTGCGTCATTGCGAGCAATATGCACGAGGTCGGCAGGTGTCTGGTCGAAATGCAGGTTGATCGGTGCTGAGAAGCTGCGGTTAAGCGAAACAACCGGGCGAGACGAAATGCCGGAGAATACGAACGTCTGCGAGCGCTCGGTCAGGTGGATCACGCCGTTGGAAAACTCGCCACCCTCGACCTGTGTCGGCTCGGCAATCTGGCCATTGTCCAGCAGCAGCGCGGTGCTGAGCGGAATATGCATCGGCTCTTTGTTCTGCTGACCGGGTGTTGGCGGAGTTGTCTGCTCAAGAGACAGGGTAAAGGTATTCGCTGCCGCGTCGTAAGCAGTGGATACGCTGACAAGCGGCGTGCCGGCCTGACGGTACCACAGCGAAAACTGTGTCAGGTCACGACCGCTGGCATCTTCGAAACATTTCACGAAGTCTTCGACGGTGGCGGCATCGCCGTCATGACGTTCGAAATACAGGTCCATACCCTTCTTGAAACCATCCTGACCAAGCAGGGTGGCAATCATCCGGGTAACTTCGGAGCCCTTTTCATACACCGTCGTCGTGTAGAAATTGTTGATTTCGCGGTATTTCTCTGGACGAACGGCGTGTGCGAGCGGTCCGCCATCTTCCGGAAACTGCTCCGCTTTCAGGTGACGCACTTCTGCAATACGCTTGACGGCGCGCGAGCGCATGTCGGCCGAGAACTCATGATCGCGATAAACGGTCAGGCCTTCTTTCAGGCACAGCTGGAACCAGTCGCGGCAGGTAATACGGTTGCCCGTCCAGTTGTGAAAATATTCGTGGGCGATGATCGCTTCGATATTGGCGTAGTCCGCATCGGTGGCGGTCTCAGGATCGGCCAGAACGTATTTGTCGTTGAATACGTTGAGACCCTTGTTCTCCATCGCGCCCATGTTGAAGTCAGACACGGCGACGATCATAAAAATATCGAGATCGTATTCGCGGCCGAAACGGTCTTCATCCCACTTCATCGAGCGCTTCAGCGCATCCATGGCGTAGGTGGCGCGCGGCTCCTTGCCGTGCTCGACGTAGATCTTCAGGGCAACTTCACGGCCAGACATGGTTGTGAATGTATCTTCCACAACGCCGAGATCGCCTGCGACAAGCGCAAACAGATAGCTTGGCTTCGGGTGGGGGTCGAACCAGGCTGCGAAATGACGGCCTTCGTCGTAATTGCCACCACCGAGAAAGTTGCCGTTCGACAGCAATAGGGGATTGCCCTCTTTTTGCGAGATGATGGTGATCGTGTAAGGTGCCAATACATCCGGACGATCCGGGAAATAGGTGATGCGACGGAAGCCTTCTGCTTCACACTGCGTGCAATAAATGCCGCCAGTGCGGTAAAGGCCCATCAACTGGGTATTGGATGTCGGGTTGATATAGTTGGTGACGCAAATCTCGAACGGTTCGCTTTCCGGCAGATCACGGATTGTCAGGCTTTCCGGAGTTGCGTCATATTGTGCAGCAGGAACATCGATCTGATCCAGAAGCAGACCGGACAGAACAAGCTCGTCACCATCCAGTACCAGCGGCGCTTTTTCATCGACGCCTTCGCGCCGGTGAAAAATCAGACGCGCTTCGACTTTGGTGTTTTCAGGGTCGAGTTCAAAGGTGAGATCCACCCGTTCCAAAACAAAATCTGTTGGGCGGTAATCTGCCAGGTGAACGATCTGGCCCGTGTCTGTTCGCATGACTATTCCTGAATGAACTTATGTCTGCCGCTACCGGACATCATGGAACATGCCGCCCGAATGTAAAATTAATTTTGAGATTCACAATCATGTGAAAGGCGAAAAACATAATGTCCTTCGTAGTAGCTGCCAGACAATCTGTTCACGGAAAACCAGTGAATGTGCCTCGCATTGGCACATATTCACATCAAATGTTGAACGATTACTGAAATTATGTCTTTGCCCGAATAATAATTTGGCAAATCTATATGGAAGAGTAAGTCGAAGCAGACTTGACCTCTCAGGTAGCAAGTTCTTCGCGAAGCTTACTTCATTTTCGCTGTGTTGGCGGAGACAATATCCTGGCCATAGCATCGAACTTATGTCGCGCTGGAAAATGCCTTGAAAGCGACGATCAAAACACGCACCGCAACAGTTGCCGTAAATTTCCAAGCCTATTCATGGTTCGATAACACGTTTTGATGAAAGTGCGATCAAATATGGGTTATAGGTAAAATCCATTTCCGTGCGCCGCCGTCTCTGCTTGCTTCGATAGCGCGTTTTTTCCAGATGTCCTGAGTGCAATTCCGATGAGCGTGGCAGCAATAAATCCAATTCGCGGTATCAGTTTCAAGGTGCTGTCGGTGATGCTGTTTTTGATGATGCAGACCTGCATCAAATCGGCAGGCGCGGATATTCCGGCGGGACAGATTACCTTTTTTCGCTCGGCCTTCGCGCTGGTCCCCATTCTTATCTATCTTGCCTGGCTGAAGGATCTGCCAGGTGCCTTTTATACCCGTCATCCCTTCGGTCATTTCAAACGTGGCGTTCTCGGCATCCTGTCAATGGCCTGTGGTTTTTATGGCCTTGTGCATCTGCCAATGCCGGATGCCATCGCGCTTGGTTATGCCTCCCCGCTGATGGCGGTCATTTTTGCCGCCGTGTTGCTGCGTGAACAGGTGAGGGTCTATCGCTGGACGGCCGTTTTCGTCGGCATGATCGGCGTTATTGTTATTCTGTTTCCCAAGCTGACTTTGCTGCGGGAAGGTGGCTTTGGCAGCAGCGAAGGCATGGGCGCTCTCTCGGTCATGGCGGCGGCAGTGCTGGCAGGCATGGCGATGATCCAGGTGCGTCAGTTGGTCGTCAGTGAAAAGACCGCCACCATCGTTGTCTATTTCTCGATAACCGGAGCTGTGCTGTCGCTGTTCACCCTGCCATTCGGTTGGGTGTCACTCAGCGCCACCGATACGACGCTGCTCATCGCCTGTGGTATATTTGGTGGCGTGGCGCAGTTGTTCCTGACTGAGAGCTACCGCCATGCCGAGGTTTCGACCATTGCGCCGTTTGAATACAGCTCCATCATCATCGGGATCGGGATTTCCTATGTGATGTTCGGTGATATCCCGACATTCACCATGCTGGTGGGAACAGCTATCGTCATCTCGGCCGGTATCTTCATTATTTACCGCGAACATCGTCTCGGCCTGAGCCGCAAGGCAAGCAAGAAAGCCTCAACCCCACAGGGCTGATTTTCTTCACATAAATGCGTGGAGTTGTAACATAACTGTCTATTGCACCTGTTACCCGTTGTCCTGGTTGTTAAAATTTAGTTAAAAGATAATTCTAGGGTAATGCAATTTTGCTAATGCTTGTGTTGCAGGCTGGCAAAAGCGGGAAATGGGGTTGAGCGTGGTGAAGTGCACTCCTGCTTTTGCAGGCGGTGTAGTATCCTGTACGCTCATGATTGCGATGCATGCTTCAATCAGTGATTACGGTGAAACTGCCAGGTTCGTTGATGTCGGGAGGATATCTTGAAAAGATATACGCCCGCTGAACTTGTGGAGCATCCGGCATTCGTTAGCGGCTTGAGTGATCTGGCGCAGGTTTTGCGTACCGTCTTCGCGGAAGGTCCACGGATGGCCAAGATGCTGGCCGCCCACCAACGCTGGTTGTTAAGCCAGGCCGGAATGGCGTTGCATCTGGAAAACGGCGAGGCGGGCCTGACGATTGCCTCCCTGCGCGATCTGATCACGCCCCATGGCATTGCCAGCCGTAACACCGTTCAGAACTTTCTCGAGCAGTTGGAAATCTACCGCTTCATCGAAGTCGTCGGTAAAAATGGCCGCTATTATCCGCGTCGTTACCGCGCGACGGAAACCACCGAAGGCGCGATGTTCCGCTGGTACGCCAGCAATCTGATGGTGGTAGATGGCATGGATGGCGGCATGCGTGCGGCGCGGCTGATCAGCCAACCGCAATTGTTCCGGCTTGCTCATCCACGCGCCATTCGCAGTTGCATCGGATCCAAGGAATGGCGCGAACCGCCCGAAAACGTCGCAATGTTCATGTGGACGGAAGGCGGCGGTCTGGTGGTCGATGATTTTATCGCCCGCATCAAGAATGCCGATATAACCCAGAAACGCATCGATATCGGCTACGTCAACATTCCCGAACTGGCGACCGAGTTCATGATGTCGCGCACCCATTTCCAGCGCATGATGCGCAAGGCCATGGATATGGAGCTGGTCGGCTGGTCAGACGATGCGCCGCGTTCCGGCATGTGGATATCGAAGCAGTTTCTGCATGACTATGCCGGCTGGCAGGCTGTGAAGATCGCCCATGTCAACAATGCATTCGTAACGGTCGTGGAAAGCCACGGTGATGAGATGACTGTGCCGCAAGTAAATCGTGATTGACTGTGCGGTCTTGCTGGCCGTCGACGGTGCCAGTGCGCCAATGGCGCTTTATTCCTCAAAAAAGGTCCATAAAAACCAAAAGAGCGTCTTTCTGTCGAAAAACGCTCACGGTACCGCAATTTTTAAAACATGACGCCTTTAGATCAGCGTGCACGAAAATCCGCAAAAACCTGCGAAGGGCGCGTTACACCATGCTGAACAGCATAGGCACGGGCGGTAATCTGTTCGTTCGTTGCCGAACCGAAACGGTGGTAACCCTGACTGGAGCGGGGACCAACCCCTGCGAGCCTGAGTGTTTCAAAACCGGAGTGAACCGGACGAAAGCGAGTTGTCATAGCCTTGGTTCCTTAAACCTATTTCCTCCCAAGACATGAGGTGCTTATGACAGCGGTCGTCGGATTCGACAATCAGGGTAAATGCGGCGCTGTTATGCGTTAACCGCATGGCTATTTTCATAAAACATTTACAATGGTCAAAAACCAAGCATTTACATTTGAGCGAGGCGAGATTTAAAAGACAATAAATCCTGCCAGGCCAATGCTTTACTGGCTGGAGCGTTGAGCAATTCCTGCGGATGCAGGCTGGCAAGTGCCGGAATAATCACGCCACCAACGGGCACTTCACGCCACTGACCGCGCATTGTGTGGATGGTGCCGGTGCCGCCAAAGAAGAATCGCGCGGTGACGTTGCCTAAAAGCAACAGCAGTTTCGGCTCAAAAAGCGCGATCTGCCGCTCGATGAAGGGGCGGCAAATGTTCATTTCCGGCCCGGAAGGGGCGCGGTTGCCCGGCGGGCGCCATGGCACGGTGTTGGCAAGTGCGATCTGATTGCGGTCGAGATCGATCGCTGCCAGCATACGGTCGAGCAGCATGCCTGCCTTGCCAGAGAAAGGCAGACCATCGCGGTCGTCATCCGCATCCGGCATCGGGCCAATGATCATGACCTTGGAGCCCGGGGTACCCGTTGCAAACACGGTATTGCGCGCCCCGTTTTTAAGATTGCATCCGTTGAAGCTTTCAAGGGCAGTTTTCAACTCTTCCAGGGAACGGGCACTTTCGGCCGCAAATCGGGCCGCAGCCACCGCCTGTTCGTCTGGCACCGCCATATTAGGCATGGGGGGGGCCGCCGCTGCCGGACGTCCACCGGTCGTGGCAGATGGTTTGCCGGCATCGCTCCGTCCTGCCGTTTGGCCGGAGCGTGCGTTGTCCGTCTGCCGTACCTGCTGTTTGGCACGGCTTGCCTCAAACTCCGCAAACCGGTCAATGGCTGTATCCTCCAGCAACCAGTCAACGCCCGCATCTGCGTGAAAATGCAGAAGCGCGGCGAGTTCGGCAGGGGATAGGTCATTTGCGGATATCATGAGGTCAACATAATGATCTGGCGGCGTAGATCAAAGTAAAAAGCGTCTTTGGTTACGCCGTCCAACGCTCAATGTCGCCACTCTCGCCAATCATGGCCAGACCGTGCGCAATCGACAGCAATTCTCCGCCGCTTTCAATCTTATCGGCGTCGAAACGCTGCGTGAAGATTTTACGTACCGCAGGAACGAAGGATGTGCCGCCTGTCAGAAAGACCTTGTCGATGCTGGATGCATCGGTGTTGGTCTTGGTCAGGACTTCGTCGAGCGCATCTTCGATCTTGGCGAGATCGTCGCTGATCCAGGTGTCGAAATCGGCGCGGCGCACGGTCTTGCGGCCGGACTTTCCAAGCGGCGAGAAATTGAACTCCGCCTCTTCATGCTGCGACAGTGCCATCTTGGTGGCCGAAATGGCCTGATAGAGCGGATAACCTTCGTCATGTTCAACCAGATCGATGAACATTTCCAGCTTTTCCGGCTCTAGCGCAGAACGCACCAGTGATTTCAGATCGGTGAATTCTTTTGACGTTTTGAAGATCGACAGCTGGTTCCAGCGGCCGAAATTGACGTAGTAGCCGGCCGGTACATCGAGAACCTTGTCAAAGCTCTTGAACTGGCTGCCTTTGCCGATCTCTGGCGAGACCAGATTGTCAATCATGCGAAAATCGAAATGGTCGCCGGCAACACCGACACCGGAGTGACCGATCGGTTTTGCCGAAAGCTGGCCGCCATTGGTTTCAAAACGAATGAGTGAATAGTCGGTTGTACCGCCGCCGAAGTCGGCGACCAGAACATTCGCATCTTTCTTGAGGCTCTGGGCAAAATAGTAGGCGGCTGCCACCGGCTCGTAAACATAGTGGATGTTTGGGAAACCCATGCGAGTCAAGGCTTCATTATAGCGCTGCAGGGCAAGGTCTTCATTTGGGTTGGAGCCGGCAAACCGCACGGGACGACCAGCTACAACGGTGCCGATATCACCGTTCCAGTTATCGCCTGCATAGGTCTTCAGCTTGCGTAGGAAAACCTCCATCAAATCTTCGAAGGTCTGGCGCTTGGCGTAGATCAACGTGCCCTGGAAAAGCGAGGAGGCGGCAAATGTCTTGATCGACTGCAGGAAACGGCAATCACCGGCGTGATCGATGAATTGGCGAATGGCGGCCTGACCGGCTTCCACGTGCAATGCCGCAGCACCAAGCGACGGATCTTTCATAAAGGAAAGTGCGGTTCGCATGCTGTCTGTGTCACCGGCCATGCTGCTGAATTGCATGGAACGGCTCTGCGTGCCGTTTTCAGAGAGAGCCATGACCGTGTTGGTCGTGCCGAAGTCGAGGCCGAGCGCCCGTGCCATTGCGGTATCCTTTGTCGATAAAATAGCTGGCCGGACTGAACGATGTCAGTCCCGCAAATAAAAAGGCGTCAATTGACACCTGTGATTTTTGAAGAGGGCGGGTGATCGCATAGGAGATTGTGAATGGCAAGCATGGCGCATGCGTTTTCTTAAGTCATGCCGCAATAAAGCCACGGGGGTTGGCGCAATACGAAGATGGGGATGGACATGATTTGATGAAACGCACGGCGCTTGTTGTTTTGAGTAAAGCGCATCAGGAGGGCGACGTATGACGCAAACACTTTATAGTTCGGCATTGTTTTTTGGTTTGGTATCAGGCGTTTGTCTGAGTTTTGGTGCGGCCGGCGCGGCAGAACCGGTTCACTGCACGGTCATTCTGGATGTGGCGAGCCGGCAGGCTCTGCACCGCGAGGGGGATTGCGACAAGGCCTATGCACCTCAATCGACTTTCAAATTTCCTCTGGCGATCATGGGTTATGATGCCGGCATTCTGAAGGACGCCACAACGCCGCGATGGGACTACAAGGTCGAATGGAAAAGGCCGAAGCGCGAACAGCAATCGGTCGATCCGACGATTTGGGAAAAGGATTCCATCGTCTGGTATTCGCAGGAAATCACCCGAAAGCTCGGCAAGCAGAAATTCGCCGAATACGTCAAGGATTTTGAATATGGCAATGCCGATGTCAAAGGCGTACCCGGTCATACGGATGGGCTGACGGAATCCTGGCTAATGTCATCGCTGAGGATTTCTCCTGATCAGCAGGTCGATTTCATGCGCCGCTTCGTGAGTGGAAAAATACCGGCCTCCAAACAAGCCTATGACAATACAAAGGCGATCATCCCGCAATTTACCGCCGCTGATGGCTGGTTGATCCACGGTAAAACCGGTTCCGGTCGTATTCGCAACAAGGTCGGCAAGGCGGATGGTAATAACTGGCTTGGCTGGTTTGTCGGCTGGGCAGAAAAGGGCGATCAGCGGGTGGTCTTTGCCACGCTGAATGTCCGGGAATGGACAACCAAGGAACCGATCAGCTTTGCGACCCGTGACGCGCTGATTGCCGATCTGCCAAAGCTGGTAAAATAATTTAGCGGATAAAGCGCCGTGCCACGAAGATCATGGCCAGCCCGGCAATCGCCAAAAGTGCGCCGCGCAACATCCATGGGCTTTGATTGATCATGAAGCTGGAGGCGGGGTAGGGGAAATAACCGCTACCCTGCCCAATCCAGATTGCGCCGATAAGCGTTAGAAGAACCCCAAGGACGGTCAGCGAAATTCGAAGCACCTTCATGATAAACCCCGAAAGAGACAAGGTCTCTATCATAACCTGAAGCGGTCTATCGCGCCATGGTCACAATCTCCCGTCGTTTACGCTTCAGCGTAATAACGAACGATCAGATTTGTTTCGTTTTCAGTGTGGGTATCCTGCGAAGCCTTTGACGCCGTTCCTTCAAACGTGCTTTTTTCGATCGCGTCCAAAACACCACGAATGATCTGGTCTTTCTGGGCGGCGATTGCACGATTGCGCAAGGCTGTGAATGCGGCGTCATTAACCGCTCTGAAACTGCGCTCCAGCGCGGCGTCATTTTTCAAAACCAGTGTGTGAGAGGTGGGCGCTGACACAGACGAAACGGCTGTTGGTCTTGACTGAACCGGCGCGGCTTGCTGTTGCGGATTAGGGCCCGCTGCGGCAGGTGCCGTGGTGGCACTGTCAGCCTTGCTATCATTCTGCGCGCTATCGGTCTCGACAGTCGACGAGGGCGCTGCGTTGACCTGTTCACTGGGCTGAGATGCATCGGTCGGTTCCGGCGCTGAACCGGCGCTATCACCGTCTTCCGATATGTCGTTATCATCGACGGCGGAAGGCGGTTCCCCAGCCGCAGCTCCAGCGTCTGCCTCTGTGTCGCCATCGGGCTGAGTAGGCGCCGCAGAATAGGTGCCATCATCATCTTGTGCTGCGGTCTCTAGTGCCGTGTTTTCACCGGTTTGTGCATGTGTGCCCGGCGGCGTTTGCGAAGCCTGATTGCCGGAAGAGGAATTTGTGTTGCCGCTGTTGCCAAGAGACGTGTGCCCACTTGAAGAGGTGGGCGGCAGAAGTGTTTCGAGCATGAAAGGGGTACCAGAACTATGAATGCCCCCCGTCTAACCTCCCACCCCCCAAAATTTAGTGGAATTGGGTAGCGTTATTTTATTAAAATACTGAGGTAATTGCGTTTTCCACAGCACAAAACAAAAGCGCGCCACAACCATGCCGTGGCGCGCTTCAAAGGACTTTGAACGGATTTATCGTTAGATGGAGCTTGCCGCACCGCCATCAACCCGCAACATGGTGCCGGTAATGTAGCTTGCTCCCTGCGAGCACAGAAACGCACCTGCTGCACCAAACTCCTCAACCGTGCCAAGACGGGCAGCCGGGATAGTCTTGACGGACGATGAGCGGATTTCCTCGATGCTCTTGCCGGTGCGCTTGGCATTGGCGCCATCCAGTTCATCGATACGGTCGGTGTGAATACGGCCGGGCAGCAGCATGTTGGATGTGATGCCGAAACCTGCCACTTCGCTCGACAATGTCTTGCTCCAGCCAACCAGCGCGCCGCGCAATGTGTTGGACAGCGCCAGATTGGGGATCGGTTCAAAAACGCCTGACGAGGCGACGGTGACAATACGGCCCCAGCCTTGTTCCTTCATCTGCGGCAGGAAAGCGCCGGTCAGTGTGATGACGCGCAGCACCATCGACTGGAAGAAAGTCTCGAGCTTTTCGGCTGTGATTTCTTCGGCAGTGCCGGGTGTCGGGCCGCCGGTATTGTTGATCAGGATGTCGATGCCGCCGAGTTTCTGTTTAACGGCATCAACCATCTCCGCCACAAAATTTGCCTCGGAAATGTCACCACGAACCCAATCGGCTTTGCCTTTGCCAAGCGCGTTGAGAGCCTGGCAATTTGCTTCCAGCTTTTCGCTGGTGCGACCAACCAGCAATACATTAACGCCTTCCTTGACCAGCGCAGTGGCAATGCCAAGGCCAAGACCGCGTGAAGAGGCGAGAACCAGTGCGCGTTTGCCGGAAATACCGAAATCCATGTGTCATTCCTTATGAAATCGAGACGTCATTGTTTGTATAGGCTGCGCAGGTCACGATTTGAAGGTCGAGACCTGCTTTGGTGCATTTAGGCAAATGGCACTTTGCCGGGATTGAACAAACCATCGGGATCGAGAGCCCGCTTGATCTGTTTTGCCAGACTGCGTTTTACCGGGTCGGCATAATTTTCGTAACCATACCGTTTCTCAAAACCCACGCCATGTTCGGCCGAGAAGCTGCCGCCAATTTCGCGCACATCGGTATAGATCGCATCCTGAATGCGAATGAGTTCCGCTTCGTCTGGCTCATCACATTTGACCGTCAGATGCAGGTTGCCATCGGCAATATGGCCGTAGACATAAAGTTCGTAGTGCGGGTTGAGCACCTGAAACCGAGCATGTAGATCCGCGACATAGGCATCCAGCAGGGCAGGCGGTAAGGATACGTCGAAGGAGGGTGGATGGTTGTAGAACTGGTAATAGAAACCAGACTCCTCGCGCAGTACCCAGATTTGTTTGGCCTGGGTGCTGGACTGCGCGACGATGCCATCGAGAATACCGATTTCCTCCCAGATGTCGGCAAGGGCCGCTTCCAGATTGCCGCGAGCCGTTTCTGCATCTGTGGACGAAATCTCAACGATAAAGGCGCAGGCGCTCTCCGGCAGCCAGGAAAGGTCAAAATTGCGCAAGGCGGCATGGTCACGGATAAACAGCGGCCACATCATTTCTGCCGCTTCCAGCTTGAGGCCGGTCATGTCAGTGAGACGTTCGGCAATGGCCAGCGCGCTTTTGGCATTATTGACTGCCAGCATGGCGGTGGCGCGGTATGGCCGCAAAGTTTCAAGTTTCAGCACGAGGCGTGTGATGATACCGAACGCGCCTTCGCTTCCGATCAGTAACTGCTTGATGTCAGGCCCGGCACTGACTTTGACTACGCGGGTCAGGTCACTGAATATCGTACCATCAGGCATGACGGCCTCGATACCGAGTATCTGATGGCGCATGACGCCGTTGCGAAATGCCAGCAGTCCGCCTGCATTGGTGGCCGCCATGCCGCCAATTGTTGCCGTTCCGCGCGAAGGAAGGTCAATGCCGGTGGTAAGGCCGTATGCCGCTACCGCTTCTTGAAGGGCCTGCAACGTCATGCCCGCCTGCACTGTGACGGTCTTTTCTTCGATATTGATGCTATCAACGGCGTTCAGCCGTGATGTCGAGATGGCGATCTGCCCTTCATGGCTGACGCAACCACCAGCGAGACTGGTGCGCCCGCCATGAGGCACAATGTTGACGCCCTGTTCGCGACACCATGTCACCAGCGCAGCGAGGTCCACTGCACTAGAGGGAGACACCAGAATGCCAGCGCCAAAATTGTCTGGGTGTTCTCCGGGGTCGCGTCCTTGCAAGTCGGTATGTGTGGCTATGTGCATATCGGGGAACGCAAATTTCAGCTTCGCTGCAAGGGTGAGGGCGGACGTGTCTGACATTGGCGGTTCGCTTCGCGGCGTGAATTCAGTTGGCAAATCAATAGCAGCCTGCGGTCAGGCGTCCAATGCAGTTTGAAGAACCCACCGATTTTGATGGCGGGAAAGCTAATAGGCTGGCGTGATCATTTGCTTAAACGCGCCTTGACCGACGCTAAAACCGACCTTATTTGTATATTACGTGAACGTAAAAGTAATTTAATCGTCAGGTTGTCTGACAATAATGTGTGAATCGACATGACTTGCCGCATTCAGCGCTCGACAAGTGCTGTTTGCTTTGCCAAGAAAGAACCGAAAGACAGGGACGGGGTGGTCAACCCGGCGGGATTGAGAGGCTGATATGACAGAGCAACATGAACTTCCTGAACGCGAGTCGATGGAATTCGACGTTGTGATTGTGGGTGCAGGTCCTGCGGGTCTGTCGGCAGCAATTCGTTTGAAGCAGGTTAATCCGGACCTGTCGGTGGTTGTTCTGGAAAAGGGCGCCGAAGTTGGAGCCCATATCCTGTCCGGCGCGGTGGTTGATCCTATTGGTATCGACCGCCTGTTGCCCGGCTGGCGTGAGGAAGAGGGTCATCCGTTCAAGACCGAGGTGAAGGACGACCAGTTCCTGTTCTTGGGACCTGCGGGCTCAATTCGTCTGCCAAACTTCATGATGCCACCGCTGATGAGCAATCACGGCAATTACATCGTGTCGCTTGGTCTGGTCTGTCGTTGGCTGGCGGAAAAGGCGGAAGCTCTCGGTGTCGAGATCTATCCCGGTTTTGCTGCCAGCGAGGTTATCTATGGTGATGATGGCGCTGTCATTGGCGTTGCAACCGGTGACATGGGCATTGAAAGAAACGGCGAACCTGGCCCCAACTTCACGCGCGGCATGGCCCTGATGGGTAAATATGTGCTGATCGGTGAGGGTGTGCGTGGTTCTCTGGCCAAGCAGCTTATCTCGAAATTCGACCTGCAGAAGGACCGCGATGTCCAGAAGTTCGGTATTGGCATCAAGGAACTGTGGCAGGTAAAGCCTGAAAAGCACAAACAGGGGCTCGTGCAGCACTCGTTCGGCTGGCCGCTGGGCTTTAAAACCGGTGGCGGATCGTTCCTGTATCATCTGGAAGACAATCTGGTGGCCGTTGGTTTCGTGGTACACCTCAACTACAAGAACCCGTATCTCTATCCGTTTGAAGAGTTCCAGCGATTCAAGACCCATCCGGCAATCAGCGAAACCTTCGAGGGCGGTAAGCGCCTGTCCTATGGCGCCCGCGCCATCACCGAAGGCGGCTACCAGTCGGTGCCAAAACTTTCCTTCCCCGGTGGCGCACTGATCGGTTGCTCAGCCGGTCTGGTCAACGTGCCGCGCATCAAGGGCAGCCACAATGCCGTGCTGTCTGGCATGCTGGCGGCAGAAAAGATCGCCGACGCGATTGCCGCAGGCCGCGCCAATGATGAAGTTGTCGAGATCGAAAATGAATGGCGCCTGGGCGATATTGGCAAGGACCTGAAGCGGGTTCGCAACGTCAAACCACTGTGGTCCAGGTTCGGCACGTTGCTGGGCATTGGCCTGGGTGGTCTCGATATGTGGATCAACCAGATTTTCGGCTTGTCAATCTTCGGCACCCTGAAGCACGGAAAGACCGATGCGGAAAGCCTTGAGCCTGCTGCGAAACACAAGCCGATTGCCTATCCGCGACCAGATGGCGTGTTGACCTTTGATCGCATGTCATCGGTGTTTCTGTCTTCCACCAATCATGAGGAAGACCAGCCGGTGCATCTGCATGTCAAGGACATGGATTTGCAGAAGCGCTCCGAGCATGATGTCTATGCAGGTCCTTCGACACGTTACTGTCCGGCAGGCGTCTATGAATGGGTCGAAAAGGATGGCGAAGAAGTCTACGTGATCAACGCGCAGAACTGCGTTCACTGCAAGACCTGTGACATCAAGGACCCTAACCAGAATATCAACTGGGTTCCGCCACAAGGCGGCGAAGGGCCGGTTTACGCCAATATGTAAGATGGCCCGGCCCGCACGGACCGCCGCCAGCGAGGATGTTCGGCGAAGGGCCGGTTTACGCCAATATGTAAGATGGCCCGGCCCGCACGGACCGCCGTCAGTAAAGACAGAAGGCCAAGGTGTGAAAATGGATGATCTTGTCTCGTTTTCCACCCGGCCTGCGCGACGCGATGAAATAGAGACTTTGAGACAGATTGAGCTCGATGCCTTTTTTGCGCTTCGCGATGCTGGCGGTATTCCGGGCGAACCAAGCGCCACATCGGCTGACAGCCTTCGCGTCATGCTTGAAAATGGTCTTCTTGTCGTGGCCGCAAACAGTGAAGATCGCCCCTTGGGTTTTCTCGGTGCAACGCAGATCGGTGATGAACTCTACATCAATGAAATCGATGTCTGGAGGGCAGTGCAAGGCAAGGGGCTGGGCAAGGCTCTGATTGTCTGGGCTATCGAAGAGATGGAGCGACGCCGACTGCGACGTGCCACGCTGACCACCGACCGGTTTGTGCCGTTCAACGCACCGTTTTATGCCCGAAAGGGTTTCCGTGTGCTGGCAGATGATGAACTGTCGTCTCATCTGCGGCAAACACTGGATCACCAGATCGAATGTGGTCTTGATCCTGCCCGCCGGGTCGCCATGGCTTGGGATAACCACTAAATCCACAACAGCGTGCAACGGCCTGTTGAATTCCCTGCGTTTAACCATGACATGTGGGGAGGTGCTGATATAATGGTGTGGCGCATATCGCGTCCTGGGGTGGTGTTATGGACTTTGGTGTTAAATGCGGCGTTATCTCCTCTGGCCTTAAAAGCAGATGGCTATGGTCTGCTGTTGCGGCATGCGGTTTTCTATCGGTTATGACCTCAGCGCATTTCACTGCCGCAGCCGATTGCCGGTCTGATCCGGCCCCTGGCGTGGACTGGAGCCAGTGCAACAAGCGACTGCTGATGCTCGGTGGAAGCAATTTCGAAGGTGCCAACCTGCAGGGCACTGATTTCACCTATACAGACCTGCGTGAGTCGATTGTGAAATCGGTGAACTTCACCAAGGCGAAGCTGGTCAGAACTTCACTCGCAAATACCGATCTTGCAGGCGCAACCCTCAACAAGATTGAAGCCTACCGCAGCGATTTCACCAATGTGAAGGCCGACAAGGTGCCATTCGTGAACGCGGAAATGCAAAGAGCCGATTTTACCGGCGCACATCTCGCTGGCGCGGATTTTTCGAAGGCCGAACTCGGCCGGGCAAATTTTGAGAACGCGGTGCTGGATGACGTGCATTTCAGCATGGCAAACTTGTCTCGCGCGCGCTTCATCGGTGCAAAGCTTGGCGGCGCGGTGGATTTGCAGAACGCTTTTCTTTTCTTGGCACGTTTTGAAGGCGTCGACCTGTCGAAGGTCTCTGGATTATCTCAAGGCCAGCTTGATCTCGCCTGTGGTGATGCAAACACCAAGCTACCTGAAGGCCTTACGGCATCTAAAGAGTGGCCCTGCCATCCAGACGAAGACCCTTCATGATGTAAAAAATCCCCCTGACCAAAGGCTAGGGGGATTGAAGATCATCAGAAGCCGGACAGGACGATCTTGCCCTTTGCCGTACCGCTTTCAATCAGCGCATGGGCTTTTTTCATGTTGGCGGCATTGATGCTGCCATAGGTTTCCGTCAGCGTTGTTTTGATTTTCCCTGCATCGACAAGTTCTGCGACATGGCTCAACAGCTTGTGCTGCTCGATCATGTCAGGTGTCTGGAAGACGGCGCGTGCGAACATCATTTCCCAGTGCACCGACAGGCATTTACGCTTGAACGGCATGACGTCGAACCCGCCTTTGGGATCATCAATCAACGCAAAACGGCCCTGTGGTGCCAGCAAGGTCACGCTTTCGCCGCCATGAAGATCGCTCTGTGTGGTGGAAAACACGAAGGAAGGCGCGCCTATTCCAAGTGCCTCGACCTGCTTGGCTATCGGCTGGCTATGGTCGATGACATGGTGAGCGCCAAGTTCTTTTGCCCATTCTTTCGTTTCCGGACGTGACGCCGTTGCGATAACCGTCAGATCGGTCAACTGCCGCACCAGTTGGATGGCAATCGAGCCAACACCGCCGGCGCCACCAATGATGACGATGGCGTTAGCGCCACCGGAAACCGGCTCATTGATATCAAGGCGATCAAACAGGGTTTCATAGGCGGTGATGGCTGTCAGGGGCAGGGCAGCCGCCTCTTCAAAGCTCAGGCTTTTAGGCTTTGCGCCGACAATGCGCTCATCCACCAACTGAAATTCACTGTTGGAGCCCGGCCGGTTAATGACGCCAGCGTAATAGACCTCGTCTCCGGGCTTGAACAGGCTGACCTTGTCGCCGACCGCCTTGACCACACCCGCCGCATCGAAGCCGAGCACGCGGTGCTGGCCATCTTCAGGAACAGCACTTTTGCGTACCTTGGTATCAACGGGGTTCACCGATACCGCCTTGATCTCGACAAGCAGGTCGTGACCGGTGGCGACAGGAACTGGCAATTCAATGTCCAGAAGGGACGTTTCGGCAGTGATGGGTTGAGGGTTCAGATAACCGACGGCACGCATGTAAAGCCTCCTTGCTTGTTTGCATGCATGGTAATTGATACATATGAAATGAAACCGCAAGAATGCACAAATTCTGTATATACGCACAAAAAGGATACTGTGATGTCTCGTCCTCGTGCAAAATTGACTGGCAACTTTCCCGGCTGTCCCGTTGAATCCACGCTGAGTTTTCTCGATGGCAAGTGGAAGGGCGTCATCCTCTATCACCTGCTGAATGGCGGTACGCTTCGCTTCAACGAACTGCGTCGCCACATTCCAAGCGTCACCCAGCGCATGCTGACCAAGCAGTTGCGTGAGCTGGAAGAAGCAGGTCTGATTTCTCGCAAGGTTTTTCCCGTCGTGCCGCCTCGGGTGGACTATACGCTGACGCCACTGGGCCTCAGCATGCAGCCGGTTATCGCCGCCCTGAAAACCTGGGGTGATAGCCACGTCGTTTGCGAGAATGGCACGAAATACATCCGCACACCGGATGGCAGGAAGGAACTGGCAGCCTGAGCTGCCAGTCTTTTGATCAGAGCACGGTGCCGCTGAGGATCAGCAGCGCGACACTGAAGTAGATGACCAGACCCGTGACATCGACAAGGGTTGCCACGAAGGGTGCCGAGGCGCTTGCTGGATCCAGACGCAGTTTCTGCAGGATGAATGGCAGCATGGAACCACAGATCGAACCGAAGCTGACGATGCCTACCAGCGCGGAAAATACCGTGAAGCCAACCAGCAGCCAGTGTTCGCCGTAATCGTAAAAACCTGCCTTCTGCCATACGGTCAGCCGCAGGAAACCGATTGCTCCGAGTATGGTGCCCAGCATCAGGCCGGTTGGCAGTTCACGCAGCAGAACACGCCACCAGTCGGAAAGCTTTAGCTCTCCCAGCGCCAATGCACGAATGATCAGTGACGTTGCCTGCGAACCGGAATTGCCGCCGGAGCTCATGATCAGCGGAATGAACAGTGTCAGCACGACAGCCTTTTCCAACTCACCTTCAAAATGCTGCATGGCGCTTGCCGTCAGCATTTCACCGATAAACAGCGCAGCCAGCCATCCGGCACGTTTGCGGATCATCTCTGGAAAGCCGATTTTCATATAGGGCTTTCCAAGCGCCTCCATGCCACCGAATTTCTGGGCATCTTCGGTCGTATCGGCAATCATCGTGTCGATCACATCATCGACGGTCACAATGCCAAGAACATGTCCGTGCTCATCAACGACGGGCAGGGCCAGCAGGTTGTGCTTGCGGATCAGCTTGGCGACCACTTCCTGCGAGGCCAAGGGATCGATGAAAACAACACTTTCTGCCTGGGCGACCGACAGGATCGAGGCTTCTGGCTGACCGGTCAGCAGGCGGCGCAGTGTCACGACATTTGTCAAAACGCCGTCATGGCTCAGCACATAGATGGCGTAGACCGTTTCGCGCGAACGACCGACTGTGCGGATATGATCAAGCGTCTGCTCAACGGTCCAGTCATCAGGGACGCTGACAAACTCCGTGGTCATGATGCTGCCCGCAGTGCGGGGCGGATAGTTCATCAGATGCTGTATGGCGAGTGCCGTTGTGCGGTCCAGCCGTGAAGACAGCCGGGCGCGCTCACCGTCTTGCATTTCCTGCAAAAGGTCTGCGACACGATCGTTTGCCATGGTGTTCAGCAGGCGAACGGCAACGTCGACCGGCATCGCGTTGATGATGGCGGCGGCGTGATGCAGTTCTGGCCGAGCCAGAATGGCCACGGCTTTTGGCTGTGCCATGGTGGAAAGGGCAGATGCAGCCTGTGCTACGTCAAGCGTGTTCAGCTGGTCTACACGTTCTGCAATGGTGAGGCCTGTTGCATGGGTGCCGCGAAAGAGGCGTGCAGCCTTGCTGGCTCTCTGGGAGAGGGTGTGAAAGTTCATGATTGCTCACCTTTGTATCGATCCGCCGATTGCGGCAGATCGTGGTGAGCCGACAGGAGTCAGATCAGTGCACGAACGCCGTTCTCGGCAAAGGCAATCGACTACTACTGTCGCTAGACATCTAATGATGCTCCGGTTGAAATCCGCGCGATGAAAAACCATGCGCGTAAGGCATGTGTTGCGCCTGAAAAGGCCAATAGTCAAGAAGAGAATAATTACGTTTTTGCAAGGCTGCTTTGCTTTGGCACGCGTTTCGAAAAACGGTGCCAAAGCAATGCGCTAAGGGGTCAGTTCAGGCCGCTTTTGCGCGTTTGTCGATGGAGACGGAAATCGCAAAAACCACAAGGCCAGCGGCTGAGAGTGCAGCGCCGACATAACCGGTTGCAGCGTAGCCGTAGCCCCACGCAATCACCAGACCGCCGAGCCACGCGCCAAGCGCATTGGCGATGTTGAAGGCGGAGTGGTTGGAGGCGGCGGCCAGCGTCTGTGCATCCGCTGCAACGTCCATCAGGCGGGTCTGAGCAGCCGGGCCAGCTGCAAAGCTACAGCCAACAAGGAACACGCAAAGGCAAAGCATGAACCAGTTATCAGCTGTCAGCGAGAACAGTGTCATGACCAGAATGTTGAACACCAGCATGCCACCAATCGTGCCGGTCAGCGAAATATCGGCAAGGCGTGAACCGATGATGTTACCGACATTCATGCCGATGCCGAACAGCGCCAGAACGATGGAAACCGAAGCAAGAGGCATCATCGCAACATCCGTCGTTGTTTTGGAGATGTAGCTGAAAATCGAGAACATGCCGCCGAACCCGACCGAAACGATCAGCAGAGTCAGCCAGACCTGAACGCGTTTGAATGCACCAAGCTCACGCGCAATGCTGGCGCCTTCGGCAACCGTGTCGCGGGGCTGGAACAACCACACCAGGCCAACCGTCAAAAGCCCGATACCACCCACCAGCATGAAGGCTGCGCGCCAGCTCATCAACTGGCCGATAAATGTCGCCAGAGGTGTGCCAAGCAGTGTTGCAATGGTCAATCCCAGCATTACACGCCCGACAGCTCGGGTTCGTTTGTGAACGGGTGCCATGGAGGCGGCGACCAGAGCGGCAACACCGAAATAGGCGCCATGTGGCAAACCGGTTATGAATCGCAGTGCGGTGAAGGAGGCAAAGTCCGGAGCTACGGCACTCAGGATGTTGCCGATGGTAAATAGTCCCATCAGACACAGCAGCAACGTACGACGGCTGAGGCGTGCCGACAGAACCGCAATGATCGGAGCACCGACCACAACACCCAGTGCATAAGCGGTAATCACATATCCGGCCTGCGGAATGCTGACCCCATAGGTGCTGGCCACTTCCGGCAGCAGACCCATAATTGCGAATTCACCGGTACCGATACCAAAGCCGCCGGCAGCCAACGCAATTTCGATAAGCGCGATTGCAAGGGGCGATAACTTGGCCGCGTCACTCGCGGAACCGGATGATTGCGCACGTGTATCGTGCATGACGGACTCGGTCATGAGGAAACCTGATATGTGAACTGTATTCGGTGCGGGAGCTGCAACGATGCGCAGGGACTGGAAACTGGTCACCAAAATGACCTGATCTGACGTTTATCATTTGATTGTGCGGTGCGGTAGAGGTTTCGCATCAAAAATGGCATCAGACGATTTTTATCTGGAACAGAATTTCAAATTGGGTGTTTTCTCGCCGCGGCAACGGGCGGCCCGTCTGTGGGGAACAGAGATGAAGTTGATTGCTATATTCAACCGCGACGGCGGTACGTTCAAAACAACTGACATGACTGAATATTGCTCTCTGGTACAGACAACGTTCCGTGGGGCAGGGCATGATATTGAATGCCGCCTTGTCGAAGGCCCCAATATTGTCGAGGAAATGGAAAAGGCAGCGGCAACACCAGGGCTCGATGGCCTGATTGCCGGTGGCGGCGATGGCACCATCTCGGCTGCTGCCGGTATTGCATGGAAAAATGGCCTTGCACTCGGTGTCGTTCCCGCCGGTACCATGAACCTGTTTGCCCGTTCGCTAAAGCTGCCGCTTGATATAAGGGCGGTCGTTGACGTGCTGGCGGAAGGTAATGTGCGTGACGTGGACATTGCCAGCGTCAACGGACGCCCTTTTGTACACCAGTTTTCCGCTGGTCTGCATGCCCGCATGGTGCGTTATCGCAACAACATGGCCTTTGCCTCAAGGCTCGGCAAAATACAGGCGAGTGCCCGTGCGGCGCTGGGTGTCGTGCTCAATCCACCGGTCTTCGATGTCGAATATATGGTCGATGGCGTGACGCGCCACCGGGAGGTCTGCGCCATTTCTGTCTCCAACAATGAGTTTGGCGAACATCCCTTTCTGGTACCGGATGATGTTGCCGGTGGTCATCTGGGTTTTTATCTGGCCGACGTCATGACGCCACCGGGCGTCGTACGGCTGGCCTTTGATATCTTGCGAGGCAAGCTGAAGGAAAATGCTGCGGTCACCTCAATGACCACGCCGGAACTGGAGCTGCATTTTCCCAAACGCCGCCGCGATGTGCGCTGCGTTATCGATGGCGAGTTGCTGCCGATGGAACGGGATGTGCTGATCAAGCTGCATCCCGGGGAATTGAAGGTGTTCACGTCCCCGGTTATCCAGCAGGCTGCTGCCTGACGATCATAGTCTCGGCAGGTAAGTCCGGTAATCGAAGTCCGATACCGTCTGAAGATAGGTGATGGCTTCCTTGCGTTTGGTATCGGCAAACAGCTTTTGATAGGCCGCGCCAAACGTATCGGCGATAAAAGCCGATGCCGCAAAATCCTCGACGGCTGTCAGAAAATCGTGGGTCAGCTTGCTCTGGGATTGTGCTACGCCGCCGGGTTCGGTTGCCGGACCGGGATCAAGATCATTTTCGATGCCGCGTAACATTCCCCCTAGAATGGCCGTCAGTAGCAGATGCGGATTGGCGTCTGCACCGGCAACCCGGTGTTCAATGCGCGCTGCCGGACCGTGCGTATCGGGGATACGAACAGAGGTACCACGATGGGCAAAGCCCCAGTCAATATCGACCGGTGCGAATGAGCCGGGCTGGAAACGCCGGTAGGAATTGGCAAAAGGTGCAAAGATCAGTTGCGCATCCCGCATGGTTTCCAACATACCGGCAC
Source organism: Agrobacterium sp. 5Ca50 (assembly GCF_055381905.1). Classification (NCBI taxonomy): domain Bacteria; kingdom Pseudomonadati; phylum Pseudomonadota; class Alphaproteobacteria; order Hyphomicrobiales; family Rhizobiaceae; genus Agrobacterium; species Agrobacterium sp. 5Ca50. Next base: position 759,072 of record NZ_AP026438.1, read on the forward strand.
AGACGGATTTCAGCCGTGTTGGCTCACCGCCTTTCGCGTCGAGTATGTTGTTTCCTTCTCCATCAAGAATGCTGATGTGGACATGCAGCCCTGATCCGGCCTGATCCGAATAGGGCTTGGCCATACATGTCGACTTCAGGCCATGATGTTTGGCAGCCTGTTCGGCAATCCGCTTCAGATAAATGCAGTCGTCGGCGGCCGCCAATGCATCCGGCCTGTGCAGCAGGTTTACTTCAAACTGGCCAGGGCCGAATTCTGCTGTTGTTGCATCAGCGGGCAGTCCTTGTATCTTGGCCCAGGCATTCAGCGTTTGCAGATAATCGTCCATAATGTCTGTGGCGCCCATATCGTAGAGCTGCGCACCGGTCGCTTCGCCCTTGTAGGCAAGCCGGGCAGGCGGGCGCGGTTTGCCGGTTGCACGCCAGTCATCCTCAACAAGATAAAATTCAAGCTCGGTCGCGACAACCGGTGTGAGGTCAAGCTGCGCGTAACGTTCCAGCATGCGTGACAGGATGGCGCGCGGGTCCATGAAGCTTGGTCCACCATCCATGTCGTGCATGGTGGCCAACACCTGCGCTGAACCCTCTGGTGCCCAAGGCATCGGCGCCAAGCTGCGCTTGTCTGGCACACACACGCCATCAGGATCACCCAGCGTTAGCGACAGGCCAGTAAATTCGTCATTGTCATCACCCCAGATATCCAGCGACTGCGTGGAGGCGGGAAGTCGGACGGAGCCTTCCCATATTTTTTTCTCGGCTTTGAGCGGAATGCGTTTGCCTCTGAGATCACCATTCATGCCAACAAGCAGCAGCTCTATGCGTGGCTGCATTTCAACAAAATGGCTAGGGAGTACGGTTTCTCTGCGGGTCATTTTGGTATTTCGGCTTTCTCGTCTGATCGTAGAACGTGCAACGATAAGCTTAAACACACCGCCTTGCCAAACGCATTTCATAACGCCATGCTCGCTCCAGCAACATGACTGGGAAAATCGGTGGTAACTGGCATGAATGAAATGAGTAAAACCCTTTCCAACCTCGCAGCCGTCGATGCTGCTCACCATCTTCATCCTTTTTCAGACATGGGTAAGCTCAACGAGGCCGGAACTCGGATTATCGAGCGTGCCGAGGGCGTCTACATCTTTGACAGCAACGGCAAGAAATATCTCGATGCCTTTGCTGGCCTGTGGTGCGTGAACATCGGTTACGGCCGCAAGGAAATGGCGGAGGCGGTTTCTCGCCAGATGAACGAGCTACCCTATTACAACAGCTTTTTCGGTACCACGACCCCGCCAACCACCTTGCTGGCGCAGAAGATCGCCTCCCACACCGGCGGTCATATGAACCATGTGTTCTTCACCAATTCCGGCTCGGAAGCCACCGATACCTGGTTCCGCATGGCACGTGTTTACTGGAAGGCACTGGGCCATCCACAAAAGACCAAGATCATCGCGCGCCGCAATGGTTATCACGGTTCCACCGTGGCCGGTGCCTCGCTTGGCGGCATGAAGTGGATGCACGAGCAGGGCAACCTTCCGATTGAGGGCATCGCCCATATCGGCCAACCCTACTGGTATGCTGAAGGCGGTGATCTATCTCCCGCCGAGTTTGGCTTGAAAATGGCCAGCGAACTTGAAGCGAAGATCGATGAGCTGGGCGAAGACAATGTCGCAGCTTTCGTTGCTGAACCCATTCAGGGCGCGGGCGGTGTTATTGTGCCGCCAGATACCTATTGGCCGGAAATTGCCCGCATCTGCAAGGCGCGCAACATTCTGCTGGTATCCGACGAGGTCATCTGCGGTTTCGGCCGGCTCGGTTCATGGTTCGGTTTCCAGCATTTCGGTTACCAACCGGACCTCGCGCCGGTCGCCAAGGGACTGTCTTCTGGCTACCTGCCGATTGGCGGTGTGTTGGTGTCGGACCGTGTGGCGGAAGTGATGATCAAAGAAGTCGGTGACTTCAATCACGGCTTTACCTATTCCGGTCATCCGACATGCGCGGCGGCTGCGTTGGAAAATATCCGCATTCTGGAAGATGAGGGTCTGGTTGAGCGCGTTAGAGACGACATTGGGCCTTATTTTACTAAGGCATGGCAGAGCCTGGCCGATCATGAAATCGTCGGTGAGGCGGTCAATGTCGGTTTGATGGGCGGTTTACAGCTTGCTGTCGATAAAACCACGCGCCAGCGTTTTGCCAAACCGGACGATGTCGGCATTGTCGTGCGCAATCACTGCCTTGAAAACGGGTTGGTCATGCGTGCCACCGGCGACCGCATGCTGGCCTCACCAGCATTGACAATCAGCCATTCGGAAGTGGACCGCATTATCGAAACACTGCGCAAGGGGCTGGACCACCTTCGCGATACCGTCAAGGAATAAGACATTCCTTCTGGCGCTTAAGGAAAACCCCGCTTCATTGAAGCGGGGTTTTGTCTTTCTGGAATTATTGGAAGGCCGTTTCATAGAAACTGCGCAGCTTGCGGGAGTGCAGTTTTTCCGGCGGCATGGCCGCCAGCTTCTGCACCGCACGAATGCCGATCTGAAGATGTTGGGCAACCTGCGTTTTATAAAATGCGGTTGCCATGCCCGGCAGTTTCAACTCGCCATGCAGCGGTTTGTCTGAAACGCAAAGCAAGGTGCCGTAGGGAACACGGAAACGGAAACCATTGGCGGCAATGGTTGCCGATTCCATATCCAGTGCGATGGCGCGCGATTGCGAAAGCCGTTTGACTGGACCAGCCTGATCGCGCAGTTCCCAGTTACGGTTGTCAATCGTGGCAACGGTGCCGGTCCGCATGATGCGCTTCAGCTCAAAACCTTCGTAACCGGTAACTTCGGCCACAGCTGCCTCGAGTGCAACCTGCACTTCCGCCAATGCCGGAATTGGCACCCACACTGGGATATCATCATCCAGAACATGGTCTTCGCGCACATAGGCATGGGCCAGCACATAGTCGCCGAGGCGCTGGCTGTTGCGCAGGCCAGCGCAGTGACCAACCATCAGCCATGCATGCGGACGAAGGACGGCAATATGGTCGGTAATCGTCTTGGCGTTGGATGGTCCAACCCCAATATTGACCAGCGTGATACCAGCATGCCCCTTCTTTTTCAGATGGTAGGCAGGCATCTGTGGCAACCGCGACAGGGTCATGTCGGTTTCCGGGCGGTCTGAACCGGCATGGGTGATGATGTTGCCGGGTTCGACGAACTCCGTATAACCTTCACCGCCCTTGGCCATCAGGTCGCGCGCCCAGTTGGCAAACTCATCAATGTAGAATTGGTAGTTGGTGAACAGAACGAAGTTCTGGAAATGGTTTGCGCTCGTGGCCGTATAATGACTCAGACGCGCCAGCGAATAATCGACACGCTGTGCGGTGAACGGCGCCAGCGGCGCAGGCTCGCCGGATACCTGATCATATTCACCATTGGCGATCAGGTCGTCTGTATTGTTGAGATCCGGCGTATCGAACAGATCGCGCAGCGGCACATCGGAAAGAGACGATGTGGCGGAGGCCTCGACATGGGCGCCTTCGCCAAATGCGAAATGCAGCGGAATGGGCGTGGCCGATTCCGATACTGTAATCGGAACATTGTGGTTGCGCATCAACAGCTCAAGCTGCTCTTTCAGATAATGCCTGAACAGATGCGGACGGGTGATTGTTGTGGTGTAAATGCCGGGCGAAGTGACATGGCCGTAGGACAGGCGGGAATCCGCATGGCCAAAGCTGGTCGTTTCCATGCTGACCTGCGGATAGCAGGCGCGGTAACGGCCGGTTATCGGCGCACCCGCCGCAAGTGCGGTAAACGCATCAATCAAAAATTTGGTGTTGCGTTCGTAAAGCGCGGTCAGGGCCTCGACCGCCTCTTTGTGATCTGTAAAGACCTGCGGCGCATAGGGCTCAGGGCTTATGAAAGTAAGGGCTGATATAGAAGGGATTCGTGTGCTCATGAGGCATTATAGATACGCTATTGAGACACGCAAGCGACAGCACGCAGCAATGAAGTACAACGAGACTGTTATTTTTTATCTGTGAGTCCGGCGATCTCCACGGCCTGCAAACCCTGATGTTTTAGCCGAGTGCGCCGCGCTGCAGGCTCATCAAAAGAACAAAGCCAGCGCCTTTGTTCATCGCGCTACGTTCATTTTCTTTCATGGCGGCAAGCCCGGCAATGGGGCCGAGAAACATGGTGGCGATGAGAGCCAGACGAACACTGCTGTAAACCGCGCCGGAGAAGGTCTTGGTCATGGTATTTCGTCCTTCTCACAGAATGGTCGTGCAGTTGGTCTGGATGGATTGGGTGCAGGGCGTAATGGTGCCAATTTGCATACGCTGGAAATTACGGTGCGGATTGATGGCAAGTGCCGCAAACGACATCGCAAAAATGGCCATCAGCAAGGTAATGATCGTTAGACGCCGTATCAGAATTGCCATTGTCCGCTCCCCTTTGCGAATGTGATGCTATGGTTTTGCCACATTCGGTCTGAACCATTGCTGAGAGCCAAATTCATCTCGCGTTCAGAAGCATTAACAGGGCTGATAAGTGCAGATGTGCGCTTAACCATAAGGATTGCGCGGGCAATTTTCGGGGACTTTAAGCAAAGTGAGCCAGAATGGCAGGCGGTGCCATCCTGGCTCTTTCCCGTTATTGAACAGAAAACGTTCTAAAGCCTTGTCCAGGTCTGCGACTTGCACAGAACCTTTAGAACGCATCCTTTCATTTTCAGGGAATTGCCGGAAACACTGCCTGAACCACTATAGGTCTTGTCATTTGCAGGATCGGTGATTTCGCCGGAATACTCATTGCCGCTGCCGCTCATACGGCCAATCTGCTTGCCCGCATGTTTTCCAGTTTTCAGCGTTACGCAGAAAGCAGAGCCGCAAGAAGCGATCGTTGCCGTTTCACCGCTTTGGGTTTTCCAGTTTCCTTCGATATTTTCAGCCGCTAATGCCTGACCCGAAATCAGCAGTGCAGCAAGAAGTGCAATCCGTTTCATAAATCCTCCTCCGGTGTTTGACGGCCAAGCGCGCGCACGTGCCATCAACATCGTGTTCCTCCACACGAGTGGGCAATTTATAGTTTACGTTCACGTAAAAGGAAAGAAGGTTTGCTGCCGCTGACAGTGGTTTTCCACCCAGATAAACGCGGTGATTTATGCAAACGGAAAAATGGATGCTGTTTTTAAAGTTAGCAAAGGGTTGAAATCGGCCGGTAAAATTTTCGTAAAATTTTCGCGAAATCCCTTAATTCTCAGGCATAGCCATATTTAACAAAAACTCAAATTTACCAACTGTTTGGACTTTGTTTGTCTCAAATTAATCATGCATTTTAAGCGTCCGTTGAAGCGGCTTTGGCATAGTAAGCCCATCAAACGAGCAGGGAATAACCCGCCAAACCGGAAGGATACGCAAAGCCGCAGAAGACGGCGCGATCCTTTCGGAAGCCCGGATAAGGGGCAGCACAACGACTGAACCAAAACAGGCTTTAACAGGGATAGAAAAACAATGGCACGCTTTGAAATTCGCGATATCGAAACAGCAGCAATGGGCGGTGAAGCCCGCGCCGATGTGTTTTGCAATCTGGGTCTTATCTATGCCACAGGGCGCGGATGTGACGTTGATGTGGTTGCAGCCCACAAGTGGCTGAACATTGCAGCAATCAAAGGATCCGAGCGCGCAGCAAGCCTGCGTGCCGACCTGGCCCGCAATATGAGCAAGGCCGACCTGGCTGCGGCACTGCGTGCTGCACGTGAATGGATGACCATTCATTAATTGATCAGGCCAGAAAGGCCAAAACGAGATACCCAAGGGAGGGTAGAACGAAGATAACTCGCAAGAGGAACGCGGCGGGGAATTTGGGACGGACTGACAACACGCAAATGCTGAAGGGCAAATCCATTTGCGAAAATGTTGCAGAAAACCGAAGCTTGGCTGACACATCAAACCGCGACTGGCAGGAACAAGGCCAGCGCGGTTTTTTCTTGTTCAATGTTGCGTATGGAGCTGGCCGTATCAGGCCAGCTTTTTCAGCACTTTCGGCAGTGCTTCTTCGAAGAGATCAAGCGACGATTGAATGCCAGCGCTGACGCGAATGCAGCGGTTAAGCGGTGCAACTCCCGGCATGCGGATGAACACGCCGTGTTCCATCAGGCCATCAACGATAGCCTTGGCATAAACGCCGTCGCGACCACAATCGATGGTGACAAAATTGGTGGCGGAGGCCAGCGGCGACAGGGCATTGGCCTTGGCAATTGCCGAGATACGCGTGCGAGCCCCATCAATTTTCTGCACGACCTCATGCAGATAGGCCTGGTCATTCAGCGCGGCCAGTGCTGCGGCGACGGAAACCCGTGCCATGCCGAAGTGGTTGCGAATTTTGTCAAATGCCTGCACGTTTCCAAGTGTGCCGATCGCATAACCGACCCGGGCACCTGCCAGGCCATATGCCTTTGAGAACGTGCGCATTCTCAAGATATTCGGCAGGCCGATAAGTGCTTTAACGTCAGGCGTTGCACCCTTGGGTGCGGTTTCACAATAGGCTTCATCTAGAATGAGAAGACAATTGTCCGGCAAGGACTTCGCGAAATTCTCGACCTCGTTTGCGTTCCACCAGCTGCCCATCGGGTTATCTGGGTTGGCGAAGTAGACCAGCGGTGCGTTTTCACGCTTCACGGTATCAAGCAGACCATTTAGATCTTCGCGGTCATCCACATAAGGTGTTGTGACCAGGCGTCCGCCAAAACCGTTGATGTGGTAATTGAAGGTTGGGTACCCGCCAAATGACGTGACGACAGGGGTGCCGGGCTCAACGATAAGCCGGGCAATCTCACCCAACATACCATCCACGCCGCTGCCGACCGCAATATTGTCGCGCGATACGCCATGATGGATGGCCAGCGCTTCCTTCAGTTCAAAATTTTCCGGGTCGGCATACATCCACGTTTCAGTTGCCGCATTGCGCATAGCCTCCAGAACAGACGGCGCCGGGCCGAAGCTGCTTTCATTGGCGCCGATACGGGCTTTTACGGCCAAATGGCGATTACGCTCTATGGCTTCAGGCCCAACGAAGGGAACGGTTGATGGTAGGCTGGCGGCGAGGGGCGTAAAGCGGGAAAATGCGGACATTACAGACTATTCCGGTATCGATTTGAAATCGATGACACAATAGGTTGAAAACCATCCCGTGCAAGCCAAGTTTTTGTTGAAACTGTACGGACGTCAATGACTTTTGCGTCATACGACACCGCACAAATTTGCCCAAAATACAAAAAGCGAAGGTCATCAGGAATGACCTCCGCCTTGATCTTTTCAATGTGTCTGCACTTACAGGCTGGCGTCGAAACTCAGTCTCTGCACGTGGTGCAGGAATTCAGGATCGATCAGCATATTGAAGCCGATCACCGCTTTTTCTTCTTCGCGGCGGATCAGAGTGCAGCCAATTTCATCACGAATTCCGAGCAATTCGAGGAAGAAGTTATTGGGAATTTCCACCTCAGGGCTGACTTCGAGTTCAGCGCCGTAGAGTGAAATCGTCCTGACCAGGCAACGTACGCTGTCCTTGGTGCTCAGGTGGCGGCCGAGTACCACGATCTTGCCGGGGCGATCGATCGTGAACTTCTCGTACATCTCATCCTGAGGAACCGATTGCCGTGGATCAATTGTTACGTTCAATGGCATGACAACCTCCCATGATTGCCCATTATTTATATATGAAGGTACGCCCCAAGCATTGCTCCAAGCTTAATTGAATTTCTAAAATACAAAACAATGTGCATGATTTTGCCACACAACGACGCTCAGAATTGCTTCTGCGCAGTTGTTCTGTGTGGTTGGCTCCACGGGAGTTGACGCAAGGCGTACGCAGCGTTACGCCTTTGTCATGTAAGAAGCATGCGGTTCTGTTGAGGCCGAATCGTGATGTGGGGGAGTTGGTGTTGTGAGTGGCAGATTGGTCATTGTGGGGGCAGGGCAGGCGGCCTTCGCACTTGCTTCTAAACTGAGAGGGTTAAAGGATGATCGGCCCATCACAATCCTCGGCTCAGAAGATGTCCTGCCTTACCAACGTCCACCCTTATCCAAGAAATATCTTCTCGGTGACATGACCTTCGATCGGCTGCTATTTCGCCCTGAGCATTGGTACGCCGACCATAATGTTGAAATCAGAACGTCGGCGTGGGTTGAGGAAATCGACCGCACTGCAAAGACCGTTCGTCTGCAGGATGGCAGCACCGTAGTTTATGAAACACTGGTTTTGGCAACCGGGGCCGAACCGCGCAGTCTGCCACCTGGCATCGGTGGTGATTTGCAAGGCATTTTTACGGTTCGCGACAAGCACGACGCGGATCGCCTGATGAAAGAGATGCGTCCCGGCCGCCGCCTGCTGATTGTTGGAGGCGGTTACATCGGACTTGAGGCTGCGGCTGTTGCCCGCCATCTCGGCCTTGACGTCACATTGATTGAAATGGCGGATCGTATCCTTCAACGCGTTGCGGCGCGTGAAACTGCCGATGCCATCAGGGGAATCCACGTCTCGCATGGTGTTTCCATCAGGGAAAAAACCGGTTTGGTTCGTCTGAATGGCGACAACGGTCACGTGAAAACCGCGGAACTGTCAGACGGTTCTGTCATTGATGTGGATTTTGTGATTGCCGGTATCGGCGTGACGCCCAATGACCGCCTGGCGCGCGAAGCCGGGCTGGATGTCGCCAATGGCGTGGTTGTGGATGCCTTTACCCGCACATCGGACAGTTCAATTCATGCATTGGGCGATTGCGCAGTCTTGCCTTGGCAGGGCACGCAGATCCGGCTTGAATCCGTACAGAATGCAGTTGAGCAGGCAGAAGCCGCTGCTATCGTCTTGACCGGTGAGGATCGTCCCTATGATCCAAAACCGTGGTTCTGGTCCGATCAGTATGATGTAAAGCTTCAGATCGCCGGATTTAATGCTGGTTATGACGAAACCCTGGTGCGTGTCGGCACACGTGAGGGTAGTCTTTCCATTTGGTATTTCCGTCAGGGCCAGTTCATCGCCGTCGATGCGATCAATGATGCCAAAGCCTATGTCACTGGTAAAAAGATGCTCGAAAGCGGCATCAATCCGGACCGTATGATTCTTGCCGATACCTCAGCTGATCTCAAGCAGCTTCTTGTTTAAAGGAAAGTGCATGCCCGTCTCTGAAAATCGTTTCAAAACAGCCATTAAATCCGGAAAACCACAGATTGGTCTGTGGCTGGACACGGGTGAGGCAATCGCTGCCGAGATTGCCGGAACCTCAGGATTTGACTGGCTTGTCATTGATGGTGAGCACGGTCCGAATGACCTGCGCAGCATTATCGAACAGCTAAGGGCACTCTCCAGTTCTCCCGCAGAGCCCGTCGTACGTGTTCCCGTCGGTGACACCTGGATCATCAAGCAAATGCTCGATGCTGGCGCTCGCACACTTCTGGTGCCGATGGTTGATTCGGCGGAGCAGGCGAGAGAACTTGTGCGTGCAATTCATTACCCGCCCCACGGCATTCGTGGAGTAGGGGCAGCAGTTGCGCGTGCGTCAGCTTTCAACACGATTGATGACTATGCTGAAACGGCGGCTGAAGGTCTGTGTCTGCTGGTGCAGGTTGAAACCCGTGCAGCCATTGCCGATCTCGATAATATTCTCGCTATTGAAGGTGTCGACGGTGTGTTTATCGGCCCCGCGGACTTGGCAGCGGATCTTGGATATCTTGGTCGGATGGATGCACCGGAAGTGCAAGAGGTGATTGAAAATGCCATTACCAAGATTGTCTCAGCAGGTAAGGCGGCTGGTATCCTGACCTTCAATGAGACTTTCAACCGCCGTTACCTTGAACTCGGCGCGACTTTCGTTGCTGTTGGCGCGGATGTGTTCGAGTTTGCTACTGCGCTTAGAAACCTGTCTGCTCGCTATAAGGCGGGCTCTTCAGCGACAAAAAGCCCGGCCAAGGGATATTAAAGGACGAGACGGAGTATAAAATGACTTCGTCAACTGCCCCCCGATAGGGGTTTCTGCTTCAGTCATCATTGCTGGCGTTCAGTTTTTCCGGTGGAATGCCCTGATCGCCAGAATGCAAATAGCCCTCATTTAACAGCCAGTTGCGCAGGATCTGCCGTATAGCGTCATCTCGGTGCATCTGCCGCGATGACGCAAAGGACATCAATGCTTCCTCGAGTTCCGGCTCGAATACTTTCGTCTTGTCCGTTTGCATGATTGGTATTCCTCCCCGCTTTCTAAATCCCAACGTCAAAAAGGGGCGGTAAACGCCCCTTTGATATCGTGTCTTGCGGTCTTACGGCAGACGCCAGCGCGATGTAGGCTGGTTCGAGTTGCTGTTGGCGATAAAATAGCCAAGCGCAAATCCGATAACGCCAACTGTCGTCAAAAGCGATGTCGCTGTACCTGGGTTTTCCTTGACCGCTTCGACGACATTGTAGCCTTGTTCACGTACATTCTGGGCTGCTTTGCGCACCCGGCCGCTGGCGTCGTCAACGACTTCAGCAGCGGTTTCAGAAAAACTTCCGGCTCGTGCCGACACTGACTTTGTCAGTGAATCAATCTGCGACCGCAGTTCTGCAATCTGGGTTTCAATCGTGTCTTCCACGACATTGAGTTTGGTTTGTGCCATTACCAATCACCTCATATGGTTACGGGGAAAGAACGGCCGGACCTACTATTTGGTTCCACTGGGGGATCGTATTTGTCGGGTTGTATTTTGGTTTGAAGTGAAAAGCATTCGACCTGCCGCGCGCCAAACAGGGCAGGGCAGGTCGAATCTATTTCAAGCGGACAGCCGGTAAACTGTAGCGTATGATTTACTTAACGTGCCGTTCCAAGACGGGCAGGCACATATCGAGATCGTGTGACGCCAGATGCGCATAACGCATTGTCATCTGGAGTGTCTGATGGCCGAGCCACATTTGCACACGCCTGATATCAATGCCGCCCTGAACCAGCCGCGACGCACATGTATGTCGCAAGATGTGCGGAACAACATTGTCATCACTTCCAAGCCCGACCGTGTGGCGAGCCGCGTGCCAGCTTGTCCGGAACCGTTGCTGATCAATGCCGGCAAACGGACCTTTCCCGCGCTTCTCAGATGCAAAAACCGCATCATAGGCACGTGCAGTCAGCGGTACTGATCGGCTACGGCCGGATTTGGTCACCCAGAATGTTGCACGTCTTTCGACGATATCACCCCATTGTAGCCCCAGACCTTCTCCAAGACGTGCGCCGGTATCGACGAGAAAAATACAAAGTCGTTGATAGACGTCTGATTCTTTTCCGATGGCCTCAAAAAGGCGTCGCTCTTCTTCATGATCAAGAAAGCGAATACGCCCGGCCTTTTCCTTCTCTCGCCGGAATTCCGGCAAGCTGTGGATATCCCCCATTTTATGCGCCTTGCGTAGCAACTTTCGCAGCGCAGCCATCTTTCTGTTGATGGTGGCATTGCTGTTGCCGCGATTACGCAGCTTTCCAATCAGGCCATCCAGCATATCCTGAGAAAATACAGTAAATAACGGATTTTCTAAAATTTCATGCAATTCGCCAATGAAATTATTGACGTTGTATTTATGGCTTCCAGGCTGCCACAGAATGTCCCCGTAGCGCTCGAGCAAACCTTTTAATGAAATTTCCCTGACGAGCTTTGCTGCTGTCGTTAAATTGTAACGATATGGGAAATCATAGGACGCATAGTCCCTCGAAATACCCGTATCTTTGGCCGCGTTTAATTGCTGCATAAAATATGCTCCTTTACCCCCTTTCCGCCAATGACCATGGCCGGTTAAAATTTCATAAAATGCAAACTATCTTCGCATTTTAGGACGTTTCGATTTTTATGCGCCCGCAACAAAAACGGACCCATAAAGCAGCCGATGCATTTCCCGCTTCCCCAAGCATGTCGGCCTTTGTGAGCGAAGATGAATAATCCGTAATGAAAAATTCACCACGCTTACGAATTGAGCAAGTGATGTAGCTCAAAACGAAGAAGCCCGGCATTGCTGCCGGGCTTCACTGACATTAGTCAGATTAGAACGAACGGGTCAGGCGAACCCAACCAGACGTGTTGTCGTCGCCATCGTCTGGGCTTACGTAGTCAACAGTCGCGCCGACCTTAAGACCCTTTGCGAGCTGGTATTCAGCCAGCAAGCCAACGCCCCAGATGTCGTTGTTGGACTGTGTGCTCCAGTAAGCAGCAGACGGAGTGATCGTCAGCTTGTCTGTAGCCTTGAGAGCGTACGAACCGGAAACAGTCCACTCGTATGTCGAACCACCGAAGCCGTCTACGTATGCGGTGTCGCCGGAAGCCCAGCCAACAGCAACGTTCAGTTCGCCTGGGCCAACTGGAGCAACGAGAGTTGCGTACAGAGCGCCTTCTTCGGTTTCGAGGTCGTAAACGCCGCGCAGAGCGAGGTTTGCTGCACCGAAGTCAACCTGTGCGTAGCCTTCAAGGCCAAGCTCAGAGCCAGCTGCACCTGTGTATTCGCCAGACAGGTCGTCTACACCGAGACCGATGCGGAACGAGCCAGCGTCGTACAGGTAGCTGATGGTGTTGAAGTTGGAAGCATCAGCAAAAGCGTCGAGTTCACCGTTGATGCCGGTGTCATCCCACCATGTCAAAGCCTTACCAGCCTTCAGGCCACCGATTGTGATGTAACCCTGCTCGAGTTCAACATTGTTAACGCCATCGCGTGGGGCGTAGTTGCCCTGCAGACGGATGTATGTGCCGATGGTGCCGAGCTCAGAGTCTGTCTTCGTGTCGAAGAATACGCGAGCACGAGTTGCAGTGTTCCAGTCGCTGGTGCGTGGGCCGGTTGCTACGCCATCTACTACAGGGCCACTACGGCCGCCGATGTCTTCACCGAAAGCTACGGTGAAACGAACTTCACCACCGATGCGCAGGCAGGTTTCGGTGCCTGGGATGTAGAAGTAGCCAGCGCCGAAAGCGTCGCAAACGCGAACGTATTCCAGGGGCTCTGGCTCAGCAGCGACGATAGCGTCAGCGGCCTGTGCGCCAGAAACTGCTGCGAGAGCTGCAGCGGAGCCGATGAGAAGGCTCTTGATGTTCATATTGACCTCCAGTCAAGTTTGACTAGAGGTGTCAAAAATCACCAAAAATTGCAGAAAAATGCCGGTTTTTGCAGAGTTCTTTGCTTTTGGAGATTTCAGCGAGAGAAAAATGTGCCCGAAGAAAAACAGGAGATGAATGCGAAGTCGCATCGCGTATAATGAGGGGAATTATTTTGGGAAATCAAAATGATGGCGGAGAGGATGGGATTCGAACCCACGATACGCTTTTGACGTATACTCCCTTAGCAGGGGAGCGCCTTCGACCACTCGGCCACCTCTCCGGTGCGGCCTGATTATTGCGTAACTTTTTTGAATGCAAGGCCTTTTATCATTATCAACGAAAAACACTGCGCTTTCTTCACAGGGAGAGGCCTCATGCGCGCGTCATATATAGGATGGTGCGTTTACAGGACGGATTTTGAAAAGAATCACCCAACACTCCAGCAACAGAATCGTGGATGATTCTCAAAATTTTGTGGTGAGACAGCTGTTAGGACCTGTGAACCAGCTGCGTGCGATCAGCTGCCCGTGACCGCTTGGCCATCGAAAACACCAGGCTTTTAGCCCTGGAAACCCCTGAAAACGTGCTGAAAGAATACGAAACCTCGAAATGTCCTCCTGTTAAGTGACGGATTCAAAATGTTTTTATTAAGAAGTCGTAAACCTTTTCCACTGCCGGAACCATGTTTTGTGTCCTTTGCGCAACAGCGTGGGATGAAGCAACACAGGAAAGTGCGTTTACGTGAAGATGGTGATTGCATGCGCGGGTTCGTTTTGTATTTTCAACATCAGGAAGCGCGGCGGTGGATCGTCCGTTTCTTAAATCGACGGGAATGGGGCAGGGAATGCTGTCCTTCAGCTAAGAACCCAGACCCTTGTGAAACTTGACTGGAGGTCAATATGAACATCAAGAGCCTTCTCATCGGCTCCGCTGCAGCTCTCGCAGCAGTTTCTGGCGCACAGGCCGCTGACGCTATCGTCGCTGCTGAGCCAGAGCCCCTGGAATACGTTCGCGTTTGCGACGCTTTCGGCGCTGGCTACTTCTACATCCCAGGCACTGAAACCTGCCTGCGCATCGGTGGTGAAGTTCGTTTCACCGTTGGTTTCGGTGAAGACGTTGGTGCAGACGAAACTAGCGACTGGTACTCCGCTACTCGTGGCCGCGTATTCTTCGACACGAAGTCTGACTCCGAACTCGGCACCATCGGCACATACATCCGTCTGCAGGGCAACTACAGCTCTGAAGGTGGCGTTCCTTCCTCTGGCGTTTCGCTCGAGCAGGCTTACATCACTGTTGGCGGCCTGAAGGCTGGTAAGGCTCTCACATGGTGGGATGACATCGGTATCAACGGCGAACTCGACGCTTTCGATAACGCAACCAACTTCAACACCATCAGCTACCTGTACGACGCTGGCGCGTTCCGCATCGGTCTCGGTGTAGACGACATCTCCAACGTTTGGGTTGGCGCTCCTGGCAACGAAATCGGCTTCCAGGCTTATGCCCAGGTTGACTTCGGCGCTTCGAACCTCGCTCTGCGCGGCGTTTACGACACTGAAGCTGAAGAAGGCGCATTGTACGCAACTCTCGTTGCTCCAATCGGCCCAGGCGAACTGAACATCGGCGCTGGTTGGTCTTCTGGCGTTAACGCCTACGTTGGTTCTTACCGCGACCTCGGCCTCACTTCTGGCTGGTCTTACGAGTGGACTGTTTCCGCCTCTTACGCCCTCAAGGCTACAGACAAGCTGACGATCACTCCATCGGCTGCTTACTGGGAAACCGAAAACAACGACGACATCTGGGGCGTTGGCTTGCTGGCTGAATACCAGCTCGCAACTGGCCTGAAGGTCGGCGCGACTGTCGACTACAAGGACTCCGACCTGCTCGGCGACAACACTTCTGGTTGGGTTCGTCTGACCCGTTCGTTCTAATCTGACGTTGAGTCGATTAGTGAAAGCCCGGCAGCAATGCCGGGCTTTTATGCTTTGAAAGATGTGTCGCTTGTAAAGTTGAGGTTGTCGGTATGCCTGCGGCAGTGCCGCGCACCTGCGTTCGCTGGTTTCAATATAAGGACAGCCCCATATATTGCTGCGCCACAGCGTCTCTATGATGCTCGACGAATTTCGATGCGAATGCGCTCGATAGCGCACGACATTAAAGACACTGAAAAGTGACAGTCAAAAAAATGGGGACGGAGCATTTGGCAACGTTTTGATTCGTTGTGAGATGACTGTGCTTAACGACCGTTTCTCAGGTCGTAGACAATGTCGGACTTCTGCCCCAGCCTTGTTTTGTAGACCTGATAATTCTCCATCACCCGCTGCACGTAATTGCGGGTTTCAGGGAAGGGGATACGTTCAATCCAGTCAACAACCTCATCGATCGGCTTGCCGCGCGGGTCGCCGTAGCGCGTAATCCATTCGGGAACACGTTTTGGCCCGGCATTATATGCAATGAAGGTCAGGATGTAGGATCCGCCAAACGCATCGATTTGTTCGCCGAGGTAATGAGCGCCGAGCGTCGCATTATATCCTGCGTCACTTGTCAGCTTCGCTGGCGTAAAGGTCAGGCCATGGCGGTTTGCAACGCCTTTGGCTGTTCCTGGCAGAAGCTGCAGCAGGCCACGGGCATCGGCCGGCGATATAGCGGCCGGGTTAAACGCGCTTTCCTGTCTGGCAATCGCATAGGCCAAAGCCTTGCCGGAGCCGGCAATGTTGGCGCTGTCAGGGATGACGCCAAGCGGATAGGCCAGTGCTGCAGCGTCGATACCGCGTGAAAAGGCGGTTTTGCCAATCTGCAGCGATACCTGATGGTTACCGTTACGCTCGGCACGTGCCGCCAGAATTGCAAGTTCGCCGGCACTGTCCAATTGTTGAGAAAGCGCCCGGTACAGGCTGTCAGCTCTCCAGTTGTATCCGGCGGCCTCGAGACGGTCTATTGCCCGCACCGCTTCGCGAGAGGCAAATACCTGTCTGTCAGTATTACTAGGGGTTGGGTAAGTGACATTGAGCGTTTTCACGCCGATTCGTGCCGCCGCTAACTGACCATAAAACGTGCCGGGATGGTTCGCCGCTCTCGCAAAATAGTCGCGTGCATTTCCTGGCGCGCCAGCTTCTGCGGCACGGCCAAGCCAGTAATAGGCACGGGATGCGGAGAGAGGGCGATTGGACGTATCAAGCAGCTTCTGGAAATGTTTTTCGGCGGTCTTGGGATCATTCAGCGCACGCAGCGCGTACCAACCGGCATGAAACTCTGCGTCCGCAACATCGGTTGGAGATGTGGCGGCGTGGTTTGCAACGATACGATAGGCCTGCCTGAAATCCCCAAGATCAGTCAGGCCGCGAGCGATGATACGCTGCTCGTTCCACCATTCCCCGGGATTGACGAGTTTTGCCTTGTCCTGTGGCATTTGCTCGAGCAGCTTGGCAGCTTCAGGATATTTCTGCTGGCTGCGCAAATATTCGACGCGGGCAAACAGATAGGCCGTATCACTCCCCCATGATTTGTCCACGGCGCTGAGCAGTGACGGCGCATTGCTGGAGCGCTGCAAAACGGCAGCCCAAGCCTTGTAAAGCGACTGCGCCCTGCCGAGATCTCCGAATCGCTTAGCCTGACTAATCCGGCTGCGATACATCAGGTAATCCATGCGGGCCTTGTGATCAGCGCTGGTCAGCAGAGATGAAAACTCGTGTAAGACCTGATCCTCAAGATCCTTGTCCATACCCTCGCGCAGCCAGATACGGCGAATATTGGCCGCGGCTTCATTTGCCTTGCCGGTGGCCATCAAAGCCCGCGAAAGAATAATGGCGCCTTCGGCTGTCTCCGGCTGGCTTTTGCCGAATGATGCCAGAACCTGAGCTGTCGGTGGATTTTCGCGCAGCAGCGCCCGTTCCGAGTTGGAGCGGAATGCTGCAACACCCGGCCAGCCCTTTAGCTCGCGTTGTGCTGTAGCGATTTCAGAGGAAGGTACTTCTTTCATGCCGGAAACGGCAATCGCCCAAGTCAGAATGTGCCGGTCCAGACTGTCTGCTGCCAAACCGTTGCGAATCGCGATGGCGCGAGCCGCATCACGAGATGATAGGGCATCCAGTCCGCTTTTCAGGTCGGACACATCACCGGGTCGGCTCGTGCGGGGAATAGCACCGGTAATAATTTCAGGATTGGGGGCTGCAAACGGGGCAGGGGCATTGGGACGAACGTAAGGCAGTGGCGCCGATGTCGGCAGGGTAGCGGCGTCCGGCACAGGTGATGCAAAGGCATGCCACACACCTGCGCTTAAACTCGCCGCCAAAAAGGTTATCGCCGTCTTCTTCATTCCGTCACTCGCAACTTTGGAAATTCACCTTCCATTAACCGCCTGCTGCATTAACGAAACCTTACTCCACTGCTTCAAATTCGATCAAATATCTTTGAGCGAACCGTGCAGGCGTAATCAGACCAGTTTGAGAAATAAAACTGTCACATGATTTTGTTTTTAGCAGAAAATAGCGCCCTTGCATGCTTGTCGGTTGGTAAGACCGGAACTAATGTGTGGCGGTTTTAACCATGGAAATGCGGCTGAAGCGTGGATAGCCAGTCGCAAGGAGCTTTGTATGTTCAAGGGATCCATTCCCGCCCTCATTACTCCGTTTACCGCCTCAGGCGAGGTAGATGAAACGGCTTTCGCCGCTCACGTCGAGTGGCAGATTGCGGAAGGCAGCAGCGGCCTTGTGCCGGTTGGCACGACGGGAGAGTCGCCAACCCTTTCCCATGACGAGCACAAACGTGTCGTCGAGCTGTGTGTGGAGGTCGCGGACAAACGGGTTCCAGTGATCGCAGGTGCCGGTTCTAACAACACCAGCGAAGCCATCGAGCTTGCAAAGCACGCGCAGGACGTTGGTGCTGACGCAGTGCTGGTGGTGACACCTTATTATAACAAACCAACGCAGAAGGGGCTCGTCGCTCACTTCTCGGCTATTGCCGAAGCTGTGAGCCTGCCTATCGTCATTTACAACATTCCGCCGCGCTCAGTCATCGACATGAGCCCGGAGACGATGGGTGCGCTTGCCAAGGCACACAAAAACATTGTCGGCGTTAAAGACGCTACTGGTAAGATTGAACGTGTATCCGAGCAGCGCATTTGCTGCGGCAAGGACTTTGTTCAGCTATCCGGTGAAGATGCCACAGCGCTTGGCTTTAACGCTCATGGTGGTGTTGGCTGCATTTCGGTCACTGCAAACGTTGCTCCCCGCTTGAGCGCAGAGTTCCAAGCCGCCATGCTGGCTGGCAACTATGCTCTCGCACTGGATTATCAGGATCGTCTGATGCCGCTGCACAAGGCAATCTTCATGGAGCCAGGCGTTTGTGGTGCAAAATATGCACTTTCGAGAATTCGTGGCATCAACCGCACCGTCCGCTCTCCGCTGATGAGTTCGCTGGAGCCAGCGACCGAAAGCGCAATCGACGCCGCGCTGAAACACGCAGGACTTATCAATTGATATCAACTGGTGGAGGCGCGTTGTGTTGCGCGCCTTCACATTCCGACATGCCTGCACTAAATAAGGCGTATAAAGCCGTTTGCGCATACAACGCGACGACATAACAAAAAAACGACAAAAGGCGGATCGGATTCCATGGCTCCCAAAGGCAGTCAGCGCACGGTAAAGAAGATTGTCGCGGAAAACCGCAAGGCACGCTTCAATTACGAGATTATTGATACCTACGAAGTCGGCTTGGTACTCACGGGCACCGAGGTCAAATCGCTGCGTGAAGGCAAGGCAAACATCGCTGAATCCTATGCGTCGGATGAAGGTGATGAAATTTGGCTGATCAACTCGCATTTGCCGGAATATCTGCAGGCCAATCGGTTCAATCATGAGCCGCGCCGCCGTCGCAAGCTGCTGCTGACCAAGCGTGAAATCAATCGCCTGCGTTCTGCCATCAATCGTGATGGCATGACACTTATTCCGCTCAAGATTTATTTTAATGATCGTGGCCGCGCCAAGATGGAGCTTGCGCTAGGGAAGGGCAAGAAGTTGCACGACAAGCGCGAGACGGAGAAGGAACGCGATTGGAATCGCCAGAAGTCCCGACTACTCAAGGGTGATTCCCGCTAAGGCTTCGTATCCTGAAGGATGCCATTAAAGGCAGGCTTGAGATAAAAAAAAGGGCTCCAAAACCTACGTTTTGGAGCCCTTCTTGTTTTGTTGTACCTTAAGCTGCGCGGTAAACCGGTTGTTCGAAGCTCATCTGGGTAGAGACCTTGAAGCGGGAAACAAGATCCGCAAGGCTGCTGCTGATATCGCTGAGGCCATGTGTTGCTGCATTGGTTTCTTCAACCATCGCAGCATTCTGCTGCGTCAACTGGTCCATGCTTGCAACGGCGGTGTGAATTTCCTGAATGCCAGCCGCCTGTTCCTGGGCAGCTGTCGAAATCGCACCGATATGCTCTTGAATGCTGTCGACTTTTTCACCAATGGAATGCAGGGCTTCACCGGTCTTGTTGACGAGAGAAACACCGTGCAACACATCCGCGAAGGACTTGTCGATCAGGGTCTTGATTTCCTTGGCAGCAGAGGCGGAGCGTTGTGCCAGTTCACGGACTTCCTGGGCAACCACGGCAAATCCCTTGCCGGCTTCGCCAGCGCGCGCCGCTTCAACACCGGCATTGAGTGCCAGAAGGTTTGTCTGGAAAGAAATTTCGTCGATTACGCTGATGATCTGGGTGATCTTCTGCGAAGAATCTTCAATTGCCCCCATTGCCTGAACGGTCTCGGCCACAATATCTCGTGATTTATTGGCTTGCTGAGCCGAACTGCGCACAATATCTTCGGCCTCACGCGTACGCTGGGCAGACTGGCGGGAAATTGTGGTGATTTGCTCGATCGCGGTCGAGGTTTCTTCGAGCGCTGCAGCCTGTTGTTCTGTTCTGCGCGCCATATCGTCCGTCGATGTTGTCAATTCACGCGTATTGGCAGAAATCTTGTGTGTCTCGACGACGATGTTGGAAAAGGCTTTGGAAAGATTGCTGACAGCCTGGTTGTAGTTATCGCGCAGTGATTCAAACTGCAGCGCAAGGGTTGCATCAATCTTGGTGGCGAGATCACCACTGGCCAATTTATTCAGGGCCTGGTTGAGAACTGCCAGAGCATTTTCCTGTTCAGCTTTCATCTGCTGCTGCTGAATTTCCGCTTTTTCACGTTCTTCAGCCAGCGCATCAAGATACACAGTGATGGAGTAATCCATGTCGAGCAGGGCGGCTTTGAGCACAACGGAGATGTCGCGCGTCAGTGCCTTGGCCTTGCTGTCGTAGAGAAAGCCTTTCAGCTGGTTTTCGATTAGCGCCTTAACAATGCCTTCGACAACAAGCGCATAGGCGCCGATATACCAGCGTGGTTCAAGTCCCAGCTTGGCATGGGTGTGGCCTATAGCACTGACGGCCTTGACGTAATCTTCGTCGAAACGACCGGTGGCGATGCGCGACCAGTGTTTGACCTGCATGCTCTTCGCGTGTGCAATATGCGCATCATTGGCGAAGAACTTTGCGGTATGGGGAACCGTCTTTGCCTTGTTGTAGAATGTATCCAGAGAGCTGCTCAGCGAATCTGTGATAACAGGCATGATGTTGTGAAGATCACGCTTTTGGTTTGCGGCGATTCCCAAAAAGGAAAGTCGTTCTTCCAGTGCCTGATAACTGTTCTGCTTGCCACTCATGAATTTAACTCGTTCATTTGCCCGAGGAGAAGAGTCTCCTGGTCCCGTGGCGTGACAAGGCCACAATTAGGTTTAATCAATTCCTAACAAAGGTTTTGATGAAATAGGCAGTGTGGAGGAGATAGTGCCAAGTATCCTCGGTTGCATCGCATATTTCTCATGCATCCAAGCGCAGCGGTTATCTTGCCCAAGTGTCCAGCAAGAATATAGATGGTTAGGTTAAGTTAAAAAAATTTTTTGCAGCAATTTGACTTTGAGCAAATTGAATGTGTGCTTAGTTTTATTCTGTTATTGTTTTGATTGCAGAAAATAATGCGGATTAAACAAAAACTATAAAATCTATTATGTGGAAATGCAGAGAATGTAAAAATGATACCGCACTGTCAAAGCACTAGGCTGTTCGACAGTGCGGTCTTGTGAAGATGAAGTATAAATTCCAGAACAAGATTTTATTCCTGAATTGCGCCTTCGGTAACACGCTGTGGTTTTTCCGACGGGTCACGGCCAATCTCTGCTTTCAAGGATACGAGATCGATGAAGTGATCTGCTTGGCGGCGCAGGTCGTCAGCAATCATTGGTGGCTGTGTTGCCATGGTGGAAACGACGGAAACCTTGCGGCCTCTACGCTGCAGGGCATCGACGAGTGTGGTGAAATCACCATCACCAGAAAATATGACAAGATGGTCGACAGTGCTGGATTGCTCCATGGCATCGACAGCCAGTTCAATGTCCATATTGCCTTTGATTTTACGGCGGCCCATGGAATCGGTGAATTCCTTGGCAGGTTTGGTCACAACTTTGTAGCCGTTGTAATCAAGCCAGTCGATCAATGGTCGGATGGATGAATATTCCTGATCTTCAATAAGGGCCGTGTAATAATACGCACGCAGAAGGTAACCTCGTTTCTGGAAAGCTTTTAGCAGCTTGCGGTAGTCAATATCAAAGCCGAGATTTTTAGAAGCTGCGTAGAGATTTGCGCCGTCGATGAAGAGAGCAATTTTCTCTCGGGGATCGAACATGTATGGTTGGTCCTTCCTCATAAATGCGGGCCAGAAATGCTGACCAGGATTTCAAAACCGGTAGTAGCAAATCACTTTAGTTACTCATCATACATTATGAGCACGTCATATAAAGTTCATTATTCGAGGTTTAGCTTTATTCCAAGTCAATTATGGCTGATAATTCACCTAAAAGCGCAAACAATGCGCAAATCCTACTAAAGTTACGCCCATTCACGAAAAACTTGAATTTTGTGCCCAATCACTGTATCGGGCAAGCATACAAGCGATATAACGACCGCAAAGGACAGGCAATGGCCCGTGTCACAGTAGAAGATTGCATTGATAAGGTAGACAACCGTTTTGAGCTGGTGCTTCTCGCAAGCCACCGCGCACGGCAGATCTCTCAGGGCTCGCAGATCACGATTGATCGCGACAACGACAAGAACCCGGTCGTGGCTCTGCGCGAAATTGCTGACGAAACCCTGTCTCCTGACGACCTGAAGGAAGACCTGATCCACTCGCTGCAGAAGCATGTTGAAGTGGATGAGCCAGAGCCCGATCCAGCTGCTGTTGCGGCAAATGCTGCATCTTCCGACAGCGAAGAGGATGACCAGCCAGAAGCGATCACATTCGACCAGATGTCGGAAGAGGATCTGCTGGCCGGTATCGAAGGCCTCGTTCCGCCGGAAAAAAGCGACGATTATTGATTCTCTTATGTCGGCCAGGGCAGGCGGTTACCGTCTGTAAATCTTTGCTGTCATAATTTGATCCCATATGATGCAGAATTGTGCGCCAATCGAATAGATTGGCGCGCTTTCTTTTTAATGGCGGTTGGTTTCCAATGATGAGGCAATACGAACTCGTTGAGCGGGTTCAAAAATACAAGCCGGATGCAAACGAGGCGCTGCTGAACAAAGCCTATGTTTATGCGATGCAAAAACATGGCCAGCAGAAACGCGCCAACGGTGACCCCTACATTTCGCATCCGCTTGAAGTTGCCGCCATTCTCACAGAAATGCACCTCGATGAATCAACCATCGCTGTTGCTCTCCTGCATGACACAATTGAAGATACCTCTGCCACCCGTCAGGAAATCGACGAGCTGTTCGGCGAGGATATCGGCCGCCTTGTTGAAGGTCTGACAAAGCTCAAGAAGCTGGATCTGGTCAGCAAGAAGGCCAAGCAGGCGGAAAACCTGCGCAAGCTGTTGCTGGCCATCTCCGACGACGTGCGGGTGTTGCTGGTCAAGCTGGCCGACCGTCTGCACAACATGCGCACGATGGAGTACATGCCTGCGGACAAACGCAGCCGTATTTCCGAAGAAACCATGGAAATCTATGCGCCGCTTGCCGGCCGCATGGGTATGCAGGATATGCGTGACGAGCTGGAGGATCTGTCCTTCCGTTATCTCAATCCTGAGGCCTACGAGACCGTGACAAAGCGACTCAGTGAGCTTGAGGAGCGCAATCAGGGTCTCGTCAAGAAGATTGAGGACGAACTGCGTGATCTGCTGGTAGCGAACGGAATAATCGGTGCCATGGTCAAGGGGCGGCAGAAAAAGCCCTATTCGGTTTTCCGCAAGATGCAGTCGAAGTCACTGTCGTTCGAGCAGCTTTCTGACGTTTACGGCTTCCGTCTTCTGGTCGGTGATATCCCGTCTTGTTACCGTGCCTTGGGCATTGTGCATACGCGCTGGCGCGTGGTGCCTGGCCGCTTCAAGGATTATATCTCGACGCCGAAGCAGAACGACTACCGCTCTATCCACACCACCATTGTTGGCCCGTCTCGTCAGCGTATTGAGCTGCAGATCAGAACCAAGCGCATGCACGAGATTGCCGAGTTCGGCATCGCTGCGCATTCACTGTACAAGGATGGCGAAAACGGCGAGGGGGATTTGCTCTCTCCAGAATCCAACGCCTATTCCTGGCTGCGTCACACAATCGAGGCGCTTGCCGAAGGCGACAATCCGGAAGAGTTTCTGGAGCACACCAAGCTCGAACTTTTCCAGGATCAGGTGTTCTGCTTCACGCCAAAGGGCAAGCTGATTGCGCTACCGCGTGGTGCAACGCCCATCGACTTCGCTTATGCGGTTCACACCAACATCGGTGACACGACCGTAGGTGCGAAGATCAACGGCCGTATCATGCCTTTGGTAACGCGCCTTAATAACGGTGATGAAGTCGAGATCATTCGCTCAGGCGTGCAGGTGCCTCCTGCCGCTTGGGAAGAGATTGTGGTGACCGGTAAGGCGCGTGCCGCCATTCGCCGTGCAACCCGTATGGCCATCCGCAAACAATATGCAGGCCTTGGCTACCGTATCCTGGAGCGCACCTTTGAGCGCGCAGGCAAGGCTTTCTCCCGCGATGCGCTGAAACCAGCCCTGCATCGTTTGGCGCAGAAGGACGTTGAAGACGCGATCGCGCTTGTTGGTCGTGGTGAAATGTCGTCGCTCGACGTGTTGCGTGCGGTTTATCCTGATTATCAGGACGAGCGCGTCACCGTAAAACTGAATGGCGATGACGGCTGGTTTAACATGCGCAGCGCATCCGGCATGGTCTTCAAGATCCCCGGCAAGTCGCGTTCTGTTTTGGAAGACGATGGTGCGGCAGAGATTGCCGAAGGACCTGATCCTTTGCCGATCCGCGGTCTGTCCGGAAATGTTGACGTACATTTCGGTTCGGCTGGTGCCGTGCCGGGTGATCGTATCGTCGGCATCATGGAAAAGGGCAAGGGTATTACCATCTACCCCATCCAGTCGCCGGCCTTGCAGCGCTTCGATGATGAGCCGGAACGCTGGATTGATGTGCGCTGGGATCTGGACGAGGCCAACAAGTCGCGCTTCATGGCGCGTCTGATGATCAATGCTTTGAATGAGCCCGGCACGCTTGCCTCTGTTGCGCAATCCATCGCCACGCTCGACGTCAACATTCGCAGCCTTAACATGATCCGCATCGGTACGGACTTCTCCGAGCTGTCGCTGGATGTCGAAGTCTGGGATTTGCGTCAGTTGAATCAGCTTCAGTCGCAGTTGAAAGACCTCGATTGCGTCTCAACCGTGACACGTGCCTTCGATTGAGGCAGAAATTGCACGCAAAATAGACATTAATGCCGTTGTTATGCGTTGAGTGCATACCAGCGGCCTTTTCATGTCTGTAGTCAAGTTGCTCGTGCAGGACTATCTTCCAGATCAGAAAACAGGAACAAAGTTTCCGACGCCTTGGTGAAAACTCAATTCAGGGCCGGTTTGGAAGAAAAGGAAAAGATCATGTTTAGTCCTATTCGTAAGATTGCTCGTGCTGTTCGTGGTAAGACTGTCCAGGAACGCGAGTTTGACTACCTCAATGCTTCGATGTCGCAGGTTGATCTTGAGTTTCGTCAGCGCGAAATCGATCGCGGCCTGTTCCGCCGTTAATCTAGTCAGGTTTAACGGCAAGGCCTCTATGGATTGCATTTTGTAACAAACGCCGCTTGGCGGTTTTGAAACGATGCAATAAGCTAATCAGATGCCATTTCGCCGGAAAAAACCTGCTGGATTTGTGGAAAGATTGCGCGCGCTGATTTGGCCGCGCAAAGGGTTTAAGCGTTCGTTTCGCTATCTGGCGCTGCGACTTTCACGCCTCTCGGCGTCGCCGCATTCAATTGCGGCAGGCTTTGCCATCGGTGTTGCCGTTGCGTGGACGCCATTTCTGGGTGTCCACATTATTCTGGCATTGGCTGTGGGCTTCATATTGCGTGTCAGTCTTGTGGCTGCGGCACTGGGAACGGCGGTTGCCAATCCTTTGACACTTCCCTTCATCTGGGCATCCACATGGGAAATCGGTCGCCTGCTTTTGCGTAGGGACGAAACGGCTGCCACAAATAATCTCGATCTGGGTTCACTTATCCACCATGTCAGTTTCCGCGAACTCTGGCAGCCCGTGCTGGAGCCGATGATTGTCGGATCGGCGCTTCCTGCTCTGTTAAGCGCCTTCATTGCCTATTTCGGTGTCTTTTTTCTGCTGCGCGCCATGCGCCGTCAGCGTCAGCAAGCACTTTCTTTCTCCAATAATGATACAGGAATTTCTGCATGATAATCGGCATCGGCAGTGATCTCATCGACATTCGCCGGGTCGAGAAGTCTATTGAACGTTTTGGCGAACGTTTCACCCACCGGTGTTTCACGCCCATTGAACGGGCCAAATCCGACGGACGGAAAAACCGGGCTGCGTCCTATGCCAAACGTTTTGCAGCCAAGGAGGCCTGTTCCAAGGCTTTAGGCACCGGGCTTTCGCATGGCGTGTTCTGGACCGACATGGGTGTTATCAATCTGCCGGGTGGAAAACCGACCATGGCCCTGACTGGCGGGGCAGGTGAACATCTGGCAAAATTGCTGCCGGCAGGCCACGAAGCATTCATCCATCTAACGATCACAGATGAATTTCCTTACGCTCAAGCATTCGTGATTATTGAGGCGAGGCCCGTCAGCGCTTGAGCAATTTCCGCCAGGCAGTGGTGAAATTGCCGCCACGGTCTGGCATTGAAGAAGAATACTTTCCTTTACGCTGGAAAGGTTCTAGAGAAGTCTTCGATTTTAGGAACGAGCAGGCAGGTCTTTAAGTGTCCGATAAAGCTGAAAAGAAGCAGAGCGCCCTTTGGGAAAACATCAAGGTCATCGTGCAGGCACTGCTGCTTGCGATGGTTATTCGTACGGTTCTGTTTCAGCCTTTCACCATTCCGTCCGGCTCGATGATGCCGACGCTGCTGGTTGGCGACTATCTGTTCGTGAACAAGTTCTCCTATGGCTATTCGAAATATTCGCTGCCATTTTCGCCAAACCTGTTTTCGGGCCGCATTTTTGCAAGCGAGCCGGAGCGTGGTGACATCATCGTATTCCGTCTGCCGCCAAACCCGGAAGTGGATTACATCAAGCGTCTCGTCGGCCTGCCGGGCGACCGTATTCAGGTGACCAATGGCGTGCTGTTCATCAATGGCAAGCCGGTTCCAAAGCAGCCTGACGGCACCTTCACCTCTGATTACCGCCTTGATCCAGGCTCTGACGTTCCGGTATTCCGTGAAACGCTCGATAACGGCGTGACCTATGACACGCTGGATCAGGTGCAGGATTCGCGCGGCGATAACACCCGTGAATTTGTCGTGCCGGAAGGCCACTACTTCTTCATGGGCGATAACCGTGACAACTCTCTCGACAGCCGTTTTGACGTCGGATTTGTTCCCGCGGAAAACCTGATCGGCCGCGCCAGCATCATCTTCTTCTCGCTAGGCAACGACACATCCTTCCGTGAATTCTGGAAATGGCCTGCCAACATGCGTTGGGACAGACTGTTCAAGGCTGTGGAATGAGCAAGGCAAAACCTCTTTCGCCAGAGGAAATTGGCCGTATCGAAGCTCTCATCGGTCACGTATTCACAGAAAAGGCGCGGCTTGACCGCGCCTTGACGCATGCAAGTGCCCGTTCTGCTTCCGCCGGAAATTATGAGAGACTGGAATTTCTGGGCGACCGCGTTCTGGGCCTGTGTGTTGCAGAACTTCTGTTTTCCACTTTCCGCTCTGCTGCGGAAGGTGAGCTGTCCGTTCGTTTGAACCAGCTGGTCAGCGCAGAATCCTGCGCCGCCATCGCCGATGAAATGGGCCTGCATCAATTCATTCGTACCGGCGCCGACGTCAAAAAATTGACCGGCAAAAGCATGCTGAATGTTCGTGCCGACGTTGTGGAAAGCCTGATTGCCGCGATCTATCTCGACGGCGGGCTGGATGCTTCGCGACGCTTCATTCTCAAGTTTTGGCAGAAGCGTGCCACCCGCATTGATGCCGGTCGCCGTGACGCCAAAACCGAACTTCAGGAATGGGCGCACGCCCGTTTTGCTGTCACCCCATCTTACAGGGTTGACGATCGCAGCGGACCGGATCACGATCCACGCTTTACAGTGACTGTGGAAATTCCCGGCGTCGCACCGGAAACGGGTGTTGAACGCTCGAAACGCGCAGCAGAACAGGTTGCCGCCACCAAATTACTCGAACGAGAAGGCGTCTGGCACAAAACGCCCGCCGCAGACTGATTGGACATTATGACCGAACATGAAAACACTGAAGGCCTGGGCGACGAAACCGTTGCCGCCGGGCCAACCCATTCCGGGTTTGTTGCGCTTATCGGCCCGACCAACGCCGGCAAATCGACGCTGGTAAACCGGCTGGTCGGTGCAAAGGTGTCCATCGTCAGCCACAAGGTGCAGACGACACGCGCCGTGATGCGTGGCATCGCCATTCATAACAATGCCCAGATCGTGTTCATGGACACGCCTGGCATTTTCAAACCACGCCGTAAGCTGGACCGCGCCATGGTGACGTCGGCCTGGGGTGGTGCCAAGGATGCGGATGTCATTCTGTTGCTGATCGACAGTGAGCGCGGTCTTAAAGGCGATGCGGAAGCCATTCTCACCGGCCTCAAAGATGTGCCACAGCCAAAGATCCTGTGCCTCAACAAGATCGACCAGGTGCAACGCGAAGATCTTCTGAAGCTGGCGGCCGCTGCCAATGCCGAAGTGAATTTCGAGCGCACCTTCATGATTTCGGCCACCAATGGTTCCGGCTGTGATGACCTGATGGATTATCTGGCGGAAAAGCTGCCGGAAGGCCCTTGGTATTATCCGGAAGACCAGATTTCCGATCTGCCGATGCGCCAGCTGGCTGCTGAAATCACCCGTGAAAAGCTGTTCCTGCGTCTGCATCAGGAGCTTCCTTATGCATCGCATGTCGAAACCGAAAAGTGGGAAGAGCGCAAGGATGGTTCTGTTCGCATCGAACAGGTGATCTATGTCGAGCGCGACAGCCAGAAAAAAATCGCCCTTGGCAAAAACGGCGATGCGATCAAGGCAATTTCAACCGCGTCCCGAAAGGAACTGTCTGAGATCCTCGAGCAGACGGTGCATCTCTTCCTATTCGTGAAGGTGCGCGAGAACTGGGGCAATGACCCGGAACGCTTCCGCGAAATGGGTCTGGAATTCCCAAGGGGATAAGGCTGATTTTCAACGGGACGGTTGGAACAATTTTTAAGTGTACGAGTTGGTAATCGCATAACTTAATTGTTCACAACCGTTCTGAGGATCAATGGCCCCTCGAAGTCCAGCTGGATCGTCAACCACCCCATGTGAAAAG
Source organism: Agrobacterium sp. 5Ca50 (assembly GCF_055381905.1). Lineage (NCBI taxonomy): Bacteria > Pseudomonadati > Pseudomonadota > Alphaproteobacteria > Hyphomicrobiales > Rhizobiaceae > Agrobacterium > Agrobacterium sp. 5Ca50. Next base: position 787,991 of record NZ_AP026438.1, read on the forward strand.
TGTCCCTTGCGGCACATGCCGCATTTTCGAGATTTTTCTGGTAGTGAACTCGCATTTGTATCTCGTTTCAAAACCGGTGAACTGACCGTTGAACCTGGCGCGCTGATCCTGATGGAAGGATCGCACAGCGCCCACCTTTATACCGTGCTCGACGGTTGGGGATTTCGCTACAAGACGCTGGAGGATGGGCGCCGGCAAATCCTCAATTACCTCATGCCTGGCGATCTTGTCGGTCTTCAGGGCACGGTTATGGGAGAGATGCAGCATTCTGTCGAAGCGCTCTCTCCGGTCACCTTGTGCGTTTTTGAACGTGGCAGGCTGAACAACCTTTTCACCGATCATCCGACGCTTGCCTATGACCTGACCTGGATTGCCGCCAGTGAGGAGAGAATGCTGGACAGTCACTTGCTCAGCATCGGTCGACGCACTGCGCTGGAGCGTGCCGCCTACCTGATTGCATTTCTTTACAGCAAGGCGCGTGCGGTCAATCTGCTTGGTAAGGAAGATACTCTGCCGGTCACCCAGCAACATGTGGCCGATACGCTGGGCCTGTCGATCGTGCATACCAACAAGACCCTGCGCAAACTCTCCGATCGCAATCTGTTGCGCTGGACGGACAAAGGCTGTCTCGTGCTGGATGAGGCAGGTCTGGCGGCGGTTGCGGGTTGGGACGGTGACGACAAACAGAGTCGGCCGTTTATCTGAGCTAACGCCCAGGAACATGTCTTTTTTAAATGACGTCGTGGTCCGTATTTGCGATTCCATAATACGGGTCGCAGTGTTGCGAGGGCCGGGCAGACGGGTGAGGATAGAGAAAAGATATGGTGCGGCAACGAGCTCTCGTGCTGGAAGATGAATATCTCGTCGCGCTGGATATCGAGACAACCTTGCTTGGTATGGGGTTCGATACGGTTGACATCGCGACATCTATTGCAGGCGCAGTTACGGCTCTGGAAACGCACATTTATGATTGCGTGTTTCTGGACGTGAACATCGCAGGAGAAAACAGCTTTGATCTGGCGCGTGCGCTGGGCGAGCGGCAAATTCCCTTCGGCTTTATCAGCGGTTACAACGATACGAGTGGCTTCCCCGAGGATTTGAAGCAGGCGGTAGTGCTGGGCAAACCGTTTGATGACGGCGAATTTGCGACCTTTGTGTCCGGCATTCTCGGCAAACATGAAAAACGCGCCTCGTCTGAGGCGCGATAGTCTGTAAAGCAATTTCGCTTCACGGGCCGATGCTGTAGAGTGACTTGAATCAGCATAGCGGCAGTTTATTCCATGCAGTGGCAGGACGAGGCAATCATTCTTGGCGTGAAGCGCCACGGCGAAACGAGTGTTATCGCCGAGGTGATGAGCCGTTCGCGTGGCCGCCATTTGGGCATGGTTCGGTCCGGTCGTTCCCGTAGCATGCAGCCGGTGTTGCAGCCGGGCAATCTGGTTGATGTGACCTGGCGTGCGCGTCTGCATGACCATCTTGGTGAATACCGCATGGAGCCGGTGCGCTTGCGCGCCGCCCAGTTGATGGAAACCGCAACGGCGGTCTATGGTGTGCAGGCCATGGGTGCGCTTCTCAGATTGTTGCCCGAACGTGATCCGCATCCGCATCTGTTTGAAGCGATGAATGTGATTCTTGAAAACATGACCAATCCCGCCGATGCCGGGGAACTGTTCGTGCGGTTTGAGCTCGCCGTGCTGAACGATCTCGGTTTTGGACTGGATTTGAGTGAGTGTGCCGCAACCGGCACGCGCGACGAACTTGTCTATGTCTCACCCAAAACCGGGCGTGCTGTGTGTCGTGCTGCCGGTCAACCCTATGCAGACCGAATGTTGATGTTGCCGCCGTTCCTTGGGCATCAGGGCAGAGCTGCCGCCACCTGTGAGAGCCTGACCGCCGCTTTCCGACTGACCGGTCATTTCCTCAACCGCCATGTTTATGAGCCGCGTGGCCTAAACGACAATGCCGCCCGAGACGGTTTCGTCCAGGCGGCATTAAAAGCGTTGATGGCTGTCCAGCAGCCAGTGCTGGATTAGGCGATCGCTGGTCGCTCAACCGCCTGTTCGCGGATTGGCCAGTGAACAATGGCTGCAAAGATACCCATTCCGACACCAAGCCACCATACGAGATCGTAAGACCCGAGAATATCGTAGAGGTAGCCGCCCATCCAGACGCCAAGGAATGAGCCGATCTGGTGCGAGAGAAACACCACGCCACCGAGCATGCCCAAATGACGCGTGCCGAACATAATGGCGACCAGTGCATTGGTTGGCGGAACGGTGGACAGCCACAACAGACCCATCACGGCAGCGAAAATGACAACTGAAAGCGGCGTCTGCGGCAGCAGCAGAAAGGCCGTCACGGCAATCGAGCGGCCAATATAGATATAGGCAAGGAAATAAGGCTTGGAGTAACGCTGGCTGATGTAACCTGCCGCCAGCGAGCCGATGACGTTGAAGAAACCGATCAGTGCCATGGCAATGACAGCGTAACGTGGTTCAATGCCGATATCACCGAGATAGGCCGGGAAGTGGGCGGTGATAAAGGCCACCTGAAAACCGCAGACAAAAAAGCCGGTTGTCAGCAACAAATAACTTTTGTGGCCAAGAGCTTCCCGCAGGGCCTCGCCAGCCGTTTGCTTAAACTGCGCCTGTGACTGCGTGCCGGATGTGGCGTTGCCGCGCAGCGGCCATGCCAGCAATGGCACGATGAGCATCATTGCACCGATATAGACAAGGCTGTCGGACCAGCCATAGGCCGAAATCAGGCCTTGGCTGATGGGCGCAAACAGGAACATGCCGGCAGAACCGGCGGCCGTTCCGATACCAAACGCCATCGCGCGCTGCTGCGGCGTCACATTGCGGGCAAAGGCCGACAGGATGACGCTGAACGAACCGGCGGCAATGCCAAGGCCGACCAGTACGCCGCCGCCAAAATGCAGCCAGAAGGGTGATGTGCCAAAAGACATGCACACCAGACCCGCAGCGTAAAGAATGCCGGACAGAATAAGCACACGGCCTGTTCCATATTTATCGGCAAGCGCACCGAAAAACGGCTGGCCGATGCCCCAGAACAGGTTCTGCAACGCCATGGCAAGCCCAAAGGTCGAGCGATCCCAGCCAGTGTCCTGCAACATTGGCAGCTGGAAAAAGCCCATGGCCGAGCGCGGGCCAAAGGTCATGACAGCAATCAGCGATCCGGCAATGATGATGAGCCAGGGCATCGGCTGGCGGATAGAATCGGGCATTCAGTAATCTCCTGATAGGCGCCCATATTAGCTTTCATCATATTTTCGCGCCAATCAGTTTTGTTGAGGTTGTGCATAATGCGCGTTGATGGAAACTGCATTTGGTGTCAAAAGCATCGCCACCATTCTATGTTGTATTTAAAAGGAAAATCTCAGCCAATGATATGTGTTCGCCGTGCCCGCTCTGCTGATGTCGACGCCATTTTTGATATCCGGACGAGTGTAACGCAGAACCATCTGACGCATGAACAACTGCTGGAGATGGGCATCTCGCAGGATGTGGTGACCGAAACGCTGGAGAGTGCAGAATGCGGCTGGATTGCCGAGGTGGACGGGCAGCCGGCTGCCTTCGCCATCGTGGACTTTGAAGACGCCTCGGTATTTGCGTTGTTCGTGAAACCGTCATTTGAAGGCCGTGGCCTTGGCAATCTACTGATGGATAAAGCCGAGAAAGCCCTGTTTGCCAGCCATGAAACCATCTGGCTGGAGACGGATGCATCCCCGGATATTCGCGCCAATGGCTTTTACCAGAAACGCAACTGGATTGCCGTTGGCGTCGATGACAAGAGTGATGTTCGTTACGAGAAAAAGCGCGGTTGAGGTTTAACCGCGCTTCTTGATTGCCCAGCCGTCATTGCGGCTTTCGATAATGGTTGCCGTGTCACCCACGGCAATCTGGCCTTCACCACGCGGTGTGACGTTCCAACCGAAAAGCGGGCCGGGCACACGGCGGTCGGCCGACATGCGCAACCGTCCCATCGCCTTCATTGGCGACGCACCCTCGCGCGAACCAGTCAACTGGTCCTGAGTGGTCATGATGCAGCGGGCACAGGGTTTGACCAGATCAAAACGGATGCCGTTGATGTCCAATGCTGCCCAGCGGTCTTCCGCCCATGGCTCATCCGTGTCGAGCACGATGTTGGGACGGAAACGATCCATGCCAATACCATCTTCGCCATTGGCGGCCATGTTTTCATTGAGTGCAGCCAACGACGCAGTTGTCGTGACGAGGATCTGATAGCCGTCGGCAAAGGTGACGGGCGTTTCATCGCCAGCCCATTCTTCAGAGGCGATACGCGTGGACGCCTCATCAAAAAACACCAGCTTGAGTTCGGTGCCCATCCATCCTGACAGCACGGTGTTGATCTCGTCCGGCGCCACGGCCGCATTGACTGTCGATTTCCATACCACAACATCCATGCGCTCTGGCGAGGGCAGGGCGAGAATCTCGCCATCCGTGTCGGTGGACAGGCGCAGTCCGCTGCCGGACTGCAAGGCGGTAATCCGCGCGATGGATGGCAATTCGCGTTGGGTAATGAACTGACCGGAAGCATGCACAAACATCGCGCGGCGATCGCCGGGCAAACCCTCCCAGGTGATAGGGCTTTGCGAAAGCGGAATGCCGCGCGCACTTTTCAGCGGGTAGATATTCAGCGCCGATATGCGCATGCAAACCTCCTCAGATTTCATCCAGAAACAGATCCAGCACCTGCTGTAGTCTGTCATGCCGTTCCTTGGCCAGCGCCCTTCCGGTTTCCGTCTTGAAACCGTCGGCCAGCTTGAACAACTTCGTCTGGAAGTGGTCTATTGCAAATGTCCTGTCGTCAAGGGGGCGTTCTCTGGCGAGCGGGTCTTGCGGGTCATAAAGTGCTGAACCCAACCGACCAGCAATATAGAAACACCGGGCTGCCCCCACCATGCCAATGGCGTCCAGCCTGTCCGCATCCTGCAGGATTTTTGCTTCCAGCGTCTGCGGCTCCAGATTGGCGGAAAAACTGTGCGTGGTAATGGCGTGTTTTACCGCCTCGATATCTGCGGTCTGCCAATTCAGCGCCAGCAATATGCCTTCGGCCTTTTCCGCTGCTAGTCGTGAGGCCTGTGCCCGCAGCGGTGAGTTCTTCTCAACGGCCACGCAATCATGCAGCAACACACTTGCCACCAGAACAGGTCCATTGCCGCCTTCGGTCGCATGAATACGCATTGCGTTGCGAAACACCCGGTGGATATGGGCCAGATCATGCGAGCCGTCATCGCCGTCGGTTGCGTGAGGAATCAAATGCTCGGCAAGCGAAGCGAAGGGGGCGAAGGATTGGGCCTGCATATGTTCTTTCCTTGGAATTTTTCCGCTGTTTAGAACCAAGTGCAGGCCATGGCAATCTGCATCACGTCTTGCTTTCGGCGAGAACTGCCGCCGCTGATTTTCCGGTCAGTATCTTCTGGTAGAACAGACCAATTCCGATCAGCACCACACCCAGGCCAATGAAGGAGAGGGCACGCAGCACACCTTCAAGGTTGCTCATGTCAATAAGGAAGGCTTTGGCAACCGCCAGCAGCACTAGACCTGCGGAAGCAAGGCGCAGGCTCTTGGCATCAAATTTCGAGCCGAGCGCCAGCAGCAGAACGCCGATTGCCAGCCATACAACCGAATAGGTGTAGGTTTCGCTCTGCAGGAAGCCTTTCCAGCTGGCGATATTTTCGCCCTGCCAGAAACGGCGCACCGACAGCGTTGCCCAGGCAAACAGAAGTGCTGCACCAGACAGTGCCAGCATCACCACATAGGCAAACGGGCGTTTGCCGCGCGCGTAGTAGGCAAGTCCGCCATAGGCGATCCCGGGCAACAGATAACCGATCAGCAGCAGGTTGAGGAACGGCCATGGTCCCGTATTTTCACCGCTGAAATAGGGGTTCAGTGTGCCGAAATGCATGGTCAGAACATTGACCATGGCAATGGCACCGGCAATCATCGAGCCAATACGGAAGATCGGGCTTGGTGATTTCAGGTCGAGCGTCATCAACACGCCGGACATGCCGATGGTCAAAAGCGTATAGATCGACTGTTCACCAAGTGTCGGAACCGCGTCGTTCAGTATGCCGCCATTCATGGCGTGTCGAACGAGGATGGCAATCGCCAGCAGGCCCATAAGGCTGGCAATGGCCTGCAGGAAGTTCTTGATGCGGTTTTCCGGCCAGTTGCGCAGCAGGTAAGCGGCAGCGATGGCCAGCACCGCGGGAATGCCATAGCCGGGCAGCAGCGCGTTGAATACCGGCGTCAGCCCAAGGTTTTGTGGTCCGACGATTGTCGGTTCCCAGGCGATGCGGCCAAGAACGCCGACGCTGGCGATGGCCATGATCCATGGCAGGGCGTCCCATGTGCGCCAACGTGTGGCCAGAACATAGACAAAGCCCAGCACGGAAAGCAGTACGGTTGTTGCCAAACCATCGGTCAGCGTATGCAGGGTAAAGACGAAGGCGATAAATGAGCCTGTCACCAGCAGGTTGAGCGGCATCCGATAAGCTGCATCCTTGTCCTGCCTGTGCAGCCACTCCGCCCCGGCAATCAGGATAAGGCCAAGTGCCAGACCATAGGCTGCGTGCAGCCAGTCGCGGGTCAGGTTACCATATTCAACAAAGCTAATTGTGCCGAGCCATACGGGGATGATGGCTGCAATGCCGGCCCAAAGCAACGCAAAGTCAGGATCTTGCTCGCCCTTGCGCTTGAGGAAGGCAAAGCTGCACAGCAGGAAAATGGCGCCAAGGCCGAGTGCGATGGCAATATCGGTACCATTGCCCTGTGCGACTGCCGGCAGGGCAATGTTGGTGCCGGTAATCATTCCCGAGAAATAGAATACGCTACGGGTGGTCAGTGTGACGATGGCAAGGGCGCCAAGTGCGGAAAATACCGCAGGCCAGACCGCAAAATGCCGGCTGGCACCGAGCGCCGCGAGGGCAGCGATCACACTTGCCGTGGCAAAGCTTGGATGAATATTTGTCGACGCGGCTGTCAGGACCATGGCCATGGCAGGCAGGATCGCCGCCAGTGATGCGGTCAGGCTGATAGCGATCGGGTGGCGCGCTGCCAGTTTCAGCATGCGCACGGACAATCTGTCAGGTGCGGTGTTCTGCGGCGGATCCGTCTCTGCGACGCTTTCCTGTTGTTGCAGTTGTCCATCAAACGCCTTGCCCGGCCAGAGGAAGATGGTTCCAGCCAGCATTGCTAGCAAGGCAAGTGTCGGTGGTGTCAGGTCAACGATATCGCTGGCGCCGATATAACCAAGCGCCCAGAGACCAAGGCCGGCATTGGCAAGTGCCGGGACAATTTTCCAGTTCTGGCTGCGGCAGGCGAATGCGGTGGCGGCCCAGGAAATGGTCAGGAAAATGAACAGCGCCCAGATGTTGGGTGTCTCGGTCGAAACCAGTGCTGGCGTTAACATGGAGCCAAACAGACCAAGCCCGGCCAGTGCCTGCCCATGCAGCAGCGAAAGTCCAAGAGTGGCAAAGGCCACCAGACCAAGCGTTATAAAGGCTGTTGCCGGGCCGATATACTCGTAGATTCCATAGGCGGCATAGACCACGCCAAACAAGGTGAGTGAGCCTGCAGCCGTCAGAACGCCGGGAATCATGGCGTTTGAATAGGCGGCAGTTACGCTGGGGACAGCTTTGCGGCGAATGGCTTCACCGGCGGCCCACAACAGAAGGCCGAAGATACCGGCCAGAGCAAGGCGTACGGCAGGGCTGAGCAGTCCGCTTTCAATGGAATATTTGACAAGGAATATGCCACCCAAGGCCAGCGCAATGCCACCGGCCCAAACCGCCCAGCGCGCGCCTAGACGGTTTTCAAAGCTTTCGCGCGGCGGCAAGGTTGCTGCTGCTGGCGGCTGTTCTGGTAGTGTCTCTGTGACAACATTCTGGTCCTGTGCCACATCCTGCGCGACGAGATCAGCGGAGCGTGAGGGTTGCTGCTCTTGTGGTCCAAGCGTGAGGTCGGAGGCGGTAATGTCGTTTGCTGGCACACCTGCGCCAAGGAAAGCGTCCTGCTGTTCTGCCTCGGCCTGCAGGCTCTCTTGCGTTGCCACGGGCGACTGGCCAGTTGCCAGCATTCTTTTCAGCGCCTTGACTTCTCGTTCAAGGACATTGATGCGGCTGGCACTGCGGAAGCTGGAAACGAGCGTGTAGATAAAGGCGGCCACATATGCTACGGCCAGCAGAACGAGCATTTCCAATAGTCACTCTCCCGATTATAGCGGTTCAGAAACACGAGCGCGTGGCCATGTCTGCTAAACAGCGCATAAACAGGAATGAGGGGCGTTTCCGTGACAAAACATGTCCGGAAGCACTGTTCATTCCTGTGCCTCATCCGGTTTTATACGTGTGTGCGAATTTATTGTGCAAGCCATGATTTAGCCAACTCAATATCGAATGCACCGATATCGTGTCCCTGAGGCGCGGTTTCCAGCCGTATTTCTGCGCCTGCGCCTGACAATATCTCGGAAAGACGCACAGTCTGATCGCGGTATCTGTCGGTCTCTCCGGCTGAGAGCAGGATTTTGCGGCCGCTCAAATCCGCGGCCGGCCAATGTTCCAACACCGGCATGGCCCGCAGTAGAAGTGTCTCGGCCGCAAACTGCGGGTGAAGCGCAAAAAATGCCGCCAGGAAGTTGGCACCGTTGGAGTGACCGATGAAACGCAGTTTTTTGACATCAATGCCGTAGGCGGCAATCGCGCCCTCGACAAAGGCGGCAAAGGCCTCGGCTTCGCGGGCAATATCGTTCTGGTCAAAGGATGAATTGCCAAACCGTCGGAACCAGCGGGCAATGCCCTCTTCGGTGCTGCGACCGCGCACCCCAAGCAGGGTGGCGTTTGGTGCCGCTTTTGCGGCGAGAGGCATAAGGCTCGTTTCGCTGCCGCCGGAACCATGCAGCAATATCAATACGCTGCCATCCGGTTGCTGCGGTGTGTAGAAGCGGTGCACGAACGGCAATTCGCGGTAAATCACCCGCTCATCGCCCGGCATTGCAAATTGCGGCAGGGAAACTCGGGCAGCCTCAGCGTCGGCCTCAAAATCGGGTGGAATGAACAGCGCTTCACCGAGTCTGTCGGGCGCTTCGTCAATGGTCATGCCGGGACCATCGGTCGCCATTTCGATCAGCACGCCGCCGGGCTCACGCACATAGAGTGAGGCGAAATATTTGCGGTCATGGGCATTGGTGACGCTGGAGTTCAGCTTTTTCAACTCGGCATGCACGCTGTTCAATTCGTCGTCGTTACGGGCGCGAAAGGCAATGTGGTCAACCGTGCCGGTACCGGGTGCGCTCGACCAGAAACCGGTAGCATCGCGCACATCGATAATATCGCCGGAAGCCGAAACCATGCGGCGGATGGCGCCTTGCTGTTGTGTGAAAAGATAACCGAAATAGCGGGACAGAAAGCTCTGGGTCTCATCCTGCGCTTCGCTGAGCATCGTCGCGCCACGGATGCGGCGGATGGCATGCTCACGCGGAATGCCCGGCGCTTCATGCGGGTCGGCCTCGGCAAATGCGGTCGTGCCACAAAGCTTGACGATGATTCCGTCAGGATCTTTCAGCCGTATGACCGGTTCGCCAAATTCCTCCATCGGGCCTTCGGTGCGAATGCCTGCCGTTAGTGCGCGGGTCAACCAGAAGCCAATGCTGGCGGGATCAATCGCCAGAGATACTTCGAGCGTTTGCCCGTGACCCACACGGCCTTGACCACCATCTTCCCAGATCAGGAACGTTACGAGGGAACCGGGGCTTGCGGAGTGATCGCCATAGATCAGGTGCAGCTGCATCGCATCTTCAAAACCTGCGGTGCGTTTGACGAGGCGCAGGCCGAGAAATCCGGCATAGAAGTCGACATTGGCCTGTACCTTTCGGGCAATCATGGTGATGTGATGAATGCCTGCATCCGCGATCATGCTCAAACGACCTTTCTTCAATCCTTGTCAGCTCTGCACCATATGGTCGCGTCACCTGACATTACGCAAGGGCAGGGGTGTGGATATCACTAGGAGGTGAAAGTTTTGCGCAAAAAGCGTGCGTTGTGCTTTTTGTCTTGCTGGTGAATGATTAAAAAATAAACATCATTAAATATAGCATATTTTATGTGCGTTTTTCACTTGCGCCTTGAGTTTGAATTGGATTTGATAAGGCTAATTCAATCAAAAACTTCCAGGGGGAAGAACAATGTTAACGCGCAGGTTGTTTTCGAAAATCGCGACATTTACGGCTCTCGGCCTTTCGGTCGGATTCGCTGCACCGGCTTTTGCCGAAACGCCAATCAAGTTCACGCTCGATTGGAAGTTTGAAGGTCCGGCTGCCGGCTTCCTGCTGGCGGTTGACAAGGGTTACTTCAAGGCCGAGGGACTGGATGTCACCATCGATAGCGGTAACGGTTCGGTGGAAGCCATTCCGCGTGTTGCCACTGGTGCCTACCAGATGGGCTTTGGCGACATCAACTCGGTGATGAAATTCCTGGATGAAGACCCAAGCCAGAAGGTGAAGGCCGTCTACATGGTTTATGAGCGCCCGACATTTGCGGTTGTTGGCCGCAAGTCGCTCGGCGTCACCACAGACCCGAAGTCGCTGGAAGGCAAGAAGCTTGGTGCGCCACCGCCAGATGGCGCGTTTGCCCAGTGGAAGGCCTTCAAGGAAGTGGCTGCTCTTGATGACAGCAAGATCACCATCGAATCAATTGGCTTCCCGGTGCGTGAGCCGATGCTGGCCAAGGGTGATGTCGATGCGGTCTTCGGTTTTGCATTCTCGGTCATTTTGAACCTGAAGGCGCAGGGTATTTCTGACGATGATATCGCCACCATTCTGATGGCTGAAAACGGCTTGAACCTTTATGGCAACGCCGTGCTGGTAAACACTGATTTTGCCGAGAAAAATCCAGAAGCCGTCAAGGGTTTCCTCAAGGCTCTCGCCAAGGGGTTTGCTGATGCTGTGGCCAAGCCGGAAGAGGGCGTCGCAGCCGTTCTTGCGCGCAATGAAACCCTCAACAGCGAGATCGAACTTGAGCGCCTCAACATGGCCAATGCCATGAACATCAAGACACCTTACGTCGTTGAAAACGGCATGGGCGGTATTGATCCGGAGCGTCTGGCTGCCTCGATCGAAACACTGAAGATTTCGCTTGGCCTCAAAGGCAACGTCAAGGCTGAACAGGTTTTTGACGCGAGCTATCTGCCAGCCAAGGAAGACCGCATGCTGCCTTGATTGGCCGCAAACTCGCATCGTTATGCCCGGGCTGTTCCCGGGCATCTACCAACGCTCATAAACTTGCATGGTGAATGGACCGGGAGGGGCAATAATCGCCCGGTCCCCGCCCATGCAGGTGAGCGTCAGAATTACAGGGACTGGGAACATGGCTCATCTGGTTGAAATCGATAACGTTGACATGCGTTATGGCGGCGCGGCGGGAACGCTTGCCGTTTCAGGTCTAAACCTCACCGTGGACAAGGGGCAATTCACTGCGGTCGTCGGGCCTTCGGGGTGTGGAAAATCGACGCTTATGAAGTTGGTAACCGGCCTGCACATTCCGCAGGTTGGTCACGTGATTGTTGCCGGAAAACAGGTGACACAGCCTGTGTCGATTGTCGGCATGGCGTTCCAGAACCCGACCATGCTGCCATGGCGCACGACGTTGGAAAACATCCTGTTGCCGCTGGAAATCGTCGAAAAGCACCGTCATCGCCTGCGTGCAAACAAGGCCGAATATGTCGCCAAGGCAGAACGCCTGCTGGAGATTGTCGGCTTGAAAGGATTTGGCTCGAAGTTTCCCTGGCAGCTCTCAGGCGGTATGCAGCAGCGCGCCAATTTGTGCCGCGCATTGATCCATGAGCCGGAACTGCTGATGCTGGACGAACCGTTTGGCGCGTTGGATGCATTCACCCGTGAAGAACTATGGTGTGTGATCCGCGATCTTCACGCAGCCCAGAACGTCACCATTATTCTCGTCACGCATGATCTGCGTGAAGCGGTATTTCTGGCGGACAAGATTTTTGTGATGACGGCCCGACCGGGCCGTATCCTGAAAGAACATACGGTGCCGTTTGCCCGGCCCCGACAACTGGACCTGATGTATGAGCATGGTTTTAACGACATGGTGCACGAACTGCATGGTGAAATTGCAAAGGCGAGGGTAGCCGCATGAGTGCGTTCGTCGAAACCGGGATCGCCACGGAACGTCCAAAACCTCTGATCGCCCGCGTCAACTGGGTCAAGGCGGCGCCGTGGCTTTATACGCTGGCACTATTTCTTTCGTGGGAACTGCTGGTCAAGGCGCTGGATATGCCGCCGACCATCCTGCCGTCGCCGACGCGGGTGTTTCAGGCCATCGCCCAATATTGGTCACCCATCTGGAAAAACTCGCTACAGACGCTTTACACGACGACGCTCGGTTTCATTCTGGCGGTTGTCGCAGGTCTGGCTATCGGCCTGTTCATTGGTTGGTCAAAGACCATTTATGCCGGGCTTTATCCGCTGATGATCGGTTTTAATGCCATTCCGAAAGTCGCCTTGGTGCCAATTCTTGTCATCTGGTTTGGTATCGGCACGGTGCCGGCTGTCCTGACTGCCTTCCTGATTTCCTTCTTCCCGATCGTGGTGAATGTTGCCACCGGTCTTGCGACCATCGAGCCGGAAACCGAGGATGTGCTGCGAGCGCTTGGCGCGAAGAAAATGGATATCATGCTGAAGGTGGGTATCCCGCGCTCCATGCCCTATTTCTTTGGATCGCTGAAAATCGCCATCACGCTCGCCTTCGTAGGGTCTGTCGTCTCAGAAACGGTGGCTTCCAATTACGGTCTGGGCAATATGATGAGTTCCGCGCAGAGCCAGTTCAACGTGCCCCTGGTGTTTGCTGGCCTGCTGATGCTGGCGATAGAAGGCATCGTCATGTACGCGGTCATGGCCTGGCTTGAAAGACGCATGACCGGTTGGGCGCATCGCTCCACCATGGGGCAATGAGCCACAAATTCACTGCAACGAAAAAGGCCGATTTCACAATCGGCCTTTCTTTTGGAATGCTATGCCAGCTATTCGGCGGGTTGTGACGCTGTGACTTCGGACCGTTCGTCAAAGGCCACTTTCATCGCTTTCGTCATGTCACGCGTCGTTGCCCACCAGCCTTCGCTGCGTGCCCAGTAACGTAATTTCACAGTGGCGGTATCGCCGCTGACGGAATCAATGAAGGTGACAGGGGCCGGATCCAGCAGCACGCGGCTGTTGGAACGTGCGACATTCATCAGCGTGTCCTGCGCCTCTGCCAGGCTTTCGCCCTTTGGTACGGTCACGCTTAACTCATGGCGACGCGATGGAAATCGGCTGTAATTGGTAATCGGCACATTCCACAGCGTCGAGTTTGGCGCCAGTCTGTATAGTCCGTCACTGGTTTTCAGCTCGGTGGCAAACAGGCCAATTTCGATCACAGTTCCGCTGACAGCACTGGTTTCAATATATTCACCAACCCGAAACGGGCGCAGCACCAGCAGCATGATACCGGCAGCAATATTCTGCAGAGTGCCTTGCAGGGCAAGACCGATGGCCAAACCTGCAGCACCAAGAGCCGCCAGAATAGAGGCGGTCTGCACGCCAAACTGGCCAAGCACCATGACGATGACCAGAATAAGGATCACATATCGGATAGCACCGGAGAAAAACCGCGCCAGCGTTTCGTCAAAACCGCGAATACGTGACAGGCCCTCGAAAGCCCAGCGCTGCACGAACGATGCCGCCAACCAGCCGATACACAAGAGCAACAAAGCGCCCACGATCGAGAAGGAATATTGCACAAGCAGCGCGCTTGCCTGACCAAGAGCCGCCTGCGAAGCGACAAAAAATTCCGTAGCTTGTTGTTCCATGAAACTATTCTGAAGCCCTGTTTCCTGAATGTTCAAATTGCCAACGACAAAGATTGGAAATGGTTCCGCCAAAAATGCAGTGCATTTTATATAGCGCGCAACGCGTGCTTCGAGCCAGTCAAACCTGCCGTTGGGTGTCGTCAGCCGTTCAATGGAAGTACAAAGGGAACATTTCCATCTGTATCGGCGCCCCGGCCAATAGCCTTGAAGGCGGCAACCAATCGGCCATCACGGTTCAGCAGGCGGTCGCCAATTTCGATGATCCGTGAATTGGGTGTTGCATAGGGTGAAGCCTGCCGCAAACGTTTTGCCAGATCCTGTTCATTCTGCTCTGGATAGAGTGCCAGAGAAACAAGGGCAGCAGCAGCCGGAGACCGGGAGACCCCCATCCAGCAGTGGACCAGCAGCGGAGCCGACTGATCCCAACTCTTCGCAAAATCGATCAGGTTCTGGATATGACCATCCTGCGGGGCGATCAAATTACCGGTGCCGGCAAAACTGATGTCATTCATCGCAAGCGTCAGGTGACGCTCTGCAAGAATGACCGCAGGGCGATGGAAATCCTGTTTCTCGGCCAGCAGGCTGACCATTTCACGAGACTTGTGGCGTACCGCCATTTCGGCAATTCGCCCCAGTGGTGAAACAACAATTGCGGTCATGCAACACCGCTTTTCTGCTGGGTGCGCAAGGCTTCAATGGCGTTGAAACGCTCAATGAACAGGTGCTGGGCCTCAAGGGCCGGCAAAGGGTCAATCAACAGCATGTCGCAGGTAATACCACGGGGTTGGCCAAAGAATTTTTTGGCTTCGGTCATCGAAAAGCCCGCAAGCTCGGTCGCTTCGAAATAGGCCGCAACCGTATCGGCCTTCTTGATGCGGTCCTTGAGCTCGCTGGATGGGTGCGGCGCCAACGAGAAGCGCAGATGAATGGCCGCCTCCAGCCGTTTCTCCACCGACTTGTAACCACCGCCCACCACCGACTTGAACGGTGAAATCATGTCGCCGATCACATATTCCGGTGCATCATGCAGCAGGGCCATCAGCATTTCGTCTGGCGTAGCATCATTGCTGCGGCTGAAAATTGTCTCAACGATAAGGCTGTGCTGCGCAACCGAAAATGCGTGATTGCCGTGGGTCTGGCCGTTCCAGCGCGCAACGCGGGCAAGACCATGGGCAATGTCAGCAATTTCAACATCAAGCGGCGAGGGGTCCAGCAGGTCGAGGCGGCGGCCGGACAACATCCGTTGCCATGCGCGGGTGTTGAGCTTCGCGGCCAACCTTATTCCTCCGCGCTGGCTGTGGGTTCCGCGGCAGGGAAGCTCAAACCGCTCCACGCAGGCAATGTGAGTTTGACAGGCGTCTCGCCCGCCAGGATAGGCGTCTCGGTAGCCAGAGCATCTGCCACGCGGTCAATACGCACAATCGCCACACCGTTATTGCCGGACACACTGCCGAGTGTGCCAATCGTTTTGCCATTGACCGTCAAATCGGTGCCACCAGCGGGAAGGGGAGCATCGCTCTCCACGATCACCACACGTCTACGGGCCGTGCCACGATGTTTCATGCGCGAAACGACTTCCTGTCCGACGAAGCAGCCCTTCTTGAAGGATACACCGTCATTGACGTCCATCAGCACGTCATGCGGAAAGGCATCCTGCAGGGCGTAGTCTGCGCCCGAATGAACAATGCCAACGGAAATCCGCAACGCATCATAGGGCTCAATTGCGCCGCTAGCCGAGGCACCGGCTGCGCGATAGAGCTCAATGCCTGCCTTGGCAAAGCGGCTATCCAGTTTTGCACCTTCAGGTTTGTCGCCATCCCAGAAAACGCTGACACCGTCCTGCGCGTGCGGTTTGATCTCAACGGCTGCGCGCAGCTTGTACATGGTCAGGCGGCGGATCAGTGCGTCCAGCTGGCTGCTATCGGTTTCGAGAATAAAACCGTCCGCCTCACGCGACACCAGGAAATCAAACAGGATTTTGCCTTGTGGTGTCAGAAGGGCGCCAGCGCGCACCTCGTTTTCCGGCAGGTTCTCAACGTCAGTGGTGATGAGATTGTTCAGGAATTCCTGTGCGTCTTTGCCCGTAATCTCGATCTGGCGCTGCTGCGGTAAAAAGGCGGAGGACATGGATGTGTTCCTGTTGAAGTGTCAGGTGTGATGGATGGCGATATCCCGTCGCACTGACGACAGTCGGCGAAAAGGGATCAGTCAACACAAGGCAAGACTGTATGTCAGGGATTTAGGCATTGAACGTTCTTGCGGCAAGCCATGCTTGCCACATTATCCAATGCATCTGCTTTCAGCTCAGTCGCCTGCGGTGAAAAACTTCCACTGGCCATCCGGCGTGATGCCGATGCGGTAAAAGCTGTAGGTGCCGTATTCCTGCATGTCGGCAAGATCACCCGCGGTGATGATGCGCAGCAACTCGACCTTTTCAGGTGCGGTCAACTCATTCAGTGATTTGCCCACAAAGTAAGGCCAGACATACATTTCTTCCGGGGTGCCGGCATCCATATGGGCATAACCGGTGGACAACAGATCGAGAAGAATGGCCAGAACTTCCAGCCCGTCAGGATCGCCGGAGAAGCTTTTCAGCGCAGCAATCGGGTCATCCCCGTCGTCGCCGGTAATCTGAGCCTGGTTCGGGCCGGGATTGACCAGCGGACGCAGCTTTTCGATGTCGCCTGTGGCCGACGCTTCAACAATTAGCTGACGCAGGCGCTGCACGGCGGCAGGGGCCTTGGTATTGTCGTGCTGAATATCGGAAACAACAGGCTGATCTTCGTCCGGTTCACCGGCCGTCTGGTCGTTGGTGCCAGCAGATTTATCGATCAATGGGCTCGGCATGGGAATGCCGCCGTCCGAATCACCCTCTACGGTATTCGGCTCAGTCACCTGCGGTGCGCTCTGTGCACTCTCGCTGGTGGACTGATCAGGCATGTTCTTGAGTTCTGAAAGCGCAAATACCGGTTGGGCTGTCACCAGAAACGCAGCAAAAATAGCTGCCGACAGGGCCAGTTCTTCCCTCACACGAAACGTCATAATGCTACCCTCCGGTTTTACTGGATGGTGCGGGTCGGGGAAAATTCGCCTGCCAGCATTCTTTGGCGCAGTGATTCGAGCATGGCTTCTGCTCCAGCCTCACCATGCAGGCGAATCGTTTCGCGCATGGCCAGTGCAATGGCAGCGTCGGCAATGATTTCCGGTTCGATGCCGTCGGCCATACCGTCGGCCCAGGCCTCGTTCTGGTGTTCCAGAGCGACCTGCATCTTCTCGTGAACAATCATTTCGGCGATGTCGTTGCGGCTTTCTTGCATACTTTCTTCCTCGTCGAGACGGTTGAAGTCTTACCACCTCGTTAACAACTCTAACAGCCTTTTATCAAAACGGCACGGGTTGCGGTAAAAACAGGTTAATTATTTCCTAATTTCCGAAGCGAGAAGCAATTTCTGACGCAAGTGTTGCACCTTCGTTACGGTATTGCTCTTCGGCCACCACAGCAGCCTGTGTGCATTCGGTATAAACAGCAGCAAATGAGCGGTATCCACGGTTGAAGGCGGCGGTCAATTTCTGCCGTCTTTCCGGTTCGTTGGCCGTTTCTGCGGCCAAAAGATCGCTCATCGCTTTGCGCCAGTCTTCCTTGACATCCTTTTGGCAAAGGTTGCGCAGGTAATGCACGGCGCCTGTGACTTCGGCCAGACGTGACAGCTTTTGATCATAAGCTGTCGAGGCTGAATTGGCAGGCGCAGAACCTGATGGAGCAGTGGCCGACGGGGCTGACGGTTGCGCAAACGCACCCATGGCAACAAACAGCGTTGCGCAAAATGCAGACGATGCTGAAAGTCGTGATCGTGGTTTGCTCATTGTGGTTTCATGCCGCGATTCTGTAATGAGCGCAATTGCTTGGCCACGCGTTCACAGCATTCCAGAACGCTTGGCGGAACCGGCAGATCACGCACTTCCTCCACCGTGTACCAGCCGGGATCTGCCGCATCATCATTGGCAACCGCTTCTGCCGTATGGTCTGCTTCCACCAGAAATACCGATAGGAAATAGTGGCTGGAGGCGGCGCCGCTTGCCGTTTCAGGCTTCAGATCATAGGTGGCAAAAAGCTGTGGATTGCGGGCCTCGATGCCAGTCTCTTCCAGCAATTCACGCAGTGCCGCGTCTTCCGGTCTCTCACCCGGCTCTGCCTTGCCGCCGGGAAAGGCGAACATGTCCGCCGATGGCGGGTTCTTGCGCCTGACCAGCAACATGCGGTCACCGCGTGTGACGATTGCGGAAGAGGCGGGACGAGGCTGCGGCATGGAAAAGGACCTGTGCGTATGATGTCTGCGATACATGCTTAATCGTTCATGAAGCGCTTTGGAATGTCTTCATGGAAGGGAAACATTGCAAAACAGGGGCGTGCTTCGGCGATGACACGTTTTACCGAAGGGCGATGCATGAGCCGTTCGAAATAACGATCCAGTGCCGGTTTGCCCGGTCCGATAGGATGGACGATAGACGAATAGAACAAGGCAGGGGCACCAGAACAATCTGCCAGTGTGAACTCTTCTCCGCATATCCAGATTTTGCCGGTGAGTTGTCGTTCCAGCATTTCATAGGCGGTATTCAGCGTCTGGCGCGCTTCGTTCACTCCAAAGGCATCCTGATTGCCTTCCGGCCTTATTTTGTCCGTGACAATCTTCTGCATCGGAACGCTGACATAGAGGTCAAAGAACCGATCCCATAAGCGTGTCTCCAGCTGCGCATCCGGGGCGCTCGGCAATAGCCTTGTGTCGCCAGGGTAGTGCTGCTGCAAATATTCGATGATGATGCTGGTTTCACCCAGCACCTGATGACGCCGCTGGTCCTCCAACACCGGTATCTTGCCGACCGGCCAATGGTCGATAAGTTTTTGCGTGGACTGGGCGTCGGAAAAATCGATCAGTGATTTTTCAAACTCGGTGTCGTTCTCATAAAGTGCAATCAGCACCTTGTGACAGAACGAGGCAAGCGGATGCATGTGCAAGGTGAGTGTCATCGCTCGGGTTTCCCAAGATTGCACCTGGACTGGCGTGTTTTAGCAGCAGCCCCAAACCGCTATCATAAGCGGGGAATCACTATGTCTTTCGTGTGACGCAACATCTCATCCGGGCCGAAAACCGAACCAATGAAGATTTATCTGATCTATGCCGCCGCCGCATTGGCCGAAATTGCCGGATGTTTTACTTTCTGGGCATGGCTGCGGCTGGAAAAATCGGTGCTGTGGCTAGTGCCGGGCATGGTCGCTTTGGCCGCCTTTGCGTGGTTGCTGACACTGGTGCCGTCTGAAGTGGCGGGGCGGGCTTATGCCGCTTATGGCGGCATGTATATTGTTGCCTCACTTTTCTGGTTATGGGGTGTCGAAGGCCAGTCACCTGACAGATGGGATTTCGCGGGCGGCGCCATCTGCCTTGCTGGTGCAAGTCTCATTTTGTTTGGGCCGCGTGCCTGAGATCATTTTGCCGATGCCGTGACACTGGTTGCCGGAGGAAAATAACATGTGCGGACGATTTGTATTGCTGGCAACGCCCGACGAACTCGCTGAGTTTCTAAGCCTCATCGAGCTTGATGACTTTCCCGCGCGTTACAACATCGCCCCCACCCAGCCGATCCTTGTCGTGGTGGAATCAGAAACCTCGCAGCCCGGCAGCAACCTGCCGAGACGGCAGGCGGTGCTGGCGCGTTGGGGGCTGTTGCCCGGCTGGCTGAAAGATCCCAGTGATTTTCCCTTGCTGATCAATGCTCGAGCCGAAACCGCAATAGGCAAGGCGTCGTTTCGTGCGGCCATGCGCCACCGTCGTGTGCTTGTTCCGGCCAGTGGATTTTACGAATGGAGACGTCCTGACAAGGATGAAGGCGGCAAACCGCAGGCCTATTTCATCAAACCGAAACGCGGTGGTGTTGTTGCCTTTGCGGGTCTGCTCGAAACATGGTCTTCGGCCGATGGTTCCGAGGTCGACACGGCGGCCATTCTCACCACTTCCGCGAATCGGTCGATCAGCCGTATTCATGATCGGATGCCTGTGGTTATTGCGCCGGAAGATTTCAGCCGCTGGCTGGACTGCAAGACGCAAGAGCCACGTGAGGTGGCGGACCTGATGGTGCCAGCGGATGAGGATTTTTTTGAAGCTATTCCGGTATCCGACAAGGTGAACAAGGTCGGCAATGTCGGCCCTGATCTTCTTGAACCGGTGGAGGAAACGCTTCCGCAGAAGGAAAAGAAAACGGGGCCGGACTCTGGCCAGATGTCACTGTTTTAAACAGCGACATAGCCTAGTGCGCTTTGGTAAGCTCCGTGAAGCCGCTGAGAATGTCGAGATCGGCAAATACCCGGTTTCTGCCATTGCTCTTGGCCATGTAGAGCAGTTGGTCTGCGGCATTCAACTGGTTGTCGAAAGGTTCACCCTTTTCGATTTCGACTACGCCCAGTGAAATCGTCACGGCTATTTCGGTGCCCGTAAGCTGCACGCCGGCGGTCTCGACGGCCTCACGCAGGGTCTCGCAAAATGCGCGAGCCTGTGTTGCATCGAAACCTCTCAGGAAAATTGCAAATTCTTCTCCGCCAATACGGGCGGGAAGATGTTTGTTTGTCTCGCAGCTTTCAGCCAGCAGGGCAGCGATGTTTCTCAACGTGCGGTCGCCTGCATCATGGCCATAGGTGTCATTGATCTTCTTGAAATGATCGATGTCGAGAATGGCAAGCGCACCTTTGCCATTGTTCTTTTGCAAATCCGCCATCATCAACTTGGTCTTCTCAAAGAAGGAGCGGCGGTTCGGCAGGTTGGTCAGGTGGTCACGTTCGGCCAGATGCCGCAGGCGCTTTAACTGCTTCAGCGTCTCAATGTTGTTGTCGATACGGCATTGCAGTTCCTCCAACACAAAAGGCCGGTAGATGAAGTCCGATGCGCCAGCTTTCAAAAAGCTTGCTGACAGCAGGCGGTCCGTCGAGGATGACACGCCGATAATGCGCAGGTCTTCCGAGCTGCGATATTCGCGAACCTTGCGGGTCAGCTGATAACCGTCCATGTCTGGCATATGGTAATCGGTAATCACCAGCTCGATTGTCTCATCTTCTTGCAGAATGTCGAGTGCCTGTTTGCCGCTGAGAGCTTCTATAACGCGGAAGTTCTGCCGTTCGAGTATTTCAACCAGCCCTGAGCGGGCAGAGCGAGCATCATCCACAACGAGAACGGAAAACAGCCGGTTGGTGATAATCCGCTCAACTGTTTTGATGACAGCATCCACCGTCCGATGGCCGTCCTTGATGATGTAGTCGATGATCTTCTTCTCGGTGTAACGCTTGCGCGCCTGTTCATCGAATGTCGCGGTAAACACGATTGTTGGAATTCTGGCGGCCGAAAGCAGCCCGAGAATCTCGCCATCAGGTGCGTCAGGCAAGTTCAAACCGGTCAAGGCAAGGGTAAATTCATGTTCGGCAATCAGAGCAGCGGCTGCCTTCATAGTATCGCAATGAATGACCTCGGCGCTGGTTTCGCCTTCCAGCCGTTGCTTCAGCAACATCGACAGCGCAATGGAATCTTCGACCAGCAAGATCTTGTGGGGCAGGGCGCTCACGTCAGTGTAGTGCGCATCCCGGTTATCCCGTACGTAAGACATAGCATTCCCCCTGGCCGTTACTCTTCACGAGTCAGATAATGAAGGTGGATTACCAATATCTTAGGATAACTTAACACGGACGAAAGGTCGCAGCACTTTCCAATTCCTATGTGTGGTTTCTCAGAAACCCTCGACGCTGGGCTTGATAATACTTGCGGGAAGCCAGTAGTAAATTTGTCATTGTCCAATGACGCAGAGCCCGCCTCGCGGATGGCTGAGAGCCCCGCATGAATTTCAGGAAAACAGAGATATGCCGCCTTTAATGTCTGCCAGCCTTGCCGGTTTTCTGCTGGGGGGCTCCCTGATCGTCGCAATCGGCGCCCAGAATGCCTTCATTCTGCGACAGGGGCTTATCCGCAATCATGTCTTCCTGCTGTGCCTGATCTGCGCGCTGTCCGACGCCTTGCTGATTGCCGCAGGTGTTGCCGGCCTTGGAACGCTAGTGTCGCAGTCACCCATTTTGATTGCGGTGGTGACGCTGGGCGGTGCGTTCTTTCTGGCTTGTTACGGTTTTCTGGCTTTCCGCCGTGCGTTGAAGCCGGGCGTCATGCAGGCCGATAATTCACGAGGGCTGGGCCTGCGCGCTGCGGTCATGACCTGCCTGGCATTCACCTTCCTTAACCCGCATGTCTATCTGGATACTGTGGTTCTGCTGGGCAGCCTGTCAGCGGCCTACGAGGGAGGTGCACGTGTCGCCTATGGTGCAGGTGCCGTCGTCGCATCATTCGTGTGGTTTTTTGCCTTGGGATACGGCGCCCGTTATCTGGCGCCGTTATTTGCCCGTCCATCCGCCTGGCGTGTGCTGGATGCCATTATCGGCGTGGTCATGAGCCTCTTGGCTCTCAGCCTTCTGGTCCGGTTCGTAAAGCAATTCGTGCTGTAGAAGCAGTGGCGGCAGGAAAAGATGCTGGCTCACAAGAGTGAGCCGGTATTCCTGCGGATCAATCAGGCCTTTTTGGCCGGTGCTTGGGCTGGCTTGCTCTTCTGCATCATCGATGCGGCGGCAACAGCTTTCAGACCCAGTGGCTTGTAGTGGCTGTTCAGATCAGGTTTCGGCGTCGGGTTGGCAGTCTTGTTTTCACTCATTGTCTCTCTCCTCGAATAGTCCATGGTCTTGATATTTGGCAGATTCGTTGCCGTGTTGTTTCATGACCAATCATGACAAATTCGAGGCGATTACAAATCAATTGAAGATTGCAGCCTGCGACAAATCGTGCGCGGATGCTGCCAATCTTCAATCAGAGGTACCTGTTTTCTCTCAGATACCGCGATCTAGGCCGTCACCGCTATCGCCGTGACTGTCCTCTTCGATTGTCAGCGTGCCATAGCGCTTGTGCCAGACGCGGGCGCTGAACGGCAGGAAGAGGAGATAGGCTGCAACGGTCACCGCCAGCACTTCCCAGGTAAAGCTCATCAACAATGCAACATAGAGCACGACGATCAGCATCAGCGGCAGAACGATGTCGCGGCGAATACGGGTTTCGGATTTGCCAGACCATACCGGAAGGCGGCTGATCAACAGATAACCAATCAAAACTGTGTAAGCGCTGGCAACATAGGAAAAGGGCGCCGTTGGCGGCATGCCGAGAAAACCGAGATAGACCGGCAGCAATACCAAAAGCGCGCCCATCGGGGCTGGGACACCGACAAAGAATTCATTCTGCCATGGTGCCTTGATTTCACGTTCAATCATCACGTTGAAACGTGCCAGTCTAAGGCCAGCGGCGATGACGTAGATCAGGGCGGCAATCCAGCCGAAGCTGCGGGCCTGATCCAGCATGAAGGCGTAGAGTACAAGCGCCGGCGCAACACCAAAATTGACGATATCGGCCAGCGAATCCATCTGAGCGCCGAACTTGGAGGTCGCCTTCATCATGCGGGCCACACGTCCGTCGATACCATCGAGGAACGCGGCCAGCAGAACCATGCCGACTGCCAACTCAAAGCGGTTTTCGAAGGCAAGCCTGACACCGCTAAGCCCCGCACAAATCGCCAGTACCGTGATCAGATTGGGAATGACCAGCCGCATGGGGATTTCCCGCAGGCGTGGCCCACGGGCATTGTCCTGCCCATTCTCATGTTTGCCGTTCGGTGCCGGTTCTGCGGGGGTAGGGGTTTGCATGAAGGCGTCCTTGCGGTTATCCGTCAGTTGCGGCGGCTGATGACTGGACCCTTGGTCGCGGCAAATTCAGCGAGAACCGTTTCACCGGCAATGGCGGTTTGGCCGACAGACACGCGCGGCTCGGTGCCGGCTGGCAGGAATACGTCAAGACGCGAACCAAAGCGGATAAGGCCAAAACGCTCACCGGCATCTACAGGCTCGTTTGGCTTGACCCAGCAGACGATACGACGGGCAACCATGCCAGCAACCTGCACGACGCCGATCTGGCCGTGACGGGTTTCGATAACCAGACCGTTGCGCTCGTTGTCTTCGCTGGCCTTGTCGGCTTCAGCGTTGAGGAAGAGGCCCGGACGGTAGGCAATGTTGACGATACGGCCACGAACCGGTGCACGGTTCACGTGGCAGTTAAAGACGTTCATGAACACCGAGATGCGCAGCATCGGCTCTTTGCCAAGCTCCAGTTCATGCGGTGGAACAACCATCTGGATTGCGGAAACCTTGCCGTCTGCCGGGCTGATGACGAGGTCATCATCCTGCGGTGTGACGCGCTCAGGGTCGCGGAAGAAGTAGGCGCACCACAGGGTCAAAACCAGACCAACCCAGAACAGCGGCTCGGCAATCCAGCCTAGCACCAGCGACGCCACGAAAAAGGCAGCGACGAAAACGTAACCTTCCTTATGGATCGGTACGATGGTGTTACGAATGGTATCGAACAGGTTCATAGGTATTTTTCTCCGATTTTTATATTTCTTGCATGCCGCCCGGAAGCATCGATTGTTTCCAACGTGCGCGCCAAACCAGACCTATGCTGACTACAGGCAAAAGGCCGGATGGGCAATGCGTCAGACCAAAGCATCAACGGTTTGTGTGTGCTCTGCCTGCGATAATAAGGGGATAATAGGGATTATCTCCCCATGTCGCAAATTACCGCATGTCTCCCAAAAGTGGTTTCCCGGTTTAAGGATAAAGACATGCGGCAGCTTCGGCATAGGCCATATTGCTGCCGCAAGGTGGTTCAGTGTGCCGGTGTTCCCCGGTCGACAATGCCGAGATCGTCGGTCTCGCGCACCTGACGCAAGCGCTCTTCGGCACGGCTTGCTTCGCGCTGGCGATCCCACATCGATGCGTAAAGGCCATGGGCCGCGATAAGGTGGGGATGTGTTCCGCGCTCAACGATGCAACCATCCTTCAGCACGATGATCTCATCCGCATGAATGACGGTGGACAGGCGGTGCGCAATGACAAGTGTCGTGCGGTTTTTCGAGACGATATCCAGTGCACTCTGGATTTCCTGTTCGGTATTGGTGTCGAGCGCCGATGTTGCCTCGTCAAGAATGAGGACAGGTGGAGCCTTGAGTATGGTTCTGGCAATGGCAACACGCTGCTTTTCACCGCCTGACAGTTTCAGGCCGCGTTCGCCCACCATTGTCTCGTAACCCTGTGGCAAGCGTTCGATAAAGCCGCTGATCTGCGCGGCGTCAGAAGCAGCCTTCACATCGCTGTCAGCGGCAGACGTGCGGCCGTAACGGATGTTGTAGGCAATTGTATCGTTAAACAACACGGTGTCCTGCGGTACGATACCAATGACAGAGCGCAGGCTCTTCTGCGTCACGTCACGGATTTCCTGCCCATCAATGGTGATCGTGCCATCCTGAATATCGTAGAAGCGATAGAGAAGCCGCGAAATGGTCGATTTACCGGCACCTGAAGGACCAACAATCGCTATTGTCTTGCCAGCCGGTACGTCAAACGAAATGCCCTTGAGGATCGGACGGTCAGGGTCGTAGGCAAAATGGACGTCCTTGAAGGAAATCGCACCGCTGCCGATAATCAGCTCCCTGGCATGTGGGGCATCGGTAACTTCTGCTTCCACTTCCAGCAAATCAAACATCTGCTCGATGTCGGTCAGGCCTTGACGGATTTCGCGGTAGACGAAGCCGATGAAGTTCAACGGCACGGAAAGCTGCAACAATAGCGCGTTGATAAACACGAAGTCACCAATGCTCTGTTCGCCACGCTGTACGGCCAGTGCCGACATGACCATCATCACCATAGAGCCGATGCCGAAGATGACGCCCTGGCCGAAGTTCAGCCAGCCAAGCGACGTCCAGATGGCGGTCGCGGATTTTTCATACCGCGCCATCGCGCCGTCGAAACGGTTGGCTTCCATGTCTTCATTGCCGAAATATTTGACGGTCTCAAAATTGAGAAGTGAATCGATGGCCTTGGTATTGGCGTCCGTATCGCTATCATTCATCGAACGGCGAATGCCAATGCGCCAGTCGCTGGCCTTCACCGTGAACCACACATAGGTACATACCGTGATGACTGTTACCAGCACATAGGTAAAGCCATAGGTCCACCACAGGATGACGGCGGTCAGCAGAAATTCGATAAAGGTTGGGGCGGTGTTGAGGATCGTGAACCGGACAATAGTTTCAATGCCCTTGGTGCCGCGCTCGATGATACGCGACAGGCCACCTGTCTTGCGCTCCAGATGGAAGCGCAGGGACAACTGGTGCATGTGCACGAAGGTCTTGTAGGCAAGTTGGCGCACCGCGTGCTGGCCAACGCTGGCAAACAGCGTATCGCGCAACTGGTTGAGGCCAACCTGTAACAGACGGGTAAAATTATAGGCGATGACGAGAGCGACCGCCCCCAGCAGAAATACCGGCAACAGGCTGGTCGCATCCTGTTTGCCATTCAGCGCATCTGTTGCCCATTTGAAGAAATAGGGAACAAGGATCAAAACCAGCTTGGCAGCAACAAGAAACAATGTGGCCCAGACCACTCGCATCTTGAGATCAGTTCTGCCATGCGGCCACATATAGGGCCACAGGTTCACCAGTGTGTTCAGCGGATTGCTGGAATCCGCGGAGATGGTTTTTTTCTTGTCTTGCTGCATGTTCTGGCTCCGACCACTGCCGAGAGGCCGACAGCATAACGGCGGCTGTGATAGCCGCCGTTGATTGCGAAATAAGTGCTGAACTTGACGATTGCAATCCTACCGGAGGATTTTACCGCCCTTAGCCACCGGTCAAACGCTTGCGGTGCAGTTCTTCTGCATTCGGCAGTGCCTTGTCAGGCAGGCCGAAAATCTGGCCGGGCTCAATCAGGTCAGGGTTTTTGATCTGGTCCTGGTTGGCAAGGTAGATCGTGGTGTAACGAACGCCCTGTCCGTAAACGCGGCGGGAAATCTGCCACAGCGTATCACCCCGGCGAATGATGACGGCATTTTCATTGTGGGCAAGCGGTGCCTGCTCAAATGTCTTGGGGCCTTCATTGCTCT
Source organism: Agrobacterium sp. 5Ca50 (assembly GCF_055381905.1). Classification (NCBI taxonomy): domain Bacteria; kingdom Pseudomonadati; phylum Pseudomonadota; class Alphaproteobacteria; order Hyphomicrobiales; family Rhizobiaceae; genus Agrobacterium; species Agrobacterium sp. 5Ca50. The sequence continues at coordinate 814,947 of NZ_AP026438.1, forward strand.
GTGGAACCGGCTCGGAGGTCAGTTCGGCAATGCGGGCGGCAAGGCTTTCAAGGGCATTGCCGACGGCTCTTACGTCATTCGGCAGCTTGTCGAGAACAGCAGCAATTTCGCTGGCGCGGTTTGCCGTTGTGCCAACAAAGGCTGCAAAACCTGCTTCTGCAGAGGCGGCCGCACGGAACTCCGACAGGGACTTCAGTGCAAACGAGGTGGCGGAACGGGCCGCAACCATCTGTTCCATCTGCGGTGTCTTGCCGTCAGCATATAGCGCCTGCAACAGACCGAATGCCTTGGCGACTTCTTCGCGCAGGTTCTTGAACACCGAAACATCGCTGAGTGGGCTTTCGGCAGCGGCTGTGCTGGTGGCCGCAGCAGCGCCGGGCTGTACCGTTACGGCAACCTGTTCGCCTGCCGGGCGTGCAAATGGAACATTGACGCGCACCAAAACCTTGCCGGTGCTGTCAAGCATTTCGGTGCTGACGGTGTGGTTGCCGACGCTGAGATCAATCGTGCCTTCAACGACAAAGCTGCCAGACGCCAGCGTGGTTGTGGTGCCAATTTCCTTGTCATCCACCAGTGCTCGGATGGTAGAACCGGCAGGAGCCGAACCGGCAACGAAAATCTTGTCGCCTTCGAATTCAACTGCGGTAACCTGAATGGCTGCCTTCTCGCTTGTGCCTGCATCGGTTGGCGCTGTTCCGTTAATTGCAGGTGGCTGTGCTGCAACTTCGTCGGAGCCGGCAGGAAGGCCGGGCAGGGCCGCGGTTTCAACTGGTGTTGCCGCTTCGCCCGTGGCAGGGGTGGCCGGTACGTTTGCTGCCGGTGTCTGCTCCGGCAGTGTCAGCAAGCGGCTTGCTTCGCCTGGCTTGGTGACCATGGCCAGCAGGTTACCTGCCTTGTCTTTCGGAACAGAGACCGTGGCGATTTCATCAGACTGCAGAACCTTTCCGTCCTTGTCTGTGCTGCGCAGGATCAGTTGATGGTCGCCAGGAGGCAGCGGATTGTCGAGAACGGCCGCAAAGTCTCCGCTCTGCCCGATGTCGGCCTTGGAGATGACCTGACCATTGTTGAGAATTTCGAGTACCGAACCGACCTTGGCCTTGCCGGCGATAACGGCAGAGCCATCCGGCTCAACGCGCAGCACGTCAAACACCGGAAGGTCATTGGAAGACTTCTGGTTATCTGCCGGTGCCGCAGCAGGGCCAGATGCCGGTGCGACAGGTGCGCCATCATCGGTACCTGCAAAAATACCAGCCAGACGACCGATCTGTGCGGCAGCATCCTTGGCGCTGACTGGCAGTTGACGCAGGAACGTGCCAGCACGCTCGGCTGCTGCACGCGCCGTGGTGATCAGTTTGGATGTCGTGTCATCCAGCGTCTCGGGAATATCGACGTCAGACAGCTCCTTGAGGGCAGCTTCGACCTTGGTGCGGGCTGTGGCGTAGTCTGCATCAGACGGGATGGCGCCATTGGCAAACAGGCCGGTCATCTGGTTGATAGAATCCGTTGCAGAGGCCGCAAGGCGTGCAACCTTGTCGGCAACCTTGGAGGTTTCTTCTGCTGCATCGTTAAGAATATCGGACGCACTCTGGCCGCCCAATTCGACGGCATCCTTGACGGCAGTGCCCGCATTGTTGATGGCATCGCCAATCGGCTTGCCGTCCTGCGATATCCGTGGAAGCACAAAGAACACCATGAGCAACGTCGCTACCGCGAGCACGATAAGCGCCAGTAGGCCGGCCCGTTTGTTTTTCATCCTTTGAGTCTCCGGATATGTCTCTTTTCTATCAATCGGAATTGCTAGCTTTTTCCACCCCTATACACAAGCGTTTGCAAGGGAAAACAGCGTTTTCGGGCAATTCATTCACCCATATTTTCTTGACGGATGACGAAAGGCATTGTTCCTTCGGTCCATGACCAGTGAAAAACATTCGATTCGATCCATCTGCGTATATTGCGGCTCTCAACCCGGTCGTGATCCGGCCTATTTGGAAGCCGGTCGCGCGCTTGGAAAAGCTATAGCCGACAACGGTCTTCGCCTCGTTTATGGCGGCGGCACAAAGGGCATCATGGGCGCCGTTGCAAGCGGCGTACTCTCCAATGGTGGCGAAGTGACCGGTATCATACCGGAGTTTCTTGTCGACATGGAGGCGACCCGCCATTCTCTCGGACAATTGAACGAGCTGATCGTCACCAAGGACATGCATGAACGCAAACACAAGATGTTTGAACGCTCAGACGCGTTCGTCACCTTGCCGGGCGGTGTTGGCACTTTGGAAGAGATCGTGGAGATCATGACCTGGGCGCAACTTGGCCGTCACGCCAAACCGATGGTCTTTGCTAATATCAACGGTTTCTGGAATCCCATGCTGGAGCTTATTCGCCACATGCGCGACGAAGGGTTCATTCACCGGGCCCATATGCTGAACCCGCTGGTGATTGACGAAATCAAGGATATCGTTCCGGCTATCATTGAACGGGCAACGGCACAGGCCAATCCGGATGGCGATAGCTCGGTTATCTCCCAGCTATAACAAGCACTGTACAAAAATGACTTTCCTGCCTCGTGGAAGACAGGAAAGTCTCATGCTTTAGCGGCCTTTGAGCTGCCGCAGCATGGCGAATGTGTAAATCACCAATGCAGTCCAGATCAGGCAGAACGACACCAGTTTGGCCGTGCTGAAATGTTCGTTGAACAGGAACACCGCAATCAGGAAGACGATGGTCGGCGCGATATATTGCATAATGCCGATGGTCGAAAGCTGCAGCAGCTTGGCGCCATTTCCGTAAAGCATCAGCGGTATGGCCGTCACGGCACCAGCAACCAGAAGCAGGATCGTGTCACTGGAGCTATCGGCCAGGAAATGGCCGCTGCCTGTCACGCCAAGATAGATCATGTAGCCAATGGCAGCCGGGCTGAGCAGCAGAACCTCGAGCAAAAAGCCCTGATTGGCGCCAACCGGCAGTGTCTTGCGGAAGAAGCCGTAAAAACCCCAAGAACATGTCAGGCCAAGCGCGACCCACGGCATGGTGCCAGCATCCCAGGTCAGGATGACCACTGCGACCGCGGCAAGAGAAATGGCGGCGATTTGCAGGGGAAGCAGACGTTCTTTCAGCAGCACCGCGCCGAGAAAGATGCTGAACAGCGGGTTGATGAAGTAACCTAGGGCCGCATCGATCGCGTGGCCGGCACCAATCGCCCAGACATAAATGCCCCAGTTGATGGTGATCAGCGTTGCCGTCATGCAGGCAAGCAGAATGGTGCGCGGCGACCGAAAGGCCGCCTTGAGGTCCTTGGTCTGGCCCAGCACAATCAGCACGACGGCCGCAATGGGAATGGACCAGAGAACCCGGTGGGCCAGCACTTCTGCTGGTGAGATATGCGCCACTGCCTTGATGTAGAGCGGCAAAATACCCCACAGAAGATAGGCGCTCAGCGCAAGGCTGAATCCGCGCGTGCTTTCGCTGCGTGGTGCAGCGGGGGTGATGCGTTCGATTTCCATTGGGGTTTCCTGCCGGATTTTTTTATTGAGAACGCAATAGTCCAGTCCCGCAGAATAAGCCAATTCATTTCAGTGAACCATCGATCAGCAAAGCTTCACCGTGCTGACGGACGCTCAGGCCGTTATTTGCCGGCAAATTGGTCAAGGGCGCGGATGGTGCGATCCAGAATGCCCGGTTCTGACAGTGCGTGTCCCGCACCTTCGATGACATGAAGCTCCGCCTTCGGCCATGCCTTTGCCAGTTGCCAGGCATATTTCAGCGGGCAGGGCATGTCGTAACGGCCATGTGCGATGACGCCCGGAATGTCTTTGAGCCTGTGGGCATTCCGCAACAGCTGCTCTTCTTCAAGCCAGCAGTTGTTGACGAAATAGTGGTTCTCCAGGCGCGCAAAGGCGATCGCAAATGTATCGTCACCATGTTTGGCCAGAAGATCGTCGCTGGGCAGCAGGCATATGGTGGCACCTTCCCACTGGCTCCAGGCCTTGGCGCATTCCAGCTTCTTGGCCTCGTCGTCGCCAGTCAGGTAACGATGATAGGCCAGCATCAGGTCGTCACGTTCATGTTCTGGAATGGGCGCAATGAATTTTTCCCAGCGATCGGGATACATTTCCGAGACGCCGAACTGATAATACCAATCCATCTCCGGCTTGGTTACAGTGTAGATGCCACGCAGGACCAATTCACTAACGCGGTCTGGATGGGTTTCGGCATAGGCAAGCGCCAGTGTTGACCCCCATGAGCCACCGACCACCAGCCATGTATCGACACCGACCATCGCACGCAGACGCTCGATGTCATTAACAAGGTGCCAGGTCGTATTGGCTTCCAGATGGGCGTGTGGCGTGGAGCGGCCACAGCCGCGCTGGTCAAACAGAACGACATCGTAGAGCGCCGGGTCGAAGATACGCCGCTGCATGGCGTTGACGCCGCCGCCTGGGCCGCCATGCAGGAACACCGCCGGTTTCGCGCCCGGTGTGCCGACCCGTTCCCAGTAGATCGTATGCCCGTCACCGACATCCAGCATGCCAGTCGCATAGGGCTCGATCTCGGGATAGAGGGTACGAAGGTCATTGCTCATGCTTAGTCCTCTGGCGGCCAGACTGCTGTGTCATGGTCGGGGTGCTGGAAAGAAATGATGGTGGCTTCATCCACGCTCTGCTGGATCGACGGTTTTTCAAAAAGATGGTCGATCCATGGCATGCGATGTTCAAAATTGACCTGAACCTGCGGCTCCAGCACCTCTGGCGTGTCGAACGCGCCGATGGCCAGTTCTACACCGCCGGGGTAATGATAGGTCAGGGGCGTGCCGCATTTTTCGCAGAAGCCACGGTGGATTTTGGCAGAAGACCTGAACAGCTTTGGCTGCCCACGTGTCCATGTCAGATGGGCCTGATCGGCGCTGACAAGCGCACCGAAAAAATTGCCAAACTGTTTCTGGCACATGCGGCAATGGCAGATCGATGGTCGTCCGATCTTGCCCGCATGAAACCGCACTGCGCCGCACTGGCAGCCACCGGAAAATCCGCTTTCTTGCATGATGCGCCTTTGCTTACTTCAGGACTACATAGGTCATGACCGCACCAATCACGATCACAATCAAAGCGCCCTTGGCAATTAACCCATAGAGCAGCCATGTGGGCATTTTCATGCGTGGATCTTGCGTGGTCATGCTTTTGTGTCTGGCCAATTTGTCGTGTCGTGATCAGGGTGTTGGTAAGAGGTCAGATTGACCAGATAATCCACAGAGGTCAAATCTTCCTCGGTCGCAACGGCAGGCAGGCGGTGCAGATCGTCCACAAAGCCAACCTTGTTTTCGACACCCCACTGGATAACAGGCGGCAGCAGGGACGGATTATCGAAGGCACCGGCGGCAATGGCCATGCCATCAGGTGCTTCATAAGTCAGGGGTGTGCCGCAGTCGGCACAAAATCCGCGCTTCACCACATCGGATGAGTGGAACCGTTTCGGTTCACCTCGCGTCCAGCTGAAGTTCGCCTTTCGCACCGACACCAGCGGCGCATAATAAGCGCCAAATGCCTTCTGGCACATGCGGCAATGGCAGATGGAGCTGTCTTTCAGGTCACCATCGGCACGAAAACGTATCGCGCCACACTGGCATCCACCGGTGTAAATCGTCATGGCTGGCTTCCTTCTATCATCCGCAAAATATGAAGGCTAACATTGTCGATATCCTGCAGGACATCGTTGTTCCAGAAACGCAGGACGGTCGATCCTCGTTGCAGTTTAAGTTTCATTTAGTACCGATCATCGCCCTTCAGAGCGATGATCTATTGAAGATAGAGCCGGACAGGGAAGGCGCTGTTACCGCTTCAATTCCCAGGTCGTCACCCGTTCGCCGGTTTCCTTGTCCTTGCCGTCCTTGAGCTGAATGCCCTTTTCAGCAAGCTCGTCACGAATGCGATCCGCTTCAGTAAAGTTCTTGGCTTTCAGCATTTCAAGGCGCAGTTCCACCAGCGAATCGATAGCTGCGGCAACGGCTTCATCCACTTCCGCCTTCTTTGGTAAGACACCGAGAAGGGCCGCACTGGCAGCAAAGACCGCCATCTTGGACGGGTCGGCGTTGGCGGCCTGCGCCAACGCATGCAACGCCTGTATGGCAGCAACCGTATTCAGGTCATCGGCAAGCGCATCCAGAACCGTTGTGTCAGGTGTGGCATCGCCCGGCTCAGCCGCTGGCCACTTCGCCAGCAATCGTTCGGCCTCTTCCAGTCGCTTGACCGAGAAGTCGATCGGCTCGCGGTAATGGGTCATCAGCATGGCGAGGCGCAAAACCTCGCCCGGCCATTGCCGCTCGCCAAAGCGGTCGGTATGCAGCAATTCGTAGATGGTGAAGAAGTTGCCGTCAGATTTGGACATCTTGCGGCCTTCAACCTGCACGAAGCCGTTATGCATCCACATATTGGCCATCACATGCGTGCCATGCGCACAACGCGACTGGGCGATCTCGTTTTCATGGTGCGGGAAAATCAGGTCGAGACCGCCGCCGTGAATATCGAAAACGTCGCCGAGGTAACGGCCGGACATTGCCGAGCACTCAATGTGCCAGCCCGGACGACCACGACCCCACGGGCTTTCCCAGCCGGGTTCGTTATCGTTGGACAGCTTCCACAAAACGAAATCGGACGGATGTTTTTTGTGAGCATCGACGGCAACGCGGGCGCCAGCCTGCTGCTCATCCAGCGGTCGCTTGGACAACTGACCGTAATCGCTCATCGAATGGGTGTCGAAAAGTACTTCACCGCTAGCATTGTAGGCATGGCCACGGGCAATCAGCTTTTCGATGATATCGATCATCTGGGCGATATTGTCGGTCGCACGCGGCTCGATGGTGGGCTCGAGATTGCCAAGTGCAGCAACATCCTGATGGAACTGCTCTGCGGTCTTCTGGGTAACCGCATGAATGGCGTCATTGAGCGGCAGGTGAGGGTAGTCACGCAATGCACGCGCATTGATCTTGTCGTCGACGTCGGTGATGTTGCGGGCATAGGTGACATGGCCTTCACCATACACATGGCGCAGCACACGGAAGAGCACGTCAAACACGATTACTGGCCGCGCATTGCCAATGTGGGCAAAGTCATACACGGTTGGGCCGCAGACATACATGCGCACGTTCTGTTCATCGATAGGCGCAAATGCAGCCTTTTCGCGGGTCAGGGTATTGTAAAATTTCAGGTTCATTTCAATTTCTCCCGAACAGAACCGTAACGGGCGCGGGTGCGTTTGTCATCTTGCCGTTGAGAAGATGCGAAACAGCCGGGCCGGTTTGGAGACTAGATAACGTGCTTTGAGTGACGTGACTGTGCAGGTGCCTGCACAAAATGCGCTTAGCGGTCTGAACAGGAACATCGTGCGCCGCGAACATCAAGAATGATCTTCGCGTCGATGTCGCAAACCGTATCAAAACCATGGTTGAAGGGCGCCATTTTCATGGTCAGCCTTATGGCGCGCCCGATAGATTTGGTCAAGAGCCTGCAACCTTGCTGCGGTGTCATGCCTCCCAGAACAGGTGTCTACTTGGGAGGCATGTTTTGGCAGGTCTTATTCCGGCAGATGGTAGTCCAGGAACTTGTTGTCACGCACAGAAAACAGCTTGCCGGTTTCGGTCTGTTCAGGTGCCAGCAATGGCAGCAGGGCCTTTGCAACATCGGACGGTGTCGGCAGCGTCGACGGATCTTCGCCCGGAACCGCCTGCGCGCGCATGGCAGTGCGTGTCGCACCGGGATTGACGCAGTTGATGCGTAGCGCAGTCTTCTGCGTTTCTGCAGCCCATGTGCGGCCGAGCGCTTCCACCGCAGCCTTGGAGGCGGAGTAGGCGCTCCAGAACGGGCGACAGGAATGGGCAACGCCCGACGACAGCAGGATGGCGCGACCAGCATCAGATTTGATGAGCAGCGGCTCCACCGAACGGATCAGACGCCAGGTCGAGGTGACGTTGATGTTCATGACCTTTTCGAAGACTTTCGCCTCGATATGGCCGATGGGGGAAATCACACCCAGCACACCGGCATTGGCCACCAGAATATCAAGCTTGCCCCAGCGTTCGTTAATGGAGGCGCCAAGACCATCGATTGCGTTCATGTCGGCGAGATCGAACGGCACCAGCGTGGCCGAGCCGCCTGCGGCCTGGATGGCATCGTCCAACTCCTCAAGACCGCCAACAGTACGGGCGCAGGCGATGACGTGTGCGCCAGCTTTTGCCAGTTCCAGTGCGGTGAAGTAGCCGATGCCGCGTGAAGCACCAGTTACCAGTGCGATCCGGCCAGTAAGGTCGATGGTCATGTGTCTCCCCCGAAGAGTAAATCAGTCTGTGACTGCCGTCTTATGAGGAAGCGACATGGGCGGCAATAGGCCAGAAGGTCGCAAAGCAACTGCCACAAACAAAAAGCCCGCGCAGTGGGCGCGGGGTAAAGCTTGGTTTATCAGCCGTTGCTGGCCAGCATAGATATCTTACTGCCCATGGCCTCGCCGTTCTGGTCGAGAAGGCGGGTCGGGTAATCGCCCGTGAAGTAATGATCGGTGAATTGCGGACGCGCATTGTTGCGGTCCTCACCACCAACGGCGCGGTACAGGCCGTTGATCGACAGGAAGGCTAGCGAATCCACACCGATGAACTTCGCCATGTCATCGACATTGGCGTACTGGTTTGCCAGCAGCTTGTCGGCGTCAGGCGTGTCGATGCCGTAGAAGTCCGGATGGAAGATCATCGGGCTGGCAACACGGATATGAACTTCCTTGGCGCCTGCTTCGCGGATCATCTGGACGATTTTTACAGAGGTCGTGCCACGAACGATGGAATCGTCGACCAGCACAACGCGCTTGCCTTCAATCATTGCGCGGTTGGCAGAGTGCTTCAGCTTGACGCCGAAAGCGCGAATCTGCTGGGTAGGCTCGATGAAGGTGCGACCAACATAGTGGTTACGGATGATGCCGTATTCAAACGGAATGCCGCTCTGCTGGGCAAAACCAAGCGCTGCAGGCGTGCCGCCATCCGGCACAGGCACAACGACATCACCTTCGACCGGGGCTTCCTTGGCAAGGTTCATACCCATGTTTTTGCGGGTGGTGTAAACGTTGCGGCCGCCAACCACGGAGTCAGGGCGTGCAAAATATACATATTCGAACAGGCACAGGCGTTCTGGCTGCGGTTTGCTTGGCTTGCGGGCGTCGATAGTCACCGAACCATCCGGCTGCACTTCGCAAATGATCACTTCGCCGTTTTCAACATCGCGCACGAACTTGGCGCCGATAATGTCGAGCGCACAGGTTTCCGAACAGAAGATCGGCTTGCCGTCCAGTTCACCCATGACCAGCGGGCGGATACCGGTGGGGTCGCGTGCGGCAATCAGCTTGGTGCGTGTCATGGCCAGCATCGAATAACCGCCTTCCATCTGACGGATTGCGTCGATGAAACGGTCGGATGTTGAACTGTGGCGCGAACGGGCGATTAGGTGCAGCACAACTTCGGTATCGGAGGTCGACTGGCAGATTGCGCCAGTAGCGATGATCTGGCGACGCAGGGTCAGGCCGTTGGTGAAGTTGCCGTTATGGGCAATCGAAATGCCGCCTTCTTCCAGTTCGGCAAACAGCGGCTGCACGTTGCGCATCGCCACTTCGCCGGTCGTGGAATAACGAGTGTGACCAATGGCGATATGGCCGGGCAGGCGGGAGAGGGTTGCAGGGTCGGTATAATGATCACCGACCAGACCCATGTGGCGTTCCTGATGGAAGCGCTTGCCGTCGAAGGAAACGATACCGGCGGCTTCCTGTCCACGATGCTGCAAGGCATGCAGGCCAAGAGCGGTCAGCGTAGCTGCGTCCTCATGCCCCAAAATGCCAAACACGCCACACTCTTCATGCAGCGTGTCGCCATCGATAACATCTTTGATCGTGGAATGCGAAAGCGGCTGGTTCATGCGTCTTGCCTTTGCTCCCTACAGTACCGTGCTTCATGTCATCAAGCGTTCGAGGTACTGTAATATTTTGATCTTCGCCCAACCTTCAAATAGTCGTGGATTTGAAAGTCATGCGCCCAAAAAACAAAGACCTGACCGGTGAAATCTTTCTCCGGGAAGGTCCGTTACTGCTCTATTGAAAAAACCATACCACATGTAAGGCGTCTTGCGTATCACGCAAGACGCAACACAGTGTCAATTGTTTGTTGCCGGTGCGTTGGTTGCAGGGGCCTCTTCAGAAGGCGCCTGTTCCGTCGTCGCGTCCTGATTACGGCCCATGATGCGGTCTAGAACTTCCGGCTCGATGTTGCTTGGCAGCACAGCTTCCAGCTTCTGCACCAGCATGTCGAGGAATGGCTTGGACTTGGCCTGGGTCATCCATGTCGGCTGGATCTTGACGTCAACCAGCCAGTTCCAGAATGCCAGTGCAACGACCAGCAGCAGAAGGCCGCGGGCCACACCGAACAGGAAGCCAAGCGTGCGGTCCAGCGCGCCGATGCGGCTGTCGATGATGAAGTCGGCAATCTTGGACGTGATGAACGAAATAACGATCAGCGCAACAAGAAAGACCACACCTGCCGAACCGGCAATCGCGATGCGGTGGTCATTGGTGTAGTTGTTGGCGTAAGGCACCAGAACCGGGTAGAGATAGTAGGCGGCAGCAGCCGAACCAACCCAGCTTGCTATGGACAGAACTTCGCGGGAAAAACCGCGCACCATGGCCAGAACGGCTGAGAAAAGTACAACGGCGAGAACAATACCGTCGAAAATCGTGATGGGCATATACCAGCTCCAAAGGTCGCGGGGCTTTATCAAAGCACCGTCTTGCCTGTTTGCGATCCTCTTACACCACAGGCTTAGCCAGCGAAAGGATCAATATTCATCTTCCTCAACCTGTTTGAAGCGGTTGGCGGAACCTGCGATGCGCGCAACGAGATCCGGCAGGCTTTCAATTTCTGCCCATCGGCCGTTGCCGGTTTTAGGCAATTCCGCCGATGCTGTCGGAAGCAGTGCCTGGGTAAAGCCCAGTTTTTCCGCTTCCTTTAACCGCTGCACCGTGTGCGAAACGGGTCTTACCGCTCCTGACAGGCTGACTTCGCCGAAATAAACACAATCGGCCGGAAGGGCAAGACCGGCAAGCGACGAAACCAGTGCGGAAGCCACAGCCATGTCGGCGGCCGGTTCCGAGATGCGGTAACCGCCAGCGACATTCAGGTACACATCGTGCTGACCAAGTCGCACCCCGCAATGGGCTTCCAGCACCGCCAATATCATCGCAAGGCGTGACGAATCCCAACCGACTACGGCGCGGCGCGGGGTGCCGAGAGACGTGGCTGCCACCAGCGCCTGCACTTCAACCAGCACAGGGCGGGTGCCTTCCATGCCGGCAAAAACCGCAGCGCCCGGGGCTTTTGCGTTGCGTTCACCCAGAAAAAGCTCAGATGGATTGGAAACTTCCCGCAGTCCCTTGTCGGACATTTCGAACACGCCGATTTCATCCGTCGGTCCGAAACGGTTCTTCACCGTCCGCAAGATCCGGTAGTGGTGACCGCGGTCGCCTTCAAAATAAAGCACCGCATCCACCATGTGTTCAACAACACGCGGACCGGCAATCTGGCCTTCCTTGGTCACATGGCCAACAAGCACCATGGCGGCACCGGTCTGTTTGGCAAAACGGATCATCGCCTGTACGCCGGTACGCACTTGGGTGACTGTACCGGGTGCCGAATCGGCCGTGTCGCTCCACAGGGTTTGGATAGAATCGATAATCACCAGATCCGGGCGCTTGCCTTCGGAAATGGTTGCCAGAATATCTTCGACATTTGTTTCTGCCGCCAGCAGCACGTCGGTTTGTGCCGCGCCCAGACGCTGCGCACGCAGACGAACCTGTGCCACGGCCTCTTCACCCGAGACATAAATAATACGCTGGCCGCGTCGCGACAGGGCTGCGGCGGCCTGCATCAGCAGCGTCGATTTGCCGATACCGGGATCGCCACCGATCAACACTGCCGAGCCACGGACGAAACCGCCACCGGTTGCGCGGTCCAACTCGTCCATGCCGGTTGCAATGCGCGGCGCTTCTTCCGATTCCCCTGATAGTGCAGTCAAAGCGACCGGACGACCTTTCTTGGGTGTTTTGCCCGGCCCTGAGCCGATGCCACCCATCAGGTCATCTTCAATGATGGTGTTCCACTCACCGCAACCTTCACACTTGCCAACCCAGCGGGTGTGCACCGTGCCACAGTTCTGGCACACGAATTGGGTTTTGGTCTTGGCCATGCGGTTGTGGCTCCCGGCAGTATCTTGAATGAGAACAAATAAAGAACTTAATGCCGGGATAAACGCCTGCCGTCGGCTTTGCAAGCCTGTTGTTTAAAGGCGGTGCGGTTTTAATTATTCGCCGTCGAACAAATACTGCCGCTCATAACGCAGACCAAGGCCGGTCAGCATTTCATAGCCGATGGTTCCTGCCGCACGCGCGACCTCATCCACCGGTACATTGGGGCCGAACAGTTCAATGTAATCTCCAGCGCGCACGGCATTTTCGGGCACATCGGTGACATCGAAAATGGTGAGGTCCATGGTCACGCGACCGGCAACCGGGACCCGGTGGCCGTTGATGAAACCATAGGCGCCGCCATAACCCATTTCCCTCAAAGGAATGCCGGAACCGGAAAGCGAACGCTGATAACCGTCGGCATAACCGACTGATGCTATGGCAAGGCGGCTGGCGCGCTTGAGCAGGAAAGTGCCACCGTAGCTGACGGTCTGTCCTTCACCGGCTTCACGCACCTGAATGATGCGCGCTTCCGCCTTGGCGACCGGGCGCATCGGATTATCCACGTCATTGACGGCTTCGCCGCCGTAAAGCGCGATGCCGGGACGGGTCAGATCGAAGTGATAGTCTGGACCCAAAAATATTCCAGCAGAAGCTGAAAGGCTTGATTCGACACCTTCGAAAGCAGCGCTAACCTTACGGAATGATTCAAGCTGTGCCTTGTTCATGGCGGAAGTGGGCGTGTCCGCCGATGCGAGGTGCGATAGCACGAGAACCGGGTCGAAGCTGGCTGGCCGCGAGATATCGTCAGCCAGAAACAGCGCCTCATCCAGCGGCAATCCAAGACGGTTGAAGCCGGTATCGACATGAAGGGCGAAGGGATGATCACCCCGTTCGGCAAGCGTCGACATCCAAAAAGCCAACTGCTCTTCCGACGCGACGACAGGCACAAGATCATTGTTGAAGAAATGCGCTTCCTGTCCTGGCCAGATGCCTGACAGCACGAAGATACGTGCTTCCGGAGCGTGCGGACGCAGTGTCACGCCTTCGGCAACGGTTGCCACGAAAAAGTCCCGCGCCCCGGCATGGTACAGCGTGGTGCCGCAATCTTCGATACCCATGCCATAGGCGTCAGCCTTGACCACGGCGGCGGTCCGCGCCTTGCCGGAGCGTTTTTTCATGTCGCGCCAGTTATCCGCCAGTGCACCGAGATCAACAGTCAGCCGCAGCGGCGCATGCTCGAATTCGTCATAATCGGAAAGGCTATCGTCGAAATCGGTCATGCTGTCTCGCAATGCTGCTCAAAAACTATTTGAGCCAAAGCCTATCACTTTTGTTCAAGACGGTAATGACGGATTGCTTTATTCTTTCACTATGCACAGCGTTTCGCAGAAACAGGCCCTTGACGATATGCCGCTTGCCACGACGGAAACCACGCGTTTCTGGCGCGACAGGCGGTTCCGGCATATGGAGTGCCTGAGCGCGACTTTCCTGACGCATGAATATTCCCCGCACGCGCATGAGACCTTCAGCATTGGCGCCATCGAATCCGGCTCGCAGATATCGACGATCAATGGCACCCGAGAGCAGACTGGTCCCGGCAATCTTTACCTGATCAATCCCGGCCAGATCCATGATGGTGCACCGGGAGGTGAAGGTTATCGCTACCGGATGATCTATCCCGACATGGAGTTGTTGCAGGAGGTGATTGAGGACGTGACGGGCAGGGCGTTTCATGGCACGCCGTCTTTCCCGCGCTTTTTGCCAAAAGACCCGCAAATGGCTGCCGCGTTCCAGATTGCCCATCAGCGACTCGAGCAGAAGTCCGGTGCGCTGGAGGCCGATGAAGGTATGTTCAGCGTACTGGCAGAACTATTTCGTCGCCACGGCAGCACGATCATCCTGCCGGTGGAAACGCGCGAACGTACAGCGGTTTACCGGGTAAGGGATTATCTCACCGACAATTGCGAGATCGACATCGGGTTGGAACAACTAGCGGCCATTGCCGGGCTCAGCCGCGCCCATTTGATCCGGGCGTTTCGCAAGGAATTCTACATCACGCCGCACGCCTATCTGACGGATGTGCGTATTCGCAAGGCGCGTCGTTTGCTGCGGCTTGGCGATAATCCCGCCTCTGTGGCACTGGAATGCGGATTTGCCGATCAGGCGCATTTCACTCGCCACTTCAAGGCGCGCACCGGCATTACACCGGGTCAGTTCCGCGCTGCCTGAGACCAAATCGTCTGGCAACGGTTCCGTGCTGTTCTCTGTCCCCATCACTTTTGTTCAAGACGCACCCATCATCCTTCTCTACCTGCCATCTCCCAGGATATCGGAGATGGTGATGGCAAAGATAGTGAAGTCGGGTGACGTGCTGGCGGGGTTGCGGGCCGCAGCGCCGCTTTTGGTGGCGATGGTACCGATTGGCGTGGTGTTTGGTGCGGTCGCGGTTTCAAAGGGTCTGTCGGCACTCGAGGCCTGCCTGATGTCGCTGTTTGTCTTTGCCGGCGGCTCGCAGTTCGTGGCAATGGATTTATGGACCCATCCGGCAAGCTGGCTGGCGCTCGGTTTTGCCGCTCTGTTGGTCAATCTGCGCCACGTGCTGATGAGTGCGTCCATCGCCTCGAAGCTGGATGGGTTCAACGGCTGGCGTAAATATGCCGCCATGCTGGTACTGACGGACGAATCCTGGGCGTTGTCCGAATTCCGTGCGATGACGGCTAGGCTGACACCGGCTTTTTTTGCCAGTGCTGCGCTGTCGATCTACGCCGTCTGGAATGTCTCGACACTCGCCGGCGCATTGCTTGGTTCGGTCATGGGCGACATGACGGTGATCGGCCTCGACTTTGCCTTTCCCGCGGTGTTCATCGTGTTGCTGATGGGGTTTTGGAAAGGCACCGAAACCGGACTTGTGCTGCTGGCCAGTGCACTGACCTCATGGTTGACACACCTCTACATTCCCGGTGCCTGGTACATTGCCACGGGCGCGCTTGCCGGGCTGGCAGTTGCAGCCTTTGGGCGGACGGAAACTTTGTCGGATGAGAACAAGGCTGATGCGGAGCAACCGGCATGAGCCTTGATACATCAACATTTTTTGCCATCCTTGCGATGATGGTGGCAACGGTAAGCACCCGTATGGGCGGTTTGCTGCTGGTCCGCTACACCAATCCCGGCCCACGCATGAAAAAGGCACTGTCATCGGTGCCACCAGCGGTGCTGATGGCTGTTGTGACGCCAACCGCCTTGTCAACCGGTACGGCGGAAAGCATTGCCTGTCTGGTAACGGCCGTTGCCGCACTTCGCCTGTCACTTTTGCCTGCAGCTTTTGCTGGCGTGGCAACGGTCGCAGTCCTGCGTTCAATCGGTTTTTGAAAACCTCGCCTGAGGCTGCTGCGGGTTGAAATGCCCGCCCGCGACCTTTACTGCGGTTATTCACCTTGAGTTGTCTCAACCTGGGGAGTGCCGTTTATGCGGAATAACTACAGGGCCGCAATCGGGCCGCTTCTTCGCATTTATGCTGACTACTGGAAGAATGCCCGGCTGTCGATTTCCCTTCTTGTCGTGACCATCCTTGCCGGATCGATACTGGCTGTCACAGGCCCTTATGTCTTTTCACGGCTGGTGGACGATCTGCCGGATACGCCGGCCCGCTGGATGCTGGCCTTTACCTTTTATGCGCTGCTGACAGCCGGTGCCATGGGCGTGCAGCGCTGCACGCAATATATGGCCGTCATTCATTCTGAACGGCTGGATTACATCGCTGCGACCGGTTTCTTCGAGCGTATCATCAACAAACCGCCATCGTTTTTTACCGATCACAATCCGGCCGAAATCCAGGCGGCGCAAACGCAAGGCGCATCGGCAACATCCATCTTCATGCAGATGATGTTCATTTCGTTTTTGCCTGGTATTTCGGCTTTCCTGTTTGCAACGCTGATGCTGGGCGCGGTCATCAGTTTTGATGTGCTGCTGATCGTATGTCTCTACGGTGCGATCTTTATCGGCCTGACACTGGTGTCCAATCGCATCACCGGTCCTTTTCTCGAAAAGGCCATTGATGCCGGACAGCAGAATGCCGGTTTTGTCGGTAATGCCATCAGCATGATCGAACCTTTGCGGCACACCGCCAGTACGGAATGGATGAAGGCACGCTTTGCCGAAAGTGCAGGTTCGATCTACGACAATTGGCGGCTGTATTCGCTGCGTCGTATCGTGTTCGTGGCAATGATTTCGCTGGCGTTGGCTCTGCAATTCATCATCACCTTCTACCTGCTTTTGCCACGCTATGAGCAAGGGCAACTGTCCGTGGGTGACATCGTGCTCTTCAACATGCTGTTGTTGCAGCTGAATGTGCCGTTTGAACTGATTGGCCAGTCGATCAATGAAACAGTAAGGGCGCTTGCCCGTTTTGCGCCCTTTGCCCGCATGTGGAATGCACCAGAAGAGCAAAGGGCGGGCGGGGAGGCCGGACTGGTTCTGTCGCAGGGCGTAATCGAATTTGAGGATGTCGGTTTCCGCTATGAAAATGGACGTGGTGTTGAAAATGTCTCGTTCCGTGCTTCGCCCGGACGGCTCACCTTTATCACCGGCGAAACCGGTTCGGGAAAATCGACCCTGTTCAAGCTGCTGCAAAAAACCATGCTGCCGCAAAAGGGGCATATCCGTATCGATGGCCGCGATATTGGGACTATCGACCGAGATGACTGGTTTTCTGCGGTTGGTATCGTGCCTCAGGAGGTGCAACTGCTCAATGACACTCTTACCGCTAACATTGTTCTGGGACGACCCTATGACGAGGCGCGGCTGCGCCGTTCAACCGAGCGTGCGGCGATCATTGAGCGTATCGAGGCCATGCCACAAAAGTTCGAAACCAGGGTGGGTGAGCGTGGCTTGAAGCTGTCGGGAGGGGAGCGCCAGCGCATTGCCATTGCACGGGCGCTTTATGCAGAGCCGGTCATTCTGTTGCTGGATGAGGCAAGCTCTGCCCTTGATGATGAAACCGAACGCGAGATCATGGACCAGTTGCGCAAGGTCGATGCCGACATGACGATCATAGCGATCACCCATCGCCAGAGCAGTATCCGGCGACAGGATCAGGTCATCGCTTTGCCCTCAGGCGTTAAAGCAGAATGAGAGCGTGTCCCCCGATATTCGGAATCAGTTTCTGAGAGCGCCAGCTCAAGACATTGAAACAAAACGCCCCGTTGAAAAGCGGGGCGTTTCGTATCAGTGTTCTTCGTACTGGCTGAAGGATGGGTCGGCCAAATCCGCAAAGCGGGTGAATTCCGACTGGAAGGCGAGTTTAACGGTGCCGGTCGGTCCGTGACGCTGCTTGGCGATAATCACGTCTGCTGTGCCCTTCACCTTGTCGAACAGTGCTTCCCACTCCGCATATTTCGGATCATCCGGATCACGCGGTTCCATGTTCTTGACGTAATATTCCTCACGGAACACGAACAGCACAACGTCGGCGTCCTGCTCGATCGAACCAGATTCACGAAGGTCAGAGAGCTGTGGGCGTTTGTCTTCGCGGCTTTCCACCTGACGGGACAGCTGTGACAGCGCGATGATCGGAACGTTCAGTTCCTTGCCCAGCGCCTTCAGGCCCGTGGTGATTTGGGTGATTTCCTGCACGCGGTTTTCACCGCTTTTGCCGGAGCCGGTCATCAGCTGAATATAGTCGACTACCAGGCAATCAAGGCCGCGCTGGCGCTTGAGGCGACGCGCACGTGCCGACAGCTGGGCAATGGAGATACCACCGGTCTGGTCGATATAAAGCGGAACCTTTTGCATCATCTGGCTGCAGGCAACCAGCTTTTCGAAATCGGCTTCGGTGATTTCACCACGGCGGATTTTTGAGGATGACACTTCTGTCTGCTCGGAAATGATACGGGTTGCCAGCTGTTCGGACGACATTTCGAGTGAGTAGAAACCGACGACGCCGCCGTTCTTGGCCTTGAAGGAGCCATCCGGCTGGATTTCCTGCTCGTAGGCAGCGGCGATATTGTAGGCAATGTTGGTGGCAAGCGAGGTCTTGCCCATACCCGGACGACCCGCAAGTACGATAAGGTCAGAACGCTGCAAACCGCCCATACGGCCATCCAGCGAGTGGATGCCAGTGGAAATGCCCGACAGGTTGCCGTCACGTTCAAACGCCTGGCCGGCCATGTCGATGGCCAGCGAAACCGCGTCATTGAATGACTGGAAGCCACCGTCATAACGGCCGGTTTCCGCCAGCTCGAACAGGCGGCGCTCGGTATCTTCAATCTGCGTCTGCGGCGGCATGTCGAGCGGCGCGTCATAGGCAATGTTGACGACATCCTCACCAATCTGGATCAGCGCGCGGCGCAGCGCCAGATCATAGATCGCGCGGCCGTAGTCTTCCGCGTTGATGATGGTCACGGCTTCGGCAGCAAGACGTGCGAGGTACTGCGCAACGGTCAGATCACCCACCTTGTCATCAGACGGTAGAAAGGTCTTGATCGTGACCGGGTTGGCAGTCTTGCCCATGCGAATGATGTCGCCGGCGACTTCGAAGATCTTGCGGTGCAGCGGTTCATACAGATGAACCGGCTTCAGAAAGTCCGAAACGCGATAATAGGCGTCATTATTGACGAGAATAGCACCCAGAAGGGCCTGTTCGGCTTCAATGTTGTTTGGCGCTTCGCGGTAATGCGGTTCGGCCGGGGAGACCGGGGCGATCTTTCGTGCTGCATCATTCATTGTCTAATGGTCTCCCTGTATCTGCGTCTCATGTGCGCTAACACAGCCATCCGAAAACCGGGGTGCGGGTTTCGGAAAGCAGCAGACGCAAATGCATTAATTATCGCGTTGGTACATCCAGCTTGGCACACACGCTCACTTAACGATGTGGCGGTACCGGCCGGGACAGTCAATGACATAGTTGCAACACTGCCAAACAGCCGCATTTCAGGGGGATTTGGGCGATCACATTTTATGTTGTCCCCATCAATCCACAGCCCTTTCGGCGTTGAGTGCAAAACCCCAAAACGAATCAAACCGCGTCAGCCTTGAATTTATGGCATGGCTGCCACGTCAGCAAAGCATCTTGAAAATCGTCAGTATCACGTATAAATAGGCAATAAATAAGTAGTATGCTAATTATAAGGAAGTCATATCGTGTCGCGACAAACCGACAAGGAGCAACTGCTGGATGAAATGTCATCCTTCAATCGCAAGCTCAGGACGTTTTTCGATGCGCGGGTAGGCGAGCAGGGGCTGACACTGGCGCGGACGCGGGTGCTTTTTGCTCTGTCGCGCCGCGGATCATTGACCCAGAAGCAGCTTGCCGAAGAGCTTGAAATTGAAACGCCTACTCTGGTGCGCGTTCTCGATGGTATGGAAAAACAGAACCTCATCGAGCGCCGTGAAGAAGCCGGCGACAGGCGCGCCAAGCGCATTCACATGACACCGGAAGGCGAGGCGACTGCCGCCACGGTCAATGCAACGGCTGCGGATCTGCGCAAGCGAATTACCACTGACATTTCTTCTGAAGATATTGCCACCACGCTTAAAGTCGTGCGTAGTCTTATCAGCAATATTCAGGCTCTTTCTTCAGGTGAGGAAGACAGATGAGCACGCGCGGTACATTGGCTGCACAGGCTGAGGATGAGGCATCGCCCGCAATTGCGGATCAACAGGTCGTGGTCGAAGAGCCACCACCTGCAGCACCCGCTCAACCACCTGAGAAATCCCTACCGGAAAAATTGATCTATATCGCCGCTGGCCTGCTGTTTTTCGTTACGCAGGGTCTGGGCATGAATATCGTCACGGCGAACATGTATCAGCTGCAGGGCGAGTTTTCAGCTACGGTTGCCGAAGTCGTCTGGCTGTCTGCTGCCTATATGGCGCCCTATGCCAGCCTGTCGATCGCGCTGTTCAAGATTAGGGCACAATATGGTCTGCGTCCCTTTGCCGAACTGAGCATTATTCTGTTCGTCGTGGCCTCCTGTCTCAACCTGTTTGTCACAGACCTGCACTCGGCAATTGTTGTTCGTTTCGTGAGCGGCATGGCGGCAGCACCGCTATCTTCGCTCGGCTTTCTCTATATTCTTGAAGCCTATCCGGCGCACCGAAAATTGTCTTTCGGTCTTTGCACGGCGCTCACTGGCACGCTGTTGTCTGCCCCTATTGCCCGCATCATCTCTCCCTCACTGATGGAGATCGATGGCTGGCGATCGCTTTATACGATGGAACTCGGCGTGGCGCTGATTGCGCTGCCAGCCATCTACCTCCTGCCTCTAACAGCACCACCGCGCGCCAAGATTCTCGAGCGTGTCGACGTGTTGAGCTATCTCTTTCTGGCTACAGGCCTTGGCTGTCTGGCCTTCTTCTTCTCGCTTGGCCGGTTTTACTGGTGGCTGGAAGCAAGCTGGCTGGGTCTGTTGCTTGCGGCTGCCGTCGTCTGCCTGACCTGCATGGCCTTCATCGAATTGCACCGCAAGAATCCGATGATTGACTTGCGCTGGATATTCTCGCGCCAAAACTTGCATATTGCCGCTGTTCTTATCATCTTTCGTGCCGTGACCTCAGAACAGTCGACCACGGCCGTCAGCTTCTACCAGCAGCTGGGCATCATGAATGACCAGACGGTGACCCTCTATGGCATCATTCTGCTGGCAACGATCCTTGGTGGCGCGTTCTGTGCCTTTCTGATGGTAACGAAATATGTTGATACAGCCCACGTCATTGCGCTCAGCCTGATTGCGATTGGTGCTTTTCTGGATAGCCAGGCGACCAACCTGACCCGGCCGGAACAGATGTATTTCAGCCAGGCGATGATTGCGGGAGGTGCTGCGATGTTCTTGCCGCCTGTCATGGCCAAGGGATTTGCCAGCGCCATGGCCAAGGGCTTGCCCTATCTCGTCAACTTCATCGCCATCTTCCTGTTCACGCAGATCAGTGGCTCTTTGATGATGACGGCGGCACTCGGCAGCTTCGTGACGATCCGTGAGAAATTCCATTCAAATATTCTGTCGGAACATATCGTCCTGACTGATCCGAATGTTGCGCTGAGAATATCGCAGCTTGCCTCGTCATACGGCAAAGTCATTACCGACAAGACCCTGCTCAACGCCGAAGGCGTATCGATGCTGGCACAGCAGGTAACGCGCGAGGCCTATGTGCTGGCCTATGCCGATACCTTCCTGCTCATTTCCATGGTGACCGCCGCTGCGCTGGTCATGCTTCTCATCCACCTGGCGTGGAACAGGATCAAGCCCACGCTGATGCCTGCTGAACCCGCCGCGGCACCCCAGAACTCATAACGCCAGAATTCATAACGAACGAGTCAGAAAATGCTCAAGAAAATATTCACCCCGGTTTCCCTTATCGTCCTCATGGCTGGTCTGACTGGTCTCGGCATGGTGCTTTATGCATGGCGCCTGCTACCTTTTTCCAGCTCCGTGGAAATGACTGACAATGCCTATGTCCGTGGTTATGTCACGCTGCTCAGCCCGCAGGTCAGCGGTTACATCGTTGATGTGCCCGTGAAGGACTATCAGGACGTCAAGCAGGGCGACATTCTGGCCCGCGTCGATGACCGCAGCTACGTGCAGAAACTGGCACAGGCAAAGGCGACACTGGACGGCCAGAAGGCATCCCTTGCCAATTCCGACCAGAAGGAAAATGCCGCTCGCGCCAATATCTCTTCCAGCGAAGCGTCGATTGAAAGTGCGCAGGCCGCGCTCAAGCAGGCACAGCTGGCTTCCGACCGGCAGGACAATCTGACCAAGAGCGGTGTTGGCACATCCAGCACGCAGGAAGAGGCGCATGCCACGCTTGAAAAGGCCAAGGCGGCGTTGTTGCAGGCCAAGGCAGCACTCGAGGTTTCCAATCAGGATCTGCAGACCATCATCGTCAACAGGGGATCGCTTGAAGCGGCTGTTGCAAGCGCCGAAGCCAGTGTCCAGCTGGCAGAGATCGATCTCGGCAACACTGTCATTCGCGCGCCGCGTGACGGCAAGGTCGGTGAAGTTGGCGCACGGCTTGGCCAGTATGTCACGGCAGGCACACAGTTGATGGCGGTCGTGCCAACCGACGTCTGGGTCATCGCCAACTTCAAGGAAACCCAGCTTGCCGGCATGCAGGTGGGGCAACCGGTTTCGATTTCCGTTGATGCCATGCAGCGCAGGGAAATTCGTGGGCATGTCGAGCGTTTCTCGCCCGCTGCCGGTTCGGAATTCTCTGTTATCAAGCCTGATAATGCGACGGGTAACTTCGTGAAGATTGCCCAACGCATCGGTGTGCGTGTGGCGATTGATCCCGGCCAGGATATGACTTCTGAGCTTTCACCGGGCATGTCTGTCGTGGTGCGAGTGGACAAGAGCAAGGCTCCGGAAGCCGTTCACAGCGTCTCTAATTAAGGGGAGGGACTGCTGCGATCGTCACGCCGACGGTCGCACAATCTATACCCAAGTAATGATCGGTTACCGCAGGTACCCAAGAACGACAAAACCCCGGATGTTGCCATCCGGGGTTTCTTTTTCAGCCCTGGGGCTGAAATTCTTATTCGTTGTCGAAGTCGCCTTCGGCTTCTGGATCGAAGAAGTCTTCTGGACGCAGAGCATCTTCGTCAACGCCGTAGATAGCGTCAGCAGAGGTGAGGCTTTCGCCCTTTGCCTGACGTTCAGCTTCTTCAGCAGAACGAGCAACGTTCAGTTCAACCGAGATTTCAACTTCGGAATGCAGGTGCAGGAGAACGTTGTGAATGCCGATGGTCTTGATCGGTGTGTTCAGCTCAACCTGGTTACGGCCAACGGTGAAGCCTTCTGCAGACAGGATTTCAGCAACGTCGCGAGCAGCAACAGAACCGTACAGCTGGCCGGTTTCGCCTGCGGAGCGAACGACGATGAAGGACTTGCCTTCGAGTGCTGCTGCAACCTTGTCGGCTTCAGACTTGCGCTCGAGGTTACGAGCTTCGAGCGTTGCACGCTCAGAGTCGAAACGGGTCTTGTTGGCAGCGTTGGCGCGCAGAGCCTTGCCCTGTGGCAGCAGGAAGTTACGTGCGTAACCGTCGCGAACCTTGACGATTTCGCCCATCTGGCCGAGCTTGTTGATGCGTTCGAGAAGAATGACTTCCATCTTCTTGATCCTTTCTTGTTTTAATTGTTGGTTTCGTTCGTTGTGTCTGTTTTCCGCATCGGCGTGAGAGAAATCGTGCTGCGCACGTCGCTCATGCCGATAACGAGAATGATGAGCAGCGGCAACATGAATACCGCCGAGAGATAAGCAAGCAGTAGAACCGGCAGACGCCAGTCCTTGCCGCGTGTCCGGTAATGCAGCGACGCATAACCCGACATCAGGAAACCTGCGCCGAATGTTCCTGCGATAACAGCACCACACATGGCAATGACACCGCCAAGGAAGGTTGCGACAATACCGGCAAGGAACACGAATACCGCGTTGCGATGCATGCGAAGCGCTGCCGGAATGTCCTCACGTGGGCGAAGGCCCTTGCCGAAAGAACCAACCAGGCGGCTGGCAAAATAATAGGCTGCAAACAGCAGGATAACCCAGAGAGCACCCTGCATGATTGGCAGCATCAGCACCATCAGAGACTTCGTCTGGGCAAGCGCCAACTGGTCAGGGGAGAAGGATGGTTCCTGCGCCGTGACCGACGACATCATCAGGTCAACCATCTGCGACACCAGTTCCGGACCGTAACCGATGATCGCGCCGAGAATGATAACGGCAATACTGATGGCGATGCACAGATGCAGGATGATGCCGGACAGTGGGTACCAGGCAAGCAGGTCGTCTGGACCGCCGATTTCCGATGCTGGGCGCGCCAGATTAGCGTGGTGCGAAATCCAGGCAGCAGGTACCAGCGTGAAGATTGCCAAACTCAGCACAGCTAACATCGGAGCCATCAGTGACCCGACAACGCAAGCGGTAATAACGGCGATAATGGCGGCGCGATTGCCCCAGCCGAGACCGGCAATGAAAACAGGCATGGCGGAGGCGGCGTAAAGCAGGAATGCTAAAGACGGCTGTCTGCTTGCGCCCAGTGTCAGAAACACGGCGGCAATACCGGCAAGAATACCGGAAATCAGCACTGTCTGGTTCAACTTTATCACGTCGCTGTCCTGCTTCTATAGCAGTTAGAGGACCGTCTTTAAAAACGTCGTCCCCAACATGGGTTTTATGTCTGGTATCGATCCGCGCCCAACGCGGAAGGAATTCGAAGCTGCGACCGACTGATTAAACGTCAGTTGCTCTTTAGAAAAACGAGGCCGCACAAGATGCAGCCTCGTCTTGAGTTCATTACGCTACAACGTATGGCAGCAGGCCGAGGAAGCGTGCACGCTTGATCGCCTGAGCGAGTTCGCGCTGCTTCTTCTGGGAAACGGCTGTGATACGGGAAGGAACGATCTTGCCGCGCTCGGAAATGTAGCGCTGCAGAAGACGGATGTCCTTGTAGTCGATCTTCGGAGCGTTAGCGCCGGAGAATGGGCACGTCTTGCGACGGCGGTGGAACGGGCGGCGTGCCTGAGAAGATGATGCGTCAGCCATTGTTTTTCTCCTTAACGCTTATGCACGGTCTGTGCGCGGACGGGGAGCGCGTTCGAAGCCGCCTTCACGCGGGCCACGATCAGAACGCTCTGGACGGTCGCCATCACGACGTGGACGGTCGTCACGGTCGCGCTTCTGCATCATAGCAGACGGGCCTTCCTCGTGAGCTTCAACAGCGATGGTCATGTAACGAAGAACGTCTTCGTTGATGCGCATCTGACGCTCTACTTCGTGGATAGCTGCTGCTGGTGCATCGATGTCCATCAGGGCGTAGTGAGCCTTGCGGTTCTTCTTGATGCGGTATGTCAGGGACTTGAGGCCCCAGTTCTCGACTCGGCCAATCTTGCCGCCGAACGATTCGATAACGCCCTTGTACTGTTCTACGAGTGCGTCAACCTGCTGGGCGGAAATGTCCTGCCGAGCAAGGAAGATGTGTTCATAAAGAGCCATAATAGCTTGCCTTTCTTGCGTTTTGTTCTCACCCGGTTACGGCGCTAAGCCTCAACGACTGGTCTTGATCGGGAAAACCCGGCGCAAGAAAAGTGTTGTTCGAGACGGTCGAGAGCGGAGACACGGGAGGCCGGAAAAACCTTATGGTTCCTGCTGTTTCGAAAACGAAACCAGCCCTCCGTTCAGCCACCAGCCAGTAAGACCGGATGTTGCGAACAGCGCGCTTATACGCATTTCTGGCCGTATTGCAAGACTTCGCAGCAAAAAGGCGGTGCGGAAGTGCCTTTAAGACGGTGGGTTCAACGTGAGGTCTTCAATTTTCTATGCTTGTAGTCTTCTGTTATGAACGTGGTGACCTCTGCTTTTTCCATTTGCGCAGGCGACTACGGGCGTTGGCGTAGGGTGACGCCGTATTGAACTGGATCATGCGACCCAGGCTCCATTTGCCGTACCATGGGCGACCATACAAGGCGTCATCATTCAACGAGTGAACGAGAGACATCAACTCTTGATGTGTGGTTTCAAAGCGCAGCAGCAATTGCACATAGGATAGAGAATCATAGTCACGGTAGAACTTGGCTGCGAGTTTGCCGAGTTCATTCCATTTATATCCGGTTTCCGGAAAATCGGGTTCTTCACCGGCAGCACGTAACCTGTTCCATTTGAGAACCAGCTCACCCCAGCCGGTCAGGTAGGCCACCAGATCTTTCACGCTCATGGTCGTGCCCTTGGCGTGGCCTTCCATATCGGCCGTGGTCGCCAAGGTCTCAGGTATAGAAGCAAGCTCGAACAGCAGTTTTGCAAAACCGCTCTCCATGGCGTTTAAAAGCTCTGCCTTGGTCTGCGGTACTGCCATGCCTGATGCCTTCGGTGAATTAAAAAGCGCGGTAACTCGGGTGAGCTACCGCGCTTTTATGGGATCAGATCGGCATCGGGTACAGGCGGTGTATTGCCGCAATGCCCTTCAGCACATCGTCGGAAAGTGCCACATCCTTGGCAGCGATATCGATTTTCAACTGTTCCATCGTCGTTGCGCCAATAATGCAAGACGCCATGAACGGACGTGTCAGTGTAAATGCGATCGCCAACTGTGCTGCATCCAGTCCGTGCTGGGCAGCGAGATCGAGATAGGCTTTGACAGGTGCTTCCTGAAGAGGCTGAAGACGGCCACCGATGTCGGTGTTGATGGTGCCGCGCGAACCGGCCGGCCGTGCACCGTTCTGGTACTTGCCGGTCAAAATGCCGCCAGCCAGTGGCGAATAGGCCAAAAGGCCGACATTTTCATGATGGGCAACTTCAGCCAGGTCGAGATCGAATGAACGATACAGTAAGTTATATTCGTTCTGGATGCTGGCGACGCGCGGCAGGCCCTTGGCCTCTGCCAGATCGATATACTTCTGCGTGCCCCAGGCGCTTTCATTGGACAGGCCGATAGCACGGATTTTTCCGGCCTTCACCAGTTCACCCAGCGTGTCGAGCTTTTCATCGATCTCGGCAAGTGTGCGAACCGTGTCCTGTCCCGAAGCATCAAAACCCCACGCGCCGCGGAAGTGATAGGTGCCGCGGTTCGGCCAGTGAACCTGATAAAGGTCGATATAGTCTGTGCGCAGGCGCTTCAGGCTGGTGTCGACGGCTTCACGGATGCCATCGGCATCGATATCGCGACCGTCACGGATATAAGGACGGCCGGAACCGGCAACTTTGGTGGCCAGAACGACATCCTTGCGTTTACCGGTTTTCTGGAACCATGTGCCGATATAGTCTTCGGTAAGGCCCTGCGTTTCGGCTGAAACTGGTGTCGTCGGGTACAATTCGGCGGTGTCGAAGAAGTTCACACCGTTTTCCACGGCATAATCCATCTGTTCGTGCGCTTGCGCTTCCGTATTCTGCGTGCCCCATGTCATGGTGCCAAGGCAGATTTCCGACACTGAAATGCCCGTGCGCCCGAGGGTGTTGTATTTCATGAATGAAATTCCTGACGTGATGAAAGAAAAGGGAGGGGCCTTGGAATTTAGGAAGGAATTGCGCTGGCGCAAGTCAAAAATATTGGTTCTGGTAACCGGGCATAAAACCGCAAGGACTTGTGAATCCGCAGTTTCTAAGCGGCATCGCACTTGACTCCGTACGCCATTGCGTGAATTGGAAAGCAAAAAATAACCGGAAAAACAGGAAATACCTCATGAAAATCGCTTTCACCTTTCCCGGACAGGGCAGCCAGTCCGTTGGCATGGGCAAGGATCTTGCCGAGAATTTCGCTGAAGCTCGTGCGGTTTTTGAAGAAGTTGACGAGGCTCTGGGGCAGAAGCTTTCCGACATCATGTGGAATGGCCCGGAAGAATCCTTGACGCTGACGGCAAATGCCCAGCCTGCGCTGATGGCTGTTTCCGTTGCGGTCATGCGCGTTCTGGAAGCCAAGGGCCTGAACCTTGCCGACAAGGTTTCCTTTGTTGCCGGTCATTCACTCGGTGAATATTCTGCGCTGTGCGCTGCCGGTACATTCTCGCTGGGCGACACCGCCCGTTTGCTGCGCATTCGCGGCAATGCCATGCAGGCTGCGGTTCCAGTTGGTCAGGGCGCAATGGCGGCCGTCATCGGTCTCGAGCACGGTGATGTCGAAGCGATCTGCAAGGAAGCGGCCGCTGGCGGCATCTGCCAGATTGCCAATGACAATGGCGGTGGCCAGCTGGTTATCTCCGGCTCAAAGGCTCCTGTTGAACAGGCGGCCGCACTAGCCTCCGAAAAGGGCGCAAAGCGCGCCATCATGTTGCCAGTCTCCGCACCTTTCCATTCTGCACTGATGGCACCGGCTGCTGACGCCATGCGCGAAGCGCTTGCCAAGGTGACAAAACATAACCCGGTCGTGCCGGTTGTTGCCAATGTGCGCGCAGCCCCGGTGACAGATGCGGAAGAAATCGCCAGACTGCTGGTCGAGCAGGTGACGGGTCAGGTTCGCTGGCGCGAAACCGTTGAGTGGTTCGCCGCCAATGATGTGACTCAATTGTATGAGATTGGCTCCGGCAAGGTGCTAACCGGTCTGGCAAAGCGTATCGACAAGACGGTTTCTGGCACTGCAGTGAATACTGCAGCCGATATTGACGCCGCCATTGCAACGCTTCTTGGCTGAATGCAGCGCGCATTTTGAGATAAGGATAAAAACATGTTTGATCTGACTGGCCGCAAAGCACTCGTTACCGGCGCAACCGGCGGCATCGGCGAAGAAATTGCCCGTATGCTGCATGCGCAGGGCGCAACGGTTGGCCTGCACGGCACCCGCGTCGAAAAGCTTGAAGCGCTGGCTGCTGAACTTGGCGACCGCGTGAAGATTTTCCCGGCTAACCTTTCCGACCGCGACGAAGTCAAGGCGCTGGGCGAAAAGGCTGAAGCTGAGCTGGGTGGCGTCGACATTCTGGTCAACAATGCCGGCATCACCAAGGACGGCCTGTTCGTGCGCATGAGCGACGAGGACTGGGACAATGTTCTCGAAGTGAACCTGACGGCCATGTTCCGCCTGACGCGCGAACTGACCCATCCGATGATGCGTCGCCGTTTTGGCCGTATCATCAACATCACCTCGATTGTTGGCGTGACCGGCAACCCGGGCCAGGCAAACTATTGTGCTTCCAAGGCCGGTATGATCGGCTTTTCGAAGTCGCTGGCGCAGGAAATTGCAACCCGCAACGTCACCGTCAACTGTGTTGCTCCAGGCTTCATCGAATCGGCCATGACCGGCAAGTTGAACGAAAAGCAGAAAGAAGCCATCATGGGTGCTATTCCCATGAAGCGCATGGGCACTGGCGCCGAAGTCGCGTCTGCTGTTCTGTACCTTGCTTCGAATGAGGCTGCGTACATGACTGGACAGACGTTGCACGTCAACGGCGGCATGGCGATGATCTAAAGCTTTGTTTCTTCGCATGTTGTTTGCAAATGTCTTTGTGCGACATGCGTTATGCCCACAGGCATTGTCAGGCTCAAATAGTCTGTAGAGTGCAGTGTGCGGCGCGATTTTCAGTCTTTTCGCCCGAATGAAACCGTGTTAATCGGGCGAAGACTGTGAACAGTTGTCCCGTCAGGAACAGGCGATGGTTGCTCTTTTTTGTGACTATGGCTAGCCTTAGGCGGGGTGAAAGGGTTTGCCCTCGGTGCTGGATTTGAACAGCGCATGCGGGTGTTAACAGGGCAGGGTGTCGCAAGGCAGCCCTTCAAGGATAAAGGTCGAGGAAACCGACATGAGCGATATCGCAGAACGCGTAAAGAAAATTGTAATTGATCATCTTGGCGTTGACGCCGAAAAGGTTGTTGAAGGCGCAAGCTTCATCGACGATCTGGGCGCTGACTCGCTCGACACGGTCGAACTGGTTATGGCCTTCGAAGAAGAATTCGGCGTTGAAATCCCGGACGACGCTGCTGACTCCATCCTGACGGTTGGCGACGCTGTAAAGTTCATCGAAAAGGCTCAGGCCTAATCGATCAGAATGAGGGAGGGTGAGAGCCTTCCCGCCTTGGCCCGGCTAAGTTCCGGGCCAAAGTTTTATCATGGACATGTGAATTCTATATAGGTGGAGCGTTGGCGATGAGGCGTGTCGTTATCACCGGTACCGGCATGGTATCTCCTCTTGGATGCGGAACTGAAGTAACGTGGGAACGGCTGTTGGCCGGCCAAAACGGTGCCCGTCTCGTAACTGAATTCGAAGTCGAAGATCTTCCGGCAAAAATTGCCTGCCGCATTCCTGTTGGAGATGGCTCCAACGGAACGTTCAATCCAGATGACTGGATGGAACCGAAAGAGCAGCGCAAGGTCGATCCTTTCATTATTTACGGCATGGCAGCCGCCGATATGGCGCTGAGCGATGCTGGCTGGCATCCGGAAACTGACGAAGACCAGATCATGACTGGTGTTTTGATCGGTTCTGGCATTGGTGGCCTCGATGGTATTGTTGAAGCGGGCTATACACTGCGCGACAAGGGGCCGCGGCGTGTTTCGCCATTCTTCATTCCAGGCCGTCTCATCAATCTTGTTTCCGGGCAGGTCTCCATTCGCCACAAGCTGCGCGGACCGAACCACTCCGTTGTAACGGCGTGCTCCACCGGCGCGCATGCCATTGGCGACGCTGCCCGTCTAATCGCGCTTGGCGACGCGGATGTAATGGTGGCCGGTGGTGCTGAATCACCTGTTTGCCGCATTTCGCTGGCCGGTTTTGCAGCCTGCAAAGCCTTGTCCACGCAGCATAATGACGACCCGCAAAAGGCGTCTCGCCCCTATGATCGTGACCGCGATGGTTTCGTGATGGGTGAGGGTGCCGGTATCGTTGTTCTGGAAGAACTGGAACATGCCAAGGCACGTGGCGCAAAGATTTACGCCGAAGTGGTTGGCTACGGACTGTCCGGTGATGCTTTCCACATCACCGCGCCATCAGAAGACGGTGACGGTGCATATCGCTGCATGTCCATGGCACTGAAGCGTGCTGGCCTGACGGCTGCCGATATCGATTACATCAATGCCCATGGCACATCGACCATGGCTGACACCATTGAACTGGGTGCGGTTGAGCGCCTGGTTGGTGATGCGGCGTCGAAAATCTCCATGTCGTCCACCAAGTCAGCCACCGGCCACTTGCTGGGTGCGGCCGGTGCAATCGAGGCGATTTTTGCAACGCTGGCAATCCGCGATAATATCGTGCCGCCAACGCTGAACCTCGACAATCCCGATGTCGAGACGAAAATTGATCTCGTGCCACACAAGGCGCGCAAGCGTGACGTGAACGTTGCCCTTTCGAACTCCTTCGGGTTTGGTGGCACCAACGCCTCGCTGGTGCTGCGTCGTTACGAAGACTAATCAAATCTTTCGTGACTTGCCGTTTGTAGCGGAATCAATCAAAAAGCGATGAACATCGCGGGCCGGAAACCAGATGCTTTCCGGCCCGTTGTTTATTCCCATGGCATGTTATTGCAGTTTTTACGCGTAACGACCTCGAAACATGGGCAAATTTGTGCAGACTGCCTGCCGAACCTGTTTTTGCCGCATTGGATGGTCACATAGGCCATTTTGGAATGCAGAACTGAAAAGGACCGCCGGTGAGCGATACGAACCAGAACAATCAGTCGCCTTACGGACGTGATGCCTCAGGCGAAAACAAGACTGGCCCGATCATTCCCAAATCGCCGACCGAAGCTTTGCGCCCGGAAAAGGTTCCAGCCCCACCAAAGCGTTCGCGCAAGGCACACGGACAGTTCATCGTTTTCCTGAACTTCCTGATGAGCCTGGCGGTTATCGGCTGTATCGTCGCTGTTGGCGGTTTCTATTACATGATCAACACGTTCCAGTCGCCGGGCCCCTTGGCCACCAACACGCACTTCATCGTGCGCAATGGCGCAAGCCTGTTTGACATCGCCAACAATCTTGAGCGCAGCGGCATTATCGATAACAGCCGCGTGTTCCGTTACATGACCGATAGTATGGGCAAGGGCCAGCGCCTGAAGGCCGGTGAATACGAGATCAAGGCCAATGCCTCGATGAAGGAAATCATGACCCTTCTCGAATCCGGCAAGTCCATTCTCTATTCCGTGTCGCTGCCAGAAGGCCTGACCAGCAAGCAGATGTTTGATCGCCTGTTGAATGATCCGGTTCTGGAGGGTGATCTGCCTGCAGAAATTCCTGCTGAAGGAAGCCTGCGGCCCGACACATACCGTTTCTCGCGCGGCACCAAGCGTCAGGAAATCGTGTCGCAGATGCAGGCGGCCCAGAAGGGGTTGATTGAACAGGTATGGGCCAAGCGGGATGCCGATCTGCCGATCAAGACAGTTGAAGAATTCGTCACGATGGCCTCCATCGTCGAGAAGGAAACCGGCAAGGATGACGAGCGCGCCCATGTCGCCTCGGTATTCATGAACCGCCTACAGAAGGGCATGCGCATCCAGTCTGATCCGACCATCATTTATGGTCTGTTCGGCGGTGACGGCAAGCCGGCTGATCGTCCGATCTACCAGTCGGATCTGAAGAAGGAAACGCCTTACAATACCTATATCATTCGCGGCCTGCCGCCGGGCCCAATTGCCAACCCTGGCAAGGCCGCACTGGAAGCCGTTGCCAACCCGTGGCGCACCGAAGACCTGTATTTTGTGGCCGACGGCACGGGTGGTCACGTGTTTGCCAAGACCCTGGATGAGCACAATGCCAATGTGCGCCGCTGGCGCAAGATTGAGGCGGAACGTGCTGCCGCCGGTGGCACCCCGGAAACCGCCGTTGACGGTCAACCGGGTGGCGCTGAGGCGGAAAAGCCTGCCAACTGATCGTTTGTTACGGGCGCCTGCATGAAAACTGCAGGTGCCTTTCCTTTTGAGTACGCCAAACAAGAGATAGGGCATTTCCGGTGAGCTCCATTCGCCTGAAATGCCTTAGCCATGAGGGCAAGATGACATTGCAATCCATGACCGGTTTTTCCCGCAGCGAAGGCACCAGTGGTCGCCACCGCTGGGTCTGGGAGCTTCGTTCCGTAAACGGCAAGGGGCTGGATATGCGTCTGCGTCTACCGCCCGGCATGGAGGTTCTAGAAGTCGAGGTAAGACGGCTTGCGGGGGAAAGCCTGGTGCGTGGCAACATACAGGCTTCACTGTCCGTGTCCGTGACCGATAATCGCCTTGAGGCCGTCGTCAACCGCGAAACGCTGGATGCGGTGATGACGTTGAAAAAGGAGCTTGGCGGCATCATTGCTGATGGGCCGATGAGCTTTGATACGCTGCTGTCGATCCGCGGGCTTGTCGACTTCCGCGAGGCAGAAGACGACGAGGACACGCGTACCAAACGCGAGCAGGAATTGCTGGCCGGTTTTGGTGATGCTCTGGCGAAACTGAAGGAAATGCGCGAGCGCGAAGGTGCGGCTCTGTTTACAGTCCTGAGCGGTCACATTGACCGTATCGCTGAGCTGGCAGCCATCGTGGAACACGATCCTTCCCGACAGCCGGAGAAGATTGCCGCGCGGCTTTCCGCGCAACTGGCACAGCTTGGCGACGGGGTGCACGGGCTGGACCGCGACCGTCTGCACGCCGAGGCAGCCCTGCTGGCCACCAAGGCGGATCTGCGCGAAGAAATCGATCGTCTCGGCGCCCATGTGGTTGCCTCACGCGAATTGTTGAAAAAAGGCGGCCCTGTAGGTCGCAAGCTCGATTTTATTGCACAGGAATTTAACCGGGAATCGAATACCATCTGTTCCAAATCGAACGCCGTTGCCGTAACGGAAGCGGGTATCGAATTGAAAGTGGTTATCGACCAGTTCCGTGAACAGGTTCAGAATCTGGAGTAGACATATGGCACCGGTGAGCAACTCTCCCGATAAGATCGCCCGCAGAGGGCTTATGCTGGTGATCTCGTCTCCTTCGGGGGCAGGCAAGTCGACGATTGCCCATCATCTTCTGGAAGATGATCCAACGCTTGGCATCTCCATCAGCGTGACGACGCGGGCCAAGCGTCCAAGCGAGATCGCCGGCAAGCACTATCACTTTGTGACCATCCCGCAGTTTGAGCGCATGCGCGAATCCGACCAGTTGCTGGAATGGGCCGAGGTTCACGGCAATTTTTACGGCACGCCACGCGAACCTGTCGAAACGGCAATGGCCGAGGGCCGCGACATGCTGTTCGATATCGACTGGCAGGGCGCCGAGCAGTTGCAGGACAAGATGTCGGCCGATGTCGTGTCGATTTTCATCCTGCCGCCAACCATGACGGAATTGCAGTCGCGTCTTCATCGCCGCGCCGAAGACACCGAAGAGGTCATCCGCACCCGCTTGTTGAATTCCCGCTCTGAAATCGAACACTGGCGCGACTACAACTATGTCATCGTCAATGATGACCTCGACAATGCCTTCCGTTCGGTCAAAAGCATTGTCTATGCAGAACGCCTGCGCCGCGACCGTCGCCACGGCATGTTCGAATTCGTCACGAAGCTGCTGGAAGAAGAACCTAAGCTGTGAAGGTGTCGCAGGAAGGCGACACATTTGCTCACCTTTCTGATCCAGATCACTTCAGTATGATTTTTGCGATGTATTCTCCTGGCTGTGAAATCACAGCATACAGGAGAATACCATGAAAGCTGCGCGCTGGCACAAAGCCAGAGATATTCGCATTGAAGACGTGCCTACACCTGTGCCCGGTCCGGGCCAGGTCAAGATCAAGGTCAAATGGACCGGGATTTGCGGTAGCGACCTTCATGAATATGTCGCAGGCCCGATTTTCGTGCCGGTTGATAAACCCCACGCCGTCAGCCACGAGGTCGCCCCCATTGTGATGGGCCATGAATTCTCTGGCGAAGTCGCTGAAGTCGGCGAAGGTGTCACCAAGGTCAAGCCAGGCGACCGCGTGGTCGTTGAACCAATCCTGTCCTGCGGCAAGTGCCCCGCTTGCCAGCACGGCAAATACAATCTTTGCGAAGACCTCGGCTTCCACGGCCTTTCTGGCGGTGGTGGCGGTTTTTCGGCCTACACGGTCGTTGGTGAACGCTGGACACACAAGATGCCCGATGGCCTGTCCTTCGAGCAGGGCGCGCTTGTAGAGCCCGCTGCGGTGGCATTGCATGCCGTCCGTCTCTCCAGCCTCAAAGCAGGCGGTACAGCCGCCGTGTTCGGTGCAGGCCCTATCGGTCTTCTGGTCATCGAGGCACTGCGCGTTGCCGGTGCAACATCGATCTATGTTGTCGAACTGTCCGAGCAGCGTGGCGCCAAGGCCAAGGAGCTTGGAGCAACGGCAGTGATCGATCCGTCCAAGGAAAATGCAGCAGTCCGTATCAAGGAACTGTCCGGTGGCGGTGTCGACGTGGCGTTTGAAGTGACAGGCGTTCCGGCCGTGCTGCAGCAATGCATTGATGCCACCCGTTATGAAGGTGAAACGGTCATAGTTTCGATCTGGGAAAAGGAAGCCAGCTTCCAGCCTAATACGGTTGTTCTGAAAGAGAAGACCCTGAAGGGCATCATCGCTTACCGCGATATTTTCCCCGCAGTCATGGACCTGATGGTGCAGGGATACTTCTCGGCCGAGCGTCTGGTCACCAAGCGCATTGCACTGGATGATATCGTTGCCGAGGGTTTTGAAACGCTGGTGAAGGAAAAGACCCAGATCAAGATTCTGGTTGAGGCACCAGCCTGATATCACGCAATCTTCAGGTTTAGCTTTTTTTCCGGACCTACCGAAGTTCAAGCCTGCGGCATGGTTTCTTGCCGCAGGTGACCATCCCATGGCAGGGAGCAGGTGACAGGCATTGATTAGAGGGCGTTGGCGATCGCCACGAATTCTTCAACCGATAGCGTTTCTGCACGGCGCGTGGCGTCGATACCAACTTTTGCGAGCAGTGTTTCACCACCCAGCGGCTTCAGGCTCTGACGGAGCATCTTCCGGCGCTGACCGAAGGCAGCTTCTGTTACTTTTTCAAGCTTGGCCGCGTCACATGGCAAAGGGTTGGTCTTGGGCAGAAGATGCACCACGGTCGAGTTGACCTTCGGTGGTGGTGAGAAGGCCTGTGGCGGCACGTCAAATGCCATTTCCGACACCGTTCTCCATCCGGTCAGGACACCGAGACGGCCGTAATGATTGTCACCTTCTTCGGCGACAATACGCTGGCCGACTTCCTTCTGGAACATCAGCGTCATCGACAGCCAGTAGGGCGGCCACACAGGTGGCAGCAGCCAGTTGAGCAGCAGTTGCGTTCCCACATTGTAGGGAAGGTTTGCAATGATGCGCACCGGCTCACCCGCTGGTACCAGCGAGGCGAAATCGGTCTTCAGTGCATCACCTTCGATCACTTCAAGACGACCGGGATAATGGTCTGAAATTTCCTCGAGAACCGGCAGGCAGCGCGCGTCGCGCTCCACTGCGATTACCTTCTTGGCACCAAGCGACAGGATGGCGCGGGTCAGGCCTCCGGGGCCGGGACCAACCTCAAACACCGTGACGCCTTCGAGAGGGCCAGCGGTGCGGGCAATCTTCTGGGTCAGGTTGAGGTCGAACAGGAAGTTCTGTCCCAGCGCCTTGCGCGCATCAAGGCCATGTCGCTGTATGACGTCACGCAGTGGCGGAAGTTCGTCAATGCCCGCCATTATACCGTTGCCGCCTTCTGGCGTTCCACAAGTTCGGAAGCGAGGTTTAGCGCAGCAACAAGGCTGCTTTCGCTTGCCATGCCCTGACCGGCAATACCGAAGGCTGTGCCATGGTCCGGCGAGGTGCGAATGAATGGCAGGCCCAGCGTGACATTGACCGAATCGTCGAAACCTAGCGCCTTCGCAGGAATAAGCGCCTGGTCGTGATACATGCAGACCGCAACGTCATAACGTTTGCGCGCGGAATCATGGAACATGGTGTCGGCGGGCAGGGGGCCAATGGCCTCGATACCTTCATCACGCAGCTGCATGGTGGCCGGATGCACGATGTCGCGATCCTCGTGGCCAATTGCACCATCTTCGCCCGCATGCGGGTTAAGACCGGCAACAGCAAGCCGTGGCGACGCAATGCCAAACTTTTCTTTCATGTCCTTGGCGACAACCCGGCAGGTGTCGACAATCAACTGCTGCGTCAACTGTGTAGCAATGTCCTTGACAGGAATATGGATGGTGACAGGCACGACCTTGAGCTTCGGTCCGGCAATCATCATCACGGGGAAAACCTGCTTGCCAGCAATCTGCAACGAAAGGTCCGCCAGAAATTCCGTATGACCCGGGAAACCGAAACCAGCCTTGTAGAGGATCGACTTTGCAACCGGGTTTGTCACGATCGCAGCCGCCCGTCCCTCAAGGCACAGCTTGACGGCGGTCTCAATGCATTTGATCGTCGCAAGAGCGGATGCTTCGTGCGGCTCACCGGCCTGCACGGCAAAACCTGCGGGAATATCGAGAACCGGAATGGCCTTGTCGAAAACGCTTGCCGCATCTTCTGGTGTCGCATCCTGCACGGCGACACTGACGCCGATCACCGCTGCCCTGCTTTCCAGCACGGAGCGGTCACCGACATATATGAATGGCTTTATGCCGTTCTGCGAACGGTTTTTCCATGCTGCAATTGCAATATCAGGACCAATCCCGGCGGGGTCGCCCTGCGTCAGGGCAAGCAGAAGTTCAAGAGCAGCCACGTATATTCCTCAGACTCAGTTATTGACGATCTGAGCCTTTTTCCGCAACTCATCAAGATATTTCTTTTCGTTGGGATTGTCGCCATTCTGCTCTTTGGTCAGGTCTTCGGCACGGAAAACGACTTCCGCGGCGAAGTCATCCGACACCTGGCGTTGTTTGCAGATCGCGAGGTATTCGACGCCTTTTTCCGTGACGCGGGTAGCGGTGGTGCCGCCTTCCTTGGTCTTTTCAATCAGCGGCTTCCAATCCGGCGGCAACTCAGGCGCCAGAATGCGACCGAGATCGCGAATGGAGACATCCATCATCGTGGCTGCAAAGGTCTTGGCCTGTTCGCAACCCGGGTATTTGGAACGGGATGCTTCGGCTTCCGACTTGCGCTTGCCGGTAATCGACTGACGTTTTGCCTCAGGTACGACGAAGATGATCTGCTGCAGGAAATATTCCGTGGTAACCGGCTTTTCCTTGCGCTCCATCATGCGTGTGACCAGGTCCTGGTTGGACATGCGGCCAGAGCTGCCATAACGGGCATTGACCAGACGAGGCCAGCTCATCTGCACGGCGATAAATGCCTTGAAGTGTTCAGCGGTTACGCCAGACTGCGACAGGATCTGCGTCAGCTGGGTCGGGTTCATCTTGTTGCTGGCAGCAAACCGGGCAAAGGAAGCATCCACGGCTTCCGTGCTGACCGACATGCGCATGCGCGCGATT
Organism: Agrobacterium sp. 5Ca50; assembly: GCF_055381905.1. Lineage (NCBI taxonomy): Bacteria > Pseudomonadati > Pseudomonadota > Alphaproteobacteria > Hyphomicrobiales > Rhizobiaceae > Agrobacterium > Agrobacterium sp. 5Ca50. The sequence continues at coordinate 852,999 of NZ_AP026438.1, forward strand.
TCTTCGCGCTTCAATGCCTCGTCGATCATCTGCTCTCGCGCCAGCTTATTAAGGTCACCCTTCTGGCGCTGCAGCTTAAGGAAGGCGACACGTTTGGCAATGTCGCTGCTGGTAATTGGGTTCTTATTGACAACCACAGCCACAGAGCTTGCGGCAGCATTTGCATCAAATGAATGAGGTGCAAGGAACAGGGGCAGGGCCAAGAGAGCCGTTCCGAGTGCCACAGTACGTAATGTGGCCTTGCCGAAATTCATCATGTCCTTCTCCTTATCCCCGAAGCGGATGATCTTCGCCCCTGAATATCACGATTTATGCTGCCTGTTATTGTAAGGCGCCCGTATATATCACCGCTTATGCTGAAACAGCAACGGTTGCAAAGCGTTATTCCTGCCCGCAGGATTTGGCAAAAGCGTGGCGTTGCCGTGCTCGCATTCAATAATCGAGCAAAAACCGGCATCGACAGGGCGATACCGGTTTAAAAATGTTGTCATCAGTCGGTCGAGCCGATGTTGATGTCGCCCAGCGTACGGAAACTGAGGCGTGCGCCGATCGACCAGTCATTCGCGGCCTGGCGCTGCGAATTGATTGTGCCGACGTCGGTATAGGCAACGGTCAGGATCGTGCATTCGTCCTGATAGGTGATGCCTATCTTGCGCTCACTGGAGAACTTGTTGTTCAGATCGTAGTTGATCGAACCGAACAGCGACCAGTTGTCGTTGACCTTCACGCTACCTGCTGCCTGAACAATGTCACGGTCAAACACGTAGCCATAGTCAGGCTGCGCCTTGACCTGCGTGTAGCTGACCTTGGCGCTGAAACGACGGTCAGTGTAACCGACGCCGGTTTCAGAACGCTCGATCTCCAGATCATCCTTGTCGAAGCGAAGGCTAGTCGACAGAGTGAGGCCGATTGGGGCGTCGATCGCAGCCATCGCCACATAGTCGGAGCGATCTGTTTCGAGGCCGGAATTGGCACCTACGTTAAGCAGGTCCGGGCTTGCAAACGAGTTTTCGCCAGCGAGAAGGAACGACTGTCCAGCCACGGCGCGGATGCCATAACCATTATCAAACGTACCGTTGTAGCGAATGCCGAGGTTGGCACGGGTGCCGCCTTCGATGCGGTCGAATCCGCTGAACTTGTCGCGTTCGAACAGGTTGGTCGCGTCAAACACGAATGCCTGAGCATCTTCGTTCGGCAGGCCGCCACCATATTGTTCATTTGGACGAACAAACAGCTGCGCAATCGGCTCGATGACGTGGCTGCTGCTCGTACCCGAGATCAGCACAGGATAACGAACTTCAAGGCCACCGGTGACCATTCCGCGCAGCGTCGCATCAGAACGGAAATCGCCGTCATAGGTCGAAGGTGCTGTCATGTCGTTCCAGCTTGCATCACCGCGTGCGGCGAGAAGTGGAGTGACCTGCAGGCCGCTGTCGAAGGTAAATGTCCGCTTCCACTCAGTTTCGGTGGTGAAGCGCGAATACGTACCTTCAAGTCCGTTACGGCGCTGGCTGCCGTCGAGTGTGTAGATGTCCTGCTCAAGTCGTGTCAGGCTGGTGAAGTTTGTCGTAACCGACAATTCGCCGCCGTAAACATCATCAGGGGCATACCATTTGTAATCAAGCGACGGATGAATGATCGCCTGCTTGCGCTCTTCTGTCTCAGCCTCGTCGCGGTCCTGAACGTTGAAATAGTAGCCATTCAGATCGAACGAGTTACGCTTACCTTCCCCGGTCAGGTAGATGCGGTTGGTCTGGGTAGAACCGCTATATCCAGACAGTTCGTAGGTACGCGAGAAGTTGTTGTCGGTCTGGACCATCACGTCCCAGCCGAATGACCAGCGCGGATTGATTTTGAAATCGCCCTTGGACGCGATCATGCCGCGGGTGTCATTTTCCGCGTCACTGGTGCCCAGCGTAAAGGCATCAGAATTTTTCTGGTTGATGCCAGCCATGTTAACGGTGTGACTGCCATTTTCGAATCGCTGGCGGATTTCTGCCTGAAGCAGGAGGCCCTGGTTCGTATAGTAATACGGCGTAATCGTCGCATCGGCAGTATCGGACAGAACCTGGAAATACGGAACGCCAATACCAAAGCCAAGATTGTCCGTCACGCTCATGCGCGGGAACAAAAAGCCGGACTTACGCTTTACCGTATTATCAGGAACGACCATGAAGGGGAGGTAGGCAATCGGTTTGCCGAACAGTTCAAAACGGGCTTTTTCCAGACGCACGGTGTGCGTCTTGCCGTCCTGAACCACGCGTTCTGCCTTGACCTGCCACAGCGGTGCCTTGTCAGGGCGCTGGGCGCACGGAAGACAGGCTGTGTAGACACCATTGTTCAAGACGGTGGTGTTTTCGTCGATACGCTCCGCGCTTTCGCCGGCAATACGGGTATTGTCGGTTGTCTCAACACGCAGTGAATTCAGGAAGCCTTGCGAGAAGTCATCCGTGACATCAAGTTCATCGGCGTAGATCTTGTTACCGTCAGGTTCGATCAGCTCGATGTTGCCACGTGCAATAACGCGGCCAGTTTTCTGGTCGTATTCAACTTGCTGGGCCACCATGCGGTAACCCGTATAATGCATACGTACGCCACCCGTCGCGATAACGCGCTCGGAGTCACGATTATAGGTCAGTTGATTTGCTGTAAGCAGGAGTTTCGAATCATCTGTGTTTTCCGTTGTGACAATGCCGTCTTGGGCAAAGGCCACCGGAGCAGATGATATGTACGCGCACACAGCGGCACCCGTCAGAAGGGCCGCCCATAGCCGTCTGATATTCCCGCGGTCATATACCGCCACTAGCCGTCCTCCTGATGAAGCAGCACTGTTGCCCCTAACGCGACCGCCACGATGACTGGTACCCAGACCGCGACGAAAGGCGGGATCACGCCACTACTTCCGAATGCCCTTACGAGCACGGTTATTACATAAAGCACGAAGCCGGAAACTATTCCACCCAGAATCACTGAGCGGGATTGAGCGAACCGGCTGAATTTTAACGATACTGTCGCTGCAATCAAGGTCATGGCGACCAGCAGTAACGGCATCGAAAGCATGAAATGATATTGTGTCTCGAGTGCCTTTGACGACAGACCGAACGAACGTGCAATCTCGATTTTTCGGGAAATATCAAAGAAAGCAACGGTTTCCGGCTGCGACATACGCTCTTGCACGAACTCCTGTCTCAAATTGGTGCTGATTTTTGCGCTTTGAAGGAAGCTCGGAATTTGTCCTGGCTGTGTCTGATACACATCAGTAAGATTCCAGTAACCATCCTCCAACTTTGCTGTGCGTGCGTCCTGCCGCATGGTGATGTTGCCGTCCGTATCAAAATGGATCAGCACGGCATCATTGAGCAGGGTGCCACCGTCCTCGAAGCTCTTCGAGCCGATGATTGTGTCCTGTCCGGCGCTGGTTTGACGCAGCCACGGGATCATGTCTGACTGGTGTACGCTGCCCCCGCTGTTGCGCCATCCGGCTTCCATCGTCAGGGACTGACGTTGGCCCCAGGCTGCAAGCGGGTTGACGATGGTCATCGTGGCAACACCCATCAGGGCAGCGCCGATGATGAACGGCATCATGAACTGCCAGACGGAAATACCGGCGGCCCGGGTAACAACCAGCTCATAACGCCGGTTCAGCGAAATCAGCGTCGTCATACCAACAAACAGCGCGATGAACGGAATGGTCTGTTGCAAGATCAATGGCAGACGCAGTGCTGTCAGACCGAGCGCCGCAGGCACCGAGTATCCCGGCAGGCCGGAAAGGCGTCTTGCCGTTTCACTGAAATCGGCAAGGAAAATAATGCCGGAAACGCCAAGCAGAAACCACACCATTGTGATGAGGTAACGGCTAAGGAAATAGCGCGACAGCGTGTTGAAGATCATGCGCTGGCACCTCCCTTGTCAGAGGTAAAGCGCTTGACGACAGAGCGGCGCAGCTTACCCAGACCGTCGGCGAGGGCAGAAGGCAGGCGCAACTTGCGGCCGGTCGCCAACAGGTACATGGCAATAGCGCCACTCAGCACCGGAATGGCGTAAACGAATGGAATGAAGGCCGCATTCTGTTTCACCTGATTGGTGAAATAGAAGCCGAGCCAACGCAGCATGAAGGCGGTGATCAGCGCTGCGACCATCGGATGCATGCGGGCTTCACGGTGTGAACGCGCGTCGGCTGCAATGACAAGCGAGATCAGCGCAAAGACGACTGGGAACATCCAGTCGGAAAGTCTGCGGTGCAGTTCGGAACGGAAGTTTCCAGGCGATTTCTTGTAGGAATCAGACTCGACATCGGGAGAAAGAAGGAATGCCAGACTGCTGTCGCTTGCGGCAAATGTCTGCTCGGTCTTGCTGCTTTCCGACATGGTCGACAGGTCGAAGGCGTAGGACATGAACTTGACGATCGATACTTTGCCGTCGGGCGTCTTCTGCTGCACTTCACCGTCACGCATGGTGAGCGAGGTGCCACCGGCGTCGATAGCGCCTTCCTTGGCGTAGTAGATCAGGTCGAAATTCGGGTCGCGCCGGTCGGCAACGAACAGGCCACGCAAAACACGGCCCTGTCGTGCATCGATCTGCACATAAAGACCGTCCTGAATGGTGCGGAAGGTCTTTTCCTCGATGACCGAAGACAGAAGGTCGGCGTAAGCGGTTGCCACCATCTGTCGCGCCGTGCTGCGGGCAGGCGGCTCGATGAAATTGGTGACCACGAAAGAAAATGCGCCGAGCACAACCGCGAGAATAAGAACCGGCCGAAACAAGATGCTGCGCGGCGAACCGGCGGCGTCGATGATGGCCAGCTCGGAATCATTGTTCATCGCAGTCATGGTCTGCGTGATGCCAATCACCAGCGCAAACGGCAAAACAACCGGAATAAGTGTCGGCAGAAGCATGGTTGCCAGCGTGGCAAACGAACCCATGGACTGGCCAGTGTCCGTCACGAGGTTGATCCGCTGAAGAACCTGTATCGTCCAGATAATTGCCAGGACCGGAAGCAATGCGGCCAGAAACATCTGGCTGGTGCGTTGCATTATGTATTTTTCAAGTAGCGTCATTCCGGTCCCTGAAGACGTTTTGGCTTCATTCCCTTAAGGGAAGTTCGGCTTATCTAATCGCATCGAACGGCGTTGGCGACTCCATGCCAGTCACAAATCCGTTTTATAAAACCTTTTTTTACGGACACTGTGTCTTTTCGTCCGCCGCTTATGGCGCGTTTTTGCTTGCCGCAAGCTTATGTGGATAATTCATATAGGTTGAGCGCAATGAAACATCAAAATGACCGTTTCGAGATGGATTGAACACTTGCGCTGGTCAATTAAAAGACGATGATCGGCCACCCGGTTTGATCTTCTGGTTGCGCCACCCATATGGTGCCTGAACACAAACCGGTCCTTAAACGATTATGTACGAGCAGGAAAATCATGTCCGCCAAGTTCAATATCTCTTTCGCCAAATCTGCTGCCCTTGAAGATGCCGTTGCCGTATTGCTGCAAGCGGCAGGGGAAGATGCGCCCGCCGGTGCCCAGCAGGCTGATCCCGGTGGTGTGATCCCGAAGGCGGCGAAGATTGCAGGCTTTTCGGCCAAGTCGATGAGCGTGCTCGATGTGATCGCGCCGCATAATTCCGATGCTGATCGCATTGTGGTGTTGGGTCTCGGCAAGGCTGGAAAGCTGACCACCCATGACTGGCTGCGTGCTGGCGGTGTCGCTGCCGCCAACTTCAAGAAGGCCAGCAAGGTCGTGATCTATGCCGATGCACCAGGCGTGGATGTGGATGGTGAAGCTGCAAGCGGCATCGCGCTTGGCCTGTTGCTGCGCGCCTATTCATTTGACGCTTACAAGACCAAGAAGAAGTCCGACGATGAAAAGACACCGAAGACGGTTGAAATCACCATTGTAACGACAGCGCATGACGCTGCCGAAAAGGCGTTTAAGACGGCGCAGGCCGTTGCCGATGGCGTCAATCTCGCCCGCGAACTGGTCAACCTCCCACCAAACGTGCTTGGCCCAGAAGAATTCGCCGACAAGGCTGTTGAACTGCAGAAGCTCGGCGTCGAAGTCGAAATCCTGGGCGAAAAGGAAATGAAGAAGCTCGGCATGGGCGCACTGCTCGGCGTGGCTCAAGGTTCGGTTCGCCCCCCACGTCTCGCAGTCATGCAGTGGAAGGGTGGCTCGAAGAAGGATGAGCCGATTGCCTTCGTCGGCAAGGGCGTGGTGTTCGATACCGGTGGTATCTCGCTGAAGCCAGGTGCTGGCATGGAAGACATGAAGGGCGACATGGGTGGCGCTGCGGCCGTGACCGGCCTTATGCATGTGCTGGCGGCTCGCAAGGCCAAGGTCAATGTGGTTGGCGTCATCGGTCTGGTTGAAAACATGCCTGACGGCAATGCCCAGCGTCCGGGTGACATCGTCACCTCGATGTCCGGTCAGACAATCGAAATCATCAATACCGATGCCGAAGGTCGCCTCGTGCTGGCCGACGCGCTGTGGTACACCAATGACCGCTTCAAGCCAAAATTCATGATCAACCTTGCCACTCTAACCGGTGCCGTTACGGTTGCACTCGGCAATCTGCAGGCTGGCCTGTTCTCCAATGATGATGAACTGTCGGCCCGTTTGAGCACTGCCGGTGATGTAACCGAAGAAAAACTGTGGCGTCTGCCACTCGGCAAGGACTATGACAAGATCATTGATTCCAAATTTGCCGACATGAAGAACAGTGCAGGACGTCTGGCCGGTTCGATCACTGCTGCCCAGTTCCTGAAGCGTTTTGTTGGTGACACGCCTTGGGCGCATCTCGACATTGCCGGCACCGCAATGGGTTCGCCACTAACCGAGATCAACCAGTCCTGGGGTTCCGGCTACGGTGTGCGTCTGCTCAACGAGCTGGTTCGCGCCCACTACGAAGATTGATCATCATCGTACCGCCCAAGGGCAATACCCCTAGGGCGGTATGTTATACAGCGATTTGAAGCATAACGAATAAAGGCATGGGCATTCCGATGACGGAAGTTCTTTTCTACCATCTGACGGAATCGAAGCTGGAGGATGCCCTGCCGCCTTTGCTTGAAAAAAGCCTGGAGCGCGGATGGAAAGTTGTGGTCCAGACCGCAGCTGATGATCGGCGCGATGTACTCGACACGCATCTGTGGACATTTCGCGATGACAGTTTTCTGCCGCATGCCACCGAAGCGTCGGATGAGGCTGCAAACCAGCCGGTTCTGCTGACGTCATCTCCCGACAACATCAATCAGGCCAGCGTGCGGTTTATCGTTGATGGTGCCGAACCACCGTCGATTGATTCCTATGAACGTATCGTCTTCATGTTCGACGGGTATGATGCAACCCAGCTTGAGGGCGCACGCGCGCAGTGGAAAAAACTGAAAGGCGAGGGGCATAACCTCACCTACTGGCAGCAATCGCCAGAAGGCCGCTGGCAGAAAAAAGCCTAACGCTTGCGCCATATCTGCCTGACAAGGGCAGTTTCATCGGCAGCGGTACGGTGCCGACCCAACATATCAATGGAAATAATTACGGGTTGTTTCTCGGGTGGAACGAGACCCTAGTCTGCTGATAAATCTTTGTTTAATTTTGTAGTCACGGCTAATGTTTGCTGGTCGTGAGCCTTGCTAAAGGACGTCATCTCCTCAAGCAGGGCGTGAGAGGAGACACGATGGGTCTGAACGTGCCAGCGCCGGACAACGAAGCTGAACGATTGCTCGCCGTACGGTCGATAATGCCGTTTGGTGTTGAACCTACTCCAGAACTGTCCGCCCTGACGGAACTTGCACAAAACGTGTTTTCCACCCTGCGCGCCGCCATTCACATCGTCGATGAAGACTGGATGCATATTGCCTATCAGGCCGGTATGCAGCTTTCTGCCTGCTCGCGCGATATCTCGATCTGCTCCAGGGTTATATCGACACAAAAGGCAGTTATTATTCCCGATCTTGCTCTGCATCCTGATTTGAAAGTGATGCCCTATGTGCAGGGCGGACCTCGTCTGCGCTTTTACGCCGGCGTGCCGATTGAGCTTGATACCGGTCTGGTGGTTGGCGCCTTCTGTATCGTTGATACATATCCGCGTGACCTGTCGCCCAATGAAATTGAAAGTCTGCACCGTTTCGCGGTGCTGGCGGCGGCGCTGCTGCGTTTGCAACGCGCCAACTTCACCATGAGCCTTGCCGAACAGGATTTGAAAACGGCTGCCATGACCGATCCGTTGACAGGGTTCTTTAACCGCAAGGCGCTTGACCACCTCGTGACCCTGCAGCTCAATGCCGCACTGCGGGACGACCAGTTTTTTGGTGCGCTCTACCTCGATATGGATGGCTTCAAGTCGATCAATGACACGCTCGGCCACAGCGCTGGTGACACGGTGTTGCAGGAAGCTGCCATGCGTATACGCGAGACGGTTCGCGCCGAGGATGTGGTGATCCGTGTTGGTGGCGACGAGTTTGCAATTTTTATTCCAAGGCCGGTTGGTTCGGAGAAGCTGGGCGAACTTGCAGATCGGTTGCTGGTGGCATTCCGCGAACCCTTCGATGCAGATGGAGAACATCTCGTCCATGCCCGATTGAGCATTGGCGGCGCCATTGCACCAGAGGCGGGACGTGATCTGGGAACCCTGCTGCGCACCGTCGACAAGGCGCTGTATCAGGCCAAGGCCGAAGGCCGCGATCGTTTCGTCTGCCGCACCAACTGATCAAACTCAGTCGGGGTCTTCCGCGCCACGACAGATCGCGGCGCGGAAAACACATATCAATCGTAGAAGGAATCCACGAACTTGTGACGTCCGAGCAGGAATGCATCGGCAACATGGGTCAGTGGCGCCAGATCGACATCCGACTGCTTCGCCTTGATGATCTCGGCAAAACGTTCGTAAAGCGCCGGATATTCCCGTTCCGGTTCGGCAAACTTCAACTCGCCGTTGATCGACAATTTCGCGCCGCCTTCAGACAACACCATCTGGCCAGCGTCGGTTTCGGCAACAATGTCCCAGCTCTGCTTGCCGGTCTGGCGCCAGTCAAACTCGGCGTGCACATCAAGGCCGGTCACGTCGGCAAAATGGATGTCAGCGGCAATTGGCGCATCACGGTTTTCCGGAAACTCGAGCGTAGCCTTGGTGATGAATAGGGCGCGCGGCAGGATATGGGTGATGATCGACAGGGCATTGATGCCGGGGTCAAACACACCTAGGCCGCCAGCCTGCCAGATCCAAGCCTGATTGGGGTGCCAGTGGCGCACGTCTTCTTTCCAGATTACATGAACGCTGTTGAGCTTGGTGGAGGCGAGGAAGGACTTGGCAGCCTCTACAGCGGGGGCGTAACGCGAGTGCCAGCTTGCAAACAGTGAAAGACCCTTGGAATCGGCAATGCGCACGAGATCCTGCACTTCCGACAGGGTGGCGCCCGGTGGCTTTTCAAGGAAGACATGTTTGCCAGCCATCAAGGCCTTGTGTGCGGCTTCGTAACGGTACTGCGGCGGCATGCACAGCGATACGGCCTCAAGCTCAGGCACGGCTTCCAGCAATGCGTCGATTGTGCCGTAGGAGGGAATGCCTTCAACAGTGCCGTGACGGCTTGCTGTCGCGATCAGATTGAAATCCGGGTTGCTGGCAATAGCCGGGAGATGCTGGTCCCGGACGATTTTACCGACGCCAACGATGGCGAGCTTTGTACTTGGCATGATTGCTATAATCCGTCTGACTGTTCACGCTATAAATATTATTTTACAAGGTTGTAGCAGAAAGATGAAGGTGAGCAAGATGGCCTGAGCCAATCCATGTGCAAGTTTTGGATTGGCCGTAATTTGCCGGTAAAATAACGGGTTTTCAGATGATTCCTGCCATCAGCATCGGTTTTGCGTCTGGCTTCTTGTAGCGCAAATGTACGACTTTATAGCCTTCGGCCTTCAGCCGTGTCAGCAACGCTGGCAGCATGCTGGCGGTGCGCTTGTGAATGTCATGCATCAGGATAATGCCGCTGCCACGGTGGCGCAATGCGTCCATTGTACGCGAAGCGACAATGGCTGGTGAATCCTTGAAGTAGTCCTTCGAATCGACCTGTACGTCCATGATGACCATGCCACGGCTGTCGAGCGCATGGCGCAGACGTCCGGTGTCGGCCAGATAAGGAAAACGGAAGAAGGCAGCGTCCGTGTCGGTTGCTGTTGCAACAGCATTGGCGCCGCGAGAGATTTCCGACATTGCCTGGTCGAACGACAGGCTGCGCAGATTGGGGTGGCGAAAGGTGTGGCTGCCGATACTGTGACCGTCGGCGACAACCTTCTTGGCAATGTCAGGATGGCTTTTGGCCATTTCGCCAACCATCAGGAAAGTGGCTTTCACGCCAAACTCGTCCAGCGTCGCCAGAATGCTTTCCGTTTTGCCAGGCACCGGGCCGTCGTCGAAACTCAATACCACTTCCTTATTGGCAAGGCTGATATCCGAGAAGGATGAAACGACGATATCGCGTCCGGCCAGGCCAAATGGGCTTCCGGGACGCATCCACGCAACAGGCGACATCGCAACTGGGTCATTGGCATGAACAGGCCCATGGACTGGCATGGTCGCGGCAAAAGAGGTCTTCAGCGAGGCGCCATTAAGATTGGGTTTTCCGGCGCAACCGGACAGGCAGACAGAAACAAGTGCGGCGGCGGAAATGGCGCGTAACAGCATGAAGATTCTCGAAAAAAGAGCAGGCTTAAGTGCCTGCGACTTTCTCCGATTATGGTTAATGACTGGTTACTTCACTGCGCGCTTTTTAACGGTCGCGTAAGATTTTAACCGGCCATTGCCTCTTCATATTCGCTGGAAAGCAGCAGCCATTGCTCTTCCGCATCGGAAAGCTTGGCGGCGGCCTCGCCACGTTCCTTCACCTTCTGCGCAGCTTTGGCTGGCGCCTTTTCGTAAAGGGCAGGGTCTGCGAGTTCCGCATCGAGAGACTGAATCAGCTTCTCAAGTTTTGCTGTCAGCGATTCGATTTCATTGATCTTTTTCTTCAGTGGCGCCAGCGTGGCACGCTTTTCAGCATTCGCCTTGCGCTGGTCCGCCTTTGAAGCCGCATCTACTGCGACTTCAACTTTTTCTTCTTTTTTTTTACCCGAGGAAACGATGAGGTCACGGTATTCATCCATGTCGCCTTCAAAGGTCGTCACGGTGCCGTTGTTTACCAGCCACAACCGGTCAACGGTTGCCTCGATCAGGTGGCGATCGTGCGAGATCAGGATGACTGCACCATCATAGTCGTTCAGTGCCTCAATCAAGGCGCGGCGGCTGTCGATATCCAGATGGTTGGTCGGTTCGTCGAGGATCAGCAGGTTTGGCGCGTGGAACGCGGCCAAGCCCATCAGCAGGCGGGCTTTTTCACCACCGGACAGATCCTTGGCAGCCGTTGCCATCTTTTCCGTGGCCAGACCCATCTGGGCAACGCGGGCGCGCACCTTGGCTTCCGGTGCCTGCGGCATCAGCTTGCGCACATGTTCCACCGGCGTTTCATCCGGGATGAGATCATCCAGCTGGTGCTGCGCGAAAAAGCCGATCTTGAGGGACGGCGCCAGTCGCAGGTCACCGCTTTCAGGAGCCAGCTTGCCAGAGATAAACTTGGCAAATGTCGATTTGCCGTTACCGTTGGAACCCAGAAGCGCAATACGGTCGTCATTGTCGATGCGCAGGTTCAATCCCTTGAGGATGGGGTTGCCCGGCGTATAACCAACGGCGCCGCCATTGATCGCAACGATGGGCGAGGCGGGTTGCTTTTCCGGTTCCGGGAAAGTGATCGGCTGTACGTGATCTTCGATCACGGACGCGACGGTCCCCATGCGCTCCAGAGCCTTGACGCGGCTCTGAGCCTGTTTTGCCTTGGAGGCCTTGGCCTTGAAACGGTCGATAAAGCTCTGCAGGTGTTTGCGCGCGGCATCATTCTTTGCCTTGGCCTTCATCTGCAGTTCGTCGTTTTCGGCCTTCTGGCGCTCAAACTGGTCGTAACCGCCGCGATAGAAGGTCAGCTTTTTTTGGTCCAGATGCACAATGGCATTGACCGCATTGTTCAACAGGTCACGGTCGTGGCTGATGATGATAACCGTGTAGGGATAACGACGGATATAATCTTCCAGCCACAGCGTACCTTCAAGGTCGAGATAGTTGGTCGGTTCGTCGAGCAGCAACAGGTCCGGTTGCGCAAACAGCACGGATGCTAGCGCCACACGCATGCGCCAGCCGCCGGAAAATGACGATGCCGGGCGAAGCTGTGCTTCCTGGTTGAAGCCGAGACCGGCCAGAATGCTGGAGGCGCGCGCCTCCGCCGAATGGGCGTCGATATCGACAAGCCGCATCTGGATTTCCGCAATGCGATGCGGATCCGTTGCGGTTTCAGATTCCAGCAGCAGTGAAGCACGTTCCTTGTCGGCCGCCAGAACAATCTCGATCAGACTGTCCTCGGTGCCAGGCGCTTCCTGGGCCACCTGGCCAATACGTGCGTTTTTAGGAATGGTGACGGCGCCGCTTTCAGCGCCCATATCGCCGGTAATCACCCGAAACAGGGTGGATTTTCCAGCACCATTGCGTCCCACCAGACCGGCTTTGGTGCCGGACGGCAGTGTCACGCTGGCGTGGTCAAGAAGAAGGCGTCCGGCAATGCGGGCTGAAAGGTCGCTAATCGTAATCATGGCGCCGTTTTGGCTGAACTCTTGGCTTAAGGCAAGAGCGTGAAAGCCACAGTTTACGTCAGGAATTTGAGGGCTTTTGAATTCAGGCGCCGATTTGCAGCAGATAGCTGTTGCGCGAACGTTTGGCGACGTCCCGCGAATAGGGAACCACACAGTTGCCTTCACGGCTGCGCGCCGCCAGCAACGAAATTTCGGCATTGCCATAAAACTCGGCGGCTGAGGTCAGTCCATCGACAACAGCGACACCGATCGACACGGTCAGTTTGTCGTCTTGTCCGGTCTTGTTGATAAAACGCAGCGATTCAACGGTGCGACGCAGACGCTCCGCGATGTTTTCGGCTGCATTAAGCGGAACTTCCGAAAACAGGAAGGCGAACTCGTTGCCAGCTGTGCGGGCGACAAAATCCTGCTTCTTGATCGATTTGCGGAACAGGGCTGCCAGACGTCGCAGGGCACGGTTGCCGGCTGTTGCGCCATAACGCTCGTTCACCTGACGGAAATTGTCGATATTGACCAGCAACATGGCAAAGTGGGTCTGCGGTTGCTTGTCAATGAACAGGGCTGAGAGTTTTTCAGCAAAGGCGATGCGATTGGGCAGCATCGTCAAGTGGTCGCGCAAGGAAATATGGCGAGCCTTTTCAATGCTGGCCTCACACTCCTGCATGGTTTCCAGACCTTTGGTCACGAAATGCAGCAGGCTGGATTGTTCCTCATGAAGCGAGGTGGCAAAATGCAACAGCTCTTCCTGCGTGCCGATATGGTCTGCATCAAGGCCAGAGGAAGCGAGAAGCGTGGTGGAGCGGTGCAGCGCAACAGTCAGACGCTGCGAAATCTGTTCAATGGTACGGCTGATCTCGGACGCAGCTTTGCCGGCGGTAATGCCGCAATGCCCTGGCAAATTGTATTTCAGGCCAATCTCGTCAAGGTCGTGCTGCTGCGGTGCATTGCCAAGCGCGAGTATGTCGCGTCCCATTTCAGGGTTGTGGCCGGACAAGACTTCATAAAACAATTCATAGTTGCGAGGGATCGGAGCAACATGCATCTTCGCCATGAACTGGATGATCTTGGAAGCAACGAGGTTATTTCTGGCAACACTCTTTGTCGCCTTTTTAGCCAGTTCTGCGCCCATATCCGTCTTGGTCCCCTTGTCGAACGAAATGATGCCCAAGCAATTACGTATATTTGCGATTACTTGTATTTTTGATGGTTATTGCAGCAATTCCATTGTCTTATGACAAACTCTCCTTAAAATTGAATAAAGGCCTCACTACAGAATTCTGTATTTAGGGAACGATGCTTCGTTATTGTTATTATTGATAGGCGCTATGATAATTGCTGATTTGATCATGGTCAGAAGATGAGATTTGATAGGGCGAATAGCAGCCAGGAGAACACTGAATGTCGAGAACGCTTTATTCCCTTTGTGGCAAGGATACGGCCCGGCCTTTTTCACCACATTGCTGGAAAACAGTTCTCTCACTGGGGCATAAAGGGCTGGATTTTGAAGAAAGACCACTGCCTTTTAGCGCCATTCCCGATGTAGAGGGCGGCTTTTCAAAAACCGTTCCTATCTTGCGTGACGGCGACTATCTGGTGAATGACAGTTTCCAGATTGCTCTCTATCTCGATGAAGCCTACCCGGAACGGCCCTCGCTGTTTAATGGCGAAGGCGGCAAGGCCATGGCACGGATGATCGAGAGCTGGTCGCAAACCACATTGCACCCGGCAATTGTTCGCATTGCGGTTGTGGATATCCATGACATGCTGGAACAGAAGGATCAGGTCTATTTCCGCGAAAGCCGGACACGGGCTCTCGGCAAATCGTTGGAAGAAGCCAGTGCGGAGCGGGATGCAGAAATTGCGGCCTTCCCGCAGAAACTGGAACCGTTGCGCCGCACCTTGGGCTATCAGCCCTTTATCGGTGGCGACGGCCCGCTGTTTGCCGACTACATCGTGTTTGGTGCCTTGCAATGGGCACGGATTGTTTCCGGCGTCGATCTTTTTGGCGCTGATGACCCGGTGCGAGAGTGGTTCGAGCGTTGCCTTGATCTCTATGGTGCGAGGGGTCGGAGTGTGACACCCGCATGAAACTTGGGCGATCCCCCTTGTTTTCGGGCCTTTGGGCGGGTAAACACCGCCCACTTTCTTTAAAGGACAAGGAAACGGACACATGGCGATTGAACGCACATTTTCGATGATCAAGCCGGACGCAACCAAGCGTAACCTCACTGGCGCCATCACCAAGGTATTTGAAGACAACGGCCTGCGCATCATCGCGTCCAAGCGCGTCTGGATGAGCAGGCGCGAAGCTGAAGGCTTCTACGCTGTTCACAAAGAGCGTCCTTTCTTCGGTGAACTGGTTGAAGGCATGACTTCTGGTCCGACCATCGTTCAGGTTCTGGAAGGCGAAAACGCTATCCTCAAGAACCGCGAAATCATGGGCGCTACCAACCCGGCAAACGCTGACGAAGGCACCATCCGCAAGCAGTTCGCTCTGTCGATCGGCGAAAACTCCGTTCACGGTTCCGATGCTCCGGAAACAGCTGTTCAGGAAATCGCTTACTGGTTCGCAGAAACAGAAATCGTTGGCTGAATCAGTTTGTGAGCAACCGGAATCACCTTTTCAGGGAAACGGTTCAAACAACTGAAATACATTGAAGAACGGAGCCGAAAGGCTCCGTTTTTTATTGGTGTTTAGGGTTTTGGAGGTGTTGGCTTTATGTCGGGCAACCCTGAACAGGGCTCATGTCCGTCGTGCCATCGCTCCGAAACACATCCGGGTTCGGTGTATAAAGCGGCCCGACGACCAGCGGCTTGGCCGGCAGCAGTGACTGATCGGTGTTCGAGCTTATGCTGGTTTCGATTGTTTGCCGTAACAACCCATCGGCATCTTTCAGCCGGATCGTCACCTTGTAAGGCCGACCTTTTTTGACGCATTCAATTGGCGGGCTTTGCAACACAATTTTTTCCGTTTTGGGAAACAGCTTCTCGACGGTCGAGAGAGGAGCACCGCCGCGTGGATTTTCAAACTCCGCCTCTGCCGTGCTGCCAGCCGTGATCGGTGCCAACGGTTGCAGCGTGACCAGATAATTGGCGCTTGCCACCCGGTAATTGAACACAAACATGCGGCCGGACAGTTTGGCGATGTCGCCATGGTCTTCGCGCTGGCAACTGGCCATCGACACCGCAGCCAGAAGGAGCAATGCAAGGCTGAACCTCTTCATGCCGTTTCCTCCTTTGTGCGATGATAGTGGCGGGCAGCTTTTTGCCTGTTGCCGCACACGGCCATGTCACACCAGACGCGGCTGCGGTTCTTGCTACGGTCAATGAACAGCCAGCCGCAATTGCCACAAATCCTGATCCGCTGCCGCTCGGTGCCGGCAATCAGCTGCAGCGCTGATCTGGCGGTTGCGGCTTCCAGCGATTGATCATGCGGCGCATGGCGAAGCGCAGCCGCAGCCGTCTCCAGCAACCGCGCCAATAACAGGCGGTCATCAATTCCCGAGACCGCCATTCGGAAGTAGCTGTCAGTTGCCTCACGCAGCGAAAGCAGAATGGGACGATTGCGTGCCTCTGTCGGCACCAACGCAGCACCGTGTTTTTGGTCACCGCTCAGCGCACTTGCGGCGGCCGAAAAACTGTCGATCTGCGCGGGGACGGCAAACCGGTCGAGAGATTTTTCGGGAGAAAATCGCAAAATCACACTGTTTGCCACATCAAGGGCAAGCGCGCCGCCAGAAAATCGGTGTGGTGTCCACGAAAAATCCATGCCAAATTATAACTATTAAAATGACTTTTACCAGTTATAATAATACAACGGTTGAGGGCGGCGTGATGGCGTATTTCGTGCAGCAGCTTTTGAATGCCATCCCCATTGCAGCGCTTTATGCCGTGCTGGCCTTTGGTTACACGATCGTTTTTTCCCTGACCCGGCGTGCCGATGTGACCTATGGCGCAATCTTCGCTTTTGCCGGCCAGACCTATCTGTTGTTTGCGGATTTCGGCTGGAACCAGCTATGGCTTATTCTGCCAGCCACCTTGGCTTTTGGCGCAGCCTTCGCGCTGTTGGCTGGGCTGTGGACGGGCGTGGTCGCCGGACGCACGATCATTCGCCCCTTGGTGATGGCCTCACCCAATGCGGTCATGGTGGCAGGTCTTGGCGTGCTGATTGCCCTGATGGAGGGCGCGCGGCTTGCCGCCAATACGCGGGTCTTATGGTTGCCGCCTCTGTTTCAGGGACCGATTGTGCTGTTCTCCTATCAGGGCTTTTCCCTGACGGTGACGGCCGTGCAGCTTTTCAACACGGCGGTTTTCGTGTGCCTGATTGCACTGATCAATTATTACCTGCGCGTGTCGACTTTTGGGCGGCAATGGAAAGCTGTGGCGAATGATGCCTTTGCAGCCGAGCTATGTGGTGTCAATTCCGGCCGTATCCTTTTGCTGTCCTATTGTCTGGCCGCCTGCCTTGCCGCCATCGCCGCGATTTTTGCGACCAGCTATTATGGCAATATGGACTTTGGGGCTGGGCTGACATTCGGGTTGAAGATCGTGCTGATCTCGGCGGCCGGCGGTTATTCCAGTCCGCTTTCCTCTGCCTATGGCGCGGCAAGCATCGGAGTGGCAGAGACGCTGTGGGGCGGCTATGGTCCGGTCATGTGGCGCGACGCAGCCGTGCTGCTCGGTCTTGTGGTCTGGTTGGTGATCCGCAGAAGCGAAACTCAAAGACCATAGGGATTGTGGTGTTTAGCGCCACTTGTCCTTGGCCGTTTCATCGGCGTTTTTGGCATTGATCCATTCACCAGCGCTGCCATCCTTGCCATGTTCCTTTTTCCAGAACGGCGCGGATGTTTTCAGATAGTCCATCACGAAGTTTGCGCCATCAAAGGCTGCCTGCCGATGACGCGAGGCGGCAATAACCAGAACGATGTTGTCGCCGGTTGGGATTTTGCCAAAACGGTGGATGGCCGTCAGACCAAGAAGGTCAAAACGTTCAATGGCAAGCGCGGCTATGCGGTTCAGTTCCGCTTCCGCCATGCCGGGATAATGCTCAAGCTCCAGTGCAGACAATGTGCCGCCGTCATCACGGCAAAGACCGGTAAAAGTAACGACTGCGCCAATGCTGCGGTCATTGTCGGTCAGCTTTTTTGCTTCAGCGGCTGCATCGAAGTCATCGGACTGCACACAAATGGTCGGCTTGATCGTCATGGTGTACTCGTAACAGCTCTTAGTGAGTTGGCCGGGGTGTAACGACGGACACCCTTATTCTGTGACAAGCACAGAATTGAGGGAAGGGGTGTTGCGCCCTTCCATCCCAATCAGCCGCCGGTCATCGGTGGAAAAATGCCGATTTCGCGTGCGCCCTCGATGCTTTCATCGTGGTCGATATGTTCCTGATTGACCGCAACTCGAATGGCGTGCGGAAATTCAAACGCCGCCTCGTAATTCTCGCCAAGCGTCGTCAGATAGGCCAGCAGATCACCTGCTGTTTTGACCGAAGCGGGGATATCCAACTCCTCTTCGGCAGTGCCAATCTTCTCCCGAACCCAGGCGAAATAAACGAGGCGTGTCATTATTCGGCGTCCACGATGTGCTTGAGGCCAGCTCTGAAATAGTCATAGCCAGTGTAAATCGTCAGTGCGGCGGCAAGCCACAACAGGCCGATACCGGTTTCGGTGGTGTAAGGCAGAACCTTGTCGCCGGCAGGGCCGGCCAGCAGGAAGGCAATGGCCACCATCTGGATGGTGGTCTTCCACTTGGCGATTTGTGTGACCGGAACGGACACCTTCAATGCAGCGAGATATTCGCGCAGGCCGGAAACAAGAATTTCACGGCACAGAATAGTAATGGCGGCCCATACCGACCAACCGGCAATCGTACCATCTGCTGCCATCAACAAAAGAACGGAGGCAATCAGCAGCTTGTCGGCAATCGGGTCCAGCATGCGGCCGATGTTGGATGTCTGGTTCCAGATACGCGCCAGATAGCCATCGAGAAAGTCGGTGATCGAAGCGACGATAAAAATCCACAGGGCTGTCCAGCGCGCAAAATCCGAGCTTGCCAGCTGTCCTTCCACAAAGAAGCACAGCACAATGACCGGTACGGCCAGAATACGGGCATAGGTAAGAAGATTCGGAATATTGTACGCGCGAGAAGCCATTGAGAACCTGCCTTACGGAATTTCAGCTTTAGATGAAGCCGCACGCTGTCAGCGTCAACATCTGTTTGTGTTTTTTTTAGCAAGCAGATGACGAGGAGATCGTCATTCTGCGCCATTTTCGTGAAAATGATTATAAACCTGCCGGGCAACCGCCTCGGAAATGCCGGTTACATTCATCAGGTCGTTTAGACCGGCCCGTGAAACGGCTTTTGCCGTACCGAAGTGCTGCAAAAGCGCGCGTTTGCGGCCCGGGCCAATACCACTGATTTCATCCAGCGGATTCTTGATCATTTCTTTCTTGCGGCGTGCCCGGTGGGAGCCGATGGCAAAACGGTGCGCTTCATCGCGCATGCGCTGGATGAAGTAGAGAACCGGATCGCGTGGTGGCAGGGAAAAGTCGCTGCGACCGTCGGCGAAAAAACGCTCTCGGCCGGCATCACGGTCGACACCCTTGGCAACACCGATGGCTGTGACGCAATCGCGGATATCAAGTTCATCCAGAATACCACGAACCGCGGACATCTGGCCTTGGCCACCATCGATCAGGATAACGTCCGGCCATGCGGGGAAAGGCATGTCAGCGGCATCCTCGGTTGACGTTACCTGGTTGCGGTCCGGTTTGCCTTCCTCTTTCAACAGGCGTGAAAACCGGCGGGTCATCACCTCGCGCATCATGCCAAAGTCATCGCCGGGCGTGATGTCCGTCGATTTGATGTTGAATTTGCGATACTGGTTCTTCACGAAACCTTCCGGTCCCGCCACCACCATGCCGCCAACAGCATTGGTGCCCATGATGTGGGAGTTATCGTAGATTTCGATACGGCGTGGCACATAAGACAGGTTGAAGGTGTCTGCAAAACCTTTCAGCAAGCGCTCCTGAGAGGATGTTTCGGCTAGCTTGCGGCCATGCGCTTCACGTGCATTGCCCAGTACGTGGTCAACGATATCCTTTTTCTCACCGCGTTGCGGCACCGAGATCGTGACCTTGTGGTTGGCCTTTTCGCCAAGCGCTGCCGCCAGCAATTCCTGTTCTTCCACTGTCTCGGAAAGCAGGATTTGCTTTGGCACCGGTTTGTCGTCGTAAAACTGCGCCAGAAACGCGTTGAGGACTTCCGAAGGCGGCAAAGAAGGATCGGCTTTCGGAAAATAGGCGCGGTTACCCCAGTTCTGTCCGGTGCGGAAGAAGAATACCTGGATACAGGAAATGCCACCTTCGTGATGAATGGCAAACACGTCAGCTTCATCAATGCCAGCCGGGTTGATGCCCTGATGGCTCTGCACATGGCTTAGGGCTGCTAGCCTGTCGCGGTAGACGGCAGCGCGCTCGAAATCCAGATCTTCCGCCGCCTCGTTCATCTGCCGGGCAATCGCGGTCTTTACGCTTTGGCTTTTGCCCGAAAGGAAGTCTTTGGCTTCCTGAACAAGTTCTGCATACCCCGCATCGCTGACTTCATGCGTGCAGGGGCCGGAACATCGTTTGATTTGGTAAAGCAGACAGGGGCGGGTGCGCGTTTCAAACACACTGTCTGTGCAGGTGCGGATAAGAAACGCCCGTTGCAACGAATTGATGGTGCGTCCGACCGCACCGGCCGACGCAAAAGGCCCGAAATAATCGCCCTTACGGGCGCGCGCGCCACGATGTTTGAAGATCGCAGGGGCGCGATTGTCAGCCGTAATAAGAATGTAGGGAAACGACTTGTCGTCGCGCAGCAGCACGTTGAACCGTGGGCGCAGACGTTTGATGAGGTTTGCTTCCAGCAGCAGAGCCTCGGTTTCCGTACGGGTGGTGACAAACTCCATATTCACCGTCAGCCGCACCATTTGGCCAATTCGGTTGGAGTGGAAGCGGCCCTGGGCGTAATTGCCCACACGCTTTTTCAGCGAACGCGCCTTGCCGACGTAAAGCACGTCGCCGGCCTCGTTGAACATGCGGTAAACGCCCGGCCGGTTCGGCAGGTGTTTCACAAACTCGGCAATCAGGTCCATGCCCTTCAGGCCGGTTTCATTTTTCCATCCGGCAGACCAGTCAATGGATGCGCCAACGCTTGCGACTTCGTTCTCAGGGGACGAAGCAATGGCGTCATCTTCATCATCGTCGGTTTCATCGAAGAGAATGCCGCCCTCGGGCAGCTTCTGTCCGTTCATTCAGGTATCTCCGCCACGTCAGGGGTTTCCCAAGCGAGGTGTTGCCCGCCATCAAGGGCGATCATCTGCCCGGTGATAGACGGTGTGTCAAAAAGAAAACGAACCGTGCGGCCGAATTCATCCGGCTGCGGTCCTCTCTTTAATATAAGGCCGTCGATCTGCGCCTGAAAGTCCTGTGGTCGCTGTCTTTCACTTCTAAATGACGGACCAGGGCCAATGGCATTCACCCGCACGCGGGGTGCAAAGGCCTGCGCCATGGTCTGCGTTGCGGTCCAAAGTGCGGATTTAGACAAGGTATAAGAATAAAAGCGTGGATTGGGTGCCCAGACGCGCTGGTCAATAATGTTGACGATCAGACCGTTCATGTCCTGCGGTAACTGGTGCACCAATCCGGCTGCCAGAATGGACGGCGCCCGGACATGAACGGCAAAATGTGCGTCAAATGTCGCCGAATCGAATATCTCAGCCGAATCGCTGCGGAAAATCGAGGCGTTATTGATGAGAATTCCGATAGGACCAAGCGCATTACTGGCCTTTTCCATCAAATCGGATGTTGAGGCGGTATCGGCGAGGTCTGCCGCAAAAGCCTGCGCTTTGCCACCGTTGCGCCTTATTGTATTAGCGAACTCTTCGGCTTCGAGGATGGAAGAGCGTGCATGGACAGCAATTGCGAAGCCGTGAGCCGCCATATCTTCGGCAATTGCCCGCCCAAGTCGTCTGGAAGCGCCGGTGATCAAGACTGTGTTGGGTATTTTTTCCATCGAAACCGGCTTTATATCTGCATCTAAGTATATATAGAGACGATATAATTCAAATTTCGAAGCCCTGTACAGCGCCGTTTCGGTTTATACAGGAATAGGGTTTTAAGTATATTTGGCGTTTATTTTAAATAAATACATGTAAAAATCGACTGGTCTGAATTTAATGAAGTGTTATCCTTAATAAAATTTCGTTGTATTTTAGCAACGTCAAACTTCAGTCACTGCCGCGCCACAAAGAATTCACAGTTTGGCTTTTTGATCTCCTCATTCACCCATCATTTTCAATTTCCAGAAGGGCAGGGAACCTAACTGTTTTTAACCGCGTTGAGACTTTGGTTTAGCGCACAATGCGGTGGTGAAAAGGAGAATGACATGCGTATTTTTGTTGCAACTCTTATGGCTTCCACGATGGCAGCAGGAGCTTTCTCGGCAGCCAAGGCGGCTGACGCGGTCAACGAAGTTCCACAGGCACCAGTTGCTTATGAGCAGCCAGCACCAGTTTCCGATTGGTCCGGCGCTTACGTTGGTGGTACCGTAAACTATGATTGGGGCCGCTTTAGCAGCAGCAATGACGGTCGCGATGCCAAGGGCTTCGGCGGCGGTCTGTACGGCGGTTACAACTGGCAGAATGGCCAGATCGTTTACGGTGCAGAAGCAGACATCGGCCTCGGTGATGAAAGCGGTTCTGCTGGTGCAGTTGGCACCGGTCTTTCCGGCAAGCAGGGCGTAAACGGCTCGCTGCGTGCTCGCGTTGGTTACGACATGAACCCATTCCTGATCTACGGTACGGGTGGTCTCGCAATCTCGGAGAACAAGCTGCGTGACGCAACGTCCAGCGACAGCGCGACAGCCCTCGGCTACACCGTTGGTGCAGGTGTTGAAGCTCTCGTAACTGACAACATCACAGCTCGTCTTGAGTACCGTTACTCTGACTACGCTAAGAAGGACTACACACTTGACTCTGGCTCCTTCTCCCGTGGTTACGACGACCACAGCGTTAAGGTCGGTATCGGCGTGAAGTTCTAATCTGCGGAAACGCGATTAAAAGAAAACCGGGGCCAACAACCCCGGTTTTTTTATGCGCTTTTATTGGATGCAAACCGTGCAATAAAAAGAGCAGAGAGGCGGACATCTCTGCTCTTTTTGTATGTCGGCTCTGATGAGGCGTCTGATTATACCGGTGTCTTCATCTCGGCATAGTCCTTGAAGCGCTTGCCAAATTTTTCTGGCCAGGCGGCCAGGTCTTCGCGACCGGTTGCCCATTCGCCAGCAAAACGCAGGTCGAGATAACCGATCATCGCGGCAAGCGCGAAATGGCCGCCATTCAGTTTTTTACCTGTTTTGGGAAGATTGGCGTTGAGGTAGTCCAATGCACGCGTAACTTTGCTCCACTGCTTGTCGATCCATGGCTGGTGGATTTTTTCTTCCGGACGGAAACGGCGCTCGTAAACAATGGCGAGCAGACAATCCATTACGCCGTCGCACAGTGCTTCGAGGATTTCCGCATCGGCGCGTTTTTGATGTTTTTTTGGATAGAGTTTTCCAAGCGAAAGTCTGTCGAGATAATGCATGATGGCGACGCTGTCATAAACCGAATTCCCGTCATCCAATAGCAAGGTTGGGATTTTACCAAGCGGATTATTGTCGATCAGCGTCGCCGGTTCGGCATTGGTATCGACGCTGACGTCCTTGATGCCGAGATTAAGATAGCGGGCAGCCATACGCACCTTGGCGGAATAGGGAGAGGCGGGGGAATAAAGCAGTTCCATGGATGTTTCCTATCGGATGGGGGGAATGGTCATTTGTTTTGTCTGGCAGCCCTGCCTGTCGACTTGCTGACAGGCGCGAAACTGCAAATCCTGGGTGAGGCAGATGCGGACCTCTTCAAAACGTCCGCCGTCGCAGCTGATTGATATACCCTGTTGGCTCATGCGCGGATTGGCGGCAATGAACGCCTTTTCCAGCCCGTCGGCAGAGATTGTTTGATTGTTCTGGCCTTGTGAAATCGTCGGCGGTAATTCTACCGCGTCGAAGGCAGCCCGTGTGGCAGCAAAATAGTCCTTTTGCGAAAGCCCGGAGCAGGAACCATGTTTACGCCACTGGTGGCCAATCAGCCCCATTGACGGCATGATATCGAACATCGATCTGCCCAGCGCATCGGGAACCCGTTCCGGTTCGCTGCTTGAACAAAACTGCGGGTAGCCATTCTCATTTTGTGGCCACAGGCCATGCACCACAAAACCGTAACGGCGGTTGGTGCCGCATTGCTGACGGTTGCCCGCGCCTTCCGAACTGGCGCAGTAACTGGGCGACCATGACAGGGACAGCACGTAAAAATCAAAATCTGTGGACTTTGGCAGGGTGCGTGTCGGTGTGCCAACTGGTGCGGTGTCGGTTGTCTGCGTGTTGTTACCAGCCTGAATTTGGGGTGAAGGCGCTGCCGGTTTTTGAGGAGCAGGCGCTTCCTCACGAAAGAAAACTGCCGCGGCCACCGCCATCACGCCAAGCGCAATTATGCCTGCATATTGTTTCATGGGCAGTAAGGACGTTCGTAGGCATGAGGCATCGGGCAATTACCTGAATGGATAACTGAAATGTGTTTCAGCTTTATATCAGCTTTAGACCCCAGAAAAACGGGGCCATCGCGCATTTTCTGGAGGGATTTCAACTATTGTTTGATACGATAAACGCGATGGTAAAGGTTGAAAGTTTATTGAGATAACGACTAAAGTTGGACGAATCTTTTAATTCGTTGGCGTGCGGAAAGATGAAAAGGCTGTGCAGCCTTTTGTCGTCTCGTCGCGTTATTCATCAGTGATCACGCTGATGGGTAGGATGGAGTGTGAACAAGGCAGAGACGCTGCCGGGAGGAAAAAGCGGGCATGTGCGTATGAAAGTGAAGAAATATCTATGGCCGGTCGTCGGCCTCGCGACGATAGGGTTTTCGATATGGCTGCTTTACCATGAAGTACGCGGATTATCGCTTGATGATGTCTGGGACAGCCTGACAGCGATTTCGTGGAAAGGCTGGTCGCTTTCTGCACTTTCAACACTTCTGGCCTACGCCGCCCTTGCCGGATATGACCGGATCGCCTTGCAGCATCTTGGCCGCAAGGTGAACCTTCTTTTTATTACACTGACCTCGTTCACCACTTACGCCTTGTCGCACAATGTCGGCGCATCGGTGTTCTCAGGTGCGGTGGTGCGTTACCGCGCTTATACGTCGAAAGGTCTCAGTGGCACGGAAGTGGGTATTCTGGTGGCCATGTGCTCCTTTACCTTTTTCTTCGGCACAATGTTCCTGACCGGTTTGGTGCTGGTTTATGAACCAGACATCACCGAACGCTTCGGTGATCTGCTGCCGGTTGGTGCTTCAAGGACAACCGGATGCATATTGCTGGTGCTTTGCGGCATTTATGTCGCCGGAAGCCTGCTGAGACCACGCCCGCTGAAAATCGGAAGCCGTGTGTTTCCCTATCCGGCCCCGCCCTTGGTCGCACAACAGCTTATCATCGGTCCGCTGGAATTGATCGGCGCGGCCGGCATCATCTATTTTGCGCTGCCGGAAGCCGGAAACCCCGGCTACATGGTTATTCTCGGCATCTTCCTGGTGTCGTTTTCTGCGGCCTTGATTTCTCATGCCCCGGGTGGCCTTGGCGTGCTCGAACTTTTGTTCGTCACCGGCCTGCCGGATATGAACCCGGCAGATGTCATTGCGGCTCTTCTGGTGTTCCGACTGTTTTACCTGATCATTCCCTTGGTCATGGGGCTGATCGTCATTCTGCTGTTTGAACGGGCAAAGTTGGCCGAGCCGGACGAACCGTCCACAAGTGGCTGATACCACGCAGCCGGCGAGGTTTCAGGCCTCGCCGCGCAACCAGAAGGCCCGCTGGGACGCATAACGATCCTGCGCCATGATGGTTTTCAGTACTGGCAAGAGCGTGTGCAACTCATCCTTCAGCGTGAAGGGTGGATTGACGATGATCAGGCCGGAACCGCTCAATCCCTCTTCGCGGTCGCTGCGCACCGAAAGTTCGGCACACAGCATCTTGGGGATTTCGAGCGCTTGCAATTGCTCGTGAAAATCCTTGATCGGTGCGCCTTTTTTGATGGGATACCACAGGCAATAGGTGCCTGTTGCAAAACGTCGGTAAGCCTTGGCAAGTCCATCGACCAGACGCTCATATTCACCGGCGATCTCAAAGGGTGGATCTACGAGAATCAGGCCGCGTTTTTCCTTAGGCGGCAGGTGGGCGCCCAACGCCAGCCAGCCGTCCAGTTCGGTAACACGAACCTGAAAATCCCCTTCGAACTGGCGCGATAATGCCCGAGCGTCGTCCGGATGCAGTTCCATGGCGGACAACCGGTCCTGCGGGCGCAACAACAGGCGGGTCAGCTTGGGTGAGCCGGGATAAAGCTTGACGCCACCATCGGGGTTCAGTTCCCGTACGGCGGAGAGGTAAGGTTCCAACAGATCGGCGACAGGTGCCGCAAGCTCGGCCTGCATGAGCTTGCCAATGCCGGTCTGCCATTCGCCTGTCTTCTGTGCCTCTTCGGAGGACAGGTCATAAAGCCCGATACCGGCATGGGTATCCAGAACCCGGAAAGCCTTGTCCTTGTTCTGCTGGTAACGAACCAGCCGTGCCAGAACCGCGTGTTTGAGAACATCGGCAAAATTGCCTGCGTGATAGATATGGCGGTAATTCATGCGTGCCGATGCCTTTAATGAATAATCTTGATGATGGTCAGTTGGCACTTTTGGCCGCCTCACACTTGCAATATAGAAAACTGATGAACGTTGCGACCCAGATTTCACCCAAATCCACCACCGGACACACTGTTTGTCCGCATGACTGTCCCTCCGCTTGCGCTCTTGAGGTGGATATCACCTCTGAAGGGCGTATTGGCCGTGTGCGCGGAGCCAATAGCAACACCTATACCGCAGGTGTCATCTGCGCAAAAGTGGCCCGCTATTCCGAACGGATTTATCATCCCGGCCGACTGTTGACCCCCAAGCGCCGCAAGGGTGCGAAAGGGGATGGTGACTGGCAGGAAATCAGCTGGGATGACGCACTGGATGAAATTGCCAATGCCTTTGTCAAGGCAGAAGCCGTACATGGTTCGGAAGCCGTCTGGCCGTATTTTTATGCCGGTACCATGGGGCAGGTGCAGCGCGACAGCATTGAGCGCCTGCGCCATGCCAAACGGTATTCCGGATTTTTCGGCACTATCTGCACCAATACCGCCTGGACGGGTTATGTGATGGGCACCGGCGCATTGCGTGGGCCAGACCCTCGCGAGATGGCCAAGGCCGATGTCGTGGTGATCTGGGGCACCAATGCAGTCGCCACACAGATCAATGTCATGACCCATGCGGTGAAGGCACGCAAGGAACGTGGTGCCAAGATCGTCGTCGTCGATATCTACGACAATCCGACCATGAAACAGGCCGATCTGGGGCTGGTGCTGAAACCCGGCACTGATGCGGCGCTCGCCTGTGCTGTCATGCATATCGCATTTCGTGACGGGTATGCGGACCGTGCCTATATGGCTAAATTTGCCGATGATCCCGCCGGGCTCGAAGCCCACTTGCAAAGCAAAACACCACAATGGGCCTCGCAAATCACTGGCCTGTCCGTCGAGGAGATCGAGGCCTTTGCGCGGCTGGTCGGCACGACCAAAAAGAGCTTCTTCCGTCTTGGCTATGGGTTCTCCCGCCAGCGCAATGGGGCGGTTGCAATGCATGCGGCGCTCTCCATCGCAACTGTGCTCGGCTCCTGGCAGTATGAAGGCGGCGGGGCATTTCACAACAATGGTGAAATCTTCCATCTCGACAAATCCGAATTGATGGGCACGGCCTATGCTGATCCGGATATTCGCCAGCTTGACCAGTCTCAGATTGGCCGTGTGCTGACCGGCGATGCCGCAGCGCTTCGCAATGGTGGGCCTGTGACGGCAATGCTGATACAGAACACCAATCCGATCAATGTCACGCCGGAACAGCGGTTGGTGAAGCAGGGCTTCCTGCGGGACGACCTGTTTGTTGCGGTGCATGAGCAGTTCATGACGGAAACGGCTGAGGTCGCCGACATCGTGCTGCCCGCCACCATGTTCCTGGAACATGATGATATCTACCGCGCCGGAGGACAGAACCACATCACCCTTGGTCCCAAGCTGGTGGAGCCGCCTGAAACGGTGCGCGCCAACCTGTATGTCATCGAGGAACTGGCCAAGCGCCTCGGCGTCAGCCATATGCCGGGTTTTGGCCTGACGGCACGTGAACATGTTGACCGCATTCTGTCGGCCAGCGGCTGGCCGGGTTTTGACGCCCTGTTGGAAGACAAGTGGATTGATGCCCAGCCACCCTTTGAGGTCGCCCATTATCTGCAGGGCTTTGGTCATGCGGATGGAAAATTCCGTTTCAGCCCTGATTGGCGCAATGGTCCGTCACCGGACAAGCCACCAGAGAATGTTGGCCTGATGGGGCCGGTCGATCAGTTGCCACTGTTTCCCGATCAGGTCGATGTGATCGAGACGGCTGATGCCGAACATCCGTTCCGGCTTGCCACGTCGCCAGCGCGTAACTTCCTCAACTCGACCTTCAGCGAAACCAAGACATCGCTGCAAAAGGAAGGTCGTCCGGAAGTGATGATCTGTCCTGAGGATGCCGAGACCTTTGCTATTGCCGATGGCGATGTGGTGCGCATTGGCAATAAACGCGGCGAAGTCCGGCTTCACGCCAAGATCGTCGCCGGTGCGCGCGTGGGCGTGCTGATCGCTGAAGGGCTGTGGCCAAACAAGGCACATCTCGACGGCGAGGGCATCAATGTGCTGACTGGTGCGGATTCGCCAGCCCCCTATGGTGGTGCGGCATTCCACGACAACAAGGTCTGGCTTCGCAAGGCGTAAGGCTTAGCTTGTCTTGCGGACGCCATGAAGATGGTAAAAACGGTATTAGGCCTCGTACCTCGTGGCGCGACGATACATGCTGATTGTCTTGTGTCGTGCGTGACAGCGGAATTAGAAATGGAGATGAGTGTGGATAATCGGGTGAATAGCGGCTCTCTGGCAGCCAATGATGATGGCCGGATTACGCTGGTTGAAAAACAAACCGTCTGGAAACGCTTCGTGCATATGCAAACACTGGTGTTTGACCAGAAAATGCCTGATGGCCGCGTCATCCGCATTGACCGAGAAGTGCATGATCACGGCAGTGCTGCCGCCATTCTTCTGTATGATCCGGCACGCAACATGGTTGTGTTTGTGCGCCAATTCCGTCCGGCGGTGTTCATGAATGGTGAACCCTCCTTCTTGCTGGAAGTGCCAGCAGGCCTGCTGGATGACGACAATGCCGAAGATGCCATTCGCCGCGAGGCAATGGAGGAAAGCGGTTATGCTGTCGAGAGCGTCAAATATCTGTTCGACATGTATGCCAGCCCCGGCACGCTGACGGAAAAGGTTAGCCTGTTTTTCGGCAGGATCGATCTGGATATCAAGGCAGGTGAGGGCGGTGGGCTCGACAGCGAAGGCGAAGACTTGGAAGTCATCGCCCTGTCGCTCGACGATGCCTTTGCGATGATTTCCACGGGCGAAATCACCGACGCAAAGACAATCATCCTGCTGCAATGGGCAATGCTGAACCGGCAGACGCTGTAAAGGCGAATAGCCTAAACCTCGGCGGCTCGGGGCTTAAGCGGAAATGATAAAGGAGGTGGCGTCTGTGGCGCCGCTTTCGCAGATTGCCTTGCCGCCTTCCATGCGCACCTTGCCTTCGGCGAGACGCTTCAGCGCAAGCGGATAAAGCTGGTGTTCAACAGTCAGCACGCGGGCTGCAAGGCTTTCGGCGGTATCATCCGCCAGAACGGGAACCGCAGCCTGGCCGATCACCGGACCTTCATCCATACCCTCAGTCACAAAATGCACTGTGCAGCCGGTAATCTTTGCACCGGATGCAATTGCGCGATCATGCGTGTGCAGGCCGGGGAAAAGCGGCAGTAGCGATGGATGGATATTGATGATGCGGCCTTCATAGGGCGCGATAAAGTCACCCGAAATCAAGCGCATGTAACCCGCAAGGCAGATGATATCAGGATTGATGTCAGCAAGTGCCGCCAAAATGGCGCTCTCATGCTCTGCCTTGCTGGCAAAGGATTTGCGCTCGAAGGCAAGGGTGGCAATGCCAAGTGCCCTGGCTTTTTCCAGACCGCCAGCCGACGCCTTGTCGGAGATGACGCAGGCAATCTCCGCTGGAAAAGATGGATCCTCGCATGCCTTAACCAGCGCCAGCATATTGGAACCGCCGCCGGAAATAAAAACCACAACCCGTTTTTTGCGGGCAGGCGAGGACTGGTTACTCATAGACCAAGCGTACCCTTGTAAACCGTCCCATGATCACCCTCGTTACGGGCAATCATACGGCCAAGCGGAAATACGGTTTCGCCTTCTGCGGTCAGCGCGTCGGTCACCTTCTGGGCGTTTTCAGCCGAGACGACAACAATCATGCCAACGCCGCAGTTGAAGGTGCGCAGCATTTCATTGGCTGCAACGCCGCCGGTCTTGGCAAGCCATGAGAAGACCTGGGGTACCTTGATCGAACCGAGATCGATTTCTGCGGCGAGGTGCTTTGGCAGAACGCGCGGAATGTTCTCCGGAAAGCCACCGCCGGTAATGTGTGCCAGTGCCTTCAATGCGCCGGTTTCGCGGATCGCCTTGAGAAGTGGCTTCACATAGATGCGGGTCGGGGTCAGCAGGGCTTCACCCAGCTTCTTGTCTTCTGCGAATGGTGCAGGTGCACTCCACTCAAGACCAGACAGCGACACGATCTTGCGCACCAGCGAAAAACCATTGGAGTGAACGCCCGAGGAAGAGAGGCCCAGAATGACGTCGCCTTCGGCAATGTCGCCGGCTGGCAGCAGCTGGCCACGCTCGGCTGCGCCAACTGCAAAACCGGCCAGATCGTAATCACCATCGGAATACATGCCAGGCATTTCAGCGGTTTCACCACCGATCAGCGCGCAGCCGGATTCGCGGCAACCGGCCGCAATGCCGGATACGATGGCAGCGCCCTGATCCGGGTCCAGCTTGCCTGTTGCGAAGTAGTCGAGGAAGAACAGTGGCTCGGCGCCCTGTACGACAAGATCGTTGACGCACATGGCAACGAGGTCGATACCAACCGTGTCATGATAATCTGCGTCGATAGCAATCTTCAGCTTGGTGCCGACGCCGTCATTGGCCGCAACCAGAACCGGATCCTTGAAGCCTGCCGCCTTGAGATCGAAGAGACCGCCGAAGCCGCCAATTTCACCATCAGCGCCGGGGCGGCGCGTCGAGCGAACAGCAGGCTTGATTTTCTCGACCATCAGGTTTCCGGCGTCGATATCCACGCCTGCATCGCTGTAGGTAAGACCGTTCTTGCCGGACTGGCTCATGGCTGTTGTCTCCGCTATCGCCTTTTGGCGTGCCCTTCGCATGAGCGAGGGTGTTATGCAAGAGTAACCAGGGCCTCTGTCCCGCTTTTTCACGGGTTTGACCACGTTTTCCTCACTTCTGCCTGTTCGCTGTGGCCTTAAACCCGATCAAGTCTTGACCGTTCCGGTAGGTGCATCCTATCTCCTGATGAAATGCAAAGGCGATTGCGCCACAAGGAACCGACGATGCAACCTCATATCAGTGGCACAAATTTGCGACGCCAGGTGTTTTTCTGGATCGGCGCGCTTGCGATCTTTGTGATCTTTTTGACGGTGTTCAGTTCCATCCTTCTGCCATTCGTTGCAGGCATGGCGCTAGCCTATTTTCTTGATCCGGTTGCCGACTGGCTGGAGCGTCGCGGTTTGAGCCGTATGATGGCGACAGTGGTCATTCTGATTACCTTTGTGCTGTTGTTTGCCCTGTCGCTGATCATCATCATTCCGGTGGTCGTGGCGCAGGCCTCTGATTTCATCACCCGTATTCCCGGCTATATCTCGTCTCTGCAGCAGCTTGTCGCTGGCACCGGTTCGACAATCCTGCCGGATTGGGTGGCTGCACAGGTCGAATCCATCCGTGAAAACTTCTCCAAGCTGCTGGCAGAGGGCGCCGGTTTTATTGGCACGCTGCTGACGCAGATATGGAACTCCGGCAAATCTCTATTGGACGTCGTGTCGCTGCTGGTGGTGACACCTGTTGTTGCCTTCTATCTGCTGCTGGACTGGGATCGCATGATCAAGAAGGTCGACAGCTGGATACCACGCGACCATGTGCAGACCGTGCGCCAGATCGCCAGCGACATGGACACCACCATTGCCGGTTTCGTGCGCGGGCAGGGCTCCATGTGCCTTATCCTGGCCATCTATTATGCCGTAGGCCTTTCTCTGGCTGGCCTGAATTTCGGCCTGCTGATCGGTTTTGCAACGGGCATGCTCAGCTTCATTCCTTATGTTGGTGCGACGCTGTGCCTGCTGATTGCCGGCGGCGTAGCCCTCGTACAGTTCGGTGCGGATTACGTGTCGATTGCCATTGTTCTGGGCGTGTATTTCACCGGCCAGTTCATGGAAGGCAATGTTCTCCAGCCTAAACTGGTGGGTGGCAGCGTGGGCCTTCATCCGGTATGGTTGATGTTCGCACTTTTTGCTTTCGGTGCGATGTTTGGTTTCGTCGGTCTGCTGATTGCGGTGCCGGCGGCAGCGGCGGTGGGCGTGCTCGTGCGGTTTGCCCTGTCGCGATATCTTGAAAGCGATTTATACCACGGACGTGCGCAAGCTTTGCCTTGGGAGGGGCAAAAGGATGAAGCAGCCGTCAAGACGATTACACAGAGCCAGAAATGAACGACCCACAAAATCCTGACCGAGCCCGGCCAAAAGCCGAGCAGCTTCCACTTGTCTTTTCTCATGTCACTGCATCCAGCCGGGATGACTTGCTGGTGTCTGCGCCTTTGAATGCTGCCGTGTCGATTGTCGATGCATGGCCGAACTGGCCGTCGCCAGTGGTGATTCTGGCCGGCCCTATCGGTTCTGGAAAGTCGCACCTTGCCAATATCTGGCGGGAAAAGAGCGGTGCCACCGACATTCATCCCATTGCAGGTAGCCAAGCCGCCCGCAAGGCCGAAACCGGTCCGGTAATATTTGAAGATGCTGATCGCAACGGTTTTGATGACACGGAACTGTTCCATGTCATCAACAGTGTCCGGGAAAACGGCACATCACTGTTGATCACCACCCGGCTTTGGCCATCTGCCTGGCCGGTCACGCTGCCAGATCTGCGCTCGCGCCTCAAGGCGGCGACCGTGGTGGAAATCGGTGAGCCGGACGAGGACCTTCTCGCACAGGTTTTGATGAAGCTTTTTGCTGATCGTCAGCTTTACATGGATGACAAAATCATCAGCTATATCGTGGCGCGAATGGAACGTTCACTGGATGCGGCGCAGACGGTGGTGGAGAAACTGGACAGGCTGGCGCTTGCCCGTGGTATCCGCATCACTCGAGCCCTGGCCGCAGAGGTTTTGAACGAACCAGGCAATGACATGGATGATGATTGACTGTCACAGTTCCGTCGTCAAACTGTTATAATGGCAGAACAATGTTTTACGGGTGGAGTTGTTGATGGATTCGGCAGTACAGGACAGTCACGAACAGGGCATTACAGAAGCTCCTCAGCGTAGCCCTTTGTGGGACAGCCCTGAGCGGTTTATCAACCGCGAATTTTCCTGGTTGCAGTTCAACCGCCGCGTTCTCGAAGAAACGCTGAACGTCGCGCATCCGCTGCTGGAGCGTTTGCGGTTTCTCTCGATTTCCGCCGCCAATCTCGATGAATTTTTCATGGTGCGCGTCGCCGGCCTTGAGGCACAGGTCCGCCAGTCTATCACTGTCAGGACGCCGGATGGAAAGACACCAGCTGAACAGCTCGAAGACATCCTGAAGGAAATCGACAACCTGCAGATGGAGCAGCAGGCGTCGCTTGCTGTTTTGCAGCAGTATCTTGCCAAGGAAGATATCTACATTGTGCGCCCTGCCGCACTGGCTGATGAGGATCGCCTCTGGCTTGAGACAGAGTTCGAGGAAAGAATCTTTGCGGTTCTGACACCTCTTTGCATCGACCCTGCGCACCCGTTCCCGTTCATTCCGAACCTTGGTTTCTCCATGGTTCTGCAGCTGGAAAGCCTGCATGGTCGTGAGCCGATGACCGGCCTTCTGCGCCTGCCGCCAGCACTCGACCGCTTCATCCGTCTGCCGGATGAGGGTAACACCATTCGCTACATCACGCTGGAAGATGTGGTTGGGCTGTTCATAAACAGGCTTTACCCCGGTTATGCCGTCAAGGGTTTTGGTACCTTCCGCCTGATCCGTGACAGCGATCTTGAAGTTGAAGAAGAAGCGGAAGATCTGGTTCGCTATTTCGAAAGCGCTCTGAAGCGCCGTCGTCGCGGCTCGGTTATCCGTATCGAGACCGACAGCGAAATGCCGCAATACCTGCGTCAGTTCGTGGTCCACGAACTCGGTGTGCCGGAAAATCGCGTCGCCGTTCTGCCCGGCCTTCTGGCGTTGAATACGATTTCCGAAATCGTCAAGGCACCGCGCGACGAGCTGAAGTTCGAGGCTTACAATGCCCGCTTCCCGGAGCGTGTGCGTGAACATGCCGGTGATTGCCTGGCCGCGATCCGCGAAAAGGACATGGTTGTTCACCACCCCTACGAATCCTTCGACGTCGTGGCGCAGTTCCTGTTGCAGGCCGCCCGCGACCCGGATGTTCTGGCTATCAAGCAGACACTGTACCGTACCTCCAACGACAGCCCGATCGTTCGTGCACTGATTGATGCTGCCGAAGCCGGCAAATCGGTAACGGCGCTTGTCGAATTGAAGGCGCGCTTCGATGAAGAAGCAAACATCCGTTGGGCCCGCGATCTTGAGCGCGCTGGCGTTCAGGTGGTGTTTGGCTTTATCGAACTGAAAACCCACGCCAAGATGTCGATGGTCGTTCGCCGTGAAGACGGCAAGCTTCGCACATACTGCCACCTTGGAACGGGCAACTACCATCCGATTACCGCAAAGATTTACACCGATCTTTCTTTCTTCACCTGCAACCCGAAGATCGCCCACGACATGGCGAATATCTTCAACTTCATCACGGGGTATGGTGAGCCGGAAGAGGGCATGAAGCTGGCGGTTTCGCCCTACACGCTACGCCCACGCATCATCAAGCACATCAATGATGAAATCCAGCACGCCAAGAATGGCGCGCCGGCCGCCATCTGGATGAAGATGAATTCGCTGGTTGATCCTGAAATCATCGATGCGCTGTACCGTGCAAGTGAAGCAGGCGTTGAAGTTGATCTGGTGATCCGTGGCATCTGCTGCCTGCGTCCGCAGGTTGCCGGCCTTTCCGAAAACATCCGCGTCAAATCGATCGTTGGACGCTTCCTGGAACACAGCCGTATTTTCTGCTTTGGCAACGGATATGGCCTGCCTTCGGAAAAGTCGCTGGTCTATATCGGCTCCGCCGATATGATGCCGCGCAATCTTGACAGACGTGTTGAAACGCTGGTGCCGTTGGTTAACCCAACGGTGCATGAGCAAGTTCTTTCACAGATCATGCTGGGTAACCTGATTGACAACCAGCAAAGCTACGAGATACTTGCCGACGGAACGTCTAGGCGCATTGAGGTGCGCAAGGGCGAGGAACCGTTCAACGCGCAGCACTACTTCATGACCAATCCCAGCCTTTCCGGACGTGGTGAAGCCTTGAAATCCAGTGCGCCAAAACTGATTGCGGGTCTTATCTCGGCTCGCAAGAAACAGGCTGAATGACAAGATCAGAAGCACAGGGGCGGCTTACCGGCATCGCCCCCGTTTCCGTCATCGATATTGGTTCGAACTCTGTTCGTCTCGTCGTTTATGAAGGTTTGTCCCGTGCACCGGCAGTACTTTTTAACGAAAAAGTACTGTGCGGTCTGGGTAAGGGGCTGGCGCTTACCGGTCGTATGGACGACGAAGGGGTAAGCCGCGCGCTTGCGTCACTACGTCGTTTCCGTGCCCTGTCAGAACAGGCCCAGGCCCACAAACTCTACGTGCTGGCAACCGCTGCCGCGCGTGAAGCCAGCAACGGACCTGATTTTATCCGTGAAGCCGAAGAGATTCTGGGCTGCGAAATCGAAGTCCTCTCCGGCGAAAAAGAAGCGCTCTATTCGGCATACGGCATCATCAGCGGTTTTTATGACCCCGATGGCATTGCCGGTGACCTTGGCGGCGGTTCGCTTGAACTGATCGATATCAAGGGCAAATCCTGCGGGCAGGGCATTACCTTGCCGCTCGGTGGTATCAGGTTGTCCGAGACATCTGGAAGCTCGCTTGAAAAGGCCGCCACCTTTGCCAAGAAACAGATCAAGACCGCCAAGCTGCTCGCCAAGGGCGAGGGCCGTACCTTCTACGCGGTTGGCGGGACATGGCGCAGTATTGCCAAGCTGCACATGGAAATTCGCCAGTACCCGCTGCACATGATGCAGGGTTACGAAGTGCCGTTGCAGGAAATGCTGGCATTTCTCGATGACGTCATCACGGCCAAGGATTCGAAAGATCCGGCATGGCAGGCGGTCTCAAAAAGCCGCCGTTCGCTTTTGCCCTACGGTGCCATCGCCATGCGTGAAGTGCTGGAAGCGATGAAACCTTCCAAAGTGGTGTTTTCTGCTCAGGGCGTGCGCGAAGGTTATCTCTATTCGCTGCTCAGCGAAGAGGATCAGGATACCGATCCGCTGCTGGTCTCTGCCGATGAGCTTGCCATTCTGCGTGCACGTTCGCCCGAACATGCCCGTGAGCTGGAAGACTGGAGCGGTCGGACTATACCGGTCTTCGGCATTGAGGAAACGGTGGAAGAAAGCCGCTACCGGCGTGCCGCCTGCCTTCTGGCCGATATCAGCTGGCGCGCACATCCGGATTATCGCGGTTTGCAGGCCGTCAACATCATCGCCCACTCCTCCTTTGTTGGCATCAGCCATCCCGGCCGCGCCTATATCGCACTTGCCAACTACTACCGCTTCGAAGGCCTCAATGATGACGGCACGACCAAGCCGTTGACGGCGATTGCCGGTGACCGCCTGTCGGAACTGGCCAAGCTGGTGGGTGGCATGTTGCGTGTGGTCTACTTGTTCTCTGCCTCCATGCCCGGTGTGATTGATCACCTGCGTTTCCGCGTTTCGGAAAACCCGGATGTCGATCTGGAGTTCGTGGTGCCGCATGACTATTGCGATTTTGCCGGTGAACGGCTTGAAGGCCGTTTGCAGCAGCTGGCAAAACTAACCGGCAAGAAGCTGGCTTTCGTTTTCGAATAAAATCAGAAGCGCTGCCGATATCCCGGCAGCGCTTCTGTTTGTCTTAGTTACTTGGCATCCAGCAGGTCTTTGACCTCAAGCAGAACGAATTCATTGTCGTCTGCCTTGTCGAGTGCACGACCGGCCGAGAAGGGCAGGTTGTTGTCATTGCCAACGATGATGTGTGTCGCGTCAACGCGGTCAACATTCTCGATGGTAACGAACGGCATGTCATAGAAACCTTCGCCGCCACCCTGACGCTTCTTGTTGTCCGGATCGGAAATCTTCAGCAGGTCGATGTAACCGATCTTGCGGGCAGCCTTGCCAACATTGGTATCGTTGAACTCGATTTTGTAGATGCGCTTGACCTTTGACGGAACGGCAAAGCAGTTGGTCTCAGGCTTCTTCGGGTCGGCGCAGGCCTTGTCGGCAGTACCGGCACCATTGTCACGTTCGATGACCAAAGCGGTGGTTTCGTCGAGCATGTTGAAGTCGCCGATCGCTTCGCCACCTTCGGCCAGCGGGTAAAGCCATGTGCGGCCTGTCCAGGACTTCGAGGCAACATCCAACTCGATGATACGAAGGCCGGTTGCTCCGTCTTCGGTTTTTTCCACCTGGCCATCAGCGGTGTAGAGTGGGCCTTCCAGCATGCCGTACAGCTTGGAGCCGTCCTTGGACATGGCCATGCCTTCATAACCGCCTGAACGCTTCAGGTTGAAAGCAGGCATTTTCTGTGTCGGGTTACCCGGCAGGGTCAGGGTAGGATGATCAGGCGACTTCACGTCGATCTCGCCAGCCTTGGTGGCGATGACATCGGTCAGCTTGCCGTCACGGGAGAACTTCAGGATATAAGGTCCGAATTCTTCACCAATCCAGAAACCGTCTGCAACAGGCTGGATGGACTCAACGTCAAAATCAGCGCCGGTCAGGTAACGCCTGTCGGAACCTTCCATGACGATTGGGAAGGGAGCCTTTCTGTCCGGGTCGGACAGGAACACGGTTTCCTGCGCATTCACCTCGCCTGCATCCCAATCGAAGGAAAGGTGGTGCAACATCAGCATGGAATCGCTGGAGTTGATCTTCGAACCGAAACCATTGTCGGAAAGGCTCCAGAAGGTGCCATCTTCCATCGCCTTGATGCCGGAAAAGCCCTGCATGGCCTGACCGTTGAACGGCATGGAAAGGCCAGTTGGCCGAACGCCGTCCATGCCCGGAACCGTGCCGAGACCCTCAGCGCGCTTGCGATCTGCTGTCGTGAACTTGGCAGATGTTTTGAGGTGTTCAGGCGCATCTGCCGGTGCTGGGATAATGGTATTGGCAGGCAGAATGGCATGCGAAACGAGCTTGGCAGGGAATTCTTTTTCGGCGGCAATTGCCGAGAAGCCGGAGATCGCAAAAATAGCAACAGAAGCAAGAAGTGTTTTGGTCATTAAATTCACCTGTCGGTTGGCACTAAAACTATGCTGTGTCGGGTACGCAGAGTTTGTGAAACTGAGGTGATGGGTGATTGAAGCTTTGGTGAAAGTTTTATGATGGCAACGTTATCATCGCCAAATCATGCGCTTTTAGTAAGCTGCTGGTTCTTTTAAATAAAATTTATGACTTCACCAGCGAGCAGACACCCAGTGTCTGGCCGCGACCCTTCACGGCATGTTCGCCCAAATACTCGCTTTTGATGCCCTTTGGCAGCAAAAGGCGGTGAATGAGATCGGACGAGATCAGGATCGGGTGGCCAAGCATCTTGCTGAGGGATTCGAGACGGGCGGTGGTATTCACCGTGTCTCCGAAATAGGTGATCTTGTGATGGTCGACACCGATTTCAGCCGTGATGACAGGACCGCCATGCAGGGCAAAGCGCAACTTTGGCATGACGCCGAAGGTCTTCATCCAGAAGTCCTGCCGTTTTTCGATAGCGGCCAGAATGTCGAAGACACATTTGATGCAGGCTGACTTCTTGATGGCATCCTGAAACGGCCATGTGATGATGGCGGCATCGCCGATGTAATCATCAATTGCCCCGTTATGCCGGCGCACGGGTGCGGCATAGGTGGCAAAGATTTCGCGTAGGAATTCCTGCGCTTTCATATCGCCATGGGTTTCGGCAAATGTCGTGGAGCCAACAAGGTCGATAAAGATGAAAACGCGCTCTTCACGCACGGGACGGCGATAGCGCCCTAGCAGCAGATCCGTAAAAATGTCGCGGCCAAGCAGTTCTCGCACCCGCATCACGAATACGATGATGCTGCAAACGATGCCTGTGAAAATCAACGTCTGCGGTTCGGCATGAACCGCGCGTTGCCAGTCGACTTTCAAAATGCCGGTTGCCCAAAGCAATGTTCCTCCCACGGCAAATCCGCAGAAAACCAGAACCGCATAGACGATCAGGCCTATTGCTATGTAGGCCGGCGTTGGCAGGAAACTGATGCGGTGCGAAAGCCGGGGCAGGATGTAGCCGCGCTCAAAGGCAAGAATAGGCGCACAGGCAAAGAGTGCATAGGTCGCGCCGATGAACGGACCGCCACCATATTCCAGAAAGGCATATGCGACGCCGCTGCCGGCAACTGCCAAAAACAGCAGCAGGTAGTCCAGCATTAAAAGGAGCTTTCGCATATGGTTCCGATACTTTCGATGAATTGCAGCCGCCGTCGAGGTCGGCGCGTTGGCTGCCTAGACTGCAACCGAGACTTTAATGTGGAAATCGATTTGCCAAAAGTGACGATTTGGAAAGGTGTTTCAAACGCTTTTTCACTGTTGCCGGATTGCACGTTTAGCTGGCCATCTAGGCCGGTTGGGCAATGACGACAAGACGTTTAACCCGTTTACTGGAAATGGCTCGCGCGTTTAAATCCGGTCTCCTCAGAGGCCGGATGGAAAAAGGGCGACGAGGAGACAGTCTATATTATTCAGTCGGCAGTTCGACCGCTTCAACCTTCTTGCCGGCAAAACGCAAGGCTACACCGCCATTGATGAGCTTCAATGCCACATCACCGAACAGTTCCTTGCGCCAGCCCGAGAGAGCGGCAACCTGGGCCTTTTCACCTTCGGAGGCAATCCTGTCGAGGTCATCGCTGTTGGCGATGATCTTGGCAGCGACGCCGTGCTTGTCTGCCGTCAGTTTCAATAGAACCTTGAGGAGTTCAACGGCGGCTCCTGAGCCTTCCGGCGAGTGGCTGTGACGTGGCGCTTGTGGCATCTCGGTCTTCGGCAGGGCAAGAGCGGCGTTAACGGTTTCGATGATGGCGGTGCCCGACGACGAGCGCTCCCAACCCTTTGGAATGGTGCGCAGGCGCGACAATGCCTCGCTATCCTTGGGCTGTTGCTGGGCAATCTCGAAAATCGCATCGTCTTTCAGAACGCGCGAACGCGGCACATTGCGGCTGCGCGCTTCACGCTCACGCCATGCGGCCACAAATTTGAGAATGGCAAGTTCAGTTGGCTTGCGCAGGCGCGACTTCAGACGCAACCATGCATCGTCAGGATGCAACTCATAGGTATCGCGCGACTCGAGGATGTTCATTTCCTCGGTCAGCCACAGCGAGCGGCCTTCGCGCTCAAGCTTGGCTTTCAGCGCCAGATAGACGTCGCGCAGATGGGTCACGTCGGCCAGCGCATAGTCCAGCTGCTTTTCGGACAGCGGACGACGGCTCCAGTCGGTGAAGCGCGACGACTTGTCGATCTGAACGGATTTGATTTTCTGGACAAGCTGGTCGTAGGAGATCGAGTCGCCGAAACCGCACACCATCGCGGCAACCTGCGTGTCGAAGATCGGGTGTGGAATAAGTCCACCAAGATGGTGGATGATTTCGATGTCCTGGCGGGCGGCATGGAAAACCTTCACCACATCAGGGTTTGCCATCAGTTCGAACAGCGGCGAAAGGTCGATGTCTTTCGCCATCGGGTCGACCAGCACTTCCAGTGTTGGGCTCGCCATTTGAACAAGACACAATTCAGGCCAGAATGTCGTCTCTCGCAGAAATTCCGTATCGATTGTGATGAAGTCCGATTTTGCAAGTTCCTTGCAGGCGTCGGCAAGTGCTGCTGTCGTTTCGATCATGTTCTTCTGGCCAGTACTGTAACGTATGCGTCTTACTTTCCCTTTGAGCACCGTATGTCAATACAAACTCGCCATTTCCCAGCCTTTGAGGGGCTGTTTTCCAGTACTCAGACGGCATCCTTGTCGTTTTTGTCACGACTTTTCGGTGGCTGTGCCGCCAGTTTGCTGAAATAGGCCGAGGTTCGCAAAAGGGCCCTAAAACGCCAGTTGCGCTCTTCAACAGGCACGCCTGGACGCATCTGAAGGCGGTAGATGGTGTAGATGATAAACACGACCTGCACCGCGGCCGTATAGATAAATAGAGCCTTAGGCCCATAGATATCGATCAGCACCGAGGCAAGCAACGGTCCGACGGTTGCGCCCAAGGACCAGAAGAACAACAGCCCGGATGCGACCATGGCATGTTCGCCTTCCTTGGCGTGGTCATTGCCGTGTGCCGAGCTCAGCGAATAGAGCGGCAGTGCAAAGGCACCAAAAACGAAGACGCCGATAATATTGGTCCATTCGTCCGTTCCACCGAAAAACACCAGGAACAGGCCGGTGATGACAGACCCGGCCGTGGTGGCGAGAATGACGATGCGGCGGTCATAACGGTCGGAATAGGCACCCAGCGGATATTGCAGCACCACGCCGCCAATAATGCCGGCACTCATGAAGGTGGCGATGGCGGTGACCGACATGCCAATCTGTTCGGCATAGATCGGACCGATATTTCGAAATGCTGCCATGCTGAGACCGACGGCCACGCAACCAACCACCGCCAAAGGCGAGATGCGCCACACGGCGGCTGGGTTGAACTTCATGGCATTGGGCGGGGCAGGGTTGGACTTGTCGGCCAGTGAAATCGGCACAAGCGACAATGTCAGTGCCATGCCGATCAGTGAAAATACCGTTGGCCCTTCAACGCCGGCCATCGGAATAATGTACTGCGCCAGCGTGACGGAGCCGAGGTCGACCAACCTGTAAATGGACAGGGCACGGGCACGGTTGGAATTGGTGACCTGTGCGTTGATCCAGCTTTCAATGATGGCAAACAGACCAGCAACCGCAATGCCGATCAGAAAACGCATGGCAAGCCAGAACAGCGGATGCGTGACCAGTGCCATGGAAATGGAGGCGGCTGATGAAATCGCGGCAAGGGCCGCGAAGGCCCTGATATGGCCAATTTTTCGCAACAGGCTGGTGACGTAAATACAGCCGATTGCAAAGCCTAGGCTGTAACCGGCGCTGATCAGGCCGATGGTGCTGGGTGAAAAGCCCTCAGAGAGACCACGCAACGCAATAAATGTGCCTTGCAGACCATTGCCACCGATCAGAATGCCGGCAGTTGCGAGAAGGGGAATCAGCGGGCGGATCTGGCTCATGGGGACGAATCATCGCAGGAGAATGAAAAAAGCGTCTAACGTTCCACAGTCTTAGTGGCATGTCGGCTTGAAGGACAGACGAGAACACGACATTCTTGTGCTTTGCCTTGACAAATCGGGCGAGCCATGCGCTTTTCCGGCCAAATTTGATCGTGCGGCAACAAGGCCGCAGCATGTTTCAGGATAACAAAATGCATCGTTACCGCAGCCACACCTGTGCCGCTCTTCGCAAGTCCGACGTCGGCGCGACTGTCCGCCTTTCCGGTTGGGTTCATCGCGTGCGAGATCATGGCGGCGTCTTGTTCATCGACCTTCGTGACCATTACGGCATCACGCAGGTTGTTGCCGATCCAGACAGCCCGGCGTTCAAAGCCGCTGAAACCGTGCGTGGCGAATGGGTCATCCGCATTGACGGTCTGGTCAAGGCCCGTTCGGAAGACACCGTCAACAAGGGCATGGCCACTGGCGAGATCGAACTTTACGCGCAGGAAATTGAAGTTCTCGGCGTTGCCAAGGAACTGCCGCTGCCTGTGTTCGGTGAGCCAGAATATCCCGAAGATGTACGCCTGAAGTACCGCTTCATCGATCTTCGTCGTGAAACACTGCACAAGAGCATCGTCAAGCGCACGCAGATCATCTCCTCCATGCGCAATGGCATGGCTGAGGCTGGTTTTGCCGAATACACCACTCCAATCCTCACGGCCTCGTCGCCGGAAGGTGCACGCGACTTCCTCGTGCCAAGCCGTATCCATGAAGGCAAGTTCTTCGCGCTGCCGCAGGCACCGCAGCAGTACAAGCAGCTTCTGATGGTTGCCGGTTTCGACCGCTACTTCCAGATCGCGCCTTGCTTCCGTGATGAAGATCCACGCGCTGACCGTCTGCCGGGCGAGTTCTACCAGCTCGACGTGGAAATGAGCTTCGTGACCCAGGAAGATGTCTGGGAAACCATGGAGCCGATGATGACGTCGGTGTTTGAACAGTTTGCCGAAGGCAAGCCAGTTACCAAGCAGTGGCCACGCATTCCTTACGATGAATCGATCCGCAAATACGGCTCCGACAAGCCGGACCTGCGTAACCCGATCGTCATGGAAGCCGTGACCGAGCACTTCGATGGCTCCGGCTTCAAGGTCTTCGCAAACATGATCGCCTCGAACCCGAAGGTTCAGGTATGGGCTATCCCGGCAAAGACCGGCGGCTCCAGAGCATT
The DNA here is from genome assembly GCF_055381905.1 of Agrobacterium sp. 5Ca50. Lineage (NCBI taxonomy): Bacteria > Pseudomonadati > Pseudomonadota > Alphaproteobacteria > Hyphomicrobiales > Rhizobiaceae > Agrobacterium > Agrobacterium sp. 5Ca50. The sequence goes on from NZ_AP026438.1 coordinate 896,629, forward strand.
CTGCGACCGTATGAATGCATGGGCACAGTCGCAGGGTCAGCCAGGCCTTGGCTACATCTTCTGGAAGGAAGAAGACGGCAAGGTTGGTGGTTCCGGCCCGCTCGCCAAGAACATTGGTGAAGAACGCACCGAAGCGCTGCGCGTACAGCTCGGCCTCGAAGCTGGTGATGCCTGCTTCTTCGTGGCAGGTGACCCGGCCAAGTTCTACAAGTTCGCTGGTGAAGCACGTACGCGTGCCGCTGAAGAACTGAACCTGATCGACCGCGACCGCTTTGAAATGTGCTGGATCGTTGACTTCCCGTTCTTCGAATACAACGAAGAAGAAAAGAAGATCGACTTCGCGCACAACCCGTTCTCCATGCCACAGGGTGGTCTGGAAGCGCTGGAAGGCCAGGACCCGCTGTCCATCAAGGCTTATCAGTATGACGCAGTCTGCAACGGCTTCGAAATCGCCTCCGGCTCCATCCGTAACCAGTCGCCTGAACTGATGGTCAAGGCGTTTGAAAAGGTTGGCCTGAGCCAGGCAGACGTTGAAGACCGCTTCGGTGGCCTCTACCGCGCGTTCCAGTACGGTGCACCTCCGCACGGCGGTTGCGCATTCGGTATCGACCGCGTTGTCATGCTGCTCGTCGGCGCCAAGAACCTGCGTGAAATCACGCTGTTCCCGATGAACCAGCAGGCACAGGATCTGTTGATGAACGCACCGGCTCCTGCAACGCCAACACAGTTGCGCGAATTGGCACTGCGTGTTGTTCCAACACAGAAAAAGACTGATTAAGTCTAAGATGTGCGGACCGGCATCCGGTTCGCACCGATCATTTGCAACGGCAGCCCTCGGGCTGCCGTTTTGCGTTTCAGCCTGTCTCAGGTCCGAATAGTCACTGAAATACTATGATGGGTTGATCGCTTAAAATTCGATTCAACTGCCTTTTGTGCGTCGCAAAAAATTCACGGGATTGTCACGCTGATTTCGGCATTTCTTAAACTTTGCAGGGGATTCCGTAGGCCAACGAAAGGGTCCCCTATGCCAGCTTTTTTTCCTGTTGCCTTGCGCATATCGCACCGTATTTCTCTTCTTGTCCTCGTGGCGCTGCTTGGGTTGGCGGTTGTGGTCGGCACGTTTCTGTTCCAGCGCCATCTTGAGGCCGGTTACAAACAATCAGCAGAGCGGGTGGAGGAGCGGCAGATCGTCGTTTCCGAGATCGTCTCGGACCTGCACTTCGCACAGCTTGAGGAAAGGGATTTCCTGCTGGCAAAACAGATGGCCGCTATCGAGCGTTTTGATAGAGTGGTGAAGGACACCGGCTCGCGGATCGAGACGCTGCGCGCTGACAACGATACCGGCGCGACCTCGAAGTTGGAAAGCCTGACCAATGCGCTTGGTATCTATTCCACCGCAGTTGCAAGTCTGGTTGCCAAAAACAAAGAGCTGGGGCTGGTTCCGTCTGATGGTCTTGAAGGCGCAATGCGCCGCGCCGTACACAATATCGAAAACCTGGTGTCAGGACTTGAAAACTCCAATATCCGCGCCAGCATGTTGATGATGCGTCGTCACGAGAAGGATTTTATCCTGCGCCAAGACCCTGCCTATGTGGCGAAGCACAGTGACGAGGTCGAAACCTTCAAGGCAGAAGTGAAGAAGGAGTTCCGCCCCGGTGCCGAACGTCAACGCATCATGGATGCGCTGGATATCTACACGGCATCTTTCCGCTTTTACGCCGAAGCGACGATCGTGGAGCAGGGGCTGCGCAAGGACGTCGATAACGCTTACGTCGCCATGCAGCCTTTCGTCGGCGATGTCATGGCCTATTACACGGCCAAGAAATCCCGCAATGCCAGCGACAATGCTGCGGCTGAACAATGGACAATCCGCATGGTGACGGGGCTGATTGCGCTGACCGTGCTCAGCCTGCTGGTCAGCGTCTATTTTATCGGACGGTCGATCAGCCGCCCTGTCGCTGCCATGACCGATGCGATGCGCAATCTGGCCGATGGCCAAACCTCGCTGGCCGTGCCGGGGCTAAGCCGCCGCGATGAATTCGGCGCCATGGCCAAGGCGCTGGAAGTTTTCCGTCTGGCAGCGATCAGCAAACAGAAGCTGGAAGAAGAAGCGGCCCATGCACGCGCCCGTTCAGAGGCAGAACGCAAGCGCCTGCAGGAAGAGGCTGAAACCCATGCACAGGCACGGCTGATGGAAGCGACGCAAGGGCTGGCATCGGCGCTGCAGCGTCTTGCCAAGGGTGATCTGTCCTTTCAGCTGACGGTTCCATTCTCGCAGGATTTCGAGGCGCTGCGTCACGATCTCAACCAGACCCTGGCACAGCTGAATGGTGCCATGGGCGGCATCGCCGAAGCCGGTTATTCGATTGACGGCGGTGCCCGAGAAATCAGCCAGAGCACCGACGATCTGGCGCGCCGGACAGAACAGCAGGCAGCCTCCCTGGAACAGACGGCAGCCGCACTGGATGAGTTGACTGCCAATGTGCGCCTGTCTGCGCAGCGTGCCGCACAGGCGCAGGACATTGCCACACAGGCTGGCAGTGAAGCCGAACAGACTAACCGCCTTCTCGAAGATACAATTAAGGCGGTTTCCCGCATCGAGCGGTCCTCCGAGCAGATTGGCAGCATTATCTCTGTCATCGATGAGATTGCCTTCCAGACCAACCTTCTGGCGCTTAATGCCGGTATTGAGGCGGCGCGTGCTGGCGAGGCAGGACGCGGTTTTGCTGTCGTGGCGCAGGAAGTGCGCGAACTGGCGCAACGCTCCGCAAAGGCGGCCGGTGAGATCAAGGCGCTGATCAACAACTCCGGCAGCGAGGTGCGCGAAGGCGGGCGTTTCGTGCGCGAAACCGGTGAAGCGCTGTCGCGTATCGGCGGTTCGATTGTCGATATCCGTGAACACGTCAACGCCATTGCTGCGGCATCGCGCGAGCAGGCGATCGGTCTTGGTGAAATCAACAGCGCCATCAACCATCTTGATCAGGCAACGCAGAGCAACGCCGCCATGGTGGAAGAAAACAATGCAGCCGGTGCGGTTCTGTCACGTGAAGCTGGCCGCCTGAATGAACTGCTGCAAATGTTCCAGTTGCAAGAACAGACATCACATCAGCATGAGCGTGCGGTACCTCGCCGCGTCGCCTGATGACGCTTGGATCGGCATAAGTTCAGATCGTAAAAAAGCCCCGGCAAAACCGGGGCTTTTTGATGCTTGTCTTCAGAAGGTACTCGCTGCTTCAGTAGGCGAGGGCACGTTGGCAATATTGAACCGCGCAACGTGCCGTGCAGGCAAACTTAGTCGTTTGCAGAAACCGTCACGCCAAGAACGGTTGGCAGCGTGTTTGGCGCACCCATGGCCGCACCGATGATCATCGGGAACGGAACCGGGTTCTCTGGAGCCGCAGAAATCGTGAAATTCTTGGGGTCATCGACATAGGCGTTGACTGCGGCTGATACGGCGTTCTGCAGCTCAGGCAGGTTCAACTGTGCCATCATCAACGGCGCCATGCCCTTGATGGTCTGGGCAAGTTGGTCGCTTGTCATGCCCTGCTTCTCGGCTGCAAAATCAAGTGCACGCTTGCTGATGCTGTCGTCGGTGAAGCTGATTTCAGCGTTGACGAAGCTAAGCTGCTGGGCAAGGCCGAGCATCGCAAGGCCAGCGGCCTGATCTGCCTGTTCCTTGTTCGGGTTTTCAGCTTGCGCCTTGACGGTTTCCTGCATCGACTTGATGAAATCGAGTGTGTAGCCGGAGAAGCCAAACGCAAGGCTCAGGCTGCCGATGTCATCCAGCTCCAAGGTGTAGTCGCTGATATCGACTTTGCCAGACGCCACTTCCCAGGTGCCTTCCATGCTCATCTGGCCGGCAAGAGACTTGATGGCGAGCTTGCCCAGAGCTTCCTTGCTGGCTGGGTCCTTGACGTCGCTCAGGTCGGCCTGGAAGCCGGTTGCACTCATGTCAAAGCTGATTTCGTTCTTGTCTTCGCTGATGTTCATGGTTGCGGTCGTCTCTTCGAGAGTGACCACGTCCTTGCCGTCAACCTTGACCTTGACTTCACCGCTATGGGCTTCGTCATAGAACAACAGGCCATCAATCGAGCCGGCGTTGGCCGCAGCAGGAATGGTGATGCCCTTCATGTACATGTCGGTGACGGTAATCGTCGTTTGTTTTTCGGTGAAGTTGATGTCGTCGAATTTTGCGGTGCCGACGTGGTACCCGCCATTGTTCTCTTCAACATCTTCGAACGTGATGTCGCCCAGAGGGAACTTCTGCTCTGCAACAGCTGTCGAACTGAATGCGGCGCCCTTGAAAACAACCGTCGAGCCGTTCGTTTCGACCGCATCGGCGGTGAGGCCTGCACCCTGCGTCTTATAGGACTCGTTGATCTTCTTCAGAAGGTCGTTACCGTCGAGCGCGAAAGCCGTACCGGAAAATGCCAGAACCGTTGAACTGGCAAGCAAAAGCGCCCGGAAATTGGTCTTCATGGTTGTTTCTTCCCTTTTGTGGTCTACTTTGAATCTAACGTTCGTCGCATTTATAGGTGCTTGCGGAATGCTGTCCACTCCCCAAACTCTTGGGGGGCTGAGGGCAGCAATGTCATTTCTCAATCAGCCTTAATGAATTGTTCAGATTTGGGCATCGCGCTTCAACGATTTTAACGCAGACTGTGTTCCATGTGCCAAATATCGATTGTTCTTCCTTCATCCACAGGCGAAAGCCCCCGGATTCCTTGCTGGGAATCAGCATTTCGGCTAGTCAAGCAGCATGGGAAAAAATCTTGTTCCTCCGTCTGGCGGAGATGATAACATTCATCCGGTCGATCTCAAGGCTGCGCTCGAAGAGCGTTACCTTGCCTATGCGCTGTCGACCATCATGCACCGCGCGCTGCCGGATGTGCGCGATGGCCTGAAACCGGTGCACCGTCGCATCGTGCATGCCATGAGCGAAATGGGCATCCGCCCGAACTCGGCGTTCAAGAAGTGCGCACGTATCGTCGGTGACGTGATGGGTAAATTCCATCCGCACGGCGACGCCTCGATCTATGATGCGCTGGTTCGCCTGTCGCAGGATTTCGCGATCCGTTATCCGCTGGTCGATGGTCAGGGTAACTTCGGCAACATCGATGGCGATGGTGCAGCGGCGATGCGTTACACCGAAGCGCGCATGACCGAAGTCACGGCGCTGCTGCTGGAAGGTATCGACCAGGACGCGGTTGATTTTCGTCCGACCTACAATGAGGAAGACGAAGAGCCGATCGTTATGCCCGGCGCGTTTCCCAACCTTCTAGCAAATGGTGCGTCCGGTATTGCCGTGGGCATGGCAACGTCCATCCCGCCGCACAATGCCCATGAGATCTGTGATGCGGCCCTGCATCTGATCAAGCATCCCGATGCGCCCGTTGAAAAGCTTTTGGAATTTATGCCAGGTCCGGATTTGCCGACCGGTGGCATTATTGTCGAAAGCCGCGAAAACATTCTCGACGCCTACAAGACAGGTCGTGGTGGTTTCCGCGTTCGCGCAAAGTGGGAAGTCGAAGATCTTGGCCGTGGCGGCTACCAGATCGTCATCACCGAAATTCCCTACCAGGTGCAGAAATCGCGCCTGATTGAAAAGATCGCAGAACTGCTGATCGCCCGCAGACTTCCATTGCTGGAAGACATCCGCGACGAGTCTGCAGAAGACGTGCGTGTCGTGCTGGTTCCAAAGAACCGCACGGTCGACGCAACACTATTGATGGAATCGCTGTTCAAGCTCACCGATCTTGAAAACCGCATTCCGCTTAACATGAACGTGTTGTCGCTCGGCAAAATCCCGAAGGTGATGGCACTGAATGAAGTGCTGCTGGAATGGCTCAGCCATCGCAAGGACGTGCTGGTCCGTCGTTCGCGCTTCCGTCTGGCTGCCATTGATCGCCGTCTGGAAATTCTCGGCGGCTTGCTAATCGCCTATCTCAATATTGATGAGATTATCCGCATCATCCGCGAGGAGGATGAACCGAAGCCGATCATGATGAAGCGCTTCGGGCTGACGGATATCCAGGCCGAAGCCATTCTCAACATGCGTTTGCGCTCCTTGCGCAAACTGGAAGAATTCGAAATCCGTACGGAATTCGATGCTCTGAGCAAGGAAAAGGCCGAGATCGAAGCGCTGCTGGCATCTGACGACAAACAGTGGCAGGTCGTTTCCTTTGAAATTGGCGAAGTGAAGAAAAAATACGCCAAGGCAACCGAACTCGGTCGCCGTCGTACGCAGTTCGCCGATGCACCAGATGCCGACCTCGAAGCCATCCATCAGTCCATGATCGAGAAAGAACCTGTCACGGTTGTTATCTCTGAGAAGGGTTGGATCAGGGCGCTGAAGGGACACATTTCCGACACGTCGTCGCTGACCTTCAAGGAAGGTGATGGTTTGAAGCTGGCATTCCCGGCACAGACCACCGACAAGTTGTTGCTGGTCACCACCGGCGGCAAAGCCTACACGCTGGGCGCTGACAAGCTGCCGGGTGGCCGTGGTCACGGTGAACCGGTCCGCATCATGGTCGATATGGAGAATGATCAGGACATCCTGACTGCCTTCGTACACGACCCGGCGCGAAAGTTGCTGCTGGCATCCACCGCCGGCAATGGCTTCATCATCACTGAATCGGAAATGATCGCCAATACCCGTAAGGGCAAGCAGATCATGAATGTGTCGATGCCGGATGAAACAAAGCTGGTCGTGCCGGTTCCTGCCAACAGCGATTATGTTGCTGTTGTCGGCGAGAACCGCAAACTTCTGGCCTTCCCACTGGCACAGATGCCGGAAATGTCACGCGGTAAGGGCGTTCGCCTGCAGCGTTACAAGGACGGCGGCATTTCCGATGCGAAATGTTTTGTCTTTGCCGAAGGTCTGGCATGGGAAGACAGCGCAGGGCGCAGCTTCAGCAAGGTTGGCGACGAGCTCACCGAATGGATGGGCGACCGCGCAACCGCCGGCCGCACCGTGCCGAAAGGTTTCCCACGCAGCGGCAAGTTCAGCGGTTAAGTTGGAACTGAAAAACAACAAAAGCGGCGAAACAGACATCTGTTTCGCCGCTTTTTTATATCCGGACTTGGCCTTTAAAAACTAACGGCGGCCTTAAGGCTTTTCCGCACCTTCGTCCTGCTTGTGATCATAAATCTCCCAGCCGCGCGGCGTCAGATGTTCCTGCGGTTGGTAACGCGTCTTGTAGCCCATTTTCTGGGAGCCATTGACCCAGTAACCGAGATAGACATGCGGCAGGCCAAGATTGCGGGTGCGGGCAATATGATCAAGGATCATGAATGTGCCCAGCGACCGGCGCTCCATCTCGGGATTAAAGAACGAATAGACCATGGACAGGCCGTCACTCATGACGTCGCTCAGCGCCACGGCCAGCAATTCACCGCGCTTGGTGCTGTCAATGCCGGAACCGGGAACCCGCACGCGATACTCAATGACGCGGGTGTTCACATGGGTGTCTTCCACCATGACTGCATAATCCAGCGCCGACATGTCCGACATGCCGCCATCATGGTGGCGGCTGTCGAGGTAACGGCGAAACAGCGCAAACTGTTCGGTTGACGGTTCCGTCGTGTGGATGCTGGAGACAATATCGCTGTTGGTTGATAGAACCCGACGCATCGAACGCGTCGGGGTAAAATGTTCGGCCAGAATGCGAACGGACACGCAGGCGCGGCAGGTTTCACAGGCCGGGCGATAGGCAATGTTTTGCGAACGGCGAAAACCACCCTGGGTCAACAGGTCATTCATTTCGGCAGCCCGCGGCCCGACAAGGTGTGTGAACACCTTGCGTTCAAGTTCGCCGGAAAGATAGGGACAAGTGGCCGGTGCCGTCAGGTAGAACTGCGGGGAAGGCGTTGTCTGGGTATTCATCGAACCTTGGTTGCTCCCTTCGCCTGTCGCATATTGTGACAGAATGGCAAAAACCGGAAAAACGTCAACTGGCCGATTATACTACCGTGTCATTTACTACTGAACTGTTTGCAACCGAACCTCGATTATGAGGTGCGGATTGCAACAGTGCCAAGCAAAAGGTCGTGGATCAGGCGTGAGCGATCGGTAAACAGGCCCACCAGAAGAATAAGTGGCGTCAGTACCGAGTTCAGCACCCAGAACAGCACGATGTGCGCAGTCGCAATCAGGAAGTCAATTTGACGGCCATCCGTGCGTGCCATGGCAATGCCCATGGCTTTCATGCCCGGAGATGCCTGCGATGAACCACCAAGCGTCATGCCAAAATAGAGCAGTGCGACAATAATATAGAGGGCTGGGTAGAGGATCCACGCCAGACCCAGTGTGATAACGCCAAGGAAAAACACCAGGACCGCTGCTGGCACCCACAACACGGCAATCAACAGGTAGTCGATGCAGAACGCAAAAACACGACGGCTCAACACGCCGCTATAAGCGCGCCAGTCCTGCGGCACTGCATAGGTGTTGTTTGGCTCAATACTCATCGCGTTTCTCCTGTTTGCTTTTGATATGGTGAGAAACGCGCGAGTTTCAATCTGTTTCCCTGGCGTTTGCGTCATTTCCCTTTGGCGAGCGCGCGAGCGACTTCAACGGCGAAGTAGGTCAGGATGCCATCGCAGCCAGCGCGTTTGAAACACAGAAGCGTTTCCATCATCACCCGGTCGCCATCGATCCAACCCTGCATGGCGGCAGCCTTGATCTGGGTGTATTCGCCAGACACCTGATACGCGAAAGTCGGCAAACCGAATGCCTCCTTCAGACGCCAGCAAATATCGAGATAGGGCAGACCCGGCTTGACCATCAGCATATCGGCGCCTTCCTCGACATCGAGGGCTGCGTCACGCACCGCTTCTGTGCCGTTGGCCGGGTTGATGTAATAGCTGTTCTTGTCGCCCTTCAGCAGACCGCCGGTGCTGATCGCTTCGCGGTAGGGGCCGTAAAAGCCCGAGGAGAATTTGGTGGCATAGGACATGATGCCAACATTCTGGTGACCGGCGGCATCAAGGCCGCGCCTGATAGCACCAATACGTCCGTCCATCATTTCCGATGGGGCAATAATGTCGGAGCCGGCATCGGCCTGCAGAATGGCCGCCTTGACGACATGGTCGACGGTCTCGTCATTGACAATATCATTACCGCGCAAAATGCCGTCATGGCCGTGGCTGGTGAACGGATCAAGCGCCACGTCAGTAATCATGCCAATATTTGGCACGGCTTTCTTGACGGCGGCAGTTGCCAGATTGATGAGGTTATTGGCCTCAAGAACCTGGGAGCCGGTCTCGTCACGCAGGTTCATTTCTATATTGGGGAAGGTGGCAATTGCCGGAATGCCGAGATCGGCCGCTTCACGTGCAGCCTCGACAAGACGGTCCACACTCATGCGGTTGACGCCGGGCATGGCAGGGATCGGATCTGTAATGCCGGTGCCCGGCACCACAAAAACCGGCCAGATGAGGTCATCAACGGTCAGTCTCGATTCCTGAACCAGGCGGCGTGTCCAATCTGCCTTGCGATTGCGCCGCATGCGGCGGTGTCCGGTTACATCATCAACGAGGTGTGTCTTGTCATTCATAATAATCGTCCTTCCTGCCTGCCATCAGCGGATGGCAGGTATGATGAGAGCCTCATTAACATGCTTGCCCAGACTTGACGAATGTACGCTTCGCCGCACCCTCGAAAAATATGCGATAAAATTCTTGGATAGGATCAGTGACCGGAAACAAGCCGCTGGTCGCTTGCAACGGTTCGACGTATCGTCCCGCCATGGAACATGATTCTTCGCCCGTGCTGAAAAGATCGCTGACGGAAATCCTTTTCGTGGGTTTCCTGCGGCTGGTCGCCATCTCCTGTTTCTGGTTCGGTTTGCAATATTGGGCGATGTTGACTGGCTATTCGTTGGGCGGGCGCGGGCGCTTTGATATGCTCAACCTGCCATGGCGTGTTGCCGGCAGTGGTCTGGCCGTACTTTTCCCTGTTGCCGCACTTGGATTATGGGTCGGTGCATCCTGGGGCGCCGTCATCTGGGTTATCGGCGCCGGTGCGCAAGTTGCCATGTATCGGATTTGGCCAGATATCTTCGGACACAACACAATTGTCCCAATTATGCACGGGCTTGTTGCGGCCGTTTATGCCCTGTTTCGGGCCTCTTTCTGGTTCGATAACCGCCAGAACGAGGATCGGGTAAGGTCTGATTTACCATAATAATAAAGCTTTCAAGGCCGAAATCGTTCAAATTTTAATGTTTAGAGCATTGATTTAATTGAGCTATTTTTGGACGCCCTGCGATTGGTCAAAAGGCCGTCCACAATGGGAAATGTACGGTAAGGATTTGTTAAGCCTGCATTTTAAGTAGAATTTTATGCGCATTCGATAGGTTCTCACTCAAGGCGGAACACAAAACAAAAACCGCCAAACAAAAACAGTGAGGCAGTCATGATCAATAGCAAAGTAAAGCCACAGGCAGCAGTTTCGGATGTACAGGAAGAATCAATCCGTTCGCTCTACATGGAATCGCTGCACCTCGTAGAACGTCTTCACCGTCGTCTTCTTGATGTGATCAAGGACGAGTTCGACCGTCAGGGTCGTGATGACGTCAATGCCGTCCAGGCACTTCTGCTCTTCAACATCGGCAACTCTGAACTGACCGCCGGTGAGCTGCGTTCGCGCGGTTACTACCTCGGTTCGAACGTTTCCTACAACGTCAAGAAGCTGGTTGACCTTGGCTTCATCAACCACCAGCGCTCGCGCATCGACCGTCGTTCGGTTCGCATCAGCCTGACGGACAAGGGCCAGCAGATCGCTGAAACCGTTGCCCGCCTCTATGAGCGCCACATCGGTTCGATTGAAAAGGTCGGCGGCATCGGCACCGGCGAGTTCTCTGAAATGAACCGTCTGCTGCAGCGTCTGGACCGTTTCTGGAACGACTCGATCGCTTACCGCCTGTAATCAGGCCTTAAAAATTCTGTACTCAAAACCGGATGCGGCTGACGTCGCGTCCGGTTTCGTCGTTATTGGCGTGTTGCAGCAATGCCTCGTCACAATTTTTGCTTGTCACACAGCTTCGTGAGCAAAGGGTTGGTGACACGAATTGGCCATATTGATATGAGACCGCAAATTCACACTAAACCGGTGGTTTGTCTGGCGTTGCGGCCCTTTTGGTCCAGCGATTTCGGTGAGCGTATTTGCCGACCGGTTCACGCTGTGAGCGTGTTTGTTAAACATATGGCTTTAGGCATTGTTCATAGTGCCTCTAGAATGGCTGGTAGGGTAAATATGACAAAGAAGATCGGAACTGAAGTTCTCTCCCGCCGTACGCTGCTGCGTTCGGCTGTTTCTGTCGGGGCGGCGGCTTTAGCTGCACCAGCTCTGGCGCAGACCGCAATCGATGATCTGATCGGTGCACCGCGTCGCGGCAATTGGGATGATCAGTTCGACGCACAGGCATCGCGTGCGTCAGTTGGTGTTGTGTCCAACAGCCCGGTCCTTGGCCTTGATGCGCCGATGAATATCCAGCAGGCCATTCTTGTCCATCAGAACATCGTTTCCAACGGGGGCTGGCCGCAGGTCAATGCGGGCCAACAGCGCCTTCAGCTTGGCGTTACCGACGGCGCGGTGCAGGATCTGCGTCGCCGTCTGGTGATCTCTGGCGACCTTGACCAGTCTGCCGGCATGTCCAGCTCTTTCGACAGCTATGTTGACGGTTCGGTGAAGCGTTTTCAGGCCCGTCATGGTCTGCCTGCCGATGGTGTGATCGGCGAATTTACGCTGAAGGCGATGAACGTACCCGCCCAGACGCGTCTTTCGCAGCTGCAGACCAACCTTGTGCGCATTCAATCCAGATCGGGTGATCTTGGCCAGCGTTACGTGATGGTCAACATTCCGGCTGCCTATATTGAAGCGGTTGAAAATGATCGCGTTGTTCTGCGCAACACGGCTGTCGTGGGTCGTGCAAGCCGCCCAACGCACGTCATCAACTCCAAGATCTATGAGGTTATCCTCAACCCTTACTGGACCTCGCCACGCTCCATCATCGAAAAGGACATCGTTCCTTTGATGCAGAAGGATCCGACCTATCTTGAGCGGAACAATATCCGCCTCATCGATGGCAAGGGCCAAGAGGTTTCGCCGACGACAGTTGACTGGTTTGCGCCAAAGGCCCCGAACCTGATGTTCCGTCAGGACCCGGGCAAGAACAACGCAATGTCCTCGACGAAGATCAACTTCCATAACCCGAACAATGAATATATGCACGACACGCCGCAGCAGGGGCTTTTCAACAAGCTGATGCGCTTCGAATCGTCAGGCTGTGTTCGCGTTCAGAACGTTCGCGATCTGACGAGCTGGATGTTGCGTGATACGCCCGGCTGGTCGCGTCAGGAAATCGAGCGGGTTATTTCCACCCGCCAGAACACGCCGATCAAGCTGGCGCAGGAACTGCCGGTTTATTTCGTTTACATCACAGCCTGGTCCGCAAAGGACGGCGTTGTGCAGTTCCGTGATGATATCTACGGCAATGATGGCAATGCGGAACTGGCGCTGAACACCACCAGCGGCATGGAACAGCCATCCGGCTCGATCGATGACGATCTCGTGCCGCGTAACTGATCGGTACTGAAAGCCTTAAATGAAAGCCGCGTTCTTGATGGACGCGGCTTTTTTGTTTGTCGAAGAATGTCTCCTCAAAACAGCCGACGAATTTGAATGAAAGACGCACCATGCAACAAAGATTTGAAGCGCATTGCATGAGGGTGATTAAGCGCGACGTATTTTAATGGCAGTACGTGACGATTTTTTCGTCAAACGTCGCAGTTTGACGGGCAAATCTCGTTGCCTGTATTGCTCTTGAAAGGGCAGGGCGTTAAGACGCCATCGCATTACTGTTTCAGGAGCTTCCATCATGTCGAACACAGATGCCTTCTTCTCTCGCCCACTAGCCGAAGTCGATCCGGATATTTTCGGTGCGATCGAGAAGGAGCTTGGTCGCCAACGTCACGAAATCGAATTGATCGCCTCGGAAAACATTGTTTCCCGCGCTGTACTTGAAGCGCAGGGCTCGATCATGACCAACAAATATGCCGAGGGATATCCGGGCAAGCGCTACTACGGTGGCTGCCAGTTCGTGGATATCGCTGAAGACCTGGCCATCGAGCGTGCCAAGAAGCTGTTCGGCGTCAACTTCGCCAACGTTCAGCCAAACTCCGGTTCGCAGATGAACCAGGCCGTGTTCCTGGCGCTCTTGCAGCCGGGCGATACCTTCATGGGTCTTGACCTGAACTCGGGAGGTCACTTGACCCACGGTTCGCCGGTCAACATGTCCGGCAAGTGGTTCAACGTTGTGTCCTATGGTGTTCGCGAAGGCGACAACCTGCTGGATATGGACGAAGTTGAGCGCAAGGCCAAGGAAACCAAACCGAAGCTTATTCTGGCTGGCGGCACGGCTTACTCCCGCATCTGGGACTGGAAGCGTTTCCGCGAGATTGCTGACGAAGTTGGCGCTTACCTCATGGTCGACATGGCGCACATTGCTGGTCTCGTTGCCGGTGGTCAGCACCCATCGCCATTCCCGCATTGCCACGTTGCCACCACCACCACGCACAAGTCGCTGCGCGGCCCACGTGGCGGCATGATCCTTACCAATGACGAGGATCTGGCCAAGAAGTTCAACTCGGCTGTATTCCCTGGTCTCCAGGGCGGCCCGCTGATGCACGTCATCGCCGCCAAGGCTGTTGCCTTCGGTGAAGCCCTGCAGCCTGAGTTCAAGGATTATGCAGCGCAGGTCGTCAAGAACGCCAAGGCCCTGTCCGAAACGCTGATCGAAGGCGGTCTGGATGTTGTTTCCGGCGGTACCGACAACCACCTGATGCTGGTTGACCTTCGCAAGAAGAACGCCACCGGCAAGCGTGCAGAGGCTGCTCTCGGCCGCGCTTACATCACCTGCAACAAGAACGGCATTCCATTCGACCCTGAAAAGCCTTTCGTCACTTCCGGCGTGCGCCTCGGCACACCAGCCGGCACGACACGCGGTTTCAAGGAAGCGGAATTCCGTGAAATCGGCAAGCTGATCGTTGAGACGCTGGATGGCCTGAAGGTCGCCAACTCCGACGAAGGCAATGCTGCCGTCGAAGCTGCAGTTCGTGAAAAGGTCGTCGCACTGACCGGCCGTTTCCCGATGTACCCGTATATGTAAGGAAGAATAGCTGATGCGTTGCCCTTTTTGCGGTTCGGAAGACACGCAGGTCAAGGACTCTCGACCCGCGGAGGATAATACCTCCATCCGCCGGCGGCGCATCTGCCCTGATTGCGGCGGTCGCTTTACCACCTATGAACGCGTGCAGTTGCGCGAGTTGATGGTGCTGAAAAAGAGCGGCCGCAAGCTGCCGTTCGACCGGGACAAGCTGGTGCGGTCTTTCGAGATCGCGCTGCGCAAGCGCCCGGTTGATCGTGACCGGATTGAACGCGCCGTTTCCGGCATCGTTCGCAGGCTGGAAAGTTCTGGCGAGACGGAAATTCCGTCGGAAGAAATTGGCCTGCAGGTTCTCGAGGCTTTGAAAAGCCTCGATGACGTGGCTTTCGTGCGTTACGCATCGGTCTATCGTGATTTCTCCCATGCGGAGGACTTCGAGAACGTTATTGCCGAGATCAACGCTAAGATTGCCCGTGATACGGATGCGGGGGCCTAAGCGTGACCAGCCCTGCCGATGATGAGAAATTCATGGCGCGGGCAATTGAGGTTGCGCGCCGCCATCTCGGTCTAACCGATACAAATCCCTCTGTTGGCTGTGTTATCGTCAAGGACGGCAACATCGTTGCCGAAGCATCGACATCGGTGAGCGGTCGCCCGCATGCCGAGCGCAACGCGCTGGCGCTGGCCGGCGAAGCTGCCCTCGGCGCAACCGCCTATGTGACGCTGGAGCCCTGTTCACACTACGGAAAGACACCGCCCTGTGCCAATGCATTGGTTGAAGCCGGTGTGGCACGCGTCGTGGTGGCGGTAGATGATCCCGATGAACGTGTGTCGGGCCGTGGGTACCAGATCCTGCGTGATGCTGGCATTCAGGTGGAAACCGGATTGCTGCGCAAAGAGGCGCAGCGCGGGCTTGCCGGATACCTCATCCGCAAAACGAAGAACCGCCCGCAGGTGATTCTGAAACTTGCCGTTTCCTCGGATGGCAAGATAGGCAGGGAAGGTGAGGGACAGATTGCCATCACCGGACCAGAGGCACGTCAGGCCGTGCAGACCCTGCGCACTGAATGTGACGCCATCCTTGTCGGTATTGGCACCGTTCTGGCCGATGACCCTGAACTGACTGTGCGTATTCCAGGCATGGAAGACCGTTCTCCTATTCGCATCGTGCTGGACCGCAATTTGCAAATCCCAACGTCGTCGAAGCTGGTTCGCACGGCACGTGACGTGCCCGTCATTGTGGTGACGAGCAACCAGACCGCACGGGCAGATGAAGCCTGGCATCTGATGCAGGGCGGGCTTTTGGCCGGTGTCGGCGTTGAACTTCTCGATGCTGTTGGCCTCGCCAGCCTTTTGCACTCGCTTGGTGAGCGCGGCATGTCCAACCTTCTGGTGGAAGGCGGTGCGGCTGTTGCCCGCTCATTCCTGGAAGCTGGACTGGTCGATCGTATCCTGCTGTTTGAAGGGCCTGACGCGATCGGTGCCGGTGGGGTTGAATCACCGCTTGCGCGCAACGATATGCCCAAGGAATTTACGTTCGTCGGTGAGACGGCCTTTGGGGCCGACCGCTGCTTTGAATATGAAAGGCCGCTTTGATGTTTACCGGAATTGTCACCGATGTTGGAACTGTTGCTGAACTCTCGGAACTGCCGGAAGGCGTGCGTCTGCGGGTCTCGACCAATTACGACCCCAAGACAATCGACATGGGTGCATCGATCTCCCATGGTGGCATCTGCCTGACCGTGACCAAACTGCCGGATGAAGGCAGCAATGAACGTTGGTATGAGGTGGAAGCCTGGGAAGAAGCCCTGCGCCTGACCACCATTGCAAGCTGGCAGAAGGGCGCGAAGGTCAATCTGGAGCGCGCCTTGAAGATTGGTGATGAGCTCGGCGGCCACATCGTGTCCGGCCATGTCGATGGCAAGGCTGAAATCCTGTCGGTTGAGTCGGAAGGCGAAGCGGTTCGCATTCGCCTGCGTGCGCCCGAAAACCTCGCACGTTTTGTTGCGCCAAAGGGCTCAGTCGCGCTGGATGGCACTTCGCTCACCGTCAATGCCGTTGAAGGTACAGATTTCGACGTTCTGCTCATCCGTCACACGCTGGCCGTCACCACATGGGGTGAACGCAAGGCTGGTGACTTCGTGAATTTTGAAGTCGACACCATGGCCCGTTATGCCGCTAGGCTGGCTGAGTTCCCGGCCGCGACAGCACAATAACCTCTCCGTGGTATTCACTCCGGGCAAATTCCTGAAAGCCCAGCTTTGCCGCCAGTTTTAGGGAAGGCTGGTTTTCAGGGTTGATGATCGCCGTCATGGTCATGGCGGGAAAGCTCTGCTCTCCCCAGGCGACCAAAGCTTGCAGTGCTTCAAGCGCATAGCCCTTGCCATGTTGGTCGGGCGACAACAGCCAGCCTGTTTCCAGCGTGCCTTCGATGGAAGGTTTCATGTCACGCTTGGCTTCATGGAAACCGGCTTCACCAATGACCCTGCCACTCTGCTTTTCTTCAATGATCAGAAAACCGAAGCCGAAATGGTGCCAATGACCGGCAGCGCGTAGCAGCCGTGCCCATGTCTGTTCCGGCGTCGAGGGTGAGCCACCAATATAACGCACCACATCTTCATTTCCCCAAAGTGCAGCATAGGTCTCGAAATCCTCAAGCCGGTGCGCGCGCAAAGTCAGGCGTGGTGTTTCCAGTGTCGGGATAGGGATCATGGTGTCTGCGCCTGCAATTTTGGTTTCATGGGGCTTGCTCTTTAAAGCCGGGTCTATGAGCGCTGACAAAATAAAAACACTTGCCCCTTTTGCCAAACGGGTATTTTTGTTTCGGCTACAAAATGAATTCTGCTGCACCTACGGTCGAAAGGAAAAATCATGCCGTCTTATGAACTGCTGATCACCTTTTTCATAACGACTGTTGTGTTTGCCTATATTCCGGGGCCCGCCATGCTTTATGCGGCGGCTCAAACCATGGCGCGGGGACGTGCCACTGGCCTGATGTCGGTTCTCGGTATTCATATCGGTTGTTATGTGCACATCATCGCCGCCGCTGCCGGCATGTCCGTGCTGTTTCAAGCTGTTCCCTGGCTTTATATGGTCGTCAAACTTTGCGGCGCTGCCTATCTGATCTGGCTTGGTTTTTCGATGCTGCGCACAAAGGTTGCCGGTGGCGAGGTCAATCTGGCGATCGCGCCGAAATCAGCCAAGCGTGCCTTTTTCGACAGCATTATCGTGGATGTGCTGAACCCGAAGACAGCTCTGTTCTTCCTGGCATTTCTGCCGCAATTCGTGGATCCTGCGGCTGCCTTTCCTGTATGGTTGCAGTTCCTGATCCTCGGCGTTCTGGTCAATGTCATTTTTTCGTCTGCCGATCTGGTCTGCGTGCTTTTGGCGGGTGCAATGTTGGGCAGGTTGCAGCGTTCTGGTTCCATGCAGCGGCTTACTCGACGTGCCGCCGGCACGGTGCTGATGGGACTTGGTGTGCATCTGGCCTTGCAAAGAAGCTGATTTGAATTTGCATTTTTGCAGATAAGATAAGGCACCGCTCCGGCGGCTACTTGCAGTTACACATACGAAAATGCTTGCTAAACCACGCAAGCCATGGTTTGACCGCGCAAAAAGCCGGAATGTTTTCGGCAAAACCTTTTCAGGAAATCTCCCATGTCCAACCCACACCTTCTGATCGTCGAAGCCCGTTTTTACGACGATATGGCCGATGCGCTTCTCGAAGGCGCGAAGTTCGCACTCGACGAAGCCGGTGCGACCTACGATATCATCACCGTTCCAGGCGCACTCGAAATCCCGGCGGCAATTGCCATGGCGCTGGATGGCGCAGACAATGACGGCACTGAATATGACGGTTTCGTTGCCCTTGGTATGGTGATCCGTGGTGAAACCTACCACTTCGATATCGTTTCCAACGAATCTTCGCGCGCGCTGATGGACCTGGCCGTCAGTGAATCGCTGCCAATCGGCAACGGTATCATGACCGTCGAGAACGAAGAGCAGGCCTGGGCACGCGTGCGTCGCTCGGACAAGGACAAGGGCGGTTTCGCTGCCCGTGCAGCCCTGACCATGATCGAACTTAAAAAGAAACTGGGTGGCTGAGGCATGTCGAATACTGAAAACAGTTCCGAGCCTCGTCAGCCATCAAGCAAGCCTGTGAACCAGCGTGGCGCTGCGCGCCTTGCTGCCGTTCAGGCGCTGTACCAGATGGATGTCGGTGGCACAGGCGTGATGGAAGTTGTTGCCGAATATGAGGCACATCGTCTTGGTCAGGAAGTGGATGGCGACACCTACCTCAAGGCTGACCCATCGTGGTTCCGCTCTATCGTATCGGGCGTTGTGCGTGATCAGACCAAGATCGACCCGCTGGTTCGTTCCGCATTGCAGGAGGACTGGCCGCTGTCGCGCCTAGACGCAACTGTCCGCGCCATTTTGCGTGCAGGCACGTTCGAAGTGCTGGAGCGCAAGGATGTTCCAACGGCAGTTATCGTTACCGAATATGTCGAGATCGCCCGCGCTTTCTTCGAGCATGATGAGCCAAAGCTGGTGAATGCGGTATTAGACCGCATTGCCAAACAGGTACGCGGCGAGACAAAGCGTAGCTGATGATGTGAATTGGGGTGAAAGACATGAGTGGCGCAGTTGTTCCGGGGCTCGAAAATCAACTCAGCCAGGCAAAGCGCAATGTCTTTCTCCTCACGATGGCGCAAGCCATTCTTGCGTCCGCACCGCCAATTGTCTTTTCGGTTGGTGCATTGGCAGGCTACCAGTTGCTGGGAGCCGACAAATCTCTGGCAACGGCACCACTGACCGGCTTTAACGTCGGCGTCGCATTTGGTGCCATTGCCGTGGCCATGGCCTCGCGTTTCCTTGGTCGCAAAGCCAGCTTCATGCTTGGTGCCTTGCTCTGCTCGATCGGTGGCGGTATTGCCGCAATTGGGCTTTTCCGCATTGATTTCTGGCTGTTTGTCACTGGCTTCCTGCTGATTGGTCTGGCTGGCGGCTTTACCCAGAAAATCCGCTTTGCTGCGGCAGATGCATCGCCATCCTTCTACAAGCCGCGTGCCATTTCCTGGATTCTTGCCGGTGGCATCATCTCCGCAGTGCTTGGGCCGCAAATTGCCATCTTCACCAAGGACATGTTCTTTCCGGTGCTGTTTGCCGGTGCCTTCATCGCCATCATCCCGCTTGGGCTTGTGGCGGTGGCGATCTTTGCATTCCTTGATCTGCCGGAAGTCAATACGAAGCAGGCGACGGATGAGCCAGCCCGTCCGCTGATGGACATCGTGGCGACGCCACGTTTTGCAACAGGCATGATCTGCGGCATCGGCTCCTACGCGTTGATGACATTTATGATGACCGGTGCACCGCTCGCCATGGTGATCGGCTGCGGGTTCCCCTCCGAAATGGCGACACTTGGCATCCAGTGGCATGTGCTGGCAATGTTTGCGCCGAGTTTCTTCACCGGCATTCTGATTGCCCGCTACGGCGCAGAAACAATTGTCGCCGCCGGTCTGGTCATCCTGATGGCCTGCGGTGTAGTTGCCCATATGGGCATCGAGCTGTGGAACTTCTGGGGTGCGCTCATTCTGCTTGGCGTCGGCTGGAATTTCGGATTTATCGGCGCGACAGCCATCGTCACCTCCAGTTACCGCCCGCATGAAGCGGACAAGGTGCAGGGTTTCCACGATATCATCCTGTTCAGCACCGTTGCACTGGCATCCTTTGCCTCCGGTCAGGTGTTTACCGCCTGGGGCTGGAATGTCATGAACATGATGATCTGGCCGATTGCAGGCCTCTGCCTCATTATGGTTCTGTTTCTCATAGTGAAAAACCGTAAGACCGTAGCCGCCCTAGGCTAAACAGTAACCGTCACTGTTCGTCATTTTAGCAGAATCGACCTAACGTAAGGTATGGGGCTTGACGCGAAGCCATCCGGCAACGCAATCTTGACGCAGATGGCTTTTGCCCTTGGGAGGGGGCGAGGAAGCCAATGCGAAATCGCCAGTAAAGCGATTATACCCCGCTCATCGGTCGAGCGGGCAAGGGACTGTACTGCATGACTCCTTAAATCGTACCCGATTTAAGGCAACGATTATGCAGCAATTTAAAATGTTAAAGCGTCCTTTGTGCGCTTTCTAAAACGCACGGCACTTTAAGACAGATCTTTTGTTCTTCTCAGAAGGGCCAGCAGGTCTGTTGCCATACATGAAACGCAATTCCTTTCGGAAAAGCCGTTCAGAACTTTTCCGGGAATCGCTCGAAGCCACGTTGAAACGGGTCATGCCCGCCAGGCGTGTTTTCTCTTGGTTTTGTCGCATGTCTTGTTCCCAAAACCCTTTGCCACTTTCGGGAGACATGCTCTAGGGGAGGTAAGTGTGAATGACTGTAATTCCCGTTGTAATAGCATGCGGACTGCTTTCTATCGTTTATGCCATCTGGGCCACCAGAAGCGTTCTTGCTGCCGATCAGGGCACGGAGCGCATGCGCGAAATTGCCGGTTACATTAGAGAGGGTGCCCAGGCATATCTGGCACGGCAGTACCTGACGATCTTTATCGTCGGCCTTATCGTGGCGGTTCTCACATGGCTGCTTCTGTCCACCGCGGCAGCCATTGGTTTTATCATTGGTGCCGTTCTGTCAGGCGTTGCAGGCTTCATCGGCATGCATGTATCGGTCCGCGCCAATGTGCGTACCGCACAGGCTGCCTCGCATAGCCTTTCTGCCGGTCTGGATATTGCTTTCAAATCCGGTGCAATAACGGGAATGTTGGTTGCTGGCCTCGCACTGCTGGGTGTGTCGCTTTATTATTTCATTCTCACTGCTGGCCTTGGCCATGAAAGTGGCTCCCGCGAGGTCATCGATGCGCTGGTCGCGCTCGGTTTCGGCGCTTCGCTGATTTCGATCTTCGCACGTCTCGGCGGCGGCATCTTCACCAAGGGCGCGGACGTTGGCGGCGACCTCGTCGGCAAAGTGGAGGCGGGTATTCCGGAAGATGATCCACGCAATCCGGCAACCATTGCCGATAACGTCGGTGACAATGTCGGGGACTGCGCTGGCATGGCGGCCGACCTGTTTGAAACCTACGCGGTATCCGTCGTGGCAACCATGGTGCTTGCCGCGATTTTCTTTGCCGGAACACCCATCCTGTCTGACGTCATGGTCTATCCTCTGGCGATTTGTGCGGTATGTATCGTGACCTCGATTGCCGGCACCTTCTTCGTCAAGCTTGGCTCAAACAACTCCATTATGGGTGCGCTCTATAAGGGCCTGATTGCGACGGGTGTCCTGTCAATCGCCGGCCTTGCCGTTGCCACCTCCATGACCATTGGTTGGGGCTCTATCGGCACCGTTGCAGGTATGGATATCACCGGTACCAACCTGTTCATCTGCGGGTTGATCGGTCTTGTCGTCACCGCGTTGATCGTGGTGATTACCGAATATTACACTGGCACCAACAAGCGTCCGGTCAATTCCATCGCTCAGGCCTCGGTAACCGGCCACGGCACCAACGTTATCCAGGGTCTGGCTGTTTCGCTGGAATCAACCGCGCTGCCCGCCATCGTCATCGTTGGCGGCATTATCGGTACTTACCAGTTCGCTGGTCTTTTTGGCACGGGCATTGCCGTAACCGCCATGCTTGGCCTGGCGGGTATGATCGTGGCACTCGATGCATTTGGTCCCGTTACCGACAATGCCGGTGGCATTGCCGAAATGGCGGGTCTTGATCCAGAGGTCAGAAAAGCCACCGACGCGCTGGATGCAGTAGGCAACACCACCAAGGCCGTGACCAAGGGTTACGCGATCGGTTCTGCCGGTCTCGGCGCTCTGGTGTTGTTTGCCGCCTATTCCAACGATCTGGCTTACTTCGCAAGCAATGGCGACAAGTACCCTTACTTCGCCGATGTCGGCGAGATTTCCTTCAGTCTTGCTAACCCCTATGTCGTGGCAGGCCTGCTGTTTGGTGGTCTCATTCCATATCTGTTCGGTGGTATCGCCATGACGGCGGTTGGTCGCGCAGCTGGCGCAATTGTGGAAGAGGTCCGTCGCCAGTTCCGCGAAAAGCCCGGCATCATGGCAGGCACCGAAAAGCCCGATTACGGCAGGGCGGTCGATCTGCTGACCAAGGCCGCCATTCGTGAGATGATCATTCCGTCGCTTCTGCCTGTGTTGGCACCGGTGGTGGTCTATTTCGGCGTGCTGCTGTTGTCCGGCTCCAAGGCATCAGCATTCGCGGCCCTGGGTGCCTCGCTGCTGGGCGTGATCATCAACGGTCTGTTCGTGGCCATTTCCATGACGTCAGGTGGCGGTGCATGGGACAATGCCAAGAAGAGCTTTGAAGATGGTTTCGTTGATAAGGATGGCCAACGCCATATGAAGGGTTCCGATGCGCACAAGGCATCTGTCACCGGCGATACGGTTGGCGATCCCTACAAGGATACTGCCGGTCCGGCGGTAAACCCTGCCATCAAGATCACCAACATCGTTGCACTGTTGCTCCTGGCCGTTCTCGCAGCCTGATACGCAAAGTGCCGAAACCAAAAAAGCCCGCGGACATCTCCGCGGGCTTTTTCTTTGGATGTTTCGAAAGCTTTTAGAAGCCGAGTGGATCGCTGCCGCCACCAAGCAGGTTGCGGGCTGCGTTCGCGCCGCTGGCGCCACCAGTAAGAAGCTGCTGCAAGAAGGTGAGGTCGCGGCCACCGGTGGGTGTCGTACGCGAGATCGTGTCGAATACCTTGCCATCCTGCATGGTGTAGTTGGCCTTCTTGTCGACCACGCCATCCTTGCTGAAATAGATCGCCAGAATGTTCTGCTCAACCAGCTTCGGCTTCATGAAGGCGGCTTTGCGCTCACGCTTCTGGGAAATGTAATAGAACACTTCGTTGTCGAAGGTCGCAGTTGTCGAAGGGGTGCCCATGGTCAGCAAGACCTGTTCACGGCTGGACCCAACCGGAATCAGCTGCAACGATTGCTCATCGACCACGTAACCATTGTGGAAAATGTCCGTTGTGCTGGAGCAAGCCGAAAGCAGGCTGGACGCGATGACGATGGCAATAGCAGTTTTGCCGAGAAATTTGACCCTCTTGGTGGATTCCTGGTTGCTCAACGATGTTTCCCCGACTGCAATCATAAGGCACCTTCCGGCATAGCATGCTGCACAGCTTCTGTGCACACGATTATGTCTTTCCGGGGACAACCGCCCACGGATGTCGCGATATTTACATACTATTACGGGAACTCATTCCGGGAAACATATGCTGACATGTGTTTCACACCGAGACTGAACGTGACCGCAACGGCATTGCAATTCGCGACTGCTTCGGTAAACCAGCTTTCATAATCATGCAACAAGGGCAACGGGATCAAGGCGATTTACTTCGCTCATATCCGGGAAAATTCATGATCTTCCGACTGTTCAAAAAGAAAAACAGCAATCAGGCCATTGTCGACCGGCAATATGCGGCCTTGACCTCCGCCGCACGCCAGCCAGGTTTTTATCTGCATATGGGCGTGCCGGACACCGTCATGGGCCGTTTCGAGATGTTGTCGGCGGTCATGATCCTTTATTTCCGTCGCACCCGCACGTCGGACACCAGCGGGCAGGAAATCGCCCAGGAAATTGTCGATGCGTTTTTTCAGGACCTGGATCATTCCATCCGCGAACTGGGCATTGGCGATCAGGGCGTGCCAAAACGCATGAAGAAGCTTGCCGGCATGTTTTACGGACGGCTGGAATCCTATGCAGCGGCTCTCGATGGGGATGATGCGCAGGCACTTGCGGCGGCCCTCAAGCGCAATATATATCCGCAGGCAGATGAAGACACTCCTGACATGGAGATGCTTGCACAGTGGATGATTATGGCTTCGGCATCGCTTGTTGATCAGTCCGAAGAAATTGTGGCGACCGGCACTGTCACCCTGCCGTCTCCTGCCGAATAGAGGTTCTCATGAGCGACTACAGACCTGACAACGACGACGCGCCATTTTCCTACCCGGTCAAGGTTGGCCATATTTCTGCCAATCCGGTCAGGATTGCTCTGGAGGCGGACAAGGATGAGCTGAAGGCGCTTGCCAAGTCGTGGAACGTATTGTCTGTGGAAGCGCTGAAGGCCGAGTTGCAGGTTTCTCGCTGGAAGAAGGACGGAATAAAAATATTCGGTTCTGTTCAGGCGACCATCACACAGGCTTGCATTGTTACGCTGGAGCCGATCACCAGCCGCATCGATGAACAGGTCGAGCAGATCTTCGTTCCCGAAGGTTCAAAACTGGCCCGGATCATCACCAATGACCAAGGTGAAATGGTTCTGGACCCGGATGGACCTGACATTCCCGAGCAGTTTACCGGTGATACGGTGGATGCAGGCGAGGTCGTGGCCGAGTTTGTTGCGCTTGCAATCGATCCCTATCCCCGCAAGGAGGGTGCAGAGTTTGCTGGTTTCGGTGAGAAGGAAACGCAGGAAGAGCGCAAGCCTTCGCCATTTGCCGTGTTGAAAGACTGGAAAAAGGACTAGGCGAGCCGCCACGTGAAAGAAATTGGTTGTAACGGAAGGCGGAAACGGTATTTTCCCCGGCAATCCCGCCGCAGCGGCGGCCAGAAGGATCAGTGACGAGTGATCAGAATTTCAATTGACGTCATGGGTGGTGATTTCGGCCCTGATGTTGCCATTCCAGGTGCCGCAAAAGCACTGGAGCGGCACAATGACGTGACATTTATATTGTATGGCCAGAAGGAACGGTGTGAACCGATTTTGGCGCAATATCCCAAACTGCGCGAGCGGTCTGTTTTCCATCATTGCGAAGTTTCTGTCGCTATGGATGAGAAGCCAAGTCAGGCCTTGCGGCGCGGACGTTACGTCTCCAGCATGTGGCAGTCCATTGAAGCGGTGAAGGCAGGCGAGGCGGATGTTGTCGTTTCTGCCGGCAATACCGGTGCGCTGATGGCCATGGCGAAATTCTGCCTGCGGACCATGGCGCGTATTGAGCGGCCTGCGATTGCCGGCATCTGGCCTACTCTGAAAGGCGAAAGCATCGTTCTGGACGTCGGTGCAACGATTGGTGCGGATTCGCAGCAGTTGCTCGATTTTGCCCTGATGGGCGGCGCCATGGCGCGCGCGCTGTTTGATATTGACCGTCCGACCGTTGGTCTTCTCAATGTTGGCGTTGAAGAGGTCAAAGGTCAGGACGAGGTACGAGAAGCAGGACGCCTTATTCGCGAAGCAGACCTCGGTACGATCGATTATCGTGGTTTCGTTGAAGGCAATGACATCGGCAAGGGTACCGTCGACGTGGTGGTGACTGAAGGTTTCACCGGCAATATTGCCCTGAAGACCGCTGAGGGAACTGCACGCCAGATTTCGACATTGTTGAAGGAAGCGATTTCGCGCAGCTTCATCGCCAAGATTGGCTATGTGCTGGCAAAGAGTGCTTTTGATGTGCTGCGTGAGAAGATGGATCCGCGCAAGGTCAATGGCGGCGTGTTTCTGGGCCTGAACGGCATTGTCATTAAAAGCCACGGGAGTACCGACGCTCTCGGGTTCGCGTCTGCTATCGATGTCGGTTATGACATGGTCCATAACGGACTGAACGCCAAGATAGAAAACGATCTCAAGATTTACCACGCGAGACGCTTGCCGCCACCTGGCCCCGAAGCGACCGTGGATGATGAGGAATAATAAAATGATCCGTTCAATCGTTCGCGGTTTCGGAGCGGCACTTCCAAAACGTGTCATGACCAACCAGGAAATCGAAGGCGTTGTCGAAACCACCGATGAGTGGATCGTACAGCGCACCGGTATCCGCCAGCGCTACATTGCAGGCGAGGGTGAAACCACCGCATCGCTGGGTGAAGCAGCTGCCCGTGCAGCACTTGCCAATGCCGGCATTGAAGCCGACCAGATCGACATGATCATCGTGGCGACCTCTACTCCCGACAACACGTTTCCGGCCACCGCCGTCAACATCCAGAACCGCCTGGGCATATCAGGCGGTTTTGCCTTTGACGTGCAGGCTGTCTGTTCCGGCTTCGTCTATGCGATGACCACGGCGGATGCCTATATCCGCGGCGGCATGGCAAAGCGCGTTCTGGTGATCGGCGCGGAAACCTTCTCGCGTATTCTCGACTGGAAAGACCGCACCACCTGCGTTCTGTTCGGTGATGGCGCTGGTGCCGTTGTGCTGGAAGCAGGCGAGGGCGAGGGTAAAACCTCCGATCGCGGCATTCTCGCATCGCAGCTTCGCTCCGACGGCACACACAAGGACAAGCTCTATGTGGATGGTGGCCCGTCTTCGACAGGTACAGTCGGCCATCTGCGCATGGAAGGCCGTGAAGTCTTCAAGCACGCCGTTGGCATGATTACTGACGTTATCGAGGCTGCATTCGATGCCACCGGCACGACGGCTGACGATCTCGACTGGCTGGTGCCACACCAGGCCAATAAGCGCATTATCGACGGATCCGCCAAGAAGCTGGGTATTCCGCTGGAGAAGGTGGTCATCACCGTTGACCAGCACGGCAACACCTCTGCGGCGTCCATTCCGCTGGCACTTGCAGTTGCTGCCGGTGACGGTCGCATCAAGAAGGGCGACCTCGTCATGCTCGAAGCCATGGGTGGCGGTTTCACTTGGGGCGCGGTATTGCTGCGCTGGTAAGATGCTTGCAAGGCGTTGTAATTTCTTCGCCTTGCAATTATACCCTTAGACGTCGTTTCGAAGAGATAAAACAGATTCAAAAACAACCGCTTGACCGGTCGTCTTTAGAGAAATAATCTCTGGCGGCTTCATTGAGACCATATAAATTTTTGTGCGGGGAAAAATGGCCGGGAAGACAGTTACGCGTGCAGATCTTGCAGAGTCGGTTTTTCGAAAGGTCGGGTTATCCCGTACGGAATCCGCCGAGCTGGTCGAAACGGTTATCGATGAAATTTGTAATGCGATCACCCGCGGGGAAGTCGTAAAACTTTCGTCCTTCGCCACGTTCCAGATCCGTGAAAAGAACGAACGTATCGGTCGCAACCCAAAGACCGGTGAAGAAGTTCCGATCTCTCCGCGTCGCGTGATGACCTTCAAGGCGTCCAACGTTTTGAAGCAGCGCATTCTCAAGGCACATGCCTCCAGAAAAGCAAAACAGAAGCCGCAAAATCCCGGTAACTGAACATTTTTGTGACGACATAAATGGGAGCTTGGCTCCCATTGCGCGTTCTTATTGTGAAAACGCATGAATTATGCGCTTCAAGCCATTGAAATAAGTACGACTCACATCATAATCCCACACATGTTTTCAACATGCTGCTCTATTGCTGATTCTGTTGTCGGCAATCTGTGAGCTAGCTTGGCTCAGGCACTCGCCATCCTGTTGAGTGTTGTGAGCCCTGTATATGCCGTTTGGGCGGTTTGGATGGAGTGAATTTTGGACAAGAGCCCTGACGCCTTTAGAACCATTAGTGAGGTGGCTGACGACCTTGATCTGCCGCAGCACGTTTTGCGTTTCTGGGAGACACGGTTTCCACAAATCAAGCCAATGAAACGCGGCGGTGGCCGCCGTTATTATCGGCCTGATGATGTGGACCTGCTCAAGGGCATCCGCCATCTGCTGTATGATCATGGCTACACCATCAAGGGTGTGCAGAAGCTTCTGAAAGCCAACGGCAACCGTTTTGTTGCTGCCATTGCTTCCGGCGATATGGCGACGATGGAAGCCATCATGGCGGCAAGCGGAGAGAAGGAAACTGCCGAACCGCGCGTTGCACATCCTGACGATGATGAAGTTGTCGGCCGTCCCAAGGCAAAGCCAAGTGGCCGTTTTTTTGGCTTTGGCGGTGGTTCGACCAACAGCGATACGCCGGAAATCTCGATCGGCAAGTCCAGCATCACCAAGGATGACCAGGCGCTGCTGCAGGAGGCGCTTTTTGACCTTCTGGAATGCAAGCGCTTGCTGGATCAGGTTCGCTGACACCAGTTTCCATTCTGTTCTCAACAGAAAAAAGCAGCTGAAATCAGCAACTCGGTTGGCATAATGCCATTTGCCAACCTTTTGGAAACCCCTTTTGCCGACAATGCGAATCGGACAAAAAGGGGTGTTTCGCGTGAGCAGCACAAAAAGCAGAACCCGCCGTAAGCCGGCAAAAAAGCAATCCGGACAGAGCCTGTGGCCTTTGCTCGGTGTCTGCGCGCTCGTTGTGGGCGGAATTCAGGTTTACGAACATCGTGACAATCTTCTGCCGTCGTCAACCCGCACGACAAAGGCCAGCAGCAGCCAGACCGCCGCTGCACCGAAAAAAGATGTCTCTTCTTTCAAAACAGCGGCTATTCCGCCAAAGCCCGTGAGGCCGGAAAGCCCTGTTGCCAAGGTACAAAAGCAGGCTGCCAATGAGGTGCCTGTGCCACCGCGCGCCGTTCCAATGCCGGTTGCCCTTAATGCGACCGTGCCGGCGTCTCGGCCAGCCGAGGTTAAGTCTGAAGACAGCAAGGACATCCAGAAAGCCGCAAAGGCATCCTTCGCATTTTGTGGCATGTCAGGTCTCAACAACTGTGTGGCCAGCGGCGATACATTCTGGTTGAAGGGCACCAAGGTGCGAATCGCTGGTATCGTCGTGCCGCAGACTGACAATGCCCGCTGCCTGAATGAGCGCCAGCGGGGCTTTGCTGCCAAGGTTAGGCTGCGCGACATGCTGAATCACGGCGCATTCGATGTTGCCCCAGGGGCGGCAGATGGCAAGGTTATCAGCCGTTCCGGCGCCTCCTTCGGAGAGCAACTGATCCGGGAAGGGCTGGCACGTCCGGCCAATGCAAAAAATCAGTCATGGTGCTGATAAGCAGGAGTTGACCAGAATGCTTGTCGCTGTGTAGATGAAGCCGCAAGCAGACGTGGCGAAATCGGTATACGCAGCAGACTTAAAATCTGCCGACCTCGGTCTTGCGGGTTCAAGTCCCGCCGTCTGCACCAAACACCGCTTGATGTCGGTCATAACGTTCCCCGTGTATTCTACTGTTCGTCGACGTGTCTTGCTACCAGCCGGAAGTCACTGGTCGTTGCCGAGATCTTCGAAATCAGGGAACTTGTAGTAAGCGCAACCACCTATCGAGTAATAAGCCAGCGACTCACCCAAATCTTGGCGAGATAGTTCCCACTCAAAGCTGTCGTGGCCTTCAAGCCCATATAAAAGTGCCATCATAGCCAGTTCTTTAAATGGCCCGGGTGAAAAGCTTGTGCCGTAAACAACGACTGCTTTTTGTTCAAGACTGCTTTTTATAACGCGTTCTATTTCAAATTCGGCTTTTACGGCTTGTATTGGAAGTTTGTCTTCATCCAGCAAACCTGATGGACTTATTGAAAGTGACCTAATGCGGGCCTCAACAATCGTTTTTGCGTAAGCTTTAAGTTCGTCTTGTGGAGGGCAGGGCGAAAGCGCGAATGACGAACTTGCGTTCACTGCCAACCAAACAAGGCTTGTGACGCAGAGTGTGAGACGAGACGACATCAATAACAGCCTCTGGAAACGAATTGGTTGAGCTTATGCGTAAAAGCCAACTCTTGCGCGAGGCTGAGTTTCTCAAAGCCAGTGTTGGGCGGATGCCGTCCGTCAGTTCTTCCAGAAAATCGGCATCATGATCACCAGCACT
The DNA here is from genome assembly GCF_055381905.1 of Agrobacterium sp. 5Ca50. Lineage (NCBI taxonomy): Bacteria > Pseudomonadati > Pseudomonadota > Alphaproteobacteria > Hyphomicrobiales > Rhizobiaceae > Agrobacterium > Agrobacterium sp. 5Ca50. The sequence goes on from NZ_AP026438.1 coordinate 926,421, forward strand.
GTCAGGATTTCCAGACGGCCCATCAACATCATGGCTGACAGCACGTAAAGGGCAGGGTCGGTGATGGTCGAGAAGTTACCAACCGGACCGATGATCGGGCCGATACCGGGGCCGACATTGGCCAGTGATGTGGCAACGGCAGAGGTTGCGGTCAGGAAGTCATAGCCCATGGCGCTGAGCGCTAGGCTGCCACCGATCCACAGAGCGATGAAGCAACTGAGGAAGAGGAACACGGTGCGAATGGTTTCAGGGTCAACCACCTGATCGCCATACCGCACCGAGTAGACCGCATTGGGGTAGATCAGCTTTTTCAGGCCGGTTTTGGCAACGTTAAAGATGATGACGAATCGATAGGCCTTGATGCCACCAGCGGTCGAGCCGGAGCAGCCGCCCATGAAGGTGGCAAAGAATGCGACAACCACCACAAACGGTCCCCACAGCGTGTAGTCGTCGCTGGCAAAGCCGCCGGTGGAGAGGATCGAGGTTACGTTGAAGAAGGAGTGGCTGAGCGCCGAATCCAGCGGCACACCGTTGCGCAGGTGGTGATAAACGCCAACCGCGATGGAAATGACCGTGAGGTAACCGAGAAACACCGCAATCTGCGGATCGCGCACAATGTTCAGACGTCGTTTGACGGCCAGCAAAATCATGATCGAGAATGGCAGGCTGCCGAGAACGAGAAAGATCGTTGCGATCCACAACAGCGCGATACTGTCGAAATAGGCAAAGGACGCGTCATGTGTCGAGAAACCACCGGTTGCCACTGTCGACATGGCGTGGTTCAGCGCATCGAAATGGCTCATGCCGGCCATGTCATAGGCAATCGTGCACGTTAGCGTCATCAGCATATAGATGCCGACAAACGCCCGCGTGAAATGCGCGAGGCGCGCAAAGGGTCGGTCATTGCCGGTATCGGATGATTCCATGCGAAAGAAGGTCATGCCACCGACCCGCAGCAGCGGCAGGATGAACAGCCCCAGCGCCACGATACCGATACCACCGAGCCAGCAGAGCAGCGAACGCCACATCAAGATGCCCTGTGGTGCTGTGTCCAGACCGGAAATAACGGTGGAGCCGGTGGTGGTGATGGCCGAAACGGATTCAAAAACCGCCTGAGCAAAGGTCAGGTCCAGTTCGGAGAGATAAAAAGGGATCGCACCGACCAGGGAGAAAACCAACCACAACACGTTAACCAGCAGAAAGCCGAAACGTTTGTTGAATTGTGGTGTCTGTCCACGGGTTGCCAGCGCGCAGGCGAGGAAGAAGCCGCCGCACATGAAACCGGACAGGGCAAACACCGACCAGTCGTTATTCTTATAATAGAGATCCGCCATGGCCGGAATGAACATGGCAGTGGCCATGTAAAGCCCGAAAATGGACGCGACATACATCACCGAGCGCAGCAGATTTGTATTCAAAAAAGTCGCCTCGGTTGGTTGTTTTGCAAAGAGTCTTTGTCTCTGACGTTCGCATATGGCATAGCGGGTGCCATCGTGAATTTCAATGGAACGATAATCGTGGATAAGAAGCATGTCGAGGAAGCACGGCAGGCGGTAAGGGCACTATTTCCTGAAACGCCGCTGCAACTGAATGAATATCTTAGCAACCGCTACGGCGCCCGAATTTGGCTCAAGCGTGAAGACCTGACGCCTGTTCGCTCCTACAAGATTAGAGGCGCGTTCAACTTTCTGCGCAAGGCCATGCAGAATGATGACGCGGGGAACAACAAGATATTCGTTTGCGCTTCTGCGGGTAACCACGCGCAAGGCTTTGCTTTTGCCTGCCGCCATTTCGGCGTTCAGGGCGTGGTGTTCATGCCGGTTACCACACCGCAACAGAAAATCGACAAGACCCGCGCCTTTGGTGGCGAGTTCATCACCATCCGTCTGATCGGCGATATCTTTGACCAGTGCTATGCCGCCGCCCGTGAGCATGTCGAAGTGATCGGTGGCTGCATGGTGCCGCCGTTTGATCATGAAGACATCATCGAAGGGCAGGCGACTGTTGCCGATGAAATCCTTCAGCAACTGCCTGAGGGCACCGTGCCGGATCTGGTTGTGCTGCCGGTTGGCGGCGGCGGCCTTGCTGCCGGCATCACCGGTTATTTCGCTGACCTGATCCCGCAAAGCGGCTTCCTGTTTACCGAGCCGGAAGGTGCGCCAAGCCTCAAGAAAAGCCTTGAGGCAGGCCAGCCGATTACGCTCAACAAGGTAGACAACTTTGTGGATGGTGCGGCCGTTGCCCGTATCGGTGACCTCAACTTCGAAGCATTGAAGCATTTCCCGTCCGAACAGGTTCACCTGATGCCGGAAAACGCCATCTGCGTCACCATTTCCGAAATGTTGAACGTTGAAGGTGTGGTTCTCGAGCCTGCCGGTGCGCTCTCCATTACGGCACTGGAAGCGCTGGGTCGTGAAAAGCTGGAAGGCAAGACAGTGGTTGCTGTCGTGTCCGGTGGCAACTTCGACTTCGAGCGCCTGCCTGACGTCAAGGAACGCGCCATGCGCTATCGTGGTGTGAAGAAGTATTTCATTCTTCGCCTGCCACAGCGCCCGGGTGCCCTGCGTGACTTCCTGGATTTGCTGGGACCGGACGATGACGTTGCCCGTTTCGAATATCTCAAGAAGTCGGCGCGTAACTTCGGTTCGATCCTGATTGGTATCGAAACCAGTTCGCGGGAAAACTTCACTGGCCTGCTCGAGCGCTTTGAGAAAGCGGGCCTAGGCTATGAGGATATCACTGAAAACGATATACTCGCGAACCTGATTATCTGACGAAACATCTGTGCAGGCGACGAAGGCTCGCCGTCTGCACAATTGCTGCGAAAGTGAAAGACATATGGCTGGCTTCTTCTCAAAACTCTTTTCGGCGTTTGGTTCGGGCAATTCGGATGCTGCAGCACCCGCTGCATCTGCTGCTGAACCGGAAATCTATGGCGACTTCGCCATCTATCCGACACCGTTGAAGGAAGGCGCACAATTTCGCCTTGCAGGCCGTATCGAGAAAACCGTCAATGGTGAAGTTTTGAGCCACAAATTCGTGCGCGCCGATGTTTTCACATCGCTTGATGATGCCAACGAATTTACCATTCGCAAGGCCAAGGTAATTATCGACCAGAGCGGTACCACGCTGTTTTCAAACAACTAGGCATCTCAAAGCGTAAATGCCCTCAAATTCCATCTTAATAATCCGTTTGCCATCCTGCGTTAGGCTGCGCAGGCGCGATGTTTGCGTAACACGAACTGGCTGAACAGTTCTCAGGATGGCTGGCGATGGAATTCATTAATCTGGCGCTTTTCCTCGTCGAGGCCGTCTTTTATTTTTCCGTCATGACCTGCTTCCTGCATTTTCGCAACAAGCTGGGGCTTGGGGTGTTTTTGACAGCGCTTGGTGTCATGCACTTCATGGAAACCTATCTGGCAGCGGTGTTTTACATCCAGCTGCCGTTTGGCGTGGCATCTCCAGGGTCTTCCATCCTGTTTGCTGGCAAGCTGATGATGATCCTCATGCTGTACATGAAGGAAGATGCCGCCATTGTTCGTCAGCCGATCTATGGCCTGTTTCTCGGTAACCTGCTGACCGTTGCCATCGCCCAACTCGTAAAATTCCATCATGTTTCCACGCTGACACCGGGTCAGCCGATCAACACCGGTTTTCTCGATGAAATGGGCATCCTGATGGTGTGGGGAACAGCATTCCTCTACCTCGATTCCATTGGCATCATTCTGCTGTACGAAAAGCTTGGTACCTTTCTGCGCCGTCGCATTGTGTTGCGCTTTGCTATCTGTGGTGCCGTTATCCTGACGTTCGATCAGGCCGGTTTTTACGCCGGTTTATACTATCTCTATGATGCTCCGGCGCAGGTGTTCTTTGACGGATGGCAGGCCAAGCTGCTGGCAGTCTGCCTCTATACGATGATGTTTGCGGTCTATCAGAATGTCACGACTACCAGGGCCTTTGCCAGCAACAACCGCAATGTCGGCGACGTGTTCAACGACCTGACCTTCCGCGAACGGTATGAAGATCTGCTATCGCGGTCCGGCGTGGATGTGCTGACTGGCGTGCCCGACCGGGCCCGCATGGAAGCGGAAATTCCAAAGGCGCTGGATGCCAGCCTGCGCGACGATACCCCTGCAAGCCTGTTGATCATTGATATCGACCGGTTCAAATCGATCAATGACAGCTTTGGTCACCTGAAAGGCGACGAGGTGTTGAAGGCCGTCGCCGTCGTTCTGTCACGCAAGACGGAGGCATTCGGCCGGCTGTACCGGTTTGGCGGGGAGGAGTTCGTTATCTTCCTGCCATCGACCAATCACGACAAGGCCATGGCCTTTGCCCGTTCCGTCCAAAGCAGTTTTTATGAAGGGGTCAGGCGCCCCGATGGCACCTTGCTGACACTCAGTATTGGTGTTGCAACCTCGCAGGAAGATGGCTTGAGTTTCAACACGCTGCTCGCCCAGGCTGACGTACGTCTCTATGAGGCAAAAAATAACGGCCGCGATCAGGTTCGCGGCCGTTATGAAGTCTTGCAGGACTGAATATCTTTCAAAAGAAAGATTTGGAGCGCTCTGCTGAATCAATCAGGCAAGCAAGCGCTCACAAAATTATCAGGCAGCCTTTGCCAGCTCTTCAACCTTTGCCTGAGCAGAGGAGAGTGCCTTTTCAACGGCTTCAGGGCCGAAAGCCAAGCCTTCAACGTAAACAACTTCAACGTCGGTCATGCCCATGAAACCAAGAACGGTCTTCAGGTAGGGAACAGCGTGGTTCATGGAAACGGCTGGGCCTTCGGAGTAAACGCCAGCAGCAGCGAGAACGACATAAACCTTCTTGCCGGTTGCCAGGCCAACAGGGCCGCTTTCTGTGTAACGGAAGGTCTGGCCAGCACGTGCAACGTTGTCGATCCAGGACTTCAGGCCGGAATAGATGTTGAAGTTGATGAGGCCGGTGCCGATAACGACGGTGTCAGCAGCCATCAGCTCTGCAACCAGCTTGTCGGAGAAATCGGCAGCAACAGCCTCTTCCTGCGAACGGGCTTCAGCAGGCTTACGGATAGCGTTGGTGGTCACGGTATCAAGGTGCGGGATTGGCTCGGCAGCCAGGTCGCGGCGCACGATGTTGTTGCCGGACTGTGCCTTCAGCTTTTCAGCCAGGTCTGTCGCAACCTTGTTGGAAACGGAATCTTCGCCACGTGGGCTCGATGTGATCAGCAGAATATTAGACATGTCATTTCCTTCGAATAAGCCTTGGGAGGTCAGAGCGGGCAGGGAGAACCGTTCTGTTTGAGCCATATATTGTTGAATGGAGCCATCGAAAAAACTGTGATAATATAGATTTGAATTATCGATGAAATGGATAAGACATGGACGCCAATCCAACACTCGACCAATTGCAGGTGTTTTTGACGGTGGCAGAAACCGGAAGCTTTTCAGCAGCTTCGCGTGCCCTGAACCGCGCCCAGTCGGTTATCAGCTACACCATTGCCAATCTTGAAGCGCAACTGGAGGTCAACCTGTTCGAACGCAATGGCGTTCGCCAGCCAAAACTGACCGATGCGGGCAAGGCGATGATTGAGGACGCCCGGCGTATCGTCTCCGATCTTCAGGTCATGCGGGCGCGCGCCAAGGGGCTGCGACAGGGCTTGGAGGCCGAAGTTTCGGTTGCCATCAGCACCATGGTACCGAACCGTGCGGTTGTCGAAGTCTTGCGTGAGTTTCGAGATGAATTCCCCTCCGTTTCGCTGCGTCTCAATGTCGGCGAACTGGGAATGGTCACCGACATGGTGGCCAGCGGGCAGGCGACGATCGGCCTTGGTGGAGCGGCCATCAAACCGCAGGACGATATCTTCTCGGAAAAGGTCGGCCATTCCTTCATGCTGCCAGTGGCAGCGCCGAACCACCCGCTTGTGTTGTTGGGCCGTCCATTGACGTTGGCGGATGTACGCGACGAGGTGCAGTTGGTGGTCACTGATGCGTCGGGCCTGACGGGCAGCCGCCAGTTCAATGTGCTATCCTACAAGATATGGCGTGTCAGCGACATTGCCACCAAACACAACCTCATTCTTGGTGGCCTGGGCTGGGGTGGCTTGCCGGCCTCCGTTTTGCAGGATGATCTGGCCGCCGGTCGTTTGGTCCACCTGCAGCTTGAGGCCTATGAGCAGGGCGAGTACCCGCTTTATGCCATGCGCAAGGTCTCGACCCCTCTGGGGCCTGCCTCAAGCTGGATGGTGGAAGCGTTCCGCCAGCGGCTTGGCATGTGCCTCAACCATCAGGATTTCACCAAGATGATCAGCCGCACAAAACCGGCGGTCAGGGTGGTGGCTGCCGAATAGGCGCTGCCCCTAGGGCAAGGCGTTTCCTCGGCAAACCGCGCAAATAAAAAGGCAGAGCAACATCAATTGCTCTGCCTCTTTTGTTTTATGCACTCACCTTAATCAGAGGATCAGGCGGAACTTCGCAAAACCTTCTGCGCCGTCGCCGGCTTCTTCGATCTTTGCGCCTTTCACGTGGTCCGCATACTGACGGCCCTTAGGGCCGGTTTCGAACGTTGCGGTGGTGTTGGCAACAGGCGCAAACGACCAGTTGGCATCAGCCTCAGGGTTGATTGTTCCCTGGTCAACGATGTAACGCACGATCACATCGCGGTTGGTATCCGGTGCCTCGAAGATGATCTTGTCTGTGGCGATGTCAGGGAACTTGCCGCCACCGCTGGCGCGGTAGTTGTTGGTCGCAACCACGAATTTCTGCTCGGGATCGATGGGCTTGCCGTTGAACTGCAGGTTGACGATACGATTGCTTTCAGGCGTTACCGCCTTGCCATCCTTGTCGTATTTTGCGGGTTTCGAGACATCGATCTGGTAGGTAACGCCGTCAATGACGTCGTAATTATAGGACGGGAATTCCGGGTTGAGCAGCGGAGCGTCCTTGGAGCCCACTTCAACCGTGTTGAACATGCCCGCAGACATTTCCAGCCAGTTCTTGACCTGCGCACCGGTAATCAGCACGGCCTGCACCGTATTAGGATAGAGGTAGAGATCGGCCACATTTTTGATGGCGATATCACCCGCTGCGACATCCGTATAATATTCTGCACCACCACGACCACCAGCCTTGAACGGCGCGGCTGCGGAAAGAACAGGATAATCCTTGTATTCCGTCTCTTTCAGCATGTCTTTGATGTACCAGGTCTGCGCATTGGAAACGATCTGCACAGATGGATCATCCGCAACCAGTGCGAAATAGGAGTAGAGCGGAGCAGAGGTCTTGCCGACCGGACGGCGCACATAATCAAGTGTCGCTTCATGGTCGGCCTTTACGGCATCCAGAACCGCCTGTTTGCTTTCGACATCCGCAACGATCTTGCGCTTGTCATCGCGATGGTAGATCGGGCGCGCTTCCGTTGTGAAGTCGACGATCTTCCACGCCTTGCCGTCTTTTTCGAGCAGCAGGTCGATGAGGCCCAGATGCGAACCCCAGAAGCCGCCCATGACGGTTGGCTTGCCCATCAGCGTTCCCTTGACGGGATCAACGCCTTCAATGCCGTCCCAGGTCTTGGGGCCGGGAAAGACCAGATGCTGGTGACCGGTGAAGATGGCATCAATGCCTTCAACGCCAGCCAGATAGAGCGACGCATTTTCCATGCGCTCGGTCTGGCCCTTACCATCAATGCCGGAGTGCGACAGCGCGATGATGATGTCGGCGCCTTCTTCCTTCATGGCAGGAACCCAGGCCTTGGCAGCTTCCACGATGTCGCGGGTCTGCGCCTTGCCTTCAAGGTTCTTGGCATCCCACTGCATGATCTGCGGTGGAACGAAACCGATAATGCCAATCTTGATCGGGCTTTCCTTGCCAGCGCCGTCCTTGATCTTCTTTTCAAGAATGACGTAGGGCTTGAAAAACAGGTCATCCTGCTTCGGATCGCTGGCCAGCTGACCTTTGGTCACGTTGGCGCAGACATAAGGGAAATTCGCACCCGCCAGTGTGTTGGACATGTAGTCCAGGCCGTAATTGAACTCATGATTGCCCAGCGTGCCACAATCGTAACCCAGAACATTCATGGCGTTGATGACAGGGTGCTTGTCACCCGCCTTCATACCACGCTCATAGGCGATAAAGTCGCCAAGCGGGTTACCCTGCAGGAAGTCACCATTGTCGACCAGCATGGAATTGCCAGCTTCGGCACGGATCGAATCCATGATCGTGGCCGTACGTGCAAGGCCCATCGTGTCATTCGGCTTGTCGGCATAATAGTCATACGGGAACACATGGACGTGAATATCCGTGGTTTCCATAATGCGCAGATGAGCCTGATTACCCTGCGCACGTGCTGCAAACGGGTGCAGCATGACGAGCGCGGAGGAGGCAGCTATACCTCCCAGTAGCGACCTCCGTGTGATGGGATGAAGCGCGAACAGCGACGAAGACATGGGAACTCCTTGATATGATCTTGGGCTGACCTGAAACCAGCCTAAGGCCATTCTCAGATGAGTGCATCAGGAAAATGACGAAACGTCTTTTTCCCGAAATTTTTAAATGTGCATAATGTCTTTGTGCAACTAGCGGGCGAGGGTCGGTTTGACCTCTTGATGGAAGAACCGGAAATAAGAGGAAACCTGTGCCAGCGTGTTGGTGGACATTTTCAATTGAACACCCAGCCGGTTCATGTGATGCCACTGTACTTCACCCTCGATGAAACCCAGATCGTCACTCTGGATTTTCACCCGGCTGCCTTTGGATGCCGTAAATGGCCCCTGCAATTCAATGGCGATACCCGTTGCCGACAGGTCGACGACGCGCCCGGCAACGGATTGGTTGAAATAATGCACCGTGGCATAGATGCGGGTTTGCTCGCGCTTTGCACTGCGCGTCTGCATCGTCATGTTACCTGTCATAGTGTCTACCCGACCGAGTTTAAGCTACGGGTATCATTGCAGATAATTCTTACATGCCATTTAGAACGATGCGTAAAATTAAACCTAACCGCGATCTATTCGGCACTGGTAACAATTGTTGCGGGCCGAACGGACATGCACATAGGCAATCTCCGGCCGTTGAAACAGGCTGGCGGCACGTTGTGATATCTCCGGTGTCGGTGTCACTGCGCCGGTGCCGTACACGATGCGGTCATCAGGGCCATAACCGCGCACGATATAGTCAGCACTTTCAAGCATTGGCGGCAAAACCTCGCTTGCCGCATAGCGAGGGCATGACCGCTCGTGGATGAAGATCGGTCCGGTCTCGGCATCGGGCTGTAGGTCGTTAAACGGCCGGTAGGCGAGGAGGAGCATCGCTTCTCCCTCAGCAATTTTACCAAGGCAATGGCGGCAGGGCATGCCGCCTGATGAGACCGAGCGTTCGGCGGGTTTGCCATAGGCATCGTTACGCCCGGCCCGAAATGCATCTGCCTCTTCAGTCGGCATGGCGGTAAACAGAATGGTGTTCATGTCAGTGGCTCCAAATGCGTTGCTGCTTTGTCGCTATGCGCCGCAAAGCATCGCCCGGCCACCCGATTCTTGTGTGTGACCGGGAAATGCCCATTGTCAGACTCATGTGCTTTGATGCTCTATTTGCGAAACTTTCATGCACGGCCCGGAGCGCCTTATGCCGCACAGTATTTTTGCGTTTTTTATTTCTGCGTTGGTGGCTGTATTTCCCGCATGGAACGTTTCGGCACAGGATAGTCCCGACTTCGAAAAGCTGACGGATCAGCAGATCGAGGAAATGGTACAGTTCGTTGTCGGCAACGGTATCTTTATTCTGTACCACGAAGCCGGCCACATGCTGGTTTCCGAGTTTGACCTGCCTGTGCTGGGTCGAGAGGAAGACGCGGTTGATAACCTGTCGTCGATCCTGATGCTGGAGGCTGATGATGACCTGCTCGATCAGGCCATTATCGATGCAGCCGATGGCTGGTTCCTGTCGAGCGAAGCGGCAGCGGACGCTGAAGAGGAACAGGCCTTCTGGGGCGCCCACGGTTTGGACGAACAGCGTGGCTGGGCCATTGCCTGCTCGATGGCCGGCCACGACTACAAGAACTTCAAGGAATTTATTGATTCTCTGGAGTTTCCTGAGGACCGCCGCGAGGAGTGCATCTCGGAATATCCGCAGAAAGTACGCAGCTGGAAAACGCTTCTGAAGCCGCATGAGGCGACAGCCAATGCCAGCACGAAGTTTGAAATTACTTACGAGCCGATCACCGACCCAAGCCTTGAGTTGTTTCAAACGATCGTCAAGGAATCGAAACTGCTGGAATTGATCGGCAACTCCTTTTCCGGCCTCTATAATATCAAGGACGGCATCAAGTTGACGGCAAAACAATGCGGTCAGGCGAATGCCTTCTGGTCGCCAAAAGACCGCGAGATCACCTTTTGTTATGAGTTCGCCAAGTTCCACGGCGAATTGGTCGCCAATTACTTCTTGAACAATGCCGCTGACGAAACCCAGCCGCAAAGTGAAACCGAAAGCGATGACGCGACTGTTGTTGGTCTCACCAGACAATAAAACAATGCGTCACGCATATGAGGCGTGCCCATATGCGTGACGCTCATCCTGATGGGATTAGCGCAGGAATTCATCGATACGACGCAGCGTAACGCGACGGTTGCGCCACTCTTCAAACTGCGTGTTAACAAGCAGATAGCTTTCGCCATAACCCACGGTTTCCAGCGCCCGTGGGGGTACACGGAATTCCTGCACCAGCAGCCACTTGAGTGATTCTGCGCGACGTTCCGATAGGACCTGGTTGGAGGCCTCAGAACCAACTGCGTCTGTGTGACCCTCAATCAGGAAACGTGCTCCGCGACGGCGGCGAAGGATCTGTTCCAGGGCAACGCCGATCTCGCGTACTTTACGATATTCCGAACGGGGAATTTCAGCCGAACCGAAGGCGAAATTGATGGACTGAATGTCGATGGAAGGGGCGCTGCGCCGCAGTTCCGGCCGGCGCTTGAATTCCTGGATGGTCACGCGCTCTTCGGGACGCATGCGGCGCGACGGTGCTGCCTCAAGACGGCGCATGATGGTGCCGGAAGATGGAGTTTCCTGCGCACTGGCAACTGCCGGAACAAACGCTGTGGCAGCAAGTGCAGTCAGGAAAGATCGACGGTTCATGGTTGGTTTCCTTTACCTCGTTATTGTCGCGGGCAAATTGCCACGCACAACCTGAAGGAAACCTGAACCGGCGGTTGCCGCCGGTTCAAACTGATTAATGGTGCAATCCGCCGCCGTCAGTGATCAGTTCTGAACGGCGATATTGAGCAGTTCCGCCTCGCTCAACGGCTGAACCCAGGCCTGATAGGTGCCGACAGGCGAGAAGCCCATCATCTGGTAAAGCTGCAGCGCACGCGGGTGGTCGAGCGTGTTGGTGGTAACGGTGACTTTTTTCGGATTGTCCTGCCAGGCGGCATAGAGTGCCTGCAACAGGAACCATTTGCCGATGCCAGCGCCAATGGCTTCTTCGAACAGGCCGAAATAGGAAAGCTGGGTCACGTCATCATCGCGCTTGTACAGTTCGAAGAAACCGGCAGGCGAACCGTTCATATACAGCACGCAGACGCTGTTTTTCGGGTCGCTCAAAACAGCGCCAAGTTCCGCGTCGCTCATGCGCATGCGTTTTTGCCAGTGCCAGCGTTTGCCGACCCGCCAGTACAGGTAGCGGTAAAAATGCAGCGGGATGTTCGGGGCACGCATGATCGCGGTCTGGATGTTGACCGGAACAGCAATGCTGATCTTTGGCGCAGCCGTCATTTCAAGCTGCGTGACATGGGCTTTCAGCGGATCACTGTCTCGGGCCGCGATCGCCTCGGCTGGGCCGGTGACCACAGGCGTGTCTTCAAGGCTGCCCCACTGCGACCAGGAGCCATCGAACAGGCTGTTGGTCTTGTGGCCAAGCGATTCAAGCGCCAGCGTGATAACCGCTGCCGTCACGCCAGAACCACAGCTGGTAACAACCGGCTTGGAGAGATCGATGCCGGCTTCCGTCACCATCTTGCGCAGTGTCGCCAGATCCTTGAAGTGACCGTTTTCCGAAAATGCCGTGGCAGGCAGGCTGCGGGCGCCAGGCATATGGCCAGAGCGCATGCCAGCACGCGGTTCGGCCTCGTCGCCGGTAAAGCGGCCAGCGCCACGCGCGTCGGCAATCTGCTTGCTGCCGGCGTCGACAACACTACGCATTTCGTCCAGTGACGTGACACGATTTTTCTGGAAGTGCGGGATAAAGCTGACGACTGGCGGTTCTGGCAGGTCGGTTTCAAGCGGCAGGTTTTGCGCTTTCCAGCCGTCGAGGCCACCATCCAGCACGTAAACGCTTTCGGCACCCATCACACGCAGCATCCACCATACACGCGGTGCAGAGAAGAATCCGGGGCCATCGTAAACGACGATCGTATCGGTTTCCTGGATGCCGAGCTTGCCAACCTGCTCGGCAAAATATTCCGGCGAGGGCAGGGAATGCGGCAGGCCAGTGGTGTGATCCGCAATCACGTCCTGATCGAAAAACACGGCACCGGGAATATGGCCCTTGGCATATTCGTCGGCACCATTGCGCTTGTGGGCTGGAAGATACCAGGATGCGTCGACGACACGGAACTCAGGTGCCCCAAGCTGTTTGTTCACCCAGTCCGCCGACACGACGAAACGACTTTTTTCGTTGCTCACGATCTAGTCTCCCTGCTGTTCAGGCTGCGGAATCGGGCGTACCGAAACGGATGCGAAAACGCCGGTTTTCCTTGCCCTTCTTTTCTATCTTGGCGATGTGTATTTCACCGACTTCATGTGTCTTGGAGACATGTGTTCCACCGCAGGGCTGGCTGTCAATTGCCGAGTTCTCACCTATGCACACAAGACTGACACGGCCGAGACCAACGGGTGGGCGCACATTCTTGGATTTGACGATGCCGGGATTGGCCTGCAATTCCTCGTCGGTGATCCACTGCAGGAAAACCGGATGGTCGGCATTGACCAGTTCCATTAGCTTGGCCGATACCTCGTCCTTGTCGATGGTTTCCGACATGTCGAAGTCAACACGCGATTCGTCCTCGCCAACTGCGGCACCAGTAATCGGCCATTGGCAGACAACGGACAGAAGATGACAGGCGGTATGCATCCGCATCAGCTTGTAGCGGCGCTCCCAGTCCACATGCAGCACGACCTTTTCACCGGGTGCCACACTTTCCTGTCCTTCAAGCGGAACGTGGATAATAATGCTCTTGTCCTGACTGTGTCTGGTTTGCCCAAGCTGAATTCTGGAGCCGTCAGCACGCTCCAGGAAACCGGTGTCGCCAGGTTGACCGCCAGAGGTGGCGTAAAAGCAGGTCTGGTCCAGCTCAATGCCCCCGTCTTCGTGAATGTCTGTTACCGTTGCCTCGCAGGTGGAAAGGTAAAAATCATCACGAAAGAGGGCATTCACTGGCATAGTCTAGGCACCTTATGTGGTTTCATACGGGACAGATATATCGCTTTTCCCTGTGAGCCAGGCCGGAACAGGAAGCCCCTTGGACCGCAGGAATGCGGGATTGTAGAGCTTCGACTGGTAACGGTTACCGTAGTCACACAGAATGGTGACGATTGTATGCCCCGGACCGAGGTCTCGGGCAAGGCGAATTGCACCGGCAATGTTAATGCCGGTTGAACCACCAAGGCACAGGCCTTCCTTGGTGACGAGATCAAACAACACGGGCAGGGCTTCCGCATCAGAAATTCGGTAGGCGAAATCCGGTGTGAAGTCCTGCAGGTTGGCGGTGATGCGGCCCTGACCAATGCCTTCGGTAATGGAGTTGCCTTCAGATTTCAGGGTGCCGTTTTTGTAATATTCATAAAGTGCCGCACCATCAGGGTCGGCAATGCCGATCTTGATGTCAGGGTTGAAATCACGAAGACCATCGGCAACGCCAGCCAGCGTGCCGCCGGAGCCAACAGCGCAGATAAAGCCATCAACCTTACCATCCGTCTGGTCCCAGATTTCAGGCGCGGTGGTTTCGATATGGGCCTGACGGTTGGCGATGTTGTCGAATTGGTTTGCCCATACGGCGCCGTTCGGATCGGTTTCAGCAAGCTGCTTGGCCAGACGTCCGGACACCTTCACATAATTGTTCGGGTTAGAGTAGGGGGCAGCTGGCACTTCCACCAGTTCCGCACCCAGCAGTTTTAGCGCGTCCTTCTTTTCCTGGCTTTGTGTTTCAGGAATGACGATAACAGTGCGGTATCCAAGCGCTCTGGCAACAAGCGTCAGGCCAATGCCGGTATTGCCGGCCGTGCCCTCAACAATTGTACCACCAGGGCGCAGCAGGCCGCGTTTTTCAGCATCGCGAATAATGTACAGCGCCGCACGGTCCTTGACGGACTGGCCGGGGTTGAGAAACTCGGCCTTGCCAAGAATTTCGCACCCTGTTGCCTCGGATGCAGCATTCAGACGAATGAGTGGCGTGTTTCCAATGGCTGTCAAAACAGAGGTATGTATCGTCATGGGTCGACCTTCTTTCGGACGCGTATGATTACCGTTGCTTTGAGCGGATTGACCCCTGTTGTGGCAAGAAATTCTGTTTCTGTGAATGCCTCAAACGGGCAAAATTCATCTTATGGGCGAGGTTTTCATCCTGTCGGCTCCATCAGCGGTAGGCGGATCGACGCTTAACGGAACAGTGACAGCAGGCTCTCGCTGTTGGAGTTGGAGATAGAGAGAGCCTGTACGGCAAGCTGCTGCTGTGTCTGCTGCGCTTTCAGGCGTGTCGAAGCTTCATTCATGTCGGCATCAACCAGACGGCCAATGCCGCTGTCGATGGAATCGCCAAGTTTGGAGGCAAAATCCAGCTGCAGATCGATGCGCGTCTGAATTGATCCGAGAAGCGAGGCGGCACTGACCACCTTTTTCGTCATGCCTTCGATCACTCTGATATAGCGGTCGAGATCGACAGACGGCGCAGTGATGTCCATGTCGACGAGGTTCACGTCCGGCGGGTTGCCGATATTGTCCCAGACACCGGAAATCTTGATGGAAGAGCGATACCCCATGTCCGGATACATGCTCTGGTCAATGTCGAGTGTGATACGCGAGCCGCTTGAGGTGACGCTGGATATGCCCTTGCCGGTCAGCACATGCTGAAGCACGGTCGCCATATCGGCCGCATTGTTCACTTCACCAGTCGTAATGCCAAGCGCCGTATCGACATCATCCTTGGTCACCTTGATCATCTGCGGTGTTCCACGGTTCAGTGAAAGGTCGAAATAGAATTCGACATCGGTTTTCATTTGAAAGCTGTCGCCGAAATTGAAACCGAATTCCGCGTATTCGCCATCGGTAACACCGGTGGGGGCATTCAGACCGAATGCGTAACCACCCGCCAACGTCGACGTGACATTGCTCATTCTGACCGAAGAGCCGGGCAGACCTTCCATTTCTCCAGAAAAGAAACCGTAGGTTTGCATCACGCCACCGATATTATGAGCCTGTCCGAAGCCACTGCCGCGGCTCGGATCGGAGGGCGGAGGTGAGCTCCATGTCGCTCTTGAAATAACCACCATCCAGTCGCGGACCGTGCCGATATAACCATTGGCGCCTGCACCCAATGCGTCATTGACGGTGCTTCGGTCTATTGTCAGCGTATAGGTCGTTCCGGCTCCAAGCGTGCTGCCATCTGCCGTGTAATCGAATGTTATGACGTCTGCGGCACCAAAGGTGGCGCTGTGCGGAAAGTTGAAATATTGCCAGCCGGACATTTCATAGCTTTCCCAGTCCACATTGCGCAGACCGCCGATATCCCCAATGGCGCGCGAGTCGACTTGCAGCAAGCCGTCACCAGTCGTGTTGAACAAGGTGAGTTTGGACACGTCGACATCGGTTGTTTTTACGCTGACGCCGCCATTGCTGTTTCGGACAAAGGACGAAACAACGGAGTCCATTGACTGGGCTTTGTCAAAGATGTCGTCGAAATCCGTATTCAGCCAGTTTTGGCCGCTGAAGCTCGCCGATTCGGAGACGCTTTTGGCCTGATCGATAAGCTGCGCCAGCTCTTCCTGAACCTTGGTTCGGTCGACGCTGTCTTCTTTTGCCGTGACGAGTTTTGCCTTGAACTGTTTGAGAATGTCGACGGTCGATTCCAGACCCTCATAGGCCGTATCAACCTTGGCTGCCCCAAGGTTCAACGCATCGGTCACGGCGTCAATGGCCATGGTGTCGGAACGCATGGTGGTGGAAATGGACCAGTAAGCCGCATTGTCTGCTGCTGTCTGTACACGAAGGCCGGAACTGACTTGATTTTGCGTTCGGTCCAGATTGGAGCCGATCGTACGCAGGGTCTGAAGCGCAGAAGTCGCTCCAGCGTTCGTGAGAATGCTGGTCATATGTATGCTCTGTTGGGGAATTCAGACGCTCATCATGAGCATGAAAATATAGCCCACATAGAGCCCCAGTTATGGTTAATAGATGGTTTATTACAATTGTCAGAAATAACGATCTGCCGATTTTTCGCGATGGAAAAACAAGGGATTATCGACTGTACGGAGAGTCGCGGGCAGAACGCTGCACTGTCATCTAAAAAATGAAAACAGCAGGAACCAATCAGCACTTACATCGTTATGTCATCGAGCTACGCTAATGGTAGTACCAGTTGACGTCTTTGACCGCGGATGTACCGGCACTGACAGGATCAACGGACGAGAAGGTCGGCACTCCGTGTCCGGCCTTTTTTGTTGGCTTTGCAAGTATGCTTGTTTTCGCCAGGGATCGGGCAGGGCAAGCCCGACCGGGAATATTGGCTGGAGGTGGCATCAGGCGGAGATCTCCGCCTGCAAGCACGAAACAGCCTATAGGGGCTTAGTGAACAGACGGCTCTTCTTCGCCATCCAGGAAGCTGCGAATGCCATCCTTTTCACAGGTCGCCAAAAACTCTTCCCAGGCGTCCTTGTCGGTCGCAAACGGCTCGTCCCAGGTCGTGACGTCGTCCTGTTCGCTGATGACCTCGAGTGTCCAGTCCCCCTGTGTTCCTTCAGGGCGGAAGATATCGACTAGGACGGTGATGCCGTCGTCTTCAAACTCACCGGCAAACTCGGAGTGTTCCATTTTTTGTTTTTTTGTCATTCCGCGATTCTCCGCTTCTGATGTGATGAACCCGTCACTCGGGCCGCTTGCCGCGTCTTACGCTCTGTCGTTGCTGTTTAGCCAGCCAGCGACTCAAACGCAAAAATCGCCTGCCGATAATAATGACAAAGCGTGTCAGTTACCGTTGCAGGATTTTCACAAAAGGAAAATAAGTTTTCCAGAATGCGGATATGAAGGTGAGGTAGTTTTCAGCGATATTGTGTTCTATAAAGAACAACCATTTAAGAGATAAATGGCTCCCCGGGCCGGATTCGAACCGGCGACCTGTCGATTAACAGTCGAATGCTCTACCGCTGAGCTACCAGGGAATGTCCACCGCTTGTCGTGGTGTGAGCGGGGTAATACAAATGCTTTTCCCATTTGCCAAGTGCTTTTTTCAAAAAAAATGCATTCGTCTTGTTTTATTCACAAAAGGTCCCATTTTGCAGGGGATGTTGAGCGAAAATAATTTTGGATGTTTTGGCCAAATGAGGCTGAGAGAAGTGATACGTCGATGAAATTTGGAATCGATTCCAGAAATGGCAAACTGAATCTCGGAAAAATCAGCATCTCAATGCCAAGATCCCGTTATGGGCGCATCACGGCGGGCTCTCTGCTCATCGTCGGCGGTGTGTTGGGTTTTTTGCCAATATTGGGATTTTGGATGTTGCCGCTTGGCGTAATCGTGTTGTCGCATGATTTGCACATCGTGCGCAGAGGCAGGCGCCGCGTCACCATATGGTGGGCGCGGCGCAAAGGTTCACCAGTGCCTGTAAAAGATCTGCAGCCTATTCAGCCAAAAGACCACCAAGCCCCTGGCCAGCAATAAACGCCAGATAAGCGAGAATCGAAAAATAGACGACGGTCAGCACGAGGAAGGCATAACCGCCGACCACGAAGAATCCGTCACGCTGGATCATGCCCGCCGAAAACAGCAGGATCGCCACAGCTGGCAGTGTATTGGAGAATGGAATGAGGCCGAGCGGCAACATCAGCAGAATGCCGGCCGCCATGATGGCAAGACCATTGATGCGGTTGGCAAACAGGCTGCCGGTTAGGGCAGGTAGGCGAGGGCGGATATAATTATCCAGCTTCGAGACGATTGAAACTCCCTTTTCCAGCGCAGGCAGCAGTTTTGACGTCTGCATCTGCTTGTCCAGAATGCGGGCAGGCAGCCAGGGCATGCGATTGAGTGTGATGGCAACGCTGATCATGATGATTGCCGCACCAAACACGGTGCTGACGCCCGGGATGGATACCGGAATGAGAAACGGCAGCGACGCAATGGCGCAAACCAGCAGCAATCCCTGTTCGCCGATAGAAGCCATCAATTCTCTGAGCGTAATCGTCTGGCCATCGAGTTTGCCGATCAGTTTTCTAAGCGTTGCGCTCAACTTTTCGGACGTATCGGTGAAGGTGAAATCGTTTGCCGTCATGTTTTATCCCGTAAATTAAAATCAGGGATTGATAACAGGTATGGCACGAATTGCCTATGAGAAAGCAGGCGCAACAAAGCGCCTGCCATTCACATGGCCGCGATTTCACCGGATGTCTGCCTCAAACTGTTCGCGATTTAATGCGAAACCCATTTTGTATAGGCGCCCGCTACCAATACGATCATCAGCACGCCAATGATGAATGGATTAAGCGATGTGAACAGACCTAAGATGTCCATGACATTTCCTCCTCAGTTCTCCCACTGACAACTATATGACAGTTTTGAAATATATGCTAGAAAAACAAGGTTTTGGTTGCGATGCAGCATTGACTTTTCTAAAAGGTTCGCAGTTTTGCGCTTGCGTATGTCTGGATGCGTAAAGGGACCTGCGCTAAATGGCGCATGGTATGACGAATGAATATTTGAGTGTTTTGGGCCGGCGAAAACGCCCGGTTTCATCTTTTGATTTTCAGGAAGGTTTGGAAAATGCTGCGTGGTTTGTATGACTGGACCATGGCGCTTGCGCGTCGCAAGACCGCCGTATGGTGGCTGGCAATCGTCGCCTTCGTGGAAAGCTCAGTGTTTCTGGTTCCCGCCGACGTGCTGTTCCTGCCAATGGTTCTGGCAAAGCCACACCGCGCCATGCACTACGCATTTGTGGCCACGCTGTTTTCGGTGCTCGGTGGTATCGCAGGGTGGTTTCTTGGCCATTACGCCTTTGAAAGCATCGCCCGTCCGGTGCTGGAGTTTTACGGTAAACTGCATGCATTTGAAGAGCTGCAGGCGACCGTCAACTACGAAACCATTGTACTGTTGCTGATCACATCCGGTCTGGCGCATCTGCCGCCAATCAAGGTCGTGACGATCCTGTCGGGTGCTGCCAATATCAGCCTTAGCCTGTTTATCATCTCTGCGGTCATCACCCGTGGCGCACGCTTCTTCATTCTGGCCGGTCTGCTGCGGAAATATGGCGAGGACATCCGCCACTTCATCGAAAAGCGCCTTGGCCTGATCAGCGCTGTGGCTGCAGCCGCACTGATTGCCATTTATGCGGCTTACGTTTTTCTGAAGTGAAAATGCGTTAGCGTTGATTCAGCTGCACTAGGTGCGGCTGAATCAATCGGCTATTTATGTTTCAAAATCGATTTTAAGCTTGCATCGGTATTTTAAAAAGATTAATCGAACCAAGCCTTTTTAGGCGGATCGGAGCGTAGCGCAGCTCGGTAGCGCACTTGCCTGGGGGGCAAGGGGTCGCAGGTTCAAATCCTGTCGCTCCGACCATTTATTTCAATCACACCCCCATTTGTGATTGAGCATGAATCTCCTTGATCAACGCAAAATGTTGGGGTTTCACCCATTCCCCACCATGCAATCGACCAGTTTTTCTTTGGAGACACTGCCGACAGGGCGTCCCTGCGAGCAGACGATATTGACGACCGATGCGCCGGCCTTGGTCAGTTCGCGCAGCGACTGTTCAACAGTCACATCTTCCGAGAGTTGCAGGGAAGGGCCGACAGACCTGGTCTGCTCGGCAACCGCGCTCAGGCGGATCACGCGCCCACGGTTCACCTCCTTGACGAAGGATTCAATATAGGCGTCGGCCGGGTTGAGCACGATGTCTGCCGGCGTACCCTGTTGAATAACCTCGCCGTCACGCAGGATGGCAATCTTGTCGCCCAGTCGAAGTGCCTCATCCAGATCATGGGTGATAAAGACGACAGTCTTTTTGAGTTCCTTTTGCAGTTCCAGCAGCACGCCCTGCATGTCGACGCGGATCAGCGGATCAAGCGCTGAATAGGCTTCGTCCATCAACAGGATTTCAGCATTGTGGGTCAGCGCGCGGGCAAGACCGACACGTTGTTGCATGCCACCGGACAGCTGATTGGGGTAGTGGTTGGCAAAACCATCAAGTCCCACACGCTTGATCCAGATCTGTGCGCGTTCTTCGCGCTCTTCTTTTGCCGTCCCCTGAATTTCAAGGCCGTAGACAGTGTTCTGCAACACGTTACGGTGGGGCAGAAGGGCAAACTTCTGGAACACCATTGCCGTCTTGTGACGACGAAACTCCCGCAATTCGTCCTGGCTCATGCGACAGACATCATCGCCGCCATACAGAACTTCGCCAGCGGTTGGTTCGATAAGGCGGTTGATGTGACGGATGAGCGTTGATTTGCCAGAGCCGGACAGGCCCATGATCACGGTAATGCCGCCGCCGGGAATGGTGATGTTGATGTCGCGCAAACCCAGGACATGGCCATGTTTCTGGTTCAGTTCGGTTTTTGTCATGCCATTGGCGACTGATTCAACAAAGTTTGCAGGCCGGGGTCCGAAAATCTTGTAAAGGTTCCGGATCTCAATCGATTGACTAGTCATGCGTAATTTCCCGGTGCTTTTGCAGGCGCAGGCCATAGGCTTGGCTGATACGGTCAAAAATGATGGCGATGCCAACAATGGCCAGCCCGTTAAAAATGCCGAGGGTAAAATACTGGTTGGCAATGGCTTTCAGCACCGGTTGCCCCAGACCCTGCACGCCAATCATCGAGGCAATCACCACCATGGCCAGTGCCATCATGATGGTCTGGTTTATGCCGGCCATGATGGTGGGCAGGGCAAGCGGCAGCTGCACGTTCTTCAGCTTCTGCCAGCCGGATGACCCAAAGGCGTCTGCGGCCTCCAGCACGTCACGGTCAACCATGCGGATGCCAAGATTGGTCAGGCGGATCATGGGCGGAATGGCGTAGATGACAACCGCAATCACCCCGGGCACACGCCCGATGCCAAGCAACATCACCACCGGGATGAGGTAGACGAAACTCGGCATGGTCTGCATGACGTCGAGCACGGGATTAACGACATTCTGCAGCCGGTTTGAACGCGACATGGCAATGCCGATCGGCAGGCCGATCAGGATCGACACCACAGTACAGACAAGGATCATCGACACCGTCTTCATGGTATCGGCCCACATGTCGAAATAACCGATGAGGAAGAGGGTGAACACGCAGCCGATGACGATGGGCAGACTGCGGCTGGCAAGCCAGGCAATGGCGGCGATAACCACAATGATAATCGGCCATGGTGTGCCGGTCAGCAGCCGCTCTGACCAGATCAGGAAACTTTGCAGGGGACTGAACAGCGCTTCAATGTCGCTGCCATACGCCCGCGTAAATCCGCGAAATCCTTCGTCGATGCTTTTTTTGACACCGCGAAGGGTTTCGGCATCCATTGTCGGAAACTTCCAGAACCAATCCATATGAACGTCCCCATGACGATAAGGGCGATGAGAGCCAGGTTGGATCCCCCTTTTATTGCGGGTGTGTCTCCAGTCCTGGCCGCCTCGGTGTTGGAAATGCCGGTGCCTCAGGTCACCTGCGGTTTCCTATGGC
The DNA here is from genome assembly GCF_055381905.1 of Agrobacterium sp. 5Ca50. NCBI lineage: Bacteria > Pseudomonadati > Pseudomonadota > Alphaproteobacteria > Hyphomicrobiales > Rhizobiaceae > Agrobacterium > Agrobacterium sp. 5Ca50. Next base: position 948,312 of record NZ_AP026438.1, read on the forward strand.
CTTTAAAAAATCAGAGCGATGCCTTGATCTTTTCTGCCACGTCAGGGGAAACCCATGCCGTCCACAGAGCTTCGTTATTTTTCAGGAAGTATTTGGCACCTTCTTCACCGGTTGCCTGGTTGTCGCTCATCCACGCAATCAGCTTGTTGACAGTGTCGTTGGTCCAAGCGCGTTTGTTGAGGTAATCCATGACCGGACCGGCGCGGTCGGCAAAGCTCTTGGCAACAACGGTTTCAACCGTGTCTGTCTGCCAGGCATTCAGCTTCGGATCGGCGCAATCGGCAACCGATGTGCAGCGTTTCCATTCGGCGGCGTCATAGGTGGTGTCGAAGTCGAGTTTGACCATCTCGTATTTGCCGAGCAGGGCTGTTGGTGCCCAGTAATAAGCGGCCACTGGCTGTTTGGCCTCATAGGCCTTGGCAATGGCGCCATCGAGGCCGGCAGCCGATCCGGTGTCGACCAGCGTAAATCCGGCCTTTTCGCCGTCATAAGCTTTAAACAGCTGGGCTGTCACCACAGTGCCACCCCAACCCTGCGGACCGTTGTAGACGGCGCCCTTGCTGCTGTCTTCCGGTGCCGGGAAAAGCTGTGGGTTTTTGAACAGGTCACCCACGGTCTTTATGGTCGGGTTAGCTTCGGCCACGTATTTCGGGATCCACCAGCCCTGTACCGCACCATCAGAGAGAATTTTGGCGGCGCTGACGAATTTCCCTTCGGAGATGCCACGGTTTACTATTTCCGGCTGCAGGCTGACCCATGCCTCGGGCGCAATGTCTGGCTGGCCCTTTTCAGCCATTGAGGTGAGTGTCGGCACGGTGTCACCAGCAACCAGTTCTGCCGTACAGCCGTAACCGGCTTCGAGAATGAGTTTATCGACATTGGCGGCCACTTCAGCGGACTGCCAGTTCATGTTGGCAATGGTAACTGTGCCGCAATCTGCTGCGGAGGCCGTTGTTGCAAGACCGGCAAGGCTTGCGGCAAGAACGGTGGAGGCCAAAAGCATTTTCATTTTTTTTGTTCCCTCTGGTCGCGGTGTTACGTGAACCCGGGCGTCTGCGGCACCGCGTCCACAGACGTGCCTATTGAGCCTTCATTTACCAAGAGGGGGCATTCCGATTGCGTCAGATCATGCCGCATTGATGTATATTTTCAATTTTTTTGAAGTTGCAAAAACGCAAAAGCCCGGAAAACAGCTAAGCTTTCCGGGCATTCTTTTGGTTGCGGAACAGGCTGTCCGCTTGCTGGAGTTGGTGTCGCAACACGCCGAGGGGAGGCGTGTATATGGCGCCGATATTCAGCTGTTAATTCGTGTCGCTGGATCCTGAAGACGAAACTGTCTTGTCTGTCCCGCTTGCCGGCGTGTTAGCGTTGGCGGCTGGCCATGACAGGTAATAATATTTGCTGCCGACAGTGCCGAAATAGGCGTTCTCGCCAGTGGTCTTGTCGATATAGCTGCCGTCGCTGGATTTGGCGTAAGAGACATCCTCGCCGCGTTTAAGGCGCTCTTTCAGGAAGTCACTCCAGTTGTTGGTGGCAATGGTGGTTGCCGCGCCTGAGGTGGTGTCCTTGTGCTTTTCATCATCAACATCCCAGGCGGCAATCTTCTGGCCGCTGACCGGGTCGGTCACCGTTAGTGTGCCAGCCTTCAGGGCGGCGAGCATCGCATCTGCCTGCTTCTTGCCCGCGGCAGTGTCGGCCATCTCCTCAAGGCTGTCTTTCAGACTGCGCATGAAGGACGCGGTCGTTACGTCCGCCGAGACGGTTGTTGTTGTGGTGCTCGGCGTCGTGTTGACGGTTGAGTCGGGGTTTTTGGTGGCCAGTGTCGTCAGCAGCCGCGTCAACGTGTCGTTGGAGGAGCTGGTCGACGTGTCCAGGCCATATTGCTGCAAAAGCGAGCTGGATGCGGAGCTGGTCGAGGTTGTCGTTTCCTCCTGCTCCTTCAGGGCTTTAAGGGCGATTTGCGTCGTCATCAGCCGGATGGATTGAATCGAAGAAACCATGAACTGCGCCTGTATGCTTCGCGGAAATGGCTTCCGCGCGGTTATCGGACAAGCGATAGCGTTCTATCGCCTGTCCTCAAACTATTGCTACATGCATGCGCGAGGCTTGAGTGGAGGCAAGCCTCAGGTAAAATCAGTTTTCTTGAATTTTTACGCCGTTTGGACCGATCTGCATCTCAATGCCTGCAGGCTTGCTTTCCTGATGCCAAACATAGGCACCAAGACCTGCAGCGAGGATCACCAGTGCGCCGATGATGAAATAAAGATTGTTGGTTCTCGTCATTCATGTCTCCCGTCATATTTTCGGGAGTGAAATGCGCAGGAATGCCAACGGGTTCCATCAGCAACACCATGTCAGCGAAAAATTATTGCCGCTGCTGACGCTGCCATTTCAGTTCCAGCGCTATGCAGCCCCAGATGACGCCGAGCAAGAGGAAAAAATGCCGCCAGTGGTCGGTGTCGATGACATTGCCAATAATCAGATGGCCGACAAAACTGACCCAGGCAATCATCAGGAAAGGTTGCCATGGACGATCCCGCAGCAGGTATCTGAAACCTTCCGCCACCGTCCAGCACATCAGGGAGACATAACTGACAAAACCGAGCCAGCCGTGAGTCGTCAGGCTTTTCAGCCAGATATTATGCTCCGCTTCCGGGAAGATGGTGGCAAACACCATGGGACCGATCCCGAGCGGATTTTCCATGGCCATCATGAAGCCAATGCGATGTCGCGCAAATCGCCCGAGATGACCGCCATCATAATCCTGCACGGCCTTTGTTCGGCTCAGGAACAGGTTGGACACCTGTTCGAACTGCAAGGCGACCATCAATGCGATAACCAGAAACACCACGGCCAGCAGTGTCAGTACCAGTATTTTAAGCCTAAAGGCGTTGGAACGCTCTTTCAGCAACATCAGCAGAACGAGCATGACGGTTGCGATAAGAAACAGGCCCCAGGCCGCACGGGAAAACGACAGGAAAATACCAAGCGCCATAATGAGCAGACCGAGGATCTTAAGCGGCATGCTGCTGACCCGCCCGGTCAACAGACCATAAACCAGAAACAGCGACGGCGTGACGAGAAACGGGCCAAAGACGTTCGGGTCCTGGAATGCGCCCTTGGCACGGTCATAGAGCGTGAACACCTGAAAGCCGGAAATGGCATTGAAGTAACCGAGAATGCCCAGCATCGAGGTGATCAGAGCGGCAAAAACCCAGGCTTTAAAAATCAGCGATAGCCGCCGGTGATCATCTTCGGTGACAGCAGCGTAAAAAACTGATGTCAGCGCCAGAAAGGTCGAGACGGCGAGATACATCGGCCCTTCGCCGAGATCCGACATGACCAGCAGAGAGAGAAAACCACCGGCATTGAACACCAGCAGAAAAGCCAACAGCACGATGACGCGTTTGGACAGGCGAAGCCCGAGCAGGAACCAGATGGCGACCTGCGCCACCATCATCAGCTCGTAAGGTGCCGGTTCGGAAATAACAAAACCGGACAGGAACACGCCAAAGGCAAGCGCAAACGCGCCAATCATCCGCATGGCGGCTAATGGCGCGTTGAAACCGGGCGTATCTGTCAGGCTGACGTTGCTCAATAGGCGTTTTCCGATTTGAGCAGCCTGATCGGTGTCAGGAACAGGATCTTGAGATCGAACATCAATGACCAGTTTTCGATGTAATGCAGATCGAAAGCGGTGCGGAACTTGATCTTGTCGCTGTTGTCGATCTCGCCGCGCCAACCATTGATCTGCGCCCATCCGGTCACGCCGGGTTTGACCTTATGGCGGGCAAAATAATGCTCAACCACATCGGCATATTTCAGGTCACCAGTCTGGGCCATGACCGCATGCGGGCGAGGGCCAACCAGGGACAGGCTGCCATTCAGCACGTTGAACAGCTGCGGCAACTCGTCAATCGAGGATTTGCGCAGGAAACGGCCGACAGGCGTTACGCGTGGGTCGTTCTTGGTCACTGCCTTTTTGGCTGTCGGGTCGCTTAGCTCGGTATACATCGAGCGAAATTTCCAGACATTGATCGTCTCATTGTTAAAGCCGTGGCGTTTCTGCTTGAAGAAAACCGGACCCTTTGAAGTTGTTTTCACGGCAATGGCCGCGCCAATCATCACCGGCCACAACAACAGCAGGGCCACCACGGTGAAGAACAGGTCAAAGATGCGCTTGGCAACCGAGTCCCAGTCTCGGATCGGTTTGTCGAACACATCCAGCATCGGCACATTGCCGACATGCGAATAGGAGCGCGGGCGGAAACGCAGTTTGTTGGCGTGTGCGGCGATACGAATATCGACGGGCAGGATCCAGACCTGCTTCAACAGGGCAAGAATACGTCCCTCGGCCGAAATCGGCAGCGAGATGATCAGCATGTCGAGTTTGGTCAGGCGTGCAAATTCCACCAGTTCGGCGAAGGTACCAAGCTTTGGATAACCGGCAACGATATCAGGCGAACGATCGCCGGTGCGGTCGTCGAAGATACCGCAGATACGGATATCATTGTCCGGCTGCTCTTCCAGCGAGCGGATAAGGTTCTTGGCTGCATCGCCACCACCGACGATAACCGCACGACGCTCCATGACGCCATTACGGCCCCAGTGGCGGATTGCGACGCCGGTAAGGATGCGTTCCAACGCAAGAAAGGCAGCACCGGCCACAAACCACATGGCAGTTGTCAGCCACGAACTGCCACCGGTAGGATGGAAGGCGAGAAGAAGAAACACAGTCAGCGCAAAACCGGCGGTATAGGCCATCAGAATACGCGGCATCTTGGCCATAGGCGTGCGCAGCGACGGCAACTGGTAAAGATCAAGGGCATAAAGCATCAGGCCGGTCAGACCTGCACCCGCCACCATTATCGCAAACAGGCCAAGCAGGCTGCCAACCGTGTGTTCCGATGCCAGCATGCTGACGATGCAGCCAAGGATCACCAGTCCGGCAAACTCCAGCAATTGCAGCTGGCCGATAATGATGTTGGGGGAGTGATTGCCCGTACGCAGCTGATTGGCGACCTGTCGTGCCAACGGGTTGAGCGACACTGGTGGGCTGTCTCCATCACCAGCTGAATGACCGGCAATCTCGGACACCTTTCGGCGCAGTTCATTGATATCGAGTTGCTGGTTTTGGACGTTGCTCATGGACGCATTCCGTTTTGCATTTTGGCGCAACCATAGCGGCAACATGCTAAGAAACGTTTATGGCGACAACCAAGTCTTTAGACAGTCGTACCGTGCTGATACGACCTGCAAACGGATGGTTAGTCTTGCATCCCGTCAGGTGCGGGGCAGTAATTCCCGGTAAAGGGCAAGAATTTGTCCGGCCATTACGGGTGTGGAAAACCGCTGCCGGAATTCGGTTGTATCAGGCAAGGCTTGCTGTCGCCACTCAGGGACTTGCAAGCTGCGAACCATGGTCTGCGCCAGGCTTGTTGCATCGCCAGCCGTGACCAGCGCCGGGCTCTGTTCGCCCAATATCTCGGAAATGCCACCAACCCGTGAGGCAATCACCGGTTTGCCGGCCGCCAGTGCTTCCAGAATGATGTAGGGCAGGGATTCTGCCCGTGAGGGGACAACGACCGTATCCGCCAAAGCAAATGCCTTGCGGGCCGGCATGGAGGGATGCATGGCGAGCCGGTCCGACAGGCCAGCCGCCGCAATTGCGTCGCGGTACTTGTCACGCTCCGGGCCATCGCCAACGATCACGCCGGTCAGGGTTTGCCCGGACAGTTTCTCAGCTTGGGTAAAGGCATCAATGAACACGTCGGGACCTTTGAGGTCGCGCAACATGCCGATGTAGAGAAAATGGCTGGCATTTGCATTGAGCGGAACCGGCGCAAATTCGCTTTCCTGCACGCCATTATAGATCATCCGCGCTTGCGTGTGCGGTTTGCCGACCTTTTGTGTATAGGCGCTCTGCTCGTAATGGCAGACGAAACACAGCGCATCCGTAAACCGCTCTAAAAGGCGCTCCACATTAAAGAACACCTGACCGCGCAGGGATTTGCGGTCATAGTGCAGGCTGCCCCCATGGGGCGAATAGAGGCGGGCTACGCGATACCTGTTCACCCGCAGAGCTGAGCCGATGAGACGGGCGAGAACGCCGCCTTTGGCGCTATGGCCATGGATTACATCTGGCTGCAAACTTTTGATATGTTGATAGGCTTTCCAAAGAGCGCCCAGGTCGGATGGGCCGACCGAACGTCCAATGGGCAAACGGATAAGCCCCAGCGACAGCATGGGCTTGATCTGTTCAAACAGTTTTTCCTCGTGCTCGCCACCGGTTGAACTGTCGCACAGAATGCCAACCTCATGTCCCAGCTTTACATGCTCTTCCACAAGGTCACGAACGTGGCGAAATACACCACCGACCGGTGAGCGAAAGCAATGCAGGATGCGGAGAGGTTTTTCTGTGGTCATGTTACCGTTACTGGCAATCAGAAGAAGCGTTCACGGACATACACAGTGTCACCAGAGAGGATTGGTCCCGAGATATTGATGCGACCCGTCACGATCTCCCCGTTGATCTTGCGGGTTACATCCACGTCGCGCTGGTTGGCGCGGGTGGAGAAACCGCCGGCAATAGCGATAGCATTTTGCACGGTCATGCCAGGCACATAGGAATATTGCCCCGGACGACCGACTTCACCCATTATGAAGATTGCCCGGTAACGGTCGATTTCGATCGTCACATCCGGGTCACGCAGATAGCCCTGTCGCAGTTTCTGGGCGATGGCCCCTTCAAGCTGCGGCAATGTCTGGCCACGGGCAGGGACCGGGCCAATAAGAGGGAAGGCGATGTAACCAGCCTGATCTACCGTATAGCTGTTGCTCAGACCGGTCTGCTCGAAAACGGTAATCCGCAGTCTGTCGCCGCTATCCAGCCGGTAGGGTTGGATGGTCGCTTCGTGAAAGGCTTTCGGAGCGGGCTGATACGCCGAACAGCCGGACAGTGCCGCAGCAAAGGCGGTCACAACGATAATGGCGGTACGGTTCAGGGCGCAGGACATTCGCGCTTGGGCTCCACAAAGCGGCAATTAAAGATGTTATCGATCTGTTAGGGTTAACGCCGAGTAAATGACGCGAAAAAAGTATGAAACTGCGCCTTTGAGATCGCGAAGGTCGGTTAACGGTTGGGTTACCATAAAGTCCTAAAATTACGGCAACAGGAATGTAATGGACGGGCGCGCGCGTCGTGCAGCCGCTTTGTCCAGCCTGCCCTTGAGGGGTCACGATGCAGGAGTTCGCATGTCAGCGACAGGCCGTAATGATAAAGACGTGGATATCGACCTGGCGCGGCTGGTGCTTGCCATCTGGGAGAGGCGGGGAAAAATTGCAGCCGTGACATTGATCGCTGGCGGCGTGGCTTTTGCTGCGTCCAGTGTCATGTCGCCGGTCTATCGCAGCGAGGCCCGTGTCCTCATCGAAACCCGTGCAGCATCGTTCGGCAATGCAGACCCGAACGGTACTGGCTCCCAGCAGGTGCTGGACGATCTGAATATCTCCAGCCAGACGCAGTTGCTGCAATCGGTCGACCTGATCAAGCAGGTTGCCCGCAACATGAAGCTTTACGAGCTGCCTGAATTCGACCCTGGTGCCAGCCCGTCAATGGTGTCGCGCCTGCTGGTCATGATCGGCATGAAAAAGAACCCGCTGGAAGTGGCCCCGGAAGAACGGGTCATTTCCGCTTTCCGGGAAAAGCTGCAGGTTTATCGCGCTGAGACGTCGCGCGTTATCGCCGTGGAGTTTTCCTCCAAGGACCCGGTGCTGGCCGCTGCCATTCCCAACGAAATTCTCAAAGTCTACCAATCGCTGCAGACCGACGCCAAACTCGATGCAAATTCCGAAGCCGCACGCTGGCTTGAGCCGGAAATTGCCAGCCTGCGCGAAAAGGTACGCGAAGCCGACAAGAAGGTGGCGGATTACCGTGCCTCTTCCGATTTGCTGACCGTCGGTGAAAACACCACCTTTGCAACACGTCAGCTCGGTGACATATCGACCGAACTGGCACGTGTTCGCGGCGAAAAGGCCAATGCCGAAGCGCGTGCTGAAAATGTGCGCAATGCGCTGTCCTCCGGCCGCCCGACCGACACGCTGCCTGACATTATCGGTTCGCAGATGATCCAGCGTCTCAAGGAAACCGAATCCGGTATCCAGTCGCAGATCTCCGATCTATCGACCACCATGCTCGACGGTCATCCGCGCATCAAGGCACTGCGCGCGCAGCTTGGCGGCATCCGCAGCCAGATTGAAACCGAAACCCGCAAGGTCTTGGCAAGTCTGGAAAATGAAGCGAATGTATCCCGCCTGCGGGAGCGCCAACTGGTGCAGCAGCTCAATACGCTAAAGGCAGACGGTGCACGTGCTGGTGAAGATTCTGTTGGCCTCAATGACCTCGAGCGTGATGCGACGGCACAGCGCCAGTTGCTTGAAACCTATCTGGCCCGTTACCGTGAGGCGACCTCGCGTACTACCAGCACAGATTCCAGCCCGGCTGATGCCCGCGTCATCTCTGCTGCCATCGAGCCGCGCGAACCGTATTTCCCCAAGGTTGGACCGATTGTCATCGTTGTCTCGCTCGTTGCCTTGCTGTTGTCCTGCGTTGTCGTGATGTTGATCGAGTTGTTCACCGGACGTGCCTTGCGGCCGGTCGGTGCATCCAGGCAAGAAGAACTGGAAACGGAGGCCACCGTCGTTGAGGCTGTTTCCGTACCGGTTGCCGTCGTGGACGTGCCTGCCGACCGCATCCAGGTGGCAAGTGATGAGGCGTTGGCCGCAGAAATGGAAGAAACACTCGACCTGACTGAGACGCCGGAAACGCTCGAAGCGCTTGAGGCGAACGAGGTGGATAATGACGCGGTCGAGGAGGCCGAGCAGTCTGGTCTTGAAACATTCTCCATCGCAATGGTCGCTGAATATCTCGCCATGAAGGGCGTCGGCCCGGTTGCAACCGTCGTATCGCCGGCTGGCGATGCCGGCTCCACTGCAACCGTTATGCTGGCGCGCGCCGTGTCGGAAAGCGGCAGAACGGTGGTGCTGGTCGACATGACGGCGTCGGCTTGTCCGACCCGCCTGATGGCACCGTCCTCCAATCTGCCTGGCATTACCGATCTGCTGGCTGGTGAAGTCAATTTTGCCGAAACCATTCACAATGACCGCCTGTCAAGCGCGCATATCGTGCCGCAGGGCAAGACGCCGGCGCATGAGGCCATGCGGGTCATCGACCGTCTGACAATGGTGGTAAGTGCTTTGGCTGACGTATACGACACGGTGCTGATCGAATGCGGTGCGGTTGATGTGGTGCGGGCGGCTGGAATTCTGAAAAACCTCTCCACCGACATCATCGTTTCGGCACCACAGCCGGACGAGGGAAGCCTGTCGGGCGTCATGCAGACCTTGGCTGATGATGGCCATTCCCGCGTGCTGATCATGTCCGGCATGAACAGCCAGCGTCATCCGCAGGATGGCAGCCGCACGGCGGCGTGATGGCCACCGTCTGGCCTCAGTCGCTTTCTGGTTTTGCGGTGTCCTTCTTGGCCCGCAGGGACTGGATGAAACCGTAGAGTTTGGGATGCGCCTTGATAAAGCTTTTGAGCGAGGCGAGCGCGCGGTAGCCAATTGCCGGCAGATACCCCCGCACAGATAGGGCACGGAAGATGTCATGTTGCACGGTTTCGACCGTGCACCAGCTTCTTTTGTAGAGCTGGTCGCCAATACCGAAGTCGAAAATAGCGGCACCCTCGGCACAACTTTTCTCGATCATCAGCCAGAACAACAATTCGCCGGGACTGGCATCGGCTGCCAAATGTTGGTGGATCGAGCCAAACTGGCAGATCACATGATCGCCCTTGCGCGACAAACCAGCCACCGCCACCACTGCGTTATTGGAACCGGGCAGGCGAATGGCATGGAGTTCCAGCGGCACATTCTCAAGGTGATAGGGCGCGTCGACAAGGCCGTGGAAAAAGCTCTTGATCGCCTTGTCCTGGAAGACGTCAGGAATTTTCTGTGCCGCGAAACGTTCGGCCTTTTGCTGGAAAAACGTGTCCAGCAGGGCATGTTGTTCCTGGCGATCGCGCGTCAGGTAATAGTCGTAGCCGCCAATCTCGTTTAGACGTTTGGTCTGCACGCGGTACTTTTTGCGACGGCGCTTGGCATTGACCTGCGCCAGCGTATCTTCAAAACGCGGCAAAAGCGGCAGCTGAAATGACCGGTTCTGGTTTTCGCTGGTCGCCAGCGCCGAGAGCGGATGCCGCCGTCCACGCCAGGTAAGCGGAATATTCTGCAAGGCCAACACATCGACGCGGTCGGATAATTGGCGGCGTATTTCGCTCAGGATAAGCTGTGCATCTTCAGGCTTGGCCGTCTGCGCATAAGCATCGTCGAACAGTCCGGTATTGATATTGTTGAAATTGCCGCCCGGGAAACGCGCCACACGAAACGGGCCCTTGCTGCGAATTTCAAGCGGGATGAGAAACACCGTCTGGCCGGACACTTGACCACGAATGACCACAACCGGCGTGCCCATGGCCTTGGACCATGCCGCGCACCACCAGTAACTCTGGTGGACGGAGTTGAGTGGGGAGTGCTCCAGACGTTGCCAGTCTGCCTCGACCGCCGCCATGTCGGTGACAACATCAACCGACAGCGGACCGGAAACCGCGTGCACAACGGCATGTTCAAAAGCCTTCTGGCTTTCTGCTTCCGGCAGGTCTGGCTGTATTGCTCTCATCAACAACTCCGCAACATCTGCCGCAAAATAGCAGCAAGCCGTGCAACAAAGAGTTTATCGGCCAAGATGCGAGCTGAAACTTGTAAGTGCAGTTAGCACAAGGTTACTGGCCGGGTTTGCGGCCCGCCATCCACTTTATCAGCGCCATGGCTGGCAATACCCACAACAGGCCAGTGCCGATGAAATAGAGCAAATGAACCCACCAGGGCGATTCCGCCAGATTGGCCGCTGCATAGGACGTCGCCAGAATGGCATAGACAATCACCATGATGATGATGACGATGGTGCCGATGAACGAACGCAGACGAGTGGGCATGGGTTTCTCATTGTGTTGACGTGTTTGTGGGTCCGCGACGGCTTGCCGCAAACATGCAGGGCTTGTTTTGCCTTAACGGTTGGGGCAAATCAACGTCATAGCTTTCTGCAGGGCCATGAAAATGACATGCCCTGCCTTATGAAACTGTCCTGCCTTGGCCAGATACCGGCCAAGGGTACCGGCCTTCTTTGACGGGGTGAGAAACCCCTGTGGAGTTGAGAATATGAGCCTGAATACCGCAGCATTGGCTGGGAACCCTTCTGAGGCTGCAATTGAGCAGACACTTGTAAAGCAGGATCGTAATCGCCGCGTGCTGCGCATCTGGCTTGGTTTTGTTATTTTTACCCTGTTTTGCCTTGTGCTGGTGGGTGGCGCAACGCGTCTGACGGAATCTGGCCTTTCGATTACCGAATGGAAACCGATCCACGGTGCCATTCCGCCGCTTTCGGTGGAAGAGTGGCAGGAAGAGTTCGATCTCTACAAGCGCATTCCGCAATACCAGGAAGTCAACAAGGGCATGAGCCTTGATGAGTTCAAAACGATTTTCTGGTGGGAATGGGCACATCGCCTGCTGGCGCGGGGCATCGGTATCATCTTTGCACTGCCACTGGCGTTTTTCTGGATCACCGGCCGCGTGGAAAAGCGTATCCGTCTGCCGCTGGTCGGCCTTTTGGCGCTGGGCGGCTTTCAGGGTTTCATCGGCTGGTGGATGGTATCATCCGGCCTCGTCAACCGCACTGACGTGTCGCAGTACCGCCTTGCCACCCACCTGACCATCGCCTGTCTTATCTTTGCGGGCTGTATGTGGATCATGCGCGGTCTTTCGCATCATTCGCTGGATGCGGTGGGTGAAAGAAAGGGGCGCACCTTTGCAGCCGTGCTGTTCTGCCTCTGTCTGTTCCAGATCTATCTCGGTGCACTGGTGGCCGGTCTCAATGCGGGTCTGTCCTACAACACCTGGCCGTTGATGGATGGTTCGGTGATCCCGGGCGATCTTTTCGTTCAGCAGCCCTGGTGGATCAATCTGTTTGAAAACCCCAAGACAGTGCAGTTCATCCACCGTCTGGGTGCATACACGCTGTTTGCAGCAGCGCTTTGGAACATGGTCAGGCTGTGCCGTGACATCCCGGGATCGCCGCATGCCCGGCGCTCCGTGCTGCTGTTCGTGCTGATCCTGATCCAGGCGATGCTCGGCATCATCACGCTGCTGATGCATGTCGATATCCATGTCGCGCTGGCCCATCAGGGCATGGCATTGGTTGTTCTTGGATTTGCCACCGCCCACTGGCGCGGGTTTATCGGCGAATATTCCGCGCCGGTAGCCGTCGAGGTGCGTGACTGATAACGCTTAAAGCAGGGTGCGCGCGATCTGAAGGAATGCCAGACGTTCGCGCGCATTCTCACTGGCATCAAATAAGGTGCCATCTTCCACAGACCAGCAGATCGACAATCCTGCATGCGCAATGGCGTAGCGCAGGATTTTTTCTTCCCCACATCCCAACATCTGTGAAAACAGTGTGGTCAGCGCCTTGATGCGCGCCGGCTTGATAATATCGGGCAGGGCATTCAGCGGATTGCCGAAGATGTTTGCCACATCATAGGCGGCGTCACCAATCAGCCCCTGCGGGTCAATTGCCAGCCAGCCGCGTGTGCCGCCGGACACGATGTTGTCGTGGTGCAAATCGCCATGCAGGGGTTTGATGTTGTCCTGTGTACCGAGAAGCTGCAATGCCAGTTGTCGGGCAAAGCCAAGCGGCTCACGCAACATTGTGTCATAGCCGTCGAGTGATCGGTCAAACAGTGCTGCAAAATGCCTGTCGAGCGGCGTAAGGTTCTCAAGCGTTGCGGGTGAAGGCGCGTGCAGCCTGCCCAGTACATCGGTTATGACACGGTTGCTGGCGGCCTCACCATGTTCAAGACGGTACTGCCGTAGTGTCAGGTCGCCCGCATCTTCCAGCAGGCAACTCAGGCCATGACTATCGATCAACCTGATGGCACCGTTGCCGTCCCGCCAGCGCAGGAAGGCCATGCCCGGCAACTCTCCGATGCCGCGCGGCTTGAGTTCCTTCAGTACCGCCTTCTCACCACTGTCAAGCGTCACGCGGTAAACCAAGCTGCTCGGTGTATCGGCAAGAAGAAAGGCGGAGGATATGCTCCACCGCCTTTTGATGTCTTCTGAAATAACAGGTGAGGTTTTGCCTTCGGTCATGCCGAGAGCATCAGTTCCATGTTCTGCACAGCAGCACCGGATGCGCCCTTGCCGAGATTGTCCAGCAGCGCCACGAGGTTGATGTGCTCGCCGCCTTCGGTGCCGAACACAAACAGCTTCATGGTGTCCTTGCCGGCAAGTTCCTCTGCGTCGATGCGTGACAGGCCCTTGCTTTCGTCCAGCGATACGACTGAGACGATGTCCTGACCGGCATAATGCGCAACCAGCGCATCATGAATGGTCTTGATCGTCGTGCCGTCCTTGAGGTCGGCAGCAAACAGCGGCACCTGTACGATCATGCCCTGTGCGAAGCGGCCGACCGATGGCGAAAACAGCGGAGAGCGATCGAGCAGACCATGGGTCTTCATTTCCGGAACGTGCTTGTGCTTCAGCGGCAGGCCGTAGAGGAAGTTGTTGGCGGTAATCGCATCGTCGCGGCTCAGATCTTCCATCTGGGCAATCATCTGCTTGCCGCCACCGGTGTAACCCGAGACAGCATTGACCGAGACGGGGTAGCCGTCCGGCAGCAGACCTGCTGCGCGCAACGGGCGGATGAGGCCGATGGCACCCGTTGGGTAGCAGCCGGGGTTGGCGACGAAACGTGCAGAGCGGATCTTGTCGCCTTGTGCATTGTCCATCTCGGCAAAGCCATAGGCCCAATCAGGCGCGATGCGGTATGCTGTCGATGTGTCGATAATGCGCACATTGTTGTTGCCTGCCACCATCGACACGGCCTCTCTCGAGGCTTCATCAGGCAGGCACAGAATGGCGACATCGGCATTGTTCAGCATGTCTTCGCGCATGGCGGCATTGCGCCGTTCCGCTTCGGGAATCGACAGCAGTTCGATATCGCGGCGGTCGGCCAGGCGTGTGCGGATCTGCAAGCCCGTTGTGCCGTGTTCGCCATCGATGAAGATTTTCGCTGTCATGCCCTTATCCTAGCTTTTTCAGTGGGTTACTGCAATTGGCGGAATCAGAGTGCCAATCGCTTGAATCAATTCCTCAGCGCGCCTTGGCAAGCCGTTCGGCGCGCAGGCCAAGCATATACATCGCAACTGTGGCACCGGCAATGGCGGTAATGTCTGCATGGTCATAGGCGGGCGCCACCTCCACCACATCAGAGCCTCTGATGTCCAGCTGGCCAAGTCCGCGCAGGATCGAGAGTATCTTGGAGCTGGTTGGCCCACCGGCAACCGGTGTGCCGGTACCGGGTGCGAAGGCCGGGTCAAGGCAGTCGATATCGAAGGTCAGATACACGGGCTGCCCGGCAGTGCGGTTGACGATCAGCGACGAGATATCACCCGCCCGCATGTCTTCGACGTCGTGCCCGTAGATAATCTTGATGCCTAAGTCATCGGGTGCGTGGGTGCGAATACCGATCTGGATAGAGCGGTCAGGATCGATCAATCCGTCACGCACGGCACGCGCCACGAAGGAGCCGTGGTCAATCCGTTTTCCGTCATCGAACCATGTGTCCTGATGGGCGTCAAACTGAACCAGCGCCAACGGCCCGTGCTTGGCAACATGCGCCTTCAGAAGCGGCCAGGTAATGAAGTGATCGCCACCCAGCGTCAGCAGGTAGTCCGAGCGGGACAGGATCTTGCGTGCTTCTTTTTCGATCTTGGCAGGGGTCTGCCAGTGGTTGCCGTAATCCAGCAGGCAATCGCCATAATCCATGGTCGGCATGCCCTCGAATAGGTCTCGATGAAACGGATATTGCGGGTCGTTGTCGAAAATGGCTGAGGCACGGCGAATGGCCTGTGGTCCAAAGCGAGCGCCGGGTCTGTTGGAGGTCGCCGCATCAAACGGAATGCCCCAGACAACAGTCGATGCGCCGTTTAGATTTTTGGTGAACTTTCGCCGCATGAAGGAAAGCGTGCCCGCATGGGTCGGGTCTGTTGCTGCTGAGGTGAGGGAAGAAGCCGTGAATGCGTGGTCGATGGTTTTTCCCGGCATGCGTCAGTCTCCGTTTTATCGAATCCGTAAGCCTGTTCTGTGCGCGCGATGTGTATGTCCAGTGATGGCAATCGCTTTGTCAGCGACATCGCTGTGCGGCAAGATGCTCGACATTGTGTTTTCATGCAACAACACTTTCCCGACGTGAACAGCGGCCAGCGTTGCGCCTTCATGGAAATGAAAAACCCGAAACGAAAAAAGGCGGAACCGAAGTCCCGCCTTTTCGAAGTCTGTATTCCGAAAGCGATTAACGCTTGGAGAACTGGAAGGAACGGCGAGCCTTGGCCTTACCGTACTTCTTACGTTCAACAACGCGGCTGTCGCGAGTCAGGAAGCCACCCTTCTTCAGAACAGAGCGCAGGCCCGGTTCGAAGTAGGTGAGTGCCTTGGAGATACCGTGACGAACGGCACCGGCCTGACCGGAGAGACCACCACCAGCAACAGTTGCGATAACATCGAACTGGCCTGTGCGTGCTACAGCAACAACTGGCTGCTGCAGGATCATCTGCAGAACCGGACGTGCGAAGTACGCAGTGAAGTCGCGACCATTGATGATGATCTTGCCAGAGCCAGCCTTAACCCAAACGCGGGCTACGGCGTTCTTGCGCTTGCCGGTTGCGTAGGAGCGACCGAGAGTGTCAACCTTGCGGACATGTACAGGAGCCGAAGCTTCTGCTGCCGGAGCGAGGTCTTTCAGAGAGGAAAGATCGGCCATTATTAGGCGCTCCTTACGTTCTTGCTGTTGAGCTTGGCAACGTCGAGAACGACCGGCTGCTGTGCTTCATGTGGGTGGTTGGAACCAGCGTAAACGCGCAGGTTCTTCATCTGGCGACGGCCGAGCGGGCCGCGCGGGATCATGCGTTCAACTGCCTTCTCGAGAACGCGCTCCGGGAAGCGGCCTTCGATGATCTGGCGAGCTGTACGCTCCTTGATGCCGCCTGGGTAGCCGGTGTGCCAGTAGTATTTCTTGTCGGAATACTTGTTGCCGGTGAAGACAGCCTTTTCCGCATTGATGATGATGACATTGTCGCCATCGTCAACGTGTGGTGTGTAGGTTGCCTTGTGCTTGCCGCGAAGACGGTTTGCAACAACGGTGGCGAGGCGACCAACAACGAGGCCTTCGGCGTCGATGATGATCCACTTCTTCTCCACCTCAGCGGGCTTCTGAACGAAAGTCGACATATTACTAGTCTTTCTGTCTGGACCCATGGGCCACAAGGCTCTGGGCGTTTTTTGTTGCTTGGTTTTCTTGCGCCTGAACGCAAGGGTAGGCCGCATTTACATGAAATGTGACTTGGGCGAGCTTATACGTGGGTGCTGAAAAACCGTCAAGGTTTCGAATTTGGATACGGCTAGAAAAAAACAAGTAAAATCAATGGTTTGTTTGTGTGGTATATTAATACCTCACTTTTTAGCCCAGCCGCATCACCAAAACACCCGCTGCAATGACGGCACCGGCGACATAACGCCAGATGCTGGCCTTCTCCTTGAGGATAAAAACCGAGATGACGATGGCAAACAGGATCGATGTTTCGCGCAGCGCCGCAACAATGGCAACCGGCGCCTTGGTCATCGCCCAGAGAGCAAGTCCATAGGACAGGATCGAGCCGCCACCGCCCAGAATGCCGCGCCACCAGTTGCCGCGCACATGGGTGATCACGGCACGGCCGCCGCGCATGTAGATGGCGTGGCTGAACAGCAGGACTGGCGGCAATAGCGACATCCACAAGGTATAGGAAATGGCATTGCCTGCCTCACGGGCGCCAACGCCATCCACAAAAGTGTAGCTGGCGATGACAACGGCATTGAGCAGCGCAAAGATTGTCGCGGTGCGGCCGCCGTGGCGAGCCTCGAATGCCAGTGTCATGATGCCGGCGCAAATGACGAAAATTCCGGTGAGCGCCATTGGTGACAGATGTTCGCCAAGAATGAAGCTGCTGCTGGCGGCAACCAGCAACGGTGCCACGCCGCGCATCAGCGGATAGACCAGCCCGATATCACCGAGTGTGTAGGCAACGGCCACCAGGCGGAAATAGACGAACTGCAGAACCGCTGACGCCAGAATGAAGGGCAGCGCTGTGATGTTCGGCATCGGCAGGAAGGGCAGAAAGGGCAGGGCACAGCAGGCGCCGCCGGCCGCAATCAGTGCGGCATCCAGTGACTTGTCCTTGCCGGATTTGACCAGGGCATTCCAGCTTGCATGGAGCAGCGCTCCGAAGAGAACCAATAAAAGCACATCGATAGACAAGGCAATGATCCGCGAGCGAGGAAAACGGCAGGTTATGTCCAGTTCTATTCGCAGTGAAAGCGCAAGTGCAAGCGGTGTGATGCACGCTTTATTGGCGGTGAGAAAATGTCGTCGTCGGGCGACTTATCGAACGATGTTTTTGGCTGCATCGAAAAGCTGTATTGGTCGATTTTTCAATGTCAAATAATAGAATAATACAACTATTTGGCGATTTGATTTACTGGTAATTTTTATGGTTTTTTTGCAGCATCGAGACGTGGGAAATCTAGTTGTTCTGGGAATGTTGCAATTTGCGATATATCTGAAGTGCTGATGCTTGCCATTCGTCACTAAAATACTGCTTCAGACGATAGTAGATTTGCTCCTGCCAGGCGTTTTATTTCATAAAGTTGGAATTTCTAATTAAACTATAAGTAGTCGCTAAAATGCCTATGAATAAAACATGAATTTATCAAATACAAAGAGTGAACATTTTTCGCGCGTAAAATTTAATTCGGCGCATGCGAAACGGCACCGCACCAACGTTACGCCGAAAAACTGATGGAATTTTACGTGGTCAGCAGTCTCTGCCAAACGAAAACGGGCTGCAACGATCATTGGTGCGCGGTTCACATTTGTACACCGGGCAGTTCTTTGCGTCGCGCGTTGGTACGCTGCTGTCAGCTGCGTATTCGCCGGTATCGCACTGACGGTCGCTTCGGACGTAACGGTCATAAAGCGTCATGTTGCGTACGCGCGTCGATGGGTAACGGAGAATGGCTGCGCCCTCACGGTCGATAGCACTCTGCACCGCCGCACAGCTCATGCCTGTTGTATTGTAGCGGGAAATGGCAGCGGCCGGAGAGGCTGCAAGCACGGCAAGCAGTACGGCGAATGTTGTCTTCAGCATGATCTGGTCCTTTTCTTTTTGTTGTTGGATCCCATATGCAAAAGTGCTTCGCATGTCGTAGCCCTTTGAAAAGATAGTCACCCATCCAGGAACCGGATCATGCAGCACGATACTTACGACAATGATTATATAGCAGAAATTCTCGGCTCGGTGAAGACAATTGCCCTGACTGGCGCCTCGCCAAACCCGGATCGTCCAAGCTACGGCGTCATGCGGTTTCTGCTGTCGAAGGGCTACCGGGTGTTTCCCGTTAATCCGGGGCAGGCGGGCAAGGAAATTCTCGGCCAGAAGGTCTATGCGCACTTGGCCGATATTCCGGAGCCCGTTGATATGGTGGATGTGTTCCGCGCCAAGGAGTACCTGTCGTCAGTCGTTGAAGAAACAATCCTGCTTTCGCCACGACCCAAGGTCATTTGGGGTCAGCTTTCCGTGCGTGACGATACAGCAGCCGCCAAGGCTGAAGCCTACGGTATCAAGATGGTTATGGACCGTTGCCCGGCAATTGAATATCCGCGCCTCAATATAACACAGGGTTGAGCGCGCAACAGGCTTATCATTTGCTGCCAAGGCGTTATGATCCTCCAAAGTCCAGTTCAAGGTCTGACATTTTGGAGGAAATACCATGTCCAGCAACAATCCCGGATTTGCGACGCTTGCAATTCATGCAGGCGCGCAGCCTGACCCGACCACGGGTGCCCGTAACACACCGATCTATCAGACGACGGCCTATGCCTTCCGGGATTCGGATCATGCTGCTGCATTGTTTGGCCTGAAAGAATTCGGCAACATCTACACCCGCATCATGAACCCGACTCAGGCGGTGCTGGAAGAGCGTGTGGCGGCCCTTGAGGGCGGAACGGCAGCACTGGCCGTTGCCTCCGGCCATGCTGCGCAAATGCTGGTGTTCCACACATTGATGCAGCCGGGCGATAATTTTGTAGCCGCACGCCAACTCTATGGCGGCTCCATCAACCAGTTCGGCCATGCCTTCCAGAATTTTGGCTGGCAGGTGCGTTGGGCCGATACGGCTGAACCGGAAACCTTCGAAAAACATATCGATGATCGCACCAAAGCGATCTTTATCGAAAGCCTTGCCAATCCCGGCGGCACCTTCGTGGACATTGCCGCCATTGCCGAGGTTGCGCGCAAGCATGGCCTGCCGCTGATCGTTGATAACACCATGGCCAGCCCATACCTTGTGCGACCGCTGGAACATGGCGCCGACGTGGTCCTGCATTCGCTGACCAAGTTCCTCGGCGGCCACGGCAATTCCATGGGCGGTATCATTGTCGACGGCGGTACATTCGACTGGTCTGCGTCCGGCAAATATCCGATGTTGTCTGAGCCGCGCCCGGAATATTCCGGCACGGTATTGCACGCCACCTTCGGCAATTTTGCCTTTGCCATTGCCTGCCGAGTGCTTGGCTTGCGTGACCTTGGTCCGGCCATTTCGCCGTTTAACGCCTTCCTGATCCTGACCGGTATTGAAACCCTGCCGCTGCGCATGCAGCGCCATTCGGAAAACGCGCTTGCCGTTGCCAAATGGCTGAAAAAACACCCCAAGGTCGGCTGGGTCCATTATGCCGGACTTGAGGATAGCTCCAACCACGCCATCCAGCAGCATTATTCGCCAGCCGGTGCCGGTTCTGTTTTCACCTTCGGACTGAAGGGCGGTTACGATGCCGGAAAGGGCTTTGTCGCCGGTCTGCAGCTGTTCTCGCACCTTGCCAATATTGGTGACACCCGCTCGCTGGTCATTCACCCGGCCTCGACCACCCATGCCCAGTTGACGCCGGAACAGCAGGTCGCCGCCGGTGCCGGACCGGATGTCGTGCGTCTGTCCATCGGCCTTGAAGACGTCAAGGACATCATCGCCGATCTGGAACAGGCACTGTCAAAAGTATAACAGCTGCACAAACAGAACCTGGAGAACAGCATCTCATGGCATTGACCCTGTCATTCAACCTCGAAGAAAAACTGGCGAATATTGAGCCGGAATACGGCGCGCCGAAACCGGAGCGTCTGATCTCGGGAGACCCAAAATTCACCACATGGAATTTCGAAGAGGCTGACGGCGGGGTCTACGCAGGGATCTGGCAATCAACGCCTGGCAAGTGGCGCGTGGAATATGACGAGTGGGAATATTTCAGCATTCTCGAGGGCCATTCGGTGCTGACATCTGACGACGGTCAAAGCTTTGCATTGCGTGCTGGCGACCGGATGGTATTAAGGCCCGGCTTCAAAGGAAGCTGGGAAGTCCTTGAAACGACTCGCAAGGACTACGTGATCCGTCTTTGAAAAAGGACGGGCCGGAATGAATAGGGTAATGTAATGAGAATACTGAGAACGTTTCTGATCGTAGCGATCGTTTCCGTCGGTTTTATTGGTTTCCAGTGGTACAAATATGTAACCAACACGGACAGCCCCTATGATGAGGTTGGCATCGAGCTGAACAGCCGTATGCCGGGACCAATCAACAAATGGGGTTGTGACAAGCTTCACGAGACATTTGGCAATGTTCTCCCGCCGTATGGTTGCCAGGGTGGCAGCGATGGACGGCAGTGGATTTAACCGCCACAGCATCATATAGACAAAAGCGCCGTGTGTTTTCATCAAACACACGGCGTTTTCATTTTAATAGGCAGGTTTCAGGCGCGCCATCCAATCACCAGACAAGGTCCAGACGGTCCAGACCATGGAAATGGTAGACATCCTTGACCTCGGGTTTCCGGGCAATCTTCATGCCTGGAAGACGGGCAAACAGCAGCGGCAGCGCGATATTCAATTCAAGTCGTGCCAGCGGCGCACCAATGCAGAAGTGAATGCCGGCACCGAAGGACAGGTTGGCACCCTCGGCACGGTCTGGCTTGAAGGTAAGGGGATCGGTGAATTTCTGCGGATCGAGATTGGCCGCCGCCAGAATGAGGCTGACCTTGTCGCCGCGCTTGAATGCAACACCGTCGATTTCCACCGGCTCAAGAACCCAACGCTGGAAGATATGCACGGGCGCACAGATGCGCAGCGTCTCTTCAACAGTGCGCTCGGTGGTCTTGTCGTCGGAAAATAACGTATCCGGCGCAACGCCGCTTTCCAGGATTACTCGAACCGAATTGCCTATCTGGTGAACGGTTGCTTCATGGCCGGCATTCAGCAGAACGATGGTGGTCGACACCAGTTCGTCATCCGTCAGGAACTGGCCTTTGTGTTCGGTGTGGATCATGTGGCTCATCAGATCATCGCGCGGATTTTCGCGACGATCCCTGATGATGCTGCGCACATAGTCAGCGAATTCCTTGGCCGCCTTGTCTGCCGCATGTTCATCTTCAGTGGTGCGTTTGAACATATACATGCCGACATAGGCATGGGACCATTCCAGCAGCTTCGGGCCCATCTCCTCGGGAATGCCGATCATCCGGGCAATCATCGTCACCGGAATGATATCTGCGAAGGAGGCGAGAAGCTCTGTCTTGCCATCTTTTTCAAAACCGTCGATCAGCTTGTTGGCCAGCGCCTCGATTTCCGGCTTCATGATCTCGACATGGCGAGAGACGAAAGCGCGGTTGATGAGGGTGCGCAGCCGCGTATGTTCCGGCGGTTCGATTTCCAGCAGCGAATGGCGCTCGGCCGCATCGAAATGTTTGACGTGTTCCTGTGGTTCGGCAAGGCCCAGTTCTTCGCGGTTGGCGACATGCAGGATCTGCCGTCCGAAACGGCGGTCGCGCAACAGCGCGTTGACGTGGTCATAGCCGGTGAAAAACCACTGTTTCTGTTCCTCCCAATAAAAGGTGGGACAGTGTTTGTGCAGAGCCGCATAAACAGCATTCGGATTTCCGAAGAACTCCGGGTTGCGGGCATCAAGCGAGACATGGCGCGTAGCGGTGTCGATTGTCAGAAAATCAGGAATATCAGTCATGCAATCATATCTATTGGAATGGGTGCCGGGCTGAAAGATGTTTTCCAAACCGGAGATGAATGAGCGGTGCGTTCCTGATCTTAGCGGTTGGCAATCGCGGTGATGCGGGCCAATGCCGCGACCTGACGGTCGGCATTGTTATCCATCGGGTCTTCATCACGATCATTGGCGGCAATGACGACATTGTTTTCACCGTTGAAGAATACGGTTCTGTTGCGGCCGGCCTTCTTGGCGGCGTACAGCGCCCGGTCGGCAATCGTCATCAGCGCGTGGAGATCCGGCGCGCCGCTATTGTCAGTCGCGATACCGACGCTGACAGTCATGGGAATGGTTTGCTTGCCATCGTCAAGCGGTGTGCGGGCAAGGTGCAGCCTGATGGTTTCGGCAACCATGATCGCCCGGTCGGGAAGGGCGGTTTCCAGAAGCAACGCAAATTCTTCGCCACCCATGCGCACGAACATACCTGTCTCGGAAATGATGGTTTCCGCCATACGTGAAAACCGCGTGAGCGCGATATCGCCGGACTGGTGACCGTAGCGGTCGTTGATCTTCTTGAAATGATCGATGTCGAACAGGATGAGAGCCACGCTGTGGCCAGAATTGGCCGAGCGTTTTGCCAGTCTTTCGAATTCTTCTGTCAGCCCACGGCGATTGCGAGCGCCGGTCAGTTCATCGGTCGTTGCCAACAGGTGCAGGCGCTTTTCCGTTTCTTCAATATAGAGCATGGCGCTGAGCGTGATCACGGCAACAAAGAACAATGCACCGTAAATGGCGGTAATGGTCGTCAGCGGCACGACATTTCCGGTCGCCATATTATGCTTGATAACCACATAGGCGGTGATTGCTCCGCACAGGGCCTGAAATACCAGCAAACTGGCAAGGGTTTTGCGCGTCGGGCTGCGCTTGCCCTTGTAATTCAGAAGAACACTGGCCAGCATGAGGTAACCAAGGCCCGCGGCCGTATGATAAAGAACGATGCGATAGGCCATGCTGTCGCGTACAGGTGGGACAAACATGAACGCCACCCACAGCAATGCAGGGATCGCGACCCAGCCTTCGATCTTTTTGCCGCTGATTTTGAGCAGGCCCGCAAGCCAGCAGGCAAAGCCTAGCAGTGCGACTGTATTGCCCACCTGAATAGAGGCGAAATTCGGGATTTCCCCGCGCAGCATCACCAGGACGCAGCCAATCGTATTAAGCGCGAAGCCGGACGCGAACAGCAGGTATTGTGTTTTGGCGCGTTGTCGCAGCCACATGCCGAGCAGCAGAAAAGCCAGGGTGAGTGTTTCTGCGGCCCAGAGAAGCATTACTGTTTTGGCATCAAACACCGTACGATCCTAATCTGCGCGTTTGCGCGTTGCTTCACGCGCCATGATCCTCATGATCATGGAGGAAACGCTTGAAACTAACCTGATGGCACGAAGTTCTATTCCGGGAGGAAATGCGGGACGGGCCTGCGCGGAAGTATCAACACCAATTGCTAATGGTTCGTTGCCGGACCGGGGCAAAACTGGGGTGATCCAGAGGTTTATTTCTGACCTATGAAGCCCACCAAAGCGCCGGACGCGGGTTGCGTGACACGCAGGTGCTTGAACTCTTGAAACCTGCACCAGATATAAGGGCCACGGCGGTGGACGATATTGGCTGCAGATGTGGAAAAACGAGTTCGAAATTTCGAAAAACCGTTACGACGATCATCTTTGGAGCAGATTTTATTCCCGTTATGAGAAAACTGTGCTGGCGTGGGCTTTGCTGAGACGATGTGACGGGTAATGGACTTGAGAATTCATCAATCATTCACCACATCCGGTTTTCGTCGTTGATGATCAAGCATCGTCAATGCGTGGCTATGGCGACTCATCCGATTGCTCATTAGAGCGCCAGTAAGAAATGCCCGCTATTAAGGATATCCGCCGCCTGTGTCTTGAAGTACGGGGCTTGGACACTCTATGTAGAGAATGAAGAAATAGATTTGATTCCGGTTCGCAGATCGTGCCGGGCAAGAGTTGATAAAGGACGGACATGAGAAATCCAGTTGATACCGCCATGGCTCTGGTGCCGATGGTCGTGGAACAGACCAATCGCGGCGAACGGTCCTATGACATCTACTCGCGTCTTCTCAAGGAACGCATCATTTTCCTGACTGGTCCGGTTGAAGATCATATGGCGTCGCTGGTTTGCGCCCAGCTGCTCTTCCTTGAGGCTGAAAACCCCAAGAAGGAAATTGCGCTTTACATCAATTCTCCGGGCGGCGTCGTAACCGCCGGCATGGCAATCTATGACACCATGCAGTTCATTCGCCCGGCTGTATCGACGCTCTGCGTTGGTCAGGCTGCGTCCATGGGTTCGCTGCTGCTGGCTGCAGGTGAGAAGGGCATGCGTTTTGCAACGCCAAACGCCCGTATCATGGTGCACCAGCCATCCGGCGGCTTCCAGGGCCAGGCATCCGACATCGAACGTCACGCCCGTGACATCATCAAGATGAAGCGCCGCCTGAATGAAGTTTACGTGAAGCACACCGGCCGTACGCTTGAAGAGGTTGAAAAAACCCTTGATCGCGACCACTTCATGGACTCGGAAGAGGCAAAGGATTGGGGCGTCATCGACCGCATCCTGACGTCGCGCGCCGAAATCGAAGGTGCGTCTGCTTAGTAACGCATGCGCGTTTTTGACTATGGTTTGAGACCCTCTGTGGAAATAGAGGGTTTAAACCGGGAAAGAAAACGCTAATAGTACATATTAAGGCTATGTTGAAAATTTATGACGTAGCGTTGATGCTTGAAGGGGATTTCGTTGCCTCCGGGGTTCGGATTGTTTATCCGGTCCGGTTTAGTACCCCCGGAAACAATGCGGGCACGTATCCTGAAAACGGAAAACGTGCCGGCAAGCGGTGAGTTTACCGCATTCCGTTTGACGGAATGACGGCGTGCTGGAAGGAAAGAGATATGAGCAAAGTCAGCGGCAGCAACGGCGGCGACTCGAAGAACACACTCTATTGTTCATTCTGCGGCAAGAGCCAGCACGAGGTCCGCAAGCTTATTGCTGGACCGACGGTATTCATCTGCGATGAATGCGTCGAATTGTGCATGGACATCATTCGCGAAGAGAACAAGAGTTCCATGGTGAAGTCCCGCGAAGGCGTTCCCACGCCGCAGGATATCATCAAAATTCTCGATGAATATGTCATCGGCCAGATGCAGGCGAAGAAAATTCTCTCCGTGGCCGTTCATAACCATTACAAACGTCTGGCACACGCCTCGAAAAACGGGGAAGTGGAACTGGCGAAGTCGAACATCATGCTGGTTGGCCCAACCGGTTGCGGCAAGACCTATCTTGCCCAGACCCTGGCCCGCATCATCGATGTGCCCTTCACCATGGCCGATGCCACGACACTGACCGAAGCTGGCTACGTGGGTGAAGATGTTGAAAACATCATCCTCAAGCTGCTCCAGTCTGCGGATTACAACGTTGAACGCGCTCAGCGCGGTATCGTTTACATCGACGAAGTGGACAAGATTTCCCGCAAGTCTGACAACCCATCCATCACGCGCGACGTGTCGGGTGAGGGTGTACAACAGGCTCTGCTGAAGATCATGGAAGGCACGGTTGCTTCCGTTCCTCCACAGGGTGGTCGCAAACATCCACAGCAGGAATTCCTGCAGGTGGACACGACCAACATCCTGTTCATTTGCGGTGGCGCGTTTGCCGGCCTGGACAAGATCATTTCCGCGCGTGGCGAAAAGACCTCCATCGGTTTTGGCGCGACGGTCAAGGGTCCGGAAGATCGTCGTGTTGGCGAAGTGTTGCGTGAACTGGAACCGGAAGATCTGGTCAAGTTCGGTCTTATTCCTGAATTCATCGGTCGTCTGCCGGTTCTGGCAACGCTCGAGGATCTCGATGAGGACGCACTGATCCAGATTCTGTCGGAACCAAAGAACGCTCTGGTCAAGCAGTACCAGCGCCTGTTCGAGATGGAAGATGTCGAACTGACATTCCATGAAGACGCACTGCGCGAAATTGCCCGCAAGGCAATCACCCGTAAAACCGGTGCCCGCGGTCTGCGTTCGATCATGGAAAAGATCCTGCTCGACACCATGTTCGAATTGCCAACGCTGGAAGGCGTTCGTGAAGTCGTGATCTCTGACGAAGTGGTCAGTGGTGTAGCGCGTCCGCTCTACATCTACGCCGATCGTCAAGAAGAAAAGACCAACGTATCGGCTTGATTCGATTACGCTAGAATTTAAAAGCCCCTTGCAGCACGGCTGCGAGGGGCTTTTTCTTTGGCCAATTTCCACATGCATGGTTTCCCAAGGAGAACGCCTCATGAGTTTTGTATCTGCCGTTCTTGTGCATGTCGCTGATATGGCGGAAGGCCTGGAATGGTATCAAAAAGCCTTTCCTGATGCCGTGCGAACCGTGTCGCAGCCTTCAGGGTTCGAGTTTTTGCAGATCGGCCAGACGCAGCTGGAACTGGTGCCAGCCGATGACAAGGTAGCAAGCGGGGCCGCTGGCAGTGTGGTCTATTGGTGGACGGACGACTTTGAAAAATCGCTCACCCATCTGCAGGCGCTTGGAGCGGTGCTTTACCGCGGCCCGATGAGAATCGATGGTGATATCCTGATGTGCCAGGTTCGCGATCCATGGGGTAATTGCATAGGGCTACGCGGCGCTGCCCTCTCTGTGGCATAAGGGCAGGGCTGTCAGGTCAGTTTCTGGCGCTTTGGGCGACGCTTTTATCGCAATTCTGCAACGTTCCTGCGGATGGCGGCTATTTTGCGTGTAGAGCCGTTTGCTCTTTGCTGATAATGTTTTACAACTGATTTGTGACGCGGTGTTTCGCGTCTGGCGGCAAGTGTATTTCTGCCCCGCAAGCATGTTGCTTGCGACTGCGTAAAAATTAGTCTTAGTACACGCCGCATTTTAAATTTCGGTCCCTGGCGGGATACCGGCGTTTCGTCTGGCTTGAAATTGGGGTGATGAAACTCCATTTCTGGTAGGAAACGAGAATGCGCCGAAGAACCCAAGAACTTCGGCAGAGTGGCTCATTGAGGCCATGGAAAGGAAATAACATGACGAACACTACGTCTGCGGCATCTGGTGGCACTTATCCTGTCCTTCCCCTGCGCGACATTGTTGTTTTCCCGCATATGATCGTCCCGCTGTTCGTAGGGCGTGAGAAATCTATTCGTGCGCTTGAAGAGGTCATGGGTTCCGACAAGCAGATCATGCTTGCCACTCAGATCAATGCTAGCGACGACGATCCTGAACCATCTGCTATTCATGACGTTGGTACGGTGGCCAATGTTCTGCAGCTGCTCAAGCTGCCTGACGGCACCGTCAAGGTGCTGGTGGAAGGCAAGGGTCGTGCAAAGATCGACACTTACACCAGCCGCGAAGATTTCTACGAGGCAACGGCGGACCTTCTGGACGAGACCAAGGATGATCCTGTCGAAGTAGAAGCTCTTTCCCGTTCGGTCATTTCCGAATTTGAAAGCTACGTGAAGCTCAACAAGAAGATTTCCCCTGAAGTGGTTGGCGTTGCCGGCCAGATCGAGGACTATTCGAAGTTGGCTGACACGGTTGCATCGCACCTGTCGATCAAGATCAGCGAAAAGCAGGAAATGCTGGAAACCGTCAGCGTGAAGCTGCGTCTGGAAAAGGCGCTTGGCTTTATGGAAGGCGAGATTTCGGTTCTTCAGGTTGAAAAGCGCATCCGTTCTCGCGTCAAGCGCCAGATGGAGAAGACGCAGCGCGAATATTACCTGAACGAGCAGATGAAGGCGATCCAGAAGGAACTCGGTGACGGCGAAGACGGCCGGGACGAGATGGCCGAGCTGGAAGAACGCATCTCCCGCACCAAACTCTCCAAGGAGGCCAAGGAAAAGGCCGAGGCGGAGATGAAGAAGCTGCGCCAGATGAGCCCGATGTCGGCAGAAGCCACCGTCGTTCGCAACTACATGGATTGGCTGCTTGGTCTGCCATGGGGCAAGAAGTCGAAGATCAAAACTGATTTGAACAAGGCTGAGGAGATCCTCGAAGTCGATCACTTCGGTCTCGACAAGGTCAAGGAACGTATCGTCGAATATCTGGCCGTGCAGGCACGCGCCACCAAGATTCGCGGACCGATCCTGTGCCTCGTTGGCCCTCCAGGCGTTGGTAAGACTTCGCTTGCAAAGTCCATCGCCAAGGCAACCGGCCGCGAATATGTTCGCATGGCGCTGGGTGGTGTACGCGATGAGGCGGAAATTCGTGGTCACCGCCGCACCTATATCGGCTCCATGCCAGGCAAGGTCGTGCAGTCCATGAAGAAGGCCAAGAAGACCAACCCGCTCTTCCTGCTCGATGAAATCGACAAGATGGGTATGGACTTCCGTGGCGATCCGTCGTCGGCTCTGCTCGAGGTGCTGGATCCGGAACAGAACTCCACCTTCATGGACCACTATCTTGAAGTGGAATATGACCTGTCCGACGTGATGTTCATCACCACGGCGAACACGCTCAATATTCCAGGCCCGCTGATGGACCGTATGGAGATCATCCGCATCGCTGGTTACACCGAAGATGAAAAGCGTGAAATTGCCAAGCGTCACCTGCTGCCTAAGGCCATCAGGGAACATGCGTTGCAGCCGGACGAGTTTTCCGTCAGCGACGATGCGATCATGGCGGTCATCCAGCAGTATACCCGTGAAGCCGGCGTTCGTAGCTTCGAGCGTGAATTGATGAAACTGGCACGTAAGGCCGTGACCGAAATCATCAAGGGCAAGACCAAGTCCGTGGCTGTAACGGCTGCCAACATCAATGACTATCTGGGCGTTCCACGCTTCCGTCATGGTGAGGCTGAACGTGAAGATCAGGTCGGTGTTGTCACCGGTCTCGCATGGACCGAAGTTGGTGGCGAACTGCTGACGATCGAAGGCGTGATGATGCCGGGCAAGGGTCGCATGACCGTGACCGGTAACTTGAAGGAAGTGATGAAGGAATCGATTTCGGCAGCGGCATCCTATGTCCGTTCGCGCGCTGTTGATTTCGGCATCGAGCCTCCACGTTTCGACAAGAGCGACATCCACGTTCACGTTCCCGAAGGTGCCACTCCGAAGGATGGCCCATCGGCAGGTGTGGCGATGGCAACCGCCATCGTATCGATCATGACCGGCATTCCTGTTTCCAAGGATGTCGCCATGACCGGTGAAATCACACTGCGTGGTCGTGTTCTGCCCATCGGCGGCCTCAAGGAAAAGCTCCTTGCAGCCCTGCGCGGCGGCATCAAGAAGGTGCTCATTCCGGAAGAAAACGCCAAGGATTTGGCCGAGATTCCGGACAATGTGAAGAACGGAATGGAGATCATTCCTGTGTCCCGCATGGGTGAGGTTATCGAACATGCGCTACTGCGCAAACCCGAGCCGATCGAGTGGGATGGCAGCATTGAGACGCCACTCGTTGCCACCGTCGAAGGTGTCGATGACGCCGGTCAGACGATCGCACATTGAGGTTTTACGACCTCACGTGAAGCCATATTGGTAAAAAACACACAAAGGCTGGCAGAAATGCCAGCCTTTGTTGTGAAAAAAGCAGCTAGACCTCTTGTTTTTCAGGCGATTCCGGCGCTTTTGAGTTGCGGGTCGCAGGTAGCTAGCTATTCTGCGCCCGGCTTAATTTGAGTCGTTTCAAACCATAGAAAGGGGTGGAAACATGAATAAGAATGAGCTCGTTTCCGCAGTTGCCGAAAAGGCCGGTCTCACTAAGGCAGATGCTGCTTCCGCAGTTGACGCTGTATTCGAAACCGTCCAGAGCGAACTGAAGAATGGTGGCGACATCCGCCTCGCAGGTTTTGGCAGCTTCACTGTCAGCCGTCGTGAAGCCTCCAAGGGCCGCAACCCGTCCACGGGTGCTGAAGTTGATATTCCTGCCCGTAACGTGCCGAAGTTCTCGGCTGGCAAGGGTCTCAAGGACGCCGTGAACTCCTAAAGTTTCCACTATGCGCTGCCTCGCGGCGAGTGAGCGCATATTTGGCTTGTGAGTACTGAAATTGAAAGCCCGGTGCCTTTGCATCGGGTTTTTATTTTACCTTGCGTCTGTTTGCTGTGGATGACCCGGCTAAATAACCGATGTCTGTCATTCGTGTGTAACATGCATGCAGCAGAAGCCGACTGTTCGATTTAATGGAACAGGAGGCTTCCCATGACGTTTCGTTTTACTTCGGCCGGCCTAATGGCTGTGCTGCTTACTTCCGTCGCCTTGCCTGCTGCTGCTGATCAGGTTTTCAACCGCATTGCATCTTTCCCGGTGGCGCTAAACCTGCCCAACGACAAGGACGCCAAAACGGTATCGTCTGCTGAGATCATCGCGGCCAGTGAAGACGGCAATACACTGATCTATTCCGACAGCCCGCTGGGCGGCATTGGCTTTATCGACATTACCGATGCCAAGGCACCGAAGGCTGGTGGTGCCCTGTTGCTGGAAGGTGAACCGACGTCGGTCGCCGTTGCTGGAACCAAGGTTCTGGCCGGTGTGAATACCTCCGAAAGCTTCACCAAGCCATCCGGCAAACTGGTGACTGTCGATATCGCCAGCAAGAAGATAGACGCCAGCTGCGATCTGGGCGGTCAGCCTGATTCTGTCGCCATTTCTCCAGACAAGACATTTGCCGCCATCGCGATCGAAAATGAACGCGATGAAGACGTCAATGATGGTGCATTGCCGCAGATGCCGGCTGGCTATCTAGTCACGGTTGCCCTAAAAGACGGCGTTGCCGATTGCGCCACCGTCAAGCACATTGACATGACTGGCCTGGCAGATATCGCACCGGAAGATCCAGAGCCGGAATTCGTTTCCATCAACACGAATGGCGACATTGCCGTGACGCTGCAGGAAAACAACCACATCGTGATTGTTGATGGCAAAGCCGGTACGGTTAAAAGCCACTTCTCCGCTGGCACGGTTGACCTGGAAGGCATCGACACCAAGTCGGACGGCGCCCTGAAGTTCACGGACAAGCAGGAAGCCCGTAAACGCGAACCTGACGCCATCAAGTGGCTGGGCACAGATCGTGTTGTCATCGCCAATGAAGGCGACTGGGAAGGCGGCGCACGCGGCTTCACCATTTTCGACACAGCTGGCAAGGTCCTCTATGAAGCTGGCGCTTCCTTCGAACATGCCGTCGCCAGTATCGGCCACTATCCCGAGAAGCGTTCGAGAGCCAAGGGCGTAGAGCCTGAAGGTCTTGAAGTCGCAACCTTTGGCGATGACCGCTTTATCTTCGTTCTGTCCGAGCGTAGCTCCGTGGTTGGCGTTTACAAGGATACCGGCGCAGAACCTGAGCTGACACAGCTTCTGCCATCCGGCATCTCTCCAGAAGGTGCTGTGGCGATCCCTGGCCGCAATCTGCTGGCAACTGCCAACGAGGCCGATCTGGTCGAAGATGGTGGTGCCCGTTCGCACGTCATGTTGTTTGAGCGTGCGGAAGGCGAGGCGGCTTACCCGCAGCTGGTATCGGCAACGGTAGACGGCGCGCCAATCGGTTGGGGTGCGCTGTCCGGTCTGGTCGCTGACGCTGAAAAGGATGGCATCCTTTATGCGGTTTCCGATTCGGTTTATGGCATGCAGCCATCGATCTACACGATCGACGCAACCCAGAAACCTGCTGTCATCACCTCTGTCTTGCGCGTGAAGCGTGATGGTCAGCCTGCCCAGAAACTCGACATCGAAGGCATCACTCTCGATGGCAAGGGCGGTTTCTGGCTGGCATCGGAAGGCAACAGCGAAAAGCTGCTTCCGCACGCACTTTACAACGTCAACGCCAAGGGTGAGATCAAGGCGGAGATCGCCCTGCCGAAGGAATTGCTTGAGGGTGAGACCCGTTACGGCTTTGAAGGTGTGACCGTTGTGGGCGAAGGCGACGACGCCACCCTGTGGATGGCTGTGCAGCGCGAATGGGGCACAGACGAGAAGGGCTTTGTGAAGCTCGTCTCCTATAACCCCAAGGCCAAGGAGTGGGGCGCTGTGCGTTACCAGCTCGACAAGCCTGAAGCCGGTTGGGTTGGCCTGTCGGAAATCTCTGCCCATGGCGACCACGTCTACATCGTGGAACGCGACAACCAGATTGGTGATGCCGCAGCCATCAAGAAGCTGTACCGCGTTGCAAAGGCTGACCTGAAGCCTGCCAAGATCGGTGGCGAGCTACCTCTCGTGACCAAGGAACTGGCCCATGACTTCCTGCCAGACCTTAAGGCGCAGACCAATGGTTACACCGTCGACAAGCTGGAAGGCTTTGCCTTCGACAAGTCTGGCAAGGCTTACGCCGTGACCGACAATGACGGCGTGGATGATTCCTCGGGCGAAACACTGTTCTTTGCAGTGGACCTCAAGGGCACCAACTGATTTTTGACGCACAAAAAACGGCCGGACACCAAAATGTCCGGCCGTTTTTGTTTTGGAGTGAGAAAATTCGGGCCACTGACGACGAATCGCATCCTGACGTCAGGACTCAGACGGTGATGTGCTCCGGCAAACGGGCATCAATCCACGCCACCATGTCGTCCAGTACGCGTTCCTTCCCCAGATCATTGAGAAGATCATGGAAATGCCCCTCGTAAAGTTTGAGGGTTTTGTCGCTGGAGCCTGCCGTTTTGTAAAAAAACTCGCTGCCGCTTGGCACGGTCGCTTTGTCAGCAGTGCCATGCAGAATCAGCAAGGGAAGTTTTATGGTCGGAAATTCCCGCTTCAAATGTTCATCGGCACGCACCAGAGCAGCAACTGTTGCAGCTGGCTGTGTTTCATTGGCAATCAATGGATCGGCATTGAGAATACGTACAGCCTCGCCATCGCGTGAAAAATCTTCATTTTTCAGTTTGAGCACCGGTAGGCGAGGGAAGAACCCACTTAAAAATTTGGTGATTCCAAGAACGAAATTGGGGGCGGGCACCTTGAAAGCAAAACTTTCGCAGATCAGGCCGGCCAATCCATCCTGCATTTCCAGAGCGTAGGAACATGAGACGACGCCACCAGCGCTGTGACCCAGCAAAAAAACCGGCAGATTCGGATTGCGGGACTTCGCCAGATCAATGACAATGCCGAGATCGGCGACATAATCGGCAATATTATCGACATAGAATCGCGGTCCGTCGGATTTTCCACGGCCGCGTAAGTCGAGTGCGTAGACAATAAAGCCTCTTTGCATGAATTTTTCGGCGGCCCAGAGATACTGGCCGCCATGAGAAGTCACGCCGTGGCAAATCACCAAGACGGTCCGAGGCACAGAATCGGGTTTCCACGAGCGTACGAAGAGTCGCAGCCCGCCTGTTGTTGATAAAAATTCTTCCTGAAATGCACTGCCTTCCATCTGCGTCATCGGAAACTCCCGTGGTCAAGGCGTGGGAATTGACCTTTATCACGGGAGCAACGACGAGCGAAGCGCAAAAATACGCGCTATGATTGCGATGGTGGAGCGAAAAAAACGATGCGGTCAGCGAGTAGGTGCGTTTCTTATTCTTCGTCGGACAAAAGGCCGTCATACACCTCGAGCAAAGCAGCGGTTATTGCGGCACCGAGTGCATTTGCTGCCTCGCGAATGGTCTCTTCACTGCTGTCGCGCGCTGCAATCGCCAGGGATGAGCCCTCAACGGCAATGATCTCCTTGGCGCGTTCGATTGCCCACAGGCCGAAATCACCACGATTGTCGATTGAGATAGTGTCCATGTTGATAATTCCCGTTGGTTGTTTTTTCTGACCAAGCGGAAAACAATACGCCACGAATAAATGGCGACATTCAAGATACTTAAAAGGGGAGACAAGAAGGAAAATGGTGGGCGATGAGAGACTCGAACTCCCGACATCCTCGGTGTAAACGAGGCGCTCTACCAACTGAGCTAATCGCCCTTCGCGTCTTGCGAACCGTTTGTTATGTTCGCCGCGTCGGTGGCTGTGATCTATGCGGATCAGAAAAAAAGCGCAAGTCCCCTTTGTGAAGTTTTTTCAAAATTTTCTGATTTCGCTGTGCGCAATTGCGTAACATCCCGAGAAAATAAGGGTTTTTCCCTATCAGAAAAAATTCAAGAAAATTTCACTCTCTATAGGACGCCCAAAACAGGGGAGGGCTGTGGATAAAATCGGCCGTTTGGGACAGATTTTGGAAAGAAAAAAACGAAAGCGTATTTTTTGTCATGAAACCTGTTGACACCCAAACATGAACCCCGTAGTTAGCCGCTCACGGACAGTCGAGGCTGCTTCGTTAGGCAGGTTTCTGCTGAATAAGGATTAAGCGGGTGTAGCTCAGTTGGTTAGAGTGCCGGCCTGTCACGCCGGAGGTCGCGGGTTCGAGCCCCGTCACTCGCGCCATCCTTTCCTCGAAAAACGCAGATGAAAATCTGCAATGCGCGGGTGTAGCTCAGTCGGTTAGAGTGCCGGCCTGTCACGCCGGAGGTCGCGGGTTCGAGCCCCGTCACTCGCGCCATTTATTTTTTAAATGTCCCCTCCATCGTTGTTTACACGCTCGTCTCTCCAGAGACTGTGGCGTGCTTTGCGCGTTGCGCGCGGTTCAAATGAATCGCGTTTGCCGCCCAACATTTCCTTCCTTTTTTGCTCATATTTCCGTTATGCAAAATGTGCTTTTTGCAGTGCAATTTCCAGCAAATTTCTCACCTTTGTGACTTTGTTTTTTGTTTGGCGGAATATTCATTTTTTTTAAGTATTTAGCGGTATCCAAAGGGGTGGGTGCCAAGGTAGTGTATCGTTATTGTTGCGAAACGATGCGGCAACCGGGTTGAAATGATGCAGAAACTCTTGCAGAGAGAACCCGGCTGCGCTAACGACTTTGGCGTTGCAACATGATTTTTGTCCTTGCAGACGGTTTGTCGCAAGGGATTGTCCGGCGCTCGGCTCGGACAGGGAAGAGTACGATGACTGAACTCCTCAGTTCCTATATTCCGATTGCAATTTTCATTGGTATCGCGCTGGTCATCGGACTGGCGCTGCTTATCGCGCCATTCGCAGTTGCTTATAAAAATCCGGACCCGGAAAAGCTGTCTGCGTTCGAGTGCGGTTTCAATGCCTTTGATGATGCGCGTATGAAGTTCGACATTCGCTTTTATCTGGTGTCGATCCTATTCATTATCTTCGACCTTGAAGTTGCGTTCCTGTTCCCATGGGCTGTGTCCTTCGGTGAGTTGGGCTGGTTCGGCTTCTGGTCCATGATGGTGTTCCTCGGTGTTCTCACCATTGGCTTCATCTATGAGTGGAAGAAGGGAGCTTTGGAATGGGCGTAGGTCAAGACAACACGACGCTGGTTGCTCCGAAGCCGAAAGGCATTATCGATCCGTCGACGGGCAAGCCCGTTGGCAGCAACGATGCGTATTTTACCGAAATCAACGACGAACTGGCCGACAAGGGCTTCCTCGTCACCTCGACCGACGAGCTCATCACATGGGCCCGTACCGGTTCGCTGATGTGGATGCAGTTCGGTCTGGCCTGTTGCGCCGTTGAAGGCCTGATGCAGGCCTCTGGCCCGCGTTACGACCTTGAGCGCTTTGGTGTTGCGCCACGTGCGTCACCGCGCCAGTCGGACGTTCTGATCGTTGCCGGCACGCTGACCAACAAGATGGCTCCGGCGCTGCGCAAGGTGTATGACCAGATGCCTGAGCCACGTTACGTCATCTCGATGGGTTCCTGCGCCAATGGCGGCGGTTATTACCATTATTCCTATGCTGTGGTGCGCGGTTGTGACCGTGTCGTCCCGGTAGATATTTACGTTCCGGGCTGTCCCCCCACGGCAGAGGCGCTGCTTTACGGCGTGCTTTTGTTGCAGAAGAAGATCCGCAGAACCGGAACGATCGAGCGTTAAGGGCAAAGGACAGTACGAATGAGTGAAGCTCTTACCGATCTTGCTGCCTATGTTAAGGAAGCACGTGGTTCGTTGGTTGAGTCTGCCGATATTGCTTTCGGCGAACTCACCCTGAACACAACGCCAGCCAATGTTATCGCACTGCTGACCTTCCTGCGGGATGACGTCCAGTGCGGTTTTATCAACATTATCGATATCTGCGGCGTTGACTGGCCGCGCCGCGAAAAGCGTTTCGATGTTGTCTATCATCTTCTGTCTCCTCGTCAGAACCTGCGTGTGCGGGTGAAGCTGCAGGTAGCGGAAGACGAGGGCGTTCCATCCTCGACATCCGTGTTCATGGGTGCGGAATGGTTCGAACGCGAAGCATGGGATATGTACGGCATTCCGTTTGAGGGCCATGCCGACCTTCGTCGTATTCTCACCGATTACGGCTTTGAAGGCCATCCGCTGCGCAAGGACTTCCCGGTTACCGGATTTGTAGAAGTACGTTACGATGACGTACTGAAGCGCGTTCTGTATGAGCCGGTCGAGTTGAAGCAGGAATTCCGTAACTTCGACTTCCTTTCTCCTTGGGAGGGAACGGATTACGTTCTTCCGGGCGACGAGAAGGCGAAGCAATGACGACCGAAACAACGCGAGAGCAGGGGCAATGTCTTTGCGGCGCCGTTCGCTTCGAGGCACAGGTTGGTGCCCGGGAGGTCGGTGTCTGCCATTGTTCCATGTGCCGTCGCTGGTCCGGCGGCGTCTTTCTTGCGGTTGAATGCGAAGGTGTGACGTTTGCAGACGAAAAGGCGCTTGGCGTCTATTCGTCTTCTGAATGGGGTGAGCGGTGTTTCTGCGCGTCATGCGGCAGCACCCTTTTGTGGCGTTCCAAGGATGGTGCGCACACGGCCGTTTCCGTTCAGGCATTCGAGAACCCTTCCGATTACCGGCTCGTTTCGCAGATTTTTATAGACGAAAAGCCTGATTGCTATTCATTCACCCAGGCCACGAAGAACATGACCGGTGCCGAATTCATCGCCATGGTCACGTCGGCGGAGCAAAAGCATGACTGAACATAATGTTCGCAACTTCACCATCAACTTCGGCCCGGAACACCCTTCCGCGCACGGCGTGTTGCGTCTTGTTCTTGAACTGGACGGTGAAATCGTCGAGCGCGTCGATCCGCATATCGGTTTGTTGCACCGCGGCACGGAAAAGCTGATCGAAACCAAGACCTACCTTCAGGCCGTGCCGTATTTCGACCGTCTGGACTACGTTTCGCCGATGAACCAGGAGCATGCCTTCGCGCTTGCTGTTGAAAAGCTTCTCGGCCTTGAAATCCCGATGCGTGGTCAGTTGATCCGCGTGCTGTTTTCCGAAATCGGCCGCATCCTGTCGCACATCATGAACGTCACCACGCAGGCTATGGACGTTGGCGCCATGACACCGCCGGTTTGGGGCTTCGAAGAACGCGAAAAGCTGATGGTGTTCTATGAGCGTGCCTGTGGCGCGCGCATGCACGCAGCCTATGTTCGCCCAGGTGGCGTACACCAGGATATCCCGCCAGAGCTGGTCGATGATATCGGCAAGTGGTGTGACCCGTTCATTACCGTTCTCGACAACATCGAAGGCCTGCTGACCGATAACCGCATCTACAAGCAGCGTAACGTCGATATCGGCGTTGTGACGCTGGAAGACGCGTTCAACTGGGGCTTCTCGGGCGTTATGGTTCGTGGTTCCGGCGCTGCCTGGGACCTGCGTCGTTCGCAGCCTTACGAATGTTACTCCGATCTGGAGTTCGACATTCCTGTCGGCAAGAACGGTGACTGTTATGACCGTTACCTCATTCGTATGCAGGAGATGCGCCAGTCGGTTCGCATCATGAAGCAGTGCGTTGAGCTTCTGCAGGGCAAGCACCGCGTTGGAGCCGTATCGGCGCTTGACGGCAAGGTTGTTCCGCCGAAGCGAGGCGAAATGAAGCGTTCGATGGAAGCGCTCATTCACCACTTCAAGCTCTATACCGAAGGTTACCACGTGCCAGCCGGTGAGGTTTACGCCGCCGTTGAAGCACCGAAGGGTGAGTTCGGCGTCTATGTCGTTGCCGACGGCAGCAACAAGCCTTACCGCTGCAAGATCCGCGCTCCGGGTTTTGTGCACCTGCAGGCCATGGATTTCCTCTGCAAGGGCCACCAGCTCGCCGACGTGACGGCTGTTCTTGGTTCTCTCGACATCGTGTTCGGGGAGGTCGACCGCTAATGCGTCTGCCACTGGCATATTTGGCTGTTCTGTTGTCCGGCGCTTCTGCTGCATTTGCACAGACATCGGACAACATGAGCTCTGCATCCAGTGGCGGGGTTTCCACCATTCGAGGACTTCTGTCCGCAGGCTACGAGATCAAAGCCTCGGTGCCCAACGGCAAGAAGTTCATTGTATTTTTGCAAAAAGACAAATCGGCTTATGCCTGCGAATTCGCCACGGTGGTGGAGTCGCGGTGTGAGCCGTTAAACTGATGAGGCGTGAGCTAGTATGTCCGTTCGTCGATTAGCCGAAGATCAGGTCCAGCCTGTCAACTTTGCCTTCAATGAGGCAAATGCTGCATGGGCGGAAAAGACGATCCAGAAATATCCGGAAGGCCGTCAGCAGTCCGCAGTGATTCCTCTGTTGATGAGGGCTCAGGAGCAGGATGGCTGGGTTACCCGTGCCTGCATCGAGCAGATCGCTGACATGCTGGATATGCCCTATATCCGCGTACTGGAAGTTGCGACCTTCTACACCCAATTCCAGCTGAAGCCGGTTGGGACGCGCGCCCACATTCAGGTGTGCGGTACAACGCCGTGCATGCTGCGTGGTTCCGAAGCGCTGATGGATGTCTGCCGTCACAAGATCCACCATGATCCGCTGACACCAAACGCCGAAGGCACGCTGTCCTGGGAAGAAGTTGAATGTCAGGGCGCCTGCGTTAACGCACCAATGGTTATCATCTTCAAGGATGCCTATGAGGATCTGACGCCTGAGCGTCTGGAAGAGATCATCGACGCGTTTGAAGCAGGCAAGGGTGACACCATCACTCCCGGCCCACAGATCGACCGTCATTTCTCGGTACCTGAAGGTGGCCTGACGTCGCTGACCGAAGAAATCAAGCTGGTTCGTACCAATCTTGAAGCTCCGGCTGCTGCACCTGCTGAAGCCAAAGCAGATACTGCACAGGTTCCGCCGTCCAATGCGGCAAAGCCTAAGACGGATGCACCTGAAACAGATCCAAAGCTGAAGACGCCTCTTACTGCCCCAAAGGCAGCCGAGGAAAACGTCAAGGCAGCCGAGAAGGAAGCAACTGGCGTAGATACGAAGTCTGAAAAGCCTTCTCTGGACGACAAGAATCGTCCTGCCGCCGTTGCAAAGCCTGAAACTCCGGATGATTTGAAGCTGATTTCGGGCGTAGGTCCGAAAATCGAATCCATTCTGCATGACATCGGCATCTTCACCTTCGCGCAAGTTGCGGAATGGAAAAAGGACGAACAGGAATGGGTTGATGGCTACCTGAATTTCAAGGGTCGTATTGTGCGGGACGATTGGGTCCGCCAGGCCGAGGCGCTCGCCAAAGGTGGCGAAGCCGAATACATTAAAGTCTTCGGCAAGAAGCCGCGGTAAGAGGTGACGTATGTTAAAAGATCAAGATCGCATCTTTACCAATATCTACGGCCTTAAGGACAAGTCCCTGAAGGGCGCGATGTCGCGTGGCCATTGGGATGGTACAAAGATCCTTATCGAAAAGGGCCGTGACTGGATCATCAATGAGATGAAGGCCTCCGGCCTTCGTGGTCGTGGCGGCGCTGGCTTCCCGACAGGTCTCAAGTGGTCCTTCATGCCGAAGGAAAACGACGGCCGTCCACATTATCTCGTGGTCAACGCCGACGAATCCGAACCAGGTACCTGCAAAGACCGTGAAATCCTGCGCCATGACCCGCATACCCTGATCGAGGGTTGCGTTCTGGCCGGTTTCGCCATGGGTGCCCACACGGCTTACATTTATGTTCGCGGCGAATACATGCGTGAGCGTGAAGCGCTGCAGGCCGCTATCGATGAATGCTACGACGCCGGTTTATTGGGTAAAAACAACAAGAACGGCTGGGACTTCGATGTTTACGTGCATCATGGTGCCGGTGCCTACATCTGCGGCGAGGAAACAGCACTTCTGGAAAGCCTTGAAGGCAAGAAGGGCCAGCCACGCCTCAAGCCGCCATTCCCGGCCAACATGGGTCTTTATGGCTGCCCGACCACCGTTAACAACGTTGAGTCGATTGCAGTTGCGCCAACCATCCTGCGCCGTGGCGCTGCATGGTTTTCGGCCATTGGTCGTCCAAACAATGTCGGCACCAAGCTGTTCATGGTGTCCGGTCACGTCAACCGTCCTTGCACGGTCGAAGAAGCCATGGGCATTCCTTTCCGTGAGCTGATCGAGCGTCACTGTGGCGGTATCCGCGGCGGTTGGGATAACCTGCTGGCCGTTATTCCAGGCGGTTCTTCCTGCCCGGTCGTCAAGGCCGAGGATATCATCGACGCACCGATGGACTTTGACGGCATGCGTGACGTGAAGTCGTCCTTCGGTACGGCTGCTGTGATCGTGATGGACAAGTCTACGGATATTGTTAAAGCCATCTGGCGTCTGGCTGCTTTCTACAAGCACGAGAGTTGCGGCCAGTGCACGCCTTGCCGTGAAGGTACAGGCTGGATGATGCGCGTCATGGAGCGCATGGTGAAGGGCAACGCGCAGAAGCGCGAAATCGATATGCTGCTGGAAGTGACCAAGCAGATCGAAGGCCACACCATCTGCGCGCTGGGCGATGCGGCTGCATGGCCAATCCAGGCTCTGATCCGCAATTTCCGTCCGGAAATCGAACGGCGTATCGATGAATACACCTACAGAGCCATGGATCATGGTGCTGTATTGGAAGCTGCTGAA
Source organism: Agrobacterium sp. 5Ca50 (assembly GCF_055381905.1). Taxonomy (NCBI): domain Bacteria; kingdom Pseudomonadati; phylum Pseudomonadota; class Alphaproteobacteria; order Hyphomicrobiales; family Rhizobiaceae; genus Agrobacterium; species Agrobacterium sp. 5Ca50. The sequence goes on from NZ_AP026438.1 coordinate 989,357, forward strand.
TAATCGGTTTCGATTGTGCAGGGGAGGGTGCCGGTAATGATACCGGTGCCTTTGACAAAATGAAGCATGAAGCGCAGTTCGTTTGCGCTATTGCGATGAGGATTTGTCGCGGAACGCAAAGAGTGCGGGACGGACAGGCAACAGGACGTAAGTAGAACCATGGCAAAGCTCAAGGTTGACGGTAAAGAGATCGAGGTTCCGGATCATTTCACGCTGTTGCAGGCGTGTGAGGAGGCTGGAGCTGAAGTTCCGCGCTTTTGTTTTCACGAGCGTTTGTCGGTCGCGGGTAACTGCCGCATGTGTCTTATCGAGGTAAAGGGCGGACCGCCCAAACCTGCCGCATCCTGCGCCATGGGCGTACGCGATGTGCGTGGCGGCCCGAATGGCGAACTGCCTGAGATTTTCACCAACACGCCTATGGTCAAGAAGGCCCGCGAAGGTGTGATGGAATTCCTGCTGATCAACCACCCGCTTGATTGCCCGATCTGTGACCAGGGCGGCGAATGCGACCTTCAGGACCAGGCTATGGCCTTCGGTATTGCTGGTTCGCGTTATGCTGAAAACAAGCGTGCGGTTGAAGACAAGTATATTGGACCGCTCGTCAAGACCGTGATGAACCGCTGCATTCACTGCACGCGTTGCGTTCGCTTCACGACGGAAGTGGCTGGTATCGCTGAACTCGGTCTGATCGGCCGCGGTGAAGACGCTGAAATCACCACCTACCTCGAGCAGGCAATGACCTCCGAGCTGCAGGGTAACGTTGTTGACCTGTGCCCGGTTGGCGCGCTGACCTCCAAGCCGTTCGCATTTACGGCGCGTCCATGGGAACTGAACAAGACTGAAACCATCGACGTGATGGATGCTCTGGGTTCCGCAATCCGCGTTGACACCCGTGGTCGCGAAGTGATGCGCGTTATGCCGCGCGTCAACGAAGCCATCAACGAAGAGTGGATTTCCGACAAGAGCCGTTTCATCTGGGATGGTTTGAAGACCCAGCGTCTCGACCGTCCTTACGTTCGCCAGAATGGCCGTCTCGCACCAGCATCCTGGGGCGAGGCATTTGCTGCCATCAAGTCCGCAGTGTCCGCCGCAAGCGGCGACAAGATCGGCGCGATCGCTGGCGACCTGGCATCGGTTGAAGAAATGTTCGCGCTCAAGTCGCTGCTGGCATCGCTTGGTTCGGCCAATGTTGACTGCCGTCAGGATGGCGTTGCTCTCAACCCGGCGCTCGGCCGTTCAAGCTACCTCTTCAATGCAACCATCGAAGGTATTGAACAGGCTGACGCATTGCTGATCGTCGGTGCCAACCCACGTTACGAAGCTGCCGTGCTCAACGCACGCATTCGCAAGCGCTGGCGCCGTGGCGGTTTCCCGATCGGTCTGATCGGCGAAGCTGGTGAACTGCGTTACTCCTATGACTACCTCGGTTCCGGCACGGACACGCTGAAGGAACTGGCAGATGGTTCGCACAGCTTTGTTGAAAAGCTGAAGAACGCCAAGAACCCGCTGATCCTCATCGGCCAGGGCGCATTGTCGCGCGCTGATGGTGCAGACGTTCTGGCAACTGCTGCGAAGCTTGCCGTTGCTGTTGGCGCCGTCTCCGAAGAATGGAATGGCTTCTCGGTTCTGCACACCGCAGCATCACGCGTTGGCGGTCTGGATCTCGGCTTCGTGCCGGGGCAGGGCGGTGTTGCCGCTGCTGAAATGGTATCGTCGATGGACGTTCTGTTCCTGCTCGGCGCAGACGAAATCGACCTGTCGGCCAAGGCTGCAAAGTTCACGGTTTACATCGGTTCGCATGGTGACAACGGCGCAATGAATGCCGACGTGATCCTGCCTGCCGCTGCCTACACCGAAAAGTCCGGCATCTGGGTCAACACCGAAGGCCGCGTTCAGATGGGCAACCGCGCCGGTTTCGCACCGGGCGACGCTCGTGAAGACTGGGCAATCCTGCGTGCGCTTTCCGACGTTCTCGGTCACAAGCTGCCGTTCGATTCGCTGTCTGCCCTGCGCGCGCAGCTTTACGCTGCCCACCCGCACTTCGCCGGTCTCGACGAAATTGCAGCCGGCAACGCATCCGATATCGAAGCTCTGGCCAAAAAGGCCGGTAAAATGAACAAGTCCGGGTTTGCTTCACCCGTGAAGGACTTCTATTTGACGAACCCTATTGCGAGAGCGTCCGCCGTGATGGCTGAGTGCTCCGCATTGGCCCGCAACAATTTCAAGGCTGCGGCAGAGTAAGGCAGGAGATTATGGATTCGTTTTTCTGGAGCTATGTCTGGCCCGCGCTGATCATGATCGGCCAGTCCCTGCTGCTTCTCGTTTGCCTCTTGGTTTTCATCGCGTTCATCCTGCTGGCTGACCGTAAGGTGTGGGCTGCTGTTCAGCTGCGCCGTGGTCCAAACGTTGTTGGTCCTTGGGGTCTGTTCCAGTCCTTTGCCGACCTTTTGAAGTTCATTCTCAAGGAGCCGGTCATTCCGGCCGGTGCCAACAAGGCGGTTTTCCTTCTGGCGCCGCTGGTTGCAGTGACGCTGGCTCTGGCGACTTACGCCGTTATCCCCTTTGCGGATGGCTGGGTCATCGCCAACATCAATGTCGGTATTCTCTACATCTTCGCGATTTCGTCGCTCGAAGTTTACGGCATCATCATGGGTGGTTGGGCGTCCAACTCCAAGTACCCGTTCCTTGGTGCACTTCGTTCCGCCGCGCAGATGGTATCTTATGAAGTGTCGATCGGTCTTGTTATCGTGACCGTTCTTCTTTGCGTCGGTTCGTTGAACCTGACGGATATCGTCAATGCACAGCAGACCGGACTTGGAACAATGATCGGCCTTCCGGCTTCGTTCCTCGACTGGCACTGGTTGCCATTGTTCCCGATGTTCATCGTGTTCTTCATTTCGTGCCTTGCAGAAACCAACCGTCCTCCCTTCGATCTTCCGGAAGCGGAATCGGAACTGGTTGCCGGTCACATGGTGGAATATGGCTCGACCCCATACATGATGTTCATGCTCGGCGAATATGCGGCCATCGTTTTGATGTGCTCGCTCACAACCATCCTGTTCCTAGGGGGCTGGTTGCCGATCGTCGACGTGTGGTTCCTGAACTGGGTTCCGGGCATTGTGTGGTTTATCCTCAAGGGCGGCATGGTCTTCTTCATGTTCGCTCTGGTGAAGGCATTCGTTCCGCGCTACCGCTATGACCAACTGATGCGACTCGGCTGGAAGGTCTTCCTTCCTCTGTCGCTCGCCATGGTCGTTATTGTTGCATTCGTACTCAAGCTGACGGGAACTGCATAATGATGTCCGTTCAGTCCGCTTGCAGATTTGGAGGTTGAGATGGCAAGCCTTTCACAAGCCGTCAATTCACTGTTCCTCAAGGAATTCGTCGGAGCTATTTTCCTGACGATGCGCCACTTCTTCAAACAGAAGGCAACGGTGAACTATCCCTTTGAAAAGGGTCCGGTCTCTCCGCGCTTCCGTGGTGAACATGCGCTACGCCGTTATCCAAACGGCGAAGAGCGTTGCATCGCCTGCAAGCTGTGTGAAGCCATCTGTCCTGCGCAGGCCATTACCATTGAAGCTGGTCCGCGCCGTAATGATGGTACACGTCGTACCGTTCGTTACGACATCGACATGGTGAAGTGCATTTATTGCGGTTTCTGCCAGGAAGCTTGCCCGGTTGACGCGATTGTCGAAGGCCCGAACTTCGAATTCGCCACTGAAACGCGTGAAGAACTTTACTTCGACAAGGCTCGTCTTCTGGAAAATGGCGATCGCTGGGAACGGGAAATCGCGCGCAACCTCGCGCTCGACGCACCGTACCGCTAAGAAAGCATGTTTCCGTCGCTCTGACTGTTACGGAAAACCGCAAATTGTAAGTAGGGCCTGCCGGTTTTACCGCAGGCCTCCAAACGGGCAGGGTGACAGGTTTCGCTCGCCCGATCAGGACAAAAAGGCACCAACATGGGTCTGCAGGCTGTATTCTTTTATATATTCGCCTTCGTCGCGGTCGCGTCGGCATTCATGGTTATCTCGGCAAGGAACCCGGTTCACTCGGTTCTTTTTCTGATTTTGACCTTCTTCAACGCTGCTGCTCTCTTCCTGCTGACGGGCGCTGAATTCCTAGGCATGATCCTGCTGGTCGTTTATGTCGGCGCTGTGGCGGTGCTCTTCCTGTTCGTCGTCATGATGCTGGATGTCGATTTCGCGGAATTCCGCTCTGGCGTTCTGCAATACGCGCCAATCGGCGCATTGGTCGGCGTCATTCTTGCCGCTGAACTGATCATCGTGATCGGTGGCAGCATGATTTCGCCTGAGGCAGCAAAGTCGATCAGCATGCCAATACCGCCAATCGCGGAGCGCACCAATACGGCGGCTCTCGGCGATGTGCTCTACACACATTACGTCTACTACTTCCAGCTTGCTGGCCTTGTGCTTCTGGTCGCCATGATTGGTGCGATCGTACTGACCCTGCGTCACCGTACGGACATCAAGCGTCAGGACATTTCCAAGCAGGTTGCCCGCGATCCGAAGACGGCTATCGAAGTCGTCAAGGTAAAGCCGGGGCAAGGTATCTGAGGCGCGGACGGATCAAGGAATAGAAAATATGGAAATCGGACTTTCCCACTACCTGACGCTCAGCGCCATCCTCTTCACGATCGGCGTGTTCGGCATCTTCCTGAACCGCAAGAACGTCATCATTATCCTGATGTCGATCGAACTGATCCTGCTTGCCGTGAACCTGAACATGGTCGCTTTCTCGTCGTTCCTCAACGATATCGTTGGCCAGGTGTTCGCCTTGTTCATTCTTACCGTTGCTGCTGCTGAAGCCGCTATCGGTCTTGCAATACTCGTTGTCTTCTACCGCAACCGCGGCTCGATTGCCGTGGAAGACGTTAATATGATGAAGGGCTGATAAGGCTATGATCTATAAGGCTATCGTCTTTCTGCCGCTTATCGGCTTCCTGATCGCAGGCCTCTTTGGCCGCTCGATCGGTGCGAAGGCTTCGGAATATGTCACCAGCGGTCTGATGATCGTTGTCGCAATCCTGTCGTGGATTGTTTTCTTTAACGTTGCGCTCGGTCATCACGGCGAGGGCGGCGAAGTGATCAAGGTTGAAGTGCTGCGCTGGATCCAGTCCGGCGGCATCGATGTCCAGTGGGCATTCCGTATCGATACATTGACGGCTGTGATGTTCGTGGTGGTCAACACCGTGTCCACGCTGGTTCACCTGTACTCGATCGGCTACATGCACCATGATCCGCATCGCCCGCGTTTCTTTGCATACCTTTCGCTGTTTACCTTCGCGATGTTGATGCTGATCACCTCCGACAACCTGCTGCAGATGTTCTTCGGCTGGGAAGGCGTGGGTCTGGCTTCGTACCTGCTCATCGGTTTCTGGTTCAAAAAACCGTCGGCTTCTGCTGCGGCCATGAAGGCGTTCATCGTCAACCGCGTCGGTGACTTTGGTTTCATTCTCGGTATTGCCGGCGTGTTCGTGCTGTTCGGCTCGATCAATTTTGAAACGATCTTCGCGGCTGCCAGCACTTATCTACCTCCAGAAGGCGCCGCATCGACAGAAGCAGTCATCAACCTGTTCGGCATGCAGCTCGACAAGGGTCACGCGATCACCGCTGTCTGCCTGCTGTTGTTCATGGGTTCGATGGGTAAGTCGGCGCAGTTCCTGCTGCACACCTGGCTGCCAGACGCGATGGAAGGTCCGACACCTGTGTCGGCGCTCATTCACGCCGCGACCATGGTGACCGCCGGTGTCTTCCTTGTTGCCCGTATGTCGCCTCTGTTCGAACTGTCGCCGGATGCCCTGACATTCGTGACCCTGATCGGCGCGATCACCGCATTCTTTGCAGCAACGGTTGGTCTGGTTCAGAACGACATCAAGCGCGTTATCGCTTATTCGACCTGTTCGCAGCTCGGTTACATGTTCGTGGCTCTCGGCGTTGGCGCTTACGGAGCGGCCGTATTCCACCTGTTCACGCACGCCTTCTTCAAGGCGCTGTTGTTCCTTTGCGCCGGCTCGGTCATTCACGCCGTGGATGGTGAGCAGGACATGCGTTACATGGGTGGTCTGCGCAAGCACATCCCTGTCACCTTCTGGACAATGACAATCGGTACGCTGGCTCTGACGGGTGTTGGTATTCCTGGAACCGTGATCGGCTTTGCCGGCTTCTTCTCCAAGGATGCGATCATTGAATCTGCCTTTGCCTCGCATTCCAGCCTTGGCGGCTTCGCCTTCACGCTGCTGGTTATCGCGGCTCTGTTCACCAGCTTCTATTCATGGCGCCTGGCGTTCATGACCTTCTTCGGCAAGCCACGCGCTTCTGACGATGTCATGCACCACGTTCATGAATCGCCAATGGTCATGCTCATTCCGCTGTTTATCCTGACGGTTGGTGCGCTGTTTGCCGGTGTTGCCTTCGTGGAATACTTCTACGGCCATCACTATGAGGAATTCTGGAAGGGTGCATTGTTCACCGGTCCTGAGAACCACATCGTCCATGAGTTCCACAATGTTCCAACCTGGGTAAAGTGGAGCCCGTTTGTGGCAATGGCTCTTGGTTTCGTGACGGCCTGGTACATGTATATCAAGTCGCCTTCGGTACCGAAGCGTTTGGCCGAAACACACCGTGGCCTCTACCAGTTCCTGCTCAACAAGTGGTATTTCGATGAACTGTACGACTTCCTGTTCGTGCGTTCGGCCAAAGCCCTTGGCAAGTTCCTGTGGAAGAAGGGTGACGTTGCCGTCATCGACACCTACGGACCAAACGGTGTTGCAGCACGCGTGGTTGATGTAACCAACCGCATCGTTCGCCTGCAATCCGGTTACCTCTATCACTATGCGTTTGCGATGCTGATTGGTATCGCGGCCCTTGTTACCTGGATGATGCTCGGGAGTGCCCTGTAATGACCGATTGGCCAATTCTTTCCACGGTCACGTTCCTGCCTCTGGTGGGCGTCGCACTTCTGCTGCTGACGAATGAAAACGGTCCGTATGGTCGCCGTAATATTCTGAACGTCTCCCTGCTGACGACAGTGTTCACATTCATCGTTTCACTGTTCATCTGGATCGGTTTCGACAATTCGAACCCGGGCTTCCAGATGGTTGAGAAGCATGCATGGTTCGGCGAGATCGCCGCTTACCACCTTGGTGTCGACGGCATTTCTATGCTGTTCGTCATCCTGACAACATTCCTGATGCCGTTCTGTGTTCTGGCCAGCTGGAACTCGGTTGAAAAGCGCATCAAGGAATACATGATCGCCTTCCTTCTTCTGGAAGTGGTCATGATCGGTGTGTTCGTGGCTCTCGACATTGTTCTGTTCTACGTGTTCTTCGAAGCAACACTGATCCCGATGTTCGTTATCATCGGTGTCTGGGGCGGCAAGGATCGCGTCTACGCATCCTACAAGTTCTTCCTCTACACGTTGCTCGGTTCCGTTCTGACCATGCTCGCCATCATGGCGATGTATTGGCAGGCTGGCACGACCGACATCACTGAACTGCTGAAATTCGGCTTCCCTGCAGGTATGCAGACATGGCTGTGGCTGGCATGTTTCGCGGCTTTCGCGGTGAAAATGCCGATGTGGCCGGTTCATACATGGCTTCCAGATGCGCACGTTCAGGCACCGACCGCTGGTTCGGTTATCCTGGCTGGCGTGATGCTGAAGCTTGGCGGTTACGGTTTCATCCGTTTCTCGCTGTCGATGTTCCCGCTGGCATCTGACTATTTCGCGCCGTTCGTCTTCACCCTGTCCGTTCTTGCCATCATCTACACCTCGCTGGTCGCGCTGATGCAGGAAGACATCAAGAAGCTGATTGCCTATTCGTCCGTTGCCCACATGGGTTACGTGACAATGGGTATCTTTGCAGCCAACGTGCAGGGCTTGCAGGGCGCTATCTTCCAGATGCTGTCACACGGTATCGTGTCCGGCGCGCTCTTCCTTTGCGTAGGCGTTGTTTACGACCGCCTGCACACCCGTGACATTGCCGCATACGGTGGTCTGGTCAACAACATGCCTAAATATGCTGTTGCCTTCATGATCTTCACCATGGCCAATGTCGGCTTGCCTGGCACCTCCGGCTTCGTCGGCGAATTCCTGACACTGGTCGGCGTTTTCCGTGCCAACACCTGGGTCGCACTGTTTGCCGCCACTGGTGTTATCCTTTCTGCCGCCTATGCGCTGTGGCTCTACCGCCGCGTCATTTTCGGTGCGCTCGAAAAGGAAAGCCTGAAGGCCATGCTCGATCTGTCTCCACGTGAACAGGTCATACTTTACCCGCTTGTTGCCCTGACGATCTTCTTCGGTGTCTATCCGGCTCCGGTATTCGATGCGACTGCTGCATCGGTCGATCTGCTGATCAACAACTATACGGCTGCACTGCAGGCGGCGCAAAATGTTGCGCTCACTTTGAATTGACGACAGGACCCGTTGGACATGACCGCTGAACTCCTCTTAGCCAGTCTGCATATCGCGACACCGGAACTGATCCTTGCGGTCGGTGCCCTGGCGTTGCTCATGGTTGGCGTATTCTCGGGCGACAAGTCGACAACGACAGTCACGGGCCTCGCAGTTGCGTTGCTCGTCATTGCGGGTCTCTGGATCGTCTTTAACCCCGCAAGTGGCGTCGCTTTCGGCGGCGCTTTCATCGCCGACGCTTTCGGTAACTTCATGAAGGTGATTGCCCTGATCGGTTCGATCGTGGCGATGATCCTGACCATCGGCCACAACCGCGTTGAGCCGATAGGGCGCTTCGAATATCCGGTGCTGCTGGTGCTTGCCACCCTCGGCATCCTGCTGATGATTTCGGCAAACGACATGATCTCGCTCTACATGGCGTTGGAACTTCAGTCGCTTGCTCTCTACGTCATCTGCGCCATCAACCGTGACAGCCTGCGCTCCACGGAAGCTGGTTTGAAGTACTTCGTGCTCGGCGCGCTGTCCTCCGGCATGCTGCTCTACGGCATGTCGCTGGTCTATGGCTTCACCGGCAACACTGGCTTTGAAGAAATTGCCAAGGTTCTGACCTCTGAAACCCGTTCGCTCGGTCTGGTCTTCGGTCTGGTGTTCGTGCTGGCCGGTCTCGCATTCAAAATCTCTGCCGTTCCGTTCCACATGTGGACGCCAGACGTTTACGAAGGCGCACCAACCCCGGTTACTGCGTTCCTGTCCGCTGCTCCGAAAATCGGCGCGATGGCCATTCTGGTCCGCATCGTGGTTGAAGCCTTCCAGCCGGTATTTGCCGACTGGCAGCAGATCGTCGTGTTCATCTCGATTGCATCCATGTTGCTTGGTTCGTTTGCCGCTATCGGCCAGCGAAACATCAAGCGTCTGATGGCCTATTCTTCCATCGGTCACATGGGTTACGCGCTGGTTGGTCTTGCTGCTGGCACGGAAGCGGGCATCTCTGGTGTTGTCATGTACATGACGGTCTACATGGTCATGACGCTCGGCACCTTCGCTTGCATTCTGTCCATGCGCCGCAAGGAAATCGGCAATGTCGAAAATGTCGACGATCTCGCAGGCCTGTCCTCCACCAACCCGTTCATGGCCGTTGTCCTGACCGCACTGATGTTCTCGCTGGCCGGTATTCCGCCGCTGGCAGGCTTCTTCGGTAAGTATTTCGTGTTCCTGGCAGCCATCGAAGCCAAGCTCTACGCATTGGCTATCATCGGTGTGGTTGGCTCGGTTGTTGGTGCATTCTACTACCTGCGTGTGGTCAAGGTAATGTGGTTTGACGATGCAAAGGGTGAGTTTGAGCGCCCGGCTATCGAACACCGCATTGTGTATGCGCTGTCCGGTCTCTTCGTTCTCGGCTTCATTCTGTTCGGCGGACCTGTCGGTAACGCAGTCAACGCTGCTGCCAAGACATTCTTTTGAGCGGAACCAGCATGAGACCCAGCCGGAATTTCATTGATGAATTCCGGCACGAGGGTCTGGATGAAACGTCATCGACCAACATTGAATGTTTCGCCCGCGCAAAAGCGGGCGAAACTGGTAATCTCTGGGTTACCGCTGCCCGCCAGACAGGCGGGCGTGGCCGGCGCGGCAGACCCTGGGTCTCAGAGCGCGGCAATCTCTACGCTTCCCTTCTTCTGATTGATCCATCTGCGCCTGAACAAATGGGCTCCTTGCCACTGGCCTTCGCGCTCGGTGTTTATCGTGCGCTGCGCACGGTTTTGCCCACAGGTGGACAGCCACTGGAGATCAAATGGCCGAATGATGTCCTGATTGGTCGCAAGAAGACGTGTGGCATCCTCATGGAGGCGGAATTCTTGGGTGACGGACGCCGCGCCGTTGTCAGCGGTATTGGCATCAACATTGCCCACAAGCCTGATAATCCGGCCTATCCGGTGACGATGTTGTCGGAACATGGTGCCCCCTGTTCACCCGATGAACTGTTTGCCCATCTATTCCGCGAAACGGCGTCTGTACTGGAAATCTGGAACCGCGGGCAGGGTGTTGCCGAGATCATGAATGCCTGGCGGGCTGCGGCCTGCGGTATTGGTGAGCGGATTACCGTCAATCTGCCGGATCGTTCCATTTCCGGGCGCTTCACCGGGATTGATGATAATGGTTTCCTTCTGCTGAACGAAGACGATGGCCCCTCACGCGCCATTGCCGCCGGCGATGTATTTTTTGGTGGCACCTGACCGGTAACCGCAACTTCGGTATCGCAGGCAACACCTTTGGACTTGGAGCATCCTTGCAGCTCGGTAATCGCAAGGCGTCACAGCGGGTGCGCATCGGCTCCGTGAAACTGGCGGTTTTAAGTAAATGCCGATGTTTGCAAGCGGTGATGAAACAACGACCGGTACCGGTCCCGTTTCGCCGCGATATGGAAAAGAACGATGTCGAAACAGGATGAACTCGTATTCCTGCCACTGGGTGGTGTTGGCGAAATTGGTATGAACCTGGCGCTGTATGGTTACGGCCCGGCTGCCAAACGCCAGTGGATCATGGTGGACTGCGGTGTAACCTTTGCCGGTCTGGATCTGCCGGGTGTTGATTTGGTGCTGCCTGACATCAGCTACATCGAGGCGCAGAAAAACAATCTCAAGGGCATCATCATTACCCATGCCCATGAAGACCATTACGGCGCGCTCAATGATCTGTGGCCGGGCCTCAACGTGCCGGTCTTCGCCTCGGGCTTTACGGCAGGCATGCTGGAAGCCAAGCGCAATTACGAAGGCACCCGTGCTGAAATCCCGATCACGCCGTTCAAGGCTGGCGACCGTATCAATGTCGGGCCATTTGAAATTGAGGCCGTGGGCGTCAACCATTCCATCCCCGAGCCAATGTCGCTTGTTATCCGTACGCCACTGGGTAACGTCATTCACACCGGCGACTGGAAAATCGATGACGCACCGTCACTTGGGCCTTTGACGGATGAGGCCCGTTTCCGCGCGCTGGGTGACGAGGGCGTACTGGCACTGATGTGCGACAGTACCAATGCACTGCGTGACGGTGTTTCGCCATCCGAACATGAAGTGTCGGAAGGTCTGCGCCAGATCATTGAAAATGCCGAGGGCAGGGTGGCCATTACCACCTTCTCTTCCAATGTCGGCCGTATCCGGTCGATTGCGCAGGCGGCGGAAGCCGCTGGCCGTGAAGTGCTGCTGCTTGGCAGTTCGCTGAAGCGCGTTGTCAACGTTGCCCACGACATCGGTATCATGGAAGGCATCAAGCCATTCCTGGCAGAAGATGAGTATGGTTACATTCCACGTGACAAGGTGGTGCTGATCCTCACCGGATCGCAGGGCGAAGCGCGCGCCGCACTTGCCAAGCTGTCACGCGATGAGATGCGCAACGTGGCGCTGGCGGCCGGTGATACGGTGGTGTTCTCATCCCGCGCCATTCCCGGCAATGAAAAGGCCATTATCGATATCAAGAACGGCCTGATCGAGCAGGGCGTGCATATTGTTACCGACAATGAGGCGCTGGTGCATGTCTCTGGTCACCCCCGTCGCAACGAACTGTTGAGAATGTATGAGTGGACCCGTCCCCAGATTCTCGTGCCTGTGCACGGTGAAGCCGCTCATCTGGTGGCCCAGAAGGAACTGGCAGAGCAGGCTGGCATCAAGACAGTACCGAAAGTTCGCAACGGCAATATCCTGCGTTTGGCGCCCGGTCCGGTAGAGGTCATTGATGATGCGCCGCATGGCCGTGTCTTCAAGGACGGTAAGCTGATGGGTGATTTCGAGGAAATGGGCATCGGCGACCGACGCAAGCTGTCCTTTGCTGGCCATGTCTCTGTTAACGTCGTGCTCGACAGCCGTTTTGACTTTGTTGGCGATCCGGACGTTGTGCCTTTTGGCCTGCCGGAGTTCGATGACGAAGGCGAGGATATGGAAGATACGCTTTATGACGCCGTTCTTGGCGCTGTGGAGAGCATTCCACGCAGCAAGCGCAAGGACCTCGACATGGTACGCGAAGCGGTGCGCCGCGCCGTGCGTTCCACAGCGCATCAGAGCTGGGGAAAAAAGCCTGTTGTGACGGTATTCCTGACCAAAGTCTGACAGACGGTGGCCAGAACTTCATTCTAAAACGATATGGGCAGGTATAACTGCCCATATCCTGTCGGCCCACAGGCTTCGGGGAGGAGGCTATGCTCGGACGTATCAACCATGTGGCACTTGCGGTGCCTGACCTTGGCGCGGCAGAGGCGGCCTACGGCAAGATGCTGGGCGCCAGCCTGTCGGAACGGCAGGCGTTGCCGGAACACGGCGTAACCGTGGTATTTGTCGAACTTCCCAATTCCAAGGTTGAACTGCTGGAACCGCTTGGCGACGCGTCGCCGATTGCGGCCTTTCTCGCTAAAAATCCGGCCGGCGGCATGCATCACATCTGTTACGAGGTGGAGGACATCCTTGCTGCACGTGACCAGCTGAAACAGTCCGGTGCGCGTGTTTTGGGCGATGGTGAGCCCAGAATCGGTGCGCATGGCAAACCGGTGTTGTTTCTCCATCCCAAGGATTTTTTCGGCACGCTGATCGAGCTTGAGCAGGTCTGAAACAGATCTGGCAAGCCGCACTTCAAGTGGTTTCTCAATTCCTGGCGTTTGATAAAGCGATTCTAAAACAATGCCTTGCCGCGAAAAAGTGAATCAATTTATGCGCTTGGCCACAAAAGACTGTTGAAAACATTGTTTGTGCGCCAGCCTTGTTTGCCTATAGTTGCCCATAACAGCCTGTCTTCCCGTCGCACGTACCATTCGGGAAAGATGCGCTCCAAACCGGATAGCAGGTGCCCATGACCGTTCTCTCGTATTTCGCAATCTACTTCGTCATCTGGTGGACCACGCTGTTTATCGTGCTGCCCATTGGTTTGCGGACGCAGGCGGAAGAGGGGGCGGTTGAACCCGGCACAGTGGCGAGTGCACCAGCCCGTTTCCGCGGTTTGAAGGTCATCGCGCTCAACACCGCCGTTTCAGCCGCACTGCTTGCGTCCTGGCTGGTTTTAACGTGGTGGTTCAATTTTGAGTTGGAAGACATCTTCGAACTGTTCCCGATGTTCAATCGGTGATGTTGCACGCTGGATCATCTCCCACACAGACAGCGTTTTCTGGACACTGTGAGAGTGTGCAAAGTGGCGGGTTTCGACGCCGAAATCAGTGCAGGTGGATGCTCGACCCTTATTTGTGAGGGGATGAGTCTTTTCACAACAAATTTGCCGTCACATGCCTGTCATGAACATGCGGCACAGAGTATTTCGAGTGATTTAGTGGACTTGACAGTCGCAATTTGGCCGAAATTTGCGTCGCCCGGTTTAAGGGGTTGCTAAAAGGCAAAAAAAAACAAGGCGTTGAAGCCTTGTTTTCTAATTTTCGCGTGATCTGTAACCGTTGCCGGGGCAGCGACGAAGCGCGCCTAAGATCTGATCCTCCCAAGACTGACCGCGAAATTGGCAGGAATTTGTTCTTCATGCCTGTTTTATGAGCTAAAGCTAGCCCAATCTCCGATGCTTGTCATTAGATTTTTTGCATTTTTGCTACAGTCGGCAAAAAATTCCCTATTGGGCGATATGTCGCAACGCAAGCGACAAAAATATTCTGCGACAATCAGTAATAGTGGATATTGATGTCGCAAAATCGTCATGTACCTGCTTTCTGGTGTTGTCCAGTGCCGGGTTTCCTTCTGTCTGGGAAACGTTTATGAACGGCGCAAACAGCCCTTTGTTGCGGCGATTCCCGGCAGGAGAGTCCGGATCGCCAAAGTCACGGAATCCGATATGCGTCTCAGCCGTTATTTCATGCCCATCCTCAAGGAAAATCCCAAGGAAGCGGAGATCGTTTCGCATCGCCTTATGTTGCGTGCAGGCATGATCCGCCAGCATTCGCAGGGCATTTATTCCTGGCTGCCGCTGGGCAAGCGCGTTCTCGACAAGGTCAACAAGATCGTGCGTGAAGAGCAGAACCGTGCCGGCGCCGTCGAACTGCTGATGCCAACACTGCAGTCTGCAGAGCTGTGGCAGGAGAGCGGCCGTTATGAGGATTATGGCAAGGAAATGCTGCGTATCAAGGACCGACAGGATCGCCAGATGCTGTATGGCCCAACCAACGAGGAAATGATCACTGACATTTTCCGTTCTTACGTCAAATCCTACAAGAACCTGCCGCTGAACCTCTACCACATTCAGCTGAAGTTCCGTGATGAGCTGCGTCCACGGTTTGGCACCATGCGCTCGCGCGAGTTCCTGATGAAGGATGCCTATTCTTTCGACCTGACGAAGGAAGGCGCCATTCATTCCTATAACAAGATGTTCACCGCGTACCTGCGCACCTTCTCGCGTCTTGGTCTGCGTGCCATTCCGATGCGTGCTGACACGGGCCCGATCGGTGGCAACCACAGCCATGAATTCATCATTCTGGCCGACACCGGTGAATCGGAAGTGTTCTGCCACAAGAGCTTCCTCGATCGCGACATTCCTGCTGCCGACACCAATTTCGATGATGTCGCTGGCCTGCAGGCGGTGTTTGACGACTGGACCTCGGATTACGCTGCCACGTCTGAAATGCATGATGAAGCTGCTTACGACGCGATGCCGGAAGACAAGCGCATTTCGGCACGCGGTATCGAAGTTGGCCACATCTTCTATTTCGGCACCAAATATTCCGAGCCGATGGGTGCGAAGGTGCAGGGTCCGGATGGCAAGGAACACCTTGTCCACATGGGTTCCTATGGCATTGGACCAACACGCCTTGTTCCCGCCATCATTGAAGCATCGCATGACGAAAACGGAATCATCTGGCCGGATTCGGTTGCCCCATTTGATGTTGTCATCATCAACATGAAGGCAGGCGATGCATCGACCGACGCCGCATGCGAAAAGCTTTATTATACGCTGACAAATGCCGGCAAGGATGTGCTGTACGACGATACCGATGACCGTGCCGGTCAGAAGTTCGCAACTGCCGATCTGATCGGTGTTCCGTTGCAGATCATCGTTGGACCACGTTCGGTTGCCAATGGTGAAGTTGAAGTGAAAAACCGCAAGACCGGCGAACGTGAAAACGTCACGATCGAAGCAGCATTGAACAGGGTCCTCGGCTGAACGGCTGAGGCGGGGAGACGAGATGGCACAAGCCGGGGCTGACAACGCTGCTGGTCAATCCGTGAAGGATACCGCTGCGCGGCCGTTTTCGGCCTTTGAGCGCATGGTCGCGTGGCGCTACCTGCGCGCCCGTCGCAAGGAGGCGTTCATTTCGGTGATCGCCGGTTTTTCTTTTGTTGGCATTATGCTGGGTGTGGCAACGCTCATCATCGTCATGGCGGTGATGAACGGTTTCCGCACCGAGCTGATTTCCCGAATTCTGGGCATTAACGGACATATGGTCGTGCAGCCCATTGATAGCCCGTTCAACAATTACGATGAGCTGGCCAAAAAATTTGCAGGCATCAAGGGCATCACCATGGCACTGCCACTGGTGGAAGGCCAGACGCTGGCGCAGGGTCGCGCCGGTGCTGGCAGCGGCGCGCTGGTGCGCGGCGTGCGCGCTGAGGACCTTGAGAAGCTGAAAGAGGTTTCCGGCAACATCAAGGTCGGCGATCTCGTGGGTTACATGTCCGGTGAGGGCGTGCTGGTCGGTTCCCGCCTGGCCTCGTCACTTGGTGTCACAGCCGGTGACCAGATCACCCTGATTGCGCCGGAAGGCGACATCACGCCGATGGGGGTCAATCCGCGCGTCAAATCCTACACGATATCAGGCGTTTTCGAGATCGGTATGTCGGAATATGACGCCTCGATGGTCTATATGCCGCTTCCCGAAGCGCAGCTTTATTTCAATGCCGATGGTCTGGTGCAATCGATCGAACTGTTCGTTGAGCATCCAGATCAGGTTGATACCCTGCGTCCACTAGTGGAAGAGGCCGCAGGACGGCAAATCTACATCACCGACTGGCGTCAGCGTAACCAGACCTTCTTCTCGGCCCTTCAGGTTGAACGCAACGTGATGTTCATGATCCTGACACTGATCGTGCTTGTCGCGGCGCTCAACATCATTTCCGGCCTCATCATGCTGGTGAAGGATAAAGGTAGCGACATTGCCATTCTGCGCACCATGGGTGCCAGTTCCGGTGCGGTCATGCGTATCTTCTTCATGACCGGCGCTGCGATTGGTCTTGTGGGTACCTTTGCCGGTGTTCTGCTCGGCGTGATTGTCTGCCTGAACGTGGAATCGATCCGCCAGTTCTTCTCGTGGGTGTCGGGTACGGTGCTGTTTGATCCGCAGCTCTATTTCCTCAGCCAGCTTCCGGCTGAAATGGATATCAGTGAAACCATTTCCGTTGTCATCATGGCGTTGACGCTGTCGTTCATTGCCACGATCTTTCCGGCATGGCGGGCTTCAAAGCTCGATCCTGTGCAGGCTCTGCGATACGAATAAGGAACGCGACATATCATGAGCAGAAACATCGCGTTGCGGCTGACGGGCGTACATAGAAGTTACGGGCAGGGCGACAGTGTCCTCCATATTCTCAACAATGCCGAGTTCGAATTGCGAAGCGGCGAGATTGTTGCGCTGGTCGCACCGTCGGGCACGGGTAAATCCACGCTGCTGCATCTTGCTGGTTTGCTGGAGCACCCGGACGAGGGTGAGGTTTATGTCGATGGTTTGCCTTGCGGCACATTGGCGGATGACAAGCGAACGGCAATCCGCCGCAGCGATATCGGTTTCGTCTACCAGTTCCATCACCTGCTGCCGGAATTCACCGCGCTTGAAAATATCATGATGCCGCAATTGATTGCCGGTCTTTCCGACAAGGAAGCCCGTCAGCGCGCCGCACAGCTTCTTGACTACATGCGGATTGGCCACCGTGCCGATCACCGCCCGGCTGAGCTTTCCGGTGGTGAACAACAGCGCGTGGCCATTGCCCGTGCCGTTGCCAATGCACCGCTTCTGCTGCTGGCCGATGAGCCAACCGGCAACCTCGATCCCGAGACGGCCCATTATGTGTTTGAAGCGCTGGAAGCGCTGGTGCGCCAGTCTGGTCTTGCGGCGCTGATTGCGACCCATAATCACGATCTGGCCGCACGCATGGATCGTCGCGTCACGATCTCCGAAGGCAAGATCGTCAGCTTCTGATTTTGCCACACATCACATGACCTGAGTTTGAGGAAAACCCGGCCACCGCGCCGGGTTTTCTTTTGCGCGCACATCACGCTGGAACTTTCGCGCCGGAACGGAATTTAAAAGAGACCTAAAAAACATATTGACTCTGAAACAAAATGAGAACAAACTGGAAACATAACGAGTAAGGAGAGTACAATGACCGACATGATCCGTGACGTTGCCGCCTTCGCTTCCATCGCTGTCTTTGTTGCCAGCTTTTCTATGATCCTCACTGCACTCTGATATTTTTGCCGCACATAACAGCGTGTATGTGCGGTTGTCCTCGTTGTTCTGTGCTATTGGCTGTGGACTTTGCGGGCTGAACATCAGAAAATCCCCCGTGATTCAGAACACGGGATATACGGCGCATGAGTGATACCAATTCCACCAATGGAAATGCAGGGCAGGCCGGTGGAACGCCGGGTTTCGTGCATCTTCGGGTTCACTCGGCCTATTCGCTTCTGGAAGGCGCGTTGCCGCTTAAAAAGGTTATGTCCAAGGCTGTGTCCGATGGGCAGCCAGCCATTGCCATAACCGACACTAACAATCTGTTCGTGGCACTGGAATTTTCGGAAAAGGCGCGTGATGAGGGCTTGCAGCCGATTATCGGCTGTCAGGTTTCCGTTGATATGGAAGACGCCATTGAAGAACGGCGTTCGAACAATCTCGCAAAACTTCCCGCCCTTGTGTTCCTCGCAGCCACCGCTGCGGGTTACGAGCGTCTGGTGGATCTCATCAGTCGCGCTTATCTAGATGGTGAAAGTGGCCAGTCGGTACGCGTTAATCGCTCCTGGCTGGAAGAGGGCGATAATGACGGGCTGATCGTGCTGACCGGCGCCTCTGGCGGCCCTGTCGATATGGCCCTGAAAGACGGGCACACCGCCCTGGCTGAGAAACGCTTACTGGCTCTCAAGGGCCTGTTTGGCAATCGCCTTTATATGGAATTGCAGCGGCAAGGCAATTACGACCGGGCGCATGAGCGCCGTGTCTTGACGCTTGCCTATGAGAACGACGTGCCGCTGGTTGCCACCAACGAAGCCTTTTTTCCGTCACGCGCCGATTACGAGGCCCATGATGCGTTGATGGCCGTGGCCCACAACGCCATCGTCTCCGATGATACCCGCTTTCGCCTGACGCCAGACCACTATCTCAAAAGCCGCGAGGAAATGGTGAAACTGTTTTCCGATTTGCCGGAGGCATTGGAAAACACCGTCGAAGTGGCGCATCGTTGCTCCTACGTGCTGAAAAAGCGCGGACCTATTCTGCCGCGCTTTACCGGCGCCAGTGACGATACCGATGCTGCCGAAAAGGCGGAGTCGGAAGAACTGCGCCGTCAGGCCGTTGAAGGCCTGGATATGCGCATCGAAAAGCTCGGTATTGCCGCTGGCTATACCGAAGAAGAATACCGCGAACGACTGGACTTCGAACTCGGCATTATCGAGCGTATGAAATTTCCCGGTTACTTCCTGATCGTTGCCGACTTTATCAAATGGGCCAAGAACCACGATATCCCGGTTGGTCCAGGCCGTGGTTCCGGTGCGGGCTCTCTGGTTGCTTACGCGCTGACCATTACTGACGTTGATCCGCTGCGCTTCTCGTTGCTGTTCGAACGCTTCCTCAATCCTGAACGCGTTTCGATGCCCGACTTCGATATCGACTTCTGCCAGGACCGCCGCGAAGAGGTGATCCGCTATGTGCAGCAGAAATACGGCCGCGAACAGGTAGCGCAGATCATTACCTTCGGTTCGTTGCAGGCGCGTGCGGCGCTGCGCGACGTTGGTCGTGTGCTGGAAATGCCTTACGGTCAGGTCGACAAGATCTGTAAGCTGGTACCGAACAATCCGGCCAACCCGACGCCACTATCCAAGGCAATCGAAGAAGAACCGAGACTGCGCGAAGAGGCAGAGGCTGAGCCCGTGGTGGCGCGTCTGCTGGATATCGCCCAGAAGATCGAAGGTCTCTACCGCCACGCCTCGACCCACGCCGCCGGTATCGTGATCGGCGACCGTCCGCTGTCAAAGCTGGTGCCGATGTACCGCGATCCGCGCTCCGACATGCCGGTAACCCAGTTCAACATGAAGTGGGTTGAAAGCGCCGGTCTCGTCAAGTTCGACTTTTTGGGTCTGAAAACCCTGACCGTGTTGAAGGTCGCGGTGGATTTTGTTGCCAAACGCGGCATTCATGTCGATCTGGCCGGCATTCCGCTGGATGATCAGAAGACCTACGAAATGCTGTCGCGTGGTGAAACCATCGGCGTGTTCCAGGTGGAAAGTGCGGGCATGCGTAAGGCGCTGATTGGTATGCGCCCCGACTGCATCGAGGACATTATTGCGCTTGTGGCGCTCTATCGTCCGGGCCCGATGGAAAACATTCCGGTCTACAATGCCCGTAAACACGGTGAGGAAGAGCTGGAATCAATCCATCCGATGATCGACCACCTGCTGAAGGAAACGCAGGGCGTTATCATCTACCAGGAACAGGTGATGCAGATCGCCCAGGTTCTCTCCGGTTACTCCCTCGGCGAGGCCGATCTTCTGCGCCGCGCGATGGGTAAGAAGATCAAGGAGGAGATGGACAAGCAGCGCGAACGTTTCGTCGAAGGCGCGATGAAGAACAATGTGTCGAAGGCGCAGTCCGACACGATCTTCGATCTTCTGGCCAAGTTCGCCAACTACGGCTTCAACAAGTCGCACGCAGCTGCCTACGCGATTGTCTCCTACCAGACGGCCTATATGAAGGCGCATTATCCGGTGGAATTCCTTGCCGCCTCGATGACGCTTGATATGGCCAACACCGAAAAGATCAACGACTTCCGCCAGGACGCCTCGCGTATGGGGATCGAAATCGTCGCACCTTCGGTGCAGACGTCGTTCCGCAAGTTCGAGACGGGTGAAAACCGCATCTATTATTCGCTGGCGGCCTTGAAGGGCGTCGGTGAAGGCGCCGTTGACCACATAGTTGAGGTGAGGGGTGACAAACCCTTTGCCAGCCTTGAGGATTTCTGCCAGCGCATCGATCCAAAACAGATCAACCGGCGTGTGTTTGAAAGCCTGATCAATGCCGGTGCCTTCGATTGTTTCGGACGTGACCGTGCCGAACTGATCGGCGGCCTTGATCGCGTTATCGGTTTTGCGCAGCTGGCACAGGAAAACCGCGTCAGCGGCCAGTCAGACATGTTCGGCTCCGGTGGCGCCAATGGTCCGGAACGGCTTGCACTACCAACCTTCTCGCCGTTTCTTGCCTCTGAAAAGCTGCTTCGGGAATATCAGGTTCTTGGCTTTTACCTGACCGCCCATCCGCTCGATACCTATCGTGCAACGCTCGAAAAGCTGCGTGTGCAGAACATTGCCGATTTTACCGTCGCGGTAAAACAGGGCGCGACCGCAGGTCGTCTGGCTGGCACGGTAACCGGAAAACAGGAGCGCAAGACCAAGACCGGTAACAAGATGGGCATCGTGACCTTCTCGGATGCGTCCGGTCAGTATGAGGCTGTTCTGTTTTCGGAAGGGCTTGGCCAGTACCGCGATCTGCTGGAAGTTGGCAAATCGCTTGTTATCACCGTTCAGGCGGATGAGCGCCCCGAAGGTATCGGCCTTCGTATCTTGACCGCTCAGTCACTGGAGGAAAAATCCGTCTCGATGCAGAAGGCATTGCGGGTTTTTGTCCGCGATTCCGGTCCGCTTAAAATGATTGCCAAACACCTCAACGCCAAGGGCGATGGTCTGGTGTCCTTCATCGTGATCAAGGATGAGGGGCAGCGCGAGATCGAGGTGGAATTGACCGAAAAATTCCGCATCTCACCGGAAATTGCCGCTGCCTTGCGGGCAGCTCCCGGCATTGTCGATGTCGAATTGATGTAAGGCCTTAAAACAATTATCGCCCCGTTTTGTCTGCGGGGCGATAAGACAGGAACCGAAATCTGGCGGTTACGACGGGCGTCGTATCGTCTTGGTGATGGTAATGAAATCGGTGCCCTGTCCGGTCTCGGGGAAGTGACTGAGGTCGGTTATGGTAATCGATGTGCCAGCGACCAGCAGGTCTTCGATGCGCTTGCGCGCGTCCTTGGGAATGTCGATCCGGTCGAGAACTTCGCTGGCGCTTTCCTGCAATTCAAATTTGTCCGCATCGATACCGAGCCTGCGCATTGTGGCGGCAGGCAGGTGGTTTTCGAGCGTGATCGAATACCAGTCGGCCCGCCCACCAGCGTGGTCAACGGCCGTTGCTTCCATAAAATGTGTACCAAGCGGCAGGTTGGGGTCCTTGATACCAACGGCCACCTCAAACAGTGGCTTGAAGTCCTGGCGTACCTGAAGCTGCCCGGCCGGCGGGTCGTCGTAACCGCTCGCTGCATAAAGCGCTGTCACGAATGCATCGGTAACAGCGGTTCCTTTTTCGCTCAGGCCCTTCCAGCGTTTGAAGCCATTGATGGCGCTGATGGTCATCTGTCCCATCTGGCCATCGGTCTTGCCAGCATCAAAACCAAGCGTGTTGAGCATGGTCTGGATGTCGACCATCTTTTCGCGGTCGCCGCGTCGTGTAATCAGGATACGCATCGGTTTGGTGTTCGGTTTAACGACCGTTTCCGGCGTCACCGAATTGGTCTGTTCATTCATCGCCACTTCCACCTTCAATGAAGGATCGAAGGAGGCGGGACGCAACTCGACATCAGACAGCAGCAAATTGCCATCTGGCTGTTCAACGGACGGTTGGAACAATGTGCTGTGCCAGATGCGCTGCGGCTCAACCGGTTTTTCTGACACGATCACATGTACGCCGCGTTCGGTCTTGCCATAAAGCGATTGGGCAAACCCGGCCGGCAGACGAATACAGCCATGCGATGCGGGGTAGTTCGGCACCTTGCCTTCGTGAAGCGCAATACCGGACCATGTCAATCGCTGCATGAAGGGCATCGGCGCATTCGAATAGATATTCGATTCGTGGTATTTGCGTTTCTCAAGAATTGAGAAAATGCCGGTTGGCGTGTCATGACCGGGTTTGCCGGTCGAAACTTTTGAGGTTTTTATCAGTTCGCCATTGTCATAAACGGCAAGAGACTGGGTGCTTTTTGAGACGATAATTTGCAGTCCTGCGGAATCATACGCAAAGGCACTTTGTGCCAGTACGGAAGTCGACAAAAGACAAGCACCCAGAAAAAGACGCAATACCATGGGGCTACTTACTCCAACGCAATACAGAGGCCTGGAGTCTATCAATTAGCATTTAATGAAGTTTTTAAGCGCCTTCACGACTTCGTGTAATTGCGCCGTTTTACAGCCTACTTTTTCACTTCGAACGTATAGCCGGTCTCAACGCTGGCCTTGCCAAACTTGTCGCGCAGCTTGTCCATGGCAGCTTCCGCCGCCGCACGCCGTGTCGCCTGCTGGTCGATGAGATCGGGCGGATCGGCAATGTGGCCATCGCTGAGATCAGACACCCCAATGCCGATCAGGCGGAACTTCGTACCGTCCGTTTCCTTTTCCAGCAGGCTGAGACCGGTGCGGAAAATACGATCTGCAAGCTGCGTTGGGTCATCCAGTCGTTTGTTACGGGTGCGGCTTTTGAAATCAGAAGTTTTCATTTTCAAAACAACGGTATGCCCGGCTATGCCGCTCTTCTTCAATCGCCAGGCAACTTTCTCCGATAGCGATCGCAGAATGGACACAAGGTCCTCATGCCGCGAAATATCGTTGAAAAAAGTCGTTTCGGACGACACGCTTTTGATCGGGTCGTTGTTATGCACGGTACGGTCGTCAATGCCCCGCGACAGGCGGTAAAGCCGCTGTCCCATCGTGCCATAGCGGCGCATGAGCGTGTCTTCTTCCATCACCTGCAACTGGCCTATCAAACGAATGCCATCGGCCTCCAGCGTCGCGGCAAAGGCCTTGCCGACACCCCAGATGGTGGTGACGGGGCGGGTGGCCAGAAAGCTGACAGCTTCCTCTTGCCCGATCACCGAAAAGCCGCGTGGCTTTTGCAGGTCTGACGCCACCTTCGCCAGAAACTTGCAGTAGGACAGGCCGACGGAAATCGAAATACCGACTTCCTTTTCCACGCGCTTGGCGAATTTGGCCAGCACGCGGGCAGGCGGATCATGATGCAGAAGTTCGGTGCCGGACAGATCGAGAAATGCCTCGTCTATGGACAGTGGCTGCACAAGCGGCGTCAGTTCCTGCATCATGCTGCGGATCTGACGGCCAACCGTGCTGTATTTTTCCATGTTGGGTTTGACGACAACCGCCTCGGGACAGGCCTCCAACGCCTTGAACATCGGCATGGCCGAGCGAACGCCATGAATGCGGGCAATGTAACAGGCGGTCGAAACGACACCGCGTTTGCCACCGCCGATGATCACGGGCTTGTCCATCAGATCAGGATTGTCGCGCTTTTCGATTGAGGCGTAAAACGCATCGCAGTCTATATGCGCCAGACTGAGATCATAAAGTTCGCCGTGATAGACAAGGCGAGGGCTGCCGCATTTCTGGCAACGGCGAATACCATCGGGCTGACCGGCCAGACAATCGCGGCAAAAACCGGGGGTGTGTTTTGTCATGGTCAACTCAGGAACAAAGAATGAACGTTCGCCACGTTATTCTGTTGCCGGAATTTACTCAAGACAGACCTATAAAAGAAACCCGGGTGAGTGGGTTCAATACACACCCGAATCGAGACCCGGACCGGAAAAATGGTGCCACGCGGCAGCAACGTCCTCGGGTTTTGTTTCTGTTGCTGCGCAAAATGCCATCAGGTCAGGCTCGTGGCTCATCAGAAAATCAAGTAATCCAGCAAAAAAGCCGGGGTCGCTGGCGGCGTGCCGCAGCATATTGGCCTGCAGGCCACTCAGCGCCAGAAAGCGGGAAAGCAAGTCGGGTTCATTGGCCAGCCAGCCAAGTATGGCGGCGGCTGTTTCTTCCGGGTTTGCCGTGGCGGCAGCACTTGTTTTTTTGTCTCGCAGCATTTCTTCGCCGAAGTTACCTATTTTTCAACCAAATCGCATTAGCGTCGTTAAACTATATACGATGGAATCGGTTCTGCGACACACTTATATGTCGGTGGCATGGTTTCAAGGCGCATTGAGGAATTGTCGCTATGCCAAAACAGGTCATGATAGTTGAAGACAACGAGCTTAACATGAAGCTCTTTCGCGACTTGATCGAGGCGTCGGGTTATACCACGATCCAGACACGCAATGGCATGGAAGCCCTTGATCTGGCACGTAAACATAAGCCCGACCTCATTCTCATGGATATTCAGTTGCCGGAGGTGTCCGGTCTGGAAGTGACCAAGTGGCTGAAGGAAGACGATGAATTGCACGTCATTCCCGTTATTGCCGTAACTGCATTTGCGATGAAGGGTGACGAAGAACGTATTCGACAGGGCGGCTGTGAGGCTTACGTCTCCAAACCGATCTCCGTTCCCAAGTTTATTGAAACTATTAAAACCTACCTTGGCGATGCCTGAAGGCATTTGAGGACTGATAATGACAGCAAGAATTCTGGTCGTTGACGATATACCGGCAAACGTAAAGTTGCTGGAAGCACGTCTGCTTGCTGAATATTTTGATGTTCTGACCGCGGAAGACGGCTTCAAGGCACTCGAAATTTGCAACAACACCCAGGTCGATATTGTCCTGCTCGACATCATGATGCCGGGCATGGATGGTTTTGAAGTCTGCGAAAGATTGAAATCCAACCCCCGCACCATGCATATTCCAGTCGTCATGGTAACCGCACTCGATCAGCCGTCCGATCGGGTACGTGGCCTCAAGGCCGGTGCCGATGACTTTTTGACCAAGCCGGTCAATGACCTGCAACTGGTGTCTCGCGTCAAAAGCCTCGTTCGTCTGAAAACCATGAGCGACGAATTGCGCATGCGCGCAGAAACGGCGCGCGCCATTGGCATTGAAGACCTTCTGCGCGATGAAGGACGCATCGAGGAGCCGGGGCAGGTGCTGCTGGTTGATCCGCGTGCGAACTCTCAGGAACGCATTATCAAGATGTTGAAGCCAGTCGCGGAAGTGACGGCCATTTCCGATGCGCAGGCGGCGATCTTCGAGGCTGCGGAGCAGGGCTTTGAACTGGTCATCGTTAGCAGCAGTCTTGATGACTACGACCCCTTGCGTCTGTGCTCACAGTTGCGCTCGCTCGACCGTACACGGTTCCTGCCAGTGTTGCTTATTGCGGAGCAGGGTGGCGAGGACATGATCGTGCGTGCGCTTGATCTTGGCGTCAACGATTACATTACCCGTCCGCTGGACCCCAACGAGCTTGTGGCCCGCACACTCACCCAATTGAAGCGCAAGCGTTACAATGACCGCCTGCGCAGCAGCGTTCAGCACTCCATTGAGCTTGCCGTCACCGATGGCCTGACGGGGCTGCATAATCGCCGTTATCTCGACAATCACCTCAAGGTGCTGTTCAACCGTGCCGCAACCCGTGGCCGGTCATTGTCGGTATGCATTACCGATATTGACCGCTTCAAGGTGGTCAACGACACCTATGGTCACGATGCCGGCGACGAAATTCTGAAGGAATTTGCCGCCCGCCTGCGTGCTACGGTTCGCGGTGCGGATCTGGCCTGCCGTTATGGCGGAGAAGAGTTTGTTGTGGTCATGCCGGATACTACGGCGGAAATGGCCGCCAACATCGCTGAGCGCCTGCGTATGAGCATTGAGGGCAAACCTTTCGTCCTGCGTTCCTCCGGCCAGGAAATCAATATCACGGCGTCTTTGGGCATCTCGTGCAACAGCCCCAATGTCGAGACGCCTGAACAGCTTCTGAAAGAAGCAGACAATGCGCTCTATGATGCCAAGCGGGCAGGGCGTAACCGCGTTGTGGCCGCAGCCGCCTGACGGCCGGCCGCGACATCACATCCCCAAAATAGTCCAACGTTAAGTGCCACGCCTTTCGAGCCTCTTTAGAGGGGCGGTAGCCGTGTGTATTCGAATTCCCGAATTATCGGCCCTCAGAATTCAGGTATTGCGATCATTTGGCTTGTGGATAACATGGCCCAATCTTTGAGCGATCAGGCATAGTTTCGTGCCTGTATTTTCGCGCTCTTTTTTTGCGATTTGTCAATTTGTCACGTAACGTAGCGGCAGTTGGAATATTTCCTCTGCCTAATCATTGATATATTTCATCACAGATTTTTGATGATGCTCTCACCATTTTCGCCAGATCGCGCGGCTCTTCAAGTCAAGACTATCGCTCTTTAGGAAATCAGGAATTTTTACTTGGGTGTATTTTACTTTATTTATGTAAGTGCTATGTTCGCTTGAATAAATACTGTGCCGCTTATGGTCATATTTAACCATATTTGCATTTCAAAATGGCCTTGCTTTAAGAAGTTGTTGATTTTTTTCATCGTTTGCGCGACGTTTGGTTCAACGGCATAACTTTCGTGAATTGTGTGCAAGCACAGAGACAGAAATAACCACAAGTTACTTGTCTATGGTGTTTCAGGGTTGGTTTTTACTTGGTCTATTGGCCGTAGTATCCAGCCTGGTAAGATACCCCATGATGCTCAGGTCCGCCGCATCTCCTGGGTCGTGGGGTCGGTCGGTTGGAGTGCACTAAACGGTTCCTCGTACCGTCTGCAACTCCGACCGACCCCCATTTCTCTCGCAAAACGTATCTGCAAATAACGGTCGATCCATCTGGTCGCATTGTCACATCTGTGTGCCTGTGCGCGCTTGCGCGCCGTAGGCACAATGTCTGTGATATCTGTCGTGGAGTGGGAAAAGGTGCAGCGTCGAACCGTCGCTAGAGACAGCACTGCTTTCATTACGACATCGCACTCTAAATGATGGCTTGTGCTGTCGTGATGCACCAAACAAAACAGGCGAGGGGCCTGAATGCAAAAAGCGCACTTTCTGATGAAAGCGCGCTTTTTGAAAACTGCAAATTCCAGGAGAAGATTACTTGATCTTCGTTTCCTTGAATTCAACGTGCTTGCGTACGACTGGATCGTACTTTGTCTTCGTCATCTTGTCCGTGAACGTACGGCTGTTCTTGGTGGTGACGTAGAAAGTACCGGTGTCGGCTGTCGACAGCAGCTTGATCTTGATTGTTGTAGCTTTCGCCATGGTCGTCCTGCCTTTAACAAAATAGTGAGCCGCTGACCTGTTCGATCCCGGCTAAATCTGGCGCGAAACTACGGATCGCGCCCAAAAAGTCAAGCCTGTTTTGACTTCAAAACCAAACGTGCAATGGAAAGAACCACATAAAACGCGAAAAATGCGGCGAGAGCCCAAGCAAAACCATTGGTTCCGTTCAAATCCATCGACACGCCAACGATCTGTGGACCGCTGATCGTGCCAATCGCATAACAGAAAATGAAGGCCGCATTGGCTGAAACAAGGTCAGAGCCGGTCAGACGTGAGCCCAGATGCGTCAGGCCCACCGTGTACATGCCAGAGACACAGCCGCCCCACAAAAGCAGCATGGAGGCCAGCAAAGCCCAGCTTTGCACCAGAAATGGCAGGGTCAGCGTGCCGACAAAGCCTAAAAGCGCCATCAAACCCAGCAGCAGACGCCGGTCTTTGAGGCGATCGGAGAGCAGGCCGATCGGGATCTGGAAGGCCATATTGCCCACACCCATCACCGTCAGCAGCAGGGCTGCCTGCGATTCGTTAAAACCTTCGCGCGTTGCATAGATCGGAAACAACGAAAGGCCGCCGGCCTGCACCGATCCGAACACAAAGGCGGCAGCCGAGGCCATTGGCACTAGCCAAATATAGCGGGCGAAATGATGATTCGGCTTTTCGTCGAGCCGCGGGCTTTCCTTGCGGGCGAGGAAGATGGGAATCACCGCCAGCAGGATTACACCTGCGCCTGTCACAAACGGCGTGATGCCATCACTGCCAACCAGCGAAAACAGCAGAGGGCCGGCCGCAAAACCAACGGCAAGGCCGGTAGCATACATGCCAAGCACCATGCCGCGCTTTGAGGGAGGGGCGGTGGCATTGATCCAGAATTCGGAGAGAATGAAAAGCGTGGTGGTCGCACCATGGAAGACGATGCGCAGCGGAAACCACATCCAGAAGGCGTCAGCGAAATAAAAGCCCAGTGCGCTGATGGCCGAGATGAACACGGCAATAATCATAGTGCGCGCCACACCGCAATCATGCGCAAGTCTTGACGTCAGCGGCGCGGCAAGCATCGAGGCGACACCAGCCATCGCAGAGTTCACCCCGATCATCGTCGATGAAATGCCGCGCTTTTCGAGAATCATGCTCAGCAGCGGCAGGCCAAGCCCTATTGCCACGCCAACGGCGCTGATCGCGGCAATTGCCGCAAACAGCGAAGGCCAGTGAATTTTGTCGGGGGCATAGGTACCGCAGGTTTCAGGCTTTGTCATATAGACCTTCAAAGGTGCTCGCGGACGGCAAGTCCGTGACGCATGAAATAAAACGGTACCGCGTTTTCAAAGGATAGCGCTGGATCAACTATCATGAGCTTTGTGACATCTTCGAGAATGCTGCGCGTAATTTGCGCCATGTTCAGACTGCAAAGGGCGTCCGTGTCAAGCCATGACACGTCAACAAGTTCATCAGTATCGTGTAAAGCACCGGGATCTACACCGGCTTCATCGGTAAACGCGCAGAAGAAACGTGTGTCATAGCGCCTGATATGGCCAGGTGGCGTTATGGCGCGTGCCACAAATCGCAGGCGTGAAAGATTCGGCACATGAGTTGTGGATGAACTGGCGCGCAGCCCGGTTTCCTCGTGCAATTCGCGCAGTGCTGCCAGCGCAAGCGCCCGTGCGCCACCGGCGCCCAGTGGCCGTGTGACGCGTTTGCGCAGTCCTGAATGCACCAAGGGGTCAAGATCGCCGGTAAAGGGCAGGGTGTGGTCGTAACGGTCGCGCCGACCGCCGGGAAAAACATAAACGCCGGGCATGAAAACATGTCCGGCTCCACGTTTACCCATCAGGATTTTAGGGATACCGCTGCTGCGGTCTATCAGGATGATCGATGCGGCGTCGCGCGGCCGTGTTGCCGCGAAACGTTGCTCCGGAAGCGTTACACCCCTGTCCGGTGACATTGTTTAGAACGATGAACCGTCGATTTGCACCTTGTCCGGCTCTCGTCCGAAACCATGCATTTTCAGCGCCCATTGCAGGCCGATGACACCGCCCTTGATCGGTTGCAGCGTCACGAGTGCAGCGAGAATGGTAATTGGCACCCAGATGGCGAAGTGTACCCACATCTCCACGGCCATGATCATGTCGGTCATCATGAAACCACCAACGGCAATGTGGCCGAGAATGACGATGGAAATATAGGGCGGCAGATCGTCGGACCGCTCGTGGTGCATTTCTTCGCCACAGGCTGCACATTCATGCACAGGCTTCAGCCAGGCACGGAAAAGCTTGCCGCTGCCACAGGCCGGGCAGGTTCCGCGAATACCGCGCATGATGGAACGTCCTGTGGGACGGTCGTTTGTCGAGTCGCCAAAAGTCACGGTATCATGGCTGTTATCTGCACTCATGACTGCTTCCTTTTTCTGGCGGCTCTTATCCGCCTGTGTTATCTGCGCCGTCTTGGTGGCCGTGTACCCGGTTTTGCCGATACCCTTGAGGTCTTGCGACCCGCCTTGTGGAAGGACCGCGTAGCAGTTGGCATTTTGCGACCTTCACTCAATATTTCAAACCGAAGCGCACCAGCCAGAGGCACAGCTTCAGCGAGGCGAACCTGAACAGTGTCGCCAAGCTGATAGCCAAGCCCGGTCTTTTCACCTGTCAGAGCCTGATGCGCCTCGTCATAGATGAAATAGTCCGTGCCAAGTGTAGATATGGGTATGAAGCCGTCTGCACCATAGTCAGGTAGCGCGACAAAAAGTCCCGCTTTTGTGACGCCGGAGATTCGGCCTTCAAATTCTTCGCCGACCCGCTCGGAAAGGTGGTGGGCAATCAACCGGTTGATCGTATCGCGTTCGGCGGCCATGGCGCGGCGCTCGAATGTCGAGATTTCGGCCGCAATATCGTCCAGCATGCCTTCTTCGGTTGGCGTGATGCCGCCTTCACCAAAGCCAAGCGAACCGACCAGCGCACGGTGCACGATCAAGTCGGCATATCGGCGGATCGGCGATGTGAAGTGGGCATACTTCATCAGGTTCAGGCCAAAGTGGCCGATATTGTCAGGGCTGTAGATCGCCTGGCTCTGCGAGCGCAGCACCATTTCATTGACCATGATCTGGTGTGGCGTGCCAAGGGCACGTTCCAGAATGCCATTGAATGAGTTGGCACGCATGGCACCACCCTTGGTCATGGAAATGCCAAGGGTGTTGAGGAACTCGCGCAGCGTTTCCTGCTTGGCAAGCGATGGCGTGTCGTGAACACGGTAGACCAGCGGCTGCTTTTTCTTTTCCAGCGTCTCAGCGGCGGCCACATTGGCCTGAATCATCATTTCTTCAATCAGCTTGTGGGCATCCAGCCGCTCTGGAATGATGACCTTGTCCACGGTGCCATTGGGGCGCAACAGGATCTTGCGTTCCGGCATGTCGAGTTCCAGCGGCTGGCGA
Organism: Agrobacterium sp. 5Ca50; assembly: GCF_055381905.1. Lineage (NCBI taxonomy): Bacteria > Pseudomonadati > Pseudomonadota > Alphaproteobacteria > Hyphomicrobiales > Rhizobiaceae > Agrobacterium > Agrobacterium sp. 5Ca50. The sequence continues at coordinate 1,020,500 of NZ_AP026438.1, forward strand.
CGATCGCGCCCGCGCTTCATGATCTCATAGGCATGCCACAGTGGCTTGAGGATCGGCTCCAGCAGCGGGCCGGTCTTTTCATCAGGCTTGCCATCGATGGCGGCCTGCGCCTGCTGGTAGGAGAGTTTCGCCGCACTTTTCATCATGATGCGGTGGAAGGTATGGCCAGCCTTGCGGCCTTCCTTGGAGAAGGTCATGCGCACCGCAAGGGCAGGGCGGTCAACGCCTTCCTTCAGCGAGCAGAGATCATTCGAAATGCGCTCCGGCAGCATCGGTACGACGCGGTCAGGGAAATAGACGGAGTTGCCGCGTTTCAGCGCTTCCCTGTCCAACTGCGAGCCGGTGCGGACATACCAGGACACATCGGCAATCGCGACAGTCACGATCACGCCGTCGGGATTGTCAGGCGATGTATCAGGCTCGGCATAAACCGCATCGTCATGGTCCTTGGCGTCGGCCGGATCGATGGTGATCAGAGGCAGGTCGCGCCAGTCCTCACGGTGCGTCATGGTCGCAGCCTTGGCCTCATCGGCCTCGTCCATCACACCTTGCGGGAATATGTGCGGGATACCATGGGCATAGATGGCGATCATCGAGATCGCCTTTTCCGACGCGACGGAACCGACGACGGACAGTACCTTGGCGCGAGTCAGGCCATAACGACCGCTGTTGCGGCCAACTTCGACTTCGATCAGATCGCCGTCTTGCGCGGTGCCGACACCTTCCGGATCGATCACCATCTCATCGCCACGGCGCTCGATCGGCATCAGTCGTCCACCGCCACCCGGGGTGGATTTGAAAACGCCAAGCAGGGCACCCTGACGGCGGTCAAGAATCTTAATGATGCGGGCCGTATAGGCAGGGCCACCACGATCCTTGGCGGGGAAAATCTTGGCCAGCACGCGGTCGTTCAGACCGGCGGTTGGCGCCTTCTTGCCACGGTCCTGCGATGACTGGCGGATCAGAACGGCGGGGGCAACGCCCTGTTCGTCCAGCCACTCGGCCGGCCGCGCAATCAGTTCGCCATCCTTGTCGCGGGTGGTAATGTCGAGAACGGTGACGGGCGGCAGTGCACCCGGCCGTACCAGCGACTTGCGGTTTTTCTGCACCGTGCCGTCGACTTCAAGCTCCTTCAGCAGGGCTTTCAGTTCGACACGGGTTTCACCTTTCAGGCCAAAAGCCTTGGCGATTTCGCGCTTCGATGCCTGTTCGGGATGGTCGGCAATAAAACGCAGCAGCACGTCGCGCGGCGGTACCTGGCCGTGCACAATGTTTTCGCTTTCGCTCACCCGTTTTCCACGCCCTGTTCTTCCGAACCCATCGTTGGAGGAGCCGGTTGTCTTGCGTGGGGATTTGCTCACGATTCCGCCTTCTTTGCTTTCGGTGCAGCCTTCTTCGCTGCGGTCTTGGGCTTGGCAGCTGTCTTGCTTTTCGCTGCCGCCTTTGGCTTGGCCTTTGCCGTGGTCTCACCATCAGCCGATGCGGCCTTCGACGTCGACTTTTTCGCCTTTACCGGCTTGCCACCGGTGCCGGTCTTGGCAATGCGCTCGGCAATCAGCACCAGGGCTTCTTCCATCGTCACACTGTCAGGGGCCTGCGCCTTCGGAATGGTGGCATTGACCTTGCCCCAGTTGACGTAAGGACCAAAACGGCCGTCACGTACGGTAATCGCGCCGCCATCCGGATGGTCACCCAGGGTTTTCAGCGCAGCCGGCGTCGAGCCACGGCCACGTCCCGGTGCAGCCTTCTTTTCGGCAATCACGGTCACGGCACGGTTCAGACCAATCGAAAACACGTCTTCGACGCTTTCAAGATTGGCATAACCACCATCATGCAGCAGGAACGGACCATAACGACCGATGCCGGCAGAAATCATCTTGCCGGTTTCGGGATGCTGGCCGACATCGCGTGGCAGATTGATCAGTGCCAGTGCTTTTTCGTGATCGATCTCTTCCGGTTTCCAGCCCTTGGGCAGGGATGAACGCTTGGCATCCTTGCCTTCGCCACGCTGTATGTACGGTCCGAAACGACCCGAGCGCAGTGTCAGCTCTTCGCCAGTATGCGGATCAGCACCCAATGCTTTTGGTTCGTTGAGAGCGGCCGCATCTGCTTCCGCGCCTTCCGAGTTCAACTGCCGGGTAAAATTGCATTCCGGATAGTTGGAGCAACCAACAAACGCGCCGTATTTGCCGAGCTTGAGAGACAGGTTGCCTGTGCCGCAAACCTGGCAAATGCGCGGATCGGAACCGTCTTCGCGCTTTGGAAACACCAGCGGCGCCAGAACTTCGTTCAGGGCATCCAGCACGTTGGTAACGCGCAGTTCCTTGGTGTCTTCAATCTGTGCAAAGAAGTCCTTCCAGAAATCACGAAGAACCTGCTTCCAGTCCAGTTCGCCGGCGGAAATCCGGTCGAGCTTTTCTTCCAGATCTGCGGTGAAGTCGTACTCCACATATTTGGTGAAGAAGCTTTCGAGGAATGCCGTCACCAAACGTCCACGCGAATGTGGAATGAGCTTGCGCTTGTCGATGACGATATATTCGCGGTCACCAAGCGTTTTCAACGTTGCAGCATAGGTGGAAGGACGGCCGATGCCGAGCTCTTCCATCTTCTTGATCAGCGATGCTTCCGAATAACGCGGTGGCGGTTCGGTGAAGTGCTGGCTAGCATTGATCTTCTGCTTGGCGAGGTTCTCGCGCGCATTGATCTGTGGCAGACGGCCTTCATCGTCACCGTCGTCACTTTGTTCGCCATCTTCTTTCTGGTCGGTATAGGCGGCAATAAAGCCGTCGAAACGGATGACCGAGCCGACTGCGCGCAAACCAGCCTGTTCGCCATTGTTGGTGGCAATAATTTCAACGGTGGTGCGTTCAATTTCAGCCGACGCCATCTGGCTGGCAATGGCACGCTTCCACACCAGATCGTACAAACGGAACTGATCAGGATCAAGAAAACGCTTAACCTGATCCGGCGTGCGGTTGAAATCGGTCGGGCGAATGGCTTCGTGCGCTTCCTGAGCGTTCTTGGCCTTGGTGGAATAGAACCGCGCCTTGTCCGGCACATAACGCGCACCAAACTGCTCGCCGATCGAACTGCGTGCAGCGTCAATCGCTTCGGGTGCCATCTGCACACCGTCGGTACGCATATAGGTAATCAGACCGGCAGTTTCGCCGCCAATGTCGATACCTTCGTAAAGCTTCTGGGCCACCTGCATGGTGCGGGAGGCGGAAAAGCCCATACGAGACGACGCGGCCTGCTGCAGGGTAGAGGTGGTGAATGGAGGGCCCGGGTTGCGCTTGACCGGCTTTGCCTCAACGCTGTCCACGACATAGGACGCGCCTTCTAGAAGGGCTTTCAAGCGGTTGGCGTCATCGCCGGTCTTGATGCCACGTGCCTGCAGGCGCTTGCCATCGGCTGCCACCAGCTTTGCTTCGAATTCGTCACCGCGCGGCGTCTTCAACAGCGCTGAAAGGTTCCAGTACTCTTCGGAAACGAAACGTTCGATTTCCGATTCGCGGTCGCAGACCAGACGCAAGGCCACCGACTGAACGCGGCCGGCCGAACGGGCGCCCGGCAACTTGCGCCACAGAACGGGGGAAAGATTGAAGCCAACGAGATAATCAAGTGCGCGGCGGGCGAGATACGCATCCACCAAGGGAATGTCGAGATCGCGTGGCTGCGCCATGGCATCCAGCACGGCCTTCTTGGTGATGGCGTTAAACACCACACGCTTGACTGGCTTATCACCCAGCACCCGCTTTTTCTTGAGCAGGTCCAGCACGTGCCAGGAAATGGCTTCCCCTTCGCGATCAGGGTCGGTTGCCAGAATAAGGCCATCGGATGCCTTCACGGCATCGGCGATATCCTTCATGCGTTTTTGCGACGCGCTATCGACCTCCCAGGACATTTCAAAGTCCTGATCGGGCAGCACTGAGCCATCCTTGGCTGGCAAGTCCCGCACGTGTCCGAAGGATGCAAGAACCTTGTAGCCTGGGCCGAGATACTTGTTGATCGTCTTGGCCTTGGCCGGAGATTCTACGACGACGACATTCATATTATTGTTTCTCTGGACAAGGTTCCGCCAATAATTCCTGCCGCGCCCTTTGCCGACACACGGCTCTCAAGTCTTTCGACATGGACAGGGAATTGCTCCGGGTCAAGGGGGAAACGCAATTTTCTGTCCTGTAAAACAAATTGTATGAGTGGGTATTCCGCTGCCGTTTTACAATCGAAGATGGTTTTTTGCCCGTTTTCATCCATTGGAAATCAGCGATATCTTGCCCCCGGCATGGCGCTGGATGCGCCCGGCAATGTCCAGTTCCAACAGCACAAGCATGATGGCCGATGCCGACAGACCTGTGTGGCGAATAATGTCATCCATCTCGACCGGCGAGGGGCCGAGCGCATTGGCAACCAGCGAACGGTCATCGTCGCGCGGCTCGCTTATGTCGCGGTGTTGGGCCGGTTCACTGATGTGGCTGAACAGCGGCAGATCGGGCGCGACCAGCGGCGAGATCGCATCCAGCACGTCTTTTGCTTCGGTAATCAGCGTCGCACCGTCCTTGATAAGGCCGTTGGTTCCCTGACAGCGCGTGTCGAGCGGTGAGCCGGGAACCGCAAACACCAGCCGCCCGAAATCGCCAGCCAGTCGGGCCGTGATCAGAGAACCGGAACGCTGCGCCGCCTCGACAATGATCACGCCCAGCGAAACACCGGCAATCAATCGGTTGCGGCGTGGAAAGTCGCGGGCACGTGGCTCCCAGCCAAACGGCATTTCACTGATGGTCACGCCGCCATTGGCATAGATCTCATCCAGCAGCGAAAAGTTTTCCGGGGGATAGGGGCGGTCCAGTCCGCCGGCCAGCATGGCGACGGTGCCGGTGGAAAGGCTGGCTCGATGGGCGGCCGCATCAATGCCGCGTGCCAGACCGGAGGCGATCGTATAGCCTTCACGCCCGCAATCGCGCGCCATCATCGCGGCAAATTTGACACCGTTGATCGATGCGTTGCGCGAACCGACAATGCCAATGCTGGGGCGAGTTGCCGTGCTGCCGTCACCCCTCATGGCAATCAGCGGCGGCGCAGCATCAATTTCCTTGAGGGCTGGCGGATAGTCCGCCTCACCAATGCCGACGAAGCGCGCGCCAAAACGCTGGGCGATTTCAAGTTCGCGCTCAGCTTCGTTCAAGGTGGTAATATGAAGGTTGCGGGTGGAGCCGCCCCGCCGCGACAGATCGGGCAGGGCATCCAGTGCCTTTTCGGCGCTGCCAAAATGATTGATCAACTGGCGGAAGGTTGCAGGGCCGATATTTTCGCTGCGGATAAGCCTCAGCCATGCAATTTTCTGTTTTTCGGAAAGCGGCATGCCGCTCGGTCTTGCACCGTCATCCGGCATTTCGCGCCCCCGCTTAGGGCCGCACATGCTGTCAGCCCTTTTTCCCTATCTTGCTTTCCGTGCCAGCAATCAGTCTGGCAATGTTTTCGCGGTGTTTCCACCAGGAAATGATGCTCAGCAACGACACCAGCAGGGCCGTCTTTTCCGGGCCCAGTATCCACAATGCAACCGGAATGACAAGCATTGCAACCAAGGCGGAAAGCGAGGAATAACGCGTGGTGAAGGCGCACAGCAGCCATATCAGTGCAAAGGCCAGCATCATGCGCCAGTCAGCACCCAGCAATACGCCGATATAGGTGGCAACACCCTTGCCGCCCTTGAAACCCAGCCAAACCGGGAACAGGTGACCGATAAAGGCGAAAAAGCCAGCAACCAGCGAGGCTTCATAACCCCACAGCTTGGCTGCGAGAAGCACGGCAACCGTGCCTTTCAGCGCATCGCCCACCAGTGTTGCGGCAGCCAGTTTCTTATTGCCGGTGCGCAGGACATTGGTCGCGCCGATATTACCGGAACCGATCTTGCGCACATCGCCCAATCCGGCCATGCGCGTCAAAAGCAGGCCAAACGGAATGGAACCGAGCAGGTAGCCGAGAAGTGCAGCCGCCGCCAGAAGGGCAGGCGCCGTTTGCAATGTCATGAGTTCACTCATTCAGTCCCCCTTATGCGCATCGGCTAGAGAACCGGACCCAATTTCCGGAAAGCCGATGCGTCATTCTATATATAGAGCATTGTTGTGTAGTGTCTTTAAAGACGCCTGTGCTCTACGCGCTGTACACCAGCTTGCCTGCCACGTAGGTCGAAACTGCCCGGCCGCTGAACCGCGCATCTTCAAACGGTGTGTTTTTGGATTTAGAGACCAGTGCATCCCTTGAAACCAGCCATGGCTCGTCGAGATCGATCAGCGTGATATCCGCCTTGGCACCCGGCTTGAGCGTGCCGGCATCCAGGCCGAAAATCTGTGCCGGACGGGTGGACAGCGCATCGATCAGGCGCATGAGTGGCACATGGCCGCTGTGGTGCAGACGAAGAGCTGCCGCCAGCATGGTCTCCAGACCTACGGCACCGCTTGCCGCATCACCAAACGGCAGGCGCTTGGTGTCAACGTCCTGCGGGTCATGCGAGGACACGATGATGTCGATCGTGCCATCCTTCAGTGCTTCAACCATGGCCATGCGATCATCTTCGGCGCGCAATGGCGGCTGCAGCTTGAAGAAGGTGCGGTATTCGCCAATGTCGTTTTCGTTGAGTGTCAGGTGGTTGATGGAAATGCCGCTGGTGGCTTTGACACCACGGGACTTGGCAACCTTGATCGCTTCTGCCGATTCCGGCACGGAAATCTTGGCCGCGTGGTAGTTGGCGCGGGTCAGACCGGCAATGCGCAGGTCACGCTCCAGCGGAATGATCTCGGCTTCTTTCGGCACGCCGGACAGGCCGAGCCAGCTTGCAAAAAGCCCCTCATTCATGTCGCCGCTGCCGATATATTTGTCGCGGGTTTCAAGGGCGATCACCGCACCCAGTTCGCGGGCATAGGTCATGGCACGTCGTAACACCAGCGTATCGGACAGCGCGTGGCGACCATTGGTGAAGGCGACCGCACCGGCTTCCTGCAACAGGCCGAACTCGGTCATTTCCTCACCCTTCAACCCCTTTGTCAGGGCCGCTGCCGGGTGCACGTTCACGATGGCCTTGTCACGCACCATCTTTTTGACGAACTCGACCAGCGCGATGTCGTCAATGACAGGATCGGTGTCCGGCATCATGATGAAGGATGTCACGCCACCGGCGGCCGCTGCACGCGAAGCGGATTCGATGGTTTCGCGGTGTTCGGCGCCGGGTTCGCCAATAAACACGCGGGCATCGACCAGGCCGGGAACGGCAAGCAGACCCTTGGCGTCACGGACGGTGGCACCTTCAGGCGTGCCTTGGTTTTGCGCATCCTTGCCAGCGGCGAGGATCGTGCCATCGGCGTCGATGATGATCGTGCCGGTTTCATCGATATTGCGGGACGGGTCGATGATACGGGCGTTCTTGAGAACGGTTGCGACGCTCATGCGCGTTCTCCCTGATTTTGCGAAAGAAGCAGGGTTTCCATGACAGCCATGCGCACGGCGACACCCATTTCAACCTGGCTTTCGATCACGCTCTGTGGGCCATCGGCCACTTCGGAGGCAATTTCGACACCACGGTTCATCGGGCCGGGGTGCATGACCAGCGCGTCTTCCTTGGCGGCTTTCAGCTTTTCGGCATCCAGTCCGTAATAATGGAAATATTCGCGCACCGAAGGCACGAAGGAACCGGCCATGCGCTCACGCTGCAAACGCAGCATCATCACCACGTCGGCACCTTTCAGACCCTCCGCCATGGAGTGGTACACTTCCACGCTCATGTCGGCGATACCGGATGGCAGCAGAGTTGGCGGTGCAACCACACGCACCCTTGCACCCATCTGATTGAGAAGAATGATGTTGGAGCGGGCGACGCGCGAATGCAGCACGTCACCGCAGATCGCAACCGTAATGCCGGATAGACGGCCCTTGGCGCGACGGATCGTCAGTGCATCAAGAAGCGCCTGAGTCGGGTGCTCATGCTGGCCATCGCCGGCGTTCACCACTGAGCAGGCCACTTTTTGCGCGAGAAGCGCGGCGGCACCAGCCGAGGAGTGGCGCACGACCAGCACGTCCGGCCGCATGGCGTTCAGTGTCATGGCCGTATCGATCAGCGTCTCACCCTTTTTGACGGAGGAGTTGCCAACCGACATGTTCATCACATCGGCGCCCAGACGTTTTCCGGCCAGTTCAAAAGAAGACTGTGTGCGGGTGGATGCTTCGAAGAACAGGTTGATCTGCGTCAGACCACGCAGAGTGGTGGTCTTTTTCTCGCGCTGACGGCTGATTTTGACAGCCTCATCGGCCTTGTCGAGAAGAGTGGTGATATCCTGATGAGAAAGGCCCTTGATGCCAAGCAGATGGCGGTGGGGGAAGAAGACCATGCGGTGTGCCTCCTGACGGGCGCCGCATCTTCCCTTGAAAATGCCCGGAACGCCCGAATGCTGTATCCGTGCGCTCCCATTCGCTGTGAACACGCCTGTGGAGTGCCGCGGAATTCGGTCCTGCGCTCTATAGAGAACGCATCGGCGTGGGGCAAGCGTCCGATGGTGGATGAATGTGAAAACGTGATGATGTTTCCCCCACTTGCTTTATATCAAGGCGTGAACCGAGATGAATGGGCAGTGTCGGGACAGGTTGAGCGGTCACCACGGCCGTTCAGGGTGAATTGGAAACGATAGATATGCAGTCCTATTCCGCTTTTGCATTTGCCATTCTTGCGCTGTTGCTGACACCGGGCCCGACAAATACGCTTCTCGCCTTGTCCGGTGCCGGGCGAGGGGTGCGCGCATCGCTGCCTTTGATGCTGGGCGAAATCTGCGGTTATCTGCTGGTTGTCGTGCCGCTGACCATGCTGGCATCGGAGTTTCTGGCCACGCACACCGCCATTTCGCAGGCAATCAAGCTGTGTTCGGCGGTCTGGGTATCGTTTCTGGCGATTCGCCTGTGGACATTGCCACAGTCGACAGCCACCGCACATGCCATCACCGTGCGCCGCGTTTTCGTCACCACATGCCTTAACCCCAAGGCAATCATCATCGCACTCGTGTTAATGCCGCAGGGGTCGGTCGCGGAACTTCTGCCCTATATCGCCATGTTTTCCATGCTGATCATCTGTGTGGCACTCGTTTGGTTGTCGGCCGGTTCTTTCTTCATTCGCGGCGCCAGCGAACATTCGCCACGACTGGTACGCTGCGTTGCCTCGGTATTTCTGATGGTGCTGTCGCTTGGCCTTGCCGGAAATGTCTTCGGTATTTTGTAAGGCTGGTTGCAAGGCAGAGAAAGTTGCACATGGGGGAATGGAATTGCCACGACAGCTTCTGATGGGTGGCATTATCCAATATGACCCCCATGCAATTTGGAAAAAACTCAGCTAGAAGCAATTCATGACTCAGAATTCCCGGACTGAAGAAGCGCTCGCCGAATTGAATCAACCTGCCCCATGGGCGGGAATCAATGCCTATCGCTCGGACCCTCTTATCGTTGACCTGACATCGGATCTGGCGCGCCCGTTGCGTGACGAATTCGACCAGCTTGGACGCTATGTTACCTCGCCTGAGGCGCAGGAACTTGCCCGCATGGCAAATCAGGGCGTGCCGCAGTTGCGCACCCATGGTCCGCGTGGCGAGCGTCTGGATCAGGTTGAGTTTCATCCGGCATGGCATGCGTTGATGCGCCGTTCCATGGCGTCGGGCCTGCATTCCAGCGCCTGGGAAACCAATCCCGATACCCGCGGCAACGAGCATAAGGCACGTGCCACGCGGTTTTATCTGACAGCGCAGCTTGAAGCCGGCCATCTGTGCCCGTTGACCATGACCAGCGCCTCGGTGGCCGCTCTCATGGCATCGCCACGCGTCCAGAAAGAGTGGGCGCCGAAAATCCTGTCGCGCAAATATGATTCGACCAACAAGCCGGCCATGCAGAAAACTGCCGTCACCGTCGGCATGGGCATGACGGAAAAGCAGGGTGGCACTGATGTGCGTGCCAACCGCACCAGCGCAGAACGGGTGGGCGAGGGTATCTATCGTCTGTCCGGCCACAAGTGGTTCCTGTCAGCGCCGATGAGTGACGGTTTCGTCATGCTGGCGCAGATGGGCGACGGCATGGGTTGCTTCCTGGTGCCGCGCATTCTCGAAGATGGTTCGTCCAACGGCCTGCGCCTGCAGCGCCTGAAGGACAAGCTCGGCAATCGTTCCAACGCGTCGGCCGAAGTCGAATTCACCGATGCCTTCGGGTACATTCTGGGCGATCCCGGTACCGGCATTCGCACCATTCTCGACATGGTCACGCTGACACGGCTTGATTGCGCGCTGGCCTCTGCCGGTATCATGCGCGCCTCGCTGGCGGAAGCGGTGCATTACACCCGTGGTCGTCAGGTATTTGGCAAAAACCTGATCAGCCAGCCGATCATGACCCGTGTTCTGGCCGATATGGCGTTGGATGTGGCAGCTGCCACGGCGCTGTCTTTCCGTCTGGCGTCTGCCTTTGACAATGCGCGTAACAATCCGGCCGAAGCCGCTTATGCACGCGTCATGACGCCAGCCGTCAAATACTGGTGCTGCAAGATCGCGCCTGCCTTGATCTACGAATCCATGGAATGCCTGGGTGGCAATGGTTACGTCGAAGAGCGCCCGATTGCCCGTCATTACCGTGAAGCCCCTGTGAATGCCATCTGGGAAGGCTCCGGCAACGTCATGGCGCTGGATGTCCTGCGGGTGCTGGAACGGGGCAAGGATCTGTTCGAATTGGTGTTCAGCGTTCTTGAACGTGACCTTGGGCCATCTGGCAAGAAGACCACCGAAGTTCTGCGTGCCGCCATTGCGCTGTGCGAGCGTGATGAGGGTGCAGCCCGCCTGCTGATCGAACAGCTGGCACTGGCCGCAGCGGCCGCTGAACTGTGCCGACTGGGAGCAGGACGCATCGCCGATGCCTTCCTGGAAACCCGTCTGGCGGGTGGCTGGCGTTCGACCTATGGCATGCTGGATTCGCGCTTCGACGCCTCCTACATCGTCGACCTGCTTTATCCGCCTGTTTCATAAAGCCTGACTGCCCATGACAGCCTTGATCGAAAATATCTATGATCCGGCGCTGGTTGAGGGGCAGTCTGCGCGTTTCATCATCCTGACCGGCTGCTCGGGCGGCGGAAAGTCCTCGTTGTTGTCAGAACTGGCAAAACGCGGTTTTGACGCCTGCGAGGAGCCGGGCCGCCAACTGGTCAAGGAACAACTCTATATTGGCGGCGATGCGCTGCCTTGGCAAAACCTGTCGGCTTTCATCGATCTGACGATTTCGCGTTCCATCAATTTCATGATCGAGGCTGCCAAACGTCCCGGCGTGACGTTTTTTGATCGCGGTATTATCGATCAGATCAGTGGCGCGGCCCATGCCGGTCTTGAACCAAAACCGTGGTTTGAAACGGCGGCCCGCAGATTCAGGTATAACGAGACGGTATTTGCCGTTCCGCCATGGCGGGAAATCTACCAGACGGACAGCGAAAGACAGCATGGTTTTGACGATGCTGTGGCCAGTTACGAGGCCTTGATTCAAAGTTACAGCGATTATGGCTATCGCGTTGTAACGATTCCCAAAACAAATGTTGAGGATCGTGCGGATTTTCTGCTGAAAACAATTTCCAATCGCGATTCTATGCAGTAATCCGGCTAACAGCATGTCTCCCGGTGGTGAAACACATCAGGGGTAAAGACAGGCGACACAACATGACAACAGACAGGTCGCATGAATCAGATTGATGACGCAGCGCGCTGATAACGGCGCACCGCGTTGAAAGTTTTTTCTGTTTTCCGGCAACAACAACAGACAGTTAGACGCCTTGCTCGAATCGATACTTGAAACAAAACCGGCCCCGCGCATCAAGGATCGCGCCGCGACGGAAAAGATCATCTTCAATGCCGCAAAAGCTTTGCTGGCAGAGGAAGGCTTTCAGGGCTTCGGCATCAACGCCGTTGCGCGCCGTGCTGGCTGCGACAAGCAGTTGATCTATCGTTATTTCGGCGGCCTTGAAGGTCTGGTCGATGCGATTGGCGAAGACCTTGGCTCCTGGGTCAAGGACCGCATTCCAGAAGACACCGGCGGCATGTTTCTGCTGACCTATGGCGACCTGATGGAAAAGCTGGCGCTGTATTTCATGGATGCGCTGCGAGAAGACCCGCTAGTCTGCAAGATCGTTGCCTGGGAAGTGTCTGACAGTTCCCCGCAAGTGACCCGTCTGGCGGAAGCCCGTGCCAAGTCGTTAGCCAAGTGGCTGGAACGGATGAAGGGATCGCTGGCGGCACCCAAGGGTGTTGATACCGCCGCCGTTAATGCCGTTTTGTTCGGGGCGATCCAGCACATTGTTATTTCTGCTGCCACCAGCGGCCAGTTTGCCGGTGTCCCGATGAAGACGTCGAAGGATTGGGAAAAAATTGAAACCGCTGTCAAGCGACTGGTGAGGGGCGTTTACGGCTGAGATCGCCTGTATATCAAGGTATGTAAGTAAATCAAAATGCAAACCCGTCGGAACTTATCCGACGGGTTTTTGTTGTTTTGGCGGAGGGAAAGTTTTCCACAGTTGGACGGCTCACGTTAACCATGTTTTCATGTTGTGTTTGCGCCATCATTTCTGCAGGTCCACATTACGTTAATGATTTGTTAACCATGCGCCGGTTGAGCGTATGCAGAGGAACCGCCGTGTACCGTTGGATATCCTTGTGCGTCATGATGACGTTTTTTGCATTCTTGCCGTTGGACATTTATGCTCCGACTGTGAACCTGTGTATAATGGCCTTCGCCAGATGGATCGTCGTGTCCGGTCTGCCTTACGGTGTGTTTAATCAGGAGCAGGCGGCATGAAGTGGTTTCTGATTTTGTGGGCCGGGCCAATCACGCTTCTGGGTAGCTGGTACGGTCTGTCATACTACGACATGAGCTTCGGCATCTTTATGCTGACGCGTGAAGCGCATGAGTTGGTGTTCAATATCTATGGAAATATTCTCGGCATTCCGCCCGAGACAATTCCCCCATTGGTGGCACGCGCCATCGTGGTCGACAGCCTGATCGTGTTTGCGATCATGGGCTTTCGCAAGCGCAAGGCCATTGCCAAATGGTGGCGGGGAAATGCTCAGTCTTCAGATGGCAGCGAGATCGTCCTGCCGAGTGCCGACAATCTGTCCAGAGCGCCTTGAAGAATAAAGCTGGCGGCGGCCGAATCGATGCGTTCGGCCCGCTTGGCACGGGAAACATCCATTTCCAAAAGCGCACGTTCTGCCGCAACCGTTGAAAGACGCTCGTCCCAATAGACAAAGGGCAGGTCGGTTTTTTCACCCATTGAGCGCACGAAGGCGCGGGTTGCCTGAACACGTGGTCCCGCAGAACCGTCCATGTTCATTGGCAGGCCTATAACAAAGGCCAGAACTTTTTCCTTCGCCGCGAAATTCAGAAGAACCTGCGCATCCTGCGTAAACTTTACCCGTTTGATCACCGGGCGAGGGGTGGCAAACCGTCGTGAAAGATCCGACATGGCAAGGCCTATGGTCTTTGTGCCAAGGTCGAGACCTGCAATGGCCTGACCCGGTTGCAGAACCTGCGCCAGTTCCTCAATGGTAATGTTCGCCATGGTTCTGCCCTGTCATGATGTGTTTATCGTTGCTGACATATGACATTTTCTACCGTAACAGAAACGAAAATCTGAATTGAAATCAGGAGATACACGATGAAACTGACATGGCTTGGTCACTCCGCTTTCCGTCTTGAAACCGGAAATGCCAAAATTCTCATCGATCCGTTCCTGACGGGTAACCCATCCTTCACCGGCCAAGACGCCAAGGATGTGGCAAGCGGTATCACCCATATCCTTTTGACTCACGGTCACGGTGACCATGTTGGCGATACGGTGCGCTTGGCGCAGGAGACGGGTGCCACGGTTCTGGCCAATGCCGATCTCGGTGCATGGCTTGGCACCAAGGGTGTTGAAAAGATCGAAGTCGGCAACACCGGCGGTACCGTCGCGTTCGAAAAGTTCGGCTTTTCCGCCACCTTCACCAATGCGCTGCATTCTTCCGCACAGATCACCGAAGACGGCGTTTCGCACGCACTGGGCAATGCCAATGGCCTGATGCTGCATTTTGAAGACGGTCCAACCGTCTACCACATGGGCGACACGGATATTTTCTCCGACATGGCGCTGATCAACGAGCTGCACCAGCCTGAAGTTGGCCTTGTGCCGATCGGTGACCGCTTCACCATGGGTGGTGCGGTTGCAGCGCTCGCCTGCCAGCGCTATTTCAACTTCCGTTATGTCGTGCCTTGCCACTATGGCTCGTTCCCGATTGTCGATCAGACACCGGAAAAGTTCGTCGCTGGCATGGAAGGCGCCCAGTCCACGGTTGAAACGCCGAAAGCCGGGGCAAGCATCACGTTCTGATATTCTACCGTTGCGAATGACGGGCATGAACATTATAGCGAAGTAAAGCAGTTTCAGGAAAACCGGCCGCCGGTTTTTGCTGGAAACAGCACAAGAACACGAAAGGGCCGGTCACAGCTCCCGAAAGGGCGGTTACCGGCTCTGGATATTCCATCGGAGAAGAAACATGTCCGTCGATCTCGCCACCGTAAAACGCGTTGCGCAACTTGCCCGTATTGCCGTCACCGAAGACGAAGCAAACCAGATGCTGGGCCAGCTGAATGGCATCCTTGGCTTTGTGGAGCAGCTCTCGGAAGTGAATGTCGATGGCGTTGAGCCAATGACGTCAGTTACGCCGATGGAGATGCGCAAGCGTGCCGATGCCGTGACTGATGGCAACAAGGCGGAAGACATTGTGGCCAATGCGCCGGTGTCCGAACGGAACTTCTTCATGGTTCCAAAGGTCGTCGAGTAAGCCTTGGATATACTGGCGCGAAACGCGTGACGCAGTTTCGCAAATGCCAGTGCCAGACAGGAACTTGATAACCGCATTTGCCAGTCCGATTTTCTAAAATTCGAAAGCCGTTGCCGATATGACCGAACTGACCAGCCTCACCATTGCCGAAGCACGCGACAAACTGCATGCGAAGGATATTACCGCCGTCGAACTGACGGACGCCTATCTTGCGGCTATTGATGCTGCCAATGAAAAGCTGAACACCTATGTCGCCACCACGCCTGAAAAGGCACGTGAGATGGCAAAAGCGTCTGACGGGAAGCTGGCAGCCGGCAAGGGCGGTGCGCTCGAAGGTATTCCGCTTGGCGTCAAGGACCTGTTCGCCACGCGCGATATCCACACGCAGGCCTGCTCGCACATTCTCGATGGCTTCAAGCCAAAGTACGAATCGACAGTCACGCAGAACCTGTGGGACGCCGGTGCGGTTCTGCTGGGCAAGCTGAACATGGACGAGTTCGCAATGGGCTCTTCCAACGAAAGCTCTTATTACGGTCCGGCCATCAACCCATGGCGCGCCAATGGTTCTGACCAGAAGCTGGTGCCTGGCGGTTCCTCCGGTGGTTCGGCCGCTGCCGTTGCTGCACATCTGTGCGCCGGTGCAACCGCAACCGATACTGGTGGCTCCATCCGTCAGCCTGCTGCCTTCACCGGCACAGTCGGCATCAAGCCAACCTACGGCCGTTGCTCGCGCTGGGGTATCGCAGCCTATGCATCCTCGCTCGATCAGGCCGGTCCGATTGCCCGCGACGTGCGCGACGCCGCCATCCTGTTGAAGACCATGGCAAGCGTAGACACAAAGGATACCACGTCGGTTGATCTGCCGGTGCCGGACTATGAAAAGGCCATTGGCCAGTCGCTGAAGGGCCTCAAGATTGGTATTCCAAAGGAGTACCGCATCGACGGCATGCCGGAAGAAATCGAAAAGCTCTGGGCACAGGGTATCGAGTGGCTGAAGGATGCGGGTGCGGAGATCGTCAACATCTCCCTGCCGCACACCAAATACGCTCTGCCAGCCTATTATATCGTCGCACCTGCCGAAGCCTCTTCCAACCTTGCTCGTTATGACGGCGTTCGTTACGGCCTGCGCGTTGACGGTGGCAACATTGCCGAAATGTACCAGAACTCCCGCGCTGCCGGTTTCGGCAAGGAAGTTCAGCGCCGTATCATGGTTGGCACCTATGTGCTGTCGGCCGGTTATTACGATGCCTATTACCTGAAGGCGCAGAAGGTTCGCACGCTGATCAAGCGTGACTTCGAAAACGTCTTCCATGAAGGCGTTGATGCCATCCTGGCGCCAATCACCCCGTCGTCTGCATTCGCCATTGGTGATGAGGAACTGGCATCGGATCCAGTCAAGATGTACCTGCAGGACGTGTTCACCATTACGGTCAACATGGCTGGCCTGCCGGGTCTTTCGGTTCCTGCCGGTCTTGATGGCAAGGGTCTGCCGCTTGGTTTGCAGCTCATCGGCAAGCCTTTCGAGGAAGAAACGCTGTTCAAGACAGCTCATGCCATTGAACAGGCTGCAGGCAAGTTCACGCCTGCCAAGTGGTGGTAAGCACCTTTTACATTCGCGCTATGAACGAGGCTGACCGTGAAGCGGTCGGCCTTGTTGGTTTTCGGGCATGGCAATCCAGCAACGCATTCGAGGATGTCTATCTCGATCCATCAGTCATTGAGCGTGTCCGGGGTGAATTTGCGCAATTTGCCGCCACATCAACCAGCGATATCGCAGTGGTCGAGATCGACGGTGAGATTGCCGGCTGGGGTGCGCGGGATGGTGAGCCCAACCACATTTCTGACCTTTGGGTCGGCCCTGAATGGCAGGGGCGTGGCTTCGGTCGCGCACTGGTTGAGCATTTTCTGCAGAAGATGCGCGCAGCCGGCATCGGGACCGTGACGATCAGCACCCACGCTAAAAACGTCTCAGCCATCCGCCTTTACGAACGGTGCGGTTTTCAAATCGTCTGGCAGGGCCAGCAATGGTCTGACAGCATGAAGGTGGAACTGCAAAAGGTGCGGTTGGAACAGGTGCTCTAATCTGCAGAAATGCACCGGGCAGCATTGCTACCGCCCGGCACAGCCATTTACCTGTTGTCGAGTTCACCGCGTACCAGTTCCAGCCCGCGTGTGGTGATGCGATAAGGCTTGCCACCGGCAGACGCGATGGCCCGCTTGCGTTTCAGCTTGCGGAAGGTCTCTAGGTTGAGACCGCTGAAAACCCAGCCGTCACGGGTGTAAAGGCTCAGCTTTTCGATTTTGCGATTGTCGTCTCGAACGAGTTCTATTCTGCCGCCTTGCGCGAGCAGGTGAAGGATGCGCTGTTCGGCGCGTGAAATGTCCATTTTCGGAAATCCGGTCGGCGTCCTCAAGGACGCATGAAAACACACCCGGGTGCCATAAAAGCATCCGGCTCGGTTTCATTTGGGCCCGGCGCGCAAGATACTTGCGGGCAGGGCCGTTACCGGGACTCCGATTGAGAGAACATAAAGGCTCCTTCGTTACATTTTCTGGTTAGCGGGCAGGGCCGCCATGGTCAAGTCCAGGTGATTCTCGTGTTGTGCGCATCCTGTTTCAATCCGTGTTGCTGTGTTCGCATGGCCACAGAACACGGCCACGGCGGTAAATGAGACAACTCTCAAATATACATGTTGAATGAAGAGCTTGGCGAAAGCTTGTACTGGTCAAATGCGGGAATGAATGGTCTACTGCAACCGGACGATCGGAGGTAGCATTTGGTCAGCATACGCAATGCGCGGGAAGACGAAGCGGCATCACTTGCAGCCCTGGGGTTGCGGGCCTGGGAAATGGCCATGGCGCCGATTGGCGTTACCAAAGCGCTCAGTGAAAACGCCCGATCTGCCTTTGAAAATTTCACGCTGTCCTCGTGGCTGAGCATTACGGTCGCGGAACTGGATGGCGAAATTGTCGGTTGGGCGGCCCGCGAACACTTCGATGACAAGATCAGCGATTTCTGGATCGGGCCGCAATATCAGCGCAAAGGCGTGGGGGCATTGCTTCTTGCCGATGTCGAACGGGAAATTATCGAGCAGGGCTTCACATCGGTGCGGGTGGAAAGCCATGCCCAGAACGAGCAGGCCATCGCTTTTTTCCAGAAGCATGGCTACAGCGTGAACTGGTTGACCGTGACCTATGCGCCGAAGCTGGACCGCGACGTGCAATCCATCGGCTTGAGCAAGCAGTTGGTCGAGGAGCCGAAGGATACCTACGGCCCCGGATTTTGAGGTGTTGCACAGCCGCCCGAATTATGGGGCAGGCGACACGATCTCGTAGGTGCATTTGAACGAGTTGGCGGCGATCCGGTAGGTGTCCTTTTCGTCTGCTGGCACCTGCACAATAGCATCGCCCGGCTTGGCAACCATGCTTTCACCCCAAGGCGCGGTGAAGGTGAAAGCGCCGGTTTTCTCCGACACAATGAAATAGTTCATCTCGCTGCCAAGCGGCTTGAAGGCGCTGTAACCCTGCGCATCGGCTTTTGATTGCGCCTCGCCATAACGCTGTGGAAACTTGGCGGCCTTGACCAGTATCTCCTCGTTGCCGGTTTCCGGGCAACGGTTGCGAACAACCCAGTCACCGGCTTCTGCCGGTTTGGATTTGGTTTCGACACCTTCACCCTTGATGATGGTGACAATAACCTCTCCCGCCACTGCGGGGCGGGCATCGACGTCCTTGGTCTTGCGGGCAATGCCCGTCAGCTTCTGTGCCTTGGCGTCGGTCATCAGGGCGACCTGATCCTTCACCGGTGCATCCTGGGCGGGCGCCATGCCGGCAAAAAAGAGGCTGCTGCGAGTGATCCGTAAAAGAGGGAAGTTTTGTTCATGGCGATAATCTCTGTGTGAGGCGCAAAACGCTGACGGAACCGATAGAGTATGGTGCGATACCCAATATATTTTCCAATTGTGTGACAAGGCAACTTGTCTCGGCTTCAACAGCGCGACAAGTCTTGCGCATGCAGCACATTTGTTTTACCCCACAAACAGAAAAGAATGTATCCCGCGAGCTTGATATGACCCTTGTAGATGTGCGCACACCAGATCCGAAACGCTTCATTCCCGGTGCTACCGGCGATTGGGAAATTGTGATCGGAATGGAAGTCCACGCACAGGTTTTGTCCAATTCGAAACTTTTCTCAGGCGCATCCACGTCGTTCGGCAATGCGCCAAACGCCAACGTGTCGTTGGTTGATGCTGCCATGCCAGGCATGTTGCCGGTCATTAACCAGGAATGTGTTGCACAGGCCGTTCGTACAGGTCTTGGCCTCAAGGCCCAGATCAACAAGCGTTCGATCTTTGACCGCAAGAACTATTTCTATCCGGATTTGCCGCAAGGTTACCAGATTTCGCAGTTCAAGGACCCGATTGTCGGCGAGGGCAAGATCATCATCTCGCTCGGACCGGACCGTCAGGGCAATTTTGAAGATATCGAAATCGGTATCGAGCGTCTGCATCTGGAACAGGATGCCGGCAAGTCGATGCATGACCAGCACCCGACAATGTCGTTTGTAGACCTTAACCGTTCGGGCGTTGCCTTGATGGAAATCGTCTCCAAGCCTGACATGCGCTCCGCCGATGAAGCCAAGGCTTACATGACCAAGCTGCGCGCCATCGTGCGTTACCTTGGCACCTGCGATGGTAACATGGACGAAGGCTCGATGCGCGCTGACGTCAACGTTTCCGTACGCAAGCCGGGCGGCGAGTTTGGCACACGGTGCGAAATCAAGAACGTCAACTCCATCCGTTTCATCGGTCAGGCCATCGAATCCGAAGCCCGTCGTCAGATCGGCATTCTCGAAGACGGCGGTTCGATCGATCAGGAAACCCGCCTGTTCGATCCGGTCAAGGGCGAAACCCGCTCGATGCGCTCCAAGGAAGATGCGCATGACTACCGCTATTTCCCAGATCCGGACCTGCTGCCGCTGGAATTCGATGACGCTTTCATTGAAAGCCTGAAGGCTGACCTGCCGGAACTGCCTGACGACAAGAAAGAACGTTTTGTAAGCGAACTGGGCCTGTCGGTTTATGACGCTTCCATTCTGGTGTCTGAAAAGGCAATTGCCGATTATTATGAAGCCGTTGCGGCTGGTCGCGATGCCAAGCTGGCTGCGAACTGGATTATCAACGACTTGCTGGGCGCCTTGAACAAAGCCAGCAAAGGCATTGAAGAGACTCCTGTTTCTGCCGATCAGCTCGGTGGCATCATTGACCTCATCAAGGCTGAAACCATCTCCGGCAAGATCGCCAAGGACCTGTTCGAAATCGTCTGGAACGAAGGCGGCAATCCGGCCGAGTTCGTTGAAAGCCGTGGCATGAAGCAGGTGACAGACACCGGCGCCATCGAAAAGGCTGTGGATGAAATCATCGCCGCCAACCCGGATCAGGTCGAGAAGGTCAAGGCAAAGCCGACCCTTGCCGGCTGGTTCGTTGGTCAGGTGATGAAGTCCACCGGCGGCAAGGCCAATCCACAGGCCGTCCAGGCTCTGGTCAAGGCCAAGCTGGGCATAGAAGAATAAGGTCGTTTTGACAGAGATGGGGCCGGGACCGGAAAAGGTGCCCGGCCTTTTCTTTTTAGAAAAAGGAATTTTATCATGTTTTTCGTTCGCACAGCGAGTGAGCGCGATATTGAGAAAGTTCGCACATTGCTGGCCCAGACATGGCACGCCACCTATGACCCGCTCTACGGCGAGGACAAGGTCAAGCAGATGATTGCCAGCTGGCATTCGCCACAGGCCATCAAGGAGCGCATCGAGAAAAAGGGCGGCGAGTTTCTGGTTGCAGATGATGGCAAGCGTCTCGGCGGCATGGGATATGCTGCCATGTCCACCAAGATGACCAAGACGGCATTGTTGTATCAGCTTTATGTTGCGCCGGAATTCCAGCGCCAAGGCGTAGGCAGAGACATTTTTGCCGAACTGGAAACCTGCTTCCCCGACGCAGAAATCATGCGCCTAGAGGTCGATCCCAACAACAAGCCCGCGATTGCCTTCTATCAAGGCGTTGGTTTTGTCGAGGTTGATGAAATCGAGCGGATGGCCGGCGTTGAAGGTCTGCCCGGAATCGTCATGGAAAAGAGCCTGCGCAGATGAAGATCTCGGCCGAACAACTGACGATTCGCGAGGCGCAGGAGCGTGATATTCCAGCGCTTGCCGCCATTTACGCCGCTGACGAGGTTGGCTCGCACGGCGACACGACCGACCCGGAGGCGCTTGCTGATTACAGCAGGGCCTTTGATACCATTGCCGCATCCCCCAATGAAAGCCTCTATGTGGTGGAGTTGGAAGGCGAAATCGTCGGTACGTTCCAGACGGTCATTCTCAACAAGCTGGTCGGCCGTGGATCGGTTTCCATGGCCATGGAAGCAGTGCAGACGCGGTCTGACATGCGCGGGCAGGGCATTGGCGCCATCATGGTCGATTACTGCATCGACAAGGCAAAAAAGCTGGATATTGGCACGGTGCAGCTCGTCTCGAACGTGGCGCGGCTGGATGCGCATCGCTTTTACGAACGGCTTGGCTTCGAGAGGCGACATTTCGGCTTCAGAATGAAGCTGAAATAACATTGTGATGATTGGAAATACTGGACAATCGCGCCGCATGGCGGCATAAGCTGATGCCAGCATGCTGCGCTTGCGTAGGCGCTTGCATGGGCAAGCCGAAGGAACGGATATGAAGACTCTTATCACTCAAATCTTCACCTGGTGGAATGGCCAGACGATCGGAGCGCGCTTTCACACATGGCGTTTCGGCAAGAAGGTAGGGCAGGACGAGTTGGGTAATATCTACTACGAAGGCGGCACAACCTCCTGGGGAATGCCGCGTCGTTGGGTTGTTTACAACGGTTACGCAGAAGCTTCCGCAATTCCGCCAGGCTGGCACGGCTGGATGCACTACCGCACCGATGTGCCTCCTTCGCAGGAAGACTACAAGCCACGCGACTGGCAGAAGGCACACCAGCCAAACCTCACAGGCACGTCGCAGGCTTACCGCCCGAAGGGCTCGCTTGCTGTTCCTGGCGAACGTCCTCGCGTGACTGGCGACTACGACGCCTGGACACCGGGCAACTGAATCAGGCTGCTGCACGCTTTTCGCCATATTCGCACTATAGCTGGAAAGCAGGTTTGCTTTGGCGTGCTTGCGGTTTCAATTCTTGAGGGACGGTTTGATATGAGGAAATTCACGCGGGATGGTTCTTTGCGTGTGCTGGCTGTTATTGCACTGGCATGCCTGCCTTCCCTCGCAGTAGTGAACAATGCTGCTGCGGAGCGTATTTCCAACAAGGTTGCCGTCTTCTCCGGTATCGACAAGATCACCGGCCGCATCACGTCTTTTGATGTTTATATCGATGAAACCGTACAGTTCGGCGCGCTGCAGGTGACACCGAAGGTCTGTTATTCGCGTGACGAAACCGAAGCGCAGAAAATCGATTCGTTTGTCGAGGTCGATGAAATCACCCTCGATCGTAAGGTACGTCGTATCTTTACCGGCTGGATGTTCGCAGACAGCCCCGGTCTCAATGCCGTTGAACACCCGATCTATGATGTTTGGCTGACAGGCTGCAAACAGCAGTCGGAAGTCGTTGCTCCATCGCAGACCAACTGAGAGAGCGCGTCGCGCTCCTCGGAAAACCCCAGACTTTTCAAAGCCGACACATGACGACCAAGCGCCTCCTTTTATTGGCACGCGCTTTTTGTGCTGAAATCTCGGTGGTGTCGTGATAGCAGGTGAATAGCTCACACCGCAGGTGAGGGGCTCAGATGCTGGCCCTTAAAAACGAATCGTCGGCCGGTCGACGGCCTTTTCCAGCATCTTGGCATAGTCTGCCTTGGGAACGTCGATGGCACCGAAGGTCATCAGATGTTCGGTCGTGAACTGCGTATCGAGCAGGGTAAAGCCCTTTTCCCGCAACCGCTCGACCAGGTAGACGAGACAGATCTTCGACGCGTTGGTGCGGCGGGAAAACATGCTTTCACCGAAGAATGCCGAGCCCAAAGAAACCCCGTAAAGTCCGCCGACCAGTTCATCACCTTCCCAGGCCTCAACACTGTGGGCGTGGCCCATCATGTTCAACTCGCTGTAAAGCGCGCGAATGGTGGCATTGATCCAGGTGCTGGGCCGGTCGGAGGCTTCCGCCGCGCAACCGCCAACCACGGAATCAAACGCCGTGTCGAAGCGGATATCGAACGGTTTGCGCCTGATGGCTTTGGCAAGACTTTTGGAAACATGGAAAGCGTCGAGAGGAATGATGCCTCTGACTTCTGGCTCGACCCAGAAAATCTCCGGGTCATCAGCCGAATCGGCCATGGGAAACAGGCCAACGGAATAGGCGCGCAGCAGTATCTCGGGTGTTATTTCCGCGTTTCTGCTGCGTCGCCCAGCCATTTTTAGTGTGCGTCACCGGCCAGATATTTTTCCAGCCAGTGAATGTCGTAGTCACCCTTCAAGATGTCCTCGTTCTGCAGGAGGTCCTGGAACAGGGGCAGGGTGGTCTTGATGCCATCCACAACGAACTCGTCGAGCGCGCGGCGCAGACGTGCAATGCATTCCTCACGGTTACGACCATGCACAATCAGCTTGCCGATCATGCTGTCGTAATAAGGCGGGATCTTGTAGCCCTGATAGGCACCGGAATCGACGCGAACGCCAAGACCGCCCGGGGTGTGGAAATAGGTCAGCGTGCCAGGGGATGGTACGAAGGTGCGTGGGTCTTCAGCATTGATACGGCATTCGATGGCATGGCCATTGAACTTGATATCAGCCTGCGTAACCGAGAGGCCCTGACCGGAAGCAACGCGGATCTGCTCCTGCACGAGGTCCATGCCTGTGATGGCTTCCGTGACCGGATGCTCCACCTGCAGACGAGTGTTCATTTCAATGAAATAGAACTCGCCGTTTTCGTAAAGGAACTCGATGGTGCCTGCACCGCGATATTTCAGCTTGCGCATGGCATCGGCGCAAATCTCGCCAATGCTCATCCGCTGCTCGACGGTCAGAGCAGGAGAGTTTGCTTCTTCCAGGACCTTCTGGTGGCGGCGCTGCAAGGAGCAATCGCGTTCACCCAGATGCACGGCATTGCCTTCACCGTCACCGAAGACCTGAACTTCGATGTGGCGTGGTTTGCCAAGGTATTTTTCCATGTAGACAGCATCGTTGCCGAATGCTGCCAGAGCCTCGGAGCGGGCCGTGGAAACGGCTTCGTCCAGATCGGCCTCGGTCTTGGCAACCTTCATGCCACGGCCGCCACCGCCTGCCGTTGCCTTGATAAGCACCGGGAAGCCGATCGACTTGGCGATTTCCATCGCGTTTTCCGGCTTCACTTCACCATCAGAGCCGGGAACGACGGGAATACCCAGTTCCTGGGCTGTCTGCTTGGCGGTGATCTTGTCACCCATGATGCGGATATGGTCAGCGGTCGGTCCGATGAAGGTAATGCCATGCGCATCGAGAATGTCTGCGAACTTGGCATTTTCCGACAGGAAGCCGTAACCGGGGTGAACGGCATCCGCGCCGGTGATTTCGCAGGCCGCAACAATCTGGTGAATGTTGAGGTAGCTGTCGCGCGACGGAGGAGGGCCGATGCAAACGCTTTCATCAGCAAGGCGCACATGCATCGCATCCGCATCCGCCGTGGAATGCACGGCAACGGTTGGAATGCCGAGTTCCTTGGCGGCGCGCAGTACACGAAGCGCGATTTCGCCACGGTTTGCTATGAGGATCTTGGATACCATGCTTATCCGCCTTATTCGATGACCACGAGGGCTTCACCATACTCCACAGGCTGAGCGTCGTTGACGATGATTTCCGTGACCTTGCCGGACTTTGGAGCCGGGATCTGGTTCATGGTCTTCATGGCTTCAACGATGAGAAGCGTCTGGCCTTCCTTGACGGTGGCACCAACTTCGATGAATGCGCGGGCGCCTGGAGCTGGCGACAGGTAAACCGTGCCGACCATAGGCGAAGTAACGGTGTTTGCCGGGTTGCGGGCAGGGGCAGCAGATGCCGCTGGCGCTGCGAGCGGCGCCGGTGCTGCTGGGGCAGCTGGTGCCGGTGCTGCATAAGCAGGAGGAGCCGCTGCGTAAACGGTTGCTGCCGGTGCGGAGCGCGAAACGCGAATGCGCAGGTCGTCCTGCTCGATTTCGATTTCCGACAGGTCGGTGTCGTTGAGAATGTTCGCGAGATCGCGGATCAGTTCCTTGTCGATACCGTTTTTCTTTTCAGCCATAACGAGACCCTATTCTCTTGTTTATTCTTATTGCGTGATATTCTTCAGTGCGTTGAGCGCCATGATGTAGCCGTATGGGCCGAAGCCGCAAACCATGCCTTTGGCGGCGGGCGCTATCATCGATTTGTGGCGGAATTCCTCGCGGGCGTGGATATTGGAAATGTGCACTTCCAGTACCGGCACGGAAATAGCGCGAATGGCGTCATGCAACGCAATTGACGTATGCCCGTAAGCACCCGGATTGATGACGACGCCGATCGCGCGGTCGTCGGCTTCGTGAAGCCAATCGACCAGCACACCTTCATGATTGGACTGGCGGCAATCCACCTCAAAGCCGAGCGACTGGCCTGCCTCGCGGCAATCCTGCTCAATATCTTTCAAGGTTTTTCCGCCGTAAATACCCGGCTCCCGCTTCCCAAGCATGTTCAGATTGGGGCCGTTGAGGACGAGGACTAGCTTGCTCATGTACGGTTCCGTCAAAAATTCAGCGCCACCTATAGACTTTAAGGCGATCAAGGAAAAGCCCTGTTCGCCTTAAAGCACGGGTTGTCCTTAATCTTCTGGTCATCAACGGCATTTTGATGTGGATAGTTTGCCTGAAACGGCAAGACCGGCGCTACCGCACGGCACGAGCGTGATTCCCGTTTTGGCACAGAAAAACCGCTCGTCGATGTCTTGAAAAGGCGGAAGCCTTGTTCCCAACCTGATGATCGGGGTTAGGCAATTCCCGTGACCGGCACGGGAATTGAAGACCTTGAAGACGCGAGGCGCAGGCTGCTCTGTTACGAGCAGGTTGCCTTGCCGCAGGTGCGCATATTGGCAATCTTCTCTTTCAGTGGATCAGCGCCAACGGCGCCGAATACGGCCTCGGTGCCGATGATGTAGGATGGAGTGCCGGTAATGCCGAGGTTGTTGGCAAGCGAATAGGCTTCCTGCACCTGTGGGGTATTGGGGCTTTCTTCCATCGACTTGCGAATGGCGGCCTCATCGATACCGAGCGAGGTTGCGACTTCCATGGCGCTGTCTTCATTGGCGCGACCGGTGCTGCCAAGCAGCGTGCGCTGGAATTCCGGGTACTTCTCCGGCGCTATCAGCTTCACGGCATTTGAAACCTTGTGGGCAGCCAGCGACTCAGGACCAAGGATCGGAAATTCCTTGAGCACGACGCGAATGTTCTTGTCGGATTTCAGGATGTTGTCCATGTCACTCATGGCGCGCTTGCAATAACCGCAGTTGTAATCGAAGAACTCGACCAGCGTCACGTCACCCTTCGGGTTGCCGAGGCTGATATCGAATTTCGATTCGAAAAGCGCTTTCTGGTTGCTGCTAACCGCCTCTGATGCCTTGGCGTTGCGTGCCTCAGACTGTTTGCGCTCAAGCGCATCCTGCACTTCCAGCATGATCTCCGGATTGGCGATCAGGTATTCCTTGATATACGCGCCGATTTCCTTTTTCTGCTGGTCATCCAGTGCGTGAGCAGGGGCGCTGATGCCAACTGCCGTAAAGGCCATGACGCTGGCAAGCGTTGCGGATGCTAGTGAAAATTTCATTTCGGCCTCGTTGTCATTGAAAGACGGTAGCAAACATATGTTGCGGTGTTTGCAGATTAATTCATTTTACGGCAAGCCATAAACGCCACAACCGAAAAAATAGCGCCCATTGTCGCGGCGGCTGGATTGTTATTGGCAAAAGAATGCGGCAAGTCTCCGACTTGAAAGCGGCACACGTCCTCAAAACAACACATCCCTGTGCGCAACAGTTTTACCACCACACATCTTGCTTCACCAAACCCTAACCATTTTGGGGGCTGATGCTGGAGAAAATAAGAGAGGCTTCGTTTTGATTCCTGTTTCCAGCCGCAGTGCCGTTGAACCCTTCCATGCCATGGACATTTTGGCGGAAGCCAATCGTCGCAAGAAAGACGGTCGCCCCGTCATTTCCATGTCACTTGGCCAGCCAGCCCATCCCGCGCCCAAAGCCGCTCTCGCGGCGGCCAGCGAAGCGCTGAAACACGGGAGGATTGGTTACACCGATGCGCTTGGCCTGCTTGAGCTGCGTGAAGCCATTGCCGGTCACTACCGCGTGCAGCATCGCATTGATGTTGACCCGGCGCGCATTGCGGTAACGACAGGCTCTTCCGCCGCCTTCAATCTGGCATTTCTGAGCCTGTTCGATGCAGGCGATGCGGTTGCTATCGCCAGACCCGGCTACCCGGCCTATCGTAATATTCTCAAAGCACTCGGCCTGAAGGTTGTGGAAGTGCCAGTGACGGCTGAAACGGGTTTTACGCTGACGCCAGCAAGCCTTGAGCGGGCGGAAACCATTGCCGGCTGCAAGCTGAAGGGCGTTCTACTGGCAAGTCCAGCCAACCCGACCGGTACCGTCACCGGACGTGAGGCACTGAAGCGGCTGGCAACCTATTGCGAAAGCCGCTCCATCGCTTTCATTTCCGACGAGATCTACCACGGACTGACATTTGTCGGCGAGGAAACCTCCGCGCTGGAAATCACTGATCAGGCTGTCGTCATCAATTCATTCTCGAAATATTATTGCATGACCGGCTGGCGTGTCGGCTGGATGGTGCTGCCGGAAAGTCTGGTGCGCCCGGTCGAATGTCTTGCGCAGAGCCTTTATATTTCTGCTCCGGAACTGTCTCAGATTGCTGCTGCCGCCGCTTTTGGTGCAGCTGAAGAACTGGATGTCTACAAGGAAAGCTACCACACCAATCGTGACTTCCTGATGGAGCGTCTGCCACAGATCGGCCTGCCGCTGGCGTCGCCGATGGATGGTGCCTTTTACGCCTATGTCGATGTTAGCCGCTTTACCAATGACAGCATGGATTTCGCCAAGCGCATGCTCACGGAAATCGATGTTGCAGCTACACCGGGCATGGATTTTGACCCCACAGAGGGGCACCGTGCCCTGCGTATTTCCTATGCCGGTGCCGTCTCTGACATCGCCGAGGCGGTTGGCCGCATGGCCGGCTGGCTGAAAGAAAAGCGCTGATTTCAGCGCTTTGATCTAAGGGATAAAAGAATCTGATTTCAGTGCCTTGCGGCGATTTGCGGAATCAAACCCGCAGGCACTTGAATCAGTTTATCAACCGGCATTGTTGTCGGCAGTTTCACAGACAAACGTGTTATCAAAAGCCGTGCGGCCTTTGCTGGTGAAGGTCAGAACCCGACCTTCCGCACGCTTGATCCATTGTTTGTCCAACATGGCGTTGAGCAGCGATGCACCGAGCGAACCACCGAGGTGGTGGCGTCTTTCACTCCAGTCCAGGCAGTGCAGGCAGACCGGACGACGCGCCTTTTGCAGACTTTCCAGATCAATACCGAAGTCGGAGAAAAACTGCTGGCCCTGATCGGTCAGCGCAATGGTTTCATCTTGCGAAATCACCAAACCGCGCTGGGTAATGCCGTGCAGCAATTGCACGCCGCTTTCCCCGGCCAGATGGTCGTAACAGACCCTTGCTTCACGCAGCGCCGCGTCCTTGGGGCCGGTGCGCACCCGAACGGCGCCGGTGCGCTGGGCAAGCCCCATCAGCGCTTCCAGCACCTGCGCCACATCTTCGCCCGACAGACGGAAATAACGATGCCGTCCCTGTTTTTCGGCTTTCAGCAGATTGGCGTCGCTCAGCTTGGAGAGGTGCCCGCTGGCCGTCTGTACCGTGACGCCGGCAGCGTTTGCCAATTCGCTGACGGTCAGCGCGCGGCCATCCATCAGCGCCGTCAGGATGTTGGCGCGGGCCGGGTCGCCGATCAGAGAGGCGATAGTTGCGATAATGGGTCCGTCTTTCATAGTTCGATCATAGCCGAAGCATTGACGTACAGCAATGGCGTAGACCGGAGGCATGTCATACGAAAGGAAATCGCCATGCTGACCTGCTTTATTCGATATGAGATTAACCCCTATAAGGTTGATGCATTCGAACACTATGCCCGCAATTGGGGACAAGCCATTCCACGCTGTGGTGCGGAACTGATCGGGTATTACGCGCCGAAAGAGGGCTCTAGCACCATTGCCTACGGCGTCTATAATATTGAGAACCTCGCCGCCTATGAAGCCTATCGTGCACGTCTGGCCGCCGATCCGCTCGGGCGTGACAACTACGAATTTGCCAGGCGCGAACAATTCATCCGCCGCGAAGACCGGCTATTCCTGCAACTGGCGTCCGCACCACATGGGGAGAGTGAGCGATGATATCTGTGATATTCGAGGTGTGGCCGGCCGAAGGTGAACGGCAGCACTATCTCGACATAGCCTCCAGATTGCGCGAAGACCTCCAGACTATTGACGGGTTTATCTCGGTCGAGCGGTTCCAGAGCATCACCAATCCCGACAAGATGCTGTCGCTTTCGTTTTTTCGAGATGAGGAAGCGGTCAAAGCCTGGCGCAATCTCGATGCCCACCGCGCGGCGCAATCCGCAGGCCGCAATGGCGTCTTTGCCAATTACCGTCTGCGTGTTGCCAGCGTTATCCGTGATTATGGCTTAGATGAGCGCGAAGACGCCCCGCCGGACAGCCGCCAGCGTCATGAAGCATAGTCGCTGAAACAGAGGACTGGCGCACCAGCCATTTTTCCTCTCGCCAATCTGTCAGACAAAAGAAAACACCCGCAGCGTCGTTGCGGGCGTCTTTTGTATTCGTCACGCTTTATCGCGGCGCTTTGGCGAAACCTTTAACGAGAATTGGCCCTGTGGGTCTGCCAGTCGGTGATCCTCCCGCCGTTTCCAGCGTGATTTCATAGAGCTGTTCGCCCTGCGGTTTGGGCAGGGCCGGTCCTTTCAGAGCTGCAGAGCGGCTGTTTTCCAACAGTCCAAGCGACACTGGGCCCATGTCCTGAGAGGGCAGGGTCCACACCTGCAACGTCTTGCCTTCTGGGACAGTGAAATCTGCAAGCAGCTTCACCGTCGCTTGCTCGTTGCCGAAGTCTTCGACGATTGCCTGTGCTTCACCCTTGGCATCAAGCAGAACAGCGATCACGACAGGATCGGGTCTGGTGAGCAGGCTCCAGCCGAGTGTCACGGCAAGCAGCACTGTGGCCGCAAGCGAAGCCATCGCAGTCCAGCGCCAGCCAGACTTGATATTGTCATTGCTGGCGGCAGGGGATGGCGCTGTGGCGATCTCAGGGGTAGGGCGCGCAGCCGAAATACCGGCATCAATCCTCTGCCAGAGTTCCTCCGGGACGTCCAAAGGGTCGGCCGTGGCATCAAGCGGCAGAAAACGGTCACGGCTTGCTTCAACGGCGGCACGCAGTTCGGCGTCGCGCTCAAGGCGGACCTCGAAGGCCGCAGCCTCCATTGGCTCCATCAGGCCAAGAACATATTCATCGGCAAGGTGTATGATGTCGTGTTCAGGGTTGGTGCCGGTCATCGCATGCACTCCCTCAATGCGGAAAGTCCTCGTTTTATCCACGACTTTGCGGTGCCAAGCGGCAACCGCAGGCGTCCGGCAATTTCGCCGTGTGTATAACCACCGACATAGGCCATGAGGATCGTTCGTCGTCGCGTTTCTTCCAGTGCGCCAAGACATTCATGCAGGCGGCTGCCACTTTCCAGACGTTGCCAGGAGGCCATGATCTGATCGATCTGTTCACGGTCCTGCAATTCCTCAAGTTTGTCGCTGGTAACAAGATCTTCGCGTTTGCCATCCCGCAACATATTGAGCGCGTGATTGCGAATAACAGCATAGATCCAACCACGTGCCGAACCGCGGCCCGGTTCAAACTGATGCGCCTTGGTCCATATGCGGATGAACCCTTCTTGCACGGCTTCCTCAGCAAGATCACGCCGCCTCAAAATGCGCTGGGCGACAGCCACCAGCCGTCCGGCTTCACTATCATAAATATGCCGCAGGGCTTTGCGGTCACCTTTTGCACAGGCTGCAAGCGCAGCGCTCAAATCTTCGCTTTGATCCTGCATCACCTGCAAACAGTTCTCCTCCCGAACATTTCTCTCAAACGGGTATCTCACAGATAGGGCGCCTGTTCCAGACATCAGCTTGTCCTGTTTTTTGAACGCAAGGCTTCATCATTCTCTGTGGGGTTACCCCTCAAAGGCGCAAATGGATGCAGCATAATTTTTTTATTTGCCTGCATCCAAACGGCATCTCCCGTGTGTCTACCCATTGAGAGGCGCTTCACAGGTGTTGAAGCGGGGTTCTCTGAAACAGATATCCAAAGGGAGAAATGCCATGCACATGATCCGTTCCGTACTGATTGCTTCCACCGCCGTTCTAGCTGCCGCATCCGCACATGCCGCACCTGTTCTTGGCCTGACCGGCGACAAGACGTTGGTGATGTTCGACACAGACAAACCGGAAGTTTCCAAAACCATGGATGTGACCGGTGTCGACAAGTTGGTGGGCATTGATTTTCGTCCTGGCAACAAGACCGTGGTCGGCGTAACGCCTGAGGGAACCATCGTCACCATTGATCTGACCAGCGGTGCCGCAACCGAAGTGGCCAAAATGGACAAGCCGCTGGCAATGACGGACGCGCCTGTGGTCGTTGATTTCAATCCGATGGCAGACCGTCTGCGTTTCATGACCGGCACCACCAATCACCGTGTTCACCCTGATACCGGTGCTGTGACGGTTGATGGCACATTGGCCTATGAAGACGGTGATATGCACAAGGGTGAAACCCCCAACATCGTCGCGGCCGCTTACACCAATTCCTGGGGCAAGCCTGAAAAGACTGCGATGTACAATATCGATGCCACCATTGGTGCGCTGATCCAGCAGACCAAACCAAATGACGGTACGCTCAAGGCAATCGGCAAGTTGGGTATCGAAACGACACCAGCCACTTACGCTTTCGACATTCAAGGTGCGGAAGACGGCAAGAACACCGCCTATCTTGTCGCCAATAAAACCCTCTACACTGTCAATCTTGAGACCGGTGCTGCCACGCAGGTTGGTGCAGTCACTGGTATCGACAACGAGGTGAGGGATATCGCTATCTTGCCTGCCATGTGAGGCAGCAACAGCTGAAACCTCACGCTAAGCAGTGAATCAAAAAATGAAAAAGCCGCCCGTAAGTGACTCTACGGGCGGCTTTTTTTGCATTTTATAAGGCTTCTATCAGAAGAAACCGCGGCGCTGCCACCAGCCGCCCTTACGCGGCTTTGGATCATCGCCATCACCTTCGTTCGAGGCTGTGGACGTTACCACAGGCTCGGAAGACGAAACATTCTCACCACGGTTGGCGCGGACGGGTTTTGCGTCATCACTCAGATCGGCAGAAGCTTCACCAACTTCTTCAATCGCGGCGTCGACAACCGTCTCTTCAACAACCACCGGCTCTACGGTTTCAACCTTGGCCTTGGCAGGTTTTTCAGCTTTGGGAGCAGCAACAGCCTCTTCAGCTGGAGCTTCTTCCTGTGCCTTGGCCTTGCGAGTGCGGCGTGGCTTCTTGGCTTTTGGCTCTTCGGACACCACTTCGCCGCTACCGCCTTCAACGACGCTGGCCGCCGCGGTTTCCACAACGACGACGTCGCTTTCGCTGGCAACAGCGGTTTCAACCGCAACGCCTTCATCGGCAGTGCTGTTGTCGTCACCATCAGTTTCACCCGAGGCTTCGATATCGTTCTCTTCATCGGAGCGATTGCGACGACCGCCGCGCTTGCCACGACGGCGACGCTTGCGCTTGTTTTCTTCGTCAGACGAACTGTTGTCAGCCGAAACTTCATCGGCAGTCTCGTTGGTGTCACCACCAACGGTTTCTACGCCGTTGTCAGCATCGTCATCGCTCTCGTCGCCTTCATCATCGCCCTCGGCACCATTATCCTGTGCCTGCGCGTCCTGACCGTTCTGGCCGCCCTTGCGACGACGACGACGACGACGCTTGCGCTTGCCGCGATTGCCATCTTCATCACCCTCAGCGCGTGCTGGCTGGGCAACTGGTGCCTTGATGATTTCTTCCTCGTCTTCGTCCTCTTCGATTTCGAAGACTGGATCATCTTCTTCTTCGATCACAGGCAGAAGCTGGAGCAGGCTTTCAATTCTAACCGGGTTCTCGACAGGTTCGCCACGATCGATGGCAAAGTGCTGCGAGCCAACGCTGGCATCGGCGGCGATGATGATCGAAACGCCGAAGCGGTTTTCATAATCGACAATCGTGCCACGCTTGTGGTTGAGCAGGTAAAGGGCAGTGTCCGGCGTTGAACGCACAGTGATGTTGTGCGTTGTGTTGCGCAGCAGATATTCCTCGACGCCACGCAGCACGTGCAGGGCGATGGAAGACTCGGAGCGCACGTGGCCGGTGCCGCCGCAATGCGTGCAGACCTGTGTTGTGGATTCCAGAACCGAAGCGCGAATGCGCTGGCGGGACATTTCCAGAAGGCCGAAATGCGAGATGCGGCCAACCTGAATGCGGGCGCGATCGTTTTTCAGGCAATCCTTCAACTTCTTCTCGACGGAGCGGTTGTTGCGCTTTTCTTCCATGTCGATGAAGTCGATGACGACAAGACCGGCAAGGTCGCGCAGGCGAAGCTGACGTGCAACTTCTTCCGCTGCCTCAAGGTTCGTTGCCAGCGCGGTTTCCTCAATGGAATGCTCGCGGGTCGAACGGCCCGAGTTGACGTCGATGGAAACCAGAGCTTCTGTCTGGTTGATGATCAGGTAACCACCAGATTTCAGCGTGACCTGCGGCTGCAGCATACGGTCAAGCTGCGCTTCGATGCCGGAGCGCGAGAAGATCGGGTGAATATCACGGTACGGCTGAACCACCTTGGCATGGCTCGGCATCAGCATCTTCATGAAGTCTTTTGCTTCACGGTAGCCTTCTTCGCCGGACACGATGATTTCGCTGATGTCGCGATTGTAGAGGTCGCGAATCGAACGCTTGATCAACGAGCCTTCCTCGTAAACGAGGCAAGGGGCTGTGGAGTTCAATGTCAGTGTGCGGACATTTTCCCACAGGCGCATCAGGTATTCGAAGTCGCGCTTGATCTCGACACGTGTACGGTTGGCACCTGCTGTACGCAGGATAACGCCCATGCCGTTCGGCACTTCCAGATCGCGTGCGATTTCCTTCAGGCGCTTGCGGTCCTGCGGCTGGGTGATCTTGCGGGAAATACCGCCGCCACGAGCCGTATTCGGCATCAGCACGGAGTAACGGCCGGCCAATGAAAGGTAGGTGGTCAGGGCTGCGCCCTTGTTACCGCGTTCTTCCTTGGCAACCTGAACCAGAATAATCTGGCGGCGCTTGATGACTTCCTGAATGCGGTACTGCTTGCGTGGCTTGCGCGCTACGCGATCAGGAACCTCTTCCATGGCATCTTCTGCGCCGACGGATTCGATAACTTCCTTCTCATGGTCGTCGTCATCGTCATCATCGTCGTCAGAGCCATTGCGGCGAAGACCTTCGACCTCTTCCGAAATCGTGTCGGCGTCAACCATCGCAGCCATTTCGCCGCCGGGGGTCTCGTCATCGCTGCCGGAAGCTTCGGCGGATGCTTCTTCTTCAGCATCGGCCTTCTTCTTGCGGGGGCGGCGTACGCGCTTCTTTGGCTTTTCTTCCTCGGCAGGTGCCTCAATGTTGGCGGCTTCTGCTTCTACATCTGCAGGCGCAGCTTCACCTTCGGCAGTTTCCTGCGGCGCGGCGGATTGCGGCTCTGATGTGGCGGAGACTTTCGCATCAGTGCTCAGCGGTACAATGCCGATGTCCGGCTGGTCAGCTGTGGAAAGATCAACTGTCGCTGTATGGTCGTGCGGTGCATCCGCTGGCTCGAAATCATCGCTACCGCGATGTTCTTCTGCTTCTGCTCTCAGAAGTGCCTGACGATCCGCAAGCGGGATCTGATAGTAGTCGGGATGGATTTCTGCGAATGCCAGAAAGCCATGACGGTTCCCACCGTAATCGACGAAGGCTGCCTGAAGCGATGGTTCTACCCGGGTTACCTTTGCAAGGTAGATATTGCCCCGGATCTGCTTCTTGTGCTCGGATTCGAAGTCAAACTCCTCAATCCGGTTGCCTCTGACGACTACAACCCGCGTCTCCTCTTCGTGGGAGGCGTCGATAAGCATTTTGTCTGCCATGTAATCTCTGCTCCTCGACGCGACCCCGTGACAGACGAGGATCGTACCGCCGAAAAGGCGGTTCTCCCGTATCTATGAGAGGGTGCGTCGGAAATGATGTTTACCGCTTGGCGCGCGTCAACTGACAACAGCGAGGCGAAGGGCAATGCAAAATGCTTGCCGCTTTGGCCTTGTATGTAAGAAAGCTGTTGCAACGACACCATTTGCCCAAGCCGGTAATACGATAATAACTGGCCCCTTGAGGCCGATGAGTTTGCCCTTCCAGAAGGGCGGACGGTGGCATGCCACCGGGTATATGCCCGGCTCATGCCGGAATTGTTCCAGTTTCAGGAAAAATGTAGCGACGGCAGATGATTCCCGTTTTGCAGCGCCAGCGTCTTTACGATTGGCAGCCCTACGGGTATCTATCCCGTTAACATCTAAACCCTCAATTTGTGTTGTATGGTTTATCCGGCTCAATAGCAATAGGCACGCTAAATATGCCATATTGCTGGAGTAATTCAGGCGTTAACAAATGCTTCACCAATGGCTGTGAATGTGGTCTGACACGGACCGAAACAGGGCAGGGCGGCGCGGTTTCGAGAGGCATTGGGGGCTTTTGAAAGCACTTTTGCTAAAATGACGAATATGAAAAAAAGATTTGGGCTGTCATGATTATTGCACAAATGCGGGCGGCAATCCGGTGCTCGACGCGTATTACGCTGCGAATCACCATTGCAGCCACTCTGACGGCAGTCACTTTCTTCTCCGTTCCAAACGCTGCTTTTGCAATCGGCGAGAGTTCAAGGATGGTGGCGAGCGCGGCCCGCATCGCCGGAAATGAAGCCCGCACCCGCGTTGTCATCGATTTTGCCGAAGAGCCGGAATTCGAGGTGCATTATCTCGATTCGCCGGAGCGTATCGTCGTTGATCTTCCATCCACCGATTTTGCATTCCCTGCCAAGGATCTCGAGGCTGCCGGCCTTTTCCGTGACGTGCGTTTCGGCACGATGGACGAGGGCCGCGCCCGGATCGTTCTGACCGCCAAGAAACCGGTGCGCCTGGCCATATCCGAGGTGCAGCCAAATTCTGAAGGTAATGGCGTTCGTCTGGTGCTGGATGCTGAAATCACCGACAAGGCGACCTTCGCCAATCTGGTCAAGGACCAGAGCTGGCAACCGCCATCTCCAGTCACCACCGCCTCGGTCGATGGCGTTGTCAGCGGCAAGAGTGACCGGCAGGCCCAGTTCATCATCGCAGTTGATGCCGGCCATGGCGGCATTGATAATGGTGCGCAGGGCGGCAAGACCGGTACGCATGAAAAAGACATTACCCTTGCCTTTGCCAAGGAACTGACAGAGCGGCTGAACAAGGAGCCCGGCATTCAGGCCGTGCTGACGCGCGAATCCGACGAGTTTCTGGCCCTTTCCGAGCGTGTGCAGATCGCCCGCCAGAAAGGCGCTAATCTTTTGATTTCTCTGCATGCCGATACGCTCAAACAAAAGGGCATTCGTGGCGCAACCGTCTACACCATTTCAGACCGCGCATCCGACCGCATGGCGGCTGAACTGGCTGAGCGCGAAAACCTGTCCGACGAACTGGCCGGTGTTGCCATGCCGGCAAGCCAGCCGGAAGTGGCCGATATCCTGCTCGACCTGACACGGCGTGAAACACAGGCGTTCTCGGTGACCTTAGCCGGTAATATCCTGGCATCGTTTGAAGGGCAGATCGGCCTGATCAACAACCCGCACCGCTATGCCGGTTTCCGCGTTTTGCAGGCACCTGATATTCCCTCCATTCTCCTGGAAATGGGCTTCCTGTCCAATCCGGAAGATGAAAAGCTGTTGCTCGATGTCGAGTGGCGCAAAAAGCTGGCCGATGTCATGGCAAAGGCGGTCGGAAAATATCACAATCAGTTCGTCGCCAACGGCGGTTGAGGCGTCCTCTTTCCAGTAACTTTTTCGTGGGGTCGTGGCTTTTGCGGCGCCATATACAACCACAGGGTTTGCTGCGGAACAGGAAGTTCTCAGCTATTTGACCTGTTGCGATAAGGTAACCCTTGGCCGGAAAAGGTCTTGGCAATGGCCCTAATGCCCGCTTTACTGGGGTAGGGCCCTATTTTACTCACATTCCCGTCGTTACTCGGCATATGTGTGGGTGACTCGTCGCTTTTGCATAAAAGACTTTGTTTGGTGTGGCTTATGACCGGCTATATTGGCAAATGCTGATGTCCCGGCTTGTCATTGCCGGAGTGGTGTGCAAAACCGCACCGACTATGCGAAAATGCGCTTGATGGTGAGCGCGAATGCCACGTTCGGATTATCGGTAGCTTTATATGATAAGACTGATTGGATATTTCTTCGGTATTGCAAGCGCGCTTTTCCTGTGCGCTGCTGCAGGGGCTGCGCTTTATCTCTACACCCTTCGCGAGCAATTGCCGGACTATGCCGTTCTCAGCTCCTACGAGCCGCCGGTCACGACCCGCGTTCACGCCGGTAACGGTGCCCTGATGGCAGAATATGCGCATGAAAAGCGCCTGTTCCTGCCCATCCAGGCCATTCCAGACCGCGTGAAAGCTGCGTTCCTTTCCGCAGAAGACAAGAATTTCTATAATCACCCCGGCGTTGATATCTACGGTCTTGGCCGCGCTATTCTGGTCAACATCCAGAACCTCGGTTCCGGCCGCCGTCCGGTTGGTGCATCGACCATTACTCAGCAGGTCGCCAAGAACTTCCTGCTGACCAACGACCAGACCATCGACCGCAAGATCAAGGAAGCGATTCTGTCCTTCCGCATCGAGCAGACCTATTCGAAAGACAAGATTCTTGAGCTTTATCTCAATGAAATCTTCTTCGGAATGAATGCTTACGGTATTGCCGGTGCCGCACTGACCTATTTCAACAAGTCGGTCACCGAACTGACCATTGCCGAAACTGCCTATCTGGCATCGCTGCCGAAGGGTCCGGCCAACTACCACCCGTTCCGTTACGAGAAGGCTGCTCTTGAGCGCCGTAACTGGGTGATCGACCGTATGGCCGAAAATGGCTACATCAACACCGCCGATGCGTCGGAAGCAAAAACTCAGCCGCTTGGCGTAAATCTGCGTCGCGGCGGTGCCCACCTGTTTGCGTCTGACTACTTCGCCGAAGAAGTCCGTCGCCAGATCGTTGATAAATACGGCGAGAAGGCCCTGCTGGAAGGTGGCCTTTCGGTTCGTACCTCGCTTGACCCGGTCTTGCAGGTTGAAGCGCGCAAGGCGCTGCAGGACGGTCTTCTTGATTATGACGAGCGCCGTGGTTTCCGTGGCCCTGTCGATGAGATTGACGTATCCGGTGATTGGGGCGCTGCCCTTGCCAAGATCCGTCCGCTGCGCGACGTGCCGGAGTGGAAACTGGCCGTGGTGCTGGATGCTGGCGACCAGTCCGTTGATATCGGCATGCAGCCGGAAACCGATGCCGGTGGCAAGGTTGTTCAGGACCGCGTCCGTGCAAGCATTCCAGCGGAAAACATGAAATGGGCTTACCGCGATGCGACCGGCAAGCGTAACACCGCCAAGTCGCCAAGTGGCGTTCTGAAGGCTGGTGACGTTGTCTATGTCCAGGCATTGACAGAAAACGGCAATACGTTCCGTCTTCGTCAGCCACCGAAAGTGCAGGGTGGCCTCGTTGCCATGGACCCGCATACCGGCCGCGTTCTCGCCATGGTTGGCGGTTTCTCCTACGGTCAGTCGGAGTTCAACCGTTCCACGCAGGCCATGCGCCAGCCGGGTTCGTCGTTCAAACCGTTCGTTTACGCTGCAGCGC
Organism: Agrobacterium sp. 5Ca50; assembly: GCF_055381905.1. Classification (NCBI taxonomy): domain Bacteria; kingdom Pseudomonadati; phylum Pseudomonadota; class Alphaproteobacteria; order Hyphomicrobiales; family Rhizobiaceae; genus Agrobacterium; species Agrobacterium sp. 5Ca50. The sequence goes on from NZ_AP026438.1 coordinate 1,059,473, forward strand.
TCGACAATGGGTATACGCCAGCTTCCGTTGTGATGGATGCGCCGATTGAGATCGTCTCTGGCGGTCAGGTCTGGCGTCCGCAGAACTACGGCGGTGGTTCCGCTGGTCCGTCGACACTGCGTCTCGGTATTGAGAAGTCTCGTAACCTGATGACCATCCGCCTTGCAGACGACATGGGCATGAACCTTGTTGCGGAATATGCGGAACGTTTCGGTATCTATGACAAGATGCTGCCGGTTCTCGCCATGTCGCTTGGTTCGGGTGAAACGACCGTGACCCGTATGGTCTCTGCCTACGCGGTTCTGGCCAATGGCGGCAAGCAGATCAAGCCAACCGTGATCGACCGTATTCAGGACCGTTACGGCAAGACGATTTTCCGTCACGAAGAACGCACCTGTGAAGGCTGCAACGCGCAGACCTGGTCAGGTCAGGACGAGCCGACCATCATCGATAACCGCGAACAGGTTCTCGACCCGATGACAGCCTACCAGACAACATCCATGCTGGAAGGCGTCGTCACCCGTGGTACGGCCGCTGGCAAGATTCCGGTCAAGGATCGTCCGGTTGCTGGCAAGACAGGCACCACCAACGATGAAAAGGATGCCTGGTTCGTGGGTTACACACCGGACCTCGTGGCTGGCCTTTACATTGGCTTCGATACGCCAGCACCGCTTGGTCGTGGTGGCACCGGTGGTTCGCTTGCAGCGCCAATCTTTGGCGAGTTCCTCGCAGCTGCTGCCAAGCACACACCGCCCGGCAAGTTCATCGTGCCTGAGGGCATGCAGTTCATCGCCGTCAACCGCAAGACCGGCATGTATGCCAATGAAGGTGATCCAGACACGATCATGGAAGCCTTCAAGCCAGGCACCGGCCCGGCTGACAGCTTCTCGGTTATCGGCATGGAAAACTACATGTCGCCGGAAGATATCATGCGTGCCTCACCACAGGCACAGCAGGCCATTACCAACGGTGGTGGCGGGCTTTACTAAGCTCCAGAAAACAATGCAGCGAAGGCGCGGGTCTTTACATCCGCGCCTTCGGCATTTATGCACCGGGGCCAGTTTTACTGAGTGGATGAAGACGTCCAGAGACTTTCAACGAAGGTGAAATAGCAGCGAAATGCGCAACGAGATTGTGAATGTTGTCGACGAAATCAAGCAGGCCATAAGCCTGCTGAGGAGGCATCTTTGACTGGGACCAGGCGATAAGACGACTGGACTGGTTGAATAACAAGGCAGAGGATCCAAACCTCTGGAACGATGCCACAGAAGCACAGAAGCTGATGCGTGAGCGCCAGCAGCTTGACGAAAGCATCAGCGGCGTCAAAGCCCTCGAGCAGCAGGTCAACGATAATATCGAATTGATCGAGATGGGCGAGGAAGAAGGCGATCAGGATATCGTCAAGGATGCCGAAGAGGCATTGAAGGCGCTGCGCAGCGAAGCCAACCGCCGGCAGGTCGAAGCGATGCTGTCTGGTGAAGCCGACGCCAACGACACCTATGTTGAAGTTCACTCCGGTGCTGGCGGTACTGAAAGCCAGGACTGGGCCAGCATGTTGTTGCGCATGTACACCCGCTGGGCTGAACGCCAGGGCTTCAAGGTTGAAGTGCTGGAAGTGCATGACGGGGAAGAGGCGGGCATCAAGTCTGCAACCATTCTCGTTAAGGGCCACAATGCATTCGGCTGGATGAAGACGGAATCGGGCGTTCACCGTCTGGTGCGTATTTCGCCCTATGACAGCAACGCGCGCCGTCACACCTCGTTCTCGTCGATCTGGGTTTACCCTGTTGTTGATGACTCGATCCAGATCGATATCAATGAAAGCGATTGCCGCATCGATACCTACCGTTCGTCGGGTGCCGGTGGTCAGCACGTTAACACCACCGACTCGGCCGTCCGTATCACGCATATTCCAACCGGTATCGCTGTGGCCTGCCAGCAGGAACGCTCTCAGCACAAGAACCGCGCCAAGGCGTGGGACATGTTGCGTTCGCGCCTTTATGAAGTCGAACTTCAAAAGCGCGAAGAAGCGGCCAATGCACAGGCAGCCTCCAAGACCGATATCGGCTGGGGTCACCAGATCCGCTCCTACGTTTTGCAGCCCTACCAGCTGGTCAAGGACCTGCGTACCGGTGTGGAAAGCACCGCTCCGAGCAACGTGCTGGACGGCGATCTGAACGAGTTTATGGAAGCCGCACTGGCTCACCGCATCAGCGGCGGTGCCGATGTTGAGGTTTCCGACATCGACTGATTTCAATATCTCCGTAAGGTGTATTGAAAACAAAGCATTAGAGCCTGTTGATGAATCAGATCGTGAGCGACTTGATTCAGTTTGACAGCACTAAAAGAACCCGCCGATCATGATCGGCGGGTTTTCTTTTGGCGGCAAGGCGCTGCCTGAGATCAAGACCCGGGAGAAGACCAGGTATGTGGGGCATTCATTTGCTCGGGCATAAAAAATCCCCGGTCATGGCCGGGGATTGATCTTGTCGGAAGTGATTGGTTCAGAACCGTCGCAGGCGGCTGCCCCACAGCGTTCAGTTCGAAGCTTTCTCGATCTTCATGTCGCCCAGCTCATCGATCAGCACGGTCCAGGCTTCAGTCTCTGTCGACATCGGATCGGTCTTCAGGTGAACGGTAACAAACAGGCCCGGCACATTGCCGTTGCCTGACGAGCTTTCCGGACGAATGTCGGTGACATAGGCCTTGAACTTCGAAAACTCTTCCAGCTCCACCGTTTGGATGAGGTCAGGGCCATTTGGCGTGTAGGCAATCTGCTGCAGAAAGATGCGTGCCGTGCCGTCATTCTGTCGCATCGCAACGACCTTGTAATAACCACGGCGTGGCGGTGCGGCCGCAGGAGGCGCTGCTTCCGAAGTCGCTGTCGTGGTCGCTGCTGCAGCGGGGGCCGGCTCGTCTTCCCAAAGGCCGCTGCTGGCGACGAAAATGGCAGCGACAGGCAGGTCCTCGATGGGGGAGGTTGGTGTCGTCTGCGCGTGAACGGCTTGCAGCGAGAGCGCAAGCAGTGCGGCTGTCAGGAGGGTTTTTGTAACAAGACCTGGCATTTTCATCATTTCATCAGTTCGTGAATTGTTCAGCGAGAATTCGGTCCGACCATGAGCGGTCAGGATCGGACAAAATCACCGCAGTTCTATCCTGGGATTGTGCGATACGCACACTTACCACGGATTTAACCTCGGTGTGATCCGCAACCGCATTGACGGGGCGTTTTTCAACTTCCAACACATGAATATCCACCGTCACCTTGTTCGGTAACAATGCACCACGCCAGCGGCGCGGACGAAACGCGCTGACCGGGGTCAATGCGAGAAGGGGTGATTCCAGTGGCAGGATCGGCCCGTGGGCGGAGAAGTTATAGGCAGTGGACCCTGCGGGCGTTGCAACCATAACGCCGTCACAGATCAATTCCTCCAGCCGTATCTTGTCATCGACGGTGACCTTCAGCTTTGCAGCCTGGTGCGACTGTCGGAAAAGACTGACCTCATTCATGGCTAGCGCGGTAAATTCCGCTCCATGCACATCCGTCGCGATCATTTTTAATGGGTGGAAATCATTGCCGGTGGCAATCGCCACACGCTCATGCAGGTTGTCGACGCGGAAATCATTCATCAGGAAACCGACTGAGCCGCGGTTCATGCCATAGACACGTTTGCCGGAATTCATGGTTTCATTGAGGATCTGCAATAGAAAGCCATCGCCACCCAGCGCAATGATGACGTTTGCCTCGTCAAAGGGGGCGTTTCCATACCGGGCAATCAATGCTTCGCATGCGGCGCGGGCATCCGGTGTGTTGGCGTGGACAAATGATAGCGACTGTTGTGAACCGGACATGCAATCTACCTTTTGGAACAGTACCTTGGTACAGGAAGTCAGGAGGGTGCGACAAGCTCTTTCAGGTCTGCAGCCGGCGCGTTTTATGATGCATGGCCTGATATTTTCGAACAAACGTCACAATGATGGGCTCCCTGCCTGATTTGATGCACCCTATAGGCGGAAAATGGCAGTTCCTTATGACGGTGTCTGAAAATATGCGGGCGTTATGAAAACTGTTCACCATGCGCACGATTAATGGCGCTCGGACTTTATCAGTTGCAATGCCCATCATTTGCGGGCTTGCAGAGAAAGCCGGGGTCGGGCAGGTTGCGGCAAAAGCATAAGGAATAAAAAACGGCAGGAGACTGGTGTGGCGATCGAATACAGTATCTATGATGTTTTTACCGACAAACGTCTTGAGGGAAATCCTCTCGCAGTCATGTATGATGCTGATGCGCTTGACGACAAGACGATGCAGGCTATCGCCCGCGAGATGAACCTGTCGGAAACCGTGTTCATCCGCAAATCAGATAACCCTGCCTATGCCGCATCCTTACGCATTTTCACCCCCGGTGGTGAACTGCCCTTTGCAGGCCACCCGACCGTTGGGGCTGCCGTGGCACTGGGGGAGCGTAACCCCAATAGCGGTGACGTCGATATGGTCTGCGTTCTCGAGGAGAAGGTAGGACCGGTCCGCTGCGCCATCCGGCTTCGCAACGATGCGCCGGGGTTTGCCGAATTCGATTTGCCGCGAAAGTCTTCCCGTATCGATCTGCCGCTTGACCGCGCGAAGCTGGCCGATGCACTCGGTGTCAGCGAAGGCAATATCGGCTTTGAAAATCACGTGCCGTCGATCTGGACGGCTGGTGTGCCATTCCTCCTGGTGCCGCTACACAATATCTCCACCATCAGGGAAATGGATTTTGATCCGCAGTTGTGGGAACGCTCGGCGCCGCTGGTGGAGGGGAGGCTGGCTGCCTGCTACGTTTACTGTCGTGGTGGTGTGAACCACACCGCCAAATTTCATGCGCGCATGTTCTCGCCTGAAATGGGCATTGCCGAAGACCCGGCAACCGGTTCGGCCGCGGCTGCTCTATCCGGCGCCATCCATCATTTTGACGGCCTGTCCGACGGGCATTATCCGGTGATGATAGAGCAGGGCGTCGAGATGGGTCGTCCGTCCTTCATCCATCTGCATATCGATGTGAAAGACGGTGATATTTCCCGCGCACGCATTGGCGGCAGTGCCGTCCGAGTGGCCCACGGCACCATGGATATTTGATAACAGCCTGAAAATTGGAACCATTTTTGTGGATTGCCCGTTTCCCTGGCAGAAGGAGAAACGCGATGCAACACACGGGTAACGGCTCAGGTAGAAGTGGTAACCGTCAACTGACGGCCGCAAATGGCGGAGCAAACTACTCTCCAAACATCATCCATTTGCATGGAACCCATGTGGCAATGATCTTTCGGCGTTTCTGTCCAAATCCTCTCGATCTGCGCAGCGAGCGCCGGTCGGTGACGGATAAAGGTTCTGACGAACACGGTAAGAAAGCGTGATTTCGTGATTCTGGAATTGCGGGTTACTCTTCTCGCGCAGTGAAACAGCGAAAGGAGAATGAAATGAAGGCAATTCTCATACTCGCCTCGACACTTGCGCTTTCGGCCCCTGTAGCGTTTGCCGAATGCGCTGGACATGCCAAGCTGAATACATCAGCTGCAGTCGATACTGAAATCAAGACGGCAAGCATTGCCAAAACGGCAGATCAAAAGACCGATGAAGTCTTGATCATGCAGAAAAAAACTGAAACGCCCGAAACAGCTCGGCAAACAGAATAACAATATTGGTTTGATGTGATCCCTCGTGCCCTTTCTCCAGTCGGGCGCGGGGGATTTTTTACGTCACAACGAATGCGAAAATGATATGTCCGACGATGGAGATGGCCAGAGCGCCAAGAAGAACGATAAGCAAAATGCGGCTCATGACCCATCCTCGAAATCTGCATGAAAGACATGATGCGAGAGGCGGCGAAGTTACTTCGCAGTCTCTAATTTCACAGTCATTTCAGGAAGTTAATGGTGGGTGATGTAGGGCTCGAACCTACGACCCGCTGATTAAGAGTCAGCTGCTCTACCAACTGAGCTAATCACCCGCCGCCGCCCTCAGGCGGTGTGAGGGGGGCTATAAAGAGGAAAAAAAGGAATGTCCAGCGCGGAAATGAAATTTCTTCGTTTTTTATGACAAAAAAATTTCACTCACACTGGACACGCCCATCTTTTTCCCGAAGATCGACGGTGGAGAATGCTCTCGGGAATGTATGTTAGTCGTTTGTAAATACAGGAGGAATCACCTCCGGAATGCACGTCCGACGGCAATGAGTATGCACGCGCCAACAAAGCCAGCAATGAGATAGCCCAGCCAACCGGTCAATACGACGCCGAACAACGATAGTATCGCATTGGCGACAATCGCACCGATGATACCAAGGATGATGTTCATCAACACGCCAAGATTGCTTTTCATGAACTGTTCAGCGAGCCATCCGGCGACACCACCAATGACAATTGCTGCAATCCAGCCAACACCTGCAGATTCCATGATTTCCTCCCACGCTAACTGCAAGTTTAAATTTGGTGATTCTAATATTAAAATACAAGGGAAAACAGCGGCTCTACAGCGTTTCTGGCCTAAAAAAGGACATCAGAAGTCGCTTGGAAGCCCTATTGTCGCGGCAATCGTTTTTCATAAACCGCTACGCGCATTATTTTGCGGCAAATTGCACGCCGAATTGCGGGTAGTCGAGGGGGATTGAACAAGGGCTCAAGGCCATTTTGCCGGGCCAATTTTCGATCCTTCACACAGGTTTTGAATATTTTTGCGTGACACGTATGAAACTGATGTTCGTTGTGTGCTTGTTTAAACAGCGTGATGAATTTCAGATTCGGGTCGCAAGTGATTCCGTACGCCGGAAAGGTAATTGACGTGTTTGGCATTCCTGACGCCCGGCGTTTGCCGCGGCTAGCTGTATTGATTGTTCTGTTGTCGCTCAGTGCTTTGTGTGCCGTGCCTTCGTTGGCGCTATCGCAGGATGGAGTACCGGCGGATGCGTCGTCACCGATTGAGCAGATGCGGACCGACCTGCAAAACAACAAGGCTGCACTTGGTAAACTAGCAGAGACCGTTGAAGCGGCAAAAGATGATGATGCCAGACTGGTGGACCTTAAGGCCCAGTCCGATGCCATTGCGTCCAACGCGGTTAAATCTTCGGTCAGCCTGCGCCCACGTTTTGAGGCCGCCAAGACCCGTCTCGATGAACTTGGCGAACCGCCGAAGGATGGCCAACCGCCAGAAGCGCCGATCGTCACCGAAGAGCGCAGCCGTTTGATTGCCGAGAGAGCTGACATCAATGCACTGACGGGCGAGGCCGAACAACTGTCCACGCAGGCCAGTCAGTTGTCCAACCACATTACAGATCTGCGCCGGTCTCTTTTCAAGGATACGCTTTTCAAGCGCACCGAGATTTCGCTGAATGTGTTTTCGGCTGCCGGTTCGTCGCTGGTCAACGAAGTGTCGTCCTTCCAGCGGGTGGTTGGTAGCTGGTGGACCTTCGTGTGGAACTACAAGCCGCTTCAACTGTTGTCTGCCATCTTCCTGTCGTTGCTGGCCGCCATGCTGTTTCTGGTCGGCGGCTACAAGTTCCTTGGCAGCCACATGGAACGCAGCGCCTTCTCGGGCGAGCCGGGTTATATCCGCCGCCTTTCGGTGGCCTTCTGGTCCACCATGGTGCAATCGGCCACGGTCGTAGCCTTCCTGGTGGCATCGGCGTTTTTGCTTGAAAACTTCAATGTGCTGCGTTCAGACATTGCGCCCATCGTCTTTACGGCCATGGGCTTTACCGGTCTGGTTTACTTCGTCTGGCGCCTGACCTATGCGGTGTTTGCGCCCAAGCACCCGAACTGGCGTCTGGTTCGTGTCAGCAATACCGGCGCGCACCACCTGACTTGGGCTGTGCTGGCCATGACCGTGGTCAATGGTTTCGACTATCTGCTGAGCGGTATCAGTGAGGCGCTGTATTCACCTGTTATCCTGACGGTGGTGAAAAGCTTCGTTGCATCGGTCATTGTCGGTATCATCCTCATCATCATGTCCTTCATGCACCCGGTCATGCAGAAGGATGCAGATCCGGCCGCACCCGGACAACGCCTACCACGCTGGATGAACGTGTTGTTTCGTCTGGCCGGCCTGTTTATCATCGGTGCGTGTTTGACGGGATATGTTGGCCTTGCTCGGTTTGTGTCGACACAGATTGTCGTCACCGGTGCCGTGCTGGCTACCATGTATATTGGCATTCTCTCCGGCAAGGCGATTTCCAAACAGGGCATATTTGCCGATTCCGTCGCTGGCAGTTTCCTGTACCGGCGTTATGGCCTCGGTCCTGTGTTTCTTGACCAACTGGGACTTGTTGCCGGTCTTGGCATCTATGTTGTCGCACTTGCCTTTGGCGTGCCGCTGATCCTGTTTTCCTGGGGTTTCCAGCCCGGCGATATCGAGAACTGGGGCTACCGCTTGCTGACTGGTATTCCGGTTGGCAACACCAATATTTCGCTGCTGGCGGTGTTCGGTGGCATCGCGGTTTTTGCAATTGGCTACATCATCACCCGCTGGTTCCAGCGTTGGCTGGACAACAATGTCATGGCGCGCAGCAAGGCTGACGCCGGTGTGCGCAACTCGGTCAAGACGGGCATTGGTTATCTCGGTATCGCCATTGCCGCCATCTTCGGTGTTTCCTCCGCCGGGCTTGACCTCTCCAACCTCGCACTGGTGGCCAGCGCGTTGTCTGTCGGTATCGGTTTTGGCTTGCAAAATATCGTGTCCAACTTCGTGTCAGGCCTTATCTTGTTGGTGGAGCGTCCATTCAAGGTCGGCGACTGGGTGGTCACAGGCGCGACCGAAGGCACCGTCAAGCGCATCTCGGTGCGTGCGACCGAAATCGAAACCTTCCGCCGCCAGTCAATCATCGTGCCAAACTCCGAGTTCATCAATTCTCCGGTTGGCAACTGGACGCACCGTAACCGCATTGCCCGTTCGGAAATTCCGGTTGGCGTCAGCTATGAGGCTGATCCAGGCAAGGTCATGGACATCCTGCTGGAACTGGTGCGCGCCCAGCCGCTTATTCTGAAAAATCCTGAACCGCATGTTGAATTCTTGCGCTTTGGCGACTTCTCGCTTGATTTCGAAGTGCGCTTCTTCCTGGCCGACCTGTCGGACGGTTTGCCGGTTCGCAACCAGTTGCGGATCGATATTCTCAGACGCTTCCGCGAGGAGGGCATTGATATCGCCTCGCCACAGCGCAATCTCAATGTGCATGTCGACCGTGACAACTCGCAGGCTCTCGCCAGCAAACTGGTGGAAGAGAGCGAGAAGCTCGCGCGGAAAGAAAAGGACGCAGGCGAGGGCGGAAATGTCGAGGTGAAGCCTGAACCGCAACAGGTTGAGGCGGCGGCGAACACAAAAGCGGCCGACAAATCTGCTGACGGTGTGTCCACTAGGCCAACCGTCAAGTCGACAGACAAGAAAGGCTGATTGCCACTATTCAGCCTCTATTCATGGCGTGCCCCTTAGAATCACCGCATACTCTTTTTGACGAAGAGATTGGGCTATCAAGGGGGCGGCTACATCAGCCGAAAACGCATGAAGCATGTATTGTCCGTGATGACGGTTATTGTTCTGTCTGCGACAGCGGCTGTCTCGGCTACTATTACCAATAGCGACGCGGAGCCGGCCTCTCTCGCCGTTAGCGAGGGTGGAAATAGGTTTGATGTGGTGATTGCACCTGGTGCCTCGGAACAGGTCTGTGCCTCCAATTGTTTCGTTACCTTCCCGAATGGCGACCGCATTGCGCTGGAAGGCACGGAAAATGTTGAAATCGTCAAAGGCTCTGCTGTCGTCAAGTAAGGCGCGCAGTGACGATTTTCCGTGTTTTAAAAGCAATTTGCTAACCGTCGCGGCAAGCCTTGCGCATGTCGTAAACAGGCACCTGATATCGCTCCCGAATTGCATATTCTGACATCCGCCAGCAGTTTCGCAAAAGGCCGCACCAAAAGCGGCCGGCATGCCTCAGAGGGATTTCGGATTATGAAAACACATGCACGGGCCGTTGTTATCGGGGGTGGGGTTGTCGGTGTCTCGACGCTTTATCATCTGGCCGCCAAGGGCTGGAGCGACAGCATCCTGATTGAGCGCAAGGAACTGACATCCGGTTCCACCTGGCACGCTGCTGGCCTGCTGCCGCTGTTCAACCTCAGCTATTCCGTGGGGCAGATCCACAAATATTCCGTCAAATTCTATGAGGAATTGCAGGAAGAAACCGGCATGAATGTCGGTTTCTCCAAAGTGTCCAACATTCGTCTGGCACGCAGCAAGGATCGCTGGGACGAATTTATGTATTATGCCGGTATCGCCGAAACCATTGGTGTCAACGTCAAGCTGCTGACCCCGGAGCAGTTGAAGGAAGTCTGGCCGCTGGCAGAAACCGACGGCATTCTCGGCGCAATCCAGCACCCCGATGATGGTTACATTCAGCCGGCCGACTTGACACAGGCACTGGCCAAGGGTGCGCGCGACAAGGGCGCCACCATTTACCGCAACACCACGGTCACCGCCATCGAACAGCTGGAGGACGGCAAGTGGAAGGTGACGACCGACAAGGGGGAGGTGATTGCCGAACACGCCATTTCCTGCACCGGCAATTTTGCCCGCAAAACCGGCGAGATGGTTGGCATCAACATTCCCGTCATCCCGGTCGAACACCAGTATATCGTCACAGAACCGCACCCGGCCATTCTCGAGCGCAAGGCCAAGGGCCTGCCGGAAATGGGCGTTCTGCGTGAATCCGACAGCGCCTGGTACATGCGTGAGGAAGCCGGTGGTCTGATCCTTGGTCCTTACGAACATGGTGCGCCGGTCTGTTATGTTGATGGCCCGTCGCCGGAAAGCGAATACGAACTGTTCCAGGAAGAGCTGGAACGCCTGATGCCGCACATCGAAACGGCAATTGCGCGCGTGCCGATCTTCGGTGAGGTTGGTATCAAGAAGGTCTATAATGGCGCGATTGCCTATACGCCGGATGGTAACCCGATTGTGGGTCCTGCACCCGGCCTGAAAAATTTCTGGCTGAATGAGGGCCATTCCTTCGGTATTACCGCAGCCGGTGGTGCCGGCTGGCAGCTCGCGGAATGGATTGTCGAAGGAGAACCAAGCCTCGATATGATGGGCGTCGATCCGCGTCGTTTCGGCCCCTATGCGACCGAGGGCTATCTCATTGCCAAGAATGAAGAGGCCTATGCCAACGTGTTCACCATGCATTACCCGGATGAGGAGCGTGCTGCGGCGCGTCCACTCAAAACAACACCTGTCTACGATCGCCTGAAGAAACTCGGTGGCGTGTTCGGCTCTGTCTATGGCTGGGAGCGTGCCAACTGGTATGCGCCAGAAGGTTACGAACTGCCCGAAAGCGAAAAGGGCGTCGGCGTCGATGTTCTGACCAACCACAATTATGCGCCACCGCTCGATGATGGACGCACAGTTGAAAAATGGTCTTTCCGCCGCTCCAACTATTTCGAGCATGTCGGCAATGAGGTGAAGAATGTCACCAACAATGTCGGCGTTCTCGACATGTCGGCCTTTGCCAAAATGGAAGTGTCAGGCCCCGGCGCACGGGCTTGGCTGGACAGCATTCTCGCCAATGCCATTCCCAAGAAGCGCGGCCGTATTGCGCTGACCCACCTGCTAACACCGGCCGGCGGCGTCAAGGCGGAATTCACGGTTTATGAATGGGCGCCGGGTCGTTTCTACCTAGTTTCGGCAGGCGGTCTGGAAGCCCACGACCATGATGTTCTGCGCCGTCTGGCACCGACAGATGGTTCGGTGGTGCTGCAGCCAATCACCCAGAAATACGGCGTGCTTGTTCTGGCCGGCCCCAAGTCGCGTGACCTGTTGAAGAAGCTGACCCGCACTAGCCTCGACAACAAGGATTTCCCATGGCTGACCGCCAAGGAGATCTCGGTTGGTGTGGCGCGTGCCCATGCCCTGCGCGTCAACTTTGTTGGCGAATTGGGCTGGGAACTGCATCACCCCATCGAAACCCAGAACTATATTTTCGACCAGTTGATGGAGGCCGGTGCCGAGTTCGGTATCAAGCCGTTTGGTATTCGCGCCATGGTGTCGATGTCGGTCGAAAAGTCCTATCGCAACATGGGACGTGAGCTGTCGGTGGAATATAACGCCTACGAATCCGGCCTTGATCGTTTCTTGCGCCCGGAGAAATCCTTTATCGGCCGCGATGCGCTGGTCGCCTATAAGGAGAAGGGCGTCAAATGGGTATTCTCGACACTGGTGGTCGAGGGCAATACGGACGTCGATGCGCGTGGCTCGGAGGCAATTTACGATGCGGACGGTACGCTGGTCGGTCGTGTGACGAGTGGCGGTTTTGGCTGGCGTGTCGGCAAATCTCTGGCGCTCGCCATGCTGGCACCGGAGTTTTCTGAAATCGGCACACAGCTAAAAATCAAGATCCTCGGCAAGTTGTATGACGCTCAGGTGGTGGCAGAAAGCCCGTTTGATGGCGATAACCAAGTACTGCGGGCCTGATTTGCCCGTGTAAGGCAACAAATCAGCTCTGGCGTAGGTGTCCGGGGCTGATTTTAAATAGTGTATATCAGCAATACGCGATTAATTATTCCGCAAAAACTATTGGTTACAGTCCGGCGCAGAGGGGCTTTGTCCACAACCGGGGGTGTCATGAACTTTTTAGGAATTACCGGGATGCAATATTCCGGTGTACCGTTTTCTGCGCAACGCATCATTCTTGCCGAAGACACCAACGTCTTTACCCAGCTGGTCAGCACACGCCTGATGGATATGTTGGGTGTACAGGTTACCATTTGCCGCAACTTCGAAGAGTTGCAGGAAGCTTATGATGCCGCAGATGGTCCGATTGATTTGGCGATTTCCAACATCAATCTGCCGGGCGCTGAAAACGGCGAGGCGCTGGAATATCTGATCGATCTTTCCGTGCCGACCATCGTGTTCACCAGCACGTTCCATGAGGCGACCCGCGAAAAGCTGATTGCCAAGGATGTGGTCGATTACATCATCAAGGACAATGTGTTTGCCGTGGATATGTTGACGGAATCGGTTTGCCGTTTCCTGACCAACAGCCGCCATCACGTTCTGATCGTGGACGATAGCCCAACCGCGCGTGCGCTACTGTCCAGCCGTTTGAAGCGTTATAACTTCCGCGTCAGCCTGGCCGAAAGCGGTGCCAAGGCGCTGCAGATCCTCAAGGACAACCCGGATATCGGCCTTGTCGTGACGGATTACAACATGCCTGATATTGACGGTTTTGAACTGACGCGCCGCATTCGCACCATGCGCGGTTCGCATGAATTGCGTGTAATCGGTGTGTCGTCATCGACCAATCGTCTGTTGTCGGCACGCTTCCTGAAGGCCGGCGGCAATGATTTCATGCTGCGACCTTTTATCGATGAAGAGTTCTATTGCCGCGTCAACCAGAACCTCGACACGCTGGTACAGATCCGCATGGCAAAGGTCGGTCGCGCCGCCTAAGTGGTTGATATTGTAAGCTTAAATTCTAAAAACGCCCTCTATGGCAACATAGGGGGCGTTTCGCCGTTTTGACTGCCGGTGCGATATTTTTGCTTCGCCAGCGAATAATTAGGCCGCCATTTTCTTTCGCTCCTTGTTGGTGGCGAAATTCGTTCCTATCTTCACCCCGTAGCGTGTGGGGAGGATGCGCGGGAGAATGGCTGGCTTTTTTCAAAAGCCTGCTGAGCAAATGGAGCATTCCTTGGATATCACTGAACAGGCTGCGCAGGTTAAGCCCCTTGCGCCTTGGCCTACCACCCCGAACGATATTCTTGACTGGCTGATCAACGGAACCAGCCAGGAGCCCTTTATTGACCATTTGCTGAAAGGCCTGTGTGAGCGCATTGCCGCCTACGGCCTTCCACTGGCCCGCTCGTCCATGCATTTCAGAACCCACCATCCGGAATGGTTGGGTGCGCGCCTTTTGTGGGAAACGGGCTTTGACGAAGTCCAGATCGACATGTTTGGCCGTGATATGCTGCGCAGCGGCCAGTACATCAAAAGCCCGGTCAACGAAATCCTCGATGGTGCCGACGAGCTTCGCAAGAAGCTGGACAAAGAGATTGAGAATGGTGGCTGGCACGATTTTTATCATGAGCTGAAGCAGCAGGGCATTACCGATTATGTTGCCTGGCCGGTGATCCACACCCGTGGAAAACGCCATGTGGTGACTTTTGCCACCAAACAGCAGGGTGGTTTTTCGCCTGAACATATCGTCTTTCTGAAAGACCTTCTGCCGGTGTTGTCAATGGTGACGGAAATCCGCGTCAAGAACATCATGGCGCGGACTTTCTTGGAGACCTATGTCGGCCCTCACGCCAGTGAACAGATTTTGGCTGGTGCAATCACCAGAGGCTCGGGTGCTACCATGAGCGCCGCCATCATGATCTGCGACCTTCGTGGCTTTACCGAAATCTCAGATCTCTGGCCACGCGATGACGTGATTGAAATGCTTAACGGCTATTTCGATGCACTTTCCGAGCCGGTTGAAAATCACGGTGGCGAAATCCTCAAATTCATGGGCGATGGTCTGCTTGCTGTTTTCCCGATGGACAATGAAAATGCCTGCCACAATCTGCTGGAGGCGATCCGCGAAGGCCAGAAGGGCATGGAACGTCTGAATGCCGAAAACCAGCGGCGCGACAAGCCTAACCTGCGTTACGGCGTTGGCGTGCATGTCGGGGACGTGATGTATGGCAATATCGGCTCTAAGCGACGGCTGGATTTCACAGCCATCGGCCCGGCGGTCAACATCGCATCGCGGCTGGAAAGCCTGACCAAGGAAGTCGGCCACTCTGTGCTGTTCTCCAAGGAGTTTGCGAAAAAATCCGGTCACTGGAAAGAGTTGAAGCCGCTTGGCAGTTTCATGCTGCGCGGTCTCGGCGAACCTTTCGAGGTCTATGCCATGCCCGAAGAAAGCTGATCGAAGAAAACTGATTCAGCACCCGCGCATTTTCCGCTGCATTCCCTCAGAATGAGATGCCCGAATGTGGCTTCTGTTCTGTCGCAAAGACCCTGTCGAGCGCATCGATATCGGCGCGGTCACCGCGCAGGCGACCGGACGCAGCTAGTGACCAGGCCGGGGATGCGCCAAACACCAGTTCCGTCAACGTGTCGATTGGCAGGCTGATCTTTGGTGTCTCACTCGATTTTGCCGCGCCATCTGCGCCAACCGTCCACGCGCCATTATTGTCTGCGATCAGCGGATCGGTGACCTCTATCACCACACGGGCCTTGCTGTCGTAAGACCGGGCGTTCAGCAGCTTCTGCAGATCGAGTGGGCGTATCCAGCTTTCATCACGCAGCTCCGAGGTCTGAACGGCGCGCAGATTTTCGACCAGCCGCGGCAATGGATCATCGACGGGACGTGATGGCAAAATGACCTTGTGCAGAATATCCTGCGACAACACATGGCCGAGTAGCGCCCGCCAGGCATCGTCATCATGAGCGATCAGATCATCGACAATGGCCGTGCGCTGCGTTGAGGTAAACCAGTTGTCCGTTGCCTGAATATGGAAACGGATATAACCGCGTTCCGCCCCTTCAGCGCCAACCACCACGGCATGATGCGGGGTGGATGCACGTCGGGTGCGAAACTCCTGAATTTTCCACCAGCCGTCCCAGCGTTGCAGGCTGGCGGAACGTGGCGAGGGCGCTGCAGCGGCAACCCTCCGGAACAGGTCAAAACTCTCATAGGCATCAACCACGCGCAAGTCCTTGCGCCGCTCTGGCCGTGGTCGCCCGCCATTGGCAAGGTCAACATCCTGCCGCACCGCCCAGGAGGCGATGCCATATCCGTAACGTCCATAGATACGCGCGTCCGATGCACGCAGGCCCGCCACCACATAACCTTCGGCTTGGGCGCGCTTTAACTGCTCGCTTAACAGCGTACGGGCAATGCCGTTGCGTGTCTGGGTCGGGGCGACGCCAACATGTGTCACTGCGAGGTGACTGACGTAATTGCCACCGGGTAGGGCAACAGAACCGCCATAACCATTGACCACGCCCTGCAGCTCACCATCGATAAATCCACCAAGCGGTGAACCGCTTTCCAGATAGGCGGTTTCGACCTTCGCATCGGCGTGACCAATGTCGCCAATGCCAAGCATGGCTTGACGAAACTGGGCAAAGGCCTGTCGCTTTTCTTGCGTGCTGGTAAGGGCGCGAACCTCTATCGGGCGGGTCTGTTCAGTCATGTGGGGTATCCCGAAAATTGAAAGCAGCAAGGCATGCGCACTGCATTATCAATGCGCAGCCGTCTTTTGTGTCCTGTCAGGGCAGGACACCAGTCTCTACATCACGACACCGGTGCCAGCAGACCACGGGATTTCAGGCGGGCGGCAGCGCCTTCACCGAAATGCCATGCTTCTTCCAAATGCGGTTGGCCGGAGAAGATGAAATGATCAAACCCTGCCTTGTGGTAGGTCTCGATCAGGTCTGCCACCTGTTCATGGCTTCCGACCAGCGCGGTTCCTGCGCCACCGCGCACGAGGCCGTAACCGGACCACACACCGGGATGGATTTGCAGTTCACGGGCTGATTTTGGCAGGCCATCCCGTTCGGCATGCAGCGCCCTCATATGGCTTTGGCCGACGGATTCCGATTTTGCCGCGAGGCTTTTGGCGTTTGCCACCTGATCAGGGGAAACCCAACCGAGCAGCTTGTCGGCCACCGCCCATGCCTCATCTTCGGTGTCGCGGGAAATCACATGCAGGCGAATGCCAAATTTCAGGTCGCGACCCTTCGCCGCCGCCTGCGCCTTCAGCTTTTTGATGTTGTCAGCTTCAAGTTCTGGCTGACGCCCCCAGACCAGATAAACGTCGGAATGCGAGGTGGCGACTTCGGTTGCTGCACCGCTTGCGCCACCAAAAAAGATCTGCGGCAGGCCGTAAGGGGCCGCATTGATGCGCGCTTCGCGGATGTCGTAATGTTTGCCCTTGAAGGAAAACGGCTCTTGGGCGGTTTCGTCGGAGACGCCGCGCAGCACCTGAATGAACTCTGCCGTCCGCTCGTAGCGTGCATCGTGGTCGAGGTGGTCGCCAAACCGCGCCTGTTCAAAACGGTCACCGCCGGTCACCACGTTGAGCAGCAAACGACCCTGCGTCACCCGTTGGAAGGTAGCGGCCTGATGCGCAACCAGAGTTGGCGAAATCAGACCGGGGCGAAAGGCCACCAGAAATTTCAACCGTTTTGTCTCGGCAGACAGGGCCGCGGTGGCAATCCATGCGTCTTCGCACCACGTGCCGGTTGGGGTCAGCACAGCGTGAAAGGGCTGAGCTTCGGCCGCCCGTGCAACCTCACCAAGATAGGCGAGGGTGGGGGCGCGGTAACCGCCGGCAAAGTCGATAAGGTGGCTGTCATTGCCCGAACCAGTCAGTCCGCGGCTGTCGCCATTGGTTGGCAGATACCAGTGAAGATGAATTTTGCCACTCATGACCGGGTCTCCGAAGCGACCGATGAAGGTCGCTTCCGTCTTGATGAAATGCTGTTATGTGTCATGCGAAGTCTCGTTGTGTGAAGGAAGGAACCCGATGGTTTGCCTGTTCACGCCGGCCGGGTACGGCGGCGATGAGGGCGCGGGCATAGTCTGATTTTGGCGCGCGAATGAGCGCGTCGGCGGGAGCAACCTCGACAATCTGGCCGCGCTGCATCACCGCAATCCGGTCGGCAATCGAGGCGGCAACGCGCAGGTCGTGGGTGATGAACAGCATCGACAGGCCAAATTCCTTTTGCAGTTCAGTCAGCAACGTCAGAACCTGCGCCTGCACCGAAACATCAAGTGCCGAGACCGGTTCATCGGCCACCAGCAGTTTGGGCTGCAACATCAAGGCGCGCGCCAGTGCGATACGCTGGCGCTGGCCGCCGGAAAAGGCGTGCGGCTTGCGGTCGGCTGCCCGCACATCGATGCCCACGCGCTGCAAAAGCTCGTTCATCCGTGCTTCTGCATCATCCTTGCTGGCCCCGAAATGCAGAACAGCCTCCGTCAGGATACGGCGAATGCTGTGGCGCGGGTTAAGCGAGGACTGAGGATCCTGAAACACCATCTGCACCAGCGGCCGCCGCTCACGCGTAAACAGATCTTTGGCGCTGACGATGTCCTCTCCGGCAAACCGGAAGGTGCCGGCATCCCTTTCGATAAGCCCGGTAATCACCTGACCGAGCGTTGATTTGCCGGAACCGCTTTCCCCGACCAGAGCAAGCGTCTCACCTTCTCGCAGCAGCAGGTCAACGCCACCAAGCGCTGCCACCGGTTCACGTGCTGCGCGTAGCAGGCGGCGCGGGGCAGCATGGGTCTTGCGGAT
Organism: Agrobacterium sp. 5Ca50; assembly: GCF_055381905.1. Lineage (NCBI taxonomy): Bacteria > Pseudomonadati > Pseudomonadota > Alphaproteobacteria > Hyphomicrobiales > Rhizobiaceae > Agrobacterium > Agrobacterium sp. 5Ca50. Next base: position 1,077,776 of record NZ_AP026438.1, read on the forward strand.
GCCGTCAAGCTGAAGCAGCACCGAACCGTTGACCGGTGGGCGATGTCTTTTGTCATCAAGGTCAGGCACAGCCGCCAGCAATCGGCGCGTATAGGGGTGCTGTGGATGCACCAACAGATCGGCGGCACTGCCAGCCTCAACGATTTCGCCGTTTTCCATCACCACGATACGGTCGGCAATGTCGGCAACCACCCCAAAGTCGTGGGTGATGAACAGCACCGCAAGGCCGCGCTTTTCACGCAGATCAATGATCAGCCTGAGGATCTCGGACTGGGTGGTAACATCCAGCGCCGTGGTCGGCTCATCGGCAATCAGCAGTTCCGGTTCGCAGGCAATGGCCATGGCAATCGCCACCCGCTGCCGCTGCCCGCCCGACAGTTCATGCGGATATCGCTGGCCGATCTTGTCGGGCTCCGGCAGTTTCATAGCCGCAAACAGTGCGGCGATCTTGTCTTTCGGTGCCGGAAAGCCATGGGCCTCAAGTGTTTCCGCCACCTGACGACCAACCGTCAACAGCGGGTTAAGGGCGGTCATCGGCTCCTGAAAAATATAGCCAATGCGCGCGCCACGCAGTTTGCGCAGCTGCACGTCATTGAGGGACAGAACGTCTTGTCCGTCAAAGGTCAGGGTACCGCCTGTAATCTTCAATGTGTTGCCGGGCAACAGGCCGGCAATGGCAGAGGCGAGAACCGATTTACCTGAACCGCTTTCACCCACGATGCACAGCACTTCGCCGCGTTCAATCGACACCGTTGCATTGGAAACCGCAAGTGATCGGTCTGCGCCCTTGGGGAGGGCGATGTTGAGCCTGTCTATGGCAACAAGCGGGGGGTGTTTCTGGCTCATGGCTGATGCCTCCCGGCATGTTTGGGGTCCAGCCAGCGCTCCAGCCCGTCACCAACCAGATTAAAGGCCAGCACGGTGAGGAAAATTGCCAACCCCGGCAGGGTGGAAAGCCACCAGTTGACGCTGAACGAGGTACGGCCAGAGGCCAGCAGAAAACCCCAGGACACGGAATCGCGGCTGCCAAGCCCAAGAAAGCTGATGCCGGATTCAATCATCACAGCGCCTGCAATCAGCAGTGAGGCCTGCACCACCACCTGTGGCAGCACATTTGGCAGCACATGCAAAATGGCGATACGCAGATGCGACAGGCCACTGACCCGCGCCGCTCGTACCCAGTCGAGACGCCGTATCGACAGCACTTCGGCCCGCACAATGCGGACGATGGGCGGCCATGAGATGAGCGCGATTGCAAACACCACAGTCCAGCGGGTTGGTGAGAGAATGGCAACGATCATGATCGTCAGCAGAAAACCGGGGATCGTCTGGAAAAACTCGGTGATACGAATGATCAACTCGTCGGCAATTTCACCGAAATAACCGGCCAGCAGCCCAAGCGTCACACCAAGGCTGACGGCAAACGCCACGACACTGACAGCCACGGCCAGCGTTGCCCGGCTGCCATGCACAAGACCGGCGGTCAGGTCACGTCCCAGCATGTCGGTACCGGCCGGGAAACCGGGCGAGAGAGGCGGCAGGTTTGGCCGGGCGACCATACGCCATGGATCACCGGGGTAGATCAGGTCTGCAAAAATCACCAGAAATGCCAGTGCGGCCAACACCACAAAACCGAAAATCACGGGTGGTCTGAGCAGGGGATGGTTTGGCCAAAAGTTCATACCGTTCCCTCCCGGTCTAGGCGCGGGTCAATCAGTCGGTAGGCGGCATCGGCAATCAGATTGGCGAGGATCACTCCGAAGGACGACACGATGAACACCGCAAGAAGCACATTGTAGTCACGGGTGGTCAGCGCGTTGAAGGCCAGCCGGCCGATGCCTGGCCATGCAAAAACCGTCTCAACAAGGATCGAACCGCCAATCAGCTGGCCAGCCTGCAAGGCGGCAATGGTAATCGTCGGAAGCAGGGCGTTGCGCAACAGATGGTCACGCCAGATGCGCCAGGGCGACAGACCCTTGGCCCGCGCCGTGCGAATGAAATCCATGCCGGACACCTGAAGCAGTGCGGTGCGCGATACCCGGGCGTGAATCGACATATGGAAAAGGCCGAGTGTCAGCACGGGCAGCACCATATGGGCCAGACGATTGACAAAGGCTGGCCATCCGCCTTGCGAGGCGATTGCGGGTGTTTCCATGCCGTAGGATGGCAGCCAGCCGAGCTTGACGGCAAAGATGATGATGAAGACAAGGCCGACCCAGAACATCGGCATGGCAAAAAATGCCACCGATATCGTGGTGATGACGCCATCCAGCGCCGAACCCGGTTTTCTGGCTGCAAGGGCACCCAGTGTCACGCCGAGAACGACCGAGAACAGAAAACCGCTGATCGTCAGAACAAGCGTTGCCGGAACTTTTTCCAGCACGATGTCAATCACCGGTCGCTGGTCACGATAGGACAGTCCAAAATCGAATGTCGCGACACTCTGCAGATATTTCCACAGTTGCAGATAGACCGGCCCATCCAGTCCGAGGTGACGGCGCAAGTCTTCGACAAAGGCCGGGTCACTGCCACCCTGGTCGCCAGCCAGAATGAGCGCCGGATCACCCGGCGCCAGACGCAGCAGCAGGAAACTGCCGATGACCACGAACAGCAGTGTCAACAGCGCCTTGGAAAGCCGCAGCCCAATGGCGTAGGCGGCAAGTGCCGACCGGCCTCCGAGTGCAGGGTGGTGCCCCTGCGCCGTGTTTTGCCTTGCCGCCATTACTTCTTCAGCCAGACATTGGCGAAATTGTCATCGGTGCCGAGCGCCGTGGTGATGAGGTCCTGAACCTTGTCGCGATAGAGCGTCGGGAAGACAATGTCGTGGGTCCAAACCATCGGTACATCCTGCGACAGGATCTTCTGGACCTTGGAGTAGATTTCCTTGCGCTTTGCGTCATCCTGCTCGTGCGCCCCCTGATCGAGCAGAGCATCCACTTCCGGGTTGGAATAACCGTTGATGTTACCGCCGGTGCTGCCGGCATTGTCACCCTTGACGGTCTTGTAACCGTAGGAAATGCCAATACCCGGATCGGCGGTGGTGTAAACGAAGTTCTGGGCAATATCGTATTCGAAAGTGGTCAGGCGCTTGAACCAACCGGCAACGTCAACGGACTGGATATCCACCTTGATACCAACGGCACCTAGCGCCTCGCGCAGATATTCCGCCTGCCGCGACCACAATTCACCATAGGGTAGAGGCACCAGCTTCAGGGTGAAACGTGTACCGTCGGCACCAGCCTTGTATCCTGCCTCATCCAGCAAAGCGGCGGCCTTTTCCGGATCATAAGAATAGGTCGTCTCGACGCTTGTGTCCTTGTAGGCCGACAGGCTGGAGAACGGGCCGTTGATCGGCTTGCCGTAACCCGCAAAGATGGTGTTGATGATGAAGTCGCGATCGATCGCCTGGGTGATCGCCTGACGAACTTTCTGGTTGGCAAGAACCGGATTGCGGTTGTTGATGTGCACGTAACCGATTGGCTGCAGGAACTCCCAGCCACCCTCGTTGACGGCAACACCTTCAAGCGCCGAGAGGCGGGGAATGTCGAAGTTCTCGACGTCACCCGAGCGAAGTACATCGACCTGTCCGGTTTCAAACGCAATGGCGCGGGAATTGGCATCCGGCACAATCTGGAAGTCTATTTCATCAAGATAGGGTTTGCCCGCATCCCAATATTTATCGTTGCGAACCAGGCGGATGATGCTGCCTTTTTTCCACTCCGAGAACTTGAACGGGCCGGTGCCGATAAATTCGGAATTTGCAGGCGCGGTGCGCAGATCGGTAACGCCGACATATTTATGAGCCGGAACGATAGCCACGTTGAGTGACCAGAGGAAGGCCGGGTAGGGTGCCTTGAGGGTAAAGACGACTGTTAGATCGTCAGGCGTTTCGATGTGGTCGATCTGGGCGCTGAGATCTTTTGAGCGTGCATGCTGTATTGGCAGGAAATCGCCGATGCTGAAGGCGACATCCTTTGATGTGAAGGGCTCACCATCATGCCAGGTAACGCCAGGGCGCAGCTTGAACGTATAGGTCTTGCCATCGGCGGAAATCTCCCAGCTTTCCGCCAGCCGCGGAATAGGGGCGATCTCCTTGGCCGAATAACCAAGCAGCGAATCATAGATCTTGTTGCCGACAAAGGTCGCCGGACCCAGGCGGTTGATGCCGGGATTGAGCGAGATGGGCTCCGGCTGGACGATCAGGTTCAGTGTTCCGCCACTTTCAGCTGCAAAGGCTGCCGACGATAATGCGGCGCCGACAAGTGCCCCGGTTAAACCAAGCGTAAATGATCTCCAGCTGCGTGCCATTCTTCCAGAATCCTTAATTTCTATAATTTTTATAGATATGATACATAAACGAGCGGAAGGCGCGGCATGTCTGTTCTAAATTTTTGCCGATAAATGAAAATCTTCTATCGCCGAGCACCGACCCGGCATGATTTTCGTCATCTGATGATCCGCAGTTTCGAGGCATGCGTACAGGCTGCAGAACGGGCAGGGCGGAAGTCTATTCCGCAGATTGCTTCTTAAACAGGCAGATATTTCCCCCTGAGCTGAGAAGTTTGGAAGTTTGCAACATTCTCGGAATGCCTAAAATCTATAAATATTATAGACATTATCAATTAAGGTTATTCCGATGAAATCTCATTCTCACCGCTCAGCACTGGGACGTGTTGCGTCGAGCCTTGCCATTATCGTTGCGCTTGGGGGACAGGCGCTGGCAAGTGAGCCGCAATATGGCGGTACGCTGCGCATTGCCTCCCTGCAGGCGGATCTCGATGCGTTCGATCCGCTGACCGGTTACAGCACGGATTCCTGGGAAATCCTGCGTGCTGTTACCCGCCAGCTGGTCACCTATCCCGGCGCATCCACCGACATCAAGGACGATACAAAGCTGGTGCCGGACCTTGCCAAGTCCTGGGACGTGTCTGATGAAGGCAAGACCTATACCTTTCATCTGAAAGACGACGTCTTCTTTTCCGGACCGATTGACCGCAAGATTGTAGCAGGCGATTTCGTCTACAATATCAAGCGCTTCTGTGATCCAAACAAGCAGGTTGCCGCCATCAACTACTTCAACCTGGCGATCTCAGGCTTCAAGGCCTATTGCGAAGAATTTGCCAAGGTTCCGACCGGTGATCTCACTGCAACCAAGGCCTTCATCGACGCCCACGAAATCTCTGGCGTCAGCGCCCCTGACGACAAGACGCTGGTCATCAAGTCGGATTCGAAGAACTACGACTTCCTCAACATTCTCTCGATGAACTTCGTGTCGCCACTGCCACCGGAAGTCGCGTCGAAATATTTCCCTGACTCAGCCGAGTTCCGCAAGAACTTCCCGTCCAGCGGTCCTTATTACGTTGATAGCTATCAGGACGGCCAGAAGCTGGTTTTGAAAAAGGCCAAGAACTTCAAGCCGGAAAGTGACGAGGCCCGCAAAGCCTATGTCGATGAGATCGTCGTTGATTTTACTGCCAATAGCGAAGACAGCATCGTCCAGAAGATTGAGGCAGGTGAGGCGGATCTTTCGCTTTATCTCGACACGCCGCCAAGAACCGCGATCAGACGTTTCCAGACCCAGAAGGCGGAACAGCTGCATTCGTCCAACAGCGGCGCGGCCAACTTCATCACCTTTAATGCTCGCCCGGAAGCACAGAGCGACGGTGCCAATGCGTTGAGAAAGCCGGAAGTGCGCCAGGCGCTGACCTATGCCGTCAACCGCGCCCACCTCGTGCAGGTTCAGGGTGGCCCGATTGCCGCCGTGCCGCTGTCGCAGATCATCACCTCGACAATTCTCGGTTATGAGGCGTTTGATCCTTATCCAACCGAAGGCAACAAGGGTGACGCGGCAAAGGCAAAGGAATTGCTTGCCAAGGCTGGCTATCCCAATGGCGTGAAGTTTGATGCGATCTATCGTACCACAGCCCAGTTTGAGGCGATTGCCGTTGCGGTGAAGGAAGATGTGGCTGCGGCCGGTATCGAGCTGAACCTGATCCCGGTTCCACCGACCCAGTGGTACGCCTTCATTCAGGATGCCAAGAGCAGATGGGACATCTCGCTTGGTGGCCAGTTTGCGCCAGATTGGCAGGGTCCAAGCACCCGTATGCTTCTCGGCGGTTGGTTGAACTCGGATGCCTCGCCATGCGGCACGGGCAACGTCAACTCGATCTGCTACAGCAATGCCGAACTCAACAAGCTGGCAGCCGAGGCATTCCCTTCGGACAATCCAGGTCCGCTGTGGACCAAGGCCGACAAGATCGTCTCCGCCGACATTCCGTGGATCCCGCTGTTTGAAAAGCGCAAGATTGCGATCACCTCTGATCGCATCACCCACTGGGCGTGGTCGTCGCTGGCTGTTCAGGCCGACATCACCAACATTGCAGTGAAGAACTAGTCCGATGAGCGTCTTTTCCGTTCACGATTTGCAGGTTCGTTTTGGCACCGTCGAGGCTGTCAGAGGCGTATCATTTGATGTCGAAGCGGGAAGGACGCTGGCAATTGTCGGTGAGTCCGGATCGGGCAAGAGTGCCAGCCTGCTGGGGGCAGCTGGTCTGATACCAGCCTCGGCAAAGGTTCGCGGCAGTGTTCTCTACCGGGGGCGGGAGATACTGGGCGCGTCACCGGCGGCGTTGCGGAAGATAAGAGGGGCTGAGATCGGCTTTATCTTTCAGGACCCGCTGAGCAACCTTCATCCACTCAAGACGATTGACGACCAGATCGGTGAGGCGATATCGGCGCACCGATCCATCGGCAAAAAGGAGAAGCGCGAGCGTGTTCTCGCGCTTCTCCACGACGTTGAAATTTCAAACCCGGAAAAGCGGCTGGATGATTATCCGCGCCATCTTTCGGGCGGTATGCGCCAGCGCGTGATGATTGCCATTGCCATTGCGCTGAACCCCGGCCTGATCATCGCCGATGAGCCGACCACGGCGCTCGACGTCACTGTTCAGGCATCCATTCTTGATCTGCTGCGACGTCTGCAGGAGAGGCACGGTACCGCACTGGTCTTCGTCAGCCATGATCTGGCTGTCGTGTCCGATATCGCCGATGATGTTGTGGTGATGCGAGACGGTCTTGTGGTCGAACGTGCCGCTGCCGATGCGATCTATACCACACCGAAACATGCCTATACGCGCGAATTGTTGAGTGCGGCGCGGCTGGACGGTCCCAGAAATTATACGCAGCCACCGGCCGTCAGCTCCGCCCAGTCGCTGCTTGACGTGGACGGTCTCAGCCGTTCTTTCGTTGCAGGCCAGCCGGTGCTGGAGGACGTGACGTTTTCGATCGCCAAGGGCGAAATTCTCGGACTGGTCGGTGAGTCCGGGTCGGGAAAATCAACCATCGGTCGGCTGATTGCCGGTCTTGACCGGCCCGATGATGGCTCTATCGCGCTGTCCGGCGTCAATTACGCAAGGGCCGGGCGGCCGACCACGCTGACCGGTGCAGCACGCCGCGACATTCAGGTGGTTTTTCAGGACCCTTACGCCAGCCTCAACCCCAGGCGAAGCGTTGAAGCCATTCTTGGAGACAGTTTCGTGATTGCCGGTGAACGGGACCGCACGCGCCTGCGCCAGCAGGTCCGTCAGTTGCTGGCAGAGGTGGAGCTGCCGGAGGCCATTGCCACGCGTTTCCCTTCACAGCTCTCAGGTGGTCAGCGGCAACGGGTGGCCATTGCACGGGCAATTGCCTCGCGCCCGTCGCTTGTCGTGGCGGATGAGCCGGTGTCGGCGCTCGATATCACCACACAGGCCAAGATCGTCGAGCTGCTGCGTCGCCTGCGCGACCGGCTGGGAATTTCCTTCCTGTTCATTTCGCACGATCTCGGTGTGGTCGGTGAATTGTGCGACCGCGTCATCGTGCTGGAGAAGGGGCATATCGTCGAGGCCGGCCCGACAAGGCGCATCTTCGAGCGGGCAGAGCACGCTTACACAAAGCGTTTGCTGGCCTCGATGCCTGGCGGCAAACGTCAACCCGTCAATACCGTGGTGAAGGCCGTGTCCTATGTCGGTTGATGTTATCGAAGAGGCACCGCGCCGTCACTGGTTGCCGAAATTTGCCGCTGTCTTGTGGCGTGAACGCAGCGTGCGGATTGGCGCGATTATCGTCTTTGCCGTGCTGGTGGCGGCCGTCCTGGCACCTCTGGCCGCCTATCTGACCGGGCATGGCCCGACCGACCTGTTTCCGGATGTGGCGCTGGATGAGATGGGCCTGCCGGTCGGACCATCCTGGGCCTTTCCGCTGGGGGCAGATGGCAACGGTCGTGATGTGTTTGTGCGCACACTTTATGGCGCGCAGATTTCACTGCTGGTCGGCATTCCCGCCACCACGGCAGCGATGATCATTGGGACGCTGATTGGCATGATCAGTGGTTTTCTTGCCGGTCGGGTCGACCGGATCGTCAGTCAGGCCATCGATGTCGCCATGTCGTTTCCGTTTGTTGTCACGGCGCTCAGCCTGCTGTCTTTGAACAGGGGCGAGCAGGGCATGCCGGTAATATCGCCTGTGATTGTCGTTATTCTGGTCATTGCGCTGTTTTCCTGGACCTACTTTGCCCGCCTGACGCGCGGCATGGTGCTGGAACTGCGCTCCAGCCCGATGATTGAGGCATCGCTGGTTTCTGGCGCTTCAAAAGCCCGCATCATCTGTCTCGATATCCTGCCCAACATCCTGCCGACCCTGCTGGTCTATTGGGCTGTGCAGCTTCCGGCCAATATCGTGGCCGAAGCGACGTTGTCCTTTCTCGGGGTTGGTATTCAGGCACCGATGCCAAGCTGGGGCAACATGATTGCCGAGGCGCAGCGCACCTCGCTTTATCAGGACCAGCCCTGGTTTCTGGCCGGCCCCGCACTGGCTCTTTTTCTCACCGTGGTCGGCTTCAATACAATGAGTTCCGGGCTCAGAACCGTGCTCGATCCGCATCAAAGGCGTTTGTAATCCATGACCAGAAACCTTCTTTCCACCGTGTTTCGGTCCGCCTCGACACTCGTCATCGTGCTGATCCTGTCGTTCTTCATCACCCGTATTGCCTATCGCAATCCGGCCGCCATGCTGGCACCGCGCAACGCCACGCAGGAAACCATAGATGGCGTGGCGCGGGCGCTGCGTCTCAACGAACCATGGTATGACCAGCTGTGGTATTACCTGTTCCGCGGGCCGGACATTCAGGGCGCGCCGATGGGGCTGATGCATTGGCCGCCAGCACTCGGCTTTTCCTTCCGCAAACAGGCACCGGTTACTGACCTCATTTTGGCCAAGGCGCCGGTGACGATCTCGCTGGCACTGGGTGCGCTGGTCATCTGGATGACGATATCGATCATTTCAGGCGTTGTCGCCGCACGGTGGCATGGCCGCTTCATCGACCATGTGCTGGCCTTTTTTGCCTATGTCGGCCTGTCCATTCCGACCTTTCTGAGCGGCATTCTGATCTCCTATTTCTTTTTCTACCAGCTGACCAACCACGGCTATGGCTGGTTTCCGAGCAGTGGTTACGTGCCGTTGACGGAAAATCCGCTGGAATGGGCAAGGCACCTTATCCTGCCATGGGCAACGCTGGCGATCGCCGAAATCGGCATTTTCCAGCGCATCGTCAGGGCAGGCATGCTCGACGTGCTCGGCCAGGATTACATCCGCACCGCCCGTGCCAAGGGCTTGAGTGAAAGCAGGATCTACCTGTCGCACGCGTTGAAGGCAGCCCTTAATCCGATCATCACGCTGGGTAGGCTTGAGCTTGCCGTCATCATGGGGGGCGCCATCGTCACCGAAACGATCTTCGGCCTCGACGGCATTGGGCGCATGGCGATCACAGCTGCGCTGGACGGCGATTTCCCGCTGGTCATCGGTACGACGATCTTTGCCGCAGCGGTTTTCGTGGTGTGCACCCTGACCGTTGATCTGGTCGCGCAATGGCGTGGTCCGGCGTGACGCCGCGTGACCTGGCCAGTCCTGTTCGACGCGCTGATGGCAGCCCGTGCCGCTCAAACCCGACAATTATGCAGATGGGCCTTCAAGGCCCGTCGCCAACACAACAGACATTTGCGCAGCATCTTTTCCTGATGTTGCGCCATCATGAAGGAGAATGACATGACCGCAGTGGATGCAACGCTTTCCCGCACCTATTTGCGCCCCGCAACTGCCCGGGAAGAGACGCTTGTCGAGCGCTTCCAGCCGGTGTTTGACCGTATTGCCGAAGGCAGTATTGAGCGTGAGCGCAACCGCACCTTTCCTTTTGAACAGGTGCAGTGGCTGAAGGATGCCGATTTCGCTCTGGTGCGTGTGCCAATGGAGTTTGGCGGTTTTGGCGCCTCGCTGGAACAGGTGTTTTACCTGCTGGCCCTGCTGGCAGAAGCAGACGCCAATGTCGCCCATATCTGGCGCAACCATCTGGCCTTTGTCGAAGACCGCCTGAATGCACGGCCATCTGCCGCCAATGAGCGTTGGTTGAAGCGTTTCCGCGACCGTGAATTTGTCGGTGGCGGCTGGACGGAAGCCAATAACGGCACCTATGCCACCATTAAGACCACGGTCACCAAAACCGATGACCATTATCGGGTATCCGGCGCGAAGTTTTATGCCACCGGCAGCCTTTATGCCGACTGGCTGGATGTCATCGGCAAGGACGCCGAAGGCACGCTGATCACCACACTCGTTAACCGCCACCAGCCTGGCGTTGAACTGACGGATGACTGGCCGGGTTTTGGCCAGCGCACGACGGCCAGCGGCAGTGCGGTTTACAAGGATGTCGTGGCGCATGAGGGGGATGTCTTTCCGGCCAGCGAACGTGTTGTCTATCAAGGGCATTTTTACCAGACGGCGCTGTTGGCCGTTCTGACCGGCATTACCCGTGCTGTGCTGCGCGATGGTATCAAGGCGCTCAAATCCCGCGGCCGCAATTACCCGCAGGGCCTTGATCCGGTGCCCGCACAGGATGCGCAGTTGCTTCAGGTTATCGGTGAAGTGTCGGTGCGGGCCTTTACGACCGAAGCAGCACTTCGTCGTGCCGCCAGTTCGCTTGACCTGATTGCCGCCGCCCATGCGGTGGGCAATGTCGAATTGCGTGACCAGCGCGCAACGGCAGGCGAAGTGGCTGTTGCGCAGGCGCAGATCGCCATCGTCGAGAGCACGCTTTATGCTGCCACCCATGTGTTCAACGCGCTTGGTGCATCGGCGACATCGGAGGAAACCGCGCTTGACCGCCACTGGCGCAATGCCCGTACGCTGGCGTCGCATAATCCGGTTGCCTACAAGGCGCGCATCCTCGGTGACTATCTGGTCAACGACAAGTCCCCGGTGTCGAGCATCGCGCGGCTTGGTCGTGGCGGGCAGGGCAACTGAGGAGCGGCGCAATGACAAAACCCTATCTTGCCCTTGCACTGGCCGGGCCGCATTTGCTTCAACTGACCGGCAGCCGTGAACTGCTGTCGCGTTGGGATGCCTTGCCCGTTGCATTCACGGTGCTTGGCATCGACCGCATTGACGGCAGCGAACCTGCATCCGTCACCCTGGCCAGCAGTGCTGCCGGTGCCACACTGGCAGGCGCGACCGAAAATGGCCGTTTCCTGATTGCCGCCGCGCCACAACGGGACCACCCCTATAATCTGGCACGTCGTGTCGCGTCGCTTGCCCATCTCTCCGGCGGGCGCAGTGGTCTGCTTGTCGGCATTCGCGATGCCTATGCACCGGAGGGTCCAAAAGATGCTCCGGCATGGGGCGGGGCAGGGCTTGGCGGTGGCGCACAGCTGAATGCAAAGACAGCCTATGACACAGCCGTTGCCGTGCGGGCTCTGGAGCAAAGCTGGCCGCATGATTCCATCATCGGTGATCGCGATAGCGGCATTCTCGTACAGTCAGATCGTATCGTGCATGTCGATATCGCCAACAGCTTTTCGATTGCCGGGCCGCTCAACGCGCCGGAACCACAAACCGGTGCCTCCGTCATCGCCTGGTATGGCCATACGAAAGCGGATGCACCGCCAGCGGGAGAAGATAACCCGATTGAGCTGGTGCTGGGTGGCGCAGGTACCGTGCCTGTCGTTTCCCTGGGAGAGACGCCTCCCACCGATGCTGTGTCCGGTGTCTTGTTGAAAGCAGGCAACGAGCAATCGGTGCGGGAGTTGCTGGATGTCGCCGAGCGCTGGCTGGCGGATGGTTTTGCACCAACCGCGCCTGGCGGTTCGCTCCGGGACGCCCTCAACCTTTCGGCGCCACGACCGCTGCCATCGACGGTGCGCCCCGCGTTTCCGGCGCCAAAACCTCACGTCTCTCTGTAGACGGTATTGGAGACATTTCAGATGACAAACAAACGATCTGGCCACGTCCTGCTCGGCATCAACGTGCTGGTTCTCGGATATCTTCCGGCGGCGTGGAAAACCCCATTGCTGGAAAAGGATGCCTTCATTGATCCAGCCTATTGGGAAAATATTGGCAAGACCGCAGAGCGTGGTACGCTGGACGCGCTGTTTCTGGCAGACGGTCCGCTGCTCGGTGACCCGGCCTATGATGCCAATCCGGTACGGCTGGAACCGTCGGTCAACTGGGGGCATGTGGCGGCCGCGACCTCTCGTGTCGGTCTGGTGGCAACGGCCTCTTCAACCTTCAACGATCCGTTTGAACTGGCCGAGCGCTTCTTGTCCTGGGACCACCAGACGGGTGGACGTGCGGCATGGAATGTCGTGACAACCCGTGGTGTACCGGCGGCCCGCAACTTCGGCATTTCAGACATTCCAGCCCGTGATGACCGCTATGAGCGGGCCAGCGAATTTGTCGACGTCGTTCGGGCGCTGTGGGCGTCTGCGGCTAACGGGCGCGACATTGATCACCACGGCGAGTTCTTCGATATTTCCGGGCGCCTGCGTGTGCCACCATCCAAACAGGGCCAGCCAATCATCTTTCAGGCCGGTGGCTCGCCGCAGGGCCGCACACTGGCAGGTCGCATCGCGGAAGGTGTGTTTGCCGCAGAACTGACCAAGGCGCAGGCCATCGAGCATTATCGTCTGGTCAAGGGATTTGCCCGCGACAACGGCCGCTCGCCGGATGATGTGAAAATTCTGCCCGGTCTGTTGCTGAGCCTCGGCAGCACGGAAGAGGAGGCGCGTCGTCGTAGCGATGAAATCCATGACGCCGGTCCGGCATCCTATTCCGTGGGCTGGCTATCGCAGGCCATCGGTTACGATGCCTCGAAACTGGAACTGGACGAACCGTTTCCCGATGAAGTTCTGGGTCCGATCAAGGACGCCAAGACCTTCCTTGGCAGCATCGGTTTTCGTGAATCCATTATCACGCAAATCCGTAAAACCAACCCGACGGTGCGCGAATATCTCAAGCAAACCCGTTACACCGGGTCGGGCCATGCCGGGTTTGTCGGCACGCCGGAACAGCTGGCCGACCACATTGAAGACTGGTTCCATGCCGGGGCCATCGATGGTTTCAACCTGCAGCCGGATCGGCTGATCGATGGTCTGCCGGTTATAGCAGATGAGCTGGTGCCAATTCTGCGCAAGCGTGGCCTCTATCGTCACGAATATGAAACCGAAACGCTGCGGGATCATTTCAAGGCGGCGTCACCAACCCCGGCTTTTTGAGGACGCTGGTTTTCCTCATGCCTTGTGCTTGTCACAGGCATCCAGTCGCCGCGCGTCTGCGCGGCGGAAAGGGTCTTTTCATCCCAAAGACTTGGGATGACTGTGTTCCTGTGACAAGCACAGGGAAGAGGGAGTGTGAGGCACGCTCCATAGTCCCATTAGTTTTCAGGTCGCCACACTTCTGGCGCCCACATGACCATTGCGTCCGGCAAACCAGCCATTGATGGCAGCGATGGTGCCGATCACCACAAACAGGATGGCGCAGCCGGCAAAGCTGCCGGTCCAGCCGCGGATGAAACCGACAATCAGAGGTCCGGTGGCCGCCAGCAGATAACCCACGCATTGCGCCATGCCCGAGAGATGGGCGGCAATATGTGCATCACCAGAGCGCAGCACGATCACCGTCATGGCGGCTGCAATCAACCCGCCTTGGCCGACACCCTGAATAACCGCCCAGATCCACACGGTTGAAAGTGGCGCAAACAGCAGACCGATCAGGGCACCAACTGCCAATGCGCACAGCGTGACGTTGATGATGGACTGATTTTTGCCACGCACGGCAATATGCGGAACAACGAGGCAGGCGGCGGCCTGCACCATGACCGATATTGATACCACGGCACCGGCGGTAACACCGTCAAGGCCGCGATCCCTGAGGATAGGGACCAGCCAGCCAAACACGCTGTAGGCCAACGCCGACTGCAATCCCATGAACAGGGTGACATTCCACGCCAGCCTGTCGCGCCACAGACCTTCAACACGAAAGCCGCTGCGCGCCGCGCCGCGCTTGACCATGAACACCTGCGGCAGCCAGATGGCACCAACCACCAGTGCCGGAAGCGCCCAGGCCGCAAGTGCGGCATTCATCGAGCCGCCGAGCATGGCTTCCAGTGGCAGGGTCAGGCCGGCCGCACCCGCCGCACCGGCGCACAGCGCCATGGTGTAGAGGCCGGTCATCAAGGCGGCCTGTTTGGGAAAATCACGTTTGACCAAACCTGGCAACAACACATTGCCAACCGCAATGCAGGCACCGGCCAGTGCCGTGCCGATGAACAGCAGCGGCATTGATGACAGGCCGCGCAAGGCGGTGCCAAGCGACAACAGCAGCAACACGCCAAGCAGCGTCCATTCGGAGCCGAAACGCTGTGCCAAGCGCGGTGCAAAAGGCGAAAATGCACCAAGGCAAACCACGGGAAGCGTGGTCAGCAGACTGGCACCAAGGGCAGACAGGCCAAGCTCGGAGCGAATTTCCGGCAGCAGGGCGGAGGCGCTGGAAAACACCGGTCTGAGGTTAAAGGCAATCAGCACTAGGCTGGCACCAAGAATGACACGGCCAATTGTGCTGAATGCCGGTGGTGCCGGCGGCGGAACAATGTCCACCTCGGCATCAACTAGGGTTTCGCCAAGCGGTTCCAGTGTCTCGGCAAGCGTGTTTTCAAGCGTCTGCGCAGGATGAGCGGCAGTGGCGTGAGCTGGGGTAGGGGAATGAGAATTCATGAAAGCAGCAATCGATCAAGGGTGGAAAAGACGGGCGCCATAAAGCGTCGCACCGCGGCGGCAGCCTTGTCGGCATCGCCCGTTTCTATGGCGTCGACAATGTCGGCATGGGCCTGCATGTCGGGTTCGGGAACTTCCTCATCAAGCGTCGCTTCAATGGTCTCGGTGATGGAGGAGGAGAAGAAATTGTAGATTTCGATCATCGCCTGATTGCACGACGCGGCTATCACCGCCCGGTGAAACGCCAGGTCGCGGGCAATGAACTGTGTCTTGTCGCCACCGGAATAATTGCCGCGCTCGGCCAGCAGGCGTCGCAATTCGGTAATCATCTCAGGGGTGTGGCGGATGGCGGCCAGCCGTGCGGCCTCGACATCAAGCGCGCAACGCGCCTCGAACTGGTCACGCAAACTTGCTCTGCGTGCCTGTGTCAGCGGTGCCGCCATGTCTGTGGTTGACAGCACATAGGTGCCGGAGCCTTGCCGGGTCTCCAGCAGCCCTTGCGCCACCAGAACGCGCACGGCTTCGCGCACCGTGCCGCGGCTGATCGACAGCATCTCAGACAGGGTGGTCTCATTGGGCAGCTTCTCGCCAACCTGCCAGCGCACGGCGATGATCTCGCTGCGAATGGCGTTGATAGCACGTTCCGTCAGGCTTATTTTTTCAAGGTTCTGCATGATCTAATCATAAAGTCATCTGATGACTTTGGATTATGCCTGCGCATCTGTTTTGTCAATCATCAAGGTGGGGGTGCATACCGTCAATTGTTTGACGTTGACGGCTCAACAAATGCTCCTCATGCCTCGTGCTTGTCACAGGCATCCAGTCGTCACGCGTCTGCGTGACGAAGAGACTCTACCATCCCCAAGACTGGGGATGACTAGATTCCCGCAACAAGTGCGGGAATGAGGGAGATCGGAGCGTCACTCGGTGCCCCCACCTCTACCCTTGTGGGAGAGGAAGAAAAATCATGGTCTTAGCAAAGCTAAGTCACAGATTTTTCAGGTGAGGGGTTGCCTTTATTGCACGGTGTGTATGCATTCTACTGCAACTTGAGCTTTCGCCACGCTGGCTGTCTTGCTCCAACTGTCCCACACCCCGTCCTCATGCCTCGTGCTTGTTACAGGCATCCAGTCGGCGCGCATCTGCGCGGCGGAAAGGCCCTTTTCATCCCCAAGACTGGGGATGGGCCTGGATCCCTGTGACGAGCACAGGGGAGAGGGAGGCTTGGGCACCGTCAGCAGTTTTAAGGTTTGCCGCCAGATTAGGTGGCCTCTCTTAGTCTTCTGTGAGCGCTTCTAACATCCGTTCTCTGCGTGAATGGACAGAATGAAATCACGTTCGTTGCGTTTTACCGTGATTATCGTAGCGGCACCATTGCAGGCCTGTGATCGACTGCGGAAACGATAGCGGACAGCGAAGCGGTTATCATCAATTGGATGAACGTCGATCAACGTAATTGGCTCGGCAAGCGATGAGTAAAACTTTGTCATCGCAGTTGCGCTAAAGGGGCCCTTTTTAGTTTTTTCAGGCACAATGAAGTTAGTGGCCAATTTACCATCACCGGAGTGCAAGGCAGCGTAAAAGGCTTCTATTGTTGTCGCTGCGGTGCCGTAACTTGTTGTTATATCCCGTGCTGAAGAAATCTCAGTTACCCAAGCCAGCAGAGGGCGGTGGTGGTGCCCTGTCATCGCCGGCATTGGGTCTTTAACATCTACAAATACGTAGGTGTCGCGCAGCGCCGCCATATCCTTGGCTGTTTTTTCGGTCGGGACAAGCTGCACCTCATCGAACATGGTGTCAGCATCAGCAAATTCGTCGCCGGTAATGCAAATAGGCTGATCGAGCTTGAGAATATATCCGGGTTCGGGAGTGTCGCCCTTCTGCACATCCTCAAAATTCGGCGGACCTGCAAACATGCGGTGGGTGAGGTGGCCGCTCAGCGCAGATGGTTCTTTGTTGGAAACGTCGTAACAGGTTGCCTGAGCAAATGATGCAAACGATAAGAGTGTAACCGTGGTACAGAGCAATATATATGTTTTCATTATTCCCCAGCCTCGCAGCGATGGAAAAAGGCTTCGCTCGCGCAACTCATCTCTAATTGTTCATTTTTATGCTAATCTTGATCCCTCGAAATAGCGCGCAATTCCAATGTGACTAGATTGCCGAATTGCATTTGGGGGTTGGATCGACAGATTGGCTTTCACATTCTGTCTTTGTTGGACGTATAAAAAGTTTTTCATACTCTGAAGGGAACTTTACTTCATTTTCTGTAATGTTGAGCTTGCCGGATCTCAATATGTAGGTGAGGGGAGTGTGGCTATGACTTCGGCAATTTTTACAGTAAACTCTGTCATTTAAGTAAAAGTCCGCAGCAAAGTTTTTTGTTATTTTTGCACTTCGATCTTCGCACCATTCACACTCAAAAAAATCTCGCATAGTGTTGTTTAATGTGCGCGAAAGTTCATCCAAACGGCCCTCGTAAAGATTGCCATATATTCCCAACGCCCTAAATAGTATCTCATTTGTACTTCTTTCGCTCGTGGCCAAGTAGATGGAGAATTTATGGATAGCCATCTGTAGAAGTAGAAAAAGTACGACCGGTAGACAATCATATACGCGGTAGTTTTGATCGCCTTGCTCGTCGGAAAAAATACCGTTTAGACCTAATCGAGGCGTTAGTAACGAGGTATGCCGCGTTGTTACGAGATGCGTCGCTTTTTGCATCCTAATTTGCAGGCCGTTTGGCATATTTTTGTTGAATATTATATCGTTAATGAGCGCTCCGCTAAAGGGAGACTTTATTGGTAGAAAAGATATCGCGCTGTCAAATAGTGCTATTCGTTGCGATGCGTCGATCTGAATGACTTGTTTTTGCTGCAGGGTTCCATCCGCGAATGACCGGATGAATGCGTCGTCGTCTGACACCAATTTTGAGAGAATGATCAAATTTTCAGACAACGGTTTCCTTAATAAGGAAAAAGCAACATTAAACTTTCTTTTTTCCAACGCGATAAGTGCTTCGTATATGAAGTGTAGTGTGTCGGATAGAAGTGCCGTGAAGATATCGATCTTCATCGGAATGCATACTGTGCCGCCAATTTCGGCTAACGCGATAAGCACATCTTCTCGGTTAACTCCGTCAGAGACATCCCTGAGTGCTGTTTCGACAACTTTATGCCAGTGGTTAACTTGGTTAGATTGAGACGCCTCTAGAAGCAATCTAGCTGTTTGATCGTGCAGCCAAAAACAAAACTCATGCCGCGGAATGGCGTCCCGCGGCATGAGTTGTAGTCTGTCTTCTGGGATGATCCCGAGAGGACGAAGCGGCATCCTTAGCTGCAACCGCTCGTCGCGCCGCATGTGTCGCACTTCTCGCAGGTGCCGTTACGCACCATGGTGAAGTTCTGGCACTCGGAGCACATGTTGCCGGTGTAGCCCTGGGCAATCGAGCGCATGCGGCGTTCGTTTTCCACCTTCTTGGCTTCCGTCTTGGCAGATGCTGCGTCGGCAGCGGCCTTGTCGGAGAAGAGGGCAGTTGCTGCCTGTTCGGTCTCGGTTGCCAAGGATTCCTCGGCAATCTCTTCCGCCAGTTCCTTGGCGCGCTCTTCGTAATCGCGCTTGAAGGCGACGATTTCAGAGGTGGAAACGGCGGTTGCCACTTCCAGCTTGCGCACGGCACTGCCACTGAATGAGGTTACGCTTGCCGAGGCACGCGCTGGCGCCGCTGTTGCTGCACCCTTAGGCTCGGAGGAAGCGCGTTCGCTGTTGGAAACCAGCGTTGGCTTGTAACCGCGGGTCCAGCCAGTGGAAACCAGGTTGGTCTTGCCTTCCTGAATGCCCTTGCCGAGTGCCGTGTTGGAGAAGTCCGACGTGTCGACATGGGCCAGATCGTGACGGCCAAGATAGGACACGGCCAGTTCGCGGAACACGTAGTCGAGGATCGATGTTGCGTTCTTGATCGCGTCGTTACCGATGACCATGCCAGCCGGTTCGAACTTGGTGAAGGTGAAGGCCTCCACATATTCTTCCAGTGGCACGCCATATTGCAGGCCGAGCGAGATGGCGATGGCGAAGTTGTTCATCATCGCACGGAAAGCAGCGCCTTCCTTGTGCATGTCGATGAAGATTTCGCCGATGCGACCGTCACCGAATTCGCCGGTGCGCAGGTAAACCTTGTGACCACCCACAGCAGCCTTCTGGGTGTAACCCTGACGACGGTTTGGCAGCTTTTCACGCTCGCGGCTGACACGCTCGACAACACGCTCAACGATCTTTTCGGTGATGGTGACGGCCTGTGCCGCAACTGGCTGCTGCATCAGCTCTTCCAGTGCGTCTTCGTCGTCCTCATCCTCAACCAGCGAGGAATTGAGCGGCTGCGACAGCTTGGAACCATCGCGGTAAAGGGCGTTGGCCTTCAGCGCCAGCTTCCAGGACAGCATGTAAGCTGCACCGCAATCTTCAACCGTTGCATCATTCGGCATGTTGATCGTCTTGGAGATCGCACCGGAGATGAATGGCTGGGCAGCCGCCATCATGCGGATGTGGGATTCTACCGAGAGGTAACGCTTGCCGATCTTGCCGCATGGGTTGGCGCAATCGAACACGGCCAGATCTTCGTTCTTGAGGAACGGCGAACCTTCCAGCGTCATCGCACCGCAAACGTGAACGTTTGCTGCTTCGATGTCCTTCTTGGCAAAACCCATGTGCTCCAAGAGGTTGAAGCTCATGTCGGACAGCTGCTCGTCGGAAACCTTCAGCGTATCCTTCAGGAAGTCCGCACCCAGTGTCCACTGGTTGAACACGAACTTGATGTCGAACGCGCTCTTGAGGGCAGCATTGACGGCTTCAATCTTCTCATCAGTGAAGCCCTTGGCCTTCAGCGTGGTCGGGTTGATGGCCGGTGCCTGGTTGAGGTTGCCGTGACCGACAGCGTAAGCTTCGATTTCGGCAATCTGGCTTTCGGAGTAACCGAGAGAACGCAGGGATTCTGGAACAGCGCGGTTGATGATCTTGAAGTAACCGCCGCCGGCCAGCTTCTTGAACTTTACCAGCGCAAAGTCAGGCTCGATACCGGTTGTGTCGCAATCCATGACGAGGCCGATCGTGCCAGTTGGCGCGATAACCGTGGTCTGGGCGTTGCGGTAGCCGTGCTGTTCGCCAAGTTCCAGCGCCTTGTCCCACGCTGCCATGGCATGTGTGACGAGATCAGGGTCGGTGCAATCTGCGTGGATCAGGGCAACCGGGTTTACCGACAGCTCTTCATAACCATAGGCCAGACCGTGGGCGGCGCGGCGGTGGTTACGGATAACGCGCAGCATGTTGTCGCGGTTTGGTGCAAAGCCCGGGAACGGACCTAGCTCGCCAGCCATTTCAGCAGACGTGGCGTAGGAAATACCGGTCATGATCGCGGTCAGAGCACCGGCAATGGCGCGGCCTTCGTCGCTGTCATAAGGAATGCCCGAAGACATCAGGAAACCGCCGATGTTGGCGTAACCGAGACCCAGTGTACGGTATTCGTAGGAACGCTCGGCAATCTGGCGCGATGGGAACTGAGCCATCATGACAGACACTTCGAGAACAACGGTCCACAGGCGAACGGCGTGTTCGTAGTCTGCAATGTTGATGCGCTTGGTGGCTGCATCCTTGAACTGGATGAGGTTCAGCGAAGCAAGGTTGCAGGCCGTGTCGTCAAGGAACATGTATTCCGAGCAAGGGTTGGACGCGCGGATCGGGCCGGCAGCTGGCGACGTGTGCCAGTCGTTCATCGTGGTGTTGAAGTGCAGGCCCGGGTCAGCCGATGCCCATGCGGCATGGGAAATCTTTTCCCAGAGGTCACGTGCCTTCAGGGTCTTCATGACCTTGCCGTCGCGGCGTGCCGTCAGGTTCCAGTCACCGTCATTTTCAACGGCGCGCAGGAAGTCGTCCTTCAGCGAAACGGAGTTGTTGGAGTTCTGGCCCGAAACCGTCAGGTAGGCTTCCGAATCCCAGTCCGTGTCATAGGTCTTGAACTCGATGTCCTTGTAACCCTGCTGGGCAAACTGGATAACGCGCTTGATGTAGTTTTCTGCGACCTGATCCTTCTTGGCAGCGCGGATTTCGCGCTTCAGGGCAGGGTTCTTTGCAGGGTCGAAGCAATCGCCATTGTCGGCTTCGCAGTTCACGCAGGCCTTCATGATGGCCTTGAGGTGCTTGGCAACAATCTTGGAACCGGTAACGAGGGCAGCAACCTTCTGCTCTTCCTTCACCTTCCAGTCGATATAGGCTTCGATGTCCGGGTGGTCGACATCAACAACCACCATCTTGGCCGCACGGCGGGTCGTGCCGCCGGACTTGATGGCGCCAGCTGCGCGGTCACCGATCTTGAGGAAGCTCATCAGGCCGGAAGACTTGCCACCGCCGGAAAGCTTTTCGCCTTCGCCACGCAGGTAGGAGAAGTTGGAACCGGTACCGGAGCCGTATTTGAACAGACGGGCTTCACGCACCCACAGGTCCATGATGCCGCCTTCATTGACCAGATCGTCTTCAACGGACTGGATGAAGCAGGCATGTGGCTGCGGATGTTCGTAAGACGACTTGGACTTGGTCAGCTTGCCGGTGAAGGGGTCAACATAGAAGTGGCCCTGGCCGGGACCATCAATGCCATAAGCCCAGTGCAGACCGGTGTTGAACCACTGTGGAGAGTTTGGTGCAACGCGCTGGCTGGCCAGCATGTATGCAAGCTCGTCACGGAAGGCGAGAGCATCTTCTTCGGACGAGAAATATTTGCCCTTCCAGCCCCAGTAGGCCCATGTACCGGCCAGACGATCAAACACCTGGCGCGCATCGGTTTCAGAACCGTAACGCTCGCCTTCCGGCAGTTCCTTCAGGGCCTTCTCGTCGGCAACCGAACGCCACAGGAAAGATGGAACGTCGTTCTCTTCAACCTTTTTCAGGAACTTCGGAACGCCAGCCTTGCGGAAATACTTCTGCGCCAGAACGTCGGTCGCAACCTGGCTGAACTGCGCGGGAACGTCGATATCCGCCAGACGGAAAACGATAGAACCGTCCGGGTTCTTAATTTCGCTGACGGCCTTGCGGAAGTCGATTTCCGCGTAAGGCGATTGGCCTGGCTTCGTGAAGCGGCGTTCAATGCGCATTGTGTTCGTTCCTCGTCCAATTGGCGCCCGTCAAGGGGGCGCAATAATCCGGTCCGACTTCGCGTTATCGCGCGCAGCCGGGTGTTGCCGATCTGAATGGGATGTTCATCCGTAGATGGTCATCCTGTATCTCGTGGTGATTTCGGCTGCAAGCATACTATATATAGTATTAACAGTTTCTTGCTACCAGTCCCCGCATCATATTTACGGCGGTAAATTCAGATCACAAAAAGTCTCACGCTCCATGCCTCTCATGGCCGAAACGCAGACAAACGCGTGTACTGAAACTGAAAAGAACCGGCCTCGTTCACCGATTCAGTTACCGCCGCAACATGTTTGCTACTTTCGAGATTTGCAGTGATTCCGTCAAGCCTTAGTTTGCAACCTCTTGTTAACCACAAGATATTGTGTGGGGAGGCTGTGGAAAACGGGGAAAGCAAAACCTGCTATAAATTTCAGATACTTGGCGCGGATTGCTGAAACATTGTCCACAGCGACTTACTGCACGTGAACTCGCGAAAAGCCCTATTTACTGGGCTATCTTTAAAATGTCACATTTTGTTACAGCTATTTTTGACGGCAATTCCATCCCCAGTTTTTTGCCAAAAACCGCGAAAATGCCGATCTGGCCAAAAAAGCGCAGATAAGTAAAGTTTTCGCTTGTCTGTCACCAAAAGCACCACACTTTGCCGTGGCTGCCCATTACATTCGTCTCAAACAATATTTGCGGGCGGGCACATTTTTTGTCGCAGTTGTGGTTGGCTGATTCTCTCAGCACCACTAGGGCTAGGGGCTGGGCCGGATCTATGGATATTTCGTCTGCAGAAAAATGCCCTCAGAACGCGTGTCCTGAGGGCAGATATGTTACGCGGATTTCACACAGCCCAGCGCCGCACGCTAGCGGCGGCGATGGCGATGACAGCCATGGCCGCAAATGCAATGGAGATATCGCGGTAAAGCGC
Source organism: Agrobacterium sp. 5Ca50 (assembly GCF_055381905.1). Taxonomy (NCBI): domain Bacteria; kingdom Pseudomonadati; phylum Pseudomonadota; class Alphaproteobacteria; order Hyphomicrobiales; family Rhizobiaceae; genus Agrobacterium; species Agrobacterium sp. 5Ca50. The sequence goes on from NZ_AP026438.1 coordinate 1,100,948, forward strand.
CTCGAAACCAAACCAGCCGATCCAGGGTTGGCTGGCAAGCGGTGATGTGAAATGCCCGAGAAACATCGACGCCGTGACCAGTCCTGCAATGCGGCCGCGCAGGGCAGGTAGTGCGATCTTGATTGTCAGCGACATGATGCTGGGCATCACCACACCAAGTCCGGTGCCGAGCACACACAGCGCAACCAGTGCCGACACCATGCCACTTGCCTGCGCAAGCATCAGAAAGCCGGTTGCCATGAGAGCAAGCCCGCCGGCCAGAATGCCAGGCACCGCCAAACGCGATCGCAACAGGCCAAAGCTCATAGCAACGAGCGCGCCAGCCAGATTGAAGGTGCCAATGGCATAGCCGATAGCGCTGGCACTGTTGATCTCCAGATGCCGCAGGAAAAACGGCAGCTGTGATGGCACGGTGTAAAACAGCACATTGATCAGATAGGTCGCCAGTGCCAGCAACAGCACCTGCGACCAGTTTGCGGACACCACAGCTTTTGCCGGGCCCCCTGATGGTGCTGTCTTTTTGGCCGGCTCGCTCAGAAATGCCAGCACTGCAGGCAGAATAAGGAATGAGGCGGCATAGATCGCAAAAGGCACCCGCCAGTGAATATCGGCCAGAATGCCGCCGGTCACCACAAAGGCAACACCGCCAAACTGCGTAAAGGCCTGTTGCAGTCCAAGATAGCTTTCCCGCTCGGTGCCGGTAAAATAATCGCCAGCCAGCGTGGTGCCGACGGTCATGATGCCACCAATCGCCAACCCGAGAACGGCTCTGCCAACCAACAGGAAAAACAGATTGTCCGCCAGAAGGCCGGACATGCCGGAGAGGCCATACAGCACCATGCTGATGATCAGCAGCTTTTTGCGGCCAAACCGGTCTGCCAGAATGCCGGCAATGGGTGCCGACATCGCCACGAATATCGCCGGCAGTGTCAACACCATGCGGCTCAAAAGCGCGACATGCTCAGTATCGGCAAAGGTCTGCTCAATGGCGGGAAGGGAAGGTGCCACCGTGGTGCCGGCCATGATGGTCAGGGTTGCCACGAACAACAAGGTGCCCTTCAGGGCAAAGCTACGCTCTATCATTATGCCGTCTTTCGGTAAGGCGTGACCTCACGTCCCTGTTTCAGCGTGTAGGCCCACCATTGCAGCTTGGCCATCATGGTCTCGAACGCAGTTGTCGCAGAGGCGCCGGCATCCAGCCGCCCATCCGGGCCAACGCTTTTCCAGGGATTGGCAAAGCTGACCACATCCCGCGTGGTCACCGCATGCAGTTCGGAAAACACCGGACGAAGCTGCTCGACGGCGCGAAGCCCGCCGGAAATGCCACCATAACAAACAAAACCGACGGGTTTTGCGTTCCATTCATCATAGGCGGAATCGATCAGGATCTTAAGCGCACCGGAGTAGCTGCGATTATATTCCGGCGTGATGACGATGAAGGCATCGGCAGAGTTGAGGCTTTCGCGCAGTCTTTTCGCCGGCTCCACATCCGTACAATGTCCTTGCGGCAGGTTCAGTTCACGCGGGTCCAGCACCTCAACCTCGATATGTGGCATTGCCGCCAGTTGCTCACTGACCCAGGCCGTCATCACATCGGCAAAACGCACGGAGCGGGCACTGCCAATAATGACGCGGATGGAAAGTGTTTTGTCAGTCATGGAAAATCCTTTGGTGTTGAATAATCCGTGTGGTAATTCCTCAAGTAAGGTTGAGGTCAATAGTGATGACAAAAAAACTTCGGCAATTGCCGATTATGCGGGACTTGAGTGTGGGCGAGGTGGCGGAACGCGCCGGTGTTGCCGTGTCCACCTTGCATTTTTATGAGGCGGAAGGGCTGATCAAGGGCTGGCGCACCAGTGCCAACCACCGACGCTACGGGCGTGATGTGCTGCGCCGCATCGCCATTATCAAGGTTGCGCAACGTGCCGGTATTCCACTCAAGGAAATACAGGGCGCGCTCGGCGCATTGCCGGATGAGCGAACACCCAATTCGAAGGATTGGCAGCGATTGGCGGCGGATTGGCGCTCAGACCTCGATGACCGTATTGCCCGGCTGACACGGCTGCGCGACCAGTTGACCGGCTGTATCGGCTGCGGCTGTCTGTCCACCGATGAATGTCCCTTGCGCAACCCCGGTGACGTGCTGGGTGAAAACAGTGTTGGTCCGGTGCTGCTGGAGCCGAATGGCTGACACAAAAAAGGCCGCGCCAAGCGCAGCCTTTTGAGATGTCATAGAATGACGTGCAATGACGCGGATCAGCCGCGCGAACCCTTGGCAATTGGCTCCTGATAGGAGAAGCCCATGTCCCATGGGAAATAGATCCAGGTGTCCTGGCTGACCTCTGTCACGAAAGTGTCGATCATCGGCACGCCTGATGGCTTTGCGTAGACACAGGCAAAATGCGCTTGTGGCAACATGTCGCGCACTTCCGAAGCGGTCTTGCCGGTGTCGGTCAGATCGTCCACCACCAGAATGCCCTTGCCCTGTTCGGTGGTCAGTTCAGGCGAAATGCCTTTCAGCAGGTTCATCTCACCCTGATTGACGTAATCATGGTAAGAAGCGATGCAAACCGTCTCGATGAGACGGATGTTCAGTTCGCGCGAAATGATTGCGGCAGGTACAAGGCCGCCGCGCGTAATACAGACGATAGCGCGGAAATCCTGGTTTAGACCTGCGAGGCGCCATGCAAGTGCGCGCGCATCTCTGTGGAATTGATCCCATGAAACGGGGAAAGCTTTATCGGGGAGAGAAGACATGAGAAAAGCCACCATGAGCGTGTTGTGTTGATGGCTTTCGCTAATAGCGGCAACACCGCTGAAAAATCAAGCTTTCCACAGGTCGCCTGGTTCGTTTCACACAGCTGTTATAAAATTACACTAGCTGCTTTCCTGTTTCCTAATTCCCGCAGGAGAAGAAAAAATGCGTATTTTTAGCAAATTTGTCGCCGCATTGGTGATTGGCACAACTTTGACGACGCCTGTGTTTGCGCAGGATAAGCCGGCAAAGAACGTCATTCTGCTGATTTCGGATGGCGCAGGGATCAACACATGGCACGCCGCCAGCTATTATCGCCACGGCGCGCTGGGCCATGAAGTGTATGACGATTTCGACGTGAAGGTGTTCTCGTCCACGCATCCGCTCAACACCTCCAACACCCCGACCAAAACTGCCGAAGGCACCGTGACGTTCGATCCTGCCGAACTCTGGAAGTCGGAAAAGTCTGACAGCGTGTTTGAAGGTTCGCTCGGTAACTATCCCGGTTATTTCACCGGTTATGATTATACCCGGGCTTATTACACAGACAGCGCCGCAGCAGCCACCGCACTCGCCAGCGGCGTCAAAACCTATAACAATGCCATCAACTGGTCGAATGACGACGAAAAGCTGAAGCACATCGGCGAATATGTCGTTGAAAGCGGTCGCGCCCTTGGTGTTGTCACCAGCGTTCAGTGGAGCCATGCAACACCGGCCGGTTTCCTTGCCCATAATGCAAGCCGCAATGAATATGCCGCCCTCGGCAAGGAAATCGTTGAAAGCGGTCTCGCAACTGTTGTCATGGGGTCCGGCCACCCGCTGTTTGACAATAACGGCAAGGCAGTCGAGCCAAAGGATGACAAGGCCTATCGTTACGTTGGCGGCAAGGACACCTGGGACAAATTGAAATCTGGCGAAACCGCCTACAAGCTGATTGAAACCAAGGCTGACTTTGAAGCCTTGGCAGCCGGTTCGCTTGACCTCGGTGACAAGACCAAGGTCATCGGCACCGTTCAGAACAACGCGACCACCCAGTTCAACCGCAGCGGCGTTGGTTTTGGCGACAAGCTGGACAACCAGCCTGAATTGGCCACCATGACCAAGGCAGCCTTGAACCTGATCTCCAAGGATGAAGACGGTTTCTTCCTGATGGTCGAGGGCGGCGCGGTGGATTGGGCAGCCCATGCCAACAACCTGCCACGCATCATTGAAGAGCAGATCGAATTCAACGAAGCCGTTGAAGCGGCCGTCAAATGGATTGAAGAAAACAGCTCTTTCGATGAAACCATGATTATCGTCACCACCGACCATGGCAATGGCCTGCTGCAGGGACCGGATTCCGATAACAAAGCCTATTCCGACATCATCAACCAGGGCGCTGGCGCCATGCCGCTGGTGCGTTGGAACTCCGACACCCACACACGCGAGCTGGTTCCGGTTTTCGCCAAGGGTAATGGTTCGGATTTTTTCACCAAGAATGCCAAGCCGCATGATGGTCTGGCCCGTTACCACGTTCCTGCTGCAAGCCAGGTTTACGTTGATAACACCGACATCTTCCGCGCGTCGGCTGCCGCACTCGGCATCACCATTGACCAGAAGACCAACTGATCAAACGGCAGATAACAATGGAAAAGGGCGGCAAAATTGCCGCCCTTTTTCTATTCGGTCTGGTGGGGACTTGAAGCTTTAACGCGACAGCAGCGTCAGCGCGGTCATCGAATCCAGAAGCGTGCGGGTCACGCCGCCAAACAGCATTTCCCACCAGCGCGAATGGGTATAGGCACCCATGACCAGCAGATCGACACTGTCATCCGAAAGGCGGTTTTCAATTGCCGCATGGGCCGAAAGCGTGCCTGAGGTCGCTTTGGTGGCCACGGTCACCTTCACGCCGTGGCGCGCAAGGGTTGCTGCGAGTTCTGCGCCAGCCATAGCCGGTGACTGCGTCGCGGTTTCTGGCGGATCAACCGTGAAGATCTCGACGCTTTCTGCTTCTTTCAGGAACGGCAGGGCATCAAAGGCCGCACGGGTTGCTTCGCGTGAACCGTTCCAGGCAATCAGCACCCGCTTGATCGGTTTGGGTTCTGTGAGAATATAAGGCACTAAAAGAACCGGGCGGCCGCTTTCAAACAGAAAGCTTTCAATATCGGAACGGCTGTCGGAAAGGCTGGACGAATCGCTCTGTCCGGCAATCACGATATCGGTGCAACGGGCGCTGTCGACAGCGGATGCCGAGGTATAACCAACCGAGGAAACGAAGCTGCGCCACTCATGCGACACACCATTTTCCGAGAGTTTTTGCTCGAAAATCCGGGCGATTTCCTTGGTCTCTTTCTGCGCAATATCCTGAATAGCCTGAATGGAGGCGGGGTCGGGAATTTCCATGGGCGCAACAACGGGGACTGCCGCCATAGTTTCCATATGCAGGCCAATCACATGCGACGAGAACCTGTTCGCCAGAGCAATGGCGAATTCACTAACCTTTGCTGCGTTTTGAGTGCTGTCCAAAACGGTCAGAATTGTTTTGTAGCTCATGACGATCTCCTCAATGGTATGCGTCTCAAGTGTCTTGAGACTGGTCCTTCTCGAAATATGTCGCCTTGATCCTGATCAAGTTGTCACCGTCTTTCGGTCCGGTGAAAAGATAACGCGCCAAAGCACTTAACGGTTCACGTGCTGGCGGCAGCCTTTTCACGCCCGATCTGTTCCAGCATGTCTGAAACCGCCTGTGCAGCAGCATGCAATACCGCCGCATCACGAGCGCGAACGACGATTTCTGTCGAGAATCGCTGTCCGTCATATTTTGGGTAGGAGCCAATGCTGGTTTCAGGATGGTTCTTCTGAACTTCGCCCAGTGCCGTGCCGATATCGCCTTCGCCGTATGGGCTGGCAACCGACTGCGACAGCAGCTTCACACCGGTTTTCAGGTGCGGGACGACATTATGCACCATGGCCTGAAAGACCTGCGGCACACCGGCCATCACATAGACATTGCCGATGTTGAAACCGGGGGCGGTCGACACCGGATTTGCGATATGGGCAGCACCTTGGGGCAGACGCGCCATGCGCTGGCGGGCCTCGGTAAATTCCATGTCACGGGCGCGATACATGTCGGCCAGCAGGCGCATGGCTTCCGCCTCATGCACGCACGGCACACCAAAGGCTGCCGACACCGCATCGGCGGTTATATCGTCATGGGTCGGACCAATTCCACCCGATGTAAAGACATAATCATAACGGCTGCGCAGGGCATTCAATGCCTCGACAATGGCATCCTGCTCATCTGCGACAATGCGCACTTCCTTGAGGTCGATACCCGACAGGGTAAGCACATCGGCGAGGTGTCCAATATTCTTGTCTTTGGTGCGGCCTGAGAGCAGTTCATCGCCAATGGCAAGCATGGCGGCGGTAACGGAAACGGGTGCAGTGGTCATGAAAAATCCGCGGTTGTGTCTGTAGAACGTAGCGCGATGCCGATGGAATGCAAGCGCGTCATTGCTACGAAAAAGTGAATGCAAGACAAAAAGCGTTCAACATCATTGAACACTGCGTCTTGATGTGATCGGCTGGTGAGGTTGCCGTATCCGGGCTACATCTTTGTCACCTAATTGATGAGCGGCAGGATTATGCTGCGACAACTTCTTAAACGGGTCTTCGGCCCCCAAGCAAAGGAAACCGAGAAAATGGCAAAAGTACTGGTTCTGTATTATTCCTCCTACGGCCACATTGAAACCATGGCATATGCCGTAGCGGAAGGTGCAAAGTCTGCCGGTGCAGACGTTGTCGTAAAGCGCGTACCTGAACTGGTTCCGGAAGACGTTGCCAAGTCCTCGCACTTTAAGCTCGATCAGGCAGCGCCAATCGCAACGGTTGATGAACTGGCTGAATATGATGCGATCATTGTTGGCGCCGGCACACGTTTCGGCACAGTTGCCTCGCAGATGCGCAATTTCTGGGACCAGACTGGCGGTCTGTGGTTCAACGGCAAGCTGGTGGGCAAGCTCGGTTCGGTATTCACCTCCACAGCGACCCAGCACGGCGGCCAGGAATCCACCATTCTCAGCTTCATCCCAACCTTCCTGCACCACGGCATGGCCGTTGCCGGTCTGCCATACGCCTTCCAGGGCCAGATGGGTGTTGATGAAATCAAGGGTGGTTCGCCTTACGGTGCGTCGACCATCACCGACGGTGACGGTTCGCGCCAGCCTTCGGCCATCGAACTCGAAGGCGCAAAGTACCAGGGCGCGCACATTGCCAAGCTGGCTGCAAAGCTCGCTTCCTAAGATTGCGATAGGTCTTTAAATGCCGCCGCCTGTCAGACCCGACAGGCGGCTTTTTGTTTTGGGATTTTCAGGATCAGGCGGTCAGTCGCGGTGAATGCGCGGCCTGCGGGAGATCATACGTCGTAACGAATGTTTTTGTTGGACAAGGGCAGGGGCATTGCTTTAAATAAAATTGGTTTATTGGTCAGACCAATATTAAGGCGATGAAACCCATATGAAAACTGTTCGATTGTCTGATGCCATTGCAGAACAGATCGAGGTGCTGATCAGTGCGCGCGGGCTGAAAGCGGGTGACCGCCTGCCTGCCGAACGGCAACTGGCACTGGAACTGAAGGTGTCGCGCTCGTCGCTGCGTGAAGCCATCCAGCAACTGGCCAGCAAAGGCCGTCTGACAAGCCGCACCGGCGGTGGCAATTATGTCCAGGAACCGCCACGCGGCTGGTCGCAGAATGCACTTGTCGATCCGCTGTCACGGCTGTTTGCCAGCGATCCGGCCTACCGGTTTGACGTGCTGGAAATTCGCCACGCGCTGGAAGGGGCTGCTGCCTACCACGCCACCTTGCGCGCAACGGATGAAGACAAGGCTCGAATCTCCGAATGTTTCGAAACTCTGATCAGCCTGCAGGGCAGTGACGATTCGATGGCACTGGCCAAGGCGGATGCCGCCTTTCACCTGTCCATTGCCGACGCCTCGCACAATCTGGTGCTGATTGAAGTGATGAAAGGGCTGTTTGATCTGCTGAAAGCCAATATTTCGCAGAATCTCGAGAAACTTTACGTCATTCCAAAGGTGACCGAGCCGCTGTCATCGCAGCACCGCGAATTGCGCGATGCCATTCTGGCCGGTGACGGCGAGCGCGCGCGCCGGGCGGCGCATGTTCATATCGATTTTGTCCATTCATCGTTGAAATCCATCGACGAAGACGAAGCGCGCCTAGCGCGCTCATTTTATCAAGGTAGTGTGAGGGGGTAACACCATGATTATTTCTGCGTCTACAGATTACCGCGAGGCCGCACGACGCCGGCTGCCGCCGTTCCTGTTCCATTACATCGATGGCGGTGCCTATGCCGAACATACGTTGCGCCGCAATGTCAGCGACCTCTCTGACGTCGAGTTGCGCCAGCGTGTGTTGAAAAACATGTCTGATCTTAGCATCAACACACAGCTGTGGGACGACAAGCTGTCCATGCCGGTTGTGTTGGCGCCGGTTGGCCTGAGCGGCATGTATGCCCGCCGTGGCGAGGTGCAGGCGGCGCGTGCGGCGGCCAAGAAGGGCATTTCCTACACCATGTCCACCGTGTCGGTATGCCCGATTGAGGAAGTGACGCCGGAAATCGACCGGCCGATGTGGTTCCAGCTTTACGTGCTGAAAGACCGCGGCTTCATGAAAAACGTGCTGGACCGTGCGGTCGCGGCCGGTGTGAAAACGCTTGTGTTCACCGTGGATATGCCGGTGCCAGGCGCCCGTTATCGTGACGCCCATTCCGGCATGAGCGGCCCCAATGCCGAACTTCGCCGTTACTGGCAGTCGGTCACCCATCCGCGCTGGGCCTTTGATGTGGGCCTCAACGGCAAACCGCATGATCTCGGCAACGTTTCGAAATATCTCGGCAAACCAACCGGCCTGGCTGATTATATCGGCTGGCTTGGCGCCAATTTCGATCAGTCGATTTCCTGGAAGGATCTGGAGTGGATCCGTGAATTCTGGAAAGGTCCGATGATCATCAAGGGCATTCTTGACCCGGATGATGCCAAGGATGCCGTGACCTTTGGTGCCGATGGCATTGTGGTCTCCAACCACGGCGGCCGCCAGCTGGATGGTGTTCTTTCGTCCGCACGCGCCTTGCCGGCCATTGCTGACGCGGTGAAGGGCGACATCAAGATCCTCGCCGATTCCGGCATTCGCTCGGGCCTCGATGTGGTGCGTATGCTGGCACTGGGTGCCGATGCGGTGATGATTGGCCGCGCCTTTGTGTACGCGCTAGCCACCGCCGGTGAGGAGGGGGTTCTCAACCTTCTCAATCTTTTCGAAAAGGAAATGCGCGTTGCCATGACGCTGACGGGGGCAAAATCCATCTCCGACATTTCGTCTGACCTGCTGGTAAAGGCAATGAGGCAGCTTTGATGCATGCACTGAACACTGACGCCGCAACCCTGTTGCGCGAATTTGGCGGTATTGTTGGGGCAGGCCACGTGCTGACCGCCGCCAAGGCGACACGCCGGTTCCGCAAGGGGCACCGTTTTGGTGATGGCAACGTGCTGGCCGTGGTAAAGCCGGGAACGCTGGTGGAGCAGTGGCGGGTCGTCAAAGCCGCCGTTGCCGCCGGACGAATCGTCATCATGCAGGCCGCCAATACCGGCCTGACCGGCGGCTCGACACCTGACGGTAATGATTACGACCGCGAGATCGTTATCGTGTCGACACTGCGCCTGAAGGGCATTCAGGTGATCAATGACGGCAAACAGGTCATCTGCTTGCCCGGTGCGACGCTCGACCGGCTGGAACAGACACTGAAACCGCTGGGGCGCGAACCGCATTCGGTTATCGGTTCATCCTGCATCGGTGCCTCGGTACTCGGCGGCATCTGCAACAATTCCGGCGGCTCGCTGGTGCGACGCGGACCGGCCTATACCCAGCTGGCCCTTTATGGCCAGGTGGATGAGGCGGGTGAACTGCACCTCGTCAATCACCTCGGCGTTAAGCTGGGTGACAACCCGGAAGATATTCTGTCACGGCTGGAAAAGGGCGCCTACAGCCCGGACGATATCGTCAATGATCCGACGCTCGTCGCATCGGACCAGAACTATGCCCAGCATGTGCGCCAGGTTGATGCGCCAACACCGGCCCGTTTCAACGCTGACGTCTCCCGCCATTTCGAGGCGTCCGGCTCTGCCGGCAAGCTGGTCCTGTTTGCCGTGCGGCTCGACACGTTTCCGATGGAAAAGAGCGCGGTGTTTTACATCGGCTCCAACGATACGGCCGACCTGACGGCGGTGCGTCGCCATATGCTGACCGCCTTTGATACGCTGCCGATTGCAGGTGAATATATTCACCGCGACGCTTACGATATCGGCGAAAAATACGGCAAGGACACCTTCCTGCTGATCGACCGTTTCGGCACGGACAAGGTGCCGGCTGCCTTTGCGCTGAAAAGCCGGGTCGATGCGTTTTTTGAAGGGTTCAAGCTGCGTGGTGTGACCGACCATATTTTGCAGGCGGTGATGGCGTTGCTGCCGAGCCATCTGCCAAAACGCATGCGGGAGTTTCGCAAGCGGTTCGACCACCATTTGCTGCTCAAGGTTTCGCTCGACAGTGCACCGGAAACCAAGGCCTTTCTGCAAAGCTATTTTGCCAGCCGGGAAGGTGACTTCTTCGAATGCGACGCAGAGGAGGGGCGCAAGGCGTTTCTGCACCGCTTCGCCATTGCCGGTGCCGCCATCCGGTACCGAGACACGCATCGCAGTTCGGTGGAGGACATTGTCGCTCTCGACATTGCACTGCGCCGTAACGACGAAGACTGGCTGGAAACCCTGCCAGAATCGATGGAGGGCAAGCTGATCAGCAAGCTCTATTACGGCCACTTCTTCTGCCATGTCTTCCATCAGGACTATATCGTCCGCAAGGGGCATGACCCGATCGCCATCGAACATGAAATGTGGGACTTGCTGGACCGGCGTGGTGCCGAATATCCGGCCGAACACAATGTTGGCCACCTCTATAAGGCCAAACCTGAACTTAGGGCTTTCTACCGGTTGCTCGATCCGGCCAACGTGTTGAACCCCGGTATTGGCCAGACATCAAAATTCTTCTGCTGGGCGGAACGGTAAGGCAAAAAAAAGGGTGGTGAGAAACACTCACCACCCACTCTTTTATTTAGAAAGACGCCAGTAGCGGTAACGCTACGCACCCTGCGATCGCAATCAGCAGGAGTATTTTTATATAGCGGACGCGGCGCGTTCGTCCGCCATCCCAATCGTATGCCATTCAACCTCGCGTTTTTAATCGCGCTTAATAAGTGAACGCTCATCCTTGTGTGAAACTGGAAAATAGGCACAAAACCTTAAGAATTTGTAGGTTGAAAATAATAGGGACAACAACCGAACGGGTGGCGTCCGGGTGCGGTGAGGCTAAAAACCATTATTCGAAATAAAAAAAGCTGATATTCAAAACGACCCTCTTGCGCATCGTTTAGGATTATTCTAAACCCCGGCAACCACAACAAAATACGCTTAGCGATGGCCTCGTGGCGGAGTGGTGACGCAGAGGACTGCAAATCCTTGTACCCCGGTTCAATTCCGGGCGAGGCCTCCAACACCTCAAAGATGGTGTCTGTAAACGTTTGATTTTCAATTGATGTTTCTGTGGTGTGGCATTCTGAACTTGAACCGTTCCGCACCACTTAAATTGGGTGTGGCAGTCTGTACCTCGTTCACCTTACATCTTCAGCGTCTGCCTGAAGCAGTTATGAACCGATTCCATCTCAATTCATTCTCTCCACAGTCTGTCGCAAGGCGGGCACGCTCAGCATTCCGAATGTAGATTTTTGATTTTTTGCCGCGCCAACGTTAATCGGCAGCAGAATTTATAATGTCGAATATGTGAAATATGCAGCTTCACCGAAATCGTAGTACTGCACCGTCTTTCCACTGACGCTAATTCGGAAGTGCTGGCCTGTATCGAAATCGTATCCATTATAAATACCGCCAGGCGAAGCATTCAAGGTGAAATGCGAACCGACACCATAATGATATAATGTCGGCATGGTGCCGCCGAAGTGGCATCCGGACTCATAGTCGTACGCTGATATGGTGTCGCCTGTAACTGATGCCGATATGGAAGTGTTCACGCCCCGTGAATGATCGTAGACGGCAGAAACGATTTGGGTATTAGCGTGCGCTGAAGCTGCAGCGACAGCCGCGATCCTCACATTTGACTTCATAGCGTCCTCTTCGTTTATTGAGCATTGTTGAGTGAAGTGAAGTAATCCGGCCGGCCAAGATCGGCATTACTTCCTCGCCCTACCGTGTGAACACCACCGAACAGGATCGAAAGAGCGGTTAATCTTTTTCCAGAACTGCGATGTAATGAGGGTACTGGCAAAGGCGGTTGGGCGCTGGTTGCAATTCCTATCGAAGTGCCCTCAGCGCAATGGGTCGCCTTTGGGGCTGGATGCGCTAATTACTTCGTCGAGACTGAGATCGGTTGCTACCAGTCTCCTTAATCTCGCTGTCTTCTAAACAGCCCGCTAGCGACCACTTCGTAACAGGCTTAAGGTCATCATATTTTGTAATTACCCAGTTCATCGAAGGCCCGATGTCGCCCGCGTCGGTAACTAAATGATTACATTAACAAATCTTTGATTCTGTAATTGCTCCACCCCAAACTTGGAATCGCCGGAATGCGGGGAATGGATGGAATTGCGGGGATCTGTGGTATCGAAGGCACCGTTACGATCGTGTAAGTCCATGATCATTCTTCCCCTGATTGAATTTGACCAAAGGAATCAAATTTAACGCGAGATGGCAAGAGGCGGCATCGGTCACCAAGGGCGCCGCGCAGACAGTCGATCTCCCCACCTTCGGAAGAGCAACTGAATGCACTCGAAGCCATCTTTGGTTCACTTGTCGGAATCGGCGATGATGAGAACGATACGAGCGGAGAGGGCGAGGCGGGCAGTTGACGCGCTCCAATTGCTCTCGATGGTACATACGTGAAAGGTAAGCCGGCAGTGCTGGGGTTCACCCTTGCGCTGCCGGTTGAACGATCAGTTGATGCGAGCGTTGTGGCGCAGGATTACTGCGGCTTCTTCTGCTTGCTGGCCTCTACAGCCCGTGCACCCAGAGTGGGAGCGGCGGCGACCGGTGCAGCCTTATCCTTCTTGGGTTTGCGTACTTCTTTGTTGCTTCTAACTTGACCCTTGGCCATTCGAATCTCCTCTTCAAAGCAAAAGATAGCCGCGCTTTGCGTGACAATAGCAAGGGAAATCGGAGTTGTCATTCGGGAAGGGGGCGGCAGAGCTCCGTTGTGCCGATCAGGTGGCATCCTGACAAATGCGACCCGTCCCATTGGCGCTGGCGCCCCGCAGCAAATTATCCTGTATAGTTGGCCGATAGCGCTGGAGTTCACCTTGTGCTGCCAGCGGATTGAGCGGTTTGCACGGGCGTGTGGTGGACCTGAGTCAAGCCAAAAAAGGAAATCAGCGAACCGAATGTAGGTTTACTGCCTAGGCTTTAAGTTGCGTGCTCTTTTTGCGTTTCCACCGGGCGATTGAAAACAAAATTAGCGCAAAAATAAAGCTTTGAAAGGTCGCCGTGAGAGCGGACTCAACAAGAGGATTCACAGCGCTTTGGTCTACAGTAGAGCCGTAATAGGCCACCAAAAGTGTGATAAGCAGAACGATCACAGCGGTTGAGACTGCCGAAAGCAATGCGCCCAACAGGGAGTAAGCAAAGCCGAGTGGAAGTCGATTTGCAAAATATCCCCCGACAGCCAGCGCCACACCAAACGCAACAACAAAATTCATCGGCCGTCCCCCTTGAGCATTTGTGGGGATTATGTCTCGGCAAATGTCTTTGTCCAGACTTGCCGAAAACCACAGTTAATATTGGCACGGCGATGCCGACTATTGACGGCTAAAATCGTGGCGACAGTGTCATCGCGCGCATTAAGCAGCCGAGACGGGTTTTACACCCGGGTATATGCAGGCACGCCTCTTGCAAACTCTGGCGGTCCACTGGCGTCGCGGCCTCGAACTCTTTGCCTTGCTCAAATTTTTTCTGATGATGATTGCAACAGTACTTAAGGCATCGAGAATTTTTGTATGATTTTCATGAATAAACAGACCTTCTCACATAATCGATTGCCTTGAAAATGTCCTCTGGACTTTATTCTGGCTTCTGATACGGATTTGCGCAAAGACACTCCCCTCGCAAGACCTTGCGCTATACGATCATGCCGTGGGTTGTCCAAATATTACACGGGCCACCTTGAGGAATTGAATGTATTATCACGTAAGCAGTATTGAACATGCTGTGGGCGCTACTATCGAGCCCGGCAATTGGGGGACAACAGTCCGTTTGTTTGGCCCCGAAACCGCAGTTAAAGCCGTATCTCACTTTGAAATAATACTGTGGGAAGTCGCACTGGAAACAGCGAGGTTGGCACTTGCCCCTCAACGTCCGTCACGCCTCAATTGTGTGTTTGTGTTCGAAACAGTCGATATGGCCTTTGCCTTTCAACGCCAGTACCGGCCCGATGCGCATGTTTTCGAGCTGGAACCGACCGGCGAAGCCAGCATCTACTGCGGTGATTTTGCCTTGATCGCGAAAGCTGATCGCAACAGACCATATGCGGACTACATGGCAGAAGAGAGCAAGGCATATTGGACAGCTCCGAGCGCAGACGAACCTGAAATACTATATGGAGGCGCCTTGCGCGTTGTAAGGCAGGTTCTGGCCTCTGATGCACCGCTGGTTACCCCAAACCAAGCTGCCGCAGGGTAACCAACGTCTCTTTACCAACGGCTAGATCAGTTGGTGCGCGTAGGGGCGCCGTCCACTAGCTCTTGATAGAGCCCCATATCCAGAAAGGCCTCGGATTTGACAACGAGGCCATCTTTCATGGTCAATATCCAGAGATATTCGTTGCTGTAGGTGTCATTGGTGGTTGTCGTGGCGGAAGCGTCGAACCGCACGATCACGTCGTCATCCACCGCCCAGATTTTTTTGACCACCGGTTTAAGCGGGGTACTCAGCCGCGACAGAATAGGCGCGGAAGCATCGTTTACGAAACTGTCCAGGCCGCTATAGGTGCGCGAGTAGGGACCCGAGCCGCGAACTGTCCATTCGACATCAGGTGAAACGACGCGCGTGAAAGCTCCCCCTCGTTCTGCCCAGTCTTCAAATGCCTGCTTTACGATGGTCTCGTTGCGGGCCGTCACATCAGTGCTGACCGCCGTGCCAGCGTTGGCATGGGCCGATGACGCAGCAAGTGCAAGCGTCGCGATGATCGTCCAAGATCGAGCAATTTTGTAGATCGTCATGTCTTAAACCTTCCATGTTTTCAAGGTCAACTGCGCGCGTGGCGCGTCAGCAGTGGCGTTGATCGGGAAAGGCTGTCTTCACGTTCGGGGCTGCTCTTAACCTGTAATGGGGCTTATCTTTTACCAAGCCCCACATCTCCTTCCCAATCGGCAATGAGTGTAACGGTGTTAGAGCGTTTAAATTACCCGCCTAATACTGCACAGGCTGGTTAGCTGGACTTACCAGTTTCGGAGTCAGCAAAAGCCGTCAGCGCCCACGGTGCCGCGGGCGGTCGGGACGATGCACAAGAAGCTTTGACTGCTATTTTTCTAGAAGCATGGCATCGGTCACGTCGCGGCCGGTGTGGCGGGGGATGATCATCTTCGTCAGATCAAAGCCTTGCCGGCGTGCCTCAGCAAGATAGTCTTCCAGCGTTTCTGCGGGAATCGAACTCTCGCGTGCCAGAACCCATAGAAACTGACGGTCAGGCGTGCCGACCAGCGCGACACTATAGTCGGGATCGATCTTGAGTACCCAGTAATCGCCATCGGTAAACGGCAGCCAGCGCAGGGCGGCAGGAAGAAAACTGACCTTCAGCTTTGCATGTGTCTCGTCAACCGGCTTTGCCTCGCCGACAGCCTGAGCTGGCTGCTGATCTTTGTCGAAACATCTGTTGTCAACGCGAATAGCGCCGTTCTCTTCGAGGGAGTAACGTGCCGTGATGTCAGTTGCGGCATCGTCTTCATATTTCAACGGCAAGCGGACAATCTCGTACCACCGGCCAAGATAGCGATTGAGATCAAGGCTCGGTAGGGCTGTAACGTCTGTCATGTCTTTAACTCTCCTTCGAGGAGAACCTGAAACGCACATGCTGCTTGTCCAGTTGCAGCGGCGAAGAACATTAACCCTTACCATGGGAAAGAGTGGATTACGCTCAGGCATACTGCCAAGAAGTGTTTGTCTCAGGAGACGGACATGAAACTCTATATTGCTCTGATCGTCGTGCTTTTTGCCAGTTCCAGCGTTGCAGGCGCCCAATCGAAGACACGCGTTGTAAAGGCTGATGTAATCGATTCCTACACCGCCTACATCGGCGCAAACGACCTTAACAATTCCAACGGAACGTCACTGACCAAACCATGGCAGATTATTCGCCAGGACCGGGCAAACTATCATGTCTATGACCTCAGAGACGTAGGGGATGAGGGTGACGAGTTCTTCTCTGATGCGAAAAACCGTCAGTCGCTCGAAGAGATGCTGAACAACGGCTCTATGTCGGCTGAGGCTCAAAGAATGATCCTGCGTGGCGACTGCTGGATCACCGTCAAGATCATGGGTCACGAAAACCGTGGCACATTCCTTGTGGTTGATGTCTGGGAGTGACAACAGCAGTAGTCGATGCTGTCGACCGGATTAGTCCGGTATAATGCTGACATCAGTATCCTCTAATCCTGTCCTGCCTTTTGTTCGTCTAGGAAGTTCAGCACCCATTCAAGCGCGTGAAACAGCTCGCTCGCGCCCGAGAAGATGTAGTCGATCGTCCAGACCCAGATGAAATAGGCGTAAATCAGCACCAGCGTCACCACCAGCAGCAACAGCCACGGCCAGAGCGGCTTCTTTCTTGGCTCCGTGTCGGGTTTGTCAAACTCGTCGATGGTGTTCTTCCTTGAGGTATAGGGATTTGCAGTCCTTTAACCCATACCGGCGGCCTCGGCGCAAGTCGTAGGAGGGGCTGAACTGGGCGCAAACCTTGATGACATTAGCGGTTTACACAGTCGCGTATCACACCAGTTGGCACTGTCACGCCCTGGCTATGTTCACCCATTAAGAATAGAGGCGGGCAGGTGGCTATTCCGTGGCGACAGCGTGGAACCAAAATTCACATTGCCCGTTGTTTTTCTCAAGGACATAGGGTCCCACGGAGGGTTGGTTAAATGCGCGACAGTTTGATCGAAGTTTCGATGTTTGGTGCCGTTATTCTGACATGCCTTTACATCACCGTGCCGCTCATCTGAGCATGTTTGTAAAAATTATCGGCTAGCCGGTTGTTTTTATCGTCACTGTGCGACACGCACGCTTGAAAGCGCAGGCATCGCCAATTAAGACGTATCGCAAGGAAACAGCGTTTATGCGCTCGTTTCGAATTTCTACTGAGGCGATACGATATGATGGATTTCGAAAAAGCACGTGTGAACATGGTCGATAGCCAAATCCGCACGACCGATGTAACGTCGCATTCCGTGCTCATGGCATTTGTGAATGTGCCGCGTGAAGCATTCGTGCCGCAAGCGCAGCAGACCATCGCTTACCGCGATGAAAACGTGCAGATCTGTCCCGCCTCTGATGGCCGTCCGGCCCGTTACCTCACCGCACCTTCGCCTCTGGCAAAGCTGTTGCAGCTGGCCGCCATCACCAAGGACGACGTTGTTCTGGAAGTTGGTTGCGGTACCGGTTACGTTTCAGCAGTTCTATCGCAGCTGGCCGGTTCGGTTGTTGCAATCGACAATGATGAAAAGCTGGTGGAAGCGGCAACAGAAACCCTTGCCAAGCTGGGTTATGACAATGTTGCAGCCGTCGTTTCCGACCTGGAAAAGGGCTATGTCAGCGAAGCACCTTACGATCTCATCTTCGTAAACGGTGCCGTAGAATTTATTCCAGACGCACTTCTCGACCAGCTTCGTGACGGTGGCCGCCTTGTAACCGTCGTTGGTTATGGCAACTCCGCAAAGGCAACGGTCTACAGCCGCGCCGCCACAGGCATCTCGGTAACGACCTCATTCAACGCCTCGGTCAAGCCGCTTCCAGGCTTCCAGAAGGCCAAGGAATTCGTATTCTGATCAGGCAGATGCTGCTTGTTCACGGATAAACAAAGGCCCGGTTTTGACCGGGCTTTTCTGTTTTTCCACAACAATAATCTGTGTATCGCGGCAATTCCCGTCAAAAGGGTCATTCAGTTCCGATTCGCACTGCCATAAACTAGCGGTGATTCGGGGCGTGTTTCGTGTTTGCCCCAGCCAATAAACAGCAATGGAAAACGGGGATAGAAATGGCTCAGCCAAGTGTAGCGCGTGAACCGTCCATGGAAGAAATCCTGGCGTCGATCCGCCGTATCATCGAAAGCAATGAGCCTGGCCCGTCTGGCGCTTTTGCTGGCAAGCTTCCTCCTGTTTACGACGATGAGAGCGACGACGATTTTGGTATCGCTTTCACGCAGGCTGGCAACCCGGCTTCATCCGCCGAGCGCCGTGGCGAGATGACAAGCCCGCCGCCCCACGTGCCGCCAGCCGCAAACCAGACCCATGGCGCGGCAGCGCAACCCGTTCCAGAAAAGGCCATGTCGCTTGCTGATGTTGCAGCCCGGGTGAGGGCCGCCACCGGCCGCACGCTGGAGCCAGCCTTGAGCGCGCTGACCGCTGAAACATTGCAGGACAAGCCGGAAGCAAAGCCTGTTGCTGCACATGCCGCTTATGAAAGCCCTGTCATGGCTGCCCGCATGGCGGAACTGCGTGGTTCGATCGACGATACCGCCGCCGAAATTTCGCGCCCATCGCAGCCGTTTTTCAGCGAAGAAAGACAGGCGACCATTTCGCCGTTCCCGGTTCGTGAAACGCCAGCTGTGCAGAGCGCGCCGGCTGTTGCCTGGGACGAAGAAACCTTCGAGCAGGCGCTTGAGCTTGCCGACGTTCACGAGGCCAGCGCGCCAGTGGTAAATCCTGCGCCAGTCGCAGAGACAGTACAGTTTGTTGAGCCTGTTGCGGAAGCGGTTGCCGAGGGGCCATCTGCCCTGTCCAGCCTGATTTCCGTTGAAGCCGGTGCGCAGATTGCCCGCTCGTTCAACGAATTGGCCGACGTGTTCAACGGTGTTGAGCGTCGCTCCATCGAAGACATGGCGCAGGAAATGTTGAAGCCGATGCTGCAGGACTGGCTGGAGGACAACCTTCCAACGCTGGTCGAGCGTCTGGTGCGCGAGGAAATCGAGCGCGTGGCGCGCGGCCCACGTCGCTAATTTCCATCAAGGTTAAACAAAAGCCGCGCCGGTCTCGGGGCGGCTTTTTTGTTGCTCAGGTTTCTGGCTGTTGCGGGGTGTAATTTCCTCACCAGATATGAGAAAACAACGGGATAGGTCAATTTGTTGACTCAGTATGGGATGAACATGATTCTGTTCCTGAACGGGATTGGATGTTACGCCTAAGCCCGCTCTTTCACCTGCAAGGCGATGCCCGATGCCGGGAAGCTGCAATGGTCGCCCGGTCGGGCAGTAGTTTTGGTTGAATATGCCACTTTCTGTTGACTCTCTACCGCCCATCCTTATTTAAAAACAAATACAAGAACTCAAAATTTCAGGTCAGGAAATGCTCGAAAAGACCTACGATTCCGCTTCGGTTGAACCGAAAATCGCCAAAGCATGGGACGATGCCAATGCGTTTCGTGCCGGTGCCAACGCGGCACCCGGCGCTGAAACCTTCACAATTGTCATCCCGCCGCCAAACGTCACCGGCTCGCTGCACATGGGTCATGCCCTGAACAATACGCTTCAGGACATCATGATCCGTTTTGAGCGCATGCGAGGCAAGGACGTGCTGTGGCAGCCGGGCATGGACCATGCCGGCATTGCCACGCAGATGGTGGTTGAACGCAAGCTGGCCGAACAGAAGCTGCCTGGCCGTCGCGAGATGGGCCGCGAAGCCTTTATCGACAAGGTCTGGGAATGGAAGGCCGAATCCGGCGGGTTGATCTTCAACCAGCTGAAGCGTCTTGGCGCCTCCTGTGACTGGTCGCGTGAACGTTTCACCATGGATGAAGGCCTGTCGCAGGCCGTTCTGGAAGTTTTCGTCAGCCTCTACAAGGACGGCCTGATCTACAAGGACAAGCGCCTTGTGAACTGGGACCCCAAGCTTCTGACGGCAATTTCCGACATGGAAGTTGAGCAGCTGGAAGTGAAGGGTAATCTCTGGCACTTCCGTTATCCCTTGGAAAAGGGCGTTACCTACCAGTACCCGGTTGCCTTTGATGAAGACGGCAAGCCAACGGAATATGAAACCCGCGATTACATCGTGGTTGCCACGACCCGTCCGGAAACCATGCTGGGCGATACCGGTATTGCAGTGAACCCGGAAGACGAGCGTTACAAGGCAATCGTCGGCAAGCATGTCGTCCTGCCGATCGTTGGCCGCAAGATCCCGATCGTTGCCGATGACTATGCCGATCCGACAGCCGGTACCGGCGCGGTCAAGATCACGCCCGCCCACGATTTCAACGACTTTGAAGTTGGCAAGCGTGCAGGCCTGCGCGCCATCAACATTCTCAATGTCGACGGTACTGTCACCATCAAGGACAACGAAGACTTCCTGGAAGGTCTCGACCATCCGGCAGCACTTCACGGTGCCTGGGATCGCCTGGAAGGGCAGGACCGCTTTGCCGCTCGCAAGATCATCGTCGAGATTTTCGAGGATGCCGGCCTTCTCGACAAGATCGAGCCGCACAAGCACATGGTGCCACATGGCGACCGTGGTGGCGTGCCGATCGAACCACGCCTGACGGAACAGTGGTGGGTCGACAACAAGACGCTGGCAGGTCCTGCAATTGAGGCGGTTCGTGATGGCCGCACCAAGTTCGTTCCAAAGTCCTGGGAAAAGACCTATTTCAACTGGCTGGAAAACATCGAGCCATGGTGCATCTCGCGCCAGCTGTGGTGGGGACACCAGATCCCGGCATGGTACGGTCCTGATGGCCAGGTTTTCGTTGAAAAGACGGAAGAAGAAGCCCTGCAGGCTGCGATCCAGCACTACATTTCTCACGAAGGTCCATGGAAGGCCTGGGTTGAGGAAAAGCTGGAAAACTTCAAGCCGGGCGAAATCCTGACCCGTGACGAAGACGTTCTCGACACCTGGTTCTCGTCGGCACTGTGGCCATTCTCGACGCTTGGCTGGCCGGAGCGGACGCCGGAACTGGCACGCTATTACCCGACCGATGTTCTGGTAACCGGCTTTGACATCATTCCGTTCTGGGTCGTTCGCATGATGCAGATGGGTCTGCACTTCATGAAGGATGACGCCGGTGTGCCGGTTGAGCCTTTCCACACGGTCTATATCCACGCGCTGGTTCGCGACAAGAACGGCCAGAAGATGTCGAAGTCCAAGGGCAACGTCATCGACCCGCTGGAACTGATCGATGAATATGGTGCGGATGCGCTGCGCTTTACGCTGTCGATCATGGCAGCGCAGGGCCGCGACGTGAAACTCGATCCTGCCCGTATTGCCGGTTATCGTAACTTCGGCACCAAGCTGTGGAATGCGACGCGATTTGCGGAAATGAATGGTGTGAAGCGTGACCCGGACTTCCTGCCGGAAACAACCACGCTGACCATCAACCGCTGGATACTGACCGAACTTGCCGTTACGGCAAATGAGGTAACGGAAGCCATCGGCAACTATCGTTTCAACGATGCTGCAAGCTCGCTATATCGCTTTGTCTGGAACCAGTTCTGCGACTGGTATCTGGAACTGCTGAAGCCTGTCTTCAGCGGTGAGGACGAAAAGGCAAAGGCCGAAGCACAGGCGTGCGCGGCTTATGTTCTGGACGAAATCTACAAGCTGCTGCATCCGTTCATGCCATTCATGACGGAAGAGCTGTGGGCGCATACGGTCGAAGAAGGCGAGAGCCGTGACGGTCTGCTGTGCCATGCCGCTTGGCCAACGCCAGAATTCACCGACACCGCTGCTGCGGCCGAAATCAACTGGCTGGTTGATCTTGTCACCGGCATTCGTTCGGCCCGTTCTGAAATGAACGTACCGCCGGGTGCAACAGCGCCGCTGGTTGTCGTTGGTGCCAATGGCGTGACGCAGTCGCGTCTGGAGCGTCATGACGCTGCCATTCGCCGTCTGGCACGTGCAGAAAACATCACGCTGGCCAGCACCGCACCGAAGGGTTCGGCACAGATCATCGTCGGTGAGGCAACGGCCTGCCTGCCGCTTGGCAACCTGATCGACGTCGCGGCTGAAAAGGCCCGTCTCGAAAAGGCAATCGGCAAGGCTGAGGCTGAAATTGACCGTATTGCCAAGAAGCTTGGCAACGAGAAGTTTATTGCCAATGCCGATCCGGAAGTTGTTGCTGCAGACCGTGAGCGCAACGCCGAGCTGGAAGTACAGATCGCCAACCTCAAGACCGCGCTGACACGGGTCAACGAGGCCAGCTGATCCGCTGCACAGAGCAACGAATAACGAAGGCGCATTCTGAAAGGGATGCGCCTTTTTTGTTGCCTGACGTTGGTAAGGACAGGGCGCTGGCGTGCTGGCCTTACCCTCCAGTGTTTCGCGATTAAGGCGTGAGCCCATTCCAGATCTTGCCACGTCAAACGGTTGGCAAATCTCGAGAAAAGCCGAAAACTGTATCGGATGTTACAGTTTTTCGCGATATTTTCCCGAATGCCCAAGCTGTAGTGATAATGTTACAGTTTGCGGGTTCAGTAGAATTTATTTCTGCGTTTTGTCTAAAATTCTAATTATGTTGGAATCTCGTCCCAAATGGCTTGATTTTTTTTGGATTTATCAAAAACTTACGTAAAACTTTTGAGCTAATCTAAAGGTAGCAGGCAAAATTCTGGCATTGTCATTTTGGGCGAACAGCTTCACTGTTTCACCATCACATTGCCTTGTTTGGGGAGAGAGATGGCAAAACGTGGATTTATTAAAGGCGCATTGTGCCTCGTCGCAGGCAGCATTGTTGCATCGCCGTCCTTTGCTGGCGGTTTGGAGCGCGGTGGTTACAACATCGACCTCCTGTTCGAACCTTCAGATTACGCCTTGGATGCTTCCGGCACCTTCGTGATGCCGCACCGCAAGGTAAAGAATGCGCGAGATAATGTGGCCAAGGGTGGTCCGCTCCCAGCATCTTGGTCTACGACTGCTGACGATTCCGAGAGTTTCTGGTCGCCGCGCATTGGCATGAAGGCGTCAATCGGCGATTTCGGCGACTGCATGTTCGATTATTCGCAGCCTTGGGGTGCGGATCTCAATCCCGGCATCTGGCAAGGTTCCAGCTACAACATCGACACCAAGGTCAAGTCGCATAACTATGCTGCGACCTGCCGTGTGAAGTTTGAAGCCGGTAAGGGTGATTTCTCGATCATCGGTGGTGGTTTCTATCAGGAAATCAGCGGCTACAAGTATCGTCAGGTTCTCGGACCGGCTGTGCTTGGCCTCAATCCGGCTTGGGCGAGCTTCAGCGGTGTCGGCAAATTGGAACTTGAAGGTGACGGCTGGGGTTGGCGTGCAGGTGTAGCTTACGAAATTCCAGAAATCGCTTTCCGTGCAAGCCTTGTTTACAATAGCGCGGTCGATCATGACCTGAGCGGTATTGCAGACGTAACAAACGTCCCGCAGACACCTGCAGGCCTGTCTCCAACGCTGGCGAAGTATGGTGGCAAAATCGTACCGGTCTATGGTTCCATTTCGATGCCGGACAGTGTTGAACTCAAGGTTCAGTCAGGCATTGCGCCTGACTGGTTGGCGTTTGGCTCGGTGAAGTGGACCGACTGGAGCCAGATTCAGACAATTCCGTTTTGTGCTGTCGGCACATCGCCCTGCGTACCTAGCGGTTCAGATACGCTAAACACGCTTGATCTTTTCTATCGTGATGGCTGGACTGTGTCCGGTGGTGTTGGCCACAAGTTCAGTGATCAGTGGAGTGGGGCGGTTAGCGTCACCTGGGATCGTGGTACCTCGACCGTCATCGGTACACAGACAGACACCTGGATGCTCGGCACACAGCTGATCTATTCGCCGAACAAGAACATCGAGTTCAAGATCGCCGGTGCGGTTGGTCTGCTGACCTCGGGTAGTTCGTCGATTGCTGGCGCTCCGTGCGGTGCAGGCTTTACCTGCGGTAACGAGGCTGGTTATGACTTCGGCAACGATGTCGTGGCGGCCATCTCAACCGGCATCAAGGTCAAGTTCTGATCGACGCATTTACTGAAGCAGAATGACGTCTGATTGGAAAAGTGAAAGGTCCGGTCCCTGCCGGGCCTTTCTTTTTTTGTGGCTCAAAATTGTGACGATTTAGCAACACATTTCTGCAACCTTATGCACGCGGTGAGAGAGAGGTGCATTTGTCCATTTCCCGCCACAAAGGAAGCGTTTCGCTATTCTCACGGGTGGCGATTTTGCCGGGGGGCAAGCGTGTCGCGTAGCATCCGTGAACGTGGTGAAAGTGAAAACGGTTTTGAATTCAGGGTGTAAGGCTTATCAGCGGAGACGGGCATCTCCATCGATTGCAACTGCCACACAGGCTGTTGGTAAACGCCGTTATCTTGCCGGAAATGTTTCCTATATCTGTTCCCGTGAAACACGGAATTGGACTCGGCTTCCAAATGACCGCGTAGTGATAACTGCGGCCAGAAAGACGCAGTCGCCTCGGAAAATCGCAAATGACTGCGGTTTGTCTTTGCAGTGTGACAGCGGTCTTGGATATACGCCGAGACGAATGAAAGAAGTTCGGTGAAATGTTGAAACGTGAAGCCAACATCCTGAAACCCCTGTGTATGGGTTTCCTCATTGCCTCCCTGGCAATGCCAGCAGCTGCATTCGATATCAATGCGGGTGTCACGAAGGAATCCGGACCGTTCGACCTCTTCAAATTCGGCTTCAAGGCCTACAAGAACGGTAAGAAGGAAGACGCGGTAGAAGCCTATCGTTATGCGGCCGAAAAGGGCCACACAGGCTCCCGCTGGGCACTGGCCAACATGTATGCCTATGGTGACGGTGTCGCAAAAAACGACTTCGAAGCCTTCAAAATCTACAATGAAATTGCCAGCCAGGGCGTAGAGCCGGGTTCTGAAGACACAGGCTTCTTCGTGAACGCTCTGCTGTCGTTGGCCGACTATTATCGCCATGGTATTCCGGGCAGCCCGGTAAAGCCTGATATGTCGCAGGCCCGCCAGATCTACTTTCAGGTGGCATCGACCTTCGGCGTTGCAGAAGCGCAGTTCCAGCTTGCCCAGATGATTCTGGCGGGTGAGGGCGGTCGCGCGGATGCCATGCAGGCCAAGAAATGGCTGAACCAGGCGCGCCGCAACGGCCATGCTGGTGCCATGTCGGTGTTTGGCAATGTGATCTTCCAGGAAGGCCAGACTGTACGCGGACTTGCCTTCATGACCGCAGCTCTTGATCGTTGCAACCCTTCTGAATGCCCTTGGGTTCAGGATCTGCAGGAACAGGCTTTTGCGGTGGCTGGTGAGGGTGATCGCCGTGACG
The DNA here is from genome assembly GCF_055381905.1 of Agrobacterium sp. 5Ca50. NCBI lineage: Bacteria > Pseudomonadati > Pseudomonadota > Alphaproteobacteria > Hyphomicrobiales > Rhizobiaceae > Agrobacterium > Agrobacterium sp. 5Ca50. The sequence continues at coordinate 1,126,256 of NZ_AP026438.1, forward strand.
CCATCTCGCTTGCCCAGAGCATCCGCTCCGGCAATTTGGACTGATCCCTGATAAGGATTATCCCTGTAAACAGCTCACGCCTTTTTAGCGCCGCCACCTGACAGGTGACGACGGATGTGAACGCATAAATTCATGGGGTGAGGGAAGCCTGCGCGACCGCAGGCTGATAGGATCAGCTGGCGAAGTTGAAGAAACCGCAAACCGGCACATGGTCCGATGGCTTTTCCCAGGCGCGCACATGTTTCTCGATCGAAACAGCCTGCAATTTGTCAGAGGCTTCCGGCGACAACATCAGGTGGTCGATGCGAATACCGTTGTTCTTTGGCCATGCCCCAGCCTGATAATCCCAAAAGGAATAAAGTCCCGCCGCATCGGTTGTCGCACGGGCCGCATCGACAAAACCGAGATTTTCCAGACGGCGGAAACTCTGCCGTGTCTGCGGCAGAAACAGCGCGTCGCCTTCCCAGACTTTCGGGTCGTGGCAGTCATAGGGTTCGGGAATGACGTTATAGTCACCGGCCAGAATGAACGGCTCTTCAAGCTCAAGACGTTGCGCCGCATAGGCACGCAGACGCTCCATCCAGCGCAGCTTATAGGGGTATTTTATCGGATCATCCGGCGGGTTACCGTTTGGCAGGTAAAGCGAGCAGACGCGAATGACGCCGCCCTTGACCGAGAACACACCTTCAATGAAGCGGGCCTGTTCATCGGTATCATCACCTGGAAGGCCACGGCGCACTTCGTCCGGCTTGATCTTTGAGAGAAGCGCAACGCCATTGAAGCCCTTCTGACCATGTGTTTCCACGTGGTAGCCGAGAGCTTCAATTTCGAGGCGAGGGAAACCTTCATCAACGGACTTGATTTCCTGCAGGCAGGCGATGTCCGGACTGGAATCCTTCAGCCACTGGCAAAGGTTTTCAATGCGTGCCTTGACGCCGTTGATGTTCCATGTGGCGATTTTCATCGGATACCCCGTTTTTCTCGAGGTCTATCTTTACCCGATGAAAAGGCAATTGACACCCGTTTTACCGCTGAACTCACAGGAAGGGTTTAAACGGAAAAACTCGTTCCACATCCGCAACTTGCAACCGCATTCGGATTCTTTATCTGAAACGATTGACCGAGAAGATTATCGACGAAGTCGATCTCGGAGCCGGCCATGTAGATCAGCGACATGCTGTCGATCAGAACCTTGGCGTTGTCGCGTTCAATCACCACGTCGTCGTCGGCTTGTGTGTCCTCAAGGTCAAACTTGTAGGAGAAGCCGGAACAGCCGCCACCTTCCACGGAAACGCGAAGGGCCTGCTTGCCGGCATCTGCGCTGACGATTTCGGCGATTCTCTTGGCTGCCGATTCGGAAAGGGTTACGTCTATCTGTGTCATGTTGTCCTCATGGCCGGGGTCAAGGTCCGGAGAGATTTGTTTAAACGCAATTATAAAACACTCAAAGAAGAGGTCTATACCCTGCTTGAAGGAAAAGTCTGTGTTTCCGTTACTATGCGACAGGCCTTAGCATAGGTATGAATGTGGGTGTGAAACGTCAATGGCAGTCGAGAACAGGGTGAGACATGAGAATTGATCAGCGTGCATTGGGTTTTGGAAGCGGTGAGAGGGCAGTGTTTGCTGCCGACCCGTGGACGACACGCGGCCGCCTTTTTCCTGAACCATCCAGCCTGACCCGTTCCGAATTCCAGCGCGACCGTGACCGCATCGTGCACACAACGGCGTTCCGTCGGTTGAAACACAAGACGCAGGTATTCATCAGCCCTGATGGCGACCATTACCGCACACGTCTGACCCACACCGTTGAAGTGGCGCAGATTGCCCGTGCGCTGGCGCGTGCGCTCAAACTGGACGAAGACCTCGCCGAAGGCGTGGCGCTGGTGCATGACTTTGGCCACACTCCATTTGGCCACACCGGCGAAGATGCACTGGATGAGATGCTGAAACCCTATGGTGGTTTTGACCATAACGCCCAGTCACTGCGCATCGTCACCAAGCTGGAGCGCCGCTACGCTGATTTCGATGGCCTGAACCTGACATGGGAATCGCTGGAAGGTCTGGTCAAACACAATGGTCCGCTGGTCGATGCCAACGGGCAGGGGCTGCGTGGCCCGGTTCCACTGCCGATTGTCGATTATTGCAAGCTGAACGATCTGGAAATTGGCAGCTTTGCCAGCCTTGAGGCGCAGGTCGCGGCCATCTCAGATGATATTGCCTATAATACCCATGACATAGATGATGGCCTGCGCTCCGGTTATCTGACCTTCGAGATGCTGGAAGAAGTGCCGTTTCTGGCCGGGCTGATGGCAGAGGTGCGCGCCAAATATCCAAATCTTGATGGCGAACGTTTCGCCAATGAAATCATGCGCCGGCAGATTACCCGCATGGTTGAAGATGTGATTGCCGTCACGCAGCACAATCTGTCTGTCGTCAATCCGCAGAGTGCCGCAGATGTGCGCGGCGCCGATATTACCATTGCCACATTTTCTGAAGGTATGGCCGAGACCGACAAGCAGATCAAGAAGCTGCTGTTTGGCCATATCTACCGCCATCCGGAGATCATGCGCGTTCGTGCCGGTGCAACGCAAATCGTTTGCGATCTGTTCAAACGCTACATGCAGGAGCCCAAGGAAATGCAGGGCCACTATTGGGTCGACCATATCGCTGGCCTCAGCGAAGGGCAGCTGGCACGGCATGTTGGAGATTATCTCGCGGGCATGACCGACAGTTATGCACTGAAGGCGCACCAGCGATTGTTTGACCATACCCCCGATTTGCGATAGGCAGCGCCTCAACTTCTTTAACCATGGATACGGATGGAAACCCGTTCGCGCAGGTGGATGCAATGAACCTTTTTGCCGACTTCGATACCAGAATCAAAAACGCGCTCGAAACGATCGATATCGTTAAGGACAACCGCGCAGCCGTTGATTTCGGCCGAGTAACCGTTGAAGCCCCTCGTGATGCAAGCCATGGCGATGTCGCCACCAATGCTGCAATGGTGCTGGCCAAGCCGCTTGGTACCAACCCGCGCGCCCTGGCGGAAATCATTGTCGAGAAGCTGAAGGGTGAACCTGACGTTGCCGACGTCAATGTTGCCGGCCCCGGTTTCATTAACATCAAGGTCTCCGTCGGTTACTGGCAGCGCCTGCTGTCGGCAATGATCGAGGCTGGGATTGATTTTGGCCGCTCGACAATGGGCGAGGGCCACAAGGTCAACGTCGAATATGTTTCGGCAAACCCGACCGGCCCGATGCATGTTGGCCACTGCCGTGGCGCCGTTGTCGGTGACACGCTTGCCAACGTGCTGTCATTTGCCGGTTATGACGTGACCAAGGAATACTACATCAACGACGCCGGCTCGCAGATCGAGGTTCTGGCGCGGTCGGTATTCCTGCGTTACCGCGAAGCGCTGGGTGAAGATGTTGGCGCCATTCCACCAGGCCTTTACCCCGGTGATTATCTCGTGCCTGTTGGTAAGGAACTGGCTGACGAATACGATATCAAGCTGCGCGCCATGCCGGAAGAAAAGTGGCTGCCGATCGTCAAGGACAAGGCCATCACCGCAATGATGGCGATGATCCGGCAAGATCTCGAAGCGCTGAACGTCAAGCACGACGTGTTCTATTCCGAGCGCACGCTGCATGCAGGCAATGCCGGTCCTATCCTGTCGGCCATCAATGACCTGACCTTCAAGGGCCACGTCTACAAGGGCACACTGCCGCCACCAAAGGGCCAGCTGCCAGAGGACTGGGAAGACCGCGAACAGACCCTGTTCCGCTCCACCGAGGTGGGTGACGACATGGACCGTCCGCTGATCAAGTCGGATGGCAGCTACACCTATTTTGCGGCTGACGTTGCCTACTTCAAGGACAAGTTCGACCGCGGTTTCAGCGAAATGGTTTATGTGCTCGGCGCAGACCATGGTGGCTACGTAAAGCGCCTTGAGGCGGTTGCACGTGCCGTTTCCGAGGGCAAGTCCAAGCTGACGGTTCTTTTGTGCCAGCTGGTCAAGCTGTTCCGTGACGGTGAGCCGGTCAAGATGTCGAAGCGCTCGGGTGACTTCATCACCCTGCGCGATGTTGTGGATGAAGTCGGCCGTGATCCGGTTCGCTTCATGATGCTCTATCGCAAGAATTCTGAGCCGCTTGACTTCGATTTTGCCAAAGTAACGGAGCAATCGAAAGATAATCCGGTATTTTATGTGCAGTATGCTCACGCACGTTGCATGTCTGTTTTCCGTCAGGCGAAAGAGGCCTTTCCTGACCTCGACGTCAGCGCGGCTGACCTCGCAGGAGGTGCTGCTTTGATCAGCGATGTCAATGAGTTACAGCTTATTGCCAAGCTGGCGGAATATCCGCGTCTGATCGAATCCGCGGCCTCTTCGCAAGAGCCGCACAGACTGGCATTTTACCTCTATGATCTGGCAAGTTCGTTCCACGGACACTGGAATAAAGGTAAAGATCAGCCTGAATTACGATTTGTTAACGATAAAAACCGAGAATTAAGCGTTGCCAGACTTGGGTTGGTGAATGCTGTCGCGAATGTTTTGAAGTCCGGACTGGCCCTCGTAGGGGCCGATGCACCGGCCGAAATGCGCTAAAGCGTCACCATTTACCCACAATGCGCTGGCAAAAGCCGTAATGCGTAGATAGTGGAACGTGAAATGGTCGAGAAAAACGCCGCGTATAATCGAGACGCTCGGAGTGATGTATTCGCTGAGGATGATCCCTTGGCGGAACTGACCCGTATCGTCGGTTTCGATGAACGTCCTTCACATGTCGTTCCTGTTGCTGCGCAGACACCTGCGCAGCAGGTTGAAAGACGGGAACCTGAATTCAATCTCGAAGACGAGCTGTTGCGCGAATTCGAGATTTACGATGCGCCACGCCTGGATCCTGTCGCCGAGTTTACTCCGCGCGAACCGGTGGCGCCGCCGCAGGCTTATGAGCGGCCTGCCGCACCGGCCCCTGTCTATCAGGAAGAGCCGCGCTACGAGCCTGAACCAAGCTATCACGAAGAGCCCCACGCACCTGTCGTTCAGGTACCTGCCGTTTACGACGAGCCAGAGGTTTCGCTTGAGCCATCCTTTGCGCCTTCCTACGAGCAGGAAGTTGCCGCTTACGCGAAGCCTGCCGAACCCGATTACCCAGAGCCGCAATTTGCGCCAGAACCGGAAGTGAGTATTCCGGAGCAGGGTGGTTGGAACTACGTCAGCGAACCTGGTGTGGTCGAGTATCGCGAGCCTTCTTTTGAGCTGCCCTCAGTCAGCGTGGCTGCAGAGCCAGCCCCTGCGCAGGAAGAACCTGAGCTGCCGCGTGTCGAGCCTGCCTTCAATCTGGCCGATGAGCTGGAACTGAACTTTGGCTCAATGGCATCCACCTTGCAGGCCCAGAACACCGTGCCACAACTGGCCCCGGTAGCGGCTCCTGCCGCAACGCCGCAGGCCGCTCCGCATCTGCACCGTTCGTCGCTGGAAGTGTCGGGGCTGCGTTTGCCGCTGGCAAACTTCGGTTCGCGCGCCACGCCGGTTGCACCACGTCCGCAGGCAGAGCCTGTGCGTCAGGTGCCGGTTGAGCCAGTGTTCGAGCCTGCGCCCGAGCCGGTCGCCCAAGCTCCTGTCACTCAGGCGCCTGAAGCACCGTTTTCCCCAATGGATGAACTGCTTTATGACGTTGATCACTATTCCGTCCGCAACGACAATACCGCCGCCCAGCAGCCGGTCTTTACCCCAGCTGCCCCGGTTGCACCTGTTGCGGCTGCGCCGCTTCTGCAGCGCGCCGAACCTGTAAGCCCTGATGTCTTCCAGGTTGCGCCGTCCTTCTACGAGCCTCCACGCAGCCAGGCGACGCCACAGGCACCAAAGCATGTCGCGCCTGCTCAGGCAGCGCCGGTTGCTCCTGTTGCCGCCGCACCTGCCGCTGAGTTCGAGCCCTTTGCGGATGATGCATTCGAAATGGCGCTTGATGATATCGATCTGGATTTCGATCTGTCCGACATCGGCAATGTTGAGCCGGTCGCCGCAAAGCCGATTGAGATGCCACGCGTTGTGCCTGTACCGGCACCTCCGGTTGCTCCTGTTGCGGCTCCAGTGGTTGCAGCAGCTGCTGCCTTTGCTCCGCAGAGAACGCAGCCTGCCGCGGCGGCTCCGCAGTCATTCTCTTATGCGCCGCAGCCTGCCAAGCCTGCTCCAGCACCGGTTGCTGCACGGGCACCAGCGCTTGCACCAGTAGAGCTTGAGCCGCTGCCATTTGACCACGGCCAGATTGGCGATACCGAAGATCGTCCGGAAACCATTGGTGAGATGGAAGTGCCGGATCTGCCAGTTGGCGTGTTTGAGCCGAAGCCGGCCCCACGCCGTCATGATGATGATCTGGACCTCGATACCGAGCTTGCAGCACTGTTTACGCCTGCGTCCACGCCAGCCGGTCTTGATCGCAACAGAAATGCTCCAAACCAGTCCGCTGCCCGTTTGCAGCAGGCCGCAGCACCGTTTGAAAATCTGGATGATTTTGAAAAGGCGCTGGAAGAGGATTTCCGCCACAGCATGAAGGCGGCATCTGAGGGCAGGGCTGAACAGCAGCATGCACCGCAGAACCTCTATGAGCAGCCAATGCAGCCATATGAAAACGAAGAGCGTCGTTCGCGTCGCTGGATCGTTCCGGTTGCCGCACTCGGTGTTGTTCTGGTTGCCGGTGGTGTTTACGCGCTGATGTCCGGTGGTTCGCAGACGTCCGGCAACGGTGCGCCAATCATCATTTCTGCCGACAATGATCCGGTCAAGGAAGTGCCTGAAAATCCAGGCGGCAAGACTGTGCCGAACCAGGACAAGGCGGTGTATGACCGTGTTGCTGGCCAGACCGCAGCTGATCCCAAGCAATCGTCGCTGATCTCTTCCAACGAAGAGCCAGTTGATGTTGTGCAGAAGACGCTGATCCCTGAGAACCTGCCAATGGAAGGTGAGGACGAAAGCGATTTCGGCAACATGGGTACACCGGTTGGTGAAACCGAAGATCCACGCCTGCTGGCGCAGAATGATGCACCAGCCCGTGCGTCCGAGTCCGAAAGCAATGCACCTGCCGTATCTCCACGCAAGGTCCGTACGATGATCGTCAAGCCGGATGGCACGCTCGTCGCACAGGAAGTGCCAGAGACACCAACAACGACACCGGCAACAACAGCATCCAACGCTGCACCTGAGCCAACACCTCTGAGCACCGCTGACAATGCCACGGCTGCAAACGATGTGCCGAAGGTCATCGAAACCAGCCCGGTTGCAGTGGCAACGGCTCCAGCTGCAACGGCAACACCTGCTGCAACGGCTCCAGCTGCTGCCAATAACGGCGCGCCTGTACCGTCGGCACGTCCGGCCGCCCAGCAGGCAAATGCTGCCGTTACCTCCAACCAGCCCGTTGCAACAGCACCTGCGGCCCCGGTTGCTCCAGCACAGCCTGAGCAGGCTGCCCCGGTGCAGAACACCGTCTCGACCGGTGGTTATTATGTGCAGATCGCCTCGCTGCCGAGCCAGGCTGAAGCGCAGAAGTCCTACCAGAGCCTGTCCGGCAAGTTCGGTTCGGTCATTGGTGGTCGTGGCGTTGACATCAAGGCAGCGGAAGTCGCTGGCAAGGGAACCTACTACCGGGTTCGCATTCCAGCTGGCGACAAGAATGAAGCCGCAGCACTGTGCGAACGTTACCGTGCCGCTGGCGGAAGCTGCCTGATTGCCCGCTAATTGCTGATGGCATAAAATTCAAAAACCGGGTGCGCTTGCCGTTCCCGGTTTTTTATTGCCCGATCGGTACATCCGATCATCACATCCAATCCTCCACATGAAGCCGGTGAGCGCCATGACAGAATCTAAAGCCGTAATTTTGGGATGCAGTGGCCTGACACTGACGCCTGAGGAAGTTGCCTTTTACAAAGCGGAACGTCCGTGGGGATTTATTCTGTTTGGCCGCAACATCGCAGAACCGGATCAGATCTCCGATCTTGTGGCGTCGATGCGGGATGCAATTGGCCGCCCCGATGCACCTGTGATGATCGACCAGGAAGGTGGACGCGTACAGCGCATCAAGCCGCCGATCCTGCAGGCCTATCCTTCGGCAGAAGCCTTGGGTGAAATCTACAAGGCAGACCGGGAAAAGGGGCTACGCGCCGCCTGGCTGATGTCGCGCCTGCATGCCTTTGATCTGATGAAGTTCGGCATCACAGTGGATTGCCTGCCGGTTCTGGATGTGCCGGTACCTGGCGCCAGCAATGTCATCGGCAACCGCGCCTATGGTTTTGATCCCGAGACGGTGTCGCTGATGGGGCAGGCGGCGGCTGATGGCCTGAAAGCCGGCGGCATGTTGCCTGTCATGAAGCACATGCCCGGCCACGGGCGCGGCATGGTGGATTCTCACCATGAGCTGCCAATAGTCGATGTTCCGGTGGACGAACTGGACAAACATGACTTCGTGCCATTCCGTGCCCTGAACAAGGAACTGATGGCAATGAGCGCACATTTGGTGTTTACCTCGATCGACCCGGATGCACCGGCCACCACATCCAGAAAGGTCATCGACGAGATCATTCGTGACCGCATCGGTTTTGATGGCCTGTTGATGTCTGACGACACCTCGATGAATGCGCTGCGCGGGACATTGGGCGAGCGCGCTGCCAATATTGTGGCAGGCGGTTGCGATATGGTCTTGCATTGCAACGGCGTGATGAGTGAAATGCTTGCTGTCGTGAAAGAAGTGCCGGTCCTGTCTGGACGCGCTTTGGAGCGTGCGAAGGCAGTTGAAGCGGGCTTCCAGCAGGCTGATGGCGGCGATGAAGCGGCGCTGAGAGCAGAATTCAACGCAATGTGGGCAGTGGCCTGATATCATCAGGTAAAACAGGCCGGTTTCCGGCGGATGGGAAGATGGCGGCAGACAAGTCCCGCACCAGCACACCTATGGACAAGCTCTGGCAGGAAAACACTGCCGAGCGGGCCACGGGTGAAGCCGCGCTGATGATCGACGTTGCGGGCTTTGAAGGCCCGCTCGATCTGTTGCTGCATCTTGCCCGTACGCAGAAGGTGGACCTGTCGCGCATTTCGGTGCTGGCGCTGGCCGAACAATACCTGTCCTTCGTCGATACGGCGCGGCGGGTGCGCATCGAGCTTGCCGCCGACTATCTGGTTATGGCGGCGTGGCTTGCCTTCCTGAAATCCAAGCTTCTCATTCCGCAGCAGGCCAAGGATGAGGGCCCAAGCGGTGAGGAAATGGCCGCAACGCTGGCCTTCCGCCTGAAACGCCTTGAGGCGATGCGTGAGGCGGCGGAAAAGTTGGTCAACCGCGACCGTCTGGGTCGCGACGTCTTCGTGCGTGGTGCACCGGAACATATTCCCCATACCAGCCGCTCGGTGTTCGAGGCCAATCTCTATGATCTGCTGAGTGCCTATGCAGCGCTTCGGCAGCGCCATGCAATTACCCATGTGACGATTGAAAAACGTCAGGTGTGGTCGCTGGTCGATGCCCGTGAACTGCTGACCTCGCTGCTGGGCGATATCGATGACTGGACGGCGCTCGACCAGTATCTGTTGCAATATATAGCCGACCCCGCACACCGTGTGACAGCGATTGCCAGCGCCTTTGCAGCATCGCTGGAACTGGTGCGGGAAGGCACTCTCGAAATACGGCAGGATGGCGCCTTTCAGCCGATTTTCATGCGCAAGGGCACCGGCAAACCGGTGCTAGGCCAGCCTGATCAGGATACCGAGAATGAGTGACCATGAACCGATGGACGACAACACCATTGCGGACGTGGTGAAAACCGAACCACCGGTAGCCCTGAGCCGCGTGGAGCGTGAAGCCGAACGCATTGCCGAGGCGCTGGTGTTTGCCTCTGCCGAGCCGGTATCGGAAGCCTTCATTGCCGAACGTCTGCCCAAGGACATGGATGTGTCGGCATTGATGTGGCGCTTGAAGGTTGCCTATAACAACCGGGGCGTCAATCTTATCCAGATTGGCGGGAACTGGGCTTTCAGAACGGCCAGTGACCTGTCATTCGTCATTCGCAGCGAAGACAAGGAACCGCGCAAACTGTCACGTGCGGCCCTGGAAGTCCTTGCAATCATTGCCTATCACCAGCCGGTGACGCGTGCGGAAATCGAAGAAATCCGTGGTGTGCAAACCTCCAAGGGTACACTTGATGTGTTGATGGAAGCGGGCTGGGTGCGGTTTCGCGGGCGCCGGCGCACACCGGGCCGGCCGGTCACCATGGGCACGACGGTCGATTTTCTCGATCACTTCGGTCTTGAGGAACTGCGCGACTTGCCCGGTCTCGAAGAACTGAAGGGGGCAGGGCTGCTTTCCGGCCGTATTCCGGCCAATTTCGGCATACCGATTCCATCCATGAACGATGACCTGACGGATGAAGAAGATCCGATCACCCAGCTGGATCTGGAAGAATTGGGCCTGTTGATGCCCGGTGGCGCCGGCGACGACGACTAATAAAACTAAAATGCTGGAAAACCTCGCGGGAGTTTGACCTGCGACAACTCCTCAATTGCAGGGGCGTGCATTTTGGTGTTTGAAAAACAGCAATAAACATCTTACATCGGTTAAAAGCGCAATTCAGGAGTTTCGGTTATGGGTTCTTTCAGTGTGTGGCATTGGCTTATCGTTCTGGTCATTGTCCTGGTTCTTTTCGGCCGCGGCAAGATTCCGGAACTGATGGGTGATGTTGCCAAGGGCATCAAGAGCTTCAAGAAGGGCATGGCTGACGACGACGCAACGCCGCCCGCATCGACCGACAGCAAGACGGTTGATCACAAGGCTGACGAAATCAAGTAAGACTTGGCCGTCAAGGCCAGTCTGACCGGCGAGGCGAGCGTGTCTCGGGAGCATATTGATGTTTGACATTGGTTGGAGCGAGATTCTGGTGATTGCGGTCGTATTGATCGTTGTCGTCGGACCCAAAGATTTGCCTCCAATGATACGTGCCTTCGGCAAAATGACGGCCAATCTTCGAAAGATGGCGGGCGAGTTCCGCAGTCAGTTCGATGAAGCGCTGCGTGAAGCTGATATGGATGATGTCCGTCGTACCATTTCCGACGTACAGAACCTGAATCCGACAAACTCCCTGCGGGACGCCATGAACCCGCTGCGCCAGCTTGGTCAGGATATCAAATCCGATTTGCAAAAGGCAACGACACTGGATGACGCAAAGTCGGGCACGTCCGCAACCTCTGTGACACCAGCTTCCTCGACACCGGTTTCGGTGCCTGAACCTTCGATGATGTTGCCAGATAGTCCTCCGGCAATCATCCCCGATGCTGCAACGCCAGCACCTGTTACTGCCAAGGCAAAACCGGCTGCAAAGCCGCGGGCGCCGAAGGCATCGCCCCCCAGTGCTGCAACGGCAAAGGCTGCCACCACGGCCGAGGCAATCACGGTTGCTGCAAAGCCGGCCGCCAAGCCTAGAGCCAAAACGGCGCCAGTCGCACCTGCTGCTGATACGGTCGAGACAGCAAAGCCGGTCGCCGTGAAAGCAACGCCAGCCAAGGTTACGCCGGCGAAAGCCGCGCCAGCCAAAGCCGCGCCAGCCAAGACCGCTGCTGCCAAAAAGCCATCCGTGGCCAAGGCTGCAACTGATGTGGCTGACAAGCCTGCCGCCGCCAAAAAGCCAGTGGTGCGGAAAACCGCCGCCACTGCAAAGACTGCCAAGAAGGACGAAGCATGAGCGGCGATATCGAAGACAAACCCCAGCCGCTTGTCGAGCATCTGATGGAGCTGCGCACGCGGCTCATCTGGTCTCTGGTGGCTTTTTTTGCTGCTTTTGTGGTGTGCTTCGGCTTTGCCAAGCACCTGTTCAACTTTCTGGTCATTCCCTACAAGTGGGCAGTGACCTGGGCAGGACTTGACCTTTCCAAGGCAGAACTCATCTACACCGCCCCGCAGGAATTCTTCTTCACCCAGGTGAAGGTGGCGATGTTCGGCGCGATTGTTATCGCGTTTCCGGTTATTGCCTCGCAGCTCTACAAGTTTGTGGCGCCCGGCCTCTACAAGAATGAGCGCGCGGCATTCCTGCCATTCCTCATTGCATCGCCGATCCTGTTTCTGATCGGTGCAGCGCTCGTCTATTTCTTCTTCACGCCCATGGTCATGTGGTTCTTCCTTGCCATGCAGCAGTTGCCGGAAGAGGGCGAAGTTGCCATTTCTCTGATGCCGAAAGTGTCGGAATATCTCAGCCTGATCATGACGCTGGTGTTGTCGTTCGGTCTGGTGTTCCAGCTTCCTGTCGTTACCACGCTTCTGGCCCGCGTTGGTCTGCTCACCAGCCAGACGCTCAAGGACAAGCGCAAATTCGCCATCGTGATTGCCTTTGTCGTGGCCGCCGTTCTTACGCCGCCCGATCCGCTTTCCCAGATCGGTCTTGCGCTGCCTGCGATCATTCTCTACGAGATTTCCATATACTTGGCTCGACTCGTGGAGAAGAAGCGGGAGGCGGAAAATGCAGGCAGGGAGCTCGAAGCCTCCGAAGACGCCTGACGTTTTGTCCGGCATGCTATTTTTCATGAGCCGGGCTTCAAGCCCGGCTTTTGCTTTTTTGAAGTAACCGCAGGCAAACCGAACAGTCTGGAACGACAATGCTCGATATTAAATGGATACGCGAAAACCCCGAAGCTCTGGATGCCGCCTTGGCAAAGCGCGGCGCGGAGCCTCTTTCTTCCGGTTTGATAGTGCTTGATGAAAAGCGCCGTGCCGTTATTCAGAAACTTCAGGAAATGCAGTCCCGTCGTAATGCCGCCTCCAAAGAGATTGGCGCAGCCATGGGGCAGAAGAACTTCGAGCTTGCTGAAAAGCTGAAAGCCGAAGTTGCCGAGCTGAAAGAAACCATGCCACAGGCAGAAGAAGAGGACCGCCAGATCACGGCAGAACTCAACGACGCCCTGTCGCGCATTCCCAATATTCCCTTTGATGACGTTCCTGTCGGCAAGGACGAACACGACAACATCGTTGCGCGTGTGGTTGGCCAGAAGCCAGGCTGGAACCATGAGGCGAAAGAACACTTCGATATCGGTGAAGCGCTTGGCTACATGGATTTCGAACGCGCTGCCAAATTGTCCGGCGCCCGCTTTACTGTTCTGACCAGCCAGATTGCACGATTGGAACGGGCGCTTGGCCAGTTCATGATCGACCTGCATACAGGCGAGCACGGTTACACCGAAGTGTCGTCGCCTCTGCTTGTGCGCGATGACGCAATGTTCGGAACCGGTCAGTTGCCGAAGTTCTCCGAGGACCTGTTCAAGACCACGGATGGCCGCTGGTTGATCCCGACGGCTGAAGTCACGTTGACCAACCTGGTGTCGGGCGAAATTCTCGATCAGGAAAAGCTGCCGCTGCGCTTTACGGCGCTGACGCCATCCTTCCGGTCGGAAGCCGGTTCTGCCGGTCGTGACACCCGTGGCATGCTGCGCCAGCACCAGTTCTGGAAGTGCGAGCTGGTTTCGATCACCGATGCGGAAAGCGCTGTGGAAGAGCACGAGCGCATGACGGCCTGCGCTGAAGAAGTGCTGAAGCGTCTTGGTCTGCATTTCCGCACCATGACATTGTGCACCGGCGACATGGGCTTTAGCGCACGCAAGACCTATGACCTTGAAGTGTGGCTGCCGGGCCAGAACGCTTACCGCGAAATCTCGTCCTGCTCGGTGTGTGGTGATTTCCAGGGTCGCCGTATGAACGCCCGTTACCGGGGCAAGGAAGACAAGGCGACGAAGTTCGTTCACACGCTGAACGGTTCCGGCACAGCTGTTGGCCGCTGCCTGATTGCCGTTCTCGAGAACTACCTGAACGAAGACGGCTCTGTCACAATTCCAGACGTGCTGCTGCCATATATGGGCGGTCTGACCAAGATCGAAAAAGCAGCCTGATACTGCCGAAAGGGTATATGAATGCGCATTCTTCTGACCAATGATGATGGTATCCACGCCGAAGGGCTGGCTGTGCTTGAGCGCATTGCGCGCAAGCTCTCCGACGATGTGTGGATTGTCGCACCGGAAACGGATCAGAGTGGTTTGGCGCATTCATTGACGCTTTCCGAGCCGCTGCGTCTGCGCAAGGTTTCCGACAAGCATTTTGCCCTGCGCGGTACGCCAACCGATTGCGTCATCATGGGCATTCGCGAAGTGTTGCCCGGCAAACCTGATCTGGTGCTGTCGGGTGTAAACTCCGGCGCCAACATGGCTGACGACGTGACCTATTCCGGCACCATCGCCGGCGCCATCGAAGGCACGCTGCAGGGCGTGCGTTCATTTGCGCTGAGCCAGGCCTATGCTCACACCGATGACGGTGACCGCATCGTGCCGTGGGAAGTTGCAGAAACCTATGCACCTGACCTGATCAAGAAGCTGATCGATGTCGACCTGCCGGATGGCACCTTCCTTAATCTCAACTTCCCCAACTGCGCGCCGAAAGACGTGCAGGGCGTGACCGTGACCGATCAGGGCAAGCTGGACTTCGGTCTGACCGTTGAAGAGCGCAAGGATGGCCGTGGCCTTCCTTATTACTGGCTGCGTTTTGGCGAGCGTCTGGGCACGTTCCGCGAAGGCACCGATATTCATGCCGTCAAGAACGGCAAGATCTCTGTAACGCCTCTTAAACTCGACCTGACAGATTATACGGTCAAGGATCGTGTTGCCCAGGCGCTTGGTTTTGGAGTTGCAGATTGAAATCGCCAATGATCGAAAAAGAGGGGTTTGCTGCTCTGGTCCTGCGTCTTCGGGCCGAGGGCATCTCCGATATCGATCTGTTGACGGCAGTCGAGCAGACACCACGCTCGCAATTCGTACCATCGCAATTTGCCGACGATGCCTATTCCACCCGAACTATCCCGATTGATTGCGGATCGTTCATGGAAGGCGCCGATATGGCGGTTAAAATGCTGGCCCGTCTTCAGGTGAAGCCGGGGCAGCGTGTACTGGAAATCGGAACGGGCAGCGGTTTTACCGCCGCCGTTCTTGGCCGCATGGCAGAACGTGTCGTCTCTATTGATCGTTACAGGACCCTGGTTCAGAGCGCCCAGAAGCGTATGGAAGGCCTTGGCCTTCGTAATGTCGTGACCCGCCTTGCCGATGGCAGCAATGGTCTGACAGGCGAGGGCACCTTTGACCGTATTCTGATTACGGCAGCCTTTACCACCTTTCCACGCTTCATGGCCGAACAGCTCGTTTCCGGCGGCGTTTTGATTGCGCCGCTGATGGTGGATGACGAGCGTTGCGTGATGATGCGTTTGTCAAAAACCGGCAGCCGTTTTGAGCGCGAGGATATGTTCGAAGCGCCTTATTTGCCGCTTATCCCGCATATGGCGCGCCATATCTGATTTTTTCTGTCGCAATTGCTGTTTTTTAAGGCTTTGAATTCAAACAAGGAATTCAGACTTCGCCTTGCTTTTTGCCATGTCTTAATTGTCATGGTTATCGAATTGTCAAAAAAACTGCGCGGAATTTAAGCGTCTTAACCGCGTAGTAATACTAACGCGCTTTAATCATATCCATAGACGCATGGTTTTTCCGTTCTCGGGAAATGGGCCTTGCAAGAAATGAGTTTGCGCCGAGGCAGTCAGTTTCGGCGGGTTGGCGTCAGTGTAGATCGAGTCATGCGTATGAAGAATTCGCCCAAAATCGGAAAATCAGTCGCAAGAGTTTTGGTTGCAATCTCGCTGGCAGGCGTGGTTACGGGCTGTAGCTCGGATGCCACCCGGTTCAGCGGTCTGTTTTCCAATGAAACGGATACGATGACCACTGCATCAATCCCTTCCAGAAACGGTGCAGGTGCCTACGGTCAGGCACCGATCCCGATGGGCGATGTCAATGGTTCATCGATGGCATCAGCTCAGCCTGCCTACGGTAACAACAATCAGAATTATAACCAGCCATACCAGAACAACTCTGGTAATTACGGCTCGGTGCAAAGTTCCAGCGCACGGGTGGCCTCTTCGCCATCGACGATCCAGCGCTCGGAACTGACAGCTCCATCCGCAGGCAACACGCTTCGCGAACCGCAGTCGCGTAATCAGGCGATGGCACAGCCATTCCCGTCGGCCAACCCGCAGCCTGCCGCACCGGCGGTTGTTGCGCAGGCTCCGGCTGCACCGCGTGCTGTTGACCAGCTTTCCACCGCGTCAACCAAGCCGTCTTCAAATGGCTGGAATGCGCAGGGTGGCCCAAGTGTGACGCTGCGCCAGGGTGAAACCATTGCGACGCTGTCCAAGCGTTATGGTGTGCCTGAAAAGGAAATCCTCAAGGCCAATGGACTGACGACGGCTTCTGCCGCGGCACCTGGCCAATCGATCACCATTCCAACCTTCGGCACGCCACGTAATGCAGCCAAGGCCGCTGCGGACAACGTAAATCTCGCCAATGACGGCAACCTGCCGGCACCAACCCGCCAGAACGATCAGAACCTTGCTGTTCTGCCGTCGGCTGCTGCTGCCCGCGACAAGGCATCCGGCGAAGCTGCAAAGCTGACACCTCCAGGTGGCAAGCCTCTGCCGCCAACCGGTGGCTACAAGGTGCAGCCAGGTGACAGCCTTGCCAAGATTGCCAAGGCAAATGGTGTCAGCGTTGCTGCTTTGAAGGCTGCAAATGGCCTGTCGAATGAGAACATTCGTATCGGCCAGACGCTTCAGATGCCGTCTGCCAACACCGACAATGTGAAAACTGCGTCGATCACGCCGAAGGAAACACCAGTACAGCCGGAAGCGCCTGCAAAGACTGAAAGCGCGGTTAAGTCGCCTGAGCCTTACAAGGCGCCGGTCGCCACTTCGACAGTCGGCGAGATCGAGAAGAAGTCCGACGTGGCATCGATTGCTCCGGCCGCAACAGGCATCGGCAAATACCGCTGGCCGGTTCGTGGCGCCGTCATCTCCGGCTTCGGTGAAAACGTCGATGGCAATCGTAACGACGGTATCGATATCTCGGTTCCCGAGGGTACGGCGATCAAGGCCGCTGAAAACGGCGTGGTTATCTACTCCGGTAACGGTCTGAAGCAGCTCGGCAACACGGTTCTGGTTCGTCACGACGATGGCAAGGTGACTGTTTACGGCCACGCTTCCGCCCTCAACGTACAGCGCGGCCAGAAGGTGCAGCGCGGCGATACAATTGCGACATCGGGCATGAGCGGCAGCGCGAAACGCCCACAGGTTCACTTCGAAGTGCGCAAGGATGCGACGCCGGTGAACCCATCAGGATACCTTGAGTAGGTAGTGCGTCTCAGGGAAGAAAAAGCCGGGCTTTAGCCCGGCTTTTTTGTGTTTATAGGCATGTTCCTTGGCGCCGATTTAGGCGCATTTACTTCAGTCCAGCGTATCCAGAAATGCCTGCGCAATGGAAAGCTCGTCCGGCGTGTTGATGTTGAAAAACGGATCAATCGACGCGGTGACGCTTTCAATCTTGGGAAATGAAATGCCAAGCGTTGCATGGCGGCCAAGAAAGTTACGGATACGACGGTTTTCATCCACCGCCAGCCATTGCTCAAGATCATCGGCAATGGCGACTGGCCACAGACCGAACACCGGATGCACCTGACCGGCAGATGCGGCAATGATGACCGTGCTGTCGTCGGTCATGTAAGACCGCAGTTGGGCTTCCAGAGTGTCGGGAAAGAACGGACTGTCGGCCGGTACTGTCAGCATGTGGCTGGCGTCCGGTGCCACGGTCGCCATGTGGCGCAGTCCAGCCAGAACGCCTGCCAGCGGCCCGGCATGGCCCAGTTTGGTATCAGGCACCACAGGAAGGCCAAACTCGTCTGCCCAGTCATGGGGTGCGTTCAGCGCAAGGTATGAGACTTGCGGGCGAATGCGCTCGATGACATGCGAGAGCAGGGGGCTGTCGCCCAGTTGCTTGAGCGCCTTGTTGCTGCCCATGCGGCGGGAAAGGCCGCCAGCGAGAATGAGGCCGGGAAGATTTTTATGCATTGTCGTCTCGTTGTGACAGGCTGGCTTCCTGCCGTTCGGCTTTGCGCGTGAAGTATGTTGCGTAAAGGGCGAGAAGCCCGGTTGCAACCATCATGAACAGCAGCGGCTGTGTGCCGGAGGTTGGCGATAGCAGCGAGGTTGCGATAACAGACAGCGCAGCACCACCGCCAATCGTTAGCGCACCACCGAGACCGGAGGCAGAACCCGCCAGATGCGGTTTTACGCTGACCATGCCGGCATTGGAACTTGGCAAGGTCACGCCATTGCCAACACCGATCAGCGCCAGCGGCATGAAGAAGGCGTAAGGGCTGTGCAGGCCCGTATTGGCAAGGACGATGGCGATGACAATTCCGGTCATGGCGATGAGATTGCCGGACACCATCATGCGGATGATACCGATGTCACTGGCATAACGGCCGGAGATGAAGTTGCCGAGCATATAGCCCGCCGCCATGAAGAAGAATTGCACACCCAGCATCGCCGGTGTCAGGCCGTAAAGTGTGCTGCCAATGAATGGCGCACCACCGAGAAACGAAAAGAACAGACCGGACGAAAATGTCGAGGTCAGCGCGTATCCCCAAAACAGCCGTGATTTGAGAAGTTCAGGCCAGGCCTTGAACTGTGCCGAAAAACTGGTCGACTTCTGGCGGTTGGTTTCACCAAGATCAAAATAGACAAGCACGATCACCAGCATCGTCAGGCCCATCAACAGCAGGAAACTTGCCTGCCAGCCGCCGATATCATTCAGGACACCACCAATCATCGGGCCAACCATCGGCACGACAGACATGCCCATCGTCACGTAACCGATCATCGAGGCGGCCTGATTGGCCGGCACCATGTCGCGCACCACGGCTCTGGCCAGCACGAAACATGTCGCGACACTGGCCTGCGCAAAACGCGCCACCATGAACACACCGACATTGGGCGCCAGAAAACAGACCAGCGTTGCAATGCACATGATGCACAGGCTGACCAGCATCACCGGCCGTCTGCCAAACAGGTCAGACAGCGGGCCGACAACCAGCTGCACGCAGGCTGTTGCGGCGAGATAACCCGAGATCGACAGCTGCATGACGGCATATTGTGTCTCGAAATGCGCGGCCATGGCCGGCAGCGAGGGCAGAAACACGTTCATGCTGAGGGCAGAAAGCCCGGCCACCATAACCAGCGTGAAAATATGTGGCGGTGTTTTTCTGTTCAGAAAACCTACGTCAGTCAATTCATTACTCCTGACGCGTCACCGCCCTCAACGGTTGCGGATAGGGCTGGTTTGCGTCATTCCGGCATAACGGGGATTTTCAGGAATCCTTGGCCGATTTCATCAGATAGCGTCGTCTCTCGCGATAGAACGTGTAAATGCCGGATGCAATGACAATCGCTGCACCGATCAAGGTCCAGATGTCGGGTTTTTCCTGAAAAACCAGAATGCCAATCATCAGCGCCCACAGCAGGCTGGTGTAGCGGAACGGCGCGACGAAGGAGATTTCGCCCGAGCGCATGGCGAAGATCACCGTCTGGTAGCCGGAGAGCACCAGGATGGACGCGACGGCAAGATGGCCGATGACACTCCATTCCATCGGCTGCCAGCCACCCATCGGCACGATCAGCAATGCGCCAAACGCCGTATTGGCAGTTGCGGTAAACATGCTGATGGTCAGCGACGGTACGTCGGCATACATGCGCCGCGTCACCAGATCACGACAGGCCGTGACGAACACGGATGCAATTGCCAGCAATGCACCGGTGGTAAAACCTTCCGACCCCGGCCGAATGATAATCAATACACCGGCAAAACCGATACCAATAGCAACCCAGCGCCGCCAGCCCACCGGCTCGCCCAGAAAAAGTGCAGCCCCCAGCGTCACCACCAGTGGCAAGGACTGCATGATTGAGGAAATGCTGGCAAATTCCACTTGGCCGAGTGCGGTCAGAAACAGGACCGTGGCGGTAATCTCACTAACTGTCCGCAACAGCACTAGTGGTCGAAACAGTGTTTTGATGGGCCTCAGGGCGCCAAAATATTTGGCGAGCGCGATAATCATCACTGTGGTCATCACGCCGCGTACGAACATGATCTGGCCGGTATTCATGAATGGGGTGACGGATTTCACCAATGCATCGTTGATGGTGAAGCTGGCCATGGCAAGTGCCATGAACATCGCGCCTCGGGTATTTTCCGTCATTGCCATTACAGTAGAGCCTCTCCCGCCCGAATCCCCTCGGACACGGGCCAGTAGTAGCCAATCGATCATGGCTGTGCGAGGTCAGCGAGGCGGGAAAACGTCTGGTTGTGGTGACGAATTAAATAAGCAATATACAATGCGCGAGCGACGTGCTCAGCCGCCGGTAACACTCATGTGGCGGGCGACAGCTGGGCGCTTGTGTGTGCGGTCAATGATGAAGTCATGCCCCTTCGGTTTGCGCAGGATTGCCTCGTCAATGGCATTGGACAGCAGGCCATCATCCTCGCTGGCGCGAAGTGCGGTGCGCAGGTCTGCGGCATCGTTCTGGCCAAGGCACATGTAAAGTGTGCCGGTGCAGGTCAGACGCACGCGGTTGCAGCTTTCACAGAAATTATGAGTCAGCGGCGTGATGAACCCCAGACGGCCGCCGGTCTCTGTAACTTTGAAATACCGGGCAGGACCGCCGGTTTTGTAGGCAATGTCTGACAGCGTGAACTGTTCTTCCAGCTGCGTGCGCAGTTGCGACAGCGGCAGATAACGGTCGGTGCGATCTTCCTCGATCTCACCCATCGGCATGGTTTCAATGACGGTGAGGTCCATGCCGCGTCCATGCGCAAAACGCATCATCTCGGGAATTTCAAACTCGTTGAAATCCTTCAATGCAACCGCATTGAGCTTGATCTGCAGACCAGCCTTCTGGGCGGCATCAATGCCTTCCATGACCTTGGAGAAATCACCCCAGCGCGTAATCTGTTTGAACTTGACCGGGTCCAGCGTATCAAGCGACACATTGATGCGGCGCACGCCACAGTCGTAAAGTTCGTCGGCATTGCGTGCCAACTGCGACCCATTGGTGGTCAGCGTCAGCTCGTCAAGCGTGCCGGCATAGACATGGCGGCCGAGATTGCGCACCAGTTCCATGATATTCTTGCGCACCAGCGGTTCGCCGCCGGTCAGGCGCAGCTTACGCACACCCTTTTGAATGAAGGCGGAACAGAGCCGGTTCAGCTCCTCCAGCGTTAATAGGTCTTTCTTGGGCAGGAAGGTCATGTGTTCCGACATGCAATAGGTGCAGCGGAAATCGCAGCGATCTGTCACCGACACACGCAAATAGGTGACCGCACGCCCAAAAGGATCGATCATGGGTTCTGAATTTGGTGTCAGGGCTTCGGTTTTTCCGACCGGTCCCAAAAAGCTGTTCAACGTGCCAACTCCTGCTTCGAACACATGTTCAATGTGATACTGTTTCAGGCCAAGCCAAGGTGTTCGTTGCGCGTGTTTTATCTAGAGACTTGCTTATAACGAAACAAGACCATAACTGTGAAACACTACAAGACATTAGGGAAATGAACAATGAGTGATCCTTGGCCCACCGAATTGAAGGTCTCACAGGATCGCCATCTGCTGTCTGTTACCTTCGATGACGGTGCGCAGTATAAAATCCCGGCGGAAGTGATGCGGGTTCTGTCGCCTTCGGCAGAAGTGCAGGGGCATGGCCCCGGGCAGAAGGTAACGGTGCCTGGCAAACGCAATGTTGCCATTCGCAATATGGTCGCCGCTGGAAATTATGCTGTTCGCGTCGTTTTTGACGATGGTCATGACAGCGGTATCTTTACGTGGAAATATCTGCTGGAACTCGGTCGTGATGGTGACAAGCTGTTCGCGGCTTACGAGGCTGACTTGGCAGAAAAAGGACTGAGCCGCGAGCCGCGCCGCCGTTAAGGCTGCAGGTGGCAAACGGCAGATACTGATTATTCCTTTCATACGAGGGCGCTTGAACCGACCGGTTCTGATCAGAAGCGCTCCAGACGTCATTTATACATATACGCACAGGTGAGGTGAACTTTGGCGGTTGAAGCAAACGGCAATGATTTGTTGCAGGTGGTGGTGCTGTTGAGCGCAGGCGTCGTTGCCGCCCCGTTGTTCAAAAAAATCGGTTTGGGCTCCGTGCTTGGTTATCTGGCCGCCGGTCTTGTCGTTGGTCCCTTTGGGTTTGGGTTCTTTTCGGATTCGCAGGCCATCCTGCATATCGCCGAACTTGGCGTCGTAATGTTCCTGTTCGTCATCGGGCTTGAAATGCAGCCGTCGCGGCTGTGGTCGATGCGCAAGGACATTTTTGGTCTTGGGGCATTTCAGGTGCTGGCCTGTATGGCCGGCCTGACGGTCATTGGCGTCAGTCTTGGTTATCCCGCCATTCCGTCTTTCGTGGCTGGGACCGGCTTCGTGCTGACCTCTACTGCCATTGTGATGCAGATGCTGCAGGAACGCGGCAGCATGTCGACGCTGAAAGGCCAGCGCATCATCTCCATCCTGCTGTTTGAAGATCTGGCGATTGTGCCACTTTTGGCGCTGGTGGTGTTTCTCGGCAGCGGCGGCGAAGAAGTCACCGCATCGCAGAGATGGCTGTCGATTGGAATTGGCCTTGCAGCCATCGCAGCATTGATTGTTGCCGGTCGTTATCTGCTCAATCCGTTTTTCCGCCTACTCGCCGCCTCCGGTGCACGGGAAGTCATGACTGCCGCTGCCCTTCTGGTGGTGCTGGGATCTGCTTTGTTAATGCAGATGAGCGGGCTTTCCATGGCCATGGGTGCATTTCTGGCCGGTGTGCTGCTGTCGGAATCGTCATTCCGCCACCAGCTGGAGGCCGATATCGAACCCTTCCGTGGTATCCTGCTTGGCCTGTTCTTCCTGGCTGTCGGCATGGCAATTGACCTGACCGTCATCGCCCAGAATTGGAAGATCGTCGTTGCCAGCGTGATCGGCTACATGGTGCTGAAGTCCGTCATCATCTACGGCGTGGCGCGTATTCTCGGCACCTGCAAACGTGAAAGCCTCGAGCGTGCGGTGCTGATGGCGCAGGGCGGCGAATTTGCCTTTGTGCTCTACGCCGCCGCCATTGCTGCCGGCATCTTCAACCGCGAAGAAAATGCGCTGTTGACCGCAACCATCATCATTTCGATGATCCTGACACCGCTGATGGTGATTTTGCATGATCGTCTGGTTCCTGCTGCCGTGCCAGATACCCATGATCTGGACCTGCCGGAAAATGTCGAAGGCACGGTGCTGTTGATCGGCTTTGGCCGTTTTGGCCAGATTGTCAGCCAGCCCTTGCTGGCGCGCGGTTACACGCTGTCGCTGATTGACCGTGATCCGGAATTTATCCGGGAAGCCGCCGAGTTCGGTTTCAAGGTCTATTACGGTGATGGTTCACGCTCTGAAATCCTGCATGCTGGCGGTGCTGCCACCGCCAAGGCTGTACTGATCTGCGTGGACGACAAGGAAGCGGCCATCCGCATTGCTGAGATCGTCAAGCACGAATTCCCGCTGGTGCCGGTGCTGGCGCGTGCCTTTGACCGCGCCCACGCTATCGATCTGTTAAATGCCGGTGTTGATTACCAGATCCGCGAGACGCTGGAATCGGCACTGAACTTCAGTGAAGAAGTGCTGAACGTGCTCGGTGAAGACATGGAAGTCGCAGCACGGCTGGTCGAAGAATTCCGCGATGTTGACCAGGAACGCTTCGCGCTTGAAGTTGTCGGCGGCATCTACGCTGGCCGCTCGCTGGTGCGTGGCAATGCCCAGCCGGCTGACCTTGTTGCAGCAAGAACGGCAAAGAAACGTGCGCAGCAGGAAAGCGCCAGTGCAGAGGCGAGGAGATGACGGTTTACCGTCATTCTCCTGTCATGTGACGGTGCTTTCACACATGCATGAAAAGGTGAGGACAGATGAGTATCATACAGTCGGTTGAAGAATTGCAGGCCATTTATAATGGCGTTTCAGAAGCGTCGGTCGCCAAGGTCACGGAACGATTGACCGCCGAATACCGGCTGATGATCGAAACCTCGCCCTTTGTCGCTCTGGCAACCGTTGGTCCTGAGGGCATGGACTGTTCGCCGCGTGGCGACCGCGGCGGTGTCGTGCGGGTTGCCGATGACAAGACGGTGCTGTTGCCCGACTGGCGCGGTAACAACCGTATCGATTCCCTTCTCAATGTGGTTCGTGACCCGCGCGTCGCGCTGATGTTCCTGATCCCCGGTTCCAACACCACCATGCGCATCAATGGCAAGGGGCAGGTGTCGATTGATCCGGCATTGCTGGAAAGCTTCGTGATGGATGGCAAACATCCACGCACCGTTTTGGTCGTGAGCATTGATGAGGTGTATTTCCAGTGCGCCAGAGCCTTGATGCGCTCGGAACTGTGGAACCCGGAGCACTTTGTAGACCCGGCGACATTGCCGACACCCGGTACCTTGCTGAAGGCTGCCAAGGCAGACTTTGACAAGGACACCTATGACAGCACATGGGCTGCTCGTGCGGCCGTCACCATGTGGTGATGCGCCGTTTGCGGCGGACAGGACAACAGCCTGATCAATAAGACGACGACCAATAAAAAGAGCCTGTCATGCTTGGGACATGACAGGCTCTTTTCATTCTGGATGTTGGTGCTGGTTACTACTTGTAGATCAACCAGTTCTTGCCAACGTAATTCTTCTGCATGCCTTCTTCAAAGAAAACGCTGCGGTTACGCCCGGTTTCCTTGGCATGGTAAAGTGCGGTGTCAGACTGTGCGTAGAGCTCGCCAGGACCAGAGGCTTGCGAGCCCATGGCGTAGCCGATCGAGATATTCACAGGGCCGTAATCCGTGCCCGAGCGCGAGTTGCGGAACGGTGTATTTTCCAGCGACAAGCGAATGCGTTCGCAGATCGTCATCACCTCATCGACATTGTTGCCTTCAAGGATGATTGCGAATTCTTCACCGCCGGTGCGGGCCACAAACACGTCCTTGCGAACATTGGAGCGGATAAGATTGCCGACGGTCGCGAGAATCTTGTCGCCAACCGGATGACCATAGGTATCGTTGATCCGCTTGAAGTGGTCGATGTCGAGCAACACGAGCGATGTCAGATGAAGGCCAATGGAACTGTCGAACAGGGAAGACAGCTTTTCATCAAAAGCGCGGCGGTTGGAAAGGCGGGTCAGCGAATCCGTATTGGCGATACGCTTGTATTCGTCCAGTTCCTGACGAACCTGGTTCATCTCTTCGGAATGGCGGCTGACGCTCTGTGCAGTCTTTTCACCATGGGCCGCGGTATTGCCGGTTGCATCCTGCAATACTTTGATCACGCTGCCGACAATATTGTTGCTGGTGATATTCTTGTTGGAAATACGCGCAACAGTTTCGACCAGCAGCTTGCTGTAGTTTTCCATTGAATTCTGTTCATGCTGCAAAAGCGAGAGCAGGGATTCCAGCTCAGAGCGAACCTTGTCATGCGCAGTTTCAATGATACGGCCGTGATTATGGTCAAAATACTGGTCGCCCAGCGCGTCGAGTTCCTCCTGCGTCGCCTTGCTGCCAAGGGCAGCCAGCTCGCGGGTGAGGGCAGGGTTAGAGCCAATATAGGCTTCATAAAATAGACTGTAATTGCGGGGTATAGGTGCCACGCCCATGCTGCGCATGGCATAGGTAATCTGACCGGCAATATCAGGAACCTGCGCCTTGGGCGTGGTTACTGTGCTCATCAAAGTCTCCAAATAATTCTAGGCTTAAATCATGCTAAATATTAGCACCCAATTTCTTTTGGAATATTTAATTTTGGTGATGTGTTCTATTATTTCGAAAATGATGATGTAAGTATAGTCGCAATTTAAGTTGCTGTTTTTATATTACTTTTGAGGTCATCAACCGAAGATTGTTTTTGCTTTAGCATTTTTCTTGTATAATTTTTTGCCATTGATTTTTCTTGGGTTAGTTTTGGGCATCAATGGTTTTTGCAATAACTCTAATACGTTGACGAAAATTGCCAAATAAAAAACGGCCCCGTTCCCGGAGCCGTTCGATGTATATCTTGTTCACTCGACTTACTTCGGGCCGATCATCTCTTCTGGACGAACATACTGATCAAACTCTTCGTTGGTCAGGTAACCGCCGCCGACAGCCTCTTCACGCAGCGTCGTGCCGTTCTTGTGTGCGGTCTTGGCAATCTTGGCGCAGGCGTCGTAACCCAGCTTGCTGTTGAGAGCAGTGACCAGCATCAGGGAGTTTTCAACGCCCTTGCGGATGTTGTCTTCGCGCGCTTCGATGCCAACAACGCAGTTGTCGGTGAAGGATACGGCAGCGTCGCCCAAAAGCTGGACGGACTGCAGGAAGTTGTACGCCATCATCGGGTTGTAGACGTTCAG
Organism: Agrobacterium sp. 5Ca50; assembly: GCF_055381905.1. NCBI lineage: Bacteria > Pseudomonadati > Pseudomonadota > Alphaproteobacteria > Hyphomicrobiales > Rhizobiaceae > Agrobacterium > Agrobacterium sp. 5Ca50. Next base: position 1,152,568 of record NZ_AP026438.1, read on the forward strand.
TTCGAAGTGACCCTGGCTGCCTGCGAACGTAATGGCGGCCTGGTTGCCGAAGATATGCGCGCAAACCTGCGTCAATGCTTCAGACTGTGTCGGGTTGACCTTGCCTGGCATGATCGACGAGCCAGGCTCGTTTTCTGGCAGCGACAACTCGCCAAGGCCGGCGCGTGGGCCAGAGCCGAGGAAACGGATGTCGTTGGCAATCTTGAACAGGGCAGCAGCGGCAGCATTGATGGCGCCGTGCGAGAAGACCATGGAGTCGTGCGCTGCAAGCGCTTCAAACTTGTTAGGGGCGGTGACGAAGTCGAGACCGGTGATGGAAGCGATTTCTTCGGCAACCTTTTCAGCAAAGCCGACTGGTGCGTTAAGGCCGGTGCCGACGGCGGTGCCGCCCTGTGCCAGTTCGCAAAGGCCGGGCAGGGTCAGTTCAATGCGCTTGATGGCAGAAGCAACCTGTGCGGCGTAACCGGAAAATTCCTGGCCAAGCGTCAGCGGGGTGGCGTCCTGCGTGTGCGTGCGGCCAATCTTGATGATGTGGGCGAAATCCTTCGCCTTCTTGTCCAGTGCTGCATGCAGGTGCTTGAGGCTTGGCAGAAGGTGGTGAACGATCTCTTCGGCGCAGGCAATGTGCATGGCCGTCGGGTAGGTGTCGTTGGACGACTGGCTCATATTGACGTGATCGTTCGGGTGAACAGGCTTCTTGGAGCCCATCTCGCCGCCCAGCATTTCGATGGCGCGGTTGGAGATCACTTCATTGGCATTCATGTTGGACTGGGTGCCGGAACCGGTCTGCCAGACAACCAGCGGGAAGTGGTCGTTCAGCTTGCCGTCGATAACTTCCTGCGCTGCCTTGACGATGGTGTCGCCAACGGAGCTGTCCAGGCGGCCAAGTGCCATGTTGGCGCGGGCTGCGGCCTGCTTGACGATGCCCAGTGCACGAACAACCGAAAGCGGCTGCTTTTCCCAGCCAATCTTGAAGTTTCCAAGCGAACGCTGTGCCTGTGCGCCCCAATATCTGTCGCTTGCGACGTCGATCGGGCCAAATGTATCGGTTTCCGTGCGGGTGGCTGTCATCGGTCCTGCCTCTTAATGCTCAAATCCTCCGGCAAAACGGCACTTTTGCACGCCTTGCGCGCGCAGACATATAGAGCCATCCGCCCAGCATGGAAAGCCCATATGACCCTATCTTGAGTGTAACAATGGGGTTTGTCGAAAATCGAATATTCCGCGCCGTGGCATATCCGTCACATGGCGAATTTGCGTAAAAATCGCAGCAGTGCTGAGTTCATGATGTTTGTTATTTTATGTATAAGCCATCAAAAATAAAGGAAAATTTAACCATTTAATCCAACCCTGCAGGGAGTGCTGACGATGGTGCTTCCGTAACGGAAAGTTGAGGTGCTCGATGCCCCGCACTGTCGTCCGTTTTCTTTTCAAAAAACCGGTAATCGGTTAGACAGTCATTAAATAAATACAGGCGGAATCAGCTGCATTCCCGCCTTATGGTGTGAGGACGAAATTGCATACAGGATCTGGAAAAACATCGGCTGCGTTCATGCTGGCAGCCGGGCTTGCGTTCTCGGTAGCCATGCCTTCATCTGCTGGTGCTGTCACGCTGCTTGATCTCTTGCGCGGTGGTCCGGGCAAGCAGGGCGCACGTGAGCAGCAGGCGCTGCCCGGTGTTGTCACAGGCAACGGAAGCAGTGCTCGTGTCACAAATGATGCCGATCCTGAGCCGCTGCCGCGTATCGCTGGTCCGCGTTATTACACCTATAAGGCTGACGCGACCCAAACGGTGAAAACCACCGGTTTTGGCCAGGCCGACAATGAGGCGCGTTTCCTTGACAATGCCAAGGTCACCGCACCGGTTGATGTCGCCAAGGCGCTGGAAGCCTATTACGGTGCTGGCGGCAAAACGCTGTGGGTCACCAATGGCGAAGTCAATGAAAAGGCCAATGCCGTTCTCGAGTTCTTCGCAAGTGTTTCGGCAAGCGGTCTTGATCCGGCCGACTACATCATTTCCGTTCCTGCCAGCGACGTCACCGCCAGCATCAGCGAAACACCGGCAACAGCACCGGAAGAGCCGGTGCAGCAGCAGGTGAGCAGCACAAACGACGCTTACCAGCGCGCCTTGATGCAGTTTGAACTGTCGCTGTCGGCAAAGGTCCTGACCTATGTGCAGGACAATATGCGTGGCCGCATTGATCCAAATAAACTGTCCGGCTACCATGATTTCAAGCGCAAGACCGTCAATCTGGCGCCGGTCCTGAAGCTCTCGCGTCTCAGCACCGACATCACGGCCTATCTGCGCAGCCGCGAACCATCAAACCCGGAATACCTGTCGCTGAAGGCGGAACTGGCTGCACTGCGCGAGCAGGACGGCAACGAGCATGAGCGTATCGTTCTCTCCGACAACCTGCTGCTCAAGCCCGGCAACACCAATGCCGAGCTCGCCAGTGTCGTGAAGGCAATCCAGCACCGTTCGTCGGAAACCCTGAAACAGCAGCATTCCGAAACCTTCACCACCTACCAGCAGACCCCGGAATACACGCCGGAACTGGTGGAACTGGTCAAGGCCTTCCAGGGCGAACACGGCCTGAAGGCTGACGGCGTTATTGGCCGTGCAACGGTTCGCGCCATGATCGGCGACAGCAACGAAGCCAAGATCAACAAGGTCGTGGTGGCGATGGAGCAGGTGCGTTGGCTGCCGGCTGACCTCGGCCAGCGTTACGTCTTCATCAACCAGCCTGCCTTCATGGCCTATTACCACAATGAAGGTAAGGAAGAGTTCGGCATGAAGGTGGTTGTTGGCTCCAAGGCCAACCAGACCTATTTCTTCCAGGACCAGATCCAGACGGTAGAATTCAACCCTTATTGGGGCGTTCCGCAGTCGATCATCGTCAACGAAATGCTGCCGAAGCTGCGCAATGACCCATCCTACCTGGACCGCCTCGGTTATCAGGTTGAGGTTGGCGGCAAGCCGGTTTCGTCTTCCAGCGTCAACTGGTACGGCTCTACCAATGCCATTGCGGTTCGCCAGCCGCCGAGCAGTGACAATGCTTTGGGTGATCTGAAGATCCTGTTCCCGAATGCGCACGCCATCTACATGCATGACACGCCGGCCAAGAGCTTCTTCTCGCGCGACATGCGTGCGCTGAGCCACGGCTGTATTCGTCTGGTTGATCCGCGTCGCATGGCTGCGGCCGTGATGGGTGTTGGCATCAGCGAGATCGACCAGCAGATCGCATCCGGCAAGAATCGTGCGGTTCAGGTGCCGGTTAAAATTCCTGTTTACGTCTCCTATTTCACTGCATGGCCGAACAAGGATGGCAAGGTCGAGTTCTTCGACGACGTCTATGACCGTGACAGCTACGTCATGAAGGCTTTCGGCGTAACCAGCAAGGCACGCGGATCGTCGGTCTGAGACGACATCATCCAAAACAAAAGCGCCCGAAAGGGCGCTTTTTTTATGCGATAAATTCTAAGGCTCGGCTCGAGATCAGGCCGCCTTTGCGCGGTCGGAAATCAACTGTAGCAACAGTTCCGGTGTCAGTTTGTCAAACGAGCTGATCACGTAGGATGGGTCCAGCTGTTCAACCGGTATGTCGGTGTAACCGAAGGTCACGCCGATGGATGGAACGCCAGCGTTTTTGGCGGCCATGATATCGTTGACGCTGTCACCGATCATGACGCAATTGTCCAGACGACCCTTGGCAAGTTCCACGGTGCCGATGATATGGGCGGCATCGGGCTTGCGCACCGCAAAGGTGTCACCGCAGGTGATGGTCGGGAAATACTGGGTCAGATTCAACTGTTCCAGCAGTGGCATTGTCAGCACGGCCGTTTTGTTGGTGCAGACGGCGAGCTCGAAACCGGCGTCCTTCAGACGCAGCAGCGCCTCGATAATGCCGGGGTAGGGTTTGCTGTCACCGGGAATGTTCTGCTTGTAATAATCGATGAAGCGCAAAAACAGCTCTTCCAGCCGTTCGTCGGACAGCGGCTGTTCGCGCAGCGCATAGGCGCGCTTGATCATGGTTTTAGCGCCCTGGCCAACGAGATGCATGAGATCTTCGTAGGTCACAGGGGCAAGATTGTCTTCGGCGATTGTGCTGTTGAGGCTGGTGACGAGATCGGGTGCAGTATCGATCAAGGTTCCGTCGAGGTCGAAAATGGCAAGTGGCGCAGTCAAAGGCGTTCTCTATGGCTGGGATTGAATGTCATGGGGCTCACAATTCTGTGCAGCAGCCTAAGCAATGCCATGGGCATTTGCAATAAACTGCTGTCATCCGTGGTCTGTTCGCGCATAAGGGCTTTCGTTTGGCAAGCGAGGCGTGTAAACAGCACGCGAAGAAAACGACTGGAGATTTTGGCATATGGATGCCCGCCAGATGAAGATTAAAGCCGCCGAGGCTGCCTTGTCCTATGTTGAGGATGGTATGCGGCTCGGTATTGGCACTGGTTCGACAGCCGAAGAATTTGTCCGTTTGCTGGCCGAAAAGGTCGCGGGCGGTTTGAAAGTGCAGGGGGTCCCAACCTCCGAACGGACCGCGCGTCTGTGTGTAGAACTTGGCATTCCCTTGAAATCGCTTGAAGAATTGCCGCAGCTTGATCTGACCATTGATGGTGCGGATGAGGTGGATGGCAACCTTAGCCTGATCAAGGGCGGCGGCGGCGCATTGCTGCGTGAAAAGATCGTTGCAGCGGCATCGTCGCGCATGATCGTCATTGCTGACGAAAGCAAGGTTGTCGAAACGCTTGGCGCATTCCCGTTGCCAATCGAGATCAATGCCTTTGGACTTGCCTCTACACGTATTGCGATTGAGGCACTGGCATCGCGCCTCGGTCTGACGGGTGAGCTAAAATTGCGTGGAACAGAGGATGGTCCGTTCACGACTGACGGCGGCCACCTTATTTTTGACGCATCATTTGGGCGTATTCCTGATTCAGAAACGCTGGCGAACCAACTCAATGCGATTCCCGGTGTTGTGGAACACGGACTTTTCATCAATATGGCGTCGCTTGCCATTATTGCCGGCCCTGGCGGGGCACGTGCAATGCAAGCAAGAATATAACAGGAGCAAATATTTCATGATCAGAATAGCGGGACTGGGCCGCGCTGCCGCTGCTTCGATCCTTTTTTCAGGTCTCGTTTTCGGCTCTGCCGTACGGGCGCAGGAAATTTCGGAAGAGCACATCACTGCGGCTAAGCAGGCCATTGCAACGCTTGGCGTTACCGAGCGCTTCGATGCCATTCTGCCGGGCCTTGCCGAGCGTTTGAAGGCTCAGCTCATCCAGGCTTCGCCAAATGTTCAGGACGCGATCAGCCAGACGGTTGATGAAACTGCGCTGGCGCTGGCGCCACGTCGTGCCGACCTCGAGCGTGAAGCTGCTGCGACCTACGCAAAGACCTTCTCGATTGACGAGTTGAAGGCTATCAGCGCGTTCTACAACAGCGAAGCTGGCAAGAAGCTCCTGAAAGACGGACCGATTGCAACACGTGAACTGTTGAAGGCTGCTGACATCTGGGCATCCGGCATCAACCGCGATCTCAGCGAAAAGAGCATGGCTGAACTTCAGAAGGTTGCCGGTGCCGATCTCGCACCACTGCCAGCCGAAGGCGCTGCCCCGGCTGAAGCACCGAAGCCTTGATCTTCAGTTTTTCGTGAATTCATTAGCCCGGCCTCATGGCCGGGCTTTTCATTTGGTGTGTTGAATACCTATATCAGCAGCACACAGACGCAAGGATACCGGGGCCGTTTATCGGGTATCTTCACAGGGGTATATTATGACAGCTTATGACTATGACCTTTTCGTTATCGGTGGTGGTTCCGGTGGCGTGCGCAGCGCGCGCGTAGCTTCTTCGCTTGGTAAACGTGTCGCTATTGCCGAAGAATATCGTTACGGCGGAACCTGCGTCATCAGAGGCTGTGTTCCCAAGAAGCTCTTTGTTTATGCCTCGCAATTCCCTGAGCATTTTGAAGATGCCGCCGGTTTCGGCTGGACTGTCGGCGAACGTAGCTTTGACTGGAAAAAGCTCGTTGCCGCCAAGGATCAGGAAATCACCCGTCTCGAAGGCCTGTATCGCAAGGGTCTGGAAAACGCCAAGGCTGACATTTACGACAGCCGTGCCGAGCTGGTGGATGCCCATACCGTCAAGCTGGTGAAGACCGGTCAGACCTTCACGGCTGAACGCATTGTCATTGCCGTGGGTGGTACGCCCAATGAGCACAAGGCACTCAAAGGCCATGAGCTGACGATTTCCTCCAACGAGGCTTTTGATCTTGAAACGCTGCCGCGTTCCATCCTGATTGCTGGTGGCGGTTACATCGCTGTTGAATTTGCCAATATCTTCCACGGTCTTGGTGTGGAAACGACGCTGATCTATCGCGGCAAGGAAATCCTGTCGCGCTTCGATCTCGACATGCGCCGTGGCCTGCATGAGGCAATGGAAGCCAAGGGCATCCGCATCATTTGCTCTGACGTTATCGAGGAAGTGTCCAAGGCACCGGACGGTGGTCTTATCGCCCGCACCCTCAACAACGGCACGCTGTCGGTCGATACCGTCATGCTGGCACTGGGACGTGACCCCAATACCAAGGGTCTTGGCCTTGAAGCGGCAGGCGTGGCGTTGGACAAGCGCGGTGCGATTGTCGTGGACGAATATTCGCGTACCAACGTGCCAGGCATCTTTGCACTGGGTGACGTCACCGACCGGGTACAGCTGACGCCAGTGGCTATCCATGAAGCGATGTGCTTCATCGAAACCGAGTTCAAGAACAATCCGACCAAGCCGGATCATGATCTCATTGCCACCGCCGTGTTCTCGCAGCCGGAAATCGGTACGGTTGGTCTTTCGGAAGAAGAGGCGGCCTCCCGCTATCAGGAACTGGAAGTCTACCGCGCGCAGTTCCGCCCGATGAAGGCTACATTGTCCGGTCGCTCCGAGAAGACGATCATGAAGCTGATTGTCAATGCTGAGGACCGCAAGGTTGTTGGCGTTCACATTCTTGGCCACGAAGCTGGTGAAATGGCGCAGCTGCTTGGCATCACCCTCAAGGCCGGTTGCACGAAGGATGACTTCGACAACACCATGGCGGTGCATCCGACAGCGGCCGAAGAGCTGGTGACGATGTATTCACCGAGCTACCGGATCCGGAACGGCGAACGCGTCTGAATTCGGTTTTTCTGATATAATCGATTTACGGCCCCATCCGGGGCCGAAATGGTACTGATTGATGCAATGGCGACCTATGCAAGGGCGTCCGACAGGTTTATAAGCCGCCTCTATTTTGGCGAGGACGGCTTCCCGCATTGTGCGGGAAAGGAAACAGGTGAGTAAAATGGCACAGAATTGGAACCCGGCGAGCTGGCGACACAAGCCTATACAGCAGGTGCCTGATTATCCGGATCAGGACGCATTGCATGCAACTGAAGCCAAACTCGCAAAGTATCCGCCACTCGTTTTTGCTGGTGAAGCACGCCGTTTGACGCGCTCGCTGGCCAATGTTGCCAATGGCGACGGCTTCCTGCTTCAGGGCGGTGACTGTGCGGAAAGCTTTGCCGAGCACGGCGCTGATACCATCCGCGACTTTTTCCGCGCCTTTCTGCAGATGGCCGTTGTGCTGACCTATGGCGCGCAGCTGCCTGTCGTAAAGGTTGGCCGTATTGCCGGTCAGTTTGCCAAGCCACGCTCATCGAATGTCGAAGTGCTGGATGGCGTGACGCTGCCAAGCTACCGCGGTGACATCATCAACGGTATCGAATTCAATGAAGAGTCCCGCGTTCCGGACCCTGAGCGTCAGGTCATGGCATACCGCCAGTCGGCTGCAACGCTCAACCTGCTGCGCGCCTTCGCCATGGGTGGTTATGCCAACCTGGAAAACGTGCATCAGTGGATGCTCGGCTTCATCAAGGACAGCCCGCAGGGCGACCGTTACCGCAAGCTTGCGGATCGTATCTCTGAAACCATGGACTTCATGAAGGCCATCGGCATTTCGGCAGAAAACAATCCAAGCCTGCGCGAAACAGATTTCTTCACCAGCCACGAAGCTCTGCTTCTCGGTTACGAAGAAGCGCTGACACGCGTCGATTCCACATCGGGCGACTGGTATGCAACATCCGGTCACATGATCTGGATTGGCGACCGTACGCGCCAGCCGGACCATGCGCATGTTGAATACTGCCGTGGCATCAAGAACCCGATCGGCCTGAAGTGCGGTCCGTCCATGACGGCAGACGGCCTTCTGGAACTGATCGACATTCTGAACCCTGCCAACGAGGCCGGTCGCCTGACGCTGATCTGCCGCTTCGGTTATGACAAGGTTGCCGACCATCTACCGCGCCTCATCCGCGCCGTAGAGCGGGAAGGGCGCAAGGTTGTATGGTCGTGCGATCCGATGCATGGCAACACGATCACGCTCAACAGCTACAAGACGCGTCCATTCGAGCGTGTTCTGTCGGAAGTGGAAAGCTTCTTCCAGATCCACCGCGCAGAAGGCACGCATCCGGGCGGCATCCACGTTGAAATGACCGGCAATGACGTAACGGAATGCACAGGCGGCGCACGTGCCGTAACGGCAGACTCGCTGTCTGACCGTTACCACACTCATTGCGACCCGCGCCTGAACGCAGACCAGGCCCTGGAACTGGCTTTCCTTCTTGCCGAGCGCATGAAGGGTGGCCGCGACGAAAAGCGTCTCGCTGTCGCAAACGCCTGATCTGGACTGTAAGGTCTGACATAAAGAAAGCCGTCGGAGAAATCCGGCGGCTTTTTAGTTGGCTGTAGGAGAGTTCAGCAGAGGAGGAGAATTACTGCACGAGGGCAGGTTGCATGCAGCGCACATCCGTGACGCGTACATCAGCTTCACCGATCTTGATACCGAGTACCAGCAGCGTGTTGTAGAGCACGGTGTCGAGTGGTTTGGTAACCAGTGACAGGGTGTCTGCCAACGCTGATGTGACAAGGGTCGGTGTTCCCAGTGTCAGGAACAGAACTTTGATATCAAGATCGAGATTTTTAAGTAGCGACTGGATCAGCGACGTCGCCGTATCCTTGGTCGAGACATTCTTGACGGTGCCTTGTGTTATGTCCGCCTGCGAGAAGGTGACTTTGGTTTTGGTCATGTTGGAGGCGGTGATCTGCGCCTTGCCAAGGATTTTCAACAATGCTGAATCCACCACCGCAGCCTGCACGACGCGCGGCGTTTTGCCAAAATTGTTGAATGCCGATGTATCGACATCGCCAAGCGCAATATCGGCGGCACCCGGCACCACGTCGACGTCAACCGTGCCCTGACCGCCACCGGTGCAGCGAATGGCGGCAAGACGTGCTTCGGACTGCGCTAGATCGATATAGATTGGCACGCGCACCCGAAGACCGGCAATAGCGCTCAAGCCATCCACCGCCACTTCGACGGCCAGACGTGTCTGCGCAGTACGAACGATGGTTCCCTGTCCACCCACTGCCAGAGCCGGGGTGCCAACCGGCGCCTCGCCGATGGCCAGCTTGATCTTGGTTGAGGCAAGACCGGGAATGCCGGCGCCGAGGTCGACGGCAATCTGCTGGCTACCATTGGCGGCAATGGCCGAGGCGTTGAGAAGGTCAAAGACGCTGGCCATGACCTTCAGATTGTCGCCGGCACCAATCAGCTGCTCCTGCACGGGGCCAAGATTGAGGACTTGCGCCAGTTTCAGGGTCAGCTGGGTTTTGTTGGCGGCACGTTCCAGTGTCTTCAACACCGTGGCAACTGCCGGTTTGACGCCGGTGGTCTTGCCCAGCACACTCAACAATTTACCGTAGGTAATGTCGGTGTTCAGCAGGTCCTTATATGTACCTGCCGTTAGGTTAAGGTCGAGCGCCAGGGCATTGAGAACCTGCAAGGCATTGATGTCTGCATCGATCAGCGCGTTGTAATCCATGACATTCAGATTGACGGTCGTGCCGAGCAATCCGCCGAGAATCGCATTGAGCAGACCGTTATTGACACTGGTCAGCCGTGAACCGATCGAAAAGGCTGCCAACTGGTTGCCTGACGCCGTGCCGCTTGCCGAAATGGTCGGAGCACTGGCAAAGGCACCGGCAAAAAAGATCTCGCCTTTTTCGGTAATCGTCACCTTCAGCGCATTGGTCGGTGTCGCATTGGGCACGAAACGCTGGCCAACCGCGATATTGGGATCAGGCTCGTAGCGACCTTTGATCACTTCGGCATAACCATTGGCACTGGTAAATGGCTTTTGCGGATCAAAGGGCACAACGCCATTGGCGGTGATCAGGCCCGCCGGGCTGACGACGCCAAGATTAAGGTTGTTCAGCTTGAAATATTGAGCGACGGATTGCTCCGGATTGTTGATATCTGCGACACCGGATATCGCCGCGAGATCGGCGGCCTGCTGGGCTTGACGTTTCTGGACGGTCAGATAACCATAGTCCACGCCCAGCGCCAGAATGCCGATGAGAATAGGGGAAGTCAGTGCTGCCGTCAGCGCAATATTGCCGGATGTGTCGCCGCAGAAGCGACGGACGATCTTCTCAAGATACCACATTCAGACTCCTCCGATCCTGATCGTGGAAAATCGCTTGATGCTTTTTTCCGGCAGGGCATATGTATAAAGGTTCCAGATCGGCAGACCCCGGGCATCATACTCGATGGTCACAGTGAACTGGTTGGGATTGGACGGATCGCTTGCAACGGCAACGGTAAAGGCGTTCTTGTCGAGGAAAGCGTAGTTCAACGTGCTTTTCTTGACGAAATCCGTTGCCAGTGTTTCCCGTTCTTTTGTATTGAGCCCTGCAACAGCGGTGCGTGCAGCATCCGCCGCCACTTGCTGAACGGCATAGGCAGCCGTCAGGTAAATGCCGTATGCGATCAAACTTAGCAGGATGAGGATGAACATCGGGGCGATGATTGCAAACTCGACTGCCGATGCGCCTGATTTATCGGGCAGCACACTACGTATTGAATGCATGATGCGTCCTGTTTTTCGTTTTATTATTATATTCGAATATACTGACGCTTATGTGTTAAAGAATCGTTGATGCGCGAGCGGGCAGCAACCTGCGCGGGAAGCGCTGAATAGTTTTGTTTTTACAGTGTCTTGGAAAAGGGCAGCGAACACACGCTGACGTTAGATAAGGCCCATGCCCTTGAAGCTGATATGACCATCCTTGCCGATGATGATGTGGTCATGCACCGTAATGCCGAGCGGCTTTGCCGCCTCGATAATTGTGCGGGTCATGTCGATGTCGGCGCGGGACGGTGCGGGGTCACCACTGGGGTGATTATGCGCGAGGATCAAGGCGGTTGCCGACAGTTCCAACGCCCGTTTGATGACCTCACGCGTATAGACGGGCGTATGGTCAACCGTGCCTGTTCCCTGTACCTCATCGGCAATCAGCACATTGCGCTTGTCGAGAAACAGAATTCGGAATTGCTCGCGTGTCTCGTGCGCCATGGCGGCATGGCAATATTCGACCACTGCCGACCAGGAGCTTAAAATCTGCTTGTTGCGGATTTCGCTTTTCAGCGTGCGGTGGCCAATGGTCGAGATCAGCTTGATATCCAGCGCCACTGTCTCGCCAATGCCATTGACCTCCTGCAGCAGTGCCGCAGGTGCGCCAAACACGCCGCTTAATGTGCCAAACCGGGCAAGCAATGCCTTAGCAATCGGTTTGGTGTCCTTGCGCGGGATCAGCCTAAACAGCAGCAGTTCAAGGATTTCATAATCGGCAAGGGAGGTGTCGCCATTGTCGCGGTAGCGGCTGCGCAGCCGGTCTCGGTGGCCGTGATAATGATGGTCGACAGATGGGTCGGCCTTGGCTGGCGCTTTCGGTGTTCTCCCTGTCGCTTCGGGTATGCCGAAGAAAACACGTTCGTCGGCTTCCGTCAGGGAAAGGTCCAGACTTTCCTGCCCGGCAGAGGTTGAGGCAAGTGCTTCATGTTCTGCTGCTCGGGCAGGGTCTCTGGCCATGGATCAAGCCTTGAGCGGAGCAAGGCCTGGGCGGTCGAGGCCACCAGGCGACAGCGTGAAGATTTCACAGCCGGTCGCGGTCACTCCAACGGCATGTTCATATTGTGCGGTCAAGGAGCGGTCGCGGGTGACGGCCGTCCAGCCATCGGCCAGCACTTTGACATGCGGCTTGCCCAGATTGATCATCGGCTCGATGGTGAAGATCATGCCTTCACGCATTTCCGGACCTTCATGCGCTTCGCCATAGTGCAGGATGTTCGGCGTGTCGTGGAACAGCTTGCCAACCCCATGGCCGCAGAAATCGCGGACGACGGAGCAACGTGCCGCTTCCGCATGTGCCTGAATGGCGGCACCGATTGCGCCGGTGCGCGCGCCCGGACGGACAGCCGCGATACCCAGCATCAGGCATTCATGGGTCACTTCCAGCAGGCGCTCGGCAGCGCGCTTGATTTCACCCACCGGGTACATGCGACTGGAATCACCATGCCATCCATCGACGATATAGGTCACGTCGATATTGACGATGTCGCCATCGCGCAGCGGCTTTTCATTGGGAATGCCGTGGCAGACGACATGGTTGATCGATGTGCAGACCGACTTGGTGTAACCGCGATAATTGAGTGTGGCGGGCAGGGCGCCATGGTCCATGCCGAACTCGAACACAAAACGGTCGATCGTATCGGTGGCAACACCCGGTTTGACGATACTGGCAAGTTCATCGAGGCAGCGTGCAGTCAGCTGGCAGGCCTTTCGCATGCCCGCAAAATCCTCTGCATTATACAGCCGGATCGCCCCAGTATTCTTGAGTGGCGCAGAGGCTGCGTCGATATAGGTCACCATTGTCCGCTTTTCCTGTCGTTTTCTATACTGTTCATAAAACAGCAAGGCAGTGTTCGTCTATCGCAACCACCCCATCGACTGCAATTTCCAGCGGTGAAACACGACATTTTACCGCATAGGCTTCAACACCCTGCCGAATGGCGAGGTTGAAAGCCGCAGCGTAAACCGGATCTAGGTCAGAGCAAATCCGAAACTGGTCGCAGTCGTCGCGCTGGATCAGGTAGAGCATGACGGCACGGTGACCGGCCGTTACCATGTTGCCAAGCTCCTGAAGGTGTTTGGTGCCGCGCAGTGTGGCGGTATCTGGAAACTCCGCCAGACCGGGCTGACGCATGAAATGCACGTTCTTCACCTCGACATAGGCATCTGCACGGCCATCCGCTGACAGCAGGAAGTCGATTCGTGAGTTCTGGCCGTATTTCTGCTCGCGCCGCAATGTGTCGTAACCGGAGAGGGGGGCAATCACGCCGTTGCGGATTGCTTCTTCCGCCAGCCGATTCGGCATACCGGTGTTAATGCCGACGATTGTGCCGTCGGCTTCCACCAGTTCCAGCATATAGGCGTATTTCCGGGTGGGGCTGACGTTGTGTTGCGATAGCCATATGCGTGATCCGGGCTCGGTCAGGCCGCGCATCGAACCGGTATTGGGGCAGGAGCCGGTGATAAATGTACCATCTTCGAGTTCCGCGTCGAACAGGAAGCGTTTGTAGCGGCTGACAAGACGGGCGGGGACAAGGGGTGTGCTGAAAATCATGCGGCATATCTGGGCGTTTGGACATGAGGTTACAAGCCGATGCGTGACCCAGCTGTAGCCAAAGCAGCGATGAAGAATTGCTCCACAATATTTATAATCTTTGTATTTGCACATGCCAGGCGAAAACGAATACAAGTTGAGCCGCAGAGCCTGAATGATGAGCTGGCTGGCAAAGTGAAGAAGTTTTATCCTGCGGGATAATTGCCGGGACAAGATCGATGAAAAACAGTTTGATGATTGTCAAAGCAGGAACGCGACTGGTCCCCGGTGCTTTTGTTGCTGTGTTGCTGGCAGGTTGCACGACGCCACAGCCGGTCGATACCACTGCCTCTTTTAATACCCGCCCGGTTGCGCAGGTTGTTGGCCCGCAGCCGGTAAGTTCCCAGCCTGCGGTCAAGCAAGACACCGGCACGTACCCAACCTTCTCAAAGCCACTGACTTCGGCTGCCGACCAGATGTCCGACACTGAGGCCATGGAACTGCAAAAGCGTCTTTCGTCGCTGGCATCTGCCCGCAAGGCTGGCCGGGTCAGTGAGGCTGACTATCGCCGCCAGTTGCAGGAACTGCAAAACCTTGCCACGCATCACGGTGAGGATGCACAGGCGCAGATCGCGCAGTAATCCCTGTCCAAATTTTCTTGATATGATGGCGCCTTCACGGAATTCTCCGGGGCGCCATTTTTATGTTTAACCGGGGTTTAAAACGCCATCTGCGTTTTTACGTTTTGGCTTAATCGTTGAATTACTTGGTTTTTTAACGGCAAATCATGGTTTGCACGTTACAGTTCTCCCATGTCAATCAGGCCCTTCAGCAAGGCTTGAAGGGCGCTTGTCGCCGCCGGATCAGTGGCTGCGGTTTCTTGGGGACTGGGGAATGAAATTCGTTATCGCGGTGGTGCTGGCTTACGGAATCCTGTTTTCCGCAAGCGAAGCAAAGGCACCCTCTTTATTTATGATGCATAATTCGGCCGGAGTTTCGAGTTGGCAAATTCCGGGCCGGATTGCTCAGTCGTTGCCTGCCGCGTAGTTCAGGCGGTCGAGATCGCCCACGGTGACGTGACGATTGTTCTCGATGTGAATGACACCTTCCTTGCGCAGCTTGGTCATCTGACGGCTGACGGTCTCTATGGTAAGACCGAGGAAATCGGCGATATCGGCGCGTGACAAGGGCAGGTCGAAACTGGACTTGTCCTCATTTTCCGGATCGATATGGGTGGCAATCAGGTAGAGGAAGCTTGCGACCTTCTCCTGCGCAGACTTGCGACCTAGCGTCAGCATCCAGTCACGCGCTTCATCCAGTTCCTTCAGGGATTGGTCGTAAAGCTTGTGCTCCATCTGCGGTGACTGGTTGAGAATGCGGTCCACCACATTGCGCGGGAAGATACAGATGTTGACATCCGTCGCCGCCTCAACCGTTGTGTTGCTTTCACCGACAAAGGGCCGGCCAAGGAAGTCCGGTGCAAATTGCAATCCGACAATCTGCTGACGACCGTCAGACATCATCTTGGACAGCTTCACGACGCCGTTGAGAATATTGGCGTAAGTGGAAATAGATTCGCCCTGGCCAATCAGCTCATTGCCCGCCTCAAGCTTGCGTCGGCTGGAATGTTTGCTGAGTTCCATCAGCTGCGCAGGGCTCAGGGAGCTGCACACCCCGCCATGGCGGGCCTCGCAGGAGCGACAGACAACTGGCTCTTCCGAGTTATGAATGTTCTTAAGCAGCGTATCCATGAGGCAATATCCGATAGTTGCGGTAAAGTGCCGAAAAATCGGCACAAATTTACCCTTCCCAGTTTCTTGACGAAGCCGAATGTCCCCCTACGACTATCTTTGCGGAATGTACGCCTTGATTTGATCGAAGTCAAAGTTGCAAACTGTCGCAGACGCTACTTTCGGGTTATGTTTAGAATGGCCAAGGTAGAAATTGCATGTCGGAAAAGCTTCTCGAAAAATATTCCGGCGCGGTTCCGCGTTACACGAGTTACCCTACTGCACCCCACTTCCACGAGGGGGTCAGCTGCGGCATTTATGCGCAATGGCTGGGCAAATTGGGCGATAGCGACAATTTGTCATTGTATTTGCACATACCTTATTGCGATCGCCTGTGCTGGTTCTGCGCCTGTCACACCAAGCACACGCTGAAATATGAGCCGATTGCCAGCTACCTCACGTCACTGAAGCTTGAAATCGCAGCTGTCGGTCAGCGCATATCACGCGATGCCAGGGTAACGGCCGTGCATTTTGGTGGCGGTTCGCCAACCATGTTGAAGCCTGAAGATATGATTGATCTGATGGACTGTCTTCGCGCGGCGTTCAATTTTGCCGAGAACGCCGAAATCAGCGTGGAGATGGACCCCAACGATCTCGATGAGCCGCGATATGATGCGCTGGCCGCCATCGGCATGACCAGAGCAAGTCTTGGCGTGCAGGACTTCGACCCCAAGGTGCAGAAAACCATCAACCGCATTCAGACCTTCGAGCAGACGCGCTCGGTGGTGGAGGCGGTGCGGGCGAGGGGTGTACGTTCAGTCAATTGCGATATTCTTTACGGCTTGCCCTACCAGTCGCTCGACACACTGGCGGAAACCGTCAGATCAATCATCTCGCTGGATCCGGACCGCATTGCACTGTTTGGTTATGCCCATGTTCCATGGATGAAAAAACACCAGACCATGATCCCTGACGAAGCACTGCCTGATATTGTCGAGCGGTACCGGCAAATGACACTGGCTGGTGACATGCTGGTGGCGGCTGGTTATGTGGCAATCGGCATCGACCATTTTGCAAAGCCGGTCGATAGTCTGGCCGTTGCCTGTTCGAAGGGTGACCTCAAGCGCAATTTCCAGGGTTATACCGATGATTGTGCCACGGCGCTGATCGGTCTTGGTGCATCTTCGATCGGCAAGCTGCCACAGGGGTATGTGCAGAACATGCCGGCGACCGGTGAATATCAGCGCATGGCGGAAACCGACGGCCTGTGCGTTGTGCGCGGTATTGAACTCAGTGACGATGACCGGGTCCGCGCCTGGGTCATTGAGCGCATTATGTGTGATTTCGCCTTCGATTTTGCCGAACTGGAGCGTGAATTCGGCTGGGATCCATCTGGTATTGTTGCCGAAGCAAAACTGTTTGCGGCACAAAACAGCGATGGTATTGCGCAGATTAAAGGTCAGGTCTTCTCACTCACAGAGGCGGGAAAACCCTTTGCGCGCACGGTCGCTGCGGTGTTCGATAGTTACTTATCCACTGGAAAAGGTCGCCATTCGGTTGCTGTTTAAGCAACACATTGACAGCAAATTACACGTTCTTTGCTGGTACCCATTGGCTTTTCAACTTGATTTGCCTATGTGGTGCGTCTGATAAGCGTTATTTGAAGACAAAAGACAGACAAGGATTATGGGCGTGACAGCTACATTTGACAAGGTTGCCGACATCATCGCCGACACCAGCGAAATTGACCGGGAAACCATTACGCCGGAGAGCCACACAATCGACGATCTGGGCATCGACAGCCTTGATTTCCTCGACATCGTATTTGCGATCGACAAGGAATTCGGCATCAAGATCCCGCTCGAGCAGTGGACCCAGGAAGTCAACGAAGGCAAGGTAACGACAGAAGAATACTTCGTGTTGAAAAACCTCTGCGCCAAGATCGACGAACTGAAGGCCGCCAAGGGCTGATCTGTTCCGGCATCCGCAATTTTGTGGACCGCTGAGTGAGTTGAATATTGGTTTATATCCCTCACGCCGGAACCGGCGGGAGGGATTGTTTTATTAAGCGGAGGGCAAATGCTTCTCGAATATTTCCAGATGATCGACCACATCGAGTCTGTCGATAAAACGGCGCGCATATTGAAGGCGCGCTCAGTTGTGCCGGCAAAAAGCCCGGTTTTTGAAGGTCATTTTCCCGGAATGCCGCTTGTTCCCGGTGTTTTGCTGATTGAAACCATGGCGCAAGCCTCCGGCATGCTGGTTCTCAGCCTGACCGATTTTGCTGCCATGCCGTTTTTGATGACGGTTGACGGCGCCAAAATGCGCACTTTCGTGGAGCCGGAAGCGGTTCTGGATATCGAAGCGTTTCTGGAACATGAAGGTTCCGGTTTTGCTGTGACCAAGGCTAAGATCACCTCTGGTGGCAAGAAGGTCTGTGACGCGCAGCTGAAACTGCGCACCATGCCGTTCAGCGATATTCCGCTTGGTCCAATCGTCAAGAAACGCGCAGAAGAAGTGGGCCTGATGGCTGCTCTGGCCGCCTCTGAAGGTTGAAAAACGCGCTATCAGCCGGTTCGACCGGTGAATAAACAAGGTTTTGAAGGCCTCGTTCGGGCCTTCGCCATTGCCAAGTCGTTTTGTGCGGATTATTCGGCAAGCATGTAATGCCGCAAGCTGGCGCAAACGCATGAACAGCGGACGCGAACCGCGGTGGGTCCTGCAACCGCAGAGGATGACGTATGAGCAAATCTGACAATGATGTGGTGATAACAGGTGTTGGTATCGTGACCTGTCACGGTGTCGGTACTGAAGCGCATATCGCTTTGCTTTCCGCAAGTGTAGCGCCGGAAACGATTGTCGAGAGCGAGAAGTTCAAACCTTACCCGGTTCACCCTCTGCCAGAAATCGACTGGTCTACGCAGATCGGACGCAAGGATCAGCGCCAGATGGAAAACTGGCAGCGCATTGGCGTGTTTGCCGCAGGTCTTGCGCTGGATGATTCCGGTTTCAAGGAAGATGCTGACGCCTGCGCCACCATGGACATGATCGTAGCTGCCGGGGGCGGGGAACGTGACATCAACGTTGATACGCTGATCGTTGATGAAGCCTTGAAGCGCAACGACCGCGAAATTCTTCTCAATGAAAAGCTGACGACAGAATTGCGCCCGACGCTGTTCCTTGCCCAGCTTTCCAACCTGATGGCTGGCAATATTTCCATCGTGCACAAGGTCACCGGTTCGTCGCGTACCTTCATGGGCGAAGAAGCAGCCGGTATTTCTGCCGTCGAAACAGCCTTCCACCGCATCCGTTCGGGTGAATCGAGCCATGCGCTGGTTGGTGGTGCTTTCTCGGCCGAACGTCCTGACATGATTTTGTTGTTTGAAGCCATCAATGCCCACGCCCAGGGTGACTGGCAGCCATTGTGGTCGCGCGGCACTGATAATGGTGGTGGCATGATCACCGGTTCGGTTGGCGCATTCCTTGTTCTGGAATCGCGCAAACACGCCGTTGACCGTGGTGCAAAGATTTATGCCCGCATCGACGCGATCGAAGGTGACCGCGGCAACCGCGACGACGCCAAGATGGAAAAGCGCCTTGAGCGCCTGCTGTCTCCAGCCGGTGGCGCGACCGATACGCTTGTCCTGTCGGGCGCCAGCGGTTTCCATGACGTGACGAAGCGCGAAAAGGCTCTGCTGGAAAAGGCACTGCCAAACGCTGTTATCCGTGGTTACAGCGGTGTAACCGGCCACGCACTAGAAGCGCAGTTCCCGCTCGGCCTGGCACTCGGTGCGCTTGCGATTGAAAGCGGCGCAAAGCTGCCAGCCTTTGATGGCGCACAGGAAAAGCCGATGTCGACAAGCGCCAACACGGCAGTGGTTACAACCGTCGGCCACGTGCGTGGCGAAGGTGTCGCCGTTTTGTCCCGTGATGTTTGAGGAGTAAAAAAGATGGCATCATCCAGCTTCAAGGATCATCTCGGACGCCCAATCGTTGCCGTGACCGGCATGGGCATCATCACCTCGCTCGGACAGGGGCTTGAGGACAACTGGTCTGCATTGACATCAGGCAAATCAGGCATTCACAACATCACACGTTTTCCTACCGACGGTCTGTCGACCAAGATCAGCGGAACCGTTGATTTTATCGAAATTCCGGTGCCGAACTCGGTCGAGCGTTCTTACGCCTTTGCCCGCGAAACCACCATTGAGGCGCTGGCGCAGGCCGGTCTTTCGGGTGATTTCGGTGGCCCGCTGTTTTTGGCAGCACCGCCAATCGAACCGGAATGGAGCGCGCGCTTCGAACTGGCCGATCGTTCGCCACCGGCTGACCAGCCCGGCGATGCCTATAACCGATTCCTCGCGGCCATGCGCCAGCGTCCGGATGCCGCGTTTCAGGAAGCTGCCCTTTTCGGTGCCATTTCCGAGCGTCTGGCCGACCGGTTTGGCACACGTGGCCTGCCGGTAACGCTGTCCACGGCCTGTGCATCTGGCGCCACCGCCATTCAGTTGGGCGTTGAAGCCATTCGTCAGGGTCGTACAGACCGTGCGCTGACGGTTGCGACCGATGGTTCGGTCAGCGCCGAGGCGCTGATCCGCTTCTCGCTGCTGTCAGCCCTTTCCACGCAGAACGACCCGCCGGAAAAAGCGTCAAAGCCATTCAGCAAGGACCGTGATGGTTTCGTGATTGCTGAAGGTGCGGCAACACTGGTGCTGGAATCGCTCGAATCTGCCGTTGCACGCGGCGCCAAGGTTCTCGGCATCATCAAGGGCGCCGGTGAAAAGGCCGACAGCTTCCACCGCACACGCTCCTCGCCAGATGGCGCACCTGCTATTGCAACCATTCGTGCGGCTCTCTCTGATGCCGGTATCGCGCCAGAGGGCATTGGTTACATCAATGCACACGGCACTTCGACGCCGGAAAACGACAAGATGGAATATGGTGCGATGCTGGCCGTGTTCGGTGAAGGCCTGAAGGACATTCCATTGTCGTCCAACAAGTCGATGATCGGTCACACGCTGACGGCAGCCGGTGCGGTTGAGGCGGTGTTCTCGCTGCAGACCATGCTGACCGGCACCTTGCCGCCAACCATCAACTACACCAATCCCGACCCGGCCATCGCGCTCGACGTCGTGCCAAATGTGAAGCGGGAAGCGCAGGTCAGTGCCGTGCTGTCCAACTCCTTCGGCTTCGGCGGACAGAACGCAAGCCTTGTCATGACACGGGAACCGGCTTAATCGGTTTCCCAACGGCACCGGCCCGCATGACTGAACAGGTTCATGGGGTCGGATGTAGATATTCAAAAAGGGTGAGCGTCCCTTGTGTGTCATGTCAGACGCGCGGGCGCTCTCAAGCAAACAAAACGCCTCCGGGCGAAGGACTCTATCATGCGCGCCTTGCAACTCGTTGATGACCGTAAACTTGAAAGAGTGGAACTGCCGGAACCGGAAGCACCAGCACCAGGTGAAGTAACGCTTCGGGTCAAGGCTGTTGCGCTGAACCACATCGATGTCTGGGGCTGGCGCGGCATGGCATTTGCCAAGCGCAAGATGCCACTGACGATCGGCGCGGAAGCCTCAGGTGTTGTTGAGGCCATTGGTCCGGGCGTATCCAACGTTCTGCCAGGCCAGCTGGTGTCTATCTATGGCGCACGCATCTGTGGTCTGTGCAAGCCATGCCGTGAGGGCAGGGATAACCTGTGCGAACACGTTTCCGGCGTGCACGGTTTCCACCTTGATGGTTTTGCGCAGGAAAAAATCAACATTCCAGCTCGCCAGCTGGTACCTGCGCCACACGGTGTTGACGCTGTTGCTGCCGCACTCGCTCCGGTGACCTTCGGTACAGTTGAACATATGCTGTTTGACAATGCCAAGCTTGAGTCGGGCGAAACGATCCTGATCCATGCCGGCGGGTCCGGCATTGGTTCGGCTGCCATTCAGCTGGCCAAGAAAATGGGTTGCACCGTTATCACCACGGTTGGTTCCGACGACAAGATCGAACGTGCCAAGGCCCTGGGTGCCGACCACGTCATCAACTACCGTACCGACCGCTTCGAAGGCGTTGTGCGCAAGCTGACCAAGAAAAAGGGCGTTGACGTTGTGTTCGAACACGTCGGCAAGGACACATGGGCCGGTTCCATGTTCTCGCTGAAGCGTGGCGGCCGTCTGGTGACCTGCGGTTCGACGTCGGGTGTTTCGACCGACATCAACCTGATGATGCTGTTCCAGCAGCAGCTTAAGCTGCTCGGCTCCTTCGGTTGCCGTATGGAAAATATGGCCAATGCCATGCAGAAAATGGCGCGCGGCATCGTACACCCCGTTATCGACACCGAAGTGACCTTTGACGATATTGACCGTGCGTTGGAGCGCATGGAAACCCGTCAGGTATTCGGTAAAATCGTTCTCAGAATGGATTGATGCCCGTGAAGATGCTTGTGACGCGCATCGTCTTGGCGCTGATGCATTTTCGGCAATGGCTGATTGCGCAATTTGCGTTTGGCCTGCTGAATTTCCTGAAGCTGTTCCCGGCTGATCCGGCCATGCGTTTTGCGGAACGTTTTGCCAGGTGGGTTGGCCCCAAGACCAAGCGTCACAAGCTGATGCTCTATAATCTGGAGCGCGCATTCCCTGAGAAGTCGCAGCAGGAACGTCTCGATATCGCCATGGACAGTTGGGCCAATATGGGCCGTCTGGCGGCGGAATATGTATTTCTGGACCGGTTGTTCGACTTTGATCCGGAAAACACCACGCCAGGCCGCATTGAGGTCGAAGGTATCCCGATCTTCCTCGACCTGCGTGATAATCCGCGACCCTTCATCGTGTTTACCGCCCATACCGGCAATTTCGAACTTCTGCCGGTGGCAGGCTCTGCCTTCGGCCTGATGGTCACTGTACTGTTTCGCCCACCGAACAATCCTTACATCGCCGACAAGGTATTCAACTTCCGTCGTGCGCGTATGGGCGATCTTGTTCCCTCGCATGCCGGTTCATCTTTCGCGCTAGCGCGCCAGTTGGAACGGGGCGGTGGCGTTGGCGTGCTGGTTGACCAGAAGTTCAACAAGGGTCTGTCGACGCAGTTCTTCGACCTTGACGTGAAAACCAACCCGCTGGTTGCCAAGCTGGTTCGCCAGTTCAATTGTGAGGTCTATCCAGCCCGTTGCATCCGTTTGCCCGACAACCGCTACCGCCTGGAAATCGAGCCAAAGATAACGATCCCGGTCGATGAGAAGGGCAATGTCGATGTGGCCGGCACGGCCCAGTTGTTGAACGACAAGGTTGAAAGCTGGGTGCGGGAACATCCGGGCCAGTGGCTCTGGTACCACGACCGTTGGAACATCAAATCCAAGCTTTGAAATACCTATCGGCTCTCGAAAATCACGAAACCTTGGCACCAGCTTCAGAATATATAAAACCCGTGGATTTCGGCGGTTAACCACACCAAGAGTAGCGGTTTGTAAACGCTTCTGTTTTTGTGATATTAGTCGGTCATGGGTTTGAATGTTTTGGTTGATAGGTCTCAAGCATGTCCTGATCTCTGTGGAGGGACTGTGATTTCGGAGGTTCATCGATAATTGCATGCGGATTGCGATAATCTTCTCGGGAGAGTTGCGTTGAAGACTTTGGTTGAGCGGTTCTGGCAACAATATGCACGACTGAGACATGCGGTCGAAACCAACGACGCGACCGCCGTGGAGGCCCTCGATCGTGAGCTTGATCCGATCCTTGAAGCGATCATCCACAAGGAAACCCGAAACCCTGATGAGATCCGGATCCAGTTCCAGTTCGCAATTGATTTGCTGAACGAGGAGGCTGAGGATTTTGCTGGTGTCCAGCGCAACACAGAGTTGCTGAAAACTCTGGTAAACCGCTACATCGGCAAGGGTTATTCCCCCAACGACAAGGACGGCAAAGAGCACACCGTGCTGGATGAGGCATGGTTTGACGAGCAGTCCGACCGCATCATCGTGGTGTCTACGGATTACCGCATCTTCTATTGCAATGCTGCCAATGCCAGCCGCTATTCGCTGTCTGTCGCCGATATGCTCGGCAAGCACATTGCGGAGTTTGTCGGTCTGCACCGCTTCCAGCATGGCCTGAAGGAAAAGCTGGTTCAGTGCTTCCAGGGTGAGGCAACGCAGTTTACCTACGCGGAAGATAATGATGGTCGCACCATCGTCGTTTCGCTTGGTCTCACACCTTGCTACTCGTCATCAGGCACGCTTCTCGGTGCGATGATTGTTCTGCAGGAAGCAGCCGATCGCCGCAGACGTTCCGGCGCTGCCTGAAACATTTCTTTGATTATTCCTGACCGCAATTGCTGCAACCGACACCGGTCGCCGTGCGGTCAGCGTGTTGCTTCCGGACATTGAACTGATTCACAATTTGCCACACTTGTTTCATTATGAGACAGGTGAGGGCGGCTGTATGCCGATCTGGAATCCCCAATTCGGACAAATTCCCACATATTGATTTGTCTAAATTCTGTTTCAAAATTGCGACACTTTGGGTGCTTTCCAGTCAGTGATGATTTGTTTTTTGAAGTATCGGAAATTTATTTATTTAAAATTTTCACGTAAATCATGTCCTGTATTTTGAAATAAAGTAGAAAACAAATATCATTTTTTATGTTGATGCCTGTTTCGTCTGTTTTTGATTTTCATTGCGTATTGTTTTTGATTTTTCTGAATTATCCAGAGTGAGTTTCAGTAATATATTTAAGAAATAATATTGTTTGCTGTGTTTTTGCTTTTGCTAAATTCAAAAATTCTAATTCAGTCGTCATTTGACTGATTGAATGTGAGGGGTCGTCATGTTAGTGCCTTCCAGCAAAGAATGTGCGGGCATTTGACCATTCTCGCACACGGACATCCGTCGCATGTTTTCACCGCAGCGCGGATATCTGGCAGACCATTTTGGAGACTGGCATGTTGGGGCTTTTCGAAGCGTTTTCGACAAAATGTTTGCAATTGCAGCAGGCCGTATCTGCCGGACATGACGAACTGGTCCGGGCTCTCGACCGTGAGTTGGACCCGCTCATCGGCATCATCCTGTCCTACAAAGCGGAAAATGCCTATGAAATGCACATGCAGATGCAGTTTCTGGCGGCGCTGATCCGTGAAGATGCGGATGATCCGTCAAGCGTGCTGCGCCATTCTGCTGCCATGTCGATGCTGATCGACCGTTATTTCGCCGACAGCACCATGCAGGCTGAAGACGCTCGCCCCGCCATTGTCGAGACAAGAGCAAAACAGCAGGTCTATCCTGATATGCTGTTCAGCGAAGTTGTGCTGGATCTGCTGCCAGACCGGGTGGTGGTGATTACCACCGACTGCCGTTTTCTCTACGCCAACAAGCGTTATTCGAAATATTTCAACAGAACGCCACTATCTCTGATCGGCTCATCGATTTCAGAGTTGGTCGGCAGCGAATATTTTGAGATGAAGATCAAGCCGCGCCTTGATCGTTGTTTCGAGGGGGAAAGCCTTGATTATACCCATGAGCCGTGGGGGCAGGGCGAACGGATGGCCCGTTATCGTATGACGCCGCTTCGTTGTGCTGACCACCGCATTGCAGGTGCCATCGTTGTCATGCAAGACTTGCATGAGGCCTGAGGCACGGCAGTGCGCCGTGCCATTGTCTGGCTGGTTGATGGTCCCGCGACCAGCACCTTGTTTTCAGAAGCCGAAGACTGCCGTCATCCGCTCCCAGAGCGCTGGGTCGACCTGACCAATAATCAACCGTGCCGCCATGGCAAGGCAGGAGATGATCAGCAGCGGACGGATCAGCTTTGCGCCATTTTTCATGGCGAAGTGCGAACCAAGCTGCGCGCCAATGAACTGGCCGATGCCCATGACAAAACCGATTTTCCACAACACTGCACCGCTGATCGTGAACACGATGAAGCTGCCGACATTGGAACCGAAGTTCAAAAGCTTGGTGTGAGCTGTGGCTTTCAGCATGCCGTAACCGGCCAATGACACGAAGGCCAGCATGAAGAACGATCCGGTACCGGGACCAAAAATGCCATCATAAAAACCGATCAGCGGCACGACCGTGCAGCCGAACATAAAGGATGAAATGCGTCTGTGGCGGTCCTGATCGCTCAGCTGCTGTTTGAACGCAAAATAAAGCGCAATGCCAACCAGCAGGAACGGCATGATAAAACGCAACACTTCGGCCGGTACAAAGGCGGCTGCAATGGCGCCGAATACACCGCCCACCATCGACAAAAGCGCCATCGGCAATTGGCTTTTCAGGTCCACCAGACCGCGCTTGGTATAGGCGTAAGTGGCAGAAGCCGAACCGAACTGTGACTGCAGCTTGTTGGTGCCCAGCGCCTCAAGCGGTGGAATGCCCATGATCAGCATGGCCGGAATGGTAATCAGCCCGCCGCCGCCAGCAATGGAATCGATAAAGCCGGCAACAATGGCGACAACAAACAAGGTGGAAAGCAGGTGCAACGTGACGTCGGTCAAGGTGAGAATTCCGGGAGGGGCAAAAGATGACAGCGTTATTGTCACTGAAGCCGATGCTTGGCAAACGCTATTTCAGGTCACGTTAGGGATTGCGGATGCGCCGCTTATGATTAATGTGCCCGCACCCGGCGGCACATCAGCCGGCATAAAAAGATTTTGCGGAGCATACTGAAATGCATAAGGTGATATTTGATACGGATCCCGGCGTCGATGACGCAATGGCCCTGCTTTTCCTTCACAGGCACCCGGAGATCGATCTGATAGGCATCACCACGGTTTTCGGGAATGCGCCGATTGAGATCACGACGCGCAACGCGCTTTTCCTAAAGCAACAATGGGGCATTTCCGCACCAGTCGCCAAGGGTGCCAATGTGACGTTTGATCCGTCCCGTCCCGAGGGACATTGGCCAACCTTCATCCACGGTGAAAATGGTCTGGGCGACATCGATATCCCCGAGACCATCCACCTGCCGGTTGATCCGCGTCCGGCCCACCACTTCCTGATCGAAACGGTGAAGGCCAATCCGGGCGAGGTGACAATCATTGCGGTTGGCCGCATGACCAACCTCGCACTGGCATTGCGCGAAGATCCGGATTTTGCCGCACTGGTGAAAGATGTCATCATCATGGGTGGTGCATTCGACATTAACGGCAACGTATCGCCAGCCGCCGAAGCCAATATCCATGGCGACCCGGAAGCGGCCGATCTGGTGTTTACCGCACCCTGGCGCGTCACCATCGTTGGTCTGGATGTCACGACCAAGACCGTGATGACCTCCAAATTCATGGATGGCATGGCAAAAGCAGGCGGCAAGCCGGTGCAACTGCTGTCAGACCTGTCGCAGTTCTATATCGAGTTCTACAAGGAACGCACCGGCGACGGCATGGTCGTGCATGACAGCTGCGCCTGCGTTTATCTGGTGGCGCCGGAACTGTTTGAGACACGCAGCGGCCCGGTTCGCGTGGTATGCGGTGGTCTGGCCGATGGTGCGACCATCCAGAAACCGGATGGTCGTGGTTTCCCGCCAGGCTACTGGGATGGTCATCCAAGCCAGCTCGTTTGCACCGATATCAAGCCGGATGCGGTGCTTTCGCTCATCCGTTCTGTCATCGTGGACGGCAAGCACGCCTGATTGTCAGGCCGATTGCAGCAAAATGGCCGGTTTCCGGCCATGGTTGCCTTGCATTCAAACCAAAACTGGCGTTAAGCAAAAACGTGTTTACGCATCACTGCGTCGGATCGGCTGCCGTAAAAAAAGCTTATATCCGACACATCCATGCGCCACTTCATCTCAATGCAGATGACGATGTCCGGCGACATGGGATGGAGTGATCAGGCTGGCGCCAATTGACCGGTTAAATCGTTAGGATTTTCCGATCTTTGCGCTACAATACCAGAATCTGCAGGATGTGTTCGTGTCGGCAGGTTACTGTAATAAAAACGAACTTTCGCAAATGCGCCGGGCAGTGCTGGCGCATTTTCATGAGGAAGAAAATGGAAGAGTTTCACAAGGTCAAGCGTCTGCCGCAATACGTATTCGAACAGGTAAACCGTTTGAAAGCGAGCGCACGAGCGGGTGGCGCGGATATTATTGACCTTGGCATGGGAAACCCGGATCTTCCGACCCCGAAAGCGATCGTCGACAAGCTGTGTGAGGTCGTTCAGGACCCACGCACCCACCGCTATTCCTCGTCCAAGGGCATTCCCGGTCTTCGCAAGGCGCAGGCCGCCTATTACGCCCGTCGTTTTGGCGTAAAGCTCAACCCCGATACCCAGGTTGTTGCAACACTCGGCTCCAAGGAAGGTTTCGCCAACATGGCGCAGGCAATCACTGCACCGGGCGACGTTATTCTCTGCCCGAACCCGACCTATCCGATCCATGCTTTCGGATTCTTGATGGCTGGCGGTGTGATCCGCTCCATGAATGTCGAGCCGGATGAGACATTCTTTGGCCCGCTGGAGCGCGCTGTGCGCCACTCCATTCCAAAGCCATTGGCGCTGATCATCAACTACCCGTCCAACCCGACGGCGCATGTTGCGTCGCTTGATTTCTACAAGGATATCATCGCATTCGCCAAGAAGCATGACATCATCGTGCTGTCGGATCTGGCCTATTCGGAAATCTACTTCGACGAAAACAACCCACCACCATCGGTGCTGCAGGTTCCAGGTGCCATGGATGTGGCCGTTGAGTTCACCTCCATGTCCAAGACCTTCTCAATGCCCGGCTGGCGCATGGGCTTTGCGGTCGGTAACGAGCGTCTGATCTCGGCTTTGACCCGTGTAAAGTCCTATCTGGACTACGGCGCTTTCACGCCGATCCAGGTTGCCGCCACCCACGCGCTGAACGGCGATGGCTCCGATATTGCCGAAGTGCGCAATGTCTACCGCCGCCGCCGCGACGTTATGGTTGATACCTTCGGCAAGGCTGGTTTTGAGGTGCCACCACCGGCCGCCACCATGTTTGCATGGGCAAAAATTCCAGAAAAGTTCCGTCATCTCGGTTCGCTCGAGTTTTCCAAGCTGCTCGTCGAAAAGGCCGATATTGCGGTTGCTCCGGGTGTTGGCTTCGGCGAAATGGGCGATGACTATGTTCGTCTGGCTCTCGTTGAAAACGAACACCGCATTCGTCAGGCTGCGCGCAACTTGAAGCGCTTCCTGTCCACAGCTGATGAAACGATGCATAACGTCGTTTCTCTGAACGCTCACCGTTAATAACGGGGGCAACTCCCTGGGTGGCCGGTCCCGGCCACCTGTTATTACCAAAACAAATCAGGATTATACCAATGGCAGATTCATTGAGAATCGGCATAGCGGGGCTCGGCACTATCGGCTCGTCGCTTGTGCGCATCATCCAGCAGAGAAGCAACGAGCTTGCGATTACCTGCGGACGCGCGATTGAGATTATTGCCGTCAGCGCGCGCGACCGTTCGCGCGACCGTGGCATTGATCTCACCGGTATTACCTGGTTTGACACACCCGAGCAGATGGCAGCCGAAGCTGAGATCGATGTGTTCGTTGAACTGGTTGGCGGTGCATCTGGCCCTGCCAAGGCAGCAGTCAGAACAGCGCTTGCCCGCGGTCTCCACGTGGTGACAGCCAACAAGGCATTGCTTGCCAAGCACGGTGTGGAGCTGGCAACCACGGCAGAAGAGAAGGGCGTTCTCCTGAACTTCGAAGCTGCGGTGGCCGGTGGTATTCCGGTTATCAAGGCACTGCGTGAATCCCTGACCGGCAACCACGTGTCCCGGATCTACGGTATCATGAACGGTACCTGCAATTACATCCTGACCAAGATGGAGAAGGAAGGCCTGTCCTTTGAGACGTGCCTGAAGGAAGCGCAGCGTCTTGGTTACGCTGAAGCGGACCCAGCCTTTGACATCGAGGGCAATGACACCGCTCACAAGCTTGCCATTTTGACGACGCTGGCATTCGGCAACAAGATTGCAGCTGACGACATCTATCTCGAAGGTATCACAAATATCTCGATTGAAGATATCCATGCCGCTGCCGATCTCGGTTACCGCATCAAGCTGCTCGGCGTTGCACAGATGACTGAGTCAGGCATTGAACAGCGCGTTCACCCAACCATGGTGCCGCTGGATTCCGTGATTGCGCAGGTGGATGGCGTGACCAACGCTGTCGCCATCGAATCCGACATCCTCGGTGAATTGCTGATGGTTGGCCCCGGCGCCGGTGGTAATGCAACGGCATCTGCCGTTCTCGGCGATATCGCCGACATCGCCAAGAGCCGTCCTGGCATTCAGCAGGTTCCAGTCCTTGGCCGTCCGGCCAAGTCGCTGGAAAAGTACCGTCGCGCCAAGATGAAGAAACACGAAGGCGGTTACTTCATCCGCCTGACTGTCGCTGACCGCGCCGGCGTGTTTGCCAGCATCGCGACAAGCATGGCTGAAAATGGCATTTCGCTGGAATCGATCGTGCAGCGCTCGCGCGCCCAGACGCCGGATGCCCCGCAGACAATCGTGCTGGTGACCCACGCAACGATGGAAGATGCCGTTCGCAAGGCCGTCGCCTCCATCAAGAGCCAGGCTTACCTGACGGATGAACCGCAGGTCATCCGAATCGAGCGCACAAAGGCTGCCTGATTCGCGCCGCATTTCGGTTTTCGCACCGAATTTCGGTTCCATTTTGACATTATCGATGCCCTGCCGCTGGTTATGACCACGGCGGGGCATTCGCTTTTACAAAATGTGACTGCCATAAGCCCCGATAGCCGCCTTTGAGTACTCTATTTTGCTTACTCAGTAAGGAGTAAGGCTGGTCAAGGGCGTTAAGTGACAGTACCATGACATCAACTGAAATCACCAAGCGAGGGAGGCGCGTCGTGAGTTCAATTGTACTGTTCAAGGATATTGGTCCTGTCGAAAAGGCAGAGGTTCATCCTCTGCCAAACTTTTCGAACGACAATTTTGCCCTGTGTGAAAATGATGAAAGTTTCGCCCGACGTAACTGGGCGGTACTGACCATTCTGCTGTCCGTCGTGGCCAGCAGCGTCGGAGCCTTGGCTCTGCCGATTGTTCTGGGCTGATTTGACACGATAACAGCCACCATGTCTGAGGAGGGTGGTGGCTGTTGTGACGGTCTGGAAACTGCATGCTTTCCGGACTTATCCTAAAGCGGCGCACATCCATGATGTGCGTTGTTTTGGCTGGCGTAAAACGCCATGCCACGGCTTTGAATGTGACCAGCTTTGCAGCGCAAGCCTTGTCGTAAAGGCCGTTCGTGCATTTTGGTGATGCCATGCTTTAGGGCAGGTCATGTGTCCCAACAAAGTTTTCGGCCGCTCTTGCTCTTGAAACTCCCGCACGACAGAATAAATGCTCGTCTTTAAGACACGAAAGCTGTTTAACCGCTTTCATCATGTGTTGAGTTTGGCAGAGCAGGATAGTGAATGACGGAACCGGTCGATACCGTGCCACGTGCGTTTCTGGGTGTGGAGCGATCGGTCAGCGACCAGCGCTGGGTGTCACGGCTTGATCAGGCCGGGCAGAACCGCGCCCTCGCCATGGCGCAGCTTCACGGTATGCCAGAACTGATCGCCCGTGTGCTGGCCGGGCGTGGCGTTGCCGTTGATGAGGCACTGGAATTTCTCGACCCAACCATCCGTAACCTGATGCCCGATCCGCACACGCTGACGGATTGTGAACTGGCCGCCAATCGTCTGGCCGCCGCCATCGAGAAAAACGAAAAGATAGCCATCTTCGGTGACTATGACGTTGATGGCGCATCGTCGGCTGCCTTGATGTACCGCTTCCTCAATCATTTCGGGCTTGAGCCGGAAATCTATATTCCCGATCGTATTTTTGAAGGTTATGGCCCAAACCCCGCAGCCATGCAGCAACTGGCCGCCAATGGCGCCACGCTGATAGTGACGGTGGATTGTGGCTCCACCAGCCATGAATCGCTGCTGGCCGCCAAGCAGGCCGGCACCGATGTCGTCGTCATCGACCACCATCAGGTCGGCGAAACGCTGCCGCCTTGCGTGGCGCTGGTAAACCCCAACCGCCAGGACGATCTCTCAGGTCAGGGCCATCTCTGTGCCGCCGGCGTGGTGTTTCTGGTTCTGGTGGCAACGCTGCGGGTGATGAAGGACAAAAAGGACCGCCGCGCTTTCACGCTCGACCTTCTGTCCTTCCTCGATATCGTGGCACTGGCGACAGTTTGTGACGTCGTACCATTGAAGGGGCTGAACCGCGCCTATGTGGTCAAAGGTCTGGTTGCGGCCCGCCACATGAACAATGCCGGTCTGGCGGCGCTGTTTAAGATCGCAGGCCTCGGCGGGCCGGTAACACCTTATCATTTCGGTTTTCTGATTGGTCCGCGCATCAACGCTGGCGGCCGGATTGGCGACGCCGCACTCGGCAGCCGCCTGTTGACCATTGATGACCCATCGGGTGCTGAAGTCATCGCGGCAAAGCTCGATGAACTGAACCGTGAACGCCAGGCGATGGAAACCGTGATGCTGGCCGAGGCGGAAGCCGAAGCACTTGCCGAATATGGTGACGGTTCCGGGGCAGGGGTTATTGTCACCGCCCGGAAGAACTGGCACCCCGGCATTGTCGGGCTGCTGGCATCACGCCTTAAAGACCGCTTCCGCCGCCCAGCCTTTGCCATTGCCTTTGATGCAAACGGCAAGGGCACCGGTTCCGGCCGCTCGATCAATGGCTTTGACCTTGGCCGCATGGTGCGGGCTGCCGTCGACAATGGCCTTCTGGTCAAGGGTGGCGGCCATGCCATGGCGGCCGGCCTGACAGTGGAGCGCAGCGCGCTTGGCAAGCTTAGAACCTTCTTTGAAGAAAGCGCCTCCAAGGCCATCGCATCGTTGGTCGAAAACAGTGCGCTCAAGATCGATGGTGCCATTGGTGCCTCTGGTGCGACGCTGGATTTGATCGATCGACTGGAAGCCGCTGGTCCCTATGGTTCGGGCCATTCACAGCCGATTTTTGCTATTCCGGCCCACCGCCTGAAAGATGCCCGCACCGTGGGTGCCAATCACGTCAAGATAACGTTGGAAGCACTGGATGGCAGCCGGCTGGACGGTATTGCCTTCAGGGCGGCAGATGCGCCGCTCGGCCAACTGCTGCTGAACGGCAGAGGCCGCTCCGTGCATGTGGCGGGAACATTGGGTGCAGAACAATGGCAGGGTCAGCGCCGGGTGCAGATCCGCGTGCTGGACGCGGCAATCGCCAACTGATGCAACAAGCTGCTTGAAGGCTAAGCAAGCCTGTGATGCCGCAAACGACCGCCCAGCAGTTCTGAAAATGCTCAGTTTTGGTAGAGTTCAACGGTGCGACCGGTAGCAACCGCTAGCAGGTTGTTTTCTGCGGCCAATCCGCCGCCTTTGCATTTGCCATCACCCACACCAAAAGTCGGCGTGGTGATTGTGCCGTCAATATCCATGCCGACAATCTGCCCCTTGTCATCAAGCACGAAAATTTGTCCTTGATGATACAGCGGCTGGCCGACGATCTCGCCTTGTAACGGTTGGCTCCAGGCCGCCTCGAGTTGCGGCTTTTTGAACAGCAACCCCTTCTTTTCCAGCGACGCAACACGGATCGTGCTGTTGTCGTCACCAGCAATGATGCGATTGCCGACAACCAGTGGACCTGATGTGATCGCCGTGCCATCAGGAATGGCCAGAGAGGCCTTCAGGCTGCCATTGGCAGGGTCGTAGAGGTGGATGGCATTGCGGGCGCCCCAGACTAGCAGGCCGTCCACAATGGCGGCATTGAAGTGATATTGATCTGCTGTCGTTGACCACAAGCTGTTGCCTGACTGCTGGTCGATGCACAGCAGATGCACGGTCGATTCTCCGAACTTGGCACCGGAGACAATTGCCGTATGGAAGATCTTGCCGTCATGCGCCAGAAACCGGTAGGCGTGACCTCCGGTGTCATGGGACCAGAGGACGTCGCCGGTCGCTTTATCAAGACACCAGGTCTTCTGGCTGCCGCCACCTGTTTCGGCAATAAAGATACGATCCCCGCTCAGAACAGGCACATTGACATTGCGGGTGCCAAAGGCGCTGGTCCACAACGTGCTGCCATCAGGCGCATAGGCGTGGACAGCGCCAGCGAAGCTGGCAACATAGATATTGCCATTTTCATCAATCAGCGGTTCTGTCGCGACATGGTCGATCGTGTGTCGCCACAGCTCACGGCCGTCGGTCTTTGAAAGGGCGATGACACTGCTCTCGAAGAAACTCTTTTTGTCGTAATGAAAAATGCCGACAACCTGGTCCTTGCCAATAACAGGCGTGCGGGCCGAGACATTGCGCTCCTTGGGCAGCGTATAATTCCAAATCATCGTCCAACCGGTGTTCATGGCCAAACCTTCTGGATGAAAATGGTTCGATGGCGTCAAAGGGAAATAGCAACAAAGCGCAAGGTTGTGTACCCGTTAAAACCACGCTGAGGGCAGGGTATGGCTTGCGCATGTCAGCGCACGGCAAAACGAACAAGCGACGTTGTCGCTGTGGCGTTTTTTATCATGATGTAGGGGAGAGAAGCACAGTGGTACGCCCTAGGGGAGTCGAACCCCTCTTTTCAGAATGAAAATCTGACGTCCTAACCGATAGACGAAGGGCGCGTACGCTGTGTTGGCGCCCTTATAGTCAGAGGTTTGATTTCCCGCAAGCACCAAATTGCATTTTTTTGCGTTTCGGCTGTGGAAAAATGCATTTTTTTCCAGTTGGCCTTTTAGGTGAGGGGATTGCTGTAAATATCTGAAAATGTCGGCATAAATCGACATGCAGAAAGATCGTTCCCGAGGCGGGAATGATGCAGTTTTTCAATTTTGGGGAGGATCACAGTGGTACGCCCTAGGGGAGTCGAACCCCTCTTTTCAGAATGAAAATCTGACGTCCTAACCGATAGACGAAGGGCGCATACGCTGTGTTGGCGCCCTTATAATCAGAGGTTTTATTTCCTGCAAGCGCCAATTTTCGTTTTTTGCAAAAAAATGACAATGCAGATGATTTTATTGTGCGAGTTTTGCAATTGTTGTTTTAAATCAGTGGCTTGTTTTTTTTCTGTCGCTCTGCGGTGACATTTAGTCGGGTATGTATAACGGCCATCTGCGCAAAAAAAATGGGGCCGAAGCCCCATTTTTTCGTTTTCGATTCCTAGTGAAGAATCTGGCTGAGGAACAATTTTGTTCGCTCGTGCTGCGGATTGTCGAAAAACTCCTGCGGGGAGTTTTCTTCGACGATCTGGCCCTGGTCCATGAAGATAACCCGGTTTGCCACCTGGCGTGCAAAACCCATTTCGTGGGTCACGCACAGCATGGTCATGCCTTCTTCGGCAAGGCCCACCATTGTATCGAGAACTTCCTTCACCATTTCCGGATCGAGCGCCGATGTCGGCTCATCGAACAGCAGGATTTTTGGCTTCATGCACAGCGAGCGGGCAATCGCCACGCGCTGTTGCTGACCGCCGGAAAGCTGGCCCGGATATTTGTGAGCCTGTTCAGGAATCTTCACGCGTTCCAGGAAGTGCATGGCAATCGCTTCAGCTTCCTTCTTTGGGGTCTTGCGAACCCAGATCGGTGCCAGCGTGCAGTTTTCAAGGATTGTCAGGTGAGGGAACAGGTTGAAGTGCTGGAACACCATGCCCACTTCGCGACGAACCTCATCGATCTTCTTCAGATCGTTGGTCAGTTCGATTCCATCCACCACAATGCTGCCCGACTGGTGTTCTTCCAGACGGTTGATGCAGCGGATCATCGTCGACTTGCCCGAGCCCGAAGGCCCGGCAATGACGATACGCTCACCGCGCATGACCTTGAGGTTGATATCGCGAAGCACGTGGAAATCGCCATACCACTTGTTCATGCCAACGATTTCGATAGCGACATCGGTATCAGAAACCGTCATTTTTTGTGTTTGGGGTCCTGCCATGAGTGTTTCCCTTATCTTTTATGTCCGGTGTCGAGGTGTCTTTCCATAAAGGCAGAGTAACGCGACATGCCGAAGCAGAATATCCAGAAGATGAAGCCTGCGAAAATCAGGCCGGTCAATGGTGTTACCGGGGTAATCCACGTCGCATCGCGGAAATTGAGCTGCACAATACCCAGCAGGTCGAACATGCCAATGATCGATACCAGCGAGGTGTCCTTGAACAGGCCAATGAACGTGTTGACGATGCCGGGAATAACCAGCTTGATTGCCTGCGGCAGAATGATCAACCGCGTGGTCTGCCAGTAGCCGAGGCCGAGTGAATCGGCACCTTCAAACTGGCCTTTTGGAATGGCCTGCAAACCACCGCGAATAACTTCCGCCATGTAGGCAGATGCAAACAGCGCAACGCCGACGAGTGCACGCAGGAAGTTGTCGATTGTCCATCCGGTTGGCAAAAACAGCGGCAGCATGACGTTTGCCATGAACAGAACGGTGATCAGCGGCACGCCACGGATGATTTCGATGAAACCGACGCACAATGTCTTGATGGCAGGCATTTTCGATTTTCTGCCAAGTGCCAACAGAATGCCGAGCGGCAGTGACACCGCAATGCCGACGAAGGACAAAATGAGCGTGACCATCAGGCCACCCCAAAGAGGTGTGTCTACGCGCTGCAGGCCGAAAGCACCGCCATGCAGAAGGTAGAAGGCAACCACTGGGAAGATGATGAACATCAGGACGGCGTTCAGTGTCTTGCCAGGGATCTTTGGAATGAGCAGCGGCACCAGCAATGCAATGAGCATGACTGTTACCAGCAGCGGACGCCATCTCTCATCGAGCGGATAACGGCCGAACATGAACTGCGCAAAACGGTCCTCGACAAATGCCCAGCAGGCACCTGTCCAGCCTTCCGGCTGAATCCCGCCCTGGACGACGGTGGCACACACGGAACGGTCAGAGCCGACCCATGATGCCTTGATGAACAACCAGTCGATGGCCGGTGGTACGATAGCCAGGATGATGGCGACCGCAATCAGCGTCAAAATCACGTCTTTGGGGCCGGAGAACAGATTCTTCCGCAGCCATGCAACGGCGCTTTTTTCGTCCTTTGGGGGAGGTGCCGCGCCAACCATGGCGGTGCGGACATATTGTACGTTTCTTGTGCTCATGAGCTTATCTCTCCACCAATGCCATCTTGGCGTTGAACCAGTTCATGAAGAGCGATGTGATGATGCTGATCGACAGATAGACAATCATCCAGATCGACACGACTTCGACGGCCTGACCGGTCTGGTTCAGGGTCGTTCCGCCTGTGGACACCAGATCGGGATAACCGATGGCGACACCCAGCGAAGAGTTCTTCGTGAGGTTGAGATATTGGCTGGTAAGCGGCGGAATGATGATGCGCATGGCCTGCGGCACAACGATAAGACGGGTGGTCTTGCTGGATTTCATGCCAAGCGCGGTCGATGCTTCCGTCTGTCCCTTCGGAACGCCGCGAATACCGGAACGGATGGTTTCGGCAATGAAGGCGGCGGTATAAAAGGAGAGGGCCAGATAAAGCGCGAAAAACTCCGGCAGAACAGTGCTGCCACCCCTGATGTTGAAGCCACCGGCAACAGGTACGTCGAAAGTCAGCGGCGCACCGGCAACCAGAAACGCCAATAGCGGCAGCCCAATCAGGATACCGAGGCCCGCACGGAAGATCGGGAAGGTCTGTCCGGTTTTCATCTGGCGTTTTGTCGCCCATTTGGACAAGGCCACAACGGCAATGATCGCAACCGGAATGGAGATTGCAAAGATCAGCGAACCTTCGCCCCAAACAGGTCTTGGAATAGAAAGACCACGGTTGTTGAGGAAGATGCCAAACGGCAGATCGTAGGAATCTCTGACATTGGGAAGCAGGCGCAAGACGCCCGTGTACCAGAAGAAGATAACCAGAAGCGGCGGGATATTGCGGAACACCTCGACGTAAACCGTGCAAATCTTGGCGATCAGCCAGTTGTTGGACAGGCGCCCGACACCGACGATGAAACCAATGATTGTTGCGGTGATAATACCGGTTATCGCAACGACTAGGGTGTTGAGGAAGCCGACGATCAGCGCCCGGCCATAGGTGGAATCGCTGGAATAAGCGATCAGCGTGTCACCGATGTCAAAACCAGCGCGGCTATTCAGAAAGCCGTAGCCAGACGCCGTGTTGGAACGCGCGAGGTTGGTCGCCACGTTGTTGGCAATAAACCACACGACGGCAACGAAGATGATGATGGTGACGATTTGAAAGAAGATTGAACGGACGAACGGATCATAAAGGAGTGAACCGGAGGATCTGTTGCCGGAAGACGCAATTGTAGCGTTATCTGCCATGTTTGCCCTATCCCCATGTGGCCATGTTGGCCATCTTGTTATTGTAAAAGGCAAGGCGGGTTTAAGCCGCCTTGCCGTTGACGAGGATTAGCGAATTGGTGGTGCGTACTGCAGGCCACCCTTGGTCCAAAGGGCATTCAGACCACGCTGGATTTTCAGCGGAGAAGATTCACCGAGATTGGCCTCGAAGATTTCACCGTAGTTACCCAGTGCCTTGACGATGTTGTAGGCCCAGTCATTGGTCAGGCCAAGGTCGGTACCAATCTTCGAATCGGTTTCCGTGCCAAGGAAACGCTTGATATCCGGATTGGTGGTGCTTGCCTTGATTTCATCGATATTGGCTTTGGTGATGCCGAATTCTTCAGCCTGAACCAGCGCGTAATGGCTCCAGGAAACGATATCGAACCACTGGTCGTCACCCTGACGAACGGCTGGTCCAAGTGGTTCCTTGGAAATGATTTCAGGCAGAACAAGGTGGTCATCCGGGTTTGGAAGTCCGAGACGAACGGAATACAGACCGGACTGGTCGGTGGTGTAAACGTCGCAACGGCCAGCGGCGTAAGCAGCGTTCACTTCTTCGAACTTTTCAAACACGACTGGCTTGTATTCGAGGTTGTTGGCCTTGAAGTAGTCAGCAAGGTTAAGTTCTGTGGTCGTACCGGACTGTACGCAAACGGCTGCACCGGAAAGTTCGAGTGCCGATTTTACGTTGAGGCTCTTAGGAACCATGAAGCCCTGGCCGTCGTAATAGTTGACGGTACGGAAGTTGAAGCCAAGTGCGGTGTCGCGGCTGATGGTCCAGGTGGTGTTACGGAACAGAACGTCGCCTTCACCGGACTGCAGAGCCGGGAAACGTGTCTGACCTGTTGTTGGTGTAAACTTCACCTTTGTTGGGTCGTTAAAGACCGCAACTGCCACAGCGCGGCAGAAATCAATGTCGAAACCTGTCCAGTTACCGCTGGCATCCGGGGAAGCAAAACCCGGAAGACCTGTGTTCACGACGCATTGTACAAAGCCCTTTGCCTTTACGTCATCCAGTGTTGCGGCCGAAGCCACCGAACCTGCACCCAGCGCAGCTGT
Organism: Agrobacterium sp. 5Ca50; assembly: GCF_055381905.1. Lineage (NCBI taxonomy): Bacteria > Pseudomonadati > Pseudomonadota > Alphaproteobacteria > Hyphomicrobiales > Rhizobiaceae > Agrobacterium > Agrobacterium sp. 5Ca50. The sequence continues at coordinate 1,191,175 of NZ_AP026438.1, forward strand.
GCCGATAATGGCTGACAGAATTGCCTTTTTCATATTTTCCCAACCTTTGTTTATTATTTAATCGATTTAGAAAGGGCGAATACAATTATTTCTTTATATTTCTCCCCTTCCGCATCACCTCCCGGTGCGCACATGCATCACAATCATTATTGCCTTCATGGTCAAGTCTTGGGAGAAATAAAATTGCCTAAAAAAGAGATTTTTCAGTTTGATGACTGTGAATGAAGCAATTGTATAAATTATAGGCGGCGAGTGGGCAAAAATATCGCGTTGCAACCGCCATCTTTAAAACGTTTCTTCTGAGGGTTGACCTGTTCGCTGCGGGCTAGCATGTTCGCTTCACATCTATCAGTGAGTGTTTATCCCGAAATGAAAAATAAAGATCTTCTGCTTTCCGGTGCGGGCGACAATACGCGTCTGGCTCATCTGGGAAATGACCCAACCGATTATTATGGCTTCGTAAATCCGCCTGTCGTACGCGCTTCGACCGTGCTTTTCCCTGACGCGCAGGCCATGGCAGACGGCAAGCAGAAATACACGTACGGTACACATGGCACACCGACCACGGATGCGCTTTGTGAAGCAATCAACGAGCTGGATGGCGCAGCCGGAACTATCCTTCTGCCATCGGGGCTGGCTGCGATCACCATCCCGTTTCTTGCCTATCTGTCGCCCGGCGACCACGCGCTGATCGTTGATTCGGTCTATTTCCCGACCCGTCGTTTCTGCAACACGATGCTCAAACGCATGGGTGTCGAGATCGATTACTATGATCCGCTGGTTGGCGCTGGCATCGAAGCCCTGATCAAGCCAAATACCAAGCTGGTGCATTTGGAAGCGCCAGGTTCCAACACCTTTGAAATGCAGGAAGTGTCGGTCATTTCGGCCATTGCCCACAAGCATGGCTGCGTCGTTACGATGGACAATACCTGGGCGACACCGCTGTATTTCAAGCCGCTAGACCACGGCGTTGATATCACCATGCAGGCGGCGACCAAGTATCCGTCTGGCCATTCCGACCTGCTGATGGGCTTCGTGTCTGCCAACAAGGAGCATTGGGATACGCTCAACGAAGCCAACATGTTGCTTGGCCTGTGTGCGGCACCGGATGATTCCTACCAGATGCTACGCGGCCTGCGCACCATGGGCGTGCGCCTTGAGCGCCACCAGCAGAGCGCACTTGCCATTGCGGAATGGCTTGAGGGCAGGGACGATGTGGGCCGTGTGCTGCATCCGGCCCTGCCAAGCTTCCCCGGCCACGACATCTGGAAACGTGACTTCAAGGGCGCAAGCGGCGTGTTCTCCTTCGTGCTGAAGGCTGGTGCCGATGAATTCAAGGCCAAGTCACACGCATTCCTCAATGCGCTGAAACTGTTCGGTCTTGGTTATTCCTGGGGTGGTTATGAAAGCCTGGCCGTTCCGGTCGGTCTGTCGGACCGCGTTGTGGCCAAGGCACCTGAGGGCGGTTCGGTTATCCGTCTGCAGATCGGTCTCGAAGACGTAGCTGATATCCGCAAGGATCTTGAAGCCGGTTTCAAGGCGGCAAGCGACGTGTGAATTCACGACCTTCGTAAGTTTAAAGAGCGCCGCCATCACTGGTGGCGCTTTTTTATTCTGAGGGCCGCAGAAAAACGCCCCGCTGCCTCAATCACCCCTTGGCGTGGTAGCCATAAAGCCAGTCAAGGTCTGCCGCAAAAGATTGCGCGGGACGGACGGCAAACAGCAGGTCACGTCCCAGTTTAAACGGGCCGCTGGCATGGTAGGCAAACCGGTTCATCTGCGCCCGCTTGCGTGCCTTGTTGATGCGCGGTACGCGCAGGCTTTCAAACGCCGCCAATCCCTGAGGCAGCGTTGCCGCTGACATCACCTGACCGGCAAGTTCAAAAGCATCCTCGATGGCCATCGCCGCACCCTGGGCCGCAAATGGCATCATCGCATGGGCGGAATCGCCAATCAGCACGGTGTTCTGGCCATTGTGCCAGCAACCTTCGCTCAACTGATAGAGAGGCCAGAAATTGCCGTTCTCGGTCTTGGTCAGCAATTCACGAATGGACGGGTGCCAGTCGCGGAACTGCTCAAAAAGCATTTCTTTCTGGTGACCGGTTGATTCTGCCTTCCATGTCTGGCCCGGATCGGCACCGATGGAAATCGCCACGACGTTGAAGGCGGAAACCTCTTTTAGCGGATAGGCGACAATGTGCCCCTTAGGACCGAGGAACGCCTTGACCGACTGCTTTTGCAGGAATGACGGCGCGACATCGTCATGGATTGTAAACCGCCATGCCACATTGCCCGAAAAGCTGGGTGAGGGGCTTTCTGGCACGGAGTAGCGGGCGCTCGACCAGACGCCATCTGCGCCGATGATCAGATCATGATCGGCAAAAGTGATGGCGGAGATATCTGCCTTGCGCACGGTTTCAATGCGTTTGCCCAGATGCAGATGACAAAGCGGATTTTTCAACACCGCACCCAGAAGCGCCTGCTGCAGGGTGGAGCGGTGCAGAACTCCGTAAGGTGCCCCCCAGCGCGCACGCGCCAATTGGCGCATAGGCAATGACATCAGGGTTTTCAGGGATTGGCCGGAGGTCAGGTCGATGGTTTCAGGTTCGACCCACAGCGGCTCGATATTGGCCAGAACATCCAGCTCGGACAAGATGCGAGAAGCATTGGGGGATATTTGCAGCCCGGCGCCCACCTCCGTCAGGTGATGGGCCTGTTCGATGATATGCGAACTTACGCCGTGCCGGGCAAAAGAAAGAGCGGCGGTCAAACCGGCAATGCCGGCACCGACAATAGCGACAGATTTTACGGGCATAAATGCACCGATCAGAAAGAGAGGAAAGCGGTCAGGCTGCCTTCACATGAAAAACACAGCCCGGTGGATTTGTCTGCTCGGCCTTGAGCGTTGGGTTGTAACGGAAAAGGGTCGAGCAATAGGAACAGACCTTTTCGTTGTCATCGCCCATATCGATGAAAATATGCGGATGATCGAAAGGAACGGAAGCGCCCGTGCACATGAATTCCTTGACACCGATTTCGATCATCGGGTGACCGCCATCGTTCTGGAAGTGAGGAATAGTGTGATGACCGGCCATGCGGATCTCCAAATGCTTTATGTAGATTGAACCTTGACTGCTTTGGCATGACATCTAGCGATAAATGAAGTCAACCTCCACAGAAATCGAAACATATCAGGGTTCAACCTTCAGGATTCATGACATAAGGTCGGCCAAAAAGGATGTCTTTGATGAATCTCAATACCCCCGATTTTTCTTTTTATCAGCGCGATGGCCTGAAGCTGGCCTATTTCGATGAGGGCGACCCGGCGGGCGAACCGGTTCTGCTCATCCACGGCTTTGCATCGACAGCCAGTGTGAACTGGGTGCATCCCGGCTGGTTGAAGACATTGGGAACCGCCGGTTACCGGGTGATTGCCATTGATAATCGTGGCCACGGCCAAAGCGATAAACCGCATGATACCGGGGCCTATTACCCGCCAATCATGGCGGAAGACGCCATTGGCCTGCTCAACCATCTTGGTATTTCCGAGGCCCATATCATGGGGTACTCCATGGGCGCGCGTATCTCCGCCTTTCTGGCGCTGGCCCACCCGGAGCGCGTGCGCTCGCTGGTGTTTGGTGGCCTTGGCATCAATCTCTGCAATGGTGTTGGCGATTGGGACCCGATTGCCGAGGCGCTTCTGGCCCCTTCGCTTGACGGCATTACCCATGAGCGTGGCCGCATGTTCCGCATGTTTGCCGACCAGACCAAAAGCGACCGCCTTGCGCTCGCCGCCTGTATTGCCACCAACCGCATTCTGGTCAGCCGCGAAGATGCTGCCCGGATCGACATGCCCTGTCTGATAGCTGTGGGAACCAAGGATGATATTGCCGGTTCACCACAGGAACTGGCCGACATCATGCCCAATGCCACCGCACTCGACATTCCCGGTCGCGATCATATGCTGGCGGTGGGTGACAGGGTGTTCAAGGCCGCTGTGCTGGAGTTTTACGCCGGTCTTTCCAACAATGCCTGAGCGGTCATGACCCTGATATTGTCCCGGATTTATGGTCAGATGAAATGACTTTAAGGCGCCGCTATGCCGCTTGCCGGGCACGCCGCGCCTTAAAAGTAGAAATGTTATGCTGGAGACGCGTCGATGGCTTGATATGCCATTGCGCTCACCCATTTCTATCCGAAACATTTTTCGGTATAAGAAATGTTCTAAGGTAAAAGGAGACCATTATGGTCGTGCGCAATGAAGTTCGCCAACTTGAACAGGTGGCCGTTGTCGATCCCATTTGGGGCAGCCTTCTGAACGAAGCACGCAGTGCCGCTTCGCAGGACCCATTGCTGGCTGCATTTTTCTATTCGACAGTGCTCAACCATCCTTCGCTCGAAGCGTCCGTCATTTACCGCATATGTGAGCTCCTTGATCACCCTGACATGCAGGCTGTTTTGCTGCGCCAGACCTTTGATGAAATGTTGAAGGACTGGCCGGAGTGGGGCACCATTCTGCGCGTTGATATTCAGGCGGTTTATGACCGCGATCCGGCTTGCACGCGCTTCATGGAGCCGGTGCTATATTTCAAGGGTTTCCACGCCATCCAGACGCACCGTCTGGCCCACTGGCTGCTGAAGAAGGGCCGCAAGGATTTTGCGCTTTATCTGCAAAGCCGTGCCTCCGTGGTCTTCCAGACCGACATCAACCCGGCCGCACAAATTGGCCGTGGGATATTCCTTGACCATGCCACCGGTCTGGTGGTCGGTGAAACCGCCGTCATCGGTGATAATGTCTCCATTCTGCATGGTGTCACGCTGGGTGGTACCGGCAAGGAAGGCGCAGACCGCCACCCGAAAATCCGCAGCGGCGTGATGATCGGCGCTGGCGCAAAAATCCTCGGCAATATCGAAATTGGCAGCTGCTCACGCATTGCTGCCGGTTCTGTTGTGCTGAAGCCGGTGCCGCCAAAAAGCACCGTGGCAGGCGTGCCAGCCAGGGTGATAGGAGAGGCCGGGTGTACCGAGCCATCGCGTATAATGGACCAGGTCATCGGCGCGGATATCTGATCCGCGTGTCTGCAATCACAGGTGCAACTGACGTGCATTTTTGATGCGCAAGAACACTTTTTGCGGACTTTACTTTGACCTTTGTCCCATGCCACAAGCGGCGCAAAGCGAACTGCACAGGAGATAGAGTGTGAAAACCGAAGAGATCAAAAAGCTCGACGCTTATTTCAAGCGCACCTTCAATCCGGAGATGGCGGTCAAGGCCCGTCCTCGTAAGGATGACTCGGCTGAAGTCTATCTCGGCGAAGAGTTTCTGGGCGTTGTCTATGTCGACGATGAAGATGGCGATCTGTCCTATAACTTCTCGATGGCCATTCTCGACGTCGATCTCTGATTGAGATTTGCACCATCTGTTGGGTGCCCAATAAAAAACCTCCGGTCATGCCGGAGGTTTTTTCGTTTCGGGGTATGGCTGCTGCGAACTCGGATTATTTCGTCAGCGGTTTTCTCAACCGTCCGGCCAGATCCTGAATATATTGCCAGGCAACACGGCCGGAACGACCGCCACGGGTGGTTGCCCATTCCAGTGCTTCTGCCTTCAATGTGTCCTCGTCGATGCCAAGTTCGAAATGTTCGGCGTAGGAATTGATCATCGTCAGATAGTCTTCCTGACTGCACTTGTGGAAACCAAGCCAAAGGCCAAAACGGTCCGACAGCGACACCTTTTCCTCAACCGCTTCGCCCGGATTGATGGCCGTGGACTGCTCGTTTTCCATCATGTTGCGTGGCAACAGGTGGCGGCGGTTGGATGTGGCGTAGAACAGCACATTGTCCGGACGGCCCTCAATGCCACCATCCAGCGCTGCCTTAAGCGACTTGTAGGCGGTGTCGTCATGGTCAAAGGACAGGTCGTCACAGAACACGATGATGCGGTGATCCTGATCCTTCATCAGGCTCATCAGCGCGGGCAGGGTAGAAATGTCTTCCCTGTGCACCTCAACCAGCTTCAGGGAAACGCCGGTTGCGTTGCGCACATCTTCGTGAACAGCTTTGACCAGCGAGGACTTGCCCATGCCGCGCGCACCCCACAAAAGTACGTTGTTGGCGGGAAAACCTTCGGCAAAGCGCAGTGTATTTTCATGCAGGATGTCGCGTACATGGTCGACACCGCGGATCAGCTGCAAAGCAATACGGTTGGGGCGCGGTACCGGCTGCAACGACTTGTTTTCTGCAGACCATACGAAACAGTCTGCCGCACTCCAGTCGTTCTTGGCGGGTGCTGGGCCCGCCAGCCGCTCGACAGCATCGGTAAGCCGGCGAATTTCGTTGAGGAGGAGAGCAGTCGTCTGATCTTGGGTCATTATAGGTCTCACGCTGTTTAATGCAGGCGTTTTAAGGGGATATTAAGGTTCGGTAGCATGGCGTTTCGATGCTCGAAAGGTTATGAGGTGCTGAATCGGTACGCAGCATGACCCATGTCTGTTGCATTCGTGGCGATCACAACTATATTCCGGCGGCTTGAAGCCGGGTGGGCGGAATTGTTTGCCCGTGAATATGAGGAGTTTTATATGTTAGTTACTGAAGCCTTTGCCCAGGATGGAGCTGCTGCTGCTACGGGGTTCGGTTCCGGCCTCGAAATGCTGTTCCTGTTCGCACCGCTGATGGTCGTCTGGTATTTCTTCCTCATCCGCCCGCAGCGCGCGCAGATGAAAAAGCGTCAGGAAACACTGACTGCTATTCGTCGTGGCGACCAGGTTGTTCTCGGTGGCGGCATCACCGGCAAGGTGACCAAGGTTATCGACGATGCTGAAATTGAAGTCGAAATCGCTGAAGGCGTGAAGATCCGTGCACTGCGCACCTACATCGCTGAAGTTCGGGTCAAGGGTGAGCCGGTTAAAACCGAAACCGCTTCCTGATTTTTGACGCAGAGGGAAGGCGATACCGCCTCCCGACACCAACCTGGTCGAGACCTCTATGCTTTATTTTTCCCGTTGGAAAACCGTTTTTATCTGGCTTTCAGTCGCGATAAGCGCGTTTATTGCTTCCTCTAACCTGTTTTCCGAAGAACAGCTGCAGGGCATGCCCTCATGGTATTCGCACAACAAGGTTACACTTGGTCTCGATTTGCAGGGTGGTTCTCACATCATGCTCAAGATCGAGCGTTCCGACATTGTCAAGGAACGTCTTGAGACGATTGTGGGGGATGTTCGCACGCAGCTGCGTGACAAGAACGTTCGTTATTCCGGCCTTTCCGGCACTGGCCAGATTGTTCAGGTACGCATCACCGATCCGGCGCAGATTGACGCCGCAAAGGAAGCCTTGCGTGACCTGACCTTGCCTGTGTCTGCCGGCACGCTGGTCGGTGGCTCCGTCACCGAAGTCAGCATGAGCGATGATGGCAACGGCCTTCTGCGCCTGAACCTGACGGATGACGGCATCAACTACCGTCTGTCGTCGGCTGTGTCGCAGTCGATCGAAGTGGTCCGTCGCCGCGTTGACGAACTGGGCACCACAGAGCCTCTGATCCAGCGTCAGGGCGATGACCGCATTATCGTTCAGGTTCCTGGTCTCCAGGATCCGCAGCGTCTGAAGTCGCTGCTCAACCAGACCGCCAAGCTCTCCTTCCACATGGTTGATACAACCATGCCAATTCAGGAGGCGATGAACGGCCGTCCGCCTGCAACATCGCAGGTCATGTATTCGAATGATGATCCGCCAGTTCCGTACCTCATTGAACGTCGTGCGCTTGTTTCGGGTGAAAACCTTGTCGATGCGCAGGCCAGCTTTAACCAGCAGAACAATGAGCCTGTCGTAACCTTCCGTTTTGACAGCCGTGGCGCACAGCGTTTCGCGCAGGCAACCCAGCAGAATGTTGGCCGTCCGTTTGCCATCGTGCTTGACGATCAGGTCATTTCCGCACCTGTGATCCGCGAACCGATCATCGGTGGCTCCGGCCAGATTTCGGGTAACTTCTCGGTACAGGGTGCCAACGATCTTGCCGTGCTGCTGCGCGCCGGTGCCTTGCCTGCAACGCTGACTGTTGTGGAAGAGCGCACCGTTGGTCCAAGCCTCGGTGCAGACTCCATCAATGCCGGTCTTTACGCCAGTGCCATCGGTGCCGTCGGCGTTCTGATCTTCATGGTGGTGTTCTACGGCTTCTTTGGTCTGCTCGCCAACATTGCTCTGATCGTCAACGTCGTCATGCTGCTGGCCCTTCTCAGTATTATCGGATCGACGCTCACCCTACCGGGTATAGCGGGTATCGTGTTGACTATCGGTATGGCGGTGGACTCCAACGTTCTGATCTATGAGCGAATAAGAGAAGAAGTCAGAAGCGGAAAACCGCTTATCCAGTCTCTCGACCAAGGCTTTACGCGCGCTTTCGCGACCATTATCGACGCCAACCTGACGACCCTGATTGTTGCTGGCGTTCTGTTCTACATGGGTACCGGCCCGGTCCGCGGCTTTGCCGTCACGCTCGGTATCGGTATCATCACCACCGTCTTCACCGCCTACACGCTGACCGCATGGATGTTTGGCGTGTGGGTCCGTCGTTCGCGTCCAAAACACCTGCCAAAGGGTGTGCGTACGGGCATCTTCGACGGACGTGACTATCCGTTCATGGCCATTCGTCGCTACATTTTCATGTTTACGACCGTTTTGCTCATCGTCTGCGTTGGCGGCTTCGTGACCAAGGGTCTGAACCTCGGCATCGACTTCCAGGGCGGCTCGATCATCGAAATCAAGGCCAAGCAGGGTGAGGCGGATCTCGCTGATATCCGTGACCGCCTGAACGAGCTTAACCTCGGTGAAATCCAGGCGCAGGGCTTTGGCTCGCCACAGGACGCTCTCATTCGTATCCAGGCGCAGGAAGGCGGCGAAAATGCCGAACAGTCTGCCATCACCCTGGTTCGTGGTGCGCTTGAGGACAATTACGACTTCCGTCGTGTTGAAGTGGTGGGACCTGCCGTCTCCGGCGACCTGACCTTCACCTCAACGATCGGTATCCTGATCGCCATGTTCGCAACCATGATCTATATCTGGGTGCGGTTCGAATGGCAGTTCGCGCTGGGCGCCATCATATCGATGGCCCACGACGTGATATTGACCATCGGCATGTTCGTGTACTTCGGGCTGGAATTCAACCTCACCAGTATCGCGGCGGTGTTGACCATCATGGGTTACTCACTGAACGATACGGTGGTTATTTATGACCGAATTCGCGAAAACCTCCGGCGTTATAAAAAGATGCCGCTACCGGTGCTGATCGATGCGTCGCTGAACCAGACATTGTCCAGAACGATCCTGACCGGTCTGACTGTTCTTCTGGCACTGGCTTCGCTCTACCTGTTCGGTGGTGAGGTTATCCGCTCCTTCACCTTTGCCATGTTGTTCGGTGTTCTTATCGGTGTGTTCTCATCGGTTTACATTGCTGCACCGATCCTCATCCTCTTCAACCTTCGCCCAGATTCGAAGGCCGACGAGGAGAGCGATGGCAAGGCAACCGCCGTCACTGGCAAGGCCTAGGGGCTGAACCATGGCAGGTGGCATTGAAATACGCCCGGCCCATTTTCCCGGCCGGGCCCCCATAGATGCTTATGGCAATGGCGGTTTCCGCTTTGCCGAGATGTCACACCGCGGTTCGCTGCTGTGCCTGCCATCCGGCATCCACGGGTGGAATGCCACCGACCCGAAAAACCTGACGGTGGACCTGTTCGAAAAAGTTTTCGAGCAGGCCGCCGAAATCGAGTTCCTGCTTTTGGGAACCGGTGAGGGGATGCTGCTTCTGCCGAAAGAGCTGAGAGCAGCATTTCGTGAAGCCGGCATTTCCGTTGACAGCATGAGCACCGGCGCTGCCGTCAGAACCTATAATATCATGTTGTCCGAAGACCGGGCTGTCGCTGCCGCATTCATCGCGGTGGACTGACAACGAGACTGTCCGGCAATGGGGAGCATTCTGGCGTGAGCACTCAGGATACAGGCGCAATCTGCCTTAACATGTTGCGGGATCTCGACCGTGACAGATATCTGGCATGTCTGTTGTCGCCCGAAGACAAGCGCCCGGCACTGGCCGCCCTTTATGCCTTCAATGCCGAAATTGCCCGTATCCGTGATGCTGTAAGAGAGCCGCTGCCGGGCGAGGTGCGCATGCAGTGGTGGCGCGATCTCCTGGAAGGCAACGCGCATGGCGACAGCCAGGCAAACCCGGTTGCCGCCGGCCTTATGGACTGCGTGGAGAAATACCGCCTGCCGCGTCCAACGCTGATCAACCTGCTCGAAGCGCGTATCTTTGATCTCTACGACGACCCGTTTGAAGACCGCAATGCGCTTGAGGGATATGCCGGTGAAACGGCGTCCGCGATCATTCAGCTGGCAAGCCTCATTCTCGATCCGCAGGCCGCGGTCGGCATTGCCGATGCTGCAGGCCATGCAGGTGTGGCGCAGGCCATGGCTGGCATGATGCTGCTGGCACCACTGCATCGCCGTCGCGGGCAGGTCTATATCCCCGTTGATATTCTCTCAGCCACCGGTCTTAACCGCGAGGCATTCCTTGCTGGTGAAGACAAGGACCGCATTACTGCGGCCATTGATATCTTCTGTGCAATTGCACTTGATCATCTCGGCCATGCCCGCAAGACCAAAGTCGATGCGGCCTGTTTCCCCGCCTACCTGCCAGTGGCCATGACCGAGACTGTATTGAAGAAGGCAAAGAAGGCTGGCGCCTCTCTCTTTGAGGATGACATTCAGCCGTCTCTGGTGCGTCGCCAATGGCTGATGACCAAATCTGTTTTCCTGAAGCGTTTTTGACAGACGGTAAAATTCGCACAAGCCTCGCAGTGTAGGAACATCTCGCTGCAGTCGGGCGTTTGTCCTGAAAAGGAGAAATAGAATGAATTTGATCGTCGGGGCCATACTTGGCGCTGTGCTTGTCGTTCTGGGGTACTACATCACCCGGATGCGTCGTGCCACGGATGATGACAACAGTCATGATACGGGCCAAGCGATCATTGATTTCTCGCGGGCATTCCCCACCGAAGCAATCAGAAGTCTGCACATGACGAAAAACGGCAAAGCTGTTTTCGTCCGGCTTCATGACAACAAGGCCGGCTTCATGCGCAACATGGGTTCGCACTATGCCTGCATGCTGATTGCACCGGGTTCATTGCGCATTGAACATTTGCCGACAGGCGATGGTTTTGCCATCCAGTTTGCCGATGCTCCCAAGCATAGCGGCGAGTTCCGCTTCCCGTCGGCCAGTGAAGCGGCTGATGTTTCCTTGTGGCTGCTCGGCAGCTTTGTCGAAGAGGAAAAGAAACATCCGATTGAAGAGGATGCCGCACCGGCCATCAGGCACGACACGGCAGAACCTTCTCCATCCGTATAATTTAGCTGTTTTGAGACGCGGTTACTCTGCCGCGTCCACTTCCGGCGCTGGTGCAAACACCGGCGGTTCGACGCCCAGCCACTCGGCGCAGTCGTGCAGTGCTCTTGCGGCCATCAACTGACGCTTCATGATCGTCTTGTCCTTGCCTCTAAAGCGCTTGACGCCTTCAGGCTTGACGATCGAACCCGGTTCCAGTTCAGGGAACAGGCCGAAATTGACATTCATTGGCTGGAACGAACGTTTGCCCGGCTCATCGTCGGATGCCAGATGGCCGCCGGTGATGTGGTTGAGCAGAGAGCCAAGTGCCGTGGTTGCCGGTGGCAGGCTCGGGGTCTCGCCCTTGCGTTCCGCAGCAGTAAAGCGGCCAACCAGAAGACCGATCGAGGCGCTTTCCACATACCCTTCACAGCCGGTGATCTGACCGGCAAAACGCAGACCCGGACGGGATTTTAGCGTCAGAGACGGGTCAAGCAGGCGCGGGGAATCGATATAGGTGTTGCGGTGCAGACCGCCCAGACGAGCAAACTCGGCATTCTCAAGGCCGGGGATCATGCGGAACACTTCCGCCTGCGCGCCATATTTCAGCTTGGTCTGGAAACCGACCATATTGTAGAGCGTGCCGAGCGCATTGTCCTGACGCAACTGCACAACGGCATAGGCCTTGACTGTCGGGTTATGGGCGTTGGTCAGGCCCATCGGTTTCATCGGGCCGTGACGCAGGGTCTCGCGGCCGCGTTCAGCCATGATTTCAATTGGCAGGCAGCCATCGAAATAAGGCGTGCCTTCCCATTCCTTGAAACCAACCGTATCGCCCGCGATCAGCGCATCGATAAAGGCATGGTACTGCTCTTCATTCATCGGGCAGTTGATATAGTCCTTGCCCGTGCCGCCAGGTCCAACCTTGTCGTAACGCGACTGGTACCAGCAGATATCCATGTTGATGCTGTCGCGGTGCACGATCGGTGCAATGGCGTCAAAAAAGGCAAGGGCGTCTTCGCCGGTTTCAGCCTGAATGGCAGCGGCCAGATCGGGCGATGTCAGCGGACCGGTGGCAATGATCGCCAGATCCCATTCCTTCGGCGGCAGGCCACTAATTTCCTCGCGCACGATGGTGATCAGCGGATGCGCTTCAAGCTCTTTGGTGACCGCTTCGGCAAAGCCATCGCGGTCAACCGCCAATGCGCCACCGGCCGGAACCTGATTCTTGTCGGCACAGGACATGATGAGCGAGCCGGCCAGGCGCATTTCCGCATGGATGACACCAACCGCATTTGCTGTCGCATCATCGGAACGGAAGGAGTTGGAGCAAACCAGTTCTGCGAGGCTGTCACCCTTGTGAGCATCCGTGCCGCGCACGCCGCGCATCTCATGCAGGATAACAGGAACTCCGCTCTGGGCGATCTGCCAAGCAGCTTCCGAACCGGCAAGTCCGCCACCGATGACGTGAATGGGAGAATATTTGTTATCTTGCATCACATACTCACAAAACACCGCTCAAACATTGTCGCGGGTAAAGCCTTCATTGGGGGATTATTTGAAAAAGCTCCCAAGAGTTTTTGAGTATCGCATCTCTCTTTTGACAGTGCGCTTATCCAGCAACCTTGTTTGATGAGCATTTGCCCATTGCACTATCATGGGGAGGGCAGGCTTCCAATAGGAAGCACAAAAAGAAAACGGCGCCAGATGGCGCCGTATCCTTTAGGTTTTCCGTCAAGGGTCCGCTGGGGAGGTCATCCAGCGAGCGCGCTTTGATTAACGGAAAGAGCGTGCAGCAACGTTGCGAATGTCGTGGCGGGTAAGGCCAATGTCATTCAGTGCCTGGTTGGAAAGACCACCAAGTTCGTTAAGTGTACGACGGTAGCTGATCCAGTTTTTTGCAATGCGAATCGGGTTCATGGGTGTTTCCTCAAACTTTTGATCTTGTGACCGGGGCAGAGGTTTCTGCTCTCTCGGTGTTGAGGGTCTTATATATACAACTTGCTATGTTGTGGAGTGCATTAAATAGGCGACTGCCATGCAAATGTGCAGTGAGTTGGCTAAGAAAGCGGCCGTGCCTGTTATTTAGGCTGCGATGTCTGCCTATTGGGCATGATGCAGACAAAAGAAAAAGGCCGCAAGCTTTTTCAAGCTTCGGCCTTTTTAAGTGCTATTCGACAGAACCTCTTGGGATGGTTTGCCGACTAGCGAAGACAGTGGCTAGTATTAGTAGCCAACTGCTGTGCGTGCTACGCGGCGGATGTCGCCACGGCCAATGCCCAGGTCGTTCAGTTCGCGGTCGGTCATGCGAGCGAGTTCTGTAACGGTCTGTCTGTACTTGCGCCAGTTGTTAAGCGAACGAGTGATGTTCATGATCGTGATCCTCTTGATCTCTGTTGTGGTGCTCTGCAGTGTTTTTTGCTGCACCCGTTTTCTGAAGCTGAATATAGCGATTTCAGCGAAAACAAACAGAAACAAGAATAGATGACACCTATGCACCAAATGCACAGCTAGGGCGTATTGCGACCCGTTTTGGTGAAATAAGAAGCTTATTTTTGATGCAGAAGCGATTTGAAGCGGCATTTTGGGGTGATTTTCACCAGCGGTGCGCCGTGAATGCTTAGCAAAACGTAAATTTAAATCGATCTGGAAGCGCCGATACAGCTGTTTAAGTGCCAGATGGCGGAGGTGTGGCAAATAGATGGCAGACATGTGTCGAGTGCATGCCTTTTGGGATGAGGCAGATATCCTCAATGCATCGTTGTGTATATTGCGCCCTGATGGCTTGAGTTGGGTAGTTTGCGAGGGTTTGGCGCATTGAAGTGCGGGTAGGGGCGGCTGCGGGTGGTCGGACGGTTCTGTCTGTTTCGGCGTATATATAATGAGTCGCAACACGTCTTGTCATGCGAGGGCCAACAGGATGCTCCATGTGTCGCAATCGGCAGGAAATGTCTGTTAGCTGGCTTAAAAGATGTGTGACCCTGCTGCGATCATTCTCTATTTATGCCGGGAATGGTGGGATATTGCAGATAGCTGCTGGATGACGACGAATAACTGTCATTTTTCCTTTGAACTCCTGAAAACGGATGATATAGAGACGCGCGCTCCGGAAGGCCTCATGTGCCAGATGTTGTTTATGCAGGATTCAAGAGCGCGGGTATGGCGGAATTGGTAGACGCACCAGATTTAGGTTCTGGCGACGAGAGTTGTGGGGGTTCGAGTCCCTCTACCCGCACCATCTGAATCGCTTAAGAAGAATGTGTGAAGCTTTTTGCTTCGCCGCTTCTTTGGCTCAAGCGCAGTTTTTGCTCGGCAAAAAGTTTGTGCATGAAGTATATATAGCCACGTCCGGTTTTAGTTTCCGGCGTCGTGCTCAAAGTAACCAACGGCTGTCTGAGCACTGCCGCCATGATGTGAAGGTACGAAAATGCAGGTTATCGAAACGCTCGCTGAAGGGCTGAAGCGCGAAATCAAAGTAGTTATTCCGGCTGACGACATGAAGTCTCGCCTCAATGAGCGTCTTGCTGACGCCAAGGACAAAGTCCGTCTGAACGGCTTCCGTCCGGGCAAGGTTCCTGCTGCACACCTGAAGAAGGTATACGGCAAGTCGATCATGGCTGAGCTGGTCAACGACCTGATCCGTCAGAAGCCTTCTGAAATCCTGACCGGCCGTGGTGAAAAGTCTGCAACGCAGCCTTCCATCGCGATGACCGAAGACGAAGCAGAAGCCGACAAGATCCTGAACGGCGAAGCTGATCTCGAATTCACACTGACCTACGAAGTCATTCCTGCCATTGAGCTGAAGTCCAACGACGGCATCAAGGTTACCCGCGAAGTTGTTGAAGTCTCTGAAGACGAAGTCAACGAGCAGATCCTCAAGGTTGCTGAGAGTGCCCGCTCTTACGAAACCAAGAAGGGCAAGGCTGCTGACGGCGACCGCGTGACCATGAACTACCTCGGCAAGGTCGACGGCGTTGCTTTTGACGGCGGCGCGGCTGAAGATGCTGAACTGGTTCTCGGTTCTGGCCGTTTCATTCCTGGCTTCGAAGACCAGCTCGTTGGCGTCAAGGCTGGCGACGAAAAGACCATCACCGTTACGTTCCCTGCTGATTACCCAGCTGCAAACCTTGCTGGCAAGGAAGCTGCCTTTGACATCACCGTCAAGGAAGTTGCTGCCGCTGCTGCTGTTGAAATCAACGACGAACTGGCTTCCAAGCTCGGTCTCGAATCGGCTGAAAAGCTGAAAGAAATCGTTCGCGGCCAGATCGAAAGCCAGTACAGCAACGTAACCCGCCAGAAGGTAAAGCGTCAGATCCTTGACCAGCTGGACGAAATGTACAAGTTCGACACACCAGCTGGCCTGGTTGATGCCGAGTTCGACAACATCTGGCGCCAGATCAACACCGATCTCGCACAGTCCGGCAAGACCTTTGCTGACGAAGACACCACGGAAGAAGAAGCACGCGAAGAATACCGCAAGCTTGCTGAGCGCCGCGTTCGTCTCGGCCTCGTTCTCTCCGAAATCGGCGAGAAGGCAAATGTTGAAGTGAGCGAAGAAGAAATGCAGCGCGCGCTGTTCCAGCAGCTGCAGCAGTTCCCTGGCCAGCAGAAGGAAATCCTTGATTTCTTCCGCAACACTCCAGGCGCTTCCGCTTCGCTGCGCGCTCCAATCTTCGAAGAGAAGGTTATCGACAAGCTGCTCGGCGAAATCTCGGTAACGGACAAGACCGTTTCCAAGGAAGAGCTGCTGGCTGACGATGCTGAAGAAGCATCAGAGACCAAGAAGAAGGCTCCGGCAAAGAAGAAGGCTGCTCCTAAGAAGAAGGCAGCTGAAGGCGACGCCGAGTAATCCTTTTCATCCATCGGATGACGAATTTAAAAAGGCCGTAGCACCCGCTGCGGCCTTTTTCTTTTGCCACAACAGGAAAATTGCCACTTTCCCCTGTAGTTTCGACTATTCGCAATTGCAAAAATATCACGCTGCATAGCAAACAAAAATGTGAACGCCTTTCACTCTTGTTCATCTCCCGTTCATCTGGCACCCTTGGGTCATCGTTATCGAGTCACGTCTGAGAGATGTGGGTGAGGGATGACGTACTGCCAATAGTCGGCGGTTGGCGAAGGTCTGCTCGTCGCAGCATGGCTTTTGCGTGTGGTGCCGGATGCGTTCCGCACTCAGTAGCGTCGATGTGAACCAGATATGGTTCGTTGTGGGTCGATGCCAATATTCAACGGGTTTTGCGTCATGGCACTGCGTGAAGACGCATGTCTGGCGCCCTGAGGTGATGAGGGCAGACTGATGTTTGCAAAAAGCAGCCAGCGTATGTGTCTGGCAATTGTCATGCTGGTTCTTTCTCCGTCCCTGTCATTGGCAGATGAGCGTGGATTGATCTGGAACCCGGTGAAAAACTCCGACCGGTCCTACACGACACGCATTGGTGCCAGGTTGCCGACCGACACGCCGATTCGTGGCGGGCTGGAAATGGGCGTGAACGCGTCCAAGGGTGGCGCGATCGTTGATTCCCCGGTGCGCCTGTGGGGCAATCTCACGCTGTTGTCAGAGAATCTGCCTGGTGTGTCGATGGCGCGTGATATCGGCGTTTTGATGAATGCGCTGACCGGTTCGGGCAGCGTTACCGTGACATCCTCGCAAAAGCGCATCGTCACGCCGGAGTTGGACGTGGAAACCAACAGGAACTTTACTGTGCGCTATGATGGTTCTGCCCGCCAATGGGGTGGAGTGAATGTGTCGCAATCGCTGCGATTGACGCGTTCGGAAACCGGGACCAGCTTCGTGCTGACCGGCAATAGCAAGGATACGTTTTCTGAATTCAGTTCGGATGTGGCGCTTGAGCAGCGTCTGGGTGACAATATCACCGTAACCGGAACGCTGAGGCAGGGTTATGAAGATCACTTTCGCCCGGCCATCAGTGCCCGTTACAAAATCAGTTGGTAGTGACGTAAGGCGAGAGCGCCTCACGTTTCTTTTTTCAGTTCGCCCATACGGTTCCATGCGTCGAGGCCGGCAATCTTGTAGGCTTCGGCAAGGGTAGGGTAGTTGAAGGTATTTTCGACGAAATATTCGACGGTGCCTTTGAGGTTGAGAACCGCCTGGCCGATATGCACCAGCTCGGTCGCACCTTCACCGACAATATGAACGCCAAGCAGGCGGCGTGTCTTCAGCGAGAAGATCATTTTCAACAGGCCGGTATCGAGACCCATGATATGGCCGCGCGATGTTTCGCGGAAATGCGCAATGCCGCATTCATAGGGAATGCCACGTTCTGTGACTTCCTCTTCGGTCAGGCCGCAGGTAGAAATTTCTGGAACGGCGTAGATGCCGTAAGGGAAAAACTGCGGTGGTTCGCTGGTCGGTGCACCAACCGCGTGGCGCGCGGCAATACGGCCCTGTTCCATTGAGGTTGATGCGAGGCTTGGGAAACCGATCACGTCACCGGCCGCATAGATGTTAGGAACCGAGGTCTGGAATGTCTCAGGGTCCACCTTCAGGCGGCCGCGACTGTCAGCCTCAAGGCCGCAGGCGGCAAGGTTCAACGTGTCAGTTGCGCCAACACGACCCGCAGCAAACAGCACGGTTTCCGCCTGCAGAACACGGCCGCTGCCCAGTGTGACCTTGCACTTGCCGTTTTCTTCGCGTTCGATCTTTTCCGCCTTCTGGCCGAAGATCAGCTTCATGTTGCGGTCGCGCAACTGGTAGGCGAAGTCTTCGACAATTTCCTTGTCGATGAATTCAAGCATGGTGTCACGCGGTTCAACCACGGTCACCTGGGTGTCGAGCGCACTGAAGATCGTGGCATATTCAATGCCGATAACACCGGCACCAATCACGATCATCGAGCGGGGCAGTTCCTTGATTTCAAGGATTTCGTCGCTGTCGAGAATGGCGTCATGGTCAAAGGGCACATGCGGCGGACGGTAGGGCCGAGTGCCGATGGCCAGCAGAATCGAGGTGCCAGTGACTTTCTGCACTTCGCCATCACTCTTCACGACCTCGAGCGTGTTGGCATCAATGAAGGTTGCCATGCCGCGCAGGTGCTGCACACGGTTTCTGGCAAACTGATGCTCCAGGACTTCGACTTCATGGTCGAGTGTGATGAGAAGACGGCGGCGAAGATCTTCGGCGTTGATTTCCTGTTTGACACGGTATGAGCGGCCATAAAAACCGCGCTCACGCCAGCCTGTCAGGTTCAAGGCTGTCTCACGAAGCGTCTTGGAAGGAATGGTGCCAGTGTGCACCGAAACGCCGCCAACGCGTGAACCTTTTTCGATAACCAGAACTTTCTTTTCCAGTTTTGCTGCCTGAATGGCGGCGCGACGTCCTGCCGGGCCACTACCGACAACGATGAGATCGTATTGATTCATGCAAAGCCTCGAAACGATGAACTTCTAAAGATAACGGTATTCCCGTTTAATGAATGGCTTCCGGTGGAGATGTCATGATGCCATCCGCGTCAGGCGATAAACCGAATCCGCCTGCCATTGCTGCGCCAACAGTGCACTGCAACAATTGCCTGCGTCAATCTGTAGCGTAGGAGTCTGACGGATTCGTAACTGAATGGCTGCTTTGTGAAAATAAATATCGTGGCGTTACAAACCGCTAGGGAGGTGGACGGCATCATTCGGAGACACTTGCGAACTGCCCGCTTATGGCCACTTACGGTTTCTGCAGGTTTGACAGCTGTTCACGAATGCCCGCCATGTCTTCACGCAACGCTGCCAGTTCCGCCAGCACCTTCATGTCGATTTTCTGGTGCAGGGCAAACACTTCCAGCTCGGCCTTCAGGTTGACCTCATAATCCTTGGCCGCCTCAAACCGGTCACGGGTCGTCTGGCGGTTTTGCGACATCATGATGATCGGTGCCTGAATGGCCGCCAGCATCGACAGGATGAGATTGAGGAACACGAAGGGGTAGGGGTCAAAGGCATCCGAGGTCAATACGATGACGTTGATCACAGCCCAGGCAATCAGGAAGGCGAGAAAGGTGAGGATGAAGCCCCATGATCCGCCCACTCGAGCGATCGAGTCGGCCAGACGTTCCCCGAAGGATGTTTCGGCTGAGAAGGCCGCATTGGTGTCCGTACTGACAAATTCCCGGTTTTTCGCGATTTCGAGAACACGCTTCTCGACATCTCCAATGTCTTTTTTGGAGCTTTTGAAACGCGAAACAATGGCTTCATGAATATGGGACACAGTATCTCTCCGTCATGGGAACCTGCTGGAGGCTGACGAAGAGATAAGCGTTTGCCGGGTGTTCGTTCAACTGCTTTCGGCGGTTGTCCGTGTTTCGCCCCAGCTATCTGCATTGTTCAGCCAGTCAAAGCCGGGGAAGAAACGCGATTTGCCGTATTTCTCGCCAAACATCATGTCGTATTGCAACAGACGGTAGTCCCTGATGATGTCGGGTATCGACTGGGAGGAGATCGACCAGTCGGCAATACCGTTATCCTTGGCATCCACCAGCATGTGACGGTCCACAACCGGGTATTGCTTCTGCACACGGCCAAGCATGCCGGTGTAGAAAGGATCATCCATGCCGGCAGTTTTCAGCACGTGGTACGGCAACATGGCAGGGCTGATAGAGCCGATGTTTTTGCGTGTACCTGACTTGGACGACCACACTACCAGAGGTGTTTCATGTTCGCGCTTCATCACCTCAAGAGGTGCACGGCGTGTCGCCACCATGCCCGGCATATAACCGCTTTCGACATAGACCTGACCCATCGGTGGCAGGTGATCGCCAAAGGTCACGATGATGGTTTCGCGGTTGCGTTTCTTGGCCCAGTCAATCAGGCGCGCAATGCTTTTGTCGGACTCATTCACGCCTTGCGCATACGTCGCCAGCGCGTCTTCGGCACCGGGCGAAAGATTGCCCTTGCCATCAACGCGAATGGAATTGTTGGCGTAACGGTTAGCCTCATAGGGGCCATGGCCCTGCAGCGTCACCGCAAACAGGAACAGCGGGTTCTGCGCGTTATCGGCCGTGCTCATGATCTGCTCGAACAGCGCCTCGTCAGAGGCGAAGATGCCGCGCTTTTCCATGGTCGGCATGTTTTCTTCCGAGCGGAACTCTTCAAAGCCAAACGACTTATAGACCTCCTTGCGGTTCCAGAACCATTCCTGGAACGGGTGCATGGCAATGGCCGAATAACCCTCAGCGCGGAAGAAGGTCGCCAGCGAAGGAACAGGCCCACGTATATATTGCTGGTATGGAATACTGCCATAGGGCAGGAAGGCGTTGGAGAAGCCGGTCAGCGCTTCAAATTCCACATTGGCCGTCATGCCGCCAAATTCCGGCGAAAACACATTGCCGGACTGGGTGGCGCGAATGGTCGGCATCGGGTCTGGCGTCAGCGAGACGTTGGAGAGCTTGCGCGGATCCCACAGCGACTCGTTCATGATGACGATAACGTCAGGTCTTTTGCTGTTATTGATGGCAAAGGCCGAACCGTCGGCATAGATATCGGCAATATTGTCAGCATTATAGGTGTCTGGTGCCGAGACATTGGCCATCGGAATGTTGAAGGTAAAGGCCATGACAAAACCGTTATGGCGATAGTTTTCCTTCTGGTCCCACATCATCGGAATAATGTTCAGGCGATCGCGGATCCAGGAATATTGCGAATATTCCATCAGGGAACCGAGACCGGCCAGAACCGGAACGGCAAGCGCCAGGCGCCACAGACGGCCGGTGAGTGGCAGCGCAGGCGACGCCTTGTAGATGAAGCGGGCTGCAAAAACGATGGCAACAATGGCAATGGCCAGACCGGCAAACACACCGACCGCTGCCAGCGGCCGTGCCTGCAACATGGCGGGCAGCAACTGGAAAATCTGCCGGCCAAACAGCATGTCGGAGGGGTAGAGCGGGTCAGAGAGGTAGAACTGCTTCTGGCTGGAAATGAGGGCCGGGATGAGCAGTGCCGGTACCGCAATGATAAACGACTGGTAGTGGCGGCCAAACAGCGCGTCGAGGGCAATCATCGCCAAAAAGACCGCAGCAACCGTGGTCATGCCGGGCCGTGCGGTCGAGGTCAAAAATGTGCCGACATCGGTCAGCGTGCCGCGGGCAATCCATTCCAGGAGAACGACCAGAAGCAGCGCGCCAAGCAGCGTATTCACCACGAAAACCGCTTCGCCCAGCAGCATCGTTATGCGCTTGATACTTCTTGTTGAAAGGGCAAAAGCAGCCCTCTCGGTTTCCTCGATCTCGGGAACCGATTTACTCAATGTCGTCACTCCGGCGGTATGGTCACAGAATCATGAAAAGATCTGTCGTCAATTTGTCATGTAACTGTCACATAAGTTTCATGAACGCGACATGAACTGTTGAAAATGCACAGTGTTTCGGGATGAAATTTACGTGACCGCGCCTGTGCTTCTCATCACTGATTGCGGAGTAAGACGCCACACGTTAAATGGTTATGTATGAGCGACTTACACACCACACCGAATACTCTTCGAATTGCTATCGGGCAGTTCAATCCAACGGTTGGCGACGTGGCGGGCAACCTCGCCAAGGCGCGTGAGGCAAGGGCAGATGCGGCCAACCAGGGTGCCGACCTTCTGCTTCTGACCGAGCTGTTTATTTCAGGTTATCCGCCGGAAGATCTGGTCTTGAAGCCGGCGTTTCTCAACGCCTGCCTGAAGGCGGTTGAAGATCTGGCGGCAGACACCGCCGATGGCGGTCCCGGCGTCATTGTCGGTTTCCCCAGACAGGGTGAACTTGGCCGCCACAACTCGGTCGCCGTGCTGGACGGCGGCAAGATATTGATGCTGCGCGACAAGATCGACCTACCGAACTACGGCGAGTTTGACGAAAAGCGTGTATTCGTGGCCGGCGAAATGCCCGGTCCCGTCAATTTCCGTGGTGTCAGGCTCGGTATCCCGATTTGCGAAGAAATCTGGAACGACATGGGCGTGTGCGAAACGCTGGCCGAAACCGGTGCTGAATTGCTGCTGGTGCCCAACGGTTCGCCCTACTATCGCGGAAAGGTGGAAGTGCGCCATCAGGTGGCGCTGCGCCAAGTTATAGAAACCAACCTGCCGCTGATTTTTGCAAACCAGCTTGGCGGGCAGGACGAATTGGTATTCGACGGCGCAAGTTTTGCACTGAATGCCGACAAGAGTCTGGCATTTCAGATGAGCCAGTTTGAGGCGACACTTGCCGTCACCGACTGGAAGCGCACCGAAAACGGCTGGCACTGCCACAGCGGCCCGATGTCGAAAATCCCCGAGGGCGAGGAAGCGGATTACCGCGCCTGCCTGTTGGGCTTCCGCGACTACGTCAACAAGAACGGCTTCAAGAGCGTCGTGCTTGGCCTGTCCGGTGGTATCGATTCCGCCATTTGCGCAGCGATTGCGGTCGATGCGCTGGGTGAAGAGCGTGTTCGCTGCATCATGCTGCCATACCGCTATACGTCGGATGAATCGCTGAAAGACGCTGCCGATTGCGCCAAGGCGCTGGGCTGCCGTTACGACATTGTGCCGATTGTCGAACCGGTGGAAGGTTTCCTGTCGTCGCTTGCCGAACTGTTTGAGGGCACCGAAGAGGGCATTACCGAAGAAAACCTGCAAAGCCGCACGCGTGGCACCATCCTGATGGCGGTGTCCAACAAGTTTGGCTCCATGGTGGTGACGACCGGCAACAAGTCCGAGATGTCGGTGGGCTACGCCACGCTTTATGGCGACATGAATGGCGGCTTCAACCCGATCAAGGACCTCTACAAGATGCAGGTCTACGCCATTTCGAAATGGCGTAACGAACATGTGCCGCCAACCGCGCTTGGTCCGTCCGGTGAGGTGATACCGGCGAACATCCTTTCCAAGGCGCCATCGGCCGAACTGCGTCCAAACCAGACTGACCAGGATTCACTGCCACCATATCCGGTGCTGGATGATATCCTAGAATGCCTGGTGGAGCAGGAAATGTCGGTGGATGACATTGTGGCGCGCGGCCATGACGTCACGACCGTACACCGCATCGAGCATCTGCTTTATCTTGCGGAATACAAGCGCCGCCAGTCTGCGCCGGGTGTGAAGATTACCAAGAAGAACTTCGGGCGTGATCGCCGTTACCCGATCACCAACCGGTTCAGAGATCGGTAGAGATAAGAGCGGCGCGGATCAAACCGCGCCGTTTTTGTATGCTGTGTTGCCGTGTATGGCTGCAACACGACTCTCGTCGTCTCTATGCTTGTCACAGAGATCCAGCGGAGCGCGTCGGCGCGACATCATTCCCGTCCCTAAATCACCTGACCGACATCGATGCGGTTGCCATCCGGGTCTTCAAAAACAAAGGCGCGCAGGCCGTAATCCTTGTCCTGCAGACCCTTGATGATGCGCAGGCCATGTTGTTTGCACAGCGTATGCAGGGCATCGACGTCACTCACCATCATGTGAGCAACGTTGAAGGGGGCTGCCTTGTGTGACGGCTGCAGGATCAGATGCAGCTCGGCATTGCCCTGTTTCAGGATCATGAAACCGACGGGATTGCCGTTTTCAAAGACCTTGGTGAAGCCGAGAACACCGACATAGAAGTCATGGGCCTTTTGAATGTCCTTGACGGGAAGCATGGCGGCAATCCGGCCAATACGGATGCCTTGATCGGCGATGGAATTCATCGCAGAACCTCGAACCTGGGAGAAACGGGGCAGGGTAAACGGACGGTGCCGAAACGCTGCTGTTCTCCTTATTTGAATTTGCAGGACGGTGCCTGCGGCACTAGGATCATTATGTGAAGGTGTCGGGCGAGGCAAATGAAATGTCCGCTCAATCCTGTTGATGAGCAATCCCGGGAGGATGCGTGCGCAGTTCCATCGAAATCTACAACATCCGCACCCGTCAGATGCGTGTGGTCTGGCAGACCGAGGCGCTGTTTGAGGCGCCCAACTGGTCGCCGGATGGTCAATATCTGCTGCTCAATGCCGATGGGCTGATCTATCGCTTGTCGCTTTCGGGTGATCCGACACCGCTCAAGGTGGACACCGGTTTTGCGACCCTGTGCAATAACGACCATGGCATTTCGCCTGACGGTTCGCTTTATGCCATTTCCGACAAGGTGGAGTTTGGCAAGAGCGCAATCTACCTGCTGCCGTCGTCCGGCGGCACGCCAAGGCTGATGACGCACAATTTGCCATCCTATTGGCATGGCTGGTCACCGGATGGAAAATCATTCACTTACTGCGGCATTCGTGATCAGGTTTTTGATATATATTCCATGGACATAGAGAGCGAAGTTGAATCACGTCTTACGCATGGTGAGGGCCGTAATGACGGGCCGGATTACTCCGCCGATGGCCAGTGGATCTATTTCAATTCCAGCCGCACCGGGCTGATGCAGATATGGCGTGTGAATACTGATGGCTCATCCGTCGAGCGCGTAACCGACAGTAATTTTGGAGACTGGTTTCCACATCCGTCGCCATCAGGCGACAAGGTGGTGTTCGTGTCCTACGACGCCGATGTCTTTGACCATCCCCGTGACCTCGATGTGCGGGTGCGGTTGATGGATACCGATGGCGGCAATGTCGAGACGCTGTTTGAACTGTTTGGCGGGCAGGGCACCATGAACTCGCCCAACTGGTCTCCTGATGGCGATGAGTTCGCCTATGTCAGGTATTTCCCGGCGACCTGACGCCACATGCACGCGTGCTTGCATTTGCGCGATGTAGCGGACATAAGCACTGCCGTCAGGTGCCTGCACGACGTGCGGGAGAATCGGGAATCCGGTGCAAGACCGGAGCGTGCCCAACGCTGTAAGGCGGACATCTGCTGCACCAATCGCCACTGGATGTTCCGGGAAGGCGGCAGCGGAAGGACGATGCCAAGCCAGAAGACCGGCCCGACATCATAGACCAGCCCGTATGGACGGCGGGATGGTTGTTTGCCTGGTGGGTTCTGCGGGATCTGCCGGCGATAGGCATTGTTGGGGATTAACGATGCAGGACGATCCGTTTTCTGAAGCCCGCCACGCGGCCGGGGCTTTTTCCTGTGATGACAAGGCAGCCGTTTACCGGGCCATTGAGACGCGCCGTGATGTGCGCAATGAGTTTGAAAGCCATCCATTGCCGGATGATCTGGTGCAGCGGCTGCTGGCTGCCGCTCACGCCGCGCCCTCGGTCGGTTTCATGCAGCCGTGGAACTTCACACTGATCAGGGATCAGACGGTGCGTGATGCCGCCTGGCAGGCTTTCGCCCGTGCCAGTGAGGAGGCGGCGCTGCTGTTCGAAGATGACAGGCAGAGCCTTTATCGTAGCCTCAAGCTCGAGGGCATTCGAACCGCGCCCCTCAGCATCTGCGTGACCTGCGATCCGACCCGTGGTGGCACTGTTGTTCTGGGACGCACCCACAATCCACGTATGGATGTCTATTCCACGGTCTGCGCCATCCAAAACCTATGGCTTGCAGCCCGTGCCGAAGGGGTGGGCGTCGGTTGGGTCAGTATCTTCCATGATGCAGACATACGCCGCATTCTCGGCATACCCGACCATATCGAAATCGTTGCCTGGTTATGTCTGGGTTTTGTGACCGAACTCTACCGAGAGCCGGAACTGGCCGTGAAGGGCTGGGCCAAAAGACTGCCGCTGGAAGATCTGGTGTTCCACGATCGGTGGGGCCGTCGCTAAATCTATTGGCGCGTGTGAGGAAAGGCGTCGTGCATCACTGCTGCTGCGGTTGTGCACCTTGCAGAGCCGGATTGTGCAGATCGATCCGGCTGGTTTCCTCGGGCAGAAATTGTGGTCCGACGACCCGAACTTTGCTATCTTTGGGATCATAGTCGCGCTCGGCAGGAGCTGCGGCAACCGGTTGTTCTGCCTGCTTCTTTTCGCCATTCGGCGTCTTGATATCGGTAACGCCGGAATAGGGTTCTGCGGGTTTTGACTGGTTGGCCTCTTCCTGTTTTTTCATCTGGTCGAAATAAGACGCCATGTTGCAGCCGCAGGACGGCGAGCGGGTGTCTGCTGACGTGTTGCGATAGGCAAAGGCGGTCGGCAGATCCTTGTATGGTTTGCCGGTCTCGGCAGAAACCATGTCCGCACTCTCCTGACCTTGCAGGGAGTGGTAATAAAGCTCGGTCTCAGAACCGGGGCACATTTGCTCACAGGTCGCGGCCTGACGGCGAAAATCAAGCGGTGAGGCATTGGACGAAATCGGGAAGAACGCGCCGTCGCACGTGCGTACGCACAGGGTTCTAAGGCCGCCCTGCATTGGCGGTGTGAACACCGGCTGGCGGTTCGGGTCCACCTCGATCATGCCGGGTGGGGCAAATTCCTGGGTCTGATCATTCGGGCTAGCGGCCGCAGACTGCGGGCGCTCGTCAAAGCAGCCATTGGCATCAAGTGCTGCCATGACACGGTCGCGGTCAACGCCGCGATTACGTTGCTGCGCTATCATCTGGTCGCGGCTGACAAGCAGTTCGTCACGCTCCGCCTCGGCGTCATAAAGCGCATCTTCAATCTGGTCGCACAGCTGGGCATTTTCACCACCGTAAACGACAATGCTGCCGCTCGAGCAGCCATAGGCCCTCAGATCATTGCGGATTTTGCGGATGATGATGTTCTGGCGGGTCAAGGCGCTGGCAAAATGGCGCACTTCGGCAGTGTTGCCAATAATCTGGGCCGGTGCGCGCAATTCCTGACGCAGGTCATCACACACCGAGGCGGCAAAGGACACGGCAGGAAAGCTACCGATCAATACCGGCAAAAACAGCATTGTAAAATTGCGCAGTTTCAAAGCTGTCACCTGTATGTTCCGCTTCCGATGTGGTTGCGTTTTCGGCTTCGCGTCTGCGGACATCCAAACAAAAAGGATGGAAAAAGATATGCCGCAAGCGCCTCATTCATCAGATTGTTATCATATAAATGAGGCAGTTGCGGCAATCGGCAATTCAAAACTGCGTTAACGCAGCTTTAGGGCACCATTACGGATGCGAGGCTTCCACGACAGCCAGGGCTGCCATGTTGACCACGCCGCGCGATGTCACGGTTGGCGACAGAATATGTGCGGGCAGGGCGGTGCCGAGCAGGATCGGGCCAACATGCAGCGCATCCGTCATGGTGCGGACCAGACCGAGCGAAATATTCGCCGCGTCAAGGTTCGGGAACACCAGCAGGTTTGCTTCGCCAGACAACGTGCTGTCAGGCATCGCACGCTTGCGCAGGCTTTCCGTCAGGGCAGAACCACCCTGCATTTCGCCGTCGACTTCGAGATCTGGTGCGGTGTCACGAACGATCTGCAAGGCGTCACGCATCTTGCGGGCGCTTTCCGAATCACGCGAACCGAAGTTGGAGTGGCTGATCAGCGCGGCCTTTGGCGTAATACCAAAGCGGCGGATTTCCTGAGCGGCCAGAATGGTGCTTTCAGCAACTTCTTCTGCGGTTGGATTGTAGGTCACAAACGTATCGGTGAAGAAGGTTGCGCCACGCTGCGAGATGATCAGGCTGAGGCCCGAGAATGCACGCACGTCCTTTTTCTTGCCAATGATCTGGTTGACGTCACGCAGGTGACGGTCAAAACGGCCTTCAAGACCGCAGATCAGCGCGTCTGCTTCACCACGCTTGACCGACAGCGCACCAATAACGGTGGTGTTGGTACGAACGATGGTGCGGGCAGCTTCCGGGTTGATACCCATGCGTCCAACCAGCGCGAAGTAATCATCGACATATTCGCGGTAACGTGGATCGTCTTCCGGATTGACCACGGCAAAGTCCGCATGTGGACGAATGCGCAGACCGAAACGCTTGAGGCGGGATTCGATGATCTGTGGACGACCAATCAGGATCGGTACGCCGGTGCCTTCTTCCAGCAGAACCTGGGCTGCACGCAGCACGCGCTCGTCTTCACCTTCCGAGAAGATGATGCGCTTCTTCTCAGCCGATTTCGCAGCGGCAAAGATTGGCTTCATCACAAAGCCGGAGCGCCAGACGAAACGGTTCAACTGGTCTAGATAGGCGTCGAAATCGGTGATCGGACGCGATGCAACGCCGCTGGCTGCCGCCGCACGGGCAACGGCCGGTGCAATGCGCAGGATAAGGCGCGGGTCGAATGGCGATGGAATGAGGTAGGTCGGTCCAAACAGCGGCGTGTCACCGGAATAGGCTTTCGCAGCCACTTCCGAGATTTCTTCACGCGCCAGTTCGGCAATTGCCTTGACGGCCGCCATCTTCATTTCTTCGTTGATAGTGGTTGCACCACAATCCAGCGCGCCGCGGAAAATGTATGGGAAGCAGAGAACGTTGTTCACCTGGTTCGGGAAGTCGGAACGGCCGGTGCAGATCATCGCATCAGGACGGGCTGCACGCGCAACTTCCGGCATGATTTCCGGGTTCGGGTTGGCAAGCGCCAGAATAAGCGGCTTTTCAGCCATCTGTACGAGAAGTTCAGGCTTCAGGACGCCAGCCGCCGACAGGCCGAGGAAGACATCTGCGCCATCGATGGATTCGGCCAGAACGCGCTTGTCGCTCTTCTGGGCGTAGATTTCTTTCCACTCGTCCATCAGGGTATTGCGGCCGTCATAAACGAGGCCTTCAATGTCGTGAACCCAGATGTTTTCCTTCTTGGCGCCCAGCGACACAAGCAGGTTAAGGCAGGCAAGAGCTGCCGCACCGGCGCCTGACGTGACGATCTTGACATTGCCAAGCGACTTGCCGGCCAGTTCCAGACCGTTCATCACGGCGGCAGCCACGATGATCGCGGTGCCATGCTGGTCGTCATGGAAGACAGGAATGTTCATCTTTTCGCGCAGTTGGCGCTCTACTTCGAAACATTCAGGCGCCTTGATGTCTTCAAGGTTGATGCCGCCAAAGGTCGGCTCCAGCGCCGAGATGGTCGAGACCATGTCGTTGATGCCGGGCGCGTCAATTTCGATGTCGAAAACGTCGATGCCGGCGAATTTCTTGAACAGGACGGCTTTACCTTCCATCACTGGCTTGGAGGCCAGCGGACCGATATTGCCGAGGCCAAGAACAGCCGTGCCGTTGGAGATAACCGCCACCAGATTGGCGCGTGCCGTATATTCGGCGGCTGTTTCCGGGTTTTCGTGAATGGCAAGGCAAGGTGCCGCAACACCCGGCGAATAGGCCAGTGCCAGGTCGCGCTGGTTGCCGAGCGGCTTGGTCGGTTGAATTTCAAGTTTGCCGGGGCGCGGATAGCGGTGGAAAAACAGCGCCTGTTCGTCCAGGTCAGCACTTGCTGGTTTTGGTTGAGTTTTGTTTTTATCCTGCGAATTCATTCCTGCACCGCTTTTTTCAAATGTTTTCGTTGGGCTTCTGAATACATCAATCAGCCCCATGGTACAGCCGTTATTTGATTGATTCGTGTCAAAATGAGTGTGGGTGAAGAGGGTTTTGCGGCAGAAAATAGTCCTTTGTCATGATGCTGAAACACGACTCTGGTTCTGGAGTATGTAGTTTGATTGCCAAGACAGGGGGATGAATTCCGTGGCCCGGCAAATGGAAACCAGACATTTCAGAACCTTATTTATCTCGGACGTGCACCTTGGCTCCAAGGCTGCCAAAACCGACTACCTCCTAGATTTCTTGCGTCATCATGATGCTGACACAATTATTCTGGTGGGAGACATCATTGACGGCTGGCGTTTGCGCCGCAACTGGTACTGGCCGCAAGGCTGCAATGATGTTGTACAGAAACTGCTGCGCAAGGCGCGCAAGGGTGCCCGTATCATCTATATTCCCGGCAACCATGATGAGTTCCTCAGAGAGTTTCCCGGGTCGCACTTCGGCGGTATCGAAGTCGCCGAACGCATGGTGCATGAAGCGGCAGACGGCAAGAAATACCTGATCATCCACGGCGATGAGTTTGACGTGGTCGTGCGCAATGCCCGTCTGCTCGCTTACCTCGGTGACTGGGCCTATGACGCAGCAATTGCCATCAATGTGATATTGGCAGCCGTTCGTCGCCGTATCGGCCTGCCATACTGGTCGTTCTCGGCCTGGGCAAAGCTGCAGGTCAAACATGCCGTCAACTTCATTGGCGAGTTCCAGCGCGTTGTGGTGGACGAAGCCAAGCGTAACGATGTGGACGGCGTTATCTGTGGTCATATCCACCACGCCGTGATCAGCGAGATGGACGGTATCCGTTACATCAATACTGGTGACTGGGTGGAAAGCTGTACGGCAATTGCCGAAAATGAAGATGGCAGCTTTGAACTGATCACCTGGATGCAGGCTGAAGAAAACCCTGAAAACATCGAGCAGGAAGAGCAGATCGCTCTGCCGCCGTTCCCGATGCGCGCCGCCTGACGTGACAGAGTGACAAGCGCCTCTCTGGGGCGTGCATTTCATCTGAGGCCGTCATCTGAAAAATAGCGGTTGCCTCCAGTGTTTGGCGGCAACCCAACTACTTTTTCGGCGTTACTTTGCGTCCACGTGCCACTTTTTCCGGGACGCTTTTTCCATATTCATTCCACCAGGCCGTCAACGCTTCCATTGTCGGACCGAGGCCTCTGGCTTTCGCAGTTATCTCGTACTCCACGCGAGGCGGGACCTCGGCATAGACCGTGCGGGAAACCAAACCGTCCAACTCAAGTTCCCGCAATTGGGCGGTCAACATATGCTGGGTGATGCCAGGAATGGCTTTGCGCAGCTCGTTGAAGCGATAAATGCGCCGGTTGAGAAGCCACATGATTTCGAGTTTCCATTTACCCGAAAGCAACGCGAATGCACGCCGCATTTCTTCGTGCATATTTGTGCCGTCCGGCTCATTAGTCTGGTCTTCCATACTTACCACGCGAAATTCATCCTACTTGCGAAGATTCATCTAATACCACATTTTCAATGCGAACACCGGATAATCAGCAGTCGCTAATCCGGGACACTGAAAATCTTGAATGGAGCAATCTGCCGAAGTCATTCGGCGGCAAGGGATATCTCATGTCTGAATTCTATATTTACTGGGCCGCAACGACCCTGCTGGTCGCGCTCTATCTGGCCTCTGCCATAACCTATGTCGCAAAGACCGAATGGGTCCGGCAGACAATTGCCGGGTTCGGTTACCCAACCTATCTCGTCCATATTTTGACGGTCGTGAAGCTCGCCGCTGTCGTGGCTATCTTGTCCCGCTTCAATGTTGGCGTGAGCGATCTGGCCTATGCCGGGATGCTGTTTCACCTTCTACTGTCCGGGCTGGCCCATATCGGGGTTCGAAAGCCCGCAGGTGCTCTGCCTGCCATCATAGGTCTGGCGCTGCTTGCCGCATCCTTCACCACCCAGAACGCCGGGCGCGATGTTCCATCACCCTATGCCTTGGCGCAGGCGCAGGCACACTAACCCCCCACCTGGAAAGGAAATCAAAATGGGAAAACTGACTGGAAAAATTGCCATCGTTGCAGGCGCTGGCAGAGGAATAGGACGAGCGACGGCAGAACTTTTCGCCGCTGAGGGCGCAAAAGTGGCTGTGCTGTCGCTTACGCCTGCAAATGTAAATGCGGTGGTCGACAGCATTCAAGCCAAGGGTGGTACGGCGCTCGGCCTGACGTGTGACTTGAGTGACGGCGACCAGATTACTGAAGCCGTCGCCAAAGTCGTGCGGACATTTGGCGGTATCGACATTCTCGTGAATGTGGCCTTCGACCCATCTGCGGTTAACTCGCCGATCCTCGATTTGCAAGTCGACCAGTTGCAACGCAATTTCGATATGGGACCGATAGCGTATCTGCGGACCATGCAGGCCTGTTACCTACATCTGAAACGATCGGGCGAGGGACGCGTGATAAATTTCGCATCGCTGGCTGGTGTTTTGGGCATGTCGCCTTACGGGCCGTATAACATGGCCAAGGAGGCCGTTCGTGCACTCACCAGGTCTGCGGCGCGCGAATGGGGACCGGACAATATTACGGTCAACAACCTTCTTCCTGTCGCCGACACCTGGGGTGCTGCACAGAATGCTCCAGCGCCAACCAATGCACTTGGTCGTCACGGCTCGCCGGAAAATGATATCGCTCCCGTTGCGTTGTTCCTTGCCAGCAGCGATTCGAAATTCATTACCGGTTCAAGTCTGACGCCGGACGGCGGTCAAATCATCGATAGCGCAAGATAAGACACGTCGGCGTGCTGTATCGACAGCACGCCAATTTCTATCAGCCCCACAGTGACCGTTCTGGTGGATGCACCAGCGAACCGTCATAGGTGAGAGCAGGGTCGCGATCTCTGGCCAGCAACAACGGGCCGTCGAGATCGGCATATTCGGTACCCTGTGCCAACAGCACGGCAGGCGCCATGGCCAGTGACGTTCCAACCATGCAGCCGACCATGATGGTGTAACCCAACCGGATGGCTTCCTGCTTCATAGCTAGCGCTTCCGTCAAGCCGCCCGTCTTGTCCAGCTTGATGTTGATGGCGTCATAGCGGTTGCGCAGGGTTTCGAGATCGGCGGTCGAGTGAACGCTTTCATCGGCGCAGATCTGCACCTGCCGGTGGATGCGCGCCAGGATTTCGTCCTTGCCAGCGGGCAGGGGCTGTTCGATCAGTGACACATTGAGCGCGGCTGCAACGGCAAGATGGTGCTCAATATTGTCGTCGGTCCAGCCTTCATTGGCATCGACAATGATCCGACTGTCTGGGGCCGCCTGCCGCACGGCCCGCATGCGGTTTTCATCGTCATCGGTGCCAAGTTTGATCTTGAGCAGTGGGCGGTGTGCATTGGCGGCTGAGTTGCGCGCCATGGTCTCGGCATCACCAAGCGAAATTGTATAGGCGGTGACCAGTGGCACGGCCGGTTCATGCAGGATCTGTGAGGCAACACTCAGGCCGGAGCGTTTTGCCTCATAGTCCCAGAGCGCGCAATCGACGGCGTTACGGGCGGCACCCGGCTTCATCACATGTTGCAGCTCCAGCCGATCCAGCCCTTGAGAGACGGCGTCAGCCATCTTCTCGATATCGGCAATCACGCCCTCGATGCTTTCGCCGTAGCGCTTATAGGGCACACATTCGCCAACACCGGAAAAGGCGCCGTCGCCAATGGTGCATGTCACGACGTCCGCCTCGGTTTTGCTACCGCGTGAAATCGTGAAGCTGCCGGCTATGGGAAAGGATTCTGCTATCACCTGAAGTTGCGCGGACATGAGTTACACTTCGATATTGTGCGGAAATCGTGCGTAAAATCAAAAAACTCGCGAAATCCGGCCTGTTGCGATGGCTTGTCATCTTGTGAAAAGATATGAATCGATAGATTCGATGGCAAAGCTGCACGCGTATAGGAAAAGATGCAAGCTCGCGATAACAACACGGACGCCCATCAGGCGAGCATTGCTTCGGATGAAAGCTCCGCAGGCGGGCCTGTGCGTTTTTCGCTGAGCGGTGATTGGCGCAACGACACGATCACTGGCGTTCTCAAGGAAATTTCCCAGCCCGGCCAAAACAAACAGTCCGGCAGTGTCGAGATCGACCTGTCCGGTATTGGCCGTGTCGATACGGCTGGCGCCTGGATCATCCAGAAGTTTCGCAATGAACTGAACGCCAACGGCGCCGAGGTCAGCTTTACCGGTGGCAACACCCGCGTCGAGGAACTGGTCGAAGCGCTGCCGAGCGAGGCGGGGCCGCCAGCCGATGCCGCGCCGCGCAAAAGTCTTGTTCAACGCGTTTTTGAGCCTGTTGGCCGCAATGTTGTACAGGCGGGCGGCGATTTTCTGGCTGGCATGTATATTCTCGGCTCGGCCGTGCGTGGCGCGCAGATGAAGCTTGGACGGGGGACTGGTGTGTCTCCAGCCGCCATCATCAACCAGATTGATCATATGGGCGTGCGCGCCGTGCCAATCATTGTGCTGATGTCGTTTCTGATTGGTGCGATCATTGCGCAGCAGGGCGCGTTCCAGCTTCGTTATTTTGGCGCGGAAGTGTTCGTGGTCGATCTGGTCGGCATTCTGCAGCTGCGCGAAATCGGCGTGCTGTTGACGGCGATCATGATTGCCGGTCGCTCCGGTAGTGCGATCACCGCCGAAATCGGCTCGATGAAGATGCGTGAAGAAATCGACGCGCTGAAGGTCATCGGTCTCAACCCGGTCGGCGTGCTGATTTTCCCGCGCCTTGTTGCGCTGACGATTGCCCTGCCGCTTTTGACCATTCTTGCCAACTTCGCAGCGCTGTTTGGTGCAGCCGTCGTGGCATTGATCTATTCCGGCATCACGTTTGAAGTGTTCCTGTCGCGTCTGCACGCGGCTGTTGAGATGTCGACCATCGCGTCGGGCATGATCAAGGCGCCGTTCATGGCGCTGATCATCGGTATTGTCGCCGCAGTGGAAGGCATGAAGGTGGGGGGCAGCGCAGAATCGCTTGGCCAGCACGTCACGTCTTCGGTTGTTAAATCCATCTTCGTCGTCATCCTCGTAGACGGGCTTTTTGCCATCTTCTACGCGGCGATTGATTTTTAAGGGGATGGCCGTGGCAGACAACACCGACGTCAAGAAAATCGACATCCAGAAAAACGACAGCAAAAAACAGGACCGCGAAGTCGTTCTCTCCGTGGAGGGACTGACGGTTGGTTTTGGCGATAAGTTGATCCTCGATAATCTCGACCTTGATGTCTACAGAGGCGAAATTCTCGGTTTCGTCGGCGCGTCCGGTGCCGGCAAGTCGGTACTGATGCGCACCGTGCTGCGACTTTTGCCGCGCCGTTCCGGCAGCATCAAGATTTTGGGCACCGATTACGACACGGCCAATGAAGAAGAGCGCATGGCGCTCGACACACGACTTGGAGTGCTGTTCCAGCAGGGCGCGCTGTTTTCCGGCCTGACGGTCAAGGAAAACATCCAGCTGCCGATGCGCGAATATCTCGATCTGCCCAAATCGCTGATGGATGAGCTGGCGCGCCTGAAGATCGATATGGTCGGTCTGAAGCCGGATGCCGCTGATAAATATCCATCTGAATTGTCGGGCGGCATGATCAAACGTGCGGCTCTTGCTCGGGCACTGGCGCTTGATCCTGATCTGGTGTTTCTGGATGAACCGACCTCGGGTCTTGATCCGATCGGTGCTGCAGAATTCGATAACCTTATTGCAAAACTGCGTGATACGTTGGGTTTGACCGTTTACATGGTGACCCACGACCTCGACAGTCTGTTTTCCGTCTGTGACCGTATTGCCGTTCTCGGCAACAAGAAGGTCTTGGTTGAAGGTACACTTGAGGATATGTTCGCCTGCGACGATCCTTGGGTTCAATCATACTTCAAGGGCAAGAGAGCCAGAGCGGTTGTGTCTCCGAATAACGTGCATGAAAATTCGATGGAGTAACAAAAGCTATGGAAACCAAGGCAAATTACACCATCGTCGGTATTTTCACGCTGATCGTTGTCGCGGCAGCCTTCGGCTTTGTCTACTGGATGGCCGAGTTTGGACGCGGCGGCCCGATGGCCCAGCTGATCGTGCGCATTCCCGGTTCCGCCAACGGTCTGTCCGTCGGCTCTCCTGTGCGCTTTAACGGTATTCCCGTCGGTACGGTGCGTGGCCTATCGATCGATTCCGACGACCCGCAATATTCCATCGCTTTCACTGAAATTCAGGCACAGGCACCTGTGTTCACCAGCACACGCGCCGTTCTGGAAATTCAGGGCCTGACGGGTGCCGCCTATATCGAGCTGTCCGGCGGCCGCAAAACCGACGAACGTATCTTGCAAAAGGCGTTTGAAACCGGACTTCCGGCCGAACTGACGGCCGATCTGTCAAGTGTGACCAACCTTCTGGCAACCGCCGACAAGATATTGACCCGCGCCGACAATGCGATCGGTGAATTGCAGGGTTTTGTGCAGGACGCGCGGGGTCCGTTGACCCAGACGGTGCGCAATGCCGAGAAATTTTCCACTGCGCTGGCTGATAACTCCGATGGTATCGACAAATTCCTGGAAAGCATGAGCTCGCTGTCCGTCACCGTAAAGTCGGTGTCGGGACGTCTCGAAAGCACGCTTGCTGCCGTGGAAGATCTGGTGCGTGCCGTTGATGCCAAGAAGGTCGACACTATTCTCGCCAATGCCGAAAAGGTCAGCGGCGATGTCGCCAGAGCTTCAGGCAACGTCGATGATCTCATGGCGAGTGTGAAACGTACCGCCGAAAGCTTTGAGAAAACCGGTGATGACGCGCAGGTCGTGTTGAAACGGGCAGACACGCTGCTGGCTGCGGTGGATCCGGCCAAGGTTGGCACTGCGGTTGATGATATTTCTGTGGCGACCAAGGATGCACGCAGCGCGATTGCCTCCTTCAAGGGCGTGGCTGACGATGTTGACAAGCGCCGTGACCAGATTGATCGCACCATTGCTGACTTCCAGGAAATGGCCGGCAAGCTGAATGCCGCCTCCAACCGCGTTGACGGAATTCTTATAAAAGTCGACAACTTGCTTGGAACCGATGACGCCAATTCGCTGTTTGTGAAGGCGCGTGAAACTCTGGCATCGTTCAAAGCCGTGGCGGATAACCTGAATGCGCGTGTTGGTCCTATCGCCGATAATCTGGCACGGTTTTCCGGTGCAGGTCTGCGAGACGTTCAAGCGCTCATTGGAGACACCCGTCGGACGGTCGATCAGTTGAATAATACGATTATGAACTTCGACCGTAATCCGCAAAGGTTGCTTTTTGGCGGTAAAACCGTCAAGCAGTATGATGGAAGAACACGGCGTTGATAATGATTCCGTACAAGGTGGCAAAGGGGTAATGTGAATATGGCTGTTGCAATACGCCCTGCGACTATCCGTGCGGTACTGGCATTTCCCTTTGTTCTTATGTCGTTGAGCGCTTGCGGCACTGCTGCCAAGAACGATACATTCGACCTTTCCGCGTCATCTTTGGCATCGACCGAAGGCCGTTCGCTAAAGAACCGCCAGATTCTGGTGCCGGAGCCAACCGCGCTGAAAACGCTCGACAGCGAAAATATCGTTGTTCGCCTGTCCTCATCTGAGGTTCAGTATCTGGCAAGCTCGCAGTGGAGCGATCGCCTGCCAAAGCTGGTGCAGTCCAAGCTGGTTGAAGCCTTTGAAAACACCGGCAAGCTGGGTGGCGTTGGCCGTCCGGGGCAGGGCCTGGCCATCGACTATCAGGTCGTGACCGATATCCGTTCGTTTGAAATCGATACCAAGGGCGGCAATGTCGCGGTGGTGGAAATTTCGGTCAAGATTCTCAATGACCGTAACGGCACCATCAAGGCGCAGGAGTCGTTCAGGGCTGAAACGCGGTCTTCCGGCACCACAAATGCTGCCTTCGTAAAATCACTGGATGGCGCATTTGCCGCCGTATCGCGCCAGATTGTTGACTGGACGCTGAAGTCTCTCTGATAAAACGATCAGGCTCTGTCTCTCGGTTAAGAGCGGCAGAGCTTGAGAATGAAGTTTTCCGCTTCAATGACCGAGCTTGTCACCTGCGCAAACAGATTGCTGTCAGCAGGATTACTTTCCAGATCCCTCGCCGCAGTCGATACACGAAATGCACCGACCGCATCCGCCGAACCTTTCAGGCGGTGGGCCAGTGCGACGATCTTGGCATGATCGGCGTCAGCCAGTTCATGCAGGATGACACGCGTGTTGCGGGCAAAAAGCTGGAGGATTTCGATTTCGAGATCTTTGTCACCCATGGTCTGTTTTGCCAGGTGGGCGAGGTCGACGGGTTTGGAATTGGCCGCAAAACTGGATGAAAAATTATCCGGCATACTAAATGCCATACTTGCCGCTGCCATGATGGGTTTCCCATTTTGTTATATTCTGTGCCGGATTTACGCACATGACAGTGTGGTATCTTCCTAAAATGCGGCACAAAGCGGGCTGATTTTTTTAGATATGGTTAATTTATGTTAAATCGATATGAAACAAGAGCTTGCTGATTAAGATGTGATTTAAAAACTGTTAACAAGGGCGGTCATTCCCTGATGGCGGCAAATGCGTTAATTGTTTCAAGGGCGTAAATGTGCCACTACGATACTGCTATGGTGCGTGCGCTCAGGCCGGAACTTTATGAAATGACACAATGATGTTATTTTCGTTCCGTGAATGAGGGGTGCGCCATAGGGGGTGCATAGTAATGAGCGGGACATATTCTACCGTGTAAGGGTAGGGTTTCCTGTAGGCATGATGCCTCGGACGGTCTTAGGCGGCTGACTGATCGAGGTTATATCTGGCCGGGCGTATTAGTAACGAGGCGTAACCGCATGGCGAATAACAAGTTCAGTGACTCGATCGACGAGACTGCTTTTCAGGCGCTGGAGGATGCCCTCCAGAGTGGCAAATCTGAAGCAGATGCACAGCCTCGGAGACGATCGACGCCAAAGTCCTCGGAGGCTAAAGTGCCCGACACGTCCAGAAAGCCGGTAGCAGACCCTGCGCCGCGTACTGCCGCTGAACAGAACAGAGCATCGGGGCTTGAAGCCGCCAATGACGGTTCCAAGCGCAATCCGGTTGCTCTTTTGAAGTCGCTGGAAAGCACATCCATCACATCTGCCATCCGCAACGCTACAATCCTCTCGATTGTCTGGGCGCTGTGCGGCCTGGCACTCGGTCAGGCCATCTACGGCAACCTGATCTGGGAAGCCGGCTCATTGGCCGAACTGTTTGCCATTCCGGGCATCATGGCCGTGTTTGTCGGCATTGTTGTTCCTGTCATTCTTTTCTACGCCTTTGCCATCATGATGGCGCGTGCCCGCGACCTGCGTAACGCGGCCCGTTCGATGGCAGAAGTTGCCCTTCGTCTGGCAGAGCCGGAAACCGTTGCCGCTGATCGCATCATGTCGGTAGGGCAGGCGGTTCGCCGTGAAGTCTCCGCCATGAATGAGGGCATCGAGCGCACCATTGCCCGTGCGACAGAGCTGGAAACGCTCGTTCATTCCGAAGTGAATGCACTTGAGCGCAGCTATGCCGACAATGAACTGCGTGTTCGCAGCCTGGTGAGCGAATTGTCGTCGGAGCGTGACGCTATCGTCAACCACGCCGAGCGCATCCGTGCATCGATCATCGGTGCGCAGGACGAGATCAAGGAAGAACTGTCGCTGGCTGGCGAAGAGCTGTCTATCCGTCTGGCAACAACCGGTGAAGCCTTTGCTTCGATGATCGACACCCGTTCGGCTGCTCTGCTTGAGAAGTCGCGTGTGACGACCGAAGCCATGGGCAGCCTGATTGCCGCCAAGACCGACAATCTGCTCAAGGCGCTGCACACATCCGGCACCAGCCTTGCCAATGAATTCGACATGCGCCTGCACAACCTCACCTCGACCATGTCGGACCGGGGCGGTGTGTTGCTGGAGCAGTTTGCGACGCAGGCTTCGACACTGGATGCCGGCGCTGAAAAGCTCAATTCCGCAATTGAAGAGCGCACACGTCTTCTCAATGAAGTGCTGACATCGCGCACCAAGGAATTGTCCGATAATCTCAACCGTGGCGAAGAGGCGATTGCCGGTTCGCTGGATACCGTTCTCAACAAGCTGGGTGAAACCCTTGACGAGCGCGGCCTGTCGTTCCGCAAGAGCCTGCAGTCCACGGCTGACGACGCAATCATGGATCTCGATCTGCGTTCGGGTCTGTTTGAAGAGCGCCTTCAGGCAACGGTTGGTCAGGTCAACTCGGCCTTTGACGAGCGCGTTGCAGAATTTGCCAGCGCGTTTGATCGTCGCGCCGGTTCGCTCGACAGCAAGCTTATGGAAAGCCTTGCCCGGATCAATGAAGCTGTTGCCGGCGGTTCCGATGCCATCGACGGTATCTTGAGCTCCAGCATTGATCGTCTCGGCTCTGCCCTGACAGACCAGTCCTTCGCTCTGGCGACGGCACTCGGCACCGGTCAGGAAATGCTCGAAAACGCTCTTGATGAGCGTAGCCGCGAACTGACCAATGCCGTTGCATCGCGCACCCAGGAAATCACCACGGCGCTTGGCGATACGCATGAACGTATCGACAGCATCATGGCAGAGCGCAGCGGTGCATTGTTCAATGCCCTGTCTGCCAGCCAGAACCGTTTTGACGAAACGCTTGCACACCGCTCCGAATCCATCACCAACTCGCTGTCTGGCGCTCCAGAGCGCATGGCTGAAATTCTCGATGCCAAGGCCGCAGAAATTACCAATGCTGTTGCCGATATCGAACAGCGTCTTGCTGCTGCTCTCGAAGGTCGCTCCACAGCCATTGCCGAGACACTGGAAGAGAAGGCCAACTACATCACCAGCGCAGTTGCCGGTGTTGAAGAGCGCCTGTCCAACACGCTGGATGATGCTTCCATGGCGATTTCGCTGTCGCTGGAAAGCCGCACCTCGTTCCTCGCGGATACCGTGTCTGATGCCCAGCAGCGCATTGCCTCGACACTGGATGGTGCTTCGTCTTCGATGACCAACGCTCTGGAAAGCCGCACGGCCTACCTGACCGAAGCGGTTGCCGACGCCGAACAGCGCCTGTCCAACAAGCTGGACGACGCATCCATGTCGATGCAGCTGTCGCTGGAAAACCGTACATCCTTCCTGGCCGACACCGTCTCGGATGCCGAACAGCGCCTTGCCTCGACACTGGATAGCGCCTCGACTTCGATCACCAGTGCGCTGGAAAGCCGCACGGCTCACCTCACGGATGCCGTCACGGATGTTGAACAGCGTCTGGCCAGCACGCTTGAGGGTGCATCGTCTTCGATCACCAACACGCTGGAAAGCCGCGCGGCTTACCTGACCGACGCCGTTTCGGATGTCGAACAGCGTCTGGCCAACAAGCTTGATGACGCCTCCATGTCGATCGCCATGTCGCTGGAAACCCGCACATCGATCTTTGCAGAGACGGTATCTGACGCTGAACAGCGCATTGCCAGCACGCTGGATGGCGCGTCGTCGTCGATTTCCACGGCGCTGGATAACAAGACGACCTACCTCGAAAACGCGGTTGCCGGTGTCGAACACCGCCTGACGTCGTCGCTCGAGCAGACGTCTTCGGCAATCCTCGGTTCTCTGGAAGAGCGCGCCGCTGTCATCTCCGGTTCGGTCATCAACGTCGAGCAGCGTCTTGCCGACACGCTCGAGGGATCTTCGGCCAATATTTCCGGCATGCTGTCCGGCAAGGTCAACGAGATCAGCAATGTTGTCACCGGCATTGAACATCGCCTGGTCAACACGCTCGACGACAAGTCGGCTGTTATTGCTGAAACACTCGGCCGTAACGCTGCTCATATCGAAAACACCGTCGGTTCTGCGGCCCACCTCATCGACAGCAAGGTCAGCGATGCTGCCTACCTGATCGAAAACAGCGTGACGGGTGCAGCCAACCGTATCGAAAACGCCATCGACGGCGGCACCGACAAGTTTGCCGGCACGCTGGAAACTGGTGTCTCGCGTCTCGAGCACAGCCTCACCGCGTCGCACGAGCAGATCAAGAACACCTTCGAGAAGCGTCACGCCGATATCGAGCAGACTTTGACCTCTGCCGGCGACAAGCTGAACGAGATGTTGTCCGATCAGGCCGTATCCATCGGCACCAGCGTTGCGTCGAGCACCGGCATGCTGGAAATGTCTCTGGAAGGTCAGCAGGAAGCCCTGCAGCGCGTTATCGCCTCCAGCAGCGCCGATCTTGAAGCAAGACTGCGCAACGGCATTGGTGAAATCGCTGGCAAGATCAGCGATGCGGCAGGGGACATCAGCACTGCTGCAGACAGCCTGTCTTCGCGCATCGACCAGTCGGTCAGCGGCGTTGCTGGCCAGCTCGGTGAAACCGAAGCCCGTCTTGGCCAGTCGCTTGACGGCTTCCAGCACCGCATCAAGACAGACCTGCACAATGTCAGCGCAACGATTGATGAGGCCAATGCCCGCATCTCCGAGACGCTCGGCACACGGTCGCAGGAATTCGTCAGCGCCGGCAGCGAAGTTGCCGATCGCATTTCGTCGACCATCGACGAGCGCCTTGGCACCATGGACCGCGCGCTGAACATCGGTCTTGAAAACGTCAACCGCACCATCGGAGAAAAGGCCACAGGCCTTGCCATGACACTGCGTGAAGCCGTGACTTCGGCCACCCAGAGCATGGACGGTGAAGCACTGCGGTCTGCTGAACTTTTGGCCAGAACCGGCAGCGAGTTTGCCTCGACCCTGCGTGACACGGTTTCCACCACCACCCAGAACATGGATGGCGAAGCCCAGCGCTCGGCAGAACTGCTGGCCAGAACCGGTAGCGAGTTTGCCTCGACCCTGCGTGACACGGTCTCGACCGCCACCCAGGACATCGGTGGCGAAGCCCAGCGCTCGGCAGAACTTCTGGCCAGAACCGGTAGCGAGTTTGCCTCGACCCTGCGTGACACGGTCTCTGCCGCCACGCAGAACATCGACGGCGAAGCGCAGCGCTCGGCAGAACTTCTGGCCAGAACCGGTAGCGAGTTTGCCTCGACCCTGCGTGACACGGTCTCTGCCGCCACGCAGAACATCGACGGCGAAGCGCAGCGCTCGGCAGAACTGCTGGCCAGAACCAGCAGCGACTTTGCCCAGCAGGTGCAGGCTCGTAATGCTGAGTTCACACAGGCCATCGAAAACCGGTCTGGCGATATCATCAACCGTATTTCGGATGCGCAGAACCGCTTGTCCTCGCAGGCTGCTGCCGTTGCCCAGACCTTCTCCGAAGCTGGCAATGTCATCGTCAACAAGGTTGCCGAAGCAGAAACCGTGGTCCGTTCGCAGGCCGACACCATTGCCCAGAGCCTGTCGCAGGTTGAGGCAGCACTTGGTGCCCGTGGCGACTCCATCCGCACGACGCTGGATGAGCGCACCCGCGAACTGAACTCGATGCTGGCCAGCCGTTCGGCAGAACTGTCGCGCCTGATCGAAGAAAAGGCCCGTCCGGTCGTCGACCAATATGCCAATATCGGTCAGGAAGCTGCCCACCGCATCGCAACGGCTGCCCGTGAGGGTGTTGAAACCCTGTCGGCCACCAATGCAGAAATCGTCAACCGCGTTGAACAGACGGTTGGTGATCTCAATGCTGCGGTCAGCAAGGCCTCGGTAGACTTCAACGCAGCCGACCAGTCGCTCGGTCAGACGGCAAACCGTTTTGCCGAAACCGCCTCGCAGGCTGCCGACATGGTATCCAGCTCCAGCCGTCTGCTAGAAGGAAAGATCGACCGTCTGTCGAACATTTCCGGCCAGACACTGTCGCAGGTTGCCGGTATCGTTGGCCGCTTCGAAGAGCACTCCAAGATGCTGTCGCAGGCATCCGATCTGCTTGGCGCGGCCCAGTCCAGCCTGGTTGGCACACTGGAAGAGCGTCAGGATACCCTGCGCAGCCTGGCCGTAAGTCTGGTCAAGCGCTCCGAAGACATTGAAGCCACCATGCGCAACGTTGTTTCTTCCGTTGAGGGAACAATGGGCCATGCGGAAGAACGTGCAGCCAATGTTGCCGGTACGCTGAAAGAAAACCTGTCGTCTTCGTTCTCTGAAGTTGGCAAGGCTCTGGATGAGACCGAACAGCGTGCCCAGTCTGCCGCTGCCAATATGCGCAACGCTCTGATCTCTGCCGGTCAGGAAGCAAACCGTTCCATCGAAACGACACTTGCGGACGCTCGCAAGTATTCGGACGAACTGGCCGACCGTGTTCGCACAGGCGTCCAGTCCTCACTGGCCGACGTCGACAGCATCCTTGGCAGCGCTACGGAGAAGTCCACGGCTGCTGCTGCAAACGTCCGTGAAACGCTGCGTCTGGCAGTCGAAGAGGCGGTAACCCGCTT
Source organism: Agrobacterium sp. 5Ca50 (assembly GCF_055381905.1). Taxonomy (NCBI): domain Bacteria; kingdom Pseudomonadati; phylum Pseudomonadota; class Alphaproteobacteria; order Hyphomicrobiales; family Rhizobiaceae; genus Agrobacterium; species Agrobacterium sp. 5Ca50. The sequence goes on from NZ_AP026438.1 coordinate 1,235,219, forward strand.
CTCCGGCGCAACCGACGAAATTCGTCGCTCCAGCCAGGACATTCGCAAGGAACTGGATTCGACCCGTGCAGAACTGAAGCGTGGTGCTTTCGATCTGCCGGAAGAAGCCAAGGAAAGCGCGGCCGCCATGCGTCGCGCCGTGGCAGAACAGATCAAGGCGCTGCAGGACATTTCGCAGCTGGTAGGCCGCTCGGCCACCCAGATGGAAATCTCCCACGCACGCCCTGCAGCCCCGCAGCCGGCTCCACAGGCACCACAGCAGGCCGCCCCACAGGTTGAGCGTCGTGTTGCAGAACCTGCACCACAGCCAGCTGTCGCGGCTCCTGTAGCGCGTGCACCTCAGCCACAGACCCCGGCGCAGGTGCTGGGCACCTCTGCTGGCCTGCGTGGCAGCCTGCCATTGGAAACCGCAAAGCCGCAGGTCCAGACAACCACCATCTCTGACCAGGCCGTACAGCGTGGTGAGGGCAGTGGCTGGATCAGCGATCTGCTGCGTGGTGCATCACGTGACCCGAATGCGCAGCAGGCAACCGCTGCTGTCCGTCAGCCGGCAACACGTCCGGCTGCTGAAACAGCACCAAGCCAGGCATCGCGCAACACCGACAACCGCAATCCGCGTCACATGGTGGAATCGCTCAATTCCCTGTCTGTCGATATTGCCCGTGCAATTGACCACGATGCATCGGTAGACCTGTGGCGCCGTTACCAGCGCGGTGAGCGCGACGTGTTCACCAGACGCCTCTACACGCTGAAGGGTCAGCAGACCTTTGATGAAATCAAGCGCAAGTATGAGCGTGAATCGGAGTTCAGAACTGCGGTTGACCGTTACATCGCTGACTTCGAAAAGCTGCTGGCCGACGTTGCCAAAACAGACCGTGACCGCACTGTAACACAGTCCTACCTCACGTCTGACACCGGCAAGGTCTACACGATGCTGGCCCACGCCGCCGGTCGTTTCAATTGATCAGGCCAGAGCGTCCAACAGCACAGGATTTGAAAACCGCCCCATCCGGGGCGGTTTTTGTTTGTGCAGGGGGTAAAATCCTCAAGCCTTGGGCGTTCCAACGCAAAGGAATGCCCCATCGATGTTGCCATTTGGGTCTTGGCTTTCTATGTGTGGAACAAACGATAACCCGCAATTTCTGGATTTCTGACATGACAAAACTGACAATCGTTGCTTTCGACGGCGCGGCCATTGACCTTGATGTTGCAGACGGTTCCACCGTTATGGAAAATGCCGTGCGCAATTCTGTTCCTGGAATTGACGCCGAATGTGGCGGTGCCTGCGCCTGTGCTACCTGTCATGTCTATGTCGATGATGAATGGGCCGAACGTGTCGGCCCGCCAGAAGCGATGGAAGAGGACATGCTGGACTTTGCATTCGACGTGCGTCCAACCTCGCGTCTGTCCTGTCAGATCAAGATGAGCGCCGAACTGGATGGCCTCATCGTACACGTGCCTGAGCGTCAGGGCTGATATTGCCAGCTGCCGGCACCCGTTACAGGCACCATCTGCCAACAGACGCACCGGTCATTTTCCGAATTCGGTTTCGGCCAAAAAAAGCCTCGCTCTCCGCATGAAGAGCGAGGCCAGGCGGGCATGCCGCCACGAGGCGAGGGAGGATGACACCTGTGGTTCTATGGACACGCCAGGGAACTCAAACGCTGCTAACAACTTGGAAATTTGCCGAACGGATGGGTATCGCATAACCACATGTTGGCGCGACCCTAATCCATTGAAATCTGAAGTCTTTCCCACTCCGTATTTAAGTTTTTTATAATTAAAAACACTGATTCGCCACGCCAAGAAATCAATCATAAAAGCGTGGGATCAACCTTAGGTGAGCAGGGTTGGCCGGGCGGCCTTGACGGCCATCGCCGGGCCAAATCACGAGAAAACATCACGTAACGGAAGTTTGTTGCCGAACGCACATTGATGCAGCCGCGCGGTGCCAGCGGTTAGTTGGGCTGTCAAAGCGCCAAGGGAGGCGTCATAAGCAATGTTTTGGCATGGCAGGGCCAAACCTCGCCAGCGTCATCCTCGCCCTTGAGGCGGGGATCCAGGCCATTTGCACATGCGCTGCGCGTTCGGATGTTCGGGAATGTGTGAGGTCGAACAATGGACGAAAGTGTCCTCCACAAACGATCCTCATGCCTTGTGCTTGCTGTGGGCAGCCAGCGGAGCGCGTCTGCGCGACAAAAGAGTCTGTTCGGCCAAAGGTCTTGGGCTGACTGGACAGGGCACAGGTATTAGGGATGGATGAGGCGCGGCCCGCGGAAAAACAGCCCAACCGTTCAAGGGCAAACCGTCGCTTTAGTTCTCACGTGCCTTGAGACGGTGGCTGAGCAGGCGCATCATGCGTGCATCGAAGTTCTTGCTTTCGATACGGTCAAAACGCTGCTGGTCGCTGTCATGTTCGGCCATGACCTTCTGCGTTGTGTCAGCCACTTGCGCTTGCAGTGCTTCACAGGTCTTTTGCGGGCGAAGACCTTTCAATCTTTTTTCCAGTATCCGGCCATAGCTGCGCGAAATCTCGGCGTGGCGTTCTTCATGCCGTTTGATATCGGCCGACAGCGTGTCCCAGATCAGCGCCAGATCGGCGCTGGTGCGTGCACGGTTTTTCCAGCGCGGCAGCAATATCTTGGTGTGCAGGGTGACCTTCACTTCGCCGATATTGCAGCGGCCGTCTTTTTCCACATAGGTCAGCTCACCGCCGAATTTGATTTCGGTGGCGCCGGGATGTCTGGCACCGGTGGATTGTGTCAGTGGGCCGCGATTGGACAGTTCACGGTCGAGATCTGCCGCAGTTTTGCCCCCGATCTGGAAGTAGGAGATCGATTTCTGAAACTGGGTTTCCGCCTGTGTTGAATGCGTGAATGCAAACAGAAAAGCAGATGCGGCAACTGCACGCATGAGACCGGGTATAAAATTCATGTGCCAGACTGCCGGTTGAACTCGTGAAACGATTGCTGCATAGGCGGAGGTGATACAATACAAATTGGCGTGACTCTTTGTAATATCGAAAGGTCCTGACTGTGGTGATAACAGCCAACAACAAGGTGTGGCAAGCCGCTCATGGCCGAAGCCTGAAACTGGATAGGCGTGGCCGTATTATGGCCATCGTCAATGCTACGCCGGATTCCTTCTCCGATGGTGGCCAATTCAACACAGTGGATGCCGCCTTCAGTCATGCCATGACCTGCCTGTCGCAGGGGGCCGACATCATCGATATCGGTGGCGAATCCACCCGTCCGGATGCCAGTGTCGTCGGTGCTGCAGAAGAGCAGGACAGGGTGCTGCCGCTGATTGAAAAGCTGGCACAAGAAACCGATGCACTGCTGTCCATCGATACTTACCGGGCTGAAACGGCTCGCCTTGCCGTTGCGGCCGGTGCCCATATCATCAATGATGTCTGGGGGCTGCAGAAGGATCCTGATATGGCCTCAGTGGTCGCGGAGACCGGCGCCGGTGTCTGCATCATGCACACAGGACGTGAGCGCCAGAAGCTGGCTGACGTGATTGATGACCAGATTCATTTTCTGAAACAATCGCTACAATCCGCTGAAAAGGCAGGCATAAACCGCGATGCCATCGTGCTGGACCCCGGTTTTGGTTTTGCCAAGAACACGCAGAAGAATATGGCGCTGATGGCAAGGTTTGGTGAGTTGCATGCTCTCGGTCTGCCGATTCTGGCCGGCACATCGCGCAAACGTTTTATTGGCGCTGTCACCGGGCGGGAGGTCGCCAGCGACCGCGACGCCGGTACCGCCGCCACCACCGCCTTGCTGCGCATGGCAGGCGCCGTGGTGTTTCGCGTTCACAATGTTGCCGTCAACCGTGACGCGCTGGCGATGGCAGATGCAATGCTTGCTGTGCGCAAGGTCCAATCAGGAGAAGAAGAATGAGCCGCTACACAATCCTTTTGAAAAATTGCTCCTTCTTTGCGCGCCATGGTGTGCTTGATCAGGAAGAGGCGCTGGGTCAGCGGTTCTTCGTCGATGCGGAAATGGAGGTCGAGGCTGGCGATGCGCTGGAGACCGACAATATCGACAACACCGTCGATTATGGCGTGGCCTTTGCCGTCATCGAAAAGATCGTCATTGGCAGGCGCCGTTATCTCATCGAGGCGCTGGCCAATGATATCGCGTCTGCGCTACGCCAGCGTTACCCGCAGATCGTGCGCGTCAACATCACGGTGCGCAAACCGTCAGCGCCGGTTCCCGGCATTCTCGACTATGCGCAGGTTAGTGTAGAACAACATGCCTGACATGGAATGGACCATTGCAGCCCTTGGGCTAGGCGGCAATATCGGTGACCCGCAAGCCAGTATGGCACAGGCGCTGAAACTGATTGACGAGGACGCCGATTGTGGTGTGCTGGCCGTGTCGAAACTTTATCGCACACCGCCATGGGGCAAAACCGATCAGGCCGATTTTTACAATTGTTGTGCGCTAGTCAAAACACGCTTGCAGCCGCTGGCGCTTCTTGATCGTTGTCTTGAGATAGAGCGCGGCATGAAACGTGTGCGTATTGAGCGCTGGGGGCCGCGCACCATCGATATCGATGTGTTGACCTATGGCGATGTGACGCTGCAATCGGAGCGGATTGAAATTCCACATCCACGCATGACCGAGCGCGCCTTCGTTATGGTGCCGCTTGCCGATATTGCCGCTGGTATGGTGATAAAGGGCAGAGCCGTGTCGCAGTGGCTGTCCGGTCATAGTGCTGAGGGCATTGTCGAGGCAAATAAAAACCCGCTCTGGTGGCGGGTTTAAAGGGGTCGTCAGAATTGGTTCGGCTTATTTCTTGATAGAGCCGACAGCAATCTGGTCAATGTCGCGTGCCAGTGTCAGGCCGATAACTGGAACCATCTGGTCTGCTACCTTCACCGAAATGGTGATGTTCATGGAATTGCCGTTCTGTACGCGGGCAACCATGGCACCGTTCAACTTGGAGCGGTTGATGCCAACCACAACCTTGTCGCCGGAAACCTGACCGGACACAATGTCCAGACCCTTGCCTTCAGCGCCGTCAAGGAACTTGCCGGTGTAGCCATTGCCGCTGCGGGTAATGGTGGCCGACATAGGCTGCTTGAACACGCCAACGCGGCAGGTGCCGCCCAGCTTGATACCGGTTTCCTTGCCGTCAGCAGGTTCGCCCACCAAGTCACAGGTAAATTTGGTGCCTTTGTATTTGCCGGCAACAATCTCGCCCGGACCCTTCCAGGAGCCGGCAACGGACGAGAAGAAAACGTCGTCAGCGGAGGCTGCATTGGCAGCGCTCGGCGTCATTGAAAATGCAAACGGCACAACAGCGGCAAATCCGCACACGACCGAAAAGAAGCGCGAATACATGATACTTTCCTTGGCGAAAATGCCTCGATTTGATGGGGCTAATGTATTGCGGGAATGGTTAATGTTTGGTTTATTTCGGGTGAGGAATTGACAGGTTGGTAAGTTTTGAAGCGCCTTTTAGCGCCTTCAACCCTGTGTAGGCAGGGGTGTAATTTACACCTTCTGCTTCAGGACTGACCCTTCAGATCAGGCCGCAAATCCGAGATGAAATCGCTGATGCCGGGCCGTTTCAGGGCGCGGAATGGCAGCGGGCGACACAAATCCATGGCGGCAATACCGATGCGGGCGGTCATCAGCCCGTTGATCATGCCTTCACCGAGCCGGGCCGAGAGTTTGGAGGCCAGACCATGGCCCAGAACCTGTTGCGCCAGCCCGTCACCGACAGCAATTGAGCCGGTGACAGCCAGATGGGCAATGACATCCCGCAGCAGGCGCATCATGCCAATCGAGCCGGGGCGGCCGCCATAAAGCTCGGCCATGGAACGGACAAGCCGCACCACTTCAAACAACACATAGGCCAAGTCGACAATGGCGCGCGGGCTGACGGCGGTAACGATCGACACGCGCTTGGAGGCGTTGAGAATAAGCGCACGCGCCTGCCGGTCGATGGGTGTCAGCAATTCGCGCTCGGCAAAATCCAGCAGATGCGGACCGTCGATAATATCGTCCTGCGTTGCCTTCAGCGCAGCGCGGCCCTTGGCTGTTTCGGCGCGGTGCGACAGGATGTTTTCGAGTTTGGCAACAACGGCTTTCGCAGCGGTTGCCTTGCGCTCCAGCGCGGCCTGTTCAGCCTCGACTTTGAGCGATTGCACGGCGTTAAGCCGCCATATGCCTGCCACCTCGCGCGCCACGATCACCAGCAGTGCCAGGACGGCAATCGCCACGGCGGTTATGGCGGTGTAACCCAACCAGTCGGCGCGGGTGAACAAATCACGGATCAGCTGGTCGGCCCACAGGCCAAGCGCCAGCGACAACAGGAAACCGAACGCGCCGATTGCCAGCTTGCCGAAGGAAAACCGGTGCGGGCGCGGTTCGGCAACCGGCGGCGCAAGGCCCGCATCCACGCCACCCAGAAACGGATCGTCCTCGTCAGGTGTTATGGCAACTTCGCCGGCAAAGGCCTGCGGCAGACGACGCACTGGCGGCGGCTGCTGTTTTTCCGTGTCGAGAGAAAATGCCTCGGGGCGTCGTTTGCCTGGTGTCGGGCCATCATTGTTGGAATTGGTCATGCGAGCCTGTCTCCGAAAAGGAACTGCATGGCACGGTCAAGCCGGATATGGGGTACCGAGAGCTTGATGCCACCGCTAGTTTCTTCGATTTGCGGCGGCCGGAACCGCACAAAATTGATGTCGGGCATGCCGTCGCTATTGTCGGCGGCAAATAGCGGTTCGGGATTTTCCGGCAGGTCACCGGGAAAGATTGCCGTGGCGCGGTTGCCGTCGAATATTTCGCCATTGATGCTTTCACCTGACATCGGCGTGCCGACGATCACCGGCAGGGTGTGGCCATCCTGCTTGACCGATGCCTCACGCGTTGCGCGCACCGAGGCCAGCGCCATCACGTCAATGCCGGCACCGCTCATGCCAATGCGGGTAATGGCGCGGTCCACCAGTCGGCGCGTCAGGCTTTCCAGCCGGTCATGGCTTTCATGGTGCAGATGGTCGGCCTTGGTGGCAGCCACCAGAACCTTGTCGATGCGCCGCCCCAGAAGCGACGACAGCAGCGTATTGGTGCCGGGACGGAAGCAGGCCAGCACGTCGCCCAGCGCCCGTTCCAGGTCGTGCAACGCTTCCTGACCACGATTGACGGCCTGTAGCGCATCAATCAGCACGATCTGGCGGTCAAGGCGGGCAAAGTGTTCACGGAAGAACGGTTTCACCACGATGTTTTTATAAGCGTCGTAACGCCGCTCCATCATGGCGCGCAGTGAGCCCTTGGGGGCTTTTTCATCTGTCAGGCCCGGCAGCGGCGCAAAAGTCAGGGCAGGTGATCCCTCAAGATCGCCTGGCATCAGGAAACGGCCCGGTGGCAGGGTAGATAGCGACCGCTCATCGGATTTGCAGGCGCGCAGATAGCCGCTGAAATGTTCTGCCAGTTTCTTGGCTGTCATTTCATCGGCCGGTGCATTGACGTCGAGAGTGGCGGCATACTCCAGCCAGTCACGGGCCAGCTCTGCCCGCACGCCGGTTCCGGCCAATTCGACAGTCTCATTGCTGAACGTGTTGTAGTCGCGTTCTAGCAACGGCAGGTCCAGCAGCCATTCGCCGGGATAGTCGATAATGTCGATCGACAACTGGCCGGGCGACAACCAGCGACCCCAGCCGCTGGCGCTCTGGTAATCAATTGTAATGCGAAGCTCGGAAATGGCGCGGGTCGAATCAGGCCAGCTGCGGTCGCGCACCAGCGCCTGGATGTGGTCTTCGTACTGAAAGCGTGGAATGGCGTCGTCAGGCTGTGGTTCCAGCCGGATGGAGGACACACGGCCTGATCGCACCGGTTCAAACAGCGGCAGGCGGCCGCCATTCAGCAGATTATGCACCAGCGAGGAGATAAAAACCGTCTTGCCGGCACGCGAAAGGCCGGTCACGCCGAGCCGCAATGTGGGATGCGTCAAGGAACTTGCCCGGTCATAAAGATTGTCAAATGCGATCAGCGCGCCGTCTGTTATCGATGAAAGCGATGGGGGCAAGAGCAATTATCCCATTAAAATTAGAAATTTCTCCACAAATATAAGAAGGATTGGTGCTTAAAAAAGTGGCTGGAAAACAGAAATATACCGGGCCGACGGCGGCCGCGGCTTTTATGGCGCAATAAAATCTACAACTTTCCACTTCAGCGGCGATGCCTCGTCGCTGGCATCACAACTGAGCACGGCAAGGCCGGCGGTGGGGAAACCTGACGGTAAATGGCTGTGGAAATCATCTTCCCCGACCAGTGATTCCAGGAGGTCGGCAATAGTTGGATTATGGCCGATCAACATCACCGATTGACTTTCGCTTTGTGAGGAAATCAGGTCGAGATACGTTTGTTCGCTGGCATTATACATTTCATCAATGAAGGTAATCTCCGGCTCACCTGGCAGCGAACGGCGGATCGCATCGCTTGTCTGGCGGCAGCGTACAGCCGTTGAGCACAGGATGACCTGCGGGCGATAACCCTTGTCAGCCGCCTTGTCCGCAACGATTTCCGCTTCCGCATAACCTCTGTCATCAAGCGTTCTGTCGAAATCTCCCTGACCCGGATTTGCCATGCCGGAATGAGCGTGACGAAGCAGATAGACACGGTTGAGGGAAGTAGAGTGCAGCGCCATCTGTTGAGATTCCATTCTGTAAAATTCCGGTTTTTGAAGAATAGACTGCTTTGCCTCAAGTGTCCTCAAGGAATACGCGAATGCAATCAGTGTTTTGACGCTGGCTATTCACGGATTGTAAAAGGGATTAAAAAATGGACATTTAGCTGATTTTTGTGACAACTTTAAAAATGCCTTAAAACCTCTCAGAAGGCTTGAATCACCATAGGTCCTTGGAGTATACACCGCCGCATAAGAGATGTTCTTCGAGGAGAATCGCGTTGAGTGAGAAGATCGATCTTAGTGACTATGTGCTCTCTGAGAATGATGAGTTCATGAATGCCAATCAGCGCGCGTACTTTCGTGCGAAACTGATTGGTTGGAAAAATGACATCCTTCGCGAAGCAAAAGAGACCCTTGGTCATCTCGCGGAAGAAAGTGCAAACCATCCTGACATTGCTGATCGCGCCTCTTCGGAAACAGACCGCGCCATCGAACTGAGAGCAAGAGACAGGCAGCGCAAGCTTATTTCCAAAATCGATGCTGCCTTGCAGCGTATTGACGAGGGAACCTACGGTTACTGTGAAGAAACCGGTGAGCCTATTGGCTTGAAACGGCTTGATGCCCGCCCAATCGCAACGCTTTCAATCGAAGCTCAGGAACGCCATGAACGTCGCGAGAAAGTTTATCGCGACGAGTGATCTCAAACGGTGAAAGCCGGATGAGTTTCAACTGACCAATAAAAAAGGCGCGTTTTACGCGCCTTTTTTCATGTCTGCTGGTGGCCGATTGTGGCCCGTTATTACCGATCGCGTGTCACGGACATTTCGCCGAAGATGCGCGCCATTTCCTTCTGGATCTCGTTTTCGGTCGAGGCGCCGGAAATTGGCGGGGCAGAAGGATCACGGCGTGGTTGCTGCTGTGTGCTGGCAACCTGCGCAAAACCTTGCTCGGCAGCAGGAGCGCTCTTGGCGATTTCCGCCTCCAGGAACGTTTCAAAGTCGCTGCTTAGAGCCTCGTTCGACAAAGTTGGCTCGGGGGCAGGTGCGACTGGCTTGATGGGCGGTTCAACAGTTTCGCGGTTTGGCAGAACCCGATTGCGGGCCGATTCCAGTATATCGCCGGCATTGATCTCATCGAGCGTATAGGGCGACGTCTGCAGGATCGGTGGAGGCTCGACCGCTGTTGTGACAGCTGCTGGCTTGATCGGCGGCACGACATCGGGTGGTGTTGCAACGGCGGCAGCCACGGGGGCTGCGGCAACCACCACTGGCGGTCTGTCGATGACCGACGGTGCAATAGGGCCAGCAACCGGTGGAGCAGCCGGAGATGGCGCAGCTTGGTTGGCAGACTGGGTAATTGGCGACTGGACTGCAGATACGGGCGGCGCGCTGGCAGGCGCAACAACGGGTGGCTCCTGGCGGAATGGGCGTGGCGCCTCGGACGCAGGTTCAACCGATGGTGCCGGTCTTGCGACGGATGGTTCCCTGGTCACGGATGGCGTTGCTACTGTCGGAGCAACAGCAGGGGCGGCCGGCGTGATGATCGGCGGCACCACAGGTGGTGGTGTGATGACAGGTGCAGGCGCTGAAGCCGGTGCAGAGGAAACGACCGGTGGCGGCGTGATCACGGGTGCCGGAGCCGGAGTAGGCGCAGGCGGCACGACCGGTGCGGACACAGGGGCAGGGGTCACGATTGGCGCGGCCTTGACCGGCTGCTCATGGGTCACTTCACGGGTCTGCGAAATCGTGCGCGGGGTCTCGCGCTTCTCAACCTGCTCTTGCCGCTCATCATCATAAGGTGAGCTGGACAGAAGGTTGTTACGCTGATCGACCGGCGTCAGAACCGGAATGGCGCCAATGCCGCTTTCAATGACGATATCGGTCGGGCCACCAATCATCACAAGATGTTCGACATTGTCCCGGCGTACCAGAACCAGCCGGCGGCGCGCATCGACAGCTGCCGCATCCAGCACCTGCAAGCGTGGCTGGCGATTTCTGCCACCACGAATGAAGGGGGAAGAGCCGCCGCGCCGCTTTATCAGCCACAGGACGATAGCAAGACCGATTAATGCAACGCCAACACCGACGACAGCAATAATGAGATTGTTTCCGTACGAGCCGAGGGCCTCGTTCACCATATCCATGATAGTTGCGTCTTTCTAAAATTCGAAAGCGGACAAATCCTTATAAACGGATGTTACATTATCCGCTAAGTTGCTCAAAAAGACGATTTTTTTAAGTCGCTGACAAGATTTTATCGCTGTTGTCCCGGATTATATCTAACCTGCGGAGCAAATCATTCCGTATACACGCACTAATCTGTGGTGATTTCCTTCAATTTCTTGATGGTTTGATGGTGGTTATGTCGCAGCATAGCTTTTGGCTGGCTGGTTAACTTGCTACAAGGGCAAGAGGTGGGCGATTCCGTGTGTTTCACGGAAATGAGCTGCAAGAATACGAGGTTGAGATGACACGGGTGGGCCAGGCCAGCGAAAATGACGACCTGCCATTGATGGACAGGCAAGCCCGTTCAGGAACGGTTGTACGAATACTTTTCCTGGCGGTCATTCTGGTGGCCGCCGCGGTGGCCTTCGTCTATTTCAAGGATTCTCTCGAAAACGAGATCGTGCTCGGCATTCTTGGCGTGCTCGCCATGGTCGGCATATTTTTCCTGGTGTCGTCGATCATCGGTTTTATCGAGGTCATGCCGCAGTCGCGGTCCGACGTGCTGGCAAGACGCTTCCTGGCAAGCCACCCCGATGGCATTATCGTCACCGATCCCAAGGGCCGCATCGTTTATGCCAACAGCGCCTATTGCCAGATGACCGGCGCGGTCAAGGCCATGGATATCCAGAGCCTTGAGACGCTGCTGTCGCGCAATCGCGAATCGACCGAAGCACTGTACCGGCTGATCAACAAACTGCGCGAAGGTCAGAGCGGCCACGAAGAATTCCGGCTGCTGAAATCGATCGGTGATGGCACGACCTCATCCGGCCCGCATTGGTACCGCCTGAAAGCCCGTCTGTTGATCGAAGCCAGTGGCGATGCGTTGCACGTGTTCCAGATCATCGACATCACCGCCGAGCGTGAAGATCAGGAAAGATTTTTCCGCGAGCTGCAAAATGCCATCGATTATCTCGACCACGCACCATCAGGTTTCTTCTCGGCCGGTAAAAAGGGTGAGATTATCTACCTCAACGCCACGCTGGCCGAATGGCTGGGTATCGACCTTGCCCAGTTTGCGCCGGGTTCAATGACCGTGTCCGATATTGTGGCGGGCGAGGGCATGGCTTTGCTGCAATCGGTCAAGCCGTCGGCTGGCCAGTCACGCACCGAAACGGTTGATCTGGACATGCGCAAGGCCAATGGCCAGAGCGTGCCGGTTCGCCTCGTTCACAAGGTTGCCGCTGCCCGCGATGGTTCTATCGGCGAAAGCCGCACCATCGTGCTGATGCGCACCAATGTCGAAAGCGATGATCGTTCGGCCTCAGCCATGCGCTTCACCCGCTTTTTCAACAATACGCCAATGGCTATTGCCTCGCTGGACGGGCAGGGCCGCATTCTGCGCACCAATGCGCCGTTCCTCAAACTATTCTCGTCGGTGGTCAGTCGTGATGATGTTGACCGCGGCATTCCGTTCGAGAAGGTCATCCACGACAATGAAAAGGGTCATCTGGCGCATGCGCTGGAAGCAGCCCGTGACCGCCAGGGCGATATTGCACCCTTTGATTCCCGCCATCCGGGCGAAGAGGGCCGCCATTTCCGCTATTACGTGAATGCGGTTATCGACCAGAATGAGGAGGCGCCTGAAGAGGTCGCCATCGTTTATGCCATCGAAGTGACTGAGCAAAAAGCGCTCGAAACCCAGATGGCACAGACCCAGAAGATGAACGCAGTCGGTACGCTGGCCGGTGGCATCGCGCACGACTTCAACAACGTGCTGACCGCCATCCTGCTGTCGTCTGACCATCTTTTGTTGCAGGCGCGTCCAGCCGACGCCTCCTTTGCCGACCTGATGGAAATCAAGCGCAACGCCAACCGTGCAGCCGTGCTGGTGCGCCAGTTGCTGGCTTTCTCGCGCAAGCAGACCATGCGTCCAGCCGTGTTGAACATGACCGATGTCGTCGGTGACCTGCGCATGTTGGTCGACCGGCTGATTTCCGGCACCAATGTCAAGCTGGAGGTCGACTACGGCCGTGACCTGTGGTCGGTCAAAACCGACCTGTCGCAGTTCGAACAGGTGCTGATCAACCTGTGCGTCAATGCGCGTGATGCCATGCCAAGCGGCGGTACCATTCGCATCAAGACGCGCAATGTCAGCACTGAAGATGCTGCCGCGCTGAACCGGCCAGACATTCCAATCGAAGAACTGGTGATGATTGAAGTGTCCGATACCGGCACCGGTATTGCGCCTGAAATCATGGACAAGATTTTCGAGCCGTTTTTCACCACCAAGGATGTTGGCAAGGGTACCGGTCTTGGCCTGTCGATGGTCTATGGCATCGTCAAACAATCCGGCGGTTACATCTACCCCGAATCGGAAGTGGGCAAGGGCACGGCATTCCGCATCTTCCTGCCACGCCACATCGTCGAGGTTGTTGCCGTTGATCCTGAAGTCGCCGCTGCCGCTGGCGATAAAAAACTACTCGGCGCAGCACCAGCCGCAGCCGCCAAGAATGACGATGTTGACTTGACCGGCAAGTCTGCCGTCGTTCTTCTGGTGGAAGACGAAGAGGCGGTTCGCCGTGGTGGAAAGCGTATGCTGGAAACCCGTGGTTACACGGTGCACGAGGCCGGTTCGGGCATCGAGGCGCTGGATGTGATGGAAGAGCTGGAAGGCAAGGTTGATATCGTCGTCTCCGACGTTGTCATGCCGGAAATGGATGGCCCGTCGCTGCTGCGTGAACTGCGCAAGAACTATCCAGACATGAAGTTCATCTTTGTGTCCGGTTACGCAGAAGACGCCTTTGCCAAGAACCTGCCTGAGGATGCCAAGTTCGGCTTCCTGCCCAAACCGTTCTCCTTGAAACAGCTGGCCGTTGCGGTTCGTGAAATGCTTGATAATGAAGGGTGATCTCCTTCTTCTCTCTCTTGGCGTCCAGACAAGGCCGGGCGCATTCACGGCGACAGGCCGCGTGATGTCTTGACGATAGGCAGCACTGACTGGGCAGATATCGTACTGAGAACCAACCGGGTATCGTCAGTTGAACAGGCCGCGAAGGTGCTTTCCGACGTACAGTGGCTGTTCGGTTTCCGCGCCTATTATGTGTTCGACCGACCGAAGGCGAGCGGCTTGGGCTTTGAAGAATCGCACCGCTTTTCCAATTTGACGGATCTGTTTCTGTCACGGTTGAAGGCAACCGTGCCTGACTTCGAAGACAAGATCTTCATCGATTCCCTGTCGCGGCTCATGCCTGTGCCGTGGTTTATGGAGGAATACAGCAAGCGCGCCATGTTGAGCGATGCGGCCGTTAAGCTGTTTACGGAATCACGGCTGACAATGGGCGTGAATTTTCCAGGCTTTGGCTTATGGGACAAGATTCGTATCGTCGGCTTTGCTGGCGCTCGAAAAAGGCCGGAACGTGACGAGCTTGATCAACTTAATTTGTTGATGATCCAGATGCATGAACGCCTGTCTTTGGTGTTCAGGCCGCAGGACAACACTGAAACCACGATGACATCTCTGGAAAAGCAGGTGCTTCATGCAGTCTCTGAAGGAAATCGTGTGGCGCATGTGGCCGGAAATCTTGGTCTTTCCACACGCACAGTTCAATATCTGATGAATTCCATTTGCCGAAAGCTGGATGCTTCTTCGGTAGAACATGCCGTTGCCAGTGCCTTGCGGCAGGGGCTTATCTACTGAAATACCGAACTTTATGCCCTTTGCGATGGTGTTCGTAAAACTGCAAGTAAATTCATTTGATTTTACGGTTGCGTCAAAGGGGCTTAAAATCGCAATCTGAACACTTAAATAAGTGGGGAAGGGATTTGATTTCCGATATGATCTCCCCACCGGAATTGATTTGGAGAATGATGAAACATGATCGCTAAGCCGATCTACATGCAGGGTGAAGGTGACAATGATGGTGAAGGCGGTACCAACCGCGGAACATCGGTTATCACCCGCACTAAGCCCAAAACCAAAAAACCAAATCTCTACCGGGTTTTGCTTTTGAACGACGACTATACGCCAATGGAATTCGTGATCCATATTCTGGAGCGCTTTTTCCAGAAAGACCGCGAAGCGGCAACGCGTATCATGTTGCACGTCCATCAGCATGGGGTCGGTGAATGTGGTGTCTTTACATATGAAGTCGCCGAGACGAAAGTAAGTCAGGTCATGGATTTCGCCCGACAGCATCAGCATCCGCTGCAATGCGTCATGGAAAAGAAATGAGGATCGCAACGTGCCAACTTTTTCCCCAAGTCTTGAGAAGGCGCTGCATCAGGCATTGACCTTTGCCAACGAGCGTCATCATGAATATGCAACTCTTGAACACCTGCTTCTGGCACTGATCGACGATGCAGACGCAGCAGCCGTTATGGGTGCGTGCAACGTCAATCTGGACGTTCTGCGCAAGACCGTCGGCGACTATATCGATAATGAACTGTCCAACCTCGTCACGGGTTATGATGAGGATTCCAAACCGACATCCGGTTTCCAGCGCGTCATCCAGCGTGCGGTCATTCACGTCCAGTCGTCTGGCCGGGAAGAGGTAACAGGCGCCAACGTGCTTGTTGCGATCTTTGCCGAGCGTGAAAGCCACGCCGCTTACTTCCTGCAGGAGCAGGAGATGACCCGTTACGACGCGGTCAACTACATCTCGCACGGTATCGGCAAACGTCCGGGTACGTCCCAGACCAGAACACCGCGTGGGTCCGAAGACGGCGAACCGGAAAACAAGGCTCCGCGCAGTGACGAGGATGCCGGCCCGAAAAAGCAGCAGGACGCCTTGAAGGCTTACTGCGTCAACCTCAATGAAAAGGCCAAGGTCGGCAAGATCGATCCGCTGATCGGCCGCCACGAAGAGGTCAACAGGACCATTCAGATCCTGTGCCGTCGCTCCAAGAACAACCCGCTTTATGTGGGTGATCCTGGTGTCGGTAAAACGGCGATTGCCGAAGGTCTGGCCAAGCGTATCGTGGAAGGCAAGGTGCCGGAAGCACTGCGCAACGACACGATCTTCTCGCTCGACATGGGCACGCTTCTTGCGGGCACACGCTATCGCGGTGACTTTGAGGAACGTTTGAAGCAGGTCGTCAAGGAACTCGAAGAGTTTCCTGGTGCGGTGCTGTTCATCGATGAAATCCACACGGTTATCGGTGCTGGTGCGACCTCCGGCGGCGCAATGGATGCTTCAAACCTGTTGAAGCCAGCCTTGTCCTCCGGTTCCATCCGCTGCATCGGTTCGACGACCTACAAGGAATATCGCCAGTTCTTCGAAAAGGACCGGGCCTTGGTTCGTCGCTTCCAGAAGATCGACGTCAATGAGCCATCGATCGATGATGCCATCGAGATCATGAAGGGCCTCAAGCCATATTTCGAAGATTACCATCATCTTCGTTATACCAATGAAGCCATCAAGGCGGCGGTTGAGCTGTCGGCACGTTACATTTCCGACCGCAAGCTGCCGGATAAGGCAATTGATGTCATCGATGAAACCGGTGCCGCACAGATGTTGCTGCCAGCGTCGCGTCGTCGCAAGCTGATCACCGAAAAGGAGATTGAGGTTACGATTGCCACCATGGCCCGTATTCCGGCTAAAACCGTTTCCAAGGACGACGAGATGGTTCTCGCCAACCTTGAAAAGGAACTGCTGTCGGTCGTTTACGGTCAGGATACGGCGATTGAAGCTCTGTCCACAGCCATCAAGCTGGCCCGTGCGGGCTTGCGCGAACCCAACAAGCCAATCGGCTCCTATGTCTTCTCCGGCCCGACGGGCGTGGGCAAGACCGAGGTTGCCAAACAGCTTGCTGCGTCGCTCGGGGTCGAGATGCTGCGCTTCGACATGTCGGAATATATGGAACGTCACACCGTTTCGCGGTTGCTTGGCGCACCTCCCGGCTATGTCGGTTTCGACCAGGGCGGTCTGTTGACCGATGGCGTTGATCAGCATCCGCATTGCGTCGTGCTGCTGGACGAAATCGAAAAGGCCCATCCGGATATCTACAACATTCTGTTGCAGGTTATGGACCACGGCTCGCTGACCGACCACAACGGCAAGAAGATCGACTTCCGCAACGTCATTCTGATCATGACGACCAATGCGGGCGCATCGGAAATGGCCAAGTCGGCAATCGGTTTCGGTTCGTCCAAGCGTTCGGGCGAGGATGAAGAGGCATTGAACCGCCTGTTCACACCGGAATTCCGCAACCGTCTGGATGCGATCATTCCGTTCTCGCCGCTGCCAACCACCGTTATCCACCGCGTGGTTCAGAAGTTCGTTATGCAGCTGGAAAGCCAGCTTTCCGAGCGTAACGTGACTTTCGACCTGCATGAGGATGCGATTGCCTGGCTTGCAGAGCGTGGTTACGACGAAAAGATGGGCGCACGTCCGCTCAGCCGCGTCATTCAGGAACATATCAAGAAGCCTCTGGCCAATGAGATCCTGTTCGGCAAGCTGAAAAAGGGCGGTGTCGTTACCGTGACCGTCGGCAAGAAGGAAGATGGCAAGGACGGTCTGGTTCTGGAATCTCATCCAGAAACTGCACCGGTCAAGCCAAAGCCGGAAGCCGAGTTGAAAGCTGCCAAGGCAGCCAAGACAAAGGTCAAGGCTGCCAACAAAACGGCCAAGGCCGAGCAGGCAGAAGCCGAGGTTCTGGTCGTGGACGAGCCGGAAAAGGCAAAGTCTGAAACCAAGGCACCACGCAAGGCCAATACGGTGCCGAAGGTGCCAAAGAAGAAATAAGCGACAGCTTGTAATCAACGAAGTGCCGGGTAAAACCCGGCACTTTTTATATGTGCCCGGCACTGTTCACAAAACATTCGGGCCACCATTTTTTGACCTGCGCGCAGCAGGTTGTGATCCATGAAAGCGTGACAATGTCTGCGGAAGTAAATCAGGGTACGCATGCCCTGTGGTTTGCCAAGGGAATGAAGGGGATATTCTCCTTGCCCGCCATGATCCTCATGGCGTCCTTCATTGGCTTTAGCGCCTTTGCCCTGGAATCCGGTTTTACCCGTGAACAGGCTGTGTTCATGACTTTCACCGTCTGGGCTCTGCCAGCCAAGATGATCCTGATCGGTTCGATGCTCGGTGGCGCCAATCTGGCGGCATGTTTCCTGGCGGTGACATTGTCTTCCGTGCGCATGATGCCGATGGTCGCCTCCATCGTGCCGGACCTGAAAACCTCACGCACACCCACCTGGCTTTTGCTGTTTCTGTCGCATTTCGTGGCAATTACCGCCTGGGTGTTCACCACCCAGAACATCAATTCCGTGCCGCGTCCGTTTCGTGTGTCATGGTTTGCCGGTTTTGCCATCACGCTGACACTGGTCAATACGATGATCGTGGCGGTGTCCTTCGGCATCGTTGCGTCCTTTCCACCGCTGGTGGCGGGCGTGCTGTTTTTCATGACGCCGGTCTACTTCGTGGCCTCCATCTGGGCGTCTGCCACCCATTCGGTGGTCAAGGTCGCCTTTATCATCGGCCTGATCGCCGGCCCGCTCTTTGCGATGATCGAACCGGAATTCGACATCATCTACGCCGGACTAGGCGGCGGTACGCTGGCTTATTTCATTGACCGCCGGTGGTTTCGCCGCAAGATCCAGTCGCAACCCGGGGAGATCGAACCATGATCGCCCTGGAAGGCTGGTGGCCTTATCTGCTGATTGCCGTTGCCGGCTGGCTTGCCACCGACATCTGGCGCTGGCTTGGCGTGATTGCCGGCAACAGGCTGAAAGAGGGCTCTGAGGCGCTGTACTGGGTGAGGGCGGCTGCCACCGCTCTTGTCATGGCCGTGACTGCCAAGCTGATCGTGTTTCCAACCGGCACGCTGGAGCAAACGCCGATGTGGTTGCGCATTGGTGCTGCAAGCCTCGGTTTTGCGGCGTTCCTGCTTTTGGGCCAGCGCGTGCTGGTGGGTGTGGCAGTGTCGATCCTGCTGCTGACCGCAGGGCTGTTGTTCATCGGTTTCTGAATTTGATACCGCGCATGAAAAAGGCAGCTTACCCCGGGGGAAGCTGCCTTTTCGTTTTTCTGTCAGACGCATTGATATGCGCCGAGATGATTACAGTGCGTCGCGCACCTTCTGTGCATTGGCAGCCAATACAGCGCCATCTTCCATCGTGCCGGAATGCGGCTTCAACGGCTCGCCTTCCTTGCGTGGCACGACGTGGAAATGCAGATGGAACACGGTCTGGCCGGCCGCCGGCTCGTTGAACTGCGCGACGTAAACGCCATCCGCATCAAAGGCTTCCTTTGCGGCATTGGCGAGTTTTTGCACGACAGGCAGGGTCTTTGCCAGCACGGCCGGGTCCGCATCGAACAAATTGCGCGAACCGGTCTTTGGTATCACCAGCAGGTGACCCGGCGCCTGCGGCATCACATCCATGAAGGCCAGCGTGTCGTCATCCTCGTAAACCTTGTGGCAGGGAATTTCGCCACGCAGGATTTTTGCAAAGATGTTGTTGTCGTCATAACCGGTGGTCATTGGAAGCTCTCCTCATGAAATAAAGGGCAATAGACGGTCTGGAGATTAAAGGTTCACTCCTGCCGTTCGCCTTTGCGGAATGGGCTGTGGTCGTCAAGATAGTCGCTGATCTGCTCCACTTCCTCGCGCTCTCGTTCGAGATAGGCGGAAATGGCGTTGCGCAGACCGGCATGGGCAATGAAATGCGCCGAATGGGTGGTAACCGGCGTATAACCGCGCGCCAGCTTGTGTTCGCCCTGTGCACCGGCCTCAACCCGCTGCAGGCCGCGAGACAGCGCAAAATCGATGGCCTGATGGTAACAGACCTCAAAGTGCAGATAGGGGTGGTCTTCAATGCAGCCCCAATGGCGGCCATAAAGCGCATCGGAGCCGATGAAGTTGATGGCGCCAGCCACATAACGACCGTCACGCTTGGCCATGACAAGCAGAATGTCATCGGCCATGCGTTCGCCAATCAGCGAATAGAAGCTGCGCGTCAAATAGGGGCGGCCCCATTTGCGGCTGCCGGTATCCATGTAGAAGGTATAGAACTGGTCCCAGATTTCCTCGGTCAGGTCGCTGCCGGTTAGCCAGTCGATGCTGATGCCGTTATCCAGTGCTGCCTTGCGTTCCTTCTTCAGGTCCTTGCGTTTGCGCGACGACAGCGCATCCAGAAAATCCGCATGGTCGCGGAACCCAGTATTGATGAAATGGAACTGCTGGTCGGTGCGATGCAGAAAACCTGCATCCGTCAGAGCCCGTGTGTCACCATCCGGTGTGAAGGTGACGTGGGCGGAGGAAACGCCAATCTTTTCCGTAACCTGACGAAGACCAGAGGCCAGTACCGGCCGGAAGCGGGCAGCATCGACATCACCTGCCGTCAGCAGGCGCGGGCCGGTTGCCGGCGTGAACGGCACTGAACATTGCAGCTTGGGATAATAGTGGCCGCCAGCCCGCTCGAAAGCATCGGCCCAGCCATGGTCGAACACATATTCGCCCTTGCTGTGGTTCTTGAGATAAGCGGGGATGGCGCCAACGAGAACGCCGTCACCGCGCTCCAGCAGCATATGGTGGCCAAGCCAGCCGGTTTCTGCGGTGGCTGATCCGGACTGTTCCATGGCCGATAGAAAGGCATGGGAGACGAACGGATTATAAGGTTCCATCCGCATTGTTTTCGACGCGCCGGAAAGCCTGTTCCAGTCTTCCGGGTCGATATCGCCAAAGGATTGTTCAATACGGATGGAGTATTCTTCGCTCATGCGTTTGCCGACTGGCTCTCTCTTGGGTCAGAACCGCGAGGGTCAAATCCCTCGAATGTCATCTGGTCTGCATATTTATAGGTAATCGCACGGGCATTTTCATCCCTTACCGTCCAGGTAATTACCGGAATGCTCAATTTGCGCTGCGCTTCGATGAAGCTGTTGGGCAAATGACCGTAGTGATAGGAAATGAAATCGATACCGATCTGCATCGCCTCGTCGTGACGGAAAAACTCTTCCGGCTTGTCACCTTCCGCTGTCAGGCCGATTGGCCATGGCGAACCGGCCCTTTTAAGGTCCTTCAGCAGGTGGTGGTCAAAGCTCATCAGCGCAACTGGGCCCTGATAACCCTCAAGGTCTTCCAGCACGGCTTCGGCAAAACCGTCATCCACGCCTTCACCTTCGCGGCCCTTCAGTTCGATGACCAGCGGCACCTTGCCGGCGCACAGCTTCAACAACTGTTTCAGGGTTGGAATACGGTCCTTTGTCTGGCCGACCGACAACAGACCAAGCTCGGCGGAGGTCTTTTCGCGCACATCGCCCTTCATGCCGGTCAGGCGCTCCATATCGTCATCATGGAAAACAACGGGAACACTGTCTGCTGCCAGTTGCACGTCGCACTCAATGGCGAAACCGGCCTCGATGGCACGGCTGAAGGCGGACAGCGTGTTTTCCCACACCTGATGGTTCATGTCATGATAGCCGCGATGGGCGACGGGCTGGGCTGTCAGAAAGGCAAGCTTTACGGTCATACGTCTATTTCCACGATTGCGTCGATCTCGACGGCAGCATTGAAGGGGAGGGAGGCAACGCCAACGGCGGCGCGGGCATGTTGGCCCGCTTCACCGAAAACATGGCCAATGAGGTTGGAAGCCCCGTTGATGACAAGGTGCTGTTCTACAAATTCCGGAACCGAGGCCACGAAGCCGGTCAGCTTGACCACGCGGCGTACTTTGGAAAGGTCTCCATCAAGGGCGGCTTTGACCTGTGCGATGATATTGACGGCGCACAGTTCTGCGGCGCGTTGGGCGCCTGCCACGTCGACATCTTGGCCCACATGACCGGTCACCGCAATCTTGCCTGATTCCATGGGCAATTGCCCCGAGACATAAAGAAGATTGCCGCTGATGGCGAAAGGAACGTAGTTTGCCGCAGGTGCCGCAGCAACTGGCAGTGTATAACCAAGCTCTTTAAGGCGCCCTTCAATGACATCAGACATTTTTGACTCGCGGTTTTGTTGTAAAACGAACAAGAATCCGGCATTCAGGATGGACGATCCCAAGCGACGGGCGCATGCTTTCTACAATATGGGCGATGAGTCCAACAGGAGATATTGAATGTTAGTTCGCAACATTGCGTTTGTTTTCGTCGCCAGCCTTTCAGGCTCCATTGCAGGCGCGGCGCAAGCAATACCTGGCACTGCTGCGACAGGCCTGATTGCCCACCGTGCGGTTTATGATCTCGAACTGCGCGATTCCACCGATCGTTCCGGCATTGAAGACATGTCCGGCCGCATGGTCTACGAATTTACCGGCTCTGCATGTCAGGGATACAAAACCGATTTCCGTTTCGTCACCCAGATCAATACCGGCGATGCCGTGCGCATGACCGACCAGCAGACGACGACGTTTGAAGACGCGGCCGCAAAAAAGTTCACCTTCGACACCAAGTCGTTCACCGACGACAAGCTGGACAAGGAAGTCGGCGGCTCGGCAGCCGAATCGGACGCCGGCACGGTTGTCGATCTGGTGCGGCCCGATAGCCGCAAGGTCGATCTGGTGGCCAGCGACTTCCCGACCGAACACATGCTGCAGGTCATCGACAATGCCCGCGCCGGCAAGCGCATGTTCGAATCACGTATTTTTGACGGTTCCGACAATGGCGATGAAAGCCTGATCACCTCAACGCTTGTCGGCAAATCGCAGACACCAGTCTCTGATGACAAGGAAGCAGGCGAGGCGGGCCAGTTTTCCAAGGCGCCGTTCTGGCCTGTGACCATTGCCTATTTCAATGACAAGAGCGGCACGGATGCGCTGCCGATCTACCGCATGTCGTTCAAGCTCTATGAAAATGGCATCACCCGTGATCTGGTTCTCGATTACGGTGACTTTGTTTTGACCGGCAAGCTGAAAAAGCTCGATATTCTCGAAACGGCTTCCTGCGACAAGCAAACCCAGAAATGACATGGGCGTGCCTGAAAAGCGTGTAACAAACGCAGTTCAGGCGCCTGTTGTGTCAAAATTCTCTCTTATTCGCTTGCTTTTTTCGTAAAGCGGCGGTATGCGCCACACCATTCCACACGCGAAGCTTGGGATGTTCCGGGAGAAATCCGGTTCGTTCCGCCCGGTGGCACTCTTTAAAACAGTGCTGTTCGCTTCGCGGGGGTTAAACCGGAAAAGGAGTTACAGGCATGGCATTGCCAGATTTTTCTATGCGCCAGCTTTTGGAAGCAGGCATTCACTTCGGTCACCAGACACACCGCTGGAACCCGAAAATGAAGCCGTACATCTTCGGCGATCGTAACAACATTCACATCATCGACCTGGCTCAGACCGTTCCGATGCTGTCGCGCGCCCTTCAGGTCGTGTCCGACACCGTTGCTCGTGGCGGCCGCGTTCTGTTCGTTGGTACGAAGCGTCAGGCTTCCGACATCATCGCAGACAGCGCAAAGCGTTCGGCTCAGTACTACGTCAACTCGCGTTGGCTCGGTGGTATGATGACCAACTGGAAGACGATCTCCAACTCGATCCAGCGTCTTCGCAAGCTCGACGAGATCCTGAATTCGGAAGGCTCTGGCTACAACAAGAAAGAGCGTCTGAACCTTGAGCGCGAGCGCGAAAAGCTCGACAAGGCTCTCGGCGGTATCCGCGATATGGGCGGCACCCCAGACCTGATGTTCATCATCGACACCAACAAGGAAAAGATCGCAATCGAAGAAGCCAAGCGTCTTGGTATTCCGGTTGTTGCAATCATCGACTCCAACTGCGATCCAGACAGCATCGACTTCCCGATCCCAGGTAACGACGACGCTTCCCGCGCAATCGCGCTGTACTGCGATCTGATCGCTCGCGCTGCCATCGACGGCATCGCACGCCAGCAGGGCGCTTCGGGCCGTGACCTCGGCGCTTCCGAGGAGCTGCCAGTTGAGCCAGCTCTCGAAGACGAAGCAGGCGCCTGATATTAAGGCCGTTGGGCGACCCTAGGGTCGCCTTTCACAATCAGGATGCGCAAGGCCGTTTCTGACCGTCAGGTCGACGGCCTTGTTTGTTTAAGCCCGCTCTGTCCTTTGAGTTTTCGGGGCAGGGCGAGCTGATAAAGTTTCGTGATGGGTTTTTCATCACGCTGTCATAATACCGGGACATTCGTTCCAAAACTTGGCGTCGGTGCCGCGTGATTCCGCCGGTTGACCGACTGAAGCGACAAGAGGCACACAATGACTGAAATCACAGCCGCAATGGTAAAGGAACTGCGCGAGAAGTCCGGCGCAGGCATGATGGATTGCAAAAAGGCTCTGGCCGAAACCAATGGCGACATGGAAGCCGCTATCGATTGGCTGCGCGCCAAGGGTATCGCCAAGGCTGACAAGAAGTCTGGCCGTACCGCTGCTGAAGGTCTCGTTGGCATTGCAACGATCGGCCACAAGGCTGTTGTCGTTGAAGTTAACTCTGAAACCGACTTCGTTGCCCGTAACGATGCCTTCCAGGACATCGTTCGCGGTATTGCGCAGGTTGCTCTGACAACCGATGGCACTGTTGAGGCAGTTGCTTCCGCCAACTACCCTGCAACTGGCAAGTCTGTTTCCGACTCGCTCAAGGACGCTATCGCGACCATTGGCGAAAACATGACCCTGCGTCGTTCGGCTGCTCTTGAAGTTGAGCACGGCGTTGTTGCAACCTACATCCACAACGCTGCTGGCGACGGCATCGGCAAGCTGGGCGTTCTGGTTGCTCTGAAGTCTGTTGGCGACAAGGAAGTTCTGAACTCTGTTGGCCGTCAGGTTGCCATGCACATTGCTGCAACCAACCCGCTTGCTATCCGTTCTGAAGAAGTTGACGCTGCTGTTGCAGAGCGCGAGCGCAACGTATTCATCGAGCAGGCCCGTGAATCCGGCAAACCAGAAGCCATCATCGAAAAGATGGTTGAAGGCCGTATGCGCAAGTTCTTCGAAGAAGTTGCTCTTCTGTCGCAGGCTTTCGTTGTTAACCCGGACATCACCGTTGGCCAGGCTGTCAAGGACGCTGAAAAGCTCGCTGGCGCTTCCATCGAAGTAACCGGCATGGTCCGTCTTCTGCTCGGCGAAGGCGTCGAAAAGGAAGAAAGCGACTTCGCTGCTGAAGTTGCAGCGGCTGCAAAAGGCTGATTGCCTCTTCACCAAACAGTGAAAAAGCTGAGGGCATCGCGTGACAACGCGGTGCCCTTCGTGTATCGGCGTTTCGGATAGATTGCGAAGGATCAACAATGTCTCCCAAACCGCTTTATAACCGTGTTCTTCTCAAAGCGTCTGGCGAAGCCCTGATGGGGGATCAGGGGTTCGGTATTGACGTGAATATCGTCGACCGTATTGCTTCTGATATTGCCGAGGCCCGCGCTATGGGTGTCGAGGTTGGCGTCGTGGTCGGCGGCGGCAATATTTTCCGCGGCGTGGCCGTGGCGTCCAAGGGTGGTGACCGCGTCACCGGCGACCATATGGGCATGCTGGCAACCGTCATCAACGCGCTGGCGCTGGCGACATCCCTGCGCAAGCTCGACATCGACACCGTTGTGTTGTCGGCCATTGCCATGCCTGAGATCTGTGAGAGCTTCTCGCAGCGTGCGACGCTCTACCACCTGTCGCTTGGCCGCGTTGTGATCTTTGCCGGTGGCACAGGCAACCCGTTCTTCACCACCGACTCGGCTGCCGCACTGCGCGCAGCGGAAATGGGTGCACAGGCCATTTTCAAGGGCACGCAGGTGGACGGCATTTATTCTGCCGATCCGAAGAAGGTTCCGGATGCGACCCGCTTTGACGAGCTGACGCATTCCGAGGTTCTTGCCAAGGGCTTGGCAGTCATGGACGTTGCAGCCGTTGCTCTGGCCCGTGAGAACCATATTCCGATCATCGTCTTCTCGATCCACGAGAAGGGCGGTTTTGCACAGATATTGACCGGCGGCGGCCGCAAGACCATCGTGCACGATAAATAATCAGTATGAGGTGATTCCGTTTCCCGGAATTTTGCCTTTGCTGCCTGAAAAAGATGGAGTGAAAAATGAGTGGTGTTGACCTCAATGACATCAAGCGTCGTATGGATGGCGCAATTAACGCATTCAAGAGCGATATCGCGTCCCTGCGGACGGGCCGTGCTTCGGCCAACATTCTTGATCCGGTAACAGTTGATGCCTATGGTTCGCGTGTTCCGCTCAATCAGGTGGCCAACATTACCGTTCCAGAATCACGCATGCTTGGCGTGTCCATCTGGGACAAGACCATGGTTGGTGCTGTTGACCGCGCCATCCGCGAATCCAACCTCGGCCTGAACCCGATTGTTGACGGTCAGAACCTGCGTATTCCTCTGCCTGAGCTGAACGAAGAGCGCCGCAAGTCGCTCGTCAAGGTCGCGCATGATTATGCGGAAAAGTCCAAGGTCGCTATTCGCCACGTTCGCCGTGACGGCATGGACGACCTGAAAAAAGCCGAAAAGGATGGCGACATCGGCCAGGACGAGAGCCGTTCGCTTTCTGAAAAGGTGCAGAAAATGACGGATGATACCATTACGGATATCGACCGCTTGCTTTCTGAAAAGGAAAAGGAAATCATGCAGGTTTGATGGCGTATTTACAGCCTCGTTATACTGCAGTCTTAATGCTTTTCGTGTCCGTTTTTGTTGACTTGGATCCCCATGCCAAACGTTGATAGTTCTTCTATTCCCGAGCATGTTGCCATCATTATGGATGGTAATGGACGCTGGGCAAAGCAACGTGGCCTTCCTCGTGTCATGGGACACAAGCGAGGCGTTGAGGCTGTGCGCGAGGTTGTGCGTGCATCTGCTGATTATGGCATCAGGTATCTGACCCTGTTTGCCTTTTCCTCTGAAAACTGGCGCCGTCCGGAAGCCGAGATCAATGATCTCCTGGGCCTCCTGAAGGCGTTCATCCGCCGCGACCTGGCTGACCTGCATCGCTCGAACGTGCGCGTTCGGGTGATTGGTGAGCGCACAAATCTCGGTTCGGACATCAAGTCTCTGTTGCTGGAGGCTGAGGAAACCACACGCAATAACACCGCGCTGACGCTGGTGATTGCGTTTAATTACGGCTCGCGCGATGAAATTGCGCGTGCTGTCGCTGGCATGGCGCGGGATGTTGCTGCGGGACTTCTGTCTCCCGCCGACATTACCCCCGACAGCATCTCTGCACGGCTGGATACGGCCGGTATTCCAGACCCGGACCTGATTATTCGTACCAGCGGCGAGGAGCGTCTGTCCAACTTCCTTCTGTGGCAGGCCGCTTATTCCGAACTGGTGTTTGTGCCGGACTTCTGGCCAGACTTTGATCGCCATCACTTCATGGCAGCCCTAGAGCAGTACAGATTGCGTGACCGCCGCTTTGGCGGGTTGACAGCGCAGGCTGCTGTGGCTGGTGCCTGATGAGCCGTGAACTCAAGCTGCGGATCGTTTCCGCATTGGTCATGGCTGCGGTCATTCTGTTCGCAACATGGAACGGCGGAATGATCTTCCGTTTCGTGGCGGCGGCTATTGCCTTGTTGATCTATTACGAGTGGACCAAGATCACCAAGCTCGGTGAAACCAACCCTGCCGGTTATTCCTGGGGCTGGTTTGCCATTGCCGTCATTGCCGGCAATACACTGTTTGGTGAACCGTCGCTCGACCTGCCATTGTTGTGCGGTTTTACCCTGACGGCGACGATTTTCCCCATTCTGCGCGGCAAGAACTGGTGGCTGGTTGGTGGCATCGTTTACGCCGGCCTCAGCGGCATTTCGCTGGCAGCCATCCGTGGCGATGACATCCCCGGTCTCGTATCGATGCTGTTCATCTTCGCGGTTGTCTGGGGAACCGACATCCTGGCCTACTTCGTGGGCAGGGCGATTGGCGGTCCAAAGCTTGCGCCATCCATCTCGCCTGGAAAGACCTGGTCAGGTGCAATCGGCGGTACGGTTTCTGCTGTCATTGCCGGTGGTATCGTGGCCTTTGCCTATAAGGGCGAGTTGAGTTTCAGCGTCATTTTGCTGGCCGTGGTCTTGTCTGCCTTTAGTCAGATCGGTGACCTGTTCGAATCATTTATCAAGCGTCGTTTCGGCGTGAAGGATTCCAGCCATTTGATCCCTGGCCATGGCGGGGTTATGGACCGGGTTGACGGACTTGTTTTCGCCTGCTTTACCGTATTTGTAATCGCGGTTGTCCATGCCGCCTACACCGGTTACGCACCCGGTTCGACTGGTGGGCTTCTGCTGGGCTTTTGATTCGCAGATATTTCGCAATCGTGTGAAGAACGGAAGTTATGATGAGTGTGCTGATGTCGGTGCTGGGTTTCCTCGGGGGCTATATTGTTCCGTTCATCCTCGTGCTCACGGTTCTGGTGTTCGTGCATGAGATGGGCCACTACCTCGTCGGTCGCTGGTCTGGTGTGCGCGTAACCGCCTTTGCCGTCGGTTTCGGCCCAGAACTTCTCGGTTATACCGACAAGCACGGCACGCGCTGGAAACTCTGCGCAATTCCGCTTGGCGGCTATGTAAAATTCTTCGGCGATGAAGACGCAGCCAGCAAACCGGACAGCGATGGCCTGTCCAGAATGTCGCTGGAAGAGCGCGGCCAGACGCTGGCTGGCGCAAAACTGTGGAAAAGAGCGGCCACTGTTGCCGCCGGTCCCATCGCCAACTTCATTCTCGCCATTGCGATCTTTGCCGTCATGTTCGGCATTTACGGTCGCATGGTTGCCGATCCTGTGGTGGCCGAAGTGCGCGAAAACAGTGCCGCGGCCGTCGCCGGTGTCTTGCCGGGTGACCGCCTGATCGCGCTTGATGGCAACCGCGTTGCAACCTTCGAAGATGTGCGTCGCTACATCAGCATTCGTCCGGGTTCGCAGGTCGATGTGACGATCGAGCGTGGTGGCCAGCAGCAGGTTTTGAAGATGGTGCCGGAACGCACCGACACGACTGACCAGTTCGGCAACAAGATCGAATTGGGCATCATTGGCATCGTAACCAACCAGGATAGCGGCAATTTCCGCCATATTACCTACACGCCAATCGAGGCATTGGGTGAGGGCGTGCGCGAGACCGGACAGATCGTCACCGGTACATTCCGCTATATTGGTAATCTCGTCATGGGTCGCATGAAACCCGATCAATTGGGTGGCCCTGTGCGGGTCGCACAAGCTTCGGGCCAGATGGCAACTCTAGGTGTTTCTGCAGTTATCCAGTTGGCGGCGGTCCTGTCGGTTTCGATAGGCTTGCTTAACCTTATGCCTGTTCCGGTTCTGGACGGCGGCCACTTAGTATTCTATGCGGTCGAGGCAGTGCGGGGGCGGCCATTGGGTGCTGGCGCACAGGAAGTTGCGTTTAGGATAGGGCTTGCCATGATTTTCAGCCTTATGGTATTCGCGACATGGAATGATATCAGCAGCTTGCTCGGGTAAGGTGCGTATTTAAGTAGTTTTGTTAGTCGATTGTTTACTATGTTTTCACGCCGTCGTGGCGATTTGGTCACGCGAAGCGACGAAGTAAACAGAAATTAACGTTGGCGCTTGCTTGTAGAGGAAAAGCAGGTAAAACGACGCAGATGGCCGGAGTCGGGTTCTGCCCGCTGAGGGACAACGGGAAAAGGTAAGAAGTGAAAATGAAGGCTGGTTCAAGATTTTTGAACGCGGTATCGGCGGTTGCGCTATCTGCTGGTGTTGCTTCGGTTGTGGGCGTGGGAGTGCTTGCTTCTTCGGGTGTTGCTAACGCTGCTGTTATTAACAGAGTGGATGTGCGTGGCGCTGAACGGGCAGGGGCTGATGCCGTTCGTTCCAACATCACGATCCAACCCGGCAAGAACTTTTCCAACGCTGATATCGACGAATCCGTAAAGCGTCTTTACGCGACGGGTTACTTCTCTGGCGTCAGCATGAGTGTTTCCGGCAGCACACTGGTTGTGACTGTCAGCGAAAACCAGCTGGTCAACCAGGTTGTTTTCAACGGTAACCGCAAGATCAAGGATGACAAGCTGTCTGGCGTCGTGCAGACCCAGCCGCTCGGCCCTTACGATCCTTCGCTGGTAACCGCTGATATCGAGCGTATCAAGCAGGCTTATTCTGCAATCGGTCGTAGCGACGTTGAAGTCACGACGCAGACGGTAACGGTTGGCGAAGGCCGCGTTAACCTCGCATTCGTGATCAACGAAGGCGAGCGCACCAAGATTGCACGCATCGATTTTGTTGGTAACAAGGCTTACAGCGACGGCCGCCTCGCAGCCGTTCTGTCGACCAAGAAGTCCAACATGCTGTCGTTCCTGACCCGTAAGGACGTTTACAGCGAAGACAAGTTGCGCGCCGACGAAGAAACTCTGCGTCAGTTCTACTACGACCGTGGTTATGCTGACTTCCGCGTTGTTTCGTCTGAAGCCGTTCTGGACGAGCAGTCCAACGAATACACAATCACCGTTACGGTTGAAGAAGGCCCACGTTACGACTTCGGTCCTGTTGCTGTCGAATCGACAGTTGACGGCGTTGACTCCGGCGAACTGCAGGGTCTGCTGGAAAGCCGCGAAGGCAATCATTACAGCGCCACCAATGTTCAGAAGAGCATGGAATCCATTTCCAAGCGTGTTGCTGCTGCCGGTTATCCGTTTGCTCGCGTGACCCCACGTGGTGACCGTAACTTCGGAAATAACACGATTGGTGTGACCTACATCGTTGACCAGGGCGAGCGCGCTTACGTTGAGCGTATCGAAATCCGTGGCAACACCCGTACACGTGACTACGTTATCCGTCGCGAATTCGACATCAGCGAAGGCGATGCGTTCAACCAGCAGGTTGTAACCGCTGCCAAGCGTCGTCTTGAAGCTCTTGGTTACTTCGCCAACGTCAACATTTCCACAGCTCCTGGCAGCGCCGCTGACCGCGTTGTGATCGTTGTTGATGTTGAAGATCAGCCAACAGGTTCGTTCGGTATCGGCGCAGGTTACTCCGAGTCGGATGGCGTTCTGCTCGAAGCGTCTGTTGAAGAAAAGAACTTTCTCGGTCGCGGTCAGTTCATTCGTCTGGCAGTCGGCGCTGGTGAAGACAATGCTCGTACCTACAACCTTTCGTTCACCGAGCCTTATTTCCTCGGTTACCGTCTGGCCGCTGGTTTCGACGTGTTCCGCAGCCAGAGCTCGAGCGAAGACTACTATGATTACCAGGAGCAGGGCTTCACGCTTCGCGTAACAGCTCCAATCACCGAAGAGTTGGCAACAACCTTCCGCTACACCTACAAGGACTTCAAGTACACGGGTGATGGCGATTGGCAGTCTGGTACCAACCTGGCACAGCCTTACAAGGACCTGATCACTGGCGAGAAGTGGACCCAGTCCGTTATCTCCAACACGATCAACTACAACACGCTGGACGACCGCCAGACGCCACGCTCCGGCTGGCAGGCTCTGTTGACCAACGAGTTCGCGGGTATCGGCGGTGACTCCGAGTACTACAAGATCTACGGTAAGGCGCGTTATTACCACACGCTTTCGGACGAGTTCGACATCATCGGCTCTCTGACCGCGGCTGCTGGTTACGTTGTTCCAACCGGCGACAATCTGTACGTCTTCGACCAGTTCAAGATCGGTGGACGCCAGATCCGCGGCTTCGAAAACGACGGTATCGGTCCACGTATCGACGGCGACTCGATTGGCGGCACGACCTACTTCACCGTTTCGGCTGAAGCAACGTTCCCAATGCCGGGTATTCCTGAAGACGTCGGTCTGCGCGGCGCGGTTTATGCCGACGCTGGTACACTGTACGGCAACAAGACTGGTTACGCTTCCGAAGGTGAAAGCAGCTCGCTGCGTGCATCTGCCGGTATCGGTGTGATCTGGGCATCGCCTTTTGGACCACTGCGTGTTGACTACGCAGTACCGTTCATGAAGGAAGACTATGACCAGGAACAGCGTTTCCGGTTTGGAATCTCGAACAACTTCTGATATCGGCAGTCCAGAACTGCGAGTTTGAACTGTTCTGGAGTTCCCTGTTGATGGACTATAATGAATTTTTTCCGCCCCATGATGGGATTAAGCTGGCCAATCTGGCTGAAATGCTTGGGGCGGAACTCTCGGAACCGAACGAGGGTGAACGTATCGTTCGTTCGGTAGCTCCGGTTTATCGTGCTGCGCCTGATCAGGTCTGTTACATCCTGTCTCGCAAGAACCGGGCCGAGCTTGAAACATGCAATGCTGCAGCCATCATTTGTGATGTCGCGCTGAAAAGCCTCATTCCCGCACATATTCCTGCTCTTTTGACCAAGGTGCCCCACACGGCCTTTGCCAATGCCGGTGCAATCCTGCATCCCATTGCCATGCAGCCTTCGCCGGTTGTCGACGTTGTTGGCGATATTTCTCCTGCCGCGCACATCGATCCGACTGCACGGTTGGAAGAGGGCGTGATTGTTGAGCCGATGGCCGTTATCGGTGCGCGTGCCAATATTGGTGCCGGTACCCGAATCGGTGCAGGCGCGATCATCGGCTCTGATGTCAAAATCGGTCGCAACTGCACGATTGCAGCCGGCGCCAGCGTTTTGGCCGCCCTGATTGGCAACAATGTCATTTTGCACAATGGTGCGCGTATCGGCCAGGACGGTTTCGGTTACGCACCGGGCCCGCGCGGCATGTTGAAGATCGTGCAGGTTGGCCGCGTCATCATTCAGGACCATGTTGAAGTGGGCGCCAACACCACCATCGACCGTGGCACCATGGATGACACGGTGATTGGTGAAGGCACCAAGATCGACAATCAGGTCCAGATTGGCCACAACGTGCGTATCGGCCGCCATTGCGGCATCGTCAGCAAGGTTGGCATTGCCGGCAGCACCCGTATCGGTGACGGCGTGATGATCGGTGGTGCTGCAGGCATCAATGGTCATATTTCTATTGGAGACGGCGTGCAGATTGCTGCGATGAGCGGTGTTATGGCTGATGTACCGGCTGGTGCTCGTTACGGCGGCGCACCCGCACGTCCTATGAAACAATATCTGCGTGATATGGCCGAGCTTTTGGCCCGGGCGGATGAAAGAGATAAAAAAACAGGAGAAAAAAATGGCTGATGGCGAGGGGATTACGCTTGGATCCGCGGATATCAAGGAAATCATGCGGCTTTTGCCGCACCGTTATCCGTTTTTGCTGATTGACCGCATTGTGCAGATTGATGGCGACAACTCCGCCATCGGCATCAAGAACGTGACGGTCAACGAGCCACATTTTACCGGTCACTTCCCTGACCAGCCGATCATGCCAGGCGTTCTGCTGGTGGAAGCCATGGCCCAGACCGCAGGTGCGATCTGCTCGCGCAAGCAGGGCGGCGGCGGCAACCTGGTCTATTTCATGACCATCGACAATGCCCGTTTCCGCAAGCCGGTTGTGCCGGGTGACCGCGTGGAGTTCCATGTCGTCAAGCAGAAGCAGCGCGGCAATGTCTGGAAGTTCCATTGCGATGCCAAGGTTGATGGCGTTCTGGTTGCTGAAGCCGACATCGGCGCGATGATGGTGCCAGAGGGCCAGCAATGAGTGTTATTGCCGCTTCAGCCAAAATTCATCCGATGTCATTCATCGAAGATGGAGCCGTCATCGGTGAAAATGTGTCCATCGGACCATTTTGCCATGTAGGCCCGAAAGTTGTGCTGGGTGATAACGTGCAACTGGTGAGCCATGTCGTGGTTCTCGGCAGAACCACGGTCGGCAAGGGTACCATCATCTGGCCGTCGGCGGTGATTGGTGGCGATTCGCAAAGTGCCCATCACAGCGCCGTTGATACGACGCTGGTGATTGGCGAGAACTGCACGATCCGCGAAGGCGTGACCATGAACACCGGTACGGTGGAACATGGAGGCACCACGATCGTTGGCGACAACAATCTGTTGCTGGCCTATTCACACGTCGCGCATGATTGCCGCCTGGGCAACAACATCATCCTGTCCAACAATGTCATGCTGGCTGGCCACGTTACCGTTGGTGACCGTGCCATTCTGGGCGGCGGCAGCGCCGTGCACCAGTTTACCCGCATTGGTAGACAGGCGTTTATCGGCGGTCTCTCGGCGGTCAGCTATGATGTCATTCCCTATGGCATGCTGAACGGTAACCCAGGCGTGCTCAGCGGCCTCAACGTCGTTGGCATGACCCGCTCTGGTGTCGAGCGTTCCGAAGTGCACCGCGTTCGTCGCGCCTACAAGGCGATCTTCGAAGGCGAGGGCTCGGCACGTGCCAATGCGGCCGCCATCCGTGATGAATATCTGGATTGCCCGCAGGTCATCGAAATTCTTGATTTTATCGGCGCAGATAGCGACCGGGCCCTGTCGTCGCCATTCAGAGGCAAATAACCGTGGCAAGCGGTGATCGGCTGGCCATTATTGCAGGAAGCGGTCTGTTGCCCCATTATGTGGCAAAGGCAGCCGTCGATGAAGGGGAAAGCCCCTTCATCGTGCGCCTGAAGAATGAAGCCGATCTGAACTGGGATGGCTATGAAAGCGAGATTATCGGCGTCGGTGATCTCGCAGGCCTTGAGCGAATTTTCAAAAACAACGGCATCGGCCGTGTCGTGCTGTCGGGCGGCGTAAAACGTCGTCCGGAATGGCGGGAAATCCATCCCAACCTCAAATCTCTCCTCAAAATTCCGTCCGTCATCAAAACCCTTCTGGCGAAGGGCGATGACGCCGTGCTGCAAATGGTGATGAAACTCATCGAGGCGCAGGGCTGCCGCGTGCTGGGCGCCCATGAGATCGTGCCCGGCCTGCTGGCCGTGACTGGCCCAATGGGTGCGAGGGCGCCTGACAAGGCCGACCAAGACGATATCAGTAAAGCCATGCATGCCGCCAAGACCATTGGTCTGTTGGATGTGGGGCAGGGTGCTGTCTCCGTTGGTGGCCGTATCGTCGCGCTGGAAGGTGTTGAAGGCACCGATGCCATGCTGGAGCGTGTGGCACACTTGCGTGCCAATGGTCGTATTTCGCAGCGTCGAAAGGGCGTGCTCGTCAAACTGTGCAAACCGCAGCAGGATGTACGCGCCGATCTGCCAACCATTGGTCCCTCAACCATTGCAAATGCTGCCAAGGCCGGTCTTGCCGGTATTGCGGTGGAGGCGGGGCGCTCGTTGGTTCTCGACCGCGAAACCATGTTGAGAGATGCCGATGAGGCAGGCATATTTGTATGCGGCATCGATATGTCGCTGGGCGGAGACTTTAGGGGATGAGCGATACACTCAAGGTTGGCGTCATCGCCGGTGAAGTCTCGGGCGACCTGTTGGGCGCCGATCTGATCCGCGCCCTCAAATTACAATATCCCGGCACGATTGAGCTGGTGGGTGTTGGCGGTGACGCACTTGAGGCGGAAGGCCTGACCTCGCTGTTCGACTTTTCCGAACTGTCGATCATGGGTTTCACGCAGGTGCTGGCCAAGCTGCCAAAACTTCTGTCGCGCATCAAGCAGACGGCCAATGCGATTATTGCGGCAAAACCCGATGTTCTGCTGATCATTGACAGTCCCGATTTTACCCACCGCGTGGCAAAACGCGTGCGTGCCGCTCTACCATCGCTGCCTGTGGTCAATTACGTCTGCCCAAGCGTCTGGGCGTGGAAGGAATACCGCGCGCAGGCGATGTTGTCCTATGTTGACCATGTGCTGGCAGTATTGCCGTTTGAGCCTGAGGTCATGCAGCGCCTTGGTGGCCCCAAAACCACCTTTGTCGGCCATCGCCTGAGCGTTGAACCCAACCTGCTCGCCGTGCGCAATGAGCGCAATAAGAGGCTGGAGACTGGCGCGGAACAGACGAAAACCGTGCTTTTGTTACCCGGCTCACGATCTGCCGAGATTTCCAAGCTGATGCCGGCGTTTGCGCAGGCTGCGCAGTCCTATGTCGAGCGCAACGGCGATACGGAATTTGTACTGCCGACCGTGAAGAGACGCGAACCGCTGGTCCGGCAGTTTGCCGCCAGCTGGCCGCAAAACATCAAGCTGACCATCAGTGCCGCGAGCGATTTCAAATGGTCGTCCTTTGCCACGGCTGATGCCGCCATTGCCGCATCCGGCACGGTCATTCTGGAACTCGCGCTGGCCGGTGTGCCGACCGTTTCGGTCTACAAGACCGATTGGTTGTTTACGATGCTCAGCAAACGCATCAAAACCTGGACAGGCGCGCTTCCGAACCTGATCGCCGATTACGTGGTTGTGCCGGAATATATCAACGAGGTGGTGCGTCCAGGTTCCATGGTGCGGTGGCTGGAGCGCTTATCTTCCGACACGACGCAGCGCCGGGCCATGCTGGAAGGTTACGCGCTGGTTCAGCAGCGCCTGCAAACCGAACATTCACCGGGTGAACGCGCGGCAGAAATCCTGCTGGATGTCGTGAATGCCCGCAAGCCGGTACAGAATTAACCTCTAAACACTCTGTTTTGAGGCTTGGTTCACCATTCCCTCGGCATTTCCGCAAAATATGTCATAAACGAACGAAAGCGGCCGCCGGTAGCCTTGCAGTTGCTGGCGGTTGGGAGTACCGCAGAACGACATATCTGTGCCTGCTTCGGCCGCACATCTTCTCTGCGCATACAATTCTGCCCCCATTTTTCGCCTTCATCACGCTCTGACACTGTCGAAAGTCTGCCAATGAATACGGGTTTTCTTCTGGGATTGCTTGCTTATGCCAGCTTTTCGGGGGGAGACGCCCTGATCAAATCGCTGGGCGGCAAGGTCAGTGTGTTTGAGATCGGCTTTTTCAGCATTTTGTTTTCCGCCTCGATCATCTTTTTCACCAAGCCGAAGGACGAGCGCTGGCGTGAATTCTGGCGTATCAGCCGCCCATGGGCGGTGCATGGCCGTGCGATTTCCGGCTTGCTGGCCGGTATTCTCGGCATTTATGCCTTCACTACCATTCCGCTGGCCGAAGCCTATGCGCTGATCTTCCTGTCGCCGCTGTTCGTTACCATTCTTTCGGCACTGGTGCTGAAGGAGGATATTGGCATCTGGCGCTGGGCCGCCGTTTGTGCCGGCATTGTCGGGGTGATGATGGTCGTGCGTCCGGGTTTTCGTGAACTGCATCTTGGCCACGCCGCAGCGGTTGCGGTGGCCTTTCTGGCGGGCCTGACCATCGTGCTTCTGCGCTCACTGGCGGGTAAGGAAAAACGCACCTCGATCATGGGCGTGCTGTTGATCTACGGCCTGTTGTTTAACGGCCTTGCCTCCGTTCCGACCTTCCAGATGCCGGAATTGAAATATTTCGGCGTGTTCGCGTTGATCGGCACCTTTACGGCCATCGGCCAGATTACCCTGCTGATTGCCACCAAGATTGCGCCAGCCAGCCAGATTGCGCCCTCGCATTATTCGCAAATCCTCTGGGCGGTGGCGATTGGATCGCTGTTTTTCGGCGAATATCCGGACCGTCTGGCGGTCGCCGGTCTGGTGGTTATTGCCGGTGCTGGCCTGCTGACCATGTTCCGTGAAAAAATCCGCTTGGGCACCGTGCGCTGGAACCCGTTTTTCCGCAATCGGCTGTGAACCGGCGACAGTCTCAATCGTTATTCCTGAAAACGTTCTGATCGGTTACAGTGCGTCAACAAATGCGTGGCTTGTGGCCATTAAGCCTATGGCTTCATAACGATCCCGTCAGATGACCGAATGAGGATCTTAACATGCTTGTCGACGGAAAATGGACTTCAGATTGGCACCCTGTTCAGGCGACGGATGCCAAGGGTGGTTTCGTGCGCCAGACATCCGGTTTCCGTCATTGGGTCACTGCGGATGGTTCGGCAGGACCGACAGGTGAGGGTGGTTTCAAGGCAGAAGCGGGTCGTTACCATCTCTATGTCGCGCTGATCTGCCCTTGGGCATCACGCACGTTGATTGGCCGCAATCTCAAGAAACTGCAGGACGTGA
This sequence comes from Agrobacterium sp. 5Ca50, assembly GCF_055381905.1. NCBI lineage: Bacteria > Pseudomonadati > Pseudomonadota > Alphaproteobacteria > Hyphomicrobiales > Rhizobiaceae > Agrobacterium > Agrobacterium sp. 5Ca50. The sequence continues at coordinate 1,272,833 of NZ_AP026438.1, forward strand.
TTTCCGTTTCAGTCGTCGAGCCGTCCATCTCGGATGAAGGCTGGCGTTTTGGTGACTATCCCGGTGCAAACCGCGACGAGATCAATGGCAAGTCCTACATGCATCAGATCTATACCAGCGCAGACCCGCATTACACCGGTCGCGCCACCGTGCCCGTGTTGTGGGACAAACAGACAGCCACCATCGTCAACAATGAATCTGCGGATATTCTGCGTATGCTGAATTCCGGTTTTGGGGATCTGGCCGACAATTCGGTTGATCTTTACCCGACGCAGTTGCGCACCGAGATCGATGCGCTGAACGAGCGCATTTACCCCAACCTCAACAATGGTGTGTACCGCGCCGGTTTTGCCACCACACAAGGTGCTTATGACGAGGCCTTTGCCGATGTGTTCAAAACGCTGGAAGAGCTGGAAACCCGCCTTGAGCGTAAGGGTCCGTTCCTGTTCGGTGACACGGTCACCGAAACCGACATCCGCCTGTTTGTAACGCTGGTGCGGTTTGATGCGGCCTATTACGGCCTGTTCAAATGCAATCTGAAGCGCATTGCCGATTATCCGGCCCTCAGCCGCTTCCTCAATGAGATGCTTGATGTGCCGGGCGTGCGTGAAACCGTCAGTATCGACCACATCAAGCGCGGTTATTATTCGATCAAGGCGCTCAACCCGACGCAGATCGTGCCTGTTGGCCCTGATCTGCCGGGGCTAGCACCGGTTTCGCTATCCTAAGGGAGGTTGTCATGACATCCAATTCCACACGCAAACTGGTTATCGGTCTGCACGGCGTTGGCAGCAATGGCGCAAACCTTGCGCCATTGGGGCAGTTTTTGCGCCAGTCGACACCGGATATGGATTTCGAAAGCCCGGATGCGCCATTCAGCTTTGGCAATGGCCCGGGCCGGCAATGGTTCAGTATCGATGGCGTGACAGAAGCCAACCGCCCTCAGCGCGTCGTGGAGGCGCGTGCGGCCTTTGATCAGGTGCTGGGCGATATTATTGCCCGCCACGCGCTGACGAGCAACCTCGACCGCGTGGCGCTGGTTGGGTTTTCGCAAGGCTCCATCATGGCGCTGGATGCGGTGGCATCAGGCAGATGGCCTGTGGCGGCTGTGGTGGCCTTTTCCGGCAGGCTCGCCTCACCGGAACCCTATGCGCCGTCGGAAACCACACGCCTGTCGCTCATTCACGGCACGACCGATCACGTCATGCCCTTTGCCGAAAGTGAAAAGGCAAAGGCAGCGCTGGCCAAGGCAGGCATCAGTGCCGAGTTGCACATGCTGCCCGGTGTTGGCCACACGATTTCGCAGGACGGCGCGGTGATCGCCGCCAATTTCCTGCTGACTGCCTTTGGCGCCAGGGCCTGAACCTTCCAGCAATAGGGTATCTGTGGGGGCGGCCTGTGGCAGCCCCTAGCGACTGACCTCACTCAACAGCCATGTCTGGAAGGCGCGCGCCAGCATGTTGTCCTGCCGACCCTCGGGGGTGGCGATGTAATAGCTGTTGTCGGTGGTCAACGGCAGGTCAAATAGCACCTGCAACCGGCCGGATGCCAGCTCGGCCTCAATCAGGTAACGCGGCAGAAGGGCAATGCCCATACCGCTGGCCGCCGCTTCTATCACCATGGAGAACTGGTCAAAACGGTTGCCGCGAAAGGCATTGTCGGCCGTGACCTTGCTCATCTCGAACCATTCCGACCACAGTTTGGGTCGGGTGGTCAGGTGCAGCAGCGGCATGGTCTGCAGATCAGTGGGGTTGGCGATGGCCGCCTTCGCCAACAGCGAAGGGCTGGCCACAGGCAGGATCACCTCATTGCACAGAAAGGTGCAGGTGCCATGCGCCCAGACCGGCTGCCCGTAATGAATGGCAAGGTCAAACCCTTCCTCGTCAAAATCAAACGGGTGCGAACGCGACGCAACGGTGATGACCGTATCGGGGTGGCTCTCGATGAACTTGTTGAGACGCGGCATCAGCCAGCGGCTGCCAAAGGTCGGCAGGGAGGCAATCGACAGGGCAGAGCCGGACTCGCCTGATGCAACAGCGCGCACCATCAACTGTTCGGACTGCTGCAAAAGGCGCTGCACATCGGGCAAAAACTTGCGTCCGGCCTGTGACAGTACCACGCGTCGCCTGATCCGCTCAAACAGCTGCATGCCGGTTTGCGCTTCCAGATCACGGATCTGGCGGCTGATGGCACTCTGTGTCAGGTTCAGTTCTTCGGCGGCCCGCGTGAAGTTGCCATGCCGTGCCGCACACTCGAAAGCCTGTAAGGTCACGATGTCAGGTATCAGGCGGCGTCTGGGGTCCATTATTCCGATCTCGCATCAACATAATTGGTTTCGTCATTTGAAACCGGTCAATCCTGGCGTATATGATTACGAGAAAGAATAAACTGGCACTTTTCGTCAAGTGGGAAACGACAGCATGTCGTGCAAAATCCATGGGTTTTGCAATAACGACATGCGTAAAACAAACAGCCAAGGCCCGTAACAAATAACAGGTTTTGGCCTGTCCAGACCCGCGACACGGTAAAGAAGACCGAAAATTGAAGTGCAGGGCAGAGTGTTTTTCGCCAGTATGGATGAAGCGCCGCCACTGCGGGGAAAATGGAGCTTAAAATGGACGCAGCAACCCAGAAAATCGATGTGGTAAAGGAAGCGGCAAACCTGCTGGAAAAGATGGGCGTTTCGTCCAGCCTTTATACTGGCGGTAACATGCCATCCTTCAGCCCCGTTACCGGACAGAAGGTTGCAGACCTCAAGACCGTGTCGGTCGCTGAGGTGGCAAAAGTGGTTGAAAAGGCCGATGCTGCCTTCAAGGCATGGCGTCTGGTGCCGGCACCACGCCGTGGCGAACTTATTCGCCTGCTGGGTGAGGAACTGCGCGCCTTCAAGACCGATCTTGGTCGTCTCGTATCATTGGAAGCCGGCAAGATCCCGTCCGAAGGTCTCGGCGAAGTCCAGGAAATGATCGACATCTGCGATTTCGCGGTTGGTCTGTCCCGCCAGCTTTACGGCCTGACCATTGCGACCGAGCGTCCCGGCCACCGCATGATGGAAACCTGGCATCCCCTCGGTGTTGTCGGCGTTATCTCCGCCTTCAACTTCCCGGTCGCTGTCTGGTCGTGGAATGCGGCGCTTGCGCTGGTCTGCGGCAACTCGGTCGTGTGGAAGCCGTCTGAAAAGACGCCGCTGACGGCGCTTGCCGTTCAGGGCATTTTCGAGCGCGCCGTTGCCCGTTTTGGCGATGCGCCAGAGGGGCTGAGCCAGGTGCTGATCGGCGATCGTTTTGTTGGTGAAGCACTGGTTGACCACCCGAAGGTGCCGCTGGTGTCTGCCACCGGTTCCACCCGCATGGGCCGCGAGGTTGGTCCACGCCTTGCCAAGCGTTTTGCCCGTTCCATTCTGGAGCTTGGCGGCAACAATGCCGGTATCGTTTGCCCATCGGCCGATCTCGACATGGCACTGCGCGCCATCGCTTTTGGCGCCATGGGCACCGCTGGCCAGCGCTGCACGACCTTGCGTCGTCTGTTTGTGCATGACAGCGTGTACGACCAGCTCGTTCCACGCCTCAAGAAGGCCTACAGCTCGGTGTCCGTCGGCAACCCGCTGGAAACATCCTCGCTGGTTGGTCCGCTGATCGATAAGGCCGCCTTTGATGGCATGCAGAAGGCGCTCAGTGAAGCCAAGAACCACGGTGGTACGGTTCTTGGTGGTGAACGTGTCGATACGGGCGCCGCTGACGGCTATTACGTCAAGCCTGCTCTGGTGGAAATGCCAAAGCAGGACGGCCCTGTGCTGGAAGAAACATTCGCACCTATTCTCTACGTGATGAAGTACAGCGATTTTGACGCTGTGATCGATGATCACAATGCCGTTTCCGCTGGCCTGTCGTCGTCGATCTTCACCCGCGACCTGCAGGAATCGGAACGCTTCTTGTCTGCTGATGGTTCGGATTGCGGTATTGCCAACGTCAATATCGGCACGTCAGGTGCGGAAATCGGTGGCGCCTTTGGTGGCGAAAAGGAAACCGGCGGCGGCCGTGAGTCCGGCTCGGATGCGTGGAAGGCCTATATGCGCCGCGCAACCAACACCATCAACTACTCCAAGGCCTTACCACTGGCGCAGGGCGTGTCCTTCGATATCGAATAATAGAGCCGCAAAGGGCAGGGCGGCGACATGCCGCTCGGTCGTGGTGATTAAATGTGAAAAGGCCGGGGCGTGATGCTTCGGCCTTTTGTTTTGTGCTGGCTCGTTTGTGGAGCGCACAAACGGTCGATTGGGGCGATCGGTGTCCCGCACTCTTCCGTCATGTCAGGGCCTGTCCCGAGGATCCAATCACCTATCATTGAGCGAAACTGATGCGGCGTGGTTAGATCCTCGCCACAAGGGCGAGGATGACGCCAGGGAAATGTCAGCCGCTCCGACTATCGCTGGCTTTTACGCGAAGACGGTCACCACAATCTCCCTCTTCCCTGTGCTTGTCACAGGGATCCAGTCCCAGCCCAAGTCTCTGGGCTGATATAAGTTTCTCCGGCCGCGCAGACGCGCGCCGACTGGATTTCTGTAACAAGTACAGAAAAGAGGGGTGGGTGGCGTGCCACTTGCGCCCCTACCTCTACCCTTGTGGGAGAGGAAGAAAAATCATGGCCTTAGCAACGCTAAGTCATAGATTTTTCAGGTGAGGGGTTATTTGCTTGCGCCACGCTCATTGTCTGGCTCCAACATCTCAACAAGCTCTCCTCATTATTCCCGTGACAAGCACGGGAATAAGTAGGCGAGGTACTGTCTGTCAGCGAGTGTCGTCACACCACATGATGCCACCGGAATCACGCGCATAAAAAAACACCGGCGAGCGCGCCGGTGTTTTGTGTCATTCACTAACCAATCAACGCTTGGAGACTGGTACGTAATCGCGCTGTGGTGCGCCGGTGTAGAGCTGGCGCGGACGGCCGATACGCTGCTGTGGGTCTTCGATCATCTCGTTCCACTGGGCAATCCAGCCGACGGTACGTGCCAGGGCAAACAGAACCGTGAACATGGTTGTGGGGAAGCCTAGAGCCTTCAGCGTGATGCCGGAGTAGAAGTCGACGTTCGGGTACAGCTTCTTTTCGACGAAGTACGGATCGGACAGGGCGATCTTTTCAAGCTCAAGAGCAACCTGCATGATCGGGTCGTCGCCGTTGCCCGTTGCTTCGAGCACTTCGTACATGGTCTTCTGCATGATCTTGGCGCGCGGGTCGTAGTTCTTGTACACGCGGTGACCAAAGCCCATCAGGCGGAACGGATCGTTCTTGTCCTTGGCGCGGGCAATATACTCAGGAATACGGTCAACAGAGCCGATTTCGTTGAGCATGTTGAGCGCTGCTTCGTTGGCGCCGCCATGGGCAGGGCCCCAAAGGCAGGCAATACCAGCTGCGATACAGGCGAACGGGTTTGCACCGGAAGAACCGGCCAGACGAACGGTCGAGGTCGAAGCATTCTGCTCATGGTCAGCATGCAGGATGAAGATACGGTCCATGGCGCGGGCCAGAACCGGGTTCACCTTGTACTCTTCGCATGGAACGGCAAAGCACATGTTGAGGAAGTTCGACGCGTAGTCGAGGTCGTTCTTCGGGTAAACAAATGGCTGACCGACGTGATACTTGTAAGCCATTGCCGCGATTGTCGGCATCTTGGCGATCATGCGAAGGCTTGCGACCATGCGCTGGTGCGGATCGGTAATGTCGGTCGAGTCGTGGTAGAAGGCAGACAGGGCGCCAACGGTGCCAACCATCACAGCCATCGGATGCGCGTCACGACGGTAACCGCTGAAGAACTTCGTCATCTGCTCATGCACCATGGTGTGGCGCGTTACGCGGTTGTCGAAATCCTTTTTCTGTTCTGCTGTTGGCAGATCGCCGTATAGAAGCAGGTAGCACGTTTCAAGGAAATCGCCCTTTTCGGCAAGCTGCTCGATCGGGTAACCACGGTGCAGAAGGACGCCTTCGTCACCATCGATATAGGTGATCTTGGATTCGCAAGATGCAGTCGATGTGAAGCCGGGATCGTAGGTGAAATTGCCGGTGTGCTTGTACAAAGCAGCGATGTCGATGACGTCTGGGCCTATCGCTCCCTCTCGAATGGGAAGTTCTACTGTCTTGTCGCCGAGCGTAATAGAAGCGCTTTTTTCCGTCATCATAATCCTCCGAGAACATGCGTTTTGGATGCCGTGAGGCATCTAGGCGTTAAGCGTTCAGGATAGCTATCTGATCCTGCGCCATATGCCAAGCTATCCAAAAGGCAAATTGTGCGTTGCGGTATCAACTTGTGCCAAAAACTAGGCTTTTGGCGTTTGACTGTTTCATATTAGGTCAATGCTTCCTTAAAATATAAGTGGTTGCATTGTTGTCGTGCCGGTTGCAAATTACCCCTTATCCGGCGGGGGAGCTGCGGGTTTGACTGTAAGACCATCGCAAGAATTGCGACAGCAGGAACCGTTGAGACTGGATCTCCCCGGTGAGGGTGATTCCTTTGCTCTGCAACGATATCAGGGCGGGGTAGCAGAGGTTTATGAACAGTCTGCAACGGCAGGGAATTTATCCGGCCGGATATCGTCGCTGTCGCAAATGCTGGACATCGAAAAGGCCTATGGCCACGGCTTTCTTTGCATTCCGGTTTTTCTGGCAGTCGGTGCCATCATCTGGTTTTCAAGCCTTCAGACACCGTCCCCCTACCTGCTTGCTGGCGGCTTTTGTTTAGCCGGCACACTGGCGCTCACGCTTCGGTACCGCGCGGCACAACTGGCAGGATTGCTTAACCTTGTTGCGCTGTGTCTGGCAGGCATGCTGCTGGCGCAATTGGAAAGCTGGCGGCAGGATACTGTCATCATCGATACGCCCGTCACCACAGTCGTGTCAGGTGTTGTCGAGCGACGCGAGGTGGATGCGCGCGGGTACTGGCGCTATATCATATCGGTCACCGGAACTGAAAACCCTGTGCTGTCGCGCCCACCGAAAAAGATCACGGCACTATCAAGAAGTCGCCATCAACCGATAGAAATCGGGCAGGGCGTTACCGGCCGCGCACGCCTGTCTCCACCCTCAGGACCGGCCTTGCCTGGTCTGAATGACTTTGCCTTTTCCGGCTATTTTAACGGCATAGGTGCAACCGGTTTCTTTTATGGAGCGCCACAGCCTACGGTGAGCGAGGCGATCAAACGCCGCATTGCGGAACGCGGCCACTGGCTCAGCGTGACTGATACAGGACTTTATCAATTACGCAGCGCCATTGCCGAGCGCATCCGCAGCACGATCGGCGGCGACGCCGGCGCTTTTGCCGCCTCGATCATAACCGATGAACGGCGAGCAATATCAGAAACCACCATGGAAGCACTGCGTGTGTCCGGCCTTGCCCATATCGTTGCCATTTCGGGCCTCAACATGGCGCTGGCATCGGGCATATTCTTCGTTGGCTTGCGCACGGCACTCAGCTGTTTTCCCGGTTTTGCCGAGAGGCGGCCGGTCAAGAAGATCGCTGCCTTTGCCGCCCTTATCATGACGCTCGCCTATTACCTGATTTCAGGGTTTGCAGTGTCCGCCGAACGGGCCTGGCTGATGATGTCGATCATGCTGATCGCCGTGCTGTTTGACCGTCCCTCGATCAGCCTCAGAAATGTTGCCATTTCCGCCATCATTATTATCTGCGTTTCGCCGTCAGAGGTCATGGGGCCAAGTTTCCAGATGTCCTTTGCCGCAACCATTGCGCTGGTCGCCGCGTATGGTTTCTGGACACGGCGGCGCGCCGCACAAGACAGCGCAACCTTCCGGCCAAGTAATATGCCGATCGCCCTCAAGGGTGCTTCCATCCTTGGCAGCTTCTGCGCCGGTATTGTCGTGACCTCGCTGATTGGCGGAGTCTCCACGGCCATCTATTCGATGGAGCATTTTCACCGTGTCACCACCTATGGACTAGCGGCAAATCTCGCCGCCATGCCGGTGATGTCTTTCATCGTCATGCCCTCTGCCTTGATCGCCATGCTGCTGATGCCCTTCGGGCTGGACGGGCCGTTTCTGACCGTCATGGGTTACGGCATGGCGATGACAATTGATATTGCCACCTATGTGGCCTCATGGGGAGGCGATGCCGGAGTCGGACGACAACATCAATGGTTTCTGGGCGCCGGAACGCTTGGCCTATTGGCGCTGACACTGTTTCGCACCCGACTGGCTTGGGTAAGTGCTGTGTTCCTGCTGGCAGGCCTTGTGCTGTTTGTGCTGTCACGGCAACAGGACAATCCCGATCTGGTGGTTTTTGAGGACGGGAAACTGATGGCACTGGTTGGCGAGGATCAGGTTGCCAGCACCAGCCAACGCCCATCCGGCTTTATCTATGACCAATGGGCGCGGGCTTTGTTCTTACCTGACAAATATATTCGGCCAAACATGCTGCAGGAACTGCCAGCCCCAGAACCATCGCCTGACGATGCCAATGACAGAACGACAGGCAATGCCGATGCCGCACCACCACGATCACGACGGCCGATGCTGGACGAACACACCATTCAGACTGAAAGGCAGGCGATGTCTGCCGCCGTTACAAACGCATCTGATGCCTTTACCTGCCGTCGCGACAGCTGGTGTATCGCCAGATCAGCGAAGGGGCAGGTGGTGATTTCCGTGCTGGATAACAGATATCTTGGTCTCGCCTGCGACATCGGTTCTGTGGTTATCACCACGCGTCCCACATCATTTGAAACCTGCCGCTCCGGCGCCTTTTTGCTCAGTGCCCAGACATTGCGGCGCACCGGATCGCTGGAGATCACATTTTCAACTGAGGCTACAACCGCCGCAAATCAGGATTTGCCGATAGAGAGGATGACGGCTGCCATTTATGGTTCCTACCGTCCATGGACCATGCATCGTTATTATAACTGGCGCAGCAGGACATTTGAAACGGCAGTACCGCCGCATGTCTCGCAACTGCTGGACCGTCACTAGACTAACGTAAGCTGAAGGCTAGTTTTGTCGGGCGTTTTCCGACGACAGTAGCGATGACGCGCTGGCGCGTCATCTGGCAGTGATATGGGTCTGATGATGACCGCTTAGTGGTATCTGCGGATCAGGCCAACCAGCTTGCCCTGGATCTTGACGCGGTCAGGTCCAAAGATGCGGGTTTCATAGGCCGGGTTTGCCGCCTCAAGCGCAATAGATGCACCCTTGCGACGAAAACGCTTCAAGGTCGCTTCTTCATCATCGACCAGCGCCACGATGATGTCACCGGGATTGGCGGTCTTGGCGTTGCGGATGATGACCGTGTCGCCGTCAAAGATGCCAGCATCGATCATCGAGTCACCGCGCACTTCCAGTGCGTAATGTTCACCAGAACCCAGCATGTCAGCCGGCACGGACACATCATGTGTGTTGTTCTGGATGGCGGAGATCGGCACACCGGCCGCGATCCGTCCCATCATCGGCACCGATACCGAGCTGCCGCCATCATTGGCGCTGACAGGCGCGGGGGTCGGAGCAGGGGCGACAACCGGTTTTGGTTTGCCAAGGCTGCCTTCGATCACACTTGGTGAGAAGCCACGCTGTGGTTTGAGGCTTGGCGAATAGGCTTCAGGAAGTTTGATGACTTCCAGTGCGCGAGCCCGGTTTGGCAGGCGGCGAATGAAGCCACGTTCTTCAAGCGCTGTGATCAACCGGTGAATGCCGGATTTGGACGCGAGATCAAGCGCATCCTTCATCTCATCAAATGAGGGAGGAACACCGGATTCCTTCATTCTTTCGTGAATGAAAAGAAGCAGTTCCTGCTGTTTGCGTGTGAGCATGAAGTCGCACCCCAACCGTTGATGAAAATCGAAACAAATGCAGAACATACACTATATGTTCCATATGTGTTCCGCAAGGCTTTAATATTTCGTAATCGCCGCGCCGGTGAATTTTCTTTCAAAACAGCCAAGACGTGTAATCGCTGCCTATCGTTCTGTTTTTAAAAAGATTTTACCTTAATTCGGGGCAAAACGACCAGTCAGAAACTGAGGCTCGCAACACCGCCCGATAGCCGGCCAACCGGCACCACTATCAATCTGATATCGTAAGGCGCTGTGATTCGGTTCGTTTGATTCTCTCCACCAGATTGGGTTGGCAGCGCATATTCCCTGTGCATTTTTACCTTCACGAGGAAGCATTGCGTTGAAATCTCTGTTATGGGGAGGGTTCGCTGCTCGTTCGGAGTCGGCATTCAACATCAATTTTTGACAGTATAAGGTTTTAGGGCATTGCAGGTCGGCATCGACATGGGAACGCTATCGGGTGGGCAGGCTGCCAAACTCGACATTGAGGAATTGCTCGCCACGCGTCTGCTGGTGCAAGGCAATTCCGGTTCCGGAAAGTCGCATCTGCTGCGCAGGCTACTTGAACAATCCGCCCCCTGGGTTCAGCAGGTCATTATTGACCCTGAAGGGGACTTTGTGACGCTGGCCGACAAGTTCGGCCATATCGTTGTGGATGGCGAGCGCACAGAAGGTGAGTTGGCCGGTATTGCCAACCGTATTCGCCAGCACCGCGTATCCTGCGTCCTGACGCTTGAAGGTCTTGATGTCGAACAGCAGATGCGGGCCGCAGCTGCATTCCTCAACGGCATGTTCGATGCCGACCGCGAATATTGGTATCCGGTGCTGGTGGTGGTCGACGAAGCGCAGATGTTTGCGCCGTCCGTGGCTGGCGAAGTAACCGAAGATGCCCGCAAGGCATCGCTTGGCGCCATGACCAACCTGATGTGTCGCGGCCGTAAACGTGGTCTGGCCGGCGTTATCGCCACGCAGCGTCTGGCAAAACTTGCCAAGAACGTGGCGGCGGAAGCCTCCAACTTCCTGATGGGCCGTACTTTCCTTGATATCGACATGGCACGCGCAGCCGACCTGCTCGGCATGGACCGCCGTCAGGCGGAAATGTTCCGCGATTTGCAGCGTGGTAATTTCGTGGCGCTTGGCCCGGCTCTGTCGCGCCGCCCACTGCCTATCGTCATTGGTGCTGTGGAAACCTCGGCTCGGTCGTCATCGCCCAAGCTGATGCCGCTGCCCGATGCACCGCAGGACGTGGAAGACCTGATCTTCACGCCAGACCCGGAAGAATTTACGCGCGCCCCTGTGCGCCGCACGCCACCGGCACCGCGCCCGACAACGGACATTCTGGCAGAGCTGTCGCGCTCGACGCCGGCGGCGATCACGCCAGCCTCCGAACAGCCGCAGCGCAGCAGCGCCTCGGACATGACGCCGGAAGAGCGCGAAGAAAAGATCTCAGGCGTTCTCTACGAAATTCTGGATGATCCGCAGTCGGCCTATCGCACGGACGCTGTGCTCTATCAGGACTTTCTTGTGCGCGCCCGCATGCGCCGCATTCCCGGCACGCCGATGGCGCTGTCGGAATTCCGCCGTCAGGTGGCAATTACCCGTTCCGGCGTTGATGCCGAAATGGCGGCAAGTGAAAGCTGGCAAACGGCACTCGATCTGTCAAAGAACGTGTCAGACGACCTGCAGGGCGTATTCCTGATGCTGGTGAAAGCCGCGCTGGGCGAGGAGCCTTGCCCGTCTGATGCGCGTATTGCCCGTGCCTATGGCACGCATTCTGCACGCCGCGCACGCCGTCTGCTCGGTTATTTCGAGGAGAAGGAATTGGTCGTGGTGCATGCCGATTTCTCCGGCAAGCGTATCGTGGCATTTCCGGACCTTGATGCAAAAACCGCACCCGGTGATGCGGATGCGGCTGATGATGAGGCGACGCTGGCAGCCGAATAAGGCTGCTGTTTTTTAAAGCTGTTATTGTATCTTATGGTCGGGTGCGTCCCGACCATCTGCTGTTGTTCATTCTCGGATCACGTCCGAGAATCATCGTGCTGAAATCGCAGACATGGACTGATGTTACCGGCCATCTTGTGGTGCCCATCCTCGGCGTGGCGCCGAGGATGGTGGAGTTTCGGGATGTCGTGAAGCGAGACATTATTCGACAGCCTTTGCTTGCTTGCGTGTGGCAAACAGCGAACCGACAACACCGGTCACCAGAATTGCGACGGTCACGCCAAGCGAGACGGCAGGCGGGATTTTTGCCAGACCCAGCATGTCAGCCACGAAGATTTTCGAACCAACGAACACCAGAACCGCAGCCAGCGCATATTTGAGATAGGCGAAGCGGTGGATCAGGGCAGCCAGCGCAAAGTAGAGTGCACGCAGGCCAAGGATCGCGAAAATGTTCGACGTATAGACAATGAACGGGTCGGTGGTGATCGCAAAGATCGCCGGGATCGAATCAACCGCAAAGATCAGGTCGGCAATTTCCACCATCACCAGCGCCAGAAACAGCGGGGTGACAAAGGTTTTCAGCTTGCCGGTCTTCTCGTCGGTTTCCTTGACGAAGAACTTTTCGCCATGGAGGCGGTTTGTCAGCGGCAGGTGGCGCTTGAGGAACTTCAGGATGCGGTTGTTGTCGAGATCGTTCTCATCATGATCGGCCGAAAACAGCATCTTGAGGCCGGTAAACACCAGGAAGGCCGCAAAGAGGTACAGCACCCAGTGGAAGTTTTCGACGATGGCAGCGCCAGCGGCAATCATGATGCCACGCAGCACGATCACACCCAGAATACCCCACAGCAGCACGCGGTGCTGGTATTGGCGCGGAATGGCGAAATAAGAGAAGATCATGGCGATGATGAAGATGTTGTCCATCGCCAGACTTTTTTCCACCACGAAGCCAGTGATATATTCCATGGCAGGCTGCTGGCCCGACTGGTACCAGATCCAGCCACCGAAGGACAAACCGATGACAATATAGAAAGCGGACATCAGCAAGCTTTCGCGAATGCCGATTTCCTTGGAATTCTTATGCAGAACACCAAGGTCCAGGGCCAAAAGGCCAAGAACGAGAGAAATGAAGACCGCCCACATCCATGTGGGGGTGCCGAGAAAATCCGAGAACAGAAAGTCCATCAGTCAACCTTTGCCGGACAGGTTGGCTATATGGCTGGGGAACGTGTGACAGAAATAAACGTGGGCCCCAACCTAAAGAGACTCGACATCACGTATTGTCCGGTAATACGCCAGAGGGGCCCGAGTCCTGATCACGACAAACGAAATAGTGCAGGAAAATGCGCTTTCAAGGGCGGGATGCAATTTTTTTCTCGTTGACAATTTTATGAAGGCCACCTAGAAGCGCCATCAACGCCGGGCCGCAAAGCCCGGTGTGTTTCGTTGACTGCCTTGCAGTTTTAATAACTGACGTTCGGTAGTCAACATCACCGACATGTCCCGTGGCTTCTCCATTCGCAAATGTGAGAGACCTGTCAGAGTTCATCAACAGAACTCAGAGGAGGGCGTGTTTCCTTAATCCGGTTTGGCAACAAACCGGTATAATATGTTGAGAAGGAAATACGATGAGCAAGCGCGAATCGTCTAAGTATAAAATTGACCGCCGCATGGGCGAAAACATCTGGGGTCGTCCTAAGTCCCCAGTAAACCGCCGCGAATACGGTCCTGGCCAGCACGGTCAGCGCCGCAAGGGCAAGATGAGCGACTTCGGCACGCAGCTGCGCGCCAAGCAGAAGCTCAAGGGCTACTACGGTGAACTGCGTGAAAAGCAGTTCCGCGCAACCTACGACGAAGCTAACCGTCGCAAGGGTGACACTTCCGAGAACCTGATCGGTCTGCTCGAGTCCCGTCTGGACGCGATCGTATACCGCGCAAAGTTCGTTCCAACCGTTTTCGCATCGCGTCAGTTCATCAACCATGGCCACGTCACGGTTAATGGCGTTCGCGTTAACGTTGGTTCTTACCGTTGCAAGCCAGGCGACGTTGTTGAAGTTCGTCAGAAGTCCAAGCAGCTGACCGTTGTTCTGGAAGCTGTTTCGCTCGCTGAGCGTGACGTTCCTGACTACATCGAAGTTGATCACAACAAGATGGTTGCGACCTTTGCTCGCGTACCAGCTCTGTCTGACGTTCCATACCCAGTCGTCATGGAACCACACCTCGTGGTCGAATTCTACTCGCGCTAATCGCTGCGACGTTGATTTTGAAAAAGCCGCCCTTCGGGGCGGCTTTTTTGCATTCATGGCATGGCGTGATGATTTCAGAGATGCGTCACTGGTTGCCGGATTTTCGCACCTAATCCAGCCTTGATTTTCTGCGTAAAAGCGCAGGAATGCACAACTGCGTAATGCTTGTCCCCTTTGGTTGTGCTATCGGGACTTCGACCTTGTGAAGTTATGAAATCAAGCCGCTTGAAGCAGGGCGTGCTGTTGGGAAATCGGCCATGGAACGTTCGGACAAAATTGCGTTTGCTCAGGGAAAGACGGCCTCGATTGTCGGCGTCATTCTGCTGTTCGTTCTGGCGCTGACCATGCATGCCGCATTCTCCAAGCTCAACCTCGACCAATATGGCGATATGGTTGAAAACTACGCCTGGGGCGCGCTGTGGCAGTGGGGCACATACAAACATCCGCCATTCTTCGGCTGGACCACGGCCGCATGGTTTGCCGTTTTCCCACATGAGAACTGGGCCTATTTCCTGTTTTCCGCCGTCAATTGCGGTCTGACTTTTGCTGCCGTCTGGCGCATTGCTGCCCGCTTTGGTGATGGCAATGTGCAGTTGATGGCGGTCATTTGCGCCATGCTGATGCCGCCACTGTCGTTCCTGGCCATCAAATACAATGCCAATTCGGCAATGACGCCAATCTGGGCCTGGCTGTTCGTATTCTATCTGCGCGGCCTTGAAGGACGCCGGATTGTTGATGCCGTGATGATTGGCCTGTTGGCCACTGCGGCCATGCTGACCAAATATCACTCCGGTGTCGTTCTGCTGGCGCTGTTCCTGCATGCATCTTTCGACAAGCAGGCCCGTGCGGCGCTGCTATCCACCTTCGGTCTCACCGTGCTGGTGGTGTTTTTCGTCACCATTGCCGGCCATGTCCTTTGGCTGTTCGAGCATGATTTCCTGCCCATCGTTTATGCCGCAGAGCAGGGTGATGGCGAATGGCTGCACATTTTCACCAAGGCGCTGAAATTCGTGGTGGGCGTGCCGCTTTATACGATTGGCGCTCTGCTGGTTGCGCTTTTGGTGCGTCATGACAAAAGCGAAAAGGGCCCGGCCTTTCAGCCTGCCAATATTGCCCGCCTGCGAGACAGCGTTCAGGGTCGCGCGCTGCTGGCCTTCAGCATCCTGCCATTTATCCTGACGATCATTCTGGGCTTTGCCGCGCAGGCAGAACTGAGCGCCGTCTGGGTACTGCCGATCTTCACGCCAATTGCCGTGCTGATTGCGCTTCTGGTGCCGCAGCAGTGGCTGCAGCGCAATATCGGACGCGCCGTGACAGTTGCCGTCATCTACCTGCTGGGCATGATCGCTTCTGGGCCTGTCATCGCCATGGTGGACCGTAACTACGGTGAGTTTGAATCATTCCGCAATGTGCCCCTGGAGGCCGTGTCCGACCGCATCGATGAGCTATGGCTGGCGGAAAGTGGCGGTGCCAAGGGCTTTTATGTCGCGGGCAGCCGTGGTCTGGCTGATGGCACGTCCTTCTACTCGCGTTACGCACCGCTGATCGTGGATGGCAACTCGGCGGAATATGCCAAAGGTTATCTGACACCGGAACTAGCGCGTCAGAAGGGGCTGGTTCTGGTTTGCTTCAAGGGCGAATCGAAATGCACCGATGCCTCAACCAAGCTGGTCGGCCCGTTGCCCGCGCCACAAGACCTTCAAGTCACCGGTATAAACGGCAAGGGCAGCTGGGATATCCAAATCTGGCTGATCAAGCCGCAGAACTGATAGTGCGAATTTTGTAACGGGATTGGGGCATGGCTCTTTTTTCACTCATCGTACCGTTTTTGAATGAACGGGAAAACGTGCCGGCATTCACCACCTTCATTGAAAAGGTGGCGGGTGAACTGCGTGAAAAATTCGATCTCGATCTCGAGGTGGTGCTGGTCGATGACGGCAGTACCGATGACAGTGTGACACGTTACATCACGTCGATGCCGGGCACATGGCGCATCGTCGAACTCAGCCGCAACTTCGGCAAGGAAGTTGCCGTGTTTGCCGGTCTGGAAGAGTGCAGGGGCGATCTTGTGATGATCATGGATGCCGATATGCAGCACCCATGGACTGTTGCACTCGACATGATTTCGCAGCTGATGGCCGACGAAAATCTCGACGCCGTTTATGCGGTACGTGATGACCGCCTGCAGGAATCGATGAAAAAGGCGGCCGCCGTTCATCTGTTCTATTGGCTGATCAATTTCCGCCAGCGTTTTATCGTGCCGGAAAATGCTGGCGATTTCCGCGTCATGCGCCGCCCGGTTGTCGAGGCCATGCTGAAGATCCGCGACCGTCGCCGTTTCAACAAGGGGCTGTACGCTTGGGCCGGCTTCCGCCAGAAGGCCATTGGTTACGTGCCGGATGAGCGCCAGCATGGTGCTACCAAATGGTCCAACCTGTCGCTGCTGTCCTTGTCGCTGGAGGGCATCACCTCGTTTTCGGCGCTGCCTTTGCGGCTGGTATCGATCATTGGTGCGCTGGTTGGTATCTGCGGCATTTTCTATGGCCTGAAGATCGTCTTCGAAGTGCTGTTTTACGGCGTGTCAGTTCCTGGTTATCCAAGCCTCATGGTGGCGGTGTCGGTGCTCGGCGGCTTCAATCTGGCGCTGCTTGGCCTGCTCGGCGAATATATCTGGGTCGGCATTGCCGAAACCAAGGATCGCCCGCTGTATCTGGTGCGCCGCGTGCATAGATCAGGCGAGATCAAGACGCTGGACAAGACCGCGCAGTCCGCTGAAAAACAAACGCCATGAGCATGGCGGACACTAAGGTGTTTTTGGTTGCTGATGATTATGGCCTGTCACCGGCCGTCAGCGATGGCATTCGCCACCTGATATCAAAGGGCAATCTATCCGGCACCGGCTGCATGACTTTGTGTCCGGAATGGCCCTCTGAGGCGATAAAGCTGAAAGAGTGTCAGGGGTATGGCGACGTCTTTGCCGGCATTCACCTGACGCTGACCGATTTCAAACCTCTGACCGATGCACCCGCCATCAGCAAAGATGGCAGGTTACTGCCGCTGAAAGAGCTGATCCTTGGCGCGTTGCGGCCTACGGAAGAGTTTACCGCGCAGGTGCATGGCGAACTGGACGCGCAGCTTGCAGCCTTCACCAAAGAGATGGGGCATTTGCCGCATTATCTCGATGGCCATCAACACGTGCATTTCCTGCCGCCGGTAAGGTCATGGCTGTTAAGCCGCTCTCAAACCCTTGCCCAAGGTGGTGTGAAGCCATGGCTGCGTGGCGCACCGGCGGTCGATTTTTCGCAAGGTGTAAAGATTGGCCTGAAAACCTGTTTCGTGGCCGGGCTGGCGCGTGGTTTTGATGGTGAGATGCGCAGTGCCGGTTTGTTAGTGCACGGCCCGCTCTGCGGCTTTTATGACTGGCAACAGGCGGAAAAGTTCAGTTCGGTGCTGAATGGTCGTGTTCGTAATGGCAGCGTCATGATGTGCCACCCCGGTTATGTTGATGATGTGCTGCAAGCCCGCGACCCGCTGACCGGTGCGCGCGCAGAAGAGCTGCGCCTGCTGGAGATGGAACTGCCGTTTGCTTTGGAGAGGCGGGTTTAGTCTCCACTTTTTCCTTCATTCCTGTCTTCGGGCTGAAAAGGGTTCTATACCGCGCAGACGCGCGGATGCTGGGTCTCTGTGACAAGCACAGAGAAGAGGGGAGTGTGTGGGAACGCGCATCGAATATCTCAACCCCAGGAGTTTTGATGCCCTGTGACAGGTCTCCGTACATCTGACCAATTCCCGCAGCAATGATTCCGCATTCATCCTCACGCGATAGTGGCATTGATTTTGCTTTTGATGTAGCCAACAGAACCGTAGTGACACTGGCGAACAAAGGCTTGGGCATGCAGGACATTCAGCTGATCATTGACCGCATTTATGATGCGATGGTGCCAAGATTGGGTGAGGGGAAGGTAGCCGACTACATTCCTGAGCTCGCCAAGGTCGATCCCAAGCAGTTTGGCATTGCCGTCACCACCGTTGAAGGCGAAACATTCGTCGCGGGCAATGCTGAGGTGCCATTTTCCATTCAAAGTATCTCCAAGGTCTTCATGTTGACGCTGGCGCTCGGCAAGGCTGGCGAAACCGTGTGGAACCGGGTAGGGCGCGAACCATCAGGATCGTCCTTCAACTCCATCGTACAGCTGGAACATGAGGCGGGCATTCCACGCAATCCCTTCGTCAATGCCGGTGCGATCGTCGTCAGTGATATCGTGATGGCCGGCCACCAGCCGCGCGAAGCAATCGGTGAGTTGCTGCGCTTTGTGCAATATGTCGCCGATGATGACAGCATCATCATCGACAATGCGGTCGCGAAGTCGGAAAATGCCACCGGTTACCGCAATTATGCGCTGGCCAATTTCATGCGCTCGTTTGGTAATCTGCATCACCCGGTCGAAAATGTGCTGGGTGTGTATTTCCATCAATGTGCGCTGGCTATGACGTGTCACCAATTGTCACGGGCGGGGCTGTTTCTGGCCAATCAGGGCCGAAATCCGCTCAGCGGCCATACGGTCGTATCGGCGCGACGGGCAAAACGTATCAACGCGCTGATGCTGACCTGCGGCCATTATGATGGGTCCGGCGACTTTGCCTATTCTGTCGGCCTGCCAGGCAAGAGCGGCGTTGGCGGCGGCATTCTGGCCATTGCGCCGGGCAAGGCATCGATTGCGGTATGGTCGCCCGGCCTCAACAAGGTCGGCAACTCCGCACTTGGCTCCGCAGCACTGGAAATGCTGGCCAACCAGACAGGCTGGTCGGTATTCGGGGCTTGATCTTGCCGGAATATGCAGGCATTGGCTGGAGGACAGCCCGTATTAGCGCCCGAATTAGCGAAAGTGCAATCGTCCCATGAATATTGCGACAGACATGAATTCCGTCGATGACGTCGAGGATGGTGCTGAGGACATTTCCTCGCACGCGCTGTTTGCGCATGCGCCACGGTCGGTCTCCTTCAACAAGCTGCGCAAGCGCCTGTTGCGCAATGTCCGCCAGGCATTTGAAGATTTTGACATGCTGAAAGGCCAGAAGCGCTGGCTGATTGGCCTGTCGGGCGGCAAGGACAGCTATGGCCTGTTGGCGCTGCTGATGGACCTGAAATGGCGCGGCCTGCTGCCGGTCGATCTGGTGGCCTGCAATCTCGATCAGGGCCAGCCGAACTTTCCCAAACACGTTTTGCCGGAATATCTGGCGTCGATTGGCGTGGAACACCGCATCGAATACCGCGACACCTATTCGGTGGTGAAGGAAAAGATGCCGAATGGCGGCACCTACTGTTCGCTCTGTTCGCGTCTGCGTCGCGGCAATCTTTACCGCATTGCGCGCGAAGAGGGCTGTGATGCACTGGTGCTTGGCCACCACCGCGAAGACATTCTCGAAACCTTCTTCATGAACTTTTTCCATGGCGGACGCCTGGCGGGCATGCCGGCGAAGCTTTTGAATGACGAAGGTGATCTGATGCTCTTGCGGCCATTGGCCTATTGCGCCGAAGACGATATGGCGAAGTTTGCCACGGCCATGCAGTTCCCGATCATTCCATGCGACCTGTGCGGCTCTCAGGATGGCCTGCAGCGCAATGCCATGAAGGACATGCTGGCCGATATTGAACGGCGCATGCCGGGTCGCAAGGACACGATGTTGCGGGCGCTGGCCCACGTCAATCCCTCGCATTTGCTGGATACCAAACTGTTTGATTTTTCGATGCTGGGTGTCACGGAAGCGTCATCTAACGCGGATAGGGAAACGAACCCACCTGTTTAAAGAAACGTCGCTTTATGTCCCTTCTTGATAAAGACATCGAATTCCTGGTTGCGACCGTGCGCGATGCCGCAGCAACCGAAATACTTCCCCGTTTCAGAAATCCCGACAGTCAGTCGGTCGCCGAAAAAACCTCGTCCATCGATCTGGTGACCGAAGCGGATATCGAGACGGAAAAGCGCATTACCGCGGCTATTCGCAGGCTTTATCCGGACGCACATATCGTCGGCGAAGAAACCTATGATGCTGATCCTTCCGTTGTGCCGGCACTGGCCGATGCGGATCTGGCCTTCGTAATTGATCCCGTCGACGGCACGTTCAACTTTGCCTCGGGTCTTGCCGCTTTCGGGTCTCTGCTGGCCGTCACCGTCAAGGGCGAGACGGTCGCCGGTATCATTCATGATCCGGTTATGGGTGACACGCTGGTGGCGGTAAAAGGCGCAGGCGCGCATTTCCACCGCCGCAGCGGCGAGGTGACACCAATCCGCGTGGCAGCCCCGGTGGCGCTGGACGAGATGGTTGGCATCTACGCCTGGGGACACGCCACGCTGGAGCGACGCCCGGTCATTGCCGCCAACATGGCCAAGATCCGCATGGCGCTGTCGCTCAATTGTTCTGCACATGAATATTGGCTTGCCTCGACAGACAAGATCCACTTTATCGGCCACGAAAAGCTGATGCCATGGGACCACCTTGCCGGTGTTCTCGTGCATCAGGAAGCTGGCGGTTACACGGTAAAGCTGGATGGTACGCCCTATCGCCCCGGAGAGATTTCCGGCGGTATTCTGTCCGCTCCCGACAAGGAAAGCTGGAAGATGATACGGCGCGAGATTTTAGGTATCTGGTAGCTGAAAGGAATGGCAATGTCCCTCGAACTCGACATAGCGTCGCTTGCAAACACGCTTCAGGAAGCGGCAGCCGTGGAAATCATGCCGCGGTTCCGCAATCTCGGTGAAGGCGACGTTCGCATGAAGACCGAGGCCATTGACCTCGTCACCGAAGCGGACGAAGCAGCCGAGCGGCTGATCCGGGACCGCGTGGCGGAAATCATGCCCAACGCACTGTTCGTGGGCGAGGAAGCCGTGGCTGCCGATCCGTCGCTGCTGGGCGAGCTGGGTCAGGCCGATCTGGCCGTGGTGGTCGACCCGATTGACGGCACCTTCAACTTTGCCTCCGGCCTGCCGCTGTTCGGCGTGATGATGAGCGTCATTTCCAAGGGCGAGACTGTTGCTGGCATCATCTTCGATCCGTTGGGCAATGACTGGCTGATCGCCGAAAAGGGCTCTGGCGCATGGCTGTGCGCGCCGGATGGCAACCAGACGCAGATGCATGTGTCTCCGGCACCGGAACTGTCGCAGATGGTTGGCATTGCCAACACAGGCTATTTCGACATCGAGACCCGCCGCAAGATCCTCGTTAATCTGGCCGATGTGCGCCTGTTCACCAGCTATCGTTGTGCTGCCCATGAATACCGCGTGTTCTGCGGCGGTCACATGCACTTCCTGATGTACAACAAGCTGATGCCATGGGACCACCTGGCCGGTACGCTGATCTCGCAGGAAGCTGGCGCCTATGCGGCGCGTCTGGATGGTTCGCCGTACCTGCCAAGCCATGTGGATGGCGGCTTGCTGCTGGCACCGGACAAGGACTCCTGGAACCTGCTCAAGAACCACATCTTCACGGTTTGATTGACTGGACGTATGGATCAAAAAAGGCGCCGCTGGATGACAGCGGCGCCTTTTGCTTTCGACCCTCATGCCTCGTCCTCGGGCCTGACCCGATGATCTCTCACAGGCATCCAGCTGTCGCGCGTCTGCGCGACGAAAGAGTCTTTTCAGCCCAATGACTTGGGCTGGCCTGGATTCCTGTGACGAGCACAGGAATGAGGTCCGCGAGGGTGGAAGACGCGAGAAAACACACGTCCCGGAAAACATCACATTCAAATATCAATGGTCGCAAAAAAAGGCGCCGCTAGATGACAGCGGCGCCTTTTGCATGTGAGGCATGTTTGCGTTCCTTACCCCCGTGGCGAACACGGGGGCGAGGGGAAGCCGTATCAGATCGGCTTGTTGTGCGGATGGAACAGCTGACCCTTTTCACCGATCAGCACGAACACCAGACCAACAAGCGAGACGATAAAGAAGCCGGCGACCATTGGCAGGGCAGTGCCATCGAAGGACTGACCGATCAATGCACCGATCAGCGAACCGCCAACCGTGCCCATGAAGCCGATGACAGATGATGCTGTACCGGCAACGTGGCCAAGCGGTTCCATGGCCAGCGAGTTGAAGTTGGAGCCGATCCAGCCGAACTGGAACATCGCCAAGGCAAACAGCACGATGAACAGCGCAAACGGCATTGGCTGCGGGCCATAGATCTGAATGAGCAGCCACACGAAGGTGATGACGATAAAGCCGATCAACGAACCATGCGACAGTCTGCGCATGCCAAAACGGCCAACCAGACGGGCATTGATGAACGACGACAGCGCCATGAACAGCGCAACGCCAGCAAAGGCCACTGCAAACCACTGACCAAGCTCATACACGCCCTTGTAGACCTGTTCAGCCGAGTTGATGAAGCCGAACAGCGCACCGAAGATGAAGGTGCTGGACAGGGTGTAACAGAGGGCAATGCGGTTGGTCAGAACGATCTTGAAGCCGTTGAGAACCGACTTGACCGTGAAGGGACGCACGTCTTCCGGATGCAGGGTTTCCGGCAGGCGGTAATACATCCACGCGCCGACGATCACGGCGATGACAGCCATGAACACGAAAATCAGGTGCCAGTCACCAAACAGCAGAACGATCTGGCCGGTACCCGGTGCAATAACCGGCACAACCATGAACACCATCATGATCAGCGACATGACTTCCGCCATCTGACGGCCGCCGTAAACGTCGCGAACGATGGAGATGGTGATGACGCGGGTGGCGGCAGAACCGATGCCCTGAATGAAGCGCAGTGCCAGCACGCCCGCAAAGGAGGGCACGAACACCACAGCAATGGACGAGACGACATAGATGCCAAGGCCAAACAGCATTGGCTTGCGACGGCCATAGCGGTCCGAGATCGGGCCGTAGCCCAGCTGTGCAATGCCAAAGCCCAGAAGATAGGCCGAAATGACATATTGGCGGTGGTTTTCATTGATCACGCCAAGTGCTGCACCGATTTCCTGCAGGCCCGGAAGCATGATGTCGATGGCAAGTGCGTTGAGTGCCATCAACATGGCAGCAAGCCCGATGAACTCCACTTTGCCCATGGATTTCAAAACCGGATTGCCGGATTGTGAAGGATTTGTCACAGAAATATTCCCAAAAGAACGGCAAAGGCGTTGCAGAATGCAACGCCTTGCTACTTCATAACAATCGGGTGTCGGGGTGGAGAACCCCGGCAAAAATCAGGCCGCGCCGCGGACCTCGATACCCTGTTCTTGTAATTGGCTTTGAAGTTCACCCGACTGGAACATCTCTCTGATGATGTCGCAGCCGCCGATGAATTCACCTTTGATGTAAAGCTGAGGAATGGTCGGCCAGTTGGAGTAATCCTTGATACCCTGACGCAGGTCAGCATCGGCAAGCACGTTGATGCCTTTGTATTCTACGCCGATATAGTCAAGAATCTGAACGACCTGACCGGAGAAACCACACTGTGGAAACTGCGGTGTACCCTTCATGAACAGAACGATATCGTTGCTCTTCACTTCGTTGTCGATCACTGCGTTAATATCGCTCATGGCCATTTCCTTTCACACGCGGTTCAAAAGCCGCTGCTTTGATATTCCGACTAGATAACACTTTGGTGTCGTTTTTCCAGCGCGTAAGCTGAAAAAATGCAAAGGTCTCTTATGCCTGGGGTGCATACCAACATGCGCGAGAGCAGGTTTGCGTAAAATCAAACACTGCGCTGTTTGCTGCGTGATGCAGCGGTGCGTCGTTTGCTGGTTTGTTTGCGGGCTGGTTGTCGTTTGGGCTTGGCGGTTTTTTTCGCGCCGCCCAACGCACTCTCCAGTATCGTCTCCGCCAGACTGCCCGCAACAGATTTGCTGCGGGTTTTCCGGCGGGTCCGTTTTGTTGTTTTCACACCTGTCTTTTTAAGAATTTCCGACATGGCGCTTTTCACCACGCCGGAAATGACCTCTTCAATCAGGCTTGCCATGGTTTTCTCAATCCGGGGCCGAAGTTTGCAGGGCAAGGGCATGCAGCACGCCGCCCATGTTGCCCTTTAGGGCATCATAGACCATCTGGTGCTGCTGCACACGGCTTTTCCCCTTGAAGGCTTCCGCCACGACTTCAGCGGCGTAGTGATCGCCGTCACCAGCCAGATCGCGGATCGTCACCTTTGCGCCGGGAATTCCGGCTTTAATCATGTCTTCAATATCGCCGGGGTTCATTGGCATGGTGTCAGCTCCCTTTTCTTATTCTGCTGCGGCCAGTGATGGCCCATCCATAAAGTCAGGGAACCATGATTCATGGGCGGAAAGCAATTGCTTAATCGCCACAGGCTTTGCACTTCCAAGTGATACTTCGCTACCACCGGTCTTGCCGATAACCGGGCACTCAACGCCCGCTTCCTTTGCACGCTGTGCAACGGTTTCAGCGTTATCCTGAGCGATGGTCAAAACATAACGGCCCTGGTCTTCGCCGTAGAAGGCAAGAACCGGATCGTTGTTTTCAGGCTGGTTTACAGTCGCACCAATGCCGGAAGAAATTGCCATTTCGGCAACGGCAACGCCGAGACCACCCGAAGAGCAATCGTGAACGGCGGTGGCAAGACCATCATTGATCAGCGCGCGAACGAAATCGCCGACCTTCTTTTCCTTGGCCAGATCAACATGCGGAGCAGGGCCGTCAATACGGTCATGAATGTCGCGCATGTAGGTGGACTGCGCAATATGTGTGCCCCAGCCCTTTGGTGCGCCGGCCAGCAGAATGGCTTCGCCTTCCGCAGCAAAACGGATGCGGGCCATCTTTGCCCAGTCGCTGAGCAGGCCAACGCCACCGATGGTCGGGGTTGGGAGGATCGCCTGACCGTTGGTCTCGTTATAAAGCGACACGTTACCGGACACGATCGGGAACTCCAGCACGGTGCAGGCTTCGCCAATGCCCTTGATGGCATGAACCAGCTGGCTCATGATTTCAGGCTTTTCCGGGTTGCCGAAGTTCAGGTTGTCAGTGGCAGCCAGCGGCAAAGCGCCAGTGGCGGTGATGTTGCGCCAGCATTCTGCAACAGCCTGCTTGCCGCCTTCAAAAGGATCTGCCTCCACGTAACGTGGCGTTACGTCAGACGAGAAGGCCAGTGCCTTGCTGTAATGGCCTTCAACGCGCACAACGCCAGCGTCACCGCCAGGAAGCTGCAGCGAGTTGCCCTGGATCAGTGTGTCATACTGCTCGTAAACCCAGCGACGGGAAGAGCCGTTTGGCGAACCGACCAGCTTGACCAGCGCGTCGGCAATATCGGCCTGTGGCACGTCATTGGCAGCAAGTGGAGCCGGAACCTTGGCCGGTGTCCATGGACGATCATATTCCGGAGCCTCATCGCCCAGTTCCTTGATCGGCAGGTTGGCCACTTCTTCGCCGCTGTGAATGATGCGGAAACGCAGGTCATCAGTGGTCTTGCCAACGATGGCAAAGTCCAGACCCCACTTGATGAAGATTGCCTTGGCAACTTCTTCCTTGGAAGGCTCCAGAACCATCAACATGCGTTCCTGGCTTTCGGAGAGCATCATCTCATAGGCGGTCATGTTTTCTTCGCGCACAGGCACCTGGTCGAGAATGAGCTCGATACCCAGATTGCCCTTGGCACCCATTTCCACGGCCGAGCAGGTCAGACCGGCGGCGCCCATGTCCTGAATGGCGATAACTGCGCCGGTCTTCATCAGCTCAAGGCAGGCTTCCAGCAGGCACTTTTCAGTGAAGGGGTCGCCAACCTGAACGGTCGGGCGCTTTTCTTCTATGGATTCGTCAAATTCTGCCGATGCCATGGTCGCACCACCCACGCCGTCACGGCCGGTCTTGGCACCGAGGTAAACGACAGGCAGGCCAACGCCCTTGGCTTCCGACAGGAAGATGGCATCAGACTTGGCAAGGCCAGCCGCAAAAGCGTTGACCAGAATGTTGCCGTTGTAACGGGCGTCGAACTCGACTTCGCCGCCAACCGTTGGCACGCCGAAGGAGTTACCGTAACCACCAACGCCGGCAACAACGCCGGACACCAGATGGCGGGTCTTGGGATGGTCAGGGGCACCAAAACGCAGCGCGTTCATGGCAGCAACCGGACGAGCACCCATGGTGAACACGTCACGCAGAATACCGCCAACACCGGTGGCTGCACCCTGATAAGGCTCGATGTAAGATGGGTGGTTGTGGCTTTCCATCTTGAAGACAACACAGTCGCCATCATCAATGTCGACAACGCCGGCGTTTTCGCCCGGACCCTGAATAACGCGCGGGCCTGTGGTCGGCAGCGTCTTCAGCCACTTCTTGGAGGACTTGTAAGAGCAGTGCTCGTTCCACATTGCCGAGAAAATGCCAAGCTCGGTAAAGGTTGGTTCGCGTCCGATCAATTCGAGGATGCGCTGGTATTCATCGGGCTTGAGGCCATGCGATGCAACGAGTTCCGGGGTGATCTGGATGTGATTAGGAATAGCCATAGGTCTCACGAGGTTCGAGCCGGTAGGAAGTTTCCGGTTCTTTAGCGCAAGATACAGTCTGGTGCGACAGGAAAATGTATCGATTAGCCACCAAATGCAGAGTTTTGGACAGGGCAATTATAGATGGCAGCCGCCCGCAGGGCGTGTCTGCGTCTGAAAGACAGCGTTTTCAATCGACCTTCGTCATGTCAGGGCTTGTCCCGACAATCCACGCCCTCAACGACGATCGCAACGTGATTAGATCCTAGGGACAAGCCCTAGGATGACGTTGAGAAAGAAGGTGGCCTTCTGCTATGGCCGCTGTTGTTAAAATCTGTAACCCAGCATCAGACCGGCGCGGGTAATGCCGTCATTCGGGCCGTCGCAGAGATTGGCATGGGAGGCATGTTCAATCTGCGTGGAGATGTTCCAGTTCTGATTGATGCGGTAACCGACGGCCGCATATTCGCGGAACAGGAAACGACAGCCAAGCTGCGCGCCGGTTTCAGAGCCGGTGTTTCTCAGGTTGCCATCGTGCCAGAGTCCGCCAAAGCCCAGGTCGAGAAAGATCTTTTCATTCAGATCCAGCGTCCAGTTGATGCCGCCATAAACGGTGTTGGCAGACCCTTCAGTGCCGATTTCACCGCCCAAATGCACACGTGGGCGCAGCAGCTTGTCAGAAAAGCTGGCGGCCGTCGCACTGTCAAACGGGTCGAAATAGACGGTCAGGGCCGGAAAGACGCCGTCTTCACCATTGTGGCTGCTGGACACTGATGTCGTCGCACCGAAGCGCAATTCATCGAAAATGTTGCCCTCAGCGGCATCGGCAATGGAAGCCAGAGGCAGAAGAAGAGCACAGGAGGTAAGAACCTTGGCAATCATTGCCTTGGCATTGAACAAATGCTGATTGCCCATGCGAATCGTTCCCAGACAAGGTTTCACGGGAACGTGACATATTTGAACGGAAGGTAAAGGGAGCGAGTTTCTAATTCTCGTTACTGTTGCCGAAAAGACTCTCAAGCCCAAAGACCCGTTTCAGACCTCTGAGTTTTGTAAAAGTTCTTCCAGCCATGCACGCGCCAGCTTCGCTTCACCCGGGGTATTTGCCCCTTGGGATGAGCGGATTTTCAGCAAACGGTCGTGAAGCGCAAAAGGCTCGAAATACCCAAGTTTGTACTGCAGGGCAGCACCCGGCATCCGGCATCAAGCCATACTGTCATAACTCACAGAACCATTGTCCAGCAGGCGACGCAGGGTGTGCAGGTGGCGGGCCAGTTCTTCGCGGGTATTGGGCGCAGAAAAGCTGATGCGCACCCGGTGGTAGACCTTCTCCGATCGTCCGGCTTTGAACTCATCCTCATCGTCAATGAGAATGCCTTCCTTGCGGGCTGCGTTACGGAACGTGCCGGAAAGCCAAGGTTCGGGCAATTTCAGCCACACAAAGGCAATGTCGGGATTGGAGTTGAACTCCAGACCGGAAAAGATCTGCCGAACCATCTGCTCACGCGCATTGACCTCGGCAATACAGTCCTGGCGGATGCGATGGGCATCACCGCTCAGCACCAGCCGGGCGCAGAGCTCGGCCAGCAGAAAGGGCAGGCCGCCCGTCATCATCTTGTGGGCGGTGCGCACCCGTGTGCCGAAGTGCGGCGGACAGGCAACCCAGCCGCCGCGAACACCCGCGGCAACCGACTTGGACAGGCTGCCCACCAGAAATGTCTGTTCCGGTGCCAGTTGGGCAATCAGCGGAATGTCATCACGGCACATGGCGCCATAAAGATTATCTTCAATGATCCAGACATTGTGCCTGTGGGCAATGTCGGCAATGGCCTTGCGGCGCTCCAACGGCAATGTGGTGGAGGTCGGGTTCTGGCCCGACGACATCAGGAAGATCATCTTCGGGTGCTGCTGCGCACAGACCCGTTCGAAATCTTCGGGTATGATGCCGTTTTCGTCAGAGTCCACCAGCGCAATACGTCGTCCGGCAAGCGCGGCGCTGCGGCTGATCTGCGAGTAGGTCAGGTGCTCAAAGGCAATACGATCGCCCGGGGAGGTGACGGCACCGATGATACCCATCACCGCGGCATGTGCGCCAATCGTCGGCACGATGTTCTCAGGGCTTGGGGTCCAGCCATTTTGCGCCAACCAGCGTGCACCGGCGACCGACCATTCCTCCGGAAAGTCCCGGGCATAACTGGCAACCTGCGCGGCACGCTCCGCCATGATGTCGGATAGATGCCGCTCGATCAGCACACCTTGCCCAACCGTCGGCGCTGCCGTGGTGTCCAGCTTGGAAAGTTGTTTCGTCTCGGCAGCCGAGACGGCAGCATTTGATGTGTTGGCGGCCTGCCCAATATGGACAGACGGTGTCGGGGTGTGGCGGCTGTTTACATAGGTGCCACGCCCAACCTCGCCACTGACGAGACCACGCTCATGCACCAGGGAATATGCCCGGCTGACGGTGCCAATGGTAACGCCCAAATCATAAGCGAGATTTCTCTGCGGTGGCAGCTTTGTGCCTGCCGCCAGCTCGCCATTCGAAATGGCGGTTTCGATATGGTCGGCCAGACGCATGTATAGCGGGCCGGTGCCTGTGGAGAGATTGGGGAGCCAATTTGTCATGGTGACAATTTAAGCATTGTACCTGTGTGTGAGTCAATTGTATTTATTGTCGCAGAGAATGACCCCGAACAATTAAAGGTGAACAGGTGCAATTATGCGCAAGATGGATCAATACCTATCAACAATAGATACAATGTACCCTGACAGCTATACGCGGGAATATGTCTTCCGTGACGATGGCGACATGGTTGATCCCACACCACTGACAATTGCTGCGCCAAACCATGTATTTGGCCGTTTTCTGGCTGCCATCCGCACATGGCACATCAAGCGGGCCGGCCGCCTTGCTTTGAGAGAACTGACCGATGAGCAGTTGCTTGATATTGGCATCAGCCGGTCGCAGGCGCGCAATGAAAGCGCAAAATCCCGTTTTCTGGTGTGATTGTCATTGAATGGATATACACATTACAGGTCAACAATCGGTACAATCTGGTCTTTCATTCCTGTGCTTTTCACAGAAATCCATAGGGTTGATGTCATCTGACTGATCAGCCCGTGACGCGCCCGGTTCGGCGCGACTTATCGGATTTTTGTGACAAGTACAGGAATGTGGACGCCAGCAGCATCAAGCCGCTGTAGGCGGCGCCGTATTTTCCGTGAACACCATATCCACACGTGTCGCCCGAGCTAATGTTCGGGAGGCGTGCAACACGTTTACTGCCATCAATCGGTTTTTCGTCCCGGAAGCCAAGACATTTGGACGATAAGCCAATGGGCAGGCCCACTGCATCCTTTTTCCCAACCTGTGCAGCTGGGTTTTCTTATTATGAGCAGCCTTTGCCGCCCGCTGCCCAGCGCTTGACGTCTGTGGCAACACGCGAAGCATGGGCCTCGTTCATGACGGGGCCATAGGCCTGAAGCTTGGCGGGCGAGCCTTCAGCTTCGACAACCAGCATTGGCCGGGATTCCGGGCTGTTCCGTGGTACCAGCAAAATGCGTGGACGGCCGGAGAAGGAATTCAGCTCCGGTGCAAGGCGGTACGCCTTGAACGCCGGATCACCGCTTTTGAACCAGCAGGCATTGGCACCAAGCGCAACGCGCTCCATGGTCGGCAGGGCTGCCTGGCTGGCAGGGGCCGGAGTGCTTCGTTCAGACTGGCAGGCGCTTAATGCGACCATGGCTGCCGTAACGCTGGCAAAACTCAGAGCATAGCGAAGGGGCAGGCGGGTCATGGGTGCAACCTTGATGAGAAGAGAAAAAAACCGGCACTGAGTGCCGGTTTGATGGTCTGGATATAATCAGGCCGCGATAACGTTGAGGGCGGAAGCAAACAGGCCTCTGCCATCATTGCCGCCATGGGCCGCTTCAATCAGGTTTTCCGGATGCGGCATCATGCCGAGAACATTGCCACGCTCGTTGATGATGCCGGCAATGTCGTTCAGCGAGCCGTTCGGGTTGGTACCCTCGGCATAACGGAACACGATCTGGCCCTTGTCTTCCATGGACGCGATCTCGGATGCTTCCGCGAAGTAGTTGCCATCATGGTGGGCAACCGGGCAACGCAGGATTTGACCCTGCGAATAGGCGCGGGTGAAATCCGTGTCGCTGTTGACGACTTCCAGCTTCACTTCGCGGCAAACGAACTTCAGCGAGGAATTGCGCATCAACGCGCCCGGCAGCATTTCGGCTTCAACCAGAATCTGGAAGCCGTTGCACACGCCAAGAACCTTGACGCCTTGTTCTGCCTTTTCGCGAATGGCGCGCATCACTGGCATACGGGCCGCAATGGCGCCACAGCGCAGATAGTCACCATAGGAGAAACCGCCGGGGATAACGATCAGGTCGACATCGGGAATTTCCGTTTCCGTCTGCCAGATGGTGATCGGCTCCTTGCCGGAGATTTTTGTCAGGGCCGCAATCATGTCACGATCACGATTGAGGCCGGGAAGCTGAACGACTGCCGATTTCATTGAGCGGCTCCTGCTGTCAGAGGATAGCGATAGAGTAGTTTTCGATCACTGTGTTTGCGAGGAGCTTTTCGCACATAGCCTTGATATCGGCTTCTGCCTTGGCTCCATCAGTGCTGTCGATCTCCAGATCGAAAACCTTGCCCTGACGAACCTGTGCAACGCCTTCGAAGCCGAGGCTTCCCAGTGCGCCTTCAATTGCCTTGCCCTGTGGATCGAGAACGCCATTTTTCAGCGTAACAGTCACCCGTGCCTTGATCACCTGATAGTTCTCCTGATGTGCTTATTTTACGAGGACCGGGCCGGTGCCGCGGATCGGTTCGTTTTCATTGATGATGCCCAAGCGGCGAGCCACTTCGGAATAGGCTTCGAGAAGGCCGCCCATATCACGACGGAACCGGTCCTTGTCCATTTTTTCCTGGGTTTCGATGTCCCACAAACGGCAGCTGTCCGGCGAGATTTCATCGGCCAGGATAATGCGCATCATGTCGCCTTCATAAAGGCGGCCGCATTCGATCTTGAAATCGACGAGCTGGATGCCGACGCCCAGGAACAGGCCCGACAGGAAGTCGTTGACGCGAATGGCAAGAGCCATGATGTCATCAAGCTCGGCAGGGTTGGCCCAGCCAAAAGCGGTGATGTGCTCTTCAGACACCATCGGGTCTTCAAGCTCATCCGACTTGTAATAGAATTCGATGATCGAGCGTGGCAGCACGATGCCTTCATCAATGCCCAGACGCTTGGACAGCGAACCGGCAGCAACGTTGCGTACAACGATCTCGAGTGGAATCATTTCCACTTCCTTGATCAGCTGTTCGCGCATGTTAAGGCGGCGGATGAAGTGGGTGGGGATGCCGATCTTGTTCAGATGCGTAAACACGTATTCGGAGATACGGTTGTTTAGAACACCCTTACCGTCGATAACTTCGTGTTTTTTCTTGTTAAAGGCGGTTGCATCGTCCTTGAAGAACTGAATCAGCGTACCTGGCTCTGGTCCTTCATAAAGGATCTTTGCCTTGCCTTCGTAAATACGGCGGCGACGGTTCATAATATGAGATCTCGTGTTGGCGCCATGCGCATGGCGTTGTGTTTCATTCTTTGAAGCGGTCCCATATCGGAAAAGATGGACTTTAACAATCTGTAGGATGGGTTCTCCGCGTCAATTCGTTGTCGCTTGTGAATGAAACCTCCTGTGTCCTGTGTTGGTTCAATGAATATAGCAATAGTCACGTCCGGCATACATATATGTTATTGCCGCGTGAATGAGGCAAGGCCGGCGCCGCCGCAAAGCGTGTTCGCGACAGCGCAGCTGTTTTTAAACGATACATTTGTGTGTTGTGAATTATCGCGTCGAAAGCCATTTCGCCAATTTAACATAAATTAGAAAAAATGACTATTGATGTTGAATCAATGCGTAATTCCATTTTGTTGAATCTATCTTTCTTACGTAAAGTGCGGATGGCGAAAACATAAATTTATGTCGGGGTATGGCGTTTCAGATTGGCCGTTCCCATGTCTGTTGCGCAAGGCCGCATGGTGTGGCGAAAGGCAACAATACATCCTTTTCGTTTCATCGCGGTCTGTCGTGAAACTTTGCATTGCAGTCTGGTAATGCTTTTGATTTATGGACAATAGGCTGAACTTTCAGCTTTCGGTAAATGTGAATAGATTTGGGAGATTATGACATGGCCCTCGGTGATCGCGATAAGGCATTCGAAAACAAGTTCGCTCATGATGAGGAACTGAGATTCAAGGCTGAAGCTCGCAGAAACAAGCTGCTGGGCCTGTGGGCCGCTGGCCTGCTTGGCAAGGCTGATGCTGATGCTTACGCAAAGGAAGTTGTCGCTGCCGATTTTGAAGAGGCAGGCGACGCAGACGTATTCCGCAAGGTGCGTGGTGATTTCGACGCGGCAGGCGTGAAGGTCAGCGACAGCGAATTGACTGCAAAGATGCAGAGCCTGTTGATTGAAGCAGCCGAGCAGATCAGCCAGGCCTGATCCTCAAGTTGATTGATTGAAACATTGGGCCGGCGACTATCTACTCTTAGCGATAGTCGCCGGCTTTCTTTTTGTTGGCAGCCAGAATTTCACTGAACTTGTTGTGGACGCTGCCATTGCCGTTGTCTTGACGCCAAGACTGGCCAGTTACAAAAGCTTCAACCATTTCCGCGGGTATCGGGCGGCACAGTGCATAACCTTGCAGGTAATCGCAGCCAAGATCGCGCAGGATGCGAATATGTGCTTGTGTTTCAACACCTTCGGCGATGACTCTGATGTTAAGCGAGCGGCCGATTTCCAGGATGGAACTCAGCAATTTGCGCTGCTCGTTGGACTGCGGCAAAAGCCTCACCAGCTCCCGATCGATTTTCAGTGCATCCGGGCTGATGCGCAACAGGCTGATGATAGACGCGTGGCCGGTTCCAAAGTCATCCACCTCAATGGCAATGCCCAGCTTGCGCAGGCGGGCGAGGTTGTCCAGTACCGTCTGGTCGCTATCATCCAAGAAGATGGATTCGAGAAGTTCGAATGACACTGTGCCTGGTTTGATATCCAGCGACTTCAGCGATTTGGTCAGCAACGGATCATGCAGACGCCGTGAGGACACGTTGACCGACACTTTGGGGATCGGCAAACCCGTCTTCTGCCAGATGTTGAAATCGCTGACTGCCTTTTCCAGCATCATCTCGTCAATGGCGGTAACGGCATCCAGATCCTCGGCAATGGCCAGGAAACGGTCCGGTGTTAAAATGCCTTCGGTCGGGTGCTTCCAGCGCGCCAGTGTCTCGGCACCGATGATGTCGAGTGTCTTGGCGTCGAACTGCAACTGGTAATAGGGGATGAACTCGCTGCGCTCCAGACCCAGCAGGATCTCGTCCGACACACGTTTGGTGTTGATGAGAATGTCCTGTGTGTCCGACGAGAAGAAGTCGTAGCGGTTGCGGCCACGTTTCTTGGCATTGTAGAGCGCAATATCGGCGTTGAGCAGCAACTGCTTGGGGTCGATATCCCGGCCGCTTTCACAGGCAATG
Source organism: Agrobacterium sp. 5Ca50 (assembly GCF_055381905.1). NCBI lineage: Bacteria > Pseudomonadati > Pseudomonadota > Alphaproteobacteria > Hyphomicrobiales > Rhizobiaceae > Agrobacterium > Agrobacterium sp. 5Ca50. Next base: position 1,306,846 of record NZ_AP026438.1, read on the forward strand.
CCGATGCTGGCACCACACCGAAATTCGTGGCCGTCATGGTGCATGGGTTTGCGCAGTTCCTTGATCAGGCGGTCGGCGAGGGCGGAGAACTTCTTGGAGGTGCCGGTGTAGCGAGAGACGAACACAAATTCGTCGCCGCCAATGCGGGCCACAAAATCTGCACCGCGCACATTCTTGCGCAGAAGCTGTGCCACATTCTGCAACAGCATGTCGCCAGCCCGATGGCCAAATGTGTCGTTGACCTGTTTGAAACGGTCAAGATCAATATGCAAAATGCCGATGCCCTGACCATCACGCGCACACTCCGCCGCCATGCGGCGCAGGGTGTCATCCAGATACCGCCGATTAGGTAGTTCTGTAAGATAATCATGCATCGCATTGTATTCGATGCTATTTTTGGCTTCTTCTAATTCAAGGTTTCTGGCTTCTGCCAGGTTCTTGGCACGTTCCAGCTCCCGCTGTAAAACGATATCGTCGGTGACATCCCAGTTGGCGCCAACCATGCGGGCGTGACCGGAATTGTCGATGAACGGCAAGGTTCTTGCGCGAATGTAGCGCAGTTTTCCGTCGGGCATGATGATGCGATATTCGTCGGAAAAGGCCGTCAATCTTGCAACGTGGAACTCGACGTTTTTCTGCACGCGTGGCAGGTCTTCCGGATGCACCATCTTTTCCCAGACACCATCAATGACGATGTCCTGATCCTTCGATACATTGAAGATCGAATACATGCGGTCATCCCAGGTGGTCTGCCGTGTTTCGAAATCCACCTCGAACACACCGATATGCGAGGCTTCCAGCGCCAGCTTCAAACGGCGGGACATTTTCTCCAGCGCGAATTCAGCCGCCTTACGCGTGGAGATATCATTGTCGATACCGACGATGCGGATCGGATTGCCATCGGCATCACGGTCGACAGCCGCACCACGGCACTCGATCCATACCCAGTGACCATCCTTGTGTTTCTCACGGTATTCGAACACCGCAAATTCCGGATCACCAGCATTTTGCCGCTCAATGGAAAAGATCACCCGGTCACGATCGTCGGGGTGAATAAGCTCCAGCCAACGCTCGTGATTGGTCTCGATCGGATCATCCGGCGCCATGCCACGAATGGACCGCCATGTATCGGACCCGTAAAACACGCCAGTCGACATGTTCTGGTCCCACACACCGCTTTCTGAATTGATCAGCGCGCTGTTCCAGCGGCTTTCACGCGAGGCAAGATCAAGCTCCAGCAGCTTCTGGGCTGTAATGTCTGTGGCCTGCACGAGGATCGCCGGTTCCTCGGGAAACGGATCGTCCCGAAAGGAAAGCAGTGCGTAGTGCAGGGGGCTGCCGTCCTGTTCAAGGCGCACTTCGATCTGTGTCGGCTTGCCGGTGGCCGCCTTTACCAGCGCATCACGCACGGCATCCTGGTCGTCGGCATGGACAAGCGCAATGAGACTGCTGCCTGTCAGAGTGGCCGGGTCCTGCAGAAAATCGCCGCAGACTTTGTTGCAAAAGAGGACGGTTCCATTCGTTTTAACGCGAATGGTCGGTAGAGGAAGCGCATCCAGAATGTCATTCAGCATACGATTTATTGTCAACCGAACCTGCCACCACTTTCACACCGCCGAATGATGTGCTCCGTAAGGATTTTCAGCCTTTGTGTGATTTTTCTTTTACAATCAAAGTCATATGCAAAGACATTGCAGGAGGTGAACGATATTGGAAATTCATATCCTGGGCTTCATGCAATCATTGCATCCGGGCAATCTGCCAGTTTTGGTTTAACTCTGTCTTAATTGCCACGCGGTCATTTTATCGATGATGTCTTACGGCTGCACGCTGAATATCACTTAAATTTTTAATTTCATAAAATTAAATAATGCGCTGAAATCGTTATAAATAATAACAATTAAGGGCAGGGTGTCTCTTGGGTTGAAATCAACTGTGTCGGTGCACCCGCATGGGGCAGCATGATGGCACATTGGCCGGTGGCGTAAAGTTGCAATTCAGCTTTTGCACGCTATTTATGTGGGCGGGTGTTTTTAGTTGCTTCTGCACGTTGACGCGGCGAACCGAACCGCTATAAAGCCAGCCACCGCTTGATTTGGGTGCTGTTGTCACATTGCGTGACAGCCCACCGCCAGATCGAAACTAAAGGAAGAGTGGCCGAGCGGTTTAAGGCACCGGTCTTGAAAACCGGCGTAGGTGCGAGCCTACCGTGGGTTCGAATCCCACCTCTTCCGCCATTTCTCAACAAAATCAATTATTTACAGGCGATATTTTCCATTTGCCATAACTTGCACGGCTGTCCGATTTCTTCCCGCTCGGCAAGAAGCCGCATCTGTCGAGATCAGCCTTTGTGTGATGTCAGTGTTCGACGCCGCCTGACAAGACCGCCATCAAGGAAGCATTGCAGGCTAACAAGATCTATGAGCGGCGCGGAGATGGGTGAGCCAGGCGAGCAGCTCAGCGTGAGGGTGGCTTGATGGTTATGGGCGCCACTCATCCTCCGAATGTTGCTCCACCGGCCAACGAAAATATGGCCCTAGTTCAAACAAAACGCTCGGGTTTTGTCCTCTCCGTTCTAAGAAGTTGTAAAGGGGGTGGCCATCAAAAGAAGCGTAGCTGACACTGGCGTCCTCATTTGCGTTCAACTTCTCGCTTACCTGTATCAGGAGTTCTGCAAAAGCCATTCCAATGCTCGAGTACCACAAAAATTTTGTTTGTGAGAAAGCAGAGTCCTGCCCCTTGGTCTTCTCTTCGAGAGCTTTTTCAAGGCGATGGGTCACGCTCATAGTTATATGAAGCAGCCTTGGATCTCGATCAGCGAAAATAGGAAACGACGCGCGCGCGAAATCTAAGGTCTTGGTCGATGCGTGAAGTTCATCGGAGCTCAGATGATCGGCGACGTGAAGGCATTCAGAACGCACAGTCGCTAACGCTGCGAGAAAGGAGGCATCCTTCGCTGCGACGCCAATGCGGCGCGCCTCATCGATTTGAAGCCGCTGGGAAAGAAGGACAAAGTATCCGCCGACAACAGCCGCCATCCCAGCTAGTAGTGCCTGATACGGAGTAACCCATTTGAGAAGGACTACCCACCGGATGCCTACCCAGTATTCTGACAGGCATCCTGATGAAAAGATAAGACCGCAGGTGCTCTCGTAATGCCAAGATGTGAACGCCAAGAGAGCCCACAGGCTCACAGCAAGCCACCAGTAAAACTTTAATTTCGAGAACAATTCGTCGACCCCGATTCCCCGACGGCGACACTAACATACACCAGCCGCGCCACCAACGCGGCGTTCCGTATTCTCGGTCAGTTGACCGCTTCCAATGTAACCGCCAGCGTTTTCTCAATTCAAAAAGAGGAGACGAGATGGCGCCCAAAACACCAAATAGCACAGGCGATCAGTCGTCAGAATTCGCGAAATTTCTCGTTGAGGAATACAGGGACATTCCAAAGAAGAACCGCGTAAGTGTCGTTCGTGATCGCTTTCCGACCATAGACCAGGCCGCCTTTATGCGTGGGTTTGCGATTGCAGAAGAGATTGCAGTGGCAGATGCCATGGTCGCAGGCGCCTAACACCAATTCACCATCACCAAATACATTCAAACGTCCGGCGCTGCCGGCGAAGGAGAAGCTATGACTGAAGCTCAAAGTCACGACGTCACTCGAGAATGCCTTTACGGAGCGGCCTGTCACGAAGCTGGCCACGCCGTGGCGCTGTTCCTCGCAGCCCAGCGCCTTAACCTACCCGCCCGCGATGTTCTAATTGGCATGAGAGTGGATAAGAACGGCGACGGGTTCTTATTGGATTTTCATGGGCGCCGTATGGACGATAACGTAGGGCTGATTACCGCGGCCAGCATTTGGACTGACAAGCTAAAATTCTTCGGAAACATGTCGAGAGACGAAAAGAAGCAATACGCAGAGACATTAGAGATGCACGCGCTTTTTCTGCTGTCCGGTCCGTACGCCGAGGCTACTAACAGGCGTGGGCTATCCAGTGCGAGCCTAGACATCGATAAGGATACTGGGCGTGTCGATCTACGCGCAGTGAATAAAGTATCTAAGGTGATATCATCATTCCATTTGCCTCACAGCTTTTTTCCTGCGCGAAGCTGCATCCAGCTGAGAATGGAAGCGCGCGCTATTGTACGTCATAATTGGACTACAATCGAATCCATTGGGGCGCGTCTTTACGAAAAAGGCGAGCTATCGGGCCACGAGGCCTACGACATTTTTGCAGCTACTTGCGCTAAGCAGGCCGCCTAAACCGCCCTAACAATCACCGACAAAAAAACAACCTCCCGACGCCTCCCGACGCCTGCCGACGCCTGTCGGCGTCAGTCGGCAGGAGCGTCTTCCATGTGCACAAAAACTTGGGACTTTCATGACAATCGAGACAAGCTTTGCCGACAACTATGCACTTAGTATCCCTTTACCAACCTTCGACTATCTCGAAAAAGGATGGCGTGACTGGAAAGTATGGGCGATCGATCATCACTTGGAAAACGACGTTGTGCGGTTAAACGTCTTTGCAGAACCATTGGGCTGGGACACACCGAAACTTGAGCAATCCTTCCATTTCACCATCGATTTAGACGGTACTAAAGTATCGGAGCGTTTCGTGTCGTTTGCGGTCGCCTGTGGAATTACTTATGAGATCGTGAACACGCGCGAATTTTTAGGTCGTTTTTTTTCGATGCGCCGAGATGGGAAATACGCAATCGACTTCGCGCCGTACGTTCCTAAAAATTCCTCCTGATCGTCGAACGCCCAAGCGTAGTGGTACCATGGGGTAGCAGCGGTCGCTCCTGCATCGCTGGCCCCGCGTCGTGCCGAGGTCTTCACGCCCGACGTTGGTCAAAGTGAACTTGCAAACAGCCTACATGTGGAGCGCGTAGCCGCCAATGTTAAATCCTTCCCTAATCGCCGAAACATCGAGCCCGCTCACGCTTGCACTCTCCTACAATGACCAAGGGCTTCCGGTATTTCCATGCCGGTCACACGCCGAGGAAAACGTTGACCAAGCCACCGGTGAGATCATCACTCTCGGTGAGAAGACGCCTTTGACGCCTAACGGCTTCAAGGGAGCCACAGTTAACCGGCCGCTTATCCAAAGAATGTGGGCGAGGTTTCCAGATGCTGCAGTTGGCCTACCCACCGGTGAAAAGACCGGTTTTTTCGCGTTGGACATCGACAACAAGCCAGGCGGTGCAAACGGCTTCGTTTGGCTTGATGAGATGGAAGCCGAACACGGCCCGCTGCCTGATACGGCTCGTGTCACTAGTCCAAACGGCGGTCTGCATATCTACTTCAAGTACGTCGTGGGTACTCGCAACCGCGGCGCTCTTGGTGCTGGCGTCGATATCCGGTCTGAAGGTGGCTATGTTCTGGCAGCCGGGAGCACGATGGCTAATGGCCGATCTTACAAATGGGTGACGGACACCCGAGACATTGCCGACGCGCCGTCATGGTTGCTGGATCTGCTGTTGCCAAAGTCGGCACCAACGCACACACAGTACAGTCTCTCATCAGCGACCAATAACGCATATGTTGATGCCGCAGTCGATAGAGAACTCGCTGACCTTGCTGGCGCTCCCATGGGAACTCGCAACAATGCGCTGAATGATGCCGCATTTTCTATTGGCACGATCGTCGGCGCCGGTGCATTGGGCGAGGCCGAAGCACGCGCGCTGCTGCAGGACGTTGCGCGCGGATGGGGCAGGGACTGGTCACGCTGCTGCAAGACCATCGAGAACGGCTTGAAGGCTGGCATAGCTAACCCGCGCCACATTCCAGAGCCCGAATATCCAGGCCACGACAACACTCCCTTGATGGACAAGGACGCGATTTCACGGTTCATAATGAACAGCGTGGCCAAGCGTGTGTCGCGCCTTGAGGAGAAAGTTGCTGCGAACGACAACGTCGCTGACGGTCCTAAGTTTTCTATTTTCGACTGGACCGTCGATCGTTTCAAAGGCGAACCGCCAAAAGTTGAATACCTTGTGGACGGGGTGATGCCTGCAGGTGTGCCGGGCATGGTGTCAGCGATGGGAGACACAGGAAAATCATACGCGATGCTTGAGCTTCACCGACGCGTGTCTTTCGGCTCGAGTATCTACGACACTCCGATTTTTGGCGGCAAGGTTCTGGCCAGCGGAACTTCGGTCATGATCACGTCTGAAGATGATGCCAACGAAGTTCACCGACGCATAGCTGCCTTGGATCACAGGGAGCATCGCTTCACCGAATTGGGTGCTAAAATGATAGTGGTTCCACTACCATCGGCCGGTGGCGCCCAAGCATTTTGGAAAGATGATAAAAAAAGAGGGCTGCAGGAGACGGAAAACTACCGGCGTATCTGCGACCAACTATCGCAAATCGATGATCTGCGATTGGTGACTTTTGACCCCTTGGCGAGCTTCGCGCATCTGCCCTTGAACGAAGATCCGGCAGCAGGGCAGTTTGTCTGCACATCGCTGTCTCGCCTTGCTACTGAAACCGGCGCAACCGTGTTGGTCGCGCACCATATGAGGAAAACACAAAAGCCAATCGAAACACTTGGCGATGCTCGTGACAGCATCCGCGGGAGCACAGCCCTTGTTGATGGACTACGGCTTGCCTACGCAATGTGGCCGGCAGAGGAGGCGCGTGCTCGTAAGGTCTGTAAGTCGATCGGCGTAGATTTCATGCCGGGAAAGGTCGTCCTCGGCGGCATCGTCAAAGCTAACGGCGCGGCTCGCCGTATTATTTCAACCTATGTCCGAAACGAGCACGGGTTGTTGGTGGACAAAACTGCGTTGCTGGGTGCGGCAACACCGCCGACCGGTGACCTAATCGGCGCTTTGGTAGTTACGATTGAAGCTGCCGCGAGTGCTGGATCGCCCTTCACGAAGTCTGGCGCAAGCGGCATCTTTGAAATGCGTGAACGTCTTCCGGACGAGCTGAAAACGATATCTAAGTCCAGGCTTCATTCGTTAGTGGACGACGCTCTTGGAAAGGGTGTGGTCGTACGTGCTGCTGCCAAAGGAGAAAAGGGGGCTAAATGGCTGGACGTACCTGGCGGGCATTTTGCGACTGGGCTCGGCACATTCACCACGGGCGCCATACGGATTTGACGAGGTGGGTAAGGGCGGCTTTTTGCATGTGATAGGAACGTTATCTGAGACGGCGCATTAGACAGCCAAGTATCATTCATACTGCAATGTCAGAAGATGAAGAGCGAGAAGAAGGTCGGTGTGTTCGCACCGGCCTTTTTCAATTAAAAGATCCTCCGCGCGTCTTGTCAGAGGAGCAAATTAATCTGCCTGCTGAACTCTCTTTAATGAGTCTAACAGTCGACTGCCGGCCCCGACGATCTTTGAAAGGACTTTAATTTGTTCTCGCAGAGAGACTTGGTCTGTGGGGACTGGATAATTAATCTGATGATCGACTTCACCCCATATTTCTTCGAACAGCGTCCGGACTTGAATTTCACAACATAACTTTGAATCAGATCGAGGCCTTACGAGATAATGGATGCTGGTGTAGGAAGTCGGCTTCTGAGAAACATCTAGATCAAATTCACGGAAAAAATCGGCAGCCTCTGGGTCCCAAGTATAGGCTTTTGGGCGCTCATCAAGGAACCAATCCCCGTCGGCAACTTTTTTTCTGATTACTAGGTCAATTTGACGAAAATCTTCCTGGAAAAGGTGGAGAATTCTGACGCCAGCCAGGTCAGTAACTTTGGTATACAGGTTGTCTGCTGTTATTATCTTCCCCTCGGATGCCTTGCGTACAATTTTATCACGGAGGTGTTCTTTGTCCTTAAGGCGACTCTTATATGAGTGAACCATTCTGTGGCCATTTGCTACTAGATTGGGATTCTCTCCAATATGTCGCTCAACCACGTACATGAACAATCCAAGCTCATGCATGATCGCACTGTATGCCGACAGGATTCCCTCTATTTCATTTTCATTCGGAGGCACGGGCGCGGCAGGCGCAAGTGCGGAGAGTGGCTCGGCATTGTGATCCGCAGGCTCCGCTTGATTATCTCCTCGAGTATCAATCACAGCTTTGCCACCCTCTCAAGAAAATCAGTTGCGAAAGCGTGATAGGATTTCTGCGTTGCTTCGTATTTTTTCCGGTTGCCACCGATCGTGCTGCCGTCATCGCTTTCCAATTCCATTGCAGGTAACTTCCACATAGGAGCGTGATACTTTTGCGACATGCTCGGAAAAGTGTTGTGGCTGTGGATCACCGCCTTATCGCCGATCGAGCCGTTGAGAATATCTGAAAAGGGAAGAGAGTTCTCAGGGGCAACAAATTTTGCGATCGTTTCAGGTATCTGCTGAGCATAGTGATAATGAGCCGTCGCAAGGTCCAAATCGTTGCCAAGACCAGTATATCGTTTGGCATTGTAAATCGTATAACCAATCAGCTTCACAAACTCCTTCGGGAACTGATCTCTTTTTGCATCTGACAACAGTTGAAATATTGTGTCGAACTGCTTTCTCCAAAGATTTAGAGCGCTTCCAATATTTCGTATGCCGTACACAGAAAATAGGTCTGGGGAGCACGGGATCAAAAAACCGTCAGCCAAGGTCAGCAGGTGGCGATTCAACGCGCCTAAACTTGGAGATGTATCGAAGATTACTAAATCGTAGCCATACAATTTCGCGTACTGGTACGCCATCTCCCTAACCCGAGTCGCCGTCCTGATTGCTAACGGATCGCCTTGGTATATCCCGCTCCATCGCTCGCCTATTTTTGCCTCATACAGATGCAAAGTTAGCCGACCTGGGATGAGGTCGACGTTATCTGATAGCGACACCGGAGGCGGAAGAATTTCGATCTCTGCAGTCCCGTCTTCGGTTGGCTTTAGATCAAAATGTATGGAGCGAGGTTTATTTAGTAGAGCGGCGAATTCTTTATTCGACGTCTTTTTGCGGGCTGCTGCAAAGTCCTCAATGTACTCGTCCTCGGCGGACCAAATCTCGTGGATAAATTCCATGTCCAGCGAGAAAATTGTGAGATTACACTGTGGGTCCAAGTCTATAAGAAGGACCTTTTTACCAAGCTCTCCAAGTGCATGCGCCAAATGGAAAGTGAGGGTGGTCTTTCCCACGCCCCCTTTATTGTTAAATATAGTTACAATGTCAGGATTCACGATTGCACCTTGCATATAAAGTCGTTTTATTGGAGACGATTCAACTAACTTCGGACAAAAATTGAGTAAGTTAGTTCAATTTTAGCAGAAAATATCTACGATTTTTCGCACCTTTTCCCCGGTTTAGGTGCCGTCTGATTGCATGCGTAAAAACATTTGTTACAACCATTTAATCTCGAATTGCAACCCCAGATAATATCGACATAGCGATATTTATGTGGGTCTGTGGTCCTGCGGGGCAGAAAAGCTGTTTTCGACCCACCAAATACCGTTCCCGGAAATTTCAGAAATGGCCGTTCCCATGGGAATGGGAACGGTAAGTTATTGATATTGCACGATAAGACATTCCCATTCCCGGCGTTCCCGGCGACTTTGGAAATGGTTTAACTATCTGATTTCATTGACGTTCCCACGTTCCTAGTCTTTACCCCTACTACGTAGGGGGAAGGCGTACAGAAACGCCATTCCCCGTAGAGTGGTTGGAAGTGCTCGCATCTCAAAAGTCGTTGAGGCACGAACTGCTATCTTCTGGAAAGAGCAAATACCACTGTGCAAATGGGCAGGTGAATTACAACTTGGAACCAGCGCTGACCTAATCGCATTTGCTGATCTTAAGGAGAATGCAAATGCCCGATAACAAGATTGAGCCTTACACCGTCGAACAGCTACAACAGCAATATGCTGTTAGCCTGCAGGTGGCAGTGGGTGTGATGGAGCAGTGCAGTGGTGACAGGTCCAGAATTGACAAGTTCCTGAAGCGGTGGCCGCAAAAAAGAGCAAAGCCAGTTTCCGCTTCAAAGGACTGACATATCGCTCCACAGACGAGTATTTGGAAGCCCTGCATCTCGCGGGGCTTTTTTGTGTCGCCAAATTTATTTCACGGCACCACAAGACGTTTGCCTTCGATTTCCTAATATTACCCTCATGACCAAGGAGGGTTCATGCGCAAGTCACAGCAGACCACCCGCATCGACGGAAAACGTGTTGTTATCCGTACAAGCACCAGCGGCAAGGTTACCGTCGCCGACGCGCCGATCAAGGAAAGCGAAGGACAGGCCGCCCAAGTAAGAGCGCTGCGGGCACTTCCAGAATACGGCCGCCAGTTCTTGTTGGCTGGTGATATGAACAGCGCCAAGCGCGGACCACGCGCACAAGCCGAAGCAGCGGCCACAGGTCTCACACCAGGCGAGGCGGATCTCCGCATTTATATCAACGGCGGCAAACTGCGGATGATTGAAAACAAGGTCGGCAAAGGTCGGTTGTCTCCGGCTCAAGTTGTGCGTCATGCATCTCTCGCAAGACTAGGCCATCCTGTTGAAGTCGTGCGCTTCACATCCACTGTAGAAGCGGCCAGCAAGGCGGTGGCACTCGTCATGCAGTGGCTGGCAGACAACGACAACCAGCCAGCATCATCACGATAGGAGGCGACATGGCCAGACACGGATCACTCGCAGAGCAACTTTCGGCGGTGCGCAGATATGCCGCCACTCCGGACCACAAACCAGAGCCGATGCAAACAAACTGGTCTGTAGTACCAGCTAACGACAACAATGCTGATGAGGTGGAAGACCTCAAACATGATCGCAAACGCCTTGTTACTCCATCAGTCGCCGAGATCATGAAAAACGTGACATCTGGTGATGTGGAGCGAAATGACGCAGGGCAGGTGGTTCGCATTGGAAAACTCAAGTTCAGTGACGGAAACCAGACTGAAAAAGCGTATCGCCTGACCGTCGATGGTGGTGTTGAAGAATACGCAGCTCGGATGCCTGCGGGCGCCATGCTTGGATCTCGTGACAAGGTTGATGTTGCATTGGGAGGTGACGACAATCCGCAGGACGTCACAAACAGCAATCAGTATTTCGCTGATCTGCTTGATACCAAGAAGGCCAGGTATCTGACCGGCAAAAAGCACAAAGGCCCACGCCTCAAGATGAGTGCAGATGAGGCCAAGGTCGAATTGGCTAATGCCTACGCCAACACCGACATGAGCAAGGTCACATTCACGAAATGTCCAGACGGCCTACCGTGCGGATCAGCAAAGATCGCAGATAGCTTCCTTGGAATGCAAAAGACCACATGTGCTGGTGGCGGTTCGATGATGTGGCAAGACATTGTTACCGCCATGGCGGATCGCAAAGAATGGTTTGATGCTTTGGACGGGTTAAAAGCGGAGGACCGCGCGACGCTAGACGCGGCGAAGACCGCTAGAAACATGGCCGAACTCGGCACCAAGGCTGGTTATCAAGGGAAGCATGCAGAGCGGCAGGGTAAGCGCCGTTTGATTGCTGCAAATGACAACCTGATGGCGGCATTGCGAAAGGCAGCTTCATAAAAGTCCCTTTCTTCGATCTCGGGGAGAGTAGTGTGAAGGGGTGGCGCAACAGAGTTGCGAGCCCCACACCACTCCGAGCGCTATGCGTCGGACCCATCGCCATGCTGCACCGGTTGCAGCCGCTGAGCTTTGGGTAACTATCCAAATGGCCGACCCAATCCTCTGCTTGCAAGCTTGGCCCTGAATTAACAGGCGTGCACCATGGACGCGTGGTTGCTGGTCGGGATCCTTTATCGTGGAGTAGAGCAGTCCGGTAGCTCGCCAGCCTCATAAGCTGGAGGCCGTGAGTTCAAATCTCACCTCCGCAACCAATCCCATGCGCGTTCTCCTCCGCTTGCATGGCGATCGTGCGGCTGGTTGTAGTGTGACCCTGTTAGCGAAAGCTCGGCAGGTCGTGCACACTCCCAGCCGCTTTTGCTTTTTTGACAAGAACCTCACTGCATGCGAGTTTTTCATCCTGTTTTGGGGTGAAAATCATGATTCTTATAAAAGGCCGACAAGTTGTTCTCAATGAGAGTATTGTTCTTAGAAAGGATGAAGACCAAGTCCTTGTAGAGGGAAATTACGGCCTCAAGGTTCAGCTCAGTTTTATAAATGATGGAACAGCGAAGCCTAGTCTCTCTCCAAATTACTCTGACAAGATGTTCAAATTTTTACTGAGTAATTTTGGCAGTGCGCTTGGCATGGCCGTGTCAGGGGAAATGACATTTACGCCCTCTGGTTCTACCGGCGTGAAACCTATGCGACTGCGATACGCACTATCCGTTCATACGGTAGGTGAAGATTATCGCTGTGTTGCCCTCACGGTATCCGAGGAGGGAGTGGTATGAGTGATCCATTCACATCTGCACCTTCCCAGCCATCGTCGGGTTCTATTGTAGTAAATAACTACGTGCAAAGGACGGTGCGTGTGCTTGCTATCCACGAACACGAGGTTGACGATATCTCGTTTATGAACGGGCTTAGTTCTGCGTGTTTTGCTGTCATGTCGGGACTGGGATCTTTTGCGATCTCAACATGGGTAAACGTGGCTTTTCAAACCCAGATGTCGCCCACCGCGGAAATTCTGTCTTCGGTAGTTAGTCCAATTGCATTTTGTATTGGGCTCGGTTTTGGAGTGGCGGGTATTTGTGCGCTCAAGCGCAAAAAGTCGACACTCGCAACCATAAAAGCGCAATCTTTGTCTCAACAGCAGATCGTCTCGAATTAAGATTGATGACCAAGCCATACGGTCGCTCATCAGAGGCAGCGCTCTATCGTCGCCTATACAAGACTTCGCGTTGGCAGAGCATGCGTGCCGTGCAGCTTGCTGCTGAACCGTTGTGTCGTTTCTGCCTGGCTACCGAGGATGTCACCGAGGCGACGGTGTGTGACCATGTTAGGCCACATAAGGGCGACGAGGCTTTGTTCTTCGATCCGAACAATCTGCAATCACTATGCGCTCCATGTCACGACACATTGAAGGCACGCATTGAGCGAGGCCAGCAGGTTGTTGTGATAGGTGTTGACGGATACCCGATAGAGATAACGTAAAGCTTCAACAAACATCGAAAAATCATTGATTTAATTCGATATTATTTGATTTTCACCTTGACTTTCGCATCGATATTTGATATCCTGTCTGGTTTGTCCGGCCCGGAGGGGTGGGTCGAATCTCTGGGTCGGCCGGTCGCAGGACCGTCGGGGTAACACAACGAAATCGCTAACACAGATTTTTGCCTGGCGTGTGCGCAAGCGCGCGTGCGCGAGAGGTTTTTGCATGCCTGGAAAGAAGAACCGCGTTGATAGCGTGGCCGAGGCGGTACGTATTGCTTCTGTCGCGACGGAGGAGTTCGCGCTCCCTGAAAACGTGCCACTCGATGACACTGATATCCCATTCTTCAACAACGTCATTGCTGAATATGCCCGTGCCGAGTGGTCAGCACATCAGCTTGAAATCGCCGCGATGCTGGCAAGAACGATGGCTGACCTAGTGAGGGAGCAAGGACTGCTCCGGACCGAGGGCGCCGTTTCCTACAGCGAAAAAGGCACGCCGGTCGCAAACCCGCGCAAAGCAATCGTGCAGATGCACGCATCATCCATTCTCTCGTTTCGTCGATCTTTGGCGCTGCATGCTCGCGCCGTTCAGGGCGAGGCACGCGATGCCGCAAAGCGACGTGAGGCTGCAAAAGATATCGAGGCAGGTGCGACATCGGACGACGAACTGCTTGCCTGATTGGAGCTTAGTGCATGACCGGCCAAATCCTGAGTTGGCCGCCCAATGTGCTGGAGGCCATAAAGAGCGGTCCGATACCAGTCAGGAGAGACTGGCGTAACCTTCCTGTCGCTGAGCTAACTCGCGGCGAAAAGGTCTGCCGATTTATCGAGACGTTTCTGGTCGTACCTGAGGGTGATCTGGTCGGCCAGCCGATACGTCTGTTGGCATTCCAAGAGTGCTTCATCCTTGCGGTCTACGATAATCCGCATGGGACGGGCAGGGCGTACCTGTCTATCGCACGTAAGAACTCGAAGACGGCAACAATCGCATGTCTTTTGCTGGCCCATATCGTAGGGCCTGAGGCGTTTCCAAACAGCCGCATGATGTCTGGTGCTCGGTCACGCAAGCAAGCGGCTGAGGTATACAACTACGCCAGCAAAATGCTGTTGTTGTCACAGCAACTGAACAAGAAATATCGCCTGGTCCCGTCCAGCAAGACCATTGTTGGTTTGAGCAAGGCGGTTGAATATCAGGCCAGTTCGGCCGAAGCCAAAAGCGCGCACGGTGGATCTCCATTGGTCGCCATCCTTGATGAGGTTGGCCAGATCAAAGGTCCGCACGACGACTTTGTAGAAGCGATTGTTACTTCGCAGGGCGCCTATGGCGACAAAGCGATGATCTTCGCTATCTCGACGCAGGCCGCCACCGACGGCGACTTGTTTTCCCGCTGGCTGGATGACGCTGAAGCATCCAAAGCCCCGCGCACGGTGTCGCATCTCTACACGGCGGACGCCGATTGCGATGTGATGGACGAGGAAGCTTGGAAGGCAGCCAATCCGGCGCTTGGATATTTCAAGTCTGTTTCATCGGTTCGCGATGACGCTGAACGCGCATCGCGCATGCCGACCGAAGAGGCCAGTTTTCGCTGGCTACATCTCAATCAGAGGATTGACGCCAATGCACCGTTTGTGTCGCCGGCTATTTGGCGAGCGTGTAACGCTGGAGTTGTGGACTTTGATGGTCTCCCTGTCTTTGGTGGGCTCGACCTTTCTGAGGTAAGCGACTTGACTGCTCTGGTGTTGATGGCGCCAAAAGAGCAGGAAGGCAAAACAGTCTGGCACGTGAAGCCGACGTTCTGGTTGCCGGGTGACAATATTCGCGCCAAGGCCAAAGCAGATCGTGTTCCATACGACATTTGGCACAAGAACGAACTGCTAGACGCGGCGCCTGGCAAGACAGTCGATTACGAATTCGTCGCCAATTACCTGCGCGATGTGTTCGAAGATATGGACATCCGCAAGATCGCGTTTGACCGCTGGAACTTCAGGCATCTCAAGCCATGGCTTCAAAAGGCTGGATTTACCGACGAACAGCTCGAAGGTGACGACGCTGTATTCCAGCCATTCGGGCAGGGGTTCGCGTCGATGTCACCGGCCTTGCGAGAGCTTGAGGGCATCATCCTCAACGGCAATCTTGCCCACGGGGATCACCCGGTTCTGACGATGTGCATGATGAATGCCACGGTCAAATCGGATCCAGCAGGCAACAGAAAACTGATCAAGCATAACCGAGAACGCCGCATCGACGGCGCGGTTGCGCTGACAATGGCAACGGCTATGGCCGGTAGTTACGAGAGCGGCAATTCAGGCCCGTCGATCTATAAAACCCGAGGTTTCGTCGAGATATGATCATATCGAACATGGCACGAGCTGCCGTGATCGTTAGGGACGCGCTCGGCGTTTCCGCGGTTGCTTCAATTGCTTACGGCGCTTGGCTTATCTACCCGCCTGCAGGCTTTATCGTCGGCGGTGTTCTGATCCTGGCAGGTGTTATCGCATCGGCACGAGGCGGCAACTGATGGCGGGATTGTTTGGAGCTTTGGCGCGACCTAAGGCCGCCACCAACGAACATCGCAGCTTGACGATGGAAGAGTGGAGCCGCCTTGCAGGAGGCGGCACACTGTCCAAAACGGGTGTTTATGTCTCGGCCGAAACGGCATTGAAATACACCACTGTTCTGATCTGCGTGCGAGTGCTTGCGGAGAGCGTCGCGAGTTTGCCTTGTATTCTCTACAAGCGCAGGGCAGACGGCGGCAAAGACCGAGCGACGGAGCATCCACTATACAAGGTGCTTCACGATCAGGCGAACAGCTGGAACACGGCGTTTGAATACACCGAAGGGACGATGACCAATCTCGCGACGCGGGGTAACGGCTACGCCTACGTTGAGCGCAACCGAAAAGGCCAGACGATTGGACTTGTGCCGCTTAATCCGGATGGCGTGACTATCAGTCAGGCTTTTGATTGGTCGCCGAAATACGAAGTGACCATGCCCGACAACAAGCGGGCAAAGCTATCCTTGAAGGACATGCACCATATCCGCGGCCCTTTGCCGAAGGGATATGTCGGACAGTCGATGATTTCTCTGGCGCGCGAGGCGATCGGCCTTGGCATGGCGGCGGAATCGTTCGGCTCCAATATGTATCGCAATGGCGTGAAGCCCACAGGAGTACTGAGGCATCCGAAGCAGATCGGCCCAGAGGCGACCGAGAACCTACGACAGCAGTTCGCAGACCGGTATGCAGGCCTTGAGAACAGCGGCAAGCCATTGCTGCTCGAGGAGGGCATGGAATGGGTGTCGATGAACATCGCGCCCAAAGACGCCGAGTTCATTGCCGGCAGAAAGTTCCAGCGATCAGAGATCGCCGGTATTTTCCGAGTGCCAGCGCATCTGGTGAATGATCTTGAGAAGGCGACATTCTCGAATATCGAGCATCAGTCGCTAGATTTCGTCATCTACAGCTTGCGGCCGTGGCTCGTCAGATGGGAACAAGCTGCCAATCGAGATCTGCTTACCGAGCAGGATAGGGCGGATGGCTACTTCTGCGAGTTCTTAATGGACGCGATGCTGCGTGGTGACACCAAGGCACGTTACGAAGCCTACAGCTCGGCAATCCAGAACAAATGGATGAACGCTAACGAAGCGCGCATCAAGGAAAACATGAACCCGCGTGAAGGCGGTGACGTGTTTGAAAATCCAGCCATTCAAGTCGATGCGGTGCCTTCGCCAGCTAACGACAACGCTGCGAAATAGAAAGCTCCATAATGGATAAAATTGACGTCGGTTCGCCACTCGCTGGCGAGCGTCGCGATCGCTTTTTTGCGCGCGCCGTCGGGACAAAGTTTGAAGCTAAAACTGAGGGCAATGGCACCATTATCGATCTCTACGACGAGATTGGATACTGGGGCACCAATGCTCGATCATTCCGCAGCCGCTTGCGAGAGGCAACTGGAGACATCACGCTCCGCATCAACTCACCGGGCGGTGATGTGTTCGATGGGATTGCGATTTACAACGACCTTCTTGCCTACGATGGCAAGGTGAAGGTCGAGGTCGTCGGCCTGGCGGCATCGATTGCATCAATCATCGCGATGGCTGGCGACGAGATCACTATCGCTGAGAACGCGTTCTTCATGATCCACAATGCGTGGACCATCGGAGTGGGCAACCGACACGACTTTTCTGATGTCGTCGGCACGCTCACAAAGATCGATGACGCATTGGCCCGCACTTACGCGGCCCGCACGAATACCGGTATCCGCCAGATCAAGACGTGGATGGATGACGAAACATGGCTCACCGCAAAGGAAGCTGTTGATGCTGGTTTTGCCACTGCAGAAGCGGCCACGGCCGATCCTAAGGCCCGGTTTGATCTATCCGTCTTCGGCTCCGTCCCAGACGCGCTGAAATGGCGTGAAGACAGCAACGACGAAGCACCAACCAAACGAGACATGGAACGAGCACTCACGCAGGACGCTGGGTGGTCACGATCCAAGGCCCGCGCAGCTTTGCGCGAGGTTGAAACAAGCGACGAACCGACCAAGCAGGACGCTGGCGACAAAGTCGATTTCACAGCACTTGCCGAGGCCGTTCGTGCCGTATCGGCTTCATTCAATCAGGAGGTCAAATGACCATTACTGCACAGGTCGCCGAACAGATTACGGCTGACATCAAGAAGTTTGGCCACGACGTTAAGGCGCTGAACGACAATACGCAGCGCGAGCTGAAGGCGATGCGCGATGAAATTGACGCATCCGGCAAGAAGGTGGACACCATCACTGCCGAAAAGATCGACAAGCTGGCCGCATCTATCGAAACCAAACACCTTGCCCTTGAAAAAGGTCTACAGGCCGCAAATGACAACGTCGAAAAGCTCGACGCGATCATGAAGCGTCCGAACGCTGGCGGTTGGTCTGGTGACGAAGGTGCCGCCGATGCAAAGGCCGCATTTGAGTTTGCTAAGGCAAAGCTGGCCAATGCCGGTAAGCTTGGCATCAATACCGAGATCGTTGCCGACGAAGAAGCATACGCCGCTTACGCAGCATCCTTCGGTTCCTACATGCGCGCACGAAACGATGCGGGCATGCCGGTTTCGGTTCAAGCCGCAATGCAGACTGGCTCCGATCCTGACGGGGGTTACCTCGTTCCGAAAACCGTTTCGAGCCGCATTATCTCTCGCGTCTACGAGACCTCCAATCTTCGTGCTCTTGCAACGGTCGAGACAATCGGCGGCAAGGAGCTCGAAATTCCCCGCGACGAAGGCGAGTTCGGTTTCGGCGGCTGGGTGGGTGAAACTCAAGGTCCAACGGAGACATCGACTTCGCAGATCGGCGTGTCGAAGATTTTCGCCCACGAGATGTTCGTTGAGCCTCGCGTTACCCAGAACATGCTGGAAGATGCCGGTCTCGATATCGAGGCGTGGGTTGCCAACAAGGTCGGCGAACGCATGGGTCGCATCGAGGCGACGGCATTCTTCACAGGCTCTGGATCAAACCAGCCGCGCGGTCTTCTGACTTATGCAAACTGGGCTACCTCCGGTGCCGATGGCCACCTCGAGAATGGTCGAATTGAGCAGATCGCGTCTGGTGGATCCACTTCGATCACATCGGACTCGCTCTATAATCTCGTGTTCTCCCTGAAGGACTTTTATACCCAGAACGCCAACTTCCTGATGAAGCGCACCACTGTTCGCGACGTCATGAAACTTAAGGACGGTCAGGGTAACTACCTCTGGCAGATGGGCGACGTTAGAGGCGGTCAGCCTGCGACGATCCTCGGCTTCACTGTAAACCGTTGTGAAGATATGCCGTCTGTTGCAGCGAGCTCGCTGTCTGTTGCATTCGGTGACTTCAAGGCTGCTTACACGATTGTCGATCGCCTGGGCATCACACTTCTGCGTGACAACCTGACCGCTAAGCCTTGGATCAAGTTCTACAACCGTCGTCGTGTCGGCGGTGATGTCGTGAACTTCGAGGCAGTCAAACTGCTGGTCACTTCGGCCTAATCATCAGGGGCGCCAAAAGCGCCCCGTTTCCCTCTACGATAGGAGTTAGGCCATATGGCTAAACGCGATCTCTTTTCAAATATCGGCGTTATTGCGTCGATTGCTCCCGCCGTCCTCACGGCAACTACCAATGGCACCGGTGCTGACCTGCGCCCTTACAATTCCGCCACAGTGGTAATCAACACCGGCGCGATTGCAGGTTCTGGCAACTTCACACCAAAGCTGCAGGAATCCGACGACAACGCAGCTTGGACTGATGTTGCTGCTGGTGACTTGCTCGGCACGTTCCCAACTGCACTCGTCGCGAGTTCTGCGATCAAGGTCGGCTATAAGGGTACGAAGCGATACATTCGCCCAGTGCTGACGCTGAACTCTGGCACGTCCATCGCGGCTGACGCTGTCGTAATCGGCGGCCACGCGAACCTCGCGCCGGTGGCCTAATGCCGGTCGTTCTCAAGCCGTTCTACTTCGCGTCGGACGGCTTCACGGTTGAGAGCTTGGTTCCAGGTGACAACCGTGACTTTGGCGCATCGACTGACGGACTGGTGACTGAGGGGTTTGTGGATCTCGATCCGATGGAACCTCCAGCAGAACCTAGCCCAGAGCCTGAGCCGACACCAGAGCCAACGCCGGAACCAGAACCAGAGCCAGTGATTGAGGCCGTCCCTGAGCCGGTCGTCGAGCCAGAGCCAGAAACTCTCCCGGTTGAGCCTGTGACGCAGGATCTTCTGCCGGTCGAACCTGTCAAGAAGCGGGGCAAGTAATCATGCTTAAGCTAGTGACGCCTCCGGCCGAGCCAGTCGTGTCACTGGCTGAAGCTAAGTCTCATCTGCGTGTGTTTCACGACGACGAAGACGCTTACATCGAAGCTTTGGTTTCGACAGCGACTGGCCTTATTGACGGCGCCGACGGATGGCTCGGAAGGGCCATCTGCGAGCAAGAATGGCAATTCAATCTGGATCGCTTTCCATGCTCCGACGAGTACGGCCATGCAGGTCGAATTTACATTCCGCTAGCGCCATTGAAATCTGTTGATAGCGTCGAGTTTACGGCCAGCGATGGCACGGTGACGAACCTATCAGGTTTTCGTACTTTTGGGGTGGGGTCGACACAACCTGCCCACATTGTACCCGCTGTTGGAAACTCCTGGCCAAGCGTAGTTCGCGAGCCGGAGAGTGTTCGGATCAAGTTCACAGCTGGATACGCAACAGTACCGCCAGGCATCAAGCATGCCATCCTTTTGATGATCGGCCACTGGTACGAGCATCGCGAAGATGTTTCAGAAGGCAATCTGGTGGAAGTGCCGCTGGCTTCGCAATCGCTGCTGATGCCTCACCGGAACTGGCGAGGCTGATCATGTGGTTGCGCTTTGAAAAGCCATTCGATTGGCGCCAGCCGGGTTTCACTGTGGCGTATCAACCGGGCGTCTTCAACGTAACACGCGCGTGTGCGGCGGCAGCTGTTGCCGCAAAGGCTGCTACTCCCACGAAGGACAGACCGAATGCCACCACGCAAGAGAGCGGGCGCAGGCGCGCTCAGTGAGCGCATCGGCTTCGAGAGTGAAGTTGAGGGCGATGACGGTTACGGCGGCGTGATTATCGGTTTTGCTGAGCAGTTCATTGAGGCAGCTAGGTTGCAGCCACGCACTGGCAGTGAACCTGTCATCGCCAGTCGTCTCCAAGGCATCCAGCCGTTCACTATGACCATTCGCAGCAACGAGCGCACACGCTCGATTACCTCGGCTTGGCGGGCTCGCAATAAACGCACCGGCGCCGTGTATGCCATCAAGACTGCCGTGAATATCGATGAGCGAAACCAGTGGATTGAGCTCATGGTGGTCGAAGGTGAGGCATCATGATCAAGGCTCGAGTGCTCGGACGTGAGGCTTTGACCAAGAAGCTAAACGAAGTCGCTCCACTGGCGAATAAGTATGCTGCCGAGGCTAAAATCCAAATAGCTGAGGAAGCTGCCGAGAAGATATCCGACAGAGCACCATTTAGTAACAGCGCCACTTCTGGCGACTATGCAGCATCCATTCAAGGCGCTCGCATTGCAGATCGACCAAACGCCAAAGCGATGGTTGGAACGTCGGCCAGCAAAGATCCGGATGCCACCGGTATTTTCGCAGCGTGGATTTGGCACTTTCTGGAATTTGGCACCAAGCCTCACAACGTCGCCAAGGGCGGTGGAACCGTTGCTGGCAAGAAGCAGCAAAAAGGCGCGCGTCTCCATCCCGGGACAAGAGCACAGCCGCACATCTTTCCGATTTGGCGATCACTCAGAGCTAAGGCGAAGAAGAAAATCAACGATGCGGTGTGGCGCGGAGTAAGGGAGGCCATGAAAAAATAATGGCAAGTCCCGATCTTGAGTTGCAGGGAGTAATCGTTGCGCGATTGAAAGCACGAGGCGGTCTGACTGCCAAAGTCTCTCAGCGCATTTACGATAGACCACCTACGAACGCAGTTTTTCCATATGTCGAATACGGCGAAAGCCAGGTGATCCGTGATGATGTCACCTGCCTTAAGTCGAACCTAATCTACGTCACCATCCACGTTTGGTCGCAGTATTCCGCAGGTTTCAAGGAGCTGAAGGAAGTCATCGACGAGGTCGTGGAGGCTCTTGATGAGGCGCCGTTGGTTCTGCCTTCCCATAGGCTGATATCCATCACGCGGCAGAATACCCGTCACTTTAAAGACCCTGACGAAGTCACGACGCACGGCATCGCCGAATTCGTCGCATACGTCGAAACGGCCTAGCGGCCCAAAATCCCAAAATTTGAGGTACAATCATGCCCGACGGTCAGCAGATTGGTCGCACGCTACTCATCCAGATTGGTAATGGCGCGACCCCAACTGAAGTCTTTGCAAATCTGTGCGGACTTACGACACGCAGTTTCAATATGTCCGCTAATGAAGTCGACACGACTATCACGGACTGCGAAAACCCAGAAAACACACCGCAGAAAACAGCTGAACCCGGCATCAAAAACCGTACGTTCTCTGGTTCTGGCAAGTTCGTAAAGAGCGCGTCCAACACTGCGTTCATGGAGCATGTCAACGACGCCACAAAGTTCAACGCCAAGGTTATCGTGCCAGGTCTCGGCACTTATACCGGCCCTTGGTTCGTTTCTGAATTCGAATTCAGTGGCGAGATGGAAGGCAACATGGACTTCAATGCCACGTTTGTAGCGGCTGGTGTTCTCGCGTTCGTAGCGGAGGCGTAATTTGACTGATGCTGAAAAACCTTTTCCGCTTGAGGTCAATGGAGCCCGCGGCGAGGTAGGTCTTTGGGTTGGGAGTGTTCCACTCGTTATTGCTGCCGAAATGGGCGGCCTAGCAGCTGTTTCAACACGCCTCTCGTGCAAAAGCATGTCAGATCTCTTTTTGCGGCTGTCTGGCGTAGAGCCGGCAGCGACAGTTGCGGCGCTTGATCTCCTGACGGTGAATGGCGACAAAGAGAAAGCCATTGGAACGCTGAAGCTCAAGCACTTTGGCTCAGTGGCAAAGGCAATCTCCGACGCGCTGTCCCATCATTTTGATGAGGATGAACCGGGAAACGAGGTAGCCGTCGCAAAGGCGGCATAGAAAAAGCTTTCCCTTGGCGCGACTGGCAGAAAGTCGCGTTCGGCGGGCTCGGTTGGACGCCCGCAATATTCTGGCATTGCACATTGACAGAGTTCACGCTCGCAGCGGCGGGCAAAGCCGAGGCAAATGGCGTGAAAGACACTGTTGATCCTCCATCTGCGGAGGAGATCGACGAGTTATTCAAGAAATACGGTGGTTAGATTGGCTCAACCTTCGGCGCGGAGCTGTTCCTCGTACGTGATGTAGCCATTCTGGCGGCACCAGTCGCGTAACCGCTTCGCGTCTCCCAACTGCCAAGCGTAGATCGGGCTTAACGACAGACGACACCGCTCGACTTTTACTGCCTCCGCATCCTCCTCATTGGGGATGCTTGGCGGTGTTCGGACCTGCGCAAATGCTCCCCCAAACGCGCACAACAATAGCATCGCGGCTAACGCTGCTGTTTGACGCACTGTCGAAAAAATCGCCATTGCATAACTCCCGGCTCGCCTAGTTGCGGGCTTTTCCACGTTAGGAAACCGACTTGGCCGGCAACAATAGTGATGACCTGATTATCTCAATCAGCACCGACCTTGCAACCGTCAAGCGGGCGCTGAATAGGCTGGTTTCTGATGTCGGGCAGGCATCCAGTGGGATTGAAAAGAGATTTGCCGCTACCGGCAAGTCGATAAACAATTCTCTTACATCCTCGATGCAAGACCGCATCAACAATATGGTTGGCATTGGGACGGCGGCCGCAAAAGAATGGAACGGAGCATTAGCTGATCAGCAGAAAGAGCTTGATCGCCTTCGTGCCAAGTATAGCCCGCTATTCTCCACCATCTCCAATTACAAAACGGCCGTTGCCGACATCAGGCAGGCGCACGCAGTCGGCGCCATTTCAGCGAACGAAATGGCGTCTGCCATTCAGCGTGAGCGCCAAGCCGCACTTGCTTCGACAGCGGCCATCAAGGGTAGAAATGCCGCTCTCGCGGCGCGCGCTTCTAGCCCAAGCAGTTTCAATACGGCCAACATCGCAGCCCAGTTTCAGGATATCGGTGTCACGGCCGCTATGGGCATGTCGCCGATACAGATTGCCCTTCAACAGGGCACTCAGCTTTCGGCAGTGTTGCAGCAACTCAAGGATTCTGGCCAAGGGGTAGGCAAGGGGCTGGCGAGCGCTTTTACGTCGGTCATATCTCCACTATCGCTTGTCACGATCGGCGTAATTGCCGCCGGTACGGCTGCGTTTCAGTATTTCGCCACCATTATGAGCGAAGGCGACAAATCGGCTGAGGTGTTGAAAGAGCAGGCTGCACTAATTTCTGCTGTAGCTGAGAGGTGGGGCGATGCGGTTCCAGCGCTACGTGAATACTCTGATGAGTTAAAACGGGCGCAGAGCGGTGCCGATCTCAAAAAAGGCATCGAAATTCTAAACGCCAAAACGTTGGCGGACGTAAGATCAGAGATTGATAAAGCTTCTGTATCATTTGCGGATTTGTTGGGTCAGTTTGATCTCGCCGGTGAAAAGTACGAGGTAGTAAGGAACCTTCAAACTGCTTTCTCAGACTTTGCAGAAGCTGCGAAGGAAGGCAAGGTTCAGACTGAGGAAGTTGAGAAGGTCCAGAACGCGCTAGCCGCGGCGATCAATAGTACAGGCTTGCGGGCGACCTCTGATTTTGCATCAAGCTTTGATGATCTCGCTGCATCTGCTCTAGTTGCTGCTGGCAATGTCCAAAAGGTCAATGACGCAGCTTCGCGCATGACTGATATTACCACCTGGCGCAGCTACAATTCAAATTCAGGAAAGCTAGAGACCAACGCACCTCCGTGGGCTGACAACATTCAAAACCCAGGCTTCATGACGCCTGAATTTGGACCCACTCCAGAACGACGTCCATCTGATCTCGACACAGCGAAAAATCGTGGATTTGGTGCAGCGAAGCGAACAAAGACACCGCAAAAGACTGCATCGGATCGTTTTGCTGAAGATCTGCAGGCAATCCGCGACCGGACTGAAGCCTTGCGTCAAGAAATGAACCTCATCGGCCTGTCCAATGAGGAGCAAATCAAGCGTAGGGCCGCATTGGACCTAGAGCAAAAAGCACTTGCTGATCTTCGAGAAGAGGCGCGTAAGAAGGGTCAAACCGACCTCAGCAATATTCAACTGTCGCCGGATAAAATCGCAGCCATCGAAAAAGAGGCGGCGGCTTATGCAAGGCAGGCAGAAGAACTGCGGAAACTAGCCGATCAGCAACAGCAGACGCAAAGCAGTGCCAGTGAGTTCTATGACACAGCCCGGTCAGGATTCGTCGACGTACTGAAAGGCACGTCCAGCCTTAGCGATGCACTCTCTAACCTCGCCCAAAAGTTTGCAGACCTCGCGCTAAACAGTGCGTTTGACAGCCTGTTCGGCGGTAAATCTGCTTCTGGTGGCAACGGTTGGTTGACCGGTATGTTTAAGGCTTTGGGCTTCTCATCTGGTGGCTATACCGGTGCAGGCGGCAAGTATGAGCCGGCAGGTATCGTTCATAAAGGCGAAGTGGTTTGGTCTCAGGCTGACGTAGCGCGTGCGGGCGGTGTTGGCATGGTTGAAGCACTGCGCAATGGCTATGCGAATGGTGGTCCGGTCGGAGTATCCGTTCCAGCAATACCGAACATACGGCCAGCGAACGATAATGCTGTGAGAGTTAATTACGCGCCCGTCATCGACGCGCGAGGAGCTGATTCTGCTGCTGTTGCAAGGCTTGAGCAGGTCGTCGCCAAACAGGGAGCTGAGATGCAGGGTCGCGTCGAAGCGGCCGTTAGATCGGCACAAAAACGAAACGTGAAGTTGGGGTGATTAGCCCCGCTTCCAATCGTAGGTCTGGTTGATCCATTCGACTGCTTCCTCGAGAGTTTCGAATGTCCCATGTCGGCCGCTAAATCCCTGAGGATTGTGGGCAACATCAAGCTTCCAGCCGTTGTCTTCAAGCTTTAGTCGCACGGTTGATCCGACCTGGATAGTTCCTTTTTCGCTCATAAAATCCCCCAACAATGAACGGTTGCGTCGGCATCAAAGCGCGTCCGCAGGTAGGAGTCCACCATGACTAAAGTCGTACAAAGCAGTGAATACAGCGAGAACTCTATTTCTGTCGGATGCAGCGTAAACGAAGATGGCGAGCCTCTTGTTGAAATCAACCACAAGGCTGTCGGCACAGTTGCTGGACTGCTTGAGTTTATTGGCAAGTATCGCGACCCGAATACAGTCAACGTTAGATGGGTTGTAGATGCTCCACCGAGTGGTTTCTTGGCGCTCAATCTAGGCTCAGTCGTGGCTGGATCATTGAGCGCGGAAGATGGTTCCAAACCGGTGCGGTTGTCAGATCTCAAGATCAGGATAGATGAAATTGAGGCTTCGTTTGCTAAGCGTGTCGAAAAGGTTATCCGATCAGCTAATCGGCGCAACATCAGGAAAACCTGATGACAATTACATATCCACTCCCAACTTCATTCTTCGACGAGTTCCCGGGTTGGACGACTGAGTTTGAGCCGATGTGGCGTCAAGAGTATTCGCGGACTGCTGGCGGACAAACGATTGCGAAGGATCTCGGGTCTCCACTGTGGAAAATGACAGCCCAATCAAAGTCGTTGCGACCGAACGAACTGGACTATTGGCGCGCTCGGCTCATGAGTCTCGAAGGAGTGCTTAAGACATTCCGCGCATTCCCGAAATCCCGCTGTTATCCGATTGCCTACCCGAATGGTAGCTGGCCGACGGGTGATGCTTTCGACGGCGACGCCGAACTGACCACGATCAACGCAAATCGCAAGTCGATCTCGTTGCACGATCTCCCGCTGGGATATCGAGTTTCGGTCGGCGACTACATCCAGATAGGCACGAACGACCTTCACATGGTCATGGAGCCTGCCGTTGCAGATGCCACTGGATACACTGCCCAGTTCGAAGTTCGACCGCATCTATGGCCTGGTGTAACCGCGCCTCTCGCCGTGGCTCTCGTGAAACCATCTTGCGTCATGAGGCTGGTTGCCGGTTCGGTGTCGACCACATCTGACAAAGAAACTGGACGAGCGGTCATCTCATTTCAGGCAATAGAGGCCCGATAATGCGTAACATTTCTGCCGAGAACCTTGCTGCGCTTGAGGCGCGGCAACTGGTGGCGCGCGACTTTCTATGGCTCGTTGTTCGTAACCGCACTACAGGTGTGCCGGTGACTGACGGCATGTGGTCGGATGTCGGGAATATTTCGGCTGCCGTCATTCATCCGGATACGGGTTTACCTGTTACCCGGGATTGGTACGGGTCAGGCACGCTTGTGCAAATAGATGACATTCCTTTGGTCAACAATCTCTCTGTCCAGAACGTCAATATCCGGATGTCACAAGTCAGTGACCATGTCGAACAGCTGGTACGCGAATATGATTGCCGACAGGCTCGTGTCGAGATTTACCGTGGCCTCTTTGATCCGGATACCCGCCAAATGGTGGCGCCAGCGGAATGCCGGTTTGTTGGCTTCGTAGACAATATCAACATCACAACTCCGACAGAAAATGCCGAGGGTTCTGTGACGCTGATATGCGCTAGCCACACGCAGGAAATGACGCGCGCCAACCCTTCGACGCGTAGTCATGCGACACAGGTCCTGCGGAGTCCAACCGACACGTTTTTTCAGGACGCAGCGACGGTGCAGGAATGGGAATTCTTCTGGGGTAGCGAAAAGGGCAAGGTCGCTACACAAAAGAAGCGCAAAAAGTTTCTCGGGATATTCTGATGGACGTGCGTTTTGCTGAACCCGGCGATCGTGAACGGGTTGTCGCGCTGCTTAAGGAAAGTCACGCCGCAGCTGGGTTCACGTTCCCATTCGAAGCAGCACGCGCAGATCAATTGTTTCAGCAGCATTTAGCATCTCCGTTCGCGTGCGCCCTCGTCGTCGGCAAGCCAGCGCAAGGTGTCCTCATGGCTGTTGCTTTTGAACATCCATTTGGCGCCGGTCGTATCGCGAAAGAAACAGTCTGGTTTATCGAACCGTCGGCACGTGGCCGCGGCGCCTTACGCATGCTCGATGCATACGAAGATTGGGCGAGATCAACATCATGCGTGTCCATCGGCATGGCTTCGCTGGCTAGCAACGACGTTTCCAAGATCTATGAGCGGCGCGGATACGCAGCCGCCGAAACTCACTTCATGAAGCCGCTGATCTAGCGGTTCTCAAAGGAAATCGATGGCTATTTTTACTGGGATCGCCACGTTCTTCAGTGGCGTATCTGCGTTCATTGGTGGCCTCGGCGCTGTAGGATCATTCCTTCTAAAGACTGCTGTCGGTATTGGCGTCAGCCTGCTTGGCCAGGCTCTAGCAGGCAGCCAGAGTTCCGCCCAAAACTTCGCTATCAATGGCACCATGCAGGGTGGCGGTGACTTGGCGAGATCGTTCATCGTTGGGCGATACGCCACAGCCGGATCATTGGTATGGGTGAACACGTGGGGCAAGGACGGCGATACGCCAAATGCTTATCTCACGCAGGTTATTGCGCTTGCTGACTTGCCGGTCGCGTCGCTCTCCGAGTTCTGGGTCAATGGCGAACGTGTAGCTCTCGGTGGCAATGGCGCATACGGACTTAATTGCGGTGGTGTTTACGCAGATAACCTGTGGGTTCGTTTTTATGATGGAACGCAGACTGTCGCTGATGGCGTGGCCATGGGCGCGTCAAACGCTTCGCGGCAGTGGAATTCAAATCGCGTTGGTCGAGGCGTAGCTTACGCGGTAGTGACGGCTCGCGTGTCCAAGAATGTGTTTTCAGGTGTTCCATCGTTCAAGTTCGTCCTGCAAGGCCGCAAACTGTACGACATCACAAAAGACAGCACAGCTGGCGGCGTCGGTTCGCACCGGTGGTCTGATCCTTCGACGTGGGGCGGTGACGGCGATAGCTTACCAGCTGTCCAGCTTTACAACATCATTCGCGGCGTGAGCTATAATGGCGAATGGTTCTATGGCCTTCAGAACCTTGCAGCAGCTCGGTTGCCAGCGGCCAACTGGATCGCGCAGATCAATAAGTGTCGCGCCACTATCCTCGGTGCGTCTGGATTGGAACCGACTTATCGCAGTGGCGGCGAGATACATGTCGACGCGCAGATTTCGACTGCTGTTGAGGCGCTTCTGACGGCCTGCCAAGGCAAGATTTCAGAAGTTGGAGGGGTTTACACGCTTCATTGCGGCACGCCTGATGGACCAGTCGTCTCG
The DNA here is from genome assembly GCF_055381905.1 of Agrobacterium sp. 5Ca50. Taxonomy (NCBI): domain Bacteria; kingdom Pseudomonadati; phylum Pseudomonadota; class Alphaproteobacteria; order Hyphomicrobiales; family Rhizobiaceae; genus Agrobacterium; species Agrobacterium sp. 5Ca50. The sequence continues at coordinate 1,335,673 of NZ_AP026438.1, forward strand.
TTCACTGATGCGGATATTCTTTCGACTGAAGAGCAGGAATTCACTCCTTTCCTTGGTTTAGCAGATACGATCAACGGCGTCTCTGCGACCTATCCATCACAGAGTGATGGCTGGGTAACCAAGACAGCGCCGCCGCTCTACCGGCCTGATCTTGAGGCTGAGGACGGAAACCGCCGCCTGATGGCTGACGTTCCTCTGGACTTCGTGCCATACGCCGAACAAGTGCAGCGTCTGATGAAGTCGGCACTGGAAGAGGCGCGCCGGTTCCGCCGACACACGCTTGTTCTGCCGCCAAAGTTTTGGCCTTACGTTACTCCTGGTGAAGTGATCGAGTGGACGTCGGTCCGAAATGGTTACGTCAACAAGCTGATGCGTGTGGACGGTGTTGCAGACCGTGCCAACCTTGATGTGATGATCGATATCACTGAGGTCGATCCTGCCGACTACGACTGGGACAGCGATGCTGAGTTCCAGCCTCCAGTTGATGGCGCCATTGGCGTTATCAGGCCTCAGCCTCAGCCAATTGTTGACTGGTTCGCTGAACCTGCGACTGTCAAAGACAATCTCGGTGTCGATCGGCGACCTGCAATTCGACTGACTTGGGACAATTCAGACGGACGTCTTGATGACGTTATCGGCATCGAATACGAAGTCAAGCTCTTCGCAACTCTTGAGAAAGTGACAGAAGGGCGCACGGACCAGCCTCAAGCTGGTTCGATGTTGATCTCGCAAAGCCTGCTGCCAAACGAAAGTTATGGCGTTCGCGGCCGATACATTCCGGATGGCGACAGGGTCACGCTGTGGTCTGATTTCATCCCGGTCATCACGCCAAATGTGCTGCTGTCCGATAAGGACGTCTACGTCGATATCGATTTGAGCGGCGTTGGCGACATGCTCGGGTGGTTGTCAAATAGCAGCCGTAATGCACTCGAAGCTGCGTTGGAGCTGCTTGGCGATGTGCAGGAGAACGCCAACGTCGGATTCCTCGACAAGCAGGAATTGCGGCGCGAGCTGACGGCAAGGGCAGGGGCTCTTGAAGCATCCTACACTGAAGTTGTCGAGGTTGCCGTCACGCAGATTTCTGCTGTGGCAGGGAAAGTGGAAACACTATCCGCTGCAATGGGTGGTAATGCTGCGACGGTCAACATTCGATGGGCGGTTGCTGCTGCTCCAGCAGGATATGCGGCACGTTATGGCATTGAGGCGGCGGTCGACGATGGTGAGTATCGAGCAGCTTCGTTCCTCATGGATGTGCCGGTTGATCCTGAGGATACGACGCGCATCATCCTGCGGGCAGATCAGATCCTGATGATCAGCAGTGACGATCAGGACATCCAGCAACCGTTTGTGTTTGAAGATGGCGAGTTGACGCTTGCTGTTGCCAACATCGGCACGGTGCTGGCCGGTACAATCAATTTCGGCAATGGCCGCGTCATCATCGACGAGAACGGAATTCTTGTAACGTCATGACAGTTAGAACGCTGATCGGCATCGATTATGCGGGTGTCTCTTGTGTGAAAATCACCAAGGGCCCCCGCAATCCAAAAGATATTTTGGATAACGAATACGGCGCGTTCTACTACAACAGCAAATGGGCTGCTGATGTGCGGGTGCTGTATTCTGGGGTGAATAGCTCTTTAGGACTTGGATCGTTCGCGACGTACTATTGGCCTCCCGGTTCCGGCCCGAGCAATTACCAATGGTGTGCTGACAACTATTCCAATCAGACTAACTCAGCGGCGCAAAAGAACTACTATAGGAACTCGGCGTTTCCAAATCTGGTCTATTCATTGCCTTTGCATGAGGTGAAGCCGATCCGTAAAACGAATGGGCGGTTTGTGCAAAACAGCATGATCGTGTCCTACCGTGGTTATGAGGATCGTGGTACGCGCCGCTCACCGCCAAATAGTGCTGAATATGGCTGGTGCCAGAACTACAATAATTCTCTCAGGCTTCAGGTTGGTACGGTAAATGGCATTCCTGAAATGCTTTGCTCGCCTTCCACACCTTCAGGATCTGATGAGACGTTCGGGTCTGCTCTGGCGGTTTGGAACTTGCCGGGTGACGAAACGCCGGTCCAGAACGGGACACCGTTACCGCCTGTGCCTGGTCAGCATACGATCATCATCAACAAGGATAGCCTGAAGGTTGCCAAGCCGGGATTTGATGCTCGTACGGCGACGGGCACGCAGCTGGCATTCGACAGCGCCAATCGGCCGGCAAAGGTGGTTGCTGCTGACGACATTGCTCTGAATGCTGGCGTCAGCGAATACGAAATCGGCTTTGCAGTGCCAGCGTCAACGCTGGTCGATGTGCACTATTACGTCGGCAGTGACATCTATTATCCGGCGTCGCCAACGGATCTTTCGTTCGGTGGAGAGCACTGGATCAGCGGCGGCAAGCTGTATTTCAATGCAGGGGCTGCATGCCGTGCCCGCTTCATTGTCTATGCGTTCGATAATACTCCTGCGACATCGGGCAACAATGATGTCTTTAGGCAGATCGAGATCGGTGGCCAACCGGTCATGCAGCTGTTGCGACCTGGTGCTGGTGCTAATCCATCATTCGCAGACATCGTGCTTGATAGCCGCTGGCCTTGCTTGCAGATCATCAAGGAAGGTTTCATTTCGGTGACTGACGGGTCTCAGGCGTACACTGTGACCCATAATGCGGGTAACGATGTCTTCCCAATGGTGAAATACACCACCGTTCATGGCGCCACATCAGGCTCCAGCATCACGATATCCAAGTCCGTCCGGCAACCGCGTGTTGCCCTCGGTCGCCTGACCAAAGGCGGCGGCATCACAATACCGCTCTTCAACTGTGGTGACAGCACTTACTGCAGGCTGACCAACAATGACGCGACATTCTACACGCATCGCGGCGCGCCGACATTCGCTCTGTGGAGTACGGCGAACGATTACAACAACAACACGATAACGCGCGAATACGACCCGGCGCCGCTCTACGGCATTCGCTACTACATTTTCGGGCTTCCCAAAAAGGACTGACCTTATGTCAACCACAACGAACATCGACCTCGATGTGGCGCTGAATGAAGCGCTCACGCGAGAAAAGATGCTGCGAGACCGCTGCCTGATTTTGGCGCAGGCGAACAAGGCTCTGAACGCACAGAATGAAGCTCTGAGAGAAGAGATTTCCGAATTGAAGATGGAAGAAAAGGCTAGGGCGGAGCGCAACGATGGCTGATTATACTTTCCCAACCAGCTACGGCGTTGGTACGGCGACTGTCAGCAATGGTTCTGTGACAGTTATCGGGCAAGGCACCTATTGGATGTCCGATGAACCGAAGCTGTCGCCGTTACGTGCTGGCGATCTGTTTGGCACGCATGTCGGCATCGCTATTCGCATTGATGCCGTTGTCAGTGATACCGAACTTACACTTGCGCATGAATGGCCGGGTGATAGTCAGACGGCTGCTCCCTACGAAATTCAACTGACGCCTCGTATCGTCGGTGCGCAGGAGGCGACTCGTCGTCTGCTTGTATCTCTTGCCAACGGTAACATTGAGGCCTTTGCAGCGCTTGCTGGCGGATCTGATCTTATCCCGATCTTCACCGGCGTTGGCACTATGTCGACCGTCACGCGCACATCGCTAATCAATGGCGTGGATTATGATGTCCTGGTCGATGATCTTGCCGGTCGCGCAGCTTACGATGCAGAGGAAGCTGGTTTTGCGGTTCTCGTAGCCGATATCGGCGATGGGCGTTCGGCGCTTTACACGAAGCGGACAAATGACACCGGTGACTGGACAGACCCGGCTTACATCACCGGCGCAACCGGTGAAACCGGACCTTACACCGATATTACTTTCGCTCCTGTCCAGACGCTTCCGCCCGGCTCTGATGTGGCCATGAACGTCACGCCCACCGGTACTGGTGCAGTCACCATAACCTTCGGCCTGCCAGTTGGCGTGCCTGGAGACATGGAGGGGCCAAACGGCGCAACGGATGGTGGCCGACCTGCTTTTGATGGTCCTTCCGGCAAGAAGTTGAAGCAGGCTGCAATCACTGCATTGGAGACGACGTTCAACAACGCTGTTGCTGGACTGAAAGACAATCCTGCAACCGTACAGGCTGCCATTGATGTGCTGGCCACATCGCCATCTGGTGGTGCGAACGACGCTATCTTTGCAATCGAGATTGCCGACTTGAAGGGCCAGCGCCTCGGAATGGTTGGTGGTGTCGCGGATGCGTTCGATGATGAGAGCGGTGTTCTGTCGAAAACCAATGCGACTTACGATGCTGTCAACGACTGGTATGTGCCAACCACAATAGGTGGATTGAACCAGATACCAACCATGACCGCTGCAACGACGTCTGGTGTGACAATGACTGCCAGCAACACTAATACCGGCGCTGGCTTTCAGGTTTGGTACGCGGGAGACAGAAATAACGCCACGTCGTGGATCACGAACAACAGCGTAACTTCTGGATGGCTTCAAGTTAACTTTGGCGTATCACCTAAGGTGATCGGAAGCTATTCGATCCTCGGTCGTTCTGGGTCGGTAAACCAGTCACCTAGATCATGGGTGCTCGAGGGGTCAAATGATGCATCCTCATGGACGCCGTTAGACACCAGAACAGACGTGACTAGTTGGGTCGATGGGCAAGTCATGTCTTTCACGATCGCAAGTCCTGCGTCCTACCAGTATTACAGGGTCAATGTGTCCGCTGTTCAAAGTGGGGGCATTGCGGTTGGTATTGGCGAACTCACGTTGAATACGGTTGGCGTGCCAGACAATATGACGCTTGTTTCTGTAGCGTACCCTGCCATGTCACAGCCTTCATCTGGTCGAATGGCACTGCAGATACAAGGCGCAGATGCTTTCACAATCAACGTTGATTTGATCGGCGAGTTCTCTCGAGACAATGGCACGACGTGGACTGCATCTGTCCTCTCCATGACGAACAGCTTCTCAGGCATTCGAATGTTTGAGGACAATGACATCGAGCTCTCGTCCCAGCCATCGGGATCAAATGTGAAATGGCGCGTCCGGACTGCAAACAACAAGAACATTACCGTTTCGGGTGTCGTCGCCCAATGGAAGGATTGACCATGGCTCCAAGAACATTTGGTGTTCGTGCTGAGACGCCGACTGAAACAGACTACGAGGCGGCCATCCAGATGTTAGTCGATGCGACTGCTACCGAACGGAAGTTTCGCGACGGCGTAACGATGGCTTCATATGTCAATTCGACCAATTCGCAGTGGGCAGCAGAGGCGCTTGCCTTCGTTGCCTGGCGCGATGGCGTTTGGGCCTATGCCTATTCCGAGCTCGACAAGGTCATGAACGGCCAGAGACCTCAGCCAACCGTCGAAGCGTTTTTGGCTGAGATAGAGCCTATCGACTGGCCGAACGCGTAACCTCCCAAAAACTAGGAAACCAATGCTCATCCACAACTGGCGGCAGGTGCTGAAACGCGCCTGGTCTGTCCGCCTCATTGTGCTTGCCGCGGTGCTAACCGGCGTCGAGGCAATGCTTCCATTTATCGCGCTACCGGTTCCACCCGGGCTGTTTGCCTGGCTCACGCTTGCCGTGACCGCAGGGGCATTCGTGGCGCGCATCCTTGCTCAAAAGGAGGGCAGTGATGCCAATCAATAAAATCGTCGCCACGAAGCGCGGGAAGGCGGCTATTGCGGCTGCGCTGATCGCCGCGGCAGCTGGCGGCTGGCAGTCCTACAAGGACACAAGCGAACACGTTCTGCCACCTGCCGTCATTCTCGCGACGGATGCACTTATCCTCCCTTGGGAGGGCATGGTGCTGACATCTCACTGGGACAGGTTCGCGAAGATCTACGACATCTGCGCTGGCATTACTCGGATCAATGGCAAGCCTGTTGGTCCGAACATGCGTTTTACCCGCACTCAGTGCGAGGAAATGACACGCGAGCAGATCTACAACGACTATTACCTGCCGCTTGTGAAAGCCGTTCCTGGCTACACAAGTTTCCCGATCGGTGTGCAGGCAGCAATGCTGTCTGGCGCTTATAATTTCGGGGTTGGATCTATTGCATCCCGAAAGGGCATGGCTGGCTCGACCGCGACCAGATTGCACATGGCTGGCCAGTACTGGAAGGGCTGCGAAGCCCAGACGGCTTGGAACAAAGCTGGCGGGCAGGTCGTGCAGGGTTTGGTGAAGCGCCGCGAGATGGGCGACGCGCAGCGCAAGGGCGAGGCAGAAATCTGCGTTTCTGGCCTCAAGGATGGCCAGCGATGAGCATCTTCCTCAGCAAGCCAGCCTTTTATCTCTACGGCGTGATCGCCGCTGCGGTGCTTCTGTGGGCCGTGCATACGCACATCTACAACAGCGGCTATGACGACGCCGTTCTGGTGAAGGACGCAGAGATAGCCGAACTGAAGAGGGTGGCCACAGAAGCCCGCAACGCCGAGGTTGAGCGGCAAGACGCCGCCAACAATGCCGCCAAGCTTCGCGAGGCGCAACGCATCGCCGAGATGCAGGCCGAAAACGAACTACTTCAATCTCAAATCGAGGAGCTGGGGCGTGAAGCTGACCAAGATCCTGATGCTGGTCGCGTTGTGCTTGGTGCTCCCAGCGTGCAGCGCATTAACAAGATCCGATAAGGTAGCGGTCCCGCCACCTCCACCACGTCTGACAAAGCCCGACACCATTCTGCTGGAGCAATGCAAAGGCCCGACGGACTTAGGCAACGACCCACTTTCGCAGGCCCGTCTGGAAAAGCTTTGGATCAGAGATCGCGAGCGGCTGGTGTCATGCCTACGAAAGCACTTGGCGCTGCGTGATTTTTACGAGCACCGCGACAACGATCTGCGAGGCACGAAATGACCGGCCCAGAAATCATGGCCGTCATCGGTTGTTTCGTGACGCTATTCGGCTTTCTGTTCGGCCTCTGGAAGTACGTGGACGCAAAGATCAATACCGCAAAGTCAGAAGCTGCAGGCGCCGCAGCTGCTGCGTCAGCAATGGCGGCGCTGTCTCGTGAAGAGCTTGCCGCGCACCGCCTGCACGTTGCAGAGCATTATGTCTCCAAGCAGGGACATCGCGAAAGCACCGAGCAAATCATGGAGGCGATTGGCGGCGTGAAAAGTGCCGTTGAGGCCATGACGCTGCGCATTGATCGCGTCGTTGAAGGCCAGCCCAAGGCGCGTGCAACCCGCGCAAACTAACCCTAAAATCTCCGGAGTATTCCTATGGCTTTTCCAGCCTTCACAGTTACCGCTGCTTATGCCGGCTCGCTCGTCGCACGTGACAAATCCCAGTCCATCCTTGGCAAGCTTGTTTGGCAGGAATCGCCGTCGTCTGGCGTGGCATCCACAAACGTCGCGCCACCAATCAGTGATGGTGCAGGGCAGGCGGTGTTCCGCGTCCGCGCGTCTGCGGATTCTTGGCTGTCATACGGTCGCAATCCAAACTCTGCCGGTCCTGTCCGCGTTCCAATCCCGGCCAACACCGACGTCGACGTTTATCCGGATGCGGGCGACGCTTTCATGTGGCAGGCCGCGTAATGGCAGGCCTTAAGACAAGTTTGAGAATGGGGGTGGCTTTGCCGCCCCTTATTTCTTTGGGCGGCTCTGTCGTGCAGAGCGGTGGGGTGGTGCCGCCGACATTGACCGTGTCAAACGACAACTTGACGCTTCAGGCAACACCTGGCGACGTTATCGGAACACTGTCTGACCCGTTCGCCGGTCTAGGTCTGGGTGCAACAACCTATCGAATGCCGACACCTCTCCTTGGCGGATCAAATGGCCCGGTCGCCAATAAGGGAACTGGTGGCAGCACCGATCCCAACGTCTACGTCGGCAACTTCTGGGCCGAACAAGGGGCGTCATATCCGGTCAACTTCTCGGCAACTTCGGGCGATGCCTCCCAAACCGTGACCGCGCAACTGATCTTTAAAGCTCCTCGCGCCGTAATCCTTGCAGGGCCACTCGCTTTCCGGCAAGGCAAAGCGGCAGGGTCGTTGGTGGCTTACATTGATGCCGTCCCGAATGGCGTGGTTCCAACATTCCTGCCTAACGATGGGCGGCTCGCCCTGGCTGGCAACGCGACGGATGGTTGGCGTCTGGTCGTTGGTGCTGCGGCAAGCACGGTTGGCAGTTTCGCTGTCACCGTATCAGCCTCAGGTGTGGCAAGCGTAACGGAAACCGTGACGGTGTTCGCAGCGGCTTCTCTGCCAGCACTGCCATTGGCGGCAGGTGCAAAGCTCCTATCGGCAGGGCACCAATCCATCGAACTCGACCGATACAGTGGCGACACATCTGGACAAGGTGCTTGCTCAAACTGGACTTACGGGATTATCCCGTGGTGCCGTATCTTTGACCGGCGCATGAATGTCGATTGCTGGCAGACCACAAACGACTTCCTTGGCCGGACTGGTGGGTCAATTCCTACGATGCGCCCGAGGCAAGGCTATGACGGTGCGAATATCAGCGTTGAGGCGGAAACGCTTCGAGGTGTTCTCCCGAACGTTCCCGCCCGCAACACGAAAGGCCTGCTATCGCTGATCCCGGCAATCATTGCCCGTTCTCCTGCCATCGTGTTCCTAGAAATCGGTGATAACGATATTCAGGGGGGGCAGACGGCCGCACAGATCACGGCACACCTTGATCTCGCCCTCGCCATGCTGACTGATGCAGGTATCCACGTCATCATCACAACCCTGCAGCCTGCTTGGCCATCATGGTCTGCTGGTCAAGTTGTTGTTCATGACGCCGTTGATGTCTGGATCAAGGCTCAGTCGTCCCGAACCGGTGTCAAGGTTGCAGACCTCACGAGCGTTTGGAACGACAAGGAAGCGTTGCAGGTCCGCACCATCCCGACGACAGGCCAAACCTATTACGACGCGTTGACGCCCACCGGCGCTTACAAGGCGGCTGTGAATGTCGTGCTTCCTTTAATCCAGACAATGGTCGCGGCTGGTGAGACCTTTAGCTCTGATCCAACCGTGTCGAATCTCTTCCCGAATTATGCAATGACAGGCACGACAGCCGTCAATGCATCAATCGGTTCTGGAACGATCCCGACTGGCTATGCGCTGACCCGTTTGACGGGCACATCGACAATTGTGGGGTCTCAGGAAGCTATTGGGTCAACGGGGCGTTTCAAGCAGGTTCTCACGATTACCCCTGTCGCAGACGGATTGGACCAGCATCGGTTCCGCTTTGCACGGAGCGCGGCTCTGACTTTTGCCACGGCTGGGTTTGCAGATGGTGATTGGGCACGATTGGCTATTCCTGTTGAGTTCGATGATTGGGCCGGATGGGATGAAGTCAGGCCGAAGATCGATATGCAAGGCGCGACGACAACAATTCGATGGATCGCAAGTTTCAACGGCATTGTCTCAACCAGCAATTCTGCTGAGCCGGGGAGAAAGAGAACGCCAGCGCTAAGCGGACTACTCATCAGCGAGCCAACACAGGTCATCGTTGGTAAGGGGCTGGTGAGCTTCCGGCTACAGGAGCTGATGGATATCCATTTCAACCCGACGCTGGATGGGACGGGCACAATCAAAATCGGCAACCCTATCCTTCGTAAGGTGAGTGATCCTCGCCCTGCCTGGAACCTGTCGTAAAAAACACACCACCCCATCAAAAACAAAACCCCAGCCACGGTAATGGCTGGGGTTTTTGCGTAATGAAATACCGTCCCTCAAAACATCTTCCAATATGATTAGCACATTGGCAGATATCCAAGCCGGGTAATACTAATCAATTTGGGCTAGTCGACCCCGCCGCCCAATCATCATTTGTTGTAGCCTGTAAGTGTGCATATTCCCTGCATGTAGGTCATTTTGGCAGAGTCTCTAGTGATTTTGTATTCATACAAAATCTCGCCGTCATTTTTCTTTCCGGTGAATTTATTCTTGTGTGGATCGCGGAAACGCGGTTCAAAAATATGCCTGCTTTTAACCGAGAGCCTCTCACCGACACGTTCAAAGTTTAAAAATGATATCTCGGGAAGATTGTATTTGGTTCCAATGGAGAGATTAGAAAAAAAGTTTTTATCGTCGAGGGGTACGTATTCTTTATCTATGGCGTACACATGGATGTTGTTGGTATAATCAAAAAACTCTTGGTTTTCTAAATCGATCTTTAAGTCGCTTCCTATTTTGTAATCAAAATCACAGTCTTCGCATGAGCTTTTCGTTTCTACGCACTGCATTCGTACCGAGGTGTAATCGTAGCGCCTTTCTAATTTTTTCGATTTCGCTTTTCCTTGGGCAACCCAATCGTAGGTAACCCGCTCCATTTTAACTGGAGCAAGATCTACAGCCAATTTGTCGCAATATTTTCTTGCAGGGTGAGCTTCGCTAAATACAGAGTATCCGTTCACCATTTCAGACGATCGGTGGAATAACTTCTGCGACGCGGCTTTTTCTGCCTCGTTCAGATCGCCTAGGTCATTTTCCCTCGTGTATTCGTAAAGCTTGCGCTTATACATTTCCATGTTCTTAGACATCACTGCTTTCCCGTTATCTCGGGGAGCTTGTAAAGAACGATCGTAAAATGCGACACATCCATTCATTTGCCTCAGCATGATGATGTGGTTTTCATGGTTTTGTTGCGCAGTCCTAGCCAAGGCTGGGTCGCACAAAATTAGCGTCACTGCAAATGCAGACAATGATCTTTTCATTTCAACCTCTGAGGGAGTACTGGTCTCGTTGAAATTACTGGGTGGTTGTAAACGAATCCATAATTCGCCGCGATGCATCAAGGTGGTGACACTTGAGGTGGCGACTTAAGCCCAGCACCCGCTCATCACTGTCGTGCGCGTCGCCAGCCAGCGGCGCGCGCTTCTCCTTCAGAGCAAAACCACCGCTCCCCGTACCTGTAGCTTATAACAGTCGGTTCATAGTACTCTTGGCCTTTGACGTGATAGATTTTCTCGCCTGAGATGATCGAGATATTTCCCTTGATGTTGCAGGCTGGATCGTAGAGTGACCGAGGCAATAAGGTGTATCCACCAGCGCCCAAGAAGGACGCTGAGGAAGCCAACAGTACGATGACCGAAAATTTGCTCATTCGGCTTTTTACAGCCTAAGTCGTGCAGCTTCCGTTTGCGTGAATTGTAAAATTCTATCGACCCGCTAGCCCGTCAGCCACCGTTGGCTGAAGATTTTTCACGTACGCAAGGAAACACCCAGCATTAAGTAGGCCAGTACAGCCAAGCCAGCGTCCCAAGACATCCGGCCCATGCGGCCGTTAAAAGAAACGCTCCCAACAAGAAAAATTTCGCATTCATAACGCAGCCTCCCAGCAGTGTAAGGAAGCGCTATTTTAGAATTCGGTCAAGTTGTGCTTAATATTAAGGTTATGAGGCAAGGTTAATTTGCCATCACACGATCATCTTTTGTTAGGTAAAAAGCCGCTCGGAGCAATCCGGGCGGCTTTTCGTATCGCCAGAGACCGATCACAGCCCCATGAACAACCGATCGGCGTTGCATTCGCCGTTGCGATAGCGTTGCAAAATTACATTGCACTTAGGCAACAGGTCGTCTGGATTGCGATTGTTCTTTTTGCACCACAAAAGCAGCAAGTCGGTGAGCAGGTCCAGTTCGTCAGCGTCGACAAGCTCGTTCAATTTCACCGAGTTCGCAGTCATGCGCACCTCCATCAAATCTGGCTCGTTTTGCGACGTCGAAACGCAGTAAGTGTTTTGACGGTTCCAATTTACGAATTTTGCAAAAAAATAAACCCTCCAAAAGGAGGGTTTTCTAAATTGCGCTGAAAATAACGGACGAGGGGGAATGCGTCCGTTTGCTCAACTACTCAGTTTGAGAAAAGTTCCCGGTTGTGTCATCGTATCAAATGGTGGGCGCGGCTTAATGCCTCGTCTCTTCACGGTAGCTGCGGCCAATCGAATGCAGGTACGCGATGATCTCTTCCTTGAGGTGATCGCGATCACCAAATCTCCGAGTGATGGCCTCCAGTTCGACCTGCACCTCATCACACTTAGGTGCGGGAAGGTCCGCGTCACCGAGGGTGTATGAATGGTCACCGATCGCAGTTATGTCGCATCCGGTTGCAGCAACAGCCTCGACGAAGGCCGGTATGTCGTCTTCGGTCATCAGTTTCATTCCAACCCCATGCAAATTGAACCTGCTCACAGCGCGGCCTATGAGCAGGTCCCTTTTTGCCTGCTTTCGCAAGGCACTCTAGAATGCATTTACTCTGAAATATTTCAACCGAACATGCTATTTCTTATGCACATCCCAGTACGGATAATGCTCTGCGCACCACCAATTGACCCTATCGGCCGCCGTGCGCGCGTAGCCCATTCCGCCCCATTTCTTGCATTCAGGCACACAGCAATAGTGTTGGTCGATTACTCCGTCACCGGCTTTGGTTTTCTCATCGCTCATCGTTATTCCTCTGTTATGGGCTCAACGCCCTCTAGGCACGGAAAGCGCATTCCGCACCGATCGCCTTCGGCATGAAAAAAGCGGTCACATCCCATGGCCAACCGTCGTCTCAATCGCGAAAAGCTTGCGTCAGCACCGAGCTTTCTCACAATCGCTTTTCGTTCGAGAACATCGCGGTGCTGACACGGGACGCATACGACTTCAATGATGGGGCTGTTGACGTCTTTGATTGTGGGCCCGCCCTCGATGTCTGACTTCAGATATCGCCGCATATTGTCTCCGCGGTCTTGGTCTTTTTGTCCGTCATGCCTTTCCTTGTCGCCGCTACTGGCGGCCATCCTGCCGCATCTCTCTGACGGTCATAGTGTTCCTCGACAAAGCGAGCAGCTTCGCGCGCGTCATCAGCATACCCGCCCTGCGGTAGGAGCTTTACCTTGATACGCTTCGAGTGGCCCGCATCCCACTTGTAGGTGTTGCGCATCGGTCCGGTCTCTTGTGCTGATATCCGGCCGACAATTTCTCCCTCGACGATGCAAATGAAATCATCCAGCAGCTTGCCGTTCAGGCCTTTCTCAACTGGCCATGTGCGGATCCACAAATGTCTGGGCTCGTATGTATCGTTCACGCTCTTTTCTCTTGTGTGTTCTCTAATTGTTCTCATTTTATGGCGGTGTCAAGCTACGGCTAATTGGGATTACAAGGGCGATTTCATTGCCGTTTACGGCTGTTGGTCAGCGATGCCTCTCGTTGTACATAAACTGTCAACATGATATGATTCAGCTTGACACACTATTTTGGGAAAAAATGATGCCGACGATTAATGATACATCGGACTATGTTGTCCTGAAGCTGCGTCACGGCGGAGTAATTCTGAATGTGCTGAAACTCCATAAGCTTATGTACTACATTCAAGCTTGGCATCTCGCGTTCAACCGAGGTCCGTTTTTTCCTGGTCGTTTTCAAGCGTGGGTCCATGGGCCCGTGAATCGCGAACTTTATGATCGATATAAAGACAGTAAAAACATGTACTCGCCGGTAGATCTCCAAGACATTCAGCCGGGGTTCAATCCAAGCCAGACGTTAGCCGATCAAGAGCGCGCCCACATTGACGCAGTGCTTGAAGTTTATGCAAACTTCACTGGCGACCAGCTAGAGGAAATGACCCATCGGGAGGAGCCTTGGCTTCAAGCAAGGGCAGGGGTCGCACCGTCGGCGCGATCTGAAAATCATCTTTCCGAGGACGTAATGCAAAAATTCTATTCGGCGCGGCTACCGCAACAAGCATGAAGCCCGTCTTAGGTATCCTACCTGTACCTGTCGATCGCCCTAAGGCAGGGAGAGTGCCGGAGAAAAAGCTCTGGTCTTTCTCTTTGCGCTTCTGGCGACAAGCCGAGTTGTTCGGAGTTGGAGACCAGACTGGCAGTTGGTTCATATCTTTGTGTGAGCGGTTGGCCGACTTGTGCAAACTCAATCTAGATGAGTTCTTTAAGGATCAAGAGCTCCGCCAGAACTTCAGGTTTCATGAAATCAATTGGGATGGAACCAATGTGCCGGTTAAGCGGGCCGACTTTGATTGGGTAAAAAGGGACTATCTTGATAATGAGGACGAGTTCCCGTTCTATCAGTTTCATGTTTCAAAAGCTCTCGGCAGGGTGGTCGGCTTCTTTGATGAAACTCAGGTATTCAACCTATTGATATTCGATCCCAACCATAACATACAGCCTAGTAAATATAACGATTACAAGATCAGGCCAACGCGTATTGGTTGTTGTCACTACTCGACTGTCTCCTCCCTGGCTGTCTCAATAGTGGATGGTTGTAAGTGCGGAATGAAATTGGATCTCGCAGAGCAACTAGACCGCATTGTTTACGAGCAAACTGGTGGACTGACAGTATTCAGGATGGACGAAGCTCATCATAATAGGTTTTCGGCTCTCCGAAAGTCTGGAGAAGCTAGTATCGTTTCAGAAATTTTTGAGTTAGGTCTCATTGTGTATGAAGAAGCCGTCAGTAGGGATCGTTAGTCAACAGCCGTATTGATTACCATCTTCCGCATCGCGCTGGCTGCAAGCTCCGCACGGCCGCCGAGGTAATGCAAATCGAGTATTGTCTCTACGTCCCTTAGACTGTGGCCCGTGACTGCCGCGATCTCTGGCACGGTGCAGCCAGCGAGCGCCATTCTTGTGGCCGCTGTGCCGCGTAGATCATGGAAATTTAGCCCGAAAATTTTTGCTTCCGCGCAGAGTTTGCGCCAGCTGGTGTTAAAACCGTCGACTGTCCACGCGTTGCCTAGCGAGTTAATTAGGATCGTGTCCATGGGCTTCTTAGGATCGAGCAACTGCCGCAGATTAGGATGCAGCGGGACAATGACCTTGGACTTCGTTTTCGACTGTGAAAGACGCAAACATTGGCCGTCATAGTCCCTCCAACGTAACCGCAGCAGATCGCCTTTGCGCTGGCCGGTCCAGAGAGCTAGTTGTAAAGCCAGCCGCATGTTGTCCGGCGCAACTGCCTCGAATGCATCTATGTTGCTGTCAGTCCATATCATTTCCCGCCGGTCTGGTCGGCATATCCGCCCGCCTTTTTCGGCGACGTTGATCGAAAGCAGGCCACGGTCTTTACCAAAAGACAGGACACGCGCGAGCACGGACCATGCTAAATCGGCTTTGCGTGGCGTAGCAGCCATGGAATCGCGCCAGTCTTTGAACCTTCCTCGGGTGCGTGTGTCATGCAGCTGCTCCAGCGATATCGACCCGAACGTTTCCCGAATGATGTCAAGGTAGCGGCTGTACTCCCGCTGTGTCATCAGGGCGGTGGTGCGAAAGTCAGTGGATGCACGATACTGTCGTACCAGCATTGTGAGATCATTTGTTTTGGGGTTGCGGCGCTCGTCGTGGGCTGCCGCGAACGCCAAGGGCAGAGACGGATCACCCGGTTGTATAAGACGTCCCGCCTCATCTTTCAAAAGCGGTCCTCCGCGCCAAGCGTAGCAGTAATAGATGGTCTTGCCGCTTGCGAGGGTCTTTTTGACCTTGGTTAGTCCCTTGAGTTTTTGTCTCATAATAGTGACCACCATTGTACACCATTGCCGCCGGCACGAATGCCGAAAGCTTCTTAGAAGGTGGTCTCCTCAGTGTGGTGTACGCGGGTGGTGGCCGCAGAGCAAAGATACGCGCTTATTGGGCGATGATCAACCGCCTGCGCCGGTAGGCGCGTCAGGCTGCAGATGTTCCGGATATTGTACTGTCTGACTCACATCGGTGTCGAATTGATTGTCTGACTTCAAAAGCCGTACGCCAGGACCGCCACCGGCAGAGGTCTGGCCGTCTTCGATAAATTTCACACCGACTGACTCCAAGACCGCGATTACCGCGAGGACGTTATTGGTTGTGTTCAGAAAACCGTTTCCAGTTCCCTCCATCCTTTTGATTGTCGGGATCGAGACGTTGGCACGCTCGGCAAGTTCCTTCTGCGATACCTCCGCCAACATACGGCCCGCAGATATTTGATTACCGGTGATTTGATCCAAAGGCATAATTTTGATCCAAAGGTATTGACTTCTTTAAACGATTGATCCATAAGTATCACACCGTAACAAACGGATCAACGAGGAGACTTGAAATGACGCATGCAGCGAGAAGAGAAACATTTGCACCGGAGCGCATCGAAGCTCTGCCACGGCGTCTGATCGGAAGAAGACGATGCGCTTTTCTTGAGGTTTTCACGATGAATTCAGCCGACCGTTTCCAGGTCGGCGACATGTTGAACTTTCAGAAGCCAGACGGCACCGAACAGTGGATCGTGATTTTCGGCATCGACATTTGCGGAGCGGTCGAAGCAGCTTTCTGGGATGGGCTACCCCAGCTGTTCGAAACCACCTTAGACGAGCTGTCCTGCCTCCGCGTACTGCGCGTTGAGAAAATGGATATGGTCGACGTAGAGATGTATCGCGAGTGGTTGGGCTTAGATCCGCGTCTCGTCAATTGAGTTCCTAACCGGCGAAGCCGGTACTGCTGGCCGCGTAGTCACGGCCGTGCAGGGGCCCTGCGTAGGCACAGGGCTTGGTTTGCCGCCGACTGCCATCATCAGGCGGCCAACTTGCCCAGCGCGCCCTAGAGGCTGCGCGGGCCTTTTATTCACCAACGGTCACCACACCCAAATGACGGCCCGCGAGGCTCACCACCTCGCGGGTCTTTTTCTATGCGCCGCGCGCGCCAGCTTGACCAAATGGTTGGGATACTGTGCGGCAAATTGATATTGCGCCGTTCACTGAAATCAAGTTGTTGATAGCGCTGTTGTCGGAACAGCCGCACAGTCGCGGCTGTAGCCTCTGAAACGGCGGCCACTCAGAAATCAAAATAACTCATCCAGCCTTACGGCGTTCGATCGCTTCATCAATCCAGGCCTCAACCTCAGCTCTAACAAAAGCGATGCGCTTGGGGCTAAGTTGGACTGGTTGAGGGAAGCGGTTTTCGCGAGACATCATTGTCAGAAGTACGCGTGAGATAGTTGTCGCGGCCGAAGCCTCTTTCGGCGACATTAGGCGTGGTACGTTATCGTTAGAGTGTTGCATCTCGTCTCCTCTTTTTGAATTGAGAAAACGCTGGTGGTTACATTGGTGCGTGTCAAACCGGTCAGGGATCAACCGTCACAGAACCGGGACCAGTCGTCCATCAGGGCGCGTCGCTTAGCAAGTGCGTCAGAGCGGCGATAAGCAGCCTCAGTCTTATCCTTTATCCTGTGGGCGAGGGCGACCTCGATCACGTCCCGGGGATGATGCGTTTCATCGCCTGCCCAATCACGGAAACTGCTTCGTAATCCGTGCAGTGTCTCTGTTCCGCCTGATGCAGATCGGAGCGCCTTCTTCATCGCAGTGTCGCTGACGGGTTTTCCAACCTTTTCGCCTTCGAATACGAGTGGACCGGTAGCGACTTGGCGCCGCTCCTCCAATATCTGCATGGCACGTGAAGACAGAGGAATACGATGCTCGCGTTCAGCTTTCATGCGATGCGCTGGAATTATCCATAGCTGTTCAGCCATATCAAACTCATCCCATGTGGATTGGCGGATCTCCCCGGATCGAACGGCTGTCAGGCAGGCAAACTCAACCGCAAGTGCCGACACTCCAGAAGCTTGACGCAGCTTCTTGATAACCGAGGGCAGAGATTTGTACGCAACGGCTTCATGATGTCCGCGGTAGAGCTTGTTCCTAGCTGGCAGAAGCTCCTTCAGTCCACCGCGCCAGTCTGCAGGGTTGTCACCTGCATAAAGTCCTCGCGCTTTAGCATGATCAATAACCGCTGCAATACGCATGCGTGTGCGGTCAGCCGTTTCGGGCTTTTCTGTCCAGATAGGTTTTAGGGTTTCAACAACGTGATCGCGTGTGATGGAGGCGACAGGCAGTTTATGAAGTGGCTTCGCGTACTCCGTCAGCGTCATGCGCCATTGCGCTTTGTGCTTGTCGTTTTTCGACTCAGCCATCTTCTTCTCAATGACATCTTCCATCAAATCAGCGAAGGTGACACGTTTTTGTAAATCCTCTCCACTGGCCAGCCTTTCACGAATGGCTTGCGCTTTCTCCCGAGCAAGTTCTAAACTTACAGGTGCCGTGCCTTGCCCGTATCCTCCAAGTCCAATTTCTGTACGCTTGCCGCCGCGCTTATAAACGAAAAACCACTGCTTGGATCCACCGGCTCGGACACGCAGATAGAGGCCGTCGCCATCACTGAACATGCCTGGCTCATCAAGCTTCTTTATTTTCGTTTCGGTCAGTTTAAAGCGCGCCATGCCATATCCCGTTGCCATAACTTTAAAACGTAAAATGCGTAAAATATCGTATTTTGCAAGGACAATGAGACGTATATTCAATAACTTACGAGTATAGGCGGACACCTCTTCCGCCATTTCTCAAATGTCCCCAATATTCGCAGTCAGATCTTCCGTTTTCTACAGCCTCGATTTGTCTTGGTTTCGATTACACTAGTTCTCTTCCGATGCTTGTATGGCAAGGCGCTCTTTTTGCCCAAGAAGAAGAAAAGGCCCGCCGATAAAGCGGGCCTAACAGGGTTACCATTGCCACTGGCGATATTCGCGCTCGCGGCGCCAATCACCGCGCTCTTCCCACCGTCTGTGCTCGCGCCACTCGCGACGGGCTTGGTGTTCACGCCACTCGCGACGAGGGTTCCAATCGCTTCGACGGTCCCATTCGCGCTCGTAACGCCGCGGTTCGTAGGGTCGGCAATAACCGCGGGGCGTCAGGTAATAGCCTCGCCCGCAGGCATAGTCGACTTTTTGGACAATTGACGCCACTGGCGCAGATGGCTGCATGATCGGCATCGCATTTGCGCCGCCGCCAATAAATGCGGTGAGAATAATACCTGCACGTAAAAGTAACTTACGCATCTCAAACACTCCCTGTGTGGTGATTGAGATTAGCGCCCATCCGCGTGAACGGCTGCTGAATGAACTGTGACGTTTTCAGGGCGCCGTTGACCCACCCGCGTGCGCGTGGGTCGCACACAAGCTTAAAAATAGCAGCGATGCTCGCAAGAACGATGGCTGACTGGTCAAGAGGCAAGCCTTGCTCCGCACGGAGGGCGCCGTTCCTTGGCGCGACATGCACGCGCCGTTCAGGGGAAGACACGGCGATACCGCGACACGACGCGATGCTTGGCATCACACTCACATTTGCTGGCAACGGTCGCACCTTCTCAAGCACACGGCTGTGCGGGCAGTGTCAAAAGGCGTTGTCTTTTCTAGGGGGCCTGGGGAGAGAAGCGACCGGGTATCTGATGTGACCCGATGCGCTACTGTGTGTTCAGGCGCAGTTGCTGCGCCCGTCATGTCTTTTTAGAGCCGCCAATCATCAGGCAACACATCAAGGACCTTGTCAGGCCTTTGCGCGCGACTTGCGCTTTGTCGCTGTGGGCAGCTCTACAGGCGTTGCGGATTCCTGTGCCTCGCGCAACAAGCGCAAGCGTTCCGTCTTTTTGGCCCGTTGGGCTTCATCCGTCGCAATGATCTGCCGTGCGGCTTGATCCGTTGCTGAGGCTTTGTCCTGTGCAGATGCTCTGCCGGTTTTTAAGATTGGTTCTTTATTAATCGTCATGACGACCTCCTTTCGTGAAGGGGCAACCAATGCTCAGCGTGTGTGCACAGCTTTTTTAGGGGCGGGGAGCAAACCCTCGCGCTGCAATTTTTTCCGCTGCAGTTTGCGGTGACGGCGAACGGCTTCGGCCTGTTCCCGATTTCTTTTTTCGGACGGTTTTTCATAGGCGCTACGGGCACGCATTTCGCGGAAAACGCCTTCGCGCTGCAATTTTTTCTTCAGGACACGAAGTGCCTGTTCCACGTTGTTTTCTCTAACGATGACCTGCAAAATATCTCCTTATCTGTATGTGGTGGACTATTTTTTTGTTCTGACCGCAGTCAGATCAATCCAGCTGGCGTTGGTATCGCCGCGGGATGTCGGGGTCTTGGACTTCGGAGTGCCGCGGGACGATGCGTCGTTGTCGATGTCGTCCTGGCCAATACTGCGGTCAAAATTTTCGCCATCAATACGTATCCGGTAGCGGATGACGCCCTGATTTTCGGGCAACACTGCAACGACTTCGCCAGTCCCATGGCGTTGGACACTGCCGCGTGTGCGCGTTTTGAGGACGATTTTATCGCCGCAGCGATAGGGAACTTTCAGCATGAGAATCTCCCATGTCTTAAAAAAATAAAGGCCGGGCGCAAACCCGACCTCTCACTGTCATCTACTCATGCCGCCAGTACATCCGTGGTCGGCGGAGCAAATGACAAATTTATGCCGCCTGAAGGTTATCGGCAGAGTTCTTGCCAGAACGGCGGTCCTGAACGAGTTCGTAGCGGATCTTCTGACCGTCTGTAAGCGAGCTGAGGCCAGCGCGCTCTACGGCAGAGATGTGTACGAAAACGTCGGTCGCGCCATCGTCAGGCTGAATGAAGCCGAAGCCCTTGGTTGCGTTGAACCACTTTACGGTGCCAGTGTTCATAACGATTTCCTTTCATAGCAATCGTTGTTGTTCCTGCGAAACCTCGCAGGATTGGATCGATATTTTGAGAGGAAATCCGACGGGAGCAAAAGCTCTGGACCGGCGTCACAAGCAATGGTCGATAACACAATATAGGATTAAATCTAAGGTTATGCAATCAACTTACCCGATTTAGTTCAAAACCACCCCGAAGTCATTGATTGGATAGAGATAAAATATCGAAATATTTTCCGATTTTTTATTTTTTTACGCCGATTTTTCTCGCTAGGTTGTATTTTTCACGTCGGTTTTGGAAAATTTTTGAGGCTTTGGTGTGCTGCTGGCGAACACATTGCAACTGCTGTTGCGAACGATATGGGACGACTGTCTCTAAACTCTGGAGAACGCAGCGAAGCGCCACTTGGCGCCGCATTCAAACTTGCCAATCTTCCGGCACCTCAAAAAACTGGCAGTTTTTTCAGATTTTTTGGGAACTATTTTGCGATTGGTGCCCTTAGGAGCCTACGAGCCCACTACCACAAATTGCTGTCCGTAAAATTATAGTCAAAAACTATAGTGCCTGTCCTTACTCAACCAATTTGTGTCCGGTAGGCTTCGAATCGAAATATGCGCGCAGGAGGATGGCGTGGCATCGCAAAGGCTTGAAATGCAGGACGAGAAGACCGGTTATTACACGTGGGATGTAATCGAAAATCTCGTCACGATGGATTATGTGTGTGCAGATTTCTTTGAATTTTTACCATGCCATGGCAGGGCCGGCGTACCCATTGAGGGCATTTTGCAAAAGATCGATGCGGACACCCGGGAGGGTGGCCAAGGAGATTTATGATGCGTTGATTGCCGGTGATTACTTCGAAACCGAATATCCGCTGAACAATACAGATGGCACGCTGCGCTGGATCCATGTGACCGGACGCATGATAATGGACGCAGACAATGTGCCGATCCGGTCAATCGGCACCATGCGGGATATCACCGCAAACCGCCTGCCAGCCGCCAATATGATCGCCTCATAAAAAAAGCCCCGCATAAGCGGGGCCTTGAGTGTGTCATCAATCGTCTAGGCTTTCGATATTCAAGGCATAGAGTTGATGTCTAGGCATGCGTCCGTCTATTTACCGTCAACTACGCGCCGCCCGAAAACGGGGGCTGAACTCTTTGACGGCATGGTCTTGGTGTTTGAACCAAAACCTTTGCGGACTTGTGGTTTTCAATGCCAGGTCTGGCGGCCATACCAATCATCTACATCGGTCTTGGCGCGATCCTTGGCGAGGCCGTAACGCTCCTGCAACTTGCCTTCAAGCTGGTCACGTTTACCGGCAATCTGGTCGAGGTCGTCATCAGTGAGTTTGCCCCACTGTTCCTTGATCTTGCCTTTAACCTGTTTCCAGTTTCCTTCAACACGGTTCCAGTCCATTTGCGTTTCCTCCAAGTTAATTAAACACATAGAAGAAACGCCTGAATGGCGGAATGGTTCAGGAAAAAATGCCGGTTTTTAGTGCTGACTGGATTCAGGGTTTTTCAAACGGCTGAGAAACTGGGCAAAAACCATGGTGCCTTCTGGCCATGGGCCGTGGCCGGATTCGGTGTTGATGTGGCCGGACATGCCGGCATCTACCAGCAGTGAGCCCCATGCAGCGGCAATCTCGTCAGCATGCTCATAGGTGCCAAACGGATCGTTGCGGCTGGCAATGGTCATGGCCGGAAACGGGAACGGTTCGCGCGGGTAGGGACCAAAGGTCATCAGGTGTTTTGGCCGGATGGTCGGGTTGGTCACATCTGGCGGTGCCACCAGAAATGCGCCGGCAACCTTGTGGCCAATTTCCGGAATGGCATGCACCACGGTTGGTACGCCAAGCGAATGCGCCACCAGCACAACCGGCTTCGTGCAGGCATTGACGTCTTCAACCAGCCTGGTGATCCAGTCTTCACGGACAGGCTTCGACCATTCGGCCTGCTCAACGCGGCGCGCGCTGCCAAGCTTTTGCTGCCAACGGGATTGCCAGTGATCTGGCCCGGAATTGGTGTAACCGGGAACGATGAGGATATCTGCTTCGGATGCTTTCATGGCGCTTATCTTGGTATCAATGTCACCGTATTCAAGATGTATTCAAGATAGCGGTGAGGATTGTCGACATTGTCGGGGCTGCCCGACGTGGTTTTGACGATGGGCCGCAAACCTGTCGTCATTATGAAAATGCCCGGACAAGGTCCGGGCATCTGACACGGGCGTTAGCGGTTTAATCAGGCCTTGCCGAACACACGGTTGAAGATCGTATCAACATGTTTGGTGTGGTAGCCGAGGTCGAACTTTTCGCGGATGGCGTCTTCGGAAAGGGCTGCACGCACTTCCTCATCGCTCAGCAGTTCCTCCAGGAAGTCTGCGCCCTGTTCCCAAACCTTCATGGCGTTGCGCTGCACGAGGCGGTAGGAATCCTCGCGGGAAACGCCAGCCTGGGTCAGTGCAAGCAGAACGCGCTGCGAGTGCACGAGGCCACGGAACTTGTTGAGGTTCTTCAGCATGTTTTCCGGGTAGATCACCAGCTTTTCGACAACGCCGGCCAAACGGTGCAGCGCAAAGTCGAGGGTGATGGTGGTATCAGGGCCAATGGCGCGCTCAACGCTGGAGTGGCTGATGTCACGCTCGTGCCACAGGGCAACGTTTTCCAGCGCCGGCACAACCGACATGCGCACCAGACGGGCAAGGCCGGTCAGGTTTTCGGTCAAAACCGGGTTGCGCTTGTGTGGCATGGCCGACGAACCCTTCTGGCCCGGCGAGAAGAACTCTTCGGCTTCCAGAACTTCGGTGCGCTGCATGTGGCGGATTTCAATCGCCACATTTTCAATCGACGAGGCGATGACGCCAAGCGTTGCAAAGAACATGGCGTGGCGGTCACGCGGAATAACCTGTGTGGAAACCGGCTCAGGGATCAGGCCCAGCTTTTCGCAGACATGTTCTTCAACGCGCGGATCGATATTGGCAAAGGTACCAACTGCACCGGAAACGGCGCCGGTGGCAATTTCTGCACGGGCGTTGACGAGGCGGGTGCGGTTACGGTCCATTTCCGCGTAGAAGCGGGCAAAGGTCAGACCCATTGTGGTCGGCTCGGCGTGAATGCCGTGGCTGCGGCCAATGCGGATCGTGTCCTTGTGCTCGAAGGCACGGGTATTCAGCGCAGCCAAAACGCGGTCCATGCCGGCAAGCAGAATGTCTGCGGCGCGAACCAGCTGAATGTTCAGCGTGGTGTCCAGAACGTCGGAAGAGGTCATGCCCTGGTGCACGAAGCGGCTGTCAGGGCCGACAAATTCGGCCAGATGCGTCAGGAAGGCGATGACGTCATGTTTGGTGACGGCTTCGATTTCATCGATGCGCTCAACATTGAAAGTGGCGCTGCCGCCTTTTTCCCAGATTGTCTCAGCTGCCGACTTTGGAATGACGCCGATCTCGGCCAGTGCATCACAGGCATAGGCTTCGATTTCAAACCAGATACGGAACTTCGTTTCCGGCGACCAGATTGCGACCATTTCCGGCCGGGAATAGCGAGGGATCATTGCTACCGCTTTCTATATGGTGAGAATTTGCAGCCCGTTTAGCAAAGTGTGACGCCAATCTCAACGCATTCGAAGGGAAAGGATGAAACTGGTTACAAACAGACACACGATGCCCACGGGAAAATACAGCCAAAGGCCGATGATGGTGAACTGGTAGGTTGCGCCAAGCGTGGTGAACAACTGCTGGAAAAACCAGATCCGTGTCAGGAACGGCTCATGCCACTGCGCATAAAAAATGCGGTACTGCAGGGCAAACAGCAGTGCCGTCACGCCATAGGTGACTAGACAGAGACACAGCGCAAAGGCGCAGAAGCGGGCGGTGGCCGGTTTTGCAAATGCCAGATACCGCGCCAGCACCAAGGCAGGCGTAAAGGCGATGAAAGCACCGGCGAAATAATACGCCACAATCTGCCAGAAATGGTCGGTCTCGCCACGGTGGCGAATATAAAGACCAATCACGCAGGAAAGCGCCATGGCCGCACCCCAGACGAATGGTCCGGCAAGTGCCGCGGTTTTTGAGGGCAGGGCGTGTTCAAGCCGCTGTTTCAATGGACTGCCCTTTCAAGGCACCGCTCATGGTCTGACGGGTACGGCGATCCAGCGTCCATTCTGCCCTTCAAAGCCATGTTGCAGCACCGTTACCAGTGCCATGTGCAGGTTGGAGCCAAAACCCTGATGCGTGACCACGCCACCTAGTCGGTAGCCGGTCACGCAGCCGCGGCTTTCCGGCGCGCGCTGCTCATCATAGACAATTCTATCACTGTTCTTGCCGTCCTGCAGAAGCATTTTCAGCTTGAAGGTGGAACTGCGCTCGGTCCAGGAACTGCATTTTTCGCCTGCTGGCTGGATAACCTCTTCCAGCCCCAGCCTGTAGGGTGAGCCAAAGGGTGGTGCTGCGGCGTAAGCGTAATAGCTGATCTGGTAGGGGTTGCCGCTGGCATCGCTGACCGGGTTGAAGGCGGCGAGCAGACCGGGATTGTCAGCCAGCCTGTGCTGTTCAATCAGCGGGGCTGCTTTTTCCAGCGCTTGTGCGCGTGCTGCACCCACACCAACCGCCTCATCCTTCACCAGCACCCGTATGGGCGTTCCCTCGAGATAGGTGTCTTTGACGGTATCGATGACATAGATATTGGAATAGGCAAAACCGGACCCGTCCTGCACGCCATATTCCTCAAACGCGTAGATGCCGCCGTCTTTGGAAAAGCCGATGGTCTGGAAGGCGGCGATATCACCGGCATGGGCCGGGGCCGCAAAAAATGCGACACCTGATGTCATCAGGGAGAGAAAGAAGCCGGCCTTCTTCACGCACGACCGCTTTCTGCGGCCTGGCGAATGGCGGTGACAGTCTTGCGGTAATCTTCAACGCCGTCGCCCTTGTAAATGGCGGAGCCGGCAACCAGCACGTTGGCGCCTGCGGCAATGGCAGCCGGTGCCGTTTCCACGGTAATGCCGCCATCCACTTCCAGCTCGATCGGACGTGCGCCAATCATCGCCTTGGCAGCCTTGATCTTGTCCAGCATGGCGGGAATGAACTTCTGGCCACCGAAACCGGGGTTGACGCTCATGATCAGGATCAGGTCGACATCATCGATGACGTTTTCCAGCACGGAAAGAGGGGTTGCCGGGTTCAGCGTAACACCGACCTTTTTGCCGAGCGAACGGATGGTCTGCAGCGAACGGTGCAAATGTGCGCCAGCTTCCGCATGCACGGTAATGCCGTCACAACCGGCCTTGGCAAAGGCTTCCAGATAAGGATCGGCAGGGGCAATCATCAGGTGGCAATCAAAAAACGCATTGGTATGCGGACGAAGCGCCTTGATGACATCGGGGCCAAAGGAAATATTCGGCACAAAATGGCCGTCCATCACATCCAGGTGGATCCAGTCCGCACCGGCTTCAACGACATCACTGACCTCCTGTCCCAGCTTGGCGAAATTGGCTGCAAGAATGGAAGGGGCGAGGCGGACGGGAAGGGACATGGAAGGCTCCGTACAGAGTGCATGAACGCGATGGCAAAGGGTTTGCACTCAGAGGTTTGAGCACATGCGCTGCAATATCATTGTCATTGCCGCGGAACAACCGAGATCAACGTCTGATGCGGAGGATGGCTTGCCGATGCGGTGGAGGCTCAGCGCACTGCGCGTGCGGCAGGCACAAAGGCCTGACCATTCCACTGTTGCAGGCTGTAAGGATTGTTCTTCAATTCATGTGCGTCGTTAAAGGCAACGTCGCCAATGGCGGTGGTGAAGGTTGAGTCTTTTAATATGTCGAGAACCGGCTTTTTCTGCTGGTCTGCCAGACCAATGCCGTTGGCGGCAATCTGCACCGCAGCAAAGGCGGGCAGGGTATAACCTTCAGGAATTGTCACGCCCGCTGCCGTCAATATGTCAAGCGCGGCTGCGGCGGCAGGTATTGACGCATAATCAGGCAGCGTCACGGCAAAGGTACCAGCGGTCAGCGCAAGCGGCGCATTGGCGGCATTGAGCGTATCGCCACCCAAAATGGTCAGGGCAATGTTTTCAGAGGCGGCATCGCGCGCAACCGTCGAGACATCATTTCGGTCGGTTGCCATAAACACATTGCCGATGCCAGCACGCGACAGACGCCGTACCAGCGCCACCTGCTGTTCCTGCGCCGGGCGCAGCGTTTCCATGCGGGTTGGTTGCAGGCCTGCTTCTTCCAGCTTGGCACGAATACGGTCCACCAGTTCGCGGCCATGAATGGTGCCATCATCGACCAGAGCAAACAGTGACCCCTGCCAATCACGCAGGATAACCTCGGCCAGCCGATCGGATTCGGCAGTGTCTGATGGCGCAAGACGGAACACCGGCCAGCTGTTTTTGGCGGCATCTTCAAGCAGAATGGTCGAGCGGCTGGAAAGCGTAATCACCGGCGTGCCGGTTTCCTTCAGCGCCGGCAGGCTGCTGGCAAGAGTTTCCGAACACAGAAAGCCGATGGCAATGCTGACCTTGGCGGCAACAAGCCCGTCGGCAATCGCACCGCCGCCACTGTCGGTGCAATCCTCATTGATCTCAACCACATCGAGCCCCGCCTGCGCAGCTGCGGCCTTGGCACCCTGGCGGATCTGGTCGCCGAGAATTTTATAAGGACCGTCCTGTGGTGCGACAACGCCAAGTGTCGCGGCACTTGCGCCATGCGCAAACGCAACAGATGCGACCAGAAATAAAATGCGGCTTGTCAGCATTGAAAGCGGTTTATCCATATTAATTGGCTGTTGTTTAACATGTCAGCCGCACGGAAAAAGGGAAAAATATTGCTGCGAACAATGTTTAGGCGGAAATTGTTCGGGATTTTCAAAAATGTAACTGTTCGGCTACATAATCGCGGTTGTCCGTGTGCCTTGCGGGCGAGGGGACGGATTTAACGCACGGAGTTTCTTTTGACTGTATATAATGCCGTTGATGCGCATATTTACCGCGATGCCATGGCGCAATATGCCGGGCACGTCCAGTTGATCACGACCGAGCACGGCGGCGTGCGGCGCGGCGTGACGATTACGGCGGCGTGTTCGGTATCCGACAATCCGCCCACCGTGCTGGCCTGCCTGAATTCCGGCAATGAAAAAAATGCGATTTTTGCGCAAAGCGGCAAGTTTGTTCTCAACAGCCTCGGCCTGCGCCACCGCGCATTGTCCGATGCCTTTGCCGGTTTCGGAGGGTTGCAAAATGATGAGCGTTTCGCAAAGGCGAAATGGATGACGCTGGCCACCGGCGCACCGGTGCTGGAAGACGCGCTGGTGTCGTTTGATTGTAATCTTGTCGATGTAAAACCCATGTCGACGCACCTGATTCTTTTGGGACAGGTTGAGGCCATTCACTTCGGCACAAAGGGTGATCCTCTACTGTATTTTAACCGTAATTACCTCGGTTCCCAATGATTTGCGGCGTCAATGTGAACATTGTGTGATCATTATGTGTGCAGCGATTTTGGCTGCATAACTTTTTTGCTGTTCTATAAGGTGCTGAATTTAAAGAATTTTATTCCCCATTTTTGCTGCAAAAATGAAATTTCTCTAAAAAATTCCGCAGATGCGAAGGGAAATAACTTGACGATTGGCCAATAGTTCGCTTCAATGGCCTTGTTTCAGGGGACGACTGAAATTGGCCACAGTGGCCACGGGAAGTGTCCATTTATATTAAGCACTGACTCGTTTACACTGAATATATTTTTGATCACGAACAGGGCCGCTTTGGGAAACCGAAGCGGCTTTATTCGTTCTCGCACGTCCAATATCATCGCGCGCACGGACATTTCGACCTTCTGCAACCCGTGTGCTTTCCGCATAACGGGTTGAAAAGCCGCACAACATCTAAGCAAGCACCAGGCTTGGCAGTTGCGTTACAGCGAAACAGTCTCAAGCGGACGGTCCTTCAAGGCGGCAGCCTCTGTCCGGTAGGCTTCTGCCCGCTGACGGTTTTTGCGGTAAATGGCAAAGATGACCAGGGTCGCGAGGAGAACGCCAACCATGGCCAGGCTGAAGCCGGTCCAGGATGGCACACCGGCCGAAACACCAACCGTGCCACCGGTGCCCAACAGCGCGCCTTGGTTGGCCTGTGTTGCGGCCTTGTCGCTGGCCTTCTGGCCTTCAGCGGCCAATGTCTGGCGCGCCGCAGCGCTTGTACCGGTCGCAGCCAGGTACATGGCAACGCCTTTTGCCTCAACCTTGGCAACACGGGCCGACCAGCCGTTTTTATTGATGCTCCAGATTTTTAAGGAACGCATGAAGCTGAGACGCCGCGCGCACAGCGACTGGATGTGTTTGACGCCGGCGGTCGCGGACTTGGCAATGGTTTCGGGCCCAATCTTGCCGTCCACCTTCGCACCGACAATGGCCTGTGCTTCCCGCAGCGCCCGCGCGGGGCCGGAATTGACGCCGTAATCCCAGACCGCCAGATCAAAACCAGCCGGAAGGCTGTCACCGCCCACCGCATCCCAGTAGCGTGTCTTGTAGAGTGGCTTCACATCGGAAAGGGTAAGGTTGGCAATATCGAGATGCGGGAACGACGCGGCAGAAATGCCATATTTGGTGCCCTTGAAGGTGCCAACGCCCACTTTGCCGCCTGTCCAGTTGCCGGGGTCTTTACGGTCTTTCGACAGACCGCCTTCGGCCTGCAACGTAAAATCAAGGCATGCGCCATAATTGTCTTTTGCCATATCGCGATTTTCCTTGTTGATGAAAACGCGACATTTTTCCAGATAACGGTTGTGACTGTGGCATGGCGACAATGTTGCGGCGGCTTAAACCACCTGCCCATATTGCGTGCCGCCCTGAATCGTCACGCCCTGTGCGACCATGCCGGTGCTCAGGCGTTTCAGCTGGATATTGGGCATGGATTTCAGCCGCTGCGAGAAGGTGTTGACCGGTGGCAGGAAGCTTTCCTTGTAACCCTGATCGACCGCCCAGGTCTTGAAATCCTCAAACAGCCGGCTGGTGCGCAGCCAGCCGCCTTGCGGCTCAAACGGTGCTGGAACAACGCGGATATCGAACCATTCATTGAGCGGATCTAGCAGCAGCCAGGAATTCAGCGCGTCTTTTGAGCTTTCGGGAATGGAATAACCGCCATTCTTTTTCAGCCGGATGGCACCAGCCACAGCAAAACCCAACAGCAGATCCAGCTCTTCCGCCTGAATGCGCTCGGCAATATCGGTAATGACCTCGCTCTCGGGTATGGTGCGGTTAAATTGCATGACCACCAGACGGCGGCGCAGGCCGCGATCAATGCCGCCATTAAAACGGGGCAGGGTGTTGGTGGTAAAACAGTGCAGGGCGCGTGGCGAAAAGCTGACGACGTTTTTATAGAGGCTGCGGCCTTCAATCGGGTTGCCGGTGACCGCCGCCTTGAATTCCTCACCGGCAATGGCCGCAGCACTCAACTCGTCAGCGACATTGGCAGCCTTGCCAGCCAGATTGATGATGCGTTTTTCATCGTTGAAAAACGCCGGTGAAATCGACGACACCGCACCTTCGGGCAGAAGCGCGCGAAACAGTGCGGCGATGGTGGATTTGCCGTTGCTCGCGGTTTCGCCCAGCAGAATGAAGGCCTTCGGCTGTTTGACGCGTGTGGCAAGGCCGAAGGCAGCCGCCCCCAGCATTTCGGAAATCAGATGGATTTTGGCATCGGCATCGACATCACCCTTGAAGGCACCGCTCAGCAGCCGGTGCAGCAACGATCCATCAGGCGGTTTGCTGTCGGTGTGCAGATGATATTCGGCATCGATGGTGAACCGAAACCGGTCCAACGGATCATGGTCGCGGCAGGTCACCTTGCCACTGTCATCAATGGTAATCGTGCAGTTTTTGGCATTCATGCCGACCACGGGGTTCTTGAAAAAATCATCATCGCAAACCCGGGTGCCGAGCTCGTTGAGAATGCCGTCAATCATCCGTTTGCCAAGCTTCAGCGGTGTTGCCTTGGCACCAATGGCAACCGCGTCAAGCGCATGCACCGCAAGGCGAATTTTCTGGTCCGGTATCGGTCGCCATGCCGACGGACCAAAGGCCCAGAATTTCCCCTCCGCCCGCACGATGTCGCCGCCACAGGCCTGTTTCAACGCCTGCTGAAACTCACGCGCCAGCCAGACCTCGGACCCATAGCTTTGCGGCGGGAAATGCTCCGGCATGTCCTCAATACCGTCAGCGCCGCGCGGTTTGCCCCGTGTTGTGATGGCCGATTTGCCGACTGAGGATTTACCGGGGGCTGATGGTGTGACTTCTGTCGCGGCAGGTCTGCTGTCTGGAGGGGCAGGTGGCAGATAGGGGCGCATGGTCTGGCGCATGAATGTTTGCAGCCTTGCCTTTGTCCAGCCGGCATCCACCGCATCGGCACAGTCCCAGCCACGGCTGGGCAGGTTTCCGGCCTGCCAATCCGTATAGGAGAAAACCTCTGCCTGTGGGGCCTTGTCTGTCTCGGTAAACCCGACCAGCTGGACCCTGGCGGCGAGTGCCGTCAGGCGCTGCGCAATATCGCTTGCTGTCGACAGGCCCGGTTCATCGAAATCAGGCCAGATGATAATGTCGCGACCGGCCAGTGGTGACCAGTCGGCGTGTTTGGCGCCTTGTGTGCCGCCCGCCCATGACACAACGCTGTGTCCGGTCGCCTTGCGCAGGCTGTCGCGGCATTTTTCGCCCTCCACGACAATCACCCTGCCGCCGTCAGGCAATTCATGCAGGCCATAGAGTGGTCGTGGTTTGGGGAAGGGAAAACGGCACCATGTCTGGGTGCCGTCTTTCAGCCGCACAAACATCACCATCGGCGTTTCCTTGGTGCCACCGGGAAGGTCGTGCCGCAGCACATAGCCCATCAGCGAACCATCGCGGCGGTGATAGGGAAACACCATTGAAGGGGCAAATGCGCCCCATTCCGCCCGTTTGCCGCGGCGTTTGGGATTATAGAGCCGCACGCGGCGGCCGGGCAGCAAGGGTTCAACAGGGGGCGTTACCGGCACAATGCCGTCATAGGCATCCGTGGATGGGGTTTCAGTGCGTGCGATGTGATGATGGCTGCTGTCACCGATGCCCAGCAGGCGCATCGCCTCAGGCAGGCTGACGCCTTTCAATTTTTGCACAAAATCCAGCACGTCACCATTTTCACCACAACCAAAGCAATGAAACCGCTCAACGCCGTCCTGTCCGGCATAAATCGTAAATGATGCCGTGTTCTCTGCGTGGAACGGGCAGCAGGTTTGGTATTCGCGACCGTTGCGCTGCAGCCGGTAACCGTAGCTCGCCACGGTAGAAGACAGCGACACGTCGCGGCGCAGCCGTTCGACATCAGATGACATGTTGTTGTGACTCGTGTTGAATTATGTTGCGATTATCGCAACGTATTCGACGTAACGCAAGCCACCGACCGCGAAATATTTGCGGTCAAAGTGGTTTGCGGGTTTTGGGGATAGGGACTTGCGGCAGGGTTTAGGCTTTGACAAAAAGAGTTATGTCTCAAAGCGATCACGAGGACTCCAGGATAATTCACCGCTCAAACATGTTCGAGCCGCTG
Source organism: Agrobacterium sp. 5Ca50 (assembly GCF_055381905.1). Lineage (NCBI taxonomy): Bacteria > Pseudomonadati > Pseudomonadota > Alphaproteobacteria > Hyphomicrobiales > Rhizobiaceae > Agrobacterium > Agrobacterium sp. 5Ca50. The sequence continues at coordinate 1,367,624 of NZ_AP026438.1, forward strand.
TTACTCGCTGATCCCACCTTTCGGGAGACTTGGGAAAGGCTCCGGCGCGAGCAGGAATCTGACGAAGAGGTGAGTGGCTATTTGATTGCTGGGGAATTCGCCTGCCATTTGATCCGATGTCTGGAAGCGGGTGATACATCGCGTTTTACCGCTGTTTTTCAGGTTGTAAAAGACTGGCATACCCATGGCGTCCAGTACGTGAAGGACGCAGCAATCGTCGGTTTGCTGGAAGATTTGCAGAACGAAAATCTGCACAACACGACCAAACCGGATGATTTTCTGCCATGGATGCACCCTGAAACAGTGACATGGTGGCATAAGGTGCGTGACTTCTGGGAAAAGGGAGTGCCTTTGGCCTGAGCGATTGGAGACTTCTTCCACTGCGCAGACTCGCGCCGCTGGCTTCCTCTCTTACGTCATCCCAGGGCTTGTCCCTGGGATCTAACCACGTACCGCAACCGCGACATATCTGGTCAACATGATTAGATCCTCGCCTCAGGGGCGAGGATGACGTGGAGTGAGTGGTTGGGGCGTTGTTTGGCGCTGAGGGTCCAACAAACGCTCCTCATGCCTAGTGCTTGTCACAGGCATCCAGCCGACGCGCGTCGGCGCGGCGAAAAGAGTCTATTCATCCCCAAGACTGGGGATGACTGGATCTCTGTGTCATCCCTCGGGTCAAGCCCGAGGACAGAGATGAGGGAGGATGTTGCGCCATTCATCCCACTCAGGCCGGACTGTCCGATGATGTGGCCCTGTCACCCAGAATAAGCCGGTACCCCTGTCGGTAACCCACCGTTTCAACCGAAATGCCGGAGCCTTCCAGCTTGGTGCGCAGATGGGACATGGCTACCTTGAAAGCCAGGTACATTTTTTCCTGCGTCGGTCCACCGTCAGGATCGTCGGCATACATTTCGGAAAACACCCGCTCCATGTGTACGGGTTTTCCCTTGCCGCTCCAGATGGCACGCAAGATACGGGCCTGCTGTTCGGTAATGCCATAGACCTGTGTTGCGAGATCTGCGGTCATCACCTGCACACCAGCGCCACAGCACGGGCAGTTCACGCCATATTTGCTTTCAAGCGGTTGCGGTGCCGGGGCAGGCTCCGGCATGTCCTCCTGCGGCAAAGGCCCGGCAAAACCGATATTGCCAATGCGGTCATTCAGATGGTCGCCATCCAGCGGCCGCAAGATGCGGTCTGTCTTGCCGTAATGCCAGTTCCACACCAGATAGCAGCGCATGTAACGGCGCACTTCCTGGCGGCTGCCCAGAGAAATTACCCAGACGGGATCGCCGCCGGTGGTCTTGCGCATCAGCTCGGAACCGGCTTCCGGACGCCGGCGACCGACCATGTTGCGCCAGTACAGCTTGCCATCGCGGTAATCAAACAGCGCGCGGGCGCGCTCCTTGTCGATCTGGTTGAAGGTTTGCCAGCTTGGAAAACGGTCCAGCGGGTTTTCAATTTTCCTGTAGCTGCTGAGGCGTGGTTTTTTGACGAAAATGTTCATGATAAAGCACCCTGACTGACGGTGTTTTCCTGTCTGCATTTGGCTGAGCAGGCAGGCACCGCCGGTTTTCTGGCAAATTGCCGTTTGGGGACTTTGCGAAGTGTGTTGCCACGCCTGCGATAACCGGTGCGAACCTGCCCATGGCGGCGCTCGCGGTTATCTGCTTCAAGGCGTTTTGGCCGAAGCGGCGAGGGGAAAGATATGTTGCTCATCGCGATTTCACCATCCCGTCGGGGCGGCCCTGAACATGCGACAGGCGCCTGAGATGATTGGCGAGCGAGATGAGGTTCTCTGCGGTCTGGCCGGTGATGACGAGAAGTGTTTCGTCAGCAACCACGCCACCGCGCATCACGCAACGACCGACAAGACGATCAATCATCTCTGCCTGTTCCAGCATAGACAGCGGCGACTGGCATTTCGCCATCGTATCCGTGTCTTGCTGAGGGTTGCCGCGCATGGTGATCATCCCGGTTAATTGTTGATGTTGTCGTAATCAACATTATGTTGTGATTATAGCAACGTCAACAGATAACAACACTGATAGACAGAAAAAATCAAGCGGCTGGAAACATGTGATTATCGGCAGGCCGAATCACTGGAATTATCGATAAATTACGGTGCTTTGAGCGCGCAAAAATGCCTAGTCTCTCATGCGATCAAGACCCGAAGACCGCCGCAATAGTGATCGTCTTTTCCATGCGCTCTTGCAAAATGTTGTGAATTTTGCAACAAATGCACAACGCTGCGCATCCAAGAGAGAATTTTATGGCCGAGATTGATGGCGAATGGTTTCACAACAGGTTGAAGGATACCGGTAAATCGCTGCGTGCGCTTGCCCGGCACCTTAACTCTGACCCGTCTGCCGTTTCGCGCACATTCTCCGGCAGCCGCAAGATGAAGATGGAAGAGGCGGTCCAGATTGCCATCTTTCTTTCCGTGCCGGTGTCAGAGGTGATCAAGCACGCGGGCATCACATCAGAGGCTGATGCCCTGCAAGCAAGAATTCTGCTGGCAGCCACCATTGATGAGGATGGTACGTTGCATATGCTACCGGAACCCCGGCCGCTGCCGCAGGCGGTTATTGAAAAGGCGCAACTGGCCGCCAGTGGCCATTACACACGGCAGATCATTGCCGCGCAGATCCGCGCATCCTCGGGCACTCTGGCAATTTGGGATGATGCGGTGGTGCTGTTTGGCCAGTCGGAACTGGTTGATCCGGCCGCGATTGGCGCGCTGTCCATCTGCGGGCTGCGTGATGGCAAGCAGATTTTGGCCAGGGTGGAGCGTGCGCGAAAGACAGGGGAAGCAGACCTTGTTTCACCAGCCGGCAAGATCGAAGACGCCATTTTGACCACCGCCACACCTGTCATTGCGCTCATACCCTAAGGGAACATAACCCAAGGGGAGGTTACAGATCAGCTTGGTCTGTCATGTCTGGAATAAGCGTAGCACCGCTTTCGCTGCTGAAACGTCAGCGAAGGCATCGTTGGTCGTGTAGACCGGGCGGATGTGAAATGTCAGGAAAACGACTGGCACCGGCTGAAGGAGTTTCGCAAAGTCCGGAGTATTCAGCCCCCATCCCATCGTTTTCCTGATGTTGATATAATAACATCATGTTGTGATAATATCAACATTCGCATCAAGCTATTTGCCGATCTTTTATCGTTTCAGTTGGCGCGCCAGCAGCGCACCGGCATCGCCAATGACAATTGCCGGGATTAGTACCAGCGCCATATCATTGATGTGTTTGGGCACATCGACCACCACAAGTGACAGCCCAAACCACGGATTGATGATCTGCACACAATAGATCGCCGCCCACCACAGGCCAAACGGCACCACGATCAGCAACCGACCAAGGCGCGTTGCGCTCCAACGATCTGCCGCTTCTGCAACGGCAATATCACGCGCCGCCTCAATGCTTTTGATTGTCTGTTCGGCCGCCAGCCGGTCCTTGTCGGTTTGCGCTGCCAGTTTGGCCTGATAGGCGGCAAGAAGGGGGCTGGTGAACTTTTCCACCATACCGCCCGGCAGAAGATTGCGCAGCCAAGTCATTTTGCCCAGCCAAACCTGTGCGCCAGATAATACCAACCTTCCGCAACAAGGGCGGCCACCATGCCGACAGCCAAGTGTAAACCGGTCGCAAGGTCCGGGTCATTGGACAGAATGTGCCCCATGTCAGGCGCAATCAGCCCCTTGGTAACAAGGATTGCTGCGACATAGCGCAGGAAGATGCGGGTGAAGACGAATGTCATGTTTGCCACCTCGATTGAAGATGGCGGCAGCATCGGGCAGGGATGGTTGTGGTGGCGAACCCGGAGCGGTCATAGGTAACGCAAGCCGGTCACCACTTTCATTGGAATTAGAGATGAGCAGACAGCGCGCCGGAGGCAAAGGCTTTTATCAGCAACACCGCAAGCGGCGAGAGAACGAGCAACAGCAAGGCCCACAATGCGTTGCGAATGCGGTCTGCCAGTTTGCCGACACTGCCTTCAATGCGCAGAAGCGCGGCATTGATGTGTGGCTGCTGCGCCTCCAGCGTCACAATCCGCTCCCTCATGTCGTTGATCCGCCCATGAAGCTTTTCAAGTTCGCCTCTGGTGACTTCATCCATTGTACCGCTGCCATGTTGATCGTTTGGCGACAGGGTACGGCCGAGATGGTTGCCCGCGAAAATCCAAGCCGTGTCGGACCATAGGCAAGACAAGAGCGGTTTAAAAAGTGGCGTTATCCGCTTATGATGTGCGGTACGAACCGCGAAAGATTGGCTGTTATCAGCGATTTGTCTTCACGAATGCCAATTCCGCAGGCCTGATCGCCGACAATCCAGCTGCCCAGCACCGCGTGTCCGGCCTCACTTTCAAACAGCGGTGCATAGGCCTGCACGATGTAACCCTCGTCACCGTAATCGCCAGGGGCTGCCAGCACCTCACGCCCGTCACGAAACAGGCTGACATTTTCGCCTTCACGCGACAAAAGCGGTTTCACCACATAGTCGGACAATCCGGCGGCGTCCGCATCATCGGCAAAATAGCTTGGCAGAAGATTGGGATGGCCGGGATAACGCTGCCACAGCAGTGGCAACAACCCCTTGTTGGACAACACGGCCTTCCAGGCCGGTTCAACGAACACCTGGCCGTTGTCGATAAGCTGCTCGGCAAAGGTCTCGCGCAGCATAAACTCCCACGGGTACAGTTTGAAGCAACGCTCGATGACGCGGTTCTGCAGGTCGGAATAACGGCCTTCGGCATCAATGCCGATTTTCCTGACATCAAGGAACTGCGCCCTGTGACCGGCCTGTATGGCGCAGTCCATCAGATAGGCCGTGGTGCCGTAATCTTCGGTGCTGTCGGATATGGCGGCAAAATGGAAAATCCGGTCCTTTGAGAACTGACCAAAGGCATCGACCAGCTTTTCCTGCACGGAGTTGAACTGGTCCGTATCCGGCGAAAGTGCGCCAAGGGCAATCTGGTCGATCAGCCAGTTATACTGGAAATAGGCGGTTTCAAACAGCGAGGTTGGTGTGTCGGCATTATATTCCAGCAGCTTGGCCGGGCCGTTTCCATCATAGGCCAGATCAAAACGGCCGTAGAGATGGCGGTCGCGCCGTTCCCAGGAATTTTGCACCACATCATGATACTCACGGGGAATGGCCAGCCGATCCAGCGCCTGTTCGTTTTTGACGATATCGCCGACCAGATCCATGCACATGTCGTGCAGTTCCTGGCTGGGGGCTTCGACATCGTCTTCTATCTCTTCCAGCTCAAAACAATAGGCCGCATCATCCACCCAATAGGCTTCGCCATACATTTCGTGAAACCTGAAACCAACGGCTTCGGCTTTTTCACGCCAGTCCGGGCGGGATGCTAGAGAGATGCGGCGCATAGCTCAGCCTCCCAACCTGAAATGGCTTCCGCTACCGGCACTGTGTCCGCTGCCAAAGCCGCTGCGGCTGGAGGTTTCAGTGCGAGGGTTAAAGGCGCGGGAGTCATAGGGCGCCATGCTGATCACATCTCGCAGTCCGCTCTGCTTGGCCTTGGCGCGTGCTTCAAGGTCCGGAACAACATTCTCACCATTTTTGTTGCGATAGATCGTTCTGCCGAAACTGCTATATCCACCACCACTTGTGCTGGTGCCGGGTGGCGTTTGTTGCTCTTCTTCCATACGCTTGCGGTATGCGTGATAAGTGGCCAGCGAATATATGCCGGAAGGCAAATAAAAGCCTACCAGTTTGGGGCTGAAAACATCGTTTCCGGACGGATTGTTGGCAGGGTTTGTCGGCAGCATTTCACATGCGCGAGCACCATATTCCATTTCACATGCGGGCATATTGATGAACCGCGGCGCAGTCGCAACATGGTCCTTTTTCGCATCTTCTATTGCAACCTTGCACACATCCTCACTGTGGGTTTGTGACAGGCAGCGATCAAGAGAGTCGATGATGGTCTGATCTTTGCTGCAACTCGTCATCATAATCGCACCGGTGGCAAGCGTACCAAGCGTAAGAAAGGGATGTTCTCCCATCAGACGTCTGACCATGATGGCACCTCAATACGTCATGCAGGCGGCATTCAAAATGCCGATAACAACTGCAATGCCACCACCCCAGATACCGGCGGCAATGTCACCATTGGTGATCTTGCCGTGCAGATCCTTCATCGTGAAATTGGCGATGTAAAAGGCAATGACCTGAACGATGATGCCGATCAATGCCCAGAGCGCATAATCGATCAGGCTGACGGAATGTGCAGCAGCCGAGGCCAGCGGCAGGCTGAAACCGAGAAGCGCACCCAGAAATGCCACGATGGCCGCGAGATTGCCTTCGCGGATCAGCCGGGATTCCGTGTGCGGTGTCAGCAGCGTGTAGATGAAGATAAACAGCCCGTAGCAGGCAAGACCGGTAACGAAATAGGTGAGGAAAGCCGGAAGGCCTGCCAGATATGCAGACATCTAAAATAACCTTTGTGCAGAGAAACCGGGAAAGACGTGATGGCGACGGCGCGCTTCAATCAGCGCGGCGCACACCTGATGGGCCAAGAGCATGTCGTGAGACGGTTACGGTGTGTCGGGATGCACGGAGCACGCGATAAAGCCAAACCCGCGCGCAGAGGTGACGGGGAAAAACGGCAAGGTGGGCATGGGGGGCACATCCGAATGAAGTGGGTCGATCGACAGAATCGGACGCTAGCGTTTTTCGCGTATGAGTTGAAGCGATTAATTGCCGCTGCACCTGAATTATCGTCAGGAAAACCGTCCCTTGAACGGAGCGGTCCGACTGATGGCGCGATGACATTGTGACGATGGCACCAAAAAAAGTGCCCAACCCCGAGGAGGTATCGGGGTTGGGCGTAGCTGCCCGTTTCGGGGACAGGGCGGGCAGTATGCGTTTAGTGCGACTGCAGCTGTTTGACTTGCGGTTCGGCCAGTTCCGTTTCCGTCTCATCCGCTTCCGGACGTTTGGTCCGCAGCAGTTTCAGCACGAAGACGAAGAAGGCCGGTACAAAGAACACCGCCAGAATCGTCGCAGAAATCATGCCACCAAGAACAGCAGTACCGATGGCGTTCTGGCTTGCAGCACTGGCACCGGATGCGATGGCCAGCGGCACAACGCCGAGTGTGAAGGCCATCGAGGTCATGATGATCGGGCGGAATCTGAGGCGGGCAGCCTCGATTGCCGATTCCAGCAATGGTTTGCCTTCGGCGTAGTTATCCTTGGCAAACTCGATGATCAGGATGGCGTTCTTGGCTGACAGACCGATGATGGCGATTAGACCGACCTTGAAGTAGATGTCGTTCGGCATGCCTGCCGCCATCACCGCCAGCACGGAACCAATCACCCCAAGTGGCACCACCAGCATCACCGATAGCGGGATCGACCAGCTTTCATAGAGACCTGCCAGGAGCAGGAACACGAACAGCAGGCTGATGCCGAACAGGAACGGTGCCTGCGAGCCGGACTTGATTTCTTCAAGCGACTGGCCTGTCCATTCAAAGCCGATACCATCTGGCATTTCGCTGGCAAGACGTTCCATTTCCGCCATCGCAACACCAGAGGAATTGCCCGGTGCCGGTTCGCCAGCAATACGCACGGTCGGATAACCGTTGTAACCGACGATCTGCGGCGAACCCTTCTGCCACTGTGCAATGGCGAAGGAGGACAGCGGCACCATGCCGCCGCTGGCATTGCGCACGTTAAGCTTCAGCAGATCCTCGACCTGAAGGCGGTTACGATCCTGTGCCTGCACGATAACGCGCTGCATGCGGCCCGCATTCGGAAAGTCGTTGATATAGGACGAGCCGAGATTGGCGGTGATGGTGTTGTTGATGTCAGAGAAGGTTACACCAAAGGTGTTGGCCTTTTCACGGTCGATAACCAGCAGAACCTGTGCGGCATCTGGCAGACCTTCCACACGCATGCCGGAGAGAACCGGGCTCTGGCTGGCCTTGGTCATCAGGTCGCCAGCAGCAGTGGCAAGTGCAGTCTGGCCAACGCCGTTACGGTCCTGAAGGCGGAAGGAGAAGCCGCCGGTGGCGCCAAAACCGTCAATGGCTGGAGGCGACAGCGCAAAGCTGGTGGCATCCTTCAGACCAAACAACTGCATGTTCACACGGTCGGCGATTTCCTGTGCGGAATTGCCGTCACCACGTTCACTCCAGTCCTTCAGCGTCACGAACATCAGGGCCGCATTGGCACCACTGCCGGAGAAGCTGAAGCCCTGAATGGCAACAATGTCTTTGACCGCAGGTTCTGCACGGAAGATCTTTTCGATCTGCTCAATGGATGCGGTTGTGCGGTTGGCACTGGCTTCCGGTGGGCCCTGAATATCGACAATCAGGTTGCCCTGGTCTTCCGCCGGAACGAAGGACGATGGCAGGCTGATGAACAGGTAACCGAGACCGGCAACCAGCGCGAGATAGATCACCATCATCCGGCCGGCACGTTTTGCCATGCCGCTGGTGACGTTGACATAGCGGTTGGTCAGGCCGTTGAAGTTACGGTTGAACCAGCCGGCCAGACCCTTCTTTTCGTGATGGCCCTTTTTGATGGGCTTGAGGAAGGTAGCGCAGAGCGCAGGCGTAAGCGACAGCGCCAGGAAGGCCGAAAAGGCAATCGACACGACCATGGTCAGCGAGAACTGACGATAGATGATACCCGTGGAGCCCGGGAAAAACGCCATGGGAATGAACACGCAGGACAAGACAAGCGTAATGCCGAGGATCGCCCCGGTAATCTGCTTCATGGCTTTGCGTGTGGCGGCCTTGGGCGAAAGCCCTTCTTCCGCCATGATACGTTCAACGTTTTCAACAACCACGATGGCGTCATCAACCAGAATACCGATGGCCAGAACCATGGCAAACATCGTCAGCACGTTGATGGAAAAGCCTGTCGCATACATGACCGCGACCGTACCCAACAGGGCAACCGGCACCACCAGTGTCGGGATGATGGTGTAGCGGAAGTTCTGCAGGAACACGAACATCACGACGAACACGAGAACAACCGCCTCGATCAGCGTCGACACCACCTTGTTGATCGACGCGGAGACGAATGGGCTGGTGTCGTAAGGTGTGGCGTATTCCACGCCGGCGGGGAAGAACTGCGACAGCTCATCCATCTTGGCCTGAACCGCAGCAGAGGTTGACACGGCATTACCAGTTGAAGACAGCTGGACACCGACAGCAGCGGTTGGCTGACCGTTCAGGCGGCTTGTAAAGTTATAGCTTTCCGCACCGAGTTCGACACGCGCCACATCCTTCAACAGCACGGTGCTGCCATCCGGATTGGCACGCAGAATGATCTCGCCAAATGCCTTTGGATCGGACAGCTGGCCCTGAACCAGCACGGTTGCAGTCAGGTCCTGGGAAATCGGGTTGGGGGCGGCACCGATCTGGCCGGCAGCAACCTGCGCATTCTGGGCCGAGATGGCGGCATTGATATCTGACGCCGTCAGATTAAGGCCAACCATCTTGTCCGGGTCGATCCACACGCGCATGGCGCGCTGGGCAGCAAACAGCTGGGCACGGCCCACGCCATCCAGACGACGCAGTTCGCCCAGAACGTTACGGTTCAGGTAGTCACCAAGTGCCACCTCGTCCATGCTGCCATCGGTGGAGGTGAGGGTAACCATCATCAGGAAGCCGGAGGCGGCCTCTTCAACGTTGATACCTTGTGATGTCACGGCAGAAGGCAGGCGCGATTCCACACGCCGGATGGCGTTCTGCACATCCACCGAGGCCTGGTTGATGTCAGTGCCAGCCTCAAAGGTTGCAGTGATGCTGACGGCACCAGACGTATCCGAGGTGGACTCGAAATACATCATGCCGGAAACGCCGTTCAGCTCCTCTTCGATCTGACGCGTCACACCCTGATAGATCTCCTGCGGAGATGCGCCGGGGTAGGACGTGGAGATGGTAAGCTGTGGCGGCGCGACCTTGGGGTACTGCGCAATGGGAAGAAAGGGCAGGGCAATGATACCTGCAATCGAGATGAACAGGGCAAAGACCCAGGCAAGGATCGGCCTTCTGATAAAAAACTGTGCCATTTTGTTACCTTACTGGCCAGAAGTTGCCGGGGCCGGCGTTGCTGGTGTTGACGTTGCCGCGTCTTGCGGCTGCTCGGCTTGGTTTTCGCTGGCGACCCATGGTTCAGGAACCACCTTGCTGTCCGGCTGCACCTTCTGCACGCCATCAACCACGATCTTTTCACCGGCCTTCAGGCCACTCTCGACCACCCATTCCTGACCGGTCGCCTGACCGAGTTCGACAACGCGCACCTTGGCGGTATCATCACCTTCGACGACATAAACCTGCGCCTTGCCATCCTGGCCGCGCACCACCGCACGCTGCGGCACGGTAATGGCGTCCTGTCTGACGGCCTGTTCAACCTTCACCCGCACATACATGCCCGGCAAAAGGTCACCATTCGGATTGGGGAATTCGGCACGCAGCGTGACCTGTCCCGTCGTGGAATCGACATTGGCACTGGAAAACAGCAGCTTGCCCTTTTCGCCATAGACATCGCCGCCATCAAAAACGAGCTCGACGCTGGCCTGTCCCGGTGCTGGGCTTTCAAGGCGCCCGTCATTGACGGCACGGCGTAGCGCCAGCAGGTCCTGTGCCGACTGGGTAAAGTCGGCGTAAACTGGGTCGATCTGCTGGATAAGGGCGAGGCTGGATGTACCATCCGCCGTCACCAACGCACCTTCGGTAACAAGTGCACCACCGATGATACCGCTGATTGGCGCGCGAACTTCGGTATATTCAAGATTGATCTTGGCTTCTTCCAGTGCGGCCTGCTGCAGCGCGACGTCTGCTTCTGCCTGCGCCAGATTGACGGATGCTGTGTCATAATCAATGCCGCTGGCGACATTGCGTTCACGCAGTGTCGTCTGGCGGGCCAGCTGAACCTTGGCATTGTCTCGGGTTGCCTCGGCGCGGCGCAACGAGGCTTCAGCACTGGCGACCCGTACGCGGAACAGTTTCGGGTCGATACGGTAAAGAACATCGTCCTGTTTGACGAAGGTTCCCTGTTCAAAAACACGTTCTTGCAAAATGCCCGAAACACGGGCCCGCACTTCCGAAACGCGGGTTGCGGCCACACGGCCGGGTAACTCGTTGATGACGGGAATGGGGTGCGCCTGCAGCTCAAGCACAGCAACGGCCGGCGGCGGCATGCCTTCCTGTGCCAGTGTACTGGTTGCGGTCAGGGCCAAAAGAGAAGTGGCAATAAGGCACGCCTTCAGGCGCGGCAAATATATGCTGCGGTACATAGTGGTTCCTTTAATATCGGGATCAGGCCTTAAGGCCCAAAATTACGTCTGATCGGGATAGGATGTGTAAATCGTTCGCACACCTTCAAGGATCTTGATCTGGTCTTCCGGGCTCCATTGGTAAAAGCCAAACAGCTCGGTGACAAAAAAGCCGCACAAAGCGAGGTAAGACATTAGCGCCGCATGCGGTTTCGGTCCGTTAGCCATCGCCTTGATGTCGGTCAGCGTCCACTCGCGCATCTGCCGCTGCAGTTTTTCTTCTGAGGAGACTGACGCGCAGACAGCAAGGGCAACCGCACGCTCCGTGTCATCGACCACCCGTGATGCAGCGTTGATGCGCCCGTACAATTCCGGGTGAGGGGTGTCCGCCGCCGCCTCAACGGCCGCAGACTGCCGTTCCAGCTCCATATTCATCCGGCGATCAATCAGTGCTTCCAGCAGTGCGCTTTTTGACTTGTGGTCATAAACCACCGTCGATTTGCTGACGCCGGCTTCCTGCGCAACCGCATCAATGGACAGGCCGGCTGCGCCAAGCCTCACGACGACACGCTCAGCGGCATCGAGAATATCGTCCTTCATGATTTTTCTGGTGCGACCCACAGCGCTCTCCGGATTGTTGTGGGTTTTGATTTACGAACGATCGTATTTAAAAGCAATAGAAAAACGACCGTTCGTATAAAAATTATCATTTATCAGGGTGTGGTGAAGTGTCGACAGTTGCGCAAGGGAAAGTCGCTCGATGGGCCGTTTCATCAGATTGTAATGCCGATGTCCCGATTTGGTTAAGTCCGGAATGGAGCCGATCCGAACGGCGAGAATCTGTGCTTAAGGCTCTATTTTCAGATGATGTTCGAAGATAATATTGATATACGCGCCGGGTAGATCTGGGGGATCATATGCCGACGCAAAGAATTGATGTGATTGATGGCTTGAGAGGCCTCGCTATTCTGATGGTGATCTATCAGCATGGTTACTCAATTAAGGCACGCGAAGTGTATACATTCTTCACTGGAGGATACCCATGGATTTTGGGCCACGCTTGGATGGGTGTCGGTATATTCTTCATTTTAAGTGGGTTTGTTCTCGCTATACCTTTTGCCTCAGGTAGGTCGAAATTGGCCAGCAGCGAGGATATTAGAAACTTCCTCAGACGAAGAGCAAAACGTCTTTTGCCACTCTTCATCTTCGCAGCGTTCGTCAGTTATGGCTTTTCGATGCACGCTGGAGCGCTGCAAACAAGGTCGCTCTTACTAACGCTGACCACGCTGACTATGTTTTCTAAGACCAACTTCTTTCCACTCATAAACGGCCCGTTCTGGTCACTCGCTGTGGAAATATGGTTCAGTATACTTTGCCCCTTCATCCTAGCTTATATGTTCCGGCACAACGTTGTACGTGCACTGTTGGCTATCTGCCTTTTTTCTCTCGTGGTGCGGATCGCAGGAACCTATTTTCCTTTCTCCAATTTGCAGGTAAATCCTGTTAAGGATTCTGTTTTTGGACGACTGGATGATTTCGCGATTGGGATCGCAGTCGCAATAGCTTTCGTCAAAGGAAAACTGCCCAAATGGGGTGACATGCATGCTTTTGCTGGAATCTGCCTAATCTTAGGAACCGCTGTTCTGTGGGATTCTCAGCTCCAGATGCCAAAGTTCGCTACCGCATTTTTCAACTTAGGCCTTCAGGCCGGAGTTGTTTTGATCGTAGTAGCAGCGCTCGGTAGCGCGCGATTTACACAAGCCGTGTTATCAATGTGGTTTCTCAGGTTAGCCGGAGCTATGTGTTTCTCTTTGTATTGCTGGCATGGCCTATTGATAGGTCCGACAATGCAGGCTAATCCGCTGAAATTCCAATCGATCGTGTCGTTTTGGTCTGCGCTGGTCGTGATATCCTGCTTCAGCTACAGGTTCATAGAGTTCCCAATGAAAAGTGCGCGCGAAATATTCTTCCTGAAGAAGGTATCTCCTGACAGTACAGCTAGCAAATTAAGCGAGACTTGACGACCGCTTGGCACAACTTAATGCCTTGCTCAATTTTTGGTTAGGGATACACCAGTACTTCGTACTGGATTCTCCAACACGACGTCCAGGTGTGTTTTCATATTCAGGCCGAGCGACGCTGCTATCTGGAGCAGTGTTGAATACCTGCAGTTGGAAGTACCGGCGTCTTCCCATTGGAACTGGCCTGTTTCCGTTTGCAAAGCTTTCAGGCACGAAGCGATATTAGATGCGATACTACCGTTTTTTAGCTGGCCGCGCCGATTATTCGTAATGATCCTGGACGTAAACCCAAAGCGTGTCCATTTGCTCGGCAGGAAAGTTTAACAACTGCGATAGTCGCATCACCATGGGATCATCTCGCCGGTAAGACTTTCTTCCCTCGACATCGAGCTCCGCGAGGTAACGTTCGTCTTGGTCTTCAATGGCGGCGTAAATATCCGCTTTTTTCAGAGACAACAGATCCCAGGCTGCCCTCCAAAACGGCACAGGCTCAATCGGCAAAAATTGCTTTGGGGCTCTTAAAGCTCGTTCTTGAAGTGCGCTAAATTCCGCATACTCAGCGGACGTCATTTCACGAAAAATACCGTCACTATATGTCTGTTCCATATCAGCCCCTCCTGCCTTCGATGATAAGACGTCCACTAAAATTGCCGGAACTCATGTAAATGCGCAGCCCATTGAGTGCCGCAGATGTGGAATGGGCACCGCCAACCAGAAGGCTGAAATAGGCGTTTCCGCTATCAACTCCCACAGCCTGTCCCGTGTAATATTTTGATTGCCCCTTGGCCTTGTTGAACTCGAAAATCATGCCTTCGAAGTTGAGATCATAGGTATTGGAAAGGCTTCTATAGCTGGGAGTCAGTGCTCCAACGCCCGACGTGCCTGCATCGTATCCGCTGCTGACGCCAATCATGCCGCTGGCCGAGATATAATAATTTGAGTTGATCCACGTCAGGCCGTTATCCGGGCTAAGTATCAGACAGGGAACCGCGTTGTTGACATTCGGGCGAATTGTGCCGCTGATCCTAATCTGACGAAACGCCTCAAGGCCTGTTCTGGTGTAGACTGCGACGTTTGATAAATCGCCGGTGTCATCTATTTGCTCCCACACCTTGCTGTTCTCAAGCGTTGTAACGCGGCCCCGTGCGTCAGCCACGTCATTGACCAGTTGGGTAGCAGTAAGGGTGGCTGTATCGACAGGAATGCTGTAGGCCTTGATGAACCATGTGACAGTGATGTTGGCTGGTCTAGTTTCTGCTGCGGTTCTGGGATTTCCGTTGACGCCATCCGAGATAGGATTTTGGACTTTGTTATTAATCGGAGTACTACTTCCGCCGGGGTTTGCTGCTGTGCCGCCAGCACTTCCATTATTGAAATTCTCCAGGATATGCCAGTGCCCCTGAAACGCATCTGCTTGTACCGTCCCAAACGCACGCCCGGCATCACGCAATGTTTGGCCAGCTCTCCACTGGCGTTTGAACAGTGCGTCATCAGTGGCAGGGAAGACCGGGTTGCCAGCGCCATTGACGGACCAACCGTTCGCCAAAGCCCATGTCCGCAATTCGGGATAGGCTGTGGTAATTTCAAGGCCCGGAATAATCTTGAGATAGCCCGGTGGTGTCGTGGTGCCGTTGCCGTAGACATCGATGATGGTGCCAATGGGCACGCCGCCATTCAGATAGGCTTGGTTGGCCCAATATTTGGCGGAGTGCTCAGTTCCATCCACAACCCCATCTAATTTGACAGCCCAATCCTGTGCGCGTGCCGACCATTGCGCTGCCGTCGCTGCGGAACTTGCCGTCTCAACAGCTGAGATTTCGGCATCCTGTGCGTGGCCTTGCGCGGCATCTCGCGCCTCATAGGCTTGCGTCGCATAACCAGCGGCATTGACGATCATGCCGGAATTTGGCCCTTTGCCCAGCAGGCCGCCGACCATCATCAGCGTGTCGCCTTCATCGAGATTATTGGCAATTTTTAAGCCGGACTGGCCATAATCGGCCAGAATGGAGCGGTCGGTCTGCTCCTTGAGTTGCTGGATCTGCATTGTCAGCAGATCCATACGCACTTCGACTGTCTCGGCGTAATAAGCGCCCTGATTTTCGAGATCGGTATCCTGCGTAAACGGCACGCCGCGCAGCAGCACGATTTTCTGGCCACTGGCTGGTGCGACATTCAATACGGCATTGCCGCCGGAATCGTCCGCCACACCGGTGACGGTAAAATCGTGCTGATGGTTGAGAACAGTTTCGCTGCCATTGGTATCGATAAGAATAACCCGCAAATGTTCGGGTTCATAAATCTTGAACTGATATTCAAATGCCGTTGTGACGCCGTTACCATTGTAAGGGCCAGAGCGGTTCACTTCGCTGGGTATCGTCATTGTTTCTCGCGCCTATGGGATTTGGCGAACCATAGGCGCAAGAAGGTTGTCAGGCCGATCTGGTGGTCAGAAGCTGCATGAGTGAGGTTTCTCCGCCCTTTGTCTGCGGCATGCGTGCCTCCACCACCTGGCTGATCTGTGTCGCTGGCAGGCCAAACGACAGGCCAGTCGTGTTGAGAGTTGCCATCAAACCGGCTGCATCAATGTCGTTGAGGACACCAGACGCACTGACCATGCCTGCCAGTCTTTTGGTACCATTCTTGCCCTTCGATCGCTGTCCTTTGCCACGGCGTGGCGATCCAGTTTTTAGACTTTCCGCATCGCGGAAAAACGGCATCGTCTCGGCAATCGAGAGCGCTGATACTGCATCACCGGCTGGAGACTTGCCGTGCGCAACAGCCTTCAACACGGCATCGATGTGAAATAAAGCGGCAATATCAATAGCCAGAGCGATACCCTCGGCAGCGTCATTACTGACCGGCATTCTACTTTGCGTAATACTGTTTTCACCCGTGCCGGATTTGGCTGTCATCAACGCGCCAAGGGCGGTCAGCAGGGTTTCAATCTCTCGTCCCTGGAGGCTGGTCATCGCATTGTCGGAGGGGTTTCCATCACGCGATGTCTGCAGCTTTTTTACCAGCCTGTCGGCATGGCTTGTGGCCTTGGCCTCGTTGCGGCGATATGTGTCCAGTCCTTGATGATATCCCGCCAGCCATACCGGCACTTCCACCATCTGATAGTTCAGTCGTTGCATCACCCAGCTGGAAAGCCCACCAAGCGGCGTGTTGCTGCCAATACTGGAGTTTTCGAACGTGCCTTGCCTGCTGGACATGTAGGGTGACAGCGCCGCCACACGGCGCATCACGCCCGGCCGCAGGGCAGTTTGCAGGTTAACGGAAAATTGCTGCTGACCGATGCTGGTCATGGCCTCGGACAAACCGGACATCTGTGTCATTGATGACCCGAGTTCTGTGGCAAGGCGAGCCGCGGTAACATTGTTCTTTGCGAAACGCGCCGTACCGCTCAGCAACGCGGCGCCGGATGTGTCTCCGGTCGCGGCATCGCGCAGCCAACCCTGCAACATCACATGGTCTGTACCTTGACCGGTCTGGATAAAGGCCGCCTGAATACGCTCGTCCCGCAGCAGGCGGCCAGTATTTGCCACGACTTCACTGAGTTCCAGATCATGCACCAACTCGTTGACATGGCTGTGCAGCACGGACATATCAAGCTCGAGCGGCATGGCCGTCTGGCCTTGCTGCTGCCCGCCGTGAAGGCCGCTGGTATGCGCCTTGGCAAACTTGCCGGCAACAAGCGCCTGTGACACATCATCTGTGTTGTTGCGCAGCGGGTAATAACCACCTGCCAGTTTTTTGCCACCAATCATAACCGGCGTTGCTTCCACCCATTGTGGTGTAACGCCGGTTACCCGTTTTTCGCGGGCAGCAATATCCGGCTTGAACGAAGCGGTATAATCCCAGACGGATTGGACAAAATCCGCGTCACGTGCGTCCAGGTATTTCAGCACGGAAACAACCTGTTGCTCGCTGAACGACCCGGCAATGGTTTCGTGTGTCAGCTGTCTGCGGTTTTCCGCAGTGCCGGTGTTCAGCGCAATGGCAATCATGTCCCATTTGGAAATTGACGTTCCAAGTGCCGGCACATGCAGGCGCCTACCCATGTCCTGACGCTCCGCGGGGGAGTAGACGTCATAAAGTGCGGCCAGATCACTCGCGGCCTTTTGTTTGCGTGCCAGTAATCGCCCAGACGCGGCATCGACAGGTGCCTTGATGGCAGCTTGCACGGTGCCCGCTTTTTTTGATCCATCGAGATCGCGTAGCACAAGGTTGGCATTCATGGCCGGGTCAAGATAAGGGCGAGGGCGCTCATAACGCTTAGTGCCGGCGGTACCTCCAGTATCTGCAGCGGCCGGCACCGTACCGTTTCCGATAGCCTGCTCAGCGCCCGTTGGTGTGCGGGTAAAGGCGCCCAACACGCCCGAAATGGTCTGTTCAAAGTCGCGCGTCTGCTCGGCATCCACCAGCTTGCCGGCCCGCATTGCTATGTGTTGCAGGTTACGGATGCTGTTGACCACGCCACGAAGCGATTGCAGCTGCAGTTTTTGGTACGGTGTGCGCATGGTGGAGGATATAACCTCGTCGGTTATTGCCAACTCGTTTTCACGACCTGCCCCCTTCATCTGTTCAATAAATATGTCCAAGCCACCCGTTGCACCTGCCTGAGTGCCTGACCAGGTCCCGAACGGGTCACTGGCCTGCATGGCCTGTGACGCGTTCAGGTCGTAACGGCCAAGCAGGTCGTCCATGGCGCTGTTGTAGTCTATGCGGCCATTATCGTGGAATGATGCGAGGGCAAACTGTTCGCGCCTTGCCGGCGTGTCAACGCTTTGAACATAGCCTTCCATCTCCTCCACTTCGTGGGCGATCTTCCGGCTCTCGACATAAAGCGCATGGTTGAGAATCTGTCGCTTTTTGGCGGTGTAGAGCTTTTTCGCAGTCTCGTTTTTATCAGCGGATGTGCCAGTTGAGATATCTGCGTCAACGGCGGCATCACCATTCTGCGTCGTCAATGGTGTCGCTGGGTCGACCGTTGATCCCGCAGAAAGCTGCACACCAAGACGCTCCGCTTCCTCTGCCGCACGTCGCTCGGCAGCCAGAAAACGTCTGCTCTCCATCGCGTCTGCCACGGACATGGTCGACATCATGGATATAGCAGATGCATGTGCCTCTTTAAGGGTCGTGTTTTGTGTCGTGTTGGACAAACGGCCAACCGCTTTCAGCTCTGTTTCCAGCCATTGCCCGCGGCGGTCGTTGTGAATGGCGTCCATGGCTTTCAGATCAGCGGTGCCGTCATAAAGCGGATCGCCATGGCGCTCGCGCATGATGCGCGCTGTCTCGCTGTCAATCCGGTCGTTGCGGCTCGGCACGGTCACCATAAGACGCAGCAATTCGTCACCGGAACTGTACCCGAAAATGCTGGCGACATCATCGGGGTCAAGACCACCTTTTGCCGTGTAGACGGTCTGGCGGCCGCGCGGCAGCAGGCCCAGAATGCCTTCGCCATAGTGTGCAACCAGCATCGCTTCGTCAAAACGAATACCGGCAAGATGATCAGGCATCTCGCCATCGCCAAGCCAGCGGCGGTTGCTCATCAATTCTGTCGCCCGGTAATGGCCTTCGGTGTTAACCTGCTTCTCCACCTGGGTGCGCACCGTTGCCTTCTCTTGCGCGTAGGCTGTGTCCTGTTCACGCCGCACCGGCTGCATCACGCTTTGCAGCATTTCGGCACTTGCTTCGTCCTCACTCTGCTGGCGTGTCGCCGTAAAATCGGCATATGCCGCCTTGGAAAGCCCCATGGCCTCTGCGGAAGAAAAGATCGGGCCACTTTCGCCGGCGTCCAGACGCGCCATTTCAAGCTGCCCGTCACTGACCAGCATGCGGTTAAACACTTCGGCAACCTCGGGGCTGGTTTTCCCGTTAACAGCTGCGCTCGTCGCGTAAGCCGTCGTCAACCACTTGCGGGCGCTCTCAAATGTGCCAGCAAGTTCGGGTGAGGGCACCTTGCCCTCCAGCATATATGTTTGAAAGTCACGGCTGAACTGGGCTTGCATGGCGCTGTCGACAGCTGCCGTTTTTGTCGTGCTGTCGGTCGAAACTGTTCCAAGAACGGTCGTGCCATCGGCCGTGGAAGGCGAGGTGTAATCAACTGCTTGTGCGCCAGCGTCTGCAACGTTCTTTGCGCTTTGACCCCACCAGTCTTTAAGCTGAGCCATGGCTGCCACCGCCGTCGGCTCACCCTCGTCGGCCATGTCCCGGATATGATTGGTGAACTGGCCAACTACGCCTGCAAGACCAGCGCTGGAGAAGGCCGTGATGCCACCGGCTCCCGACGCTCCGAAAGATCGGCTTTCCGATGCGGACGCGCGTTTGCCTCCGGCTTTATTCTGCGGCAAGGGTTGCACATCACCATTTTCCTGGGGCAGGGCATGGGCTTTGCCGTCTTCACTGGGCAGTGGTTGTGCATCGCCTTTTTTGACCGGCGTCAATTTAACGTTGTCACCGTTCTTGGCGCGCACATCGGACAGCACCGTTTGTGAAACAGCGTCGAGATCCTCGCCAACTGGATATCTAGTCAGTGCGTCAACGGTAAATGTCTTGGGGCCAGTCTTCGTCTGCTGCAGATAAAGCGTCTCGCCATTGGACATGTGTTTGATGTAGCCAATAATTGGCTGACCGAGTGCATTCTCTGCACCGGAAACTATTCGGTCGGCTGATGATATGATGTCAGGGATTACCTGAATATCTGCCTTCATGACAGGTAATTGTGTGTCTGAAAGTGTTGTGTTGTTGAGACTGTCACGAATAGTTTTGGTGCTGAGAGAATGTTTGGCTTTGGAAATGTCAAACCCCGTCGCATCCTGTACCGCCTGCACCACGCTGTCACCAGCACGACCGACATTTTCCTTTGAGTTTTTGCCAGGTGGAAATTGCTCGCTGCGGCGCAGTAGGGTTTGGGTTCTACGGTAATTTCGTTCTGTATTGAATTTAGCGGCGGCGTCTGTTGTTTTAACGTCTATCCGGCCATCATTTAGTGTCTGATCAAAATATTTTAGATAATCTTTCGCCTGCGCGGTGGAAAATGCGTCCGGTGCAAAACGTATATGGCTCTTCAACAATATTTCTTCTGGTGTAGATACGACTCTACTCGCATAAACGGCAGTCAAAACTTTTATGTCGCCACCGCTGTTGCGAGCTGCGTCCAGTTGCTGTCTGCTTATGCCCAATGTCGCTACGAAGTAATAAGGATCAATATCCTTCGTTTGGAGCGCGTCAAAAATATTCTCTACGTTGAAATATATGGTCTCAAGCGGCTTGCCTTTGAGATGCTGTCCTAGAATGGTTTCAAACTCTCTGGGCGAGCTATCTCGCAGCTTATTAGTCGATGCCAGTGTGGATATATCGTCGATTACTGAACTTGTTTTTTTCGCCTTAAGTGCTTTCCCTATGCTGCGTGTCAGGTGGTTCAAAGCACTCTTCGACACAGGCATTGCTCGCTTTGAACCAGCCTTTGCTAAATTAAACAGCGGTGCAAGTGCGAAGCTGGTTATAAAACTTTTCACGACGCCGTCGGAAAGTTCCTTCTCAGGATTGTAGAGAAAATGTTCAATGGCGTTATGTGAAAATTGCGAAAGAGCTTCTTTCGCGCCTTCCTCTGTGGATTTTCCTAAAAGGGATAAGAATGCATTGTCCAAAAAAGGAAATCTCGATTTGAAAGGCTCAGCGAACTTCCCAAAGGACAGGAGATTTAGTGGACCAACTGCCAAGCCTAGCGCTGCAGCCTGAGATTGAATCTCCTCGCTTTGTCCAGCTTTTCGGGCAGCGCTTACCCTCTTACCTCCTGATTCAGCGATAACATATGTGCCGCCAGCAACGGGATTGACGGCAGTGAGTATAAAGGCTGGCAGCATTGATCCGGCTGCTGCGCCGAGTGTTCGTCCCAAACTGTCTTCCATGCCGGGAGCGGCTGGAAAAAGTTTGTCTCCGTAATCTTGGACCGAGGCGCCTGTGCTCTGCAGCCACTGCGATACTTTCTTCAATCCGGAATTGTAATTTGGTCCAAATAACTCAAGAACTTCTTCTGGAGAGGCACCGCCGCTAATGACTTCAGAAAGCATGTTCTGGGCAAAGTCTTTGTTAATAACACTTTGGTGCTTAATGTCTTCCCTCAGCCGTTGGTATTCTGCATCAGAAAGATACGCACCAAAGGCAATTCTTATTGCCAGAGCTATACGTTGAGTGTCGTCAACAGGAGTTAATACCTGCCCGGCCAACTCAACTACCATTCCCGTCGAAGAGGTTGCGTTGCCTGGCAATGCTTTAAAAAACTCTCCAGTGTGCTGCCCAAAAGTGGCGGGAGGAGATACCGTCGGCTCGCGAGATCCGGAGTCTTCAATTGCGGAAAGGTCAACTACAGCTTTCTCCCAACCCGCATAGTTTGGAAGATCGCCGTCTATCAATACTGCTTTCTCGAGATTTCCATTGCGCCAATTATTGAGCTCCGGCGCATACGCTAGAATAGCGGCGCGTCTCGCTTCGTCTAGCTCGGACTGAAATTCATCCTCATGTCCAATCAGGAGGTAGAGCGGCGGTTGCTGTTTTCCGGTCACTTGCGCATAGTCTTGTGCGAGCTTGTGCTGTCTCATTATGACATCTGGACTTTCGTCTTCATGTCCGTTTTGGAAGTAGACCGGCCGTCCGTCGATGTATCTTACTTGGATATATTCTAGTGGCTCCGCGCGTTGTCTCGCGACGACATCTGGACTTTCGTCCACTGGTTGCGTAGCTGTAACTGGACCAATGCCGGCTTGCGTGTTTTGCTCTTGCGTTTCCGTGTCTGGCTTATTTTCCAAAACATGCCTCTCCTGTTTAAATGAGGCATGATTACCGGTGTGATGGTTGTGGGGACGAAGGGGTGGGTATGGCAGTCGCGCGCAGTTTTATGGGCTGGTTTGCGTTATTGATTTATGCGCTGGCGACGCCGGCATTTGCGCAGTCGGCGCCGGGTGTGCCGCCAGAAGGGTACAAACCTCCAGAATTCTGGAACGGCGTGCGTGCGGGTGACAGTTACGACAAGGTCAAGTCTTTGGCCGGCTGGTATCAGTGTGGTGAAATGCCGCGACCGAAATTGTGCACTGACATCAAGGGGCCGGACAGCAAGCCTGAAGTGTACGAACTGGAGTTTCAGAATAACAAGGCATTCCTGGGTGCACATTATATTCTCAGTGCGCCGCCGCTATGGTCCACCTACAAGCGGTTTAATCCCGTGCAGGACGCCAACACCACCCTGTTGGAAATAGGTTCAAATCCAGATTTCATTGATTTTATCAGCGAGAATTACCACGGCAGGGCATCCGGTATTGTCTCCAAAGCGGCCAGACTTCTGGCACCAGAAAATGACGACAAAATTTACAGCATTACTTATGTCAATCGACCTTTTGTAACTGGAGATTACCGCGATCAAATTGCTTACCGGGAAATACTTCCTGCTGAAACGTTCGTGATGAGAGTGGAGAAGTTTCTCTGGAAATCGCAGCCAGCTACTCGTCTTCGCGTGACGTTAAGTCCTGCGGATAGGAAAATACTGTTCCCTGAATATTGCATAGACAATTGCAAATCATGGAAATTGCGCTGAAACGACAGGTACGTTGTTTAATAATGCCAAAAAATGGGGGAAGCATCGATGAGTGATATGGCTGAAGACATCACAGTAAAAAGAAATTGGAGAGCGGCACGACGCGGAGTGTTGTTGAAACTCGCTGTGTTGGCGGCTGTCTCACAACTTGTTGTCATGGTTGTCGTAGGACATGTTCCGGCCAATTATCCCAACATGGGCAGGTATCTGGGAAGTCAGGTAGGCTCGGCGATTGCTTTCTTTCTCTTCGGTTTTGTTGGCTTCCTTATCACGCGGTGTATTCGCTACCGGAGCGGCGTGGCAGATGCTGGCCTGATTACCGGCGCAATATTTACTGTCGTCAGTGCCTATGCGGCAATGCAGGGCATGCTGAATGATTAGCGCTCATTTTAAATGACCTCGGACAGTGGTGTCCAAGGCCATTGAATGTTGGGACGTGTTGTGTCGTCCGGGTAGGGGATTAGCGGGTATTTGTAGCCAATAGGCGCGCTACGTCCTGGTGTTATCCAAATACATTCGCCGCAACAGGTCATCCATAAACGTCTTGATGTCTTTGTTTTTGCTGATGTTGTCCTTGTTTACTGCCCCCAGCTCTGCAACGTAGCCATAAAGCTCCCGCTGAAAGTCGGTGACACCCTTGTAGTCTTGCTCCGTCATCTGCGCCGGAGCTTTGACAAAACGCCCATCTTCAAGCCTCTTGAACGTAATCGCCAGAATGCGGCTATGCTCGCGTGCTTTCTGCGGATCGGTGCGTGCCAACTCTTTCCAGCTTGTGACGATTGCCCAGTCTTCGTTGGAGAGATTTCGACGATCATTGAACAGATCAGACTGTGCAAATTCCAACGGGTCATTCGCAAATTGACGCTGCAATTCGTAAAATCTGCGACTGGCTGTTCGTGGTTGCCCGTTTTTCTGTACCGTGTCGCTGTGTTCCTGAAGCAATTTTATGCCAAGAGGACCGATGACAGATTGATCTTCCGGCGACATTTTCAAAGGGTCAAATCCGTCGTTTGCGGAAATCTGTGCCATGGCAGATTGCATGAGGTCTTCCCGTCGATCATCAATGTTTTTCTGCGCGGTTGTGTAGTTTGTATCAATTGTTTTGCCCGTGGCGGCTCGCTCCTCGGCATCACCAATCGCGTCCAGACTTTGGCCAAGATAGGTAATTCCAGGCATATTATAATTTGGCAGCTCCACCCGCCGGGCGTCGACATTGCGGGCCGTACGAAACCCCAACAGGCTTCGGGAACTCGTCACCCTTGTTAATACCTGGCCGGGTCGGTCGCTTTGTCCGGCAATCATCAGAATGTTGCCTTTTCGGTCATGTCCCTGAAAAAAGCCGACCTCGGTAGAGCCACTCTCGCCAGATACGACAACGATATCGCCTGGTCGCGGACTGTTGGTCGCCACGCCAAAGTTCAGAAATGTTTTGGCTGAAGTGGCCTGCGCGCCATCTGTCAGGGGCGAACCAAGAACATTCTTGACGATATCGACAGACCACGGGGTTGGCGCCGCGTTGCCCGTTGCATTCTTGCTGAAGTTGGCAAGCGCTTCGAGTGCAAGATGGCGGCCCGACGTGTAGCGCAGATAATCCACTGCCGTGGTTGGTCGAAGCAGTGCGGGGCTGTCTGGTGGCAACGGTGCGCTGCTGGCAATGTCGACGGAGTTGCGTGTTGCTTTTGCATTCAGCACAGCGGGTTTCATCCGCTCCTGCAGGGCAGTTTTGTCTTTTTCCAAAATGCGTTCTGAGTGGTCCTGCATGTATTTTTCCGCCGCGATCGGATCTGTCTCAGCAATACGTGTGACGATCCTCGTGAACGCGTCGGACTGATACTCCGCTTTTTTCCGCTCAATGGTTTCCTTGTCCCAGTTCAGCAATGCGCCAGCTCTATCGACTGTATCCGCAACCTTTCCCAGTCTCATTTCGAGTTTACGGGGCACCAGCCTGTCTTCAACCGCATCATTGATATGACTTTCGATACTGCCGTCGAACGCGTCGATGACGGCGGTTTTCTGCTGGTCAAGGGCATGGTTGATTACCGTTCCTCCAGTGTCCCGCCGTGTCTCCTGTGAAGCCTGCTGGTAAATGGCGCGTGCGCCCGGCGGCAATCCTTTGCTGATGTCGCCATGTTTCTTCTCGGCTTCCTTTTCAAAAGCCGGCCGTGCTTCGATAGCCGCTTTGCCGGTGAGCGACAGAAAGCCACCGGGACCGTGCAGGGCATTACGGTTCCAGTTCGAAAATTCAGTCATTGCCTCTTTTGCCCTGGTCTCGTCATCAAGCTTTTTCAGGCGAAGGGCGGCTTCATTGAGGTTGGTGGCGGCGGTTCCCATACCCTTGCCAAGTGCCAGCATGCCACGGCCAATGCCCGCACCAAATGCATCGGCATCGGCGCGGGTGGTGAAGTTTTCGGAATATTCGGGGCGAAGCGCAACGCGCTGTTGTGTGTCCTGGTAAAGAGGAACGGTCGGCATTTAAAACCTCACTTAATAAGACCTACTTTTACGGCGTGTTTGTAGGCATCACTGCTGCCGCCCAGAATGGTGCCGCCGGCAGACAGGAAACCTTCCTTCTTGGCGGCGCTGGCGCGCATGCGGTCCAGTGTTGCGCCGGCGCGCTGGTTGGTTGCCTGCATGTTGTAGGCATAGGCCTCGCGATGGGCATTGGTGCGAATGTTCAGCGCATCGATCTCACCCATTTTTGCGGTGTCGATAATCGTGTCGAGCGGAGAGCCGAAGGTCAGGTCAACGCCATTGGCGGCCATCGCGGCACGCTGGCGGCCCGCAAGCTGCGCGGTCTGCATGCGTTTCTGCTGCTCTTCCTGCTTGCCGCGCTCCAGCGCGTCCTTTGCCTGTTTGTCGGAAATTTTCGCATTCATTTCCGCAATCTGGGCGTTGTAGTTGCTCGCTGCCGCAGTTGCCTTTGATTGTTGAATTTGTCCGGCGGCACCCATCAGGGTGGACCCGATCATCAACGTCAGTCCAAGATCACACATCGGCTGCCTCCATTTCGAAAAGCCGGAATTGATGCCCGCCAATGTCGACCGGCTC
The DNA here is from genome assembly GCF_055381905.1 of Agrobacterium sp. 5Ca50. Classification (NCBI taxonomy): domain Bacteria; kingdom Pseudomonadati; phylum Pseudomonadota; class Alphaproteobacteria; order Hyphomicrobiales; family Rhizobiaceae; genus Agrobacterium; species Agrobacterium sp. 5Ca50. The sequence continues at coordinate 1,393,541 of NZ_AP026438.1, forward strand.
GAGCAGCCGGAAACCCAGCCATTCCAGCCAGCGAATGGAAACCGTGTTGCGGGCATCCACAAAGTTTCTCAGCACGGAATAACGCTGCAACAGTTGGTTTGGCCAACCGCTGGAAATGCGCAGAAAGGCGCGGAAATTTTGCTCCACCGCGTCGGTGCCCAGCAGCCAGGGTGCGCCAACACCGGCCAGAATGTTGATGTCGCCTACGCCGCCCATTACCTCCGGTTTGCCGTCGAAAAGTGCTGTCCAGCAGCAGGAGGATTTCCGGTAGGAAAAGGAGAGGGCGGCAAGCGGTGTGTGGCCGGATGCGGCAAAAACCTCATCACGGTCTGCCTGTCGCATACGTGCGGCAATGCTGGCGACATGGCAGGGTGCAGCCTGGACTATCTCGACATTAGCGGCCAAGGGTCACGTCCGGCATCAAGGCAAGAATGGTCATGGGCAACGGGTCAAACTGCTTCACCCACAGGCTGCCGCTGTTATTCCAATCCCAATAGGGGGTAATGCGCACATCGCCGGTGTAAAGCTGAATGGCCTCGTTCCAGGCCTCGTCACGGCGTTGTTTGTATTCCACCAGCTTGTCGCTGTTGCGGTCACCATCTTCCGGCCCGGTGAATATGCCGCGTGTATTTTCCACACGCATTGTCACTTCACTCACCGTCTTGGCGCGGCCCTGCACGGTGCCAAGGCCCTGCACCTGTCCAAGGTCCAGATCCAGCGTTTCAATCGCTGCCGTCATCGGCAGGCCAATATGCACCTTGGCGGCGGCGTTCTGCAATCTCACTGTTCCACCTGCCACGGCCAGGTTGCGCACCACATTGCCGTCGGCAAGCGCCACCACCTGCTGTCCTTCCAGATGGGAAAGTCCGCTTATCGTCTGCGTTGGCGCACCGCTGTAGGTCAGGCCGCAATCAACGAAAAACGCGTCTTCCACACCGCTGAAGGAACGGGAATGCAGTCGTTCTATGTAACGTTTTGTCTGGCCATTGATGGTCCGGCGTACAATGAAATAGGGAACGTCTTCGCCGTTTTCCTCAATGACAGTCACATCTTCAAAATGGGCGTCGCCGTGAGCGCCGCTTTCATGCCGTGTCCAGGCCCATACATCCTGTTCCTTCATATAGGTCAGGGAAACCAGCGCACCGTCATCCAGTACCACCCACACAATGGAATCCGGTGCCTGGGCATAATCCCATGCGGCAATTTCCCGGTCCTTGAACAGGTGGCGGGCCAGAATGGTCAAATCCTTGCCCACATAGCTGTCCTGCGTATAGTCGTAGGAAAAATCTCTGATGACCCCGCCCAACCGCTGCGCAAACAACACAGTGTTGCCCACGACGATTGGCTGCACACGGGCCGCACCACGGTATCCCTGGTTATCGAGCTTCAAGGCAGAGGGCGAAATCGCATCGGCTGCAGAACCGCCCGTCACGATCCATTCGGAACCGGAGGTCAACAGCAGCAGACCGCGCACTGAAATCATCGAGCGTATTTCGTTGACCTGCCGTGCACGAATACGGAAGGTCACTGCATCGCTGGCCTTGGCCGGAGACGACACGCCGAAATTCTCATAATTGGCCGATTGGCTGAGCCACACCGCCTGCGGATCATTTTTGGTGGAGGCAAAGGCCAGCCGCTGTTCGATAAAGGTCACGCAGCGCGGGTAGCTGCCAGCCTCGTTAAACGGGTTTCGACCGGACTGGGGCGTGTCGGAAAGATCGGGCGTGATGTTTTCATCATCAAAAGAAACACCGGTCGTGCCACCAATATAGCCATACACACCATTGTCGTTGCGGTACACGATGTAACGCACTGCTTTGGGCACAGCGGTCCAGGCCACGCGGTTTATGCCACCTTGCAGTGACAGGTCGTTGACCACAGAACCGGAGGTGGAAGGCAGGCTTTCCTCACCGCTGTCTGCCACGGCGGACACCACGTAACGATAGGTGGTCGCCACATAGCCGGTCTTGCCTGCCGTATTGCCCGGTGCCGTCACGGTAATTGCGCCTGCTGGCGCATTGATCAGCGGCTTGAACTCAACCGGTGTCAGAGTCCAGTTATCGTCCGCAAGGCGGCCAAGTTTTCGCACCGGGTGGTCGACATGGCACAGGTAGAGAACATCGGCTTCCTGAACGAATACCAGATCCTTCACCTCGGCCGATGTGTAGGTCGTCACTACTTCATACGGGGTCGCACCGGAGAGAATGAGACCACCGTCGCGGAAAATCCGTATGTAGGTGTGGCCAAATTCCAGGACATAGGTCTGTTCGGTATTGAACTGGAATTTGATCAGCCGCGCCGATTTTGCGCTGTCGCGTATTTCGTGCACGAACTCAAATCCGGCCCGGTTGGACACGCCGCCATGCGGGTGCACAAATACATTCAGTGCCGTGCGAAGGCCGCTGGTATATTTGGCCAGATCGTTGCGGGCGCCAAGGGCAGGGGAAAGCTCACCGCCGGTGAACGAGGGTTGATAGGCGCGTAAATCAGCCATGGTTGCGCACCGTCAGGAAATCGGTAGACGTGTCGGATGTCTGGCGCACCTGGTTGACATCAGCCTGTTCGGCCGCCGCCTGCATGGTTCTGGCAATGGTCAGCGCATCAGCGCGGATCTTGGGGTCGCGCGTCAACGGCATCGCCAGTCGCACCGCCAGGTGCCAGGAAAGCGCCTCGATGAACAGCGGCGAAAACCGTGTCGGGTCCGTCAGGCGGGAGGTGTAGCGCAAAAGGCAGGGCGACAAATTGCAATACAGCGTGTCACCCTCAATCTCGTAAGGATACTGCGCTTCGCGCTCATGGTGCGCACCGGCAAAGGCCATATCCGGCGCGCCGTCATCTGCCGCGTAAACCGGCCTTATCCAGCACACCTGCAGGCAGTCGGAAGGCCGCATATAGGCGTGTTGCCAAACGCCCGGTTTGACATTGGTTATCTCGCCCAAAGAAAGCGTCTTTCGCGCCGCCTTCCAGGGGTAGGATTGCAACAGCATATCGCGTGTCTGCGTATAAAACTGGTTGCAGGCGCGGGCTTCCGCGCTCTTTTCCGTTAAGTCATTGATGTTGTCTTTGCCCACATTGGAAAGGGCAAGATTGCAAATAGAAACGACTGAAGCCATGGACCAACCTCTTTTGTTGGCCCATGCTTACAAGCGCAATGGTTGGCACGCTGACATCGTGGGAAATAGACAGTTCAAAACCGGGAAAGGGCTCCAGTCAGGCAAAAACGCAAACGTGCCAAATGAAATCGTGACCCGCTGAAAACGGGCCTGATGGGGACAGCCGCAAGCCTTGCTGTCAGACGTAATTGCCAATCTGCCCGATCTTGTACTTGATGTGCAGGTTGGGGATAACGCCAGCCGTGTGCGCTGCGCGGTAGACATCACGTGATACGTGATAAACACCGCCCCAGAACAGGAGGCAGGACAGGGTTGCAATAATGTAGACCTGTAACCGCATTTGCTTATCTTTTCTGATATCTCCGGCAGCATTGTGATGCTGTGCCGTCAATATCTCTCCTCGCCCCAATGTCAATATCTGGCGAAATCCTCCTCCCGCCAGTATTAACCAGAATCATAGCGGTTTATCGGCCAAATTGCACGAATAATATGTGCCAAATTGGCACATACTAAAGAATAGGGTTAGCGTCTAAACTTCATGCGGGCATGATGTTGGTCGCTACACTTAAAGGTTTTTTGCCGCGCAAATGGCATTGTTGGCGGTAACCTCAAAACGTAGCCACGCTGGCACCGGCCGACGCCGGCCTGAACACGGCCTCAAAGGTGCAGGTCTTAGATATCTTCATCCAGCGCCTTGCAAACCTTTTCGCGTTCGATCGGGTCGCTGATGTAGCGTGGATCATAGTCATCGCTACACAGGGAGATGTGTTCGTTCAGACGCCAAAATTTAGGGCCAAATAGCGCAATGACAGCAAACACCGCGAGACAGAGCAGCAGAAACATTATCTTGATAAATCGAACCAAGCGTGCCTCGTGATGTCAGGGTTGCATACAGCAAAACATCAGTTTGATACGCTAAACTTGATCGCAGGTCGCCTTGCTGATCACGACGTCGCCAGCGGGCTTGCTGTCTTCTAACGTTGAAACCAGCCGCAACGTCAAGCCGATCGACAGCATGGCCTTGACGTAAGGTGTCTGGCACCAGTTTTTCTCCATGTCCCGTCTCGTTTTCTCAGACAGATTGGCGGGCACGGTGAAATGTTTGATATATGTCTTATCGTGGTAAGTGGCGTGGGTTAAGGTTACGCCATCGCCCGTCGTTTGCTGGTTCCCGGACAGTTGCCGTGTTTCGTCCGCAGCTTTTTCCTCCATTCTCTTGTCGAAGGATGTGCTCCATTCCTCGCACAATGCGGGATTGGCAGATACCTCTCCCAGGGCCTTGCCCTCGGTGTCTACAAACACGTTCGTCCTCGTCAGGCCCAATTCAAAAAGCAATGTTGGGCTTGTCGAACTACAGGTGTTGAACATCTGAAAATCCATGACGCTTTCACTCAGCGTGAAGTCGGTGCTCGATATCTCATAAACAGATATCAGCCGATCGGCCTCGGCCTCCATGCGTATTAACGTCATGAGATCACTGAGTTGCTGTGGCACTGGGGTTTGCAGCACAATCTGTTTCAGCATTGGTTCGAAGTCGAATCTGCCTGCCTGCCCGTTGCTGCCACTGTTGCTAACAGTGTTGCTGACAGGCTTATCAACCGTGTCACTCGCTGCGTCCTTGGCGGCGTCGCTGCTAGTATCATTTGTACTGTCAATGTTTTGGACTGCGGGTTGCTTCTGGGCAGTCTTTTTGACTGTCATGCCAGTATTATTGGCTGTCGTGCCAGTCTCGGCGGTCTGGCTAGCAACCTCCGAGAGGTGCTTTTCCATGGTTCTGCCGGTGGAAAATAACACAAGCCCGATGAAAACGATGGCAGCATTCGCAATAAACCCGCCTGAGCCAGTCTTTTTCGGGGTCATGGATTTGGCGGACAGAAGAAAGAGGTTCGCAATAGGAATAACAGAGAGAAACCACAGGTTCCTCGTGTCATAGGCGTCATTCGCGCGTGCCGCTGAAAATATGCCAAGCAACCCGCCAGCCAGCGCGGTACACACGAAATAGCTGCCAATTATTTGCCCGGAATAGCCGTCCCGTATCGCAGTCGGCAAATCAGTCAGGATCGAAACGCTGCCGGCCATCAAAACAAACGTAAAACCAAGCGACAGAAAATAGGGGGCTCTGTGCAGCTTCCATTCGAGTTTGGTCGCCGCGACCGCAAGCCCAGCCGAGGCAGCGAATATTGCCCAGACCAGCATATAGGTGCCGGTCTCTCCCAGCGACATTATTTGATATGCCAGTTCTTCCATGCCGCCAGTCCCCAATTCAAGGTTGTGGTAATGCCTTGCCTAAAAAAGTGCAAGACCTTGAAAACAATGGGCTGTTGTCTGGTGATGCGCATATGGTGTGCGGAAAAACAGCTCTTGTGTGCCGGCCGCTTCAATGCAGACCTTGTCAGGGAAATGCAGAATGGTGTGGCAGCACCGTGTTAGCCGAAATAACAACGTGGTCAGCCATATTTCAGGTTGCAATGCAGATTGACTATCGCGCGATCCTGTAGTGTAGATCGGTCGTTATGCCATGTGACGACATGCGATAGGGCAAGCATGTCGCGCAAAATGCTGAGTGGTCTTATGGCTACGGCAGTGTGCGAACAAAGAGAAGTGGCGGGTTGCGCAGACATGATCAGACGCAGCACGTTTTGAGAGAGTTGGGGGCTAAATGAAAAAGTTTGTGATGGTGCTGGCTTGCGGGCTGGCCGTTTCTTCCTGTGCTAAAAGACCTGATGCCATTGTGCCGGTGGACATTCCAATGGCGGCTTATGGCAATCTGGATTGTCAGGGACTTTCGCGCGAATACCTGCAAGAACTTGAAGTTCTGGCAACTGTATCAAAACAGCAAAATGACGCGGCCACGGGTGATGCGTTTGGCGTGTTCCTTATTGGCGTTCCAATGTCCAGCGTGGCCGGTGGAGATAAGGAAGGCAAGGTTGCTGTCGCCAAGGGCAAGGTTAATGCGCTTGAATCCAGCATGAAAGCTAAAGGCTGCAACGTACCTGCTGCGCCGAAGTCTAAAGGCACAAGACCTGCGACGCACAGGACTTAAGATCTGCCATTGGCAATGACGGGCGATGGATTGCAACGCAAATTCATGCCCGTTTACCGCCCGCTGTTTCATTCGGTTGGGCTGGTTTCCCCTATATTCGTTAGTCTTGATGCCTGCGACACCGCGTTTCCGAGCAGGAAAATTCCGCGTGATCTCCCCCTTTACAGGTCCCGATAAAAAGCTAATGTATGCAACTTAAGGGCGATTTATTATTGTCGAAAAAGGTTGTTTACGTGTATTTGAGATTTGTGCGCCAGACATCAATGCCGGGAGCGAGAAGCCGTGAAGGCTTTTTTGTTGCCGCCTATGAATTGTCCAGAAACACCAATCTGGATGAAACCACATATAACCACGTCACCGAACTTCTCGTGTGGTTTGGCGGAAATCTCGCGGCACCCAAAAAGTTCAGCCGCACCACCTCCAAAGGGCATTACCGCCGCATGGACACACCAGGCCTCAGCTGGTTCAAGCCGAGCGCGCAGCTGCATGTGAAAAAGGCGTTTGAACTGAAAGCCTTGCTGGATGAACACGGCCACGCAATCGAGGTCCTCAAGGCCCGCCGCCCGGGTTATGTGGTGTTTGAAGACAGGCACCAGATCGTGGCCGAACCTTTTGCAAATGACCACTGGTTTGCGTAACACATCGCGTTGGTTGGGTATTAGCTGGTGGGTGAGGTCACGCTGAAATAGGCGACAAAGTCCGGGTCGCTGACCCTGTTTCCGGCATCGTCGGTATAGATGCCCGGTTCTGCTCTTTCAAAAACTTCAAGCAACGGCGGCAGGTTAAATTCATCCTCTTCGTCATCACTTTCGGGCTTGAGTGTTATGCCCATGTGGCGATCAACGGTTCTAATGTAGCCGTGAATTTGCTGTTCTCTGGTCACTTTGCCGTCCGGTTCGCGGTAGGTAATGCCAATAACAACCAATGACCCAAGCAGCTCGTCGGCAAACTCCTGATCCCAGTCGTCATCCGTATCTTCCGTATCGTCGGTATCAACCCAGCCTTCGCGCGACATTCCAGATTCCTGTTTTCTGTGCAGCTATATAGGGTTGCATGGTTGCTTGAATTGATCAACCTTTGCGGTTTCAACACCGCCAACGCTCATGCCCGGTTGTTTGCATGTTCTGGCCGGGATAACAAGTCCAACTGCAATCAGGATAATGCAATGCCTCCACTTTCGATCCAACCCCGCATCAAACTGTCCCGTCTGAGGGACATTGGCTGGACCCATTGGGATCCGATCGGCCTGCTGGTGGAGGGAAAACACTGGAATGACGAGGATGTAAAACCGTTTGCAGATGAATATGACAGCTATCTGATTGCTGCTGCCGGAATGCTCAGACGTGGCGCGCCAGATCAGGAGGTCGTAGCCTTCCTGCTGCAGATCGAAACCGATCATATGGCGCTGACAGAACAGCCAGATAGTCTCGCCAGAGCAAAAGCAACCGTTGTCGCCATCAAAGCCGATGATGAGCTCTGGACATATCCCGAATAAACAACTCCTTTACCGGGCAGATCGCCTAAAACGGCTTTAGGCCAACCAGCAGCACGATCACGGCCTCAAGCAGGACAATGGTCGGTGCCGCATGTCGCAAAGTGCCGGGCAGGGTGCGCCCAAGGTCGGCCACAAGACGACGCAAATTGCCGGACAGCGTGCCGTGTATTCCTGACAGCACAAACACCAGGATAAATTTGGCAATGAACCAGCCGCTGGAATACCAGCCACCCATGAATGCCAGTGTCAGCCCCAGTGCCCAAACGGCAAACATGGCCGGTGTGGTCACACGCCGGTCCCAACGGTGAATGGCGGCGAAAAACGCCGGATTGCGTTGCGCACTGTCAGTGCCGGCGGAACGCAGCGTTACCGCAACCACCAGCATGCCGCCCGTCCACAGAATGACGGCAATGATATGCAAAACCCGCAGCCACAAATAGTCCATTGCCCACCACCTTCAAACCGCACCTGTAAGCATCGCCTGTCGGCGCGCTAACATACGCTCATTCATAACGGCGCCAAAGTGTCTCATCGCCGCGTGGCATATTCCGAACTCATGCGGTCGAAAGTTTGCGCCACGTCGCGCACGCCGGTGTGCATCATCTCAAGAAATTTGACTTGTGTTTCACTGTCGGATTTTTCCGGCAGGAATTTTTTGTGAATGAGTATTGTGAGTGCAGCCCATGTAATGGTCACGTCGCTATCAAGAACCTGTCTTCCATGTTTCTTGGCTTCGTAGTTGCGCACTTGTCCCAGCACATTCTCTACTTGCCTGAGATCATCGATCGTCATCACGGTCAGTTTCTGGCCATGCCGTTTGATGAAACCCTTGACCTTTTGTTCGGTGCTTTTGACCTGCAGCAACATGTCGACGAGTGCCTGATATTGTTTTGTATAACGAAAGTCAGGACCACATGCCTGGTCAAAAAATGAGACAGCGCAGAGATAGGCCAGTTGGCATGTCAGCTTCTCCAGAATGAACTGTCGCATACGCGCCATCTCTCTCGTCGTTTGGTGTTGGCTGTCGAGACCACCATCGTCTTTCAGAGAGGGGATAACCTCTGGCAATGCCGCCAGAAAATGCGCGCGTAAACGCGTGACACTTGGAAAACCGGCAACCGCCTGCGCATTCAGCAAATGCAAATACGTCTCGTGCGCGATGAAAATCGTCTCGCCAGGCTCGATCTGATCCGACGCGCCAGGCTCGACCTGATCCAACGCGGCAAGCTTGACCTGATCCGAGGCACTAAGCTTTGGAAGTTCGGGAAGGTATTTCTGGTAAGAATCCCGCAGCAGCAGTGCGTTCGTCAATGCCAGCATCATCCAGCAGAACAGGCCAAGCGACGTGTATGTGAATTCGTACCGCAAGGCGGCAATGGCTCCAAGCCCTCCCGCAGCCACAGTCCAAAGTACAAACCTGCGGTGGACTGGAGAGGTCTTGTTTTTCCTGACCCACAAAATCGGCAGGATTGGGCCGGAATTCAACAACGGCCACACCAGCGGAAGCGCTGAATAGCTCTCTGGTCCCCAGATTTCGCCAGCGATCAAGTACGCTAATTGCAAACTCAGGACAGCCCATGCTGCCATGATGAGATAACTAACGTTTACATTCCCGACATTAAACATTCCGCCCCCAAAGTCTCTCATCGCCGCACCGCATATTCCGAACTCATGCGCAAGAAGGTTTGACCTACCTCGCGCATACCGGTCCGCATCATCTCGAACATCTTGGCCTGCGTGTCACTGTCGAGTTTTTCCGGCAGGAATTGTCTGTGAACGAGTATTGTGCGTGCAGCCCATGTCACGGTCAGGTCGCTATCGAGCACCTGTCTTCCATGTTCCTTGGCGTCGTCGTTGCGCACTTGTCCCAGCACATGCTCCACTTCCCTGAGATCATCAATCGTCATCACGGTCAGTTTCTGGCCACGCCGTTTGATGACACCTTTGACCTCTTGTTCGGTGCTTTTGATCTGCAGCAACATTTTGACGAGCGCCTGATATTGTTTCTTACCGCGAAAGTCAGGGCCGCATACCCGGTCAAAAAACGAGATGGCGCAGAGATAGGCCAGTTGGTATGTCAGCTTTTCCAGCATGAATTGGCGCATACGGGCCATCTCTCTCGTCGTCTGGTGTGGGCTGTTGAGACCACCATCGTCCTTGAGAGAGGGGATAACCTCTGGCAATGCCTCCAGAAAATGCGCGCGTGAACGCATGACACTTGGGAAACCGACAGCTGCCTGAGCACTGAGCAAATGCAGATATTTTTCGTACTCGGTGACGATTTTCTCGAGATGCTCTGTATTTTCCAGTGCTTTAACGAGCTTCTCCAATTCCAACTGGATTATGTAGTCATTCCCTTTCGGCCATTGCAGCGCGCACATGAATGCCATCATCATCCAGCCGAAAAGGCCAATGGCCGTGTAGATAAATTCGTAGCGCAGGGCGACAATGGCTCCAAGCCCACCCAAACCGACAATCGACATTACAAACTGCCGACCGGCAGGGTTTTTCAGGTCGGTACTTACCCAGAGAACCGGCATCAAAGGACCGGACATTAGGCCCAACCATATCCAGATCTTCACAGTAGAACTGTCTGGCCCCCAGTTTTCGATGGCGATTAGGTGAGCCAAAAGCAAACTCAGGACAGCCCATGCTGCCGTCATGAGATAACCAACCCTCACATTCCCGACTTTAAACATTCCGCCCCCAAGCTGCTCTCGGGCAATATGAAGGCTGCTCCTTACAACTTCGGAAACATTGCAAGGGTTTACGCACCACAGCTCGCACATGCCTTTGGCAAAATCCCATGCCAGAATGATAAAAGGCCCGCATTGCTACGAGCCTCATTGTCTGGTTCACGCCGTCGTTCTGGCCTTGGCTCAGAACGATACTTTCCAGGCAGTTTTCACCCAAAGGCTTGGGTCGTTGCCCTGTGTGGAGGCATTCAGCATGAAGGTGGCTGTGCCGCCTGCCACGTCAAATTCCGCACCAACGCCACCGCGCAGCCAAACCCGGTCAGTATCCTGCCCATCAAAGCTAAAGCTGGACAGGCGGATGATTTCGCCTGTGGTGCCTGCCGTCTTGTCTTCAAAGCGGTAGGCCACTTCACCACGTGTCAGCACGCGGAACTGGTCATTCAACGGTGTTACACCGTCGACACCCAAACGCCATACAGTCGCATGGTCTGTGCTTTCGTCGAAACGGGCAGGGAAGCCACCACCGGTTTCGGTGTAGGCATCCATGCGGCTGTGGGCATAGGTCAGGCTGGTATAGGGCGTCATGCTGGTGTCTTGCAGCTTGAAAGCGTCCAGCCAGTCAAACCGCACACGGGCCGCCCAGCTATCCACATCGGTCTTGCCCTGCGAATAATCCAGCGCGCCGCCATTGAGATAACCGCGATCGATATGCAGGCTGGAAGAACCGTAGTAACCGCTGACGGTGGCATAAATCGCGCCAGTAACCGGCAATGTCACCTCAGGAGAAATGAACAGACCCTTCTGGTTGAAGTCGCCACCGGCCTCAAGGTTCTGGTCGGTGTAAAGGCCACCGGCCGCAATGCGCGCGGTAATGCCACCTTCAAAACCATAGGCATAGGTCAGGTCGGTAATCACAAGGCCGCCATTGGATACGTCACTCTTGTCATAACCGCCATCGGTGCTGATCTGCAGATACTGCCTGCCAGCGTCCAGACGGTTGCGCATTGGGTCACCATGCAGGCCGTTCAGCGCGGTGCTCGCCTGGTCAAGGCTGGTGCGGGCAGAAGGGGAACCAGAAAGGCTGCGTGCAAACTGCTCGACATCGATGATGCCGGATCCGGAACGGGCAATATACGCCGACGAATATTCTGTCGTGCCGACAATCACTGTGCCATCGGCGCTGATGCCTGTCGCATTCTGCGTGAAGTCGTGGGACACGCTGACACCGCTATCGCGCAACCACTCTTCAACGGTAATCATCTGGGTTTGTTCGGTCCAGACAAAACCTCTGTTCTGATCATCAGTGGCGGATTCCCCGACAATAATGGAGCCATCCTTGCTAAGCGCATTGGCTTTCGAGAAATGTCCGCCTTCAAGCGTGCCGAGGCTTTCCATTGTGCCGCCTTGCGTCCAGCGAAAAGCACGGTAATTATCACTGGTATTTGCCAAGCCAACGACAACAGATCCATCGCTACTGATCGCCTTGGCAGAGGACGAATACCCGGTTTGCAGACCGCCCAAATCCTGCATGCCACCCTCTGTTGTCCATCGGAAGGCATGGTTCACATTGTCATTGTTTTCAGCCTCACCAACGATGAAAAGTCCATTGTCGCTGATGCCGAGGGCTTTGGAGTTGCCTGAATTGTCGGTTCTAAGTGTGCCGAGCGGCGTTACTGTGCCACCACCATCAGTGGTCCAGAGAAATGCACCTGAGTAACCGCCAATGTCTTGGTAACCGACAACGGCCGAGCCATCACCGCTGACACCAAATGCAAACGACGTTTGTGCGTTAATGCCAGTCAAAGTTTGAATGCCACCGTCTGCCGTCCAGCGAAAAGCAATATTGCCAGACTGCCCGACAATGACCGAACCGTCTGCACTTGCGGCATAAGCTGCGGAGCCTAAGGGTGCGAGGCCGGTTATTCCATCTGCTGCCGTCCAGCGGAACGCGTTACCTACCGAGCTGCCGACGACAGTCTTGCCATCCGCGCTGATGCCAGTAGGACTTGCGTGGTTCCCAACAAGTGCACCAAGCTCTTCATAACCGTCTGGCTCTGGTACTGTGCCGGGAGCAGCTGCCCACGCAGGCGCCATGGTCGCACCAAGAGACAGAGCCGTGGTGGCGGCCAAAGTCAGGAAAAATCTGTGCTGTGCCGCGGAGTGGCGGCGTTTATGGCGGGCGGCGGCGGGCGCGGTGCGGCTCATGAAATGTCCCTAGGAGTTATTTTGCGAAATAAACGACAATCTTAACGCGCAGGACATACTCGAATCATGCGTTTTGATTGTAATTTTCACTCTTTGGGTTGTGAAGCTTAACTCAGGCTTGTGGGCGATTTATTTTACAGCATTTGCGTTGTGCCGCGGTCTGCTTTGGCGCCGGCCACTTTATAGTCCGCGTTGCTTGGTTTTTCTGTAAATTCTGTTGGCGGCACGCCGTCAGCACAACTCAAGCAGGAACCAGAAAGGCGAAATAGGCGGTTGAGCATGCAACCGCCTCATCATTTCGTCAGACCGAACGCGTCAAACCGCCATCCACCTTCAGGTTCTGGCCGGTAATGTAACCGGCGCCTTCGGAAACCAGGAAGGAGATCGTCGCGGCAATTTCCGCACTTGTGCCGTAACGTTTCATAGGCACGGCATCGCGGCGCTGTTCTGTGGCAGGCAGGCTGTCGATCCAGCCCGGCAGCACGTTGTTGATGCGGATGTTGTCACCCGCGTAAGTGTCTGCGTAGATCTTGGTGTAGGAGGCAAGACCGGCACGGAACACCGCAGAGGTCGGGAACATCGCCGCCGGTTCAAACGCCCATGCGGTCGAAATATTGACGATCGCGCCGGACTTCTGGGCCTGCATGATCGGGGTGACCAGCCGCACCGGGCGGATCACATTCATCAGGTACACATCAAGTCCGGTGTGCCATTGTTCATCGGTAATTTCGGTAATCGCCGCACGCGGCCCGTGGCCGGCACTGTTGACCAGCGCATCGACACGGCCCCATTTTTCCATGGTCGCATCAACCAGTCGTTTCAGGTCGTCATTGGACTGGTTGGAACCGGTCACGCCAATGCCGCCCAGTTCGGCGGCCAGTGCCTCGCCCTTGCCGGAGGAGGAAAGAATGGCAACCTTGTAGCCATCGGCAGCAAGCCGTCGGGCCGCTTCTGCTCCGATGCCACTGCCACCAGCGGTGATAATTGCTGTTTTTTCTACTGCCATGGTCGTTTTCCTTCCAGAACATGCGTGTTCATTGATATCAGCTGAAATGGGTTTTATCATCGCAAAGCTTCGGCGAGCTAATCAGTTCTTTTGAATTTTGACTGTAGAAAATCTATCGTATGAACAATCCATCCGGAAAACTTCCTTCGTTGAATGGCCTCAAAGCCTTTGAGGCCGCCGCACGCCATCTGAACTTCCGGCTGGCTGCGGAAGAACTGGGCGTGACGCAGGGCGCGGTTGCCCAGCAGGTGCGCGGGTTGGAGGCCGAGCTTGGTCTACAATTGTTCGAGCGCCTGCCGCGCACGCTGGCGCTGACGGGGGAAGGGCGCGCCTACATTGCCGATATCAGGCGGGCCTTTGAAATCATCACCCGCGCAACGGCGGACCTGCGCCCGCAACCGGTGCGGCTGGCCATCAGCACGACGCCGACGTTTGCTTCCAAATGGCTTATCCCGCGCCTGCCGGAACTGACAGCCCGCCATCCGGAACTGGATATCCACATCGTCGCGACGGACCGTATATCGAATTTCCAGATTGATGGTGTTGATCTGGCCGTCCGCCACGGCGTGCCGCCCTTCGGGCCGGGGCTGGCGTCTCAACTGCTCTTCCGCCAGGAAATCATTGCGGCCTGTAGCCCGCTGGTCCTGCGGGAGCGCGTCGCACCCGCCACCATCGCTGAACTCTCCGCTTTTGCGCTGTTGCAGGACGCCCATAATTTCTGGCCGGAATTTATCGAACAGCATTTTGGTGCCGCTGCTGCCCCGCATGACATGCAGGCCTTCCGCCGCATCAGCTTCAACCAGACATCGCATGCCATTGACGCGGCGGTGGCCGGGCAGGGCATTGTGCTCGCCACGCGCAATTTCATCACAACCGATCTCGTGGAAAAACGTCTGGTGCAGATTGGCCAGTGGGTGCTGCAAGGCCCATCGGATTTTTATCTCGTCTGGCCAAGACACCGCAAATCGGACGCGCTGGATGCGGTGAAAAACTGGATGATCTCAGCCGCCCAGTTGGCAGAATAAGCACCTCCAGCAATCAACACTTACCCGTTCGACAAACAACGTATTTTTCCAGTGTTGACTCATGATTAGGTGCCATACTATATGCCGCCATATGGATATGCTTGAACAAAAACACGTAAGTCTGCTGGAAGAGGCAGAACGCCGTGGCCAACCAGGCTTTGGCAATATGCGACTGTGTTTTGAGGTGCTGTCGCTGGCTTCGGCCATTGACCGCTCCTGCGCGGTACGCCTTGCCGAGCACAACCTCTCGGAAGGCAAGTTCGTCTTGCTGTTCCTGCTGCGGGATTTGCCAGAAGGGTTGGCGCCACATGAACTGGCGGAGCGCGCTGGCGTCACCCGCGCCACCATTACCGGCCTCTTGGACGGGCTGGAGCGTGATGGATATCTCGCCCGCTACCACGATGCCAAGGACCGCCGCAAGGTTTCGGTGCGGCTCAGCGTCAAAGGCCAGACACTGGCCGATCAGCTGTTTGATGAGCACAGCCGCTGGATTGCCTCACTGTTCGCCGCGCTGGACGCGCAGGAGCGGGCGCTGCTGGGCGGTCTGCTGCAACGGGTCTGGCGCACGCTGGACAATCCGGCTGCGGATAGTGACGTCAAGGAAACCGGTATAACGCCATGACATCAGGTAAAACGGCAAAACGGGTCGCCGATATCGACCCGTCGCGGCTTGCTGCGCTGAATTCCGGCATGTCGGAAGCAACAACACTGACTGAATGTCTGGCGGTTGATTTTGCGGCACTCATGCTCGCTGCTTTGCCTGACATCGGGCAGGGCGCGCTTGACCAGATGCGACACGCCGCCTTAGACGGCATTTCAAAACGCATGCCGCTTGCCGCGCGCCTGATCCTTGCTCGTTACGGCTCTCAAAAGGCCGAAGAGCTTTCCCATCACCCATCCGATACGGTGCGTGGCTGGGCCTGTTTTATGGTCGGGGCGGTTGAAGGCCACAGCTTGCCAGAGCGGCTGGACATGATCCGCCCCCTGGCAGATGACCCCCATTTCGGTGTGCGTGAATGGTCGTGGATGGCGCTTCGCCCACATGTCGTGGCCGATCTCGAAAACGCCATCACGCTGTTGACCGGCTGGACGGCAGAACCGTCGGAACGTCTGCGGCGCTTTGCCAGCGAATTGACCCGGCCGCGCGGTGTCTGGTGCGCGCATATAGCCGCGCTGCGGGCCTCACCGGAATTGGCAGTGCCTATCCTCGAACCCTTGCGCGCTGATCCCGGACCATATGTGCAGGATTCCGTCGGCAACTGGCTGAACGATGCCAGCAAAGACCGGCCGGAATGGGTGCAGGCACTCTGCGCCCGCTGGCAGGCAGAGGGACCGTCACTCGCTACCAGCAAGATCTGCAAACGTGCTCTGCGATCCATCACCAGCAAGGCATGACATCAAGACCACACACAAAGGATATCGGTCATGACCCACTACCTCGCCGAACTTTATTCGCCAAAACCGCAATGGCTGGGGCTGGATCAGGCAGCGCGCTTGCAGTTCTTTGAGGCCGTGGGTGCCGGTCTGCAGGCACTGTCGGAATTGGGCGTTGAGGCCATCACGCTTGGCCAGACGGATGCGGCAACTCTTCATGCCTCCCGCCACACATTCCTTGCCGTGTGGCGCGCGCCTGATGCGCAGGCCATCGAGGCATTGATCTCGGGCATAGCCGCATCCGGCTGGCACGATTATTTCGACACCATCAATGCCAGCAGTGCGCAAGGCGATTTTGAGGGCCATCTGGCCCAGTTGATCGCAGCGTGAGCCTGAAAAAAAAGCAGCCACTTTGGCTGCTTTTCTTGTTCTTGGCTGTCAGCGCTGCCTTATTTTACCGCTGGGGAAAGCGGGTTATCCTCCAGCGTTTCCGGCAGAAACTCGCGTTTGACACCCTCATGGATCAGTGTCTGTGCCGCATCCCAAAGGCGGCTCGATGATTTGCCGATTGGCGTCTTGCGCTCCAGCACCAGATCCCGGTGTACGCCGGGCGAATGCCATGTGCCGCCGCTGGTGAAGAAATTGTGCAGCAGCGGCTGCAAGCGGTCTATTGCGCGGGCAAAACGGGCATCCGCCGTCGTGCGGGCTTCAAACTCGTCCCAATAGGCGCGAAACTCTTTGCACTGGTCGTCCGGCAGCAGGCCAAACAACCGGTCGGCCGCCAGCTTTTCGCGCTCTTCCTGATCCTGCATCGCCACAGAGTCATAAATAAACGTGTCGCCGGCATCGATCTCGACAACATCGTGGATCAGGATCATTTTCAACACGCGCGTCAGGCCGATTGTCTCATCGGCATATTCGGCAAGAATGACCGCCATCATCGCCAGCTGCCAGGTATGCTCGGCGTCGTTTTCGCGCCGGGAAATATCCAGCAGCGGCGTTCTGCGCAGCACGGTTTTCAGCTTTTCAACTTCAAGAATGAAGCGCAACTGCTTGGCCAGCCGGGCATCGCCAAACAATGCCTCCATGTCGGCATCGTCAAGCGACAGCGGTTTCAGTTTGGGATCGAAAGTCATGCATCACCTTGAATGTTTGCGCAGCAAGTAGGGCAGGGCCATTGGCAGATTTGGCGACCAAAAACTGGAGCCTATTCCTTGATTTCAATCTCTGCTTCAATGGCCGCAGCAATAAAGGCAAGCCTTGCTTCTTCAACCGTCTTTTTGCCTTTCAGCGCTGCTTCAATAACCAGCAGCGCCTTGTCCAGCGCTTCGCCTTCCTCCAGCGGCCAGTCTTCAATCAGCGCCCAGGATGCCTCCTGAAGGTTGCTGATGGTGGTGAATTTGCCTGGTTCTTCCAGTGCCAAAGTCACGCTCTTGTTCCAGTTTTTGCTCATCGGGTGGCCTCCAGTCTGATTTGAAATGCCCCATAGCATTGAATGGCAGTCGTGACGATGGGCAGCATTTTGACTGGATTATATTCTTTTACTGGAAAATGCCGACATCATGTGAGCAAGCGATCATGTACGGGGTTATATGACCTTGACAGGAGAAGGTTCACGACTACACGACGGGTAATTGTATGACGGGAGTAGAAACGTGAAAACTTTAGCGTTGGTGTCGACATTTGTCGGAAAAACATTCGCGGCATGGGTGGTTTTATTTGCGGTTCTTGGATTTTTCTTTCCAGACACCTTCAAGCAGATTGGACCATGGATTGTCACCCTTTTGTCCATCATCATGTTCGGCATGGGTTTGACACTGTCGCTTGATGATTTCCGCGAAGTGGTCAAACGTCCATTCGACGTGACAATCGGCGTACTCGGCCAGTTTTTGATCATGCCGCTGCTTGCCGTGCTGTTGACGATGATCATCCCAATGCCGCCTGAGGTTGCTGCGGGCGTCATTCTGGTTGGCTGCTGCCCGGGCGGTACATCATCCAACGTCATGACCTATCTGTCCAAGGGCGATGTGGCGCTGTCGGTTGCCTGCACCTCCGTCACCACGCTTGCCGCGCCCATCGTCACGCCGTTCCTGGTCTGGCTATTTGCCAGCCAGTATCTGCCGGTGGATGGTTGGGCCATGTTCATGAGCATCATCAAGGTGGTCATGGTGCCGCTTGCTCTGGGTGCAGTCCTGCAAAAAATCCTGCCTGGCGTGGTGAAGGCGGCGGTTCCGGCACTGCCATTGGTCAGTGTTATTGGTATTGTGCTCATTGTCTCGGCCGTGGTTGGCGCTTCCAAGGCTTCCATCGTCCAGTCCGGTCTGCTGATCTTCGTAGTCGTCATTCTCCATAACGGCTTGGGTTATTTGCTGGGCTTCTTCGCAGCAAAGGCAACGGGTCTCTCGTTGGCAAAGCGCAAGGCCATTGCCATCGAGGTTGGAATGCAAAATTCCGGACTGGGCGCGGCTCTCGCAACCGCCTATTTCTCGCCGCTTGCTGCCGTTCCAAGCGCCATCTTCAGCGTCTGGCACAATATATCTGGCGCGCTTCTGGCGAACTGGTTCTCCGGCCGCACGGAAAACGAAAGCAAATAAGCTTTGCTGCGTGGAGAAGGCTACTCCACGCCAGAGCATGGAATGTAACAAGGCGCGCCGATACTTTTGGCACGCCTTTTTCTTTGCCGCCAGGCACAGTCAGCCGATCACGAGACTGTTATTTGATCGTGATCACGGCTGCGCCGGTTTTTCTGGAAACCGGTTAGTTGCTTGGCTATACATTTTCCAACAGTGCGTGCTGCGTGCGCTGCGGGATTCCCCGAAATCGACGGAGACTAAGATCAACTTCCAACCAAGGGAGCGTGAACCTGTGTCTTCGACATTAAAGCAAGGTCGCATCAACTCTACCCTTCGTAAATTCCTCGACAGCGGGTCCTCCAGCGGTCTCGTGCTGATGGCGGTCGCCTTATTGGCCATCATCATTGCCAACTCGCCGCTGGCAGAGGCTTATTTCAGTCTGCTGCATGTCTATCTTGGGCCACTCAGTGTCCAGCACTGGATCAACGATGCCCTGATGGCGGTGTTTTTCCTCATGGTGGGTCTGGAGATCAAACGTGAGATGATGGATGGCCAGCTAAACAGCTGGCACCGGCGTGTGCTGCCGGGTGCTGCTGCCGCTGGCGGCATGGCATTTCCAGCATTGTTTTACGTGCTGTTCAATAAGGACAATCCGGCTGCATTGCAGGGTTGGGCCATTCCGGCCGCAACCGACATTGCCTTTGCCCTGGGCGTTATCTCGCTGTTGGGTTCGCGTGTGCCTGCCTCGCTGAAGATATTTCTTGCAGCCTTGGCCATCATTGATGACCTCGGTGCAGTCATCATCATTGCGCTGTTTTACACTGAAAATCTCAACCTGCTGGCCCTTGCCGGTGCATTTTTCGTACTCGGCAATCTGTTCCTGTTCAACAGAATGAAGGTCAGGCAACTCTGGCCCTATCTGGCTTTGGGGGCAGTCCTGTGGTTGCTGATGTTTATATCGGGCATTCACGCGACGTTGGCCGGTGTCATGCTGGCGCTTACCATTCCGCTGAAACTGACCCCCGGTACACCAGAGGCAACGCCGGAGGAATCACCACTCCATCGCCTTGAGCATGGGCTGCATAAGCCGGTGGCATTTTTCGTGGTGCCGGTCTTCGGTTTTGCCAATGCCGGTGTATCGCTGTCTGGTCTCAGCCTCGGCGTGTTCAGTGAACCTGTCACCATGGGCGTGGCTGTGGGGCTTGTTCTCGGCAAACTGGTTGGTGTTCTCGGTGTTGTCGCACTTCTGGTCAAACTGCGTTGGGCACAACTTCCGGCGCATGCAAGCTGGGGCCAAATGACTGGCACGGCCTTCCTGTGCGGTATCGGCTTCACCATGTCGTTGTTCATCGGCCTCCTGGCCTTTGATGATCCGGCTTTGCAGGACCACGTGAAGATCGGTATTCTCTTGGGCTCGCTGGTGTCTGGCACCGTGGGCGCCACGCTGCTGGCCATATCTGGCCGGAAGGTCTCCGTCGCCAAGGCCGCCTGAAATCCGAATGGGTCGACCGCCCATGTCTACGGCATGCGGCGGTCGTTACCCGGTTGGCGTCACCCACCGACCTCACAGAAATGTCAGGCTGACGTGACCGCAGTGTAAGGAACGAACAGGGAAACAGCGCATTGGGTTTTTGGATAGAATGAAAGGAGATCCCCATGCCAAACTCAAGACGAACCACTCTGCGCGTGCTTGATAATGCCGAAGTAGAGCTTGTCGAGGCCTCCCGCCATCCCTCCATAAACCAACTTTCTGATAGCGAGCTGCAGCAGCTGCGCAAGAATCTGCGGGAACGCCGCGATCGTGCCCGCGACATTGCCAACCGCACGCGCCGCGAAATGCGTGGCAAGTCGGTGCGCGATGATGGCAAGGCGGCCAAAACAGATACCGGCATTCGTGAGCGGCTGTCTATTCTTGCCAATGCCGTGCAGCGCACCAATCAGGAACATGCCCGTCGTCAGCGCTTTGAAGGACGTGGTGAGTTGAAGCGTAACGCCGAAAAGGCGCTGGAAATGCGTCGCGCCGCCGCAAGCCCCATCAACAGACCAACCTCGCGCCGCGCTGACAAGGGTATGCGCGCTATTCCCAACGAGCGGGCGGAAGATCTGGTCAACCGCATGGAGCTGGGGCGTGTATCGCAATTTGTCCGCGACAGTCAGGCCAAACGCGACAAACGCCATGAAGAGGCCGGTGTTTAAATGTCTGTGTAACCGCGCATCTCAATATGCGGCGCATTCGCTTCGCCGCCCATTTTTTCCTGGCAGTACATTACAGTCGTTCATAGCACAACTTTCACCCTGCATCTCCTTGGAGACGCGGGGTGACTTTTGTTTGGTGTGCATGTCACGCCCGCGTGGCGTGGCGTGTCCTGTGCCCGGTTTCTTGAGCCCGCGGCCCCAATACGCTACATGCAGCACCGTCCTGAAAAATCCCGCTGTCGAATGATGAAGGAGATGCCCATGAACCCGCACGATACCCGCCCGCGTATTCATCTGACCGGCGCATCCTGCTCGGGCGTCTCCACCTTGGGGTCCGCTCTGTCGGCGCATTACGGCGTGCCGCAATTTGATGTCGATGATTTCTACTGGATGCCGACCGATCCGCCATTCACCACCAAACGCCCGCCTCAAGACCGGGTAAAGCTCATTCAGGCGCAGCAACGTCAAAGCAATGGCTGGGTGCTGACCGGGTCGTGCATGGGCTGGGGCAATGCCATGCTTGGCGATGTCGATCTCATCCTTTTCCTGCACACGCCCACGCATATACGGTTACAACGGCTGGATGCACGCGAGGCCGCCCGTTATGGCGCACGTATTCTGCCGGACGGCGACATGCATGTTCAACACATGGCATTTCGCGATTGGGCGTCCCGTTACGATGACCCGGCCTTTTCCGGTCGCAACATTGCCCAGCATGAGGAATGGCTGGCAGAACAATCCGCCCCGATTCTGCGCCTTGATGGTGCCTTGCCCACCGCAGAACTGATGGCGCAGGTGACGCAGGCGCTGAAGAACACCGTGTGACACCCAAACTCTGACCGCGCGCAAGGATCGGGTGGCTGAGGCCACTTGGCCGCTCCTATAAGCAAACCTCCCAATCAAGGAGGTCTCTCATGGGCATGTTAGAAAACAAGGTCGCCATCATCACCGGCGCATCGTCAGGCATTGGCCGCGCCGCTGCCATGCTGTTCAGCGCGCAAGGTGCCGCCGTTGTGCTGAATGCCAGGCACGCACCGGCGCTGGAGGCGGTGGCGGATGAAATCCGTGCCAAAGGCGGTCAGGTGGTCACTGTGGCGGGGGATGTTGGCCAACAGCAAACCCACGAAATGCTGGTTGCGCAGGCCATCACGTCTTTCGGCGGCGTCGATATCGCCTTTAACAATGCCGCCACCATTGGGCCTCTGAAACCGCTGGCCGAGGTTGATGTCGCGGAATGGCAGGACACGATCACCACGACACTGACCTCGGCTTTCCTCGCCAGCCGCGCTCAGATCCCGGCCATGCTGGCGCGGGGCGGCGGGTCGCTCATCTTTACCTCAAGCTTTGTCGGCACCAGCGTTGGCCTGCCGGGCATGGCGGTCTATGCCGCCGCCAAGGCCGGGTTGATGGGACTGGTAAAGGGCATTACAGCCGACTACGCGGTGAACGGCATCAGGGCGAACGCGCTGCTGCCCGGCGGGGTGGATACGGCCATGGCCGGGGATGAGGCACAAAAACAATGGGCAGCCGGTCTGCACGCCATGAAACGTATCGCCCAACCAGAAGAAATTGCCAATGTCGCGCTGTTTCTGGCCAGCCCCATGGCCAGCTTTGTTGCTGGCTCGGCGCTGTTTGCCGATGGTGGCAATGCGGCGGTGAAGTGAGGCCGCACTTCACCTGAAACAACACCGCCACCTGGCGTGGCGGTGTTTTCGCTTAATTGCTGGGCTTAATATCGCCGGCAATTCCGCATTCAATGACATTGACGTCAACCGTTTCCAAGGGACGTCCGCTTTTGGTTTCAAATGCGCCACGAATGGTCACGCCTTTGAGAAGCATCGATTTGTATTCTTCGCGGTTACACCAGTTTTTGCGCATCACGTCCTTTGCCAGAGCCGGCACAGGATCAGGGGAAAATATCTTGATGGTATAAACCCGGTTCGCATAGCTCGCACCAGATATGCCCAGCGCGCCATTGGTGGTGGCAAAGGTTTTTTCCGCCTTGGCACGTTCTGTCATTTCGGCATCGATTTTCAGTTTGTCGAGGTTGCACCCCACGGCGTCGGCATTGGCACTGCGCACAATATTGCCTGTGCGGTCCAGCAGCTCGCCTTGCAAAGTCGCGCCAAATGCAAACAGCTCTTTATAGTCGTTTGCGTTGCACCAGGTAAATTCCGTCAAATCTTGCCATTGCTGCCGCTCGGCCTCATTGTCGTTCCCAATCCGGTAGCGATAAATCAGGGCATAACCATCCGCTACAACGGCGGTCAGCCTAACGTTTTTGTCGAAGTTTTGTGGAATGGTGCGGGATGCCGCATAACGTATCAGGGCCGCTTGTATCGCTTCGCTCTGTGTTTGAGGTTCTGGCGGCGGAGGCGGCGGAGGCGGCGGTGGCGGCGGTTGTGCGGCCTGCAGCACCAGACTGAACTCGAATTGTTCGAAACGCTTCTCGGCAATACGATCCAGCTGCGTCGCAGAAATCAAAACGCCCAAACCGGCCAGCGTCATGATGATGTTTGTTAAAATCGTGTCGTCAATCGGCTTGGTTTTTTCCTGACCTTTGTCGAACACAAGCGCGAGATTGGCAACGGGTACCAGGCCCATCAGCCATCGGTCATTTTCGCCGTAGGCATCGCGGGAACGCGCTGCCGAAAACAGGCCGGCCACAGCGCCAGCGAGCGCCATCATGGCAACGTGTGTTCCGACGATAACATGGGCATAGCCATATTCGATTGCCATCTGTTCCGGCAGGAAGAGCAGGGTAGAGGCGTAAAGTATGACGAAGACCAGACAGCAGCCGAAGAAATAGGCGCCACCGCCAATTTTCCATGTCGGTTTTGTTATCGCAAGGATTGCCCAAGCTGAAAACACCATCACGGGCCACGACCACAAAATCCTCATGAACATGCTGAGCTCAAGCAGCTCGCGTGCGAATTCTTCCATGCCCAGACCCCTCTATTCCCGGTTGTGTGGTACGGCCTCGCGCATAAAATCGCAAGACCAGGCAAAGCCGTGGCGGGAATTTCTGCGGCAGGGGTAAATCATTGCTTACGCTCGCGATTGTCATCCTCGCCCGTGAGGCGAGGCTCCAAGCCAGTGCCTGATATGCGAGGTGAATAGATTGTCTTCGCAAGGGCGCCGCGTTCACGATCGTCCTCCTCGCCCTTGAGGCGAGGATCCAAGCCGGTGCCTGATATGCAACGTGGTTGATTCTCTCCACAAGGGCGAGAATGACGACGGCGATTGTGCTCTCTGACACTCGCGGTCGTGCTCGTAGAGAACACGGGCTTCAACAGAAACGGGCGGCCTTGAACAAACAAGCCGCCCGTATGGAACTGTGTCTGCAGGCACTAGTGCCTCAGCTGTCGTCACCCTGCGCAGGCAGCCAGTCCGGTGGCGGGCCGCCCAGCGCTTCGGCAACGCCGTCGCCCTGCGGCTGTTCGGCTCTCGCGGGTGCTGGCTTCGGTTTCGACTTTGCCCTTGTGGTCTGTGGCACGGTCACCGGCTGCGCATCAGCGGCATCCACCCATTTCGGGCGGCGCTTTTCATCCTGCCAAAGCGCGTCGGAAATCGTAAAAACCTCGCCGGTTTCGCGGATTTCCCCGTCAATGTAACCACGCGTGTTGGCAACCACCTTAACCATTCGAAGGGTTGCCCATGGTCACACCGGCGGTAATGCGGCCGGTGGTCGGCGCCGTGCCTGTCACCGTGTAGTTCAGGCGTACATACCGTTCCGCCGTGCCGCGCGGCAGAAAGTCCGGCAGAACGACCTTGCCCGCCTTCAACTCTGCCAGTGGCACGGCCTGCGACCACACGACCTTGGGCGAGGCGAAGGCCGGCGCATCATCGGTTTGCAGCGCAATCGTCAGTGTTGTCAGGTTGTTGAAATCTTCCACCACCTGCAGGCGCAGTCGCACCGGCTTGCCCTGGCCAACATCGCGTACAACGCCGCCGGCAATGGGTGAAAGGTCGAGAATGTTGGTCGAGGCTGCCGTGGCAGTAATCGCCTGCGCATTGGACAGCAGGCTCTGTGTATCGAAAATCATGCGTTTTCCCCGTGATAGGTGTCAAAGCAAAGGAAAGGAGAAGGTGCCCGCCGCCATTGGCGGCAGGCCTTACGGGTGCGTTTACAGGGCTACTGCCGGTACAGGCGCTTCGGTGCTGAGCAGCGAGTCCGCAATCCGGATTGGAATGTTGCGGTAGGTGGTCACTTCTTCGCCCTCCAGCGTCGCAGATTTCAGCGGCACGGTGTTGGCGCGTCCCGTCGTCAGGCCACGGTCGGTGGACTGTTCGTCGAGAATTTCCATGACCTGGCGGTTCATGTAGCACACGGTGCGGCCGCCCTTGGCGTTGATGCCGTAGGTCATGTACAGGCGGTAATAGGCCTGTCGCAGCAGCTTCCACAGGTCGACATTACCGGCCATCATCTCGGACACATCGATATTGGCAATACGCGCCATGTAGCGATAATCCTTCACGAAGGCGCCCATGTGCCATTCAAAGGCGGTGACCTTGGCGTAATAGGTGTTGCCGTCATCGTCTTTTACCGGCTCTTCGCCCTTGTCCATCACTTCCACGCCGGCCTTTGTGCCTTCGGGGTAGAGCAGGGATGCAGCATGGTCTGCCCATGTCACAAACCAGATGGAGGTGTTGTCGCCACCGGTGCCGCCGGCATTGATCACCTGGTTGGCGGCATTCGGCCGAGTCGGGTCGGGAATGTTGCTGTTGTAGGCGCTGAAACGCGGTGCAAACCCCTTGAACTTCTCGGGCGTCTTGTCCGTGTCGTGGTAGAAAAGGCCGGTTGCCATTTCCTGGTTCATCGCTTCCAGGAAGGGGGCGCTGTCCACCAGTCGCTGCTTGGCCGGGTCCGGCGCCAGCTTCAACAGGCGAGTGTCGATTTCAGAGCGCGCTTCCAGAAAACCGGTGGTGTCATCCACCTGCTGCAGCGTGCTCTTGGATTTCTGCACACCCTTGTAGAGTCGGCCCCAGCCAGCGGACGGCAGACCGGTGCGAATGGAGTGACGGTGAATGCCCTTGAGGTTGCACTGCGTGGCAATCGCATCTTTCAGGATGGGATTGTTCTGCGCCAGCAGTTCAAGAACGATGCCCTCGCCAGAGGCTTTGTGGGCGTCAATGAGGGTAGGTACGGTGCTACCAATGATAGCCATGTGTTATTTGCCCTTCGGTGCGTCGTTTGGAAAAAGAAGGTGAGCGGTTTCGGCCTTTCTGCCCCCGCCGTCTGCGCCTCCCGTTGGTGGGTTGTCCTCCCGGATCATCGATCCGACCTTTGCGAATATGCGGATAAGCTCGGGATGGTTGCCGCCGCCACTGGCGTTGAGGTATTCCCTCAAGGCGGGCGTGCCGAGCGTGGAAAGTGCGCGCTGGGCACTGGAAACCGTGCCCTGCCATTTGTGGCCGCCAATGTCGCGGTCGCGTCGGGCCTCGTCAGCCCAGCCCTGAACACGGTTGGCCCAGTTTTCAGCCTGCGCCGCACCACGCCGTGATTGTGTTTCAATGAACTTGTCGGCCAGTTGCTGCGCCTGGCGCGTCGTCAGGCCCAGTTCCTTGAAGTCGCTGCCCATCGCATCCAGCAGTTCCTGGTCCACCTCCACGCCGTCAGGCATGGTGAGCGTATATTTGCCGTCATCGGGAACCGTATCGTCAGGGTTTTTGGCGGCATCATCCTTTGTGGCGTTGTCGCTATTGCCATCTGATGTATCGCCGTCATCATTGTCGCGATCGTCGTCATCAAAGTCATCAGCCGCATTGGCCTTATCATCGGGAAACAGCACGGCCTCGGGTGAGGGCGCATTGGCCTCGTTACCACCGCCGCCAAAGCTGTCGCCTTCGGCACTGAACAGCAATGCGGCGCGGCCCAGCCACCTGTTACGCATCAACGTCATAGTCTTCGCCTTCCTCGCTGTCGGCACGGCGTTTCGCCGCTACCTTTTCTGCTTCCTTGAAATCAGCGATCGCCAGCAACAGCTTCGGGTACATGGTGGGGTCGATGCTATCGAGCTTGGCGATCAGCGTTCGCCCGGCCCCCTGTCTGCCGAGGATGTAGTTCGTTGCGTTGGTCAGTTCCCCGGAATAGGCATCGCGGTAAACAGCGCATTGTTCCAGCATCCAGAACAGCACACGCTTGCCGGCATCGAGGGCAAAGACGTCACGAAACGCCGTCGTGATTTCATCACGCTCCGGGGTATGGTGGTGAGATGGTTGTTCGTTAAAATGGTCCATTAGCCTAGTCCAAGCTGGCGCAGCAGCGCGTTGCCATTGGGGTTTTCATTGGCGCTGGCCAAAAGTTCTGCGGCCTGTGCACCCTGGTTCAGCGCCGGTGCCATGGTCGCGGCCATTTCGGCGCTTTGCTGCGCCTGCGCCTGTTGCGCGCGCTGTTCACGCAGCGCCGCCACCTTGTCATCGGCAAGGATCATCGACGGCGGCGCACCGATTGCCTCGATGTAAAGATCAATGGCCTCGTCGGCATCCAGCTTGTCCAGCGCTTCCGGCCGTGCCCCGGCCAGCTGGCCAATAAAGGCCACGCCGCGCTCAATCGGTCCGGTCGAAACCGCCTGCTGCGCCTGCGCCAGGGTGGAGATATATTCCACCTTCAGCTCCAGCCCCTGCAACTCTTCCGGTGGCGGCGGCAGTTCGTCGCGTGCCACCAGAATGTCATAGGTGCGGTCAATGGTTGGGCCCAGCTGGTCGCCAAACACGTTTTCCAGCACCGGTCCCAGCTGCAGCAGCTGTTCTTCCTTGCGCTGCGTCAGTTCAAACTGGTTGCGCGGCTGCACGCCTTCCATGTTGGTAATGGCAAAAAACAGATCGGCAAAAAACGTCCGGTCAATGCGGATCTGCGTTTCCCGGATGTCTTCGCGCAGTTCGGAAAGGCTCAGGTTCACTTCCATCGCCGGGCGAAAACCCTTGCCAGCGGGGTCGTCAACATAGTTCACAGCACCCGGCAGCAGCGAGTTGGGGCTGTTCTGCATGGAGGTTGGCGCGTTCATCGGCGGGCGCACCTTTTTGTCGATGCCTTCCAGCTTGCGCATCTGCTCCAGCTGCAACATCTTGATGTCGGCCAGTGCCTTTTGCCCCGGTGAAAGGGAATAATGGTCGTCGTCGGAAAGCTCCCAGGCCGGCGCAATGATCGGGTTGCTGTCAAAGCCGCTTTCTTCCAAAAGCTCGGTGCCGATTTCATCCACCCAGTAATTGGAAAGGAACGGCTTGTTGCGCTTGTCACGCATCGTCTCGTCACGGTCGTAACGCGGCTCAATGGCGTGGTAGACGTCAAAACATTCGGAATATTTGGCCGTGTCATACAGGCCGCGAATGCGCTGCGGCACCTGCTCGTAACCGAAGCGCTCGACAATGCGCTGCACGTTCCAGCGAAACACCCGGTACAGCGTCGTCGCGCGGCCCTTGTGGTTGCGCGCCAGCCAGAACCGGCCATGCACCAGCTGCTGCACGCGAATAGCCGTTTCCTCGTCTTCCACCAGAATGGCAACCGACTGGCCAAACTGGCCAAGGTCGCCATACCCCACATGGAAGGCGCGGTAGAGGTTGGAGGCGGCAAACACCTCGCGCATCTTGTCCTGCACGGCGGCCAGATAGGCCTTCACCGCATCTACTTTTTTGAGGCCCGGATCAAAGGTCGTCAGCCGGAACCACGGCCGGGCAGGCGAGGTCAGGCCGGAATGCATGCCGGACTTCAGCGTGTCGCAGGCATGTGTGCCGGTGCTGTCAATAATCTTGGCGCGGGTGCGCGGCCCCTCGCGGTCGCCACCAAGGCGCAACCGGGTCGGCTCAATGTAATCGGCCAGCGACCGCCACTCCGCTTCCCAAGGCTGGCGAAGCTGCTTCAGCTCTTCCAGGCGGCGACGGTGGTAGGCAATCTGGCTTTCGTCGGTTCGGCGGGTGTCTGCCATGTCTCAGGCTCCAAGCAATGTCTTTTTGCCATCCATGCCGGAAAGCGTCGGTGACAGCGTGTTGGCAAAGGTGCCAACGCCTGTACCGGAGGTCAGAATGGTGCTGGCAGAACCACGAATGCGGTCGGAGGTGCGCCGCGCTGCAGAACTCTGTCCCACGGCGTAATCCGGCGTCTTCTGCTGCGCGTATTCCGGCGGCGCCTGAACAGCCGGGGTTTTCGGGGTCTTGAACATGCACATGAGCGTTATCCAATGTTGAGAAGAATAAGGATGAACACGGCAACCGGCACGCCGGTATTGATGCCGCAAAGGGCCGCATGCAGGGCGCCATGCGCCCGCTGCCCGGATGAAAATTTTGGGAGATTTGCTGGTGATTTTGCCGCCAGATTGTCAGCCACCGCAGCACCGGCAACGGGCAGGGTGGAAAACATGGCAAGCCACAGGAAGAAATTATCGGGGCTGAACAGCCACAAAAGTAGGCAGACGCAAAACAGCATCACGCAGAACAACCGGCCATTGGCGGCGGCACTCTGCTGGCGGGCAATACTCACCGCCAGCACGTCACGCACCGCAACCGGGCTTTTGAATTTTATATCAATGTTGCTGCTGTTGCCTGTCTGGCCGTTTTCAGTCTGACCATTTTCACTGACCTGCCCGTAATCCATAAATCCCGCTCCACCGGCCACTTCGGCCATCAGGTGGAGTGTTAGCGGTCAATGGTTGTGAGGTTGGAATGGGGGCGTTAATCTGGACTTCAGGAGTTGTCACTTATCGATCGTTTACAGCGATTGGTGGAGAGCATGCGATGGAGATTGTATTCGAGCGAAGCAGCGTGTGTATGGGCGATGATGTGTACGCATCCGATGACGGCCGCAGGATTTCGGTTGCCGCGCGTGGTAACGTCAGGGCTGGCCGCGACCTTTCCGTGTTCCGCCGCCGATTGATAAGGAGTAATTGGTGAGTCATCGGGAAGTTATCGACATCGTAAGAAATGGAGGCGGTAGCCCGCAGGAACAAGGAAGCAGATGAACAGAATAAAGCTGAGGCAGCCCCTTGCCAGGACGATCTTCGAGATTTTGATTCTAGCCATGATGGCGGCAGGAACCGCCATCGTTAAAGCTGACGATACATCGTCCAAGGACAGCGCGTTGGTGCCTAAAGAGTTCGATTTTTCATCGCCAGCACTGAATTTTAAAACCACGGTCCCGCACGATTCGAGGGTGGCGACCGTGCCAATGGAGCCAACTGAGCCGAACACCATCGGCAAGGCGAAGGTCATTGGAAAAGTCGCGTCTGGGAAAGGCGATTTGGAAGTCGAGACGACCATCGTTGGCTACAGCCTCCAGGCTCCCGCCACAGCATTACGTGTCTGCTCTTTCGACGTGGAGGCACTCGGGTATACGATACGCATTTTCAGAACCGAACCAGATCTGACTGAAGCGAAGCTTCTGGCCAAGAAGGCTGAGAATGGGAAGCCGCACAGCGCTGCCCTCGGCTATTGCTTCGCCCGCGCGCAGCAGGCACTGGGCATCTACTTCATCGTCGATGTGACTGGCGCAGAAGGCGAAGAAGCAGCAGATGATCTGGTGCGTCGAGCTGACGAATACGCAGCTTCGTTCATTGACAACCTTTCTTGGGAAAATGGTCAGCAATCAAGCTTCGGAGAGGACCTGCAGACGGCCCCGCTTCGTATTGGTGACAAGCAAATCCGGCTGTTCATCCCGAAAGGGTGGAACATTCCCATCAACGACTTCCGCGGCCCGCTACCTGCGGAACTGCATATGGTCAGGCGCAGGAATGGGAAAGATGTCGGGGCGGTCTGGCTCTTCGTCCAGAACATGAAGGAGAAACCCGATCTCGAAACGTCCGGAGCCGCGATCGTGAAGGATTATTTCGTCAAGCAGACCCCGGATGGGCGGGCACCGGTGCTGCTAGCGAGCGGAGAAGATAGCGCATTGGCAGAACAGGGGATCGCCTCGCGCACCTTCCGGTTTTCGGTTGAGAACAGAGAAGGCAAGGACGTCGGCGACATTGAAGCAACCGTCGTCTGGCACAACGGCCGGCTTTCCGTACTCACGCTGTGGTCGGCCTGGACATCTGAAGCCAATCGCAACGCCTTTTTCTCCCGCCTGCCGGGCCTCACGGTCTACGACATCGTGCGGCAGGAGGTACTGTTACCGCAGCCGTAGACATCGGGGCCCGACCTCCTCGCGACAGTCTCGAAGTTTATACGCTGCCATTTTTGAAGGAGCATTGCACATTGACTGCTCAATCCGAACATCCGGCCGGCCCCGATAAGCTTTTTCCACTCGCATATGCACATTGGTATGCGGCGAGCCTGTTTCTCGACGCCGGGCATCCGGCTACCGAAGTGCTTGGACGTCTTGGTATCGACGCCGAAGGCTGGAGGGCGTGTCACGAGCGTTATGCCCAGCTCCATTTCGCGAGCACAAGCTGGGTCGCTTCGGCGTATCGGCGGGACGGGCTCCAACCTCCCGAGCAGGATCGGGGTCTTTTCGAGCACCTGACGGCAAACAGCCCGAATCGTCAGCCCGTGGCCGAGCCTTTCAGCATGGGGGACGAACTGGCAAGGCTCCGGCTCAGAGTAGAAGCCAACCCGCACATCGGTCCCTTCGCGGATGCCACGTGGATCGCACGTTACCTGGGCGAGCGGCGCATGCCGACCATCCGCTACGTCCATGACGGCGTGCATGTCCGCGTCGACGGCGCGCCGATCTGTGATCGCAAGGGTATTCCGCTCTCTGACATCGATCCTCTCAGTTTCCGCCAACTGGGCGAGCGCTGGTTTCGTGACGACAAGCGGATCTACGGACAGGGAGAGACGCAGACCACACTGTTCTGGTTCGTGGCGCGCGACGCTGATCCCGACAGTTTTAGAGTGCTCAACGAACGCTACGCCGCAGACAAGGCCGCCGGTTATTACATCACCAATCTGCGACTGCCGACCGTAGATCCCGGCACGTTCGAGATCGTCGGTTATGATTTCGGGCGCGGGCCGACGTCCCGATTGCATATCGAGAGAAGTGACTACGCCAGAGATAGCCGCAACGTCTATGCTTTTGGCATGACGATCGAAGGTGCCGATCCGTCGACCTTCCAGGCTATTGGCGACGAGGGGCTATATTTCGCCGACAAGGATCGAGTCTACTTCAAAAACAAGCCAATCCCGGAGGCCGATCGGGCGAGCTTCACCTGCGCCCCGGAAGCCGGCCAATACCTAGCTTATGACAAGGATCGACCCTATTGGGCAGGAAAGGCGCAATCCGTCTCGGCCGCATTCGAGCAGTGGCGAATTTACTTTGACGCCCGTCCGGAGCTGGACGGGACGTGGTGGCACAGGGAGAAGGCGCGGCAGGATGCCGGGCAAACCGAGACGTTGGAGCCGCGGCCACTCGGCGGCGCGTTCTTCAGCGACGGCCAGCGGGTGCTGATCAGGCCGCGTCGGCCGGACGACGGCGAATGGGTTTCGCTCGACCATTTCGACCATACCAGCTTCCGGCCCATCGTCGATGTATTCGGTGGGGACCGGCACGGGCTTCGCTATTTTCTGCCGGGACTGGAGGCCTACGGGCAGGAGCCGGTGAAAGACAGCGATCCTGCTAGCTTCGTGACGATCGCCAGAGGCTGGTTCAAAGACAGCCGGCAAGCCTATTATCTCGACAGCGCAGCCCCGATGCCGGCGCTCGCGGTCGTCAAGGCCGACCTGAAGAGCTTCGAAGTGCTGGGTGGTGCCTATGCTCGGGACGCGAAGGGTCTTATCGTCGAAGGGAAACGGAAGCGAGACATCGCCGATCCCGGCTCCGTGACGGCGCTCGGCCATGCCTTCGCCCGCATGGGCCAAGTCCTGCTCTATCGCGGCAAGCCCGTCGTGCGGCCCGGCAAAGTGGACGGCGGTACAGCGCGCGGCGTGCACGACGAGGTACTGATCGACGCCAGCGGTCACATGCTGATCGGTAGTCGCTACCGCAAGCCCGTCCCCGGCCTCGATCCCACGGCATTCCGGTTCCTTAACAGGTGCTTCGCGATCGACAACGACCACGTGTATGCATTGACAGACGACGCTCTTCTCGTCTGCCATGAGGCTGATCGGGCCTCCATCTCGACCGATGGCGG
This sequence comes from Agrobacterium sp. 5Ca50, assembly GCF_055381905.1. NCBI lineage: Bacteria > Pseudomonadati > Pseudomonadota > Alphaproteobacteria > Hyphomicrobiales > Rhizobiaceae > Agrobacterium > Agrobacterium sp. 5Ca50. The sequence goes on from NZ_AP026438.1 coordinate 1,426,326, forward strand.
CGATGCCGTCCAGGATAAACAGGCCCGGTTTCACGTGTCGGGCTCGTCCGTATACCGAACGCCTCTTGCGTTAGAGGATAGAAGCACTTGAACTTTGTAGCCGATCCTATGACGGACACTCACTCAGAGCGGCGCCATCGGGTTGTCTTGCATCCGTTCAAATCCGGCGCTGGCGACAGCTTGGGCCCAACCTTGATCTCGCAGAAATCTAAGTTCGGAATTATGTGATCGCATTTTAGGACCGAAGTTGTCTGTAAAGGCGATCCACCCACACTTTTACGCTTACATTAGTTCGGCCAAAGCCGACATCGACCATCCACGGAAGGTTGTTATTAGAGCATGTATTCATCGTGGCGCCAGTGTGTACATGACCGAGGGCCAATCAATTTGCGCAGGGACCAATCACCCAGCACGCTACGGTTGGGTCAGCTCAATCGCAGCCGACTACCCTCAAGAGCAGGAAGATGCTTGAGTTCATTAGTAAGAACGTTTTTTCGGATTTGGGAATAAGTAAGTTAACTCAATCATCTAAGCGGTTGTCGGCTCTCTTTGTAGACTTACGCCACCACGCACAAAAAAACCGGGACGACTTGCACCCGGTTTCATCTCTCAAAATGTGAAATGCCTTAGTGCAACGAGGCACTTGCCGCTTGGCGTTCTGCCTTGTTGTGCAGGGCGTAGCGGTCAATCATGTCGGCGCACCCAACAAATCACCCTTGACTCCACCCGAACATATCCAATAATCTGGATATATGGATAACACATTGGCAATTACGGCGCTTGGCGCCTTGGCCCAGCCCACCAGGCTGGACACATTTCGTCTTCTTGTCCGGCATGAGCCGGAAGGCGTTCCGGCCGGTGAGCTGGCGCGTCTTCTGGAGGTGCCGCAAAACACCATGTCCGCCCATCTGGCCACCCTGTCGCGGGCCGGGCTAGTGCGGGGCGAGCGGCACAGCCGCTCGATCATTTACCGGGCAGATCTGCAAGGTTTGAAAGAGTTGACCCTGTTTCTCCTGAAAGATTGTTGTGGCGGTTCTGCCGAGCTTTGCGCACCGCTGATTGCCGAGCTGACACCCTGTTGCGTGCCAGAGGCAAAACCATGCTGAGCAGGGGTTATACGGTTCGGGTTGCTGCGTTCGAACAATCTCACCGAAAATCACCTCACGCGTTTTGACGACGAGGACCCAACAAAAATCACCGCGCGCCGTCACCGCGGCGCTCATGGCCGTGTGTTCATTTTCACCGGGTCACGCTCTTTGCTGTGGCCCACATAACAACTCCGGAAACTCCGCCTGATGTCGACTTTTGAACGTTATCTCACCATCTGGGTTTTTCTCTGCATCATCGTTGGTGTCGCGCTTGGCCATCTGTTGCCCGGCGTGTTCCACTTCGTTGGCGCGCTGGAAGTCGCCAAGGTCAATTTGCCCGTCGCCATTCTGATATGGCTGATGATTATCCCGATGCTGATCAAGATCGACTTCCGCTCCTTGGCGCAGGTCGGCATCTATTGGCGCGGCATCGGCGTCACGCTGTTTATCAACTGGGCGGTTAAACCATTTTCCATGGCACTGTTGGCATGGCTGTTTATCGGCTGGCTGTTCCGGCCGTATCTGCCGGGTCATCAGATCGATTCCTATATTGCCGGGCTTATCATCCTTGCAGCCGCCCCCTGTACCGCGATGGTCTTTGTGTGGAGCAACCTCACACGCGGTGAACCGCTGTTCACGCTGTCTCAGGTCGCCGTTAATGACGCGATCATGATTGTGGCTTTCGCGCCCATTGTCGGCTTGCTGCTGGGCCTGTCGGCCATCACCGTGCCGTGGGACACGCTCATTCTGTCTGTTGGTCTTTACATTATTGTGCCTGTTATCATCGCGCAGGTTCTGCGTGCCCGCTTGACGCGGGATGGAACGACCAAGGCGCTGGATGCGACACTTGCTAGGCTGCAGCCGCTGTCGCTCATTGCCCTGCTGGTTACACTTGTCCTGCTGTTTGGTTTTCAGGGGCAGCAGATCATCGCGCAGCCCATGATCATCGCGCTGCTGGCCGTTCCCATTCTCATTCAGGTCTATTTCAATTCGGCGCTGGCATATCTTTTGAACCGTCTGGTGGGCGAGCGCCATTGCGTTGCCGGCCCATCGGCGCTGATCGGTGCCAGCAACTTCTTTGAGCTTGCGGTTGCCGCGGCCATCAGCCTGTTCGGGTTTCACTCCGGCGCGGCACTGGCAACCGTGGTCGGCGTGCTCATCGAGGTTCCGGTCATGCTGACCGTCGTCTGGGCCGTAAACCGCAGCAAACACTGGTACGAGGCTTCGCCCGCCGTCAGCAGAAACAACGCTTGAAAAAAGGACATAATCATGGACGCCAAAATTTATCACAACCCAGCCTGCGGCACGTCCCGCAACGTGCTGGCCTTGATCCGCGCTGCCGGCATTGAACCAGAGGTGATTGATTATCTCAGCAACCCGCCATCGCGCCAGCAGCTTGAAAAGCTCATCGCCGACGCTGGCCTGACCGTCCGTCAGTCGTTGAGAGAGAAGGGCACGCCTTACGCCGAATTGGGGCTGGATAATCCAGATGTGACCGACAGTGATTTGCTGGATGCCATGCTGCAGCATCCCATCCTCATCAACCGCCCCTTTGTCGTCACGCACTTGGGCACACGGCTCGCCCGACCGTCCGAACTGGTGCTGGACATCCTGCCGGACAGTTTCACCGGCGCCTTTTTTAAGGAGGACGGCGAACAGGTTCTCGATCAGGAAGGAAAGCGCCTTGTCTGATCTTTTCCCCGCTCTGCAGGCGCCGCATCTTCATCAGCCAGATCTTGATGCCCTGCGTCCGGCCTTTTCCACGCATAAGCCGCGCATTCTCATCCTTTACGGCTCGCTGCGCGAGGTGTCCTACAGCCGCCTTTTGGCGAAAGAGGCTGGCCGCCTGCTGGCGGAACTGGGCTGCGAGGTCAAAATCTTTGATCCCGCCGGCCTGCCATTGCCGGATGAAGCGCCGGTCAGCCACCCCAAGGTGCAGGAATTGCGGGATTTGACGCAGTGGTCCGAAGGCCAGGTTTGGGTCAGCCCGGAGCGGCACGGCGCCATGACCGGCATCATGAAGGCGCAGATAGACTGGATACCTTTGTCGCTTGGCTCCATTCGCCCCACACAGGGCAAAACCCTTGCCGTCATGGAAGTGTCCGGCGGTAGCCAGTCGTTTAATGCGGTCAACCAGATGCGCATTCTCGGCCGCTGGATGCGCATGATCACCATTCCCAACCAGTCATCGGTCGCCAAAGCCTATCAGGAATTTGACGCCGATGGCCGCATGAAACCATCGTCCTATTATGACCGGGTGGTGGATGTCTGCGAAGAACTGGTCAAGTTCACGCTTCTCACGCGGGATGCCTCGTCCTACCTGACTGACCGTTACAGCGAGCGCAAGGAACAGGCGCTGGAGCTGGAAAAGCGCGTGTCGCTGAAGTCAATATAGGCAAACAGTGTCAGCCGGCACCTGATCTGTTCAGATGCCGGCGCGCGGGGTGCGCGCCCAACCGTCGCTCCAGCCGCCTGTCAGATGGTGCTTTTGTCGCGCACAGATGCGGCAACTGCCATGAAGGCGATGATGCCAAGCACGCCAATCATTGATATCACAAACAGGGAGAGGGTGGTTCCAATTCGGTCCATGGCGGCGGCAAATAAAAATGGTGCCGCTGCTCCTGTTGCCAGCCGCGCACCGGCCATCTTGCCGGTTATTGCGCCGTAACCGGCAGATCCGAACAGATAAAGCGGCAAGCTGCCTTGCGCGATGCTGTTGATGCCGGAACCAAGCCCAACACAGATTGCAAAGGCTACAGCGCCGGGCAACCAGTCGCCAGACAGGCCAAGCACAATCACACCCAGCACGATAAAGCTGGCAGAGGTTATGGCGAGGGCCGGTGGTGATAAACGTTGTCCAAACACCATGTTGATCAGGCGGCTCAGCACCTGTGCGGGCCCAAACAGCGCGCCTATTGCCACCGCGGCGCCACCCAGGCCGATTGCGCCAAGCATCGGCACCATATGGGCAAGAATGGACGCAACGGTAAAACCGGTCAGCGAAAAGGCGAATGAAACCAGCACAATGCCACGCCTGCGGGCCTCCGGCGCAAGCGCGCCGGGCACTGCGGCTCCGTTTCCTATTCTGTTCTGCTGGTCGTCCTTCTTTCCGCTTCGTTTTATCCAGTAATGTAACGGCATACACACGGTGAGGTTCAGAACGGCAAAAACCACATAGATTTGCCGCCAGGATAGATAGGCCGTCAGCATGGCGGCAATCGGCCAGAATATGGTGGAGGCAAAGCCGGCAACAAGGGTCAGGTAGGTGATGCTGCGCGAGGCTGTGCGGGGCTGGCTTTCCACAAGCGTTGCAAAGGCGGCCTGGTATTGAACCATGCCTGAAAACACCTCCATCAGCACGATCGTCAGCGCAAAAATTGCAACGGACGGCGACCATGCGCAGGCTGCAAGGGTCAGCGCTGCAAGGGTAGAGCCCAGCGTCATCACGCTTGCCGCACCAATTTGGTCCATATGCCTGCCAATGAACGGGGCAGACAGGCCGCCAATGAACAGGGCAATGGAGAAGATCGCAAACACCTGTTCCAGGCTTATGCCCAAATCACTCGCCATTGCCGGCGCCAGAATGCTGAAGGAGTAGTAAAGGGTGCCATAACCGACGATCTGCGTGACACCAAGGGCAGAAACAACACCTGCCGGAACCTTGTTTGCGGCCAATGACCTGTTCCTTCGCCGGTTTATAAGTCGTTGGAATTAGAGACTGGGGCCTGCTCGAACGACCCGGCAATATCCGGATTTCCCGCGCAGCAATCCTCCAGAAGAAACCGCGCTAGCCCGCCCAGCGCATCAAAACGGGCGGTGTAGATAATGGAACGGGCCTCGCGTTGTTGCGCAATCAGCCCGGCGCGATCCAGCTCTTTGAGATGAAAGGACAGGTTGGAGGGCGATACGTCCAGCTGCTGGGAAATTGCTCCGGCTGCCATGCCCTCAGGCCCAGCCACCACCAGCATTCGCACAATCTTCAGCCGTGTTTCCTGAGACAAAGCCCCGAATGCGGCCAGCGCCTGCATTTCTTCCATTTTTCAATAATCCTTGAACTATTGAAATGAGGTTTAGCGAAGATGATGGTCTTCGGCAAGTGGCCGACGGCTTGGGCTCAAGCAATTTCAGGAAACAAAAAACCGGGGCGAAATCCGCCCCGGTTTCATCTCTCAAACCGCCACTTGGTTTAGTGCAGCGAAGCGCTGGCCGCTTCGCGCTCCGCCTTGTCGTGCAGGGCGTAGCGGTCAATCATGTCGGCGCTGGCGCGGTTAAAGCCGATAACTTCGACATCCGTGCCGTTGCGACGGAATTTGATCACCACCTTGTCCAGTGCGCCAACCGCGGTAATGTCCCACAGATGCGCCTGGCTCACATCGATTTTCACCTTGTCGGCCGGTGTCGCAAAGTCGAATGCGGATATGAAACTCTCCGCCGAGGCAAAGAAAATCTGCCCTTCAACCGTATAGGTTACGGTGCCATTTGCGTCTTTCGGTGACGCCTTGACGCTGAACAGTTTGGCGACCTTTCCGGCAAAGAAAATGCCGGACAACATCACGCCCACAATCACGCCCTTGGCCAGATCATGGGTCATGAGAACCGTGGCCACTGTCGCCAGCATCACGATGGAGGAGGAAAGCGGGTTTTTCCGCAGGTCCAGCACCGAGCGCCATTTGAAGGTGCCGATCGAAACCATGATCATAACCGCCACCAGTGCGGCCATCGGAATAATCCGCACCAGGTCATTCAGCGCCACGATCAGAAACAGCAGAAACGCACCGGCCACAAAAGTGGAAAGGCGGCCACGCCCGCCGGAAGACACGTTGATGACCGACTGGCCAATCATCGCGCAGCCCCCCATGCCGCCAATAAAGGCGGACGCTATGTTGCTGGCACCCTGGCCAAGGCATTCCTGGCTTTTGTTGCTCGGCGTGTCGGTCATGTCATCAACAATCTGCGCCGTCAGCAGGCTTTCCAGCAGGCCAACCGCCGCAAGCGTTATGGAGTATGGGAAAATGACCTGCAGCGTTTCCAGCGTAAACGGCACATCCGGTATCATGAAGTGAGGTAGGCTGTCGGGCAGCGCGCCAAGGTCACCCACCGTGCGCACATCCATGCCGGTAAACCACACGATGAGGGTAATGATGACGATGGAAACCAGCGGCGAGGGCACCGCCTTGGTGACGTAAGGAAACAGGTATATGATGGCCAGTCCCCCGGCAATCATCACATAGGTGGCAACAGGCACGCCAATCAGCTCCGGCAACTGCGCCATGAAGATCAGCACGGCCAGCGAATTGACAAAACCCGTGATCACGGAGCGGGAAACAAAGCGCATTACCCGGCCAATTTTGGCAAGCCCGGCAATGATCTGGATGATGCCCATCAGGATGGTGGCGGCAAACAGATATTGCAGGCCGTGTTCTTTCACCAGCGTCACCATAACCACGGCGGTTGCGGCGGTGGCGGCAGAAATCATGCCCGGGCGGCCGCCGGTAATGGCGCTCACACAGGCAATGGCAAACGAGGCATAAAGGCCAACGCGTGGGTCAACGCCGGCAATAACGGAAAAGCCGATAGCCTCTGGAATAAGCGCAAGCGCCACAACAATGCCGGAGAGAATATCGCCACGAATGTTCGAGAACCATTCCCGACGGTAGGCTGAAAAATTGATCATGATTTTGGTTTTCACAGTAAGGGGCAACGGGCCAAACCGAAGTCGGGTCCATAAACAATGATGAAGTTGCGTTGCTGTGTTGTCTGGCGGATCGGCGGCCAGAAGAGCCACCCGGAATTTCACCGGGTCCTTGTGGATGCGTTTTATTAGCGTGGATCACGGGCGGATGCAACAAAGCGTGTGCAGACCGGCCGTCAGTTCACCATGGTGTTTTTCACACGCACTGAGGCGCGTGTGTACCAGACCCAAAGACCGCCAAAGAAGACCTGCGGAAACAGCTCGCGGAGTTCGCCTACGGTCAACAGATCGGAAAAACCACCGCCCAGCAGGCTACCGGCAATGGCGAGGCCGAGGATGAACAGCACTGGCGTTAACAGCCATTGATAGAAAAACAGATCAACGAAGAACCGCTTTTTGTTGAGGCCCGCCCAAAGAACGGTCAACCCAAGCGCCAGCTGTACAATGTTCATGGCAACGTCGGTAAAAGTGACAAAGCTTATGTTGGGAACGTCCCACAGTCCGTCATAACCTTTGAAATTTAGATGCGCCGAAAGTACGATGTTCAAAATGCCCAACGTCTGCAGCACCAGCAAGACCACCAACCAGCCGCCAATACCCTCAAGCTCCGAGTTGCCTTTGGTGGGGGCCGTATTGTCCGTGGCTCGCGCGCTACGCGATTTTCTGACAATCACCGCTATGCCGCCAATGATGGCCAGCAGAATGATCCAGTGCCAGATAGAAAAAGCGCCCATGATTCCCCCGAAATTATCAGCGCAACCATCTATTGCAACCGTGAATAAAACACAAACATGGGGATGTGTTTGGCGCGGGTTCGTGCGTTATCGGACAGATCATTGGTTCAATTCTTGGCTCAGGCATGTACGTGGCAATAGGCCTCAAACTCCCGTGCCACGGCCGTTCTGTGCCTTTCCTTGTGGCGCAGCAGCGTAAAACGGCGCGGCGGCAGGTCAAAATCCAGCACCTGCAGCTGGCCGTTTTCCAGGAAAGGCGACACGATCATCTGCGACAGCGCGGTCACGCAGCCGCCTTGCAAAACGGCGGTTAATAGCGCCTCGTTGGAGGGCAGCACGAAACGAATGTCCAGCGCGTGCGGGTCGATGGCCTGCTCTTTCAATGCCTGTTCCAGCACGGACCGTGTGCCGGAACCCTGTTCGCGCATGATCCATTTCAGTGATGTCAGCGCATCATCTGGTTGGACAGCACCGGCTTTGGACACCACCACCAGCTTGTCGCTGGTGATCGTGGCGGTGGAAAGCAGCGGCTCATCCAGCGCACCTTCAATAAAGCCCAGTTCCGCATCGCCATTGATAACAGCTGCCGCAACCGTTGCCGTATTGCCAATCGTCATGTTCAGCTGAATGCCGGGATAGCTGGCGGAAAAACCAAGCAGCCGCGAAGGCAGCCAGTAATTGGCAATGGTCTGGCTGGCCTGAACATCCAGGCTGCCGGTATTCAGCTTGCCAAGCTCTGCCAGCACCGCCTCGGTTTCTTTCACCCGCGCCAGCGTTTCCTTGGCTTCTTTCAGCAACACTCTGCCTTCGCGGGTCAACTGGATGCCGCGGCCGACCCGATCAAATAATTTGACGGCATAAAACGTCTCCAACGCCTTGATGGAAGCACTGACGGCAGAGGGCGTCAGCCGCAGCGCATTGGCGGCTTGCGTCAGGTGTTGCCGTTCTGCGGTGGCGACAAAAATTATCAGCTGTTCAAAGGTCATGAGCAATCGTTCGTTTTTATCGAATGAAATGTCAAATATTATTCGATATACGCAAACGAAGTGGAAGAATATTCTCTCAGGTGTAAGTGATTTGGGAGTTTATTTTGTCAGTTCGGTCTGCATTGGAAATCGGTCCCGGTCTTGTTCTCGCTGTTGGCATAACATTTGCCGCGCAGGGGCTGGTTGCGGTTGAAAAGGCCGTGCTGGGTCATGAGCTGGTGGATGCCCTGGTCATTGCCATCATTCTTGGCACGCTGCTGCACACCTGTTTCGGCCTTGCGCCGTTCCTCAAGGCCGGGGTCGATTTCTCCGCCAAGTTCGTATTGGAAATTGCCATCGTGCTGCTGGGTGCGTCGGTCAGCCTTGCCACCATTGCCGATGCCGGCAGCCTGATGATCGGCGTGGTGGCCTGCACGGTCATCCTGTCGCTGATTGCCAGTTACAGCCTCTGTCGTTTGCTGGGCCTGCCGGACCATCTGGCAACGCTGGTTGCCTGCGGCACCTCCATCTGCGGCAATTCGGCCATTGTCGCCGCAGCCCCAGTCATCGGTGCAAAGTCGGATGATGTCGCAGCCTCCATTGCCTTTACCGCCGCGCTTGGTGTGGTGGTCGTGCTGCTTTTGCCGTCGCTGTTTCCGGTTTTTCCTGTCAGTGAATGGCAATATGGCGTTTTTACCGGCATGACGGTTTATGCCGTGCCGCAGGTGCTGGCCGCCACCGCACCGGTCGGTGCCGCCAGTGTGCAGATCGGTACGCTGGTCAAGCTGATGCGCGTGTTGATGCTGGGGCCGGTCGTGCTGCTGTTGCGCCTGTTCAAGGGCGGTGCCGCCATGCAGGGCGAACGGCTGTCACTTGCCCGTCTGGTGCCGTGGTTCATAACAGGCTTTTTCCTCACCATGTGCCTGCGCAGCCTTGCCATCATTCCTGATACTGCTGTGGATGTCGCCAAGGGTAGCTCGGCCATTCTCACCACAGTGTCGATGGCGGCGCTTGGCCTGTCGGTCAACATGCGCACGGTCTTTGCCTCCGGTGGCAGGGTGCTGGTGGCAGGCATCCTGTCGCTCGCCGCTTTGGGTGCACTGGGTGTCGCAGGCCTGATGATGTTTCATCCGCAATAAGCGCATCTGAACAAGGGCAGGGACGTTCTGCCGCCCAGGCGGAATTGACAAAGTCAGGGGAAAATGGTTTTCCGGTGGTCAAGGTTTCGCGCACCTGCCGCCTGCAGACGTAACGTCCCGGTGAAGCCCGATTTCAAACCCCTTCTCACCCTCGATGCATTTCGTTGGTGGCAACGCAGGCTCCCATCACATCTCGAAATGCCTCATCTGAGGAGTGAGTGATGTCGCAAAGACCATCACCGGATAATCATTTCCTGACCGAGCCCTTGGGCAAGGTCTTCGCCACAACAGCCATTTCCATGGCTGTGGTCATGACCATGAACGGCCTGCTCGGCATCATCGATGCCGCTTTTCTCGGCCATTTTGTCGGGCCAGAAGCCATTACCGCCATTGGCATATCCTTTCCCGTGCTCATGCTGGCCATTGCCCTGTCGACACTGGTCAGCAGCGGCATGTCCAGCATGTTTGCCCGCCAGCTGGGGCGTGGCGCCAGGGCAGACGCCGCGGCCACCTTTGCAAGCGCCCACGGTCTTGCGCTGGTTCTGGGTCTGGCACTTGCGCTGATGTTTCTGCTGGGTGGTCCGGCATTTGCCCGCCACATGGCCGGTGCAGATCCTGTCGTGGCAGACATGGTGTGGCAATTCCTCATGATATCGCTGGCTGGCAGCCCGGTGCAATTCGTGCTGGCCCTGCATGCCGATGCCTGGCGCAATGAAGGGCGGGCCGGCAGCATGGCATTGCTGTCGCTGGGTGTCACCGCGCTCAACATTCTGCTCAACTACGTGCTTATCGTGTTGTGCGGATTGGGCGTGGCGGGTTCTGCCGGCAGCACGGTTTTGGCGCAAATCATTGGCCTTGCCCTGTTGCTGGAAGGGCGCAGGCGCAGCCCCACCTTGCTGCCGCTTTCCAGCCTGTGGCAGCGCCGCTGGTTTGGCAACTGGCGGCAATTTGTGGCGCTTGGCGCACCGGTCAGTCTCAGCTTCATTGGCATGGCCTTTACCGCAACCTGTGTGCTGGCCGTCTTGTCGCAGCAAAGCGCGATACAACAAAGCGAGATACAACAGGGCCAGGCGCAATTGCACATCATTGCCGCCTATGGTGTCATCACCCGCATTCTCGGTTTTGCCTTCCTGCCCATGATGGCGCTTGGCCTGTCCATGCAAAGCATCGCCGGTAACAATGCCGGTGCCGGGTTTTATCATCGTGCCGGACGTGTGGCAGCCATTGCCGCCGCCACGGCCCTTGTTTACGGCGCGGTGGTGGAACTTGTGCTGCTGTCCCAATCCCATGTCGTGGCGTCAATCTTCATGACGGACATGCAGGTTATCGCTGAAGTCAGCCGCATAGTGCTGCCAATGATGGCGCTTTACCTGCTGTCGGGGCCGGTCTTTATGTTCGGGCTTTATTGTCAGGCCATTGGCCAACCCGCCCGGGCTGGCCTGCTCACCCTGACCAAATCCTTCATCCTGTTGCCGGGCCTCATCATTGCATTGGCCTTGTTGAACACGGCAAATTCCATCTGGTTTGCCTATCCGGCAGCAGAGGCCATCGTCACGGCAATTGCCATCTGGCTGCTTGTAAAAACATACCCTAAAGGCGCACGGCTTGGCGCTGTCAGCTAGCGGGGCGGCTGGATTTAACCTCCGGCGGCGGTTCGCTGCCGCCGGAACCTGAGCCAACCACTGCGGCCAATTGTCAACCGCCACCACCTGCCATTGCGGGCGGGAAAAATAGCTTATTTTGCAACGTCTTAAATCTGCATAATGAGTCGTTGAACAGTGGTTGCACAGTGCCTGACCAGTGTCGAAGCGGCTGATATCGGGTATGGTTTTCTGTCGGTACGCAGGATTACAAGGTGCAGGGGTGATCAAGGTCTGCGGTGACAGCACGCATTCCTCCTGCTAACAAACTTTATACAATCGGCCACACATGAGCGGCCACGGAGCGCCACTGCTAGATGAATACATCAGACGCGGAAAATAACGGGCAGGACGATGTCTTCGCATTCATGGGGGCAGGCGGGCTGGCAGGTCAACTCATCCGTTCCAATGATTGGCGGACAACATCGGTCGGAGATGTGTCCATATGGCCCGCGGCCTTGAAGGCGGCTTTGTCTATCTGCCTCGGCTCCAGCGCGCCTTGTGCGGTGTTATGGGGCGCAGACAACATACTCTTTTACAACGACGCATATGTGCCGGTGCTGGCCGAGCGCCATCCCGCCGCCATGGGAAAACCTGCTGCCGATGTGTGGCCGGAATTGTTTCCTGCCGTGGGCGAAAGGCTCAAGCGTGTCATGGCAGGTGAAGGACTGAGCGAACGCCGGCAGCCAATGACCTTCAGCCGGGCAGGCAAAAGCGTTGAAACCTTCTGGGACTACGCCTACACGCCGATCAGAACCGAAACCGGCAGCATCGGCGGTATCTTCATCAATGTCTCTGACGTCACGGATGTTGTGCTGAATGAACGTCGCCTAACGCAACGGGCGCAGCAACAGCAGACGATGTTCCAGAAAATGCCGGGTTTTGTCGCCGTTCTGCGCGGTGAAAACCACATCTATGAATATGCCAATGATGCCTATCGCGACATTACCGGTGGACGGCACCTCATCGGCCTTCCGGCAAAGGAGGCACTGCCTGAACTGGAAGGACAGGGCGTTTTTGAGGTCTTGGACCGAGTTTATGCAGAGGGCAATGCATTTTCCGCCACCGGAATGAAGGTCAGGCTTGCAGGCGAGACAAAGGATCGATTTATCGATTTCGTCTTCCAGGCGCTGCATGACGAAACCGGCCATGTCACCGGCATTTTTGTTGGTGGCCACGATGTGACCGCCCATCTTGAAGCCCAGCGCGCTTTGTCCGTTCGTGAAAGTGAACTGCAAACACTCACCGATGCGCTTCCGGTTCTGATCTCCTATGTCGACAAGAATGAGCGCTACCAGTTCGTCAACAAGTTCTATGAAACCTGGTTTCCAAGAACGCGGGAATCGCTCATCGGCAAGACCCTACTGGAAGTGGTCGGGCCAGATGCCTACGCCAAGGTCAAACACTGGATTGATGCAGCACTGGCTGGAGAGCGACTGCATTTTGAACAGCGCATGCCATATTCCACGACCTCGCACCGCGACATCAGCGTTGAGTATATTCCGCGTGTCAGCGGCAGTGGCAAGGTTGAAGGCTTTTACACGCTGGTGCAGGACATTTCGGAAACCAAGGCGGTGGAAGCGCGGCAACGGGAACTCACCAACGAACTTTCCCATCGCATCAAGAATTCTCTGGCCATGGTGCAGGCCATTGTCAGCCAGTCCCTACGCAATGCCGATGACACCAGCCTGGCACAGGAGGTCATCTCCGCACGGCTTTCTGCCATGTCCCGCGCGCAGGATATCCTGACCAATACCAACTGGGCATCGGCAGATATCCGCGAGGTGCTGGATATGGCGCTGAAACCCTATCTCGGCGGCGGTGACCGCTTTTCCTTTGTTGGCCCGTCCATCCGCCTTTCGGCACAGCAGGGGCTGGGATTATCGCTGGCCATTCATGAACTTGCCACCAATGCCACAAAATATGGCTCGCTGTCGGTCATTGAAGGAACCATAGAAATTCAGTGGTCGGTCAGCGAGGATGGCGATTTCGTCTTTGACTGGGTGGAAGTGGGCGGTCCCACCGTCGTTGCACCGAAGAAAAAGGGCTTTGGCTCGCGGCTGATAGAACGCAGCGTCGCCCCGTATTTTGAAGGTGCCTGCACCTTGTCCTACCTGCCGTCAGGTGTACGATTTAATCTGGTCGGCAAGATTCTTCACGAATGATCTTGGCTGACGGCCGATGTCGGAGAAACTGTCATGAACGAACCGCAGAGCGGCCACCGGTTAAACGATGCGGTGAAAACGGACATTGAAAACTCCGTTCTCTGCTGGCTTGCCACTGTCGACGCCGATGGCACGCCCAATGTAAGCCCCAAGGAAATCTTCGGCTCTTATGGGGACGACCATATTGTGGTGGCAGATATTGCCTCCACCAACACGGTGCGCAATCTCCACGCCCATGCAACCGCCTGCGTCAGCTTTGTTGATGTGTTTCGCCAGCGCGGTTTCAAGATTGTCGGCACAGCCAGAATAATTGCGCCTGATGACCCGGATTTTGCTGATCTCGGCGCAGACTTGCTGCGCATGGCGGGCGATGATTTTCCCATCCGTCATGTCATCGCCATCAAGATCAGCCGCATTTCCCGCATCTGGGCACCCAGCTACAAACTGTTTCCGCAACGCAGCGACCAGCAGCGCATGCAAAGCGCCTATGATACGTATGGTGTCGCGCCCATCCAGAAATAAGCACTGTCTTCTGGCAGGCCTAAAAGGAAGGATTACGGTAATGACAACACCAGCCCCACAGGATGATGGCGCAGCGTCCCATCTTAAGGGCATGGCCGTGCCTGAACTCACGCTGCCAGCCACCGATGGTACAAGCGTTTCCCTCAACCAACCCGGCTTGACGGTCATCTATGCCTATCCGCGCACCAGTCCGCCGGATGGCGCAGCGCTTGATGGCTGGGACACCATACCTGGCGCCCGGGGCTGCACACCGCAATCCTGCGCCTTCCGGGATCATTTTGCGGAGCTGAAACAACTCGGCGCATCAAGGGTGTTTGGCCTTTCAACCCAAACAACGGACTACCAGAAAGAGGCCGCCGAAAGGCTGCATTTGCCATTTCCCTTGTTGTCGGATAGCGGCCTGTCTCTGGCGGATGCCTTGCGCCTGCCAACCTTCGATGCGGCTGGCCTGACACTTTTCAAACGTCTGACCATGATCATCGAAAATGGCCGCATCGCCCATGTGTTTTACCCGGTCTTTCCACCGGAGAAAAACGCGCAAGACGTCATCGACTGGCTGCGCAGCCGTACGTAAGATACATCCCATGCCACCAAAGCCTGTCACCATCTCCTTGAAGGAGATCCTTCAAAATGAGCAGTTTTCCACTCCTGCCGTCCGAAGGTCATGAGAACAACGCTTGTTCTCGGCGATGAATATGACCAGCAATTGCGCGCCGTGCTCGTGCAGGTGCTGTTGCAGTTGGGTGCCGTGCTGGAAAACCGCAACTGGGTTGTCGCCGGGTCGCAGGAGGTTGAAACCTTTCTCTGGCAGCTGGCCGGTCAGGACATCACCGTTGAGGCAGAGACCTATATGGGGCTGTCCATATCGGGGGATGAAAACACCATCAACGATATCGCGCAGCGTGTTAGCCAGGCCGTGCAGGCTGCCAACTGACTATCCGGCGTTACGATGGCCATAGGGCGACGGCCGGTACAAACGATCAGCCAGGCTGATTGTCGCTGCCAAACTGGACCGGTATTTTTCTTGCCAACTGGCTCTCATATTCAGTCCAGTGCTGGTTCATAAGAACGGAGGCGCGGGCGTCGCATCTACGATTTCTCTCCTGCGGACCACGCCTGATCAGACCATGCTGGAGATGAATGTGAATGTTTGAACTGCCTGTTATCGATAGCCGCATTAGCACCATTGCCCCTGGTTTCAGGGCGGTCAGCATTCTGGTTGATGCCGTGTCCGCAGGGCGTGGCGCGCTTGATCCGGAAATCTTGCAGAGCGCTTGCGCTTCTGTGGTGGCGGGCGGCCCGGACTGGGCAGAGCCGCACCTAGCCAGTTGGGCGGATGCCTATCAGCGTTTTGGTGCAAAACCCAACCGCACACCGTGTTCGGCGCAGGCACTGCGCAAACGGGGGCTGAAAGATGGCGGCATGCCGTCCATCAATCCTGTCGTGGATCTCTATAATGCTGTTAGCCTGCGTTATGCCATTCCGGTGGGTGGCGAAAATGCGCAGGCCTATGTCGGTCATCCCTTTCTGACATTGGCGGATGGCACGGAGGTCTTTGATACTGTCATGAATGGCGAGGCCACAACCGAACATCCTGAACCGGGTGAGGTGATCTGGCGTGATGAGGTTGGTGTGACCTGCCGCCGCTGGAACTGGCGTCAGGGCGTGCGCACGCGGCTGGACAATACGCATGGGTGCATGTGGTTCGTGCTGGAAAGCCTCGATACCATGCCGCAACAGGCGCTGGATGATGCCGCGTCCATGCTGGTGGATGGCCTCAAGGTGCTGATGCCAGGCTGCAAGATTTCCCGTACACAAATCGGCATTGGCGCTTGAGCCACCATTCCTGCTTCATCTGCGATGCTCCGTTGCACGCAAAGCCACATCCAGAATTATTCATTTTTCAGGATGAGAGTGTCACGCTAAAGTCCGGCCATAACACCTGATATCTGGCCTTTTCGGCCAATCAGACTTCAACTCTTGCCATCAGGGAAATTCAAGCCTTGGCCTCTTATCCCTTGCTTCTCATTCAGGTCGGCACACCACCGGATGATATCAGAAAGCTGCTGGGCGATCTGCCGCAATGGTTTCAGCGTGCCGTTGGCCTTGACACGGAAACCCTTGCGGTCATCAGGGTGTTTGAGGGTGAAAGCCTGCCAGCGCCCGATAGCGTAAAAGGCGCCATCATCACCGGCTCCTGGGACATGGTAACGGACCGTCTGCCATGGAGCGAGGCAACGGCCGAGTGGATACGGCAGGCCATGGCCATCGACCTGCCGCTGTTTGGCGTCTGTTACGGCCATCAACTCATTGCCCATGCGCTGGGCGGCGAGGTGGATTATCACCCTGAGGGCCGCGAAATCGGCACGCAGGCCGTTCGCCTGTTGCCGGGAGCCGAACAGGATCCGCTGGTCAGCACCATGCCCGCGCAATTTCCCGCCCATCTCACCCATATGCAGACGGTCATCCGCCTGCCGGAGGGCGCGCAAGCGCTGGCCGCTTCCAGCCACGATCCGCATCAGATCGTGCGTTATGGCCGCAACGCCATTTCCACGCAGTTCCACCCGGAATTTACGCCGGAAATTTCTGCGGCCATCATTCGCGTGCGGGCAGATGTGCTGCGTACCGAGGGGCGTGATCCCGATGATCTGCTGGCTGGCGTTGAGCATGCGGGCGAGCCGCTGGCGCTGCTGCGTCGGTTCGTTGCCCATGCGCTGAACCACCAGCCAACCACTGAGACAGCCTGATCAGCGCATTCCAGCTGGCGTGAGTGCGATCTGCTTCACGACGGATTTCAGACCTCGTCGACGTTGCGCGCTTTCAGCCACAGGCCGAACTCCTTGACAACGCTGACCACGTTTTCCAGACGTTTGCCATCTTCGGTCAGGGCATATTCCACCTTTACCGGCACGGTGGGATACACCGTTCGCTGAACCATCGCGGCCTCTTCAAGCGTGCGCAAATCAAGGGTCAGCATGCGCTGCGAAATGCCCGGTATCAGTCTGCGCAATTCATTGAAGCGCTTCGGGCCATCCACGAGGTAGGAGACGATCAACAGGCGCCAACGCCCGCCAAGCAGATGCATCGCTTCTTCAACGGAACAGCCGGATACCGTGTCTTTCATGGGGCATTACCTCTTTGCCACACCAGGTATAATTTATGTACCTAGATGACAAACTTTTGCGTTCTTACGTTTATATACCACCTGAATTACATAGAGTCCGCACCGTCTGCAAGCGCAAGGATGGTGTTGAATTCTATGGAGAATACCAGCAATGAAACTTTATTATATGCCCGCAGCCTGCTCGCTTTCGCCCCACATTGTCGCAAACGAACTGGGTCTTGAGGTCGAGTTCATAAAGGTGGATCACAATGATCACACCACGCAGCAGGGTAAAAACTTTCACAAGGTCAACCCGCACGGTTACATTCCGGCCCTTGAACTGGCAGATGGCACTATTTTGCGGGAAGGCCCTGTTATCGTTCAGTACTTGGCAGACTTGAAGCCGCAGGCAGGTTTGGTGCCGCTAAATGGCAGTTTTGAACGCTACAGGTTGCAGGAAATGCTCAGCTTCCTGTCAACGGAAGTCCACAAGGGTTTCATCCCGCTGCTTTATGCGCAGCAGGCCGGTGACTACATCAACACCGCGCGGCCAAAGCTGGAAAAACGGTTTTCATGGCTCAACGACCATCTCGCAGAGCGACCATTCCTCATGGGGCAAAACTTCTCGGTCGCCGATGCTTACCTGTTTGCCCTGACCGGCTGGGGGCAGGCGCCCTGGCTGAAGTCCTATTACAATGCGCCAATCCATTTTGATGGTCTTCAGCACCTTCAAGGCTGGTACCTGCGCGTCAAGGCGCGCCACGCGGTTGTAAAGTCTCTCTTGGAAGAAGGTCTGGACCTGAACTGACCACGGTCCCGCCCGGCGTCCGGCAGAAAACAGCCGTTATTCTGACGGCGCGGTGCTTCGCGTCGCTTTCTGCGCCGCAGCGGCATGGACGCGGGCCAGCGCCAGAAAGGCCTTGAGGCCCGCTGACAGGTTTCGCCGGCCAGGGTAATAGAGGCAAAGGCCCGGAAAGGGCGGTGTCCAGTCGTCAAGCAACCGCGTCAACCGGCCAGCCTCGATATCTGCCAGCACGCTTTGCTCCAAAAAAAAGCCAATGGCGGTATGTTCCAGCACGGCGGTGCGTGACAGGCTGGTCTCATCGAGAATGATCGGCCCGCGCACATCGAGTTGCACGATCTCGCCATCTTTTTCCAGCCGCCACCGAAACAGCGATCCATCGGGCAACCGCACCCGAATGCAGGGGTGGTTGAGCAGGTCGGGCGGCACCAGCGGCACCCCGTGTTTGTCCAGGTATTGCGGTGTCGCCACAACGGCATAGCGTTGCGGGCGCCCAAGCGGCACGGCGATCATGTCGGTGGGAATAAGGCCGGCAACGCGCACGCCAAGATCGAACCCGTCGGCAACAATATCAACCAGTCTCCCTTCGGTGACAATGTCGACCACCATGTCGGGGTAACGGCGCATAAACTCCAGCACCAACGGGGAAATGATCTCGCGTGCTGCAAAGGGTGCGGCATTGATGCGTATGGTGCCGGAGGGCGTATCGCGCTCCGATCGCACCGCCTCCAGCCCGCTTTCAATGCCTTGCAGGGCGGGGCCAATCTGCTCAACGAACAATTTGCCTGCACTGGTTAAAGACAGGCTGCGGGTGGTGCGGTTAAACAGCCGCACGCCAAGGTTCGCCTCCAGCTTGTTGATCGCAAGGCTAAGCGCCGTCGTCGACATGTTCAGGTCAATGGCCGCCGCACGGAATGTGCCGCGTCGCGTTATCGCCATCACCGCATTGAGATCCGCAAGGCTGGTTTTTTCCATCATACCCAAAGTCAATTGTCCCGATATTCGCAATTCCTCATCCCGGTTTGTCCCACTTATCGGCATAAATGTCGAGTGTTACGTTAACTCCATCGGAAACACGCCGGGCAATTTGACCGCGTCGGTGCCGCTTACAGGAGATGAGAGCATGACCGAATTTCTAACCTTGCGCGGCAAACGCGCACTGATAACCGCTGGCACCAAAGGTGCCGGAAAAGCCACGGTTGATCTGTTTCGCCAATTGGGCGCACAGGTTCTCACCGCCGCACGCACCAAGTCGGATGACCTGCCGGAAGAGCTTTTTCTGGCCGCCGACCTGACGACGGCGGAAGGTGCGACCGCACTGGCGCAGGCCGTGCAGCAGCGTCTGGGTGGCGTCGATATCATCGTGCATATGCTCGGCGGGTCATCCGCACCTGGCGGCGGCTTTGCTGCCCTGGGTGATGATGAGTGGAGCCGCGAACTTGACCTCAACCTGTTTCCTGCCGTGCGCCTTGACCGGGCGCTGGTGCCATCCATGGTCGCTCAGGGCCACGGGGTGGTCGTGCATGTCTCATCCATTCAAAGGGTGCTGCCACTGCCGGAATCCACCACGGCTTACGCCGCTGCAAAAGCAGCACTTTCCACCTATAGCAAGGCGCTGTCGAAAGAAGTGTCGCCCAAGGGCGTGCGGGTGGTGCGCGTGTCGCCGGGCTGGATTGAAACCGAGGCATCGGTGCGTTTTGCGCATCGTATCGCAGAGCAGATCGGCGGAGATTACGAGGCCGGCAAACAGATGATCATGGATGGGTTGGGTGGCATACCGCTGGGGCGTCCGGCAAAACCGACAGAAGTCGCAGATCTCATAGCCTTTCTCGCCTCGGACCGCGCCGCATCCATCACAGGCACTGAACACATTATCGACGGCGGCACCGTGCCCACCGTCTAGTGGTCGCCACCAGGAACACACTTTACCAAACCGCAACACATCACGAATGCTTGAAAGGAGAACACCATGTCAATTCAGCTACCAAAGGCAATCGCCACCTATTTCGCAGCAGATAGAGAGGGTAATGCCGCGGATATTGCCAATTGTTTCCTCGATACCGCCTTTGTCCGGGACGAGGGCCACACCTATCTCGGCCGCGACGAAATCCGTCGATGGAAGGAGGAGGCGTCAACGAAATACCAATACACCGCCACGCCATTCAACGTCACAACGGATGGCGCCCGCACCGTGGTCACCAGCCACCTCAGCGGCAATTTTCCAGGCAGCCCTGTCGATCTGCGTTACGCCTTTGTGCTAAGTGGCGACCTGATCGAGCAACTGGAGATCACGCTGTAGTCGGTTCGTTGCAGCGTGTTGCAACAGATTATCGCTTTGTCAGACCAAGACGGTGCTGCGCTACCGCATCGGCGAGCCGTTTACGGATTTCGAGAAAAAACGCCTCGGGGACCATTCCGTAGTCCACTCGTGACGGATCTTCAGGACGCGGGCGTAATTCCGGACCGGGCCATTCGAATTCATTGACCTCTGAAACTCGCACCCAGTTCCTGTCGTTGTCCAAGCCGATCTCAGCACAAATTTCGGGTGGGATTTCGAGTGAATAGTCTTCTTGTCCAGGCTCGGGATATGAGTGCGAGATAGGCACAACCAATGTTTTGTTGGTGGCCTTTGTGTAAAGCACAATAGCACAAGGCCTCTCTTTATTGCTGGTAGAGAGGCCTTTTTGATGGTCAATGTCCCACAGATAATCGAAGCGGATCACCAAACCCGGTACAGGATCGGGATAATTCACTCTGATACTTTGCCGTATTCTGCGTTCATGATTGCGCCCAGCATATCGTCATCCATGTCTCTTGCATGAATGACACGGCGCTCCTTGCTTTTCAGGCGCTCATAATTTTCGAGCTCCTTCATGCTGATATAGGCGCCAATTGGACGACCGTGAGACGTAACCTCAACGCCGCCGGAAACCATCGCTTCGTCGCTATATTTGCCAAACTCTTTTGCGAAGGTTGTCGCGGCAACCCGAATTGCGTAAGCCATGGCCAAACTCCTTGTGTTCTCTATAAAATACGGAATTTCCGTAATTTGTCAAAGGTTGCAACAACCTCATGCCCGTGGCAGGTAATTGAAGCTCGGTGATAAACCCGGGCGCAATGCCTGCCGCATGGAGCAGATATGAAACGTTTACTCATCAGCCTGCTGACCATGGCAAGCATTCCCTTCGGTGTCGCCACCGCCAGTCCCGCGACACCCCAAGTGGACACGGTCCGGGCTTTCCACGATGCGGTTCACGAAGGCAATGTTGCCGAGGTGCGCGCCATGCTGAAAACCAATCCGGCATTGGCCACCTCTGAGGACGAATACAAGTTTCAGCCCATCCACCTGATGGACATGTATTTCGAGCCGGACATTCTCGATCTGCTGCTAACGGCCGGTGCCGATATCAACGCGGGAAATGATGAGGGCGTCACCATTTTGCATATCATAACCGATCCCGATGCCGTCAGTGCGCTGGTGGAAAAGGGCGCAGATGTTGAGGCGCGCGATGCCAATGGCTGGACACCGCTGATCATGCAGGCCAACAATCAGCAAAACGGGCCGGATGTGGTTGCAGCCCTGCTGGAAAACGGCGCAAACCCCAATGCTGAGGGTAATGGCGGCGAAACCGCCTTGTCCTTTGCGCTTGAAACCGGGGACGAGGATTTCATAAAGGTGTTGAAGGCTGGCGGCGCGACCAAATAGCGTCGCGGATTTTCAGCCAAGGGAGAGGGGCATTTACAGTGGTTTGGAATATCAGGTCGTCACGCATCACCTACAAGAACCGCTGGATGGAGGTCCGCGAGGATGAGTTCACCCGTGAGGACGGATCACCGGGCCTTTACGGTGTCGTCAGCAAGCCGGATTACGCACTGATTGTGCCGCTGGACAATGACCACATCTATCTGGTCGAGCAATACCGTTATCCGGTGTCGGGCCGTTATTGGGAGCTGCCACAGGGCAGCAGCGAGGCGGAACCGGATAAGGACCCGGCAGAGCTGGCAAAGGCCGAACTGGCGGAAGAAACCGGCCTGACGGCACAGAGCCTGCAGCATGTCGGCCATCTGTTTCAGGCCTATGGTTATTCCAGTCAGGGTTTCAACATCTTCCTTGCGACGGGTCTTACCCAAGGTAAACAAGATCTTGACCCGGAAGAACAGGGGCTGGTCTGCAAGGCCTTTTCATTGGCTGAGGTCAGGCAGATGATTGAGGCTGGCAAAATCAAGGATAATGCAACACTTGCCGCCCTCGGCCTGTTGCAGATGAAGGGCCTGTTGTCTTTCGCTCCTTGAATACACCACGCGCTGATTGGCGCTGCTGCCTGGCGTCTACGGGCGGTGACAATACCGCCTTTCATGCTATCAATGTGTCATAACAACCGCTTGGCGCTTGGGAGGCATCCATGGCAACCAGTCCTGTAAAAGGTCCCGCATCCTACTTTCCATCCATCGAGGCCAAATACGGCCGGCCGATTGCCGAGTGGAAAGAGCTGATCCGCAGCCAGGGGGCCAAGAAACATATGGAACTGGTCAACTGGCTGAAACAGGAACATGGCATGGGCCACGGCCACGCCAATGCGCTGGTGGCAGATACGCTGCGCGAACAGTGATTGCCGGCCGCTCAAGATCGGCCTCACGTCCCCTGTTTTGTTTGTTCGCGGGAACATTGCAAAGTGCGCATTTTTGGAAGCTTTAAGTCGGATTGGCTGCCATAGCACAATAGCTTGGTTAGTGAGCCCGTACGCGACTTGATTCCGCTGTTGCAGAGCGTGTCATAAAGCTACATTTAACACTTATGGTTGATTCGATATGTCTAATCCGTGCCAGTGGAATGCCGTTAGGTGTCGACAGGGAAATATAAGCTCAGAGAATCATGCACGTTAAAGAAGCAACAGCACGTCTAAATGAGATTCGTGTGCAAGTGGTAGCGCAATGGCTTGGAATCTCGAACCTTCCTGAATTCGGATCTGCTCGGTGTCCGTTCCCGGACCATCCTGATAAAAAACCTTTCTTTGCAATCCAACGAGGCGGTTTGCGATGGAAGTGTTACGCTTGTAATCGCCATGGCGGAACAATAGATTTTGTCGCTACATATCTAAACACTGATTTTAAACAGGCTCGAAAGTGGCTTGATGATCGAGTGGGGAATCCTCGCGTAGCTGCTCCATCTAATAGGATTGTTCAGCAGGTTGTTGCAAAAAGCCCTGCGACGAACACTTTGGACGACCTCGAACTTTATAATGCGTTACTTGAAAAATGCCCTTTGAGGAATTCGGGGCGCAGTTATCTCGAGTCTCGGGGATTTACCAATGAGACAATTTCTCATTTTCGAGTAGGCCAAATACCAGATGATAATCTTCTCTCGAATTTGCTTGAAGAGTTTGGTTTTGAGCGACTAGAAGCTGCTGGCCTTCTCACCAAAAAATCTACTCAACTAAACAGCCGGCTAACCATTCGTCCAGGTTATTTGATGTTTCCGATAATCAAGGGCGAGGATGTGGTTTCTGTACAGGGAAGACAAGTCGGCCCATCTGACGGGACTTCTAAGTACATCTACCTGACGGGCAGAAAGCCAAAAACGTACAATCTAGATGTTCTTGAAACTGATGCCCGCGACATTTGTATATGCGAAGGAATTCCCGACACAATGTCTGCCCACCAACTTGGCTTTAAGGCGATTGGTTTGCTTGGGATATCCAACAATTTGAGCTCGAACGAAATCGCCAAATTAAAAGGGCGACGCGTTAAGCTTCTGTTGGACTGGGATGAGAAAGGCGAGTCTAAAGCACGGAGTCTACGTTCTGAATTAGCATCGCACGGAATAGTTTGTGAGCGGAAATCAAGGCCTCATCCGCAAGTAAAAGATTTAAATGAATTCTTGATGCTACGGAGCAGCAATGACGCTTCTTGATGATTTATGCTCTCTGGATAACTTAAACTACGCATGGCGCAAAGCAAAGGTACTCTTCAATCGGGCAGATGGGTATGTCGATAATGGCGAGATAACAGCTTTTGAGCTCAACCTTGCCAATGAACTTTTGAACATCCAACATGGATTTCGCGCCCTATCGTATGCTCTGAGTCCGTTGCGTCCTCTTCCTAGGCCCAAAAAGCTGGAAAATGGAAAAGCTCTAGATCGCCAATATTTTCATGTTCCTGTACGAGATCAGGTCGCTTGGATTGCGATGACAAATATCCTCGGCCCCCGGCTTGATCCTTTGATGCCTGCCTGGAGTTATGGCAATCGCATTTATCGTACAGCTTGGTTTGGGACCGTAGAAGGTCGCCAGTCGAAGAAATTGGAAATTGGTCCTTATCGCCATGCGAGCGGCCATCTTTACCGCAGGTTCCAGCACAGTTGGCCGTTGTTCCGTCGCCATATAGTTAGGACTGCGCGTCTCATGGCTGGTATTCGCTCTGAAGGGCCGACGATAACGGAGGAAGATCAGGCTGAAGAGAAAGCCTTCTTTGTTGGCCAAGCTGATAACCTTGCATATTTTAAACCTAATTTTTGGCGAAAACCGAAAAGTCCCCGCAGGCAAGAATTACATCACGCCTCAATAGATCTGGAGAAGTTTTTTCCCAGTATTAGCCGAACTGCAATCGTTGCAGCGTTGACCTCGATTTTACCAGAAACTGACAGACATAATTTCCATATACTTCTGTCGAAAATGTTGGATTTCACTGTTAGCATTGAAGATATTCCACCCGATATCATTGCTCGCGTTGAGCCGCTGTTTTCTGATTTTTGTGGCGACAACGGTATCCCAACAGGTTTGTTCGTCGCTGGCTTTTTAGCAAACGCAGTGTTTTTGCCAATCGATCAGGAGGTTGAAAAACGCCTCGGTAAAAAACGGCGGATTGCACATTTCCGTTACGTCGATGACCACACGATAATTGCGTATGACTTCGATGACTTGTGTGACTGGATCCGCGAATATTGTGATCTGATACGTACGTCAGGGATTGGTGTTGACGTAAACAAAGAAAAGTTCGATCCAAAATCTCTTGGGGCGTATCTCAGTTTTTTGGAAAACAACACACCCGAGCAGCAACGTGAAATGCAAGATCTGCGTACAGAAGCGCTCAACGATACTCGTATAGACGGCACCAATCCTACGAAGTTGTTAACGAAAACTCTTGGTCAGGTTTCTGCCGTTGCTGCCGGCAACGTCCACATTATGGATGACGATGATCTCAAAGACAGATTGAAGCTTCTGGAATGGTTGCTGCTCGCGGACATTCCGGACAGAGAGATCCGACCGGATACGCGAGCCGCATTTGCCGCTGGGCAGATTGCAACGCTTGTTCCGTTAATTGCGCAAAGCGGTGATGGTATTGTTGATAAGGCTCGAGAAATAGCGGAGCTTGAACGAGAGTTACGTTCGCTGCGCAAGTTGGGGGTCCCTGACAATAAGCTCAAGATGACGACTGCTAAAATGAAGGCTGCGCAAAAAGAGCTCAAGAAAAAAGAAACCGACCAAGAGAAGCATGAAAAGGCACAATACAGCCATTGCTTTGATCTCCTGATGCGCGCCTTTAAGGAATTCCCCGGCAAGCCACGGCTGTTTTACAGGCTGTGTCATTACTGCTTGTTGACGGGGCATCCAGGTTTAAACGACATAGCTAGTTGGATTGTCGAACAGCGCCGAGAGCATGTCGTGTGGGCAGATTACTACGCGGGACTTGGCTTGCAAATTTTGGCGACAAATTTGTTCCGGGCTTCATCGATACTCGAAAATCCCAATGCACTTCGCTCTGATCAAGACGCAGCCAGAGCGCACATAGAAGATATCACCAGATTAGACGAGAAGGCGTTCGTTGTTCCTGGCGAGCGAGCTGCTTGGTTTCATAAAGTAGGAGAACGTGAGCTCTATGTGTCACTGATCTCAGTTGCGGCTCAATACGCCAAATCGGATGAAAGTACCCTTGTAAAAAAGCTTAACGACACTGCTACGCGATTGAATAGCCGATCTAATTGGGAAATCTCCACAGCGTCTTGGCGAGATAGGACGGAATGGTCCGCTGGCGTTTGGGCCGAATGGGCAGAAAAACAACTAAGTGTTGATGGAAAACCATCTGCTGCAAGAAGCGAGATGTTTGTATCAC
This sequence comes from Agrobacterium sp. 5Ca50, assembly GCF_055381905.1. Classification (NCBI taxonomy): domain Bacteria; kingdom Pseudomonadati; phylum Pseudomonadota; class Alphaproteobacteria; order Hyphomicrobiales; family Rhizobiaceae; genus Agrobacterium; species Agrobacterium sp. 5Ca50. The sequence continues at coordinate 1,452,285 of NZ_AP026438.1, forward strand.
ATCTGGTTGCTCATGAACCTTACGACGTGCTGGCCATGAGGCGTTATCCAGAATTGTTGCCGCATGACTGGTGGCAGGGATATCTGTCGATGCCTAGCGGCTCTATCCCATTTGATGACGCTGGCTGGTGGCGCGATGTCCTTTCAGGAAGAAGCAATTGGCGCGAGGATGCGAAAACTTCGCATCATGAAGCTATCAGGTCAGCCGCAAACTCTTTGAGTATCGCAGTCGATGAAGACCCTTCGAGGCAGGTGAATTCGTCCACTTTGCTGGATTGGTTGCAACATGTTAGCGGACTCTCAAAGTTTGATCCAAGAAGAAGCGAGTGGACCGCACTTCAAATCCTGAAAGGTGTTTTGGAGACAAGTAACGGAGACCTGTTCGCTAGTTCAGATTATCTCGACCGTCTTCATCCAGCAAATGTATTGATACCCAAAAGTTGGTTTGAAAATTTTCCTGTTACACCGAGTTGGGAAAGCTGGCGGGAGGTTGCTCGTGCGCAGAAAGCGAAAATTCGTGATCAAGAATCAAGTGTTGCCGACTATAGGTTCGCGCCATCGACTGCAGATACTAAAACCGATAGTTGGTTGGGGCAGCGTGTTGGTTTAGGGCGAATTTTATTAGGCCTCCTACAACTCGACTTCAACGGGCCTCGGATTTGGAACATACGCGGCAATGAACACGCTTATCCGTTAGCAAGGCGTTCTGCATATGAGAGGCTTTCGATATCTTCTCAGACATTGCTCATACTGGAGGGGTGTTTGTCAGCGCGTAGCAAAGAAAATTTTCAATTAACTGCGCAACCTGGACTGTTCGGTACGGATCATCCGCTTAAATTGTTCGATATTGATTTTGATGCACCACAACTGGACGGCCCCGATGCCGTTGTTGAAAGCATTATCAGGGCACAAACTGCACTTGTACTTAATCAAATTGCAGTTTCTGGAAATCAGCCACGACAGCTTATACCGTTTAGAATCGAAGATTTTGCTGTTGGAGAATTTAGTACTCATCAAGGAGACGGCGATGCTGAATGACAATCTCATTGTTGGTGTAATTCAGACATCTCTCGATGCAGACGTTGCTTGGGATAAAAATGAATCCTGGAAAAATGCCGTAAAAATTTCGAAGAACGAGGAAGCAAGGGCAAAGAAAGAGATACGTCACTATTTCTCGGCATTGCGGGGATTGGATAAAAAACCTGACGTAGTTCTTCTGCCGGAATTGGCAGTTCCAGCAGGGTATGAATCTAAGCTGGAGAAGATCGCCGAGGATTTGCAGTGTATCGTTATCGCAGGCCTTGATTACAATATAACCACAACAACACCGCCTACAGTGTCCAATGAAGCGATCGTCATTGTTCCTCGTATATTGAGAGGCACAAAAATTGCTGCCCAAACTGCGAAACGCCGTGTGGGTAAAACGTACGCGGCTCCTGGGGAGAGAAGTAAACTCAACAAAATTGCACAGCCAGTTGAGTTCCAACCTCTACCAACTGTTTGGTTGTTCGAGAGCGCTACCCTTGGTAATTTTGGAGTAGCAGTTTGCTACGATTTCCTTGATCTCGACAGAACCGTTTTATACAGAAAAAAAATCCAAACACTTTTTATACTTGCGTATAATCAAGACATTAACACATTCGATCATGTAGCTGAGTCAATCGCTAGAACGGTATTTTGCAATGTCGTCGTATGCAACTGTGGGCACTTCGGTGGCTCGATGGCGGTTGCGCCATTCAGAGAACCATTTAGAAGGACTGTATATCGTCACTCCGGAAACAAGTTGGCAAATGTACAAGTAGTAGAGCTGCCTCTTAAGGATCTCGCCGACCACCACAACAACCAAGGACCCGATGGGTTGTTCAAAAGTCTGCCTCCCGGTTTCGACGCTCTCGAACATTTGAACGAAAGAACTCAAGCTATATGAGCTTGAGTGTTTTTCTAGCGGATGGCGGCTGAAAACCTGCCACCACCTTACCTCCATCCCCTGAAAATGCTTTAAAGCCCCATGACCAAACCCACGCCTGGACAGACAGAACAACTCACCCACGCTCTTGAGCGGTTTACGCGTCGTTTCAAGGTGGCCGAGGCAACGGCTGCCATGGACAATGCGTTAAGCGCGCTTGATGTGCAGACCCTGCTGTTCGTGTCGGATCATAAAGGCTGCGGCCTGGGCGATGTTGCCCGTTACCTGCAGGTACCGCTGACCACCATGTCATCGGCCGTTGACAGGCTGGTGCGCAAGGACATGGTTTTGCGCGAGCGGCCGCAGGAAAACCGCCGCGCCGTCGCATTGTCCCTGACCGAGGAGGGCGAGGGCGCAGTTGCCGGTTATATCGCCGGTTACGGTGCCACCTGTCACGCCATGCTGGAGGCGCTGGACCCGACCGAACGGGACGAATTTGTGCGGCTGACGCAGAAAATATCAAAATCCGAATATTGAATAATACGAAATTCGTAGTATTTATCTGATCGATGAAACGATCAGGGATTTTACGATGAGCGATTTAAACCGCATCGCGCTGATAACCGGTGCCAACAAAGGCATTGGCCTTGCCATTGCCCGCCAGCTGGGCGCGCAGGGGCATTCCGTCTGGCTGGGCTGCCGCGATCTTGCGCGCGGAGAAGCTGCCGCCGATCAGCTGCGTGCTGAAGGCATCAAGGCGCAGGCCGTGCAGCTGGATGTGACAGATGATGTTAGTGTCGCCAGTGCCGTTGCCACGCTGTCCCACCACACGGACCGGCTGGATGTGCTGGTCAACAATGCCGGTGTGATGTTCGCTCCGCCGCCATCTTTGGCTGAAGAAAGTCTCGATGAGGTCAGGCAGATGTTCGACACCAACGTGTTTGGTGTGCTGCGGGTCACGCAGGCGTTTCTGCGTCTGTTGCGCAAATCCAACGCCGCGCGTGTGGTGATGATGAGCAGTGGTCTGGCCTCGATCAATGACGCCATGGACATGCGCAGCGAAACCTGGACAGTCGGTTTTGGCGGTTATTGCAGTTCCAAAACCGCGCTCAACATGCTGACCGTCAAACTGGCGAAAGAGCTGGATCGTGATGGCATCAAGGTCAATGCGGTTGATCCCGGCCTGACCTCGACAGACATGACCGGAAACGGCCCCGGCCATTCGGTTGATGTCGGCGCACGCCCCGCTGTCGCGCTGGCCACAATCCATGCCTATGGCCCAACCGGCGGCTTTTTTGCCTGCGGGCCATCAGGTGAGCTCATCCAAAAAAGCTGGTAGTCGGCTCGGGACAAGGGGAGGCGTCGACACTGCCGCCTTCCTCTAAAACTTTAGCTGGGTCAAACGTCAGCAGGTCGTAAGACGCTACATCCTCGAAGCCCAGTTTTTTGTAGATCGGGTATCCGCTGCTGCTGGCCTGCAGTGTTGCCACATCAAGGCCAAGTTCACGTCCTGCCATGCAGGCCGCATGGGTCAAAGCCGTGCCGATGCCACGGCAACGATGGCTCTTCTTCGTCGAGACAAGGTAGATGCCCGCAATCCCTTCATGCACGAAAAGCTCCGATGTTCCAACGATTTCCCCGTCAGAGAATGCGGCAAAGCGCGTCAACTGGCCCGGCGCGTCAGAGCGGTATTGCTCCACCCGCAGCATGGTGGCGATATCTTCTTTTCGAGCACCCACAGACTCGCTGTAACTTTGAACCCAGGGGAAAAGAGCAGCACCTTCCTGCAACCGCACGATCGTCCAGTGGGGTGAGGGTATTGGCATGGGGGCGAGTTTTTGTAGCTGAATTGCCATCACCGGCAATGTTGCGCTCAGTTTTGCACCGGCATTGATTACGTCTTCAGCGGCGGTTGGGTAGCTGTCCGGACCAACCCACCACACAGATGGCAGGTCGCTGAGTTGCGAGACGACCTCACGGATCTCTTCAGCGCTCGCCGCGCTCATGTGGATGACGCCGTTAAGCTGATGGTGCGGCACACCGGTGCGGTAAACGGCAATAGGTCCATCAGAGTGTGGAGCCTGCGAATAATTCAGCCAGTATTGCCGACAATTGGCCAGCATCGCTGCCACGTCATATTGGTTTTGATGTGTTTTTAAAGCATGTGTCATCTTAAAGCCCATCGCTGCGTGATGAGGCATCTGGCACCATCGTCGTTGCGGGGCGGTATCAAAACGCCGTCGTCGGGTTTCAAATGCAACCTCGCAGCACTTGCCCGCATTTGTCGGCGACGCGTGCTCGGGCGGGAGATACCAAACCGCCGCGACACCACCGTTTCCGCAAACCCCGTCAAGACAGGTTGTGTCCTCGGTCAAAATTCTTATCCTCGTGCCCAAGCCCCCAAGTTCGTGACCATGTCGAGGGTATCCGATGCAGGCAACAGATGCTGACTACGCCGATGTCGTGGAGTGGCGACGAGACCTTCACGCCCATCCGGAATTGCAGTTTGACGTTCACCGCACGGCGGCTTTTGTGGCACAAAAGCTCACCGAATTCGGCTGTGATGAGGTCGTCACGGGCATTGGCAAAACTGGCGTGGTTGGCGTCATCAAGGGGCAAAAACAGGTCAGTGGCCGGGTCATTGGCCTGCGGGCCGATATGGATGCCCTGCCGATAGAGGAAGAAACCGGCGCGCCATGGGCCTCCAAAACCAAAGGTGTCATGCATGCCTGCGGGCATGATGGCCACACCGCTATGTTGCTGGGCGCGGCGCGTGAACTGGCACGCAGCCGCGCTTTAGATGGTACCGCCGTGGTCATTTTCCAACCAGCGGAAGAGGGCGGTGGTGGTGGCAGGGCCATGGTGGAGGATGGCCTGATGGACCGCTTCGCCATTGATGAAATCTATGCCATGCACACCGAACCCGGCTTGCCCATTGGCCAGTTCATGACGGCAAGCGGACCCTTGGCCGCTTCCGCCGACGGGTTTCGCATTCGCATTGATGGCAAGGGCGCGCATGGCGCATCACCCCATGTCAGTGTGGATCCGCTGGTGGTTGGCGCCAACATTTTGCTGGCGTTGCAAACCATCGTGTCGCGCAATGTGCATCCGCGCCAGTGCGCGGTGGTCACGGTGGGCTGGATGGCCGGCGGTAAGGCGGGCAATGTCATTCCGCAAACCGCTGAAATGGGCGGCACGACAAGAACCTTTGACCCCGCCACCCGCGACCTCATGGAAAAGCGTATAACCGACATCGCCACCCATGTGGCAACTGCCTATGGCGCAACGGCAACCGTCACCTACAAACACATGTTTCCGCCGGTGGTAAACCATGGCAAAAAAACCGCTTTTGCCGTTGATGTCGCCAGGTCACTGGTCGGTGAAGCCAATGTCAATGGCACCATGGAGCCATTGATGGGCTCGGAAGATTTCGCCTTCATGCTGGAGGCTCGCCCCGGCAACATCATGCTGATTGGCAATGGCGACGGCCCGTCAGTCCATGAAGCGGGCTATGATTTCAACGATGCCGCCATTCCCTTTGGCATCGCTTACTTCAAGGCGCTGGTGGAGCGCGGACTGCCGCTGGTGTGAGCCCAATGCTCCAAAAGCGTACCGGATAGGCCGAGCGGCTCCGCCTGTCTGGACCAACCCACCACACAGATGGCAGGTCGCTGAGTTGCGAGACGACCTCACGGATAGCGCCAGCGCTCCCCGCGCTCATGTGGATGACGCCGTTGAGCTGATGGTGCGGCATGGCGGCAGGCTGCTAAGGGGCTGACTGCGAAATTGCCAGCATTCTTCCCGTTCGCACGAGTTTACTTGATATTTACAGGAACCGTGTTATCACAACTTTCACGAGTGGATACCCGTGCAGACCATTGGGCACCAGGGGCGGTCAGTATGAGCTATCAAGACGTCATAGGCCTGCTGAATACGAGCATGTCTGCACTATTTTGCGCATCTATGCTCGTGCTGTGGCGCCAACACCGACACCTTACCTATATTCGGATCTTCGTTCTTTCATACGGGATAAGAGCTCTCTGTTTCGGTATATTTTATTTTGCTTTTGCGCTGGAGGATCCGGTGCTGAGGCTGATGGCCAACGTGTTTTTGATGTTATCAATGATATTGTTGTCTATTGGACTGTCCAACCGAAGCGGGCAACGCCCTCACTATCTCATCCTGTTGTGTATCGCCGCAATTGCGTTGGGCGCGCTCTATTACCATCAGTTTGTAGAGCAAAGCCTGCTATTACGGGTTATTTACCTAAATAGCGGTCTCGCTGCGGTCGGTCTTGTGATGCTGCTTGATCTTGCGAAGATCCCGGATCGCACGCCGGTCGAGCACGTGCTGATTGGCTTGATAAGCATTTCGTGTGTCGGCTTCCTTCTTCGTCCATTGTTTTTGCTCGCTTCAGCGAGCGCGGAGGGCGGATTCGAAGGAGCGTATTGGCTGGTTGTCTCGATCTCGGATGCTCTGATCTCCGCGATGACAGCGGTAGGGATTTTCGCGGTGATCGCGAGTGACGTGATGGAAAGAATCAAGTCCGATGCACAGATCGATGCCTTGTCGGCATTATTGAATCGTCGCGGATTTGAAGAGCGAGCCATCAAGGCATTGAGGCGGCAGACCACTGATGCTCGCGTCACGATGATCATGAGCGACCTCGATCACTTCAAATCGATCAATGACCGCTTCGGACATAGCAGCGGTGACAGGGTCATTCGAGCGTTCTCCGACGTTCTCAAGGATAAGGCTCCTCGTGATGCGATCATCGCCCGCTTGGGCGGAGAAGAATTTGCTATAATGCTCGCGCCGGGACAGACCGCCGCTGCACCTATTTTTGCTGAGGCCGCCCGGCTCGCTTTCAAGGAATTGGCGCCCAGTATCCTTTCTAACGAATTGAGCCCAACGGCGAGCTTTGGCATCGCGGTTGCAAACAAAGGGGACAATCTGCCGACGTTAATGGATCGTGCAGATCGCGCGCTTTACCTGGCAAAAAACGAAGGGCGCGATTGTATCCGGCAAGTGGGCTAAAGCGGTTCCTAAACCTCTTCGATACCTCGCAGGAGTTCGCGCGGACTGCCGCTGGTGTCATGCCAATGCTCCAGAAGCGTGCAGGGCAGGCTGAGCAGCCCAGCCTGTCCGGTCAACTCCTGGCCTTAAACCTTCCCATGTTTTTTCACATATGCGTCGTGATATTCATCGGCCATCTTGCGCAATGACCGGCCAATTGCCGCATATTCAAACTCGTTGAGGTTGGCCAGCGAGGCGCGGCCGGATGGGTGTTGGGTGCCAAAACCTCGGCCGGGCAGAAGAACGATGCCGGTTTCATCGGCAATGCGGAACAGCAGTTCGTTGGCGGAAAACTCCTGTTTTACCCAGGCGGCAAACTCCTTGCCGTAAAGTTTGAGCGCAACCTTTTCCAGGTCGAGCAGCGTGTAATAATCAACCGCGTTTTCATCATTTGGCATCTCAATGCCCAGCTCCGCATAAAGTGCGGCCTGCCTGCGGCGTATCACACGTTTCAGCGTCGCCTTGTAACTTTCATGTTCATCCATAAGCGCAAACAGCGAAAACAGCACCATCTGCACCTGCTGCGGTGTGGAAAGCCCGGCGGTATGGTTCAGGGCCACGGTGCGGCTGTCTGCCACCAGACGATCGATGAATTTCAGCGCCGAGACATCGGTGATGATGGATGAGTAGCGTTTGTCGAGCGCGGATTTCACACCGTCGGGCAGGGCGGCAATTGCATCGTCCAGCACATTGTCATGGTGCATGGCAATGGTGCCAAGTCTCCAGCCAGTGGCACCAAAATATTTGGAGTAGGAATAGACCAGCACGGTGTTGTTGGGGCACAGCGCAAACAGCGATTGGAAGTTGTCGGCAAAGGTGCCGTAAACATCATCGGTCAGGATCATCAGATCAGGCCGGTCATGTCTGACAATGTCGGCAATCCGTTGCAGGCTGCGCGCATCCAGCTTTACCGATGGCGGGTTACTAGGATTGGAGCAGAAGAAAATCTTGATATCAGGGTCTTTCAGCTTGTCCAGCTCGGCATCGGAATATTGCCAGCCCGCATCCGGGTCGGCATTGATCGCCACTTCCTCAAGCCCGTAGGTCTCCAGTTCGGGAATTTCGATATAGGGCGTGAATACAGGCATGCCGATGGCCACCTTGTCGCCCTTCGTCAAAAGGTGGTTTTTCTTCAGCGTGTCAAAAACATAGGTCATGGCCGCCGTGCCGCCCTCGGTGGCAAACACGTCCACATCCTTGGCCGAGATAAGGCCTGCCGCCATTTCTTTCATCAGATATTGGCAGACGATCGTCTCACTGATGCGCAACATGCGCGGTGGCACCGGGTAATTGCAGCCCAGAATGCCCTCGACCATTTCATGCAGAAAATCAGAGGCTGAAAGCCCTAGCTGGTCGCGCACGTAGCTGATGGCGCGGCGCAGAAAATCCACGCCTTCCTGGTCGCGGTTGTCGGCAATGTAACGTTCAAACCGCGCCTCAATGCCCTCAATGCGCGGCAGGCCGCCCACACCCTGCTGCATGTAGGAGAATGACAGCTCGGATTCGGTTGCCGCAAACAGTCCCAACCGGAAAAACGCGCGGCGCGGCAGCGTGGCAAGAAAGTTCGGGTTGCCCCGTCCGGCATTCAGCATAACCATGCCGGCCTTGCCGGATGCCAGCTTGATAAGCTCGTCTTTCAGTTCAAACGGGCTGAGTTTGGTAAACTGCTTGTAATCGGTCATGACGTCTCTCCGAGGAATTATACGAACGCGACGATCAGCGGCCCCAGCAATGTCAGGAAAACATTGGCCAGGGCATAGGTAATGGCGAAGGGCGTGGTGGGAACAGAGTTTCCGGCCTTGTCGAGAATTTCACCAAAGGCGGGGTTTGCACTGCGCGAGCCGGACAGCGCACCGGCAAACATGGCAACATTGTCATAGCGCAGCACATATCGGCCAACCAGCATGGTAATGATCAGCGGCAGTATGGTCACAATCACCCCTGCCACAAAAATCGACAGGCCGCTTTGCAGGATTGTGCTGACGGCCTGCTGGCCGGATTGCAGGCCAACCACCGCCACGAAACCGGCAAGGCCAAGGTCACGCAGCAGCGTGGAGGCCGAGGTCGGCAGGTTGCCAAGCGTCATGTGCCGGCTTCGGTACCAGCCAAACACCAGGCCGGAAAGCAGCGCGCCACCGCCAGAGCCAAGTGTCAGCGGAATGGAGCCGATGCGCACCACGGCAAGGCCAATCAGCAGGCCAAGCGCCACACCAAGCCCGTGAAACACAAAGTCGGTCTTGTCGCTGGGTATGATTTCCGGGCCAACCCGTGTGGCCAGCCGTTGCAGATCTTCCTGCACACCGTGCACGGTCACAATGTCACCGGCCTTGATCACCGTGTCATTGGCAAGTTGCTGTTTGCTGCCGCCGCGTGTCACGGCCAGCACGTAAATGCCATGGCGCAACTCGCCGCTGGCGCTCAATATCTGCGCCACGGTGTGGTCGACAAATTCCTTGCCCTGCACAACGATGTCGCGGGTGGTCACCACCAGTTCCATGCCTTCGCCGCTGGCAACCTCGCTGCCCAGCCGGCCTTCAAGCCCAACAACGCCAGTGCGCCGCCCGACAATCAGCACCAGATCACCAGATTGAAGTGTGGTCGCGGCATCGATACCAATTATCTTGCCATCGCGCTTTATGCGCTCGATGGTCACGGTACCGCCGGCGCCAAGCGCTTCCGCTTCGGTCACCGTTTTGCCGGCTGCCGCCTCTATCTGGTACACGCGGCCAACAAGGTCGGGCAGGGCAGGCGCTTCGCCAACGTCGTAAACCCGCGCACCCCGCAGCATTTCCGCTTCGGCTTTCATGGCATCGTCGCGAATGCCGCGTTTCATGAACCAGGGCAGAAAGTTGACGCAGACAATGATCGCGCCGAACGAGCCAAAAATATAGGTCACCGCGTAACCAATGGCGACATTGGCTTGCAGGCGCTGCGACTCATCTGCAGCAAGGCCAAGTTTTTCAATAGCTGAACCAGCCGTGCCAATGACGGCAGATTGGGTAAGCCCACCCGCCGCAATGCCGGCCGCCAAACCCTTGTCCAGCCCCATGACTTTTGCCAGCACAACCACGGTCACCAGACCGCTGATTGCCAGCACTGCCGCCATGATGATTTCACGGATGGAGTGTCGCCCAAGCGAACGAAAGAACTGCGGTCCGCTTTCAAAACCAACCGCGTAAATGAACAGCGCAAACAGCACGGCCTTGATGCCATTGTCTATCTGCACGCCAAATTGGCTAATCAGCACCGCGGCCAGTAAAGAGCCGGCAACACCACCAAGCTGGAATTTTCCAAACTGGAATTTCCCCACCCAATATCCAAGGGCGAGAGACAGGAACAAGGCAATTTCAGGAGAATGGCGGAAGATATCTGCGATGAAGGACATGTGCTTTCCTTCTTGTGGCATGAGGTGGAGTAATGCTCGACAAACGCAATCAGGTCATAACTAGGCAAAGAATTTCAGTTTTGTCTAGGTGCGGCGTTCAAAAATTTCCCGACAAGGTTGCTGTAATCACCTTTCAAGACGGTGGAATGACATCAGGAGATCAGCGACATGCCGCTGCCGGTTCAAACTTGAATGCGCTTGATCGCGGTTGCGTGTCCTTCACTATTTTACTGCTTTGGCGCGAATATTAGGGGAGTGTTAAGCATGTTTCTTCATTGTTTGATAAATGTCATTTCCCTCGTGCCCCCTGGGTCACCATGCAAAAGCGCCACGCCTTCCGCACTCTTCGACCGTCCTGTCACCGTCTGCTTTTGTCCACTGCGCCGCTCGTTCTGGCCTTTGCGGCCAGTCCGGTCTCTGCGCAGGATGTCTATTGGAATGGCGGTGCTGGCAATAATGACTGGTTCGATGCCGGCAATTGGGATTTAGGTGCTGTGCCTGACACATCAACGGATGTGTATCTGCCTGTGGGCAATGTCAGCCTGTCGGGGGCTGCGCTCGCCAATAATGTCACCGTGGAAGCGGGAGCGACATTAACGGTCACGGGCGCCGGGGTGCTGGACAGTAACGGCCGCATCACCCTGAATGACGGTAGCCTGATCATCGAGAACGGCGGTCAGGTGTCGGATACGTCACCCATCATTGGCAGCTCTGATGCCGGTGCAGTGACTGTATCTGGTGCCACCTCCAGCTGGACCAGTTCAGGGCAATTCACTGTCGGCAGTTACGCCACTGGCACATTGAGAATTGAAGATGGTGCAACCGTATCAAGCCAGCAGGGCTATGTTGGCGCCGGTCCCGTTGGTGTCGGAAGTGTAACCGTCACAGGTGCCGGGTCCAGCTGGTCCATCGGCGACTATAATCTCAACCTGGGCAATTACGGTCTGGGTGACATGACCATTGAAGATGGCGCAAGCGTTTACGTGCGCGATGGTGTCTGGCTTGGCATTTCCTCGGCGACCGCGGTTGGCACCATGGATATCAACGGCACGGCGGGCGCGCGCGGCGTACTGGAAACCAATTTTATTCGTGGCGGCCTGGGAACAGCCAATGTCACAGTCGATGGCGGCATCATCAGGGCCATCGAAAACAAGACTGAGTTTTTTGTCGATTTTGACGCTCAGCAGGTGCTGCTGGGCAGCAATGGCGGTTTCTTTGATACCAATGGTTATAATATCGGCATTGATCCGGAAATAACCGGGGCTGGTACATTGATCAAACAGGGCGTAGGCACCCTGACACTCAGAGGCACGAACACCTATAGCGGCGACACCACCATTACTGGTGGCACGCTGAAGCTGGGTGCTGGCGGCACCACTGGCAGCATCGTGGGCGACGTTGCCAATGATGGCATTCTGGCTTTTGACCGTTCTGACGTGGTGACGTTCGGCGGCACCATCACCGGCTCCGGCGGTGTGCGGCAAGTCGGCTCCGGCCAGACCATTCTCACCGCCAACAATTCAGCCTTGCTTGGAACATCAGGCGTTTACGCCGGCATATTGTCGGTCAACAACACGCTGGGCGGCAGCATGGAAGTTCGCGGCGGGCGTTTACAGGGCATAGGGCAGGTGGGCACCACCACCAACTTTGCCGGCGGCACCATTGCGCCGGGCAACTCCATCGGCACCCTCACGATCGCGGGGGACTATATCGGCAGTGGCGGCACGCTGGAAATTGAAACCGTGCTGGGCGACGATGCCTCCGCCACCGACCAGTTGATTGTAACCGGCAACACGTCTGGCACCACCAATGTGCGGGTCATCAATTTTGGTGGCACCGGCGACCAGACGGTGGAAGGCATCAAGGTCATCGATGTCGGCGGCGTGTCCGCCGGTGATTTCTCACTGCTCGGCAGTTATGTCTTTGAGGGTGATCAGGCCGTGGTCGCGGGCGCTTATGCTTACCGGCTGTATCAGGGTGGCGCCAGCACCCCGCTAGATGGTGATTGGTATCTGCGCTCAGCCCTGTTGTCGTCAGGCACGCCGCTTTATCAGGCTGGCGCACCGGTTTACGAAGCCTATTCATCGGTGCTGCAACGGTTTAATACGCTGGACACGCTGCAACAGCGTGTGGGCAGCCGCGTCTGGGGCAGCCGTGATACAAATGCCGGGCAGGGTTCTGATGCTGGTGATTACGGCATCTGGGGCCGCATTGTCGGCCAGCATGACCGCCTGTCACCGCATTCCTCCACCACATCAACCGATTATACGGTTGATACCTGGCAATTGCAGGCCGGTACCGACATGGAACTCATGTCCTCAAGCGGTGGCAATCTGGTTGGCGGCTTGTCCCTGCGTTACGGCACCATTGATGGTGACATCACGTCGCCCTATGGCAACGGCGCCATCAGCAGCAGTGGCTACGGCCTTGGCAGCACGCTGACCTGGTACGGCAATGGCGGTTTTTACGTCGATGGTCAGGTCAACCTCACCTGGTTTGACAGTGACCTCAATTCCACCACTGCAGCCACCCGGCTTGCCTCAGGCAATAATGGTTTCGGCTACGCGCTGGGCGTTGAGGCAGGCCAGCAGATTGCCATCAGCCCCGGCTGGAGCCTGACCCCGCAGGCCCAGCTCAGCTTTTCCGGCCTGAGCTACCGCGACTTTACCGACGCCTTTGGCGCGAAGGTGTCTCTGGGCAGGGACAATGACCTGAAACTACGCCTTGGCCTGTCAACGGATTATGAAAACAGCTGGATGGGTGAGGCCGGCACCCGCAACCGCCTGCAGGTCTATGGCATTGCCAATCTCTATTATGACCTGTCGCCCGACGCCAGAACAGACGTGGCCGGCGTTGCATTGCGCAATTCGCAGGAACGTCTGTGGGGCGGCCTTGGCCTTGGCGGCACCTATGCCTGGGACAATGAAAAATATGCCGTTCACGGGCAGGCGGGCATCAACACCAGTCTGGCCGATCTCTCCGGCAATACCAGCCTCAGCGGCACGCTTGGGTTCACCGCGAGATTCTAGGAGCTAGACGTCAGGTCATCTACGGCAGCGCAAACCGGTTGCGCTGTCTTTACGCCTCGATGCCATCCAGCCACTGCCGCATCACTGTTACAAGTTCATCCGGCGCTTCCAGCGGTATCATGTGGCCGGTCTTTTCTATCACCTGAAAGCTGGAGCCGGTGATGCCGTCATGCAGTTCTTCCACCTCGGCACGGCTGCGCAGCTTGTCCTGCTCACCTGCTAAAATCAGGCAGGGACGGTTGATATCGGCCAGAAAATGGCGCTCATCCACCCGCTCCAACAGCGATTGCCGGCGAAACACATCGCTGCCCAGCCGCTCGCCCATGGCCTGAATGCGGGTGATCAGGTCTTGCCGTCCGGCATTGTCTGGGTGCAGGGAAGAGGCGACGGCCGCCGTGCTCAGGCCCTTGAAGGAAACACTGTCCGGCTTGTTTGCCACAGCTTCCTTCCGCTGGCGTTGCACCTCCGTGTCACCACGCGCAGACGTGGCAATCAGCACCAGCGCTTTAACCCGCTCAGGTGCTTGCCGCACAATTTCGCGGGCCACATAACCGCCCATCGAAAACCCGACGAGATGGAATGTCTCCGGCGCCTCAGCCAGCACGCGGCTGGCCATATCCTTGATCGTGCCGTCCTGAAAAAGATCGGCATGCACAAATGGCCCGAATTCATCAAGACCCGGCGTCACATCGCGCCACAGGTCTGCATCCAGCATGAAACCGGGAATCAGAAGCATCGACATATCTTGTCCATCGTCATTTTATGGTTGCTCCAGAGTTGGCGCAACGCAGATCAGTTAGCGCAACGCAGATGAGTTGGCTACTGATGCCCCGTAATAGGCGCAAATATTGCGATTGTCATCGATATGACTATCCTTGAGCGCTTCGAAGTTCAGCAAACACCGCCACTCCGCACGTGACAAGGGATAGGTGGCAATACAGACAGGATGAGGTTTCGCGTGGCGCAGAATATTTATGACAATCCGGCCTTTTTTGCCGGTTACAGCCAGCTTCCGCGTCAGGTGCATGGGCTGGATGGCGCGCCGGAATGGCCGGCCATCCGTGCCATGCTGCCGCCACTTGCCGGCAAACATGTGGTGGATCTCGGCTGCGGTTTTGGCTGGGCATCTCGCTGGATGGCCGGACAGGGTGCCGCCAGTGTTCTGGGGCTTGATCTCTCGGAAAACATGATCAACCGCGCCAGACAGGACACGTCCGAAAGCGCGATCACCTACGACATAACCGACCTTGAAACGCTGGAATTGCCGAAGGCGCAGTTCGATCTTGCCTATAGCGCACTGGCCTTTCATTACGTCAGGGATTTTGCCCGGCTTGTCCGCATGGTGCACGCAGCCCTTAAACCCGGTGGCGACTTCGTGTTCACGATAGAACATCCCATCTTTATGGCGGCCGCCCATCCACACTGGATTGAAGATGAGGACGGCCGCAAAACCTGGCCGGTTAATGGTTACTCGGTGGAGGGAGAGCGCCGCACAGACTGGTTCGCCAAGGGCGTGGTCAAATATCACCGCACCGTCGCCACCACGCTCAACAGCCTGATCACCGCAGGTTTCACCATCCGTGAGATCAAGGAATTTTACCCGACGGCTGAACAGATCGCGGAGGTTCCAGCCCTTGCGGAAGAGCTGGAACGGCCAATGATGCTGCTGGTATCAGCGTACCGCGCCTGAACGGGTGGCGGTGCGGCACTCAAACCGTGCCAAACATCAGCGAGCGATGCACACCGGCACCTGCCAGATTGCCATCACCCACTGCCAGCGCCACCGACGCCATGGGCCGTGCGGCATCACCGCAGGCAAACACGCCGGGCAGGGAGGTTTCTTTCATCACGTCGGTCTTGATGGTCGCACCCAGCGGACCTTGCTCCATCTCAAGCCCCAGATCATGGGCGATGGGGCTCGCCAGCTCAAACGGCGCCATGGCAAACAGACCGGCGAAGGAAAGCACCCGGCCATCGGCTAGGTTTATGTCGACATGGCCGGTAATGGCGGAAATCGGGCAGCGTTCCAGCGTTGTTCCACGCGCTGTCAGCGCCGCCAGCTGTTCGGCATTAGGGGTAAAGGCATCGTTCAGCAGCAGCGTTGTTGGCCCCCAATCCGGCAGCATCAGCGCGTGGTGCATGGACAGTTCGGACCCTGCAATGACGCCAATCGGCCCCTGGTTCAACTCATAACCGTGGCAATAGGGGCAGTGAAACACCGCTTTGCCCCAGCGCTCGGCAAGACCCTCTATGGCTGGCAGCAAATCCTTGACGCCGGTGGCCAGCAACAGGCGGCGAGACTGGTGGCGTGCACCCTTGGCCAACACTTCAAAACCCGCATCCGTGCTGCTTGTCTCCAATTTCTGCGCGCTGTCGGCACGGGCCGAAAGCCAGGTGATTGTCGGGTAGTTCAAAACCTGCTCGCGTGCCTTGGCGGCAATCACAGCCGGGTCGACGCCATCCTGCGTGATGAAACCATGTGAGTGGGCGGCAAAACGGTTGCGCCGGAGGCCTTCATCAATAATCAGCACCTTGCGCCGCGCGCGGCCCAACTGAATGGCGGCGGAAAGGCCGGCATAGCTGCCGCCAATGATGATAACGTCGTACATTGTGTCAGTCATGGAATACCTCATCAATCTTTCGTCGCAACATAAGTATCGTGATATTGAGAAGTCAATAGTCATGATACATTTGATGTGACGAATTGATGATGGGAAGTTGTCGTTGCAGCGGGTGGGGTCTGAAATTCCCGTCAGGGCTGTATTTATTGGCTTCCTAATATCATCGGGATTGTGCAAATAGACTTGAGGGACGCGAACCGGGAGCGATGTAATCATGGCAGAAATACCCATCCGCAGTTTTGGCGTGGCCGTTGTTGTGCTGCGTGAAGTCGGCGCGGAAACACAAGTGTTGCTACTGCGCCGTAACCACACCCTGGTTGGGGAGTGGTGCCAGATTGCCGGCGGCATCGAAGACGGTGAAAAGGCCTGGCAAACGGCACTGCGCGAGGTGAAGGAAGAAACCGGGCTTTCCTGCACACGGCTTTATTCCGCCGATATCTGCGAACAGTTTTATGAGGCGGACCGCGACGCCATCACGCTGGCACCGGTGTTCGTCGGCTATGTGGATGCGACGGCTGAAGTCGTGCTGAACGAAGAACACAGCGCGTTCTGCTGGACCACGTTTTCAAGCGCCGTCGATATGGTGCCCTTTGCCGGCCAGCGCCACGTGTTGCGCCATGTCGAAGCCGAATTTATGCAGCGCCAGCCCGTCAAACTCCTTCTGCTGTTTGAAATGTCGCATTGAGTGCTCTGACAGGCTCAACGAAACAAAAACATGAGGGTATGATGCCAGCAACATATCGCGTGCCAGAGACTTTCAACACCGAACGTTTCATTGTTCGCAAAGCGCTCGTATCGGACGCCGTGTCCGTGCATCAGGGCTGGGCGACCGACCGGGAGGTAACACGGTATCTGGCATGGAAACCGCATTCCAGCATGGAGCAAACGATAACCTTTTTGGAAGGTGCGGAGCGTGCGTGGCAGGTGGGCACAAGTTTCCCGTTGCTGATTGCCCGGCACACTGCACCAGATGAGATTATTGGAACGGTGGAACCGCGCAGCCATCAGGCGCGGGTGTCCTATGGCTGGATTACCAGGCGTGACCATTGGGGGCAGGGCGTTGCCAGCGAGGTTGTTCGCTGGCTGGTTGATCATGCGCTGGCACACCCGGCAATTTTCCGCACCGAGGCGATGTGCGATGTCGAAAACATTGCTTCGTCGCGGGTCATGGAAAAGGCTGGCATGACCCGTGAAGCGGTGTTGCGCCGTTACATTCTTCATCCCAATGTCTCGCCTGAGCCAAGAGACGCATTTCTGTATTGCAAAGTTCGATAGACGCGATTTGAGGAGATCATGGCGTGACGGCGGTAACGCAACACTTCATTGAAAGGCACGATGGCGCGCGTGTTGAGCTGTTCCTGTCTTCGCCGCCTGCCAAAACAAATGGTGCCATCCTCTTTGTGCATGGCAATCAGGGCGGGCTGTTGCTGGGCGGCAAGGAATTCGCCGATAACGGCTCGCTTATCCGTTTCTCCTCGCGTCTTGGCATTACGGCCGCTGCGGTCTCGCAGCCGGGGTTTGGCGCATCTGACGGGCCAGCGGATTTCTGCGGCCCAGCCACCCAGCACGCGATCATCGCGGCACTGGCGTTTCTGGAGCAGCAACCAATGGTCGATCCTGACCGCATCGTGCTTTATGGCAACAGCCGTGGTGCCGTCGCATCGGCCATGGTCGCCACGAAAATTCAAACCTTGAGGGCGCTTATCCTGTCGAGTGGCGTTTACGACCTGCGAGACGCCTATGAACGCAGCTCAAGAGGCTTGCAGCAGACCATCAAGACTGAGAGTGGCGCCACTGACCGCGCCTTTTCGGACCGCTCGGCGCTGCATCACGCGCAGCGGATCACGGCCGAGACCTTGCTGCTGCATGGTGTCGATGATGACCGTGCCCCCGTCGATCAAGCGGAACGATTTTCAGCGACCCTTGCAGAGGCCGGTGTGCCGGTCAGCCTGCATAGATTGGATGCGGGACATCGCTTGGCTGGCGAGCTAGTCATGCCGATCCTCAAGGGTTTCCTGACACGGATATTCAGGCCGGCTGTGACACTTCATTAACGCCTGGTCGCACATCTTTCGGGCCAAAATACCCATGCAACGAGGACGGCACTCTGGTTGCAAACAAGTGTTGTCTTGTGCTTCACGCTTGCGGGCGTTATCGTTGCGCTGCCAATGTTAAGTGAATGGAATCAAGAGAAAAAACGTGAATCGTATTTCAGTGTTATTGATAACCGGCCTCAGCCTGACCCTCACAAGTTGCGGTTTCACCCGTGCATCAGAGCGTGGCCATGCCCGTGAAGTCAGCAAGATCAATGCGGTTGGCGTCAGCCTCGATACTGCACGCGAAATGGCTGTCAAAAAGGGATTTCTGTGTGATCAGAGCGTTGACAGGGGCCGTACCGTGGTGAGTGATGGCGTGACCAGAAAAACCGACATTCTGTCCTGCCACAAAAAATCTCTCGAGCTTATCTGCCCGCAGCGCAGATATGTGATTTTTAACGCTTATCCAGCAACCGGCAAGGTCTACCGTGTCGGCAACCGCATAACCGAGCATTCCTGCTTTTAAGCAGCGTCTCCATGTGGTGATATTGGTTTGGGCCCCGCGTGATTATGCGTATTGCTTCACATAAATCTCGGGATCAAAATCAACCCGCTTTGCATTGCCATCCGGTGTTTTGAGGATAAGTTCAACACCACCGCCAATCGAATGCATGTAACGCACGATAGAGGAAATCAGCACATCGTCAGCACTCTCGATTTTCGAGATCGTGTTCTGTGTCATGGCGGCGCGTACGGCAACATCCTGCTGGGTTGCATTCATGGCTTTGCGCACTTCCGCCAGAGCCTTGCCCAGACGCCGTGTTTCGCGTTTTTCATCAAGACGTGCACGAACATCTTGCGGCAGTTCGGCGCGCAGTGTTTTCCAGTCAGTGCTCATCTTTTTTCTCCTTCAGCCACGAATTGAAACGCTGGTCTGCTTTGCCGATCAACTGTTTGTAAAACAGTTCCTGGCTCTTGCCTTGTTTAGCCGCCCCGCACAGAATAATGGCAGCCTGATCAGGATCGAAGGCAAAGGCAAAACGCCAGACCTGCTTGCCAAATCTTACGCGGATCTCTTTCATAATGGCATGACCGGACCCGGAAAGCGTATCCACCTCAGGACGACCAAGAAACGGGCCATCATCTTCAAGGTGGTCCAAAACCTCGCCAACCAGTTCTTTAAGTCCCATTTCTAAGGCCTTCCATTCTGGAACGAACTCACGATGGAACTTCACGTCATAGGACATTATCGACCTCAGAAATATATCTTCAAAGATATAAAGTCAAGATTTCGCAAAACATAACTCAACGCTATACGATCAGGTTGTCAGGATTGAATACGCTGAGCGCTGTTCGCGCGCATTCAGAATGTGCCTGGAAATATTGTGTCCTTGAATTGGTGTTTGGAAACAAGACGTTTGACACTTCAATTGCAACCGCCCGCACATCGTCTTCGCCGCTTTCCCTGCAAAACCAGCTTGCCAGTTATTCTTCTCCTTGTTCATTTGCAGATATCATTTCTAACAATGGTTGCAAGTGGTCGCTGAATTCATGCGCTGTCTGCGCGTCAAAACGCCCCAAACCAATGGCCCGTAAACCATTTGCACAATCTCCTTGGTGTCAGACGAAACCTTTCGCTGCTGAGGGGATTAAGCGTACAGATGATAGTGTGTTGAATGCACGCTTGTTTGCGGAGGAAAATATGGCGGAGCAAGCCTACACAACGGATGATCCTGCCACCCGTCTGGAGCTGTTCGATTTTGCGTTCGATCACGCACCGATAGGCATTGCGCTTGTCGATCTTGAGGGACGGATCCTGCGAGGCAACGCCGCATTTGCAAGGCTGGTCGGTCTGCCTATAACAAAAGTCATTGGCACCCACTTCAAGGACTTCACCCACCCGGATGATATCGACGCAGACATGCACCAGTTCCAGCAGGTTTTGCAGGGTCGTCGGGATGGTTACACCATCGAAAAACGCTATGTGCAGCCTCTCGGTGACGTGGTTGATGTGATGATCCATGTTGCCGCCATGCGCGATGCCGAAGGCCGTGTGGTGCGCTTCATTTCACAGATCGAGGATATTACCCGCCATAAGGAACATGAGCGGCAATTGGCCGAACGCGCCGCACAGCTGGAACTGGCCATGGAAGCGGTGAGGGGTGGGTTCTGGCATATGGACATCCCTAGCGGCAAGTTTGAAACCTCGGATCGCCTAGCACAGTTCATCGGCGGGCAGACCGCCGCCCGGCTTGATCTTGAGCGCTACGTCAGCCGTGTGAATGTCAATGACGGCGCGCAGGCAGATCTCACGCCGTTGATCTCAGGCGAACTGGACCAGAATGTTGCTGAATACCGGCTGGATACCATTCAGGGAGAACGCTGGATGCGCTGCGACCGGCGCTTGCTGCGCGATGGTGATGGCCGGCCGCTGAAGATTGTCGGCATGGCCATTGATTTTACCGATGAGCGCCGCCGCATTGAACAACTGGAGGAAACCGCCAGCACGGATGCCCTGACTGGCCTGTTGAACCGTCGCGGCCTGGTTGGTGAATTTACCGCCCTGCAATCTGCCGATGGTTTTGTGGTGCTGGCGCTGGATTTGGATGGTTTCAAGCAGGTCAATGACGTTCATGGCCACGGCGTTGGAGATGTGGTGTTGTGCGAAACCGCGCGGCGCATCAAGGGCGCGGTGCGCAGCCATGATCTCGTTGCCAGAACCGGCGGCGACGAATTCGTGGTCGTGGTGGCCGGAAGCCGTGCTGCTGGCATGGCGGCTGCAGAACGTATCCTTGAAAGAATGCGAGAACCGGTGCTGATTTCGGGTGGTTCTACCCATGTGCGCGCCAGTATTGGTGGCATTTGGAGCGCGGCCAAACGGGATATAACGGCCCTGATCAACGAGGCGGATGCGCTGCTTTATGATGCCAAGGCATCCGGCAAGGATGCGATGCAGTTTTAAAGCCTCAAACGGCGGGGTCGGTTTTGTCCTTTTTCGCCCAACCGTAATGCGCGACAACGTTCTGCTGGTTGCGGATCAGGTGTCCGGCCAGGTCTGCTTCGCCACCGGTCATCGTCTCGGCGTCGGCACCGCATAGGTGCAAGAACATGCGCTGGTGAACAACGGCTGCAAAATAGTCGTAAGGCGGCGGGGTTTCGTGCGTCTCTACGCTCTTCCACTCCGCAGCAACTTGGCTGCTTGCTGCATCCAGCGCCTCCAGCACCGTCTGCATCATCTGTGCACTGGCACGTTCGATAATGTCGTTGAGTCTGCGCTCCTCAGGCGTCAGCACGGGACAGGAATTGCTCATGTTGGGCTCTCTCATCAAACATAACTTTTGCGGTCATGGCATCTGCCATGTGGTCATCAAATCAATATTTAAACGGAAAAACAGGCAAAAAATTGCGCCTGCGACAATATTATAGGACCGCCCTCAGGCGGGATTTCGGTAATTCTCGACGCCGGGGCCGGATAAGTGTCGCCGCAGGAACCCCAGCATAGTGGCCGCGCAGCGGGGCGGCGGGACCGACTACGCCCGGATCATGGCGTCCCGCATAGATTAAACCACTTCATCTGCGAAACCCCATCATGGGAGGCCCAATCGCCGATCCCGCAGAGAAGCGCGGGCCGCGAATGTCGAACGCTATAGGTACCTTAACGCCGACTTTGTCGAGCACAGATTTCGGCTGCTTTGCGCCTATTGCGGTCATTGATATGAACGAAAAAATCCGTAAACTTTCCGCTGCTTCAAGGCTCGGAGAGGAAAGTGGAATGAATCTCAACCAAGTCACTGTGACTATGCCGGACCTTGATGAGGGTTGGACATTCTATTGCGCTCTTGGCCTAGTGCCAGTGGTGGATGCACGGCCGGACTATGTACGCTTTGTCTGCCCCGACGGAAACAGCACATTCTCTTTACACAAGGGCGGCGATGTAAGCGCCGGAACCACCGTCTACTTCGAATGCGACGATTTAGATGAAAAATATCATAGCCTAACCGCTGCAGGAATCGCGTTCTCGACGCCTCCGCAGGACCAGAGTTGGCTTTGGCGAGAAGCTGAACTTTTTGATCCTGGTGGAAATCGTATCCTACTGTACCTAGCTGGAAGTAACCGTATTAATCCACCGTGGCGGATCCAATGCGATCAGATTTAGAAGACATCAGACCTCGCTTTGGGCCAACTGTGGACGATACTCGACTCCCGACAGTTAGAAGATAGACGAAGAAGACTTCAGCCCACCAATTAGAGAAGGGCCGCTATGGCAGGAAAGTCCCGTGGGGGTGCTGCGCACAGGTGGCGGTGTTTGTTACGCCGCCATTGCGTGCAATTGCGCTGTCACGCGGTCAACGTCGTAGGGTTTTGAAAAGAACACGCTGCGTGCAGGAAGATCGTCATCGGCAACCTTGCGATGGCCGGAAACGATGATGATCTCCACCGGTGGCCAGCGATCGCGCACCATGGCCGCAAGCTTCATGCCATCCATGCTGCCCGGCATGTCGATATCCGTAAACACAATCCGGATGTCTTCGCGCGCGTTGAGTATCTCGATGGCCTCATCGGCATTGCGTGCCTCGACCGCTTCAAAACCTGCTTCTTCAACAAGGTCGACAGCAGCCATCAGCAGTAGCGGTTCATCCTCAACAACAAGGACGACATTTTTCTTGGGCGGATTGAATGTACCCATTAGTGTTCGGCCTGTTGGAGTTGGTGTAGCGTTGCTTCCATCCGGAGAATGAGTCCAGATGACTCATAACGAACGTCTACCTTGCCTGTTCCACCAAGGCCCATTTTAATCAGCTTCGATCCAAACCCCGCCTTGTCTACGTCGTGAACCGGTGGGCCGCCAATCTCCTGCCAGTCAAGGTGAAACGTTGTGTTCTCGCCTTCACCCGTCAGATACCAGCGCAGCACAACCTTGCCTGTCGTGTTCGACAACGCGCCATATTTGATGGCATTTGTCGTCAACTCATGCAGCAGCAGGGAAAGCGATAGCGTGCCCTTGGGGCCAAAGGTCAGGTCTTCGCCCTGCAGCACCACGCGGTCGCGCACGGACAGCCGGTCGAAGGTCCGTTCCATCACCTGCACGATTGCGGCGCTGCTCCAGTTGCGCTCAAACAAAACATCGTGGGCGGTACTCAGCGCGTGAACGCGGCGCTCAAAGGCTTCCACATATTGCCGTTCCTTGACCGGCCGCAGGGTCTGCGTGGCAATGGCCAGAACCATGGACAGCGTGTTTTTCAACCGGTGGCCCATTTCCCGGTGCAGCAACTGTTGCTCAGACTCTGCCCGCACACGCGCAATCGCCGCCTGTATGCGGTCGCCAAAGCTGCGCACAAAGGCAATTTCTTCATTCGACCACTGGTAGGGCATGTCATGGTGAACGAACACCACGAGGCTGAAATTGCCCTGGTCGATAACCGGCACATTGACCAGCACGCGAATGCCCAGATCAAGCAGTGCTTGCGCATTTGCAGCGGTGCGTGGGTCCTGCGTCACATCAGGAATGACGACAGGATTGCCCATTTTCAGATCGTTGATAAAGCTGCCATAAGCACGGAAATGGTGCAGGCCGGTCACGGGCGTAATGCCAGGTGCGGTCCATTGCGGCTGCATCAACACGGTCTCATTGACAGGGTCTACAATACCAAAACCGGCGCGGGTCGCATCGAGGGCTTTGGCCATCAGGTCTGCGGCGGCGGATGCCATGGACTCGATGTCGCTCAGCTGTGTCAGCCGGTCGCCCAGGTCCAGCAGCGCCTGTATGCGCGCTGCCGCACGCCGGGTCACTGTGACATCCTTCACCGCACCGATCATTTTCACCGGCAGGCCGTTTTCGCCGCGAATGAAGTTTGCAGTCCGAGAAATCCACCGCAAACCGGCTGGCGTATTGATGCGGTATTCCACATCAAGTGCTGCCGAGCCATCGGCGCGGTTGGCCTGTGTCGATTGCGTGCCCTTATCGTCAGAAAAAACCATCGTCTCAAAAACGGACGTTGGATATGACCGCGCCGGCGGCAGATGAAAGATCCGGTAAAACTCCGGCGATGCGCGCAATTCGTTGCGCGTCAGGTCAATCTCGAAAGTGCCAACACCACCAGCCTCCTGCGCGGCAAGCGTTTCTTTCGCCGCGTTGCGCAAACTGGCCGTAATGCCTTTCTGGCGGCGAAACAGGTCATCCTTGCGCTGGGATAATCGACGCGCTTCAAAAAGCGCAATGACCTGCGAGGCAAGCGCCTGCAGGCCGTCGGCCTGTTCCTCGTCCAGTCCTTCAGGCCGTATGACCGTATCGATCACGCACAGGCTGCCGATGATAATGCCGTCTGGGGTAATCAGCGGGGCGCCCGCATAAAATCGGATGAACGGTTCGTCCGTTACCAGCGGGTTGTCCTTGGTGCGCGGATCGGCCGTCAGGTCGGGTATTTCAAGCAAGTCGCGGCTCAGCAGCGCATATTGGCAGACAGACCCTGCCATTGGCGTCTCGCAGGGTTCAAAGCCGACACGGGCCTTGAACCATTGCCTGTTTTCTTCCACCAGGCTGATCAGCGCAACCGGGGTGCGGCAAATGACGCGGGCAATCTGCACAATGCCGTCAAACTCCGGTTCTGGCGGCGTATCCATGATATCATAGGCTTCAAGCGCCTCAATTCTCTCATGCAGATCAGTCTGGTCATCATAGTTAGTCTGTCGCAAGGCACTCTCGCAGTCACGTGGGTTAACCTATCTGTGCAGTTCCAGGACGGTTATTATCGCTATCCTTTGAGAGTGAACGCTGCCCATCGGGTTGATGAACGAGCAGTGGCAATTAAAGTTCCTTCGCCCCGCATAAAATTTTCGTAAAAACAATCCCATATGCCGACGTCCGGACAAGCTGGCGGGCAGGGAACTCATGCATCGTGTGCACTGCGCTAACAGTTGCTGATCAGGTCTGTAATCTTACAGTGCCGGCCCGGGGCGAATGGTATTTCCCGGTGCAAACCGCGACAGGCGGAAGCGGTGCAGGTTATGGCCGGTTTCATTGCCTTGAATAAGGTCTGCCATCACCCGGCCAATGCCCGGGCCAATGCCAAAACCATGGCCGCTCATGCCCGTTGCCACAAACAGGCCGTTGATCGCAGCAACCCGGTCAACCACCGGCACGACATCCGGCATCGCATCAATCATGCCCGCCCATGTGGTTTTCAGCCTGACGGGTTTGGCCTGCGCAAACAGCGTGTTGAAACCACGCTTTATCGCCTGTAGTTCACGCTTGCCGGGGGCAGGGTTCAGCACCCGCATCCGCTCAAACGGGCTTACCTCATCGGCCGCCCAGTCGCGCGGTGTACCCCAGGCATCGGGATATCCAGAGGGGGCCATCGGCGCATATCGCGTGCCAAACGGATGTGCCTTGAGTGCCGGCATATATTTGGTTGCATGGCGAAAAGCGTCCGGCCCAACATACAGCAAGTTGCTGCCGCCGGGCGCCAGCGTGTAACCGCCATCCTGTCGGCGGCGAAAGGCAATGTCATCCTCTGCAACCGCACCGGCATGCAGTTCCGGCATCGGTTCGGTGGCCGCAACCGTTGCCCGCACGCTTAGCTGCGGAATGGACACGCCGTGCTTGTGCAAAAACAGCGATGACCATGCGCCACCGGCCACCAGCACATTGGATGTCTCTATCTTTCCGTGCTCGGTCCACACCGATTGCACCGCACCAGCAGCCGTGTCCAAAGCGCGCACCGCGCAGTTTTCGATAATACGAACACCTCGGCGCACCGCCAGCCGCGCCAGCGCCGGCACCGCCAGCCATGGTTCTGCCCGCATGTCGGATGGCGTCACCATTGCACCGGCAAAATTGCGCGCCATGCCCGGTATCATCCGCCGCACGGCTTCACCGTCAATCAGTCGGGTGTCGAGAGCGTGGGCGGCGGCAATTTTCATGAAATCTTCAAAACCGGCCATGTCCTTAGGTGTGCGTGCCAGCTAGGTCACGCCGGTCTGCTGCAAGCCAATGTCTTCACCGCATTCCTGCGCCAACTCTTGCCACAGGCGGCAGGCCTCCATGACGATTGGTAACTCGTCTGCATCGCGGCCCTGCTTGCGGATCCAGCCCCAGTTGCGGGATGATTGTTCGGCCGCAATGCGCCCCTTTTCCAGCAACGTCACCTCAATGTTGTTGCGGGCCAGATAAAGCGCGGTCGATACGCCAATCACCCCGCCACCCACAATCACCACCTCGGATTTCTGGGGTAGAGGGCCGGAATGCTGAACCGCGTCAGCCTCGGAGAACGGGAACATCGCGCTTTTCCTGGATCAGAGTAATCACCAATCCTTAGCGGTGTGTATTTAGGTGTTCAAGGTGGGGTATGGCGCGTCGGCTTCTGGCAACCAATTGAGTCCTTTGCCTCGGTCATGTTTTGACGCGAGGGCACCTAGTCTTGATAGATACTAGCAAGAATACTAGCGTTTGCGTTTGTGCAAAGTAATTTCAATGAGGCTATAAAAGATCCAACGCTCTTTTCTACACCGTCTACTGCGTCAGCAAGCTTATTGGGCTCAACTTCATTCAGCAATGTATCGAACGATGTCGTAACACCATCGTAATAGTCACTGGAAAAACAGTTCAATTGATCTGTTGTATCGATTGCGTTGATCTGCCTTGCCGCTTGTTTGAGCGTTCTTATCTTAGTCCGAGCCGCGCGCCATTTTTCCTCAACAATTTTCTTATCGAAACTATCTAACTGAACTTGCTCGCCAATCAGAGCAGTCAGTGAATTCAGATCTCGAATAAGTTGTTGGCTGTCACTAAGAAAGGAAGATCTGAATTCTTCTAATTCAACTTGAATAGCAACATGCCTTTTTTGGAAGGTAGCCATTGCTTCGTTTGCTTGATCGGCCTTCTTTGAGGCGTCACGAGCCTGATCTAATGCCTTCTCTGCAGCACTTGCTTGCTGGGCTGCAAACACAGTAGTTGCTAACGCAACAACAAGCATCAGTCCTTCGGTCAGAGTCAATCTAAGATCTCAATGCTTTGTCGCGGTAAAAGAAGCGAGGCTTTTTTCCGAGTCGATGAAATCGTGTATCGCTTCATCAATGTCTTCGAGAACCTCTTTTGACGCGCTTACATCGTACAATTCAAAAAACTTAGATCGGATTTCATCGAAATCTGCGAGATCTCCGGAGAATTTTTTGAATGTTGCTGAAAACAAACCGAGAACAAATGATGGAGTTAGCTCTCGAAGGTCTCTTGGAACTAGAAAATTAATTCTTTCTCCACGATCTTCAATATCGTTCAGCTTGAGAATTGCTCTCGCGTAAGCGCCGTCAGCTCGACCCGAAAGCACCGAGTTGGCACGACCTTTTTTCAATATGTCCGCTAGACTGAGCTGTATCATACCTAATTCACCGTCGGCAACTTTGGATCGATCAAAAATCGTGTAGCAATTATAGTTCCAGGAAACTTTGACGGCAACTTGAAGACGTATTCACTATCTGGTGGCGACTGCCTACTATTTTCCCGATTGAAATACAATCCCAAAACCCCATCAGAGTTCCGACCATGCTTTGAATATAGCCCGGAAATCTTAACGCAACAATCGCCTGAAATAATGACCGTTTTAGGAGGGCTTTCAGTGGCTTTTTCATTTAAATGGAATACTGCATCAATAATTCTTCTGAAGCCAATACCACCGCTATTTGTATCTTCAATCTGATGGCGAGTGATACCAGGCTGCAGAGCTAAAACCGTCCGCAATAATGAATGATCCAAGCCGCGAGGTCTCAACAAGGATACTCCGTGGCTCGCAATATATACCTGTTGAGCGTTGACGGTTTGCGGATGATTTGAATTCTCGAGCCCTTCCGCGATACTCTGCCCAGTGTTTACAAATGCCAAATGACAAACAAAGTCGAATTGTCGATCTTTTGATGTGCTTGGCCTTTTAGCGAGAAAACCAGCGCACGCCCATGATCCAATCATGCCTTCACTTTGCTGTCCGTGGCGTTCGCAATTCTCCAATATCTCGCAAACCATTGTCTTCAAAAAATCCCGCCCGGTGTCAGAAAAACAAAAATAGCTTTCTTCGGTTGCCGTGGCGACCTCGAGCCATTCATTCAACTTGCTCGATAAATCGTGAGCGACTTTTTCTCGGGTATTGTTTCCCACCGATTCGATGTCGTCTTTTGCGCGCTCACTAGCCTCGCGCAAAGGAAACGCCCAGACATCAGCATGGTCACCATCATTTCGAAGTCCCATTTGTAAAAACTCGGGCAGTTGGACAGCGCGCAGTACTTTATCGACCGTAGCCGTTACACGTCCTCCTTTGAATACTTCGATCATGTCTCGCCGCATTAATCCCAGCACAACCATTGGGGCAATATCTAAGCAATAGGGCATACGGAAGTTCAACTCTGAATTCTCATACTCACATTCAGCGATGGCGATCTTTTTTAGCATGGCTAAAGTAGAAATGGGGTCGTCAATAAACGAGAATGAATTAACGTTTATTCGACCGAATTTTCGCCCTCTCGTTCGCCATTGCGCTGCTCTAGAGGGGAAAAGTGCATCAGCAATCAAATTCGATTTCGGAGATTTATGAGAACTGACGCGTGAGGCCTGAAATGTGCCGTCAGTTAACCGCTTGTGCTTGCGTTTCAATCCACGAGCGAGGTCATTTGAGAAAACCGCACGTTGTCTATTGCCTCCGCCGCTCACCTGTTTTTTTACACGCGACCTGATGCCTTGCATTGCCTTCCTGAGCTCTTCTTCAGTCAGTTGCGCTATAGTTTGGCTGGAAACGTTGCGGGCTGAGCGAGGCTGTTCAATGAAGTCATTTTTGCTGTCTGGCACGTGTACACCGAGAATTGTGAGCCTTTTGCCTTGAAACAGAACGAGAGGCACTTTGTGAACTTGATTGTAGACACGCTACTATACTTCAGGTTGACGCAAAATACGTTGTGTGATGCGCGTTACGCGCGTATAATGATTGTCCACACG
The DNA here is from genome assembly GCF_055381905.1 of Agrobacterium sp. 5Ca50. Lineage (NCBI taxonomy): Bacteria > Pseudomonadati > Pseudomonadota > Alphaproteobacteria > Hyphomicrobiales > Rhizobiaceae > Agrobacterium > Agrobacterium sp. 5Ca50. The sequence goes on from NZ_AP026438.1 coordinate 1,481,312, forward strand.
TTAGTTTCAGTTTGTGGCTCTCTCCGCCAGATAATTATTGATTACGGCTAAAGTTTACGTTGCGCAGCGCTGATAGACGTTGATTGAATTCAAGGGTGGTCTCGGGTATTGCCCTGGCGCTTGGCATTTCGGCAGGGTCGCTGATATGGGCCACGATGACCGCACTTGGCCTGATTGCGCTAATCTCCACCTATGCCTCTATGCTGACCGCCATCAAGATAATCGGCGGGCTTTATCTTCTCTTGCTCGCCTTCAGGGCGTTTCGCTCTGCTGTGTCACGCCATGATGTGCAAGACTTGGCCGCTGTGCCATGGGGTGTTCAAGGAGGGGGTGAATTGTGAGAGCGAGTTGGCTGTGAATATTCAATGAGCCTCCAAACCTTGCCTTGGGCCGGGTCATTTCTCAAAGCGATCAAGGGGTGATTTGCGTTCAACGCAGAATTGTCTACCCTGTCATGGTGCAAATTGGAGGTGACGATGAGACAGTTTTTACCTGGTCTGGTTGGCGGTTTGTTTGCTGGCGCAATTGTTTGGATCGCTCAGAACATGGGCGCGACGTTTCTGGTTGCCGCCATTCTGGCAGCCATCGGAGGATTTCTTGGCACCGTTGCTGGGCAGAAGTTGCAGCGTTAAGTGCCACGGTCATCTACCAAGGTTAGTGCTTGATTTGGCGTCGCCGATTGGTGACAGCCGGCTTTGCTTCACCTGCGAGTGACAGTCTCGAAACCTGTCGCTCAAAAAGGGTGGACGGTTCCGACCCTTCACGACACATTTGCGGTAACGAAACGGCGCAGCCTGTGGTATGGCAAGATTCACAGGGCAGAAGATGAGGCAAACCAGATGAGACAGGACAGCCGGTTGTCGCGCATGTTGCATGTGTTGATCCACATGGGCAGGCACAAGGGCGTCATGACATCGGACATGATTGCCACCATGCTGGATGCCAATCCTGTTGTCATTCGCCGCACCATGGCAGGCCTGCGTGAGCAGGGGTATGTGCACTCGGAACGTGGCCATGGCGGCGGCTGGACATTGGCGCGGCCGCTGGAAGAACTGACGCTGCTGGATATTTACCGCGCTGTGGGTGAACCGTCGATTTTTGCGGTCGGCCCGGCCTATGACATGCCCGGCTGCCCCATTGAAAAGGCCGTTAACGCCACGCTGGAAGATGTGTTTTCCGATGCGGAAAAACGCCTGATGGACCGTTTTGCCGGCGTCACTCTGGCTGACATTGCCAAGACATTTGTTGCCCCCGAAGGCGCGCACCAGGTCCAGTCCTGCAGCGCGTGATCTGTTGAGCCTGATCAGGGCGCGGTAAGCAAGTTTTAGCCAAAAAATAAAGATCGCCACTGGAACGAATTTTTGCGATGTATGGTTGTGCCTGTCCGTGCGTCACATCTTGATGTGAAGTTCGGTAAAGCGCAGCTGGCTGGGAAATCATTAATTTCCGGGAACCGGCCTTTGATTGTCGACTGTTGTCAGAGAGTGATGCCCGCAGATGTTACGCAATATCTTTTCCCGACTGCTCAATAAAACCGAGCCAGAGGCATCGGAAGGCCCGTCGGCCCATGACTTTGACAGCTGGAACCGCATTGGCCGCGCCAAGGCGCTGAATGTCTGCGCCGCGCTGGAGGCCATCATCGATCTCGATGAAAGTCCCGACGAAGATCTGGTGGAAGACGAGCGCGATGAAGAATTTGCCGATGCGGTGCTGGATGAGGTGGTGGCACTGAATGCCGCCGGCCATTGGCAGCGGGCGCGGGAGCGTTTTGACCCCGCCCACACACCTTTCACCTCGCATATGGGCGATGTCGGCCTGCATGCTGTCGTCATCCTGGGGCCGGACGCCTTTCTGGTGCGGCTGGATGATCAGGTCCTGCACATTGATGGCGGCGAGATCACCGAAGTGGACGGTGCCACCATGGTGGCCATTTCGCGCAACCGGCGCTGGATTGTTTTGGCCACCGGGCAGGGTCTTGCCATTTCCGAGGGTTTCGACCCCGCCACACAAGAGATCACCCCGTGGCCTGAAGATATCGAGGTCGATGCCACAACGGTGCGTTGCCTTGAAATTTCAGATGATGGCAAAAGCGTTGTTCTGGCCAGTGATGAATTCGGCATCTGGCTGCTGCGCGGCAGCGACTGGACCCTGCTGGCGCCACGCCCCGGCCATGTCGATGAAGACGACGAAGACGAAGACGAAGATGATGATGCCGCCGACGACGACGCCGAAGAAACTGCCGATGATGCCGAAGACGGCGTGCGCAATGTCGGCTCAGATGATTGCCCGGTTTACATAGGCAGCTACAAGGACATCAAGGCCAAGTTCGGCGGCCCGCTCGGCATTGATGCCAGCCACGTCGCAATCTCACCGGATGGGCACTACGTTGCCTATGGCTGGCAGGATGCGTATGGCGGCCATTATGTCGAGCGCATCACCGAGACCACCATTGAACCGCATGGCCGCATCGAGGCTGAGAGCGATTACCCCTATAATCTGCGTTTTACCGATGACTCCAAAAGCCTGCTGTCAAACTCCCGTTACGGCTCCAGCGGCGTTACCGTCTGCCGCGATCTGGCGTCACTGAAGGGTGATCATGACGAGGGCGAAGAAGAACCGCAGACAACGGATGATTATCTGCGCGCCTATGGCATGACGCAGCTGCCCGGCGAAGTCTATGGTCTGGGTGAGCCGGTGGCGTGGATTGGTGGCGCAGGCTGGTCGCATGCCGCACCACTTAGCGGTGGCAAGCCGGTGTTCACCCAGTTCCTCGGTTCGGCCTTGCGCGGCTTTGATTTTGATCCGGTCAGCGGCCGTGTCGCCGTCGCCAGCGCATCGGGTGTGCTGCATGTGCTGGACCCATTTTCCGAGGCGCAGCCCGGCCGCGAACGCGGGTACCATCCGCGCCGCGAAGTGTTCCGCTGGATTTTCTGGGAAACGCTGGAAACCCCAATCCGCTGGTAACTTCGGAACGGTTCAGATCCAAGGCGCGCCATTGGCCCAATCGGCGCGCAACATCTCCACAAAGCGCCGCACCTTGGGCGATACGTGGCGGCGCGTCGGGTACACGGCGCAGATCGGCGTTTCCGCGCGCACATGGTCCGGCAGCAGCTCTATCAGCCGACCTTGCCTGATGTCGTCACCGACAAGAAATTCACCCAGCTGCGCCACGCCAAGCCCGGCCAGAACAGCATCGCGTATCGCTTCGGTATTGCTCAGGCGTAGCGCACCTTGAACGCTGATGTCGCGGGCCACGCCACCCATCTGGTAGCGCCATGGCACCAGCCCGTTGGCATAGGTAAACACGATCTTGTCGTGCTGGGCCAAGTCATCCAGCGTGCGCGGCAAACCACGTCGTTCCAGATACTCCGGCGTGGCACACGTCACCAGCCGGTGAGGGGCCAAAACCTTGCGGATAAGGCCGCTATCGCTTGGTCCGCCAATGCGAATGGCCACATCGATACCGTCTGACACAAGGTCGCAATAATCATCAGAAAATGAGACATCGGCCTCCAGTTGCGGCCAATCCTGCAAAAAACGCTGCAACACTGGCAGCACGTGCAGCCGGCCAAACGCGGTCGGCAGGTCAACGCGCAAACGTCCCTTCGGGGTCTGGTTGCGCTCGGCCAGCGTTGCCTCGGCATCGTCTACTTCGCATAAAATCCGCAGCGCATGCTCGTAAAACAGCTTGCCTTCATCGGTCAGGCTGGTGCTGCGTGTCGTGCGCTGTATCAGCCGTGTGGCAAGGTTTTCCTCCAGCCGCGTTATGCTTTTGCCAACCGCAGACCGTGTCATGCCCAGCCGATCGGCCGCACGGGTAAAGCTGCCACTGTCGGCCACCCGCACAAACGCCAGCACATCACCAAAATGATCAAGCATTGTATCCGTTTTGTCCCATGTCTTGCCCTGTGTGGCCACTTTATCGGTTTTTGGGAACCAGTAAACAGCGTGTCTTCAACGGCGCGCCATCTTGGCCGCGTAAAGCGCAAAGGACAGGCAGGCTCATGCAACCGCATATTTCAGCAACAGATCAGACAAAAGGCGGCGGCTGGCCCGCCGTGTTGACAGTGGGGCTGGCCACATTCTCCGTCGTCACCACGGAGATGCTGCCCGTGGGTCTAATGACCTCGATATCAACGGCGTTGGAAACCTCTGTCGGTACAGCCGGCCTGATAATTTCATTGCCCGCGCTGCTGGCGGCGTTGTTTGCGCCCTTTGTTCTGCTGGTGGCTGGCAGTGTGGACCGGCGGCATATTCTGGCCGGGTTGCTGGCACTGCTGGTCGCCGCCAATGTTGCCTCGGCCCTTGCGCCCTCCATGGGCTGGCTGTTGGCGGCACGGATCATTGTCGGCTTTTGCATGGGCGGCATCTGGGCAATTGCCGGTGGTCTGGCGCTGCGGCTGGTCGCAAACCATGCGGTTGGCACTGCCACTGCCATCATCTTTGGCGGGGTGGCCGCCGCCTCGGTGCTGGGCGTGCCCATGGGTGCGGTTATTGGTGATTTCGCCGGCTGGCGCGCCGCCTTTGCCGCCATGGCGGTGTTCAGCGCCGTTGTGCTGGTGCTTAACCTCTGGGCCTTGCCAGCGCTGCCCATTCGCCAGTCCGTCAGCCTTGGCCAGTTCAAAACCCAGCTGTCGCGCCCGGTTGTGGTGTTTGGCCTCACCATCACGCTGCTTCTGGTGACAGGGCATTTCATGGCCTACACCTTTGTCAGCCCCGTCTTGCAGATCGTCTCGGGCGTGAAGCTGGAATGGATCGGCGCGCTGCTGTTTTTATATGGGGCCGCTGGCATTGCCGGAAACTTTCTGGCCGGCATGGCCGCTATCAGCCACATCAGGCTCACGCTTCTGGCCATCTCGGCCGGACTGGTTGTCGCCATGTCAGGTTTCGTCTGGCTCGGCGCAACGCCGGCCAGCGGCGCCACCTTGCTGCTGCTCTGGGGCGTGGCCTATGGCGGCGTGTCCGTCACCCTGCAAACATGGATGATGAAGGCGGCACCATCAGCCATTGAAATTGCCTCGGCGCTGTTTGTCTCGGTGTTCAACATTGGCATTGCCGCCGGCGCCTTTATGGGCGGGCAGGTGGTCGATAAGGCCGACCTTGTTACCAATCTGGCGCTGGCAGCCATCTTGCCCGCGCTGGCGCTGCTGGCCACCCTTGTTTTTTCCACCCTTGTTTTTCCGACCCTCGTTTCTCAACGCAAAACCCATCTGTGAGCACTGACATGTCCCATGAGATCTTTGAACTGGGTGACATCACCCTGCAGTCGCGCCGTACCATCCGGCAGGCAAAACTGGCCTATAAAACCTTCGGCACGTTGAATGCCGCCAAGGACAACGCCATCATCTACCCGACATCCTTTGCCGCCAGCCATGATGACACGGCCTGGCTGGTTGGGTCGGGCAGGGCGCTGGACCCTGCGAAATATTTCATCATCGTGCCTGACATGTTCGGCAATGGCTTCTCCAGCTCACCCAGCAACACACCGTCACCAACAGGTGATGCCAGGTTTCCTCACGTCACCATCCATGACAATGTGCAGCAGCAGCACCGGCTGGTGTCGGAACATTTCGGCATCACCAAACTGCACATGGCCATTGGCTGGTCGTTGGGTGGTGCGCAGGCTTTTGAGTGGGCGGCGGCCTTTCCGGATATGGTCGAACGGCTGTTCACCTTCCAGAGTGCGGCGCGCACCTCGCGCCACTTCCATCTGTTTTTTGACAGTGTGCGTTCGGCGATCGAGCTGGATGCAGATTTTCATGGTGGCTTTTATGGTAAGCCACCGCATCGCGGCCTGCGGGTTGCCGCCCGCATCTATGCGGCATGGGGTTTTTCGCAAGGCTTTTTCCGGCATAAGCTGGATGAGACGGCGCTGGGTTACGCGTCGCTGGAAGACTTTCTGGTCGATTTCTGTGAAGGCTGGTTCCTGAAACGGGATGCCAACAACCTGCTTGCCCATATCTGGACTGGCCAGCATGCCGATATCAGCGCCAATGTCAGATATGGCGGCGATCTCGACAAGGCGCTGGCGGCCATCACGGCAGACACCATCATCATGCCGTGCTCCAGCGATCTTTATTTCCCGCCGGATGATGCCGCTTATGAGGCGGAAAGGATTGCCAGGGCCGAACTGCGCATTCTCAATTCAGCTTGGGGCCATGTGGCCGGCGAAGGCTTGAATGATGCCGACACCGCCTTCATCGAACAGGCAATCCGGGATCTGCTCGCTCGTTAAGGTGGACATGCCGCAAGGTAACATCCGCTAACGGCAGGTTGCCCGCACTTGCCGGATTACGCGCTGCAACCTACCTTCCACTCCATGCGTTTGGTGGTCTGCCTGTAAAACAAGCGGACCAAGACAAGCGGGCCTAAGATTGGCGAGGAGAAAACGGCATGGCAGAAACATCAGGCGATGGCCTAACGGTGCTCATTGTTGGTGCCACCGGGCTGGTCGGTAGCCATGTGCTGCAACTGGCGCTGGAAGACCCCGCCGTGGCCAAGGTCATTGCACCGACCCGCCGCCCTCTGCCGCCCCATGAAAAACTCCTGTCACCGCAGGTCGACTTCAACCAGCTGCCAACCGAGGCCGACTGGTGGCGGGCGGATGCGGTTATTTGCACGCTTGGCACCACCATCAAGGCGGCCGGTTCGCAACTGGCCTTCCGCAGGGTGGACCATGATTACCCGCTGGATGTGGCGCGCCTCGCCAAGGCTTACGGCACCTCCACCTATGTGCTGACCTCGGCCATTGGTGCAGACGCCAAATCGCGGTTCTTTTACAACCGCGTCAAGGGCCAGCTGGAAAAGGAACTGGAAGCGCAGCGCTTTACATCGCTCACCATCGTGCGCCCCGGCATTATCGGCGGCAAACGGCCTGAGTTTCGACTTGGTGAACGGGTGTTCCTGCATGCCATGCGGCTCATTGGCCCGCTTCTGCCGCGCCACTGGCGCGTCAGCCCGGCTGATAACATCGCCCGCGCACTTCTGACCGCCGCCATTTCTCAAAAACCCGGCGTGCATATCATCCCGGCCAGCGAACTGGCGTGAGGCTTGTATGTTTATGTAGGCACCTCATGCGTTGTGCTTGCTGTGGGCATCCAGTGCCGCGCGTCTGCGCGGCGAAAGGCTTCTTTTCATCCCAAAGACTTGGGCTGGCCTGGATCTCTGTGACAAGCACAGAGATGAGGGGGAGTATGTTGGTTGCACTGAACGACATAGGATAGCGTTCATGGGTTGGGATCGTGCCCTTACCTCTACCCTTGTGGGAGAGGAAGAAAAATCATCATCTTAGCTTGCTAAGTGATAGATTTTTCAGGTGAGGGGTCATGTTCTGCCGCATCTCGATCCGCCCACTCGACGTCATCCTCGCCCTTGTGGCGAGGATCCAAGCCGGTGCCAAATATGCAACCTGTTCAGATTGTCGGGACAAGCCCGAAAATGACGATGTTCGGGGTGAGGGCGGAAACGACCTGTGAAACATCGCTTCAGCGTTTTAGCCCAAATTCCTGTTCTGCGCGGCCATCCAGTCGACAAATGACTGCAACCGCACGGTAAAGGCTGCAGGTTCATCCTGTGGTGTCAAAGCCTGCGTCAGAAAATAATCGATATCGTCACGCCTGAACGGAAAACGGTCGCGCAAGCGGTTGGCATGGGCATCCAGCGTATCCGGCCAGTCGATATCCTCATGATGCCGCAAGACATTGGTGGAGCGGATCAGTTTGCGTGATGCCTCACGCATCAGTCGGTCAGCCGTACTGTGTGAGATGTTTCCGCTCAGTGATGTACGGTAGTGTCCGAGAACTCTCTCGAAGTCTCCATTCACCGCCAGCGCCAATTGCCGCGACGGGCGAAACAACCCGATACCAAGCGCCAGATCTTCCCCTAGGAGACAGCGGCAGTGGTGTCGCAGCCAATATTTCCAGGCTAGGCCGGCCTCTGGCGGCAAGACCTCACTTAGCAGGCCGATGTCGAAGTCGATCTTGCTCACCACCGGATAGGCGGTCTCTGCCTCACGGCGTATCTGTTCAAGGTCTGTCGCCTCATCGGAGGTGGGTGCGGCGTGCAGGATGATGGAGAGATCAAGATCAGAGCGCCCGGCAACGGCTTGGCCCGTGGCAACACTGCCATAGACATAGACGCTGTGAACGCAAGGAACGTTTGTCGGCGCAAGTTGCTGGCAAATATGGTCGAGCAGCGGGCGAAATGCCTCCTGAAAGGGTGGCGTGACAATGGTCTGGATAAACCCGTTCTGATCCACACCCATCACGTCACATCCAGCGCCGCGCTGCCAATCTGCGCAAGGGTGGTTGCGGCATAGGCCTCCACCAGCCGTGCCTCGGCGGCCGCATGCGCCGCCTCGATCACTCGGTTGGAGGCGCGCTCCACCGGGCAGGACGGGTGGTCTTCAGAGGTTGGTGCGGTCAAAATGCTGCCGGCGGTCAGCGCACGTTGCACGTCCAGCACGGTAATCTCGTCCAGCGGTCTGGTCAGTTTCCAGCCGCCGCCACGGCCACCTTCAGACTCCACAATGCCATGTTCGCGCAGCGCCCCCAGCGTGCGGCGCACCACCACCGGGTTGGTGTTCAGCATCTGGCCAATCCGCTCGGAGGTTTCCCGGCCACCCAGCAACCCCATGTGAACCAGCACGTGCAACATTCTGGCAAGCCGACCGTCGGTTCTCATGAATGGCCTTTTCTGAAACAATAAAAGTTACGGTATATTGACATCCGACCTAACGTGTAACATTTATTGTTACGCGATGAAAGGATGTGTGCATGTGCCGTCGCCACTTTCTGCTGAAGGCGATAGCGCTGTTCACCACCGTTTCCGCACCCCATGCCCAGCCGCTTTTGCGGCAAGCCGCCGAGGAGTAGCCGATGATCGAAAAAACCATAAACACCCGCACCATCAACATCAGCGTGCTTGAAGCAGGCGAAGGCCCGCTGGTTATTTTGTGCCATGGTTTTCCCGAGACAAAACGTGCCTGGCGGCATCAGGTTACGGCACTGGCGCAGGCCGGTTACCGCGTCGTGGCACCAGATCTGCGCGGTTATGGCAAAACCGATGCGCCAGCGCGTGACGACCAATATAGCGTGGTGCATGCGGTAGGTGATCTGGTGGCACTGCTGGATGCGCTGGGCGAACAGCAGGCTGTAATGGTCGGCCATGATTGGGGTGCAACCATCGCCTGGCAGGCCGCACTGATGCGGCCGGACCGTTTTCGCGCCGTGGCGGCACTCAGCGTTCCCTTCATGGGCCAACCGCCCGTGCCGCCATCACAGATTTTTCCGCAAAATGATCAGGCGCAGTTTTACACCCTGTATTTTCAGGAGCCGCAAGGCGCGGAGGTCGAGTTTAACCGTGACGTGGCGCTGACCCTGCGCAAGCTTCTGTTTGCCGCAAGCGGTGAGGCGGGGCCGCGCAAGGCAGGGGATGCGACACCCAACCCCTTTGGTATGGTGGACCGTAAAACCGGACTTCTGCCCAGCCTGCCAGACCCGAAGACTCTGCCGTCCTGGCTGCCGCAGGACGAGTTTGATCAGCTGGTTCACGCGTTTGAGAAAAGCGGCTTTACCGGTGGCCTCAATTATTACCGCAATCTCGACCGCAACTGGGAACTACAACAGGCAAACATCGGCCAGATGGTCAGCGTGCCGGCGATGTTCATGATTGGCGAACGGGATACCGGCCTCAGCATTCCCGGCATGGATCAGATCATTTCCGCCATGCCCTCTCAGGTGCCGGGTCTGCGCGGCAGCCATGTGCTTGGTGGTGCCGGTCACTGGCTGCAACAGGAAAGGCCCGAAGAGGTATCGGGCCTGTTATTGGACTTTCTCAACACACTGGAAAACTGAGGTTTTTCACGCTCCCGACGTCATCCACCTTGCTTATGGCGTCTGCCTGACGCCATCATCGTCAGGCAGCGGCCTGTCGTCCTGTTGTTTTTCAGCGGCCTTCAATTCGCTGACGATAACACCGGCGACGATAAACAATGCGCCCAGCAGCGCCAGCGGCGGCAGCCGGTCGCCAGCCATGCGGCCAATAATGCCGCCCCACACCGGTTCCCCGGCATAGATGATGGCGGCGCGAGAGGCCGACACGGTTTTCTGCGCCCAGTTCATGGTGAACTGGATCAGCGCGCTGGCCACCGCCAGTCCGAGGGCCGCCGTCAGCCATACCCATGAAAAGTCGGGAATGCCTTCGCCAAACAGCGGCATGGCAAGGAAGGAAAGGGCGCTTGCCACAAAACACTGCACCACGGAAATACGGCCGCTATCCACCACCATCGCAAAACGGCTCATCAGCAGTATCTCGACGGCAATGGCAAAGGCACTCAGCAAGGTGGCAATTTCACCAGCCCCAAGCCCGACATGCAGCGCATCCGGCCCGGCAATCATCACCAACCCGGCAAAGGCCAGCGCCACGCCAACAAGCGTGGTGGTTTTCGGCGGCCGTTTCAACACCAGCCATTGCAGCAGCGGCACCAGCGGCACGTAAAGCGCCGTCAAAAAGGCCGATGTGCTGCTGTTGACCGTCTGCAAACCAAAGGTCTGCAGGGAAAACACGATGAATATCGACGTGCCGATAACCGCACCGCCACGCAGTTCAGTCAGGGTCAGATGCCGCATGCGCTTGCGGAAAATGACCAGACAAATGGCAGCAGCCCCGAGAAACCGCAGTCCGACAAAAAACAACGGCCCGGTATGGCTCATGGCAGTGTGAATGATCAGGAAGGTCGCGCCCCAGACCACGGTAATGGCAATCAGCGCCAGTTCCTGGCGGGAAAAAACCAGCTTGTATTTCGAAAGTGTGTGCATAATAATACGCAATATGAGCAATATAATGCACAGTCAAGATGACCCATCCGATGTTCTCGCCCATGTGGCCGCCAATCTTCGCCGTTACCGTGCTGATGCGGGCATGAGCCAGGAAGCCTTGGCCCAGGCCTCCGGCCTCAGCCGTCGCATGATCAGCAATCTCGAAAGTGGCGATACCAATATCAGCCTCAGCAAGCTGGCCTCGCTGTCGCGTGCGCTGGGTGTCGGTTTTGCGGCCATGGTGGCAAATCCCGCCGCCAGCACCACCAAGGTCGAGGAAATTGCCTGGCGCGGCGCAACGCGCAAAAGTTTTGCCGTGCTGTTGGGCACGGCGCCAGCCCGCAGCCTTGCCGAATTGTGGTCGTGGTCGATCGATGTTGGCGATACCTATCAGGCAGAGCCGGACCCGGTTGGCTGGTATGAAATGATATCCGTGTCGGCCGGTCGCCTGCGCATCAACAAACAGGATGGTTCCGTGGTGGTCAAAGCCGGGGACTTCACCATTTTCGACAGCGCCCAGCCATATTCCTATGAAAATATCGGCGATGAGGTGCTGCATTTTACCCGCGTGGTGGTTTGCTAAACGCAAGCCCAAACACCCCAATTCCTGCCTTCCGCATATATCGAGCATGATCATGAGCACCACAAAGACCTTCACGCCATCAGGTTATTCGCACGTCCAGCCGGGACATGTTGCCAGTGTCGTCACCTGTCTGGAAATGACCGAAAATCCGCAAGCGGCAGAACCGTCCTTTGTCGGTGACATCCGCCTGGACCGTATGGAAAAGCCAGATCTGGAGGCGTATCGCACGCTTTACCGAAAGATCGGTGCAGAATGGCTGTGGTTTTCGCGCCTCATCATCAGCGATGAAAAACTGGCCTCGATCATTGGCCATGAGGATGTGGAGCTCTACGTGCTGCGCGATGGCCAGCAGGATATCGGCCTGATGGAACTTGATTTCCGTGAGCCGAATGAATGTGAGCTGGTGTTTCTGGGCCTGACCGAGGAAGTAACCGGCAAGGGGCTTGGCCGCGCGCTGATGAATGCGACGCTGAAACGTGCCTGGCAGAGAGACATCAAACGCCTGCACCTGCACACCTGCACGCTGGACCATCCCTCGGCACTCGGCTTTTACCTGCGCTCCGGTTTCCGGCCCTATGCTTTTCAGGTGGAAACGCAGGCCGATCCGCGCCTGACTGGCCACCTGCCACTGACGGCCGCACCGCATGTACCGCTGATCCAGCCGCAACAGAAAGAAGCCTAACACCAGTCACCCAACCTTGCCCTTGTCACACGCTTGCCAGGGGCAGGGGCTTGCTGTGCATTCACCACCCAATGCCCTTGCCATTATAATCGATCACGTTATGTAATAACGTAACTTATGTTATCTGTCGGTCCATCCACTGCCCGTACCAAAGCGCGGCTTGGTAACATTGACAGTGATATCTGAACGTGTAGCTTGTCTGGGTCATGGTTCTTCCACCTCTGGGTGGAAGCTAAGAGGGAATTCGGTGCAAAACCGAAGCTGTCCCGCAACTGTAAGCGGTTAGCCGTTTGTCCAACATGTCACTGGCAGAAATGCCGGGAAGACGGACAACGGCATTGACCCGCAAGCCAGGAGACCTGCCTGACGAGATACGATTCCGTGGTCGGGGTGTGCCACAGGAATGAGTGTGTGCGCGGCCTTCCTGCCAGACATGCCTTCATTTTTGCTGCCTCCTGTATTTGAGATTTTGGCAGTGAATGAAGACGTAAAACACCTGAAAACCCCACCCATGCGCCCGTCACGGCGCGCCATTCTTCTCATTGCAAAGTCTGCCTTTGCCGCATCTCCACATCTGGAAATGCAGCGCCTTGCCGAAAAACTGGCTGACCATATTGCGCTGTCACGCCCCGGAGACATCGTGCAATTTGCCTTTACGGAGCAGGGCACGCCCTCGCTGCGCGACGGGCTGTTTTCCCTGCTGGAACAGCAGCTTGACCATATCACCATTCTGCCGCTGGTTCTGCCGGTCGAGCCGAGTTTCCGCAACTGGTTGGTCAAGTCGCTGAAGCGCTGGCGTGCGTCAGCCACCCAGCCATGGCCGGAAATTTCCATCACCGGCGATATTGCCTCTGCGGGCCTGATGCTGCCGCTGATGAGCGAGCTTCTGGAACAGGCGCAGGCGCTGGAAACCACGTCCGGCAAGGCGGTCGCGCAGGAAGGGTCGCTGGTGCCAGCACAGAAATACCGCGTTCTCGTCTGTTCCGGCGGTGCCTGTAACAGCGCAGGCGCCGAGACAATCTGGAACCACCTTCGCAACCAGCAGGAACGTTTGAAACTGCGCGTCACCGGTGCTGGCACCATGACGGCCAAATCCAGCTGCCTTGGCCCGTGCAATCTGGCGCCGGTGCTGCAGGTGTTTCCCGATGGCACCTATTACGGCGGCGTTACCGAACAGGCGGTCGATGACATCATTGCAGGCCATCTGCTCGGCAGCCCTGAACTTGGCAACCATGTGGTCGAAACCCACGCCTACCATCCCACAGGCCGCAAGCAGCGGCTGCGTATTCCCCAAAACTGATCCGAGGAGATAAAATGTCACCCAAATTCCTGTCGCGTCTTGGCGCGACCTGGCTTGCCACCGCCGTCATGTCCACGGCGGCTGCCGGTTTTGCCGCAGAGCCGCTACGCGTTGGCGCAACCTACATCACCTCGGGCACCGATCCGGCCAAGGGTTCCAACGGTTGGGCCCTGACCAGCCACGGCGTTGGCGAAAACCTGTTTACCGTTGACCGTGATGGCAAGCTGGTGCCGGAACTGGCTGACAAGGCAGAGCGCAATGATGAGCTGACCTGGACAATCACCCTGCAGCCGGGCCGCGCCTTTTCAGACGGTTCGCCCGTCACCGCCAAGGCTCTGGCCGCCGGATTTGACAATACATTCGCCAACAACAAGGCGGCGCTTGCCACCGGTGGCAAGCTGAGTTTTGCCGCGGTCGATGACCTGACACTCAAGGTCACGACGGAAAAGCCGGTTCCCTACATTCAGGCACTGTTTGCCGAATGGCCACTGGTCGCCTACACACCGGCACCCAATGGCGAGGCGCTGTTTACCGGCCCTTACAGCATTGCCGATTTCAAGACAGATGCATCGATCACCCTTGCACCCAACGCCCATTTTGTCGGTGCAGACAACCGTTCTCCGGTTGAGTTCCGCAAGTTTGGTGACGCGCAAAGCATGACACTGGCGCTGGAATCCGGCGAACTTGATCTGGCCTTCGGCCTGCCGTCAGAAGTCGTCAGCCGCCTGAAAACCAACCCGGACCTCACCATCAAGTCTTTCCCGGTCGGGTATCAATATCTGGCATTCCTCAACACCACCCGTCCGCTGCTGGCAGATGTCAAACTGCGCCAGGCGCTTGATCTGGCCTTTGATCGCACGGAACTGGCAGCCGCCATCAATGGCGGTGAACCGGCAACCGCCGCTTACGCCGCCTATTTTCCCTTTGCCGGAAAAAATCCCCGCGTGACAGATCTGGTTAAGGCAGCGGCGCTGCTGGAGGAGGCGGGCTGGACCAAGGGTTCCAACGGCACCCGTGAAAAGGACGGCAAGCCGCTGCGCCTGCTGGCCATTACCTATCCGCAGCGTCCTGACCTCGTAACCATGCTGCCGGTCGTTAAGGCGCAGCTGGCAAGGGTCGGCGTGGAGCTTGATACGCAGGTGGTCGAAAGCATCCAGCAGGTTGCTTCGGCAGGCGATTTCGATATTGCGCTCTGGGCACAACACACTGCACCAAGCGGTGACCCGGCCTTCTTCCTCAACTCGATGCTGCGCACCGGCGCCTCGCTCAATTACGCCAAATATGCCTCGCCGGAATTTGACGCCATTCTCGACCGCTTCGCGTCGGAAGGTGAGCCGGATGCCCGCGTCAGCATTGCACTGGATGCGCAGGACAAGCTGTTCGAGGACGTTCCGGCCTCGTTCCTTGTCTCGCCGGTCTGGTATGTCGGTGTGTCCAAGCGGCTGGAAAACTATCAGCCCTGGGGTTCGGACTACCACGTCCTGCGCGCCGATATTGGCGAAGCGAAATAGACATGAACCTGATCTGGCCCTGCATCAGATCAGCCATCGGGCTGGCGGCGATTTCCTTCGCCGCCTTCGCGATTATTTCGACAATGCCGTCTGACCCCGTGGCCATTGCCGTGCATGTCTGGAACCTGCCGGCAACAGAGGCAACATTCGCTGCCTTGCGGGCGGAATGGGGGCTGGATCAGCCAATTCCGCTGCGTTACCTGCACTGGCTGCAAGGGTTCGTAGTCGGCGACTGGGGCCGGTCCTTCCGCACCGGCGAGGCGGTGTTTGCTGAGTTTGCCGCGCGCCTGCCGGTCTCGCTGTTCATGGGCCTGTCGGGACTTTTTCTCGCCATGCTGCTGGCCGTGCCGCTTGGCTTTTTTGCTGCGCTCAAACCCGGCGGCATCGTCGACAGGTTCAGCCGCAGCCTGTCTGTGTTCGTGCAGGCCGTTCCGGCCTTCTGGGCGGGGTTGGTGCTGTTATGGGTGCTGGGCGTGCAGTTGAAGTGGATCAGACCCTTCGCCAATGACACGGCATCGATCGTCCTGCCAATTGTGTTGATTGCGCTGCATTCGGTAGCCGTACTGGCGCGGGTCTACCGCCATGATCTCAGGCAAACCGCAACCCTGCCATTTTACGTCACCGCTTTGGCCAAGGGTCTGTCACCCCGCCAGGCGCTGTGGCGCCACGGCCACCACAGCGCGCTTTACGCGCTGCTGTCGGCCGCTCGCTCCGAGGCCGGTTGGGTCATTGGCTCCACCGCAACCATGGAAATCCTGTTCGGCCTGCCGGGCATCAGCCAGTTTCTCGTGCAAAGCATTGCCGCCCGTGACCAGATGGTGTTGCAGGCCTATGTCGTGGTCATTGCGCTGTGGATGCTGCTGATGAATGCGACCGCACGCCTTGCCATGGAATATCTCGATCCGCGAGCCCGCCTATGATCCGTTATCTGTTGCTGGCGCTGATCGCTTTGTTTTTCGTCACCGGCGGCCTCTGGCAACCGCATGATCCGGATGCCGTCAATATTCTGGCCCGCCATGCCGGTGCCAGCAGCCAGCATATTCTCGGCACCGACCATCTGGGGCGGGATCTGTTTTCGCGCATTCTGGCCGGTGGCTGGAGAACCGGCTGCGTCATCTTTGCCGTGGCCTCCATCGGTTTTGTTGTCGGCAGCATAATTGGCACCACCGCCGCCATTCTGGGCGGCTGGCGTGAAAGCATCCTGCTGCGCGCCTGCGAATTTTTCATCATGGTACCCACGCTCATCGTGGCGCTGACGGCCGCCGCGCTGTTTGGCCTGTCACCGCTCAGTGCCGGCGTGGCATTGGGGCTGGCAGGCATTGGCCCGCATTCGCTGCTGGCCCATTCGCTCAGCAAACGGGTGCTGGGCCAGCCCTTCATTCTGGCGGCACGAAGCCTGGGCGTGTCACCGGCCAGAATGATAACCCGCCACCTGCTGCCCAACACCTTGCCGCTGATGTTGACCTATGTCGGCAATCAGGCCGGCCTTGCCATCGTTGCCTATGCGGCGCTGGCCTTTATCGGCCTTGGCGCAGACCCATCAAAACCCGACTGGGGCTCCATGCTGTTTGAATATCGCGTCTTCATCTTCGACCATCCGATGTTGATGATCTGGCCGGGCATTGCCATTGCCATCACGGTCTCGGTGTTGAACTGGACCTTCGATAATTCCGAAATGGATCAGAAACGCCGCCGCCATATCTGATGCCAGCACAGGTTTTCGCGTGTAATTTTTTCCACAATGCAACTCGTTCAGTTTCGTGTCAGCCATCTGGGGCATCGCTGTTGTCACAAACAGGTCAGCCTCAGGGAACACGCCCATGCGCAGTTACTCAACCGTCCAGAAACTTCTCCACTGGAGTGTTGCAGCCCTCGTTGCCTTTAACCTGCTGTTGCCGGATGGCATGAATGCCTGGCACCGTTTGGTCAAACACGGACAGGTGCCACAGCCGTCAGATATATCAGCGGCCAATATCCATGCACTGGTTGGCATTGCCATTCTGTTTCTGGTTGCGGTGCGGCTTGCCATCCGCATCACATCAGGCGTGCCGCCACAGCCACGTGGCCAACCGCCCATCATTCACCGGCTGGCAGGGCTGGTGCATGGTCTGCTCTACGCGCTGTTATTTGCCATGCCGATTTCAGGCATGATGGCCTATTACATGGGCATTGATGTCGCCGGCACGCTGCATGCCGAGGTGCTGAAAACAGCGCTCTGGCTGCTGCTTGGTGCCCATGTCGCAGGCGCTCTTGCCCAGCATTTCTATTTCAAATCTGACGTCTTGCGCCGCATGACTGTGTCTTGAGTGCATCGGCGCAGGGTTGCGCTGCCGTGCTGCCCCCACTTAGGCACGGCAGCGCAACCTGAATCTCGTGAGCACCTGAAGACGTTTCAGCCCACCAGCCCATTCGGCCGGATCAGTGTCGCGCCATCATTGCCCGTGACAGAATTCAGTGTCCCAAAAATAATTATTGACTGATGTGTCAATAATGCTTAGTTTGATCCTATGGCAAGACCAAGAGAATTCGACCGCGACGCGGCGCTGGATAAGGCATTAAGGGTGTTCTGGGCAAAGGGATTTGCCGCGACATCGACCGATGATCTGCGCGAAGCCATGGGCATCGGTCGCCAAAGTCTTTATGGCGCGTTTGGTGACAAACGCACACTTTATCTGGAGGCGCTGGATACCTATCAGCGCCGCACCAATTCCGGCCATGTCAGACGGTTGACCCAGCCTGCGTCACCCATTGAAGGCATCGAAGCCTTACTGGCCGGCTTGGTCGCCGATGATGATGGCGAACGGGCGCTGGGCTGCATGGGCGTTGGCTCGGTGGGCGAATTCGGCGTGACGGATGAGGCGCTGAACGCCCGTCGGCAAAAGGTCGGCTCATTGCTGCACCAACGCATTAGAGAACGCGTGGAAGAGGGGCAGAAACTGGGCGAACTGGATCAAAGTCTCGATGTCGACCAAACGGCGACCTTCATCCAGATGACGATGACGGGTATGCAGTTGGCAGCGCGCGCTGGTTCATCTCTTGATGATCTCAAGGGCATGGCACGTTTTGCTGTTGCCCGTCTGAAAGCCTGAAAAAACCTCTCTAAGACGAGAGGTTTTATTGTGCATAATTATGGACTGATCAGTCAATAAAGGAGACACTGAATGACGATCAATGAACGTAAAACGGCTCTGGTCTTTGGTGGTGCGCGCGGCATTGGCCGCGCTGCTGTCGAACGGCTGGTAGCAGATGGTTTTGATACCGCCTTTACCTACGTCTCACGGCCAGACAGCGCCAATGAACTGGTGGCCCATGTTGAAGCGCTGGGCGGTCGCGCCTTCGCCATTCAGGCAGACAGTGCGGACCCGGCGGCCATACAGTCGGCGGTTGCCAAAACGGTTGACCTGTTAGGAAGTATAGACACGGTGGTGGTCAATGCCGGCATTTTGCGTCTCAATCCAGTGGAAGCCGTCAGCCTGGATGAGCTCAACATGATGCTCGACATCAATATTCGCGGCGTCTTCCTGTCCATTCAGGCCGCCGTGCCACATTTGAAGGATGGCGGCCGGGTCATCACCATCGGCTCCAATGTCGCCATCAGCACTGGTTTTCCCGGCAGCAGTGTCTACCAGCTGACCAAAGCTGCGGTCGCAGCCATGGTCAAGGGCCTGGCGCTTGATCTTGCGCCGCGCCGTATCACTGTCAACAATGTCCAGCCCGGCCCAACCGACACTGACATGAATGCCGGTATCATCGACATGCTGTCGGCCAGAAGCCCGCTGAAACGTGTGGCTGATCCCGCAGAAATTGCTGGCGTTGTGTCTTATCTCGCCGGTTCCGGTTCGTCCTACATGACCGGCGCAAGTTTGACTATTGATGGTGGACTTACCCTGTAGGCCTGCCGCCAACCCCGATCACCGCACGGTCCCGGCCATTTGCCGAACCGTGCGGCAAACCGCCGATCACCTAACGCCTGACTGAGGCTATCTTCGTCTTTCCGATTTTTCATGATCATCATTGACCAACGCCATCGAAATCCGCATATGGTTGCATGATGCAACTATATTGAAAGTTCGTGCCATGGCCGTTGAACCCGCAAGTCAGCTGATTGATCACATCCGCGCCACCTCGCGCCATCTGGTGCGGGAGCTCGGTTTCATGGGCGGTGATTTTGCCGGCACCGACCTGCCACCCTCGGCCGTGCATGCGTTGATTGAAATTGAAAAGGGCGGCATGACGGCGCGTGATCTGGCGCTGATCCTGCGTCTGGAAAAATCAAGTGTCAGCCGCATGTTGCGCAAGCTGGTGGAAGCGGGCGATGTGCGCGAAGCGGCCGGTGAAGAAGACACCCGCACCAAACGCCTGTCGCTGACACCAGCAGGACAACAGCGCGTCGCATCCATTCACGCCTTTGCCCGTGCGCAGGTCTCGTCGGCGCTTGGCCGTCTGCATCAGGGGCAGCATGAGACGGTGCTGGAAGGCATGCGGCTTTACGCCGAGGCGCTGTTGCCACCAGATCAGAAGCCGCCAGACCAAACACCGGAAGACCACAAGCCACAATCAAGCCCGGTCGAGATTGTCACCGGCTATAGACCCGGCATCATCGCTCGCATCACGGAGATGCACGCGCTCTATTATGCCCGCACCAGCGATTTCGGCCAGGCCTTTGAAAGCCGGGTCGCGGGCGGGCTGGCAGAGTTCTGCAGCCGTCTGGAAAACCCGCAAAACCGGATATGGGCCGCGATGCGTGACGGCCAGGTGCGGGGCTCGGTCGCGATCGACGGTGAAGATCTCGGGCAGGGCATTGCCCATCTGCGATGGTTCATCACCGATGATACGCTGCGCGGCGCCGGCGTTGGAAAGAAGCTGCTGGATGCCGCGATGGACTTCGTTGACGCCAATGGTTTTAACGAAACCCATCTGTGGACGTTTTCCGGCCTCAACGCCGCCCGTCACCTCTATGAGGTCAGAGGTTTTGCGCTGGTTGAGGAATATGCCGGTAGCCAGTGGGGCCGCGAGGTGCTGGAACAGCGTTTTGTGCGCAAAACCCCGCATGCCTGATCCAACCGTCATTACCTGACATGACAAAGGCCACCGTATCAGCGGTGGCCTTTTGAAATCAAATTTGTGGCTCAGGCGTTGGTATTTATGCCTTGGCCAGATCGCCGTAACCGGGGCGTTTGTAAAGTGCGGCCTCGTTGGCCGCTATATCTGGGCCGTAGACCGTGGTCTCCCACTCCGGTGGCTCTACCTCGGAAATGGCAACCGAAAGCGATGCATCGGTAGAGCCGAAAATAGCCTTGGCGGCTTCCACCACCTTGGCGGCAAATTCCTGCTTCTGCTCTTCGGTCTTTCCGGGAAACATCTTTACGGAAATATGGGGCATGGTCTTATCCAATCCTTGGCTTTCAGGTTTGCCACATCAATAGGACAGAAAACCCGGTGCTTCCACCGCTTTAAATGCCGCCTGAAAACAAGCCCGGCCAACCTTTGTCGATGGTTGGCCGGGCTGTTGTGCAGGGTCTCAATGTTTCAATTCAGTTGCGGAACTGTTCGTCTGTTACCTGATCGGACCACGCAACATTGGCGCCGTTTTCCATGTAGGACAGGGCAATATGGCGCATCAGTGTTGTGTCGGTTGCGCCATGCCAGTGGCGAATGCCGGGGGCAAACCACACCACGTCGCCCGCCTTGACGTTGCGTTTTTCCGCACCGTCTTCCTGCACCCAGCCGGCACCTTCGGTAATGATCAGAAGCTGCCCACGCGGGTGCGAATACCAAGCGGTGCGTGCACCCGGCGTAAAGGTCACCAGCCCGGTGCTATGGCCATTTTGGTCATTGGCATCAAACATCGGCTCCACAAACACCGTACCGGTAAATTGCTCTTTCGAGGCAAGCATGGATTTTCTGGTGCTGTTTTCGGAGATGATGATGCCTTCGGCCGCAACCGGGCTGCCAAGCGCACTCAATGTCGCAGCAATAGCGATGGTCTTTTTCACGGTTTTTCCTTTGAAATTGGGGTGTCGCCAAGTGGCGACAAAAACGCTGCGTGACGCAAATCAGGTCTTGCGGCTGGCAAAGCTCAGCTTGGCCGGTTTTCAATCACGTCCTTGGCAACGGGCACTGCGGAAAATACGTTTGGCCACCCCGCGTAGAAGGCAAGTGTCGTCAAAAGTTCCGAGGCCTCGGTGGCGGTCAGGCCATTGTCCATTGCCTTGTTCAAATGAAAACCGACCTGCGCCGACTGGCCGTTGGTAATCAGCGATGCCACCGTCACCAGACTGCGGTCACGCGGCGCAAGGCCGGGGCGCTGCCACACATCCTGAAACAGCATGGCGGTGTAATCGACAACGCCTTGCGAGATCGGGCCAACGCTTTCTGCAACACTTTTTGCGCGGTTGTCTTCCGCCGCCTGGTTTATGGGCAGCAGTTCCGGATTTTCCGGTGGCAATTGCTCGGCGGTAATGCCGCGCGCTGCAAACACATCTTTGGCAACCGCAACGGCAGCCGTGGCCTGCGGAAAACCGGCATAAAACGCCAGATGTGTGATGATTTCCGACAATTCGCCAGCCGTCACGCCATTATCAAGCGCCCGCTCGAAATAAAATGGCATCTCGATTGTCTGGCCGCGTGCAATCAGTGCGGCAATGGTCACCACGCTTCTGTCACGTGGCGACATGCCCGGCCGTTTCCAGATTTCATCAAGCACGATTGTCTGGGCATATTTGCCAAGGGCGGGAGAAACCGCACGAATATCGGCAATCGTCAGCGGTTGCGTCATGCTGGCGCGTTTGGTGTCTTCAGCAAATGTCGGGGCGGCTGCAGAAAGCGACATGGACAATGCCGTGGCGGCAAGTTTCTTGTTCATACAGGAATTCCTTCAAAGGTGATGACAACCCTTCAAAGTTAGGTGCGAATTCCCCTGACATTAGAGGCCCAATTTCGATTGGACTTATCGGTCTGCAGCATAAATGCCGGCGCTTAAAACCCCATGATGGCGCGTGCTTCCTGCAGCGATCCGGCCTGATGGTGGGCGTAAAGGTCACGGCTCATCACCATGTCAGGTATCTGGATAACCTTTCCCACACCGGCGTCGATTGCGGCGCGCACGCCAAGGTCGCTGTCGTCAAGCGCCACGCATTTCTCAGGTGTCAGCCCCAAGGTTTCCGCGGCCATGATATAGATGTCAGGCGCAGGCTTGCCACGTTTTACCATATCCACGCCAATAACCGCGTTCATGCGGTGCAACAGGCCGGCATGTTGCAATTTCCATTTGGCGCGGTCCGTCTCGCTGTTGGTGGCGATGGCGCGTGGCAGTTGCTGCTCATCCAGCATATCGAGAAAGTCATGCACGCCGGGGCGCAGCGGAATGGCGTCACGCATGCGTTCATCCATGGCTTCATTCCACGCCCGGTCAAGGGCTGCGCCATCAATGTCACCGCCCAGTTCCTTGCTGATCATGCGGGCGCCGGTGGCGCGGTCCACGCCGACCAGTGCCTGAAAAAAGCTTGGCGCCACGTCAAAACCCATGCCTTTGAGCACGGCAGGACCGACCTCGAATTGCAGTCTTTCCGTGTCGAGCAAAAGCCCGTCCAGATCAAGCAATACGCCGGAAAACTGCAAAGCCATGGTCAAATCCTGTTTTGGTTATATGCCGGGTTTCGAATGTGCCCGGTCTATCCGACATGGCACAGCTAGTCCAGCTTACATGAGACATCTGCAGCAATGGATGGGGAGAGACTTACGGCGCCAGCCCGCCAGCGACCGTCAATATGGTGCCGGACACGAATTTCGCCTCCGGTGAGGCCAGCCAAAGTGCTGCATTGGCAATGTCATCGGGCTGGGCAATGCGGCCAAGCGGCGTCATCCGCGCCACCATATCCGGCCGGTCGGGGTTGCCTTCACGCTGGTGCATGTCGGTTGCCGTAGTGCCAACCCGCACCGCATTGACGCGAATACCGACCGGACCAAGTTCTTTGCCAGCCCCGATCGTCAGGGTTTCCACCGCACCCTTGGAGGCGGCGTAATGCACATATTCACCGGGGCTGCCCAGACTTGCGGCAATCGATGACATATTGATGATGGCGCCGCCATCACCGCCCTGATCGGTGGCCATGCGTTTGACCGCTTCCTGAATGCAATAGACCATGCCGAACACATTGGTGCCGAAAGTGGCAATAAGGCTTTCCGGCTTCAGCTTGTTTATGGTGCTTGCACCACCAATGACACCGGCATTGTTGACGAGACAGGAGAGGGGCCCAAGCAGCTTGTCGCAACTCTCGAACATCTGCGCCACCGCATCACGGTCAGCGACATCGGCCTGCGCGGCAATGGCCCTTGCGCCCTCAGACTTGCAGCGTTCCACCGTCTCACTCGCGCCTTCAGCATCGCTGTTGTAATTGACGCAAACGTCATAGCCGGCCTTGGCAAAGGCAACCGCCGTTGCGGCACCAATTCCCTTGCTTGCGCCGGTAACGAGGACGATGGGGCGGGTGGTCATGTGGCGTAACGTCCCTTGCTGATTGATGGACCATGGTTAGCAGCACTGCACGGCAAACGGAAGCGTGGGGTGGAACTGTAAGGCTTGCGCCTTTACCTCTACCCTTGTGGGAGAGGACGAAAAATCATCATCTTAGCTTGCTAAGTGATAGATTTTTCACGTGAGGGGTTCTGTGTATTTGCGCGCAGTCAATTGATTGACACTGGCGATCCAACAAACTCTCATGCCTTGTGCTTGTCACAAGCATCCAGCCAACGCGCGTCTGCGCGGCGTGAAGAGCTTTTTCATCCCCAAGACTGGGGATGACTAGATTCCCGCAACAAGCGCGGGAATGAGGGTGGTTGGGGCGTCACTCGCTGTGCCGCTAACCCAACCATGTCACCGCATAGTCACGCCAGATGCTGGCCGAAGAAATCGGCAATGCGGTCAAACGGGATCTTGTCCATCCGGTCATAGAGATCCGTGTGGTTGGCATCCGGCACGATCACCAGTTCCTTCGGTTCGGCGGCGGCGGCAAACGCCGTTTCGCTGAAGTAACGCGAATGGGCGTTTTCGCCATGCACCAGCATCACCGGGCGCGGAGAAATCTCGGCAATATAGGTCAGGATCGGCATATTCATGAAGGACAGCGGCGTGGTGCGCGACCATGCGTTGCCAGAGTTGACCGCCCGGGCGTGATACCCACGCGGTGTGCTGTAATAATCATGGTAATCGATCATGAACTGAGGTGAATCCGCCGTTACCTCGGCATTATAGGCTGGCTGGTAGGCTGGGGTACCGTTTTGTGCATCCAGCCAGCGCTGCTGGCCCAGTTGCTCCAGTGTCTGGCTGCGCTGTTCCAGTGTCACGCTGTCATTGTAGCCCTTGGACATGACGCGGGTCATGTCATACATGGTGCTGGCCACCACGGCCTTGACGCGCTTGTCCGCAGCAACTGCATTCAGCGCCATGCCACCCCAGCCGCAAATGCCGATAACGCCAATGCGCTCGCGGTCGACAAAACTTTGCAGGCCGACGTAATCCACCGCCGCGCTGAAATCTTCAGTGTTGATATCGGGCGAGGCGATGTTGCGCGGCTCCCCGCCGCTTTCACCAGTGTAGGACGGGTCAAAGGCCAGCGCTGCAAAACCGCGTTCTGCCATGGTCTGGGCATAAAGGCCTGACGACTGTTCCTTGACCGCGCCAAACGGCCCGCTGATGACCAGAGCAGCCAAAGGTGCGCTTGTGCGGTTCTTTGGCAGGTACAAGTCACCGGCCAGTGTTATGCCGTAGCGGTTTTTGAACGACACCTTCTGATGGTCCACATTTTCGCTTTTGGGAAACACCTTGTCCCATGCATTGTCCTGCGCCAGCGCTGGTGTCACGCCCGCGGCCATCGGCAACAGGCTCATGGTTGCCGCCGTCAACGCGGTAACCTTCATCAGGTTTCGGCGGCTGGTATTGTGGCCATCGGTGGGTTGTTTGTGGTTGCTCATGGCAAGTCTCCTGTGTCGTGGAAGGGGGCAAAAGGGGTTGGATTTAACCGATGCGCTCAATGCGCAGCGCAAATTCACCGGGCACAAGAAGTGCCTCAAAACCATCATCAAAACGGCCAAGCCGGATCAGGCCCGGATGTTTGTAGGCACCGTGGAACATCGCCAGATTGCCCCACGGCATGTAATAACAAAGGTCAAACGGCTGTTCGTTGTCGAAGGGGCCATGACCTTCTGTGGTCAGCTTGCGCGGCAAATAGGCAATCTTTTCATTGCCGCCAAAATCACTGATCTTCAGGTCAAGCGGCAGCATGGATGCAAAGTCGCGCGCCGAGGCATTGTCGTACAGCGTTGCCGTCATGGTGCGGTTTGCAAAACTCAGCTCTATCCTCATGCCCATCTGCTCCTGCCTGTTGGTCTCTTTGCCGGGGCTGCGCTGGCTGAATGCGCGACAGGGGAAAGTGGAGGCGGCAAGAATGGTGGCCAGCAGCGCCCGTCTTTGGGTTTGAGAAATGCGTGCGGTCATGCTGGCCTCCGTGTCACCCGCCATGCGGCCAATGCCAACAGCGACGAGCCGCACAGCAGCAGGGCACTCATCGAAAATGTCGAGCGCCATCCAAGGGCATCGAACACCAATCCGCCAAGCGATGCCCCGGCGGTGATCGCCAACTGAATGACCGCGACCTGCAGGCCGCCGCCTGCCTCGGCATCATCGGCCAGTGTGCGGCTCAACCACGTACCCCAGCCGACAGGCGCTGCAGTGCTTAGAAAACCCCAGCCAACAAGGCAGGCAAAGACCGCAACCGGCCGTTCTCCAACGGCAATCATCAGCCCGGCAATGCAGGCCATCAGCAGCGGAATGGTGGCGAGAATGCTGAACAGGCGGCGTTGCAAAAGCCGGCCAATCATCCACGTTCCGGCCGCGCCCGACAGGCCCATGACCAGCAGGAACAGCGACAGCGTTTCAATTCTGACCTGCGTGACCTGCTCCAGAAATGGCCGCAGATAGGTAAACAGCGTAAACTGACCCATAAACAGCAGCAGTATGGCCGCCATGCCGGTGGCAACAGGCACGCGCAACAACAGCCTGAAAACATTGTGCGACTGGCGGTCAGTGCGGGGTGCAAGGGCAGGCAACCGCACCCACTGCCACAACAGGGCAAGCAGCCCAATCGGCACCACCAGAAAGAACGCGCCGCGCCAGCCGATATAGGCACCGAGAAGGCTGCCAAGAGGCGCGGAAATGGTGGCGGCAATGGCATTGCCCGCATTCAGCAGCGCCAGCGCCTTTGGCACCTCGCGGGCAGAGACCAGCCGCATGACAATGGCTGTCGACATGGCCCAGAAACCACCGATCGACACGCCGAGCAGCGCGCGCCCGACCATCAACAGGGTAAAGGATGGCGCAATGGTCACGATAATGCCTGATATAATCAGCAACCCCGTCAGGCCCAGCACCACGACCCGCCGGTCAAGCCTGCGGGTGAGGGAGGCTATGAACAGGCTGGTCAGAACGGCAAAGATGCCAGACACCGATATGGCCTGACCGGTCGTGCCTTCCGATACGCCAAGATCAACGGCAATGGGCGTCAGCAGACTGACCGGCATGAACTCTGATGCAATCAGCACGAACACGCATAGCGTCATGGAAAGCACGGCACTCCACGCGGCGCGTCTGCCTTCAATGTCTTCATGATAGGTCAGTGTCATCAGATGTTGTCCTCAGCCCAATCCGCTCTCTTGCAGTGAGACAAAGATATTGGCGCAGGACTTTTCGAACAATCCATGCTAATCCGCATGGACTTATCGAAATTCAATATGAATTGAGGCCAGCAATGTTGCGCGAAGACATGAAGGATCTGCTGTGGTTTGTTGAGGTTGCCAGAGAGCAGAGCTTCACCAAGGCCGCCGCCACGCTCGGCACGTCACAATCCACGCTCAGCCACACCATCAAGCAGCTTGAGACGCGGCTTGGGGTGCGCCTGCTGACCAGAACGACCCGCAGTGTGGCCACAACAGAAGCGGGCGAGCGTCTGTTGTTATCGATCGGGCCACGGTTTGAGGGTATCGAAGCCGATCTGGCGAACCTAGTGGCATTTCGGGAAAAACCGTCTGGTACCGTGCGTCTCACACTGTCGGATCATGCGCTGCAAACCACCGTCTGGCCAAAGCTTGGCAATGTCCTGTCGCGATATCCGGACGTCAAGGTCGAGCTTTATAGCGACAATGGCATGCGCAACATTGTCGAGGAACGTTTTGACGCTGGCGTAAGACTGGGCGAAAGTGTCGACAAGGACATGATCGCCGTTCGCATCGGCCCCGACTGGCGGCTGATTGCCGTGGCATCCCCGGATTATTTTGCCCGCCATGCCGCACCGGAAACACCCAAAGACCTTGTGGGCCACAGCTGCATCAATCACCGGCAGGCGACATGGGGTGGTCTTTACGCCTGGGAGTTTGAACAGGATGGCCGTGAACTTCGCGTGCGGGTGGACGGGCAGCTGACCTTCAATTCATCAGTGGCGATGATTGACGCCACGCTGCAAGGGTATGGCATCGCCTATGTCCCGGAAAATCTGGTGGCGGACCATATTGCCGCCGGGCGTCTGGTCAGCGTGCTCACGGACTGGAGCCCACCATTTACCGGTTACCATCTCTATTATCCCAGCCGTCGGCAGATGTCGCCGGCGCTGGCCGTTGTCGTGGATGCACTGCGCCAGCGTGGGTGAGGGCTGTTCGGCCCACCAAACCACCCACTCCACGTCATCCCAGGGCCTGTCCCTGGGATCTAACCACCTATCCGCAACATGTCTGAGCGGTGTGGTTAGATACTCACTACCGCGGCGAGGATGACGTTGGAGAAAGCGGTTGGCACATAGTTTGACACCGAGGGCCACCCCATCTGGCCCTCATGCCTCGTCCTCGGGCTTGACCCGAGGGATGTCACAGGCATCCAGTCGACGCGCGTCTGCGCGGCGAGAAGAGTCTTTACATCCCAAGGACTTGGGCTGGGCCTGGACCCCTGTGACGAGCACAGAGATGAGGGGGAGTATGTGGCTGCCACCGGCACTCCCTCCCTCTACCCTTGTGGGAGAGGAAGAAAAATCATCATCTTAGCTTGCTAAGTGATAGATTTTTCAGGTGAGGGGTTTTGGTTTGATCAGACCGCTCCGTCCATTCGACGTCATCCCAGGGCCTGTCCCTGGGATCTAACCACCTATCCGCAACCGCAATATGTCTGGTTAGCGTGGTTAGATCCTCGCCACCCCAACTGGCCCTCTTTCCTGTACCTGTCACAGGAAACCATGCCAGCTCAAGTCTTTGGCTGACGAGACTCTTTTGTCATGCTGGGCGTCAACTATGTCGCCTGGGTGGCCGATTGGAACGGCCTGCAACAATCCGCGTGGTAGCGGTCAATCACGCACGACAAGTCTTGTGAGAAATACACCGCACTACAACCTACCGTAAATTAAAGTTTGCTTAGGGACTAGACCAATTGCACGCTTTGCGTTAATTCTGAAATCTATCCTTGGTTGTGGGGGTATGTTACAATGTCACCTAAGGTCTATGCGGGTTTTGCCGCCTCTGTATTTATTGCGCTTTTCCTTATTTGTATAATTTTGATGGGCAACAACGCTCATCTGGAGCTTGTCCAGAACGGCTAATACGCTTTTTCGCTGCAACATGTCGGACGCTACAATTTTCGCAAATTGTAGACTGATGGCAGGTCTTGGCGTTAGGTTGAAAATCTATCTTCGGTTGAGTGAGATTGGTTTTTCAGATGCCGTCAGGGCTACGTCGCGTCCTCTATTATTGGGACTGACGTTGCTCCACCCAGCCTCATGCCTCGTCCTCGGGCCTGACCCGAGGACAGAGATGAGGTAGGTTGGGGTACTAGTTCCACCCCTGCCTCTAGCCTCGTGGGTCAGGACTCACTGTACCTGCAAACCATCCAACGCCGCCTTGATGCGAGTGCGCGCATCGTCGTCCAGCGGCAGGATCGGCAGTGGCGGGGCAAATGTGCCAAGGCCCAAAAGCTCGGCAATCACAAACATCACCCGAAAACTGCCAAACTCCTTGAACAGCACCCAGAGCGGTGCAAAGGCGGCATTGAGCTGACCGGCCTTCACGCTATCACCATCCAGTGACGCCTGCGCCAAGGCCAGTGTTTCCACCGGCAGCAACCCGGCAATGACGGAATACCAGGTGTCGCCTCCGGCCAAAAGCGCGGCGGCGCAGCCCCAGTCGCCGCTATACCCGACCTTGAAGGATGCGGGCGTGGCGGCCCTGATGGCCGCCAGTTCACCGGCAAAATCATCGCCATCGGGCAGGGGCATTTTTACCGCAACGACGTTGGGCAGTTGCGCCAGGCGCGCAATCAGCGCCCGCGGAAAGGTGAAACGCGTTGCGCCGGGATTGTTGTAGATCGCCATGGGCAACTGGCCGGCCCCAGCCACTGCTACAAAATGCGTGTAGACTTCCTCATCGCGCAGCGGCGTGTAGGACACCGGCGCCAGCAACAAGCCGTTTGCACCGGCCGCCTTGGCATCGCGCGCCAAGGCCTGTGCCTCATCGGTGCGCAGCGCGCCAACCCCAACAATCACGGGAATGTCGCCACCCACGGTGTTGATGGCGCAGTCCACCGCCCGGCGGCGTTCCTCGCGGTTTAAAAAGGCATAGCCGCCCGTGCTGCCAAGCAGGCCAATCGAGTGCACTTTAGCGTCACGAATGCGGGTCAGAATGCGCGCCAGCGCGTCTGTGTCCACCCGGCCAGCTGCATCGGTGGGCGTGATGGGAAATGCCGAAAGGCCGTCAAAAAGCGACATGGGAATTGGCTTTCAAATGCGTGACAGGAGAAGTTTCAAACCGGCAAGGCCGAAGGATAGCGCCAGCACCCCTTCAATCCAGCGGCGGGCGCGGCGGTAGAGCCGCACCATCGGCCCGGTGGAAAACACGATGGCGTAGCCGCAGAAAATCGTCACGCTGAGCACCGCGCAACCGGCCAGAATAATCACCACACCCGTGGTGGAGGCCTGCGACCCCAGACCAAGCGTCATCAGTGCAATCCACGCCAGAATGGATTTTGGGTTCATCAGGTGCATCAGCAGGCCGCGCCGGTAAAGCGCGCCCATGGAGGGCACCACCCGGTCACTGTCCAGAGACACCGGCCGGTCTGGCGCAGCCGCAGCACGCGCCGCCTTGAAGGCCAGAAACAGCAGGTAAAGCCCGCCAAAAATCTGCAGACCAACAATGGCGCCGGGATAGGTCTTTAAAATCGCCGAGACGCCTGATGCTGCCATCAGCCCCCAGAAAATCGAGCCGGTGACCACGCCGGATGCAATGGCCAGACCCGCTTTGCGGCCATCATTCATTGCCACGCCCATAATGCGCATATTGCTGGGGCCGGGGCTGCCGGCGGCAATGATATAGGCGGTAAAAACAATCAGAAGCTGGTTGATATCAACGGGCATGGATGCGTTCCGAAATCAGGGTGCAGGCTTTGTTTGAAGCAGCAATAAACAGATGGCTGGCAGACCAGAAGCGCCAGTTTTCGATAAAAATATCAGTCCAGTTGGCTGCCGGTTTTTAAAAGCCTAAGCGGCCAGCACCCGGCCCAGCAGCCGCACACCGTCCGGAATGTTCTGCACCGGCATGGTGGCATAACCGAACACAAACCCGGCCCGCCGCTCAGAGGCTTCGCTGTAAAGCCGCGACACCGGATAAATACCAATGCCGGCCAGCAAAGCGGCCTCTGCCAGCCTTGCCTCGTCACTGGATTTCAAGCCATTGAACCACACCACCACATGCAACCCGGCTGAGGTGCCGACAATCTCCACCCGCACGCCAAACACCTCGTGCATGACGTCGAGAAAGGCTTGGCGTCTTTCGCCGTTCAGCCGCCGCATCTTGCGCACATGCCGTTCATAGGCACCGCTTTCAATCAGCGCCGCCAGCGCATCCTGTTCAAAGGTCGGCGCTTGTCGATCGACCAGCTGTTTTATGCGGGTAAACGGTTCCGCAAGGCCCGGCGGCAGCACCATGTAACCAAGCCGCAGGGTGGGCGACAGGGTTTTGGACACGGTGCCAATATAGATCACCCGGCCACGGCCAGAAAGATACAGCGGCGCAATCGGCCGCACGTCATAACGGTACTCGCCGTCATAATCATCTTCGAGAATATAGGCGTTGCCGCTTTCCGCCCAGTCGACAAGTTCGCGCCGCCGCCCGGCAGACAACACGCCACCCAGCGGAAACTGGTGGCTGGGTGTCACAAAGGCCAGCCGGTGTTGGCCGGGTTGCGGCAGTTGTGTGGTGTCTATGCCATCGGCATCACAGGCCACCGGCAATGGCTCCGCACCGATGGTTGTGAACACATTGCGCGCCATGGCGTAACAGGGCTCTTCCACCACAACGCGGTCGCCGGGGTTCACCAGCGCCCGCGCGCACAGATCCAGCGCCTGTTGCGAGCCATTGACGACAACAATCTGCCTGTAATCGCAATTTATGCCGCGTGCCCGCCACAGATAGCCCTGCAAGGCCTGCCGCAACGCCTCGCTGCCGGCGGGGTCGCCGTAACCCAGCCGTTCGCGGCGGGTCAAAACGGCCGATGTCAGCGCCTTGCGCCATGCCAGTTTGGGAAAATCGTCAGGCGAAACATCGCCATAACGAAAGTCGTAGCGCAGGCCGGGCCGGGCGGGCAGGTGGCTTTGCGGCAGTGCTATGGTGCGCTCGGCATAGGCGGAAAGCCCTGGTGTCGCGGTGCTGACCTTGTGGGGTACCTCGCCATCATCGCCGGCCATGTTGTCGTTGACCACCGGCCGTGCGCCCTGGCGCACCAGCACATAGCCCTCTGATATCAGCTGCTCGAATGCCGTGGTCACGGTGGTGCGCGAAACACCCAGCTCTTCCGCCAGCGCCCGGCTGGATGGCAGGCTGCTGCCTGGCGCATAAACGCCGCTGGCAATCTGCTGGCGCAGGCCCAGATAAATGCCACGCGCCGTGCCCACCTTGTTGTTACCCTGCACCAACTGGCCCACCTTATATGTGAAAACGGAATTGAAATGAGAGCCAGTTTGGGGGTGGTGTCAAGGGGGCGGGTTTTCGCCCTTACCTCTACCCCTGTGGGAGAGGAAGAAAAATCATCGTCTTAGCTCGCTAAGTGATAGATTTTTCAGGTGAGGGGTAGGTTTTACGTGGCGCTCATAACGCTTAGGTACCGACTTGAACGTGACCCCCTCACTTGCGATTTCTAACACTTATGGCTGCACCTTAAGATGTTGAAATCGCTTTCTCTCCCACAAGGGGAGAGATGGGTGGGCCCGCCCCCTTGAGGCGCATCCTGAGCGTTCCTGATGAGGTAATGTCGTGCCGCTGGCGCCCTTACCTCTACCCTTGTGGGAGAGGACAGAAAATCACGGTCTTAGCTTCAGCTAAGTCGTAGATTTTCTTGGTGAGGGGTTGGTGCTTTCCAAGCCTGCCAAGTCATAAATTTCCAAGCTGAGCCTATGTTGATTTCCGCAACGAAAGATTTCATCCTGCGCCGATACAACTGAGACCGACGCATGGCACATCATCACCAGCCACCGCCCGTAAACCGCCTACGCGCCAGGACGATGCGCAAGGATTCGACGCTAGCGGAAAACATGTTGTGGCAGGTCATTCGTGGCGGCAAACTGGAGGGCTTGAAGTTCCGCCGGCAGGTGCCGATGCACAACTGTATTCTCGATTTCGTCTGCTTCGATGCCAGATTGATTGTCGAGGTGGATGGCTCTCAACACGCGCTAAGCGATGCAGACCGTCAGCGTGATGCGTTTTTCCGTGAGCAAGGTTTTACGACCCTGCGTTTCTGGAATGACGAGATAGAACGCAATCTCGACTTTGTTTGTCTTTCCATTCTGTCACATGCTTCAGGGCTTGTGAAATAGACCCCTCACTTGCGATTTCTAACACTTATGGCTTTGCCTTAAGATGTTGAAATCGCTTTCTCTCCCACAAGGGGAGAGATAAGGCGGGTGCCGTGCCACTGGCGCCCCTACCTCTCCCCTTGTGGGAGAGGAAGAAAAATCATGGTCTTAGCTTGCTAAGTCATAGATTTTTCGGGTGAGGGGTCCCGACCCTGACATCACCCTCAAATCGTCTCGCCCGGCAAGACACTCGCCTGTTTCACCCGCTCGGTAAACCGCGCCTCGTCAAACACGCCCGGCTCATCAATGTGGAGACAGCGCACGCCAGCCTGCTTGGAGGCGTGGTCAGGCACAGGCGTCAACTCTGTACCCTTAAAAAACGCCATAAAAAAAGAATGCGTGAGGGTCACTCACGCATTCTCCACTTCTTCAGTTCAGCCGGATATTACCTGAGAAGCTGTCTGATCGCGGTTAGGTTGTTGTTGGCCATGGAAAGGCTTGTCTTTTGCAACTCTTCCATTGCCAACCGGGCGCGCTCTCTCAGCGCGCTGGTGTCAGCCTGATCAAGGTTGGCAACGTTGAGACCGGCATCCTTTGCAGACTGTGTCAGGGCGTTTGTCTGGCTGGTCAGTTCCTGCGTCAGTGTTTCACCGTTTTGGTTGCGTGCAGCGGTAACGTCCTTCTGCATGCTGCCAAGAGCCGATATCATGTCGAAGAGTTCTTCGTTGGTTGTCGACGCTGAAACGCTGATTTCGCGCGAACCCTGTCCCGCGGCAGAATTCACCGCGTGGTAGGAGGTGCCGCTGGCAGTTTGGTAAGACGTGTTCAGTGCGCCACTGCTGGAGGTGCTGGCCAGACCCTGCAATTCGTTCTTGAGGCTGGAGAGTTCTCCGTTGATTGCATCACGATCAGCCCCTGTGGCGCCGATGGCAGAGCGAACCATCTCGGACATTTTGTTGATGATATCGCCGCTGTTTGCAAGGTTGGCTTCTTCAGTCTGTCCCTTGGTGATGGTGGCGTTGTGGGCGGCATTGGCCGCCTGGGCGGCATTGGCGCGTTCCTTCTGCGCCGCAAGTTCAGCAGCAATATTGTTGTTTGTGCCTAAGCCAAGCGCGCGGGAAGACAGGCTTGAGGCCACGGAAGCGAGTTTGGACTGTGTACGCGAAAGATTGGCCTGGGCGTTCAGGGATGGAATGTTGGCGGTAATGCTAGGCATGTCTGCTCTCTAAAAGTATTGATGAAGTATAGGGTTTAGAAAGTGGCTTCATGCCGGGTAGTCCACGCTCGTCATTCGCGTGCTGTTGAGGGCAATATGCCCACCATCAGTTGAAATGAGTTGTAGTAATTCACTACAATTTTAAGCGAAGACTTTTTTCTTAAGTTTTGAACGCAAAAAATGCGGGAGAACGAGTCTAAATGACACGTCTGTCCTGTTAGACCGTAGCAAAACGATACAAATCGCAACAAAAGGCGCAAAAATAGAGTTGCGCAGCGCGTGGCGTTTAAGAAAATATGCCGCGTTTAAACAAAGCCTGCTTGTTTAAGCCTATCGACAAGAGCTTCATCTGTGTCGTTACACAGTTCCAGCATGCCCGAATAGGCATTGCCATGGGTATGTGAAGCAAAGCCAAGTGCAGCCCAGAAGGCCGGTTCGGTTTTGTAGCCTTCACTGCGCAGTGACATGATCTTTGCTTTGAAAGCCTCGCCGCCCAAAGCAAGCAAGCGCTGTTCAATGGTAAAGTGTCGCCAGCCTGCCTGCTGTTTTACTGGCTGCGGGCTGGCATAGATTTCAAACTCCCAGCCCTCAGCATGAAAAGTGGCAATCAATGGCCGGTCACCGGACACCCACTGCCAACAGCTGAAGCCGGCGTGGTTGCTGTAGAGAGACACTATCGTGTCAAGAAACACGTCCGCGTCAGGCGCGCAGCACAATATATCAATGTCGCTGGTGTCTGTATGTACGCCAAGCGGCGGTGTGCCAGCCACATGCGGATCGTAAGCGCCAAGATCGTCCAGAATGCCCAACCGTTGAATGGCGTGGCTGTAGTGCGGCCGGTTCATGGTGAGTTCCAGTATTGTTGACCTGTTGACGTAAAAACACCGCGCCGGACTGTGCAAGACAGTGTCCGGCGCGGTGTCTTGTCTTCATTCAACCTGTCTTATCAGCAGGCCTGTGCCTGGGGAAGGCGGCGGCTGATCTGCACCAGTGCCAGTGCGGCAAGGGCCGCCACACCACCGGCCACCGGCACATAGGCGTAGTCAACACCGGCATTGATCACCATGCCGCCAATACCCGCACCAATGGCATTGCCAAGGTTGAAGGCACCGATATTGATGGAGGAGGCGAGCCCCGGCGCTTCAGACGCCGCCTGCATCACCCGCATCTGCAACGGTGGCACAATGGCAAAGGCCGCCATGCCCCAGATGACCAGCGTGATGGCCGCACCGATATGGGTGCCCAGCAGCAAGGGCGACAGGAACATCATCAGCGACAGCAGCGCCAGAAACATCGAGGCGGCACCGGTCAGCGACCAGTCGGCTGCACGACCGCCGACATAATTGCCAATGGTGAAACCAACGCCAATCAGCACCAGCGCAATGGTAATGAAACCTTCCGATGCGCCGGTCTGGTTTTGCAGGATTGGCGCGACATAGGTGTAAAGCACAAACATGGCGCTAGCACCGAGCACGGTGGTCAACAGCGGCAACAGCACGTCAGGCCGCATCATCACCTGCAGTTCACGGCGCACATCAGGCCGTTTGCCAGCAGCACTTTTCGGCAGCGCAAGCGCCAGACCACCCATGGTGATAATGCCCAGCAGCGCCGTTGCGCCAAAAGCCTCACGCCAGCCAATCTGCTGGCCGATCCAGGTGGCCACTGGCACACCGCCAATATTGGCAATGGTCAGGCCCATGAACATCGTGGCAACGGCGGTTGCCTGTTTTTCCGGCCGCACAAGACTTGCCGCCACCACGGCACCAAGCCCGAAAAATGCACCATGGTTGAGGCTGGTTACCACGCGGGCAATCAGCAATGTCCAGTAATCTGGCGCAAAGGCCGACAGCACATTGCCAAGGGTGAAAATGCTCATCAGCGCAATCAACGCCGTGCGTTTGCCAAAACGCGAAAACAGCAGCGTCATGAAGGGCGCACCCACCATAACCCCTACGGCATAGGCGCTGACCAGCAACCCGGCCGACGGGATGGACACATCAACACCATCAGCAATAACGGGCAACATGCCCATGGGCGCAAATTCGGTAACGCCAATGCCAAAGGCGCCCACGGCCAAGGCAAGCAACGGCCAGTTAGGTCCGGTCTTTTCCATCATCATTCCTCGATCAAGGTATTTATCGCCGCTTGGGAGAAGGCGAAGCGTTTTTGAAAGCCAAATATGACAGGAAAAATAGGGTGATACACCGCGCTTGACAACGCGGTTTCGCGGCATCACATCTATGAACCATATTCACAAATGGACATGACTATGGATAACCGCGCTGGCGAGATGGATGTGTTTGTGCGAGTGGTGGAAACCGGAAATTTTTCCGAGGCCGCCCGCCAGTTGAACATCACCCCCTCCAATGTCTCAAAACTGATCGGCCGTCTGGAAGAACGGCTGGGCGTGCGGCTGCTGGAACGGTCCACCCGCCGCCTGTCGCTGACGGCAGAGGGCAGGCGTTATTATGAGCGCAGCCAGGGCCTGCTGGCAGAGCTGGATGATATTGAACGTGACGTGTCGCGCGGCGCGGCCGCCAGTGGCGGGGTGGTGCGCGTGACCTCCTCGGTCGGGTTTGCCACCGTGGCGGTAGAGCCGCTGCTGCCGCAGTTCTGGGCGCTGCACCCCAACATCGTTGTCGACCTGTCCTTGTCGGACGAGATTGTCGATCTCTATCTCGACCGTACCGACGTGGCCTTTCGCATCGGCAATCTTGGGGACTCCTCGCTCACCTCTGCCAAGCTTGGCACCGCGCAGCGCCGGGTGGTGGCGTCACCGGCCTATCTGAGAGAGCACGGCGTGCCGCAAAACCTGCAGGACCTGAAAAACCACCGCTGCCTTGGTTTCAATTTTCGCCGCTCGAAACAGATTTCCGCACCGCGCACCAGCCGCCGTATCTGGGATTATTCACCCGGCGCCATTCTGCTCGGCAATAACGGAGAATCCGTGCGGCGCATGACTGTCATGGGCATGGGTATTGCGCAGCTCGGTGAATATCACATCAGGGATGATCTGCGCTCCGGCGCGCTGGTGGAAATTCTGCGCCATGAGGTGGCGGGCGATACGGAAGACCTGCATGCGCTGTTCATGGGCGGCGAACG
The DNA here is from genome assembly GCF_055381905.1 of Agrobacterium sp. 5Ca50. Classification (NCBI taxonomy): domain Bacteria; kingdom Pseudomonadati; phylum Pseudomonadota; class Alphaproteobacteria; order Hyphomicrobiales; family Rhizobiaceae; genus Agrobacterium; species Agrobacterium sp. 5Ca50. The sequence continues at coordinate 1,518,396 of NZ_AP026438.1, forward strand.
CCTGCCACACCGCGTGCGGGCCTTTCTGGATTTCATGACCCCACGGCTTCGCGCCTTTCTGGATGATGCGACGCAGACATCGAGATAACAAAACGGCGCCTGAGGAGGCGCCGTTTTTTTGAGTTTAGGCCAACGAAATGGCGTCAGACGGATTTGAGCGTGATGACCGTCAGTTCCGATGGCACACCCAGCCGCACCGCAAAACCGATCCACAGCGCCGTGCCATTGTTGACGTAAAGCTGCATGTCACCCACCTGATAACGACCGGAGACAAAGCCGTTGTTGAACATGGCAACGATGCGGTCAAAACCCCAGATCATGCCGCCATGGGTGTGGCCAGACAGCTGCATGTCAACCCCTTTGGCTGCCGCATCCGGTGCAAAACGCGGCTGGTGGTCCAGCAGAATAACACTGTTGTCAGGCGGGGAGCCGGCCAATGCCTTATCAATATTTGGGCCTTCCTGGCCAAAGTCCGGTGCGCGGCGGTCAGTCACACCAGCCAAAGTAAAGCTGGCGCCATCACGGGTAATCAGCGTGTGCTGGTTTTCCAGCACCTGCATGCCCAGCGCCTTGAACTGCGCCATCCATTCCGGACGACCGAAATAATATTCGTGATTGCCGGGAATAACCCAGACACCGTCAGGCGCGCGCAGATTACCCAGCGGCGGCACATCGTTTTTGCGCGCCTCAATCGTGCCATCGATCAGATCGCCGGTGATCACGATAAGGTCGGCACCAATGGCATTGGTGGCGGTCACGGTCGCTTCGGCCCATTCCCGTTGAAACAGCCGGCTCAAATGCAGGTCGGTCAGCTGCACAAGGCGGTAACCGTCAAACTGCTGCGGCAGGCCCTTGATCTCCAGTGTGACTTCTTTCAGCGAAGGCACGCGCAGCGCCTGTGACACGCCGTAGCTGGAAAGCCCCAGCGACAGTGCAATGATAATGGCGCGTGCCGTCAGTGACACACGCACCTGCCGACGTTTCACCAAAGCGATCAGCACGGAGATGATGTCGCTAAGCAGCTGCAGCATTGCCGCCAGCACGATGAACACGAAGCCGATATTGACTGATATCATCACTGCACGCGGCACCTCGGGCGAAAACATGTTGCCGGTGGTGACACGGGTAATCAGGTGATGCTGCGAAATAACCACCAGCGCCACGGCGACGATGATCTTGACCAACCGTGAGGTCGGCAGCGGCACGATGGTTCTGACAATAACGTAAAGGCAAAGTGCCAGTTTAAACAGATCAAACACTTGGAACAAAAGGACATCATCCTGAAAAAACAACTTCCACGGGGAAGCAGGTTATGGATTCTCAAATTGGCTCGTTAGCCGGATAGGGCGTTTGGGCTTGCTGGTCACATCAAATTTTTATGACTGGCGTGTCGTGCTGCCGATCAGCAGGGGGGCTCGATCACTGTTGTTGCGTATAGGTGACAAAGCAAATGACGTTGCCATCGGGGTCTCTGACATGCAGATCCGTGCCGCCCCATTCCTGCCGGGTCGGCATTTGCGCCACGTCGACGGCTTGAGCCTGAAACTCTTCATACAGGCCATGCACATCGGTTACTTCAATCGTCGCCAGGATCAGGGATGGTTCTGTTGCCGCCAGCTCCGCAAAGTTTGGTGCACCAACATGGCGCAGGTGCAGGCAGGCCTGACCGCGTGAAACCGAACCGTAAAATGGTGGTGTGCCATAGAGAAAATCCACCACAAAACCCAACCTGTCGCGGTAGAAGCGGCTGCTTGCCGAGACATCACGCACAAACAGGATCGGCACAGCGGGTTTGAACAAGTTTTCAGGCATGACAATCTCCCCGTGTCATTCGCTTGCGGCCATCATAAGCTATCCGATAATGAATGCGAGATGACCTTCGCTGGAAACAAGATCGCTTGAAACAGTGAGGTTTTGCTGAGGCGCGGCATCCTTTTCGCGGCCTAGTTTCATCTGTCACCACACAAAGACACCTTCACATTCTTGCACGATTGGTAAAACATCGTGCATTGATGTGCATAATTTCGCATGTTATTTCACGTTTGTGAACGATTCATCGTGTCATCCCGCAGCAATGCGGGTGCAGTTCCTTGCTTTGAAAGGCTGAAGTCTCATCATGCGTATTGCCCATACCGCACTCTGGACCCGTGACCTCGATGCCGCCGCTGCCTTCTGGCAACGCTATTTTGGCGCAGAGGTGGGTGATGCCTATCACAGCAAGCGCCGCGAAGGGTTTGTGTCGCGTTTTCTGAAACTGCCTGACAGTGGCGACCAGATTGAGCTGATGACTGGCCCCTGGCTGCGTGGCCGTCTGGACCATGATCATCTTGGCTGGGACCACATTGCCATTTCGCTTGGCAACCGCACCGCCGTTGATGCACTGGCCCGCCGCTGCGTGGAAGATGGCTGCCTGATGTCCGGTCCGCGTTTGACCGGCGATGGATTTTACGAGGCCGTGATCATCACGCCGGATGGCACGCCGGTGGAAATCACCGAATAAGGGCCGCAACTTTTACCTTCGCCACCTCCGGAAACGTTGCAATTTCCTTGGCGAATGCTGGCGGCAGTCCCGGCTGCCGCCGGCACTTTTTTAAGACTGCAAATCCTGCTTACGGGTGCCGCTTTTCAAATCAGGCCTTGGCATGGCTCGCCTGTCTTGCCATCGCGCTTAATCGCAAAGGGCAGGGCGTAAAGAGCGGGGACGCTCACTGAACAGACAGGGTAAACTCGCATTGCTGTTTGCCGATCCAGGCGGATCGCGTCAGGAAAAACGATACCTTATAGGAATTGTTGATCATGGTGGCTAACGGCACTGTTATCGGAAACTGCCCATATTTGGCGTAGTCGTGCTGGCCGGTGGTCTGTACTTCAACGCCGCAAATACTGTTACTGGCAGCAAATTTCAGCGTCACGGCTCTGGCGGCATCCGACGTGATGAGAAAGGATTTGGCATCACTGCCAGTGACGGTGCTTTTGAAGATTTGGGCTGCGCCGCCGCTAACCACAATTTCCGTTGCAGCCTCTCGCGCGTCGGCAGTCAGAGCATGCAGGGAAAGGGCCGCAAACAGGATGATTCGACGCATGGAGTTCTCCAGAAAATCCACACTGCGCAGATATCACCGCCAATAGCCAGTAAATTCGCGCTTAAGCACCTCTCATCGTCACATGTCAGAGAAAAGCCGCTCCGCCCGCCGCTCTCCAGCCCGGAACCGAGACAGGATCGTGTGGCGTTTGCCCATAAGGTCATCCATTGATCGCCCGTGCTTCTGGCTCCATTGCAGCATCAGATCAGTCAGATAATCCACGTCGTCAAATTTGATCGGGGCGGACATCGCCATAAGGTCGGTATTCATAACATTTCCTGCCTGTTGCTGGTCATCTGTGCCGTGAACCTGTCGAGGCGGCTTATTGTTCCCGGTGTTTTCGGTAAATAAAACGCCCTGGTTAGCTCCCACGCAGTGGTGTGGGCCTCCAAACACACCGAAATTTTCTATTTTCTGGCCGCCAACCAGCGCCGGCTCACCCATAAGGGGGATTTGGCCGCGCCCACCATCTGTTAGCGTTGGCCTCGCATGAAAAGGGGGCTTCCTATGCGTACACTCATCACCACACTTGTTCTGTCAGTGGCATCGCTTGCACTGATGTCCACCACGCCGGCCTTTGCGCAAGCCAAGGCAACACAGGCCAAAACCGCCAAGGCCAACGCCTGGGATGGCACATGGAGCGGCACCAGCAGCGGCGGCGGCAGAAAAACCACCGTGAAGATCTCCAACGGCAAGGTCACATTCTGGACCAATAACGGTTTCCCACGTCCCAAGGTCACCGGTTCCGTATCTGGAAACACCGTCAAGCTCGATGACAACAATGGCTGGAAAGGCACCATGACGATGCAGGGCGAAGGCAAGGCCAAGATCAGCGCCGCCGGCATTGGCAATAACGGCAAACCGGCCCAAAACAGCGCGTTGCTGCGCAAGCACTAACCGCCCGCGACCTTCAACCCATTACCGACACCCGCCACCCCGGCATACAAACCGGGGTGGTGGTCTTGGCAATTTCTCGGTCCAAACCGACCCGCGACCGAGAGCCATTGGCATCGCATCCGGTACGCAGCGTATTTGGTGACACTTTTTTAAGCGTAATTTCCGCAGATGCCTCGTATTGAAGCAATGCGTGGCAGTGTGGTAATTTAGTTACATCTTATATTTCGGATCGGTGTAATATGACCCTCATGAAATTTTGGAGAGGGTTTAGTATCATGAAGAAACTAGCACTGAGCGCAGCATTCATTCTGGCAGCGTCCTCCGCCATGGCTGCAGACGCTGTTTACGAAGTACCTGCAGCACCGGTGGCCGTAGAGACACCTCTATTCAACTGGACCGGCTTCACCGCCGGTGTGCAGGGCGGTTACGCCTGGAACAACAACGACGTCGATTTCGGCGGCGGTTTTTCTGCTGATTTTGACGGCGGTATCCTCGGCGGTTTTGTCGGTTACAACCATCAGCTGGACAATAACTGGGTCATCGGTATCGAAGGTGATCTCGAAAAGAACTGGGGCGATGACTCCTTGGCCATTGGTGGCATCACTGCCTTCAATTACGGCCTTGACTGGCAGGGCTCTGTTCGTGGTCGTGTCGGTTACGCCTTTGACCGTGCGCTGCTCTACGGTACAGCTGGCTGGGCCGTCGGCCGTGGCTTCCTTGACGTACCAGTCGCTGGCGTCGGTCAGAAAGAGACCTTCAATGGCTTCACCGTCGGCGCGGGCATGGATTACGCCTTCACCGACATGGTCTTCGGCCGCATTGAATATCGCTATACCAACTTTGGCGACAAGAACTTCGATTTCACCGGCGTCGGTGGCCCGGTCATCAATTCCGACCTTGACCAGCACGCCATCCGCATCGGCCTTGGTGTCAAGTTCTGATAACGCCACACGGAATAACAAAATGCCCGGGCACGTCCCGGGCTTTTTTTGTTTGTGCGAATGATAGAGGTTTTGACGATAAGAGAGCGATGTTGCGGTCGTACGCGCTAAAGCAAACGTGAACCAAATTGGCTGGATATTGCACATCATCTATGTGCAGGTGGCTTTTTTGGAGAGTTCTATGCGCAAAAGCCTCATTCTGGCGATCGTCTATTTGCAATTTTCGCCCGCCATGGCGCGCGAAGCCAATAGGGAAATCAGCATTTCTGAAGGCGGTGTGGAGACGGTTTCGGGCGAAACCAGCAACGGGCAGTCAAGCACATTCATCATTACGCCGACAACCTCGAGAGCGCTCAAAATCAAGCTTGAAGCAGAAAACGGAACCTGCGCCGTTGAACTGCAAAACACCCGTCTGGTCAGCTACCGGAAGTTTGCAAGATTTCCCATCACTGTGCCGATTGCCGGAATTGCGGGCGAACCAGTCAAGCTGGCGTTCTACCCGACCCGGTCTGCTCTGAACGCCAAAGATGACTGCGCATACACGCTAACCGTCGAGTAGCGTGCAAAGTGTGAACGTTGGTGTTTCGCAAGGCCAGCCGCATCCATGCGCTCTGCATTTCATTGCCTCATTGTGTGGGCCGCGCAGCTGCTGCTGAAAATAAAGAAATCAGTGAGTGGACATACCCGTTGGTGGCGCTTACCCTGCCACATCGTCAGCAACCGAAAATGTAGGCGCTGACGACTGAGGGTTGTTACGTGCTCTTGCCTGCTGAACAGGAGCGCGCAACGTGAAAGCCTCGTGCACTTCCATTCTCGACATAGACAATAAAACAGCGGCCGCAGCGCAAAAGCGTGCGTGGCTGCTCGAGATCCTGTCTCGCCGCTTGATTGTCCTGCCACGATTTCGCTCTGGCGAAAGGCACCCACAAACGCTTTTCGGTGGCCACTAATGGCGGACAACCCGGCGTCGCCAGATCATCTCGATGACCGATGGTGGCATAGGCTTTTGTCCTTGGCGCATGCCTCTTTGGAATGGAAAGTCGTGGGAAAAACAGGATGTGTTATGACCAACGGTTGATGGACGCCATCCACAAGCACGCCGACAAGGCGGATGCAAACCGGCTGCACTTTGTGGATATACGGGCCGTGGCTGTGACCTTGCACGCGCGTTTCGGTCATCGCAGTGAGGCTGATATTCTCGGCCAGTTGACCGATGTTTTCGAGGCGAGGGGTCTGTTATGGCAATGACCGGCCACAGCGTTGCAGTTGACCAACCAGCCGTTTGCTGTTCTCGCCGTCAATGCTGTGGTGTTGTGTCTGCGCTTTTAGGTCCCGCCCAACAACCTTGGCCGCTTGAAGGTGACCTCATGTACGGCGCCCAGGCCCAGAAACGGCGCGTCGTCGGCATCGAAGATCGGCCGTGCGCGGGCGGCGATGATGCGGGTCGTTCCGTCGGGGCGGATGACCTTGTAACGCTGGTCAAACAGCGCCTTTTCGGTGATGCTGTCGATGATGGCACTGGCCACCCGGTCTCGCATTTCAATGTCGATGCGTTCGAGAATATCCTCGATTGTTACGCCCTGCGCACCCACTTCGGCTGAAAACCCATGATACCCAGATGTTACCTCATCCATGATGAGCCTGTTTTCGGTGATACTCCACATGAAGTAACCGACCCCACCTTCGACGCCTTCACTCTCTCCCACACAACCCCCGGAATATTTGTCATGGAATCAGGAATTTAACTCTTACATTGTTCTTCGCTTTATGAGTGTGGAATAATGTAATTCAAGGTGGGGTTTTAAACAGCTTTACCTCCGCGCCAAACAAAACCAGGCGCAGGGCGTTTGCCGTACGGCTTTGCCCATCTGGCGAAATTAAACCGCCCCCGTTACCCAATCTGGGTGATTACATCAGGCCCATGTCTCGTAAAGACTGGCTTGGTGACCGCTTGAGTTTCCTGGAAATGATGGAGAGATGATGTTCAGCCTGCTGGCCCGCCTGTGCGCAATCGCGTTTTTAACTGTTGTCACCACGCCCAACATATCAGTCGCGCAGATTTTTGCCTCGGAGAACATTAGCTTCGATCAGCTCAAGAATACGCTTCTCACTCACCCGTATGCGCAGGCACAGCCGGCATGCCAGAGGTATAAGGCTGAGAATGACAGGTTTTACAGTGAGTGCGCTGTTGGGCGGCCAAGAAATCATGACAAGGCTTATTGCCTGAGGTTGAGTGAGACTGGCTCTGCATTGATAAATCCATGCATGGATGTTGTTCTGGCTGAACATAAAAGACAGGTCGCTGCCAAAGCCAATGCGGGACAAGGTTCCTCACAGGGCACCGCGCAGGTTGGCCAATGTGTTGCTTTTTCAAAGGTGCAGGAACGTGACAGCTTTGGTAATCCGTCCTGCGGTATTCGCGCTGAAAACAATTGCAGCGTTGCCGCGCAGTGCCAGCTGGAAATGACCGGGGTTGATAGTCAGGGCAGGCGGCATCCGTCGCGCCAGGCCATCCATCTGCGTCCGGGCGAAACCGGTGCCAGAACCATCAACAATGTGCTGGCCTGCGAAAACCTGCAGGGGCAATGCAAACCGTGGACGCAATAAGGCGTGAGGTGGAATACGTCACACGGGGAAGATGGGCGCGGTTACCCGATCAGCATACGTAACAGACCGAACTTGCGGGGTTTCTCGGCCCTCGGTTGCTCATGCGCGCCCTTGGACCAGGCTGTAAAGTCCGTCACGAAAATGCCTTGCTCATTCCAGTCGTCGGGGAAAAGATCGTGGCGCACAAAGGGAAAGGCGGCTTGCTCTGGCCGTGCCACCTCAATCATCCGGTCATTGTGCTCTACAATGCAATGTTTGGTGTAATAACCCGCGCCCTTCGGCACCCATCCATGGATAACCGTGCCACCGTTCCGGCGCACATAATCTGCTGCGGCCTCATGGCAGTTGGCGCGCTTGCTGGCCGCTTCTGCAGGTTCATACTCACGGGGAATAGTCTTTCCCTGATTAAATGCTGCTGTTAAACGCTCAGCAAAGTCACACATACACCACTCACTACTATACCGAGTGTATGTCCCTAGAGATTTGCAATCACCTCGTCAAACTGGCTTTCAAATTTGGGTTAACGCGAAGGGGTAATAACGATGTATTGTATGAAAGTTCCATTTTGTTTAGAATTCGCGTTAATTATAACACGAAATAGCTATTGTCTTAGTCATAAAGTATCTGGTAAAGTTGTTTTATATATTGTGAGATGTTTTGAGGGAATGCATTTCAGCAGGCTTGAAACCTCGGCCATTCATCTGGTCGAGGTTTTTTTTGACCTCAACATCAGCAAATAGTTGAAAATATTTTCAGTATAGTTTTATTACTTGTGGTTGTTCTGAATATCGACCGCGTTGCTGTCATTTTCAGGATGGATACAGCAGCTTTTCTCAAGTTAAGCCAAGGTATACTGCGGTAAAGTGGCGCTGCGGCCAGCACATCAGGCAGAAAACAGCCATTGATCAGCACAGTCGTCGCAGCTGCTACCATAAGCGCCTCTCCGGCCAGCGCGCCGAACAGCCGGTAGCGGGAAAACATCAGCGCACTTGCCGTCAGTTCCAATGGTGGTTCCGGACTGTTTTATCGGTGTGGTTTCGCTCACATCACGCTTCGCGGTATTTGGCGACATCGGCCTCGGTGATGGTTCTGATAATGCGGGCCGGGTTGCCGCCAACCAGTGACATGGGCGGCACATCGCGGATAACGATGGCGCCAGCGGCAATCACGCTGCCACGACCAATGGTCACGCCAGGCAGAATTTGTGCGCCAGCGCCAATCCAAACATCGTCCTCGATCGTCACTGGGTAGGCATATTCCAGTCCCTTGTTGCGGCGCTCAATATCCAGCGGGTGGCCAGCGCAGCAAATATGCACATTGGGCGCCACAAACACGTTGTTGCCAATGGTCACCTTGGCGCAGTCGAGAATGCACAGATTGACATTGGCGTAGAAGTTTTCGCCAATCTCGATGTTGTAACCGTAATCGCAGTTGAACGGCGCTTCGATGTGAAATGCCCCTGCGGTTTTGCCCAGCAGCTTGCGCAGGATCTCACGGCGTTTTTCCAGCTGGCGCGGCGGCGTATTGTTAAATTCAAACAGTGCATCCTTGGCGGCGTGGCGCTGTTCAATCAGCCCGGCATCATTGTTGGCATCATACAGCAAACCGGCCAGTGCTTTTTGCATTTCGGTCATCGGCTGTTCCTATGCAGAATGAGATACGGCTTCATCTGTCGTGGCCAGCTTGCGCGGGCGCACCGCAGGTGCCGCCAAAATGGCGCACAGCAACAGCGCCAGCACCACCAGCATGGCATTGCGCAGGCCAAAGTTTTCGCCCAGCAGTCCCAGCAGCGGCGGGCCAACCAGAAATGCGACATAACCGCCAATGGTGACGATTTTCACCCGTTCTGCGGAATTGGCGCCGGAGTCACCGGCCGCAGAAATGGCCACCGGAAAACCAAGCGATGCGCCAAGGCCCCACAGCAGCACGGAAGCACCGGCCAGGATCGGATGGTCGGCAAAAATCACGCAGGCCAAACCCAGCGCACCAAACACCGCACTGGTGCGGATAACCGCAGAGCGGCCAAACCGGTGCAGAAAATAACCGCCGGCAAACCGGCCAAAGGTCATGGCCGATGCAAACACCAGAAACACCAGGGAACCTGCCGTTTTGGAAAAACCGTGCTCATCCACCATCAGGATTGGCAACCAGTCATTGGCCGCACCTTCCGCCATCGCCACCGCCAGCACGATCAGCGCAATGGCCAGCAGGCGCGGGTCACGCCAGTAGTCGTCCTTTGGCGCGCCTGTCGTCTCCACCGTCTGGTTTTTGTCGGTCTTGGCGGTGCCTGCGGGAATATGGCGTATGAAATAGACAATGGCTGGCACGATGAAAATGGCAATGGTCGCCAGATGAACCTCGACAGGCACGGCCAGCGCATTGGCGCCCAGACCCGCCAGTGCGCCCAGCACCGTGCCAAGGCTGAAACAGCCATGCAGCGTATGCATCACCGCCCGGCCGGATTCCCGCTCCACCATCGCGCCATCAATATTGACGGCAATTTCGGCCAGGCCCATGCCCAGCCCGAAACAGGCCAGCCCGACGGAAACGATCAGCGGCTGTGCGGCTATGGTGCCAAGCGCCATGAAGGCCACACTGCTGGCCACCAGCCATGTGCCGGCCAGCATGACGGCGCGGGTACCAAACCGGCCAACGGCAAAAGCAGACATCAAAATGCCGCTCATCGACCCGATAGACAGACCAAGCAGAACCAGACCCATTTCAGCAATCGAAACATCAATCCGGTCGCGAATGGCAGGGGTGCGCGTGACCCACGAAGCCATGGCAACGCCGGGAATGAAGAAAAAAACAAAAAGTGCGAAACGTCTTTGGTTAAGCGATGGCATGATAGCTCTTGGTCCGTGAACGAGACCATGCGTATATGTACGTGCGTACACAAAGTCAAGATTTCGAGATTGGACATGACCCGAGAAAAAGCCCCAGCCAAAAGCCGCCGGCCTGCCAATGACCCGGAAAGGCGGGAAAAAATCATAACAGCGGCGCTGGAAACAATCGGCCGTGTTGGCGTGGCCGATACCACCCACCGGCGCATTGCCGAAACGGCGGGTTTGCCGCTGGGTTCACTCACCTATTATTTCTCCGGACTGGACGACATTATTGCCGCAGCGTTTCGCCAGCTGTCCGTTCAGGTGTCGGACCATCTCATGCAGATCATGGTGGCTGCGCCAGACCAGGCCGCGGCGCGGACCGCGCTGGTAGAGTATCTGTGTGACGACGGGCCGGTGCGCACCATGGACCTTATTCTCAGCTTCGAGCTTTATGCCTATGCCTCGCGCCGCCCACTTTTGAAAACCGTCATGCTGGACTGGATGGCCGCCAGCCGCCGGGCGCTACAGCTGCATTTCACCGTGCAGCAAGCCAATGCGCTTGACGCGATGATTGAGGGAATCACTATTCACAACGCCATGAACCCTAAGATGTTGGATCAGCAGCATATACGGCTGATTGTCGAGCGTCTGTCGACCTAACCAGCGCGAGAATATTTGGCTGCCAGCGCGCCGAAAACAGGTTGTTTCAAGGTTATTTTGTTGGGTCGTAAACGGTTATTTAGAAAAACGAAATAGTGTTGTGTTAATTTCGATCAATCGGAAGGCTGGTTCGCAGTCCAATACACGCCGTGTGCAGATTAGCACATACGGGTGTTTCGGTGGCGGCCGTGTCGTCAGGTAACGTGGGAACGAAATTCTTTGTTTACGCAGCAGCAGTTGGCTTCCATCCTGTCTTCATTGCCAGACCCGGCGTTTATTCTGACGCGCAGTGGTCGTTACGCCGCAGTGTTCGGCGGCAAGGACGTGCGCCATTACCATGATGGCAGTGGTCTTGTCGGCATGAGCATGTTTGATGTGCTGAAACAGGAAAAGGCCCAGTGGTTTGCAGACGAAGTGGCAAAGGCACTGCGCAGTCGCGTGTTGCATATTGTCGAATATCAACTGTGCGGCAGCGACGTGAAGGGCAGCGGCGATGGCCCTGATTACGCCATCAGTTTTGAAGGCCGCGTTCAGGCCCTGGGTTTTCCGGTTGATGGTGAAGACGCCGTTGTCTGGGTTGCCAGCAACATTACCGAAAAAAACGAGGTGCAGTGCAAGCTGCGCCTGCTCAGCGAAACCGATGCACTGACAGGCCTTTATAACCGCCGCAAGCTCATTGAAACGCTGGACGACCGTCTGGCCATTTTCGAGAGGGAGCGCGACCAGACCTCGGTGCTGGTGTTCGACCTTGATAATTTCAAACGCCTCAATGACGAAATGGGCCACCATGCCGGAGATGCGGCGCTGGTGGAAATTGCCCGCCTGTGTCGCCAGAACCTGCGCCAAAGCGACATGATTGCCCGTTTCGGCGGCGACGAATTCGTCGTCGTCATGCCCGGCACCCGCAAGCCGGACGCACTGGAAATTGCCGAACAGCTGCGCAAGAACGTGCCGATTACCTTCCGCCAGAACCTGCGCTACGAATCCACCATCAGTGGCGGTGTCAGCGAATTCGGCCTGCCGGACCGGCTGTCCAGCGAAATCCTCAAACGGGCGGATGAGGGGCTGTACCTTTCCAAACGCGCCGGCCGCAACCGGGTGTCAGCGTTGTAGGCACGGTTTGCTTGGGTGTGGGCTGCCTTTCCAAACGCGCCAGCCACAATCGGGTGTCTGCGCTGTAAGCGATTGTTTTTTGGGCGGGCGTTTGGCTCACACCTCTCATTGTTTGACGTCGACGTCACCTCCAAACGCTCCTCATTCCTGTGCCTGTCACAGGAATCCAGGCCAGCCCAAGTCCTTGGGCTGAATAGACTCTTTCCGCCGCGCAGACGCGCGACGACTGGATCTCTGTGACAGGCACAGAGAAGAGGGAGGTCGTGGCACCCATTGGGACACATAGTAAACGTGTTTGATGAGGTGAGGCAGCGCAACTCGCGCCTTACTTCTACCCTTGTGGGAGAGGAAGAAAAATCATCATCTTAGCTTGCTAAGTGATAGATTTTTCAGGTGAGGGGTTTTTGCGCACTGCTCATTGTTTGCCACTGAGGGCCACCCCAACCACCCTTCATTCCTGTACTCGTTACAGGAATCCAGCCGTCACGCGTCTGCGTGACGAAAAGACTCTTCCATCCCCAAGGCTGGGGATGATTGGATCTCTGTGACAAGCACAGAGAAGAGGGAGGTCGTGGTACCCATTGGGACACATTGCAAACGTGTTTGATGAGGTGAGGCAGCGCCACTCGCGCCCTTACCTCTACCCCTGTGGGAGAGGAAGAAAAATAATCATCTTCGCTTGCTAAGTGATCAATTTTTAAGGTGAGGGGTTTTGCCATGCACCATCACTCACACAACAAAAACACTTGAGAATCTATCCGGTTTTTCTCAAAGCTACGCGCCAACATCACTTATGCGGCAAGTGCAGAGACATGGCAAAAACGGCGCTCATCATTATCGATATGCAGATGGACATGCAGCAGCGTATCGATGCCGGGCGGGACCATGTAAACGGTGAAGCGGCGAAAAAGATTGCCGCGCTGGCGACCGCATTTCGCGGCAAGAACCTGCCGGTCCTGCACATCCGCCACGCCGAGAGCAATCCGGCCTCGCCATTTCACCCAGATGCCCCGGGTTACCAGCCCATGCCGTGCGGGAAAGAGGTGGGCGACGAGCCTATCTTCGTCAAAAACACCTCTTCCGGTTTTGCCTCCACTGATCTCGCCGAGCACTTGCGCAGCAATGGCATCGAAGATCTGGTGGTAACAGGCGCAGTCGCCGGTTTTTGCGTCAACTCCACCGTGCGGGCGGGATCAGACCTTGGCTTTAACATGACCGTGGTGCGCGACGCTGTGCTGGGCTTCGACCTGCCATCGGCGAACCTCTCCGCCCAAACCATTTTCGACGTAACCATGGCCCATCTGGAAGCCGACTTCGCCCGTTTCGTGGATGCGGAAACCTTGCTGGCTGGGTGAGGGGAAACTCGACGCTAAATTTATGGTTTTGTTACGATAATTTTACAATCAGTGGGTTAAGTCTGCTGCCAATAATCGTTTCGACCATGGCAGAGCGTTAAATGTCCGAGAATTTTGGCAAATCCGTCCGCATACACCTCGTTGAAGGCAATCCTCAGGGTATTCTCACGGCGGAGATCATAAACTGGACTGGACACGTTATTACTGCGCCGCGCTCTAAACTAGCCTCACTGCTGGCACGGGACGAGATGGGTAAGGCTGGCGTGTATTTCCTGTTGGGTGTCGATCCTGACAATGACGGTCAAAACGTCGTCTACATCGGTCAAAGTGAGAATGTTGGCAGACGTCTGACGCAGCACAACAAGGATGAAAGAAAGTCGTTCTGGGAAAAGACCTGTCTGGTCACCAGTAAGGACCACAATCTGACCAGTGGCCACATAAAATATCTGGAAAGCCGGTTGATCTCGGTGGCCAAGGCGTCCGGTATGGTCAGTATCACCAATGATACTGCGCCCGAGCCATCAAACCTTCCGGAGGCCGACCGGGCAGATATGGAGTACTTTGTTGCGCAACTGCGCATTATTCTGCCGTTGCTCGATTTCGCTTTCCTGCGCGAAGTACCCACCATCAAACGGGACCTGCCCAAGCCAGCCACAACAGCAATTCAACCTCCATTGTCTCCAGTGTTCGAGCTTACCAGCGAACGCATCGGTTTGACCGCCTCCGCGCAAGAAATTGATGGGGAGTTTACGGTTCAGCAAGGCTCATCATGTCGCTCCGCATGGGAAGGTACTGAAAGTCATCACTATAGAAACTTGCGGGCAGCCATTGAGCATCAAGGTAAAATCGGTACCGATGAAGCGGGGCGCTGGGTATTCAAAGAAGATGTGACTTTCGCCAGCCCGAGCGCTGCTGCAGCAGTCATATATGGACGGGCTGCTAACGGCCGTACGGCATGGCGTGTCCGGGGGACCGGGGAAACATATGATCAGTGGCAAAACAGAACGTTGCCACCGGTGCCAGATGCGGCTGAGTAAAAGCGGCACAGATTTCATTGTCTGGCTCCAACATTAATCCCAACCGCTCCTCATTCCTGTGCCTGTCACAGGAAGACAGTCCAGCCAAGTCTTTGGGCTGAAAAAACTAACCGCCTAGCAAACGCGCTTCGACTGGATCCTGTGACACTTACAGTCATGACGTGCCGACTGTTGGACCACTCTAGCTTGCCTTATAGCGTTCGCAGGAGATATGGGATGATTGACGAAATGAGAGCTATTGCGCCAATAGCAGCAGCAATTCTCGCAGTTATAAGTGCTTTATGCGCAATTTGGGCTTGTTCGACCGCTGCAACTGCTTGCGCCTCCGCTGCTGTTGCTGCACGTTCTGCCGCGGTCGCCGCGCGTGAAGCTGTGGATGCCATTTCCGAATGGGACGTACTCTGAAAGGATGTGGCTTCGTCCTCTTTGGATTTCAACCAGTCCAAAGTAGCTGGCATGAAGTTATCGGGCCACTTGCCAGCAGCAATAAGGGTTTTCACTTGAGAAACGCCCTGTTTTTCAAGCTGGGCGATGATGGTCTTTCGGCTTTCGTTACTCTGGAAAAACATTAGTAAGCGCCTTTCACCGCAGAATTACCTTTAAGTCTCAAGCGAACAGAATGCGACACATGAATGAAACCTGCAAGCGGTAACTCGATACTACACGTCACCCACAGTTGAACACTGAGAAGAGTCAGGTATACACACAACGCTTGATGCGTCGGACGGCCAAAAAGCCATTCGCTCCCATTCGAAATCACACACTTTCACCCACTCAACGGATCGTAGTCCATCTGCGCGCGGGCAACGCCTTTGTCATAGACAACAGTGCCATCCGGCAGCATTACCGGTTTGGGGCCGCGTGTTTTCTTGACCACCGGCTGGGTAAAGGTCAGCGCCAGCGCGTCACCCTCATTGGGCGATGGAATGCCGCGCGCCTTCATGTCCTGCTTGCTTTCCAGCTGGATCTTGCCATCCATGCGCGCCACGGTTTCCGGGCCGACAAGGTCCTGGTAAAGCGTTTCATTGTGCGGATCGATTGCCCCGCCAGCCTTGATCCAGCGTTTCATCTGCCCCCAGATATAGGCGCGGATGTTGTAATAACCGGGGTCGATTGTCTTGGTGGAGCCGAACCACACCAGTTGCCATGTGCGGCCCATGGTGGTGCCAGCACTGACAATGCCGGTGCCATAACCGGCATCCACAAACACCGCATCGGCCTGATATTCATCCTCAAACCGCGCCACCAGCATGGCCACCTCCACATCATTGTCATTGCGCGGAATGGTGGCCAGCCGTTTGGAATAAAGCCCTTGCCGCAGCATGATGACGGTCGGGTCTTCACCGGTCCAGGAAGGGTCGACACCAATGATCACGGGCGCAAAGGCATATTGCGCCGGCCGCAGATGCGTAGCGCGTGCCTGGTCCAGATCATCGGCCGAAATGAACTGCATGGCAGATTGCGAGGGAAACTGCCCACGCACGCGCACCTTCACATAATCGCTGTCTTCGCCGTGGTCATCGACCATGCGCTGCAAAAACTGCTTGTTGGTGCCGGGCACCGTGCGGCTGTCAATCTGCCGTCCAATCCATCGATGCCGAAACCGGCGAAAACATTCGCGAAACCGGCCGCTGTTGCGCGTCGGGTTGCCAAATACCACCCAGATGATGATGGTGTTTTCGTCGGTCAGCGCGCCTTCGGCCACCTCCCACACCTTGTCGTGAATTTTTGAGGCCTCATCAAACAGCAGCAAAATGATCTTGCCCTTGTTATGCAGGCCGGCAAAGGCTTCCGTGTTGTTTTCGCTCCAGGAAATGAAATCCTGCCGCCAGCTTTCGCCACGCTCCGGGTCGCGGCTTTTAATCGCCATGGCCTGCACATCAAACCAGTGGGCGGTAATCGACATGCGAAACCACTTGCCAATTTCCGGTGCGGTCTTGGTGCGCAGCTGCCCCTCGGTATTGGCTGTCGTCACAATCTTGCAGTCTTCAAAACACGACATTGCCCAGTTGGACAACATGCCCATGGCGGCAGATTTGCCAATGCCGTGGCCCGACGCCACCGCTATTTGCAGCGGCTGATAACGGCTTTGCGGATCCTGCAAATGACGGGAAATAACCTCGTTGATATCATCCTGCCAGCCACGCGGCCCGTCATAACCCTGCAACTCTCCCACGCCTCAGTCCCAGGCCAAACGGCTCCAGCGTTTGGGGTTGAACTGGCAGGCGGCAGCCAGCGTGATGATCTCATCATCGGGGTCAATACTGGGGTCCATATCATCCGTCATGATAAGTGTCTCCTGCTGGGGATATGGGCGGGAAATGCACGGAAAATGCCAGCCAATAGCCGCATGGTTTCGGCAAGTTTTATGCTGATAAAATACTGTTTTAAAATGGTTTTTACAGCGGTGCGCAATTTATCTCCAACTGGTGATAAGCGGTAAAAAAGCGTTTCTTTTACGCGGCAAAAAACGGGATATGATGGCGCACAAACCGGTCATGGTTTCGCCTCGGCATCACGCTTGCGGGCCCGCTCCAGCCGGTCGGCCAGTGATTTCAGGCCACGATGTTTCACCACGTCCTGAAACGCATTGACCCGCACATGTTTGCCAATCATTTCCAGACGGCGGGTGCGGTCCACCAGCTTCAGTTTTTTCACATGGCCAACCAGCTTGCGCTCATCGCCACGGCCTTCATAAACCGCGGTAATTTCCACGTCGGACACCAGCCCGGTGCGCCACACCGCCGGCCAGTCCTTGACGGGCAAAAGATCGCCATTGTCATCATAGAGGTCGGCAATGTCGGCCTCAGCCTGTTCGGCCAGCCGCGCCAGCACCCAGTCGGCATCAACGGCTGGCTGGGAAGTGGCGGTTGTGCTTTCAGATGTGGCCTTGTCTGGGTCCTGTGTTGCCATGTCTGGCTCAGCCCGCAACGCGTCAGCGCCGAAAGCATCCGCACCGAAAATGTCGGGGCCATCATCATCGGAGAATATCGATGCCGACAGTGTCTCGCGGTCATCACCATCATGTTCGGCAAAACCGGCCTGATCAGCCGTCACATTTTCCATCGGGTCGCACGCCTCTTTTAGGCAGCAGCTTTAACGCGGCCATGGTTGCGGACGTGAATGGTGGTCCTGTGTTGTGCTGGTTGCAAAACCCCTCACTTGCGATTTCTAACACTTGGGTACGTTGCCCCAAGATGTTGAAATCGCTTTCTCTCCCACATGGGGAGAGATGGGTGGGCGTCGCGCCACTCGCGCCCTTACCTCTACCCTTGTGGGAGAGGAAGAAAAATCATCACCTTAGCTTGCTAAGTGATAGATTTTTCAGGTGAGGGGTTGGGCTTGCTTGGCGCTCATTGATTGACGCTGACGGTCTCACAAACATCAAGTCATGCGGTCACAAAAATGTCAGGCAATATCACCGCGCATTGTCTCTAACCTGTAGCGAGCGCGTGAAGGCTGAGGGCAGCTGTCGATTTCGGTTTCCACGTCTTCGAGGCTGCCGTGCAGCACAGTCTTTATAACGGCAAGCATTTTGGCTTCATCACGCTTGGGGCCGTCGCGTAACATCGTTGGTTGCAGCCATTCATGAAGAATAAAATCAAGCACATGTCGCCGGAAATCATCCTCTGCAAGCACTCGGTAATCTTCGTCAGAACAGGAAAATTCGAAGCTTATTGATATAAAACTGCTGTCTACGGGCAGGGCGATCTGGAGCTGATCACCATCCCGAAACACGCCAAAAGACCAACCTTCACCTACCAGTCTTTCCATCTATATCTCCGGTCCCTTTAATTCATCCTGCACGCGCATGCGGTGGCTCCGCAACTACACCGTTTATTGTCTGATGCCAACATTGCGCCAACCGACCCTCATTCCTGTGCCTGTCACAGGAATCCAGTCGTCACGCGTCTGCGTGACGGATAGACTCTTTCCAGCCCAAAGACTTGGGCTGGGCCTGGATTCCCGCAACAAGCGCGGGAATGAGGGTGGTCGGGGTGACGCTTGCGCCCCCTACCTCTACCCCTGTGGGAGAGGAAGAAAAATCATGGTCTTAGCGACGCTAAGTCATAGATTTTTCAGGTGAGGGGTTATGTGCTTCACCACCAGCGCTCGCCACCCCACCACAAATCCTTGCCCCACCTCACACCAAGCATTAAAGCAGGGCAAACCGCCGGAGCCTGCCATGCCAACCGATCTTTCCCGCCTGACACTAAAAACCCTTGATGGCAGCGAAGACCGCGCAGTTTACAAAGCGGCGCGAGAGTTTTGCCTTGAGATGATCCGCGACACCTACTGGATTGATTACAACCCCGTATGGCACGCCGATCTGGATTCCCTCGTAAAACCAGCGGAAGAAAACTGGTACAGCGGCGCAAATCGTGGCGCGTTCTGCGTAGTGTATGATGGGCAAAACCGGCTGATTGCCACCGGTGGCCTGCACGCATTTTCACTCAAACCCGGCACGGCCAATCGGCTGGGCGACCGCTACCAGAACCACGCCGAGGTCTGCCAGCTGGTGCGGGTCTATCTGCGGACGCAGCTGCGCGGGCAGGGGCTTGGCACCCGCATCGTGGCCCTGCTGGAACAGCGCGCCGCCCAGCTGGATTACGCCACCTCTTATCTGCATGCAGATGCGCTGGCGGACGCGACTTTGCGCTTCTGGCAGCGCTGCAATTACCGGGAATTTGGCCGGTTTTCTTACCCCGCCAATGGTCGCACCGACACATCGGTCGATTTTGACAAACCGCTTCTGCCAGCCTGAAAACCCGGCGTCGTTTCCACGCGCCGGGCATCAGCAAACCCCGCCTCAGTGGCCGGGGTGTAGCGCGTCGTTCAGATACATGCAGGTCAGCATGGTGAACACATAGGCCTGAATAACCGCCATCAAAAACTCCAGCGCGGTAATCGCCACCGTCATCATCAGCGGCATGATGGCGCCAACCACACCCAGCGCCCCAAAACTGCCCAGCGACACCACAAAACCTGCAAACACCTTCAGCGTAATGTGGCCAGCCAACATCACCGCAAACAGACGCACCGAGTGGCTGACCGGCCGTGACAGATAAGAAATCAGCTCGATGGGAATGATGATGGGCGCCAGCACCGCTGGCACGCCCTCCGGCTTGAACAGTTTCAAAAAGCCAAATCCGTGTTTGTAAAAGCCGTAAAGCGTCACGGTCAGAAACACCATAGCGGCCAGCCCAAAGGTGACGATGATCTGCGCCGTCACCGTAAAGGCATAGGGAAACATGCCGAGCAGATTGGCGGTCAAAATGAACATGAACAGCGTGAAAACAAAGGGAAAAAAGTGCATTCCATGTTTGCCAACATTGTCCTTTAAGGTGCGTGACACGAACTCGAACAGCATTTCCGCGCCGGATTGCCAGCGGCTGGGCACCAGCAACCTGCGGCCGGTGGCCAGCAGCAGAAAACCGGTGGCAAGGGCAACCGTCAGAAACATCGAGGCTGAGGCATTGGTGAAGCTGAGGTCTACGCCACCAAGGCTGATTTCGACGATTTTTTTGATTTCAAATTGTTCAACAGGTCCGGCCACGGGGCTTCCTCTGTGCTGCGGCCATGGCAGCGTGAACACGCAATTCGCCAGCGCTACAGCACTGCCGGGCGCGCACACACTGCGGACCAATGATTTGGATAAAAGGGGTGAAAATGCTCATGCGGGCGGCCTGTTTCCATGTTGGAAAAAGGGGCCGTCCCCGGAACGTTTCAGTGGCACGGGTCGTCCCGCGCGCTGGTGTCTTAACCGCAGAAGGGGCAGATTGCAACGGCCATTTGCCCCCTGATGCCCTTACGTAACCTGCGCTTACGTCAGGCAGCGATTATAGCCTCACGCGGTAAACAACATCAGCCCAAACACCGCAAACAGCAGCATGTGCAGCAGCCCTTGCGTGGCAGAGGTGCGGTGGCCAAGATAGGTCAGTGCCGTCAGGCCAATCGTCAGTGCAAACAGCACGGTTTCCACGGCGGAAATGCCCAGGATGACCACCTTGCCAGTCAACAGACCCACCGTCAGCACGGCCGGCACCGTCAGCCCGACGGTGGAAACAAAAGCACCGAGGCAGAGGTTAATGGCGCGCTGCGTTTCATTGTTCAGCGCTGCTTTTACGGCGGTGATCGATTCCGGCGTAAACACGATAATGGCAATCAGCACACCACCAACTGCCACCGGCGCGCCGGCTTTCACCACGCCGTAATCGATGATGATGGCGAGGTCATGCGCCAACAGAACGATGGGCAACATCAGCGCCACCAGCTTTACCGCATGACCAAGGTTTTTGGCGCTGCTGGCGGCGGAATTGGCGTCGTCACCACCCGTTGACCTGCGCGGCGCCTGCGCCAAAAGAATGGACATTTGCCCGGCCTCCGGCTGCATGTAATCGCTGCGATAACGGCCCATTTGTAGCGCCAGAAAACCGCCGTAACCGGCCACCGTCAGCAGGCTGATCATGATGGCCTGCGCATTGGTAAAGGTGCCGTCACGCGCGCCGATCACATTGGGCAGCAGCAGCGCAATGCCGGCCAAAACCAGGATCATGCTGATGAAGGTAATGGCGCCCGGCGCATTATATTCCTGCTCGCCATAGCGCATCGCGCCGGCCAGCAGGCAGATGCCGGTGACCAGGTTCATGATGATCATCATCACGGCAAAAATGGAATCGCGGCCAATGGTCGGGCTTTCGCCCGGTCCCATCATCACGGCGGCAATCAAGATCACCTCAATGGAGACGATCGACAGCGTCAGGATCAGCGTGCCATAGGGCTCGCCCAACTGGTGGGCCAGTTCATCGGCCTCATGCACCACGCCAAAAGCGGCCATCAAAATCGTGGCAAACAGCACGGCAAAACTGATGACCGCAACCGTGGTGGACATGTCAGGGCCAAGCAGCGCGTGGAACTGCAGCTGAAACGCTGCAACAACCGCCCATGCAATGATCAGCTTGGGGACAACGCCTTTGGTCAGGGTGAACCGGGAAAGGGAGGGGATACGTGGCATGTCATGCGACCTCTTTTGGGGCCGTCCCCGATCACACAATGCCGCATCCGGGCCGTCCCGGAGGGAGCAACAACGCTGTTGCTGGCGTTCACCTAGCACATTGGGGTGTTGAGGTCCAGCTTTGGGCGACGCGCCTTTACCTCTACCCTTGTGGGAGAGGAAGAAAAGTCATCACCTTGAGCTTGCTAAGTGATCAATTTTTCAGGTGAGGGGTTCTGTCTGCTCGCATGTTCTTCCTTTCGCGCAACGTCGTCCTCGGGCCTGACCCGAGGATCTAACCACATCTCCGCAGACGAAACGGATATGGCTGGCGTGATTGGATCCTCGCCTCAAGGGCGAGGATGACGTCGATACAGATTGTAAGATCAGCGTTTCTTGCCGAAACAGTCGCAACACCCAGCCCTCATTCCTGTGCCTGTCACAGGCATCCAGCCGACGCGCGTCTGCGCGGCGTGAAGAGTCTTTTCAGCCCAATGACTTGGGCTGGGCCTGGATCTCTGTGATCCCTCGGGCAAGCCCGAGCACAGAGATGAGGGGGAGTATGTGGCTGCCACTCGCGCCCCTACCTCTACCCTTGTGGGAGAGGAAGAAAAATCATCAACTTAGCGTGCTAAGTGATCAATTTTTCAGGTGAGGGGTTCATGACCCCGTGTCTTGTTTGGTGCCGCACTTACCCCAACAACCCCTTCATTTGTGGGCAATAAAGCCATTGTTTTTTAACGCTAAAAATCACTTTGGCACACTCAAACGCCGTAACAGGGGTTTTCCCCCTCCGCGATTTTCAAAACGCTAACCTTTGTGGCCGAGTAAGTGGCCTCGGCTGGACAGTTTCGTTTGCGAGCATCCGAAACTGTCAACATTAGAGGGGTAGCTAAATCAATGTCCGCAGTTCTCGCGCCTGAAATTCAAACTACACAACCAACGCCGACCTATCGTGATGGCATTGTCCTGCCACGCGACGAAGAAAAGCGTGTTTTCATCAATGGCGTGGAATTTAATGCGGAGCGTGTCTCCGGCCGGGTTGTCGGCTCCCGCGTCAAGCAGCACAGCCAAATCTATACAAAACACCATAACAACTACATGGCCAACGGCGACAACCATGTTTATTCCACGGTTCAGAGCGAACAATGGGAAACCAGCGAAGTGCGTTTGCGCTTTGAAGATGGCAAGGAAAAGCTGTTCAAGCTGCCATTTGCCGTCAGCGTTGGTGAAGATGATATGATGAGCGTCATCAGCCTCTACCGGCTGAAGGGCGATGGTTATACGGTCGCTGCCCAGAACCATAATATCAGCCAACATTTCACCTATGACCGCAATGGTTTGCAGCGCGTGTGTTCCATGCTTGGCATATTCAAACCGCAGGTGTTCCTGACCAACAAGTCGTATGTTATTGCGCTGGCGCTGGTTGCGCTTGGCCTTTACGGCGTGTCCAGCAGCATTCTGCTGGCCTTGATCGGCGGCTTTGTCCTGTCCGGTTTTCTGGTTCTGGCCTACCAATATGTGGTGGTGCTGCCCTATGTGCTGGCCGTCTGGCCCAGAGTAAACCGCCAGCTGCAGGCGTTTTTCGACGATTTTGATACGTGGTGACACGCCACGTAGGGTAAGGTTTTACGGAACCCGGATGGGCTCCGTAAAACGCTGAGATGTGTGCGGCGTTACAGAGGCATCAACCAGCCGGCCGTCAGGCCCAGAATGACGAGAGCGCCCACCACGATGCGGTAGATGACAAAGGGCATGTAGCTCTTGGTCGACACAAGTTTCAGAAACACCACGATGACGGCATAACCGAGCAGAAACGCCAGCAAGGTTGCAAGCGCCGTTGGTCCTGCTGCAACGGGTGTCTCTTCGCCCATCGTCTTGAACAGCTGGTAGAAACCGGAGCCGAACACCGCCGGAATTGCGAGAAGGAAGGAATATCGGGCCGCAGCTTCGCGCGTGTAGCCCATCAGCAGACCGGCGGTAATCGTGCCGCCAGAACGCGAAACACCCGGAATAAGCGCCATGGCCTGCGCAAAACCGAATATGATGCCGTCTCTCCATCCAAGCGAACGAAGGCTGCGGGTTTTGCGACCGATGCGGTCTGCCACGCCCAAGGCTATGCCGAATATGATCAGCATGGCAGCGGTAATATAGAGATTGCGCAAGCCATGCTCGATATTGTCCTTGAAAAGCAGGCCAAGGATGACGATCGGCAGGGAACCGACAATCACCAGCCAGCCCATCCGGGCATTGTCTTCATCATAAGCGCCCATGCGAAACACTTGGCGAAGCCAGGCAGTCGCAATGTTCATGATATCCTTCCAGAAATACACGATGACTGCTGCTTCGGTACCAATCTGGGTAATTGCCGTAAAGGCAGCGCCGGGATCTGCGCCTGATGGCAGAAACTCACCGGCAATTCTGAGATGCGCACTGGAGGAAACCGGAAGAAATTCCGTCAGTCCCTGCAGCAGACCAAGAATAGCAGCATCGGTCCAACTCACACTCATCAAATAACCTTTCAAAATTTGCTCAAGAAAAAAACGGTGCCATTTTCAATTTCGTAAAGCGAAGCATTGGAAACGGCGATCAGTCATATCGTTTGGATTGTTGAGAATATGTCCGCAGGCTTGCAATAAACCGCATCCGTGCAGTGTCTGTGCGAAGCACAGCCCGGACATGGAGATTGCATCTTATAAGACCTGAAGATCGACTGAGCCAGACACAGGAAGAGCAAAATTCAAGCCGTTATTGCATAGCCGGTGTTCTCTTCTGAGGGAGCTTTGATGATGTTCCGCTTACAGGGGGATGTCACAGGCATCCAGTCGTCATGCGTCCGCGTGACGGATAGACTCTTTTCAGCCCAAAGACTTGGGCTGGGCCTGGATTCCCGCAACAAGCGCGGGAATGAGGGTGGTCGGGGTGCCACTCGCGCCCTTACCTCTACCCTTGTGGGAGAGGAAGAAAAATCATCATCTTAGCTTGCTAAGTGATAGATTTTTCAGGTGAGGGGTAAGTCACCTATCGATGCTCGTCTTGCTCAAATATTGCGCCAACCGACCCTCATTCCTGTGCCTGTCACAGGAATCCAGTCGTCACGCGTCTGCGTGGCGGATAGACTCTTTCCAACCCAAAGACTTGGGCTGGGCCTGGATCTCTGTGACGAGCACAGAGATGAGGGGGAGTATGTGGTTGCCACTCGCGCCCTTACCTCCCTTGTGGGAGAGGAAGAAAAATCATCACCTTAGCTTGCTAAGTGATAGATTTTTCAGGTGAGGGGTTCTGCCCTGCCTCTCCATTTGATGATGGAGCGGCGGTTAGTAACCAGGCCGCAATGGTTATTAGACTCTACGCATAATAGGGCGTATCATCGCCCATCGTCAGCAACCGAACACGTAGGCGCTAACGACAGAGGGTTGCTCTGCGCTCTAGCCTACCGGACCGGAGAGAGGCACATGACCATCCCCTCCATTGAAAATCCAGTAGTCCAGTTTCACCTACGCCCCTTCCTCACCAAGAGGGTGGCGCTCTATACATCCTCCACGGAAATGCGTCAGCGCATAGTTGAAAAGACAATTTTCAAGGCGACGAGCGATCCCAGCATCTTGCAGGATGATCCCATCGACATAGCGCTCGCGCGGTTGCTGCACGAGACCGCCATTGTGGAGCTAAGAATAAGCAAAAGCATGTTCCAGCCCGGTCCGATTGGACATCAGCTTTGGCAACAGGGGGGATAGCAGTGCAAAATAACCCTGAACGCCACGCCGCGCAGGTGGAGGCCGGTGAACTTGAACTGCTAATCGACCTTTTTCTTGTGTGGTGCGAAAAAAACCACCGAGACGCGGAAGAATTGCTGCCACATTGCAGTTTGATTTTGCAGCGCTATCGTAACGGCGAAGATACGGCAGACAAGTTGTTCGCTGATTTGTGAGGAACGGATTGCGATAACAAAAAGCCGCCTTGGATCACGCCAGGCGGCTTTGTTCTGTCATGCGGGTTGCCCCGCCAATCTCTGTCCGCAGTTTGGGCTGGTAAAACACCCCAGCCGCCCATCATTGGTGGGCGGGTGATGGGCGTCGAGTTGGGGTCGATAGTCCTGCCGACAGGCTTACGGAAAAACTGTGTGGACCCGGTGCACGAGGCGAGGTTGTCCTCAGCACTCTGCTACGCACGTCGCCCCAACGTTTAGTCGTGGCGGCCTGGGAGCGGGCCCTTATCGCTTCTAACCTCATATGGGCTTGAAGCAAGCGGACGCCAGTTGAAACTCAGTGTCCCTTGGTCGCCTCATCCTTCTTGGCCTGATCGCGGTGCCACTTGATGGCATAAAACATGCCGATGCCGAGCACTATGATCTTGAACGGGAAGAAGATGTAAGGAAACAATTCTACCCAAGAACCGTCAGACATTTCGAGTACTTCCATTCTGTTGCTTGGAATTGTCTATCCGCAAGGATAGCGCCCACTCGAAATGCGCCTCAGAAGCCTTCGTTGCAAGATATAAGGAGCGGTCTTTTTGACGCACCCCCTCGCATGCCGCGCGCCAAACGCCGGTAATTCTGCACGATGATAGGGCGGACTGTGTCATGGACTGCCTAGGCGTGAGTTGTCGCTGCCTCAATCTCCTCGAAAATACGAATCCAGCTGCGTGCGCCCTGGCGCAGGCGCTCGCTGTCATAGTGTTCGTCAGGGGCGTGGATAGCATCGCTTGGCAAGATGAAACCAATGACCACGCATTCTGTCTGCAGTGCCTTGCCGAGTTGTTCAACCAGCGGGATGGCACCACCTGTTCCACGCAAAATGGCCGGGCTTTGCCATTCCTTTTCAAGGCCGCGGGCCGCCGCTTTCAGGTAGGGGCTGTCTTGCGACAGCACGACCGCCGAACTGCCACCGTCACCCTCAAACTCAACGCGGCAACCAGCAGGTATCAACCGTTCGACATGGCTGCGGAATTGTCGGCGGATTGCCTCTGGCGATTGTCCGGCCACCAGCCGAAACGACAGCCGCGCAGTTGCCGACCCCGGCACGACGGACCGTTCACCCGGCCCTTGATTACCGCCGGTAATACCGTTGATATCGACAGTTGGACGACCCCACATCGCTTCAATCGGCGCGTAGCCTTCCTCGGTAATGCCGCCGGTCAGATCGACATCGGCAAACAGTTCCGGTTGTCGGGAAAGGTCCTGCCACTGCTGGCGTATGGCGTCGGGAATATCGTGAACCCCATCATAAAAACCACGGATGGTGACACGGCCCTTGTCGTCATGCAGGCTTGCCAGAATGCTGCTGAGGATCCGTATCGGGTTGGCGGCAACCGCGCCGTAATGTCCCGAATGCAGGTCCGCATTGGGCGCACGGATCGTGACACGTTCATGCACCAGCCCTTTGAGCTGGGTGGTGATGGCCGGCTGGGTGGCGGTCCACATCTCGGCATCACAAATGAAGGCGACATCACAGGCCAGTTCATGCCTGTGTGCCTCAATAAAGGCCGGCAAGCTGGCAGATCCGCACTCTTCTTCGCCCTCCAGCAAAACGATAACCTCTGCTGGAAACTCGCCATGCACGTTTTTCCACGCCCGCAGCGCCTCGATGAATGTCCACAACTGGCTTTTGCTGTCCGATGTCCCGCGTCCGTAAAACCTGTGGACGCCATCTTCCTCAATGATTTCAGGCGCAAAGGGCGGGTGTTTCCACGCACCTTCATCACCCACCGGCTGAACGTCATAATGCCCGTAAAACAGCAGACGCGGTTTTTTGCCGGATGAAAGGGTTTCTGTTGAAGCCGTGAAGGAGCGGGCAAGAACCACCGGGTGCCCCTTGGTCGCGATAATATCGGCCGCAAGTCCCATCGACGACAGCTCATGTTTCAGCCATTCGGCTGCCCGTTCAATTCCGTGTTTGCCGGAAGGGTCGCTCGATATCGACGGGATCGAAACCAGTTCAAGCAATTTGCTGAGCGTGATGTCAAACCTGTCGTCGATATCGCGCAGCACGTCTTCTGTTTTTGGCACGTCTTGTCCTTCCAGCAGTGTTGAAATATCGCGTCCGAAATCACCCATGACGGGCCGTTTTCAGGGATGTCTCGCTGGCAGTCCCACTGCACTTTGCGTCAAGGAAAGCCAGCAGGCGGGTCACGTCCTCCCAGAGTTCGCCTTCATCTTCCAGGCCGATGCTGAGGCGCAATATGATGTCGGGACCGCTCCAGTCGGTCGCACTGCGAAAGCCGGTGATGGACATGGGCGCGGCAAGGCTGCGTGTGCCGCCCCAGGATGCGCCAATGGCAAACACCTGCAACGCGTCAAGCGACGCCGCGACATGGGCCGATGCCTCTGGCGTGAAAACGATGCTGAAAACACCGCTTGAGCCGAGAAAATCCCGCTTCCACACCGCGTGATCGGCGAAGGTTTCCAACGCAGGATGAAGAACCTGCGTCACCAGAGAATGGCCTTCAATCCTGCGGGCAAAATCAAGCGCAACCCGCTCTGAATGGCGCAGGCGCACGCCAAGCGTCTCAAAGCCACGCAGCACAAGCGAGGCATCATCAGGAGAGACACCGATGCCCATTCTGCCGATCAGCGAACGGATCGGTTTGATCAGGCTGTCATCGCGTACGGTGATGGAACCCATTAGCACATCGGAATGGCCGGATACGAACTTGGTCAGCGCCTCGGTAACGATATCGGCGCCATGCGCCAGCGGCTTGAAATTGAGCGGTGTCGCCCAGGTATTGTCGACACCGACCAATGCGCCATGTTCATGGGCGATGGCCGCGATGCGTGGCAGGTCCAGAATTTCCATCGTTGTCGAACCGGGGCTTTCGCACCAGACAATCCTGGTGGTTGGCCGCATTCTGGAGGCGACATCGTCAGGCGAACGGGGATCGAAGAATTCGACCTCGACACCGAGGCGACGCAAATCGGTTTCTGCCAGATCACGCATCGGCGGGTAGGCGGTATCGGCAATCAGAATGTGATCACCGGCCGCCAGAAACGGCAGAACCGCCAGTGCATTGGCCGCCTGGCCAGAAGGCGTCAGAAATGTCCAGGCACCTTCCTCAAGGCTCGTCAGCTTGGCTTCCAGTGTCCGGGTGGTTGGCGTGCCATAAAGGCCGTAGGAATAACCCTCATGGCCGCGTTCCCCGCGCGATGCATAGGCTGCGGCGTCCTTGAAGACGATCGTCGAGGCGCGATGAGTACCAATACCGAGCGGCGTAAAACCTTCCGTTGGTACTGCGGGCGTAAGGACGCATTGGGTGAGATCGTTCATGGCAAGGCCTTTCGGAACAAATGCTGTGCGTTTGCGGAAATCAATTCCGAAACGGGCAAATCTGCGCTACTGCTATTCGTAAAAGTTATTGATTGTCGGTGGAGCTGCTGGTGAACCTGAGACAGGTGGAAGTCTTTCGCGTGGTGATGACCAACGGCACGACGGCGCGCGCTGCCGAAGTGCTTCACGTTTCCCAGCCCGCCATCAGCAAGATGATCCAGGAACTGGAGCGTTCGCTTGGCTTTGATCTTTTCAAGCGGATCAAGGGGCGCTTGCAACCGACCCAGGAGGGACAGTTGTTTTTCCGCGAGGTCGAGCAGGCATTTCTCGGATTGACCCATCTTCGCGGCGCGGCCGCCCGCATCCGGGACTACGGTTCCGGAGAAATCCGCATCGCCTGCCTGTCGGCGCTGTCGACCAATGTCCTGCCGCGTGCGCTTCACGCCTTCATGTTGGCCAATCCGAATGTCGCCGTTACATTCCAGGCGCGCATGTCGTCCAACGTCCGCGATCTGGTGGCATCTGGCCAATTCGACCTTGGCATTGTTGCAGACGAGATTGACCGCACCGGTGTGGAGGTTGAGGAATTCGCCCAGTTCCGGGTGGCCGTCGCACTGCCCAGGGGACATGCGCTCGAAGCCCTTGAGATCATTCGCCCGGTCGATCTTGCCGGCCAGGCCTTTGTTGCACTGGCGCCCGAAGACACCACCCGGCGCGAAGCGGAAATCGCCTTCGCACAGGCGGGCATTACTGTCCGCACCGTAATGGAAACGCCGTATTCTACGACGATCTGCGCCATGGTGGCCGCTGGCATCGGCGTTGGCCTGGTCAACCCGCTGACGGCCGAACCTTACGAAGGCCACGGATTGACCTTGCGCCCCTTCGAACCGGCACTCCATTTCAGAACGCTGCTGATCACGCCGCCCAATCGTCTGCCGTCCACAATTCTGGAGGACTTCATCCGGGTGCTGCGCGACGCGATTTGAGTGTTTTGGCCTGGTCATGAACATCGCGGCCTCACAGCACCTTGGAGAGAAAGGCGGCTGTGCGCGGGTTTTGTGGACTGGTGAGCATGGTGCGCGGATGTCCTTCCTCGACGATTTGCCCTTGGTCCATGAAGACGAGGTGGTTTCCCACTTCCCGGGCAAAACCGATTTCATGCGTGACGACCACCATGGTGATGCCGCTGCGTGCCAGATCCTTGATGACATCGAGAACTTCACCGACCAGTTCCGGATCGAGCGCCGAGGTCGGCTCATCAAACAGCATCACCTCCGGCTCCATCGCCAGTGCGCGCGCAATTGCCACCCGCTGCTGCTGTCCACCGGAAAGCTGCGTGGGATAACGGCTGCCAAAGCCATCCAGCCCGACACGTCTCAGCAGATCATCAGCCTTTTTCCCGGCCTGCTCGCGTGACCAGCCTTTGACGTGGCGCGGACCCTCCATGACGTTTTCGCGGGCAGTCATGTGCGGAAACAGGTGAAAACGCTGGAAAACCATGCCCGTCAGGCGGCGTTGTGCGGCGATCTGCGCCGGTGCGAGTGGGTGAAAACGCTCGTTGCGTTCGGTAAAACCCTGCAGCTCACCTTTGACAAACACCCGGCCGGCCGAAATGCTCTCCAGCTGGTTGATGCATCGCAGCAGCGTTGATTTTCCCGAACCGGACGGACCTATCGCAACGCAAACTTCGCCACGCCGCACGCGCATGTCCACACCCTTCAGCGCATGGACGGGACCATAGAATTTGTGGATGTTCTGCATTTCAACGCAGAACTCTGAAACATGTGCGTTCATGGTCTACTCCGCCCGTGTCGGGTGAACGGAAACGCCTTTACCGAAATGGCGTTCGAGGAAATACTGGCCAACCATCAGCAGGCTGGTGATGGCGAGATACCAGGTGCCGGCAACCAGCAGCAGCGGGATTGGCAGGTAAAGCCGGTTCGAGATGGCATTGGTCGCAAAGGTCAGGTCGAGCGTAAACGGCACGGCAAGCACCAGCGATGTCATTTTCAGCATGCCAATGGTCTCGTTGCCCGTCGGCGGTATAATCACCCGCATCGCTTGCGGCATCAGAATACGCCACCAGATTTTCGCAGGTTTCATGCCCAGTGCCTGCGCCGCTTCAGCCTGCCCACGATCAAGCGAGTTGAAACCGGCCCGGAAGATTTCCGTAAGATAGGCGGACTCGTTGAAGCCAAGGCCCAGGATGGCCGCCATGGCCGGCGTGACAATATATTTGGTTTCGACGCTGATGACCTCCGGGCCAAAAGGTATCGCAAGGCTGAGATTGGGAAACAGAACCGCAAACAGACCCCAGAACAGCAGCTGCGTATAGATTGGCGTTCCCCGGAAAAACCACACCCAACCATAGGCAATGCCGCGCAAAACGGGATTGTCACTATCGCGCATGATTACCAAAAGCGCAGCCATAACGATCGCAACGGTCATTGCGACCACGGTCAAAATCAGCGTCCAGCCGACCCCCCGTATGACCTGAGGGGAAAACAGGTGGGTGGCGTAGACATCCCAGTGGAAATTGGGATTGACCGAAACGGCCTGCGCGATTTGCAGCGAAACAACAGCCAGGATTGCAATGGCAAGCCAGCGGCCGGGATGGCGACGCGGCACGACGATGTTGCGCGTGACGGTCGCCTTTGCGAGGGGAACCGGCGTAAAGCCGGTTCCGATATTGTCGACATCAGTGGCCATCGGTTCAGATCTTCACTTCGGGATTGACGCGCGCCTGGTCGACGATCACGGAACCCACACCCCAGGTGTCGAGCAGTGCCTTGTAGGTGCCATCGGCGATCAGAGAGTTGATGGTGTCGGCGATCAACTGCGTCAACGCCATATCGGATTTGGCAACGGCAATGCCGTTTGGACCATGCTTGCTTAACGCGCCGCCAGCCGGCTTCATGGTTTCAAACGCACCGTTAGACTGCTTTGCCGCATAACCGATACCTGCCTCGCCGGACACGGTGGCATCTGCACCGCCAGCCGCAACGCGGGTCAGTGCTTCCGGCTGTTTGGAAAACGGCAGAATGTCGATTTCGGCCTTCCCCGCGGATTTGCACAGTTCGTTTTCAGCAATCACTGCCTTTTCATGGTAGCTGCCCGACTGGATGGCGATCTTGCGGCCGCACAGGTCAGCGGGATCAAACTTGGCCGGGTTGCCGGCCTTCACCGCCCACATGCTGCCCGTATCCGCATAGCTGACGAAATTGACGGCTTTCATGCGTTCATTGGTGACGGAAAACGCCGAAACACCAATGTCGAACTTGCTGCCGAGAGCCGGCAGAATGGCTTCAAAAGCCGATGTCTGGAAATCGATCTTGACGCCGAGCTTCCTGCCAATGGCATTGGCAATATCGACATCAATACCCTCAGGGGTTTGGCCATCCTTTTCGCTCAGAAACTCCCAGGGCGCATAGGCCGTATCGGAGCCGATCGTCAGGACGCCGCTCGCCTTGATTTTTTCCGGCAATCGGGCGGCCAAACTGTCCTCAACCTTGATGGAGGATGTGTCGAAACTCTGCGCAAGGCTCTGGCCGCTGAGTGACAGAACAGCGAGTGCGGCAAACACCGGCAGATGAGTAAGTGTCTTGTTCATTTTGTTCCCCATGTTGTTTTGCGACGGATTGAGTGACGCTTGGGAGGATCACCATCATCATCCGACAATGACACTATGGGACCGGCAAAACAGTCCGTCCAATAATAAGATCGGGCCACTCTATTCGCTGAGGTTATTGCTTGCGCGACCGCGCGCCGCATTGACCGACGGCAGTATCATGCCCACAGCAAGCGCAGAGGAGATAGAGGTTGGGGCGGCACTCGGCACCTTTCCTCTACCCCTGTGGGAGAGGAAGAAAAATCATCACCTTAGCTTGCTAAGTGATAGATTTTTCAGGTGAGGGGTTCTTTTGACCCCAAACCGTCAGCGCTTGACACCCAAAACCCCACCCAAACCCATGATAATGTTGAAGTGGCGCAGCCTGCTGCCCATAAACCTTGCACTCAACACCTGCTAACGCAGCACCGCCGCTTGCTGTTTTCTGTCTCTCTTTGGTCTTTGAAGGAAAGAGTGCAGCACTTATTCATTTTCAATCCTCTAGCAGAAAAACAGCAGCATTGCTGCGCCACCAAACCACCCGCAATCTGCTGCCCAAAAGTGTTGTGATTAATGTTGCGATTTGTGTTGCTGTAATGTTGACGGTGATGTTGCGGTGTGTGTAAATGCCGCATCAGAGCTGGGGCCATCACCTATGTGAAAGGCCTCTAAAGGCCCCAGTATTTCATCGTAACAACCTTGTTTGCGCCTAATGTCAGGGAATGAAACAAACAGCATCTAACCGGTCGTAACAGCCGGTGGTTTTGCGCGTCCGTAGTGTTGCTGTTGTGTTGTTTTTGTGTTGCGTTCAATGGAGGGCGGTCACATGTCAGGCGTTTTGCAGAACCTTTCCGGCCTTGCGCTTGCAGCCGGGCTGATGGCCTTCGCCGCCGTACAATTTAACGCGCAGGTCATGCGTGAAGACAGGATAAATCAGGAGATTGGCCCGTGGCATCGCTCAACATCGCACCGATAACCGCGCTTCTCGACTTTGATGAACTGAACATTGCCATCCATGGCCGTATGGACAGCGGCATTCTGATTTCTGGCCGCGCCGAGCTGGAAGGCGACGCGGATGATTTTTACGTCACGGCGGTGTTTCTGGAGGATGGCAGCTGCTTAAGCCACGATGCCAGTGACGAAACGCCCTTCGAGACGGAGCTGTTCAAGCGCATCGTCAATGTCATCCATAACGACAAGACGGTGATTGGCCGTTACGCGGCCATCGAATGGGCCGATGCGGTGGAGCAGCACAAACAGCTGGTTTAACCCGTCACTGGCAGGGCATGGACGAAGGCCCAAGCAATTCCAGAGAAAGTGGGAACCGGTTTCTCGTCCGGACATTGCGCTAAAAAGAGGGCTTAGAGCATTTCGGCCCAAATCCTTTTGCCGAACGCTCCACATTATTTCTCGTCATGCGGGTAAATTTCACCGACGCCTGAAACCTTAGATCACCCTCAAACCGCTGAAAACCATCATCAATTGCAAAACGGCGATGGAGAATAGGAATTAATTCACATTTCTTTATCCCCGGCGCAGTGCGAAGCCCTATCATGCCTACCATGAGTTACAGAAGGAAGTTGTAGATGTATTGCGCAAATCAACGGCCAGCCGCAGCAGACTTCACCCGCCAGCCAAAACCTGAGCGTAAGGCGCCAGTGCAGGCTGGTGCGGGGGCGGCTGGCCGTTCTGCGGGCCTCAGCCTTGGCGGGTGTGCTGAAACCATCGCCCCCAACCGGCCATTCCGGCTGACCGACCCCTTTGCCAAAATGCTGTTTACGACCCGGCCGCATATCGGCGCGGAATACACACGTTACATGCTGGCGGTGGAAGACTGGTGCCACGCTGAAACCAGCGAAAATCACCAGGCAAACGCAGATAGTGAGCCGGCTTACCAAATGCGCCGTGCTGCATTGCTGGCGAGCCGCATCGAGCAGGTGGGCTGATCATGACGCAGCACACCAACCACCCTGACAACACCGAAAACCAGCCTCAAATCCCTGATATGGTGCATGACACCACCTGGAGACGTCTAGCACATATGACAGAGCAAACCGTTGAAACCGCTGATATCAAGCCCGCGCAACAGCCCGGCACTACGCCGGCGGTGATGCCTGCGGATGATCAGGCGCTGCTCGCCTTGCAAGCAGAGCTGCATGAGGCTGCAAAGGTTGCTGACCTGCGTTTCCGCGATATGCCCGAGGATATGGCGCTCGAAGATGAGCTGGCGGAAATCGATGCCATCATGCAACCGGGTGATGCGCTGGCAGAACGCATGTTTGCGCTGACCCCCACCACATCATCCGGCATCGATGCGCGGGTCCGGGCCGAGGCGTGGCACAGCGGCGATTACATCACCACCTATCTGCGCCCATACCAATAAGCCTGTCTTTCGGCAGGGTCGGCAAGATGTGTGCAACAATTTGGACAATGCGCAGTGAGAACGTGGATTTCAGTTCTTACCGCCCAACAAATCACAACGTCACTGTTGCCAGGGCTTGCAACTGACTTCAGGTTCGTCACATCCGATAACCTGTGTTATTCCGCGTTCACCAGAGCTTCCCGCTGGTAAATGCAGCGCATAACGTTGGCGATGGCGGGTGCCGGTTGCATCAGTACCGCTAATGTCGGCGGAACATTCTACTGCGACTTTGCAGCTGTTACGAACCGCCACTTTGCAAACTGGCCTGTTGTATTCATCAAGTCCTTGTTGCTTTTTGTGAGAAACACATGAAGCAATTTTCGTACTGTTACCAACCGCCGGGGCGTTAGATTTGGCCGTGGCACTGCCAGCGGAACCGCTTGCCTTCCGCTGCATCAGCGCGCGCCATTCTTCGTGCAAGGTGCTGTTTATAACCATTTGCCGCGCGAATTCAGCTTGGTTCCACGGGGGATTCGAAGCCGCATCAAGCGCTCGATCTGCAGATATCATTTTTTGATGTAAAGCGTGTATCTCTGGGTCCATCGACCAGTCTTCTTTGTACCATGAAGGCTCAAACGCGAAGGTGACTCCGGCAGATAGCGTTGCAGAACAAATGAATCCGAATACGACACACGACAAAAGATAAGTGCTCCAGCGTGCCTTCGTGGCTGCGCTTGTTTGGGCGGTGTAATCTGCGCTTCTCTTGCCAGTGGATCGCAAAGAAATATCTCCAGTTTAGCGACATACATGCAGCCTATATGACTATAACAGGCGGGAAATCCCCCGTTTGGGTGATGCTGACAGCAGCGGATTTTATTAGCGTGCTGCACAGGGTTTTCGGGGGCCAACGCGTTGCGCAAAATATCGATATCATTGCTGTGTTTTGTGCTGTCGCAATGCCTCAGCCTGTTGCTGTTTCCGGCCAGTGCCCACGCCGATGTGCGCTGCATGACCATGCAGGGCGACAGCTGGGTCAATGGTTGCAATAACGACATTCACTTTACCCACACGGATTGTGAAGGCGGTGTCGCCCGACTGAAGATCAAAGTGGGCGAAAAGCCACGCTACAGCCCATATCTCGCCCGTCAGAACCATCAGAAAAACTGCACCGTCACCATTCTCAGCGAATGTGTGCCTGACGATATCGAGCGCGGCATCTGCAAACTCGAACTGACCAACCCTTATCTGGAGTGAGCCCATGCCTTTGATGCCTGCGTCATCTATGTCGTCCGTGTTGTGCCGCGCAGTTCTCAGTGCCGGCCTGTTGTTGTCGCCGGTTACTGCGGCGCTGGCGCAGCAATCCCGCATCATCTCGGGCGATTGGGTGGCCGGTTGCGTTGAAAAATTCCGCGATGGCGCGCCGATGGTCTATTGCGACCGGTTTGGTGGTTTTGTCACCAACACCTATCCGCCGGGCTGTGATGGCAACGCCGCATTCTACTGCTCGGGAATGGACCTGTGCACGCTGGCAACCTATGTCGCCGTCATTGACACGGATGATTATTATCGCCTGCAAAGCGAGATAGAGGATTGTGACGGGCCGGTCATGCAGCCGCTGCAGGGATGAGGGCGGTTGGGGCACCCATTGCGACACATCTCTAACGTTTTGATGACGTGAAACAGCGCGGCTGGCGCCTTACCTCTACCCTTGTGGGAGAGGACAGAAAATCACGGTCTTAGCGTCAGCTAAGTCGTAGATTTTCTTGGTGAGGGGTTATGTGCTTGCTCATCGTCAGTTGTTTTACACCAACAGCCTCAACAAACTCTCCTCATGCCTCGTGCTTGTCACAGGCATCCAGCCGTCACGCGTCTGCGTGACGAAAAGAATCTTTCCATTCCCAAGACTGGGAATGACTAGATTCCCGCAACAAGCGCGGGAATGAGGGAGGTCGAGGCTACCCACCCCAAAGACAGGGTGTGCCGCATGTCCAACGCACCACCTACACCGTTGAAACCCCGTTAAGATTTGCCTTTTAGTCTGTGCTGCATCCATCACGCACGGATCAAAAACGGGGGGCAACAATGCTGACAAGACGATCGCTGCTCAGACAGGGTTTGGCCTCCAGCATGGCCTCAGGGATGGTATTGTCACTGCCGTCCATCTCCCGCGCCGCCTTTCCGGACACTGACGTCACGTTCCTTGTCGTCAATGACATCCATGCCTGCCAGATTGGCGATAGCCTCAGCCCCGGTTGCGCGGCGCAAGGCAAGACCGATGAAAATCTTCTGCGCCATATCCGGGGCCTCAACGGCATAGACCAACACAACTGGCCGCAGGACATTCTGGGCAAACCAAGCGGTTTTATCTCCGCGGGCCAGCCCATCGCCCCACCGCGCGGCGTCATTGTCTGCGGCGATGCCACCGATGATGGCGGCGGACAGATGCCGGACCTTGGCGAGGGCACGCAACTGCTGCAATTTTCCAAACGTTACCGTCATGGCGAAGGGCCGGATCGCATTCGTTACCCGGTGTATGTTGGGCTCGGCAATCACGACCTTGATCAGGACGACCGCCCGCCGCAAATTAACTGGTACCGCGATGAGTTGCGCGACTATGTGCGCATGAACCACAAGCCGAGCATCTTTGCGACACCTGAAGTTCCCGCCGATAATTACGATTCCGCCTCCAACAATTATTCCTGGAACTGGGGTGGTCTGCATCTGGTGCAGGCCCAGCGTTACGGTGGAGATACCGACAAGGGCACGGCCAGCAGCCTGGCATGGTTGAAACATGACCTCGCCACCTATGCCGCAGATGGCCGGCCGGTGGTGCTGTTCCAGCATTATGGCTGGGACCCGTTTTCGCTTGAGCATTGGGACCCGATAAAGAGCACCTTCACGCCTGAAGGTTCCGGCCCGCCGCACTGGTGGGGTGAAGAACAGCGTCAGGCGCTGATGGATACGCTGTCCGGTTACAATGTCATCGGCATCTTCCACGGCCATGAGCATGATACGTCGATGGCCTACAAGGTTGGCGCTTACGATGTGTTCAAGGCCAAGGCCGCCTTTATGGGCGGTTTTTGCCTGGTGCGCGTCACCAATAACCGTATGGACGTCGCCATCGGGCAGGTTGCCGGCAATGGTGATACCTTGTCGTTTGACGTCGGGTTTTCAAAGGCGTTGGGTTAGGGGACATGCGATTTCACCCCTCACTTGCGATTTCTAACACTTAAGGGCTTTACGCGCCTTAAGATGTTGAAATCGCTTTCTCTCCCACAAGGGTAGAGATGGGTGGATGCCGAGCCACTTGGCACCCCTACCTCTACCCTTGTGGGAGAGGAAGAAAAATCATGGTCTTAGCTTGCTAAGTCATAGATTTTTCAGGTGAGGGGTTGTTACCCATGCAACGCTTATTGCGTTACACCAGCAGCCCCAACACCCACCCCTCATACCTCGTGCTTGTCACAGGTATCCAGCCGTCACGCGTCTGCGTGACGAAAAGAGTCTCTTCATTCCAAGGACTTGGGATGACTGGACTCCTGTAACGAGTACAGGAGTGAGGGAGGTCGGGGTTATCCACCGAACTACATCGATGGCGTCACGGTTGGAGCATCACACCCCCCACTCAATCCGCCCATTCCTGATCGGCGGTGAACACGATTGTCAGCCAGCGGTCAGGGCCTTCGTCGCCAATGCGGGCGCCGATTTCATCGCGTATCGCGTCCCATTCGCTCAAACTTTTGGCCGCCAGGGTCTTTGGGGCAATGAAAAACAGCTCGATCTGCTTGGCGCGGCCCACCTTGGCAACGTAGGCGCGGTGCGCGGTAAAGCCGTATTTCGCCACGATGTCCCTGGCAATCACATCCACACCGTCACGCAGTTCCGTAGGCGCAACCAGCAGAATATCGGCCACCGCCTGGCGCACATTGGCAATCGGCGTCGGCAAAATGAAGACGCAGGCCAGCGCCAGCACCGCCGGGTCGACGTAAGGGGAAAGCCAGGCAAACTGCGTGCCTTCAATGGCGTAACCGATCAAAAAGGCCACCAAAAGCGCTGCGGTCAAGCCCGCCGTCATGAACCACGCCTTGGCGTCCAGATCCACAAAACCGGATTTGACCTCGCCATTGGCCCGCCGCAGAAAGAAACCGGCACTCACCGCCACCACGGTTGCCACGAAGGCAAATATCATCGCCGGGCCGAAATCCACCACGCGGCCACCGTCGAGAATGCTTGAAATCGCGCCCACCAGCGCCACACCGGCCGCACCCATCAACAGGCTGCCATTCAGGCCCAGAACCATCGGTTCCAGATGCCAGAAACCGACCGAAAACCGGTCCATGAACTTGCTCTTTTTGCCGCTTGCGGGCAATGGGGCGGCGGACGCCGTAATCAACCGCGCCACCAGCAGCGCAATGACAGTCATGAAGGCATCGGTCAGCGCGTAAACGCCATCAAACATGATGGCGGCCGACCCGGAGGTGAAACCGATGATAATGCCGAAGGCGGCCATCATCACCGTCAGGCCAATGGAGAGTTTAAGCAGGGATTGTTCGTTCATGATATTTATTCCGTAAGGGCCAGATCGGCACTGTCAGCCCCAAGCGACACGTCACCATGACGGGACATGCGGGATATGCCGGCAACCAGCACATTAACCGTGGTGCTAAACGCTGCCTTTGGCGGTATTTCTGATAAAAAGGGCGCAATGCGCCGTGTGGCAGGGTAGTCTTGTTCATCCAGCTGCAAAAAGGCCTGCGCGTCCTCACCGGCCACTCGGCCCATGAAGCCGGATATTTCGGCGGTAATCAGCCCGATGATCGAGGCATACCAGCCAAGCCCGATAGGCAGCGCCATTTCAGGCGCCAAGCCGGCATCCTGCAACGCGCTCTGCACCGTTTCAATGTGGCGGTATTCGGCAGAACCGGATGACAGAAAGCGAGACATGGACTGGAATGTCTGCGGGTGAGCCAGCGCGACACGGCGATATTCAAAGGCAATGTGGCGCAGACGGTCTTGCCAGGGCAAATCAGGCTGGGGTGGTTCAAGCCGCGCCACCAGCTGGTCGGAAAGCGCGCGCAACAACCCGTCCTTGGACTTGCAGTGGTAGAGAATTGTCATGGGGTCGCAACCCAGCGCATCTGCCAGTTTGCGCAGGCTGAACTGGCGTTCGCCAACGCTTTCCATAAGCACTGCCGCCGTCTCTATGATCTGCGCCCGCGTCAACATCTGGCACCTCTGTCCGTTGTCCTGATTTTCTTCTACGGTGTAGAGTTCTACAGCGTAGAACAAGAAAAATCAATGCCTTGGGCTTGCTGTGCGGCGTAACAGGGCGTGCATACGCCACATAAAACGCGGTCGTTTCAAATTGTAACGGTTTGTTTTTGCAACGTTTAAAGGCTGGTTTGTTATTTCCCCATCAAGGCAACAAAGGGGGTTTTGGTATGTCGAGAGAAGCAAGCAATGCAGTGGGTGCTGGCGCGGTTATGAGTGCGGGCATTGCCACAGGTGTGGTCGGTGGCGCGTCCGCCGCAGGCGGC
Source organism: Agrobacterium sp. 5Ca50 (assembly GCF_055381905.1). Taxonomy (NCBI): domain Bacteria; kingdom Pseudomonadati; phylum Pseudomonadota; class Alphaproteobacteria; order Hyphomicrobiales; family Rhizobiaceae; genus Agrobacterium; species Agrobacterium sp. 5Ca50. The sequence goes on from NZ_AP026438.1 coordinate 1,558,679, forward strand.
ATCATGAACATCGTCCGCAAGGTCGTTATCGCCGGCGATCAGGGCTGGGACCGCGACGGCATTTTTATCTGCTCCAAGTTTGCGTTCAACTTCCGCACCCAGCAGGTGTTTGACGGCAAGGAAATGCACGCCTTTGAAGACATCACCAGCTATAGCTGGGACGAGCACATCATCAAGATCAGCATTCGCGGCCGTATCGAACCAAAGGCCATCAATGTCGGCATGCCGGAACGCTGCCAGATGATTGGCAAGATATTGGAAGATATCTGGGCTGGCGTGTCTTACGAGCCGGAAAAGAAGCGCCTGTTGCCAACCTTCCGCAAGCGCGTACACCGGGTCAAAATCCGCACGGCTTTCCGTTATGCCATCCGCAGTTTCTTCCTTGGCATCTTTTTCGGCATTCCCATCACCGGTGAAATGGGCCTCCATGGCGATCCACGCTTCTTCGGGGTGCTGTGGTTCATGGCCGGCGTTTTTGCGCTGTCTGTCGCATGGCGCAAGTTCAAGCCGGTGAAAGAACCGGTCTGGCAACCCGCCGCCTGATAAATTCAGGACACTATTGGGGCAGGGATAACGTGGAGTGGTTGTTTGCCGCAACCGACCCTCATTCCTGTGCCTGTCACAGGAATCCAGCCGACGCGCGTCTGCACGGCGAAAGAGCTTTCTCATCCCCAAGACTGGGGCTGGGCCTGGATCTCTGTGACATCCCTCGGGCAAGCCCGGGGACAGAGATGAGGGAGGCCGTGGTCTACGCTCGGCGCCTTTCCTCTACCCTTGTGGGAGAGGAAGACAAATCATGGTCTTGGCTTGCCAAGTCATAGATTTTTCAGGTGAGGGGTTCTTTTTGTCCCCATGCTCGTCACTCGCTCGACGCCATATCTGGGCCTGTCCCAAGTATCTAACCACGTATCCGCAATCGCCGCATATCTAGCTGGCGTGATTAGATACTCACTACCGCGGCGAAGATGACGAAGCACCGCAACTTGTCATGCCTCAAGGCCATGAAACAATGAAGCGCAGCCAGTGTTCGCCATCATCAGAGCAACCTTCATACAACACGTCGGCCAAGCCATTTTTCTGTCTGTGGGTCCCCTTCGCCGATAGGCAATACCGACTTTGCGATGGTGAACGCTCTTCCACAGGCCCGAATTCCAACCCGCAGTTCGAAGCAAATTCGGTGTATATGCCAAACAGCTCAATCAGGCTTTGTTTGGTTTCTTCCGGCCCCATGACCATCGTTGAATCCGTCTTGCATAACACTTTGATGTCGTCAGGATCAGCCGTCCGAACCGCGCACTCTTCAAAATTCTCCGCAATGAACGCCAGATTCACATCGTTCTTTGTGTTAAGCGAGAGATTGCGCATCCCGTCACGAAATCGGTCTGATGTTACCTCGTTGAAGGACTTGCAAAATTGATCAATATCTTCTTGGGCAGATGCAGCGCCACAAAACAGAAAAAATACAAGCGCAACGCGTAATCTCATTTTATCAAACCTTTACAAAAAGAACTCGCAGCCGTTGCTCCGCCCATACACTGGCGGCACATGGTGGGGCTAATATGGAAAGAACACTCGTCGCGCGATACGCTGCCACTTGAAGCATTCGGCTGCTCTTCACCCTGTATCTTCAACCACTGCGGATTGTCAGGGTTCATCTTGCGCAGCTGCTCGTTTATCCACTCGCGGTGATACGACACGTGAAAGAAAGAGAGCGCATTGGAACACAGCGGAATATTGCTTTCCTTTTTCCAAAATTTCAGGGCCTCTTTCATGTCGTCTGGAAGCTTTCCGTAGCCATCTGCGGATGACTGAATTCCCAGCAAATAATGGACTTCAAGACCGGCAATGTCTTGATCGGTGCCTGATATGGTAACCGGGCTTCCCGAGTCTCCCATGCATATCAGGGCCGTTTTCGGGGCCAGGCTGCTCATCATGAAATGGTCCAATCCATCCGCCTTTTTAGGTCTGGCCATCTCGGCAAACCACATTTCGGAAACTGGTTTGTAAATGGCATCCCGACCATGGCCGAAAATGTAATATTTCGGCCCATCCGCACGTTCCAAGGTTGCGTCCCACTCCGGCGGAACGATCGTGACCGGCTTGGCATAATCGGAAGGTCTTTCAAGCTGGATTAGCGCCAGGTCGTGATACTGGCTGGCCTCGCTTCTTGTGAAGCTGGAATACATCGGCTCGGGATAACCGCCATTATAGAGCGGATGAACCACCCATTTTTTTGCCTCTATCGTATCAACCTTAACCGGGGCCGCGCTTTTGAGAAACTTGACCAACACATGCCGCGCCTTCGATACGCAGTGCCCGGCCGTGATGATGATGTCAGGGGCAATGGCGGCCCCAAGACATTGGCTGAACTGCGGGTCACCCTTGTTTTTATAGGCCTGGATCGACACGACAAAACCGGATGCATTGCCAAGCGGATCTTGCGACACATTGATGCCGTCAACCATGGCACGGGCCTGCTGTGGCACAAACAGCAGTGAAACTGCCATCAGCATTGCGCTCAAAAACGTTTGGGCATTCCATGCCCGCAAGCCGGTACTCTGCGTGTTGTCCATCGTTCCCCAAAAACCCCGGCGTCTATTTCATTGTGGATGCCCGCTCACCCAACGCCGCTGCCGTAGCGTAAACCGGGACGGCAACACCAACCTCCCCAATTTGGGTGAGAGGTTTTGGGTTTTTTTGGTGAAAATGACGGCGGGTCGGGGCGGCAATATTGCTCCACCTTCACCTCATTCCTTTGCCCGTCACAGGAATCCAGGCCAGCCCAAGTCCTTGGGCTGAAAGACCTTCTTCCGTCGCGCAGACGCGTGGCAACCGGGCAGGGCGGGGCATGCCAAACAGCAAATAAAACCCCGGCCAATCGACAAGGCCGGGGTTACACCTGCTCAAACATCACACCTAAAAAACCCTCACAATATAAAGCGCGTCACTACCATTTGTTATGGATGATAAACAACTACAGTTTTGCAAAGTGGTTAAACAACAAGGTTAAGTCGCCGAACACAAAATTACTGTGGTCAGATGCATTCCGTCATTCCAAATTTAGAGCGCAACACAACGTAATGTTGCATGAATGATACTTACAGGATTTTTTAAAAAACGTATTTTGTATAATGAATATTCGTCAGATATCTATGTGGTGCTACCAATTCAGCGCGACGGAAGTAAACATCTCCGTTTCTACTGATTGGTCGCGTGAAGAATATTGAATTTCTACATGCGAAAGCAGGAAAATTCGAGCTTTGTTGCAGGTTGAACTGACGTAACCATCCTTGGCATTGGGAACTTTGAAATGGTGAAGCATCTCGTTACGGCATTTCTCTTCACAGGCACTGCTCTTTTCTCAATTGATATCGCGTACGCTGCAGACGGAAATGGTTACGACATCCTCCCCACGCTGGGAGGCAACGGTTCCGGCGCATTCTCGATCAGTTCCGACGGATCAGTTGTGGTTGGAAATTCAAATATCTCGGGCGGAGGTTACTTTGCCACGCGCTGGGATGTGGACACCGGTACGGTGGAAAACTTGGGGCGACTGAATGGTGGAAGCTCATCCACTGCATACGGGGTAAGCGGCGACGGCCAAGTGGTCGTCGGCTCCGCTAGCAACGGGAGTGCAGGGGATATTTCGCAGGCCTTTCGATGGACAAAAGCCACCAACACAATGGTCAGCCTTGGCGCGCTGCCCGGCAGCACCTTTTCAGCTGCATACGGGACAAATACCGACGGATCAGTTGTGGTTGGCTTTTCAGTTGTTGCGAGTTTGGGCGAGCTACATGCGTTCCGTTGGACTGAAGATACTAACACGATGTCCGATCTCGGAGTATTAAACGGCGGAACGCGGTCCGTCGCTTATGCGGTGAGCGCCGACGGCGCAGTCGTCGTGGGTGACGCAGAGGACGGTAACGCAGGCGCCAATGAGCTTGCTTTTCGGTGGGATTCAACGTCACAAGTGATGACGAGCCTTGGCACGCTATCGGGTGATCTGACTTCAGCAGCAAGGGGCTTAAACGCCGATGGTTCTGTTGTTGTAGGTTGGTCGGTTGGCATCGACGCGCTAGAACGTGCCTACCGTTGGACACAGGCATCAAACATGATGGTCGATCTCGATCCTCTGAACCCAAGTCGGGCGTCAAGAGCTTTTGCTGTTAACGCGGACGGATCGGTGGTCGTTGGTGAATCGCAGCGCACAGGTGGTGGATACCAAGCTTTCCGTTGGACCGAAGACACTGGACTGATCTCTGTCGAGGATTGGTTGCGAGCCGCGGGCGTAACGGTTGCTTCTGATTTCACGGACACTGCGAGGGGGGTAAGCGCCGATGGCACCGTTGTGGTTGGCTCAACCAATCAATCTGGAGCCTTCATCGCCCGCGTCAGCTCTGTCGGCTCCGGCATCATCGACGTCAACGAGTTTTACGCATCGCTTGCCAATAAACCCTCCGCCAATGTCGGCCTCAACTATGCCGGTACCATTCTAAATGGCGCGCATGGCGAACCGATGCGCAACCTGCTGCAGGCCGGCCAGCAGTCCCTCTGGGTCACCTCTGACATTGGTTATGACAATGGCTCCGCCAGTGATGGTGCATTTGGCGTGGCTGATTTCGGTTACGGCCTTGGTCTGGAAGGCGGCGGCACGGCACGTTTTGCCTTTGGCGGTCTTTACACCGATCAGGATATCGATGCCGGTGGCAACTTCATCAACAAGGGTTTTTATCTCGCGCCGGAGGTCACGCTGCCGGTTGCTGGCAATCTCTACGCCACCATTGGCGGCTATTACGCGCCGGGCAAATTGACCGTCACCCGCGGTTATCTCAATGGCGGCGTCATGGATTTTTCCATGGGCGAAGCCGACCTTGATACATGGGCTGCCAAACTGCGCCTGGACTGGTTGAATGCTGTGACCATCAACGACTGGAACCTGACGCCCTATGCCAGCCTGACTTACGCCCATTCAAAGCTCGATGCCTACAGTGAGACCGGCGGTGGCTTCCCGGCCAGTTTTGATGCGGTGAAAGACCATAGCACCGTTATTCGTGCCGGTGTGGATGGCGTGCACAGGCTGGACAACAACATTCGCTTGCTGGCGCGGGCCGAAGCAGCCTACCGGTTTGAAGATGAAACCGCTGCCACCAGCGGCATCATCACCGGCCTGTCCGGCTTCAATTTCGCTGGCCAGAACACCAACCAGTTCTGGCTGCGTGGTGGTCTGGGCGCTGAAATGGATGTGGCCGGTGGCACGGCCTCTCTCAACGTCAATGTCACCACGCAGGGCGATGACCCAACCGTGTGGATACGCTCCGGCTGGAAAGTGACGTTCTGAACTTCGGGTCCTGCAGCAGAGCGGGTGATGTCGGCGCCAGCCCCTTGGAGCGAATAGCCGGCGGCGGCATTTTTGTGCCGATTGTAAACAGAATGGCGCTTGCAACGGCCATGCCGGCAAACAGCAGGAACATGGCCGGGCCACCCAGCATGCCAAGAAGCGCACCGCCCAGTGTTGGCCCGACAAAATTGCCAACAGTGGAAAAAGAATGCGCGCCGAAATAGCTGCCTCTGTTGCGGTCGTTGGAAATGCCGTCCACCAGCATGTATTCCGATGGCACCACCAGAATTTCGCCAATCGTGAAGATGACGATCGAAATGGCAAAGGCCCAGAATTCACCCGATAGCAGATAACCGATTTCACCGGCGCAAAAGAACATGCAGCCGATGACCAGAGCACGAAGCGCGCCGGTGCGTTCAATGAACCGGCGGGCAAAGGGATTACCAACAAGCACCACCAGACCGTTTATCGACAGCATATAGGCAAAGATCTCGACCCCGCCTTCAAAATTCGCGGCAAGATAGGGCGCAAGCGTTGCCGAAAACTGCCCGTAAACAGCAATCAGCAACGTGCCGCCACCAATAAAAAATGCCAGTCGTGGATCGCGCGCCGCGGTTTTTACCGTCTCAAACAGCGAGATCGATGCGGTCTGCTGATCGGTCCTTGACGTCGTCATGACAGGTGTCTTGTAGAGGTGCAGCGCCAGCGCAAACAGCGCATACATTGCCCCGGCAATCACGAACAGAAATGTCGAGGCTGCACCGGCGGCAATGCCGATCAGCGGGCCAACCGCCCAGCCGACATTGGCGGCCGTGTACCGCCAGGAGAAATATTTCAGCCGTTGTGGCTCGGGGCAGGCATCGCTCATCATGGCGCGGGAAATCGGCTCATAAACCGCAACCGCAACAGCGCCGCCAATCTGCGCCACACAAAAGGCCAGCACCGTTTCTGCCGTGCCCATGCCCACCAGGGCCAGCGCCATTGAAATGAGGGTAATGGTCATGATGGTCTTGCGCCCGACCTTGTCGGACATTGCCCCGGCAAAGGGTGCCGTCAATGCGCCAACCAGCGGGCCGGCACCGAGAATGGCACCGATGACGGCCGGGCCAAGCCCAAAGGATTGTTGCAGCTTGATGGCGAGAAACGACAGCGTCATGGCGCGCGCCACCGCCACCAGACCGGAACCGGCAATCAGAAACAGAATATAGTTGCGTTGGTGGTTGCTCATCTGAAGCCCGGTCTTGCCCTGTATGTCCTGGATATCAGCAGGCGGAGTCGACAGTCATTGCCCCATTGCTGTTGGCGTCATGAATACAGGGTTTTAGCAAAGCCGCAATCGGTGCTTTTCGCCGCTCTGTCTGACATGAAAAACAACACGGACATGGGGTGAGATTGCTGCTACCTATGCCCCGCATGTTTCCCCAAAATGAGGCCCGTGATGACAATTCGAAACATCTGCGTTTACGGTGCAGGCGCGCTGGGTGGCGCGTTTGCCGCAACCATTGCCAACACAATCGGTGATCGGGTCAAGGTTACGGTCATTGCCCGTGGGGCGCAGCTTGCTGCCATAAAAAACAGCGGCCTGACGATTGAAAAGGCCGGCGTCGAGACAGTCACGGCACGGGTTGATGCCACGGATAATCCCTTTGAACTGCCACCACAGGACCTTGTCATCACCGGCCTCAAGGGGCATCAACTGGCGGATGCCGCCAAGGGCATTGCAGCGCTGCTGCATGAGAAGACCCGCGTCATCAACATTCTGAACGGCATTCCATGGTGGTATTTCCATGGCGATGAGCACAGCCGTTTTGCAGAACGGCAACTGCCGGAACTGGACCCGCACGGGCAGTTGTGGAGCCTTGTTGGCCCGCAGCGTGTCATCGGTTGCGTGGCCTATCAGGGGGCGGAAGTCATTGAGCCAGGCACGACGCGGCTGTCGGGCAATGGCCGGTTTTTCCTCGGTGAACCATCCGGTGACATGTCTGCTGATCTGAATGATATCTCGGCCTTGCTGACATCGGCCGGTCTGAACATTTTGCCAACGGCAAGAATTCGCGATGAGATCTGGCTGAAGCTGACCAACAACGCCGCCTTTAACCCGATCAGCGCTTTGACCCGCTCGCGTATGGACGCCATCATGGCCAATCCACACACCGCAGCGCAGGTACGCAATGTCATGGGCGAAACCAAAAATGTGGGCGAAGCATTTGGCGCGACGTTTGCAAAAAGCCTTGATGAATTGGTCGACCGACCCGGCGGTTATGACCCGGTGCGCACATCGATGTTGCAGGATTGTCTGGCCGGAAAACAGCTGGAAATCATGCCGCTGACCGGCATGGTGGTGACGCTGGGCAAGCTCGCAGGTGTGCCGACGCCGACCTGCGAAACCATTCTGGCGCTGACCTTGCAGCTAGATCAGGCAAACCGCGACGGGCAGGGCTGATCGCCCCTCGTTAGAACAAGACAAGAGCGGCCATCAGCGTGACGGATGCCGCTCCTGTGCCCTGTTTCAGACACATGCAGGCGTGTTGGTCCGCTCGTCACCTTCACTGTCCTGAAGCTTTTTGCCCCAGTCCCGCATGGTGATGAGAATGGGCGCAAGCGATACGCCAAGCGGCGTCAGCTCATATTCCACCATTGGCGGCACTTCGGGAAAGACCGTGCGCTTGATCACGCCATCGGCTTCCAGCTCGCGCAATTGCAGCGTCAACATGCGCGGTGTGGCCGCTGACACAAGTCGGCATAGCGCGTTGAAGCGCAGCTTGCCCTCCAGCAGGTGAAACAGGATCACCGGTTTCCAGATGCCGCCGATAACGGACAGCGTGGCCTCGACAGCGCAGCCGGTGCGTTCCGCCCGGCGACGTGTTCTTTTCATGGGGGTACTATCATTCATGATACTACATGCTCAATTTGTACGTACTTCATGGATAGGATCTATATGCCTATGTTGAGGTCCTGAAAAGGAGATACCTCACATGCAACACTACATATTGACCGGAAACGAAACCCCACGCCTCAAGCTGACCTCGGGCGCACAACGCCAGCCTGTCAGAGGCGAGGTCGCCGTTGATCTGCGCGCTGCGTCGCTCAACTACCGTGACCTGATCGTTGCCAAAAACGCCAAGGACAATGTGCCACTGTCGGATGGCGCTGGCGTTATTTCCGCCGTGGGTGAGGGCGTTGAGGGCTGGAAGGTCGGTGACCGTGCGGTGATTGGTTTCATGACCGGTTGGGTAGATGGCCCGATCACCCCGGCCAAACAGGCAACCAGCCTTGGCGGCCAAAGCATGAATGGCGTGCTGACAGAACAGATCGTGGTGCCGGCCGACAGCATTGTGCGCATTCCCGACACCATGACGTTTGAGGAAGCATCGACGCTGCCCTGCGCTGGCGTCACCGCATTTGCCGCGCTGTTTGAACGCCGGCCAATCCAGCCGGGTGAAACGGTGCTGTTGCTTGGCACCGGTGGCGTTTCGATCTTTGCGCTGCAACTGGCCAAACAGGCCGGTGCCCGCGTCATCATCACCTCCAGCTCCGATGAAAAGCTGGCGCGTGCCCGTGCGCTGGGTGCCGACGCGGTCATCAATTACAACACCACACCGGAGTGGCAGAACGAGGTCTTGAAACTGACCGATGGCATCGGCGCAGATCTGGCGGTGGACGTGGGTGGCCCGGCGACACTGAACAAAACCCTTGCCGCCACCCGGTTTGACGGTCGCATTTCACTCATGGGTGTGCTGACTGGCTTTAACGGCCACATTGATACGGCCGTCATCCTGTCAAAACGCATCACCTTGCAGGGCATTTATGTCGGCTCGGTTGCAATGCTTTCCGCGCTGGTCAAAACCGGCATCAAGCCGCAGGTTGATCAGGTCTTCCCTTTCAGCGAGGCTGAAGCCGCCTATGACGCGCTGCGTGACGCAGGCCACTTCGGCAAGCTGGTCATCAAGATCGGCTGAATTTTTCAGGGTGCGGGGAGCAAACTCTCCGCACCTTATTCCGATGACTGTCAGGTCAGCGGCGTCATCACGGCCTTCTGGTAGGCTGGCCGTGCGCAAAGGCGCTCATACCATGCCGCCAGATTTTTAAGGTCCGGCCGCTCGATGGGCAGCGAGAACCAGGCATAGGCCATGCAGCCCAAGGGAATATCGCCAATGCCAAGATGTTCACCGGAGAGATAAGGTGTCTCGCCAAGCGCCTTGTCGGCCACCGCCAGCAGCTTTGCGCATTGCTCCTGGGCGCGTTTCAGCTCCTCCTCGTTGCGCTGTTCCGGCGTGTAGCGCACCAGGTTCCAGAACAGGTCACGAAACGGCGCGGCAAGGCTGAATGATGTCCAGTCCATCCACTTGTCAGCGGCAGCCCAGCTGGCGGCATCGCCGGCTGCAAAAGGCTCGCGGCCATATTGCCGGGCAAGATAGCGCACAATGGCGTTGGATTCCCACAGCACCAGATCTCCGTCTTCCAGGCACGGCACACGACCATTGGGGTTCATGGCCAGATACGCGGCATCGTTGACCACGCCATAGGCGCCACCGGCATTGATTTGCTCATAGGTTACGCCAATTTCCTCGGCGGCCCAAAGCACCTTGCGGACATTGGTTGAATTGATACGGCCCCAAATTTTCACGTCATCTACCTTCATTTCCAGCTGCAAAATCCCGGAGGGGATCGCACTGTTATTAGTCTGATTTGCGCGACATTCCACCATGGAAACGGCGACAAAACGCCAGATGTGTGTCGCACGACCGCGTGACAAGCAATTCTTATCCGCTTATTTTCAAGGCCACGCGGAACGTATTGGCAATAACGGAATTCAAATGTCGTTTCATCAATGGGAGCGCCCGTGAACAACGCAATTATCTATCTGATTGGCCATTATGGCGTCGGCAAATATACCATTGGCAAGGAAATCACCGCCGCAACCGGCGCAAAGCTGTTTGACAATCATCTCGCCAACAATGTGGTGTTTTCGCTGGTTGGCGTGGAGGGCGCCAAGACCATACCGGAGCGTATCTGGAACCTGATTGGCGTCATCCGTGAACAGGCTTTTCTGGCGATTGAGGAATTTACCGCACCCGATGCCAGCTTTGTGCTGACCAATTGTCTGATTGAGGGCAACCCGCGCGACAGGGCATATTTCGACCGGGCGCTGGCGTTGTCGCAAAAACGCGGCAGTGTGTTTGTGCCGGTGATACTGGCGGCCTCTGATGAGGTTCACGCAACCCGTGTTCCCTCACCAGACCGCGCCGAACGGTTTAAAATGACCGATGTCGCAGCCGCCAACAAAAAGCGCATGGAATATCGCCTGCTGGATATCGATCATCCCAACCGCATTGATCTCGATACATCCTCCATCCCGTCGCGCGAGGCGGCACAGATCATTATCGATCACACGATAAGGCGCGCAGAAAGCGGCCGTTGAAGACATCGGGCAAACATGCATTGAAAGCTTGTTTTTCCTGCCCAGACGCACTACTCGCGCAGGTTCTTGATGCATGCAATATCAGCCCCCCTTTAGAGAGCGCCTATCGGCATGCATGAAAACGGACAAAGGAATGTTGATGTCTTTCACGGTTGAAAAAACAATTCCCGCTGCGCGCATGCGCCAGTTCCATCAGATGGTTGAGCGCTGGCTTGCCGAAGGTCCGATCAAACTTGCGACAAATGCCACCATTTCAGCCATGGACAATGCCGGCCTGCCCAAGGAAGAACAGGCTGCGATCATCGAAGACCGCGACATCATCATGAAGCACAATATGCGCCTTGGTGTTATCAGCGAAGTCTTCGCGCCCGCCATCGAGAAGGTGGTGACGATGACGCGCTCCGGCACGCAAGCGCAGGATGAGATTGCGCGTTTGATTGTAACTGCCATTGGCATCCGTCAGGCCGATGACAGTGAACTGATCACCTTCACCTTTGCCACGCAAGATGAGGCGGATGCCTTCGACAAATCCGTCTGAGACATCGCAACCGCCGCACCTGTTTTAAGGCCGTTGCAGCCTTGTCTTGTCCGGTTATAGTGCCCCCGGTTGTGTGATTGCCAAGTGAGCAATGACCGGGGGGACGTGATGAAAAAGAATATCCTTATTGTCGGCGGCAGTTCAGGCGTCGGGCTGGAACTGGCCCGGCATTATGTCAGCGAAGGGCATAATGTCTGCGTCACCGGCCGCACCGAACCTGACCTGCCGGAGGCGCGCTTTTTTCCGCTGCCGATCACCGCATCAGCGCCTGATCTGGCCGATGGCATCGACCGTCTGGTTACGTCCTTCACTGGTATCAACACACTTGTTTACGCTGCCGGTTTTCTGCAGCGCGGTGCCATCGACACGCTGGATGATGACGCGCTGCTGACCATGACCAATGTCGGCCTTGTTGCGCCGATGATGCTGGCCGCACGGCTGAAACCTCTGGCACCAACGCCGCTGAAATTGATGTTGATCACCTCAAGTTCCGGCTACACACCCCGGCCACAGGAACCGGCTTACGCCGCAACCAAGGCCGGTTTGACCATGCTTGGCGCATCGCTGGTGCGCGATCCCGGCATTGGCAAGGTGCTGGTGGTCGCTCCATCAGGCATCCAGACACCGTTCTGGAAGCACACCGGCGAAGACACCAGCACCATGCTGGAACCGCGCTGGACGGCAGATCAGATCGTTGATCTCTCCGGCGGCGCCTTTAAATACAAATATGCAAAAATCCTGCGCAACCCGGCACGGGTTGAGGTGGTGGAAAAGCTCGACAATGATTTTAAATCAATGGATTGAGATAACCATCACGTGACGATTGGCATGATCTCAACCGCATCACCGGGAAAGACGGTGAGATGCGGATTGTCATGGAACAGCTGCGCCGCAGCCTCCGCGGTGTCTGCCTCCACAACAAGATAACCGCAGATGCTGTTGCTGGCCGGGGCAATACCATCACGGTCAATGCGCGTGGTTTTTCCGACCATGCCACCGGCGTCGACAATGGCGGCGGAGATTTTATCCTCCCACGGCCCCCATTGTTTAAGGCCTTCGGCATTGATCGCATCCTGCTCGGCCTGCGGCAGGTTTCGGAACGCCGCAAAGTCTTCGTGCTTCATGGTGTAGAGTGCAAGAAACCGGGGCATCATCGCCTCCCTGATGTCAGACGTCGCCAACCTACATCCGGTGCGCGCAAAAGTATCTGGCAAATTGCATGGAGGCCGGGGCAGGGAGTTTAACTCCGCGCCAGAACCGCTCAGATCTTGCCGCCCATCCACAGGATGGTCATCACAAAACCGCCAATTGCCATGGTCGATGAAACAATCGTCGCCACGACAAGAAAGACGAGCCTGAGCGGCGGAATGTGGCGCGAGACTTCCAACTGGTAATTGCTGCGGATCGTCTCGGGATTGTCGCAGGAAACGGTGATGTCACCGGGCGCGGCACACTCGAAGGAACCGAGCGGCATGGCCTGTTTGCCGCTCATATCAGTGCGTTTGACCTGAAAAAGCCCCCGTCGATAGGACCGGTAGTTGATCGCCTTTCCTTCAGGCGAGCTCGCCAGAGTAAACTTGGCCGAGAAATGCGACGTGCCGGCAAAAAAGGTCAAAGGCGGTATCAAGACATTGATCACGTAACGCCCTTGTTTCGGTATGGTCAATTTGAATGGCTCGGCACGGGCCGCAAACCGAACCCGGAAGCGTGGAAAGATAATCCGGCCGAGCATGATGATGCACCGCACCAGCAGATAGATGCCAAGAAGCATGGCCGCAGGGGCAAAAAGATAAGCAGACACGGCTGGCAAGGTGATGTTCAATCTCAGACGACAACAATGCCCCATCGTAGAGGATTGCCAATATCAAATGCAATCTCCGCTGCCCGTTCTGCGCAACAACTAGTGCGGAACGGTATGGTCACCGGGCGGTGATACATCATGGCTTTCGCCATTCAAACAGAATATCGGGCATTCGTTCTTCATTGCCGGAGCCATCTGTTTGTTTAATCTGCATAAAGCCGTGCTGCCGATAAAAGCTGATCGCCCGCGTATTTTTCTGAAACGTCCATAATTGCAGATGTGGATGGGCTTCCTTTGCTATGGTCAGAAGCGTGGAGCCCAGCTTTTTGCCGACATGCGCGGGCAGGCAATAGAGGTGTTCTACCCATCCGTCTTTAAAGGCGCAAAATCCGACGATTTCATTCTCAACCTCAGCAAGCCAGACATCATTGTGCTTGAGAACAACAGCCCGGAAAAACGCCTTGTCCTCCTCTAGGGTATGCAGGTCTGGTAGATAAGGTAAAAAGTGTTTTCGTGAACGCCGAGCAACCTCTGCAACGGCGTCTGCATCGGCAAGACGTGCCTTGCGCAGGTGGAAATCTTCATTCTCTATTGTCAGCATCCCGCTCTGTCTGTGTTGGATTGCCACTGTGAACGTGTCACCGCACGGCGTGAATTTGCCATTCAGGACATCTGCCGGACAATCGTAGCCTTGTCTGCGGTTCGATTGCAACGAGCGCTATTGGCGGTTGGCAAAAATCTGCTCATAATTGCATGGCACCGGTTGCGACATTGTCTGAGGGGGCGTTGATGAACCATGTCTGGATTGCCGCGATCATTTTCGGGTGTTTGTCGACAGCATCCATTGGCGCGATGTTGCTGTCTCCAAAAATGCACCTGCGGCATCGCGATGATGAAACCAGCGCGGTGGTGCGGCTCATCGCCAACATCTTCGTGGTTATGTCATCGCTCGTGTTCGGCCTGATGATCAACTCGGCCAAAAACACCAGAGCATTGACGATAACCTGCATGCCTTTTCCACCAACGTCATTCTTCTCGATAGATCACTAAGAACCTACGGGCTGGCGGGCAAGGAAACGCGAGACAGGATCCGCGACTATCTACAACACGCGATCAACAACCCAGCCAGGGCCGACATGGCCATGCCTGATAATGCCGGCCGTGCGCTTGACGCGGTTGGAGACGCGCTGCTTTCCATTGAACCCAAGGATCAATTCCATCAAACCCTGCTGCTGGACATCCGCCAGCAATATCGCCGGGTGGTTGAACAGCGTTGGGGCATCGTTGAAAATGCCGAGGGCGCCATTCCACGCCCGCTGATTGCGCTGGTCGCGGCATGGCTCACCCTTATCTTTGCCAGTTTCGGGTACCGGGCACCCGCCAATACGGTGGTAGTCACGTCATTCATCGTGGGCGCCGGCCTCATCGCCACCGCATTTCATCTGGTGCTGGATATGGATATTCCATTCCAGGGCGTCATCCAGATTTCGGATACACCGCTGCGCCGCGCCCTTGCGGAAGTGGGCAGTTGAGGCAAGGCAATTGTTGCGCAATTTCTGAATCCGAAACTGTTGTCTTACTTCATGTTTTCGGGTCGTGCGAGTGACAGAAGGTGGTACAAATTTCGCATGTCGGATTCTCCAGTTACAACATTGAGAACATCGCGCCTCGGGGCCGCCTCTACATGCGAGGCTTGTGGTGCAAATTCGTTGCTGTCGTTCAACTGGCACCATGCCATTGCGCGGGGGACAGCAGATGGGCTGAACCAGGTCGCGACGTTCAGGGAATGGCAGACATTACGGCGTGGACAACTCTTTCGCTGTGGCGTGTGCGACGAGGTCTGGTACCTGGATGCAGGTCCAGGCAATCTGACGCATGTGCAGGCCGAGCGGCTGCCACTTGTGCTGGCATGGAATGAGAATGCCATCACGCTGTCGGCTGCAAAAGTGGCGATAGTGGACAGCATCGGGCCCACTCCACCAGATGTGTATGGCAACGGCCGCGAAAGACGCGTCACACCCTGTCAGGTCACAACGCATTCCGGCGAGCGTTTTGACAAAGCCTTCATCTGTGTTCAGGCCGATGCGCCTGTGGCCAGCCACATTAATTTTCGTCTTGGCAGCGAGATTGCCGACGTGAAAGAAAGTTCTTTTGCGCTGCCGCGCGCGGTTCGCGAGGCCAGTAGCCGTGCGTGCGAAATACGCATGGGCTATTCACCAACACTTATCGAAATGCCCGACGGTGCCAAATTCATCATGAACGGCATAACCAGCTTCATGGCAGTAACTGGAT
The DNA here is from genome assembly GCF_055381905.1 of Agrobacterium sp. 5Ca50. Classification (NCBI taxonomy): domain Bacteria; kingdom Pseudomonadati; phylum Pseudomonadota; class Alphaproteobacteria; order Hyphomicrobiales; family Rhizobiaceae; genus Agrobacterium; species Agrobacterium sp. 5Ca50. Next base: position 1,574,070 of record NZ_AP026438.1, read on the forward strand.
ACGAAGCCTCGCAAGCGCGCCTTGCAAGCGGCGGTGATATGTCGCTCGAAGCTGCGCCTCGGTTCGTGGAAACCCCTGATGATGTCGTCTATTTCATCATGGATGGCGATCCGAACTGGAGCACAGACATGTATTCTGACGGGCCAGTCACATCACAGCCACCCAAAACGGTCCCATCAGTCAGAAAGACGTGGTGGCAAAGGATAACAGGCTGCTTTGTGTGATACACCGCTGCGCCGCGCCCTTGCGGAAGTGGGCAGTTGAGGCAGAGCAGTTGCCAGGCATTGTTGACAAATGACCCGCCTTCAACAGACATTTTGGGTGAACGAGGATTGAGGCAAGCGGCCGGATGTTGCATTCCGTCTGACCAAACCAGCACGCAACGTTAATTGTTGTGGACATATAAGGTGACAGGAATGCCGGTTTTCTGGGGAAAATTGCGTCGCAGAGGCATCTCACTCACGCATTGAAATGTTTTGTAACCCAATATGAGTTTCCAATTCGCGCGAATTTGGGCATCACGTCACCAAGAAATGCAATCTGACGCCAAGACTCGAATCAAGAATGTTAGAAAAAATGAAAAATTCGTCCTCTCCCAGCCAGCTTCCTCACAACAAGCTCTTTAAAAGCGGCGACGTCTTCGTTCTTTTCGGAGAACTTTTTGGACGTGGTTACGCCACGGGATTGATTGATGAAGCCCGCAAGGCCGGCATGAAAATCGTTGGCATCACCGTTGGACGCCGCAACGAAGACAATTCGCTGCGCCCGCTGGATGCCGAAGAACTGGCCGCTGCCGAAGAAAGACTGGGCGGCAAGATTATCAACATTCCGCTGATGGCAGGTTTTGATCTCGATGCGCCCGAAGGTGGCAAGACCCCGACAGACCTTCTGTCCGGCATGACCATTGGCAGCTGGGAACAGGACAAGCTGGACTGGGATTATGTCAAGCAGTGTCATGAGGTTGGTACCAAGCGCTTCACCGATGCGCTGGAAAAGGTCATGGCCGAGCTGGATGGCATGATCGGGCAGGGGCAGAACGTGTTTTTTGCCCACACCATGGCCGGTGGCATTCCCAAGGCCAAGGTGTTCCTGGTTCTTGCCAACCGTATCTACAAGGGCACCGGTGCCCGCCACATGTCGTCGCAGGCGCTGCTTGAAAGCGATCTCGGCAAGCTGATCCTGAAGAACTTCGATGCCGTGTCGGCCGATACATTTGGCCACCTGATCGAGTTCAGCGCCGCCATTCGCCAGCGCGTTGAAGCTGCAGGCAACCAGGTTCGTTACACGGCCTATGGTTACCACGGCGCTGAAATCCTGATCGATGGTCAGTACCGCTGGCAGACCTACACCAACTATACGCAGGGCTACGCCAAGATGCGGCTTGAAGGCATTGCCGAAAAGGCATGGGACAATGGCATCAAGGCCACTGTCTATAACTGCCCGGAAATCCGCACCAATTCCTCTGACGTGTTCACCGGTATCGAACTGCCGTTGATCCCGCTGCTGTCTGCCTTGAAAAAAGAAGGCGGCGCAGAATGGGCAGACGAACAGTGGAACACCTGCCAGGCGCTATTGGTGGACAATGTCACGCTGGATGACGTGATGGACAAGATCCACACCATGCAGGCCAGCGATGTGATGACGCCGTTCTACAATTTCTCGGCTTGGCCAATGCCAAACAGCCAGGCGCAGGCGGATCTGACCATCAGCACCTCGCATGACATTTCGCAGATGCACCGCGATGGCAAGGCGCTGATCAGCGACCATCTCAGCACGCTGGTGGTGGAAGCAACCGGACAGTTGATTTTCCGCTCGTCCACCGCACCAACCGGTCCGGTGCAGTGGCTGAACCACGATATCGTGGCCAAGCAGCTGAACGCGACACATGCGCGCGCTGAAAGCACGGCTGCACTGCGCCAGTCTGCTTGATAGAGCCTTCGGCTTGATCAGCCTTTATTGTCAGTAGATTTGCTGGCAGTTTTCTAAAACCCCTGATGACCGCCGTAAACTGGCCGTCACAGGGGTTTTCTTTTGCGTGCTCACGCCACCCTAAACGGTGGTGGGCATATCAGGACCGCCGACCGCTGCATCCGGCGCGCCAAGCGGCTCAGCCGCCGCTAGCTAGACGGCGCGGGCGTCGTTTTTCTTCTTCTGGTTTTGGTCATCGTGCCAGTTGATGGGGTGGTACAGGCCAATGCCGACCATTCATCTCAATATTTCCAGGCTGTCACTTGCTGCATGACGGGGTGTCGGCGACAAAAAACACGTCGCAGACAACAAACCCGTCGCAGATGATCACACGCGGCAAAGACCGAGGTCTCAGCTCTCGCGCGCCTTCAGGCGGCGCCGGTCACGCTCAACGGTTTCCGCACCCATTTCGGTCAGGCGGAATTGTCGTTTCTGAAATTCCCCGCGAATTTCCACATAACCCTGCTCTTGCGCCTCATAAAGCGTCTTGAGGCTCGAAACTTTTGGGGGTGCCTGCCAACCCGTGCCAACTGCACTGTGCAGCAATACCATGATCTTCATCATGTCAGCTCTCCATTGTCGCGGCAGATCAGTCACCCGATCATCCGTTTTCTTGCATTTAAAGCTGCTGGTATCTGCTAGGCATCCGACTGGTCAAGCTTTATGAATACACGCAAGGTAAACGCTTGCGAGGTTCAATGGCTGTTCTGACAGATATCCTGATTGCCCCAACACAAGATGCGCCGGCAATTATTGCCAACTGGCCCGGCGCCAAAAACTGGCCGGGCTTGCAAACCACAGGGCTAGACGCGCTGGTGCTGTCAGACCTTGCCGAAGCGCTCGGCCAATCGGCGCTGGCAATTGCCATTGAAGAGCTTGATCCGCATTCCTTTAAGGACGAAGCAAACGGCCCATGGCTTTACGTGCTGCCCAACGACCTGCGCGACCACCTCGCCAACCTCAAAGCAGATGACCTCGGCCCCATCGCCAGAACCTGGTCTCAGCAGGAAGAGGCAATCGCCCGCGGCATGACGGAAGATGACGCAGCACGCCTGCTGTTGCAAATCCAGTCCCTTGCCACCACCGCCCGCGACCACCAGAAGCCAATGCTGCTTTGGGTTTCGTTGTAGGAACGTTGCGTCTTCCTAAGGCACGTATAAATATCGGTAATCGGTCCAGTAGGATGAGCCGTTAGAGGCAAGTTCGGATCAGTGCGACTATGCGAGTACAGGAATATTTATTCGCCAACTTTCGGTGTCGTGGGCTACATGTAGAAACTATAATTAACCTGTGGCTTCTCTGTAGGGCCAACATATTTCATTATATCGCCAATCTTTTTAGCGCATTCAAGGGTGATGGGAAGCCGACCATCCATCTGAGTATTATTCCAGTTCATCTTCGTCAGACCAAGGATTTCCTCGCAAAGTTTTTCCAATGATGAGTCTTGCTCATACGCAGTTATCCTGAGTGGGGCAGGGACGTACATCCCGGGATACGTTTTGTAGAAATCGACCATCCCTCGCGTGTATAGAATACCCTCGTCTTCCGAAAGTTCGAGAAGCGTGCCCCGTTTTGGCGGGTAATCGTTGTCACCAAATAGGCGTATATCGGTGTCGGTTATCGAGACGAAGTCTTTGCTTCGGATACCCTTCTCCTCAAGCGCGCGCAGGAATCCCTCCCTCTCGCTCTCCCGGAAATGACTGGATTTATGGATCACGATGCGGGCAGGCATGTGCGCAAGCGCCTTGTCGTATTCTTCCAGTGCGTCGTTTAGAAGGCTATAGGCCTGTTCCGCTGTAAGGTAAGGATGACGGTTTTGCTTGTCGATGGATACCGGAGTACCGCGGAGAATGATTCCGTGACCAAATTCATCGAAGACTTGGGCAAGACTGGATGAAACGGTTTCGCCATCCCTACTTTTATAGAACCCAATACCGATGTAGCAGGAACGAAGCTTCGCCGTGTCTTCAACAAGGCGCCAAGGGATGGTCCGGTTGCCTTTGTAATATAAAGCGGTACAGAAATTCCAAGCCTTGGTGGCGGCATCCTGCTGGTCTCCCACCTGCTTGATGACTAGCATGGTTTTTTCACGGATCAACTGCAGAGGCGTGCCAAGGTGCATGCACTTCGCTTTCAGGATCCGTCTGAAGTTATGTTCTAGATGGTTTGATTCTTCGTCGTCATCGTTATCCCCGCTGGTCGTGATAGAGTCGAACATTTCGTTCGGCATGACGCATACAATCACGTCAACGGACCTGTTTTCAGCTAGGAACCGAATCTGCTCATAGTAGAGTTCAACGGCTTTTTCGACCCGGTCGTTGCGGGCTGGCAGGTTTATCACCTTGGTAATGTCGGACTTTTTGAGAGTGCGAGTATACTGGGGCGAGTTGATGAAACGCGTTAAAAATCCGTAGTCCTGAGTAACCCCGCCGAAGCCGCGGAAAAGGTTCAGAAGATTGGAACCTTGCTTTCGGTCAACTCCATCGCGGCAGTGTTCCAACCACACGTCGAGGAGGTCTACACCCTCACCGCGGCCCACAACGCCAATGCGAAGTTCCGTTCGGCGGAGTTCGTCTCGCTGATCGTAAACCCCCATGTGTTCGATGCCGGTCCGAGGGCAGACATGCGTCCCCGTTCCAAACTCCAGTAATGGCTCGTTAAGAGTGGTAAGTTTCACGCTGTAGCTCCTCTTCGGATAACGCCGCCTCTTCCTGATCGTCTACAGGCTCGCCTTGAAGTGGGTCGTCAATTCCGAATTCCAGAAGAGATTCGAAGCGCAACGCGACATCGTCCTCCGCTTCCATTTCAGCAAGGAAATATGCCAAGAAGCGCACTTGATTGCGGACGCTGGCGTTGTGCTCCAACCGCTTCTGCTTTGAAAGCAAATCGTCATGCCAGTTTGAGCGCTTGACGCCGTTGTAGGAATAAAACCAACTCGGTACGATCTGGGCAAACCAATCATCGCTGATGTTTGAAAAAGACAACTCAAAAGACTGGTGCTTATGAAACGCAACTTTCGTTGGGTCCTTGGTCTGATATTTGAGTTCGTAAACACGACGAACCGCGGTTTTTTTGCCCACCCACGTTTCTTTACGTTCCACCTGCCCCTCCTCGGAGGGGACGAAATAGAAGAAGTTATCTTTGTGCATTCGGACGCTCGAGGACTTCAATCTCTCTCGAGTTTCGGCGGATAACATTTGCTTGAGAACGTTTATGTTATCGATTTCACTCGAGTTGGCAAAATCAGCAATGTCAAGCTTGTCGATTGTGCCACGGTCGATCACCGACGCGACACCGCTTTGCTCCATGTCGTGGAAAGCGAACAGACGATTATTGTGATATGCCCACGCATCTGTTTGGACACCCTGCAGGAGAAGTGCCATCTTTATGATGGACCTGCGACCTTTCGCTTTGCCTTGATAGGATAACTCCACCTTGGCGCGCTCTATCACCGCTCTGTCGTCGATAGAAAGTTCGCCTACCCATACGGACGCAGGGAGTCGGATCTTTTGTAGGTTGCTGGTGATCGCCAGCGGGGCAGCCACACTGGATGCGCTGTAGCTTACAAAGGCATCAACTTCGCCAAGTATGTGTCTGAATTCCTGGAGGACTCGCTCTTGTGCGGCGAGCCGTAGAGTCGATACGGCTCCGACGAGATCGGTGAGGTCGATGATGTGTTTTTTGCAGTCGAAAAAAAACTTGTCGGCGAGAAGCGTGTTCACAGACGCCTGGCTGTAAGACGACTGCTTTCTGGTCAACATCAAGATGTACAATTCGTCGAAGGTATTGAAGTAGGATCTCTCCATAAACTGACCGACAGTGAATTTCACCTTATCCAAGCTCGTCGTGGAGGTCACCTGAAACGATACGCGGTCATGGTCGTCACCCAAATCGATGCCCGGATAGTTTTTCTGTTTGCGATTGAGGTTTATAAGACGGGGAAGGTTGTAGACTGACCTAAGAATGGGGATAAATGCATCTTCTAATGCTAGATTGATGTCCGTTCGGCCTTGCGAAGTGGCAAGCTCCACCTGCAATATGATGCGGCTGACCACATCTCGGAGCTCGTTCTCGACCTCCAGTTGAAGCATTCCCATCGTTCTCTCCAATGCCAATCTTGTCAAAGGTAAGAACACATCAGGAACATTGCAAGTGTGTCTACTCGTGATGCTTGTGGATTTCCCCGAAATTTGTGTATGGAAAGTAAGTTTTCGAATCCTTTCGCGAGACGAAGGTGGAAATAGTGAAAGCATCGAAACATGCAGGAAGGAAACGGCTACCATGACCGAACGTACACTGCGACGTTACACGAACATGGCTTCCACACTACACATCCTTCACAACCGCTGCCTGACACTGCTTAGTCCTGAAACCTGGGATGATCGCAACGACATTTTCTTTATGTCCGAATACAAACGTCTTAAATGCGTCAAGACTGTCCTCGCCATCTGTCTTGCTGATAGGGAGGAGACATATCACCATTGGCAGGTGTTCTCGCGAGGATCGGACGGGATATGCATTGAGTTCTACCGGGAAAAATTGTTGGCTGCATTCGATGCCGCTGACGGTGTCAAGCATCGTCACGTGAATTACGAGCCACTAAGTGGTGTAAACAAGATGCACGATGCTGACCTTCTGGAAAAGCTACCGTTTACGAAGCGCTGGCCTTATGGCGACGAAACGGAATATCGGGCAGTTCACGTAGATGACCACATCGAAAAGCTTACTTTCTCAGTGCCGATCAAAATTGCCGCAATCAAACGAATAACACTTAGCCCTTGGCTCGCGCCGACATTGGTCGACGCAGTTAAAATGACCCTAAAGTCTATTCCCGGATGCGAAAATCTGAAAATCTACCGATCGACGCTGACAGATAATAAACGATGGCAGGAGTTGACGAAGCGTGCCACACCTCCGCCTGCAACCCTGTAAAACCGACTGAGAGCATTGAACGCATGCTCTGATAGTGACAACTCCCGTAGTGTGCTGTTTGTCTTTTCGTCCAGCAACATCGCAGGAAAGTGAGTTTGAGCAGAGATCGACGAAGCATACCCCTAGGTTCGCACGTCCGGTCCGAGCCACCCTCCAACTGAACGAACGGCGCGCGGTTTAACCGCCTCTAATGCCATCACCACCGCCCATCATCAACCCGCAGCAATTCGGCAGGCCGTGGCCATTTTGGCGGTTTGCCATCAACCAATTGGACCACAGTTCACGCGGCTAAATCAGGCGCATCGCAACCGGCAGACCAACCTTATTCCGACGCGCACCACCGGTACTGCTCGTTGAAATCAAGACTTTCATTTTCGCGTTTCAACAGGAATTCCTGTCTGTTTCGAATATCCATTGTGGTCTTGTATTCCGTAACGGTCGTCGGAAGGATGCTCCACGCGCGGTGGTAATAGGAGCAGCTTTCGTTGAACTGATAGATATTTCCGGAACTGGTCACGTTGCTGAAGGTGCACGTGGTCTTGTTGCTCTTGGCGCTCGCCCCATCATAGATGAACAGCATGGTGCCTTTCGGGTCGTCGCAGGCATGGCTTGACTGCACATACCGTCCCTTGTCGATTGGCAGAAGGTCTTGCGCAAAAAGCGGGGTGGAAAAGGCGCCGACGAATAAGGGCAGGGCGAGGGGCGATACCAGGTTCTTGAAATGCATTCTTTCAGTCTTTTATGGGAATTGGGATCAACTGTTGCGTCGATGTGTGACCTTGTGCAGGTCGGTGGCTGAACCCTGTTGATTTCCGGCTCCTTGTTGCCCTTTCACGAGGGCGAGTGAAATCAAAGGCTTGAGCTAGCCCGATTACGAAAATTTGCCAGATATATCAATGTTTGAATCCACAATCACACCAGCTTGTGAGCAGTCTGGTGGGCTTGCCGCCTCCAAAGGCTGACCACATCAAAGCCCATCACCACCGCGCATCATCAACCCGCAGCAACCCGGCCGGCCGTGGCCATTCAGGCGGTTTGCCATCAACACTGGCAGGGAATTTCAAGCGTTTTGCTGGCCCCCAGGACGTTGTCTCCATGTCGTGACATAGGTCATCTGCCGTGTCGTTGATGGGGCTGCCGTGAAAGTCATGCACCCCGCCGTCCACCAACAGGCCCGCCGTCCGGGCAAGGGAAAGCCGGGCAGACAGTCTGTCGCCCGTTAACTGGCAATGGCGCAATGCGCGTAGAACGGCTGCCGCCATCAGGTATCCTGTTGCGTGGTCCAGCGCCTGCACGGGCAGGGGCACGGGCTTTGTGTCCTCAGCGCGCCGCATGCCCTCATCAGCGATGCCGCAGCTCATCTGCACCAGACTGTCGAAGCCGCGCCGCTCTCTCCACGCGCCACCCCAGCCATAGGCATTCAGACTGACCTCAATCAGGCCGGGAGACAGGCGTTGCCGTGTCTCGGCGTCGTAACCAAGCCTGTCGAGCGCGCCGGGGCGATAGCCGTGAACAAGCACATCGGCCTGCGCAATCAGCCTTTCAAAAATCTGGCGGTCGTGCGCCAGATGCAGGTCCAGACCGGCGCGGCGTTTGCCAAGCGTCACCTCGGGTTCCAGCGCCGGCTCATGCCAGTTGGGCGGATCAAGCCTCAAAACATCCGCGCCAAAACCCGCCAGAAAGCGCGTTGCGACAGGTCCCGCCAGGATGCGGGTAAGGTCCAGCACGCGGCGGCCGCGCAGACCCGTCAGCTTGGGTCCGTGACCAGACTGATGCCAGGCAATCAGCGGTTCGCTGCGCACCTGCTGCCCCTGCGGGTGGTTTGCCCATTCGGCAAGACTGTGCATGGCGGCGGCTGCACCGCCTTCATTGACAACCGCGTCTTCCAGATCGTTCTTTTTCCAACCGGCTATCACCTCTGTCAGCCGTGCCTTGTCAGGATCGCAGTTCAACACCCGCAACGCCGCCTCGCGGTGGTGGTTGGCATTGGTGTGCAGGCGTATCCAGCCGTCTGCGGCCTGGTAATCTCCCGCCAACGGGTCCCAGGCCGATGGCAGGCTCCAGCCTGAAGGGCGAAGCGTCATGCCAAACCACAACAGGCATAAGCGGCGGTCAATTGAAATGTCCCGCGCGCCCAGCAAAGCGGCCAGTTCACGCGTCGCTGCCGTCACCGCCGCCTCGGCCATGTCAGACACCCGGAAGCAGGCGTAAAGCTCGCCGCTGCCACGCTGCACGACCTTGATATCGTCGGCCAAATCCAGACCCAGCGCTTCGTTGATCTGCCGGTCGAAATCATCAGCCATTGTACATCTCCTTCACATGGTCAGCCGATATGGTCAGCAGATGGTGCCGCGCAATTGACACGCCGTAAATCTTGATCAACATAATCAATATGAAAAAATCAGACTGGATCGACGCCGCAACCGCTTGCGACATGTTGGGGGTCAAACCGCAAACCCTCTATGCCTATGTCAGCCGTGGTCTTTTGCGCGCCGAGGCCGATGCGCAGGATGCCCGCCACAGTCTCTACAAACAGTCTGATGTCGAGGATCTGGCCCGGCTGCGCCGCAGGCCACGGGCAAGGGCCGAGATTGCTGAACATGCAATCCGCTGGGGAGAGCCGGTTCTCACCACCTCGCTGACGGAAGTGCGCGATGGCATGTTGTGGCTGCGGGGCAAATCGATTGCCGAGTGTGCCGAACACCTGACACTTGAAGGTGTCGCCGCCCATCTTTGGGCTGTTGAACCAACCGACTTCGTCAGCTGTGATGCGCCTGATCCGTCCGCTGGACTTGATGCTGCGCTGGGCCCACTGGGCAGGGCGTTACAAGCACTCGCTCATGAGGTGCCGCAAGCCGCTGATCTTGACGACAGTGCGGCCAGCACCATTGCGCGTCAGGGCGGCCGGTTGGTCTCCATCGTCACCAATGCGCTTTTGGGTGTTCAGGCCGCCGGGCCGATCCATCACCGGCTGGGGCAGGCATGGGGTGTCGATGCAGAAGGGTTGGACAATCTGCGCTGCGCGCTGGTGTTGTTGAGCGATCATGAGCTGAATCCATCCACGTTCGCGGTGCGGGTTGCAGCCTCAACGGGGGCAAGTCTGCCAGCCGCTCTGCTTTGCGGCCTTGCAACATTCAGTGGCCCGCGCCATGGCGGCGTCGCATCGCTGGTACGGCGTGCCTTACAGGCCACCCTGTGTGGCAAAACCCAGGACTTTTTGGTGCAACATGCCAACCAGCCACCCTACAGCTACGGCTTTGGGCATCCGCTTTATCCAGATGGTGATCCGCGGGCGCGGATCATTCTCAATCGCCTGGCGGACAAGGGCGCGGTGGTCAGCGCCATAACATCACTGTCGGATCAGCTGGGCCTGCCACCCAATATCGATGCAGCACTGGCGGCCTTAAGCGAGGCGCAGAACCTGCCCGACACGGCCGCCTTTACGATTTTTGCCACCGGCCGGTTGGTTGGCTGGATTGCCCACGCCATGGAGCAACAGGAAAGCGGCGAAATCATCCGCCCGCGTGCCCGCTACCGCGAAAAGCCCTGACAATGATGAGTGTGCCGCTTGGTCGTTGTCTTAAGCCGGATAAACATACCGATAGGCCGCCCAACCGGCCAAGGCCGACAGGGCAAGCCAGATCAGCACGACGGCGACAAGCCCCGCACGGCTGCTGGGCCTGTTTTGCTGTAACGCGGCGCGTTGCCTGAAGTCCGTCATCAAATCGGGCGGTATCATGCGAATGGCCAACAGAATGCCAAGTGGCACGATCAACAGATCATCCAGATAACCGAGCACCGGAATAAAGTCTGGAATGAGATCGATGGGCGACAGCGCGTAAGCGGCAACCGCACCAGCAACCAGTTTCGCGGCCATTGGCGTATTCGGGTCACGCGCTGCGATCCAAAGCGCCATGACGTCACGCTTGATGGCGCGTGCCCATTGTTTCACAGAACCGATCCACCCGGCCATGGCCACGTCTCCAACCTCAGCATTCGTCCGCGCATCGATAGGGTATAGATTGCTCTAGGCTTTTCAACGGGTGAGAAAATCAGTTGACGGATGCGGCGCACTGACGATGTTTGTCTTGTTATAGCCCAAAGACATGTCGGAGCCATGGTGGAAACTGAACGTTTGATCTTACGCCCATCCCGCAGGGCAGACATTGCAGAACTGTTCGAATTTCTGGGAGACCCGGTGGCCATGCAACATACCCACAGCGATAAAACGCTGCGGGAGTGCCAGCGGCGCGTGATGGTTCACGAGTGGCGAAGACGCCGGGATGGGTGTGCGCCCTGGGTGGTGGTGCGCCGCGAAGATGGGCGCATCATCGGCTGGGGTGGCCTGTACGAAGATCCGTTCGACCCCGGCTGGAATTTTGAAGTGGGATATTACTTTCGCCCTGATGTTTGGGGCAAGGGTTACGCGTCCGAACTTGTCGGCGCAGCACTCGCCGTTGCCGATCAGCAGCTTCAACTTGCCGAGGTCTGGGCGATGGCCCATCCGGACAACGGCGGCTCACAAAGAGTGTTGCAGAAGGCGGGTTTTGTGTTTGCGCGCCACCTTCCAGATCGCAACCGCCTTTTGTTCCGAAGACAGCGCCCAGCCTCCTGACGGTGACAATGAACGGGTGAGAGCAGGGCGCCGCTCCATCCATGGTTTTATCGCCACTGCTGTTTATTCGCGACGCTCATCAATCCAGGCGCGGGTCTGCGCAAGAACCTCATCCGACAGTTCCGGATCATTGACTGCTCTGGCCAGAATAACGGCACCCACCATTGCTGCCCAACTGCCAATCGCGGCGCGGCGGGTCTCGGTTGAACCAGCGGTTTTAAGCGCCTGCTCAATGCGGGTGATCTGGGCGCGCAAGCCCTCGGTCATCGCGGTCTGTGCCTCCGGTGTCTGGTGACGAATGGCGGCGGCCAAACCGGCTGTCGGGCATCCCTGGCCGGGGTTGTCGCGGTGACGTGGCGACAGATAAGAGCCAACGAAATCATTAAAGCCGCCGCCGGCAACACTGTCTGCACCCAGGGCGTGACTGATCGTTTGGGCCACCAGATCATCCTTTGAACTGAAATGGCCATAAAAACCGCCATGGGTCAGGCCGGCTGCCTTCATCACCTCGGCAACGCTGACCGCATCAAAGCCCTTGTCCTTAAACAGCTGGTTGGCGACCTCAAGAATACGGCCTCTGTTTTGCGCCATCTGTTCCCGGCTGACCTTCATTTTCAAAATTCTCCGCAACGACAGTTGACTTTTACATGATGGTTATCATATTTAAATTCAATCATGACAACCATCATGAATATAAGATCGATGTGAGAAAAGAGCAATCCAATGAGCGAAATTCCTGCAGTTCTGATAACGGGTGCCTCTACCGGCATTGGTGCAACCTATGCCGAGCGCTTCGCACGGCGCGGACATGATCTGGTGCTGGTGGCCAGAGACGTGGCCCGTATGGAGGCGCTATCAAGCCGTCTGCGCCAGGAAACCGGCGTCAAGATTGATATCATCAAGGCCGATTTGACCCAGACGTCGGATCTGGCACAGGTCGAGACCAGACTGCGGGACGATGCGCGCATCGGCATTCTCGTCAACAATGCCGGCATGGCGGTCGGCGGTGCCTTTATCGAACAAAGCGCCGATGACCTGACCAGGCTGATGGCACTCAACACCACTGCACTGGTGCGGCTTGCCAACGCCATTGCGCCGCGTCTTGTGCAGGCAGGTGAGGGGTCCATTATCAATATCGGCTCGGTGGTCGGCCTCGCACCAGAATTTAACATGACGGTTTATGGCGCGACCAAGGCTTTCGTGCTGTTCCTGTCGCAGGGGCTGCAGCAGGAACTTGGGCCCAAGGGTGTTTACGTTCAGGCCGTGCTTCCCGCCGCAACCCGTACGGAAATCTGGGGCCATGCTGGCGCTGACGTCAACAGCATGAGCAATGTCATGGAAGTGGGCGATCTGGTGGATGCGGCTCTGGTTGGTTTTGACCGTCGCGAACCGGTAACGATCCCGCCGCTGCATGATGTTGGCCTGTGGGAGGCCCTTGATGGCGCACGCAAGGCGATGGTCCCCAGCCTCGGAAACGCCGTTCCAGCCGAGCGATATCGGCCAGTTGCCTAAATATCTCCAGTAAGTGACACCGCCCTCTCTCTGCAAAGCGAAGAGGGCGGTTTTGTCATTTATTGCCAGGACATTGAGACGGGTTTGCCATCTTTAAGGCTGACGACAACCGTGTCAGCTTGCCGTTGCCGTCAGTGGTTTTAAAGCTGACCACCCGGCCGTTGGAGGAAATACAGAGATCCGTCGACTGGCCGGAATTGCCGATGCAGGTTGCGCCAAAACCTCTGCATCCTCTCGCTGCAGGAAGCTCTTGACAAATCTGAGGTACGTACCTCATTCTGCATCAAGTCTCTGGGAGGAGGGAAGTAATGCAACACGGTTCTGACATCACAAGTGAAGAGCAATTGCGGGCGCTTTATCCGCCAACACATGCGCTTGCGGTTCAAAAACTTCAGCCAACGCTAGGGGTCCACGCGCAGGACTTCATCCGCCGGTCACCCTTTGTTTGTCTGGGCACGCAGAATTTGGATGGCCGGGCCGATGTCAGCCCCCGTGGCGACCCGGCTGGCTTCGTGAAAATCCTCGACAATCAAACATTGGCAATACCCGATCGTCCGGGAAACAATCGGCTGGACAGCCTGTCAAACATCATCGCCAACCCGGCCGTGGGGCTGCTGTTTATGATACCCGGCTTTGATGACACGCTGCGTGTCAACGGATTTGCCAGACTGGTCACGCAGCCCGAACTTCTCGAAACCATGTCGGTCAACAACCGCGTTCCCACACTTGCAATCGTGGTGCGGGTCAACGAAGTGTTTCTGCATTGCGCAAAGGCGCTCAGGCGTTCGCGCATCTGGGAACCAGAACACCGGCAGGACCGCCGTCAAATGCCGTCCTTGATCAAGATGATACTGGATGAAACCACGGGTGCACCCGGCGAGGATGAGATGCGCAAGATCGATGCCGGGTTGGAAGAAGATTACCAGAAGACCATGTATTAGAAACGCTGCGCGCCAGGCGGTGCGAAGTCAAAATCAGACTCCAAGTAATCGCAGCAGTTGCAACGCAAGCCTGGAGCAGGGCAGGTGTGCCATCGTCAATCACTACTTTAAGTGGCTGAAATCCAGTTGACTTGAAGGCAGTGATCATCAACATCGCAAGTACTGATTTATTTAAAATCGATTCTACTTGAGGGTTTTCGGTCTTGGCGGACCGGAATGGGGAACCTGTTACTTTATGAATACTATATATAATTTGAGCCACATCGGCACTCATCTGCGTGCAAACGTGTTGAAGACATCAACGGCACTTGCGCTGCTTGCCAGCGGCTGCGGGCTTTTTGTTGCAGGCATTGCCCATGGAGCTGAGGGGCAAGCAGGCTATCTGGATTTCAAAACACTGCTGAACGGCCGTTATTCCATCGCCAATGGCATCAGCGCCGATGGCAAGGTCATCGTCGGTTCGGCATCGCTGTACAGCGGCCAGGATGACCGCGCCTTTCGCTGGTCCAGCAGCAAAACCGGCATGGTCGATCTTGGCATCCTTCAAGGTGGCTCTTTCGCCAGCGCACAGGCTGTCAATGATGATGGCAGAGTTGTGGTCGGCAATGCGGATGCTGACAACGGATATACCCACGCCGTTGTCTGGAGAAATGGCGTTATCAGCAACCTTGGCACCCTGAATGATGGGCGAGAGTCGCGTGCGACCGGCGTCAGTGCCGATGGCGCTGTTATTGTCGGTTATGGTGACGATGGCGCATATAACGGCCCCAGCAAGATCCGCGCTCTGCGCTGGACGGGAAATGACCAGATAGAAAGCCTTGGTAGCCTCGTTGACGGTGGTTTTTCCCGTGCCAACGGTATCAGCGGCGATGGCAAGGTCATCATCGGCCAGGCATGGAATGAGAACATGAGCGACCGTGCCTTCCGCTGGACTGAGGAAGACCAGATGGTCAGCCTCGGCACAATAGCGTCTGCGGCCAGAGGCGTGAATTATGATGGGTCTGTCATTGTTGGTTATGTGATAGATAACGAGGTGGAACATGCCTTTCGCTGGACGGCAGAGTCCGGTTTGATGGACAGGATCGGCGAACTGAACAACGGCACTTATTCCTCCGCACAGGCGGTGAATGCCGATGGCTCCGTGGTCGTTGGTTCTGCCGAAAATGGCATTGGAAACATTCAACGCGCCTTCCGCTGGACAAATGAAACAGGCATGATTTCGGTGGAGGACTGGTTGCGCAGCAATGGCGCGACCGTGGCCCAGGATTTCACCGATGTGGCGCGCGGCGTCAGCGCTGATGGCACCATCATTGTGGGGTCTACAACGCAGGAAACCGCCTTTATTGCCCGCCTGTCGTCAGAAGGCACCGGCATTATCGAGGTGGAAGAATTTGCGAGCTCCTTGGCCGCCAAACCATCTGCCAGCGTTGCTCTCAGTTTTGCCGGCACCATTCTCAACGGCGCACATGGTGAGCCGATGCGCAACCTGCTCGATGCCAGCCAGCAATCTGTCTGGGTCACCTCGGATATCGGTTATGACAATGGCGCGGCCAGCGATGGCGGCTTTGGCCTTGGCGATTTCGGTTACGGCATTGGTCTGGAAGGCGGCGCCACGGCGCGCATGACCTTTGGTGGTGTTTATTCCGATCAGGACATCGAAACCGGCGGCAATTACATCAGCAAGGGCCTGTACATTTCGCCGGAAGTCACGCTTCCGGTGGCCGGCAATGTCTATGCCACCATTGGCGCATTTTACGCGCCGGGCAAACTGACCATCAACCGCGGTTACAACAATGGCGGCGTGATGGATTATTCCAGGGGTGAAACGGATGTGGAAAGCTGGGCGGCAAAACTGCGCCTGGACTGGCTGAATGCCGCCACCGTCAATGACTGGAACCTCACACCCTATGCCAGCCTGACACATGCCCGCTCCAAGCTGGATGCCTACACCGAAACCGGCGGTGGTTTCCCGGCCATGTTTGATGAAATGCGCGACCACAGCACGGTGCTGCGCGCCGGTGTGGATGGCGTACACACGCTGGAAAACAACATCCGCCTTCTGGCCCGCGCCGAAGCCGCTTACCGGTTTGAAAATGAAACCGCCGCCACCAGTGGCACCATCATTGGCCTGTCAGACTTCAGTTTCGACGGACAGAAAACCCACCAGTTCTGGCTGCGTGGTGGCCTCGGGGCGGAAGTCGATGTCGCCGGCGGCACAGCCTCAATGAGCGTCAACGTCACGACCCAGGGTGACGACCCAACCGTGTGGCTGCGCTCCGGCTGGAAGGTCAAGTTCTGATTGGTAGGTAAGGCAGGTGAGGCGACGTGTCAGTCGCCTCACATCACGCGTTTAAACTGCTACGAAACCACCATCCACCAGCAGCTCTTCACCGCCGATAAAGCTGCTTTCGCTCGACGCCAGAAACAGCACGGCCTTGGCAACCTCTTCGGTTTCAGCCAACCTGCCGAAGGGAATGGCCTGTTTCATCCAGTCCTCGGCACCCTCATTGTTGTGCAAATAGGTCTGCATGGCGGGCGTCAGCACCATGCCAGGTGAAACGATGTTGACGCGGATGCCTCTGCTTTTCAGGTCCACCGTCCATGTCCGCGCGAAGGAGCGCAGCGCCGCCTTAGTCGCGCTGTAGATTGAAAGATTGGCAAAACCTTTGCTGCCCGCGCCAGAGCCGGTCAACACGACAGCGCCCCCTCCGAGAGCAGCGGCAATGCCTTTTGTACTGTATAGACCGTGCCCTTGACGTTGATGGCAAACAGCCGATCAAAATGGTCATCGGTTATGTCTTCAATCGTGGCCGACTCAGAGATGCCCGCATTGGCAAACACAACATCCACCCGGCCATGGTCCTGCCTGATCCTGGCATAAAGCCGCTCAACGGCGCTGGCATCGCTCACATCGCCTTGCACGCCAACTGCACCATGGCCAATCTCCCGGAGCGCTTCATCCAGACGCTCCTGTCGCCGGCCGGTGATGTAAACATGCGCACCTTCTGCCGCAAAAGACTTGGCCGTTGCCAGGCCGATGCCATCTGTTCCGCCGGTAATTACCACAACCTTGTCCTGAAAACGTTTCGTCATATCTCATGGCCCTTCTAAAAGTGGAGGATTGCTCCACTTAACATATGGAGATATCCTCCACTTAGCAACACATAGCGAGGTCGTTTTTGTCTGAACAGATTTCATTGAGAGCGGACGCGCAACGCAATCGCGAGCGCATCCTGGCTGCAGCCGAAGACGTCTTTCTGGAAAAGGGCGCAAATGTCTCGCTGGATGATGTTGCAAAACGCGCCGGCGTTGGTATTGGCACGCTCTACAGACGATTTCCGACGCGGGAAGAACTTCTGGCCGCAACCTATAGCGAACGGTTCGTAACCTTTGCCGCAGCCAGCTGTGCGCGGGATGGCGAGCTTGACCCCTTGAGCGCGTTGCGCGCCTTTCTTGAGGAACTTGTTCAGCACACCAATGTCTATCGCGGCCTTGCGGCATCGCTCGGAACGGTGCTGGCGGTTGGAACGCCGGGCTGTGCGGCAACCAGCCAGGAGGGCAACCGGCTTCTGGACCGTGTGCAGAAGGCAGGGGTGGTGCGCGCCGATATCAGCTTTGACGATATTGTCTGCGTTGTAACGGCAATCTCATTGGCCACCGAAAGCCATGCCTCTCCCAAAGCCCGCATCGCACACCTTGTCGATGTGTTCATCAACGGAATCGCCTCGCGCCAGCGCCTATCCCGGCAGTGAAGACACTGGCCATGCACGGGCCGCTGCCTGAGATTCATTAGCGCTCGAAGTCCTCAGCCGAAATTCTCTGTGGTGTCACGTTTCCGGAAGCCACAGCGTACAGGGTGTAGGACAGAACCTGAGTAGTGATCTGGGTCGCCGTTCGTTCTGTCTGGAGAGTTTCAGCCCTTGGAAATTGACCTGCGCCATTCAATTGCACGAAACGTTTGCAACTGGCATCGAGTGCATCACCGAAAGCATATTGCACGGAGTAACGACCGTCAGGAATGCCACTGATCTGGCCAGTTTGATTGCTCTGTACAAAGAATGTGGCGATGACAGCTCCAGAGAGTTCGGCGCGTACTTTGATGATGGCGTTGCCACTGGAACCATTGCGGATTTCCAACGAGTGACCGTCCGACGAGGACAACTGGCTTGGCCCCAATAGCTGGCCGCTATACGGAACGTTGGCGCATGTCGGCACGTTCGGTTTAGAAACGGCCTGCTGTACGCTTGGCTGAGACTGAGTTGTTGACGGAGGGGAGGCATACAAACGACTTCCGCCATAGCTGCTGCCCGATTCCCTTTGTTGCACGTGATCAAAGAGGTTTAGTGCGACTACACCTGGCAGCGCCAACGACCATCCGAAAAAACATCCTCTTTCTTCACCATCACCTTTCAGCTTAACCTGCACCCACACCCCTAAACATCAAACCATCGGGCAGGGGCATCGCAGTGCAGTCTGGAGCATCGACATGAGCGTTTCACCCACATTTCTCGGGCTTCCGAACAGTGCTGATGATGATGCGCTCGGTGGTGTCGTGCCGCGCATCGTACTGTTTGGGGCAGGGTTTGGCAGCGCCTATCCGGGCAGCGAAGATACCGGCCATGCATTGGCGGCTGATATGATCCGGGCTGCGTCCCAGGAAGACGCGCCGCTGATCGATCACTTCGATTTTGATCTCGGGGGGCCGTTGTTTGATAGCAAGCCGGTGTCCTGCATCGACATCGGCAACATCAACACCATCCATCACGACAATGCCGCCAACCGCGCGAGCATCGAAGCGCAGACGCGCCAGGTACTGGACCAGAAGGCCGTGCCAATCCTTTTGGGTGGAGATTGTTCCGTCACCATTCCGTTTCTGTCGGCCTTTGCCGGACGTGGCCCGATCTGGGTGCTGCAGATCGACGCGCATATTGACTGGCGCGACGAGGTGAGGGGCGAGCGTTACGGCTATTCCAGCCCGATGCGCCGCGCCAGCGAAATGTCTGACGTGGCCGGCATGGTGCAGGTTGGCCTGCGCAGTGTCGGCAGTGCGAGTGTGAGCGATGTCAACGACGCGCTTGCCTATGGCAGCCGTTTTGTCACTGCGCGGGACATGCAGAGCCAAGGCGTTGAAGCGGCGCTGAACCATATCCCTGATGGGGTAAACGTGGTCATTTCGCTGGATTGCGACAGCATCGATCCCGCCATCATGCCCGGTGTCGCGGCCCGCACGCCGGGCGGGTTGACCTATACGCACATCATCGACCTGATTTCAGGGGTCGGCAAAAAGGCGCGGATCGCGGGCTTTGACCTTGTCGAGTTTTACCCGCCAGCCGATGTGGATGGCATCTCGGCGCTGACGGCGGCGCGCATTCTCGTCAACACCATCGGCACGATTGTTCGGCAGGACTGATGCGCGGCAATCCTTGGCTTGCGCACCTATTGCAAATGGCGCCCAAGACTGAAGCTGGCTGCATTCCCGCAACAAGTGCGGGAATGAAGGAAATTGGGGTGCCACGTGGCGCCTTACCTCTACCCTTGTGGGAGAGGAAGAAAAATCATCATCTTAGCTTGCTAAGTGATAGATTTTTCAGGTGAGGGGTTCCGTCCTGCCTCACCCATACCCGCCGTCATCCTTGTCCCAAGTATCTAACCCCATTTCGCCAAACGAAACGAATGCGGTTGGCATGATTGGATCCTCGCCTAAAGGGCGAGGATGACGTTGAGGATATGGTTGACTCGATTCCAGCGGTCCGAACACCAACATCCACCCAACCAATCCTCATTGCTGTGCCTGACACAGATATCCAGTCGACGCACGTCTAAGCAACCAAAAAGCTCTTTCCGCTAAGAAATGGCCGTCACGAGGTCCTGCGACAGGCGGGGAAATTGGGTGTCGTCACAGTTTTCGAATCACTCCAACATGAACAGATTCGTTAACGCGAAATCTGAATATGAACGGGCAACATGCCAAATGTGGCAGCAAAAACGGCTTGAAACAGCCTCCGGAATATCGCAAATGCGAAATACTACGTGATGACAGAGCCGCGGCATGACCCTGGTGACGCTCGATGGGGGTCGACGCACAGACGTCGAAAAAACCAACGAAAACAGCTAGTCAGCCCCTAAATAACACTGCCCCGCTGCAACGCGAAATCAAGTTCCGCGTTATTACCGCGCTGCGGCTTTGTAACATACCGTTCACTTTTGCGTAAAAACCGTAAATTTTTAAGATTCTGAACGGAACATGAATGTAAGATAACAGTTCATTCATCTGACGTTCATCTTTGAATTGGAGCCACGCGATGTTTTTGAGCACTCTTCACGATACCAATGCCTTCAGCTTTGGCGCTGGCGGAAATCTCACGGCCCGTTGCGCCGCAATCGAGGAAGAACTGCACTATCTGCCAAACTTCTCCGGTACAAATATCGTTGTCACGGTTGAAGGCGGTTGCGTTGTATTGAGCGGAACGGTTGAAACCCGGCAGGACCTTTACCGCGCAATTAACGTTGCAAGCGATATCGCCGGTGCCGGCAATGTCATCTTCCGCGTTCAGCACGAGCCAGTGCTGGTCTCGTAATTCTCGGCACGCGGCCGCTAATAACGGCCAACATCACGATACCCCCGCCCGTCACATCACGGGGGCGGGGTAAAAACTCCGGTCAGCAAACACATCATTTGCAACCGCGCAGAATTATCGGAACCTTTTTACAGCCTGCGGGTTGTTCCGCCAGATCCCAAATTTCTCAGGGTATGGCAACCATGAAGTCGCTTATCGATGCAGCCCGTTCTAAGTCCAGATCATGGACCGCAACGGTTCTGCGCGACTGGGGCCCGGCACTTGCCGCCTTTGCCATCATCCTGTCATCAGGCTTTTACGCCAACACCCTGATCAGCACTGCGCTGTCGCAGTCGCTACGCAGCTTCTGACAGGTCGTTATCCGGATGTTCTTTGTTAGCAAACGCCCTTAAAAGCAAAAACCCCAGCCAAAAGGCCGGGGTGGACGCTGCTAAAAAAGCAATACCTAAAAACATGATGCAATATACGACAGGTTTCTAGCAAAGGTTATTTGGAAAAATCAATATCCAATTTTAGGTAGAGTGGAATAATTCCACCACTCAACTGAAAATGTTGCGACCACACCTATAACCGCATGGTGTTTACCGTGGAAACCATGCCGTCTATGCTTTCATTGGATTCAAAGCCTGAGCTGTGTTAGACAGTGGCCAAACATCGTAGCGCGGCCTGTCCAGCGCTTTGGCACGACTTTGGAAAATAATGAAAAATCAGTACCTTAACCGCGAAAGAACCTTCGCCGTTGCACCTATGATCGATTGGACTGACAAATTTTGCAGATATCTGCACCGTCAGATGTCGCATCATGCCCTGCTGTATACGGAGATGATTGTTGCCGACGCCATCATCCACGGCCGGCAGGAAAAGCTGCTAAGCCATCATGACGCGGAAAATCCGGTTGCCTTGCAACTGGGCGGTTCTGCGCCGGAAAAACTGGCCGCAGCCACCAAAATTGCGCTCGAATACAACTACAACGAGATCAACCTCAACGTTGGCTGCCCATCGGACCGCGTCCAGTCCGGCACATTTGGCGCCTGCCTGATGCGTGAGCCGGAAACCGTGCAGCGCTGTGTGGCGGCCATGAAAGCGGTGACGGACCTGCCTGTTACCGTAAAGTGCCGCATTGGCGTGGATGACCAGATCCCCGAGGATGTTTTGCCGGATTTTATAAGCCGCATGATCGAGGCCGGTGCCGATGCCATCTGGATTCACGCCCGCAAAGCCTGGCTGCAGGGCCTGTCGCCGAAGGAAAATCGCGAAATTCCGCCGCTGGACTATGACCTGGTCTATGCCATGAAAGCGGCCAATCCGAACACCTTCATCGGCATCAATGGCGGCATTTCCGATCTCGCTCAGGCCAGCAAACATCTTGAGCACGTCGATGGCGTTATGCTGGGCCGCGCGGCCTACCACAACACCAATATTCTTGGCGATGTAGACCACGTCATCTACGGCAAACCGGCTGTAGCACCGGACTGGCAGCAGATTTGCCAGACCATGATGACGTTTGCGGACGACTATATCGCCACTGGCGGCCGCCTCAACCACGTCACCCGCCACATGGTTGGCCTGTTCCAGGGTTTTGCCGGCGCACGCCGCTTCCGCCAGATCCTGTCATCAGACGCCACCAAACCGGGGGCAGGGCCAGAGGTTATCGAAGCCGCCTTCGCTGCAATCGATTTTGAAGCGACATCGCTGAAAGCTGCGGGTTGAGGTTGTGGGTAGTGGCGCCTTTGTAACCCGCCATCCGTGATCACCGATCGGTGGCTATTTGGCTCAGTCACTCGGCACCTTTCCTCTACCCTTGTGGGAGAGGAAGAAAAATCATCACCTTAGCTTGCTAAGTGATAGATTTTTCAGGTGAGGGGTTGGTGCAAGGGCCGACGCGGCCCCTAAGCGCGACACCCAAACTCGACGTCATTCTCGGGCTTGTCCCGAGAATCCAATCACATCTCGTCAAACGAAACGAATGCGGTTGACGTGGTTAGATCCTCGCCTCAAGGGCGAGGATGACGGAGAGCGGATGCAGGCCCGCAAATCCAGTATCCGACATCAACGCGACACATCGCCACTGGCAAGGACGGCGTCGAAAAAAATGGTAGGCTCAAAGCCGCTGTGCACGCATCAAACCTGCTTGGCCAGATATTGCGCATCACTCGGCGCGTTACCTCTACCCTTGTGGGAGAGGAAGAAAAATCATCATCTTAGCTTCAGCCAAGTCATAGATTTTTCAGGTGAGGGGTTCATGCCGCCGATGAGGCATCACCCACTATCAACCATCAAACCTGCTTGGCCAGATATTGCGCACCATTCGGTGCGTTGACCTTGCCGCCGGTGATAAAGAAGGCAAAGACGTCGCGCTTTTTCTGTTCCGGTTTGCGGTCTGGTGCCACCAGCGGCAGATCATCGGGCACACCGCCCGCCGCATAGGTTTTCAACCGGCCGGCCCAGTCCTTGATGTCCTTTTCCGGGTAACAGGTCTTGATGTCGTCCTCGCCCTTTTGCAGGCGGCAATAGACAAAATCAGCCGTCACATCTGGCAGCAGCGGATAATCGTGATGGTCGGCGCAAACAACCGCCACCTTGTGTTTGGCCAGGAGCTCAATGAACTCGGGCACCATGAAGGTTTCGTTGCGCACTTCCACCACGTGCTGCAAAGACAGTCCGTCCTGCTTTTCCGGCAGCAGTGCCAGAAACGCCGCAAAATCATCCGGCTCGAATTTCTTGGTTGGCGCAAACTGCCACAGGATGGGACCAAGATGGTCACCAAGCTCCGTCAGACCCTGCGTCAGGAACTTTTCCATGGAGTCACCGGCTTCCGCCAGCACCTTGCGGTTGGTGACATAACGGCTGGCTTTCAGCGAAAACACAAAACCGTCAGGCACTTCCGAGGCCCATTTGGCAAAGGTTGCCGGCTTCTGGCTGCCATAATAGGTGCCATTGACCTCAATGGCGCTCAACTGGCGGCTGGCATGTTCCAGCTGCCGTTTCTTGGCCAGTTTTTCCGGATAAAAAGTGCCTTCCCACGGATCGAAGGTCCAGCCACCAATGCCGGTTCTGATCGTGCCAGATGAAGCCGTCATGACAATTCCCCTTACTCTGCCGCCACCCGGGTTTTGCCCGGTCTGCGTTCCAGAAGCTCCTTCAGGAAGTGGCCGGTATAGGAGCGCTCTTCCTTGACAATGGTTTCCGGCGTGCCGGTTGCAACCACTTCACCGCCGCCGGTACCGCCCTCAGGGCCGATGTCGATCACCCAGTCAGCGGTCTTGATGACCTCGAGATTGTGCTCGATAACCACCACGGAGTTGCCCTGGTTGACCAGCTCATGCAGCATTTCCAAGAGCTTGGCGACATCGTGGAAGTGCAGGCCGGTGGTCGGCTCGTCGAGAATATAAAGCGTGCGGCCGGTAGAGCGTTTCGACAGTTCCTTGGCCAGTTTTACGCGCTGCGCTTCACCGCCAGACAGCGTGTTGGCCTGCTGGCCGACCTTGATGTAACCAAGGCCCACATCAAACAGCGACTGCAGCTTGTCCCGCACCGCCGGAACCGCCGAGAAGAACTCGACACCTTCCTCAACCGTCATATCCAGCACGTCGGCAATCGACTTGCCTTTAAAGGTCACGTCGAGCGTTTCGCGGTTATAACGTTTGCCGTGGCAGACATCGCAGGTCACATACACGTCCGGCAGGAAGTGCATTTCAATCTTGATGACGCCGTCGCCCTGGCAGGCCTCGCAGCGACCGCCCTTGACGTTGAACGAAAAACGGCCCGGCTGGTAACCGCGGGCCTTGGCCTCCGGCAGACCGGCAAACCAGTCACGGATCGGCGTGAACGCACCGGTATAGGTGGCCGGGTTGGAGCGTGGTGTGCGGCCAATCGGTGACTGGTCGATATCGATCACCTTGTCGATGAATTCCAGGCCATCGATACGGTCATGTTCGGCCGGAATTTCACGTGCACCCATCACGCGGCGTGCCGCAGACTTGTACAAAGTCTCGATCAGGAAGGTGGACTTGCCACCACCGGACACACCGGTGACCGCGGTAAACACGCCAAGCGGCACGGAGGCCGTGACATTTTTCAGGTTGTTGCCGCGTGCGCCAACCACCTTGATTTCCTTACCCTTTTTCGGCTTGCGGCGTTCCGTCGGCACAGGCACGCCCATTTCACCCGACAGGTATTTGCCGGTCAGCGAATTGGGGTTGTTCATCACGGCTTCAGGGCTGCCCTGGGCAATGACCTCACCACCATGAATACCGGCGGCCGGGCCAATATCGACCACATAATCGGCGGTCATGATGGCATCTTCGTCATGCTCCACCACAATCACCGTATTGCCGATGTCGCGCAGGTGCTGCAGCGTGTCCAGCAGGCGGGCATTGTCGCGCTGGTGCAGGCCAATCGATGGCTCGTCCAGCACGTAAAGAACACCCGTCAGGCCCGAGCCGATCTGCGAGGCCAGGCGAATACGCTGGCTTTCACCACCCGATAGCGTGCCGGAATTGCGCGACAGGCTGAGGTAATCCAGCCCCACATCATTGAGGAAGCGCAGACGTTCGCGGATTTCCTTGAGAATGCGCACGGCAATTTCATTCTGCTTGGCGCTCAGCGTCTCAGGCAGAACCTCAAACCAATCGCGCGCGGTGCGGATCGACATCTGCGTGACTTCGCCAATATGCAGCTTGTTGATTTTCACCGCCAGCGCTTCCGGCTTCAGGCGATAACCGGCGCAGGCCGGGCAGGGCGCTGCCGACATGTAACGCTCGATATCCTCACGCGCCCATGCGCTGTCGGTTTCCTTCCAGCGGCGCTCAAGGTTCGGCACGATGCCTTCGAAATTCTTCACGGTCTTGTAGGAGCGTGCGCCATCTTCATACTGGAATTCGATCTTGTCTTCGGTGCCCTGCAAAATGGCGCCCTTGGCCGCCGACGACAGGTCCGACCAGCGGCTGGACAGCTTGAAACCGAAGGCTTTGCCCAGCGCTTCCAGCGTCTGGTTATAATAAGGTGAGGTCGATTTTGCCCAAGGGGCAATCGCGCCGTCTTTGAGCGTGCGGTTTGGTTCCGGCACGATCAGGTTTTCATCCACCTTCTGCTGCGAACCAAGGCCGTCACAGGTTGGGCAGGCACCAAACGGGTTGTTGAAGGAAAACAGCCGCGGCTCGATTTCCGGAATGGTAAAACCGGAGACAGGGCAGGCAAACTTTTCCGAAAACAGCACCCGCTCATGGGTCTCGTTCAGGGATTTGTTGGCAGAACCACCGGCCGATGTTTCCTCGGCTGGCAGCGGCTTGTCGGCAAATTCGGCAATCGCCAACCCATCGGCCAGCCGCAGACATGTCTCAAGGCTGTCTGCCAGACGGCTTGCCATGTCGGCGCGCACCACCGCACGGTCCACCACCACGTCAATGTCGTGTTTGTATTTCTTGTCCAGCGCCGGCACATCGGCAATTTCATAGAACTGGCCATCGACCTTGACGCGCTGAAAGCCCTTTTTCTGCAGCTCGGCCATTTCCTTTTTATATTCGCCTTTGCGGCCGCGCACGATTGGCGCCAGAATATAAAGACGGGTGCCTTCCTCAAACGCCAGAATACGGTCCACCATCTGGCTCACCGTCTGGCTTTCAATCGGCAGGCCGGTGGCTGGCGAATAGGGCACGCCCACACGCGCAAACAACAGGCGCATATAGTCGTAGATTTCAGTCACGGTGCCCACCGTCGAGCGCGGGTTGCGCGAGGTGGTTTTCTGCTCGATGGAAATGGCCGGCGACAGACCCTCGATCTGGTCGACGTCAGGTTTCTGCATCATTTCCAGAAACTGGCGCGCATAGGCCGACAGGCTTTCCACGTAGCGGCGCTGCCCCTCGGCATAGATGGTGTCAAATGCCAGCGATGATTTTCCGGAGCCGGACAGTCCCGTCATCACGATCAGCTTGTTGCGCGGCAGGTCGAGATCAATCCCTTTCAGGTTATGTTCTCGTGCACCACGGATGGAAATCGTTTTCAATTCGCTCATGACAAGGCTCGGAATATATGTTGGCGGGCAGGGTCGGGCACTTATGTAGTGCGGCCAAGCCCAGTGTCGAGTTTAATCGTATGGAATAGCTGCTTTTCGATTCTGTTCCGCTGGATAATAGAGATTTATTGGAACAAAGAAAGAACAAACTTGACGTGAAAGCAATCCCGGTGAATTGTATGCAAACATTCCTTGTGGATTGTGTGGCGGTAAAGGTGCCCATTGGCCACCTCTATGGTCTATGATCTCACCAGTTTTAGAAAAGAAAGTTTTCCGGGCAAAATGCACGGAGCAAGGATAACGAGATGGCAGGCAGTGTAAACAAGGTAATTTTGATCGGCAATGTTGGGGCGGACCCGGAAATTCGCCGCACCCAGGACGGACGCCCAATTGCCAATCTTCGTATTGCCACCTCCGAAACCTGGCGTGACCGCAACAGCGGCGAACGCAAAGAAAAGACCGAATGGCACACGGTTGTCGTGTTCAACGAAGGTCTTTGCAAGGTTATTGAACAATACGTCAAGAAGGGCGCCAAGCTCTACATCGAAGGCGCGCTGCAGACCCGCAAATGGCAGGACCAGACGGGCAATGACCGTTACTCCACCGAAGTTGTTCTGCAGGGCTTCGGCTCCACGCTGACCATGCTGGATGGTCGCGGTGAAGGCGGTGGCGGCGGCAGCCGTGGCGGCGACTTTGGCGGCGGCGGAAATGATTACGGCGGCGGCTCCTCCGGTGGCGGTTATGGCGGTGGTTACGACCAGCAGCCAGCGCGTAGCGGCGGTGGTGGTGCACGCGGCGGCCAGCCTGCGGGCGGCTTCTCCAACGACATGGACGACGATATCCCGTTCTGATCGACAAAACGCTCATCAACAAAGCCCGGCAAGCAAACGCTTCCGGGCTTTTTGCTATCCGCCGTGTGGTTACGGTTTGCCCTTTGCCCGCCGCTGCTGTTTGGCCTTCACGCCCCGCCGAACCACCGACAAGATGGGTCAACACCGTACTGACCAGAATAAACGGCGCCATGCGCAGCGGCACGCCGCCATCCGGCTGGTGGATCTGTTCAACAATCAGGTTGTTGCCACCCTCGGCCGATTTGCCAAAGGCACCATATGCCCACACCATGGCAAACCCGGCGATGGGCATCAGGTAGATCAGCCAAGGGTGGTCAAACCGCAGCACGGTCGTCCGCTCAAGGCTCCACAGGAAAAACGCCACCAGCGACCAGACAGTCACCGCCATCGGCACTACAATGGCCACCCATTTGCCAAGGCTGCGCACCTGCCGCAAACGGAGGCCGATAATCGAATGAAGGCCGAAATCGGCATGAAAACGGGAAAGGCGGCGAAACGGAATTCCAGAAATGACTCTACTCCTGCGCAGTGTGCGTTGAGTAGGAGTCATCAGCTTCATCGGGGAAGCGGTTCGGCATAATGCCCGGCAGAATCCATTACCGTTGGCCCGAGAAATAGGCCATCCGCCGCCGCCTTGTCAGCGGCCGCGGCAAACGCCCAGCGACGGCTAATAGGCAAAAAAATGAGCGGTGAAAACAATTCAAAACACAAGATAAAGTTGAAAACACATCAAGCATTCGCTACAAATGAATCGGTCCGAGCGGAGTGGCGTAAGCCACTGATCCATTTGTGGGTCACTGTTACCAAGACGGGCATGCCTGAGCTAAATGCTGCATTCTTCTGAGTGCTTAATCCTTATGAAATCTTTGCGTTCGGACCAACTTTCCCCACAGGATGCGTTTTAAAGTGTCAAATACAGACGACAAAATATGGATTACATCCAGAGTGAGGATGATCGCAGAAAGAAAATCAAAGAGAAATCAGAATATAAGTTACCTTGCTGTAACGTATTACTCGCTTTTTACAGTGGTTTTATCGATTTTTTCCGACTATTATAAGTCGACATATAGTCTGGTGGAAGAAATAAACCTCGCCGCCTCGGTTATAGTTCTTGTTTCATCACTCGTGGCTGGTGGGTTCCGATTTGAAACTCGCGCCACTGTGTACCGGGAGTGCTATCTCAAGCTACAAAAGTTGCTTGATGATGATGTTGATCCAAAAGAAAAAAAAGAAAGATATAACGAGGTTCTATGGGATTACCCCAACCACTCGGACAATGACTATTACGATTTGATAATAAACCACGTCTATTGGGAAGGAAAAAAGCTAACCAATGGCGAACATCCATTGAACCCAACTTGTTTTATGTGGGCTTCATATCTCTTTAGACACTCATTTTATTACACCGTCGTATTGTTGTTATTCGCATGCCCAGCACTGTTCCTTGCACGGCCCCTACTATGACGGCTTTAGAAGACTTCAATGCAGAGTTTGCGGCTGAGCGTCTAATCGAGATATTCAACGGGAGGTTTGCTCACAGCAGGACTGTTGGAAAAGATGGCATTCATGCCGGTCAGTTTCAGCAGAACCTGCTTTCAGAGGTCCAACTGATAACCACGAAAGTGCGAAGCGGGTCATACAATTTCACGACGTTCAAGCAGAAATTGATATTAAAAGGCGCAGGCAAAGCACCGCGTGAAATTTCAATTGCAACAGTACGAGATCGACTTACGCTACGAGCGTTGACTAACGTACTCATGACCGTCTTTCAGGACGCACGACTACATGCCGCTCACCATATTGTAGACGAGGTTGCCCGGTTCATTAAACCGCTAGATGACAACTATGCCTTCATACAAATTGACATTAAAGACTTTTATCCGTCAGTTCAGCATGCTGAGCTTCTCCGACGACTAAGAACGCGAATCCGCTATCAACCTTTACTCAATCTCATTTCCAACGCCGTAAGAACGCCAACTAGTGACGATAAGGAAACCAAGCCGAATACAAGGGGAATTCCTCAAGGCCTCAGTATATCGAACGTCCTCTCCTCAATTTATATGATGAAATTTGACCAGGTAGCCCGCAATCGTTTTACCTATTTTCGATATGTTGACGACATTCTAATTATTTGCCGTGCGGCGGACGCAAAGAGACATTTTTGCTTCATAGAGTCGCAACTAATGCGAATTGGCCTCGAATGCCATCCACTTAAAGACAACTCCAAGACCAAAATTGTTCCTCTCTCGCACGGCGTGGATTATCTTGGCTATCGTCTCACGCCGTCCTTGGTGTCTGTACGAAAAAGCTCTTATAGAAAGATGATTAAAACGCTCATGACGGTGATTACCGGTGTGAAGTACAACGCCAACGACAAAAGAGTTCTGACCCGGCTGAATTTAAAGATTACAGGATGTGTATTCGACGCAAAGCGCATGGGATGGATGTTCTTTTTCTCCAAAACCGATGACATTAAACAACTGAAGCGACTAGACTCATTTGTTGAAAAACATTGGCGTCGATTGGGGATGGAGAAGTACGGTCATCCGAAGAAATTCGTGAAGGCGTACCATGAAATCAACTTCAATTTTGAAAATTCAAAATACATTCCTCGCTTTGATGAATATACCAAAGATCAGAAAATTGATTTGATCGTAATGATGCAGGCTCGCGAGCGAGACGTGGTAGAAAGATGGAGTATTGAGAGAATAAATCGCGAATTCTTTAAGATTGTAAAAAAAGAAGCATCTGAACTCGAGAAGGATATGACGCCAACAAGCTAATCGCTAGAATTTGGCGTGCAACAATGCGCGCGACAGCCTTTCATTCCAAAAAAAATCGGAGTAGGCCTGATCATATCTGGTATCAATTTGTGTTGCGAAGCGTTGTTCGTTTGAGAAACAGAAAAGTTTGACACTGTTGAAATCAGCCTGATGGCCTCAGCTTTTAGGCTTCACCTCAAACACAAATGTTGGCTCGTAGGCCACCGGGAAATTCACCGATCGGGCGATGAAACACACCTCGTGAATGCGGTGGTGAATGGCAGTCGCGACCTCGATGTCCGTACCCTCAACCACGGTAATGCGCGGCCGCAAAATGGCCGAGGTAAAACGCCCAGCACCGCTTTTTTCCACTTCGCCGATGCCAACGGGGCTGTCCTCATAGGCCGTCACCACCACCTTCGCCTCAGAGGCATAATGCAGGTACCACAACATATGGCAGGCCGATAAAGCCGAAAGCAGCAGGTCTTCCGGGTTCATCTTGGTCGGGTCGCCACCCAGCAACGGATCATTGGAACAATGAATGACCGCCTTGCCAGGCACAGCCACATCCCAGGTGCGGTCATAGGCCCGGTAACTGCTGGTGCCACTGCCGCGATTGCCGGTCCAGATAACAGCGGAGGTATATTCATGTGCCATGAGGCGATCCTTTTTCTACAAATTCGTATACGTGTATACACATTGAAAAAGGCCATGCAAATGCTGCTGACACGTAGTGTGCCTAGCGTGGTCGGTGACTTATGGGATGGTAACAACGCTGTCAGCAGAATAAACCGCCGTGACTACGTCTCAGGACATGGCCGTTGGCACCCATATGGCCGAAGTGTCGTCGCCGTATGGTTTAGCTGTTCCATCAAGAACACAAGTACCAATCCAGGCACAGACAACCGCATCCAGGGAGTCCTCGAAAGCTTTCAATTCAAAGCCTCGGCATGCTGGGTCGGGTAAGGGCAATGCCAATGCCACATCATTGATGCGACTATCCAGCAAACTGACTATTTCTGCCCAGACCTTAATCAGATTGTGTCGGCGATCTAAAAGGCTTTTATCAGGCCAATATTTGCGAGACTTCGCATACTTGTAAGGCAGCCTTCGATCCGCTTTCGCCAGTTCGATCAATGCCGGATGCGGATAAACTTCGATCAGAGCCGGAAAAGACTCTCCCGACGTCAGCAAAGGGTAGCCGCCTTGTGCAAACCCCAAGGTAAAGTCGTCGCTCAGCTTGCCTGGGCGCAATTCACTTGGTGAGTGCGTGCCCGCGTGCTTCGCTCCATAAAGCGTTGAAATCGCGTTATCGGAAATCCGACGCCCAATGATTGGATTAGTCGATAGCGGCATATCAATTGCAACGACGCTCACCGGCCTCCCGATTTCATTGGCTGACTTCGATAGGAGAGCAAGCGGATCAGGCTTCGAACCGCGATGTCGTGTATTCGTTATGTGATCATCGGACAGGAACGCCTGATAAGAGGCCGCGACCTTAACAAGTCGCCAACTATCACCGCTATGTTCAACCAGAGCAACGCCGCTTGGTTCGGTGTAGGTCCATGCTGCATCAATGCCGAGAACTGCCTTCATGGATTGATGCTATCGCACATTTATACCTCTCTCGCCATTGCAGGTGTGGCACAGCTTCCATTGAAAATAGATGGTGCACCTAGAATGAGCTGGCTCATGTTTTAAACAATCCTGCAAGCACTAGACCTCTAGCATGTAATAGCTCTTCGATATAACTTTGACGCGTAATTGTGGTGAGGATCGCATCGGATGTTTGTCAGGCATTTTTTGGTCGGCGCAGTTGTTGCTGGTTTGTTATTTCCTGGCACGGCCAGTGCGCTGACATTTTCTACCGAGCCAGTTGATGCAACTACGTCTGCTATCGTCGTTGCCGGTGTATTTGAGCCAAACGAGAGTCTATCGCCATTCGTATCGCTAGCTAAAGGGTTAGGAACACGGTCAGGAATCGTAGTTTTCAATTCAGTTGGAGGCAACCCCTCAAAGGCCATAGAGCTGGGTCGACTTATTCGTGCTCTCGGCTTACCGACATTTCAAATGCGTGGAATGGAATGTTCTTCAGCCTGCGCTCTTGCGTTCATGGGAGGAACGGTTCGCGTTGCTGAAACTGGCTCCATTGGCGTTCATAAGACTTCTTTCGCCGACACTTCCGCGATCTCCGTGGATGACGCCGTATCCTACATCCAGCATCAGACCGCTGAGACTATCAGTTACATGACAGAAATGGGCGTTGACCCATCTCTGCTACAACTATCTCTGCGATATGAAAAAGATGACATGCGCTACCTCTCGAAAAGCGAAATGGTGCAATATCGAGTAACAAATATGGGAGACGCACCAACTCCTTCGAGAACTGAAGTCTCCGCGAATACCCAACCTTCAGCTTCTGAGAGCTCAGCGATGCCATCGTACCGGATTGCTGAGGACGATCCCCGTTTTCAAATACCGATCGCGAAAACGGGAAAAATTCGAGTTCCAAAGGGAAAAGAGTTTTTAAGGGCTGGTGAAGACCAAAAATCAGAGAAGCTGATCTCTTTACGTAACGGCGACATAGTAGACATATTGGCTGTCGGAGATCGGTGGTATCAAGTCCGAACGAAGGGAAAAGAGGGCTACGTGCACCACAACTGGGTCAGAGTAGACCAATTCTACAGCCAGCCTTTCGACAACAGGTTCATCCAAATCAAAAGCTTCGACAATTTCGCAGAAGCGGCCTCGTATGTTCGTGGCTCTGCGCTACCCGTGACGGCGTATCTCGCGACCAACAAGTGGTTTGCCGTCGTGCTGAATCGCTCGCTTCCCGCAGGTGAGGCCGCCGAACTTCTCAAGGCTTTGAAAGACCAGGGCTCGGTGCCAGACGACGCGTTCATGACTGTCGGCAACACTTATGTGAAGAGCGTTTGCTGCTCCAACTGATGCAAAGAGGTCATTGTAACTTTACGCAGAACGGCTGCTACTCTTCGCTGGAAACCTCGATGTCGCGCGCAGCAAGCGCCTTCAGCAGCTTCGGACCAGGCTTGCTGTTTTCCAGTCCGCTGATCGATTTCAGGTTTGGCAGAAGCTCAAGATCGGTAATCGCCTTGTTGCTCACGAGAATGGCTTCATCACCACTGCCGGGGTCCCAGAAGGGGTAGAGGTGATAGATAAACGCGGAACCACCGTTCAATCCGCTGGACTGATGCAGCGTTTCGACCTTGGCCAGCAGCTCGTCCGATATGGGCAGATTTTTGAAGTAGGTCTCGACCTCCGGGATGATCTCGTATCCGTCGATCTCGACGGAAATTTCCCGCTTCTCATATTCCTTGGCAAACTGGTGGATATCGAATTGCGGCGTGAGCACCTTCTGCCGGTACATCAGCTCTTCGATGACCAGCAGCTTCAAGCCAAAGTCCTTGAAACGATTTTCCGATGGCTTGTGCGGAGGGTAGAGTTTCGGCCGGCTTGAATAGTCCGCGGCCTCTTTGAGAAGCGCGCCAATGTGTGCGGCATAAGGGGCAGGGAGCTTCGTTTCGATAACCTTGAATGCCTTGCGGGTTGTTGCGGAAACGGCAAGCCGTTGAACTGCCTTGTCGCGACGTTTTCTGTTCCAGGCGTCGAAATCACTCTGGATCAAAGTCAGGGTTGCACGATGCGCCTGAAGGGTTTTTTCGTCGCGTTCGCGGTAGGTTTGGGCTGACGTGCCGAGATGGCTTTCATATTTGTTTTCCCGCAGCAGACGTTCGTAATTGGCGATGGTCGATTGCTGGAGAGCTTCAGCCTCTTGGCGAGAATATGTCTGGATATCCAGAGGCGTGAGAACAACCTCCTCCAGGAACTGGTTGAGCTGTTGCGCCGTCCAGGACGATGCATCGCTGAGAGCGTGCTGCAGGATTGCGGCCGATTGCGCGTGCGCCGGCTTGCGTTTGTCGCTGTGGAACCCGAACATATCGTAAGCAAGGTCCACCAGCAGAGGCGCTTCCAGCTGACTTTTTCCCAGAATGTAGAACCGGATCAGGTCACCAGCCTCGCGGACTGCATCGGGATGCAGCATCAGATGGTCGGGCAGCAGAAAACTTTTATGGTCCGGGTAGGCCCGGTAGATCGCGGGCACCAGCACGGCAGCTTCGCTTCGCAACGTTTCGTCGTGGTTGCTATAAGGCTTGTGCCAATAATAAAGGTCAAGCATCGACGTGACGATATCCGCCCAGGTTCCCGTTCGTGTCCTGCTGAATTTGTCGCTGACAACACTATTGGGTCGTTCGATTGCGCGTTTGAGAAGGTCAAGATGTTGGGCGTGCCGCGCGCTCAGAATGCGCCACGCTTCTTCCTTGCCGCCATGGCTGGCGACAGTTGTCGTGCCGGAAAATGCAAGAATGAAATTATAGGCTTTCACACCGCCAAGGGCCAAAGCGTCCTTTTCACTGAGGAAACCTTTGATCGTCGCAAAGTAGATATCGTACAGTCGTTCAACGTTGCCACGATCTTCACTGATCAATGATTTCCAGTTTTCCTGGGCGGTCTTTAGCGATCGGAAATCGTCTGGCTCATAGGTTTCTAGAAAATCGAGGCTTTCTTCAAACGTCATATCTACTCACAATCGATTTCGAACGGATTTGAAAGACGTGCCACTGCGTCAGGCAGTTCCCCACACAATAAGCGGTCCTATTGGACGTAAACCTATCCCGAAGCGCTTTGAGCCATCAAGGGTAAAAAAACGTGCGATATCAATGGTGAGGCAGGCGCAGATCTGTTGTCACGATCTGCGCGGCAACCTTCGAACTGCTTTCAACCGGGAATCTCGGTCTGTTTGAGCGGCTGCAGCACGATGTCAACAAGGGCTGATTTGCCAACCTGAAAGGCCACCTGATAGTCCGGGTCTTCCACCATCGCCATGAAGGCGGCACGGCTTGGATATTGCACCAGCAACACCGCATCCCACATTTTCACCGCACCATCGGTCAGCACCGGCAGGCCATCGCCACGAAACAGTATCTTGGCGCCGAAGCGCGCCAGAATGGGCGCTGCCATCTCAAGATATTCGAAATGCCGCTGCCGTCCGCCATCGGGGTCAAAGCGCAGAAGGTTCAACATGACGATGGTCGTATCGTCCTTGGCGGACAGGAAGTCGGTGAGGGCGGTTTGATTGATCGTAACCATGGCTAGTCCTTTGATGTGACACCGTGCGTGGGTTCAACATCAGGTTTACCGTGGCTGTTTGTCAGAAACTGTCAGCAGCGAGCGCCAATCGCGATCCTGCTCGCGCCAGCGTTTTATCAGCACTGGTCGGCGCTCCGGGTATCGCTCACTCAACACAGACGCTGCGCTCACCCGGTCCACACGAAAGTGGCGGAAGCCGGCGCGATGTTCGCACCATGCCGCCAGAATGCGCACATCGTCGAAATAAACCAGCGCAATTGGCCAGATGGTCCGCTGCGTGACGCTGCCCTCAGCATCCCGGTAATCAATGGACATCTTCATCTGCCTGCGGATCGCGTCACGCATTGCCGCAACATGGGCGGGGTCCGTGCGCTCGGACGCGGTCGCCGGTATCATCAACGGCACTGCTGTGGCGCTTGATGCCCCCTTGTCACTGCGCGCCGACAAGATCTTGGCCATGGCGCTTTCTCCACTTTGCACAAGGGCAGGGTCGGCGCGTTGCTGCACCCATTCCAGCCCCAGCCGTATGGCGTCCAGCTCGTCGGCTGAAAACGCAAAATGCGGAAGAAAGAAACCGTCCTTCAGCAGAAAACCAACGCCAGCCTGCCCATCCAAGGGCGCACCCAGCAGCCGCAAGGTTTCAATGTCGCGGTAAACACTGCGCTGCGAAACACCAAGCTCGTCTGCCAGGTCCTGCGCAGTCACCGGCGTGCGTTTGGCGCGCAGCACACTCAACATTTCAAACAGGCGGCTGGTTCTCGACATGATCAACTCATTCCACAAAAGCTTGGCCTTGCGCAACGGCGATGATGATGATGATGAGCAGAGCAATATCCAGCTATCATTGCTTGATCCATTTTTTGCACATTTGTATACATGTGTACGCATGGTAACACGCCACGCTTACGCCGCTGGCAAAGGACCCTTTAATGAACCTGACAGACCGCATCCGCGCCGATATCCTCAGCGGAAAATTTGAGGCCGGCGCTGTGCTGTCGCAGGTTGAATTGGCGGCACTTTATGGTGTCAGCCGCATTCCGGTGCGCGATGCGCTGCAAATGCTGGCAGGCGAAAAGATCGTTGAAGTCCTGCCCGGCAAAAGTGCACGCGTCGTCAGCCTGTCACGCCACAGCCTGGATGAAATCTTTGATCTGCGGGTGATGCTGGAATGTGATCTTCTGGTGCGCGCCATCAAACAGGCCACGGCGGCAGACCTTGTCGAGATCGACTACGCGCTGAAAAAATCGTCGCTGGAGGCCGGGCGTCCCGGCTGGCAGGCCGGTGACTGGCTGTTTCACCAGACATTATATGCCCCGGCCGGGCGCCATCGCCAGCTGGCCATCATAGAGGAGCTGCGCACCAGCTGCATTCTCCACGCCACAGGTTATCAGCAACTGGCAACCGAGACCGCCAGCTGGCTAAATGACCATGAGCGGCTGGTGGCCGCCTATCGTGCCGGTGACAGCGATACCGCCTGCGCCATTTTGCGCGACCATATTCTGGCTGCGCAGGCGGAGGTGCAACGCAAGGTGCCGGCAGATCAGGCTGAGAGCGAAATGACACCCTAACGAGCAACGTCCGCTATCGGCCGAAAGCGGTCATCTAGATTAACCTGACTTTTGCACCAGCCAAGCTATTGAGATGGCACGGTGCAAAAGCTGTGCAGAAATCGATGCACCACGCATATAGATACATGACTGGCTGTGCCCGCGAACGCGTTCCGAGGGTGAGGGTGCGGCGAACAGTCAGCCCCTAGCTGGCAGCCGTCATCGTCATTGAATTCGGGTGCGCATAATCGCGCCAAGCGGCAATGCGATCACCTTCGATTTCAAAGATGCCCATGAGGGTCACCCTGCCGATCTCGCTGCCGTCAGCGCGTTCGAAAATGTCCAGCCGCTCGGTAAGCACGCGGTCGCCGTCTGCCGCAATCGCGAGCATTTCAATGTGAACCGTAGCGATGCCCATGGACGTCTCGAGTTCTTCGATGAACGCAATCGCGTCATCCATACCCGTGGTGGACGCAATGCCTACGTTATTCCAAACAGTGTTTGGGGTGAACCAGCGCTTGATTGCGGTTCTGCCGTGATCCGTCGTGAAGACATTGCAAAATTCAGAGACAAGTTCGATGGGAGTGGTCATGTCGATTTCCTTTTTTGTCGTGATAAGAAACTGGGCCATTCGCAGGACGTTCGCCATGCCTGATGATCTCGAATAATTGCCTGATCCCGTCGGGGTATTGATCTTTTCAGGCAAAGGCGCCCATGATGAAACATGGACAAACTCGATGAAATCCGCGCTCTGGCGCTACGCTATGCTGGCGTGAAATACTCCGGCATGCCACGGCTAAGCATCCTCAGTGTCAACCAACCAACTGAGTTGAGCGCATTGGTTTATGACCCGATGGCGTCCATTGTGCTGCAAGGTACCAAGAGAACAATCATTGGTGATCAGGTGTTCGATTACGGCCCCGGACAGACAATGGTCGTAGCCGCCGAAATCACCGCCATGGGCCAAATCATAGAGGCATCACCGGAAAAGCCGTTTCTGGCGATCAATCTCAATCTTGATCCCGCCGTGATCATGAATGTGGTGCTCTACCTTTCGGTGACACCCGAGCTGCAAATGCAGCCTGGCTTCGCATTCAGCATGGCCAATGCCGAACTGATCGGCGCTTGGCAAGGGCTGCTAGAAGTTTGCGAGCGCCCAAAGGAAATCCCTGTAATGGCCCTGCATTTAGAGCATGAATTGATGTTTCGGCTGATGCTAAGCCCGCATGCGGAGATGTTGCGCCAGATAGCCGGTGTCGACTCCCGTTTGTCCCATATTCGGCGAGCGATGGGTTGGATTCGCCAGCATTACACTGAGCAACTCAGCATTGAGGATATGGCGGCGGTTGCTGGCATGAGCGAGTCCGTTTTCCACCGGCGCTTCAAAGCCGTTACCGCTCTTAGCCCGCTTCAATATCAAAAGCATATCCGATTACAGGAAGCCCGCCGCCAGATGGTTTCGAAAGAGGCCGACGCAGCATCTGTCTCGTTCGCTGTGGGCTACAAGAGTACGTCGCAATTTAGCAGAGAATATAAACGCCTTTTCGGGGAGCCGCCGCGCCGTGATGCCGACATGGTGCAAACGATGGTCGAAAATGGCTTGCAACGAGCATAACCAAATAATAGCCCCATAATGGCCGCTACCCACGTATGTCCGCTTCTGCCGCAAAACGGCCGTTCACGCCAGATTGAAGGCTGACTTGATGCCATCCACCACGAACTGCACGGAGAGGGCGGCGAGAATAACACCGAGCAGGCGTGTCAGAATGGCGCGGCCGGTATTGCCAAGAAAACGGTCCATGCGGTCGGCAATGGCCAGCGCCAGATAGACCACCAGCAGCGTAAAGGCGAGCACGGACAGGAGAATGGCCTTGTCGAGATAGGTCTGCATGGAACCGGCAATCAGCACGGTGGCAGAAATGGCACCGGGCCCGGCAATCAGCGGGATGGCCAGCGGAAACACCGCCAGATTATGAATGTGGTCCTTGGTGATGGCGATGGTCGAGGTCTTTTCCTTACGCTCCTGGCGTTTTTCGAAAATCATCTCAAACGCGATCCAGAACAGCAGCAGGCCACCGGCAATGCGGAAGGCACCAAGCGAGATGCCAAGCAGCTGCAACACGGCAGCACCAAACAGTGCAAACACCGCCAGAATGGCAAAGGCAATCAGCGTGCCCCGCAGCGCCACCTGAGAGCGCTGGGCGCGCGTCATGCCAGCCGTCAAACCAAGGAAAACCGGGGCCAGACCTGGCGGGTCCAGCGTAACGAGCAGGGTGGTCAAGGCATTGAGCAATGTTTCTCCGCTAACCATTTTGTGTCCCTTTCGTTACGTCATGCCATGAATTTCGCCCCGAAAACTGCCTGACTCTCGCCTTCTTGTCGCGCATTTTCTCAACCAGAGGCCACAAAAGCGTTTTCACCTTGCAAATGCCGCAAAAGGTTGTTCAAAACTCTCCGTGAAATTGGCGCTATGCGGCTCTTTCCGCTATAAAAATCCATCCGATTCTTAAAATAGAATGTGATCTGATTTGACTGAGCATAGCCCTACTGGCGGAGGAAAACTTCCTCCCGGAATCGAACCGATTTCGATTATGGAAGAAATGCAGCGGTCGTATCTCGATTACGCGATGAGCGTTATCGTTAGCCGTGCTCTTCCTGATGTGCGTGACGGCCTCAAACCCGTGCATCGCCGCATCCTTTTCGGCATGTCGGAACTCGGCATCGACTGGAACAAGAAATACGTGAAATGCGCCCGTGTAACCGGTGACGTGATGGGTAAATTCCATCCGCACGGCAACTCGGCCATTTACGATGCGCTGGCCCGTATGGCGCAGGACTGGTCCTTGCGCCTGCCACTGATCGACGGTCAGGGTAACTTCGGCTCGATCGACGGTGACCCGCCGGCGGCTGAACGTTACACCGAGTGCCGCCTGGAGAAGTCGGCGCATGCGCTGCTGGATGACCTCGATAAGGAAACGGTTGATTTTCGCGAGAACTATGACGGCACGCTGAAAGAGCCTGTTGTCGTTCCCGCCAAGTTCCCGAACCTTCTGGTCAACGGCGCCGGTGGTATCGCGGTGGGTATGGCCACCAACATTCCGCCGCACAACCTGTCGGAAGTGATCGACGGCTGTATTGCCCTGATGGACAATCCGGCCATTGACCTGTTGGACCTGATGCAGATCATCCCTGGTCCGGACTTCCCGACTGGTGCGCTCATTCTCGGCCGTGCCGGCATTCGCTCCGCTTATGAAACCGGCCGTGGCTCGGTTATCATGCGTGGCCGTGCCACCATCGAGCCGATGCGCGGCGACCGCGAGCAGATCATCATCACCGAAGTTCCCTACCAGGTGAACAAGGCAACGATGATTGAAAAGATGGCCGAACTGGTCAAGGACAAGCGCATTGAAGGCATTTCCGACCTTCGTGACGAGTCCGACCGTCAGGGCTACCGCGTGGTTGTCGAGCTGAAGCGCGACGCCAATGCCGAGGTTATCCTCAACCAGCTTTACCGCTACACGCCGCTGCAGACCTCGTTTGGCTGCAACATGGTGGCGCTGAATGGCGGCAAGCCGGAGCAGCTGACACTTCTTGATATGCTGCGTGCCTTCGTGGCCTTCCGCGAAGACGTCGTCAGCCGCCGCACCAAGTACCTGCTGCGCAAGGCCCGTGACCGCGCCCACGTCCTGGTTGGTATGGCCATTGCCGTTGCCAATATTGACGAGGTGATCCGCGTTATCCGCAGTGCGCCAGATCCGGCATCTGCCCGTGAAGAGCTGATGACCCGCCGCTGGCCGGCCGCAGATGTGGAAAGCCTGATCCGTCTGATCGACGATCCGCGCCACCGCATCAATGACGACAAGACCTATAACCTGTCGGAAGAACAGGCCCGCGCCATTCTCGAATTGCGCCTGGCCCGTTTGACGGCTCTTGGTCGTGACGAAATCGGCGACGAGCTGAACAAGATCGGCGACGAAATCCGCGATTATCTGGAAATCCTGTCATCGCGGGTTCGCATCCAGCAGATCGTCAAGGACGAGATGATCGCCATCCGTGACGAATTCGGCACCCCACGTCGCAGTGAGATTGTCGAAGGCGGTCCTGACATGGACGATGAAGACCTCATCGCCCGTGAAGAAATGGTCGTGACCGTATCGCACCTTGGCTACATCAAGCGTGTGCCGCTCACCACCTACCGTGCGCAGCGTCGCGGCGGCAAGGGTCGTTCCGGCATGGCAACACGCGATGCAGACTTCGTCAACCGTCTGTTTGTGGCCAACACCCATACCCCGGTTCTGTTCTTCTCCTCGCGTGGCATCGTCTACAAGGAAAAGGTCTGGCGCCTGCCAGTTGGCACGCCACAGTCCAAGGGCAAGGCACTCATTAATATGTTGCCGCTGCAGCCGGGTGAACGCATCACCACCATCATGCCGCTTCCAGAGGATGAAACCACCTGGGAAACGCTGGATGTGATGTTCTCCACCACACGCGGAACGGTACGCCGTAACAAGCTTTCCGACTTCGTGCAGGTGAACCGCAACGGCAAGATCGCCATGAAGCTGGAAGAGGACGGTGATGAAATCCTGTCCGTTGAAACCTGCCGTGGCTCCGATCCGGTCGTCAACCAGCCGGGCGATGACGTTCTGTTGACCACAGCGCTTGGCCAGTGCATTCGCTTCCCGGTCGATGACGTCCGCGTGTTTGCCGGCCGTAACTCGGTTGGTGTGCGTGGCATTTCGCTGGGTGCAGAAGACCGCATCATCTCCATGACCATTGTTGGCCATGTGGATGCCGAGCCTTGGGAACGTGCCGCTTACCTCAAGCGCTCCGCGACTGAGCGCCGTGCAGCCGGTGTCGATGAAGACGATATTGCGCTGGTGGGTGAAGAAGTCACCGAAGAAGGTCAGCTCAGCGATGAGCGTTACGAATACCTGAAGAACCACGAACAGTTCGTGCTGACGGTATCTGTAAAGGGCTTCGGCAAGCGTTCTTCTTCCTACGACTTCCGCACATCCGGTCGTGGCGGCAAGGGTATCCGTGCAACGGACACCTCCAAGACCACGGAAATCGGTGAGCTGGTTGCAGCCTTCCCGGTTGAAGACGGCGACCAGATCATGCTCGTCTCCGATGGTGGCCAGCTGATCCGCGTGCCGGTCAACGGCATCCGCATCGCCAGCCGCGCCACCAAGGGTGTCACGATCTTCTCAACCGCCAAGGATGAAAAGGTTGTGTCCGTGGAACGCATCAGCGAGCCGGAAGGTGAAGATGACGTCGAATCGGAACTTGATGCCGATGCAGTTGTCGACGGTACCGACACCCAGACGGAAGCATCGGACGAATAAGGTCTGAACCCATGTTTTGCTAAACAAACACCCCGTTTATCCCCCAGGATAGACGGGGTGTTTTTGTATCAGGCATAGCCGCGAGATATCGTCGCGAGACATCGCCGCCTGTTTTGGGGAAAATCTAACTGCAGCAGATTTTAAGTCTGGCGCCCCTCAAAATGGCCACAGACATCACGGTAAGACAGGCAGCGAAGGGCGAGGGGAGATTGGATGCCGGAAAAACAGAAGCTGGTTTCAGGACTGTTTCTTGTGAAGTCCGTCATCTTTCTTGCCGTGCTGGCCGGTGCCGCCACTGTCGCCAATCTGGCGGTTGGCTGGTACGGGCAAAGCGCCAAGGCGGTGGGCCACACCACATCAACAGACAATTTTGATATTTCCATCGGTCAGGACCGCTTGAAACTGGCCGCCAATACGATTCGATTCGACACCCAACGTAAATCTGGCAAGACCGAGCGGGTCGATATGTACCTGACCTGGCCGCAATTGGCCGGTTACAGCGAAGAATACAAGGACTTGTTTGATGCGAAAGCCGACAGCACCGCGGTTATTTTCCTGCAACTGTCGCAAAGCACCATGTCGCGCGACATGTCCGGCCGGTTTGACGCCATCTATTCACATCTGGTGCAGGGTGAGCCGCAGGACATCAAATTTGGGCTGAAACTTTACCGCTTCAAACCGGACGCCGGTTATGGCGACGAGGTGCTTTTGACCGCAAAACGTGACGGTTTGCCGGATTATGTGGTGCGTTGCCTGATACCAACGCCGCAGCGCCCGTCCACCAGTGGTGACTGCCAGCGCGACGTGCGGTTAGGCCAGGACCTCACCGTACTCTACCGTTTCCCGGTCAGCCTTCTTAACCAATGGCAGGCATTGGACGACGGCATCGTTAACTATCTGCAGCAGCGCATTCAAAGCGAAAAACCTGAATCGAATTAACGGTTTCGGCGAATTTTAGCTTCATTTTACCGGTCAAAGATACGTTTCATAAACCAGTTGGTAACGCAGTGGCACTAAAGTCACAAAAATTGAACGGTCGGGCGGGGGATGTGTCCGGGCGGAACATCAAGATGCAAATAGTGAGTTTAGCTGTGCCAAAAACGGTTAGAGTATTGTCCGAAAAAGGCTCCTCGATGTCTTTCCTTAAGGTTTTCATGTTTGTGCTGGCCTCGGTCTTTGCGACCTCGTGCTCTGTGCAACAGGCGTCTGCAAATCCCAAATATGCTGGCATCGTCATTGATGCGAAAACCGGCAAGGTTTTATACAGCGATGATCCGGATGGCCTGCGTTATCCCGCATCGCTGACCAAGATGATGACGTTGTACCTGACGTTTGAAGCGTTGAGTGCAGGTCGCATCTCTCTCGATAGCAAAGTGCCGGTTTCGGCCAATGCATCCAAGGAACCCCCATCCAAACTAGGCGTTCGTGCCGGTGGCACCGTCACCGTCGAACAGGCCATCAAGGCACTGGTAACACGGTCTGCAAACGACATGGCAACGGCTCTCGGTGAGTTCATTGGCGGTTCGGAAGATCGTTTTGCCCGCATGATGACCAACAAGGCACGCGCCCTTGGCATGACCCGCACGACATACCGCAACGCCCACGGTCTGCCAAACACCGCACAGATGACGACAGCCCGTGACCAGGCCCGCCTTGGCATTGCGCTTCGTCAGCATTACCCACAATATTACCATTACTTTTCAACGCGTTCGTTCCAGTTCGGCAAGCAGACCATCGGTAACCACAACCGCCTGCTTGGCAACGTTGCTGGCGTTGATGGCATCAAGACCGGTTACATCCGTGCAGCTGGCTTCAACCTCGTAACCTCGGTACAGATTGATGGTCGTTCGATCGTTGGTGTTGTTATCGGCGGTACATCGGGTGCAAGCCGTGATGCACAGATGCGAAAGCTGGTTGCGACGTACCTGCCAAAGGCATCGCGTGGCGCCAACAGCAACCTCATTGCCAACACACCATCTGCTGATGTTGGTAACACCGCTGTAGCTTCCGCTTCGGCTGCATCCGCCGCATCGCGTATGGATCTGCCAAATGCCGGCCCGCTGCCACAGGCCCGTTACGAAAACGAAGTTGCCAGTGCCTTTGCACCAACATCGTCCCGTGCCGCCGTACAGGCCATGGAAGCTGCAACCCGTCCTCAGGCACCAGTACCGGCACCAATGGTTCCACCGGCTGCTATTGCCCAGAGCCGTCAGGCTGCTGCTGTTGATATTGATGAAGTCACC
Source organism: Agrobacterium sp. 5Ca50 (assembly GCF_055381905.1). NCBI lineage: Bacteria > Pseudomonadati > Pseudomonadota > Alphaproteobacteria > Hyphomicrobiales > Rhizobiaceae > Agrobacterium > Agrobacterium sp. 5Ca50. The sequence continues at coordinate 1,618,543 of NZ_AP026438.1, forward strand.
ACGTCTTCCACCCGCCAGGCTTCCGGTTGGGTTATCCAGATCGGTGCTTCTCCGGACAAGAACTCCGCCATGGCCCTGTTGCAGAACGCACAGGACAAGGGTGGCAACGTTCTCAACTCCGCAACCCCCTTCACCGTCGCTTTCAGCAAGGATGGTGCTCAGGTCTACCGTGCACGCTTCGGCGGGTTCACTGACCAGAACAAAGCAGTCAATGCCTGCAATGCATTGAAAAAGAAGGGCATCAGCTGCTGGGCTTCCCTTCAATGATTATCAACTGCTGGCATGACGTTGTTCTCGACATGCCAGTGCCTTCCTCGACTTGTTCTGCGTAACGAGGTTCAAAAATGGCGAGCAACGAAAACTACTCTGAAGCAATGACAACCGCACCCGTACAAAGAGGTAACTCGGTTTTGCACCCTCTGCATGAGGTGGCAATGCGTATTGCTGACGTTGGCCTGAATAGATCAAAAGCCAAGACCAAGGATCTGGTCAATCTGCTTCTGTGCCACGGTGCACGTGCATGGCGCAACAACCAGCCAGAAGCCAATATACACCTGCATATCTCGGCACGTTATGGTCGCGCGCCCATCAATATCCGCATCCGCTAATACCAGGCGGTGAGGAGAGGCGGTCTCCGCCAAATGACTTCAAAAGGCACGCTTACTGGTTCAAACCTGAGCGTGCCTTTTGCGTTTCAGCGATTGCCTGAAATGATCAGGCCGCGATGCGCGGATAGTGTGTTCTGATTTTGCTGATGTAATGCTGGCCGGGAGACGGTGCTGCGCACATGGCAGTGGCTTCAGCTTCCGGTACATCACGGAAATTGCGCTCTTCTCCGTTCTTGAAGCAGATACGGAGCTGCCCGTCTTCAGGGCTGAAATAGACTGACTTGATGATTTTCGATGTGACAGCAAGTTGTTTCATTTTTTTATTTTCCCTGTTTTGACGTCACCTTACACAGCGGACCCAAATATTCCGTCAAACAGGGTGGTGAACGCTTGTTTAAGTCAAAACGCCGCTTTCTAGGTATTTCACACCGCCTCCTTGCGTTACGTAACCTTACGTTACGGCGCGGTGTAACCCAGCGTACACAACCAAATCACGTCATCCGGTTCTGGAACGAATAGGGCGCCGACACGTTTTCCATCCTCCAAATCGGCACATTCAGACCGATACCCCATCACCCAACGGAGGAAGTCATGCAAACACTGGCAGAACTGTTCGAGCACACCCTGAAAGACGTCTACTACGCGGAAAACGCGATCGCAAAAGCACTGCCCAAAGTGTCGAAGGCGGTCAAAAGCGCCGAGTTCAAAAAGGCGGTTGACCACCACCTGGAAGAAACCAAGGGCCAGATCAAGACCCTCGACAAGGTGTTCAAGACCATCAACGTAAAGCCAGAAGGCGTCAAATGCGATGCGACCGATGGCCTGATCAAGGAAGCCGAAGGCATCATGGACGAAGCCAAAGGCGTGGCGCTGGATGCCGGTCTGCTCGCGGCCTGTCAGGCGGTCGAACATTACGAGATCGCCCGTTACGGTTCATTGCGTGAATGGGCAAAGGTGCTGGGCAATGAAGAAGCACATGTGCTGCTCAGCGAAATTCTCGACCAGGAAAAAGCGGCCAACAGCAAGATGACCAATCTTGCAGTCACTGCCATCAACAAGTGACAGCCAACTCCTGAAAACCAAAGCCGCCCCGAAACTGTCGAGGCGGCTTTGTTTTACGATATGCAGGCGAGGGCGGATCATACCCCACCCCGGTTATTCCTCAGAGTACCGTTCCGAACTCCATGCTAACGGGTTCGATCAGCGCCAGAAAGGCGTCACACTCGGCCTGTCCCAACCAGCCGGCACAAATGCCTTCCGCCCGGCTACGACTATCGGCAAAAGCCAGATCGGCAAACACATCACCATCGAGCGCGTCGACCGTATCGACACCGCGACACGCGCCGGAGACCGCTTCCGTCAGGAAAAGGGAAAACGTTTTGAGGACTACCTGAAAACCTTGCCATGACCGCCAATCACTACATCACGACGAACATCAATGACGCTCAGTTGGGCAGATTTTCTTCAATTTCCCGGTAACACGCGTCATCACCCCCAACGGTAGTTTTGCTAATGGGTGTCCATTTATCACGATCGAAATCAAAAAATTCAATGACACAAACGTCGCTCTCGGAATCCAGCCATTGCGCTGCAAGCAGTCGGCTGTCACGGCGGTAGTCCAACGTGAGGTACATGTTGTCCTCTCCACCGCGTGGGAAGGAGGCAGGGCGACCCGTATTATTGTCGGCAATCACAACGAACGTACAGCCGGTACCGCAACCTATCTGGATCAGCGAGTAGTGTCCGGCAAAATTTGGCCCGTCGCGCATACCATTGCGAATCCGAGTTCTGAAATTATTGAAGTCTCGATCACGCCCCTTAAAGTCAGGCAGCACGGTTTTTCCTGTAAACCGCGCTCTGGCCGGAAAGTCGGACGACACAGGCTTTTTGAAAGAGGCGACAGTTGATGACGCGACACTGACGCCTTCACTGCGATAGGATGTCTTTTCGCAAGCGTGCCACTGCATCTGATAACCATAGTCGCTCTCGCGGCCGAAACACCAGCCAACGGTTTCGAGCTTGCGTCCGATCAATTCGCGGCGGTCACATGCAGCAAGCGTCTTAGCCTCATCCCCAGAACCGCCGCGACACAATGAATTTTCTTCTTCCCACTGCCATATAATACGCGTTGGTTTGGACGCCGCTTTATCCGTCTGGATGACCTTGCCGACTTCTGAAATGATCTTTTCGGTTTTCGGATTCCAATCCAAGGAAAACTCTGCCGTACCGGCTGATACACGGTTGCCAACATCTTGTTTTGCGTACCAGTCAAGAGTACCGGTTACGTTGCAAACATCACGACATATTACCTTAGTTGTCTCTGCTTTTACGCTGTAGGCACGAACCGGCCATCTTGAGGCAAAATTCCGCTTTTCCGCCAACACCACGGATTTCGAGGTTGGCTTTCCATAGAAATCAACGGTTTCGGCATATGCATTTTCCATGAACGATAGCGCATCGGAGTTTCTACGCGACCATGCTTCATGATACGCCGCCACAAATGTCAGAGCCTTTTGCTCGTCAGAGGTCACCTTGCTATCTGCATTTTCGGTTGCGGGCGGTGCGGCAGGCGGAGCCGCCTTCGACGTGTTGTCATTAGCTTCCACGGCTGGGAGTTGTCCCCAAGTGACTTTGAAATTTTGCATCTCGCTTGCGGTGAGATAGCGCATATCATCGCTTGGTACCGACAAACTAAGCTGTAACAACTTCGGATCAACCTCCATCTCAATCAGATAGGACATGATTTCAGCGGTGAGGGTCTGGACAGCAGCCACGGCCATGTGGCCTTCAATATTGCTTTCAGGGGAAAACGACGATTGATGTACCCCAATTGAGCCGGGCTCAGCATAACGGTTCACACCTCCGACGAAGGCCAAAGCACAGGCAGAAGCGCATAGCGCGGCGCGAAGTTGAAGGGTTGATACGCCCAGGGACCGGATCATTCGTCCATACGCCATCGCCGTAACAACGTTGCCACCGTCACTATCAAATGTGACGACCTTCGCACCGCTTGAAAGGATTTCACGGGACAGCGTCTCAGGATTGTCTGATCCCTCAAACTCGCCTTTCAGCAATATCACCGGCCACGAGTCACCCATCGAAAGGCGTTCAAAAGTGATGTCAGCCTTCGCGGCACTGGACCAGCACAGACAGGCGACAACCGCCCACAGCATTAAACGCGAAAACACCAGACCAAGCCCCCCAAGACCTTGTATTGACATGTTACCCCATCAATCGCTGCGCTTAAAATTGGCCACAGTGATTGGTACTTAGACGATCCAGAAAGATGACATACAAATCAAGGTTGTGCGTACAGGTTTTTCTCGATGGAGCGTTTGCACAGCTCCGGTTGGCCGATTGTGATGTCCTTGACCGAAGTCCATTTGGACTTGCCGTTAGCGTCTTCATCAATTGTGAAATATTGCAAAACGCAGTTTTTGGACTGGTGATCGACGGACTGCACAGTGAGAAGTCGGCTGTCGCGGCGGTAATCGACCTTCACATCACCCTGTTTGTTGCTGCCCGGCAGGTCGATCAAAACACCTGATTTGTGATCGGCGACGATAAATGGTGAGCAGTTTTTCGAACACTTGATGTCAACGAGCGAATATTGACCAGCAAAATTCGGGCGCCTTAACATGGCCGTGCGGACTGCGGTCTGGGCGGCCTTATCATCGGCGAGACGATCGCGAAAATCCGGCTTCAGGGTTTGCCCGGTATAGCGCGTGGCGGGAAAGTCCTCCCGGTCTGGAACGTCAAATTTGCTGTCGTGTACTGCAACCTTGGTTCCGGTCACCTCGAGAAAATCCTGGGGTGGGGCAAGCGGCCTGGGTTTGGGCACCGATAACACCTCCTGTTGGTGAGGCTCCGGCTTTTCCTTGTGCCAGGCTTTGTAGGTGACAGATTTTTTCTCAATGGACGGCATCTCGCATGCGTACCACTGCGACTGTGAAATTGACTGCCCCTTTTCCCTGTAACACCAGCCATTGGACTTCAGCGTCTTCTCCAGCGCGACGTGATGGTCACAGTCGTACTTCGTCTCCCGCGTCTGTCTGTCGCCCTTACGGCAATCCAGAGCCATTCTTTCCCAACGGCTCAGCATCGAAACCGGTCTGCTCCTGTCCGGCTCGGCAAACAGGGGCGCGTCCATTTCGCCGGTGATTTTTTCTGTTCTTGGGTTCCAGGACACGCTGTACATCGTCACCCCGGAAAGGAAGCTGGTACCGGCAGCATTTTTCTGGAACCAATCCGCAGAAAACTCCAGAACGCAGATGTCCTCGCAGATTATGTGATATATGCCTTCATTCAGCGCGTAGGCCCGCACTGGCCACTCCGCAGACAGTTGCCGTCTCTTTTTCAGCACATCCGCCTTGAGTGTCTTTCCGTCAGCCTCGATATCGCCCTTGTCCACAACACCGGCATAGGCCCTGTTCCAGAACGCCATGCCTGGTCTGTCGTTGCGTCCCAGATTTTCGATGTAACTCATCATAAAACGACGGGCTTTTTCCTCTTGCGCCTTCAAAAACGGCGTGGATGCCACCGGCGGCCGATCGATAACCTCGCGCACGGACAGGAGAGGGGTTGTTATCCGATATTTTTCCATTTCGCTGGTCGTTAGATAGCGGACGTCATCATGTGAGACGGATAACGAAATCCGCAACAATGCAGGATTGGCACCCATATCATCGAGGTAGCCGATCAGTTCACCCGTTGTTTCCTGCATATATTCAATTGCAGTATCGACATCTGCATCGTCTTCATCTGTCGAATAAATCCCCCGGTGCACACCAAGCGAACCCTCGGCGGCATCTCGCTCAATGCCGCCCATGAAGGCGTAAACACAGGCAGAAGCGCAGCTATTGTCGACGCCCTGAATGGTGTTGAGGCCAAGATCGCGGATGGCTCTGCCAAATTTCATCGCCTCCATGATATCCCCGCCATCGCTGTTGAAGGAGACAATTTTTACGCCGTATCCGGCGAAATCAAGCTTCAATTGCTCGACATCATATTCTTCGTCAAATTCGCCACTGATCACCAGGTAGGGTGAAAAGCCGTCTGTCGTCACCAGTTCATAGGTAATCTCGGCCCGGGCGCTATTCGACCAGCAAAAACAGGCGACAAATGCCCACAGCATGAAACGCACAAACACCAGACCAAGCCCCCAATTACCCGGTAATTTCTCTCATTCAACATGGCGTCGATCACGTCGCTACCACGACCAAAATTTACGAGAACCGCAACCTAAAGCGAGAGGTCGCGGGTCCATGTCATTGCGTCAGATTTTTCATGATTGGACGATCGCAGGCCTTGGCATCACCAATATCAAGCCTATCAATGAGCCTCCAGTTCGAACTGGCATCCTGTCTCTCAGCGATTTCAACAGCATCAATCATGCAGCCAGCACTATCCGGAGATATGTATTGCATGAACATAAGTCTGCTGTCAGGGCGGTAACCGACACGCACTCCCTCCCGATCACTGTGTCTCGGCAGGGCAATCGGTTTGCCTGTCTTGTGATTGACAACAAAGTACATAGGGCAGCCTTCGTTGTTGCAATCAATTTTTATAAGCCTGTAATGCCCGGCAAAATTTGGCCCTTCACGCATCTCGTCACGAATGATGGTGGCGGCATTACGAAACTTGACGTCTCGCCCTTTGAAATCAGGCGACACGGACTTTCCCTTGTACTGGCTTGCAGGATAATCCGAAAGCTGCGGCACCTTGATCTGCCCGTTTGCGCCACCAACGGCACATTCATGCCAGCGCTCGTTACGTGCTTTGCCTGCGATGCCGTAACACCAGCCAATATCCGCTAAAAACGCTTCAATTTCCTGCTGAACCTGGCATGCGATCTTGAGTTCTGCAGGGTCACCGGACTGCAGACGGCAGTCTCCTTCAACAACACCCCAGGAAGCGATCATATGGGTTGGCCCGAATTTTTCCTCTCGCTCACCACTGAGTTGGGCAACATCTCCGATTATTTTGTTTGTCTTGGGATCAAAGTTCAAAACAGTCGCTAACATTCCGGAGCGGGCCTCTCCAGTCGCAGCGTTTTTCCAATACCACATGACGAAGGCGCTAACCGCACAGGTTGCCTTACACTCAGTTTTCGTCAAACCAAGGTCTGAACTGTAAAACCGTACTGGCCACTGTTTGAAAAATGCCTGTTTCTTTTTCAGCAAGCCCGCTTTTGATGTCATGCCATCATCGGTCTTGACCTTGTCTGCGTAGGACCTTTGCAGAAAATCCAGCGCCTCATCGTCTCCACGGCGCAGTGCATGCAGATAGGCCAACATCATGTCCTGAGCCCTTTGTTCTGGCGTTGCAGAACGAGCTGGTGTTTCTGGCAAAGGAGCATTGCCGGGTCGCTGCGTTTGTGCTGTTTTGGGTGCGGTTTCTGGAGGGGCCTGAGACGGATCCCGGCTGTCGTCAAAAGGTGTTGTTAACAGATATCGCGTCATCTCGCTTTTGGTCAGACGACGCGGCGCACCTGTAATGGACGCCATCAATGGCAAGAACGCTGGATCAACGCCCATGTCAGTGACATAGGATACGACTTGCTCAAGCTGCAAATTATCTCCTTTGTTCTGACTGTTCGTTTCGGCCAACAACTCGCCGCCATGTATGGCAAAAGAGCCACCGTACGCATTACGTTCGACACCCCCCATGAAAGCGAAAACGCAGGCAGCTCCGCATTCCTTTCTGTCGATATGATACGTGACAAGACCAAGTGACCGAATTGTCCTTCCAAACTCGATCCCCTTGTTGATACTGCCAGTCTTACTATCGAAAATGACGGCCTTTGCACCGCTGGCGACGACCTCAAGCGCAAGCTGGTCGGCATTATCAGATGGCTCGAACGTGCCCGAGACAAGCAAATAAGGCGCATAGTCTTCGATTATTCTGACCTTGTAGGTAAGATCGGCCCGGGCGCTACTCGACCAGCAAAGACAGGCGACAACCGCCCACAGCATTAAACGCACAAACACCCGATCCAGCCCCCAATTGTCAGGCAGGTGCCATGTGCACCGCCCCTATGCGATTCCTTCGCCTAATATGTAGCACTGCGAACAAGCCTACACGTTAAACGATTATGTAAAACGCTATACAAATCGCGCTATTGGCGAAAAATGTCGATCATCCGTGGCTGCAATCGCAACCAATCCCTTCCTCCAGCAGCATTACAAACGGCCGGGCAGGGCCCTTAAACCTGCTCCGGCCCGCGTGATGCCTCCGGTTTCCAGCCGCGTGTGTAGCCATGGCCCATGGCCGCCACGGCAATGTTCAACTGGTGCTGCAGATGTTCGATCTCCTCTATCATCGCTTCGATGGCTGCCTTGGGATCACCGTCGTGGCAGGACAGGATATAGTCGGCAACGTCGATATTTTTTTCAGGGCGCACGGTCCCGTTCTCCTGCTTAAGAGCCAAATTTCACCTGATATGTTGACCGTATGATCGATGCCCCAGCACCTATTTGTTCTATTTATGTTCTCATTTACAGGAGAGTCAAGGCAAACCTGAACCTGTGGAAAAATCGCCTGATGATATTGGAATTTTCAGGGGCACCGCTGGATCGTCCAACCGCGCGGCAGATGACGCAAAAAGCCTTTTGCAGCAGGCATCTCACGTCGGCACAGGGGCTTTGGCGTTGCTGTCTTAACAACGCATCGTTGCTCTGACGCCGACTACCAATCAAATAACCCCCGCCCATAATCCTCGACTATCCGCCTCCAAAAAACTAGAAGATCGGCGTGATCGACGAGAGGAACAAGACATGAGTAAAGCAGCCGGGAATGGCTGGTGGCTACATTGCGTGGTCATCGGCATTGTCATCATCGCGGAACTAATTGGCATACAACGCCTGCCGATCGGCATTGGCACGGTGGTGTTTCTGCCAATTCTGTATGCCTTTGCGATGGGCATCATCCTTAACCCCCATATTCTCAAAAAGACCGCAGCCCTTATTCCGCCTAGCGCGGTCAAGCTGTCGGGCACCATGATCACCATTGCGATCATGCCCTTCATCGCCAAGTTCGGCACCACCGTTGGCCCGCAGATCGATGCCATTATCGAGGCTGGTCCGGCACTGGTCATTCAGGAACTCGGTAACCTCGGCACCATCGCCGTTGCTTTCCCGGTTGCGGTGTTTCTGCTGCGCATGGGCCGCGAATCCATCGGTGCGACCTATTCGATCGACCGTGAGCCGAACATTGCGCTGATTGCTGACCGTTACGGCCTCAACAGCCCGGAAGGCGCTGGCGCCATGGGCGTTTACGCCACCGGCACGCTGATCGGCACCTTTGTTTTTGCCATCATGCCGCCGTTGATCCACTCGCTTGGCTGGTTTGATTTCCGTGCGCTTGCCATGTCCTGCGGCGTGGGTTCCGGCAGCATGCTTGCCGCCTGCACCGGCGGCCTCGTCACCATCATGCCTGACAACAAGGATGTCATTCTGGCCCTTGCTGCCGCCAGCAACATCCTGACCTACGCCACCGGCCTTTATGTTGGCCTGTTCGTGGCCCTGCCGCTGACCGACTGGCTGTACCGCAAGGCACGCCCAAATGACCCGGCGAACTACAAGACCAAGGAGATCGCAGCATGAGCACCGCGCACACAACATCCATGGAAGACGTCATTCCCCAGCACGGTGAAGATGAACGCAAGGTCAATGTGGCACGTTACGCCGTCCTGCTTCTGGTTGCCTGTGTCATCGGTCTCATCTCCAACTGGGTCGGAACCGGCACAAGCCCGCTGACGGCGCTGCCCGGCATGGTCGTTCTGTACCTGCTGTCGGTCGCCGGCATCGTGATGGCGCGTTTCATCCCGCTCAGCCTGCCAGGCGTTGCCTGGACGTCGCTTCTGGCCATTTTGGTCACGGTGCCAGCCATTCCCGGTTCCGCCTGGGTGCTGGCACAGGTTGAGGCGCTGAACTTCCTGGCACTGGCCACCCCGGCACTGGCTTACGGTGGTCTGGCGCTGACCAAGGGTGAGTTTGACATTGCCCGCCGGTCCGGCTGGAAAATCGTCATCGTCGCCATTTGCGTGATGTTCGGCACCTATATCGGCTCTGTTATCATTGCGGATATTTCGCTGCGCCTCACCGGCATGTAAGCTCACCCTTTGAATCACATCTGGCCGCCCCGCAACGGGCGGCCTTTTTGAATGAAACACGTGTACTGGAGCCGATCATGCAGGGCGAACACATCGAGGAAGCCATCAAGTGGCGCCACCACCTCCACCAAAACCCCGAACTCGGCTTTGAGGAACACAATACCGCGGCCTTCATCGCCTCACACCTGTCCGACTGGGGTTTCAAGGTCACCACAGGTTACGGCAAGACCGGCGTTGTCGGCACGCTGTCCAAGGGCAGCTCAGCAAAGGCCATCGGCATCCGTGCCGATATCGATGCCTTGCCCATTCTTGAACAGAGCGGCGTTGCTTACGCCTCCAAAGTGGCGGGCAAGATGCATGCCTGCGGGCATGATGGCCACGTCGCCATGGCATTGGCGGCAGCACGTATTGCCAGCAAGACGGATTTTGACGGCACGGTGCATTTCGTGTTCCAGCCAGCAGAAGAAAATGAAGGCGGCGGCCGCGCCATGGTGGAGCAGGGGCTGTTTAAAGATTTCCCGATGGACCGCATTTTCGGCCTGCACAACTGGCCGGCACTGGAGCTGGGCAAATGCGTGGCGCGCGATGACCGCATGATGGCGGCCTTCGGCACCTTTGAAATCAAGGTGGTCGGTCGCGGTGCCCACGGCGCCATGCCGCATGAAGGTGCAGACCCGATTGTTGCGGCCTCGCAGATTGTCTCATCGCTGCAGTCCATTGCCGCCCGCAATGTTTCACCACTGGAATCGGCCGTTGTCTCGGCCACCCAGATCCATGGCGGCGACGCCTGGAACGTTATTCCGGAAGAGGTGGTCATTCGCGGCACCACCCGCTGGTTTGAAGAAACGGTTGGCGACAAGATTGAAAACCGTATCAGAACATTGGCCACTGCGGTTGCCGCAGGTTTCGAGTGCGAAGCAACGCTCAATTACGAATATCGTTACCCCGCCACCATCAATGACCCGGAAAGCGCCCGGATCGTGCGTGCCACGGCCAAGTCTGCGCTGGGACTGGATGTGGTGGAGGTTCCACCGAGCATGGCGGCGGAAGATTTCGCCTTCATGCTGCGCGAAAAGCCCGGTTGTTATTTCTGGCTGGGTGCCAAGCGCGAGGGACGTAACCCCGGCCTGCATTCTGCCTATTTCGATTTCAACGATGCGCTTTTGCCCACCGGTGTGGCCATGTGGGGTGCACTGATTGAAGGGCAACTGGCAAAGGCCTGAGCCAGCAGCGCCTCGTGCCTACGCGTGCGGGGCGCAATTGCCAGATCCTACGTTGACTGGCCTAACGTTTTGACGAAAATACACTTATGGAAACGCTAGACGCAAAAGCCTTGCGCATGTTCATCGCTGTCGTCCGCTGCGGATCGATCAGAAGTGCCGCCGATCATCTCGGCGTGGCAGCCTCTATCGTCAGCCGGCAGATAGCCGATACCGAAAAGAACGTCGGCCTGCCGCTGTTTGACCGCACCAGCCGTGGTGTGGGGCTGACCGATGCCGGCGGGCTGGTCTATGAACATGCCCAGCGTGTGCTGGAAGACAGCGGCGTGCTGGCCGAACAGCTGGACCAGCTGCGCGGCATCCAGCAGGCGCGGGTGCGCATTTGCTGCGGCGAGGGGTTTCTGGGCGACCTTATCGAACACGCATTGTCGAAATTCGTGAAAGTCTATCCCGGCATCAGCTATTACTTGAAACTTGGCAGCACCGATCAGGTGCAGGACGAGGTCGCCAATGGTGATGTCGATATCGGCATTGCCTATAATCCCGTCATCGACACCCGCATCCGCTCGCTGGCCATTTCCCGCCAGCCGCTGTGCCTCGTTGCGCCGCTCGACCATCCGCTGCTGAAAGAACAGTCGGTGTCGCTGGCGCAGTGCATGACACAGTCTCCCTATTCGCTGCTGATCAAGGGTCATGGCGTCACCCAGCTGGTGTCACGCGTCGCCGTCGACCACGGCATTGCGGTCGCGCCACTCATCGACACGCCGTCGATTGACGTGCTGCGCCGTTTTGTCATGGCGGGCCTTGGCGTGACCTTCCTGCCGCGCTTTGCCGTCTCGACGGAACTCAACCGCGGCGCACTTGGCATTGTGGAACTGAATGACCCGCTGCTGGTGCAGGCCAGTGCCCATCTCATGGTCAAGGCACGCCGCCGCCTGCCAAATTCGGTGGAACGTCTCAGCAGTTTTCTGGCCGCCGAAATGGCCGCTTTTCAGCAATAACACCGTCCTCTTAGCCTGATTTCCATCCCCGTGTTGCTTCACCGGCAACACTTTGTTCCCGGTTGCCCAACTACCGTAACGCCCTGTTTGATGACAGCCTCTTTGCCGACGGATCGACCGCACAAGCGGCGAAAAACGGATAAACGAGGTGGAATAATGTCAGAAGAAAACAGGCAAACGGTCGGGGTTGTCGGCCTTGGCAGCATGGGGCTGGGCATGGCGCAAACCCTGGTGGCGCGGTTTGCCACGCTGGGTTTTGACCTGTCGGCGGAGCGCCGCGCATTGGCGGAAAAATCCGGCATCGTGCCGGTTACCGCCATCCGCGAACTGTTTGAAAAATGTGATTTTCTGGTGTTTTCGCTGCCAACCGCCAAGGATGTGGCCGGTGTGGTCAATGACCATGTCGATGCGCTGGAAGCACGCGAGGGCAGCAAGGTTGTCATTATCGACACCTCCACGTCAGAGCCGGATGTCAGCCGTGAGCTTGCCAAGCGCCTGAGCGCCCTTGGTCATGGCTTTCTCGATGCCCCGGTCAGCGGCGGCCCGGCCGGTGCAGCGTCCGGCAAACTGACAATGATGATTGGTGGCACGGCCGAAGACGTGGCGCTGGCCAGCCCTGCCATTGAAATCATGGCCTCCAAGGCACTGCATGTTGGCGCAAGCGGCGCTGGCAACGTGGCAAAGCTGGTCAACAACATGCTGGCCGCAGCTCACATGGTCACCACCCGTGAGGGCCTGAAACTGGCGCTGGCCGCCGGTATTGATCCCGAAGCTGCCTTGCGCGTCGTAAATGCTGCGTCTGGCCGTTCGATGATCTCCGAAGTGCATTTCCCCACCTGGGTGATGTCCGGCCGCTTCGACAGCGGTTTTTCCATGGGTCTGATGCGCAAGGACGTGCGCCTTGCCAGTGAGCTGGCCGCCAGCACCGGCGCCGATCTGCCTGTCGCACAAACCGTTGCCAACCTGTGGGCCGGTACCACCGAGTTTACGGATGGCGATGATTTCACACGTATGGGCGCCTTCAAGGCAGCAGGCAATTAAGGAGCGATATCAATGGATAATCTGAACATGACAAATGAGCCCGGCGCCCGCATCCGCGAAATCTACAAAACCATCACTGGCACGGAAGACATTGCCAGCTTCGTCGGCGGCGAATTCATCACCGGCTCCGGCACCGAACTGGCGCTGACAGACCCGGCGACGGGCAAGGTTTTTGCGCAGTACAAGGATGCCGACAAGGCGGTCATCAACGCCGCCATGGATGCAGCAGCCACCGCCCAGAAGGAATGGATGAAGCTGACGGCGTCTGGCCGTGGCCGGGTGATGTTTGAAATCGCCCGCCAGATCCGCGCCAATGCCGCCGTGATTGCCGAGGTGGAAAGCCGCTCTGCCGGTCGCCCGATCCGCGACATCAGGGGCGAGGTGACCAAGGTCGCCGAAATGTTCGAATATTATGCCGGCTGGTGCGACAAGCTGCATGGCGATGTCATTCCCGTGCCGACAACCCACCTCAATTACACCCGCAATGAGCCGATTGGCACGGTGGTGCAGATCACCCCGTGGAATGCGCCGCTCAACACCGGCGGCTGGCAGATTGCGCCGGCCATCTGCGCTGGCAATGCCGTGGTCATCAAGCCATCGGAACTGACACCACTCAGCACCATTCTGCTGGGTGTGTTGTGTGAAAAGGGCGGCGCACCGCGCGGCCTGGTCAATGTTATCGCAGGGCAGGGCACAACGGCCGGTCAGGCCGCCATTGCCCACCCGCAGACCGGCCTTGTTGTGTTTGTCGGTTCGGCCTTTGCCGGTTCGATCATCGCGGCAGAAGCCGCCAAGAATGTCGTGCCATGCATTCTGGAACTCGGTGGCAAATCTGCCAACATCGTGTTTGACGATGCCGATATCGACCGCGCCATTCTCGGTGCGCAGTCTGCCATTTTCGGTGGCGCTGGCCAAAGCTGCGTGGCCGGTTCGCGCCTTCTGGTACACCGCTCCATCCACCAGAAATTTGTCGAGAAATATACCGAGGCCACCCAGCGCATTCCGGTTGGCGACCCCTTCCTCGACACCACCCAGATCGGCCCGATCAACAACCTGCGCCAGTGGAACAAGATCACGGAATTGGTTGAAACCGGCCTCAAGGAAGGCGCAACGCTTGCCACCGGTGGCCGCAAACCATCAGAACTTGAGGCCACAGGCGGTTATTATTTCGCTCCGACCATTCTCGATAATGTTGCGCCACAGGCAACACTGTCAAAGGAAGAGGTGTTTGGCCCGGTGGTTGGCGTCACACCATTCGACAGCGAGGAAGAAGCAATCGCGCTGGCCAATGACAATCCATACGGATTGGCCGGTGCCGTGTGGACCCAGAATGTGGCCCGCGCCCACCGCGTTGCCTCCCAGGTACGTGCCGGTACCTTCTGGATCAACGGTTACAAGACGATCAGCGTCATGTCGCCATTCGGTGGCTTCGGCAAAAGCGGTTACGGCCGCTCCAGCGGTCGCGACGCGCTTCTGGCCTATACCCAGACCAAGAGCATCTGGGTGGAAACCGCAGCAGACCCGGTGATTACCTTCGGTTATTTCGCCGGATAAAATTAAGACAGTGCGGGCCGGTCATTCCGGCCCGTTTCTGTTTCAGGCCCAACTCTTTCACCTTGCCGGATACGCCCTGATGCCGCATTCTCTATGGCCAGGATAACAAACAGGTGGGAATGAGCATGGAAACCAACCAACTGCATCGCGGTCGGCTCATCGACCATATCCAGCTTGTCGTGCGTGACCTGAAGGTCAGTCAGCATTTTTACACCGCCGTTCTTGCTGTACTCGACATTCCGGTTGTCGAAACGGCAGAGGATTTTTTCTGGGCCGACGAACTGGTCGTATCCTCCGCCAAAAGTCCGGCGGCACTGGGCGTGTTGACCGGGCGTCACCATCTGGCCTTTCAGGCCAAGGACCGCGCCACGGTGGATGCGTTTTACAAAACAGGACTTGAGCATGGCGGGCAGGACAATGGCGCGCCCGGCGAGCGCGAGAATTATCATCCCGGTTATTACGCCGCTTTCGTGCTTGATCCTGACGGCAATAATATTGAAGCCGTCTTCCACGGTGAGGCAAAACGCAGTGCACCATCCGTTGTCATCGACTTCTAGGATGTCAGCACGTTTTGTCTGATAGCGGACAATGACGGTCCGTCATCACGCACAGTCACGCATTTTTGAACAATGCTGAAACCTTTTCACCATCTGGGAGTTTAGGCAGGGAGCGAATTGCTCGCACTTCAATTGTTCGCGATCCGCCTTCCAAGCGGAGGGTCAGGCTCGTTCAGGAGAGGAGATAACCCTATGAACTCCATTATCTATCTAGTCGGCCTCGTTGTTATCGTCATGTTCATTCTCTCGTTCCTGGGACTACGCTGATGACCGATCACACCATTGTTGAAACTCCCGCAGTGGGAACTCCCCCGGTGGAAACGCCAAACCGTAGCTATGTCGATTGGCCGGCCATTTTTGCTGGCGCCGTCATCGCGTCCGGCTCCATGGCCGTTCTGACGACGTTTGCTGGCGCTTTGGGACTTAGCTCCATCACGGCTGATGATGGCGGCGATATCAGCACAGTATGGCTGGTACTGACGGCATTGTTCGTCATTATCTCCATGGTTGGCTCTTACATGCTGGGCGGTTACGTAACCGGGCGCATGCGTCACCCATCTGTAGAGACATCGCGCGATGAACTGACCTTCCGTGATGGCATCAATGGTCTGGTAGTCTGGGGCATCGGCACCATCATTTCAACGCTTCTGGCGGTTGGTCTGGTGTCTGGCGGCGTCAAGGCAGCAGGAAATGTTGCAGCCACCGCAATCGAAGCAACCGGCTCAGCAGTCGGCGGCGCAGCACAGGGTGCTGGACAGCTTGCCGGTGGCGTCATTTCCGGTGCAGGCAGTGCCGTTGGCGGTGTTGCACAGGGCGTTGGTCAGGCTGCAGCCCCTACGGTCAATGACATGTTGCCAGGCGGCTTCAAGGCCAACCCGGTTGACTACTTCACCGACGTTCTGTTGCGCACAGACCCGCAGATTTCACAGATGGATGATACCCAGAACATGGCCTACACCCAGCGTCAGGTCAGCGGTATCCTCGGCACTTTGCTGTCGACAGGTGAAATCAGTGATGGTGACCGCATCTGGCTGACAAACCAGATCGTTGCCCGCACAGGTCTTAGCCCAACCGATGCAGAAGTTCGCGTTGCCGAAACCGTAGAGCGTGTAAAGACGGTGCGTACCGAAGCGCAGGCCAAGATCGACGAAGCCCAGAAACAGTTGACTGAAGTCCGGGCACAGGCAGAAAAAGCCGTTGAAGATGCCAAGACTGCAGCAGCCGATGCTGCCGAGAAGGCCCGTATCACCGGCATTCTCACAGCCTTCCTGCTGGGTGCATCTGCCCTTGTTGCAGCGGTTGCCGCCTATATCGGTGCCGTCCACGGTGGTCGTCACCGCGACGAAGGTCGCATCTGGGGTGGTCTCGCCTACAGAAAGTAACCAAGCTCCCCCTGAAGAAGGCAGCCCCTGTCTCACATGTGAGGCGGGGGCTGTCGCTCGCTGATCCCGTGGCCAGATCGAACACCTGGCCACGCAGACGGCAATAACAAGCGGACCAGTAGCGTCAAGCCAACATATACCGCAGCGTGTGGAACTTCTTGCCGCTTTCGCTGTTTCGCTTACGTACTCAAGGTAAAGGAATTAGGGATGAAAACCACGACAACAACCCGCGCCAAATCACTCACCCCTACGCAGTTGAAGAGCGAAATTGCCCAGCTGCAAAAGCAGGTAGCAGACCTCAGCAAGCAGCTTGCCACGCTGAAATCCCGCAAAGAGCCGGAATCCTTTCTTGCCATCGGCCAGGATCGCCCATGGATGCGCATTGCCGCAACCGTTGCGGCAACCTTCGTGCTTGGTCGCATCGTAGACCGTTTCCGGCTGGGTGCCGCCGGTGCGACAGCCGTACCGATGATTGCCGCCCAGCTTGGCCACCGCTTTTCGCTTACCCACCGCCGTCGGTAATTTGAATGCCACCACGGATTAAGCAACAACATATCATTGGCAGTGCGACACAGCGGCTTTTGACCCGCGCGTCGTGGAGATAGCAGTAAAATGTCGTCCTTCCTGGAAACCACATTTGGACCCAAGGATTTTAAAATCATCGAGACTGCATTGCAGGCATGGCGCAGTCATTATGCACTGGCAAAGGACGATCCTGATGTCAGCATAGCCGCCGAGATCTGCCTCAATCTCTACCGTGAGGGCAACAGAAACCTCCAGGACCTGCAAAACGCCATGGCGCGTCACAAGGGCCTGAACGAGATCGCCTCGCATCACTAGAGCAGCTCCAGCGAAGCTCGAAACCGGTTTCGCTGGAAACGCATCAGACTATTTTAGCAAAAACATTTTGAGACGAGGGGCGGGGCATTTCATGCGCCGCCCTTTGGTTTTGACGGGTAATTGCATAGCGCAGTCCTGCTAACCTTCTGAAACAACAAAGCGACAACCTTCAAACTCGCCAGCGGCAAGGTGGCCTGTTATATCAGGCGCACTGGCAGCGATGCCTCTATAAACACGCGTTCCGGGAGGCATGATGAAGCCGGACATTTTGATTGTCGATGACGATCCTGCCATCCGCTCGGTGGTACGGGTGGCGCTGGAAAAGGCGGGCATGACTGTGGCAGAAGCCCGCGATGGGCGCGGCGCGCTGCAGGCAATCGCTGAAAATCATTGTGATCTGGTTGTGCTCGATGTCGGCATGCCCGACATGGATGGTTTTGCCTGTTGCCGCGCCATCCGCGCAAATTCCAACGTGCCGGTGCTGTTTTTGACCGCCCAGGATGACGAAATAGACCGCGTGCTGGGTTTCGAACTGGGTGCCGACGATTACGTCACCAAACCTTTTTCGCCGCGCGAACTGGTGCTGCGTATCAAGGCCATATTGGCACGGGTCCGGCCCGTGCAGGACAGCGTCGTCAGCCCCCGGGTCATCAGGCATGGCGATCTGGTGGTTGATCTCAACCGCCATGCCTGCACATTGCGCCACCAGGCACTTGACCTGACAGCGACCGAATTTTCAGTCCTCAGCATATTGCTGGCTCGGCCGGGTTTCGTTCTGGATCGCAACATGCTGATCAACGAGGCCTATGGCAACAATTCCAGCCTGTCGGGCCGCACGCTTGATAGCCATGTCAGAAACATCAGGGCAAAAGCCGCCGCACTGGGTTACGCAGACATCATCGAGACGGTACGCGGTGTCGGCCTGCGGCTTGGTCCCTGCACAATTGGCCCGAATGGGCAAAACACATGACAAGACCGCTGATCCGCCGTGTGCCGCACAGGTGGCGTCCGCGCATGGCACTGGTCGTGACATTGGTCTGCGCCAGCCTGCTGGCCGTGCCGTCCGTGGCAATTTTTGCCCTGCAACTTGGCACCAACTGGTTCATGCGCGAGACAGAATCCGCCTTGCTCAAGCAGGCCGCCATCTATGCCGGTGCCTATGCGCAGGCTTTTGAGGCGACAAAAACCGAAGCCGACACCGCCACGCCGGGTTATTACCTGCCGCCGCCGATGCGCGTTTTCTGGAATGCCGAAGTACGCACCTTCAATTCACTGCTGGATCTGCGCGTCAACACCATTGAACCGACCCGGCCGGATGCGGTGGAAAGCGACAAGACGCTCGGTCCACGCTACCAGCAGATAGCAGACGGACTGAAGACTTTGGCGGAACTGGCCAGTCGCACCACGCTTTCCAGCGTGGTGTTTATTGATTTTCAGGGGCTTGATCTGCAAGCGGCCACACCGATGAGCTTTGCCAGTGTGCCAGAGGTCGAAAAGGCACTGCGTGGTGAGGTGGGTGCAGCACTTCGCTGGCGCAGCGATGCCGATGCCCGCTGGCCGTTTTTATCCGTCAGCCGCGGCACGGGCTTTCGTGTGTTGATCACATACCCCGTCATCAGCGCCAACCGGGTGATTGGCGCGGTCTATATTTCGCGCACGCCGCGCCCGCTTGAAAACTATTCCTCGCAGGAGGCAACCGCCTTCCTCACGCTGGCCGCAGTGACGGTGCTCGGTGCGCTGATCATCGGGTCGTTTCTGGTGTGGGCTGTGCTGCGGCCGCTGCTGGCTCTGCGCGATCAGGCGCGGCGGGTTGCAAATGGCGATGATACCGATCTTGCGCCGCTTGGCCATTACGGCATTGCCGAAATAGCGCAACTGGGTGACGCATTGCTGACCATGGCTGGCAGCCTGTCACAACGCTCCAAAGAAATTACCATCTACACCAATCATGTCACGCATGAGCTTAAATCACCGGTCACCTCCATCGTCGGGGCTGCCGAACTGCTTGAAGACGGCGACCTGCCAGCGGAAACCCAGCGTGCGCTGGCAGCCACAATCCGCGAGCAGGGCGACCGTATGACCAGACTGCTGGACCAGTTGCGGGAGATAACACGGGCACGGCAGCAGGTTTCAGGTCAATCCAGCCGTGCGGCAACCAAGTTATCCCAGCTGTTACCGGCGGAAGATGGCCTGGAAATCTCTGTCAATGGCAGTCAGGCGACACTGCCGCTTTCGCTGCTGCATGGCCGCACCATCCTGTCCCACATGGCGCAAAATGCCCGCCACCACGGTGCCGGCAGGCTGTTGTTGCATTGGAATGGCCGACAATTGATCATCACCGACAATGGTCGCGGTTTTACCGATGTTGATCTGACCCGGCTTGGCCAACCGTTTTTCACAACGCGCCGGGAAGAAGGCGGCACAGGCTTAGGGCTTGCCATCGTCATTGCCATTCTGGATCTATACGGCGCAACGCTGCGTCCGGTGCGCCACGAAGAGGGCGCACGCTTCGAGATAGACTTTCCAGGCGACTGATCTCTGCACACAATCTGCACCAAAGCTGCACGACACCAAGGGCGAACCAGCGGGTGCTTCGCGCTAGATAGGCCAGGCAGGCACCACAAAGCCTGCTCATTCGATAGGAAAACCAATGAACGTAAAGCTCCTGTTTGGCCTTGCCATTGCGCTTGCCTCGCCAATATCTGCCCTTATCGCCACGCCTGCCAGCGCCGCTGACAACATCGCCAATCGTTATCTGAAAGCCTCTGAGCCATATTCAAAGGCGACATGCCCGGTGAAACCGGATGGCATCAGCAATTTCGTCTATTTCAGCCGCGACCGTGAAGCAATCCGGGGCCATCCGCTGCTGACCAACGCACGTTTTTCAGGCGCACAGATCATGTATTCCTGGCGCAACCTTGAACCGAGCGAAGGGCAATATGACTTTTCCGACATCAAGGCCGATGTCGATTACCTTGCCCAACATGGCAAGAAGCTGTTCATCCAGCTGCAGGATGCGTCGTTCTCCCCCGAATACAAGCCGGTGCCAAACGACCTGCTGACAGACAAATTCGACGGAGGCGTTACCGGCCAATATACCGATGACGGCAAGCTTGAGGGCTGGGTGGCCAAACGCTGGAACGACGCTGTTCATGCGCGCTTCGAGAGCCTGTTGTTGGCACTCGGCAAGGAATTCGATGGCCGCATTGAAGGCATAAACCTGCAGGAAACCGCAATTGGCGTCACCGCCAAGTCCGATCATTCCTTCTCGGCCGCGCGTTACATTGAGGGCATTAAAGCCAACATGCAGGCGTTGAAGACCGCATTCCCGAAATCGACGACCATGATCTATGCCAACTTCATGCCGGATGAATGGTTGCCGTGGGACGACAAGGGATATCTGCGCGGCATCTACGACTTTGGCAACCAGATCGGCGTTGGCCTTGGTGCACCCGACCTGATGGTAACCCGCAAGAACCAGCTGAACCACGCGCTTGCCATGATGCATGAAAACAGCTTCGCTGTACCGCTTGGCATTGCGGTGCAAGATGGCAATTACATTGGCGAAACCGGCACTGAAAAGGTCGTCAAGAAGCGCAAAAATCTGGTGCCGATGCTACACGCCTTCGCAGCAGATTTTCTCAAAGTGAACTACATGTTCTGGGTCAACCAGCAGCCCTATTTCGAAGAGGACGTGCTGCCCTGTTTCGCAGAATAAACGGGTATCCAGTTGTCAATGACCGCACGAAAACCGGAGCTCACTGACTGATGATATCGAGCGCCGCCAGATCATTGTCGATCGGGCGGCGAGGCTTGAAATGTGCATGCAGGCCTTGGACCTGCAATCGATAGTTCGCCACCAATCCACTAAGTGCAGTCAAAATCTTATCGGCCTCAAGCGCGCAGTAGGAGTTGCCAAGCACCTGCAACACATCTGCACTGCCACGCTGGTCAAACTTGGCGAGCACAGTCGTTTCTGCCGTGCGCTCATAAAGCCAGTCATCGGCCAGCATCATATGGTGGCGCAGTTCATCCAGCAGGGTCTGGGCGTAAAACAGCTCGCCACGTTTTGCCCGCCGGAATGTCTCATGCGCGGCCGCAATGCCCTTACTGATGGAGATATCTACCTCGTCGGCAGTGACGGTAAACGGCAATTCCCGCGATGCCTCAACTAGCCCAGCCACGATCATTTCCGGATCGTGGAGAACGATCACCGGAAGCCGATACCATGGCGATGGCATCAGTTTCGCCGCATCGAGATAAAAGATATCGATCTTGTTGAACGGTGCGAAATGCGAAACACAGTGGCGGGTGCCGGGCATCCATTCATTGAACAGGAAACCCGGCCATTCCATAGGAATATTACGCCTGTTTTGCACGAACCAGCCGTGGCGTTCAGACTGCACCACAACCCGCAGGTCTATGTCGGAATAGGCGTCAAAACTGCCCGCCGCCAGCGACCCGGACACAAACAGGCCAAGTACATCCGCATCGGCGCGAAAATGATCCGTGGCTACATCAAGCAGACGGTCTCTGGCGTCGGACAAATCTTTCGGATCGAGGTTGGCCATAAGTCGATCCTAGCAAAAGCCGCGACATCGGCAATGGGTGAGATATGGCTGCCGTTACGTGAGTTTGCCTTACGCCAGGTGGCCGAGTTCAACCGGGATAATCGAGAAACATCGTCGGTGTCATGGCCGTGACCTGCCGGAAGGCGCAGGAGAATGACGCTGTGCTGGAAAAGCCAAACTCACTGGCAACGCGGGCAATGGCATAACCTCGGCCCAGCTGGTCCATGGCCTGCACGATGCGGGCACGCTGCCGCCAGGATTTCAGCGTCATGCCGGTTTCCTCCGGAAAAAGCCGGCTGACCGTGCGCACCGAGGTTGCGGCCCGTGCCGCCAGTTCGTCGATGTTCATCGCGTTCCGGCGGTCCTCGAAGGCGAGATCCGCCACCCGTTTGCCAATCTGGCTGACGGGCAGGGGCAGAAAGGTCGGGGCGTGCGCCGTCTCGGTCAGTTCATGCAGCATCAGCCTTGCGACCAGCTCAACCTTGTCCGGCCCGGTCGTGTCGGAAAAGGCAGCGTCAAGCAGCGCCTGCATCAGCGGCGTCACCCGCAGCGTAAACGGCCGGTCCAGCTGGGTTGGCGGCGCCCATGCCTCGGCCACCGATGGTTCCCAGTTGACCATCCATAGTTCCGCATCGGTCAGCACCTCGACCCGATGTGAAACGCCGGCCGGTATCCACACGGCAAGCTGCGGCGGCACCAGCCAGCGACCGGCCTCGGTCAACACCTGCACCATGCCGGATGCGGCAAAGGTCAGCTGCGCTTCTTCATGGGTGTGGGTCGGCATGCCCATGCCACGCTGTTTGAAACCACGGTGCAGGGTAAAGGGCGGTTTGTGCATCCGGTTTGGCCTTTGCGCGATGCGGATTGGCGTCACATCGCCAAGCCGTTGGTCTATCATGGCCAGTATCAAAGGTCGAGCGCGTGCAAAACCCAGCGGCACAAGCACCCGAAATGAGGAATGAGAGATGAAAGCGGTCGTCATCAGACAATACGGTAATAATGACGTGGTAGACTATACCGATGTTGATCGCCCGGTGCCGGGGCCAAGTGAGGTTCTGGTCAGGGTCCACGCCGCAGGCGTCAATCCAGTCGACTGGAAAATCCGTGGCGGCCTTGGCCAGCGCATGGGCCTGTCGCTGCCCATTCATCTTGGTGGCGAAATTGCCGGCACTGTCGAAGAATGCGGCGATGCCGTCAGCAAATTCAAACCGGGCGATGCGGTCTATGGCATTATCCCGACCGGCGGTTTTGCAGATTATGCCATTGCCAGGGCGGACGACATTGCCCACAAACCCGCCAACCTCGATTTCATGGAAAGTGCCGCCATACCGCTCGGCGCGCTGACCGCATGGCAGGCGATGTTTGATCTCGCCAAACTTCAGAGCGGCCAGAAGCTATTGATAACAAACAGTTCTGGCGGTGTCGGTTCGCTTGCCGTGCAACTTGCCAAGGCCAAGGGCGCGCATGTCACCGCCATGGGATCAGCCCGCAATGAAGACTATATCCGCAGCCTCGGCGCAGATCAGTTCATTGATTACAAAAGCCAGCCGTTTGACATCATGGCCAAGGATATCGATGTGGTGTTCGACACGGTCGGCGGCGACACCTTCGACAAGGCGTTCCTGCCTCTGAAGAAGGGCGGTTTTCTGGTCACTGCCGTGGCGTTACCCGCCGATGAGGCAGACAGATATGGTGTTGGCGCTGCCCGCGTTTTCTGCAAAGCCAATGCACAACAACTGGTGTCGATCCGCGAACTGGTTGAGGCAGGGAAACTGAAACCCACCGTCGCAACGGTGCTGCCGCTTGCAGAGATCAACCAGGCCTTCGACCTCTCCGAGGCCGGGCGCACCCGTGGCAAGATCGTGCTTGATGTCATCGGTCAGCTCTAGACGGCATACCTGATCGGGCGCGGCGAGGGATTGCCGCCGCCCATCATCACGGCAGATGTTCAGCGGCAAAATCCACGAAGGCGCGTAGTTTGGGCGACAGATGTTTGCTTGTAGGCCACATGACGCTGATCTGTGTTTTCGTCGGCAGATAGTCATCGAGGACGCTGACCAAACGGCCGCTTTGCAATTGGTTGCGCACGGCAAGATCCGGAACGCAGGCAAGGCCAAGACCATTTTCGGCAAAACAGATTTGCGGGTCGAGCGTGTTCATGACGGCGCTGTTCAAAAGCTCGACATGAACCGGTTTCCCGCCATCGGACAGCGGCCATTTGTCCAGCTTGCCAGTGGTGGCGAAGCGGTAGATCAGGCAGGGATGGGTGGCGAGGTCCTGTGGTTGTTTGGGAATACCGGCATCGCGAAAATAGTCCGGTGAACCGATGATCACCCGGCAGTAATAACCAAGCGTGCGTTTCATCAGGCGGCTGTCGGCGTGGTCTCCGGTGCGGATCACCGCGTCAAAACCCTCATCGATCACATCAACGATACGATCGGTGAAATCGAGTTCCAGTTCGATCTGCGGATAGAGCCGTTTGAACCCGGCAATCTTCTGCAAAAACAAGCTGCCCATCGAGGGTAGGCTGAGGCGTAATTTACCCTGCGGCGCCTGTCGCGTCTGCGACAGTTCGGTTTCGGCTGCCTCAAACTCTCTGAGGATATGACGACAGCGTTTGAGAAACATCGCCCCTTCCTCCGTCAGGGTGATGCTGCGGGTCGAGCGATGAAACAGCCGCACGCCAAGCCGCTCTTCCAGACGTTGCACGGCCTTTGCTGACCGCCGATGCCGTGACACCGAGCTTGCGACCCGCCTCGGTAAAACCGCCGGTATCGGCGGCCTGAACAAAGGCGTGGAGCGCCCCGAAACTGTCCAAAACTCATT
This sequence comes from Agrobacterium sp. 5Ca50, assembly GCF_055381905.1. Lineage (NCBI taxonomy): Bacteria > Pseudomonadati > Pseudomonadota > Alphaproteobacteria > Hyphomicrobiales > Rhizobiaceae > Agrobacterium > Agrobacterium sp. 5Ca50. The sequence continues at coordinate 1,643,255 of NZ_AP026438.1, forward strand.
CCCCCATGCACGACAAAAATTCCAAGGTGTTTTGAATTGTAGAGAATTTTTCTTTGTCTGACGAGCCTTTACAGCTGGCCGCACCCATCGCTCGTGCCGCTCACACCATCTGCGGCATGGTTATGAACTGACACCCAATTTCGAAAGGCTGCAACGCATGACGACACAAACCAACTCCGCATCGCCGGCTGCACCGCCGCACAGTCTGCCGCTTGGCAGGTTGCTGGTGCTTGCCTGCGCAGGTTTTGTCACGTTGATGACAGAGGTCATGCCCGCAGGCCTGCTGCCGCAGATCAGCAGCGGGCTTGGCGTAACCGACAGCCTGTCCGGGCAACTTGTCACCGCCTATGCGGCAGGCTCTTTGCTGACGGCCATTCCTCTGATGACACTGACCCAGGCTTTGCCGCGACGCGGGCTGTTACTCACCGCATTGGTCGGGTTTATCATCGTCAACGCCGTTACGGCGGTGTCAGATCTCTACTGGCTGACACTGGTCGCGCGGTTTTTCGCGGGCATGTTCGGCGGCATGGTATGGGCGCTGCTGGTCGGTTACGCCGCACGCATCGCGCCGCCGCATCTCATCGGCCGGGCCATAGCCATTACCGGGATTGGCGGCCCGTTGGCCTTTTCCCTTGGCGTACCCGTTGGCACATTCCTGGGCACGATATTCGGTTGGCGGCTGGCCTTTGGCGGCATGAGTGTGCTGGCCTTGGCACTTGTACTGTCAGCCTATGTCTTGCTGCCAGATTTCCCCGGCCAGCAGCGAGGCAAACATGTGTCCATTTGCCATGTGTTGCTGCTTCCAGGCCTGGTTGCCATTCTGTCGACGATGTTGATATTCGTCGTCGCGCACAACATCCTCTACACCTATATCGCACCCTTCCTGCAGCCTTCGGGCCTGACATCGCGTGTTGACCTCGTGCTTTTGCTGTTCGGTGTCGCTGGTATAATCGGGCTGTGGTTGGCCGGCACATTCATCGACCGTCACCTGCGCGTGATGGTGCTAGGCAGCCTGCTGATATTTGCAACCATTGCCCTCGTGCTCGCCTTTGCGACAACGTCACCATCCGTCATTCTGGTCGCCGTGGTGATCTGGGGCGGTGTCGTCGGCGCTGCGCCAACCCTGTTCCAGACCGCGCAGGCCAAGGCGGCAGGTGAGGCGACCGATATGGCGCAGGCCATGTTCGTGACGGCCTGGAACTGCGGCATTGCTGGCGGTGGTCTGGTGGGCGGTCTGCTGCTCGATCATATCGGCCCAGCCTCATTTCCCTGGGTAATCTTTGCGCTACTGCTTTCGGCCTTGGCGCTAGCAACGGCTGCAAAGTACCACGGTTTTGTCGCGGCAAAACCATAGCAAACCACAACGGCTTGAGCGCTGTTCGCCAACGCTCAAGCCTTGCATGTATGGGTATCAGCCGTTGTTCCAGCGGTCATGCGGCTCGTTGGATGCGGCATCCGCACTGCCCGAAACGGATGCCGGCACAGCTAGCGGATTTTTCGCCGTGAATTCTTGGTTGATTGCGGTTAGCTTCACACCACGCCCGCCGGGCCGTTAACAGGAGATAACACATGTTCACCCACATCATGATTGGCAGCAATGACCTGGAACAGGCCAGACGTTTCTACGACGCGACTTTCACAGCACTGGGCGGCAAACCGGGCGAGATGGATGCCAGAGGTCGCCTGATATATCTGCATGACGGTAGCCGGTTGATGATCACCACACCGATTGACGGCAAACCGGCAACACCGGCCAATGGCGGCACGATCGGTATCGCGGCCGCTACAGCCGCCAATGTCCAGGCATGGCATGATGCAGGTGTTGCCAATGGCGGCACCTCCATTGAAACCCCACCCACAGAACGCCCCAACGGCGCTTTCGTCGCTTACCTGCGCGACCCCGACGGCAACAAGCTGACCGCCCGCACACCGGCAAAGAAGTGAGCTCGACCGACCTCTATGAAAGATGATTTGAATTCCGCTGTGCGTACAGCGGCAAAAGGTTCTGGATGGTCGGTAAAACACGACACCCTCGTGAAGCGTCTTGATGGTTCAGTGCTTGCGGTGCATCCGCGCCGCGGCTCAAAAGGCTTTATCGAGTTCCGAGCTAAACCTGTCGCCTGGGATCAGCTGCTCTGGTCGATCCTCCAAATATCAGGCAATGACAAAATGCCCGCCAGCTTCCATTTTACTGGTGCATTTACTTGCGACACACCGGCATTGATGCACTTAACGATCGCAGACACAGATGGGCATGACACGGTCGCCATCAAAATGCTCGAACTTGCGGCACGTTGCCAAGGCCAGACAGGCCTGTGGAGTGATTATAGTCTGAACGACGCGATAGCAGCCGAGGCACCAAACCAACCCTATCGCTATCATATGACGCAAGTGATTGAGCGGATCGCCGCCGGAGATCGGCAATCTGCAAATTTTATCTGTCAGCAAGCGTCTTCCGGTGCGCTGGACATTAGAAAGTCGTTGAGTTCGACGGACAATGAAACGCCGCCAGATGCCACAGGTGGTCGACCATCCAAGACCTTCTTTGAACTTGCACAGCTGTGGATGAACCGACATTGATGAGCGGATAACCACCATGACAAATGGCGTAGTGGGCACCGCGTTCGCGGGAAGAGGCGATCATCGCAACCGCTGAAACCTGATCCGCCGTGGCCTGATCAGCGCCCAAAAACACCGCGAAAATCCGACCGGAAACCATAAAAACAAAGCCCTATTAGAAGGGGCTTAACGAAATCGTTTCTCGAGGCTAGAATAGTCTCGCTAAAGGACGGAACCTTTTTCGGTCCGCCCCGTTTTAGGCTTGTTCTGGAGGAGGAACAGATGCCGACATTATCTTGGGGCAACCCAATCGAAGTGAAAACACCGCATAGTGGCACACAGACTGTCCATGGCCCATATTCCGCTCTTGCCATTCTGACCAATGAATGGCCGGATGCACGCGGACCGGCCTATGTCGAGGCCCGGCGTTTTTGCCGCGCCGCACTGGATGGCAGAAAATCAGCTGAAGAAGCGCGTGAGCGGTTCATGCTTGCCGCGGGCGAAGCAAACCTGACGCCACCATCACGGCGAAACCACGCATAGTTGCCGGTGGGCCGACCCTGTTGGCCGCTTGCAACATGACTGGATATAAACCGGCCGCCATAAGGGCGGCTGGATATTTGTCGTTTTGGCAATTCATTCCGCGATGATGGGCTCTTTGATCACGCTGAGAGCGCGAGATCAGGGCTTCGGCAAAGCCGCTTCCACGGCAGTTCCCACTTCCTCAAAGCTGCTGGCAATCTCCAGCGGTTTGCCGTCAAGGAAAAAGGTCGGCGTACCCGCCACCTTGAACTCTTCCTGCGCCTGTTTGGTGGCTGCATTCAGCTGGTCGAAATAGGGCTGGTCGGCCACGGCCTTGTCAAAACCGGCCTTGTCGATGCCCATTCCCTCGGCAATCGACCTTACCGCCTGTTCGGTGTCCTGTGCGGCGGCCAGTTCGTCAAACTTGTCCATATAGGTCGAGACGGTCTCATCGAACTTGTCTGCACCCCGCGAATGCGCCAGCATGAAAATGACCGCATCCAGCGAATTGCGCATGAAGGGGCGGTAGGCGATTTTCAGCTTGCCCGTGCTGACAAACTTTTCCTGCAGCTTCGGCAGTTCATTGGCGTGGAAATCAACACAGTGGCTGCAGGTTGGCGAGGAATAGACAATCAGCGACACCGGTGCACTGTCAGCCCCGATATAGCTGTCGGGCAGCAGGCCTTTCAAAACGGCATCGTCAGTGCCTTGCGCCAGCACTGGGGCTGCCAGACCAAGGGCAAGGCAGGCACCCAACACCAACCGACGCGAAATATGACCCGCTGCTATATTCATGTTCATCTGTCCTGACCTGCTCAAATATGATGTTTCCAAAGCTATCTATGACCTGAAGTTGTGCGATGAATAAAGCCACTTGATGGCCTTATCCAACGGACTTCAGTCATCACGTCAGTTTCGTCCTATAAATTCATTTGGGCCCCAGAACCATCTTTAACGCGCCATCTTCGGGCAGGCCGGAAACGGTGCCGATGCTGCCATCATCCTTCTTGAACACAATGGCCGGCGTGCCGTTAAAACCAAGGCTGGTCATTAACTCGGCATTGCTGTTGAGGCTCGCGGTACTCTTGTCACTGATCTTGGACAGGGCTTTGATGCCGCCGCTTTTGTGCTTCAGCTCATTTTCCGTCAGCGCCTCAGATGGCGACTTGGCCTCGAGAATGGCGGCTGCCTTGGCCGGAGAATCCTGCCTGATCACCCCCACCATGATGTGACGCAGCTGCACCTTACCGCTGTCGATCCATGGTCGTGCGGCCTGCCAGAACTTGTTGCAATAGGGGCAGTTGGGGTCGGTGAAGGTATAAACGATGCGCGGTGCATCGGCCTTGCCATCCGCCACCCAGGCGGATTGTTCCAGCTGTTTCCAGCCATCTTCCATGATCGGCTTTTCAACCATTTCCTTCAGCTGGGTTTCGGCCATGTCCAGGCCGGAACCGTCAACCAGCGTGCCAACCACCACATGTTCATTGTCAGGCGTCAGATAGATGGCAAGAGGCTGTGAACCCGCCTTGGCAGCAAAGGCCCGCAGGCCGCCCGGCACCTTCATTTCACCGAGGATGGTGATGCCCTGCCCCTCAATGGTACGCAGGATTGGCGGTAGATCCGCCTTGTCTTCGGCACGGGCGGGCAGGGCTGACAAGAGGCCAAGCGCGCAGGTGACAGCAATGAGATGGCGGGTAAGGGAGAAACGGGACATGGAGGTTACTTTCAAGATTTGGAGTATGGGGCGTGCGGCCAGTCATGGCTCAGGCACGCGCCAGTTTGATGGCGTCTTTCAGTGCCTTTTCACTGAGAACACCGGGATAGACATCCTTGCCAATGACAAAGGATGGCGTGCCGACAAAATTGAACGACAGGGCCTGGCTGTAATTACGATCCAGCAATGCGGAGATCTTGCTGTTGTTTTCATTGACGGCGGCAGACAGCATTTCCATCGTCAGACCCACACCGGCCAGTGCTTTTTCAACCTGACTTTGCGACAGGCGTCCTCTGGTTTTCATCAGCGCTTCCATGGCCGGTTCATAGTGGCCAATCTGTGCTGCACCCAGCACCGCCTGCGCGGCAAACACTGAGGCATCACCGAGGATCGGCCAGTCTTTCAGCACCAGCCGCACATCGCCATCCGCCGCCACCACCTTTTTCAAGGCGGCATGGGAGCTTTTGCAATAGGGGCACTGATAGTCGAAATATTCGACCACCGTCACCGAACCCTTGGGGTTGCCAAGCACCGGTGCATCCTTGTCAAAGAATATCTCCTTCGTGCTCATTTGCGCAGCGGCGCTATCCTTTGCGCCAAGCAAAGTCAGACCTGCGACAGTCGCAAGCCCGCCTGCCAAGACATCACGACGTGACAACATCGGAATTCTCCTTCCGCGTTAAGCGCTGATTTACGTGCTGATGACGTCTGTTCAAAGACTGTCCTCCCGTGCCTTGCGGGCAGAGGCCGCCAGATCACTGGTGGAAAATTCGCCGACCAGCCGGGTTGCCGCTGGTTCGCGGCGTTTGGCGTCGAGAAAGACCATGGTCGGTGGACCGATAACCCCAAGCGCCGACAGCATGGCCTGTTTGTCGTCGTTTAGCTGCGTCAGGTCGAGACTGACAAGGTTGACCTTGCCAAGCGCGTCGACAACGTCTGGACTGGTCAGCAGCGAACGTTCAATGGTGCGGCAGGTCACGCACCAGTCGGCGGTGACATAAACGAGTGTCGGCTCATTGCCCGGCGAAGACGCGATACGGTTTTGAAGATCCGCCAGCGAACCGACCTTGGCAAAGTCCGACTTCTCTATTCTGGCCACGTCCTGCGGACCATTACCTGATAGCAGCGGCTTAAGCGGCGCCAGCGGATCATTCGCACCAAGGCCGAGACCGACAAATAGCAGGCCCGCCCAGATGATCGATGCCAGACCGGCACTGCGGGAAATCACGCTGACACCAGAGCCCCTCGCGCCGCTTGCTGCGGTAAAGGCAAACACCCCGAAGCACAGTGCCAGCACGGCCCAGCCCAGCAACACGAGAGATTGCGGCATAAGCGGTGTCGCCAGCCACAGCGCGGTTGCCAGAAACAGGAAACCGAAGATCTGGCGCACCTTTTCCATCCACATGCCGGCCTTTGGCAACGCCTTGCCGCTGGCTGTCGCCATGATCACAAGTGGAATGCCCTTGCCAAGCCCCAGCGCAAACAGCGCAGCCGCTCCAATGGCAATGTCACCGGTGCGGGCAATGTAAAGCAGCGCGCCGGCCAAAGGTGCCGTCACACAGGGACCAATCAACAGTGCGGAGGAAAAACCAAGCGCCATGGCGCCCGGCACGGTGCCGGCCCGTGTATGGTTCTTGCTGAACCGCGCCGAGATAAAGGTGGGCAATTGTAAATGGAACAGACCGAAATTCGACAGCGCCAGCACCACAAACAAGATGGCAATGGACGCAACCGTGGTCGTGCTCTGCAACGCCACCTGCAGATTTTGTCCCGACCATGCCGCGACCATACCAAGCAGCCCGAAGGCGCAGGCCAGTGCCAGCACATAGGCTGATGACAGGGTAAAACCACGCCGTGCCGTCAGGTTTTCCCCCTCGCGGGCCAACATGGCCGCAACGATCGGATACATCGGAAAAACGCAGGGCGTGAAGGCCAGCAGCACGCCAAACCCCAGAAACCCGGCCAGCAACAGAGCCAAGCCGCCATCACTGAGCATACGGTCGATGGCGGTTTCCGCATGTTCATCCGCCAGCGTAAAGCTGCCATTGTCATCTGGGCGATCAATGGCATTGCCGGTACTGGCCGCACTGGAAAAGGCGTTCGATGCCTTGCCTGCCGCTGCAAATCCACCTTGTGAAAACAGGCCTTTACCAGCGTGATCACCAGCCAGTGACAATGTTGCCATATCCACGACCTTGGTCGTTGGCGGGTAACACAGGCCGTCTTCTTGGCAGCCCTGATAGGTCAGGCGAAATGTCTGTGGTGCGTTGAGCACCGAGGCCGTTGCAGTGGAATAATAGATCTCGGTCGAACCGAAGTTTGGATCGTCCTTGACCTTGCCCGGCAAGGTCTGCAGCTCAAGCTTGTTTCCGGCGCTGTCTTCGGCACTGAGATAGTCCCGGTACAGATAATAACCGTCATTTATGGTCCAGCGGATCACGGCGCGATTATCCGCTGCCTGTTCTACCGACACCTTGAAGGCCTGATCCATTTCAAGCGGTGTTTGCACTGCCACGGCTGGCGTTGCAAGGCCAGCCAGTGTCATGCCGACCAGCGTCAGCATCGCAAACGTGAACGCCAATATGCGCATCCGCCATGTCCTTTCGTCTACATTTTGTTATCAGGACTGATCCGACCGGCAGCTTAAGGCAGCCTTAAGGTGAAAATCGGACTAAAAATCCGGTCGAAATGTTGAATAGACCGCTTGCGGAGACGTGACTTGCGAATACTTGTTGTCGAAGATGACCCGATCCTGCTGGATGGCCTGCGCGAAGGCCTCAAACTCAGCGGTTTTGTGGCCGATGGCGTGACCACGGTTGCCGACGCCACAGAGGCGCTGCAAACCGGGCGTTTTGACGCCGTCGTCCTCGACAGAATGTTGCCGGATGGGTCGGGGCTGGATGTGCTGCGCGGCATTCGCCAGGCCGGAAACCGCATTCCCGTGCTGCTATTGACCGCCAAGGATGAGGTGGGCGACCGCATTGACGGGCTGGATGCCGGTGCCGATGACTATATTGGCAAACCCTTTGATCTGGATGAGGTGGCTGCACGCCTGCGCGCCATTACCCGCCGCTCTAGCGGCCGCGCCAGTGCCGAGATCAGCCTGCGTGGCCTGACGCTTGATCCGGCCTCGATGCTGGTGCGCCGCGCCGACGTGGAGATTGGCCTGTCGCGGCGGGAATTTTCCATTCTGCATGCCCTGATGGAAAGCCCGCAGGCCATCCATTCCAAACAGGCGCTGGAAGAGCGGCTTTATGGCTGGCAGGAAGATGTCGAGAGCAACACCATCGAGGTGCATGTGCACAAGCTGCGCGCCAAGCTCGGCACGTCGGTCATAGAGACGGTGCGTGGCGTCGGTTACCGGCTGGGGATGGGTTGATGCGCTCGATACGTCTTCGGCTGTTTTCCATTCTGCTGGCCACCACCGGTGCCGTGTGGCTGTTTGCGGTGCTGTGGACCTATTTCAGCGTGCAGCATCAGGTGGAACGGGTGCTGGATGCACGGTTGATGGAAGCCGCCCGCATGGTCAGTTCACTGATCACCGATCACCATATCGATGTGGCCGCCGCCATTGACGACACCAAGGCAAGCGATGCTTTAGGCTCTCCCGACGCGCCATTTGATGTGCAAGGCGATTACCGCCGACAGCTGTCCTGCCAGATATGGTCGTTGCAGGGCAAGCTGGTCAGCCGTTCGGCCAGTGCGCCGGATGATGCGCTGACCGACAACACCAGCGGTTTCAGTGAAACGACAGTGGATGGCGTGCGCTGGCGGGTGTTTGCCGTGGTCAATACCAGCCTCAATGTGCGGGTGCTGATTGGTGACAGTCTTGAAATCCGCGACCGGCTGGTGGCCGATGTGGTCAAGGGCCAGCTGGTGCCAGCCGTTGCCATGTTGCCAATCCTGGCGCTGTTGATCTGGTTCAGTGTCGGCAAGGGGCTGGGGCCGCTCAACCGCATCGCCGCCTTGCTGGGCATGCGCACCGCCGACGAGTTGCACGCCATTGAGCAGAAGGATGCGCCAAGCGAAATCAAGCCGCTGCTCAAGTCGCTGAACTCGCTGTTCCTGCGGGTCGAAGAAGCGCGTGAGCGCGAAAAATCCTTCATTGCCTACGCCGCCCATGAGCTGAAAACACCGCTGGCGGGTCTGAAAACCCAGGCGCAGGTGGCGCTAAAAAGCCATGAGGAGGACGTCAGAAACAAGGCACTGGCGCATATCTCGACCAGCGTCGACAGAACCGGCCGCCTTGTGCGCCAGTTGATTGACCTTGCCTCTGTCGATTCCGCCGACCGGGGCGACGAGGTTGAGGTAGCACGCCTTGACCGGGTGCTGGAGGACATACGCTGCGACCTCGAAGGATTAAGCAGCAAACGTTCGGTGTCACTGGAATTTGACCTTCCGCAGCAACAGGACGTGGTGGTCCGGAACATCAACCTGCTGCGTCTGGCGCTGCGCAATGTCATTGAAAATGCCATTCAATATGCGCCGCAGGACAGCAGTGTCACCATCCGCCTTCAAACCACTGATGCCGCTATGCAGATCGAGGTCATCGATCGTGGGCAGGGCATTGCCTTGGAAGATCAGGCCAGTGTGCGTGAACGGTTCAAGCGCGGCCACGCCCCAACGGCTGATGGCAGCGGCCTTGGCCTGGCCATTGTCGACATGGCCATGAAAAAGCTGGGCGGCAGGCTGGATTTCCGCGCAGTGGCGACTGGCTTCGTTGTCGTTTTGACACTACCGGGCGAATGAAGCTGTTCACAGCTGCGTTAGTTTTACCAATCTTAAGGCAGTGTTAAGGTGGGGGCGTCAGCCAAGCGTGGAAAGTTCCAATCCGCATTAGGCAGGCCCCCCATGATTCGTGTTCTCTTCTCTCCTCGCAAGGCGTTGGCGATTGCGCTGCCTCTGCTGCTGTCGGCATGTGCCAGCACAGGCGACGGCAGTTCCGCGCCAACGCCACAGCTGGTCAAGCAACGCGCCGAAGACGACGCATTGAAATCTGTCGGCAGTGATCCGGTGCAAATGTATGCGGCCAGAACCGATGGCGGTTTTGAAATTCCCGCCATCGATGTGCAGAAGCTGAACCCGCAATATGTGCGTCAGGTCGTCAGCTATCCATCGGAAGAAAAGCCCGGCACGATCATCGTCGATCAGAACAGCCGTTTCCTTTATCTGATCCAGCCCGGCAACAAGGCCATCCGTTACGCCGTTGGTGTTGGCCCGGTGGCGCGCTCCTTTGACGGCGGCGAGGCCATCATTGCCAGAAAGGCCGCATGGCCGCGCTGGATCCCAACCCCTGACATGGTCAAGAGAAACCCCGCCCATTACGGCCCGCACAAGGACGGCGTGGATGGCGGCCCGAAAAACCCCATGGGTGCACGCGCGCTTTACATGCACAAGGACAACAAGGACACCTATTACCGTGTCCACGGCACCAATGATCCAAGCTCGATCGGCAAGGGCGTATCGGCCGGCTGCATTCGCATGATGAACCAGGACGTGATGGACCTCTATGAGCGCGTCACGCCGGGCGCCAAGATCATCGTAAAGGGCTGATGGACCTGATTTTACCGGCGCTACGTTTTTACGCGGCGCCGGTGTACAGACGGATCAGACCAGTCAGAGATTACGCCATGTCCGCCAGAGTATCGCGGCCTGAGGCCCAACCCACCGACACAGCTTTGTCAGGCTTTACAGGGATTTTTCTGCCGCCTGGTGGTCCGGCCCCTTCGGAAACAGCGCCGCCAGACGACGGCTGAATGCATCAAGGTAGGTCAGCACAACAGGCACGAAAACCAGCGTCAGCAGCGTTGACGAAATCAAACCGCCAATCACCGCATGGGCCATTGGCGCGCGGGATTCTCCGCCTTCACCAATGCCGATTGCCATGGGCAACATGCCGAAAATCATCGCCAGCGTTGTCATGACAATCGGGCGCAGACGCACGGCTCCGGCATTGGCCAGACTTTCCTGCAACGACTTTCCGTCCCGCCGCTCATGGTTTGAATAATCGACCAGCAGAATAGCGTTCTTGGTCACAAGACCCATCAGCATGATGAAACCGATGATCGAAAACATGTTGAGGGTCGATCCGGTGGCCAGAAGGCCAATCAGCACCCCGATCAGCGACAGGGGCAGGGTCATCATGATGGCAATCGGCTGGATGAACGAGCCAAACTGCGACGCCAGAATGATGTAGATGAAGATCACCGCCAGCACCAAGGCCTGCACGGCATACCCCATGCTTTCATTCAGGCTCTGCACGTCACCGCCAAACGACACGCGGTAACCGGCGGGAATATCCATCTTGGCAATGGCTGCATCCAGATCCTGCCGTACATCACCCAGCGGACGACCCTCGACATTGCTGGAAATGCGGATTTCACGCGACAGGTCCTTGCGGGTAATCACATCAGGCGCGGTGCTTTCAACGACATCGGCGACCTGGTCGAGCAGCACGGTAATCGGCTTGCCGTCCTCATCGGTGCGGTTGGTGGAAATCGTCAGGTTGCGAAGCTGGGCAGCGTCCTGTCGTCCCTTGGCCGGCAGGCGCACCATCACATCATAGGTTTCACCATCAGGCGCATTCCATACCGATACCGCATCACCCGCCACCAGTGGCCGCAGCGTGTCACCAATCATCGATATCGACACACCTAGGTCGCTGGCCGCTTCACGGCGCACCTTGACGGCAAGGGTAGGGCGTTCGTTCTCAATCGAGGATTCCACTTCCGTCGCACCAGGAATGGCCGATAGGGCCGTGGTGATCTGGCTGGAAATCTTGCGCAACTGCGCGTCACCATCCCCCAGCACGGAAAGCTGCAACGGTTTGGCGGTCGCACCACCTTCCGACTGGCTGACTGAAACTTTCAAGCCGGCAATTAGGGCAAGACGCTGGCGAACCGGCTCCAGCGATTCCGACGTCCTGATTTCGCGCTGGTCATTTGGCACCAGCTGCACGGCGACATTGGCCTGGTTGAAACCACGCGCACTGCTGGCATTGATGGTGGAATAGATCGTGTCGACATAATCGAATTCACGCAGCGCATTTTCAACCTGCCCGACCTTGGCGGCCATATATTCCAGCGATGCACCCTGATTGGCCTCAAGTGAAACAGACACTTCACCCTGATCAGTGACCGGCAGGAACTCGGCACCGATTTTCGGCACCAGCATCAGGCTGGCGACAAACATGCCAACCACAATGCCAATGGTTGTCTTGCGGTGGCCGAAGGTCCAGTGGATAAGCTTGCGATAGCGATCTGCCAGCTTTTCAAACCAGACATCGAACCGATGGATCAAGCGGCCAAGCGGCCCGCGCTTGGCATTCTTTTCCGAATCCGGATCATACCAGACGCTGGAAAGCATCGGGTCGAGCGTGAAAGACACGAACAGCGAAATCAGCACCGCCACGGCAACGGTTACGCCAAATTGCAGGAAGAACCGGCCAATCAACCCGCCCATGAAGGCAACCGGCAAAAACACCGCAACAATACACAGAGTGGTAGCCAGCACGGCAAGACCAATCTCATTGGTGCCATCAAGCGCGGCACGCACATGGTCCTTGCCCATTTGCAAATGGCGGGTGATGTTTTCACGCACCACAATCGCATCATCGATCAAAATACCGATCGACAGCGACAGCGCCATCAGCGTCATGGTGTTGAGCGTAAAGCCCAGCGCATAAATCACCGCAAAGGTACCGATGACGGAGATCGGCAGCGTCAGCCCGGTGATGACGGTGGAGCGCCAGGAATTGAGAAACAGGAACACGATGACCACGGTCAGAACGCCGCCTTCAATCAGCGTTCTCTGCACTTCAGACACCTGCGCGGCAATGGCGCGGGAATTGTCGCGGGTAATGGTCAGCTCCACACCTTCGGCCTTCAGCTCGGTGTTCAGCGTGTCAATTTCCCTGCGCAGATCACCGGCCACCGCCACCGTATTGGCGCCCTGAACCTTGACGATATCCATGCCAAGCGATGGCACGCCCTGATAGGTGGCACGGCTGGTGACTTCGGCACCGGTATCCAGCACGGTTGCCACGTCAGACAGATAGACCGGGTAACCGCCGCTTTGCGCAACAATGATGCTGTTGAACCCGGCTGTGTCTTCAATACGTCCCTCAACGGTGACAATGCGCTGGTTGATACCGGAAATCAGCGTACCGGCGGCACGGTCCTGATTTTCCCGGCGGATGGCGTCCATCACAGCGGCAACGCCGACACCATAGGCTTCCAGCCGGTCAGGATCGACCACGACAAGCATCTGCCGCTCACTGCCGCCAACAAGGGTAATCTGGCCAACACCGGCAATGATGTTGAGGCGGCTGGTAATGACCCGGTCGGCAAGCGTGGTGATTTCCGACAGCGTGCGTGTGGAGGAGGAGACCGCCAAAGACAGGATTGGCGCATCCTCCGGGTTGAAGCGGGTGACCTGCGGTGTATCAACCGCGTCAGGGAAACCGGCCTGCAGGCGGGCAACACGGTCGCGCACCTCCTGCGCTGCGGCCTGCGAATCCACATCCAGCTGGAACTGCACCACCACCACGGCGCGGCCCTCATAGGATTCCGAGGTAATCGTATCGATACCGCCAATGGTGTTCAGCGCGGATTCAATGGGGCGGGCAATTTCGCTTTCCACCGTTTCCGGCGACGCGCCGGTATAAGCGGCGGTTACCACAACGATGGGAAGATCGGTTTCCGGAAACTGGTCGACACCAAGGCGGCTGTAGGAAAACAGCCCGATGACGAGCACCGTCACCATCATCATGGTGGCAAAAACCGGATGTTTGACGCTGACGCGGGTAAGGAACATCGGCTTATTTCCCCACCACGGTCACGGGTGTATCGGCCACCAGCTGCGGCAGCGGCGCAGACACCACCACTTCGCCCGAGCTTAGCCCATTGATCTCGACCAGGTTCTGATCATTCCATGTGGTACCAAGTTTCACATCCTGGCGGCGCAGATAACCGTCCTCAACCTTCAGCACAAAAGTGCCGGTGGCATCGTGGCGCACGGCAGCAATCGGCACGGCAATGACATTGTCCTGCTGGTCGATGCTGAGAACACCCGTGGTGAACATGCCGCCCTTCAGCAGCATGTCGTCATTGTCTATGGCAATGAACACACGCACGGCCCGGGAGCCTGCGACTGCCGTTGGCGCAATGCGGGTGACTTCACCGGTAAATTTGCGTTCCGAGAAACCTTCAACCGTCAGCTCTACCGGCTGACCAATACGCACACGCGGAATACGGCTGGTCGGCACACCGGCATCCACCTCCATGCGGCGCAGATCGACAATGGTCAAAAGCTCACCATTCACAGGCACCGTCTGGCCCTGTTCCACTGGCCGCGCCGATACCACGCCATCGAACGCGGCATGTACCTGCGCGTCACTCAAGGCTCTCTCGGCATCGGCAACAGCGGCCTGTTTGGCACGCAACTGCGCCTTCAGGTTCAGCACATTGGCATTGGCCTCCAGACGCACCGCCTCTGATGTCGCGCCGGTGTCGCGCAGGCTGACATTGCGGGCGAGCACATTTTCAGCAAGCTCCAGCTGCGCCTCAACCGCTTCCACCTCGGCATTGCGGGCCGTCAGCGCCGACGCCAAACCTTCGGTGTCGATGCGCACCAGAAGGTCACCCTTTTTCACCACATCGCCAATCTGCACCGGCAATTCGGTAATGGTGCCGGCAACCCGCGCCGTCAGGCTGGTGCGCCGGATGGGAGTAAGTGAACCGGACACGCGCACTTCACTGCCGAGGTTACGGGCGGCAACGGTTGTCACGTCAACACCGGCCAGTTCCACCTTGCCAGCGGCAGCACCCGACGCCGTGCCTGCTGGCGCCTCTGGCGTTTGTGACGATGCTGGACCGGCCACGGCCAGCGAAGGGATCAGCAATACCGCGAGAAGGGCTGTTCGGGTGGGTTTCATGCAAAGGCTCCATTACGGGCAGAAGGGTGGCGGTCGCTTCGACATTTGCCGTTGCGCCCATGAACGACGCCTGAACGACATCAAGACAGCAACGAAACGACAACGGAATGGCACATGCACCGTCCACCGGCATGGAGACTGGAGGACCCCCGCATGCCGGTGGACGGTGCACAGTCATAAACCGAACCACCACATTGATTGCTGCACATTGCAACAACATTGCAGGTGGCGATTATTACCGCTCATTTTTGCGTCCACGCCTTAACGCGTCGAAATTTCTTTTCGTTCCTGACGCTTAGACTGTTGTCCTTGTCAGTGCAGTCCTGCTCCTACCAACACCGTCAACTGGCAACAGCAGACCATCTGTCCATCGAACCTGAACTGCATGGCGGCAATGTGTTGGCCCTGCCATCGCGTACAGGCGCGTTGTTTCAGCTGACCTTAGCCGGCAAAATGTAAGAAACAACGTCATCTGCTGACGTTCAGCTACTTGTCAGGAATGGCGGGCATTTGGGCTCTACGATAGTTGATCGGAGACCCAAAGATGAAACGTTCAAAGACCCGTGTTGCGGCAACAGCGATTGCTTTGGTGCTTGGCAGTTTGGCAGCCTATGCGGGTGCCTTGCAGATTTCGGGTAACTTCCACACCGTCATCGCGGGTCAACTTTATCGCTCGGCACAACCGACCTCGGCGCAGCTGGAACGCTATGTCCGCGACCACGGCATTGAAACAGTCATCAACCTGCGCGGTGAAAACACCGCAGACTGGTACAGACAAGAAATCGCGACTTCGGAAAAACTGGGCATCAAACACATTGATTTCCGCATGAGTGCATCGCAGGAACTGGACCCTGAACGCGCAGCCGAACTGGTTGCCGTGATGAAATCCGCGCCCAAACCCATTCTCATCCATTGCCAGGCCGGTGCCGACCGTTCCGGCTTGGCCTCTGCGCTTTATAGCCACTGGGTGGCGCAGAAGAGCGAACATTTTGCCGAGGGCCAACTGTCCTTCTATTACGGTCATGTTGGTCTGCCCTATGTCTCCACCGCCTGGCCAATGGATGAAAGCTGGGAAAAGCTGGAGCATCTGTCGCTCGACAAAACAGCCGTCACGCAGGACATCGTTGGCATTGCAGGTGAAGACAACACCGACGTGCTGACGCAGACAATCGATACGCCCAGTAGCTGATATTTCCGGCTGAACCAAACCGGGATCTGAACCAGTCTCTGCAGCACCAGTCTCGGCGGCAATTGACAGGGCCCGGTTGCGTTGCTATCCGGGCGACATGATTACCGCTGCAACCATTTCCTGTCTGTATTGCCCTTGGCACTTACTGCCACGCACTTGCCGCCGCATTCGGTCTCTCGCAACTGTTTATTGCCGTTCCCATGGCCTATGACGCCATTCGCTGGGCCGGCTGCGCCTATCTTGTTTATCTCGCCGTCAAAACCATCCGTTCGGATGCGACACCCTTTTCACCCACCACGGGGCTGAAGCGCTTTTCCATGCAGCGCATTCTGGGCGAGGGGCTGTTGACCAATCTGCTCAACCCCAAAATGGCCCTGTTCGTGCTGGCGCTGTTCCCGCAATTCGTGGCCCCGCAAACCGGCTCACTGCCGCTGCAAATGCTGGTTCTCGCCACGGTGCTGAATGTAACAGGCCTTGTCGTCAACGGCACTGTCATCCTGCTCAGCGGCCATATCCGCAGCCGTTTTGCAGGCCGCAACCGTTTCAATAAACTGCCGCAATATCTGCTGGCCACGGTGTTTGCCGGTCTCGCCTGCCGTCTGGCACTGGGTTCCAGAAACTGACAGGAGTTGGGGCGACTGCGGCTTGAAATCGTGGACGCCCCGCAAAGCGAATCCTCTGAGATCCGGAAACTGCAAATCATTCCTCAGTCAGAGTATCCAACAACCGTTGAGTACAGAGGGCAAAATCACGGATCGTTTCGTCGGATTCCGTTCTCTTACCCGTGTGGTCTGTATCCACAACCCTGAGATTGATCGGCACTTTGATATCCATTGCGCCGTCCGCCTTGTTAAACGCGAGCGTAATTTCCCCCGTTTTCATTGCCTCCATCAACATGCCGAATGTGGGTGAAATTTCAAATATGGAAACAAACCCACCTGTGTCTGAGGAAAACGACGTGACAAGCGACTTTTGATTGGTCTCGAGTTGCCGATTCATCAGATACACACGATCCGACGCTGACGGGACAAATTCGACCTTGAGCGCATCAGAAATCTGCATCTCATAGACCGCGACCTTCACGACCGCGTTAATTTCTCCAGAGATTGAAATAATCCCGATCGAACCGGTGGCTTTGATCGGATCGCCGTTCCTGTAAATCCAATCTCTAGCAATCGCATTAAACACAAACTCACAGCCGGCCAGGTTACCTTTAACCATGCTGGGTTCCGCAGATACGCTAATCGTTCCCACAATAGTGTCGCCAGAAGAACCTGTGGTTTCGGCTTGAGAAACAGTTGGTATTAACAATGAGATAGCTAACGCAATTAGACGCTTCATTACTTTCCCCCACAAGTTGCAGCACCATAAAAGACGGCTTTGATTTTGGGAAGTCATGCGATGCGAGATACAACCACGCACCGCAATGGACCCATGCTGCCCTTTACCTGCTCTTTGGTTCTGAAATGATGAGGCTGTCGCCATCCCTGATAACAAGGGAATCAGCGCCGTAGGTCTTCAAGTGCGACAGGGCTTGTTTTCTGCATTGCGCCTCTTGGTTGATCCTGACGTTGCAAAGTCTTCGCCAGCCATCATGCGAAAGCGCAATCCTCTGCGCAGGCTCTATACCGACCCCCGCCGCAGCCCTAATTGCCTTGATCAACTCCGGCCACGATGCTCTCTCTTGAAAAAGCCTTTCGACCAGAGCCTCCACGTCATCCTGCATGTTTACCCCCAGGATATAGCAATGTCATTTCACGCGTCGTCATGCGTTAGTTTTCGCATGGAAATGCGTTCTGCAAGCCCAGGCAGAGGCGCATTCATTTTATTTTGCATCAAACTCCGCCCAACGAATAAACCATGATAAGCCAAACACTTGGTAGTGATCGGCCAACCGCTCGACAAACCAGGTGCAGTTTGCTTTGTGCCTCCTCAACTAAAAGGAGATTTTATGAAGATTCTGCTACTGTCCGTATCGGCATTATCGCTGGCGACACTTACGGTGCCTGCACATGCTGGTTGCGAGCTTTCATCATCCACACGTTGCTCCACCGGTTCTGGCGGCACGTATCGCACTGAGAAAAATCTTGGTGGTGGCTATAACACCGAGCGCAACGGAAACCCTTACGGATCAACGTCCCAGAACTTGAACGGCTCGTGGACGGAAAGAAACGCAAACAACGAAACCGGCACCTACAACAGCAATCAGTATGGCGGAAGTTCGAATAACAATTCGACGTACAATAACAACAGCAACAATAATGGATACAACAACTCGTATGGTGGTTCGTCCAACGGCGGCTACAAACCACGCTGGTAATAACAACCTTGCAAGGTTTGAGCTGTGTCGTCACGCCAATCCCTTGACAAGGCGCAGTCCGGTAAGGTGGATATCGCGGCATGAATGATCTGGAAAAACATGCACTAAGGTTCGCAACGAAAGCGCACGAGGGTCAACTGCGCAAATATACTGGCGAACCCTACATCAACCATCCGATTGCTGTGGCGGCTATTGTCGCCACCGTCGATCATACGCCCGAAATGATAGCCGCTGCCTATCTGCACGACACCGTCGAGGATTGCGGCATAACCCTGGCTGAAATCAATGAACGTTTTGGACGCAAGGTTGCAACATTGGTAGCGTATCTCAGTGACATCTCGACGCCTTATCATGGCAACAGAGTTGCACGAAAGGCTCTGGACCTGCAGCACACAGCACTTGCGCCGTCAGAAGCCAAAACCATCAAGCTCGCAGACCTCATCGACAACACGAAAACAATATCGACCCTCGATCCCGGTTTTTGGCAGGTCTACAAGGTTGAAAAGAAAAACCTGCTTGCGGTGCTAAAGGACGGCGATCCTGTCCTGTGGGAGCAAGCTGCGGCGCAGTGCGAATGACCATCGCGCAGCATCTTCTGGATCGCCACACCGATGTGAGCCGATACAGCGTCATGATTGACGAAAACGAAGGTGTGGCGACATTCCTTCTTTTTGATCTCAGCGGCGCAGTGTCCGGGTATCAACAGTATCGGCCGGCTGCCGATAAGGTCAGAAAGAATGATCAGAATGATGGCCGATACTTCACATACAAATCGACCGGTCGCCATGCGGTTTTCGGTCTGGAGACCTGGAACTGGTCTGATCCATTGTATCTCGTTGAAGGCATCTTTGATTGTGTCAGGCTGCATAATATTGGATGCGCGGCAATCGCAACATTATCCAACGACCCTAAACAGCTCGCGGAATGGCTGTGGACCATCAACCGCCCAATCTACGCGATTTGCGACAGCGGGGAAGGCGGCGCAAAATTGGCCAACTTTGCCCACCGCTATGTCACCTGTAGTGACGGAGATCTTGGATCAATGAGCAATAACGAGGTCGCAAAGATACTCACCGCATTCTAAAACGCTAAACCCCGTCTTTCACTACAGACGCCCGTTAGTCTTCTTCAAAACTCCCAGCCGCTAAGCCGCGCACAGGTTCTGACGGAACACAGCGGCAACGGATTTGGCAAACTGGCACACAATCCGGCAAACTGCGCGATGTTCAGCACAGTATAAAATTCGGCATTTTATATAGGGAAATCAGAGCTATAGAAGTGGCGACCCCTGCAGGACTCGAACCTGCGACCTACTGCTTAGAAGGCAGTTGCTCTATCCAGTTGAGCTAAGGGGCCAAAATGGCAAAATAAAATGCGCTTAGATCAGTGGGTCCAAGGCTGGGTGCGCGAGAACCGGAAGTTGTCGGTATAGGAGACAGTCTTGCGTGTGGCTTCCTGTGGCTGAATAACGCGGTATTCGATGCCGTTTCTCTGCGCATAACCTTCGGCTTGCTCAAGAGTATCAAACGTCAGCTTGACCTGCTGGTTCATATCAGTCGTGGAAGTGTAGCCCATGATAGGGTCGATCTTGCGCGGTGCTTCAGCGTCAAACTCGAGAACCCAGAGGTGAGTTTTAGCTTTCCCGGACTGCATTGCTGTTTTTGCGGGGCGATAAATCTTGGCAGACATTTGAAAACTGCTCCATGCAAAAGGCAAGAACGGGATGGTAAAAAGTTATCCGCGTCGACACAACAACATTCTTTCTCTTTAGAGAAAGTGGTCGGAGTGGAGAGATTCGAACTCCCGACCCTCTGGTCCCAAACCAGATGCGCTACCAGACTGCGCTACACTCCGTCGCTGTGTTGATGCGGAGATACATCGTTCATTCTGTTTCCGCAACACCCAAAATGACATTTTTCGCAAGAATTCTGATTATTTTTCAAAAAACCTGTGCGCAATTTCACAAACGCAGCAAAATGGCAGGAAAAACGCCTTACCGCTTCATTTTGTTGAAGAAATTCTCCGGCTGGTGACACGATCACCTGGGTTGATTCCGAGTTTTGCCGCCGTTCCCGCGTTCAATTCCAGCACAAAACGGATGGGCCCCCGCGAACTGATGATGGATTCGGAGTAGGGCACGGCATCATGGTGAATATGGTGGATGCTGCCATCGGCATTGATGAACAGCATGTCGAGCGGCAGCACGGTGTTGCGCATCCACATGGTCACATCACGGTCCGTGCCGAAGTCGAACAACATGCCGGCATCGGCAGCCATCGTCTTGCGATACATCAACCCTTGCTGGCGCTGGCCGTTATCAAGGGCAAGCTCAACCGTAAAACGGTGCTGGCTGCCCTTGGAGTTCATGATGATCAGCGGCTCCTGATCAAATGTCTCAGAGCCTTGCGCGCTGGCCAAAGAGGCCAGGCCTGAAAACAAAAAAAGAAGCGCCACAAAGACGCTTCTCATCATAAGACCAAATCTCATCATCATCTCAGTGCGCCATGTTGATGGGGCTTGGATTGTCCGGGTGGATTTCAGCGGCCATCAGGCCCTTGTCACCGTCACCAAAGCGAACCAGCACCACCTGACCGGGGCGAAGTTCTGCCAGGCCGTAACGGCGCAGCGTTTCCATATGAACGAAAATGTCTTCAGTGCCTTCACCGCGCGTCAGAAAGCCAAAGCCCTTGGTGCGGTTGAACCACTTGACGATAGCGCGTTCCAGACCACTCGATGCCGTCACCTGAACATGGGTGCGCACGGGCGGCAGCTGCGAAGGGTGAACGGCGGTCGACTGATCCATGGACAGAATGCGGAATGCCTGGAAGCCACGGCCGCCGCGCTGGATCAGCGCAACAATGCGGGTGCCTTCAAGAATAGTCTGGTAACCGTCGCGGCGCAGGCAGGACACATGAAGCAACACGTCCTGCATGCCGTTGTCTGGCACAATAAAACCAAACCCCTTGGCAACATCAAACCATTTCACAACGCCGGTGATCTCGGTCAGTTCAACCGGATCGCCCGAAAGGTCTTCGAAATCTAGTACGTTATTCGATGAAACCCTGTTCGTCATATCCTGCCAACCCCTCGATTACGCGCCATACTACGGTTAACTGATTCCTGCGGGCTAGATTAACATCTTGGTAACGGTTTAACGCAAGCCCAGTTTGGAAATTACCCATAGGTTTCTACAGGCCCGGGCTTGCCCAAAGCTGACTTTCGACGCATGTCTTGCAAGGTACCCCAACAAAGGAGGAAAACAAAATGCGATATTTGCACACCATGGTGCGTGTACGAGATTTGGATCAGTCTCTGAATTTCTACAGCAATATCTTTGGTCTTGAGGAGATACGCAGAATTGAAAACGAAAAGGGCCGTTTTACCTTGGTGTTTCTTGCAGCGCGCGATGACGTGACTGTGGCCAAGGACGCAAAAGCGCCGTGCCTTGAGTTGACCTATAACTGGGATACGGAAGATTACCAGGGCGGCCGCAATTTCGGTCATCTGGCCTATGAAGTCGACAATATCTATGAGACCTGCCAGAAATTGCATGACGCTGGCGTCACGATCAACCGCCCGCCGCGTGATGGCCACATGGCCTTTGTGCGTTCGCCAGACGGCATTTCCATTGAGATATTGCAAAAAGGCGCAAGCCTGGCACCAGCCGAGCCATGGATATCTATGCAGAACACCGGCGCCTGGTAACACCAGCTAAGGCAGGTCTCCCAGGAAATCCTAGACGTCAAATGCTACTGCGATGTCGGGGATAAAAATGGTAAACAAAGCCTGTATTGCGTTCCATGCGCGTCATGGGGCATAGTGCCGCCGAATCGAAAAGGCCTTTTCAGGCAGATAGTTAGATATGCCGGATACACCTTTAAAGTGTTATCCGGCAGAAAAAACGAACTGAGCGGGGGTCTCAATATCCATGATTGAAGCAAGGAACTTGACGACTGTCTGGCGGCATAAATTGCTGGTCGCCGTCTCGCTTCTGGCGTTGTCTGGCTGCGTTTCTGCGGTCACCGAAGACGGCGATACGGCGTCACTTTCTCCCTCCGTCAATGCCGCAACGGCACTGAACAAGGGCGACACCAATACAACTGCCAATAATAATGCTGCCACGGGCAAGGCTGTTGCCGCCAATGGCGGTTATGTTGACCCGGCGCTGGTTGCGTCTGGTGGCGCACAGCAGGCAGGTGCACCACAAGTGGCAGAAGGTCAACAGATGAACGAAGCGCGGCCGGATCTGGCCAGCGCCGTTCACCAGTCCACATCCATTTCCGCCGGCAATACCAGCATTTTCGCCAACAATGCGGCGCCTGTGCAGGACATGCCCGTGGCAGGCGAGACAGGCGTCAGCGTGCCTGATGCCGCTTATGTGCCAGTACCGGGCGTAAACCCGTCACTTTCAAGCGTTTATTCGGCACCGGCACCGGTCAAACCACCGATCGCCGAGGTGCAGCCACAGACGCTGGAGGCGCAGGCCGCCGCGATGAATGCCGCAGCAGCTGCCAATGCAGCCCCTGCGCAGGCCGCAGCACCACAGGCCACATTGACCGCGCCAACGCCGCCGGTCGCGGCCAGCACAACGGCAAAAAGTGATGAAACACCAACAGGCAAATCCGGCATGACGCTTGCGGCCTTTTTTGCCGGCGCTGCCAAAAAGCGCACTGGCAAAGCCGCAGACGGCGAACAATCCGGCGCGAAGGCAGCCGGTGTGGAAGTGGCGCAACTGCCAACCAACACCGCCACTGATATATCCCAGATGGGCATTGCCCTGCAGGGCCGCGCCACCATGGGTGACGAATTTGACGACGAACATCTGGAAGAAGATGACGCACCGGCCGGCCTGATGAAGCTGGCTTCGCTGTCTGGCCTGACGCGCGTCGCCCCCAATGGACTGGTTCTGCAGACCGAAAAGGTCAATGTCGGCTGCTTCAAGCCGGAACTGGTGCAGATGATCAACGCGGTGGAAAACCACTATAAAGAAAAGGCCATCGTCACCTCAGGTTACCGCCCGCCCAAGGGTGGCGTGCGCCAGGGTTCCAAACACCACACCTGTGAAGCCGCCGATATCCAGATCAAAGGCGTGTCCAAGTGGGAACTGGCCAACTACCTGCGTTCGCTGCCAAACCGCGGCGGCGTTGGCACCTACTGCCACACCGAATCCGTGCACATGGACATTGGCGAAGCACGTGACTGGAACTGGCGCTGCCGCAGAACGACCGCCACAGCCAAAAAGGGCTGATCGACTGGTAAGACGCACCCGCAACCTTCCTCATCCTCGTGCTTGTCACGGGGATCCAGGCCAGCCCCAGTCTTGGGGCTGAAAAGACTCTTCCATCGCGCGGACGCGCTCAACTGGATTCCTGTGACAAGCACAGGAAAGAGGGGTGGGTGGGGCTGATGGCCGCGCACACTTTCCAATGCCTCATTCACTGTTACGTTAAGGCAGCCGCAGTCACTACAAATCAATTTGGGCAAGGCGCATCCCACGAACTCCGATCGCGGTTGGAAAAACAACCTCTCCACGTCATCCTCGCCCCTGAGGCGAGGATCCAAGCCGTCCACCAAAATCGAGACGTGAATGGGTTCTCGGGACAAGCCCGAGAATGACGACGGAGCGGGAACACTGAAAACTTCACTAGGAACGACAGGCGCGTCCCCCAAACCATTGGCAGCCACCTGCTTACAGCCAGCCCATCATAATCGTTACAAGCATGAAGACAAAAAGGCCGCCGGCAATAATATAGGCGGAGCTCCAGGACATGTCATACCGGTCCGGATAGAGTAAGCGGTCCAGCAGAAAACTGCCGGGCAACAAGCTCGCAATAAAACAAACGACGGCGACACCACCCCAATCGATCAGCGATGGACGGCTGCTCAACAGAAAGTCGGAAATGCGCTCAAGCCACTGTTGAGACGACACAATCGACCACTCCAGCCTTATGCAGGTCTTTGAGATAAGCAAGCAACTTGCCTTGCGCCGGTTTGTTCAGACGCTGAATCAGTGTCGTCAGGACACGCGTCGTTTCGGCATCAAGCCGTGCAACGGTGGCGTCACGGCTATCGGGCGTCGTTGATATCGTCTCCAGAATGTTTTTTGCCAACTGCGCGCGAAGTTCAGTGGCGCCTTGAATGCCGTGCAACGGGCTGTCAGAGCACTGCTTTACGGCATGGGACATGTCGAGCATGGTTTGCTGCGGATTGGCCTTGTATCTTTCAACCAACACGGCCTGCACGGAGGCTTCATCTGGTGTGAAATAGTCTTTGATCATCGTGGTGGCGTAACCGCCAATAACCGATGCAACGATCAGAATAGTGATAGTGCGCATTCAAGCTCCCAAACTGAAGTTGACACACGCAATAGATGCAAACGTCAGAAGAAGCACTTAATCAGATGGGTTGTATTTTAGTTTTCAACTTTTGGGTCATTGAGTGGGAGGCGAAACGTCAACCTCGCCGCAGTCGTGAGGATCCAAGCACTGAAACCTTCACGAGGAACGAGAAAGGCGCGTCCACCAAACTCCCTCATCCTCGTCCTCGGGCTTGACCCGAGGACAGGGTAAGGGGCGGGTGGGGCTGATAACAATGTCCACTTCCTGGCACCTCAATCATTTTCACGGCCGCAGCATCGCTTCATGAGCAGGGCGCAGGTCCGAACCACCACCACCCTAGTTGGCGGCCGCCTTCAATTCCTCATGCACATTGTCTGCGAAGTTGCCGAGTGCGCCTTTCTGTTGGCTGTAATCAATACCCTGCACCACGCTGACGGTGATATCCTCTACCGAAATGCACTGCGCGACAAAGGCACCTTTGCCTTTAAGACCACCGCTGACCAAAACCAGCTGGCCGGGGAAGTTTTGCGACCCCGCGCTTAACCCAACCTTCTGTGCCGCAGCCGCTACCACAGACCCGCAAGTCTCAATGCTGAGTTTTTCAGAGGGCGTGCGTTCGACATGATAGGCCAGATGAAAATCATCATTCTGCGCATGGGCAGGAGCCGTCATGAAAAACAGGCTGGCGGCTGAGGACAACACAGCTGCCGAAAATAACGTGGACGATGGACGCACAGGATAGTCTCCATGAACATTACAGACATTATGAACATTAAACTTCACCGCGCCTTTGACGGGCACGGCAA
Organism: Agrobacterium sp. 5Ca50; assembly: GCF_055381905.1. Classification (NCBI taxonomy): domain Bacteria; kingdom Pseudomonadati; phylum Pseudomonadota; class Alphaproteobacteria; order Hyphomicrobiales; family Rhizobiaceae; genus Agrobacterium; species Agrobacterium sp. 5Ca50. The sequence goes on from NZ_AP026438.1 coordinate 1,668,637, forward strand.
GATGGCAATTCATTTGCTCAGGGAATGGTTGCAACCACGCGGAAAAAATCGGCGTGTCGCACAGCAGTCAGTTGTCGTTAATATCCTTGTGGCGCAGGCTCACGCCGGATCATGCTCATGATCGTGTGACGCAACTCATCAAGCGCCTGCTGTTTGGAAATTTCGCCATAGGCCGTTGCCGTCGACAGGGCGTCAGCCGCCCCCATCATGCCCCACAGGGCGGCAAGGGGAATGGAACCGTCTTCGCTGAAGGGTGCCAATGCCTCCCGGCACTTGGTTATGAAACGGGTTTGATAGTTGCGTATCACCGCCTCCATTTCCGGCGAACCGACAAGTGCGGCGGCAACGCCTGGAATCTCCTGACCCTGCGTCAACACACAGTCTACATAGGCATTGGCAATGACACTGGCGCGGTCGACCAGGGTGGCCGGGCAGGCGGACAGGCCACTGTCCATCAACTCCGATTGGCGAATATCATAATCCCTGTACAGCGCAGCAAGCAGCGCATTGCGCGTCTCGAAGTGATCATAGACCACAGGCTTCGACACGCCGGCTTCTTCCGCCAGACGGCCAAGTGTCAGACTGTCGGTTCCGGACAGCAACACCAGATGCCGCGCCGTTTCAATAAGCTGCGTGTGCCGCTCATCGCGTGACAATCTTCGCCGGGGTGACGCTGTTTCCTGCATACTTGACAATCAACCTACTAATAGTAACCTACTATGAGTATATAGCGAGCTCCCACTCGATTCAACTCATGCAACAAGGTTATCTCATGCACTCCCTCATTGTCACGGCTCAACCGGAACCGAATGCCTATACCCACGCTGTCGCCCGCGAAGTAATATCCGGGATCAAGGCCACACCTGATCACACATATGAACTGCTTGATCTCGCAACCAGCGGCTTCGACGCAACGTTCAACACCGCCGACTATGCCGTGTTTCGCGAAAATGCCACGCCGCCGGATGATGTCCTGGCAGAACAGGTAAGGATCGATCGCGCCGATGCGCTGATCCTGATCTATCCGGTATTCTGGTGGACCATGCCAGCCGTGATGAAAGGCTGGATCGACCGGGTGTTTACACAAGGCTGGGCCTATTTCGACGAAAGCGGCAAGGACACCATCCGTCTGCTCAACCGCTTGTCCGTGCAGACCATTGCGATTGGCGGCGCAACAGAGCGCACCTATCAGCACCGCGGATATTCGCAGGCCATGAAAACCCAGATCGATCAGGGTATTTTCGGCTACATCGGTGCCCGGGTAATCGGCACGGAACTGATACTGCCGCTGGACACAGCCTCGTCGCAAGCGGGCCTTGTCAGGGCATTGCAGATTGGCAGCAGCATTGCCAGCGCCCACCAGCAATCCATTGCGACAAAAGACAAAGTCGAGGCATAAGCAGGCGAGGAAATCGCCGCGCCCATCGTCACAGATGGGCGCTTCGTTACCGTTCAGTTCAAATCGGCAAAACCGTATGCGCGGTGATCGTGTAACCGAACGGGTCGACAAAGGCGAAGTAGCGCCCGAACGGCCCGTCCTTCGGTGCAAAGGCAATCTCCACACCCTTGGCCTGCAAATGCGCATGCAGTGCATCGGCATCATCGCAACCGAACCAGATCGCGATGCCAACACCGAGTTTTTGGCCATCATCAAATGGCTCAATGGGCGTGCGCACTGCAAAGGCAATGGCTTTCGTGTCAAACACCACAGCGCCCGGCGGCGCCTTGGGCGAAGGCGTCAGGCCAACCACATCACGATAAAAGGTGAGGGCGCCGTCCAGATCTTTCGTCTGGATGCCAATGAAGTCGGGGCCAATCAGTTTCGGCATCTCAATCTTTCCTTTTTCAATATCACCCGATAGTATCAGGGTGCTGATATCTAGATAATATAAGGGCCCTGATATGTCCAGCCTGATAAACCCACCTGTCGACGATACCTATCGTTCACTTGGTTATGCCTTGAAGCGCGCCCAGCAGGCGTTGCGCGGCCGACTTGATACGGCGCTGCGCGACATTGGGCTGACGACACCGCAATATTCTGTTCTGGCCGGACTGGAAAAAAGCAGCGGCCTGTCCAATGCCGACCTGGCGCGCCGCGCCTTTGTGACACCGCAAACCATGCAGGCCATCATCGTGACGCTGGAAAAGGCCGGCCTCATCAAACGGGTGGCACATCCGGACAATGGCAGGATCCTCACCACCGAATTGACAGACGACGGCCGACAGGCCGTGCGGGCAGCCCATGAAATTGCCGCCAATGCCGAAACGGATGTGCGCAACGCCGTGGCACCTGACGACCCTGATGTTATCTATGCCGCACTGCTGCGCATTGCCGATGCTATGCGCTGATTGTTTTCGTTGATTAGACGGGGAAGGACGGGAATTCGGAGTGGATGGCAGTGCGCACTCTCTGCCTCATGCATTTTCTAAGGTTGAAGCGTCACTATCCGAAAGCCGGTAGCGACTGGAAAACCAACCTATCCACGTCATCCTCGCCCCTGTGGCGAGGATCTAAGCCAGCGCCAAATACGCGACGTGACTAGATTCTAGGGAACGCCGAGAATGACGACAGAGAAATGCTTTAGCGACGGTGCCAAGCATGCAACTAAACGCCTTCGCTCTAAATGGGGAATGGCCGGCTGGGGATGACATTTTTCATCACCAGCGTGGAGTTGAGCCGCATGACATGCGGCAGGCCGAGCAGGCTTTTATCGTAAAGCCGCTGGAACGCAGCGAGATCCTTGGCGACCACATGCAGCATATAGTCAGGCTCGCCAAACAACCGCTGTGCCTGCACGATCTCAGGCACCTTCAGCAGCGCCGCCTCAAAGGCCGATACGCTGTCTTTGCTCGCCTCGCGCAGCGTTGCATAAACAATAGCTGAAAATCCGATGCCGAGTTTCAACGGATCCACCGTTGCCCGGTAGTCAGTTATGACGCCCGTTTCTTCCAGCGCCCGTAGCCGTCGGTGGCAGGGAGACAGGCTAAGGCCAACGCGATCTGCCAGTTCCGTAGCAGAAATGCGTCCCTCTTTTTGCAATATTGCGATTATCTTGCGGTCCGTAGCATCCATGAGGGATATTCTGCCTCAACAGGGCTGTGTTTGGCAAGAAATAGGGAGCACCTTCTCAACCAAATCTCATACATCTCGCTCGCCGCAACGGAGAAGAGATGAAATGGAAATTGGTCTGCTTGGTGCTTTCTGGGCCTTGTCATTGTCGCTGGTTCTGACACCGGGTGCAGACTGGGCCTATGCGATTTCGGCTGGCATGCGCAACCGCGCCATTGCACCTGCCGTCAGTGGCATGGTGCTGGGTTATGTCGCCATCACCGCCGTGGTGGCAGCCGGTGTTGGCACCATTGTCGCCAGTGTGCCGTTGATGCTGACAGCCCTGACGCTGTTAGGCTCCGCCTATCTGCTTTATCTCGGCGTGGGTGTTTTTCTCAACCCGCCAGTGCCGCAAGCCACAGAGTCTGACATTGCCTCATGGTCCAACTGGCTCATTCGCGGTTTTGGCGTCAGCGGCGTGAACCCCAAGGCACTGCTGCTGTTTCTGGCCATCCTGCCGCAATTCACCAGCCAGACCGCCACATGGCCCATCTCCGGCCAGATCGCAGCGCTTGGCCTCGCCCATATCGTCAATTGCGCTGTCATCTATACGGCAGTGTCGGCCAGTTCCCGCGTCGTTTTGCGCACCCGCCCGCGTGTTGCCCGCCTGGTCAGCAAAACATCGGGAGCGGCAATGATCACCATCGCGCTGCTGCTGATCATGGAACAGGTCATTCAGTTCACGGCGTGACGGTTTGGTGGCTAAGGCCCGGAAAACAGGCAGGTCAAGGCACGGAGGTCGTGCATAGTGCTGAGGTCTCGAATCCATCCCCCACTTGCGATTTCTAACACTTGGCACCTTCTTCCCAAGATGTTGAAATCGCTTTCTCCCCCACAAGGGTAGAGATGGGTGGGTGCCGCGCCCATCCAGCAAGTCAGCACTGCTGAGACGGATGAGGCGTCCAATCTAATGCAATTTTATTGAGATGGTACAAGACGGCGCTGCTTGGCACCCCGTACCTCTACCCTTGTGGGAGAGGACGAAAAATCATGGTCTTGGCTTCAGCCAAGTCATAGATTTTTCAGGTGAGGGGTCATGTGCTTACACGACGCTTACTGTTTAGCTCCAACAGTCCCAACAAACTCCCCTCATACCTCGACCTCGGGCCTGACCCGAGGATCAATCACAGGTATCCAGTCGGCGCGCGTCTGCGCGACCGCAAGACGCTTTCCATCCCCAAGACTGGGGATGGCTGGATCCCCGTGACAAGCACGGGGAAGAGGGCGGTTGGGGACTGCCTGTGCTTAACCTCTCACCCGATCTACATGCGAGGAACTCGTCTCAGTCCAGAACCTAAAATGACTGCCCCCCGACGAGTGAGAGAATGAGGGCGGTTGGGGTAACAGGCGCGCATAACGATAAGACATCGGGCCAACCGCCGCCCAACCCATGTTTCTCACCCACAATTGAGAATGCTTCCGAACTGCACAAAACACTTCTGATTGCAGTTGCAAGTCATTGTTATGTAGAGATATTCTGCATATTTTTTACAACCTCTATATTGACAGATCAAGGGCAGCTTTTTAAACAGCGGCGCATCGGGGAGTAGTCACCGCTGAGGTTCAGCGGGAGTGCGTCAACATACTCGTGCAGCGGCACGTGGCGTACTCAGTCGATTAATTCGGCTCAACGAGACCGTGGCTGAGATCTGCCATATCGGACGGGCAGATGACGCCCGGGGTCTATGTCCGCGAGGTCTTGTTATGTCTATCATGGCAATCATCCTGCTATCCATCAGCATGTCCATGGACGCCTTTGCCGTGTCTGTCGGGCGTGGCGCCGCACTCGGTCGCCCGCCATTCAGGGAAGCGTTGCGCACCGGCATCGTGTTTGGTGTGGTGGAAGCCATCACGCCGTTGATAGGCTGGGCAGCTGGCGTTGCCGCTGCCGCCTATATCTCCACCATCGACCACTGGGTGGCCTTCGTGCTGCTGGGTGCGGTTGGCCTCAACATGATCTATTCCGCACTGAAGGGGGACGAGCAGGACGAACAGTCCACCGTCAAGGCATCCTTCTTGGTGCTGGTGGCAACCGCCATCGGAACCAGCCTTGATGCCATGGCCGTTGGCGTGTCGCTTGCCTTCTTTGATGTGAACATTGCCGTCATCGCCCTCGGCATTGGCCTTGCGACCTTCGTGTTCGCCTCAGGCGGTATCATGATCGGTCGTCTGCTGGGTGAACGGTTTGGCCGTTATGCCGAAGGCATTGCCGGTATCGTGCTGATTGGCCTTGGTTCGTCTATCCTCTACGAGCATCTGATGGCGGCTTAAACCGCTATCCAGCACTGCTTTGAGGGTGGTTTTCAGCTATCAATCGACTGAATAAATGCTTGAAGAACTTTCCACAACATCTTGTTTTTCAAAATGAATTTTTCCATCGACAAACGCAATCAGCAGTGTCACGGCAATTACCCCACGCGACAGAACCGAGACACTGCGCGATGAGGGCAGGGTCGCCTTGAATGGCAAAAGTGACCTCTGTCGACCGTCCTTGGCGCAATGGCCGGCGGGACAGATGTCATCTGGTTGAGAGTATAAATCACGTTTCATAACCACACTCACACGCAACATGGCGTTGCGACATGCAGCTTGGCACTTCTGCGAATGAGTTGCAATAGCGAAATTTGAGATCAATCGGACTTCAAACAACCCGGCAGATAGCAGGGTCAGATGAGGCATATCGCTCGCAGCAGCACCGACTTCGACCACTTTGTTTTGCGCTCCTATGGCGCTGACACCAGGATAAAACCGAGGTTAGGGGGTAGGGGTGAGGGGGAAAAGCAGTTGCTATAAGGATCAAAAATCTCGCCGATTGCAACTCTCGCGCGTTTTCGTATGATGCGTCACAACAGTACAAACGAACGCCCGGATACAGACCATGTTTTACATCGGCGGCATCAATGACGATCTGCGCACAGAGATACACAACGCACTGACCGAGCGTGGTCTGACATCCCACATGAACGATACCAAGTGGTACAAGTTATGTACCGCTATCTATGAGGAGATGCCATTCCCACCCAGCTATTGGCACAAAGACGTCCTCGATGATGCAGAAGAACCGGAAGATCCACAATCTGTAGGCAGTTCCTACGGTGATTGGGCAAGGACACCTGAAGCGTCACTCGGACTGCACATTGAATGGCTGAAGGTAGATCCAAGATACGCACATCATAGAGGACAATTGATACCGCCAAGAATTGAAGACTGCTCAGCACAGTTCCGCGACATCCTCATTCGCCTGAACATTCCATTCACTGAAGAAGAGCACCTGTTCGTCATCCATGGCCATAGCGTCGGCGTGGAACTGCCCCGACACGTCAAAACGCCCGCTTAAGGCAAGCCAAGCCGGCAGCAAAGGAGGAGTGATCTTTAGCACCTGTAGACAGGTTCCCGACCGAGCCAAAGGCGTAGACGACTTCGACAGGAGATACCGGAAGTATTCGTAAAGCCAAAGCGCGCGATAACGGTATATTTATTTTCGTTTATTTTAAGCAGCTTATATACATGCCCGCGCGCCATCAGTATCGTTTTGTATTCTATCTTTATTGCTAAGCGTTTCGGGGGGAAGTGCGTTGAAAATAGCAATAGTCTGCGACAACGCATCTTTCACCAAGGGCGGAGAGGCGGCCATTCCGCTGCGGTTCTTCCGCGCGTTTCGCCAACTCGGCCTGAAGCCTCAGCTTTTGTCGCATGCCAGAGTGGAGCCGGATCTTCGTGCGTCGCTGACAGCGGATGAGCTAAACGATGTCACGCTTTTCTCCGACCTCAAGCTTCAAAAGATTGTCTACCGTCTTGGCCTTTACCTGCCGGGCCGCGTGCGCGAAGCCTATACGGATCAGATCATCCGCCTCGCCACAGAGGCGAGACAGCGCAAGGAGCTTCGGCAACGCGCGAAGGCTCGTGATATTGATTGCATATTCGTGCCGATACCTATCTCTCCCAAGGCGATCAGCTTGATCACGGATATCGGCGTTCCCGTCTTTTTCGGTCCGCTGAACGGCGTAATGGACTATCCGCCCGGCATGCGCGACAAGACCAGCGAAGCCGGAAAATATCTGATCGCAGCGGGGCGGTACATCGCAGAACCGTTGCACTACATCTTTCCAGCAAAACGCAACGCCGCAGGCCTGTTCTACGCAAACGACCGCACACTCGCCAACCTTCCCGTGGCCACGAAGAACGTGCCTCGATTTCGCTCTTTCGACGCCACGATCGACGCTGCCAATTGGCAGAACGTGGATCGTAGCGGTGCGATTGATCCGACCCATTTCGTTTATGTCGGCCGCCTGATTGACTGGAAGGCGGTAGACCTCGCCATCGAGGCAATCCATCGGCTGGAGGGGCGAGCACGCCTGACCATCGTCGGTGAGGGGCCGGAGAGACCACGCCTTGAAAAGCTTGCGGCAAGCGGCAAGGGGTCCATCTCCTTTGTTGGCTTCAAGGGCCACGAGGAAATTGTCGAAATTTATCAGGATGCAGCCGCACTTTTGTTGCCCTCCATGCGCGAGGCTGGCGGCAATGTCTGTCTGGAGGCCTTAGCGGCCGGTGTGCCTGTCATTGCAACGCGCTGGGGTGGGGCTGAGGATGTCGTGCAGGATGGCGTCGACGGCATTCTGGTAGACCCCATCGACCGGGCAAGTTTCATTGCCGGCTTCGCGGATGCCATACAGCAGCTCATGGACGATCCCGCTCGCATACGTGTTATGGGCGAGGCTGGACGAGCACGCGTGCTGGTGAGTTACGACTGGCAAACGAAAGCGCGCCAATGTCTGCAAATCTTCGAACAGGCACTTGCGGACAAGAGTAACGCGTGAGGAAGTGCGGAGCCTCACATCGAGGATTGCTTAGGCCTGTTCCACCATCCGTCTGAACATTCCAGCAGCGACGGAAAACGAGTTGTGGGCATTGCCTGCAAGTTCCGGCTGATACCCGTAGCACAAACTCTCGCAGCTAAAGGCGGACAAATCGGGCAGGGGAAACCCTGCCCGCAATTGTGGAACGGCTAGACGCGTCTGCGGCCTGCCGCAACAGCAACATCAGTTTAGCTGATCCTTTTCATGGAACGACGTATCCATCATCAGCCTGCGCAAGAAGTCGCAAAATGAAGAGGCAAATTTCCTATCCGAATGCGGAAAGAAAACCGCTTCTTGCCGAGGCCGCAGTACAAATACTGCATGTGCATAGGCCATAAAAATCGGCACTTCATCCTTGGCAATAAAATCAGGATAAACCACCCAATCGGACGTTTCTTCTCGCAAGATGGCAGCTATCTGGCCGAGATCTGGAAACTCATTGTAAGAAGCAATTGAAACATTCGAATTGACATCTCTGGACAAACATCCAGCCCCTATTTCCAACAGGAACTTCTCATATATCGGCGGAAGGATATCACCGAATTCATCCTTGAAGTCTGCGATGTCTTCTGGCTCCACACGTATGAAAAAATTGCCAGCCTCATGGTCGTAGGCTGTACCGGGCTTATGCGAAAACTGCTGATACCGTCCCCATATCTCGGCATATTCCTTCACATCCACAGCACCATACCCCTTATAAAGACAGCGATGAAAAATTCATAACTGGAAATGTCATTTAATAAGCAAAATCAATTGTGTATTTCTTTATATTAATCCACATTATGCGAAAACGGTCAAACTCGCCATCAACACCAGAAACCAACGAAATCAGAATACATTTTTCTACATTATTTCAATTAACTAGCCAACAATTCTAAACAGGAATGATAGAAAATTCATGTCTGACATCCACAGGTACGATAAGAGCCAAAGGGTAGGGGAGCGCCCTACTCCTGAAAACCTGGCATCTCAGTTATTCAGGTCTTTTCGACCACACCAATTTCAGGATGTGAAAAACCGACTGCTTCGTTTCTTCGAGAGCCATTTTGAAGTGAAATGCGCTGACAGTGTATCCAGACAAGTGACCATTTCATCGCGTCCTGCTAACGGACTGAACATGCATCGGCACGCAGAATTACCATGCTCATCGACTGAACTTGAACTTGCATACTGTACTGTGGCACACGCAGACAACACCATCTAAAGACCGTCCGTAGAGCGTCCAGACAGACAGCCGATATCGCCATGCGACGCCACAGAGAGCAATGATATCATGTTGAATGCGAGACGCTTGGTCGATGCGAAATACGCACCGCAATTGATTGTGCTGGTGCTGCTGGTTGGTTTGGTTCCGCGTGTGCTTTTTCTCAGCGTCGGTCACCAGAGCCTCATGACCGCATTTACATTCCTGACGCTCGTATTGCTGACTTGCCTGATCGGATTTCTGACACGTCGGTTTCGTGCGGTTTGGATCATCTGGACTTTGGCGTCGGTCAGCTCAATTGGTCTCGTTGGCATGGTAAGCCCATTGGCGGTGGTGCCACATATACACATCTTCATGCCGTACATTGTACCGTGACCAAAGGCGGCTCAACACAGCGCAGCGCGTCGTAGCGCGTTGCGGAGGATGACACAGCAGGAACGGCGACACTCAGCAAAGCATATGGCAGTCGGCAAACCCACAGTGTAACACAGGCAACATTCAAAGCGTCCAAGACCAGGTTTTCAGGCATTCTGCCAATACCCAACACAAATAAGTTCCATAATATATATTATGCGATTTATGTGTGTAGCCGCAAAGTTAAAGTGTCCTGTTTCTGCAAAGTTGGAATGTCACACTCCCCGGGTCTGATTGACACCTGGGAGATTGCAGATGGGACTGATTACGATGAGCGAGCGCGATTTGCGGCGGATCGAGGTTTTGTCGAAAGTCATCGCCGGTCGAATGACGATGGTATCAGCGGCACATGTACTTGCCCTGAGTGAGCGTCAGGTTCGCCGGCTGCTTGATCGGATCCGAACTGGTGGTGCGGCGTCGATCCGGCACAAGGCCATTGGTCGACCGTCGAACAACCGGATCAATGATGGTATTCGCGACTACGCTGTGGCGCTCGTTCGGGAGAGTTATGCGGATTTCGGACCGACCCTGGCGACCGAGAAGCTTGCCGAGCGTGATGGCCTGCAGGTTTCGCGTGAGACGGTTCGCCACTGGATGGTCGATGCTGGACTTTGGTTGTCGCGCAAGCAGCGGCGGAGGTTTCACCAGCCGCGACTTCGACGTGAGGCCTATGGCGAGCTGGTGCAGATTGATGGTTCTGAGCACCGTTGGTTTGAGGATCGCGGGCCAGCGTGTTCGTTGCTGGTGTTCGTCGACGACGCGACCGGCAGGTTGATGCAGCTGCGTTTTGTGCGTTCCGAGAGCGCCTTCACCTACTTCGAGGCGCTGGCGCTTTATCTCAAGCGTCACGGTGCGCCGATTGCTTTCTATTCCGACAAGCATTCGGTGTTCCGGGTGGCAAAGAAGGACGCCAAAGGTGGCCAGGGAATGACCCAGTTCGGGCGGGCGCTGTGTGAGTTAAATATCGAGATTCTCTGTGCAAATTCCAGCCAGGCGAAAGGCCGTGTGGAACGGATGAACCGGACATTGCAGGATCGGCTGGTCAAGGAGTTGCGATTGGCTGGCATCGACACGATGGACGCCGGTAATGCATTTTTGCCTGACTTCATGGACGATTATAACGCACGATTTGCGGTCGTCCCTGCCCGATCTGATGACCTGCACCGACCGGTTAATCTCGCACCGGATCGCTTATCCGATATCCTTTGCAAGCGTGAACAGCGTTATGTTGGATCACAGCTGACATTCTCCTATGAACGCAAACGCATCATGCTTGAGGAGACTGACGTCACGCGCGGCCTTGTTGGCAAATATGTTGAGACCTATGCCTATACGGATGGTCGACTGGACGTGCGCTGGAAAGGGTATTCCCTGCCCTACACGGTGTTCGACAAGGATCAACGCGTGACGCATGCGGCGATCACCGAGAACAAGCGGCTTGGAGATATTCTGGCCTATATCAAAGAACGCCAGGACGAGCGCCCCGCGCCTGAGGTCAAGAGCAGCAGCGATAAAAATGGCTACATCAAACGCGCTCGTGGACCCGGTCGTCGGAAAGACTTCACGAACGATCCGGCCGTCATTGCACGGCGACGGAAAGCGTTGTCGCAGCAGCAAGCGGCGGAGTGAAGAGTTCTAGAGCTCAGCCGAAAGGGTGTTTCATCACCCGCCCCCGCCCTCTCCTTGCAATCGGAGAGCTGGTTCGGTCGGGGGCTGATCTGCGGTGTCAGTGTGGCATGTCTGAACGGCTGAGACGCCTCAATTGGACATTTCTACTTTGCACAGCGGCGGACATTTCAACTCCTCTGCCACAATGTGTGGGCTTGGGCGGGCTCGACAATGAAGCGCCTCCCTCGCGAATAGTCACATGCACGGAAGCCACTAAGGAACGCGACGTCAAAGTGTCCAACGTTCAATCCTCAACTGCAAAACATCCCCAACCGTCATTCTCACCGCCGAACGGAGTTGCCGCGTCTTCCAGGAACATTTCCACTTCCGTGATTTCTTTATGGTCCGGAAGCATCATTTGACTGCCAGTTACATCCCAGGCAAGTCCAGGCTTGCCTTCCTAAAAAAGCTCTATTTTGACACTGTCAAATTTCGAACTGACGACCTCTGCAAATCGTGTCGCTGATTTTTCATCCGGAATTATGATCTGAAAATCAATTGTCCGTGGTACGGACAGATTGTCTCCGTCTGCCACCAATCTGCGCAGGACATCGCCGTTAACGTCGTCTGGAATGTCATGTTGCATGTTAAACTCTTGCCCTGAAAATCACCCCGAATTCGCGCGCCATGCTTTCAATATCACTGGTTCCGTTCAAAGCTTTTGGTCACGACGATTTCGCCGACAATCGCAGCATTGAATTTTTCGAGATCTTCCGCCGGTATCCAGTATTCTCTAAGTGCCTGGCCACCAGCCTCTTGCGGAGCATAGGCGGAAAGAAGCGCAGCTTGAACGTCAAAGCGCGTGACATAGCCCGCGCCATCTCGACCGACATTCCAATCCCGTGCAATACGAATGGCATAATCCTCTGTCAGCACAGGATAAAAAATTGGCTGATCAGGCAAGCGTGGCGGAAACGCCGTCATGCCGCTCTGCCTGATCAGATCCAGTTCAACGGGACCCACAGGCCTCCACAACGTTACAGTATCCACTCAACACCTCGGCGTAAAAAATATTCATTTTCAATGAATTGCGACCACATCCTACAGTGAATATGAGAATTTTTCTTGCCCGTTGGTGCCTACAGTGCATGAACGGGCAGCTACATGGTATCCGCCAAATCCCTGCCCCAAAAGTCACAGGACCTGTATTAAAGTCTGCGCCGCAAGGACCAATCTTTGCGGCGCAGAATGGTGAGTGGCCAACCGTTCTTGAACGGCGAGCGCATGAGACGACGGTTACAGCTTCTGTTCGAGCTTTGTCGTCAGCGCCTTTGTGCGCGGCTGGATGTCATCAACATTCGTGAACGGCTTCCAGTTCACGGTCAACACACCGTCATCGAATGAAACGCCATCCGCGTAGTTCGAAGCCGGCGCTGACGCCTCGTCATAGTGGATTACGATCGATTTCAGTTTTTCCTGCAGCGCGTCCTTGCCGATGTCGCTCGAAGCAATGTCCGTAAGAGACTGGATCAGAGGATCGATGATGGTTTTACGGAGATAGTCATCGCTTGCATATGATTCCGCCAAGCCTGGCAGCGCCAGGCTTTTCTGATCAAGAGTGACGGGCACCGCAAACCCTGCCGCAGTCTGGATTGCCTTCTCCAAAGACGGCCATGTCTCCTTGGCGTAGGCCGCAATGGCACGGCGCTCCGCCAAGCCCGCTTCCTGTGCATGAGATGCACCCGGCACAAGTAGGAGCAGCACGCCAGCCATCAGTGCAGAGCGAAAATTCGACATGATCTATCCTTTCGATGATATATTGCTTGTAGTTATTCGCAGTTTGCGAGGTCGCGCTTGACCGAGATTGCAGCGATGTGGACCCGTGATTCAGCGATTTTCCTCGCATCCGCATCACGCGCATCAAGCCCGCCGATATAGCCCTTCACCTCGCGTGCGATGCCCGTCGCGGCAAGTCGGCAGCTGATATCGAGGCGTTTGTCTTTCCCCATCGGGTCCAACAAGCCGGAAAGCTTGAGAAGCTGACGTTTGTCGCCTTTCTCGTAGTGAGATTTCGCCTCGGCACGCAACGCGGCCAATCCCTCACCTGTCGGCGTATAAGCCTCACCAGCCGCATGGCCCGGCGCCCAGCATGAACTCGCGGCGCAAAAACCAAAGACGTACAAAATCACCTGCATTCCAGGCATGACACCCATTCCCCGCTACGCATAAAACACGTTAAAGTAGATGTATACATTGCCACCCATACCGAACGCTCACAAAAAGCACAACTGTCACGGACGCCTCTTTCACTCGCCTTGATGTCAGAATTTCCGGCATGAAGACCCCGCCATCAAGACGTGCCTCTCAAGATTTCGCCTTGGCGGCCAGGCGTCAACAGCAATGGTTTCGGTCATATTTTCCGGTACATAAGCATGAAAATTGATACGCAACCCTGACGTTAATCAAAAACGAAACAACGTACCAAAAGTATTGCATTTGCCAAAAATTTAAGCCATAAGCCGCCAATAGTGCAAAAAAGCTGTTACAACTGATCTTTGGTTTGCAAAAACAGACGGCAACACGGTGAAAAGCACAGTGATGAATGTGGAAGAGGCAGCGTTGATCCCGCTTGACGAGGCGTAGACATAGGTGTCGACATATGACCAAAAACACTTTTCAAACGCCAGTTTTTGCCCTGTCTGTATTGCTGTCGCTTGTGGCTTCGTTATCCGGCGCTGACGCGCAAGGAACAGCGGATTCCGCCTATTTGGAACGACGCAACGATCACGGTATAGTTGTATATTGCAGCGGAAAAGGTTTGCTGGACCCAGATGCGGAGCAGTTTTTCAAGGTTGGCACGGATGAGATTTTTGGCGAAGTCGAAAACACGCCCGAAGCCGAGCTGCATGAGCAAAAGGGCCGCGAGGGAATTTCCTATCTTCAGGGCGAGGAACAGTCACTAACAGATCTGGCTGCGGCACATGGCGTTAGCGTCGATGAGGTCTGCGGCCAGTACCGGGGCCAAATCACCCTTGGACGCATGATGGCGAAAAACAAAGCTGGCAAATAATCGATACAGCAAGAGGATACTCGATGAAAAACCGTTACCTGGCACTTCTCTCGGCAGCAACTGTACCGCTCATGATGCTGGCATCGGCTGCATCTGCGGATGAAACGCAGCAATTGTACAACAGCTCGCGAAACCAACTCGGCCTGATCAAATATTGCGTTGAGCAAGGCCACCTGAGCGACGATACAGTGAAAGCCTACCAGAATATCGTAAGCGTTCTGCCTACCCCTGCCAGCACCACGGAAGGTGACGCGTATGAAGCGGAAGGCGCAAAGGGAAACAGCTTTGACGGCAGTTCCGGCGTGTCGATGGAAGATATTGCACAGGGAACCGGAATGACGGTTGCCGACCGTTGCGCTTCGTTTGAAGCATTGACGAAGCAATAATCTAGTCTGAGACGTAACTGGGTTAACCTCGAAGGTCTCGGCTCTCACCAGCCGGGACTTTCTTTTTGGAGGCGCGATCCCGTTTGGGACCTCACAATAGCCTTTGGTGAAAGATGCCTGTATTTTTCTACAGCTTAGTCGTGTTGGCCACCTCAGTGACGGCCCTGCCACCAGACGCTACAAATGAATGCATCGCTGAAAATGGCGATAACGCCTTGTCGCAACAATCCTTCGGCGCATGGACGCTGTTTCACGCAAAATGTTCCTGCATGCTGTCTCTGCCAGGTTCCGGTGACAGCAGTTTTGACATGCTTGTGGTCAAGGCGACCGGCGACCAGAAGGTACCGCGTTTGTCTGTCATGGTCTCTGTGACACAGGAATTTCCCGATGACGTCGAATACTTTCCAGTCATCATCAACGACAAACCGATTGCGGCAGGAGCCCAGCCAAAGGTTGGCGTTTTCCTTGTGGAACTGGAGGGACATGTCGACTGGTTCAATGAGGTCGCCCAGTCCGGCAACATCAGCATCGGCCCCTATATTTTTGGGTCCGATCAATCAGACAAAGCGGTTTCCGCGCTGCAGACCTGTTACGCCGCGCTCGAAGGAAAGTAGTAAACGTTCCAACGCATGGCATCTGTCAGCACGGGATACGAAACAGAGTTTGCCTCAACGCACCCGCCCTGCTCAATCCACCTTCAGCACCGCGCCGGTGTCATATTGGCGCACATAGTCCACACGTTTGCCGTTCCAGTGATAACAATAATGCCGTCCCTGATCGGGGATGCTGATCACGTCAGGCCAGAACACGCCGATGCAACGCCCGCCCGGCATGCGTACACTGTCCCATAACAGGCCGTCGCTGCCAGCGGAGCGCAGCCGTTTTCCCTCGACATGCGATGCACTGTAATCCGTGGGATGCAGCACACCAGGCACGGCGTTCACATCATCCAGTGTCCTGTCGATACGGCCCACCAGCACCCGGAAATCGGATGTCCAGCCGGGTGCCTGCTGTGTGGCGCGCATAAAATTCTGGTGGTGATGCACGGTTTCTGCCACCGCCACATCTTCCGTGCCGCCGGCATAATAAATGCCATAGCTGCCATCGCTGAACCGACCCGGCCGATCGGTGGAACAATGCACAAAGGGTGCCATGACAAGGCTGGAGCCGGGGCCCGATACCCGCCGGTCGGCTGGCACCTTGCCCAGATCACCCACCTCGTAACGCACCCGTGGATTGGTCTTTTCCTCCACGGCCACCAGCGCTTCCCAGTCACGCGGGTCAGCGATATCTTCAAACAGGTGGATGGGGGGAAAGATAGACCGAATGATGCGGTAGGTCTGCGAACGCACATGGGCGCGAACGGACAGGTGCCCTACCATGCGCTTCTCTCGGCATCGAGCCATTCACGCATCACGGCCAGATCCGACAACTCGCCTTGCAGCATGATGTCCAGTGCCGACTTGCCAGCAAAGGCAGCGTTGGGCGCCTTGATCCACTCGTAACCGCGCGCCACATCCTTGAACAGATAACGCACCCCCTTGTGGATGCCCATCAAATGCGCCATCCGCATTCGTAGATCACGGTCTATGCGGCCGGGGCTGCCCTCTTTCCAGCGCGCCCAGGTGCGGGCGGAAAGCCCGCCCAGTAACGTGCAGGCCTGCGCATCCGTCAGCTTCCAGGCATTAAACAGGTTTACCGTGGTGCGTGCCAAAGCTCCGGCTTCCGCATCGCTGATGTCTGCTGAACTGGTATCGGCCAGCGTGGACACAATTGGCTGTAACAACATGGCAACCTCACATTTTGGCGTATAAATAACATAGTTATGCCATTTGGCAAGGATGTTGACGATACACCATCGTTTCGCAGCAGCGTGAGCAGCCTTTTTACAAGCCGCATGTTCCTGCTAATTAACAATTGGCCTTTAATCTGGGCGTTGCAGAAAACGAAACAGCATGAGACACCCCTCTTCCGCCAAGCAGCGATGACGTGACCCTACGGTGAGCCGCAATTGATTTTCAGTAAAGACCCGAAGACAAATCGCCTCTTCGAGATTGAATGCTTGCGCGGCTTTGCAGCTCTTTATGTGGTTGTTTTCCATGTGTTGCGGCCAGAGGTCCAGGAATATTCCTACATCCTGTCCATTCCCTTCCGCTTCGGGCAGGAGGCGGTCATCCTGTTTTTCCTGCTATCAGGTTTTTCAATCAACTATTCCTGGTCGCAACGGCCACAAAAGACCTTCCGCATTTTTGCCCGCGACCGGCTGGTCCGCATCATGCCGATCTTTCTGGTCGCACTGCTTGCCACCTATCTCTTTACCGCACTGGCAGCCCGTGAATGGATCGACATCGACCTCGGCACCTTTATCGGCAATGCGCTGATGCTGCAGGACCGCCCTCGCCTCGGTACCATTGTTGAACCTTACATGGGCAATCAGGCGCTGTGGTCGCTGTCCTACGAAGTGGCCTTTTACCTGTTTTATTATGTGCTGGTGCGCTTTACGCCGCCGGCACACCGAACCGTCGTTGTCGGCATCACCTCGGTGGTGTTTTTCCTGGTCATGCTGGCCTACCCCAATCAACTCAGCCGTTTTCTGGCTTATTTTTGCATCTGGTGGCTGGGTGCAGTCATGAGTGAAATCTATCTTGGCCGCGCGCAGGCAAAGGAGTTTTTCCTGGCGCTGCTGCCGGTTGCTCTGGTCGCATTCTGCCTTGCTCTTTTGGCCTCCAACAGCGGTGTGGAGATTGATATTGGCACAAGTGTGCTGTTTCCGTTTCTGGAACTTCGCCACTTTGCGGGTGCCTTGGTCATTGCGCTTGCCATGTTTGTCTGGTCGCTCAACGGCTGGAAAGGCTTCCAGCCGCTGTTTGCACCCTTTGCCTTGCTGGCACCGGTCTCTTACGCCGTTTACGTGCTGCATTTCCCAATCATGGCGGACATGCGCGAAAGCCTTGAACTCTCGCCCTGGCTGACCATTCCAGTCACCGCCTTCGTCACGCTGGTTTTCGCCATGCTGCTGGAAGGCCCGTTCCAACGCGCCATCAACCGCGCATTCAAAGCCCGCAAACAGAAGATCAGCCTCACCAGCGAAAGCCACCAGACGCCTTGAAAAAACAAAGCACGGATTTGTTAGAGCTTCCTGCCGGTTGGTTGTCGCCGTCCCCGGAATCTGCCCGGCAATTTGAGCAGGAACTGCAACGGGAGTTGTGCCCGCAGCACGTGCTTTACAATGTTCCCGCACAGGCAGTTGGACGAAAAGACCGGCGCGATGATTTCCTCTTCAAAATTCCGGACAATTGTTTTGCGCAGGTGCATCTGACATGGCGACAGGAGACAGACCCGCTTTGGCCCGCAACAGATGTGTTCTCATCCTTTGAAGCGTGGAAAACTTCTCTTGATGATGAGGATTTTGATTAAGAACACCAAAGCCTTGTCAGTGCAGTTTCAACGCACGGACAGAAGGTATTTCAGACCTTGGGTGAAACCGCGTGGCGCAACGGTCAGGTGATCTTCGTCCTCAAGCACAACTGATTTCAATTGCAGGTTCGGATAGTGACGGCTTTTCAAAGCCGCTTCGAAAGCCTTGTTATCCGCCACCATATCCACCGACTGGTTGTAGCGTCTGTCGCCTTTGCGCAAGGCTTCGTAAGCGCCGACATAAAGATAGACCTTGGCGCTCAAGTCCTTGTTGCTTTTCGCGTAAATCTCTTCCAGCTTCAAAGCATGGCGTTTGTCATACCACAGCGACGGGCTACCAAGCACATAGCCGTTAAACAGGTCAGGCTGCGTCAACAAAATCTGCGCGCCGAGCAAAGACCCGTAGGAGTGTCCAAGGAAAAACGAACCCGCAGGATCGGTCCGGTAACGGGTGGCGATGAACGGTTTGACCTGATCGGCCAGATAACGCTGATAGGCTTTTCCTTCACCATGCACTGCGCCTGTTGATGCCGTGCTCGGACCTCTAGGGGTCGGGGTATAATCACGCTGACGACTGACTTTTCCATCCTCACCCTTGGCATAGGACAGGCCAACAAGGATAAATTCCTTGATCTGCGGCCCCTCGACGTTAAGCCGACGGCCGATCTGCCGAATAATCGGGAAAGCGTAGTCAGCATCCGTGACATAAAGCACGGGGTAACGCCGGTTTGGCTGGGTGGCATAGGACGGCGGCAAAGCAACAAAGACCTGGTAGCCGCGCCCGGAAACAGGATCTGGCACATCCCAGACCTCACTACCGACTATCTCATAGGCCCGCCCCTCACCCGCCTGCGCCTTTGGTGCCGACTGCGCGTAAGTTTGCGTTGCAGTACCGGTAACGCTGACGACAGCCATGAGTGCCGCCAGCAGGATATTTTGAATATTATGTCGCACGCGCAAATCTCCGCCCAAAGAATGTCGATACGGTCAGCCTCTACGGACGGATATGCGCGGCAATAAGACCAGAAGTCTGGCAAATGGATATGTGCTTAACAAAAACAAAACCTGGGGTTGATGACGGTAACATATATTAAGCCGCTGATAAGCCAAGCCAGCCGTGAAAACCACCGCCGCACCGGGCTAAAGATGCGCGAGGGCTGCAATGTGGTCAGCCTTGGCCTTCATCACTCCGGGCGCAGATGAATGGCCACAATCGCGCCGCCCTCCGGACGATTGCTGAATTCAAGATGGCCGCCATGCGCTGTGGCTATGGCCTGCACGACAGACAATCCAAGCCCGGTGCCGCCGGTTGCCCGTGAGCGTGATGGATCACCGCGCCAGAAGGGATTAACGGCCACCGCGTCCATATCTTCAGGAAAACCGGGGCCGCGATCGAGAACACGGATAACCACGCTGCCGTCGGGCAAACCTTCCGTCTCGCAGCGCAGCCAACGACCACTTTCGGCATAACGGCTGGCATTGTTGAGGAGGGCCAGCACCGCCTGGCGCACCCGTGAGGGGTCGGCTAAGATCGTTGCCGGTTTCAGGGCGGTTTCAATCTCGAACGCGCGTTCCTCCAGCATCGGCCGGGCCGCTGCAACAACCGCCTCCACCACCTGCGCCACATCAAGCGGCTGGCGTTGCATCACCAGCTTATGGCCAATCGCCAGCGACAGGGTGCGCAAATCTTCGACAATTCGCCCCAGCCCCTCCACCTGCAGCAGAAGGTCGGAGATAATCTTCCGCTCCATCGGAAACACGCCGTCAATCATACCTTGCAGCGCGCCCTGTAGAATGGTCAGCGGCGTGCGCAACTCATGGGCAATGGCCATATTGTTGAAACGCAATCGCTTTTCCATCGTATCAAGGCTGGTGGCCAGCGCATTGAACGTCTCGACAAGACTTGAAACTTCCTGCGTATTGCTGGTGGAAACCGCAACCCGTGCTGAGAAGTCACCCGATTTCAGAGCCTCTGCCGCCACGGTCAGATCTTCCAGCGGCCGGGCGATGCGCCGCGCCAGATAGATGCCGATAATGGCGCAAACCAGCGCGGACAGCAGGCCACACACAAGGGCGGCAAGCTGAATTTGCAAATCGGTCTGCGCATCCTGGGCGTTCAGATGTTCCACAAGGATTTTGACGCCAGCACCATCGGGCACATCGCCTTCGGTCAATGCCTTATAGGCCGCTGCGGCCTCTGGCGGCAGGTTGCTGTTGATGGTGTCATCCAGATAAGCCGAATACCGGTTTACCCCGACATAGGCCATGCCAACGCTGAGCAACAACATGGTTGCGATGACGATGGCTGTCAGCGTTGCAAGCGACAGGTTTTTAAATCTCGGCAACCTCATAGCGGATCAGAAAACCGGTAGCCAATGCCGCGCACGGCGGAAAAGAAACCGGTTTGCCCCAACTCTTCCAGCTTGCGGCGAAGGTTGGAAATATGCGTATCGACGGTGCGCACCAGCGCGTCACTTTCTGGCAGGCACGCGTCAAGAATATCGGCGCGGCCAAATGCCTGCGTCGGATGGCGGATCATATGCGCCAGAATGCGAAATTCACTCAGCGTCAGTGTCAGGGCAATACGCTGCCCATCCTTGTTGACGAAAACCGAATAACTGCCGAAATCCACTTCAATCGCCCGAAACCGTCGTATTGTGTCCTTTCGCTCCCCCAGTGTCCGGCGCAACACCGCCCTCACCCGCGCCACAACTTCCTGCGGGTTGAACGGCTTTACCACATAGTCATCGGCGCCCAGATGCAGGCCGCTCAACCGGTCCAGATCATCGGCCAGTGCAGTGACCATGATGACAGGTGTCGAACTGGTCTGGCGAAGGCGCGCCAGTACACCCAGACCATCCAGCTTGGGAATGCGCACATCCAGAAGCACGATGTCCGGCTTTAGAATGGCATGGTGCTGCAGGGCGGTTTCACCATCGGCGGCATGCACGGTGCGAAAGCCGTCGCGCTGCAGATATCCTTCAAGGATCATTGCAATTGCCGGCTCATCCTCAACGATGAGAACAAGATTATTGTCCACTTTTGTCCCTGGCTATCATTTAGGTCTTACATTTGGCCGTCAAAGCCGCCGCGACTATGGGAAATAAACGGCCCTCACGCAATTCCAAACAGTCTCTTGATCGTCGGAAAACTCAATCTGAACAGGCCCTTGATCGTGTCTTGGCCGTTTCTTGACAATTGAATTTCAAATTCCGGCCACACACGGGCACCTGGCGTCACTCAACGGCGCAAGGCTGCTCCATATCGTCGAACTTACGCATCAGGCCGGTGGAAAATCTTGCAGCATTTTCCGGTCTGTGCCGTGGCCTCAGGAATGACCGGCATGTCAAAAACCGCATCGGACTATCTGTCCCACGCGTCCCTTCAAAAACACCGACCGACAGCACAGACAGGCACGGAAAGGGCCATCAGCCTGCTTGGCACAGCCATTGTGTTGACCAGCTTTTTCTTCGTGGTCTTTCCCATGGTGGACCTTGCGGCATCACGCTGGTTTGCGCGCGGCTCGGTGTTTGTTCTGGCAGAGCAACCCTTCCTGAAAGGCGTGCGAAACGTCAGCCGTGGCAGCGTCTATTATATCATCGGGGCCATGCTGCTGCTCCTTGGCCTCAACCTGGCTTTGCCGCGCAAATACCGGTTCTGCCCGTTGCACAAGCCACTGTTCGTGCTGCTCAGCTTTGCCGCAGGGCCGGTCATCATTGTCGAGACATTAAAGGCCCTGATTGGTCGCGCCCGGCCCCGCCACCTCCTGGAATTTGGCGGCAGCGCAGATTTCACACCAGTCTGGCAGTTTGCCGCCACCTGCGCACGCAACTGCTCCTTCCCCTCAGGCGAGGCATCGGGCGCAGCAGCCGCTCTTTCACTTCTGGTGTTTATCCCTGAGAAATTGCGCAGCATCGCCGTCCTCTTTCTCACGCCTTTCCTTGCGGTGATTGCGCTTAATCGCGTGCTGTTTGGCGCCCATTTCCTGTCTGATGTCCTGCTTGGCTGGCTGCTGACTTTGTTTGCCATGGTGCTGATCTGGCGGTGGTTGTTGCCACAGCAACAACGCATCGATGCGTTTCTGACCCGGGCATGGGTCGCACCAGCCCCGCGCAGATAGCCCCGCAGCACCTCCCTTTCCAATCAACATCAATGACAAAGGACAAACCTGTGAGCACACTTCTTATCGAAAAATATGTCGATGGCATCTGCGTGGAAAAACTGCAGCTGCCTGTCACGCCGCTGCACTTGCTGGCAAAACTTCTGCCGTCAAAGGCGCGACGCGACATGCTGCGCCATGGTCTCGACATCGACGCCCTTCTGAACGACCCGCCAACCGCGTTCACCGAACAATGGCTTGATGTTGAGGAAAAGAATGTGGCAAAGCGCATCCGCATTTCCCGCCAGTAACCGCCTTGGCAATCATGGCATCAGGCGACGCCTTGAAATCCATGCACCCCAGAACAAGCTGGCAAAAAACTGCGTGGGGTGTTCAAACCCGTTTAGTGTAAACAGCGTATCGACCGCTTCTTGCGAAGCTGGCGGTTCGGCACCTTGCAATATCCTGTCCATCTTTGCCCTGATCTCGTCCGGCTGCGCGCCGGACATTTTCCACCGTCGCGCCCATGCCGCCATGAACAGCGGCTGAGACTGGTAGGCCCGGTAATTTCCCGCCACCACAAGCGGTGCACCGTCTTTCAGGTGGGCTGCCAGCTGGCGCATGATGTCACGCTTGGCGGCATCACCGGGCAGGTGGTGCAAAACCCCAATCATGATGGCGGCATCAAACACCGCATCGCCGGCAACAGACGACAGGTCACCCGCTATGCAGGTAACCCGCGCCGCCAGCCCGGCATTGGCAATGTTTTCCTGCGCCGCTTCCAGCATCGGTGCGGACGGATCGACAGCCACAAAGGACCAGTCGGGTTCCAGTCCTGCAAGGGCAATGATCTCGCCAGCCGTGCCGCCTGCCCCAACCACCAGAATGCGGGCCTGACGGACATCGGCGAGAGAGGCCGACACCATGCAGGCTGATAGTTCATGGCAGGCATCGTAACCGGCAAGCGCAATCCGGCTTTGGTGCGCATATTCCTCTGCGCGTGACTGATCAAATTTGGTGACGGAGTTTGCGGGTGTGTCTGACATGACGGCAGTCCATTTTATGGCATGAGTGCGTTGTCATCAGTTTACCTCAATACCGATCAAGCATATGGCTAATTGCATGATCGAACGTTCAAATCCGAACCAGAAGCATGACCGGCTGGCAGCCTTCCTGCGCACCTATGGTCTTCAAGCCCATCACGCCGAACAGCCAGACAGCGCCAATCTGCTCATTCTGGATGCGGATGGCGCAGGCGCGCCAACCCACCTGCTTTACCTGCCGCGCAGCGCCGGGGCGCCCCTGCCGGACACCACGCTGCTGACCGGCGCTGTCATTGATTTCAACGGCATCATCAATCCACTGGTCAACACCCTGCCCGACAGATTGTCGTTTGATCTTTCGCAGGAACCACACTTGCGCGGGCTGTCAGACCTCATCGTCACAGAAAGCCTTGAACGGCGCTGTGGCGGCGGCACGATCTTTGCCCGGCTGTGCGAAGTGGTCGTGGTTCTGGCCATCCGCAAGGCCATTGCGGCAGGCACCGTCAATGCCGGGCTGCTGGCCGGACTTGCGCATGCTGAGCTGCATGTCAGCCTGATTGCCATGCATGAAGACCCGGCACGTGACTGGCAAATCAGTGAACTGGCGCAACGTGCGGGGATGAAACGCAGCACCTTCATCGCAACCTTCAAACATGTGGTCGGCCAACCACCCGCCGCTTATCTCACGCAGTGGCGGCTGTCGCTGGCGCGCGCGCAATTGCGCTCGGGCCGCAGTGTCAAATCAGTCGCCGCTGCCGTCGGCTTCGGCAGTGCAGCTGCGTTTTCACGGGCATTTTCCCGCTCATACGGCTACGCGCCGCGGTTTGAAACAGACATCATAGAATGCGCAGATGGCCGGACAAGGCCAGCCACTCTGAACGCACACCTGCCTTAAATGGTCTCCCATTCGGCTCGCAACATGCCCATGATAGCGGTGTCCCAGCGCTCGTCGCCCACCTGAACAGACGAGCGCCGCACCCCCTCCGGCACAAAACCCACCTTGGCATAGGTGCGGATGGCCGGCGTATTCCAGGTATAGACGTTCAACTCGACCCGTTCGATTTCATTGTGTGAAAAAGCCCGTTCGAGAACTGCTTGCAGCAACGGCCCGGCCAGTCCCTTGCCGCGATGATCCGGGGCAATGATCACCCGTCCGATGCGGGCAACGCCATGCCGCCAATCCATGGCCAACTGAATATGCCCGGCCAGCGCCTGATTGGCATCAACCGCCATCCAGCACAGGCGTTTGGGCGGCGTGCTAGACGCCTCGGCCCGCATCTGCTCCAACTGCTCGTCACTGACAGGAAAACTCAGGTCGGGGCCGCCCCACTGCACAAGCTCTCGTTCGCTGGAAAGCCAGCTGCGCAAGACGGAAAAGTGCGCAGGCTCAAAATCAATCAGTGTCATCATGTCCGCATTCACAGGTCGTTCTTCCAGACGTCTTTAAGGTTGGTTTCACAGTACCGGGCCATTTTCCGTTTTGCCACGCCGCGCCCGCTGGTGCCGGGTCCACCAGTTGTCACGGCAGATAACGCGGAACTCGTGCTTGAAGTATCTTCACCAGTTCGGGGTCCATGAACTCGTAATCATCTGGGATATCAAGACAGATAAGCCGTTTGCCGAGCAGGAACTTTTTGTACTTTTGCTGAACTTTGTTCCGGTGCGCCTTTTCCATGACGAAGATGATATCCGCCCACTCGATCTGTTCACCATCGAGCGGATTAACAGCGTCATTATTGGTTCCGGCAGACGAAACCTCAAGATTGTCCCATCGTGCGAACACCTGTTCGGCAGTGGGGCTGCGCAGTTTGTTTTGACTGCAGATGAATAATACGCGTTTGATTTTCGGCCTCGATGATTCAGTCAGCACTGCTACTTTGTAGCAATGAATTTCTCACAATTGCAACGTGAGGTTTCGGCGTGACCGATCTCTTGAAACACTCACATCATGCTCAACGTCGCCCAGGCCAGCACCACGTAGCGACCAACCTTGGCGATGGTGACGAGCAGAAGAAACACCGGAAAAGCTTCGCGCATCACGCCAGCGACCACGGTTAAGGGGTCGCCGATAATCGGTGCCCAGCTGAGCAGCAGTGACCATTTGCCGTAACGCTGGTACCAGCCCTGCGCGCGCTCCAGCGATGTCTGCTTGACCGGAAACCATGGCCGGTTGCGGAAGCGTTCGATGCCGCGCCCCAGCAGCCAGTTGACGACGGAGCCGAGCACATTGCCGACGCTTGCAACTGCCACCAATATCCACACGGCATAATGGCCGGTATAGATCAACCCCACCAGCACCGCTTCCGACTGGGCGGGCAAAATGGTGGCGGCCACAAAGGCGGCCATAAACAAGCCCGAGAGGGCAGCAAGTTCAGTCATCAGTGGTGGGACCATTCCATGTGGTGGCTGTCGATGATGAAGGTATGGCGGTGGCGATAGACCCTGCCCGCCCCTGTGCGAAATGAAGGCGCGGGTAAATCGCGTCGGAAGCGTCAAACATGGTCAAAGCTCGCCCGATGCCTCGCGGCGGCGCTGTTCCAACTCTTCACTATAACGGCGCAGTGTGTGGCTTTCGGTCAACAGGCCAACCGGCCGGTTCTCGATCTTGTCATTGACGACAACCAGCGCTTCGCTTTCCGCTGCGTCAAAGGCTGCTGCCGCCTGCCGTGCATTCATGGTCGGCAGCAGAATGTCGTTCTTGTAATGCAGATAGGTTCCAAGATTTATGGTTTCCGGATCACGGTCCATCGGGTCTGCATAGATTTCCGGCAACAGAACCATGCCGGCATAACGGCCGTCATCATCGGTCATGATCACCCGCTGCGTGGAACCCAGCGGAAACTTTTCCTTGAAGTCGGAAAGCCCCATGCTGACATTGGCCTTGCGAATGTCGGCACGCATCATGCGGCCCACCGTCAGGTCACGGATCCAGCCAATATCGTGGGCGCTGCGAATGCTTTCACCGCGCAGGTGAAAACGCCATGTGGCGAAGGAGTAACCGAAGGTGGTTCGCACCACCAGCGATGTGGTGACAACGGCTGCCAGCACCAGCACGGAAATCTGGAAGTCCCCGGTCAGTTCCAGCGCCAAGAAGGTCATGGTCAGTGGCCCGCCAATGATGGCGGCCGCAAAGGCGCTCATGCCGATAACGGCGTAAACGATGGGCGCGGTCTGGCCGTAGCCGATGAAGGGCACGATAATGGCAAAAATCTTCCCCAGCAGCGCGCCCATGAACAGTGATGCGAAGAACAGGCCACCACGGAAGTTGGAGCCGATGGAAATCGCACTGGCGGCCGCTTTCAGCAGAAACAGACCGGCCAGCATATAGATCGGCAGGTCGGCATCGATGTTGAGATGCAGCGCCCCATGGCCGCTGGACAGAACCTGCGGTGAAATCAGCGCAAGTGCCCCCACCACAGCGCCGCCCAGCATCGGGCGCAACCATGTGGGAATAGCGCTCTTGCGCGCTGTTTCCTCAATGAAGGACACCGCCTGCATGAGCACGATGCCGATCGCCGCGCAGATAATGCCAAGAATGATGGCCGGCACATAATCCGGTGCCGTCACGCGGCTCGCGTCAAACAGGTCGATTGTCAGGCCATGGCCACCAATAAAACCTATGACGATGGTCGCAACCAGCGCAGAGACGATCAGCGGTGCCAGCGTGACAATCGTATAGGTGCCAATAATCAGTTCAATGGCATAAAACGCCCCGGTCAGCGGCGCATTGAAGGCGGCGGCAATGGCACCGGCGGCCCCGCAGCCAACCAGAATACGCATGTCGCCGCGCCGCAGTTTCAGCTTGGTGCCAAGCTTTGAGGCAACACCACTGGCAATCTGCGTGTAACCGGCCTCAAGGCCCACCGACGCGCCAAAACCGTTGGACACGATGTTTTGCAGGCACACCAGAATACTGTCGGTCAGGGAGATACGCCCGCCATGCAGCGCATTGGCCTCGATGGGGTCGATCATCGGTTTTTTGCGGGTTTTCGACAGAATGAAAATGATCAGGCCAAGCACCGCGCCACCGGCCATGGGCCCGACAAAAACAACCCAGCCCGAAAGAGTGCTGCTGCTTAACCGCTCAACCCCGAACACCAGCACATGCAACGCCGTGCTCATCGCGCCAATCAGCCAGACAAGAAGTCCGGCGGCAATGCCGATGATGACAGCCAAGGCCACCAGCCCAAGTTCGCCACGCCGGAACATGGCGCGCAAGCGGCTGGCCCGCACATTGTCGAAAAAGCTTGCCATATTGGGAGCACGGAAAGGCTTGGTCGACATGGTAGTCCTTCACAGGCAGTATCAGGGAGCGTTGACTTCAACCTCGAAACGCATCTGGTCATAGGCCGGTTCAACATGATCTGGCGTTTCGCGCATCACGGTATCGTAATCCAGCGGCGTATGCATGTGCGTCAGCACTGCACGTTTTGGCAACAGCGTATTGATGCATTCCAGCGCCTGCGACAAGGACAGGTGGCTGGGGTGCGGCTGGTATTGCAGCGCATCGATAATAAGCACATCAAGCCCCTGCAACTGCGCGAGACTTTGCGTGGGGAATCGGCTGACGTCAGTGCAATAGGCCACATCACCCATGCGGAAACCCAGCGAAAAAATATCGCCATGGTGTTGCAGATGCGGCGTAAAATCGATTGGCCCACCCTCGCCCGCAATCACGAATGTACCGGCCTTCGGGTCAATGATATTGGCCTCGATGATCGCGGGGTAATTGCTGCCCACTGGTGTCTTCAGGCAGTAAGCGAAACCGTCGCGAATGCGGTCCAGGGTCGCCTGGTCGGCATAGACGGGAATACGCTGTCGCTGCAGCGCCCAGTAGACCCGCAGGTCATCAATGCCGTGCAGATGGTCGGCATGGGCATGGGTGTAGATAACGGCGTCGATATGGTCAACACCGGCGCTGATCATCTGATGGCGAAAATCAGGCCCGGTATCGACAACGACTGTGGTCTTGCCGCCATCAGGCGCAAATTGCTCCACCATAAAGGCGGCCCGGCTGCGCCGGTTTTTCGGATTGTCAGGGTCGCAGGCGCCCCAGTCACCGTTGATGCGCGGCACACCGGGGGACGATGCGCAGCCTAGAACTGTAAAGCGTCTTTTATAGACGCTCATCCCAGCCTCGGCATTTTTGAAAAGCACCGAAATGCATTTTCTGTGGTGATGCGCGCCATCTCGGCGTAGCTCATGTCATGCACCTCGGCCAGAACCTCGGCGGTGTTGATGACATAGGACGGTTCGTTGCGTTTGCCGCGCCAGCGCTTTGGCGCCAGATAAGGCGCATCTGTCTCTACCAGCAGGCGGTCGAGCGGAACGGTTGCGGCAATGTCCCTGATGTCCTGCGACTTCGGGAAAGTCAAAATGCCGGAGAACGACACATAACCACCAAGCTCCGCACCGGTTTTTGCCAGTTCAGGTCCGGCCGAGAAACAATGCAGGATAAACGGAAAGGCACCCTTGGCACTTTCGTCTTTCAAAATGGCTGCCATGTCATCATCGGCACTGCGGCTGTGAATGACCAGCGGCAGGCCGGTAACCCGTGCTGCCTCGATATGGCGCAGCAGTCCGGTTTTCTGGTCTTCAGGCTTTTGCGTGTCGTAGAAATAGTCCAGACCCGCCTCGCCAATCGCCACGATCTTGTCATGGCTGTTGGCGATCTTGATGAGCTCCTCGGCAGTTATGTCGAGTTCTTCATCTGCATTGTTAGGATGAGTACCCACCGAGCAGAACACTGACGGGTACTTTTCCGTGATTTTCAACAGCTCTGGCAAACGCCGCACACGGGTTGAAATCGTCACCATCTGCTTGACGCCGGCCGCGTGCGCGCGCGCGATGATGTCATCGCGCTCCGCTTCGAAATCCGGAAAATCCAGATGGCAATGAGTATCGATCAGCATCTGTTATACCTTACGCTTCCGGCGCCACATAACGCGGGAAGACCGGTGTCGGCGCCTCAAGCGGTGTGCCGGGAACCAGACGTCCCGCCTCACCCAGCGCTGCAAAATCACGCTTGTCAGCTGGTGCTGCCACCAGATCCAGCAGCTTTGCGGTGCTGTCAGGCATGAATGGCTGCAGCAGAAGCGCAATCTGACGCACGACCTCAGCCGTCACGTAAAGCACAGTGCCCATACGCTCCGGGTCGGTCTTCTTCAGCGCCCATGGCTCCTGACCGGCAAAATAACGGTCGGTTTCAGACACAACGGCAATGATCGCTGCCAGCGCCTTGTGGATCATCTGCTTGCCCATTTCGTCGCGGCAGATTTCGAGCAGCGCATCGGCAGAGGCCAGCATCGCCTTGTCGTCATCGGTGTAAGCGCCCGGTGCCGGGATCTTGCCATCGCAGTTCTTGACGATCATCGACAGCGAACGGCTGGCAAGGTTGCCAACGCCATTGGCAAGGTCGGCATTGATACGGATGCCAATGCCTTCTTCGCTATAGCTGCCGTCCTGGCCGAAGGAGACTTCGCGCAGGAAGAAATACCGCACCTGATCAAGGCCGAAATGGTTCACCAGATTGACCGGATCGACCACGTTGCCGAGCGACTTCGACATCTTCTCGCCCTTGTTGAGCAAGAAGCCGTGGGCAAAGACGCGCTTTGGCAAAGGCAGACCGGCGCTCATCAGGAATGCAGGCCAGTAAACGGCGTGGAAACGAATGATGTCCTTGCCGATGATATGCACGTCGGCTGGCCAGTACTTGGCGCGTGGACCATCCTTGTCTTCAATGTAACCGGTGGCGGTAATGTAGTTGGTCAGTGCATCCACCCACACATACATGACGTGTGCGGGATCGTTCGGCACCTTGATACCCCAGTCAAAGGTGGTGCGCGACACCGAAAGGTCACGCAGGCCAGACTTGACGAAGGAGATCACTTCATTGCGACGCTCGGCCGGACCGATGAAGTCTGGGTTTTCTTCGTAAAGCTTCAGCAGCTTGTCCTGGTACTCGGACAGCTTGAAGAAGTAGCTTTCTTCCTGGACCCACTCCACCGGCGTGCCCTGCGGCCCGTAACGTACGCCATCGGCGCGCACTTCGGTTTCGTCTTCGCCATAATAGGCTTCGTCACGCACGGAATACCAGCCAGCATAGCTGTCCTTGTAGATGTCGCCGTTATCGGCCATCAGGTTCCAGATATTGCGCGATGTCTCGTGGTGACGCTCTTCGGTGGTGCGGATGAAATCGTCATTGGACGCGTTCAGCAGCTTGCCCATGTCACGGAACTGGTCGGAATTGCGCTGCGCCAGTGCTTCCGGCGTAATGCCCTCTGCCTTGGCGGTCTGCTGCATCTTCTGGCCATGCTCGTCGGTTCCGGTCAGAAAGAACACATCACGACCGTCCAGACGCTGGAAACGCGCCATGGCATCGGTTGCGATCAGCTCATAGGCGTGGCCGATATGCGGCTTGCCATTGGGGTAAGAAATCGCGGTGGTGATATAAAAAGGTGTCTTGTCTGTCATGACGGCTATCAGCTTTACACTATGTTTCCTAGGTAAACCGCTCATAGCCTATTGTTCGCACAAGCGAAACACCAACTTGGACGCGACGAGGCTTTTTATCTGACGTGAGATGACCCGAAGCAGCGCGCAGTCAGCGCTGCATTTCCTCGAGAATGGAAAGCACAGTCTGCTTGCGGTCAAGGTTATAGGCCTGCGCAATGGTGATGCGTTCACCGATCGAGGATGATAGCCGGGCGTGATAGTCGGCCGCATGCAGGTCACCAGCCAGCGCTGCTGCCTTGGCACGGGCAATCAGTTCCTCGCTGGCATAATCCATGAAGAAGCTCAAAACCGTATCGCTGTCCTTCTGCGACAGCACATAGGCCAGCTTGTGCATGGATTTTCTGGCCGCAGGGCCAGTATTGCTCATGATCGCGCCAAAGGCCTCGATAATGTCGGCGCCGCCGTAGTTCAGCAGCTTCAGCGCTTGCGCCACGCTGCCACGCGCCGCCGTCAGCAACTCGGCCTTCTTGTCGTCAGGCACACCAACGCCAAGATTGGCCAAGGAGCGTTCCAGATTACCGTCATCAAGCGGGTTGAGTTTCAATGGCAGGCAGCGCGAACGGATGGTTGGCAGCAACTTGCCCGGCGCATGCGACAGCACCAGAAACATCGCCCGTTTCGGCGGTTCTTCCAATATCTTCAAGATAGCATTGGCGGCGTTGCGGTTCAGGTCATCGGCGGGATCGATGATCACGATACGCCAGCTGCCGGTGCCCGAGGTCTGCGAAAAGAAATGCCCGGCACGGCGCACTTCATCGACGGTGATGGCAGACTTCACCCGGCCGGTCTTTTCATCGACCGGACGCGACAGGTGCAGCAGGTTATGGGACGCACCGGACATGATCTGACGGCTGACGGCACTGTCAGGCACGGGATCGGCAATCACTTCAGGTGCGCTGGCCGGATCGGGATAGGACAGAATGTGATTGGCAAACCGGAAGGCAAGCGTTGCCTTGCCAATGCCTTCAGGCCCCTCGACCAGAATGGCATGGTGGCCTTTGCCGGAACGGTAGGAGGTTGCCAGAAACTGTTCAGCCTCGGCATGGCCGAAAAGTTTCGTGTTCTGCGCCGGTGGAATGGCACCTTCGAGAACGCCCGGAATATCGCTCATTTCGATGCCTGCTTCTGCGCAGCTGGTGTGTTCAGCAATGGCTCAACCATCGCCCACACATCTTCCGCCACCTGTTCCAGCGGCTGGTCGGCATTGATCACCCGGCAACGACGCGGATCGGCAAGCGCAATATCCAGATAGGCTTCACGGCGCTTTTCATGCGTCTCGATCTCTTCCTTCTCGAAACGGTCAGGCACCGCACCGTCGTCGGCACGTTTACGTGCACGTGCAAGGCCTGCCGCAGCGGGAATATCGAAAATCAGTGTCACGTCGGGCATAAAGCCGTTGACAGCAATACGCTGTAATGTCTCGATAAAGTCCGGTTCAAGATTGCCTGTGGTGCCCTGATAGACGCGAGAGGAATCCAGAAAACGGTCGCACAGAACAACGGTGCCTTTTTCAAGCGCCGGGCGAATAACTTCTTCCACATGGTCGTTGCGCGCAGCAGCAAACAGGATTGCCTCCATGCGCACGCCGAAGGATTCTGCAGCACCGGACAGCAGCACATGGCGCACGGCTTCTGCACCGGTCGAGCCGCCCGGCTCGCGGGTGATGATAACGTCGAGGTCGCGCTCACGCAGTTGCTCTGCCAGCATGCGAATCTGCGTGGATTTTCCGGCGCCCTCGCCACCTTCAAAGGTTATGAACAATCCACGTTTATCGGACAATTTCAGC
Organism: Agrobacterium sp. 5Ca50; assembly: GCF_055381905.1. Lineage (NCBI taxonomy): Bacteria > Pseudomonadati > Pseudomonadota > Alphaproteobacteria > Hyphomicrobiales > Rhizobiaceae > Agrobacterium > Agrobacterium sp. 5Ca50. The sequence continues at coordinate 1,701,144 of NZ_AP026438.1, forward strand.
ATTCCCGTTTGCTTGATCGGCAAATCATCAATTTTCAAGCATAGTTGAATATTCGGTGGGCGACCAGTCGCAACACCGGTGTTGTTATAACCAGAAGAACAGAAGCTCCATAAGCGCATCTCCGGCGTTTTGCGAAAGAGTACCCTTTTCCACAGACGCGGTTGTGACCAGCGGAACCTCGCGAAGCAAGCGGTCACCGGCAAAAATCTGCAAGGTACCGACCGTAAAGCCGGGCTCTACCGGCGCGTTGAGCGGCCAGTGGTAGACAATATTGCCGGTCAGGCGGTCCGGATTGTTGATCGGCACGACAATATTGACCGGCTCTGCCACCGCAACATCGATCGACGACTGCGTACCACCGTAAACACTGACGGCACCCACGGTCTCGCCCTTGGCGTAAAGCGTGCGTTTCTGAAAACTCGTCAGGCCCCATTCCACCACACGGCGGGTTTCTTCAAACCGCACCTTGTCATCGGGCAGACCGGCCATGCCAAGATAGATGCGGCGGCCGTCACGCTCGGCGGAGGCAACAACGGCAAAACCATTGGCCTGATCGAAACCAAGTCCCAACCCGTCAATGCCCGGTGCCGCACCCAGAACCGTGTTCTTGTTGCGCTGGTAGATCTTGTTCCACTCGAAATCCGGCTTGGTGAACAGGCTGTAAAATGCCGGATAGGTCTGGTGCAGGTGCTGCGCCAACACCACCATATCCTTGACGGTGGTTTTGTTGCCGGGGTCCGGCAGGCCGGTGGAGTTGGTGAACGCGCTATGTTCCAGCCCCAGCTCAACGCCGCGCTCGGTCATGCGTTTGGCAAAACTGGCGTCAGAGCCGGTCATGCCTTCGGCCAGAATGATGCAGGCATCATTGGCATTCTGAACGATGATACCGGTCAGCAGATCCTTGACGGGGATTTGGGATTTCAGCGCCGCAAACATGGTGGAGGTGCGCGATGGCGCGCCACCGGTGCGCCAGGCATATTCCGATACGGCATAGGTTTGCGTGGGGCTCAGTTCGCCCTTCACCACTGCATCCAGCACCAGATCAACGGTCATCAGTTTGGAAAGCGAGGCAGGCGGAAACACCTCCTCTTCATTTTGCGACAAAAGCACCGTGCCGGTTTCGGCATCGATGACATAGGCCTGTTTCGCCTTGACCGTAAAGGCGGCCGTCTGGGCATGCGCCACCACTGGCTCAACAACCGCACCTGTTACCAGAACGGCCAAAAGACTAAGGGAATGGAGTGTGGTCTTACGCATGAACGGCCCGAATCGTCGTCTCATTTTTGCGATGATACGCATTGAACCCTGTCTGGCGGTTAAAGCGTACCGCCAGATCAATGACCCGTGAACAGATATTACTGTCTGGCCTGCTTCTTTTTCACAAAGCTGAGAATGGACTGCTCTGTCAACTCGCCACGATCACCTGTCAAAACCTGCTGGAACACGGCTTCGGTCTTCGAGGTCGTGTCATTGTCGGCAGAATAGGCAGCGGCATATTTGGCAGATGGCAGTCTCAGATAGTTGCTATCCGGACGCTGCTGCACGAAGGGGCCAATTTCCGGCAGAACCATAAATTGCTCGTAGCCCTGCTGCGACTGCGCGGCAGGCGCTGCATTGGCAAACGGTGTCGGCGCCTGCAGCGTATGGCTTGGCGTGTTGCCAACCAGCGATGTCTGCGCAGAACCGGAATAGGTTGGATTGAAGGATGGCACCGGAATATTATCCCGTGAGGCGGACGCCACCATCACGCCGGTTGCAATCTGCCCTTCAGGGTTCACAGCCGGGCTGCGCGACCCCTTCGGAATATAGGATGCCATCAGATACGGCATGTCATGGCCGTCCATGCGGGCACGACCCACATATTGCACGCGCACATTGGCAGTGCCGGTGCGTTTCATGTCGAGAAGTTCAGCCGTCTTGCTGGAAACGTCGATGATGCGGCCTTCATGGAACGGTCCACGGTCATTGACGCGAACGATGACCGAGGAGCCGTTTTCAGTATTGGTAACGCGGGCATAGCTGGGTAGCGGAAATGTCGGGTGCGCACCCGAGAGATGATCAGAATCGTAAACTTCGCCATTCGCTGTCAGGCGACCGTGGAAGGCAGAGCCATACCACGAGGCCAGACCACTCTTGTCATAACCGGGATCTTCCTTCGGAAAATACCGGCGGCCTTTCACTGTATATGCATCACCGACCATGAAGCGCCCGCCCCCTTTGGGGACGTTTTTGCCTGTGGCCACGCGAGGACTTGCCTTCACGCCATACTCGGATTCGGAGAAGTATTCCTTGCTCCGTGTTTTCTTCTTAGGCTCGGATGTTGTTGAACAGGATGCCGTCGCCACACACAAAGCTGCGACCGCGAAAAATCTTGCGCTCAATCCGAATTTATTGCCGTCAAAAGTCAAAACTACGCCCCATCCTGCTGTCTGGCCAGCTTCCACACTGGCCGCGATGCTTGATGGTATTGACCTGCCACCAAGCGTCTAACAGATGCTTAATCTTGTGGACAACATGGCGAAAATGCGAGTCCTGATGCCTTTTTCGGTAAAATTGTATTGGTTATGGTTAGCAACAGGTTAATGCGGGCCGGTTTGAACGGCCTGCCGTTACGTCAGATTGGGTCAATATCACCCTTGGCCCACATCTCCTGCGTTTCCGCATAAAAGTCCTCAAAACGCCCCTCTTCGATGGACTTGCGGATGCCCTGCATCAGCTCCTGATAGTAGGCCAGGTTGTGCCAGGATAGCAGCATTCCGCCCAGTGCCTCGTTGGAGCGGGCAAGGTGATGCAGGTAAGCGCGCGAATAATCACGCGACGCCGGGCAGTTGGACTGTTCGTCCAGCGGGCGCATGTCTTCGGCATGGCGTGCGTTGCGAATATTGACGCGGCCACGGCGGGTAAAGGCCAGACCATGACGGCCCGAACGGGTCGGCATCACGCAATCGAACATGTCGATACCGCGTGCCACAGACTTGAGGATATCGTCAGGTGTACCAACGCCCATCAGGTAACGTGGCTTTTCGCTTGGCAGCACCGGCAATGTGGTGTCGAGCATGCGCAGCATTACTTCCTGCGGCTCACCCACGGCCAGACCGCCAACCGCATAACCCTTGAGGTCAAGCTGCTTCAGGCCTTCGGCCGAACGGATACGCAGTTCAGGAACATCACCACCCTGCACGATACCGAACATCGCCTTGCCGGGCTGTTCGCCAAAGGCCACACGGCAACGTTCTGCCCAGCGCAGCGACATTTCCATGGCGCGCTCGATTTCCCGCCGCTCGGCAGGCAGCGCCACGCATTCGTCCAGCTGCATCTGTATATCGGAACCCAGGAGACCCTGAATTTCAATCGACCGTTCCGGCGACATGTGGTGCAGGCTGCCATCGATATGGCTCTTGAAGGTCACGCCCTGCTCGTCCAGCTTGCGCAGGCCAGACAGCGACATCACCTGAAAACCGCCGCTGTCGGTCAGGATCGGGTGTTTCCAACGGATCAACTCATGCAGACCGCCAAGGCGCGCCACGCGCTCCGGGCCTGGACGCAGCATCAGGTGATAGGTGTTGCCAAGAATGATGTCGGCGCCGAGATCCCGTACCTGATCGAGATACATGGCCTTGACGGTGCCAACAGTACCAACCGGCATGAAGGCTGGCGTGCGAATGACACCACGTGGCATGGCCACTTCGCCAAGACGGGCGCCAGCGCTGGTGGCCTTGAGGGTGAACGTAAATTTGTCGTGCATCAGTTTTTCCGGAAAAGCAGGCTGGAATCGCCGTAGGAATAAAAACGGTAGCCGGAGGAAATGGCGTGCGTGTACGCACGGCTCATCGTTTCCAGGCCACTGAACGCTGAAACCAGCATGAACAGTGTGGACCGCGGCAAATGGAAGTTTGTCATCAGCACATCAACCACCTTGAAGCGGTAACCGGGCGTGATGAAAATGTCGGTGGAACCGGACCATGGCTGAATGGCGCCACTGTCGTCGGCTGCACTTTCAATCAGGCGAAGTGACGTCGTGCCAACGCAGATGATGCGCCCGCCCCGTGCCTTCACCGCATTGAGCTTGGCAGCCGTTTCCTCAGAGACATAACCAACCTCATGGTGCATGCGGTGGTCATTTGTATCGTCGGCTTTGACGGGCAGGAAGGTGCCAGCACCGACATGCAGCGTCACGAAGTGGCGCTCGATACCGGCCTTGTCCAGCGCCTCAAACAGCTCTGGCGTAAAATGCAGACCGGCGGTCGGCGCGGCAACCGCACCTTTTTCCCGCGCATAAATGGTCTGGTAATCGGTCTGGTCCTGTTCATCTTCAGGACGCTTGGCCGCAATATAGGGCGGCAATGGAATATGGCCAACTGACGCAATCGCCTCATCGAGAGCCGGACCGGAAAAATCGAACAGCAGGGTGATTTCACCCTCCTCGCCCTTTTCCTCGACGGTCGCATCCAGTGTGCCAATCAGGCAGGCCTCACCATGCCCACCACTGGCACCCGTACCGAAACGGATGCGGTCTCCGGCCTTGATTCGTTTGCCGGGTTTGGCAAAGGCTTTCCAGCGCGATGCACCAACCCGCATATGCAGCGTCGCAGAAACCGGCGTTTCCGGCGCACCTTCGCGCAGGCGTACACCTTCAAGCTGGGCTGGAATAACGCGCGTGTCGTTAAACACCAGCGCATCGCCCGGCTTCAGGAACGTTGGCAGGTCAATGACGCTGTGGTCAGACAATTCTGTCGCCAAGGCCCCAGTGTTCGGATCAACCACCAGCAGGCGTGCGCTATGGCGCGGATTGGCCGGGCGCAGCGCAATATTTTCATCTGGCAGGTCGAAATCGAACAGGTCTACACGCATTTTCAAGACTCTCAAAAAAACATCAAAACCCGCTCCGCATGTCTGCGAAGCGGGTTCTGCCGTTAAAATCGCAAATCAGGCTTCGGAAGCCAGACGGATCGAAACGATGGAATCAGGATCGCGAACAGGTTCGCCGCGCTTGATCTTGTCGACAACTTCCATGCCTTCAATAACCTGACCCCAGACCGTGTACTGCTTGTTCAGCCAAGGAGCGTCGGTGAAGCAGATGAAGAACTGCGAGTTGGCAGAGTTCGGGTTCTGCGAACGGGCCATCGAGCAGGTGCCGCGAATGTGCGAGGTTGCGGAAAACTCAGCCTTCAGGTCCGGCTTGTCGGAACCGCCCATGCCAGCGCGGGCCGGGTTGAAGTTTTCAGAACCCTGCTTGCCGAACTGCACGTCGCCGGTCTGCGCCATGAAGTCTTCGATAACGCGGTGGAAAACGACGCCGTCATATGCCTTTTCCGCAGTCAGTTCCTTGATGCGGGCAACGTGACCAGGGGCAACTTCGGGAAGAAGCTGGATAACAACCTTACCCTTGGTGGTTTCCATAATCAGGGTGTTCTGCGGATCTTTGATCTCGGCCATTTTTATCTCCTTCAATCGGGCTTTCTGGCCCTGTTTCAGTTTTTGCCGACAGTGACTTTAATCATTCTGTCCGGGTCGGAAACTTCGCCGTTGCCGCCTTCGCCGCGCTTGATCTTGTCAACCGCTTCCATGCCGGAAACGACCTTGCCAACCACGGTGTACTGGCCGTTCAGGAACGGACCCTGATCGAACATGATGAAGAACTGCGAATTGGCGGAATTCGGGTTTTGCGAACGGGCCATGCCAACCGTGCCACGCTCAAACGGTGTCTTTGAAAATTCTGCAGGAATATCCGGCAGCTTGGAACCGCCTGTGCCAGCGCGACGGGCGTTAAAGCCGTTTTCCATGTCGCCAAATTCCACGTCGCCAGTCTGCGCCATGAAACCGTCGATCACGCGGTGAAATGCAACATTGTCATATTCACCGGCCTTGGCCAGTTCCTTGATCTGCGCAACGTGCTTTGGTGCAACTTCCGGCATAAGCTGGATAACCACCGGACCATCCTTCAGCTGAATGGTCAGGAAGTCGTCATCGGCAGCCACCGCGTTGGTGATGGCCGCGCCAAGAAAGAGTGCGCCAGCAAGGGCAAGGTGAAGCAATTTCATATCAAGCTCCGGAATTCATTAATGTGAACCAGGTCAACTCTGGCGTTTGAATTTACCACTCAGCGCGGTCAGCACTGCGGTCGGTACAAAGGCAGAAACATTGCCTCCCATGGCAGCGATCTGGCGAACCAATGTGGCGGTAATGGGTCGTGATGCGCTTCCGGCCGGAATGAATACGGTCTGTATATCCGGAGCCATCTGCCTGTTCATGCCAGCCATCTGCATTTCATAATCCAGGTCGGTACCATCGCGCAGACCGCGCAGCAAAATGCTGGCGCCGTGCTTGCGGGCGGCATCCACCACCAAATTATCAAAGGAGACGACTGAAATACGGTGTGCGGCATCAGGCAGCGCCTGAACAAGCGAATCCTTGATCAGCCCCGCCCGTTCATCGAACGAAAAAAGCGGTGTTTTGCCGGGATGGATGCCTACGGCCACGATGACGCTGGATGCAATATTCAGCGACTGGACGAGCACATCCAGATGTCCATTGGTCATCGGGTCAAAAGACCCAGGGTAAAAAGCAACCGTCATTTCGCTCTCAAGCCAGTACGATGTCGCCGCCTTTTGTCATGGACAGCAGCGCATCGCAAGAGTTTTGCCGTTTCTTGCAACCATACACGCGGTTGCGACGCCATATTTGGGGCATCCCGCACAAAGCCGCAACCTGTGACGCCGCACTTACCCGACAAAGCAGACAAAATTTCCATACCCAACAGACATCTAAGGATAGCCCGTTGCCGTTTTCAGACACATGCTGAAGGCCGGGGAACATGGCTACAGACGCCCCCTACCCACCAACCTGCAACAATGCGCCGTCCATAAGCGCACGCACCTCGTCGAGGACATCGCCGCGCGTCACATCCACATGCGTGATCTGGGACGCTGCGTCAGAAAAGCGATAAAACTCATATTGGTTTTCATTCACCTCGATCTCGCAGGTAGATTCGCTCGAACTCCAGCAAAGACGAATGGTAGGCCAATACCCAAGACAGACCTTATCGGGCAAAGGATATCGATCCGAGGCAAAACGGATCAGCACACATGTATTTTCAAAGGTGTCTCGTTGAATGTCGGATTTGGCAGCCACGAGCTCATCAACCGCCGATTCAACATCAGCCCATGAGGCAAAGACTTTTGGCAACGTTTTGATGTCGTTTCCGCGGACTGCGTCAATCATTCCCAATCCTTAATGCAAAAGCTTTGGAACTAAAACCAGTTCTGTAACTTGTTGCAGTGACCACATGACAATTACGCGTTTCATCTGTCAGCACCCCATGCTGAACGGCACATGAATGCATCATTCAGGGCCGTTTCAGCGCTGCTCCTCTACACCTGTCTTCGGGCTAGACGTTGTCGAAAGACATCAGGGGTAAAGGGACTGCGTAACGTGATTATCGTGTTGGTTTTGGGTGCCATTGCCGTTTCGTTTGCCGTTGAATACGCGCTCTACGGGGAAAGATTTTAAGGCAGGCCTCCGAGAAAGATGAACGCCAGATGAACGGACCATTCAAGGAAGCTTCAGAGGCGGGATGCTAATCGATTTTTATGATGGCGCGAACAACGCGACAATGATGGGCACAACGACCCAATCGAGGAAGGAATAAACATATGTTTATCAAGGGAAAACAGTCAACTTCGACGAAGATTGGTGCGATCAGCACAGCCTGGATGGTTCTGGTGTTTACCATGTTGGCCACCACATTTACCCTTTATGAACAACAAATCGAAAAACAGGGTCCTGAATTCCCGCAGGTTTCCTCCCGTTATCAATATATGAACTACTACTGAGGTAGGCGAGGAACATCGCCAAGCCTTTGTGGAGTATCCGGCTATGTTCGTTATCCTTACAGCACTTGCAGCATTGATAAGTTTGATGTTCATGGCCTCGTTTATTACCGCCCTGACAGAATTGAAGCGTGAACATGAAGAGGTTCGCGCCGTTCTGGAGCGCAACAAGCCATTTTAAGTTTGATCGACGCGAATATGATCGCTTAGACGATAAAACATTGGCTGATGTCATTGGCCTTACGGCAAAGTTTTCGCCGCCCTCGCCCAACCGCGACGGGCGGCTTTTCATTGGCCGGTGAATAGCGCTTGCCAGCATGGCCAAAGCCGTTTTGACACATGCGAAATCACCGCTGAGCAGCAAGATAAGATCATTGTGAATTCATTCACATTATTCTGTCGCGCATTTAGCCTTCAAATTCCTCAAGGATTGTTCTAAGGAACCCGCAACAATCAACTCGTGGCTATGCCAGAGTGAAAAGACGAGGTTTGCCTGACGATGCTCGATTCCCTGCGAAATGCTTCCAAAACGATGGCCGCAAAACTGCTGCTTTTGCTTCTTGTGGTTTCCTTCGGTGTGTGGGGTGTTTCGGCCTCGCTGGTTACATCAGCCTCGAACTCGGTGGTGACGGTTGGCGATCAGACGGTTTCGCCGAATGATTTCCGCCTTGCCTACCAGCGCCAGATCTCGGATTTGAGCCGCCAATTCGGCACCCGGTTGACGACCGAACAGGCCAAGGCCTTCGGTATTGATCGGCAGGTGTTTAGCCAGCTTGCAGCCGGTGCAGCCCTCGACCAGCTTTCCGAAGACATGAACCTTGGTCTGTCTGAAGATCGTTTGGCCTCGCTGATCGCCGAAGACCCGGCATTCCGCTCGGTAAACGGCCAGTTTGACCGTAACCTGTTCAGTGAGCGTCTGCGCAACTCCGGTCTGCGCGAAGACGATTACATCCAGGAAAGAAGCAAGGTCGCTGTTCGCAGCCAGATCGTCGACGCCGTATCGGATGGCTTTACCGCACCGAAGGTGCTGGTCGATGCGCTCAAGCAGTACCGCAATGAACGTCGCTCTATCGACTACCTCATTCTGTCCAACGCCAATATCGACCCGGTCAAGGCACCGGCTGACGACGTCCTGGCTGCATGGTTTGAAGGTGTGAAGAACCGTTACCGCGCGCCGGAATACCGCAAGTTCTCCTACGTCAAGCTGGAACCGTCGGATATTGCCGATGCATCCGCTGTGACCGAAGCGCAGATCGATGAATACTATAACGGCCACAAGGACAGCTTCCGCACCGCTGGCCGCCGCACCATCGAACAGATCGTGTTCCCGAATCGCGAAATGGCAGATGCCGCTGCAACGCAGCTGCGTGAAGGCACCACGACCTTCGATCAGGTTGTGAAGGATCAGGGCAAGACACCCAACGACGTGATGCTCGGTGAGTTCACGAAGGACACCATGCCTGACCAGTCGATTGCTGCCGACGCTTTTGCTGTCCAGAAGGACGGCGGCGCAACCGGCGCACTCAGCGGCGCATTTGGCCCGGTTATCCTGCGCGTATCCGGCATCAAGCCTGAAACCGTCAAGACACTCGACGAATCCCGCGAGCAGATCAGAACCGAACTGGCAACGGCCGCAGCCGTAGACCAGATCAACAGTGTTCATGACCGTTATGAAGACCTGCGCGCTTCCGGCTCCTCGTTGGCCGACGCTGCAAACCAGCTGAACCTCAAGGCCGTTACCGTTGCTGCCGTCGACACGACAGGTCTCGACGACAAGGGTGATGCGGTCAAGGACCTGCCGGCACCTTCGCTGGTGACCGAAGTGTTCAAGACTGAGCCTGGCGCAGAATCACTGCCAATCAACCTTGGTCGTGAAGGTTATGTTTGGTTCGACGTTGAGCAGATCATCCCTGAGCGTGACCGCACACTGGCGGAAGTTCGCGAAGACGCACAGGCTGACTGGACTGCCGAACAGCAGAAGGCAGCACTGGCCACCAAGGCAGACGAGCTGAAAGCCCGCCTTGAAAAGGGTGAGACACTGGCAGCCATTGCCGACGATCTCGGTATTGTGGTTGAAAACAAGACTGGCCTGAAGCGGAACAGCGAAGACGCCGTTCTTGGTGCCCAGGCTGTGACTGCCGCCTTCTCGGGTCCGGTTGGCGCCACTGCCAGCACACCGGGTGCCGATGGCGAATCCCGCATCCTGTTGCAGGTTACAGCCGTTGATGCAGACGCCCTGCCCGACGCACTCAACAATGACGACCAGCAGCTGACTGCCATGGCGCAGGCCGCTGGCGACGATATCCTGGATCAGATGGTCAACCGTCTGCAGTCCGATTATGGTGTGACGATCAACCAGGCCGCAGCCGATCAGGCAATGGTTGGTTTTTGATCCCGGGGGGAGCATTTTGAAATGGCTGAGTTGAAACCGCTTATCGCAAAGGTGGCAAACGGCGAAAGCCTGACAAAGGAAGAGTCTCGAAGCGCATTCGATATTCTGATGTCCGGTGAAGCCACCCCTTCCCAGATAGGCGGTTTCCTGATGGCGCTTCGGGTGCGCGGCGAAACGGTTGATGAAATCGTCGGCGCCGTGTCATCGATGCGCTCCAGAATGCTCACCGTCAAAGCGCCTGAAACGGCCGTTGATATCGTTGGTACCGGTGGCGATGGCATCGGTACCTATAATATTTCCACCCTGGCAGCGCTGATTGTTGCCGGTGCAGGCGTGACCGTTGCCAAACATGGCAACCGCGCACTCAGCTCCAAGTCCGGCACAGCCGACGCATTGTCCAATCTCGGCGTCAAGCTGGATAACGGCCCGCACCAGATCGAAAACTGCATTGCCAATGCCAATATCGGTTTCATGTTTGCCCAGATGCACCACAGTTCGATGCGCCATGTTGGCCCATCACGCGTCGAGCTTGGCACACGTACGATTTTCAACCTGCTTGGCCCCCTGTCCAATCCGGCTGGCGTGAAAAAGCAGCTGCTTGGCGTGTTTGCCCACAAGTGGGTGGTGCCGCTGGCTGAAGTGCTGCGCGATCTCGGCTCCGAACATATCTGGGTCGTCTACGGCGATGGCATGGACGAAATCACCACCACGGGCACAACCCATGTTGCCGCCCTGGAAGATGGCAAGATCAGAACCTTCGAGCTGACACCGAAAGATTTTGGTGTGCCGGTTGCACAGATGGACGATTTGAAGGGCGGAGACGGCCTCGTCAACGCCGCAGCCCTGCGCGACGTGCTGTCTGGCAAGCGCAATGCCTACCGCGATATCGCGCTGTGCAATGCCGCTGCTGCACTGGTCATTTCTGGCAAGGCTGGCACCATTGCTGACGGCATGCGCCTTGCCTCTGCCTCCCTTGACGATGGTAATGCGACGCTGGCGCTTGAGCGGCTGGTCGCGGTATCGAACGAAGCGTAATATTTGCCACGAAGGCCAGAGACAAAGCCATGAGCGACATTCTGAAAAAGATCGAGCTGTACAAGCGTGAAGAAATCGCTGCGGCCAAGGCAAAAGTCTCTCTGGCCGATCTGAAGGCCATGGCCAAGGACCAGAGCGCACCACGCGGGTTCTACAAGGCATTGCAGCAGAAACAGGCCGACGGCAAATTTGGCCTGATTGCCGAGATCAAGAAGGCAAGCCCATCCAAGGGTCTGATCCGCCCGGATTTTGATCCACCGGCACTGGCCCGCGCCTATGAAGCCGGAGACGCTGCCTGTCTTTCCGTGCTGACCGACACGCCAAGTTTTGAGGGTGCACCGGAGTTTCTGACAGCAGCACGCGACGCCTGCAGCCTGCCGGCGCTGCGCAAGGATTTCATGTTTGAAACCTATCAGGTGCATGAAGCCCGCGCCTGGGGTGCCGATTGCATTTTGCTGATCATGGCATCGCTGTCCGATGACGAGGCAAAGCGCCTTGAAGACGAGGCCTTTGGCCTTGGCATGGATGTTCTTGTGGAAGTGCACGACGCTGAGGAAATGGAGCGCGCGCTGAAACTGGCCTCTCCGCTGGTTGGCATCAACAATCGCAACCTGCGCACCTTCGAAGTCACGTTGGAAACCAGTGAAAAGCTGGCCGGCATGGTGCCTGCTGATCGCCTGCTGGTCGGAGAAAGCGGCATCTTCACCCATGAGGATTGCCTGCGCCTACAGAAGGTCGGCATCAGCACCTTCCTGGTCGGCGAAAGCCTGATGCGCAAGGACGACGTGACCGCTGCAACCCACACATTGCTGACCGGACAGGCAAATATACAGGCCGCAGAATAAGGGGCATGCCTCGTGAACTCAGGTGACAAACTCTCCCATATCAGCGCTTCCGGCGAGGCGCATATGGTTGATGTCGGTGACAAGAACGAAACGGTTCGTGTTGCCAGCGCCGAGGGATACGTGCGCATGCAGGCTGAAACCCTGCGCATCATCCGCGAGGGTGATTCCAAGAAGGGCGATGTCATTGGCACCGCCCGCATTGCCGGCATCATGGCCGCCAAACAGACATCCAATCTCATTCCGCTGTGTCATCCGCTGATGCTGAGCAAGGTTTCCGTCGACATTACCGAAGACGATGACCTGCCGGGCCTTCGCGTGCGCGCCACCGTAAAACTGACCGGCAAGACCGGTGTTGAAATGGAAGCGTTGACCGCCGTTTCCGTGACTTGCCTTACCATTTACGACATGGCCAAAGCGGTTGATAAGGCCATGGAAATTGGCGGCATTGTCGTGTCTGAAAAGACCGGCGGAAAATCCGGGGACTATAAACGTCAGGAGAACTAGACGTGTCATTGCTGCCAGTAGAAGACGCTTTGGACCGATTGCTGTCGCGCGCAAAGCCTGTCCTTGAAACGGAAACGGTGCTGCTGGCCTCTGCTGATGGACGTATTCTCGGTGAAGATGTCACTGCCCGGCTGACCCAGCCTCCGTTCAATTCCTCCGCCATGGATGGTTATGCGCTGCGGGCCGAAGACGCACCTCAACTCGGCTCGGTCATGACCGTCATCGGCACGGCGTCGGCCGGTCACGCCTTTGACGGCACGGTAGGCAAGGGTGAGGCGGTGCGGATCTTCACCGGCGCACCGGTGCCTGAAGGCGCTGACACCATTCTCATTCAGGAAGATGCCGACCTGCTGGATAATCATCAGATCCGCAGCACATTCGAAGTGGTCAGGGACCGCCATATCCGCCCCAAGGGGCAGGACTTCATGGAAGGTGAAGTGGTTCTTCAAAAAGACCGGCTGCTGTCCTTTGCAGATGTGACGGTTGCCGCTGGCATGAACCATGCGGAACTGCGTGTTTATCGCAAGCCGCTGGTTGCCATTCTAGCCACCGGCGACGAATTGGTGCAGCCCGGCAGCGTGCCAAAAAGCGACCAGATCATTGCCTCCAACACCTTTGGTGTGGCGGCTATTGCCCGCAATGCCGGTGCAGAGGTGCTGGATCTCGGCATTATCAGCGACGACAAGGAACTGATCGGCAAAGCCATCGAGCGCGCCATAACCGCCAAGGCCGACGTGCTGGTAACACTGGGCGGTGCATCGGTCGGTGATCATGATCTGGTGCAGGCCAGCCTCAAGGCCAAGGGCATGGAGCTGGATTTCTGGCGCATTGCCATGCGACCCGGCAAACCGCTGATGGTCGGCGCCATCGACACCATGCAGGTGCTCGGCCTGCCCGGAAACCCGGTGGCGAGCCTTGTGTGCAGTCTGCTGTTTCTGGAGCCGCTGGTGCAGAAACTGGCGCGCACGCCTTTGCGCCGTCGCGAGGTTCAGGCCGTAACCGAAACCGACCTTAAGGCCAACGACCACAGGCAGGATTACATGCGTGCCACTCTGACCATCCGTGACGATGGTACGTTGGTGGCAAAAAATTTCGACAAGCAGGATTCATCGATGATGAAGACGCTGGCCAATTCCCACGCGCTGATTGTGCGCCCGCCCAACGCCCCGCCATTGAAGGCCGGAGACCCCTGCCCGATTATTCTGCTTCGCATTTAGACACCCCGCCCCTTTGCCCCACCCTTCGGGCAACTCCTTTCGGAAGGACATTTCCATGGCTGAGACTGTTATCCCCGCACCCAAGCCGGTTACCTTGCCTGTTGCTGGAACGGACAGCGTGTTTCCGGTACGCCGCGTTTATTGCGTTGGCCGCAACTATGCCGACCACGCCATTGAAATGGGCCATGATCCGTCACGCGAGCCGCCGTTCTTTTTCCAGAAGAACGCCGATAACCTGCTGCCCGCCGGTCAGAACTTTCCCTATCCGTCACTGTCATCAAACGTGCATTACGAAGTGGAATTTGTCGTTGCGCTGAAAAAGGGCGGCGAAAACATTGCCGTTGAGGACGCGCTGGACTGCGTGTGGGGTTACGCTGTCGGTATCGACATGACCCGCCGTGATGTGCAGGACGTTGCCAAGAAGATGTCGCGCCCATGGGAAGCAGCCAAGGCCTTTGAAGCCTCTGCACCGGTCTCGGCACTGGTTGCTGCAACTGACGCCGGCCACCTCGATCAGGGCGCGATCTGGCTTGATGTCAACGGCACACGCCGCCAGTCTGGCGATCTCAACCAGATGATCTGGAAAGTACCTGAAATCATTGCCGAACTGTCCAAGCTGTTTGTGCTTGCGCCCGGCGATGTCATCATGACCGGAACCCCGGCCGGGGTTGGCGCAGTCGTTGCCGGTGACGTGATGGAATGTGGTGTTGATGGCATCGGCACACTGACCGTCAAGGTCGCCTAATCCGTAGCAAGAGCAGCCGACTCCCGAAACCGTGTCATGTTTCGGGAGATTTGTGGGAGGAGAAACATCATGCCGATTTACCGCCTTGGCGACAACGCACCAACGCTGCCGGACGCTGACCGTTACTGGGTGGCGCCGGATGCCAATGTCATTGGCTTGGTAACGCTGGGCGACGATGTCGGCATCTGGTTTGGCGCCACGCTGCGCGGTGATAACGAACCGATCACAGTGGGTGCCGGCACCAACATCCAGGAAGGTGTAATGGTCCATAGCGACCCCGGTTTTCCTGCCACCATCGGTGAAGGCTGCACCATCGGCCACCACGCCATCGTGCATGGCTGTACCATTGGCGACAACTCGTTGGTCGGCATGGGCGCGACTATTCTCAACGGCGCAAAGATCGGCAAGAACTGCCTGGTCGGCGCCAACGCGCTGATCACCGAAGGCAAGGAATTTCCTGACAATTCGCTGATTGTCGGTTCACCCGCCCGCGTCATACGCACACTGGATGATGATGCCAGTGCCGGACTGAAACTGTCGGCGCAGAAATATATCGGCAACTGGAAGCGGTTTGCGAAAGACCTGCACGAGATCTGAACGTTATCAGGGCATCACCGCCATCAAAAGACGCGCTTAAACACGTCGTTCCTATAGGCCTGATCCTGAATACGGAAATCCGTGGTTCCGACCTTTTCAAACCCCTGTCTCAGGTAAAAGCCGATTGCCGGGGCATTTTCGGAGTTTGTCGTCAGCCATACAGAAGCGCTGCCGGACTGGTGCGCAAACGCCAGCCCCTGTTCCAGCAGCTGAAATCCGATACCCTTGCCGTGATGACGCGGCTGCACATAGAGGGTTGATATCTCGGTTGTTGAGCAGTCGGCGATCGGTGCCACCTGCCCTTCACTGACCCGGATAAATCCGTCCAGGCCGTCCTCGTTTTCCGACACCCAGATATGTTCTTTCGGATTTTCCAGCAGCGCAGAAAACCGCGCGGCAGTAAATTCACTCAGCGCGTAGTCGGCAAAAAACGCATTCACACCGCGCCTGAGGTAGGTACCCAGCCAAACTTCGATCGAAATGGCCGCAAGAATGGCAGCGTCAGACGGGCGCGCTATCCGTATGGTCAATGCACCGCTCCCGCCAGCCTCAGGCCGCACAGGCCTCACAAAGCCCGCGAATTTCGATTGTGGTCTTTTCCGCTTTGAACTTCTGGCCGTTGACCCAGGTCTGCAGGCGATGGTCGATCTCATGGTCATGGAATTCACTGACCTGACCACAGGAATTGCAAATGGCAAACGCCACGGTGCCGTGGTGCGATGAACAGCAATCGGTTTGTGTGTGTGCACAGGCAACGAAGGCATTGAGGCTTTCCAGCCGGTGTACCAGCCCGAATTCCACAAGCTTTTCAAGCGCGCGGTACACCTGCAACGGCGCACGGAAACCATGGTCACGCAGCTTGTCCAGAATGTTGTAGGCACTGAGTGGCCCTTGCGAACCGGACAGCGTTTCAAACACAAGCGTCTGGTTTTTGGTCAGCGCTGGAGTAATCATGATGAACCTCCTTCATTCAATGGACGGGCATCGCGGTTTCTGCCGGGCGCCGGCAGCAGACTTAGAACAAAAAGAACCACCGCTGCAACCACGATTGACGGTCCGGACGGCGTATCAAAGTGAAGTGATCCAAACAGGCCGCCAATCACCGCCACCATGCCGATCAGGGCTGAAAAAATCGCCATCATTTCCGGTGTGGACGAAAAGCGCCGTGCCGCCGCCGCCGGAATGATCAATAGAGACGTAATCAGCATGATACCGACAATCTTCATGGCAATGGCAATCACCAGCGCCATCAGCAGCATGAAAAACAGCTTGGTGCGCTCTGGCTTCAAACCTTCGGCTTCGGCCAGTTCTGCATTGACGGTAGAAGCAAGCAGCGGTTTCCACAGATAGATGATCGCGCAGATCACCAATATACCGCCGCCCCATATCATCTGGATATCGCTTGTCGTGACCGCCAGAATGTCACCGAACAGGAAGGCAATGAGGTCGATCCGCACCCATGTCATGAAGGCAACCAGCACCAGACCGAAGGCCAGCGCCGAATGCGAGAGAATGCCAAGCAGCGCGTCGGCGGACAGCGCCTGACGGCGCTGCAAGAACAGCAACAGCAGCGACACCAGAGTAGCGACGAAGAACACGCTGACAATCAGATTGAGTTCAAACATCAGTGAAAGTGCCACGCCCAGCAGTGCCGAATGCGCCATCGTATCGCCGAAATAGGCCATGCGCCGCCAAACGACAAAGCAGCCCAAAGGGCCGGTCATCAAGGCGATGCCGAGACCAGCCACGATTGCCCGGATAAAAAAGTCGTCAAACATGTTTGTGGCTCCCGTCAGTCTGCTGATGCTGATGGTCGTGGTTATGGGCATGACCTTCGCCATGACTATGGTCGTGATCGTGGTTTCCACAGCCGCAACCATCGCCATGGGCATGTGTGTGGGCATGGTCATGATGGGCATCGTCATGCTCACCATGGTGGCCGTCATGATGATGTCCGTCATCGGGATGGCAATGTTCGGTTATCGAACCGTCACTGTGCTGCACGCGGCCATCAGGCAGATGGGTATGGTCGTGATGGTGGCTGTAAACCGCAAGCGTCTTGGCCGCAGCCGTGCCGAACAACCGCATATATTCCGGGCTCTGGCTGACCGCCTGTGGCGTGCCGGTGCAGCACACATGGCCGTTGAGACAAATCACCGTATCGGTCTCGGCCATCACCACATGCAGATCATGCGAAATCAGCAGAATGCCGCAGTTGGTTGTTTTCTTTATGTTTTTAATCAGGTCATACAGCGCGATCTCGCCAGCGAAATCCACGCCCTGCACAGGCTCGTCCAGCACCAGCAGGTCCGGTTTGCGGGCAATGGCACGCGCCAGCAGCGCACGCTGAAACTCCCCGCCCGAGAGATGCTGCACCTCGGCCCGCGACAGATGCAGAATGCCGGTCGCATCCAGCGCCCGGTCAATCTCCTTGGCAGGCAGATTACCAGTCAGGGTAATCAGCCGTCGTACGGTCAGCGGCATTGTCCAGTCAACGGACAGCTTTTGCGGCACGTAACCGATCTTCAGATCGCCAGTGCGCTCCACCCGGCCTTCCGATGGTTTCAACACACCGATCGCCATTTTTGCCGTGGTGGATTTGCCAGACCCATTCGGGCCGATCAGCGTAACAATCTCCCCCCGCCCGACCGAGAAACCGACATTGCGGACAAGCCAGCGATTGCCGCGATAAATGCCGGCACCATGAAGGTGCACCAGCCTGTTGTCGTTTTTGCCGGGAGTATGGAGCATTCGTTTTTTTCCAAAGTCGTTGTTGCAGATGCTTATTGCATACGTTATAGCATCACATCAATATATGTAATAACATTACATCTGTCTGCAAGAGGTCCAACATGCGTTCAATCACTGCCCTGCTTTGCCTGTCTGCCAGCGTTTTCAGCTATTCCAGCGCCATGGCTGCCCCCAATGTCGTTGTGTCGATAAAGCCCATTCATTCGCTGGTCGAGGCGGTCATGGACGGTGTTGGCGAACCCAAACTCATCGTTGAAGGCGCAGCCTCCCCGCACACATATAGTCTGAAGCCATCCAACGCCAAGACGCTGCAAGACGCCGATGTGGTGTTCTGGGTTGGCCATGGTCTGGAAGCCTTCCTGGAAAAGCCCCTTGAGGCTTTGGCCACCAAGGCAACGGTCATTGAACTGGAAGATGCCAAGGGTCTGGAAAAGCTGAAATTCCGTGAAGGCGGCGCCTTTGAAGCCCATGACCATGGTGATGAAGGTCACGGTGAGCACGCCCACGAGGCCGAGGAAGGTCATGAGGGGCATGATCACGCCGGTCATGATCACGCTGGTCACGACCACGGCGAATATGACATGCATCTGTGGCTGGACCCGATGAATGCCAAGGCCATGGCCGGTGCCATTGAAACGACGCTTATTCAGGCAGACCCATCCAATGCCGCCAAATATCAGGAAAACGCCAAGAAGCTGATGGAGAACCTCGACAAGCTCGACACCGAGCTTGCCACGACGCTTGAACCGGTCAAGGACAAGCCATTCGTGGTGTTCCACGACGCCTACCAGTATTTCGAACACCGCTATAAGGTGCGCGTTGCCGGCTCCATCACCGTCAGCCCGGAAACCATGCCCGGTGCCGACCGCGTGCGCCAGATCCACGACAAGATCAGGAGCCTCAATGCGACCTGCGTGTTTGCAGAACCGCAGTTTGAACCGAAGCTGGTCAGGGTCGTGACCGAAGGCACCGACGCCAAGTCGGGAACGCTGGATCCGGAAGCAGCAACCTTCAAGGAAGGTCCATCGCTCTATTTCGACCTGATGCGCGGCATCGCCACCTCGATCAAGGATTGCCTGTCTTAACGACGGCAACATCATCGGCCGGAAACGGTTCAGCGGCTTTCGGCCGATGATTGCAGATGCTAGGGCGCATACAGCCTCAGCCGACCTTCGTCATCCTAGGGCTTTTCCCCTAGGATGACGCCGAGAGCTCCGAAGGCGCAACAATCGACGTCTGCTCACTTAACACCCCCAATCATCTCCTCGCGCACAACCCAATTGCCCATGTCGCATTTACGCAATCCGGCCCGTTGTGCCAAATTGAGAAGCATCAAGTTTCTCGCGTGAAAGATGCAGACAGCGGCAATCTGCCATTCATCAAATATCCTGAGTGTAAAATGCAGGAAATGCCTGGAAAATGAACTCTCAAGGCGCGATTTTAATCTCGCCGCTGCCTATTTTGGATGCGTTGCATTTTGCCTGTATAATTTGGCCGCATAAAAATTAAAAATTGTCGCTCATTGGCGTGGTTTGCTATTATAATGTCGCAAACTGGATATCCAGTTCAAGGTTTCCAAGCAAGGAATTGTGCTTTCGCAACGGAGCATGGACACTATGAGCAAAATCGGCCCGAAAAAACGCTCGATAGTCTTTTTTCTCGTTCCTCAATTTACGATGCTGCCCTTCATGGGCGCAGTTGAGACATTGCGAATAGCCAACAGAATGCTGGGCTATGATGCCTATGAATGGCGGCTGGCCTCCGCTGACGGACTGAAGGTCCAATCCTCCGCTGGCATCTCTCTTGACGTAGATACCTCGCTTGCCGACGAGCGTCGCAATCTGAGCGGTGACAAGCGCTCCAACATGGTCATCGTCTGTTCGGGCATCGATATAGAGCAGTATCACAACAAGTCCGTGAACGCCTGGCTGCGCGAGGCCTATAACCGCGGCATCTCGGTCGGCAGCCTCTGTACCGCCGCCCATATTCTGGCGCAGGCCGGCCTGCTGAATGGCAAGCGCTGCGCGATCCACTGGGAAAACCTGCCCGGCTTTTCGGAAAACTTCCCGCAGGTCGAGGTCTATGCCGACCTCTACGAGGTCGACAGCAACATCTACACCTGCGCCGGTGGCACAGCCTCGCTGGACATGATGCTGAACCTGATCGGACAGGATTTTGGAGACAACCTCGTCAACCGCGTCTGCGAACAGCAATTGACTGACCGGGTGCGCAACCCGCGTGACCGCCAGCGCCTGCCACTGCGAGCCCGGCTGGGCGTACAGAACAGCAAGGTGCTGTCGATCATCGAACTGATGGAAAGCAATCTGGCCGAACCGCTGTCGCTGCTTGACATTGCCGATGGTGCCGATCTGTCGCGCCGTCAGGTGGAGCGACTGTTCCGGCAGGAAATGGGCCGCTCACCGGCCCGTTATTACCTTGAAATCCGCCTCGACCGGGCGCGCCATCTGCTGGTGCAGTCGGCCATGCCGGTGGTGGAGGTGGCCGTTGCCTGCGGTTTTGTCTCCGCATCGCATTTTTCGAAGTGTTATCGCGAAATCTACAATCGTTCACCGCAGCAGGAGCGTGCGGAACGCAAGATTGTGGTGTCATCGCTGCGCAAGGAGCCGATTGCCTTCATGTCTGGCCCGCACTGAACCTGACATACTGACTTGGCCCAGATTGACATGGGCCACACCAACAGGGGCAGAGCGGCAAAAGCCGCAAATGAAAACAACGATAAGGCGCATTACAAATAGGGTTTGACGGCGGCCAGAATGTCTTCTGCCGTACTGCCGTGACCGGCCCTCTGCCCCGCCTCACCATGCAACCATACCGCCGCTGCCGCCGCCTCAAAGGCCGGCACGCCCTGCGCCAGCAGGCCGCCAACAATGCCCGATAGCACATCACCGGAACCGGCCGTCGCCAGATTGGGGGGCGCATTGGCATTGATCAGCGCCCGGCCATCCGGCGCGGCAATCACCGTATCGGCACCCTTGTAGACCACAACCGCATGCGAACGGGCGCTCGCTGCCCGCGCCTTCTCAACCTTGCTCAGTTGATCATCGCCAGCAATGTCGGGAAACAGCCGGGCAAATTCACCCCCATGTGGCGTCATCACCCGTGGTGCCTGCGCTTTGGCAAACATCTCAAACAGCAGATCCGTCTCATCACGAAAGGCAGTAATCGCATCTGCATCCAGCACCAGTGCCTTGTCGGCCAATTCGGGCACGAACTGGCGGATCTTCTGCAGATCAGAAAAACCGGGACCAATAACAAAGGTCGCATGACGGCTGTCTGTCAGCCAATCCCGCAGATGCTGCACAGTGTCGATTGCCGTCAGCATCACTGCGGTCAGCGTCGTAGCCAGAACCGGCAGGGCGTCGGACGGTGCTGCAACGGTCACAAGGCCAGCGCCGGTTTTCAAACCGGCACCCGCCGAAAGCCTTGCGGCACCAGTGGCATACTGCGGGCCGGAAAAAACCGTCAGATGACCGCGTGTGAACTTGTGCGAAGCAGAACCAGGATGCGCCAGATGGTCCTTCCAGAACAACGGGTCATTTTGCGCCAGCCGGTCGTTATGTCGCTCCAGAATGCGCTGGGGAATGCCGATATCAAACACCTCGATCTCCCCGGCCAGTTCCCGCCCCGGCATCAGCAGGTGCCCGGGTTTGAGCGCCATGAAGGTTACGGTGTGGCGGGCTTTCAGCGCAGCGCCCAAAATCGTGCCACGCCGGCCACAGACACCCGAAGGAAGGTCGGCAGCCACCACATCCAACTGCAAGCCGTTGATCGTTTCAAACAGCGCGGCCACGGTTTCCGGCACGTCACGCGACAATCCGGCCCCAAACAACGCATCAACAACCACATCGCCGATTTCAGGCCTATAGCGTTCCATCGGTTTGCTGTTGATGGGACACGCCAGCATGGCGCGCCGCGCATCACCGCAGAGCCGGTCCTGATTACCCAAATGAAAAACAAGCGGTGCAGCACCGCAGGCAGCAAGGGCGGCCGCCGCCACATAACCATCGCCACCATTATTGCCCGGCCCGCACAGCACGATGTAACGCCCAGCCTCTGGGTAATGGCACAGAACCAGGGCGGATATCGCCTGCCCTGCCCGCTCCATCAGCGCATAGGAGGAAAGCCCGCTATCGGCAGCATCCTTGTCGATGGCAGTCATGGCGGACGGGCTATAAAGGCAATGGCGAGCGGAAAACTTCATGCTGAATATTGATAGCAATTTGGCTGCCAAATCAATGTGCATAAAACAGGCAGGCCGCTTCGCCCAAATTATACGCAATTGACTATATTTTCATCAAATGACGATGCAATTAGCAAAATATAAACCGGCGAAAATTCATATCGAAAATACGAAATAATGACACATCAGCGCACCATTTTTGGCAAAACAGTACTGTCTTTTGATGCAAATCAGGTCAAACTACATTCGTTGGATGCTTTTTTGAGAAAAAATTCAAAATCTTCGTTTCAATTTGGCATGCTATGTGCATTCTGTTCGGGAGGCGGGCAGACCCTGCTTTAACGGGAGAAGCGGAGAGATATTTTCAAATGAAAAAGATCGAAGCGATCATTAAGCCTTTCAAGCTCGACGAAGTGAAGGAAGCCCTTCAGGAAGTCGGTCTTCAGGGAATAACTGTAACTGAAGCAAAAGGCTTCGGTCGCCAAAAGGGCCATACCGAACTTTATCGCGGTGCTGAATACGTCGTCGACTTTCTGCCCAAGGTGAAGGTCGAGGTTGTTTTGGCTGACGAAAATGCAGATGCAGTGATCGAAGCAATACGAAATGCGGCCCAGACAGGCCGTATCGGTGACGGCAAGATTTTCGTCTCGAATGTAGAAGAAGTCATCCGTATCCGGACAGGTGAAA
Organism: Agrobacterium sp. 5Ca50; assembly: GCF_055381905.1. Classification (NCBI taxonomy): domain Bacteria; kingdom Pseudomonadati; phylum Pseudomonadota; class Alphaproteobacteria; order Hyphomicrobiales; family Rhizobiaceae; genus Agrobacterium; species Agrobacterium sp. 5Ca50. The sequence continues at coordinate 1,723,947 of NZ_AP026438.1, forward strand.
CGGGCGTTGACGCCATATAAAAAAACACCTGAGTCCGGAAACTGGCTCAGGTAAATCGCCACCTCGTCATCCCACACTCAAGGAAAACCTTAAAATGACGACTGCAAATGATATCTTGAAACAGATCAAGGACAACGACGTCAAGTTCGTCGATCTGCGCTTCACGGACCCGAAGGGCAAGCTGCAACACGTTACCATGGACGTTGTCTGTGTTGACGAAGACATGTTTGCCGATGGCGTAATGTTCGACGGCTCGTCTATTGCCGGCTGGAAGGCTATCAACGAATCCGACATGGTTCTGATGCCTGACCCTGCGACGGTTCACATGGACCCGTTCTTCGCACAGTCCACCATGGTCATCCTTTGCGACATTCTCGACCCTGTCTCGGGTGAATCCTACAACCGCGACCCACGCGGCACTGCCAAGAAGGCAGAAGCCTACCTCAAGGCATCCGGTATCGGCGACACGGTTTTTGTTGGCCCTGAGCCAGAATTTTTCGTCTTCGACGACGTCAAGTACAAGGCCGACCCATACAACACCGGCTTCAAGCTTGATTCTTCCGAGCTGCCGTCCAACGACGACACCGATTATGAGACAGGCAACCTCGGCCACCGTCCGCGCGTCAAGGGTGGTTACTTCCCTGTTCCGCCAATCGACAGCCTGCAGGACATGCGTTCCGAAATGCTCACGGTTCTCTCGGAAATGGGCGTTGTCGTTGAAAAGCATCACCACGAAGTGGCGTCTGCCCAGCACGAACTTGGTGTGAAGTTCGACACGCTGGTTCACAGCGCCGACAAGATGCAGATCTACAAGTATGTCGTGCACCAGGTAGCCAACGCTTATGGCAAGACCGCAACCTTCATGCCGAAGCCAATCTTCGGTGACAACGGTTCGGGCATGCACGTTCACCAGTCCATCTGGAAGGGCGGCAAGCCAACCTTCGCTGGCGACGAATATGCAGGTCTGTCTGAAAGCTGCCTTTACTACATCGGCGGCATCATCAAGCACGCCAAGGCCATCAACGCCTTCACCAACCCGACAACCAACTCCTACAAGCGTCTGGTTCCTGGTTATGAAGCGCCTGTTCTGTTGGCATACTCCGCTCGTAACCGTTCTGCTTCGTGCCGTATTCCATTCGGCTCCAACCCGAAGGCAAAGCGCGTTGAAGTCCGCTTCCCGGACCCGACACAGAACCCGTACCTCGGTTTTGCAGCAATGCTGATGGCTGGTCTCGACGGCATCAAGAACAAGATCCATCCTGGCAAGCCAATGGACAAGGATCTCTACGATCTTCCTGCAAAGGAATTGAAGAAGATCCCAACCGTTTGCGGCTCGTTGCGTGAAGCGCTCGAAAGCCTCGACAAGGACCGCAAGTTCCTGACGGCTGGCGGCGTGTTCGATGACGACCAGATCGACAGCTTCATCGAGTTGAAGATGCAGGAAGTCATGCGTTTCGAAATGACACCGCATCCAGTCGAATTCGACATGTACTACTCGGCTTGATAATGGATATGCGCTGGCTCTGCTGGCGCATTTCTTTTTTAAGCGGCGGCTCACGGGCCGCCGTTTTTTATGGCATCAATTCAATTCTTATTCGTGGGTCGCACAGACCGACATGCGAACTGGCCGTATGGCCAGACATTGCCTGAAGTGGAATACAAGACATGAGCGCAGAAACCTCGCAACCCCGGCTGTTAGACTGGGTCATCTTCCTTCTTGCGCCCTTGTGTTTCGCCACCAACATCATTTTCGGCCGCGGCGTGATTGGCGAGGTCGCCCCCTTCACCACCGCCTTCATTCGCTGGACCGCATCGGCTCTCATCATGGCGCCCTTCGTTTATGCCGACCGCAAGGCCTGCATCGACTTCGTGCGCAACAACAGCATGCTGTGGCTGGTCATCGGTTTTCTCGGCATGGGCATTTGCGGCGGCGTCGTCTACTGGTCGCTGAACTACACGTCCGCTGCCAACGGCACGCTGATCTACACGACATCGGCGCTGTTCATCATCATCTTCCAGCGCTTTTTCCAGAACCGGCCGATACGCCCGCTGGAAGTTGCCGGCATGATCATCGCCTTTGCCGGCGTGACCGTTATTGTGCTGAAGGGTAATATTAACGCGCTGCTGCACCTGAACTTCAACCTTGGCGATTTCGGCATCCTGACGGCCGCCATTGCATTTGCGGTTTATTCGCTGCTGCTGCGCAAACCTGCCGTCAACAAGCTGAAGTCCTTCAGCCTGTTTGGCCTGATTGCCGCATCAGGCGCCCTGGTGCTGTTGCCGATTACGGTGGTGGAATTTGCGCAAGGTGGCAGCCTACCGGTTACTGCCACCGCCTGGATGAAGATGGCCGGCATCATTCTCATCGCTTCACTGGCGGCATTCTTGTGTTTTACCCATACGGTGCGGGTGTTTGGACCCACCACGGCGGGTGTGACGCTCTACATCATGCCACCAATTTCGATCGTACTGGCCTGGCTTTTTCTTGCCGAAACTTTCGAAACCTATCACGCCATAGGGATCGTTCTTGTCATGAGCGGCGTTATTCTTGCAACAGCACCAATCGGGCGACGCATGAAAGGGCCAAAAACCATAAACACTTGATATCTGCAGCAAGACGTCCCAAATTATTCTTCGAAAGGATGTTTCAGCCATGAAGCAAAGAAATGCAAAATTCACGATCGGAGAAGTGGTTCGTCACAGGATATTTCCTTTCCGCGGCGTTATCTTTGATGTCGATGCGGAATTTTCCAATACGGAAGAATGGTGGAACTCGATACCGGCAGAAATCCGTCCCGAACGCGACCAGCCCTTTTATCACCTGCTGGCCGAAAACGATGACACGGAATATGTCGCCTATGTTTCGGAACAGAATCTGATCCATGACGATAGCGGAAAGCCTCTGCGCAATCCCAACATCACCAGGATCTTCGATACGGATTCCGGCGGCCACTTGAAACCCAAGCCGATCATGTCGCACTAAACACATCAGAACCGGCCTCCCAGGCCGGTTTTTTTGTGGGGCGCGCGGGCAGGAAGCATAACCCCTCACCTGAAAAATCTATGACTTAGCAAGCTAAGATCATGATTTTTCTTCCTCTCCCACAAGGGTAGAGGTAGGGGGCGCCAAACGGCGCGGCACCCACCCATCTCTACCCTTGTTGGAGAGAAAGCGATTTCAACATCTTAGGGCGAAGCCATAAGTGTTAGAAATCGCAAGTAAGGGGTCTCCAACACACCACTCAAACGTCATCCTCGCCCCTGTAGCGAGGATCTAAGCCGGCGCCCAATATGCAATGCGATTAGGTTCTCGGGACAAGCCCGAGAATAACGAAGAGCGTGGTGCCAAGCCCCCCCCCAAAAAACTGCCCATAAAAAAACCGGCCACGAAGGCCGGTTTTTCTCGCCATCCATACGGATGAAATTATTGTGCAGGTGCAGTCTTTGCAGCTTCCTGAGCGGCTTCGAGCTTCTTGCGAGCCTCTTCAGCCTTCTTCTGCATGCCTTCCTGCAGGGTGCGCTGGCTTTCAGCCAACTGCGACTGCGAGATCGCTTCGCCATCATAAGCACCGGTGAAGCCGTTCAGGGCAATCTTGATCGGGTTTGGTGCGCGGCGGAAGTTGATCGACGTGAAGACCACTTCGTTGCCCTTCTTCAGGCTGGCGATCATCGCATCTGTCAGTGGTACTTCAGCGGTGCACTTGTCTGGAAGGCAAACTGCGTAATCAAGCTGAACGCCCTTGGCGCCGTCGATCTGCATCATAACGCCAGGAGGAATAAGACGTGCGGACGGTACGGAAACCTGCAGGATCTTGCGGTTTACCTTGCCTGTAACGCTGATGAGGCCAACGGCAGTGATCATCTGGCCGTTCTGCGCCAGAACAACGTTCTGAACGACGCAAACGTCGTTGTCTTCCTGCTTGGAGCAAGTCTTGAACCAGCCGAGTGGCGGTGCGCCAGCCGGAGCCGCAGCCTGCTGAGCCTGGGAAACAGCCGGGGCGGAAACGGCGCCAATGGAAAGAACGAGAGCGGACAGTGCTGTCCGGGTGAACTTGTTTGCCTTGTACATCATAAGAGTTCCGTCTCCTGAAATTCGGTCGGGTCAGTTTTGAACCTATGCCCGTCGTTGGCGCGATCCGCTTACCTGTTCAACTGTCTTTCAATTGAGGCAAATGCGTGACCCACCAATTCTGGCACACCTGTTACATGTCGAATGCGTCGATATCCAGCATTTCTTTAAGAATTTTGACGACTGCCTTAAGATTTCCCGACCATTCATGTCTGTAGACCGACGCCTGTGGTAAATTCCGCAGGAATCAGACAACCGACTTCCGCATAGGAGAATGAAATGCGCAGATGCCTGATGGCTGTCATTCCGGCCTTGCTGCTCAGCAGCGCAGCGCTGGCCGAACCTGTCCATGGCATTTCCATGCACGGCACACCTGCCCTTCCGGCAGATTACAAGAGCTTCCCTTACGTGAACCCAAATGTTAAAAAGGGTGGCAAGATTGCCTATGGCGTGGTCGGTACCTTCGATAGCCTCAATCCCTTTGTCTTGAGGGGCATGCGCACCACCGCACGCGGCGTGTGGGACCCTGATTTCGGCAACCTGCTTTATGAACCGTTGATGCAACGGTCCAATGACGAACCCTTCTCGCTTTACGGCCTGTTGGCCGAAAGTGTCGAATGGGACGACGAGCGCACCTACACCCAGTTCAACCTCAATCCAAAGGCGCGCTGGCAGGACGGTAAACCCGTGACGCCTGAAGACGTGATGTTCACGCTTGAACTGTTGAAAGAGAAGGGCCGCCCGCCGTTCAACAACCGCCTGACCGCGGTGGAGAAAATGGAAAAAGTTGGCGAACACGGCGTTCGTTTTACCTTTAACGACAAGGCCAATCGCGAAACACCGCTGATTCTCGCCTCATCGACCCCTATCCTGCCCAAACACGCCATCGATGCGGAAACCTTTGAAAAGGCAGGCCTTGGCCCGGTTGTCGGTTCCGGCCCCTACAAGATAAAGTCGATGCGCCCGGGTGAAAAGATCATCTGGGAACGTGACCCCAATTATTGGGGTAAGGATGTGCCGTCCAAGGTCGGTTTCGATAATTACGACGAAATCAGCGTCACCTATTTCCTGCAGGTCAACTCGATGTTCGAAGCCTTCAAAAAGGGCGATATCGACATGTACCCGGAAGGTGATGCCATTAATGGCAATGCCGATTCGTCGCATTGGGGCAGCGCCTACAACTTCCCCGCCGCCAATCGTGGCGACATATTGAAAGAAGTGTTCGAACCGCGCCTGCCCTCTGGCATGTTCGGTTTCGTGTTCAACACCCGCAAGCCAATCTTTGCCGATGAAAAGGTGCGCGAAGGCCTGTCCTACGTGCTGGATTTTGAATGGCTGAACCGCAACATCCTCGGTGGCGCCTTCAGTCGCACCCAGAGTTATTGGCAAAACTCATCGCTGGGTGCCTATGGCAACCCGGCCAATGAAAAGGAACTGGCCCTGCTGGGCGATGCCGCCAAGCGCCTGTCACCAGAAATACTTGCCGGAACCTATATGATGCCCGTGAGCGATGGCTCGGGCGCCGACCGCAAGGTGCTGCGCAAGGCTGTCGATCTGCTGCAGGAGGCCGGTTACAAGATCACAGCTGGCCGCATGGTCGATGCCAATGGCAGACAACTGGCCTTTGAGGTGATGACCCAGAACCCGGCGCAGGAACGCATTGCACTGGCCTATCAGCGGTCGCTGAAGCTGATTGGCGTCAACATGGCCATTCGCTCTGTCGATGACGGTCAGTATCAGGCCCGGTCAAATAATTTTGATTACGATATGATCATCCGCTCGTTCCCGTCGTCGCTGTCGCCCGGCATCGAGCAATATAACCGCTGGGATTCAACCTCCAGAGATGCGCCGGGCAGCTTCAACTATGCCGGCGCGGCAGACCCCGATATCGACCGCATGATCGAGGCGCTGCTGCAGGCACGCTCCACCGAGGATTTTGAAGCCGCGGTGCGCGGCTATGATCGCCTGCTGGTGTCCGGCCACTACGTCATTCCGCTTTATTACATTGGCGCACAGTGGGTGGCCCACTGGAAGTATCTCGGCAAACCGGATGTCACGCCACTTTTCGGCTATCAAAAACCGGTATGGTGGGACAATAGAGCTCAATAACAGGCGCGCCCAATAATACCGGCAATAATGCCTCCCAGGACCAGGACCCATGAGGCAAAACCGGGTGGTTATCTCGAGGTAACCGGTTGAATGGCGGCGTTGAAATGCATAAATGCCTGCATATTTCAAAATTGACGTAAGGAAACACCATGCTGCGGCTTACTATTGATATCGTTTCGGATGTGGTTTGCCCATGGTGCTACCTCGGCAAGGCACGGCTGGATCTGGCCATTGCAGAAGTGCAGGACAAGATCGGTTTCGACATCAACTGGCGCCCTTACCGCCTGAATCCGGATTACCCGCCAGAAGGTGTGGACCAGAAGGCAGAGCTTGAAAAAAAGCTGGGCGGCAAGGAAAAGGTTGAAAAGGCCCACGGCATCCTGACCGATCTCGGCAAGGAAGTCGGCATTGCCTTCGACTTCGACGCCATCAAGATCGGCCCCAACACGCTGGACGCACACCGCCTCGCACTTTGGGCTCATTCCGAGAACCGCGAATTGCAGGACAAGGTCATTTCCCTGCTGTTCAAGGCCAACTTTGAAGAGGGTCGCAATGTCGGTGATCACGCTGTTCTTCTCGACATTGCCGAGCAGGCTGGCATGGACCGCAAGGTGGTTGAAAAGCTGCTGGCATCCGACGCCGACAAGGACACAATTGTCGCTGAAATTGATGCGGCGCAGCAAATGGGCGTCAATGGAGTGCCATTTTTCATTGTAGATCATCAGTACGCTATAAGCGGTGCACAAACTGCGGATGTTTTGGTCAATGCTTTTAAAGAGATTGCAAAACTCAAAGAGCAGGCTCATAGGGAATTGAACTGACCGTCAGACCTCCCGCTGTCGGCACTCCCCGTACTTAAAAACTTGAGTTTGATCCTGTGTTCGACAGCACACTGAAAGGCATTCTTATTGCCTTTGCGTCCTTCGCCGCATTCGCTTGGAGCGATGCCAGCGTAAAATTGATCGAGGGGCAAATCTCCCCGATCGAATCGGCATTTTTTGGTGCCGTGTTCGGTACGGTTGCCCTTCCATTCCTGCGCAAAAGAAAAGACCAGTGGCGCGATGTGCTGCGCACCACCAACCGCCCGCTGTGGCTGCTTCGTTTCGTGTCGTCGGGCATGGGTGCCATTGGCAGCGTAACCGCCTTTACCCACCTCTCAATGGCAGAAGCCTTTGCACTGATCTTCCTGTTACCATCCTTCGTCACCATCATGTCGGTGGTGTTTCTGAAAGAACAGGTCGGCATCAAGCGCTGGTCAGCCGTCATCATCGGTTTTCTCGGTGTGCTGATCATTCTGCGCCCCGGTTTCCGCGAACTGTCGATCGGTCATCTCGGCGCGATCATCGGCGGCTTGAGCGGCGCGCTCTCCATCGTCATCTTCCGCGCCATGGGCCCGTCGGAAAAGAACATTTCGCTTTATGGCGCCGGTGTTCTCGGCACGCTGTTCCTTTGTGGTCTTGCGATGATCCCGGATTTTCAGCCACCCAATGCCGAACAATGGCTGTGGCTGGCAGGATACGGCCTGTTTGCGGCACTTGCCAACGTGCTGTTGATGTATGCCGCGCAATATGCGCCAGCCACGGTGATTGGCCCAACCCAATATAGCCAGATGTTGTGGGCCATTCTGTTCGGTTATCTGATCTTCGGCGACCATGTCGACCAATGGATGCTGTGTGGCATCGTGCTGATCATCGGCTCCGGCATGTTGACGCTGATCCGTGAAAAGCAGCGCCACACGCCGCTGCCAAGCTCGGTTGCCGCCGATCAGAACGTCGCATTGGCGATCACACCGGAAAACCAAGACACAGATACCAAGGCCTGAAAGCTCGCTTTGAACACAGCGCCCCGAAACCCATGACGGTTTCGGGGTTCCAATCCCACCGTTGACATTGGCCCTATGATGGTCTGGCCATCAGACGCCGTGACGTTTAAACCAAGGTGCATCAGTACCCTCTGTTGAGGGTCAGCGCATAACTCACCTCGGCATGTCATGATACCCGTCGCACTTCCTTCCGTAGAATTTCTGGTCATTGTCGGTCTGCTGTTCCTCACCACTCTGGTGTGGTTTGTCTGGACCGTGTGGTTGCTGTTTTTCCGCAAAAGCCAGAAACCCTGGGCAAACCACTGGTTTGCACTCTATGGCCTGACGACAATTCCAGCGCTGTTCACCCTCTACCACGTTGTGACCTTCTCGCTGGAAATGCGCACACTGGACAGGGAGCACGAGAAAAACTTTGCGCCGACACTGACCAGCAGCGAGCGTATCGGCCAGATCGACATGCCCGAAGGCACCAAACTGCGCCTGGCGGCGGCCCAGAAACTGGAATCATTCGGCCGCGCCACCTTCCCGCATCCGGTCGAGATTGCCGGTATCAATGCGCTGGCTGTCGATCGTTACATCACCATAAAATATGACGACAGCTACAATGTCACCGGGTTTGCGCCGGATAATATGCGGGTCGTCGGCGAAGGCACGAGCGAACAGCAGGGCTGGACCTGCATGGCAACAACGCCAGTGGAATTTGACGTGAATGAAGATGGCAGCGTCAAAGCCTTCAAGCGCTGCGTGCTCGCGGCAGGCAATGTGGCAGATGGCATAAGCCTGCCATCGGGCACTGAAGTCTGGACCTCAACCGGCAATGTCTACACCGATGGTTTTAACGATACCGACCGCTGGGTTCTGGACATACCACGTGACAAGACCGTGCTGGTCGACGGGCTGGAGATTTCAAGCCCGCGCATCATGTTGGACGACCACAAAAAACTCTATGAAGTCAGCAGCGGCAGCTTGGCCAAAGACACGAGTTTTGGCGAAGATACCTATCCTGCCGGCACCCTCATCCGCTTTAATCCGCGCCATATCCGCGACAGTCACCCAAATGCCTGGCTGCTGACGCCGAAGGAAGGCGTCGAGGATGACGCCATTCTGCTGCCGCCTGATGGCACAGTGCTGGACCGGGCAGGCAAGGTGCTGGCCACCCTGCCCCAATAGTTTCTCAGCCCTTTGCCAGCTCCGCCAGCTGCGTCATGACCATGGCAGCACCGGCCAGACGTTTTTCCGGCGTTGGCAGGTCGCGGGTCAGGAACACGCTGTGATCCGGCCTGATCTTGGCCAGTGAGCCCTGCTTGGCAATGTACCCGACCAGACCGGCCGGATTGGGGAATTCGCGGTTGCGGAACTGCACGACAACGCCCTTCGGGCCAGCATCCAGCTTTTCGACATTGGCGGTGCGGCACAGCGACTTGATGTAAACCACCTTGAGCAGGTGCTGTACTTCCTTTGGCAACGGGCCAAAACGGTCGATCATCTCCGCACCGAAACCATCGATTTCCGAAAGCTCGGTCAGTTCGCCAAGGCGACGGTAAAGACCCATGCGCAGATGCAGATCCGGCACGTAATTTTCCGGGATCATCACCGATGTGCCAAGCGAGATCTGCGGCGACCAGCCGCTTTCCTGCACATCGTCATCGCCTTTCACTTCGGCAACCGCCTCTTCCAGCATCTGCTGGTAGAGTTCAAAACCGACTTCCTTGATATGGCCGGACTGTTCTTCGCCCAGCAGGTTGCCGGCACCACGAATATCAAGGTCATGGCTGGCCAGCTGGAAACCGGCACCCAGCGTGTCGAGTGACTGCAGCACCTTCAATCGGCGCTCGGCCATGGTTGTCAGCACCTTGTTGACCGGCAGGGTAAACAGCGCGAAAGCCCGAACCTTGGAACGACCGACACGACCCCGCAGCTGGTAAAGCTGCGCCAGACCAAACATGTCGGCACGGTGCACGATCAGCGTGTTGGCCGTCGGCACATCAAGCCCGGATTCAACGATGGTGGTGGACAACAGCACGTCATATTTGCCGTCATAGAAGGCATTCATGATGTCTTCCAGCTCACCGGCCGCCATCTGGCCGTGGGCGACGGCAACACGCAGCTCCGGCACATCCGATTGCAGGAAGGCATGAATGTCCGCAAGGTCGGCCAGACGCGGGCAGACATAGAAACTCTGGCCGCCACGGTAATGTTCACGCATCAGCGTTTCGCGAATGACCAGCGCGTCAAACGGCGAAATGAAGGTGCGCACCGCCATGCGGTCAACCGGCGGCGTGGTGATCAGCGACAATTCGCGAACCCCGGTCATCGCCAGCTGCAGGGTACGCGGAATAGGCGTGGCAGACAAAGTCAGAACGTGAATATCGCCTTTCAGCTCCTTCAAACGTTCCTTGTGTTTGACGCCGAAATGCTGCTCTTCATCGATAATCAGCAGGCCAAGATTGGCAAAGCTGATGCCCTGACCGAGCAGCGCATGGGTACCGACAACGATATCCGTCTTGCCCTCGGCCACTTCCTTTTTGGTCAGCGCCAGTTCCTTGGTGCCAACAAGACGCGAGGCCTGTTGCACGCGGATCGGCAGGCCACGGAAACGCTCCGAAAAGGTGCGGAAGTGCTGGCGGGCCAACAGCGTGGTTGGCACGACAACCGCTACCTGCACGCCATTCATGGCGGCGAGGAAGGCAGCACGCAGCGCAACTTCTGTCTTGCCAAAGCCCACGTCACCGCAAATCAGGCGGTCCATCGGCCGGCCAAGACCAAGATCGTCGCGGATGGAGTCGATGGCGTTCAGCTGGTCTTCGGTTTCATCATAGGGGAAACGCGCCGCAAACTCGTCGTAAAGACCATCCGGCGCCACCAGCACCGGTGCCTTGCGCACCATGCGTTCGGCCGCCACGCGAATAAGATCGCCGGCCATATCCAGCAGGCGTTTCTTGAGCTTGGCCTTGCGCATCTGCCAGGCGCCACCGCCCAGCTTGTCGAGTTGCGCTTCGGCAGCATCGGAACCGTAACGCGACAGAAGATCGATGTTTTCGACCGGCAGGAACAGCTTGGCATCATCGGCATAATGCAGTTCCAGGCAGTCACGTGGCGCACCCGCAGCCTCAATGGTGCGAAGCCCGACGAACTTGCCGATACCATGTTCAGCATGCACGACCAGCGAACCGACATCGAGACCGGCCACTTCCGAAATGAAGTCGGCGGCCCGCTTGCGACGCTTGGAGCGGCGTACCATACGGTCGCCGAGAATATCCTGTTCGCCAATGACAGCGAGATTGCCGGTTTCAAAGCCGGCTTCAAGGCTCAGCACCGCAGACGCCGCCTCGCCCTTGCCGAGCTTGTCTACCTCTTTCAGCGCCTGTATCGGCTTGATCTTTTCAAGGCCGTGTTCGTTCAACACCTGCAACAGGCGGTCGAGAGAACCTTCCGACCAGCCGGTAATCAGCACCTTCCAGCCCTTGGCGCGCTTGTCTGCAATGTGCTTGACGGCAAGATCAAACACATTGACCCGCTCTTCATCGGTATTTTCGGTGACGGGCCGTGCCCACCGTGGCCCGGTATGGGCATCCAGCGTCGCAACCGGCCGACCGGCAACATCATGTTCATTGAACGGTGTCAGGCGAATGGCGCTTACGGCCTCCAGCGTCGCCTCGAAGCCCTTTCCGTCAAGGTAGAGCTGGCCCGGTGACACCGGCTTGTAGGGTGCGCCCTGGGTTGCGCCCTTGGTCTCGCCGGAGGTGCGGCGCGCTTCAAAATAGTCCAGCACCAGCTTGGAGCGTTCGGCCGCAGCCTCGCGTGCCGTATGGTCGGTGACGATGCGGAAGCCCGCGAGATAATCGAAGGCCGTTTCGAGCTTTTCGTAAAACAGCGGCAGCCAGTGCTCCATGCCGGCATAACGGCGGCCTTCGGATACGGCCTGATAGAGCGCGTCGTCGCGGGTCGCGGCACCAAACAGCGACAGGTAATTCTTGCGGAAACGGGCAATCGTATCCGGTGTCAGCGTTACTTCGCTCATCGGGTTGAGATCCAGCGAACGCGCCTGTCCGATGGTGCGCTGGCTGGCCGGATCGAAGGTGCGAATGCTTTCCAGCGTATCGCCAAAAAAGTCCAGGCGCACAGGCTCTTCCGTGCCGGGAACGAACACGTCGAGAATGCCACCACGCACGGCAAATTCACCGACTTCACGCACCGTGGCTACACGGTCAAAACCGTTGCGCTCCAGCCGTGCAGCAATGTCATCCATCCGGATCTGGTTGCCAGGCTTTGCCGAAAACGCCAGACTTTCAATGATGTCGCGCGGTGCCATCTTCTGCAGCATGGCATTGACGGTGACGAGCACGATCGCCGGATGCGGTTTCTTGCCGTGACTGATCAGGCCGGACAGTGCCGCCAGCCGCCTTGCCGAGGTGTCGGCACTGGGTGACACGCGGTCATAGGGCAAGCAATCCCAGGCAGGCAGCGTCAGCACCGGAATGTCAGGCGCAACGAAACCCAGCATCTGCTCAAGATCGGCCATGCGCTGGCCATCCGACATCACATAGGCAATGGATTGCCCGGTGCGCGCCATCTCAGCAAGCAAGATCGCTTCCATGCCTGACGGCACATTGCCGATGGTCAGGGATGTATCGAAGGAAAGAACTGTCTTGGCGTCAAAACCGGGGATCATGGGCGTGTTACTTCACAAACTTGACGCATGCCGCAGAAAAACAGAACGGTTTTTGCGAAACGACATGCGTAAAAACAAACAGTTAAAGCGTGACGCATGAAGCCGTTTCATGCGGCGAGTCCTGATCAGTTGGTAACCGGCCTGATCAGTTGGTGACCGGATCGAAGTCTGGCCGGTAGGAGGCAATGCGTTCAAACAGCGGTGTCTGGAAACGTTCTGGCACAGGCAGAGCGCCCGTCACCATCTTTACGAGATCATTGTCTTCCTCGTCCATAATGACTTCCAGCTCGTCCAGTTCCACATCCGTAAGATCGGCAATGTTTTCCTCGGCAAACTGGCCCAGCACCAGATCCATTTCGCGGATACCACGATGCCAGCAACGGTAGAGGATCCGTCTGCGACGCTCATCGAGGTCCACGCTGCTTCTCACCAGTCCTGTCATCGTATTTTCCTTCCTGTACGGGTGCACGATACGCGATCCGGTCATGCCATCTGCCGCTTCATTCCCACCCCAGTTGTCAGTTGTTATAACAGACAACAGGAACAGCCGAACATTGCGGGAAAACAACCGGATCGAAACTGCCAGCGTGCCCTTCAATTCATGCCTCGTCTATTGCGATCTCCTATAGAACAGGACAGGAACGTTTGGGAACCTGTTTTGTGCATTTATTTGCGTCACATCCGCAAACTAGTGATGAAAAAACGCTGTTTATCTGCTGGCAGCTCTTGCATTGAACGACACCTTCCCCGATTTTGCCGCCATGCGCCCAACACTGCTTGACCCGTTATTTGCCTCCATCTCGACACTGCCGGGCGTCGGTCCGAAACTTGCCGACCTGTTGGCAAGGTTGCTGGGCCGCGAAAATGCCGATGACTGCCGCGTTATCGACCTGCTGTTTCACGCTCCATCTGGCGTCATCGACCGCAGAAACCAGCCCGGAATTGCGCTGGCACCAACCGGCTCCATTGTCACCATCAAGGGACGTGTGGACCGCCACCAGCCACCACCGCCCGGCAATCGCTCGGTTCCCTACCGCGTGTTCATTCATGATGATACCGGCGAGTTGGCGCTGACCTTTTTCCATGCCAAGGGCGACTGGCTGATGAAGGCGCTGCCGATTGACGAGGAAGTTCTGATCAGTGGCAAGGTCGACTGGTTTAACGGTCGCGCCTCAATGGTGCATCCCGATTTCATGGTCAAAGCGTCGGAGGCAGAAAACCTGCTGCTGATCGAGCCGGTTTATCCGCTGACCGCAGGTCTTTCCGCCAAGGTGCTGCGCAAGGCCATTGATAATGCCGTGACCAGATTGCCAGATCTGCCGGAATGGATTGATGAAACCTTGATGGTACGGCAGGGTTTTCATGACGCCCGAGAAAGTTTTCGCCTGCTGCACGACCCGCGCGATGGGCTGGATATCGATCCACAGTCGATCAGCCGCCGCAGGCTTGCCTATGACGAGTTTCTGGCCGGGCAGCTCTCGCTGACCCTGGTGCGCCAAAGGCTGCGTAAGGTTGCGGGCAATCCTGTGGTCGTGAAGGGTGACATGGCCGCCAGCATCCTGCACGCTTTGCCCTTTTCCATGACTAACAGCCAGCGGGCTGCCGTAGACGACATACTGAAAGACATGGCCGGTGACACCAGAATGTTGCGCCTGCTGCAGGGTGACGTCGGTGCCGGCAAAACCCTTGTGGCCCTGATGGCCATGGTAACGGTGGTTGAGGCCGGCGGACAGGCCGTGCTGATGGCCCCGACCGAAATTCTCGCCCGCCAGCACCACGCCACGATTTCGCGATTTGCTGCCGCGGCCAATATCACGGTTGAGGTTCTGACCGGCCGCACCAAGGGCAAGGAACGCCAAGCCATCGAGGAACGCATTGCCTCTGGCGACGCGCAGATCATCATCGGCACCCATGCGCTGTTTCAGGATAGCGTCAACTACAAGAACCTGCTTTTGGCCGTGGTCGATGAGCAGCATCGTTTTGGCGTGCACCAGCGCCTGCGGCTGACCGCCAAGGGCATCACGCCGCATATGCTGGTCATGACAGCCACACCCATTCCCCGCACACTGGTGCTGGCCGCCTTTGGCGACATGGATGTGTCAAAGCTCACGGAAAAACCGGCCGGCCGCAAACCCATCCAGACCGTGACCATCCCGACCAAACGTTTGGGCGACATTATAGACCGGTTGCGCAGCGCTATTTCAGAGGGCAAGAAGGCCTACTGGATCTGCCCGCTGGTCGAAGAGTCAGAAGAAGTCGACCTGATGTCGGCCGAGGAACGCCACGGCGTTCTATCAAAGGCCATCAATGCACCGATCGGTCTCATTCACGGCCGCTTGAGCGGTCCGGAAAAAGACGCCGCCATGCTGGCCTTCAAGAATGGTGAAACGCGGCTTCTGGTCGCAACCACCGTGGTTGAAGTGGGTGTTGACGTGCCCGACGCCACCATCATGGTCATTGAACATGCCGAACGCTTCGGCCTTGCCCAGCTTCACCAGCTTCGCGGCCGTGTCGGACGTGGTGATGAAGCCTCTACCTGTATTCTACTTTACAAGGGGCCGCTGGGAGAAACCGGAAAGGCGCGACTTTCCATCCTGCGCGACAGCGAAGACGGTTTCCTGATTGCCGAGGAGGATTTGAAACTGCGCGGTGAAGGCGAGGTTCTCGGCACCCGCCAGTCAGGGACGCCGGGTTTCAAGATCGCCAGCCTCGAAGCCCATTCCGACCTCCTGGAAATCGCCCGCAAGGACGCCGCCTATATGATTGACCGCGACCCGGAGCTTACCAGCCCGCGTGGCCAGAACTTGCGCGTTCTTCTTTATCTTCACCGCCGGGATGAGGCCATTCGCTTCCTGCATGCAGGGTAATGTCAGGAAAACACCATGACCACAGATATCAGACCGCCGTCGGCCTATACCAAGGGCTATGCCCTTTGTTCGCCGGATAACATCCTGCAACCGGACAGCTTCCGCCACACGGAAGCCAAGGCGATTGCCGCCAGGTTTCGCAAGAAAAAGAAGCGCAAGAAACAATGGAAAGAGGCGCAGGATGAAGGCTGGACGGTAAAATTCGTCTATATGCGCATGTTCGTGCCAGTGTTCTATTCCTCCAACAGCGAGCGCGCCGAACAGGACAATGACAACACCTATGACGAGGATGATTATTCGTGAGGTTGAATTGCCCCATGGCAAAACCCCTCACCTGAAAAATCTATCACTTAGCAAGCTAAGGTGATGATTTTTCTTCCTCTCCCACAAGGGTAGAGGTAAAGGCGCAAGCGGCTCAGCACCCGCCTTATCTCTCCCCTTGTGGGAGAGAATGCGATTTCAACATCTTAAGGCAAAGCCATAAGTGTTAGAAATCGCAAGTGAGGGGTTGTTTCGATAGCTCAACGTTATGATACCTCGGTCGCTGCCGTGGTCGCCGACGGTACCCCAACCCTCCCTCTTCCCTGTGCTTGTCACAGGGATCCAGCAGACGCGCGTCTGCGCGTCAAAAGACATCTTTCCAGCCCCAAGACTGGGGCTGACTGGATTTCTGTGACAAGCACAGAAATGAGGGGGTGGGTGAAATGGCTCTTGGAGCCAGACAGCGAGCGTTGTGCAATTCCAAAAACCCCTCACCTGAAAAATCTATGACTTAGCGTTGCTAAGACCATGATTTTTTTTCCTCTCCCACAGGGGGAGAGGTAAGGGCGCCAGACGGCACGGCACCCACCCATCTCTCCCCTTGAGAGAGAGAAAGCGATTTCAACATCTTGAAGCGCGCGAAGCCCTTAAGTGTCAGAAATTGCAAGTGAGGGGTCAGATCAGCGTGTGGTTTCCGTAGTCAAGCGCAGCCACCATCACCCCGGCAGCTTGAAGTCAGGTGCCACCAGACCGCCTGATATCAGCAACTTGGCGCCGTCTTCAGGGGTCATGTCCAACATGATGATCTTGTCCTTGGGCACGAACAGCAGGAAACCCGCTGTCGGTACCGGGGTTGGCGGCAGAAACACAGCCACCATTTCCTGCCCCATTTCGTTAAAACGATAGGCAAGTTCACCTTTGGCGTCGGACGACACGAATACCAGCGCCCAGGTGCCGGATGATGGAAACTCGATCATGCCGACCTTCTTGAACGAGCTGGAATGCTCCTTCAGCACGGATTCGAAAATCTGTTTCAGGCTCTTATAGACCGGGCGGACCAACGGCATGCGATTGACGAGAGATTCGCTGAAACCGACAACCCATTTGCCAATCAGGTTGTTGCCGAGAAAGCCAATGATGGTAATGCCAACCATCGCAATCAGCAGGCCAAAGCCGGGAATGGCGATATCGAAATATTGCTCCGGGTCGTAACGTGCAGGAATATAGGGTTTGACCCAGCTATCTGCCCACTGCAGGAAAGACCAGACAATCCAGATGGTTATCGCAACAGGCGCAAGTATGATGACGCCCGTCAGAAAATTGTTCCTGATACGTGAGGCAAGCGAAATTCTGAGGGGGTTATCGGCCATTACTCATTCATTTTGTGGCGGCAATCTGCGCCTGCAACTATGTGCCCGCATCGCCGTAAAAACCCGGGTGATAATGCACAATGCCGGATGGCTTGTTGCCATGCAAGCTGACGAACATGAAATATTCGTTAGGTATGCCGTCGGTGTTCAGCGCTTCTGAATTTACAAAACCAAAGCGGCCATAAAACTCCGGATCGCCAGCGACAACGCAGCCTGCGGCCTGCATGCGCTCCAGCATATCCAGCCCCGCCTTTACCAGACGGCTGCCAATGCCCTGCCCCTGCCGTTCCGGCGCAACTGACAGTGGACCAAGCCCGTACCAACTGCCTTCACCATGCTCCACGCTGACTTGCGAAAAGGCAATGTGTCCCACAATGCCTTCGCTGTCTTCCGCCACAAGAGAAATGGTCAGGGCGTCTGCCGCCCTTAACCGCTCCATAATCAGATGCTCGGTCTGATCGCTATGTTCCATGTCCCGAAACGCCGCTTCCGTTACTGCGGAGATTGCCTCAGCATCGGCAGGTTTTTCGGGACGGATGATCATTCCACGGTGACCGATTTTGCCAGGTTGCGCGGCTGGTCCACATCCGTGCCCATGAACACGGCGGTGTGGTAGGCGAGCAGCTGGATTGGCAGCGAAAACACCATTGGTGTGGTGATTTCATCGACATTCGGCAGAATGATCGTTGCCATGGTCGGCAGCTTGGAGGCTGCGGCACCCTTTTCATCGGTGATGAAAATGATCTTGCCGCCGCGGGCTGCCACTTCCTGCATGTTGGACACGGTCTTTTCAAAGAACCGGTCATACGGTGCAATGACGATGACAGGCATATTCTCGTCGATCAGCGCAATCGGACCATGTTTCAGCTCGCCAGCGGCATAACCTTCGGCGTGAATGTAGGAAATTTCCTTCAGCTTCAACGCACCTTCGAGCGCCAGCGGGAAGCTGGTTCCACGGCCGAGATAAAGCACGTCCTTGAAGCGTGACAGGTCACGCGACAGCGCTTCGATCTGTGGTTGGATGCTGTTGAGAATGGAACTCATCACACGCGGCATCTCGATGAGATGTTTGACGATTTCCTTTTCCTGCTCCGGCGTAATGGTGCCGCGTGCCTTGCCGGCCGCAACGGCAAGCGAAGCCAGCACCGCCAGCTGGCAGGTAAACGCCTTGGTCGAGGCAACACCGATTTCCGGACCGGCCAGGATCGGGAAGATCGCGTCAGATTCGCGCGCAATCGTCGATTCCTTGACGTTGACAACAGCGCCAATCTTCAGACCGGCGTCCTTGCAATAGCGCAGCGAGGCAAGCGTATCGGCGGTTTCACCGGACTGCGAAATGAACAGCGCCGCCTGTGTCGGCAACAACGGCATTTCGCGGTAACGGAACTCGGAGGCCACATCGATTTCCACCGGCAGACGCGCATAACGCTCAAACCAGTATTTGCCAACCAGACCGGACAAATACGCCGTGCCGCATGCGGAAATGGCTAGACCGGACACCTTGGAGAAATCAATCGCCGGGTCAATCGGCTTGATGGCGCCGGCGGCAAAGTCCACATAGTGGCTCAGCGCGTGCGAAATCACTTCCGGCTGTTCGTAGATTTCCTTTTCCATGAAGTGGCGGTGGTTGCCCTTGTCGACCACGTATGCGGTTGCCTGCGAAATCTGGCGGGCGCGAGTGACAGGCTTGCCGGTAAAATCGGTAATCTCGGCACCAGCATGGGTCACAACCGCACAGTCACCGTCAACCAGGTAGCTGATTTCATTGGTGAACGGCGACAGCGCAATGGCGTCGGAACCGAGGAACATTTCACCCTTGCCGTAACCAACCGCAAGCGGCGGTCCAAAACGGGCGGCCAGTAGCGTGTCAGGATCATCCTGGAACATCACCACCAGTGCGTAAGCGCCGGTGACACGGTTCAGCATGGCCAGCATGGCTTCGCGGTGGCCAAGGCCTTCGCGGGTAAACTTGGCCAGCAGCTGTGCCACAACTTCCGTATCTGTCTGAGTGGTAAACACAGCACCTTCGGCGGAAAGCTCGTCACGCAGTTCGGAGAAGTTTTCGATAATGCCGTTATGAACAACCGCCACGCCATCAATGAAATGCGGGTGGGCATTGGTTTCGTTCGGCACGCCGTGGGTTGCCCAGCGGGTATGGGCAATGCCTGTCTTGCCTGGCAGAGGCTCGTCGGCCAGTCTTTTTTCAAGGTTGAACAGTTTGCCCTCGGCGCGGCGACGGGCCATCACGCCATTATCAATGGTTGCGACACCGGCAGAATCATAACCACGATATTCGAGGCGTTTCAGCGCATCGACAAGACGCTCCGATACCGGCTGTGTTCCGACAATTCCGACAATTCCGCACATGCAATTCTCCATACGGCACTTCTATGGCCGCCAGTCCTAATCATTTCGCGGAAATCCGCAATTCCGTCGCCGGTCACTTTCGGTTTCGACCGGTAACGAAGGTCAGGCCTTCTTACTCTTTTCAGCCTTAAGTGCCTTTGCCCGCTCACGAATTACCGTTGCGCGACCTTCCTTTATCTCCTGGCGCGCACGGCCCAACGCCAGCGCATCGGCAGGCACATCTGCGGTGATCACGCTGCCGGAAGCCACATAGGCACCATCGCCAACGCTGACCGGTGCGACCAGCGAGGAGTTGGAGCCGATAAAGGCACCCTCGCCGATTCTGGTGATGTGTTTGTTGATGCCGTCATAGTTGCAGGTAATCGTACCGGCACCAATATTGCTGCCAGCGCCGACAAACGCGTCGCCAATGTAAGTCAGATGGTTGACCTTGGCGCCAGCGCCGATCTCGGCCTTCTTGACCTCACAGAAATTGCCGACCTTGGCATCCGCGGCCAGATTGGCACCGGGGCGAAGCCGCGCATAAGGGCCAACCGTGGCGCCGGCGCTGACATAGGCACCTTCCAGATGCGAAAAGGCGTGAATAACCGCGCCACTTTCAATGGTCACGCCGGGTCCAATCACCACATTCGGCTCAATCAGCGCGTCTTGGCCAATCGCAGTGTCCCAGGACAGGAATACGGTTTCCGGCGCAATCATCGACACGCCCGAAATCATCAGCTCATTGCGGCGACGCTCCTGCCACAGACGCTCGACATAGGCCAGCTCCGCGCGGTTGTTGCAGCCGGTCAGTTCAGTTTCCGGCGCATCGATGGCAACGGTCTTACCGCCCAGCGAGCGGGCAATTTCCACGATGTCGGTCAGGTAATATTCGCCCTTGGCATTGTTGTTGCCAATGCGGTTCAAAAGGTCCAGTGCCTTGGCACCCTTGATCGCCATCAGGCCGCTGTTGCACCAGGTAACCTTGCGCTCCTCTTCCGTGGCGTCCTTTTCCTCACGGATAGCAACCAGCTCACCATTTTCCACCAGCAGACGACCATAACCGGTCGGGTTGGCGGTGTGGAAACCGATGACCACAACATCAACATCCTGCGCCAGTTCTGCCCGCGCCGCATTCAGCGTCTCAGACGTCAACAGCGGTACATCGCCGTAAGCAATCAGAACGTCATCATATCCACGCTCGATTGCCGCCTTTGCTGCCAGCACGGCGTTGCCAGTGCCAAGGCGCTCTTTCTGGAAGTAGGATTCAACCTCGACATCCGGCCGCTCGGCAGCCCTACTGACGTTTTCGGCATCGCGGCCAACCACGAGTGCTGCGGTGCTGACGCCAGCACCTGCAATCGCCTGCATGACATGGGCAATCATCGGCCGGCCAGCAACGGGATGCAGAACCTTCGAGATGGAGGATTTCATGCGCGTGCTTTCGCCCGCAGCCAGAATAACAGAAAGACAACTACGTTCCATAAAACCTCCATGCTGCAGCGACGGGCACGCCGTCCGGCAGGCATTTATCCAAGTACCATTCAGTTCGCGTATTTATACGTTTGCGTGATGAGTTACAGCGCGCACCTTAAGAAATCCACGTTTGGCTTTTAAAAATGGCAGCAAAACGTGGATAATCCGCAAATATCAGGCGGTCGTGCGGGAATTCACAAAAGACATGATCTGGTTGCGACCATTCTCGATCAGCGTTTCCATCTGCTTGCGGGCACTCGCCGCATCATGGGCGCGCAGCGCCTCCACCAGCTGCAAATGGGTGCGAGAAACATCGGCAATCTCATTGCTGTCGGTTTCCGGATTGCTCATGCGGAAAATCCCGATCAGCGACGCCTTGATCAGCGTGCCGACCGTGCGCATAAACGGATTGCCCGATACCTCGGCCAGCAGAATATGAAACTCCATGTCGGCAATGGCGCGCTTTTCCTTGGAATAGGAAGGATCCCCCATCGTGGTTGCCAGCATTTCCAGTCTGACAAGATCGGCATCAGACGCATGTGTTGCGGCCAGCGACGCCGCAAAGGGCTCGAATGCCAGCCGCATGTCATAGAGATGCAGCAAAAATTCAGTTTTGATGCCGCTCTCGAAGTGCCAGTGTAGCACATCGCTGTCGAACATGTTCCACTTGTCGCGCGAAGTCACACGCGTGCCAATTCTTGCCTTCGGCGCCACCATGCCCTTGGCGGTCAAGGTTTTCATCGCCTCGCGCAGAATGGTGCGGGATACCTTGAACCGGCCAACAAGCTCAGCATCTCCGGGCAAAATCTCACCGGCTGAAAATTCGCCAGAAACAATGCCCTGCCCCAGCTTGTGAACGACCTGCGCATGGCTGGTGCGCGGACGCGCCACCTTCATGACATTATCGAGATTTTCTCGAACCAAAGACCAGACCCCATTATTATTATTGGACGTTTCGATTGCCGGATCGCCCGTGTGACACACTCAATCTGTAACGATTCAGTCGGTTATCAAACCAAAGTCGTGTCGTAACACTGGTAATCAGCAACGCCAAGAAAACGCCATTTCAACAAATAAGATGCAAAACTAACAAAAATCACCAGCCGGTTGCAATCGGCAACTTGGCCGCATCGGCAGTCCAAAATTCAAACAGCGGCTCTTTCCGCCAAAAAGCCGCGCGGGGTAATCACGCGCGGCTTTTCGTAGTCATGACTGCGGCAGATTATTGCGGCAGCTTGTCGTCAACGCCAGCAACGTAGAAGTTCAGGCCGAGAAGTACGCCGTCTTCAGCCTTTTCGCCGTCCTTCAGCCACTCGGAACCGTCCTGCTTCTTGATCGGACCGGTGAACGGATGCAATTCGCCGGACTTGATCTTGGCTTCGGTTTCTTCCGCCATTTTCTTCACGTCGTCAGGCATGTTTGTGTAAGGCGCCATGGTCAGGATGCCGTCTTTCAGGCCGTCCCAAACCGATTCCGACTTCCACTTGCCGTCGAGCAGGTCCTGCGTGCGCTTGATGTAATAAGCACCCCAGGTGTCGACAATCGCGGTCAGCTGGGTCTCAGGACCAGCCTTGATCATGTCGGAAGCCTGGCCGAAAGCCTTGATGCCACGCTCGGTCGCAACCTGCATTGGAGCAGTCGTGTCGGTGTGCTGTGTCAGAATATCAACGCCCTGGTCGATAAGGGCCTTGGCAGCGTCGGCTTCCTTGCCTGGGTCGAACCAGGTGTTGGCCCAAACAACCTTCACCTTGAATTCTGGGTTCACGGACTGTGCGCCAAGAACGAAGGCGTCAATGCCCATCACAACTTCCGGGATTGGGAAGGACGCGATGTAACCTGCAACACCCTTCTGCGACATTTTCGCAGCGATCTGGCCCTGAATGTAACGGCCTTCGTAGAAGCGCGAATTGTAGGTCGCCAGGTTTTCAGCTGTCTTGAAGCCAGTCGCGTGTTCGAACTTCACCTTCGGGAACTTTTCGGCAACCTTGACGGTGGCGTCCATGAAACCGAACGAGGTGGTGAAGATCATTGCGCAGCCAGAACGGGCCATGCGCTCGATTGCGCGCTCGGCATCTGGACCTTCCGGAACGCTTTCAAGGAAAGGCGTTTCGATCTTGTCGCCGAAATGCTTCTGCAGTTCGAGACGACCAATGTCGTGCGCCTGTGTCCAGCCACCATCGGTGCGGGAACCAACGTAGACGAAGCAGATCTTCTTTGGATCTTCGGCGCGAGCGGCCGAAGACAGGCCGCCGAGAACGGCTGCCGTTGCGGTGAGTGCGAGAATGAACTTCTTCATTTTTACCCCTGCTGTGGTTTGATTGCAGTTATTCCAAAACGCATTGTCTCTTCATCCAAGACATTGTTTTTCATCCAAGACAAGGCGTTTTAAGCTTCGAATGCTGTTACCGGTCCGGCACGAATGGCTTGCCAAGCGATGCCGGAGTATTGATGAGCGTCGTGCGGCGATTATAGGAAATAAGAACCAGCACGATGATTGTTGCCGCATAAGGCATGGCTGAAAGCAGCTGTGACGGAATGCCAAGGCCAAAGGCCTGCGCATGCAGCTGGCCAATGGTGACGGCACCAAACAGATAGCCACCGGCCAGCACCCGCCATGGCCGCCATGAGGCAAATACCACCAGCGCCAGTGCAATCCAGCCGCGACCGGCCGACATGTTTTCCACCCATTGCGGTGTGTAGACCAGCGACAGCTGTGCGCCTGCCAGACCCGCGCAGGCACCACCAAACATGATGGCCAGATAGCGGGTGGCAATCACATTGATACCAAGCGCATGCGCTGAGGCGTGGCTGTCGCCAATCGCCCGCAGCTTGAGGCCCGTGCGGCTTTTGAACAGGAACCAGCTGATACCGACCACCAACGCAATCGACATGTAGAAGATCAGGTCCTGGCGAAACAGCAGAGGCCCGATGAATGGAATGTCCGACAGAAGCGGAAAGACGATCGGCTGCAATTTGACGCCCGGCAGGCCGACGAAACTTTCACCTAGCATGCCGGAAAGGCCAAGGCCGAGAATGGTCAATGCCAGACCCGTTGCCACTTGGTTGGTAACTAGCGTCAGCGTCAGGAAACCGAACAACAGCGAAAACACCGTGCCGCCGGCAATACCGGCGATAATGCCGAGATAGGGAGAGCCAGACATGTGGGCGGCAGCAAAGGCGCAGACCGCACCCATGATCATCATGCCTTCCACGCCAAGGTTCAGCACACCCGAACGTTCCGTGACCAGTTCACCCAAGGATGCAATCACCAGCGGCGTCGCCGCGGTAATGACCGTGAGAAGTATAGCCTGCGCCATATCCATTAGACGGCCCCCTCACTGGATACACCGCGGTTAAATCTGATGCGGATCCTGTAGAGAATGAGTGTGTCGCAGGACAGCACGAAGAACAGCATAAGCCCCTGGAAAACACGGGTAACCTTGTCGGAAACACCGATAGAAAGCTGTGCCGCTTCACCCCCGAGATAGGTCAGCGCCAGAACCAGACCCGAAGCAATGATGCCAAGCGGGTTGAGGCGTCCAAGGAAGGCAACGATGATAGCGGTAAAACCGTAACCGGGCGAAATGGCCGGCTGTAAATGACCAATCGAACCGGACACTTCCGAAATACCGGCAAGACCCGCCAGTGCGCCAGACAGAAGCAGCGAGAACCACACCGTGCCGGACGTCGAGAAACCTGCAAAGCGGCCTGCCCGTGCCGACTGGCCAAGCACGCCAATCTGGAAGCCTTTCAGCATGTAGCGCATCATGAACCACAGCGCGACGGCGGCCACGATTGCGAAAACGAAACCCCAATGCGCACGGCCGGATGACAGCAGTTCCGGCAGAACGGCGTCACTCGAAAACGGCTGTGTTTGCGGGAAGTTATAACCCTTCGGATCGCGCCAGATACCGCGCACCAGCCAGTCCAGAAACAGCTGGGCAATATAGACCAGCATCAGGCTGGTCAGGATTTCATTGGTGTTGAAACGGGTTTTCAGCAGGGCCGGAATGGAGGCGTAAAGCGCGCCACCGATAAAGCCCATGATCATCATCAGCGGCAGCACCAGCGGCGAATGCCATTCAGGATAGAGCACCGGTATAATGGAGCCTGCAATCGCGCCGATGGTGAACTGACCTTCCGCACCGATATTCCAATTATTGGAGCGATAACAGATCGATAGTCCAACGGCGATCAGGATCAGCGGTCCGGCCTTGATAACCAGTTCATGCAGCGACCACACTTCAAGCAGCGGCTCTACAAAAAAGCTGTAGAGCGCATTGAACGGGTCCTTGCCCAGCATCGCAAACATGATGGCGCCGAAAACCAATGTCAGCACCAGCGCCAGCAAGGGCGAAAAAATCGCGAAAAATGCGGAAACGCCGCTGCGCCTTTCAAGCTCAATGCGCATGGGCGACAGCCTCCGGTTTGCTTTCGTGCAGACCACCCATCAGCAATCCGATCTTCTCACGCGTCATGTCTTCCCGTGCATAGGCATCCGACAGGCGGCCATCGGAGATAACCGCAATGTTGGTTGCGACTTCAAAGATTTCGTCGAGGTCTTGGCTGATGACAACAAGCGCAGAACCGCTTTTGGCGAGATCAACCAGCGCCTGACGAATACGGCTGGCTGCACCGGCATCCACACCCCAGGTCGGCTGGTTCACCACCAGCAGCGATGGCTGGCGGTCCAGTTCACGTCCCACGATGAATTTCTGCAGGTTGCCGCCAGACAGCGAACCGGCTGCCGGGTCTTCCGCACTTTTACGCACATCCATGGTGTCACAGATACGCTTGGTTGCCTGTTTGATGGCGGAATAACGGATGACGTTGAACAGGCCACCACCGAGGAAACTCTTGGCGTCCGAACGATGGCGGGCCAGCAGCAGGTTTTCAGACAGGCTGAGCGCCGTGACCGCCGCATGGCCGTGGCGTTCTTCCGGCACGAAACCAGCCCCCAAAAGGCGCCGCCCATTGATGCCGGTGCGGCCAACCGCCTTGCCCCTGATAAGGATCGCCTGATCATTTGCAACGGGATATTCACCCGAGAGCGCATCGAACAACTCGCCCTGCCCGTTGCCAGCAATACCGGCAATGGCCAAAATCTCGCCGGAGCGGACCTTCATGGTGACGGACTTCAGCGACACGGCAAAAGGAGTGCGGGCCGGTACCGAAAGCGCCGTGACTTCCAGCTGGTTGTCGCCCAGCGTGCAATAGGCATCACGCTCAATGCCCGCCACGTCATTGCCCACCATCATGCGGGCAAGCGAGGCAGGCGTTTCCTGCCTTGGATCACAGCTGCCGGTGACCTTGCCGTGCCGCAGCACCGTGGCGCGATCACAGATGCGCTGCACTTCTTCCAGACGGTGGCTGATGTAAAGAACGGAACGGCCTTCGGCCTTCAGTTTCGCAAGCGTTTCAAACAGCCGGTCGGCTTCCTGCGGGGTCAGAACCGAGGTTGGCTCGTCGAGAATGATCAGTTCTGGGTTTTGCAGCAATGCGCGGACGATTTCGATGCGCTGGCGTTCACCCACCGAAAGGTCGGCCACATGCGCATTGGGGTCGAGCGGCAGGCCGTAAGCGTTGGAAAGCTCTTCCGCCTTGCGGGCAATTTCCTTGATCGAGATACCCGGATCGAGAGACAGCGCAATGTTTTCAGCAACGGTCAGCGCTTCAAACAGCGAAAAATGCTGGAATACCATGCCGATGCCGGTCTTGCGCGCCACGCCGGGCGAACTGATGCGAACCGGTTTTCCGTGCCAGAGAATCTCGCCGCTTGTCGGTTCCAGCACCCCGAACAGCATTTTGACGAGCGTGGATTTTCCCGCGCCATTTTCACCCAGAAGGGCGTGAATTTCGCCCCGCTGAACAGTCAGGTCAATTTCGTTGCATGCTGCGAAATTGCCGAAATATTTGGAAAGCTGAGAAACAGCTAAGAGTGGCGCATTCTGCTGCGCGGTCGATTGCGTCACCATTCCCCTCTTTCGTCTGCCTTCTACGAGGCTTTGACAAAACAAACTCTATGCTTTTCTACGACGTTTCAGCACTTACTCAATATGTTTTTTGACTTATTGATAAAGACTTTGCTGCCATGCACAACAGAATTTCATTATTAAGCCTAATGTGCAGCGGCAGGCCGCCTTATTTGGTGCCAAGCGACGGGAAAAGCTGCAATATTCCACCGATGCAGTAGAGGTAGATGCCGGAGACGACAACGCCGGTGCTGACCCAGACAGGTGTGTCGAAGTGCAGAAGCAGTGCATAACCGCCAAGCGCGCACCACAGCAGGAAAATTGCCATATTGAGACCGCGCAGACGCTTGACGCGCACCGGGTGCAGGAAGTTGATCGGCAGGAAGGTCAAGACAACGGACACGGTCACAACAGCCATGGCGGCCATCGCACTGGCATCGATGACGAACAGCGTGAACACCACCATGTTCCACACCACGGGGAAACCGGAGAAGAAATATTCATCGGTCTTCATGCCCATGTCGGCATAATAAATGGCACTCGAGACAACAATCATGCCCGCAGCAACAAACGACCAGGGTTCGCCGATCATGCCGCTTTGATAGAGCGCAAAGGCCGGCAGCAGCACATAGGTCACGTAGTCGATGATATTGTCGAGCGTATCACCCGACCAATTGGGCAGAACTTCTTTCACCCGAACCTTGCGGGCAATAGGCCCATCTATACCGTCCACAAGCAACGCCAGACCGAGCCACCAGAACATATCGACAAAACGATGTTCTGCGGCGGCAACAACGCCTAGGAATGCCAGGAAAGAACCGGATGCCGTCAGTATATGCACGGAAAAAGCGCGGATTTCCGCATAGGGCACGCGCTTGTATTTGAATATTTTCATCACTGCGGGTGCGCCTCGTTTTTCAATCTTCAGTCCACGTCCGGTATGCGACCATTCAACACGCAATGCAACCGTCGAAAATGTATTATCCTAAGGCATCTTACAGCATGTTACAGGAACAGAAGCATAAGACAAACAGCGGTTGCAGTGGATTTCAAACGGCAATGTCTTTATGTTTGACGCGCAGATAAACGGATAATGACCATGACGGATTACGATATTTCAGTTGTTGGCGCTGGCCTTGCCGGACAGATCGCAGCCATTGCGCTGGCGCGTTCTGGCCGCCACGTCGCACTCATTGCGCCAAACACTGCCCGTAACGACCAGCGCACCACCGCACTGATGGATCAGTCCATCCGTTTTCTGGAGCGGTTGGGCCTGTGGAAAAATATCGAACCGTCCTCGGCCGCCCTGTCCATCATGCAGATTATCGATGGCACCGACAGGTTGCTGCGCGCGCCAACCGTGCAATTCCGTTCCTCCGAAATCAGCCTGCCAGCCTTTGGCTGGAACATTCCCAACAAACCGCTCAATGACGCGTTGGAACAGGCCATTGCGATTGAACCCAACATCACCGTCATTGAAGCCGTTGCCAACACGATAGAGCTGACACCGGAACAGGTTGAGATCACGCTGGACAACGGTGAAACCGTGATTTCCGCTTTCGTGATTGGCGCCGATGGCCGCAAATCCAAGGTGCGTGATGCCGCCAGCATTGGCGTGCGCAGCTGGGGTTACCCGCAGACCGCGTTGGTCATGAACTTCGCCCACACGTTGCCGCACGGCAATGTCTCGACCGAGTTTCACACCCCAACCGGCCCGTTTACGCAGGTACCGTTGCCGGGCAACCGATCCAGCCTCGTTTGGGTGGTCAAACCGGAACAGGCAGCCGAGATGCTGGCACTTTCGACAGAAGAATTGAGCGCTCGTGTCGAACAGCGTATGCAATCCATGCTCGGCAAGGTCACGGTGGAAGACGGCGTGCAGAGCTGGCCACTGTCCAGCATGACGGCCGACCGTTTTGGCAAGGGCCGCGTGGCATTGGTGGGCGAAGCCGGCCATGCCTTCCCGCCAATTGGCGCACAAGGCCTGAACCTCAGCCTGCGCGATATCATGACCTTGACGGATATTCTCGGCGCATCCACCAACAAACCGATTGCCGGCGATGCCGGTAACGCCTTTGAGCGCCGCCGCAAGGTGGATGTGATGAGCCGCACCTGGAGCGTTGACCTGCTCAACCGCTCGCTACTGTCGTCTTTCCTGCCGGTGCAGATGTTGCGCGCCGCCGGTCTTCACCTTCTTTCCGGCCTGTCGCCACTGCGCAGCACCATCATGCGCGAAGGTATCGAGCCTGGCCGTGGGTTGAAGGCCATTCCGTCGCTGCTGTGGGCCGGTCTCAAAAGATAATCCGGTTCACCGACGACCGGATCACCTTTGAATACCGAGACGACACTTTCGAATGTCGCTTATGTATTCAGGTGTCACCCCGGACCGCCCTCATTCCCGCGCTTGTTGCGGGAATCCAGCAGGCGCGCGTCGGCGCGACGAAAGAGCCTTTTCAGCCCAAAGACTGGGGCTGACTAGATTCTCGGGACAAGCCCGAGAATGACGACGAACGGGAAAGCCGCGCAAGGTTCACCCCGCAAGCTGCCGCACAAGATAAAGCACCGCGGTCAGCGTCACGACCGACAGCACCGTGCTGATCAGGATCGAGGCAGACGCCCTCTCCTGCCACACCTGATATTGCTGGCCAATAACAAACACATTGGTCGCCGTTGGCAAGGCCGCCAGCAGCACGGCAGAATAAACCCAGATCGGGTCGAATGTGCCGAACGATGTCAGGAACACATAGGCCACCAGCGGGTGCAAGATGAGCTTCGCCGGCACGATATAGGCCATTTCGACCGACAAACGTTTGATCGGCCGCAGCGCAAGCGTGACCCCCATGGCAAACAGCGCACAGGGTGCGGCCGTCTGCGCCAGATAATCGATCAATCGCTGGAAGGCCAAAGGTGGTTCCCATGAGGTTCCGGCGGCCAGAAACCCGGCAATGACAGCCAGAATGAACGGATGGGTCAGTACCTTTTTCAGGATGTCAGCGGCCAGCTTCAACGGTGAACGTTTGTCTCCTCCGGCAATCGCCATCATCGCCGGCGCCACAATAAAATGCGTGGCATTTTCCAGACAGACGATCAGCGCCACCGGCACGGCCGCCGTCTCGCCAAACACCAGCAGCGAAAGCCCCGGCCCCATGTAACCGATATTGCCGTAACTGCCGGCAAAACTCTGGATCGTGGTCTCGGCAATGCTGTTTTTGCGAATGAACACACCAATCACGAACAGCAACGCAAAAATCGAATAGGTGGCGAGCAGGCTGGTGCCGACAAAATCCATCCGCGCCAGCTGCTCCATTGGTGTTTTGGAAATCAGCTTGAAGAACAGTGCCGGCAGGGCCGCGTAAATGATGAACACATTCAGCCAGCCCATGGCCTCTGCCGGTTGGCGGATCAACTTCGCGGCGACATAGCCAATGAGAATCATGCCGAAAAACGGCAGCAACAGACTGATAATGTCAGACATAATACCCTACACGTCGATTGGGAGATGGATCGACGGGGCGACGCTTAGCCTATTTGCATCAGGATTGGGAAGGTTTCCTGGAACCAGATTGCCATGTTGGTGATAAAGCCGGTCATGAAAGCAATACCGGTGAGGATCAGGAACACACCCATGATCTTTTCGATCAGGCCCAGATGGCGGCGGAAACGCACCATGAAGCGCATGAAAGAGCCGGAGAAGCTTGCGGCAATCCAGAACGGTACGGCAAGACCCAGCGAATAGATCGCCAGCAGAATGGCGCCATCACCCACCGTATCACGCATGGAAGCAACACCGAGGATCGCACCAAGAACCGGGCCAATGCAGGGTGTCCAGCCAAAAGCAAAGGCAAGACCCATCACATAGGCACCGGACAAGGTGGCGGGCTTGCCGCCGCCCTGAAAACGCGCCTCGCGCGACAGAATACCGATGCGGAATACGCCGAGGAAGTTCAGGCCCATGATGATGATGATCAGGCCGCCGATTTTTGCCAGAATATCGAGGTTCTGGCGAAGCAACATGCCAATGCTGGAGGCTGCAGCACCAAGACCGATAAACACGGTGGAAAAACCAAGCGTGAAGAAAAGCGCCGACAGCAGCACCGCCCATTTGACACGCGGCTCCGCCTGAACATTCTCCGACTTGAACTGCTCAACC
Organism: Agrobacterium sp. 5Ca50; assembly: GCF_055381905.1. NCBI lineage: Bacteria > Pseudomonadati > Pseudomonadota > Alphaproteobacteria > Hyphomicrobiales > Rhizobiaceae > Agrobacterium > Agrobacterium sp. 5Ca50. The sequence continues at coordinate 1,755,061 of NZ_AP026438.1, forward strand.
GACACGCCCGCCATGTAACAGAGGTACGGCGGAACCAGCGGCAATACACAGGGCGAGAGAAAAGACAGAGCACCGGCAAACAATGCACTGAACAGGGAAATTTCGGCGATGGACACGTGTAACTCCGTATTTTTCAAGGAGTTTTAATCTTTGCACCACCGCTTCGCCAATCACCTTTTAGGGGGTGAGACAAAAAAACGCGGAATAGTGAAATAAAGTTGTTTTTGAGGGTTGACCCGAACCGAGGCCGTAAATATGTTCCGCCCACTTCCGCAGGGCAGACGAACTGCAAGGGAGAGCATAGCTCAGCCGGTAGAGCAACTGACTTTTAATCAGTAGGTCCAGGGTTCGAATCCCTGTGCTCTCACCACTTCTCTCAACGAAGTGGTTGATATCAAATCAAGTCTATAAAACACGACAATCCCCACATACCGCGCAATAAGCCTTTTCGGATTTACAGGCGCTACCCGCCTTGGGTCACCATTTGCGATCTGACACGTTCCACCAAAACGCAATCATGACAAACGAATCGCCCGCGAAGCGCTGCTGTGATTCTGCTCGACGATTCTCATTTGCATCGGTGATTCCCATTCGGCGATTGGAAATGGATCATGTACGGAGCAGATGCCGTCCTCACGCTTTAAAATTATAGATGTAGACGACCGCTAACGGCTCGCTTCAACGAAGCCCCGAATAGCAACAAAGCGAGGTAAATTAGCAAACAACTCTAGGGTTGTCGTATTCGCTTGCTGATTGCAAATCCACAAACTACTAAACCTGAAAATCGCGATATGATTCGATAACAACCGCTTGCGTATTTTCAGAGGCATTTGAGATTAAGTTTGTTTTTCCAATATTGGTTGCTGCTTTGGCTCTTTCGCTGCAGGGATGTTCAGCGAAAGACAGTACGCTTACGGTGGTGATGTTGCACACGGATGCCAAGCGCAAACTTGCATCAACGACAGTCGCCAAATCTTCAGGTGACATGGACAAAGACGCCTATGCGGTCAATTTGGCAAAAAACTATTTCAAATCAAAGGTTCCGCAACCTCAAGCTTCGCACACATACAGACAGCCCGTCGAAATTAGTGAAGTAAGACCACTGATCACTACCAAAGAAAAGAGCGCGGCAGATACCAAGGAAAAAACCAAGAGTGCGTCCGGCACAAAATAATGCTTCCGCTGCATACATATTCTTCAGAAGGTCTTTGAGATGAAATTCCGTTTTCCACTCGTTGTTGGTGCATTGGCGCTTTTGCTTCAGGCCTGCACGACCGTCGATTCCGATACCGTTTATGTGACGATCAAGACGGACACGCGGGGTAATATTTCATCGACGCAACTCAGCAGTGTTACCGGGGACCGCAAGAAAGATGGTATGGCGCTTCATCTGGCGCTGCTGGCATTTTATCACAAGGTACCGAACCCGAGAGCCAATCAGACATACCGCCAGCCAGTCAAGTTTGATTACACCAAATCGAACGCAGCTAAGGCAGCTGCCGCCGCAGCGGCAGCCAAGACAACGAAGGCGACCCAGACCACGAGATAAGCTGGCCGCCGAAGGGTTCCCCTGCCGCAGAAATGGCGCAGCTTGCGACCGACTTCTATCCAGAAATCAGGTCGCCCTTCTGCCAGCCTTTGACACCCCAATTGCGGATGCGCATGCGGCGAGCGAAAAAGCCGACCAGAAAAGGTGTCAGCGCGAAACTGGCAACGACGACGGCGGGGATCAGGTATTTGGCGTGTTCCGCCAATGCCGGAACAGACAGCGTGGTGATAACACCGACACCAAAAAGCATAGCATTGACCATCAATCCGCACATGATCTTCAGCCACGTGTCGGTACTTATTCGGTCGGTGGAAATTGCGTGTGTAGAAAACATGTCTTCCTCCCTTGCTATTTCAGTAAAAGCAAATGGAGGTGTTTGGTTCCGAGAAATGGCGGATGGAGCGTACCGCCCACCCGCCATCTGATACCTATGGCATGATCATCAACCGGATGCCGTAGGCCACCACCGTGAGCGCCAGCACGCTGGCCAGCCATATGCCAGCAAACCACAGCAGGCGCTTGGGTAATCTTTCTTGAGGTGCTGGGTCAGCCATTAGTGATACCCCTCTTCCGGATCGATCTTGCCGCGAAATACCCAATAGGCATAACCGGTATAGGCAAGAATCGTGGGAATGAGCACCAGCGCGCCAACCAGCAGGAAGGCAAGCGAACTTTCAGGTGCCGCCGCTTCCCAGATCGTCAGCGAGCCCGGCACGATATAGGGATAAAAGCTGATGCCGATGCCGGCAAAACTGAGGACAAACAGTCCCAGTGCCGCCAGAAACGGTTGCAGATGTTTATCGTGCGTCAGGCCATGCCACAGCGCCAATGCGCAGATGGCAACCAGCAATGGCACCAATGCCGAGAAAAACGCCGTTGGCCAACCGAACCAGCGATCGAAATAGACCCGGTCGATAAACGGTGTCCACAGGCTGACAGTGCCGATCAAAAGCAGCGTACCGACACCCGCGACCATGGAGAGTTTGCGGCACCGGGCCTGCAAATCACCCGTGGTTTTCAGGTTGAGCCACGTGGCGCCCAACAATGCATAACCGACGACAACCGCCAGACCGGTAACGACGCTGAATGGTGTCAGCCAGTCCCACCAGCCACCGGCATAGGCGCGGTCCACAACCTTGATACCCTGCACAAGCGCGCCAAGCGCCACGCCCTGCATGAAGGCCGCAACAGTAGAGCCGACAAAGAAACCGCCATCCCACCAGATGCTGCCGCGTTTGGTGCGCCAGCGAAATTCAAACGCCACACCGCGAAAGATCATCCCGAGCAACATCAGAATGATCGGCATATAGAGGGCCGGCAGCACAGTGGCATAGGCCAGCGGAAACACCGCCATCAGGCCACCGCCACCCAGCACCAGCCAGGTTTCGTTACCGTCCCAAACAGGCGCAATGGAATTGGTCATCACGTCCCGGTCATGCCGGTTGGGAAACATCGGAAACAATATGCCGATGCCGAGGTCAAACCCATCGAGAATGACATAGGCCAACACGGCAAAGGCGATCAGCGCCGCCCAGATAAACGCAAGATCAAACATCATGGCGGCCTCCCGCATTGAGTTCATGAGCAATGGCCGGGGTAATTCCCGTTGCTCGTGATGGGGCATGGTCGAGCTCATGGTCCTCATCCAGAACAGGCGTGCGGTACATCAGCCGCAGCAGGTAAAAGACCCCTGCCCCGAACACGATGAAATACACCACGATAAAGGCCATCAGCGACGCACCGACAGCTGGCGCATCGACCGGCGACAGGCTCTCAGATGTGCGCAACAGCCCATAGACCGTATAGGGCTGACGGCCGACTTCGGTGGTAAACCAGCCTGCCAGCACCGCAATGAAACCCGACGGCCCCATGCAGATGGCAGCACGGTGCAACAATCCGTTTTCGTAAAGACAGCCTCGCCATCTGGCCCATAGCGACCAAAGGCCAACACCCAGCATCAACATGCCAAGCCCAACCATCACCCGGAAGGCCATGAAGGGAATAAGCGCCGGTGGCCGGTCCTCAGGAGCCCACTCTTTCAGGCCCTTGATTTCGCCATTGAGATCATGGGTCAGGATCAACGAGCCGAGCTTTGGAATTTCGACTGCATATCGAGTGACCTCGGCCTTATCATCGGGAATGCCGAACAGAATGAGCGGCGCGCCCTTATGGCTCTCATAATGGCCTTCCATGGCAGCAATCTTTGCCGGCTGATGCTCCAGTGTGTTGATGCCATGCAGGTCACCAACGAAAATCTGCACCGGCGTTACCAGTGCCGCCATCCACATGGCCATGGAGAACATCACCCGCGCCTGTTTATTCGTGCGGTCTCGCAACAGATGGAACGCCCCCACTGCGCCAACGCCGAAAGCCGTCGTCAGGAACGCGGCAAGCACGGTATGGGTGAGCCGATACGGGAAGGATGGGTTGAAAATGATCTTCCACCAGTCCTGTGGCAGAAACTGGCCGTTTTCACCAATGATGTGGCCCTGCGGCGTATGCATCCAGCTATTGGCCGACAGGATCCAGGTGGCGGAAATCAAGGTGCCCACGGCTACCATGGCGACGGCAAACATGTGCAGACGATCACCGACACGTTTGCGCCCGAACAGCGCAATGCCGAGAAAACCTGCCTCGAGGAAAAAGGCCGTCAGCACCTCATATCCCATCAACGGGCCAATCACCGGACCAGCCTTGTCGGAAAACACCGCCCAGTTGGTACCGAACTGGTAGCTCATGACGATGCCGGACACCACGCCCATGCCGAACGTAATGGCAAAGATCGGTTTCCAGTATTCGAACAGCTTGAGATAAACGGGATCGCGCTTCCACAGCCACAACGCATTGAGAACAGCAAGATAACTCGCCGTGCCAATGGAAAACGCCGGAAACAGAAAGTGGAACGACACAGTAAAGGCAAACTGTATTCGTGCCAGAATCTCGGCGCTGAAACCTTCAAACACTTTGATCTCCATCAATGAGTGAAATGGATCTCTGGTCTATTTGAAACAATAACCGAACGCGCTGTGATCAATTACCGCGCGGTAATCTGGCGCGCGTGGCATTGTGACGCTGTGCGCCGGAAAGTACAGCTTAAAGATTTTAAACGTGTGAAGGCGCCAGCCAGAACGTGATGGCATTCATTTCCGGTGCCGTGCGATTGCGTTACCACGCTCAAGACTCAGCGCAACCGCAAAGCCACGCCACACAACCTTAGAAAATAAAAATAGACAATAAACAACTAAAAGGCGTAACTTCACCTCGCCCGGCTGTTGCTCGCGCAACGCATCATGACAAAGTTGTGTCAAAATATCATATTTATTACGGCGAAATCTTGACTCATACAGTCACATTTTATTACCCCACCTCCAACGCGCCATAACGCAGAATTTTCTGGAGGTTTTTCAAACATGTATCCGATCTTGAAAACGTCACGACACGTGGCGAAGGCTTCCGTGTGCCTGCTTGTTACCGTTGGTGGTATCGTCTCCATTTCACCTGTCATGGCGCAGGACACAACTCTTGCACCAGCCAACGCGACGGTTCTTGATAACATCATCGTCAAGCTGCCCAACTGGCTGCGCTTCGGCGGCAAAGGCAAATCGGATACGGGCACGACGACCCTTGAAGGCGCATTGATCTCCAACAAGGTGACAGGATTGGGCGATGCAAACTCCATCCTGCGCAACCTGCCCAATGTCCAGTATCAGAACGATTCCGACAATGATGCCGGTGTCGATGGTCAGGACATGATCGACCTGCGTCCGCAGGAGTTGTCGATCTCTGGCGCCAAGGTCTATGAAAACAATTTCATTCTCAACGGCATTGGCATCAACACTGTTACGGGATCGCAAGAACCATTTGCTACCGATCTTGGTACCTATGAACAAGCGCCCAATGTCAACGCAATATTCGGCCTTCATTCCCAAACCGTGTTCGTCCCATCGGATTTCTTGGACGACGTCACAATAATGGACAGCAATGTCTCGGCTCGCTACGGCGAGTTCCAGGGCGGCGTGGTTGAATATACACTGGCAAAACCCAAAACAGACAAGGTCACGGGTTCGGTTAGCTATGGTTTTGAAAGCGACAAGACAACCAGCTACGTGTTGGGAACAAGCGACGGGCTCAATCCACAAAACAACCCGCCACCGGAATTTTATCGTTATAAAACATCGGCCACTGTCAATGTGCCGATAACAGACAATTGGGCGGTGATTGGCCAGTACAGCCGCTCTGCTGCCGATACCAGCAAAGTCAAGGATTACCGTCTGTATGGTTACACTGCAGATGACGTGTCTGAAAACAACTTCTACCGTCTTTCCAGCCGCCACGATACCGATCTTGGTGTGTTTACGCTAGATGGCTCCTACACAGACTACGAGCAGGAGTGGGACGCTTATTTTTATCGTGACGCGCAAATCTATGCGCAGACAAAAAGCTTTACCACGCAACTGCGTTGGGAAAACGATCTTGACGCCATCGTTTTCGAGCCACTGGGCATCGAGAACGTCAAAATTGACGCAAAGAGCTATTTCAACAGATCCCGCACCATAAATGATGGAGGTGACAACGAATATTATGTCCGAACCGTTTGGGCAAGAATTGGAGCGACAAACAACAATACCTCGACGTGGTTTAATTCAACTGACGCCAATCTGCTTTCTTGGTGCCGGACACCATTGGCCTCCACGCTATCAGGCCAATCTGAAATTTGCCGTGAAGGCGGCTTTGGCAACAAGGCGCAGGGACAGGAAGAAAAAGGGTTCAAGGCAGATATCGATGGTGATTTTCTAGCCGGCACATTCTCGACCGGCTTTGATTACCGCAGGATAGACGCTTATCGCCGAGCAGACGATTACACACAGTATTCGGCTAACAACACACTACTGAATACCCCGATAGTGTCCAAATTCATCTGCGCGGATGGCGACACTGCCTGCTCTTACGAACAATATGCAAAAACCAAAGTTACAGCACGCGCCTATAACAATGAGGCTTCAATTAACTCTCTCGGCATGTACGCAGAAGTCGACCAGACATGGGACTGGCTTAATGTTCGGGCCAGTGTGCACGCCAGCTATGAAGACTTTTTCGGCAATCTGAACTTCGCTCCGCGTCTGACGGCGACTATTTCACCGACTGGAGACTTCTCCATCATTGGCGGATTCAATCGTTATTACAACGCCAACGCCGTATATTACGCTATCCGTAACGGCATCCCTATGGCCCGTGCATCCAACAGAAGTCACGACGCGACAGGCTTAGTTAAAGATTGGGTGGAAGCAGGTACGCAACGTTACTATACGTTTTCAGGCACTGATCTCGATACGCCTTACAATGACGAATTCACTGCCGGGGTAAAATGGAATGATCCTTGGCTCGATGGTGATCTGCGTGTGCGTTACGTCTACCGTCAGGGCAAGGACCAGTATCTTAAGTCTGCGACATCCACTAGCACGGCGATGACCCTGACCAATGGGGGTGAATCCTCATACCACTCTGCGACTGTTGAATACGGTAAAACATGGGCTCTGCAGAACGCCAACATGGAAACCGTGCGCCTCTCCGGCAGTTTGACCTGGGCCAAGAGCAAAACAACGGCCAATGGTTATTTTGACGACCCAACCGACACACGCATCTGGTACAACAACCAGTCCTATTCGCTTGGCGAATTTGCGGTCGCGCAGGGCAATATGGACATTCCGATCAGAACGTCGCTTGATCTTGTCACCACCTGGTTCGATGACAGATTTACCTTCGGCGTTTCGGGCAACCTGAACCTGCCTTATGACGGTGTCCGTGGAACCGACAAGAATTGCACGCCATCCACCAGTGCTACAGCTACTTGCAAACTGCCTGCCGGTTCTGAAGGTTTGGGCATGTCACATGAAATCGTTGAAGACTTCCGCTTCAGAACGGCTGTGACGGTGGATCTGAATGCAAACTACCGGGCCTTCGAATCCAAGTACGGCTCGCTGGATCTGGAAATGAAGGTGCAGAACGCCTTTAACGAAACCGGCAATCGCGTCGCGAATACAACGCTGCCATGGATCCCCGGCCGCATGGTATGGCTCGGCGCGAAGGCAACCTTCTGATGTCGACGCATCTCAGACTGCTCTATGTCTTTTGTGCCGTTGCCGCATCCGTCATCCTGGCAATCTCGTGCTACGAGGTTGCCAAGGGACGCAGGCTGACAAATGAAGAACGGTTGGCGGCGCTGCAAGAACGGGCGATTGAACAGCGCCGGCAAAATCTGCTGGTCGAGTTTCCAGCAAATCCAACCGAACATGACCTTTCATTCCTCGCACAAGCCTACCGGCAACAGGCGGAAAACTTCCCGCCGCTGTCGCTTTTTTCAGGTATCAAAGCAGAAGATCTGGCACCGCTGCCAATACCGCCCCGCCCGCAAGGCCAGCAACTGGCCAAGGCTCAGCTTGGCTTCAAGCTGTTCCGCGATCCTCAGCTTTCGCGCTCTGGTCAGATTTCCTGCCAGAACTGTCATAACAGGGAGCTTGGCTGGGGCGATGGCCTGCAAAACTCCTTCGGCCATGACCGCGCCAAGGGAAAACGCAACGCGCCGCCTTTGTTCAATGTCGGTTTGCGCTCACCTTTGTTCTGGGATGGCCGCGCAGAGACGCTCGAGGACCAGGCGCTGATGCCCATGACAGACCAGCGCGAAATGGCAAACCACGACATTGCCTCAGCCGTTCAGCGGATTGCCGCCCGCCCGGATTATCAGGAGGCTTTTCAGGCGGTCTACAACGTCTCCACGCCAACAGCCGCAGAACTGACCGATGCCATCGCCACCTTCCAGCGCACGCTTGAGGAACCGACACGGCTCGACCGTTTCCTGTCGGGTCAGTACCGCGCATTCAATAATGAGCAAATCTGGGGCATGCATCTGTTCCGCACCAAGGGCGGCTGCGCCAACTGTCACAACGGTCCGCTGCTGACCGACAACAAGTTCCACAATCTTGGGCTTTCGTTGCTGGGCCGTCCACGTGAAGACGTTGGCCGATATGCCATTACCAACCAGTTGCTGGATGTCGGTCGGTTCAGAACCCCCAGCATTCGCCACGTCTCGCAAACAGCCCCTTACATGCACAATGGCATCATCAGGGATTTGCGGCGCGTCGTGCGTTTTTATGAAGTGGGTGGCGGCAGAACGCGACCACGCAACGAGCGGGAACGCGCCAATCCCTTCATGCCCTATGCCGGCATGACATCGCCGTTCCTCAAGCCATTTTCACTGACGGCAAGAGAACGCGAAGCGCTGATTGCATTTCTTGAGGCGATCTGAATCTGGTGTCACCAACCGGTGGGGCCTGACATTTGGCCCCACTTAGCTTGAGCGGGCAACATGCTGCCAACGCGTAACCATGCGTTCCAGCGCCATGAGGGCGTCATAGACAAATATCGCAAGCAAACCAACCACCAGCCCGCCTTGCAGGATAAAGGCCATGTTGCTGGATTGCAGGCCGGCAATAATCACCTCGCCGAGCGTTTTCGCAGCAACCGTCGAGCCGATCGTTGCCGTCGCCAGACTGATGACAACCGATATGCGCACGCCTGACAGGATGACCGGCAAGGCCAGTGGCAATTCCACGCGCGTGAGGCTTTGCCATGGGGTCATGCCGGTGCCACGTGCCGCTTCTTTCGTCACGTCAGGCACATTGGCAAGCCCGGTCAGCGTGCTCTCGAAAATCGGCAACAGCGCATAAAGAAACAACGCCACGAGCGTTGGTGTTTCACCGAAACCCAGAATCGGCACCGCAAGCGCCAGCACGGCAACCGGGGGGAATGTTTGCCCGGTATTCACCACCAGACGCGACAAGGGCAGAAACTCCCTGCAGGATGGCCGTGTCACGATGATTGCCAGCGTTATCGCCAACAGACTTGCCAACACCGTGGCAATCAGCACCGTCCGCAGATGTTGTCCGGTCAACACCAGCAAGACGGCCTGGGTATAGATGGCAGGCGCATTGGCTGGCGCCAGCGGCCGGAAAACCGGCTCGAACCAATGTGGCTGCACGAGAAATGAAACCAAAAGCACAAGACCGAAGGCCCGCAATGCGTGCGCCAGCCACTGCGTTGGTATTTTTGCAGCCTTGATCTCGGTGGTTACGGTCGTTGTTTGCACGGTCATGGGCTGCCCGCAGCTTGCTGGCAAAGTGCTGCCATGGTTACCTTGCCCAGCACCTGTCCCTCATCATTCGCAACAGGCGCTTCCTGCCGCCCCGTCCAGACGAGGTTTGACAGGGCTTCGCGCTGACTGAGCGCTGCAGGGATCGGCTCCCCCCCGGCAGCACCCTGCTCTATTGCCTCAGACACCGGCCGTAATGCCAGCAACCGGAAAGGCCGCTCCTCCGGTCCGATCATTGCCGCGACAAACTCTGTTGCCGGCTTGTGCACCAGCTCCGCCGGCGTGCCGTATTGGACGAGGACGCCCTTGTCCATGACGGCAATATGGTCGGCGATGGCAAAGGCCTCATCCATGTCATGGGTCACAAGAATGATGGTTGTGCCCAAAAGCGCCTTGATATCAAGAAGGTCGCGCCGGGCTCTGGTGCGGATAACCGGGTCCAAAGCGCCGAAGGGTTCGTCCATCAACAGCAGTTCAGGTTCGGCCGCCAGCGCCCGCGCCACGCCAATGCGCTGCTGCTGGCCGCCGGACAATTCATGCGGAAACCGTTTGGCAAACACATCAGGCTCAAGCTGGAAAAGCTCCAGCAATTCACGCACCCGCGCATCGATCCGTGCCTTGTCCCAGCCCAGCAACTGCGGCACCGTGGCAATGTTTTGCGCAACGCTACGGTGCGGAAACAGGCCGTAACCCTGAATGGCGTAACCGATGCTGCGGCGCAGTTCGTGCCCGGCAATGGATTTATTGTCGCGCCCATTGATCCGAACACTGCCGGAGGTTGGCTCGATCAGCCGGTTAATCATCCGCAGCAAGGTCGTCTTACCGGAGCCCGAGGAGCCCACGATAACCGTCACGCTATGCGCTTTGACGGTAAGGGACACATCATTGACGGCAACCGCACCTTCAAAACGTTTGGTCAGATGGTCGATCTCGATCATGCTGTGGCACTCCCGCCTTCTTTTCTGGCAGACAATTCAATCAGGGCGTCAAAAATAATGGCACCGGCAAAGGCCAGTGCCACGGTGGGTATCGCACCCAGCAGCACCAGATCCATGGCCATCTGTCCGACCCCTTGAAAAACAAACACTCCAAAACCGCCGCCGCCAATCAGTGCGGCAATGGTTGCCATGCCGATGTTCTGAACCAGCACGATACGGATACCGGTCAGGATGACCGGTGCGGCAAGCGGCATTTCAACACCCAGCAGACGTTGGCCTCTCGTCATGCCAACCCCCTTTGCTGCCTCGGTGATGGATTGCGGCACGCCCGCGAGGCCCGCGACCGTGTTGGCAACAACCGGCAGAAGGGAATAGAGAAACAGCGCCACAAAGGCCGGAGCTGCACCGATACCGGCAATACCAAGCGCAGACGCGCCGGGCACATTGACCGCAATCCAGCCAAGCGGCGCGATTAGAATGGCAAACAGTGCAATCGACGGAATGGTCTGGATCATGTTCAGCGTGTTGAGAACGGCACTGCGCAGCGCCGTTACCCTGTGCGCCACAATGCCAAGCGGCAGCCCAACCACAATTGCCGCCGCCAGTGATCCGACTGCCAGCGTGATGTGACGCGCACCTTCGCGCCAGAACACATCGGCACGATTGGCGTATTCCTTCATGATCGAAAGATTGTCCCACACGCCGGTCATCAGCACGGCTGCGGCACCGGCAAAACCGAGAACCAGCAGCACGATGCGAAACAGTGGATGCGGGCGAAGCCGTGTTACACAGTCGGCAGTGGCCAGCAGCAGTGCTGCCAGCAACACCCACACGCCAGACCCCGGCGAGACACGGGCATAGCTGTTGCCTTCCGGCATCACGAAACTGGCAGCCATGCCGGCAGCAACAACCAACAATGCCAGTGTCACGGCAACAAGCACAAGCCGCAGCGCAGCCGATATTCTGATGGACATGGCAAGCGCTGTCACCACAAAAAGACAGGCCAGTGCCGTCATCAAAGACACAGGGAGTGATTGAAAAATCGACAGCGCCTCACCGGCCACAATGCGGTTTGGCCGCAGGATGACGAATGGCAGGCCGAAGGCACCGGCAACCAGCATAAGCGCAATGACGATGCCGGGCTTGTCAGGTTTTACCCCGACAAACCCGGACTTCTCAGGAATAATGACGGCCAAGTCGCTTCGGCTCCGCTTATTTCAGGAACCCATTTTTGGTCAGGAAGTCCGTGGCAACCGCCTTGGCAGGTTCACCGCCCACCTGCACTCGTCCGTTCAGTTCCTGCAAGGTTGCGGCATCAAGCTTACCGAATACCGGCTTCAGCAGTTCGGCAATCTGCGGGTTCTTGTCGAGGATATCTTTGCGGATAACCGGCGCTGGCTGGTAAACCGGCTGAACGGATTTGTCGTCTTCCAACAGCACCAGACCAGAGGCCGCAATGCCGCCATCCGTGCCATAAACCATCGCCGCATTGGCATTGTTTGTCTGGTTGGCTGCAGCTGCAATGGTTGCCGCCGTATCACCACCCGACAGCGTAATCAGCTGGTCAGGCTTCAGCGTAAAACCATAGGCTGTCTGGAAGGCAGGCAGCGCCGCAGCGGAATTGACGAACTCGGAGGATGCCGCCAGCACGACCTGACCACCACCAGCAATGTATTTGCCAAAGTCGCTGAAGGTTATAATCTTTTCGCTGTTCGCCAAGTCCTTGCGGATGGCAACACCCCAGGTGTTGTTGGCACTGGATGGCGTCAGCCAGACCAGCTTGTTGGCCTCCAGATCAAGCTTGGCTGCCTCTTCATAGGCTTTGGCCGCATCTTTCCAGATCGGGTCCTCGGCGCGGTTGAAGAAATAGGCCGCATTGCCCGTGTATTCCGGGTAAATGTCGATCGCGCCAGTCACCAGCGCCTCACGAACAACTGGCGTCGCGCCAAGCTGCAATTTGTCGGTGACCTCAATGCCGTTATGGCTCAGGACCGACAGAATGATATTTCCCAACACGCCACCTTCGGTGTCGATCTTTGAGGATACGACGACTTGGGAAAACGCTGGCGCAACTGGCAGCGAAACGGCAAGAGCAATGGCTACGATAAGGCTTTTCACAATTTGACTCCCCGGAATTGTGATTTCAAAAACGGCTGCGAACGGAACACAACCGTTTTTCACCAGCGCGTAAACAGCAAACCTGCCGTTACGGTTCCCTCCCGTGCCACATTTTGTTTCGGCGAGACAACAACGCCCTTCCTCGCCCCACATCACCGGGCAGAGACACCTCTTCCGGGAGCTAGGCAGGTGGCATCAATCCCAACGGGGCGGCGTGCCGATAAACGACTTGAGAGCATCCGTGAAAGCCCGGATTTTTGCCGACGGCACCTGAAGTGCCCGCAACAAATATATGCCGGAAGGATTGTCGTTCCAGTGCTCTCCTGAAAATGCTTCTGCCGAAAGCGGAAGTCGTATGAGATCGCCCGATTTGACAGAAGGCCCTGCCACCCAACTGGGCAACAGCGCAATTCCCATTCCCGTCAACGCAGCGCCATTCAAGGCTTCAAAATCATCGCAGCGAAATACCACTTGGCCAGCAGCATCGCCTGCGGCACAGCCCAGCACACGAGACCATTCAAGCAGGTCGTTACCATGTAATTTGTCGAGCAGGCGGTGGGTGCGTAGGTCAGCAACTGTGCTCGGTACGCCGTGTTTTTCCAGATAGTCCGCACTTGCCACCAGAATTCGTTTCAGCGGCGCAAGCCGCATGGCGATCAGCGAACTGTCCTGCAACTCCCCCATTCTGATAACCAGATCCAGCCGCTCGGCAACGGGATCGGCAAGCCGTTCGGTAAGGTCGAGTTCCACATGCAGGTTTGGGTGTTGTTGCGCCAGCAACGCCATCACAGGGATGACATACCGTTTTCCGAATGTCGGAAAACAGGCAACACGCAGGGTGCCCGTCACTTCGCTATCGAAGGCGGCGACCTCGGCATGGGTATCGGCTAAATCCTCAAGCAGCCGTTGCGCCCGATCAAATAAATGCTGCCCGGCATCGGTCAGCCCCAGAGCCCGTGTGGATCGCACCAGAAGCGTCACCCCAAGATCCTGCTCCAGCGCATCGATCTGCCGTACCACCGCAGAGGGTGTGACAGCACGCCGGCGCGACGCTGCAGAAAAACTGCCTGCGCGCACCACATCGACATAGACGGCAAGATGTTCCGCGAACCTTGGATCTTTCATGTCTGCCCCGTTACCCGTTTGACCCCGTCATCTTTGCTTACAGCGCAAAACTGTTTCGAGCATTCAGTTCGTTATCATTTGCGGGCATCCGGAGCACGTTCCTTCTCGTCAACGGGCAATCAACGCTCACTTAACAGAAGGAATAACAACATGGTCAAGGTTCTCGATACCATTCTCTCACAATCGGCATATTCTGCAGAAATCGACGTCCCCTTTGAAAAGATCGACATTGCTGACTGGCTGTTCACGCTGCCGGAAGCGGAATATCTGCGCTGCTGCGCACCAGACCACATCGCCGCCGGCATCACATGGACAGACGACGGACGCCGCATGTCGATCAATGTCGAGCAGATCGGCACCGGCCTGGTTGTCCAGCACTATGTGGCAGAGGTCGCAGAGCCCGCCTACTGCCGCATGAATTCAATCTCGGATGTGTTCACCGCCAGCGGTCGCACCCAGGTCAACGTGGTCTGGGAATTGATTGCTGAGAAGGTCAGCGAAAACCGCACTCGCTACACAAATCGTGTCACCGCCCATCCGACCGACGCTTTCATGACATTCATTGAAAGCCATGGCGTCAGCTATGAAGACGCCGCCGCTGCACGCCAGGCTGCAGGTGGCGACCATAACAGCCGTGAGACACCCCTTTTCGCTGCCAGCATCGCCCGCCGGGCACTGGCAGCCGTAGCAGCGGCAAACTGAGGGGCAGAATGATGAAAGCCATCCTGTTTGACGACTTCGGCGGTGCGGATGTTCTGCACCTCGGCGATGCTCCACGGCCTGAAATCCGCCCAGACGATCTCTTGGTCAAAGTCATGGCAGCCGGCGTCAATCGCGCCGACATTCTCCAGCGCGAAGGCGTCTATGGCACCCGGTGTTATGGCGACAGCACCTTGTTGGGTTTGGAGATCGCTGGCGAGGTTTTGGCCACGGGCAGCGCCGTGCAAGGTTTCGCCGTCGGTGACCGTGTCATGGGCATTGTCGGCGGCGGTGCCTATGCGCAATATGCGCGCCTCGACAGCGGTATGGCTGCCAAGATCCCTGACGGACTGTCGTTTACGCAGGCGGCCGCTATTATGGAAAGCTTCGTGACCGGCTGGGAAGTTGTTGGCCACCTCGGTCGTGTCCACACAGCCGAAACCGTACTCATCCATGCCGCAGCCGGAGGCATCGGCTCCGCTACGGTTCAATTGGCAAAAGCGTCAGGGGCACATGTTCTTGCAACCACCGCCTCTACCAACATAGACAATGTTCTGTCTATCGGTGCCGACGCGGTGTTTGACTACCGACGCTCCGATTTCGAGGCGGATGTCATCGATGCAACCGCCTCGCATGGCGTTGATCTGATTGTCGATTTCGTGGGCGGTGCCTATCTTGCCCGCAACATCCGCAGTCTTGCGCCGGGCGGCCGCCTTGTTCAGGTTGGGCTGCTCGGCCGCGAAGACAATGCCATCATCCCGCTGGACGTCGTCTTGCACAACCACTTGCAGCTTATAGGCACGGTCATGAAGTCACGGTCCCGGACAGAAAAACGGCAGATGGTCGCTCGTTTCAGGGACAAGGTCCTGCCTTTGCTCGGCAAGTCCGTGCACCCGGTTATCGGCGCCGTATATCCTTTCACGCAGGTGGCAGATGCACACCGACACATGGAAAAGGGTGGCGTGTTCGGCAAGGTCGTGCTGGAAGGCTTCCACCCCTGACACATTCAACGTCCCAGTCTGCCACTGACGCAATAACCGACGCCGACAGAAACTGGCTGATTGCGATCAGATTTGTGAGAGGTCAGCTTCCACGACGCAGATAACACCACTTTCTTCGTAGGAGATCTGCGCGTAGCCCTTCAATTCGGCTGTCAACAACCGCTCCACCAGTGTCGAGCCAAACCCTTTGCGGGTTGGTGTTACCACCTCGGGGCCGCCCTCTTCCCGCCATTGTAGTCGCAGATGCGAGCTTGAACGGTCATAGTCCCAACTGACGGTAATATGACCTGTGGATACCGAAAGCGCACCATATTTGGCGGCATTGGTGGCAAGCTCATGCAGGGCCAGCGACAACGAGACGACGGCCTTGGGTGGCAATGGCACGGCGGGCCCGCTGACGGTAAATGTCTCCACCGCATAAGGCGCCATTGCCTGCATCACCACGGATTTGAGATCGGCATATTGCCAATCGCCGTGCAGCAGCAGGTCCTGCGCGCGGCTGAGCGATGACAGACGGTTGGTAAAGGCCTCCACATCCTCTCGGTTTGCCGTGTCGCGCCCCATGGTCTGGCGGGCAATTGCCGTGACGGTCGCCAGCACATTTTTCACGCGGTGGTGCAACTCTCCCACCAGAATGGCCTGCAGCCGCTCCGCCTCCTTGCGGGTCGAGATATCATGCGTGACCTTTGACGCGCCAATCACATGTCCCAAGGGGTCGAGAATGGGAGAAACACTCAACAACACGTCAACCAGCGTGCCATCCTTGCGAAGTCGCTTTGTCTCATAGGGTTCGACAATCCGCCCCGCCTTGATCTGCCGCAGGATCGACGGTTCTTCTTCCTTGCGATCGTCGGGCACCAGCATCAACACGGAATGGCCAACCGCTTCGTCCTCGTAATAGCCATACAGCCGCTGCGCCGCCGCGTTCCAGCTGGTGATTGTCATGTCGAGATCAATGCCAAGGATTGCGTCATTGGAAGAACCAATGATCGAGGCCAGATGTTTTTCAATCTCCTGAGCACGCTTGCGTTCAGTAATATCGACCACGATGGCCACCGTTTGCTCTATCTCGCCATTTTCATCCCGGATGGCAGAGACGGAATTGGCAACCCAGATCAGGCTGCCATCAGGACGCAGGTAACGTTTTTCAATATCGAAACTTTCACCGGTTTCGATCAGTCTTTGAAACAGTGCGACATTGGCTGGCAGGTCCCCGGCAAAGGTCACGTCCTGCATCTGCGTACCAATCAGCTCATCAGCCGTTCGACCGACAATCTCGCAGTAGCGCTGGTTGACGTCGGTCAGCTTTCCAGTGAGGTCGCTCAGCGCGATGCCGGCTGCTGATTGTGAAAATATCGCCCGGAAGCGCTCTTCACTTTCACGCATCGCAGCATCGGTCTTAACCCGCTCCGTGGTTTCGTTGACGATGCAGAAAACGCCAACAACATTTCTGTCCAGATCCCGCACCGGTGAATAGGAAATGTCGAAATACACGGTTTCGGGAAAGCCATGCCGTTCGATGTAAAACGGCCGATCCCTGGCAGCGACCGTTTCGCCATGCTCAAGCACACGCTTCAGCAACGGCTCAAGGTCGTCCCACAGCTCGCTCCAGTATTCACGACCCGGCCGTCCAAAGGCATGCGGATGTTTGTCGCCGATGGTCGGCGCATAAACGTCATTGTAAAGGGCAACGAATTCTGGCCCCCAGAACATCACGATCTGCGCCTGGGAGGGCACCATGATGTCTATGGCGGCATGCAGACAGGCTGGCCATTCGGACCTTGGACCAAGCGGTGTCGAACGCCAGTCTACAGTGTCCAGCAGGGTGGCAACAGGAACGGTATTCGTTGCCTCTCCTTGCCCAGCCAGACTTCCATCCCCCATTCGGTGCATCGTCGCAAGGCTCACGCAGCTACTGTTACAGTGTCATTAACATGACAGCACTTCCAGCCTTCGACAAGGTGGTGCTTGAGAGCGGATGAAATCGTTAAAATAAGGTCGCGACGTGACAGTCAGCACAACAAAAAACCAGGTCATCAACGGACAACCTGGCCTGGTAACAACAAAACATGGACAGGGAAAAACCTGTTCCCTCACAAGGTTGGCTTAGACGCGTCAGAACCGGCGATCTGGTCCATCAGATGGAACAGCGCTTCCTCGATATTGGCATCGACACCAAGATCGATATGCGAAACCGCACGTACCGTACGATCTATGAGATCGAGACGAATCCGTTCGTTGCCGCTGTACAAGGTAGCGCGGTCGTAAAGCACGTCCTTCAACGTGTCGCTGTACGAAAATGTCATGCGGCTGCCCTCCTTTTGCAGACGGGAGCACATAGTAACTCTCGGTCGTCACCGCCTACGAAATCGGTTGGAAACGATGGCGCGGAGTTTACGCTTATTGTGTCCTGTGTCTATGTGATATTAGAGGTAAGGCGAACTGCGGCCTATTGTATTGCCCGCAACCATTTGTTTTATAGATCAATTATTCCAACAGCACGATGAAATTTCTTCGATCACAATTACGTATTGTGCCGAGTAATGGTGCTGACACCGTTTTTCTGAAAATTATGTATCAGTCATATAACAATCATTAATGTCTTGCGCGCAGATTGCATGCTTATACGTGCGCAACCGAATCGACCTGCCGTAAACTGCGGGACGATCACTCAGTCATTTTCAGCGGATACAGGTGTGGCAGATGATTTCAGAAAGCGTTCTGGACGCAGCCTTGAAAGAGCTTTTTGATCTTTCGCCAGTACCATTTTCCATTTCAACAATTGATCACGATTCCCGTTACATCAAGGTGAACCCGGCCTATCTGCGGCTGGTTGGCCGCAGTTGGGAAGAGTTGAACGGCCAGTCACTGGGCAACGACCTGCCCTACCCGCTCGACGATCCTGCCCGTATGAAAAGACTGCATCTGCTCGACACGCAAGGGTTTTACGAGCTTGCCGAAGTGGACATGCTGCATTCCAGCGGCCGTGTCATTCCCGGATTGATCAGTGCACAGCGCCGCCGCATTGATGGCGAGAGTTTCGACATTGAAATCATTCTCGACAATTCCGAGCGCAAGGCTTATGAGCGCGCCATCATGGAAGCAGCTTTTGTGGATTCAATGACGGGGCTGCAGAACCGCGCCTCGTTTGAAAGTTACCTGCGTCAGGCGTTGGCAACGCTTGAACCGGGCTGCCGGATCACGCTTGCCTACATCGATCTCAATCGCTTCAAGCAGGTCAATGACCAGCACGGCCACTCGATTGGTGACAAGCTGTTGCGTGTTATTGCCGATCGCCTGCGTGGCTGGACCAGCAAGGGCGACTTTATCGCCCGTCTCGGCGGTGACGAATTTGCAATCGTTTCAGTTATCCCGGCCGCTTTCGAGTTTTCCGCCTTGCGCTTTTTTGATCTCGGCACCCAGATCGCCCAGCACGTCACCATTGATGACAAGATGGTGCAGGTGGGTGCAGCCATCGGCATTGCCGAGGCCCAGGCCGGCATGACCTTCGACGTCCTTCTCGATCAGGCCGACAAGCTGATGTATGACGCCAAGTCCAGCGGTAAGATCGTGGACATCAGGTCCTCCCTCAACCCGATTGCAGCAGGCGAATTTGGTGCTTTGAATTACGCGGCACGTACGGGCTGAAAAAACCCCATGGCAAAGTCCGGTGCCTGCCTGCCATTGTCAGGGATCACGCCGCTTTGGCGCAACATCCATTCGATGATATCCCAGAACTCCGGCGGTACTTCGTGGCGTATCGTCTCGATGATGTGGGTGACCTGCGTGTAGGTGTATATGGCGCACAGTGTTAGCACCAGCAAGACCATCCACGGCCACAGCGGCTTGCGGCGGCGTACCGGCGGTGTCTCATTGCGTTGCATGTGGCTGCTGTCTTCCGTCACTCATATCTCCATGCGCTACTGACATCTCGTCTGTCGGTGCGTGTCCGCATCGATAAAACACCCTGATATCTAGATAGCGGCAATTTTCCCGTCTTCAATTGGCAGAAAGCGACGAAATCCATTCAGTAACAGCGTCACAACGGCTCTGCTACAACTGCAAATGTAACATTACCAAGATTTCACTTTTACAACCCCGTGACCTGTGTAACTGCCATCCCTACATCAATGTAAGATAGAGCGAGCAAATTCCGGTCAATCTTCAAGAGCATTGATGTCAGGAATTCTTTTTTACAGGCGGACGCGATGAACAAGCGGGAAAATATCGACGACAAGACCAAGAGCGCCTCTACGCAGCCCAGCCTGCAGGAGATACTTGCGTCTACCGGCTCGAAACGTCGTAAAAGCCGCAAATACACCTACCTGTTTGGTGCTGCCATCATCATTGCGGCCGCAGGTGGTTATTATTATTTCTCCGCCTCCAGCGGCTCCACCTACGCCTACACCACCACGGCGGCCAAGAAGGATGACCTGTCAGTCATCGTCACCTCCACCGGCTCGGTACAACCGACCGATCAGGTCGATATCTCAAGCGAATTGTCTGGAACTGTGCGCAAGGTCAACGTGACCTATAACAGCGAGGTCAAGGCCGGCGACGTACTGCTGGAACTCGACACCAACAAATTGGAAGCCGACGTGCAAAGCGCCAGAGCCAAGCTGGCATCCGCCAAGGCCAGTGTGCTGAAAGCCAAGGCAGAACTGGGCTCGGCCGAGACATCGCTGAACCGTCTGAAAAACCTGGTGCAGAACCGCGTCTCTACCCAACAGGATCTGGATGCAGCCCAGTATAACTACAATTCTGCTGCAGCGACGCTCGAGGTCAACGAGGCCTCCGTGCTGTCTGCCGAAGCCGATCTGCGTCTGGCCGAGCTGAACCTGGGCAAAGGCAAGATCGTCGCGCCAATCAACGGCGTCATCCTGACGCGTGACGTTGACCCCGGTGCCACCGTTGCCTCGTCACTGAATGCCCCTGTTCTGTTCACCATGGCCGGCGACCTCCGGGAAATGGAATTGCAGGTGGCCGTCGACGAGGCAGATGTCGGCAAGGTCAGCAATGGTCAGCAGGCAACATTCAGCGTTGATGCCTACCCCGAAGAAAGTTTTCCGGCCGAAATCCAGACCGTGCGCTACGCCTCTGAAACCGTGGCCAATGTCGTGACCTATAAGGCCATCCTGACCGTCGATAACAGCAATCTGAAACTGCGCCCCGGCATGACAGCGACGGCCAATATTGTGGTGGAATCGATCAAGGACGCGCTGCTCATTCCAAACGCCGCGCTGCGTTACAGCCCGCCGCGACAGAACGCATCTTCCGCTGGCGGTCTGATGAGCCTGTTTCGTCCGCCACGCATGGGGCGTGGCGGTGGCCGCGGTGGTGACAGCGCCAGTACCGCGGCTGGCCAGCGTACCGTGTGGGTGCTGAAAAACGGCACGCCGGTCTCCGAGCGTGTGGAAACCGGATCGACAGACGGGCAGTTCACCGTGGTAAAATCCGGCAACATCCAACCGGATGATGAACTGATTACCGACGCCATTGCCCGCAGGAACTGAACGGAAGGTGCCAGACATGCAGACGGCTCCCCTCATAGAGTTTCGTAACGTGGTCAAGGAATACGGCATGGGCGAAGCGACCATCCGTGCTCTGGCCGGTGTCGACCTTGCCATTCACGAACATGAATTCGTGACCATCATGGGTCCGTCCGGTTCCGGAAAATCCACCGCCATGAACATTATCGGCTGTCTCGACGTGGCGACATCGGGCGATTACCTGTTTCAGGGCATATCGACGTCAGGTTTTTCCGGTGGTCAGTTAACGCTGCTGCGCCGTCACATGCTGGGCTTCGTGTTTCAGGGTTTCAATCTTCTGCCGCGCACCTCTGCGGTGGAAAATGTCGAACTGCCGCTGGTTTATCGTGGCACACCGGCCCATGAGCGCCGCCAGATGGCCATGCGCGCCCTGGAGCGGGTTGGCCTGAAGGGACGCGAAGGTCACACCACGCAGGAGCTGTCCGGTGGCCAGCAACAGCGCGTTGCCATTGCCCGCGCCATTGTCACCAATCCCGCCGTTCTGCTGGCCGATGAGCCGACCGGTAATCTCGACACCAAGACCAGCGTTGAAATCATGGAACTGATCACGGAACTGAACCGTGAACAGGGCATCACCGTCATCATGGTCACCCATGAAGACGATATTGCCGCTTACGCCAAGCGTCTGCTGCGCTTCGTTGATGGCCATTTGGCGTCCGACAGCATCAACACCCATGGAGAGCCCGCCCATGTTTCCTGAAACGATCAAACTGGCAATGCGCGCCATCAGCCGCAACCTGCTGCGCTCGTTCCTCACGGTTCTTGGCGTGGTAATCGGCGTTGCCGCAGTTATCGCCATGGTCACGGTTGGCAATGGCACGACGGCGCAGGTCAAATCCGAACTCTCACGGCTGGGCACCAATATGCTGTTCGTGCGCCCGGGTCAGTTTGGTCCTGGCCGCGCCAGTACAGAGGCGAAACGCTTTAACGACAATGACGTGCAAGCCATGCGTGACCAGATCAGCGGCCTGCGTGCCGTGGCACCGGTCAACCGCAGCACGGCAACCGCAATTTTTGGCGGCAAGAACCATTCCAGCAGTGCACTTGGCACCACCAATGACTACCTGATTGCGCAGGATTGGCCACTGTCACTGGGCCGTGACTTCAGCCCAGCCGAGGAACGTGGCGGCCAGATTGCCTGTATTCTTGGCGAGACGGTGCGCAAGGAACTGTTTGGCGACAGCAACCCGATTGGCCAGAGCGTGCGCGTCAGCAACATCTCCTGTCCGGTGGTGGGCGTTCTCGCCACCAAGGGCCAGTCCGGCATGGGCGATGATCAGGACGATACCATCCTGATGCCGCTGAAAATTCATCAGCGCCGCATCGGCGGCACCAGCACCATATCCAGCATCATGGTATCGGCTCAGGATGGTGTGCAAACCTCGAAAGTTCAGTCCGATCTTGAATCGCTGCTGCGGGAGAAACGCCGCATAGTCATTGGTCGCGAAGACGATTTTTCCGTCAATGACATGACGCAGATTGCCTCGGCCATGACTGGCACAACAACACTGCTGACCGGTCTTCTTGGCTCGGTCGCCGCCGTCAGCCTGTTGGTCGGCGGTATCGGCATCATGAATATCATGCTGGTATCGGTCACCGAACGCACCCGTGAAATCGGCATTCGTCTGGCGATCGGCGCTCTGGAAACACAGGTGCTGCGACAATTTCTGGTGGAAGCCGTCATGCTGTCGGCCTTTGGCGGCATTGTTGGTATTCTGACAGGCCTCGGCCTCGCTTATGCGGTTGTCAGCTTCCTCAATGTGCCCTTTGTCGCAAGCCCGTCGATCATCTTCCTGGCCTTTGCGTTTTCAGCCGCTATCGGCGTGGTTTTCGGTTATTTCCCGGCCCGCCGCGCCGCAAGTCTTAGTCCGATCGAGGCACTGCGACACGAATAACGGAGCAAGTCGGCTTAATCCTGACTGTGTGACACAAGCTTATATGCGCAGTTCGGAATATTGCATGTCGCAGGCCTTCGTGCCACTACTGGAGCGAGTGCAATAAAGAATCGACTTTCATGACGCAGGCTTCGCAGAGCCACCTTGCCTATCTGGCCCTTGAAAAGCTCATTGTTACACTGGGTGTAGAACCCGGTGCTATCGTAAACGAAAGACAGCTTATCGAACTGACCGGTCACGGCAGAACGCCGGTGCGGGAGGCCATCCAGAGGCTGGCCTGGGAAAATCTCATTCGCGTGCGGCCGCGTGTTGGCCTGCAGATTACCCATATCAACCCCATGGACCGCAACAACATCCTTCAAGCGCGCTGTCAGCTTGAACCAATGGCGGTTGCCCTTGCTGCACAGAACATCTGTGAGCCGCTGCGCCGCGCACTGGAAGACTGTTCTGGCAAAATGGTGCAGTCCTCTGATAATGACGACATCCTCGCCTTTTACGAGGCCGACAAACATCTCGATGAAATTGTTGCCGAGGCCTGCCCCAACAATTTTATAGCCTCGTCGCTGTGGCCGCTGCAAACGCATTTCCGACGTATATGGTTTTCATCCGCCGATACCGCGGCACTTAAAACCGCAGTGCAAATGCATCTGGATATCATCAACGCCTTGTTGGATGGCAATCCAGAACGGGCCGAACAGGCAGATACAAAGCTGCTGTCTCACCACGCAACAACGTGATTGAGTGGTTGAGGTGGTTGACGTCTGCTAGCGTCGTGTCGATGCCAAGCAGTGTACAGTGTGCAAGTACATAACCCCTCACCTGAAAAATCTATGACTTAGCAAGCTAAGACCATGATTTTTCTTCCTCTCCCACAAGGGTAGAGGTAGGGGCGCAAGGTGCCTTCACCCCCCCCTCATCTCTGTGCTCGTCAAAGAGATCCAGTGGAGCGCGTCCGCGCGACAAGAGACTTTTCAGCCCCAGGACTTGGCCTGGCCTGGATTCCCGTGACAAGCACGGGAATGCGGGAAGTTTTGGTGACACGCGAGCATTCAAAATCGCAGGAATTGAAATGTCTACCCTATCCACCGTCATCCTCGGACGTGACCCAAGGAGAGGTATGAGGGGAGTTTTTTTTAGACCCCTGCGCCAACCATTGTCTCGGCGTCATCCTCGGGCCTGACCCGAGGATCCAATCACGCAAACCCAATTAGCGACGCTTGAGGAAGTGCGGGCGATATCAGGGACGGGCCCTGGTATGAAAATCGATACCCGTTTTAATCCCGGGGCAACAATAAAATCAGGCGGTGGCCGCTTCGCGCTGCTTTGCGAGCTCGGCTAGGTCTGCTGCCTGCAGCTCAACCGATTCACCGCAACCACATGCTGATGTCTGGTTGGGATTGCTGAAAATGAAGCCAGAGCGCATTTTTGTGACTTCGAAGTCCATTTGCGTGCCCAAAAGATAAAGTACGGCAGATGGCTGGATCCAGACCTTGGCACCTGCGGACTCGATCAGGTCATCCTTGGCGTCAGGCTCCTTGACCAGATCGATGGTGTATTCCATGCCGGCACAGCCGCCTTTTTTGATACCGACGCGCACACCCAGCGCATCTGGTCCGGAATTGGCGACAATAGCCTTCACGCGGTTGGCGGCGGCCTCGGTCATAGTCATCACGGCAAAGCCCATTGGCTCATTCTCCTGTCGCATCGAACCATCAAAAAACACCAAAGCGTTTTGTCTGGAAGCGGCGCTATTAAAATACCACCGGGGTAAAGGCCCGATGTTTTCATAGACTGAATTTAGCCCTAGCCCCCCTTGATATCAAGAGATGGCATTCGTCAAAAATGGGTGAGACTGTGTCGCTACTCGCAATTCCCGCGAAACCAGCAACCTGATTTCGCAAGACTGACATCAATCTAATCTGCCAGAACCCAGCGTGGCTTAGTACCAGCCAACGGCAACCTGGGCTTCTTCGGACATGCGGTCGGGTGTCCATGGCGGATCAAACGTCATCGACACTTCAACGCCGGACACGCCTTCAACGGCGCCAACGGCATTTTCCACCCAGCCCGGCATTTCGCCAGCCACCGGGCAACCGGGCGCGGTCAGCGTCATGACGATCTTGACCATGCGGTCGTCTTCGATATCGATCTTGTAGACAAGGCCAAGCTCGAAAATATCTGCCGGAATTTCAGGGTCGTAAACCGTTTTCAGCGCAGCAATCACGTCATCGCTCAGACGCGCCAACTCAGCCGGCGAGATGGACGAAGCGGATGAAGTTTCTACGATATCGACAGTCTTTTCGCTTGTTTCGGCGCTCATAATCCTGATCCTCAGGCAAAGAAATTGCGCGCATATTCCAGCGCATCGGCCAGTGCATCAACCTCGGCCCGTGTATTGTAAAGACCGAAGGATGCCCTGCATGTGGACGTCACGCCGAACCTTTTCAAGAGCGGCATGGCGCAATGTGTTCCGGCCCGCACGGCAACGCCGCGCCGGTCAATGACCATGGAAACGTCATGGGCGTGAATACCGGCAAGCTCGAACGAGAATATACCACCTTTGCCGGGGGCATCGCCAATAATCCGCAAGGAATTGATCGCCTGCAGGCGTTCCTTGGCGTAAGCGGCCAGATCTGCCTCATGCGCGGCAATGGCAGCACGGCCGAGATTATCCATATAATCCAGCGCGTAACCAAGGCCGATTGCCTGCACGATAGGTGGTGTACCAGCCTCGAAGCGGTGCGGTGGATCATTGTAGGTGACCATGTCTTCCGACACATCAAGGATCATTTCACCGCCACCCATGAATGGGCGCATTTCTTTCAAACGGTCAGCCTTGCCGTAGAGAACGCCAATCCCCGACGGCCCATACAGCTTGTGACCGGTCATCACATACCAGTCGCAATCAATGTCACGCACATCGACGGGCATATGGACAGCGCCCTGAGAGCCATCGACCAGTACCGGAATGCCACGCTCATGCGCAATTCGGCAAATTTCCTTCACCGGCACCACGGTACCCAGCGCATTGGACATATGCGTGATGGCAACCAGCTTGGTGCGCTCGGTCAGGCTTTTTTCAAATGCCTCGATATGGAAGGCACCCTCGTCATCAACGGGCACCCAGACCAGCTTGGCGCCCTGGCGTTCACGAATGAAGTGCCAAGGAACGATGTTGGAGTGGTGCTCCATGATCGAAATGACGATCTCGTCACCCTCGCCGATCTTGGGCATGCCATAACCGTAGGCAACCGTGTTGATCGCTTCGGTCGAGGACTTGGTGAAGATGATTTCATCCACCGAACCGGCATTCAGAAAGCGGCGCACCTTTTCGCGCGACGCCTCATACGCATCGGTTGCGGCATTGGACAGGAAATGAAGGCCGCGATGCACATTGGCATATTCATTCGAATAGGCATGCGAGACCGCGTCGATCACGACCTGTGGTTTTTGTGCGGACGCGCCGTTGTCGAGATAGACAAGCGGTTTGCCATAGACTTCGCGCGACAGGATCGGAAAATCCCGGCGCACGGCTTCAACGTCATAAGGGGCCACCACTGCGGCGCGTTCGCTATCAGGCATGATTTTCCAGCCAATTGGAAATGATGGTTTCCAACGCCTCTACCAGGTGTTCATCTTCCAGTTCTTCAACGATTTCAGCAACGAAAGCGTTGACGAGCATGGCACGTGCCTTTGCCCGAGGAATACCCCGCGCCATCAGGTAATAGAGATGGGTGTCGCTGATATCGGCAACCGTCGCACCGTGACCGCACTGAACGTCGTCAGCAAAGATTTCAAGTTCCGGCTTTGCCGAAAACTCGCCATCGTCAGACATAAGCAGCGTGTTGCACGCCATCTTGGCGTCGGTCTTCTGGGCATCGGGAGCAACCCGGATCATGCCCTGGAAGATGCCCTTGGCACGGTCGAAAACGACGTTGCGGAAGATTTCCGTCGAGGTCGTGTTCGGCACGTTATGGCCAAGAACCATGGTCACGTCGGTATGCGTTTCGCCGCCGAGTAGATTGACGCCGCGAACGATCAGATCGCTGCCTTCACCTTCAACATCGATGCGCAGTTCTTGGCGAACCAGCTTGCCACCGGCATTGATGAAGAACAGGCGCAGCTTGACATCCGCACCCATGCGGATGCGCAACTGGCCAAGATGGGTATCAGCCGCGCCCTGCTGTTGCAGCAGAACCCAGGTGACTTCCGCGCCGTCATCGAGCGTGATGTCACTGATCGAGGATACGAACGCACCATCTTCCGTCGCCGCAAGGTGACGTTCAATGATGGTTGCCTTGGCGCCAGCGCCAAAACGGACCGGGAAACGGTTGTGAACCTGACCACCGCCGTGGATCGCCTGGATCTCGATCGGGTTTTCAATCTCGGCACCGGCTGGAATGTCGACCACAAAACCGTCGCGCACGAAGCTGCCGTTGATACGGCCAATGACATCGTCCTTGTCCAGTTCGCTGAGACCGGCTGCGGCAGAACCGTCAAGCAGGGCTTCGCCAAAGCTGGAAACGGAAAAACCTTCGGCTGTCACACCCTTTGCCGCCACGCCCTGCAAGGACGCGATGACAGGCGAACCGCTAACGATTGGGGCAGCAGCAGACAGAACCGGAACCGGCACGGTGTCCGGCAAGGCGCGCAGCAGCGTCTTGAGGTCCGTATAGTGCCATGCCTCGATACGGCGGGTCGGCAGACCAAGCGTCTTAAGGTTTTCCAGCAGGTTGTCGCGCGCTGCAATCACAGCACCGTTGCCCGGCAGATCGCCCAGTTGCGCGGTATAGGCTTCAACAAGCGCAGTCTCTGCGGCTGTTTGCCTGTTTGTGTTTTGAATATTCATAACATCATCCCTTTCGCGCCCGATCAGGCTGCTTCACCGATGATGTCGGCGTAACCGTTGGCTTCCAGTTCGTGCGCCAGCGTCTTGTCGCCGCTGCGGATGATCTGGCCCTTGTAGAGAACGTGTACGGTGTCCGGTACGATGTAGTCCAGCAGGCGCTGGTAGTGGGTGATGACAACAGTCGCACGGTCAGGAGACCGCAGCGCATTGACGCCGTCAGCCACGATCTTCAGCGCATCGATGTCGAGACCGCTGTCGGTTTCGTCGAGAACGCACAGCTTTGGCTCAAGCAGTGCCATCTGCAGGATTTCCGCACGCTTCTTTTCACCGCCGGAGAAACCGACGTTGAGCGGACGCTTCAGCATGTCCATGTCGATCTTCAGATCGCCAGCAGCTTCCTTGACGCGCTTGATGAAGTCAGGCGTTGTCAGTTCGGATTCACCACGTGCCTTGCGCTGCTCGTTCATAGCAACCTTGAGGAACTGCATGGTGGCAACACCTGGAATTTCTACCGGGTACTGGAAAGCCAGGAAAACGCCCTTGGCCGCACGCTCTGCAGCGTCCAGTTCCAGAATGCTTTCGCCGTTATAAAGAATGTCACCAGAGGTCACTTCGTAATCTTCGCGGCCCGACAGGATGTAGGACAGCGTGGACTTGCCGGAACCGTTCGGGCCCATGATGGCAGCCACTTCGCCGGCCGCAACCTTCAGGTTCAGGCCACGGATGATTTCGGTTTCGCTGTCTGCGATCTTTGCGTGCAGGTCGATGATTTCAAGCATGATGTTTTCCTAAGAATAGTGTGATCGATGGTGCGCGAAAGCCGCGCACTCAGGGTCGTATTCGTAAAAGGCTCAGCCCACGGAACCTTCGAGCGAGATGCCGATCAGCTTTTGTGCTTCAACGGCAAATTCCATCGGCAGCTCCTGAATGACTTCCTTGACGAAGCCGTTGACGATCAACGCAATCGCCGCTTCCTCAGGAATACCGCGCTGCAGGCAGTAGAAGAGCTGGTCTTCGGAAATCTTCGAGGTTGTCGCTTCGTGCTCGAAGTGAGCGGACGAGTTCTTTGCCTCGATGTAAGGCACGGTATGCGCGCCGCACTTGTCGCCAATCAGCAAGCTGTCACACTGGGTGAAGTTGCGGGTGTTGGTTGCCTTGCGGTGGGCAGACACCTGACCACGATAGACGTTTTCCGAAAAACCGGCCGCAATACCCTTGGCAATGATACGGCTCGACGTGTTCTTGCCGAGGTGGATCATCTTGGTGCCGCTGTCGATCTGCTGGTGACCGTTGGACACCGCAATCGAGTAGAACTCGCCGCGGCTGTCATCGCCACGCAGAATGCAAGACGGGTACTTCCAGGTAATCGCCGAACCGGTTTCAACCTGCGTCCAGGAAATCTTCGAACGGTTGCCACGGCAGTCGCCACGCTTGGTCACGAAGTTGTAGATACCGCCCTTGCCGTCCTTGTCGCCCGGATACCAGTTCTGGACGGTAGAATATTTGATTTCGGCATCATCAAGCGCCACAAGCTCGACCACGGCAGCATGAAGCTGGTTTTCGTCGCGCTGTGGAGCTGTACAGCCTTCGAGGTAGGACACGTAAGCGCCGTCCTCGGCAATGATCAGCGTGCGTTCGAACTGGCCCGTGTTCTTTTCATTGATACGGAAATAGGTCGAAAGCTCCATCGGGCAGCGAACGCCCTTTGGCACGAACACGAAGGAACCGTCGGTAAACACGGCCGCATTCAGCGTTGCATAGAAGTTGTCGGTGGTTGGAACAACAGAACCGAGATACTTCTTGATCAAGTCAGGATGTTCGCGGATGGCTTCAGAAATCGACATGAAGATCACGCCGGCCTTTTTCAGCTCTTCCTTGAAAGTGGTCACAACGGACACACTGTCGAACACCGCATCAACGGCAACTCTCGAGGTCTGCACGCCAGCCAGAATTTCCTGCTCACGAAGCGGAATACCAAGCTTTTCGTATGTCTTGATCAGTTCCGGGTCGACATCGTCAATCGACATCGGGCCGGTCATGTTCTTTGGTGCAGCATAATAATAGAGATCGTTGAAGTCGATCTTTGGATAGCTCACACGTGCCCAGGTAGGCTCTTCCATCGTCAACCAGCGACGATAGGCGTCAAGACGCCACTCGAGCATCCATTCCGGTTCCTGCTTTTTGGCAGAAATGAAACGGATCACCTCTTCAGACAGTCCCTTCGGGGCCTTGTCTACTTCGATATGGGTTTCAAACCCGTATTTGTACTGGTCGACATCGATCTGGCGTACCTGATCGATTGTTTCCTGCACCGCAGCCATTGCGTTCTCCAATCTCGCCGGATCCAAGGTCCGGTGGCTTGTCAACGTTAAGACGGATTAGTCCGCCTTGATGTAGTTGTCCGGATGGCGTTTTTCACCAGTTCCGGCAAGCGAAAATTTGACTTTCCGCAAATTCAATTCACTTTAGGCCGCCTGCCCGGCAGGTTTCCTGCGGCTGGCGATCTTTTCAAATGCGGCAAGCGCCTGGTCAATCTCGGCCTCAGATGTCGAAACACCGAGAGAGATGCGCAAGCCACCCAGCTTCGGGTCTTTACCCATCGCCGTCAGCACATGGCTTTCGCCCACCTTGCCAGACGAACACGCCGACCCTGCAGACAGCGCGATGCCTTCAATATCAAAGGCAATCTGCCCTGTCTCCGCCTTGAGACTTGGCAGGGTGAAGAAAGTCGTATTCGCCACCCGTTCAACCTCGGCCCCATGGATGATGACATCCACCGCGGCCTTGCGCATGCCGGTTTCAAGACGCTCACGCAAGGTCGCAATTGCGGCGTTGCGTTCGACAAGTTCTTCAAGCACAAAAGCGGCAGCGGCACCAAAGCCAATGATCGCAGTTGTGTTTTCCGTTCCCGAGCGATGCCCCTTTTCCTGTCCGCCACCATGAATAAGTGCCTTCGGCATCATGGCTTCACCGCGCGTAAGAAGGGCGCCAACCCCTTTGGGGCCACCAATCTTGTGCGAGGAGACAAACAGGAAATCGGCATCCAGCGCCTGAATATCAATAGGCAGACGTCCCGCAGCCTGTACGGCGTCGACCACCATGAGGCCACCGGCGGCATGCACCAGTCCTGCGGCTTCTGCCACCGGCTGCACGATACCGGTCTCATTATTGACCAGCATCACCGCAACCATGGGCAGGCCGGTTGTCTTGTCATGGTCCTCCAGCAGCTTTTTCAGCGCATCGAGGTCCAGAACACCATCTGACGTAACAGCAATTTCCGTTACGTTATCCTTGTTAAACCGGCCACCCTCGCGCACAGCGGGGTGTTCAATGGCCGAAACATAAAGCTTTCCGATGCGAAGCGCTGAGCGACCCATCTTGTAATCCGGCGTCAGCACCAGATTGGCAGCCTCGGTGGCACCGCTGGTAAACACCACATGCGATGCCTGCGCACCGACCAGATTTGCCACATTGCGGCGTGCCGATTCGACCGCCATACGGGCTGCACGCCCTTCCTTGTGGACCGACGACGGATTTCCCGAGAGATCGAAAGCATGCAGCAAGGCATCGCGAACGCACGGCAAAAGCGGTGCCGTTGCATTCCAATCCAGATATATGCGCGATGTATTTGCCATATCTGAGGAACCTGCTTCTCTACTTCCCGTTTACGCCGCAGCGCATTTTCCTTGAAATTTCAGCCACCATTGCCTTATGACACGTTCAAGTGTTCAAAACACGCAATAGTTTCGAATTGTTCTAAACTGGGTTCTAGAAAACCTGACACACCACGTCAAGTCTTGTTGCGCCCTGAAAATCATTTGGAACAGAAAACACGACCGGAGTATCAATGCCCGAAGTCATCTTCAACGGCCCAGCCGGCCGCCTCGAAGGCCGTTACCAGCCATCGAAAGAAAAAAGCGCCCCAATCGCCATTATCCTGCACCCACATCCGCAGTTTGGCGGAACCATGAACAACCAGATTGTCTATCAGTTGTTCTACATGTTCCAGAAGCGCGGCTTTACCACGCTCCGGTTCAACTTCCGTTCCATCGGCCGCAGCCAGGGCGAATTCGACCACGGCGCGGGCGAATTGTCGGATGCCGCATCGGCACTGGACTGGGTACAGAGCCTGCATCCAGATTCCAAGAGCTGTTGGGTCGCCGGTTATTCCTTCGGCGCGTGGATTGGCATGCAGCTTCTGATGCGCCGTCCGGAAATCGAAGGTTTCATGTCGATTGCCCCGCAGCCGAACACCTATGACTTCTCGTTCCTGGCGCCCTGCCCGTCTTCGGGTCTGATCATCAATGGCGATTCGGACAAGGTTGCGCCTGAAAAGGACGTCAACAATCTGGTTGAGAAGTTGAAGACCCAGAAGGGTATTCTCATCACCCACCGCACGGTACCGGGTGCCAACCACTTCTTCAACGCCAAGGTCGATACGCTGATGGCCGAGTGCGAGGACTACCTCGACCGCCGCCTGAACGGCGAACTGGTGCCGGAACCGGCAGCCAAGCGTATTCGCTAAGCGAAGCCGAAAGCTGATAAATGCAAAAAGGCCGTAACATCGTTGCGGCCTTTTTGTTTGGGTGATTGTTTGGCCTATGACGTAGCCCCGACCTCCCTCATCCCTGTACCTGTGACAGGGATCCAGGCCAGCCCGAGTCTTCGGGCTGAAAAGACATCCTCTCGCCGCGCCGACGCGCGTCGACTAGATTCCCGTGACAAGCACGGGAATTGTCTGTCCGATTTATGCTTTAATGCTTGAGAAGTTGGATGCTCCAAGCGGAATGTCATCCTCGTCGCTTTCACTCGTGCTCAACAGAATGGCGGCACGCGCCTGCGCAACCAGATGCGAAATGACATCAGGTTGAAGACCGGTTTCCTCAAGGGAACGCCGCAAGTCATCAGAATTATCAGGAAAAGCTTCTGTCTGCATGATCACCTTCCTTGAGAGCGTTGCGGTGAACGCTGGATCACCCCAACCGCTGCCGCTCTCAGTTTTTACACATTTCCGGACGCGGCACCGACCGGCACAGCAGCGCCGCCCTCCTCAAGGCCGGCATTGCGCTTTTTGTAAAAGGCCATGAATTCATCGAAGGGCAGCGCCTTGGAGTATAGCCAGCCCTGCCCGTATTGAACGCCCGACTGCACAAGGATGGCCTCCTGCTCCACGGTCTCAATGCCTTCCGCCACCATCTTCAGTTTCAGGCTGTGGGCCATTTCGATGATATGTGGGGTCACCAGACTGGTGGCGGCATTCTGGCCAATCGCATCGACGAAGGACTTGTCTATTTTCAGCACCGAGACTGGCAGGCTTTCCAGCAAAGAAAGGCTGGAATATCCGGTACCGAAATCATCAATCGCAATCACATGACCGGCGACGCGCGCCTTGGTCAGTGTCGCGCGGGCAATATCGGCGTGAATGAAACCACGTTCCGTTACCTCCAGCCAGATTTGCGAGGTCTCTACGCCGGTCTGTTTCAATGCGTCGGATACCACCGTCAGGAAATGACCGCTTTCCACGTCTTCAGGGGAAAGATTGATGGCAATATGCATGTCGCGATGCTCAACCAGCGCCGTCTTCATACTGGCAATGACATTGCCGATCACAAGTTCCGTGATCTGGCCAATCATCCCATGATCTTCAGCAAATGGAATGAAATGGTCTGGCCTGACTGTCGTTCCATCGGGTCGTGGCCAGCGAATAAGCGCTTCGGCACCGACGCAACGTCCAGTCGATAATTCGATGATGGGCTGATAATGCGCGACAAACTCCTTGCGGCGAATGCCTGTCATCAACTCACCGGCCAGTGACAGGCGTTGCCGCGATATCCAGACCACCAGCGCAATCAGCGCCAAAGACACGCCAACGCCGATTGGAATCATCTTCCAGAGTTGTCCGTCCGTTCGCCAATCAACCACGCTGCGGCTGGAGATAGCAAAGGCGGCAAAGTCCTTGCCACGGCGCGATGAAAACACTTCACTTTCGTTGAAGCCGCTGACCTGCTGGCTGACCAACCGCGAGACAAGCGCGGGGTCAGCGTCACCGGACACCATGATGGGCTGGCCAGACAGTGAGGCAATGCCAAGCAGCATCGGTGTGTCATGCAACACATCCACCAACCGTTCACGTTTTAACAGCGCATGAAACTCCCCATGGCTGACCACCAGCATGCCCTGCGAGGGATCCGAAAGACCACCACCGTTCAGACGCAACATATAACCGTCTGAAAGTGGCATCGGCTCACCGCTAACATGCTCCTCATCACCCACCGGTCCCCAACTATTGCAAATCACGCGACCACCATTGGTGATGGCAATTTCCTCAACTGACAGGGTTGCTGTGGTGATCTCCTGAAGACGGGTAATATCGGCGGCCGAACAGGTCTCGCGATGTTCTGACATCACAGTCTCTAGCGCAGTTCTGGCTCTGGAAATATTCAGATCGGCGCGCTGCAACGTCCATTCGGCATAATCGGCAAGGTGGCGACGTTCCAGCACGAATGCCCGTTCACGCGAAATGTAATAGGCGGCGAGAAGCGGCAAAACGCCAGCGCAGATCGCCAGACCGAATGCAATTGCCAGAACACTGTTTCGCCGCATGTCTGTTTCCTTGAAAACACCGGGATCAACGCAACCTTGCTCTATTTATCCATTTCCGGTTGTCATAATCTTACCTTAGCTTCCCAGAATTGAATTTTGTTATTTTTACTGCGGGTCAGCGTCCGTTCCGGAACAGATTATCGCACTGCCGTCACATAGGCGCGGCAGGCCAAGGGCAGTTCGCGTCGCAGGCGCATCAGGTTTTCTTCCGACGCCGCCGCATCCATCACCGTGCGCACCGAACCGCCAATCATTGATGCCAGCATGAAGGCAACAGCATCGCAATCTTCAAAATTGGCATCCGGTGCGGCTGCCAGCAATTGAGACATCACCTCAGCCATATGTTTGAGTGCCCGCCCCATGCCTTCCGCCAGATCAAACTCGGCAGCGATGCTGTAGATAGCCCGGAAGGCCTGGCTGTCGGAGGTCTTGACGTCAAGCCAGGCGGTGGCCAGACCTTCAGCAACGTCCCCGACATGCCTGCCACGCAGCCGGTCGGCCGCCGCCAGCATGAAGGCTGTCACCGTTTCCAGCTGCTGTTCAACAATTGCAAACAACAGCGCCTGTTTGTGCGGGTAATATTGATACATTGTGCCGATTGAGACACCGGCGCGTTCCGCCACCCGTGTCGTGGTCAGACGCGCCACCCCCTCGGCCAATAAAACCTGAATAGTGGCGGTGTGAATGGCCTCTATCGTGGCGGCAGAGCGCGTCTGTTTCGGCGCTTTTCTGGGCTTTAGCAGCGTTGGACCGAGCCTGTTCATGATGCGAATACCAAACCTGAGGAAACATTCATATATTGAAATGGTCCTTCCAAAGCAAAGGTATTATTTCATGAACACCGTTCTCATAACCGGTTGCTCGACCGGGTTTGGCCGCGAAACAGCACTACACTTCCTCGACAAGGGCTGGCAGGTTTTTGCCACCATGCGCAATCCTGAGGCCAGCACGCTTCCAGCCTCCGATGCGCTGCATGTCTTGCCACTCGACGTCACCGATCCGAACAGCATTACTGACGCCGTCGCAAAGGCAGGTGAAGTCGACGTCCTCGTCAACAATGCCGGCATCGGCTGGCTGAACGCCATTGAAGGCACTCCGCTCGATACGGCACGCGAGATTTTCGAAGCCAATCTGTTTGGCGCCATGGCCATGATGCAGGCAGTATTGCCAGGCATGCGTGAGCGCCGCTCCGGCGTCATCGTCAATGTCAGTTCAAGCACCATCTACAAACCGGTGCCGCTTCTGTCCGTCTACCGCGCAAGCAAGGCGGCACTGACCGCCATGACGGAGGCTGCAGTGCCAGAGCTTGCCCAATTCGGCATTCAGGCTCGCGTTGTTGTTCCCGGTCTCGCGCCATCGACCAGCTTTGCCTCGAATGCGCAGGAAATGATCGCAAAACGCGGCTGGTTTCCCCCTGCCTATCAGGACTTTGCGCAGCAGACGCTGGCGCAGATGCAAGCACATGACCCCAGTGCCGTGACCACGGCGCAGGACGTAGCAGAAGCGGTTTTCCGTGCTGTAACTGACCCGGCCTGCCCAACTGTCCTGCCAGCTGGCGTGGACGCCATTGCCTGGTCGAAGGGCGAGTAAGGCACGGTTCTCCTGCAAACCGGAAGCAACAAAACAAAGGCCGCAACAGCATTGCGGCTTTATCGTTTCGTTGGAAAAACCCTTGTGACGGGAACTGACTGCGCCCGGATCCACCGTCAAGCATGGCGCGTTTTGCCTCACCTGATCCAGCTCAGATTATCCTGTGGATTCAGCATAAAGTCACACCCTATTGATCTCGGTTGCCCAGATTTCGCCATGACGATCCGCCATCTCGGGCGCGACGCGGCAATCGTGTCGGCCCCACCCAACCGGTGACATCAGCATTGCAAGACCTTGACCGATCTGGCCTCCACCGATGACACCATCAATGCCGAGAAAGAACAGTGACAATATGACGATGCGTTTTCGGGCTTCGTTCGTCCGTGATTTCTGCGCCCCCACCAGCGCTGCTGCGAAAGTTCACTTCGTGAACTCGACGTGAAACCTGCTGTGCGGCCGCAACGCCTCAAATCGTTCAGCCCCGCCGCAATGATGATCGCAATGACACATCACCGGTTTCCCCGGTGACCTCGCCCGCGGCTGAATGGCCGCCGGCAAGCCCGCAAATTCCCGCAAGTGAGAATGCAGTTGTTCAGACTTCTCGGTTACTTCTTTTCCATCGCCTGCATGGGCCTGCTGCTTTGCGCCGCTGGTGTTGCCGTGCTGGTTGCCACCGTTCAGCAGGACCTGCCCGATTACACCAGCTTGCAGGATTATACCCCGCCGCTGAAGTCGCGGCTTTATGCCTCGAATGGTGATGTGGTCGCCGAGTTTGCCTCTGAGCCACGGCTGTTCCTGCCCATCCAGTCGGTGCCGGACCGCGTCAAGGCGGCCTTCATTTCCGCAGAAGACAAGAACTTTTACCAGCATAACGGTCTGGACTTCATTGGTTTGGCGCGCGCCATCACCGTCAATCTGACCAATATGGGCAGCGACAAACGTATGGTGGGTGCGTCCACCATTACCCAACAGGTGGCCAAGAACCTGCTGCTGACATCCGACCAGACCATGACCCGCAAGATCAAGGAAGCCCTGTTATCGATCCGGATGGAAGGCACCTTTTCCAAGGATCGTATTCTCGAGCTTTACCTGAACCAGATTTTCTTTGGCCAGCGCTCCTATGGCATCGCCCAGGCGGCTTTGACCTATTTCGGCAAACCGGTCAGCGAAATCTCCATTGCCGAGGCAGCCTACCTCGCCGCCCTGCCCAAAGGTCCGTCCAACTACAACCCCTTCCTTTACGAGAAGGCGGCGGTGGAACGG
This sequence comes from Agrobacterium sp. 5Ca50, assembly GCF_055381905.1. Taxonomy (NCBI): domain Bacteria; kingdom Pseudomonadati; phylum Pseudomonadota; class Alphaproteobacteria; order Hyphomicrobiales; family Rhizobiaceae; genus Agrobacterium; species Agrobacterium sp. 5Ca50. Next base: position 1,792,386 of record NZ_AP026438.1, read on the forward strand.
CGCAACTGGGTGATCGACCGCATGGTGGAAAACGGTTACGTCGCCGCCGATCTTGCCTTGGCAGAAAAACAGAAACCGCTTGGCGTGGTCCGCCAACCGGCACCGACCAGATTTGCCGAGGCTGGTTATTTCATCGATGACGTCAGAAAGACCATGGTCGACGAACTGGGCGAACAGGCGCTTTATCAGGGTGGATATTCCATCCGCACCACGCTTGACCCGAAATTGCAGCGTGAGGCCCGCTCGGCATTGCAAACCGCCTTGCTCGCCTATGATGAACAGCGCGGTTATCGTGGCCCGCTCGACCATATCGATCTCGTCAACAATTGGCAGGAGGCATTTGCCAAGATCAAGGCCGATACTGATGTACCGGACTGGTCCGTAGCAATCGTCAATGCCATTGGCCCTGACGATGCTGAACTGACCCTGAAGGACGCCGATAACAGACGCGTTCGCCTTGCTGCGGCCGGCATGAAATGGGCGCTGGGCAAAAAGAAACCCCGCGACTTGCTGAAAGCCGGTGACGTGGTGCTCGTGGAAAAACAGTCCTCCGGTGATTATCGTTTGCGGCAATTCCCGAAGGTCCAGGGAGCCCTCGTTTCCATGCAGCCGCAGACGGGCCGCGTTGTGGCAATGGTCGGTGGCTTTTCTTACACCCAGTCGCAATTTAACCGTGCCACACAGGCACTGCGCCAGCCCGGATCGGTGTTCAAGCCAATCGTTTATGCAGCCGCCCTCGACAATGGTTTTTCTCCCGCCACCGTTATCCGTGACGAACCGGTGGAGTTCCGCCTCGGTGATCAGGTATGGGCACCGAAAAATGACGGCGACAGCTATGCCGGTCCGCAGACGCTACGTTTCGGCATCGAACATTCCCGCAATGTCATGGCCGCAAAACTTGCCAATGCCGTCGGCATGGACACCGTGATGGAATACGCGGATCGTCTGGGCATCTATGACCACCGCACGCCGGTTCTGTCGATGTCGCTCGGCTCAGGTGAAACCACGCTGATGAAAATGGTCGCCGCCTATTCGGTGATTGCCAATGGCGGTTTGCAGGTTACGCCAAGCCTGATTGACCGCACGCAGGATCGCACCGGCAAGACAGTGTTCCGTCAGGACCAGCGCCAGTGTGACAACTGCAACGTCGAAAAATGGGATGGACAGTCGGAACCGGAACTGACCGATACGCGCGAGCGGGTGCTTGACCCGATGACCGCTTACCAGACCATATCAATGATGCAGGGCGTGGTTGAACGTGGCACAGCCTCGCGCCACGTCAAGCTTGGTCGCCCGGTCGCTGGCAAGACCGGCACGACAAATGCCAACCATGATGCATGGTTCGTCGGCTTTACGCCGGAACTCGTGACCGGCATCTATATCGGTTTTGACGAACCGAGCAGTCTTGGCCGTGCCGGCAGCGGCGGCGGACTGGCAGCACCTGTGTTCAATGACTTCATGTCTGCGGCACTGGACAAGGTTCCCGTGTCGAACTTCCACGTTCCCGCTGGCATGACCGCATATCTGATCAGCCGCACCACCGGCATGGCCACCACGCCGGATGATCCAGACGGCGTGCAGGAAATGTTCAATCCGGGCACCACACCGGCCACATATTTCACCACGCTGGAGGATGATGGTGCATCGTCACCACTGGTTGCCAGCCCGCAGACGGAGAAGATCCTGCGCGAAGGTGCCGTCGGCTTGTTCTAGAAAAGAGATTGCGACAGGCGCGCAATCTCAACCCCAACAGCGACCAGCGTCGAAACAAACATCGAAACCACACTCATAACGGCACTCACAGTGGCGGACGGATCAGGATACCGGCAAATTTGCCATCCACCGCCAGTGTGAACCGCCATTCCAACTCACCCTCTTCAAACCTGACATCGTAGACATCCCAGCCTTCCGCCGAGACACCCTTGAAGCTGATGTCACGAAGAGGCCTCAGCCGTGCCAGATCAGCCTTTATGACATCGATCTGCTCGCTGGCTGCCTGGGCCAGCAGCGGGCTCATCTGCTCGTAATCTGGCTCACCACGCTGGTGTTGTTCAATCAGCTGGCGCAACAGCGCTTCGCTGTTTTCAAATGGCTGGCGGTTTTTCACCCGCTCGGACAGGCCTTTTTCCAGCTCACTGACCACGACCTCCTGCACCCGTGGCGCTGCCTGCTCATAACCGTTCTGGTGCAGCACCAGCCCGGTAACGGCACCGGTGTGATCGCGGGTAAAGGTCAATTGCGCCTGAACCGCCTTGTAGAAGAACCGGTCGACATCTTCGGCAAAAATTTCCAGCTCCGGCTGCCCTGTCATGCGGGTAAAAAGCCTGCCGTCTTTCTGCGTGATGACGTAACCCAGCCCGTCCAGCACGTAATTTCCGGCATATTGGCCATAGAGCGACGGATCGATCTTTTTTTCACTGCGCGGCCGCGCCTGTTCATAACGGCGCCATGCCACGGCATCGGGCGATATGTCAGCCATATTTGCCTCCTTGGTCAGTTTCAACAGATCTTCAATCGACAGATCGCCACCAGCCGCGATCTTGCCGCGCAGCGTATTGATGGTGGCCAGACTGTTTTGTGCGCGCTCCAGCTGCGCCTGCAGCGTCTCGCTTTGCATGCCAAGCAAGCTAGCGAGATCGGTGGTCCTGCCAACCAGAATGCCACGAATTTCCTGCAGGCTGAGGCCAAGATGTTTCAGCGTCAGAATTTCATAGAGACGCGCAACTTCGCTCGCGCCATAGAGACGCCAGTTCTTATCGGTCCGGCGGGGTTTGATAATTCCGGCCTGTTCATAGTGTCGCAAGGCGCGCACCGAAATGCCGACACGCCGCGCACATTGCGCCGCCGTCAGTTCGAAATTTTCATCGCTTGCTGCCATATGCATGCACTCGTTCCCGCTCAATCATGTCCCTGATGTAAGGTATGACGTTGGGTACGGCGCAAGAGGTTTTTTACGGTTTTTTGCGTGCTGGCGCCTGGCACCGCGCCCATGCGTTTCCGTTACACCCGCCGCCCGAGAATATCGCCCAGTACCTCAAACACCCGTGGGTCGAGACTTTGCGACACATTAAAACGCATGAAACTGGTGGCAGACTGGCTAAGGCTGAAGGCGTTGCCGGGCGCCATTACCACCTTGCGCTCAAGTGCTGCCCGGGCAACATCTGTTGCATCCGCCCCGTCAGGCAGTTGGCACCACAGAAACATGCCAGCCGTCGGCCTGATCCACGGCGTCACGCCAAGTTTTTCCAGCCGGGACGACACATCATTCATCGCCTGGCCCAATCTCAGCCGCGTCGCATCCAGATGTTTGCGGTAGCTGCCGTCGCTCAGCGCATTCAAAACCAGTTCCGCCGTCATGCGGCCACCGCCAAAGGATGTGGCGATCTTCAGATCGGTCAGCCCTTCGATCCATTCCGGTTTTGCCGCAACAAATCCGCAGCGCGCCGAGGCCGAAAGCGTCTTGGAAAAACTGCCGATGTGGATGACCCGGTCCAGACCGTCAAAGGCCGCAAGTCGTGGTGCCGGCACCTGCTCCAGATCTGAGAAGATGTCATCCTCTATGATCGTCAGATCGAACTCATTGGCGATCTTCAGCACCCGGTGCGCGGTGACAGGCGAAAGTGCCGCACCGGTGGGATTATGTATGCCGGAATTGGTGATGTAGAGGCGCGGACGGTGCTCGCTGACCGTAGTGGCGAAGGCGTCGATAGATGGCCCGTTCGGCGTATAGGGCACACTAACAATCTTGGCACGGTGGGCGCGCAGCAGCGCATGGAAATTGAAATAACAGGGATCATCCACCAGCACCGTATCCCCCGGCTCCAGCAGGAAACGGCACAAGAGATCAATGGCCTGCGTACCTGACTCCGTCAGCATGATCTGGTCGGGAGATGCCTCCATGCCCTTTTCGGCCATGCGCCGGGCCACCAGTTGACGAAGCCCAGGAAGCCCAAGCGGTGAACCATAATCGGCAAGTGTTGCGCCGTCAGCCCGCGACAGTGTGCGCAACGCCCGCCGGATACTGTCTTCGGGAAGCCAGGATGGCGGCAGCCAACCGCAACCGGGCTTGAGATTATCATCATTGGCTTCCAGCGACTGGCGCGACACCCAGAACGGGTCAACCGCCCGGTCAACCTTTGGGCCGGCCTGCGTCAGCGTGAACGGCGCCACCTGACTGGCGACATAAAAGCCGGACCCAGGACGCGACAGGATGGCACCTTCCGCCACCAGCCGGTCATAGGCTTCCACCACGGTTGACGTTGAAACATCGAGGCTTGAGGCAAGCCGCCGCACTGAAGGCAGCTTTGCACCCGGCGTGAGTGATCGCCCGGCAATCCGCTGACGGATCGTCGACATGACGTTGGCTACCCGTGTCTGGCCCTTGGTATTTTCCGCCATCTGTACTGCCTTTGTGTCCATAACAGTTTCGGCAGACTGTACCAGACTGTAACTGGTGTCGCCAAGGCTTTGCTGGATAACAGGGAGACAATGAATGGAGTGAATTATGGAACGGACAAGTGCGGGCTGGATCAACGGCTTTATCGGCGTGGTCATTTTCAGCGGGTCGCTTCCGGCCACCCGTGTGGCCGTCATGCAGTTTGACCCGGTGTTTCTGACGGTGGCGCGTGGCGCAATTGCCGGGCTGCTGGCGCTCGCCTTTTTGCTGGCGCTGAAACAGAAACGTCCGTCACCCCGCGAACTGGTGTCACTGGCCGTGGTGGCCGGTGGTGTGGTGGTCGGCTTTCCGCTTCTGACGGCGCTGGCGCTGCAACACGTGACTTCGGCACATTCCATCGTGTTCATTGGGCTGCTGCCGCTGGCAACCGCGGTCTTTGGCGCAATCCGGGGCGGCGAGCGACCCAAGCCAGCCTTCTGGGCCTTTTCCATTCTTGGCAGCGCATTGGTTGCCGGTTTTGCACTGTTTCAGGGCCTCAGCGTGTCGCCATTTGGTGACCTGATGATGGTGGCTGCCGTCATCGTATGCGGTCTGGGTTATGCCGAAGGCGGCAGACTGTCACGCACGCTGGGCGGTTGGCAGGTGATCTGCTGGGCGCTGGTTTTGTCCCTGCCCTTGATGCTGCCTGCTGCCTTTCTTTACATGCCCACGACATTTTCAGACATTCACATGCCCGCCTTCATCGGACTTGCCTATGTCTCATTGTTCAGCATGTTGATCGGTTTTGTATTCTGGTATCGCGGCCTGTCGCAGGGTGGCATCGCCGCCGTTGGCCAGTTGCAACTGCTGCAGCCGTTCCTTGGTCTTGCACTGGCCGCAGCCCTGCTCAACGAACCGGTAACCTGGGGCATGCTTGCCGTAACGGTTGCCGTCATTGCCTGCGTGGCCGGCGCCAAACACTTCGCACGGTAAGTCATCCAGCCAGCCTCCACTCTCTTCTTCTGAGGGGGGGCTGGCTGGATTTTCCCGTCAGCGCGCCAAGGCGTCCTTGGGAAATTCCGCCGCCAGACTGTCAATGAATTTGCGCACCGCCGGTGGTAGGCCACGCCGTGTCGTGAAAACCAGATGCACCAGCCCCTTCACGCCGCGCCATGCTGGCAGCACGCGCACCAGCCTGCCCTCGTCCAGCGCCTGACGGCAGGTATGGTCCGGCAACAAAGCCACGCCCAACCCGGCAATGGCCGCTGCTCTCACAGCGGTAAAATCAGCGCAACCCATCCTTGGTTCATGCCGCAGCGTATGGCTGCGCCCATCATCGGTTTCCAGAAACCAGTTGACCTCGCCATGATCGTCGGTGGTCGACAGTGTTGCCTGCGCTGCGAGCTGATCAATCTCGCCAATGCGTCCGGCCAGTTGCGGGCTCGCCACCAGAATACGCACGGAATTGCCGAGCGAGCGCATGGTCAGCGACGCATCACCATCCAGTGACGTACGGACACGCAGCGCAATATCAATACGTTCCTCGATAAGATCGACCGGGCGGTCAATCGCCACCAGTTGCAGCCTGACCTTGGGATATTGCCCGAGAAACCGGGTTATCAGCGCCGAGATCGGTTCCACCAGACCGGTCGGGCAACTCATGCGGATTAGCCCATGGGGTTCGGACTGCGCTTCCGCGACCAGCGCCTCGGCGCGTTCCGCCTCCTCGAGCATCGCCTTGCACCGTTCATAGAAAGTTTGCCCGACATCAGTCACCCGAAAGCGTCGGCTGGATCTTTCGATCAGCCGCACACCGAGACGCGCCTCCAGCCCGGCAACCCGGCGGCTGAGCTTTGACTTCGGTTCCCGCAATGCCCGGCCCGCCGCTGCAAAACCGCCATGGGTGACCACCTCGGCAAAATAAACGAGATCATTCAGATCAGATCGCATCATCGTTCTCCATATGGAACGATGAGTAACAGTTTTGCTAACTATTTGCATCATCGTTCTGCTGTCATGTTCATTCCAACGACAACGGGTCGTCAACAAGGAGCAAACACATGAGCAAGACATTTGAAAACAAGGTTGTAATCGTCACCGGCGGCACCAGCGGCATTGGCCTTGCCACGGCAAAAGCCTTCTCGCAGCAGGGCGCATTCGTGTTCATCACCGGACGCCGCAAGGATGCACTGGATGCCGCGATCAAGGAAATTGGTGGTCGTGTTACTGGCGTGCAGGCCGACATGAGCAAGCTGGTCGATATCGACCGCCTCTATGATGCCGTGCAGCAGAAACATGCCCAGATCGACGTGGTGTTTGCGAATGCGGGCGGCGGTGAAATGGCAGCCCTCGGTGCCATTACCGAAGAGCATTACCAGAAAACCTTCGATACCAACGTGAAGGGCACGCTGTTTACGGTACAAAAGGCTCTGCCTTTGCTGCGTGACGGTGCCTCGATCATCCTGACATCATCGACAACGAGCATATCAGGCACACCGGCCTTCAGCGTCTACTCTGCCACCAAGGCTGCAGTGCGCAACTTTGCCCGCAACTGGATCCTGGACCTGAAGGACCGCCACATCCGCGTCAACGCCGTCAGCCCCGGCCTGACCGACACCGCCGGCCTCAATGAACTGTTCGGCAATGGCGAAAGTGCCGAAAACACCAAGAACTACCTGTCCAGCCTCATTCCCGCCGGTCGCATCGGCCAGCCGGAAGAAATCGCCAAGGCGGTGCTGTTCCTGGCCTCCGACGAAGCCTCCTTCGTCAACGGCATCGAATTGTTCGTTGATGGTGGTCAGGCGCAGATTTGACCACATCAGGAATTTGAGCAACAGGTTACGAGGAGAGTGGCAACGCCCTCCTCGACCGCATTATTCGACAGGCAATGGGTAGCGGGAATTGCGTTTCTCATACGCCTCAAGCGGAGCGAGCTTCAGCACTTGGCCGTAATAATCCTCAGCCCATACGCCAAACTCCGGTGAAATTTTAGCCATGATCTCGATTGCTGGTGCCATCCAGTTCCAGCGGGAATAACCGTGATCCTTCAGCCCAGATGCCAGCAAAGGCGCATCGTCAGGTACGTGGCGGTTTTCCAGTTCTTCTTTCTGGCAGTGGCCAACCGCCATGACGAACACAAACCAGCGCGCTGCATCGTTGAGTGTAAGACCGGCAATACGCTTATTTTCCGATCCACGTTCGGTAATAACGATATCATAGAGGTCACCACGCATTTCCACATGCGGGCTGCCATCATCCTGAGGGCGTCGCATAATCGGCACAGCCGCAGTCATACCGATACTGGCCCAAAGGGTCTCAATGTGCAGCTGCAAATCATCGATACGGTCTTTGGGCATCGGGACTTTCTCACGTCTTTGGAACGGCCAGAACCTCATGCCTTTGCCAGAACCCCGCCGCTCACCGGTTCCTTGACACCGGTTGTGCCAGGGTATGTCAGCGGCAGACCGCGCAGCGAGCGCACGGCAAGATAGGCCCAGGCCTCAGCCTCCATAGCGCCGCCATCAAAACCGGCCGCCTCTGCCGACACCACCTTGGCACCTTTTTCAGCAGCAAGGGTGGCAAACTCCGCCATGATCACCGGGTTCAGGCGTCCGCCGCCGCAGACAATATAGGTCTTGGCGTGGTCCGGCAGATAGGTCGCGGATTTGAGAATGGCGGCTGCCGTAACATGAGACAACGTGCGCGCGCCATCTTCCAGCGAGATTTCACCCTTTTGGGGCGGCAGAAAATCACCGCGGTCGAGCGACCGCCGCTGGTTGGCCGAAAAGAACGGGCTTGCCATATAACGCTCACTCAGCGCCGCATTGACACTGCCCTTGGCCGCAACCTGCCCGCCCTTGTCAAAGGTCTGGCCGGTATGCGCCTCCATCCACTGGTCGATCAGCATATTGCCGGGACCGCTGTCAAAAGCCGCAAGTGCGCCGCCATTGCCGATAAAGGTCAGGTTGGAAATGCCACCAATATTGACGAATACCGCAGGTGTTTGAAGAGCCTCCGGCAGATTGGCCGACAGGGCAGCGTGATAGGCCGGGATAAGCGGAGCGCCCTGCCCGCCATGCACCATGTCATTGGCGCGCATGTCATAGACCACATCGATACCGGTTTCACGCGCCAGAAGCGGACCGTCGCCAATTTGCACCGTCAGCGCGTCGTTAGGCCGGTGCAAAACCGTCTGCCCGTGAAAACCGATGACATCGACATCCGAGGGCACCAGACCATTCTGCTTGAGAAAGGATTGCACGACGGCGGCATGGCACAGCGTCAGTGCCGTCTCGGCCTCGGCCAGATCATCCGGCCGTTCGCGACGTTCATTGATCTTTTTCGCAGTGACCAGCGCCTGCTGCCATTTGGCCCGCAAGGTGGCGTCATAGGGGAAATAACCGCTTGGTCCTCGCTCGACAAATGAGTCGCCATCGGTGCGCAGCATGGCAATGTCGATGCCGTCCATCGACGTGCCGCTCATCAGGCCAATTGCCGTTTTTATAGTGCCCACACCGCTACTCCTGCCTGATCAAGGATTCGTTTTTAACATTCATGGCTGAAACTGGTGCACAATTCAAAAAACAATGCTAAAGCCCCGGCGTTTGCTGCTTGCCAGCACTTGAAAACATGACACCAGAGAGAACAAAAGGTTATGTCCAGGTTTAAGTCCGATTTCCTCCGCACGCTCGATGAGCGCGGCTTCATTCACCAGATCTCCGACGAGGCAGGTCTTGACGAATTGTTCGCCAAGGAAACCGTGACCGCCTATATAGGCTTCGACCCGACAGCACCCAGCCTGCACGCCGGCGGCCTGATCCAGATCATGATGCTGCACTGGATGCAGCAGACCGGCCACCAGCCGATCTCGCTGATGGGTGGCGGCACCGGCATGGTTGGCGATCCGTCCTTCAAGGATGATGCCCGCCAGTTGATGACCATCGACACCATCGAGAGCAACATCGCCTCCATCAAGCGCGTGTTTGCCAACTATCTCGATTACGATAAGTCCGGCAAGCCTGCGCTGATGATCAACAACGGCGACTGGCTGCGTGACATCAACTACCTGGAATTCCTGCGCGATGTCGGCCGTCACTTCTCGGTCAACCGCATGTTGTCCTTCGACAGTGTCAAGACACGCCTTGACCGCGAGCAGTCGCTGTCCTTCCTCGAATTCAACTACATGATCCTGCAGGCTTACGACTTCGTGGAGCTGAACAAGCGTTACGGTTGCCGCTTGCAGATGGGCGGTTCCGACCAGTGGGGCAATATCATCAACGGTATCGACCTTGGTCACCGCATGGGTACACCGCAGCTTTACGCGCTGACCTCGCCGCTTCTGACCACCGCCTCCGGTGCCAAGATGGGCAAGTCGCTGAACGGCGCTGTCTGGCTGAACCCGGACATGCTGTCGGCCTATGATTTCTGGCAGTACTGGCGCAATACCGAGGATGCGGATGTTTCCCGCTTCCTCAAGCTCTACACCACCCTGCCGATGGATGAGATTGCTCGCCTCTCGGCGCTGGCTGGTTCCGAGATCAACGAGGTCAAGAAAATCCTCGCAACCGAAATCACTGCCATGCTGCATGGCCGCACGGCAGCCGAAGAAGCGGCAGAAACCGCGCGCAAGACTTTCGAAGAAGGCGCGCTGGCCGATAACCTGCCATCGATCGAGGTTCCTGCTTCCGAGCTGGAAGCCGGTCTTGGCCTGCTGTCGCTGATCGTTCGCGCTGGCCTTGCCACATCGAATGGCGAAGCCCGCCGCCACATTCAGGGTGGTGCGGTGCGCATCAACGACAACGCCGTGTCCGACGAACGTCAGATCATCGGCACGGGCGACGTGACGGCAGACAATGTCATCAAGCTGTCGCTGGGCAAGAAAAAGCACATTCTGGTTCGCCCGGCCTGATGGTCAGCACCCATGAATGATGGATGGAAAGGCCGCGCAAGCGGCCTTTTTGTTTGGGAAGCACTGTTTGAAAACCGACGCTCACCCCAGCCTCCCTCATTCCCGCACTTGTTGCGGGAATCCAGGCCCATCCCAAGTCCTTGGGATGAAAAGCCCCTTTCCGCCGCGCAGACGCGCGTCGACTGGATTCCTGTAACGAGTACAGGAATGAGGAGTGGGGGGCTGGGCCGCCGAGGCCAGACAGAGAGCGTAACGGGATAATAAAACGGCGCAGCACCGCCCATCATCCCTTCGTGGGAGAGGAAGCGATTTCAACATCTTGAAGCAAAGCCCAACTGCTGGAAATGCGGGTGAGGCCTGAAACTCTCGTTTACTGAAACTCGAAAATCTGCCGGAAAACGCCAGGTGCAATCAGCGACAGCGGATTGACCGTCAGCCGTGGCGTGTCGGAACGGCCAGACAATTTGAAGGTGATGCCCAACAGACCACGGTCGCGGCCATTGCCCAGAATGACACCTATGAAGGGCAGTTCACCGAACAGCCGGTTGAGGCCATAGGCAGGCATGAACGTGCCGGTCATGTCCATATTGCCATTGGCGTCCTTCAACGTGCCCTGGAAGGTCGCGCCCACCTGCTCGCCACGCACAACGCCATTTTCGACATTCAGCGCGCCACCGCCATAAATGACGCGCGCAAAACCACGCTGGAACTTTTCCGAGCTGACATCGATGTCCCGCCGCACCGCCTTGTTGAGGCTGCGTCCGTCCTGACCAACCGGTGTGGCAACAATGTCCTGCAGCTTCTGCTCGTTCGACACAGAGAAGTTGCGCATATCGACAGAGCCGAACCAGTCATCACCATTGACGGTGTTGAACACGATGTTCAGCAGGCCGCCATTGATGCGGGTATAGATATTGGCGAAACGGATAATCGCACCGGCATCGCTGCTGGTCAGGTTGATGGTCTGGCGTCCGCCACCGGCACTAGTCTGCGCGACAATTGCCTGACGGCTGTCGGTAACACCGTCCATTTGCAGGGAGTTGAGTTTACCGTTGCGCAGGAAGACGTTGGATGTGACGTTGGACAGGGCTTCATTGTTGAACCCGATCACCCGGTCGAACCGCGCATTGATCTTTATGTCGCCAGCACCGTCGTCAGAACCGGATTTTTCTGAACTGCGAATACGCGCAATCAGCGGCCGGATATCAACCGACTTGCCCGAGGCCGTCACCACATAATCACGTTTGGCGGCCTTGATCTGCACGGCATAGTCATCAGACGCCGACAGTTTCATATGCGAGAAGTCAGCGGAAACCAGCCCGCCCTGCGCCAGATCGAGATTGCCCTTGGCACCAAAACCATCGCCCTTCAACTCAAAGTCGCGGATCGACACCCGCCCCTGATCCGACTGCATATGGAAGGTCGCGTCCGCCTTGACGCCCGGACCCTTGCTCCAGCCAATACCGGGAACGGTCAGCGACGACTTGGTCAGATCAAGCCGGATGGTCTGGTCGGTTTCACCCTTGCCATCCAATTGCATCGTTATCGGTCCGCTGACGACGCTGCCAAGCCCCGGCGCAAATTTGGCAATCTGGTCATTGCCAATCACCGCCTTCAACGAAAATTCACGGGCAATCTTGCTGCTGTCCCTCAGGGGTTCGATCAGGTTGATGTCCATCGCCACATCATCGACCTTGCCGTTGCCCTGCAGGCGCAGAACATTGTTGTCGATGTTCAGCGCACCGTTCAGATCGGCCACCTGACGGTTGGCAAAGGGTTTTGCCAACGACACATTGTCCAGCGTCAGGCTGGCCGCCCATGCCGGATGCGGCGGATTCTGGCTGCTAAGCAGACCGAAGGTTGCGTTGACCTGCGCCTTCACATTGCCCCTGAAATCCTCGGGTTTAAAGGTCGTATCCTTCAAGGCATTGATCGGTTTGAAATTGGCCATTTCCGCGATCGTATCGGCACTGCCGGACACGAACAGGTCAAGATCAGCCATAAGCGGTTTGGCATAGGTCGACGGTATGGTGAAACGGCCGCTTTCCACCGCCAGCGAACGGTTGGACGGGAAGTAGGACGTTGCCTTGGCAACCGTGACATCAACCTTCTCGCCCTTGAGATTGAAATGCGCCACCGCATCACGCAGCGGCGGAATATCACCTGTTATGTTGAGCCGGGTATTTTCGATATCGAACTGGATCTGGATTTCGTCGTCATGCAGTTCCAGCGGGCAACCGATGCCGCACATTCTGCCCTGCGGGATAAACACCGCAATCGAACCATTGGTAACGGTGCCACCAAAAATATTGCCAACCACCCACGGGCGCACCTTGCGCGCCATCCAGAACGGCCACAGCTGCTTGACTGCGGTTGCCTCCATCTTGGGAATCTGTCCGCCAAAGCTGATTTCCGGCGACCCCTGCTCGGCAAAGCGGATTTTCAGCGATCCGGCCATATCACCCAGTGGCCCCGCCACATAAAGCGACGGCACATTCAGCTCTTTCGTCGCCTTGAGATATTGGCCATTTGCAGTCAGCCCGAAGGGCACAGGCGCTTCGCCAGACATAGCGGCCGCCGCAATACCGTCGGTAACAGAAAGCGCCAGATCAAAACCCTGCTGCGCCTGATCGTCTGGCGTATCCTTGATACTGCCTTCAAACGGAACGACGGTACGCTCCAGCTCCAGCCGCGACTTTGCAATTTCGATTTCGCGTTTCTCAAAATCATACTGTGCGGTCATGCGGCCGGTGGAAACCAGCTGTTCTTCACCGCCAATATAAAGGCTGCCATTACCGACACCCAACATCACGCTCAAAAGCGGTGCCACCTCGGGGCTCTGGCGTTTTGCGATAATGCGAACACCGGCCTTGAGGTCGGCCCCCTCATGCATGAAACCTTCCGGATCGCGCCGGATGGTCAGCGGATTGAGATCAAGCCCGTCCAGATTGGCTTCAAACGCCGTTATCATGCCGCCCGCACTCTCAATCGACAAAGAGAAGGCGGCAAGTTCACCATTGAAGGCCAATTCACCGTCCAGATTATAGCCGCCCTGTGGATTGCGGGTCATCGCCATCTGTCGAACGTCAAACAACAGCGGTTTTCCCCCGTCCTTTTTCGGAATGGTGATCGAGATACCGTCAATGCTGATGCGGTCGGTGCCTGCCCGCTCAAAATTGGACAACATGCCATCCAGCGAACCAAATGCCGTTTCCAGCACCTCAGGAATGGCATCCACCCGCCAGGTCGAGATATCAATCGGTTTGCCGGCTGGTAGCGACGCGACGTCCAGCGACAGCGACGAGGCATCGATGCTCTCAAGCGAAATCTGGCCGGTCAGCAACGCCATCGGGTTTAACGCCATACGAATGACGGCGGCGCGGCTGAGGTGTTTCTGGCCTTGCGTATCGACAATATCGACGTCACGCGCCTCAAGCGCCAACCGGAACCCTTTGACAAAACGAATGGCGGTAGAACCGATGCGCGCCTCGTAACGCGGGTCAATCGCCCGCTTCAGCGCCATTTCAGCCTGCGAGGACAAGATGCCGTCGACCGAGCCGGTTTCAATGGCGGCGACAACGCCGCCCAAGAACAGAAACACCACAACAAAAATGCCGGTGACAAATTTCAGGCAGACGCGACTGACGGACCGTGGCGGCGGGCAATGCACGATAAGGGGCTCTTCCGCTTTCGCAGAAGGCAGATCGTGCAGCGGAATAATATCCTGCTTGCGAAATTTTACTTTTTCGCCGCGAATCTCAGCCATTCGTCCGCGCTCGTCTCCTGAAACATCGTGTCCAGGCACTGGACGGTTTTCGTTGCAGTCTATAACGGTTGATAGGAATAATCCTCAACACCAAGGCGAAACATAAGGTTAAGCTCATGGCAGATTTGCTCGTCGGCGACAAGGCACCCGATTTCACGCTTTCTAAAAACGGGGCCGGAACCGTTACTTTATCGGCTCTTTCGGGAAAAAATGTGGCCCTGTACTTTTATCCCAAAGACGACACATCCGGCTGCACGGTCGAAGCGATCGATTTCAGCGCCCTTGCGGCGCAGTTTGAGGCCGCCAATACCGTGGTTATCGGCATCTCGCCTGATTCGGTCAAAAGCCACGACAAATTTGCCGCCAAACACGCGCTGACCGTGATGCTGGCCTCCGATGAGGACAAAGCCACGCTTGAAGCCTATGGCGTGTGGAAGGAAAAAAGCATGTACGGCAAAAAGTACATGGGCGTGGAAAGAACCACATTCCTGATCGGGCCTGACGGCAAGATTACCCACGTCTGGAACAAGGTGAAAGTGGCTGGCCACGCCCAGCAAGTGCTTGAAGCAGCACAGGGCCTGAACGCCTAAAAGGTCCTTCAAATAAGCATTTCTGCCGGTGTTTACCCCATAAATACCGGCAGCATCAAAACTTCATTAACCATAACAAAATACCATCCTTCAGCATAACGAAACCGCTGAGGACGTGAATTTGGCTCATCCCGCAGAGCACCGTACATTCGGCAAGCAAAAAAAGCAGCACGTGCTGATCCTTGCCAGTGGCGACCATGTGCGCCACCTGACCATCCGCCCGTGGATGGCAGCAATGACGCTGTGTTTCGTCTGCGTTCTCGGCATCGGTTATCTCGCTGCCACCGCCTATCTGATTTTCCGCGATGACCTGATTGGCGCAACCATTGCCCATCAGGCCCGTATGCAACACGACTATGAAGACCGCATCTCTGCACTGCGCGCCCAGATCGACCGCGTCACATCACGCCAGTTGCTGGACCAGCAAGTTGTTGAACAGAAAGTAGAAAAGCTTTTCGAGCAGCAGGCCGCCCTCACCTCGCGCCACGGCCGCCTTGGCGGATTGCTGGAGCGCGCCGAAGAATCCGGCCTCAGCACGGAAGAACCATCTACAACACCAGGCAAACAGGCCAGCCTGTCTGGCGGCGTAAACGCCATTGAAAACCTTCTCGGCACATCGAAAAAGGCAGCAACGCCTGCAGCAGTGGCAGCCCTTGGTTATGCCCCTGTTGGCGAAAACTCGTCGGACCGAGCCGACCGGGTATTTTCCAAGGTCACGCTGTCGCTCAAGACAATCGAACAGGACCAGCTGCACCGAATCACCCAACTGACCCGTGGCGCCGACAAGAAGACCGAAGAAATGGCGGCGATCATGACGCGCACCGGCATAAAGATCGATGACCTCAAGCCATCCGGCATCGGTGGTCCCTTCGTCGAACCGCAGGACGCTAATGGCAGCATCTTCGAAAACTCGATGAATGATCTTGATGTGGCACTCAATCGGCTTGAGATCATGCGCAGTACTGCAGGTGAGCTGCCGTTTGGCAACCCTGCCCCGGGCCGCAACATCACCAGCCGCTTTGGCAACCGCATGGACCCGTTTCTTGGTCGCCCGGCCCTGCATGCAGGCATTGATTTTCAGGCAGAGACCGGTGCAAACGTGCGGTCGACCGGCGCTGGCACCGTGACGGTTGCCGCCAATTCCGGCGGTTACGGCAACATGGTCGAGGTCGACCACGGACAGGGCATCACCACACGCTACGGACATATGTCAGCCATCCTCGTCAAGGTTGGCGACACTATTGAAGCTGGCGACATTGTTGGCCGCGCAGGCAGCACTGGTCGCTCCACCGGCCCGCACGTACATTACGAAGTCCGTCGCAACGACAGCCCGGTCGACCCGATGCGTTTCCTGAGCGCGGGCGTGAAGTTGCAATCCTACCTGAACTAACTATTGCGCTGGCTATGCTGGCGGTTTCCCGGCAAAATCTCTCCGCATGGTGACAGGCTGAAAAACGCCGTCAACGCGCCAAAAGCGGTGCTTGCAAATTGTTTTTCACAAATACAGTTGCGAAGCGTTAACATATGTGACCTTCAGTCCCGCCAATTGTGGCGAATTCCTTGACTTTCAGCCAATTTCGGCCTATGCCGCGCCCAATCGCCGTTAACGTTCCGGCGATGTGACGCAGCGTTCTGCCAATTCGAATGGAAACAATTTTCCTTTGACAACATTTTCTGATCTGGGCCTGAGCCCAAAAGTCCTCTCCGCCGTTACGGATGCCGGTTATACAATACCGACGCCGATTCAGGCTGGCGCAATTCCTCCGGCGCTTGAGCGCCGCGATATCTGTGGCATTGCGCAGACAGGAACAGGAAAGACAGCGTCTTTCGTGCTACCTATGTTGACACTGCTTGAAAAGGGCCGCGCCCGTGCAAGAATGCCGCGCACGCTCATTCTTGAGCCGACACGCGAACTGGCAGCACAGGTTGCCGAAAACTTTGAAAAATACGGCAAGAATCACAAGCTCAACATTGCGCTTCTGATTGGTGGCGTTTCCTTTGAAGAGCAGGACCGCAAGCTGGAGCGCGGCGCAGACGTATTGATCTGCACCCCCGGCCGTCTGCTCGACCACTGTGAACGCGGCAAGCTGCTGATGACCGGCGTTGAAATTCTGGTTATCGACGAAGCCGACCGCATGCTGGACATGGGCTTTATCCCTGATATCGAACGCATCGCCAAGATGATCCCGTTCACACGCCAGACACTGTTCTTCTCGGCCACCATGCCGGCAGAAATCCAGAAGCTGGCCGACCGCTTCCTGCAGAACCCGGTTCGCATCGAAGTGGCAAAGCCCTCTTCGACCGCCACGACGGTGACGCAGCGTATCGTTGCGGCCAACGCCAAGGATTACGAGAAGCGCGCTGTGCTGCGCGATCTGATCAAGAGCGAAGAAGACGACCTGAAGAACGCGATCATTTTCTGCAACCGCAAAAAAGACGTTGCAGATCTGTTCCGTTCGCTGGATCGTCATGGTTTTTCCGTTGGTGCCCTGCACGGCGACATGGACCAGCGTTCGCGCACCAATATGCTGGCCAGCTTCAAGGAAGGCAATCTCAAGCTGCTCGTCGCATCCGACGTTGCTGCGCGTGGTCTCGACATTCCTGATGTGAGCCACGTTTTCAATTTCGACCTGCCGATCCATTCTGAAGATTACGTACACCGTATCGGCAGAACCGGCCGCGCCGGTCGTTCCGGCAAGGCATTCAGCCTTGTGACAGCAAAAGACACCAAGTTCCTCGATGCCATCGAGAAGATGACCGGTCAAAAACTCGAATGGATGAGCGGTGACCTGACTGCTTTGCCCGAGCCGATGGAAAGCTACGACAATGACCGCCAGAAGCGCGGCCGTGGTGGCAAGGACCGTGATCGCAGCAAGAGCCGCGAGAAACCCCGCCGTCCGAGCGAAGCAGCACCAGCCGAACAACCGGCAGCAGTCGTTGTTACAACACCAGAACCTACGGGAGAGACAAGGGTGAAATCCGAACAGAGAACTGACAGGGCACCCCGTCATTTTGACCGTCAGAATAATGGCGACAACGCCAATAATGACAACCGCGACCGCCGCCGCCACTATCGTGACAATGATGATGGCCCGACACCTGTCGGTTTCGGCGACGACATTCCCGCCTTCATGCTGATTGTGGCCAACGCCAAGGCCTGATTGGTCGCAATATCCCTTCGGCCTCAGGGCTGATTGGAAAACATGTAAGTGAGAATGGCATGAACGGTCTTCCCGGCATTAATTTTCCCGGCGTCGGCTGTGGGCTTGTTATAAGACGTGACGGCAAGGTTTTACTTTGCCGTCGCATGAAAGCACCGGAATCCGGCCACTGGAGCATTCCCGGTGGCAAGGTGGATCACCTCGAACCGGCCTTTGAAGCGGCACGGCGAGAAGCCAACGAAGAAACCGGCCTGCAAATCGGCGAAGTTTCCTTCCTCTGCGTGACCGAACAGATCATTCCCGACGAAAAACAGCACTGGGTCGCGTTTATCTACGTGACCGATGACGCCTCTGGTGATGCCATACTGACGGAACCGGACAAGCTGTCTGAAATCGGCTGGTTTGATCTTGACAACCTGCCGCAACCCATGTCGGTCTTTGCCGCCCAGGCCTTCGCGCATCTGCGTTGAGGTTTACTGCCTTGCAGGCCGTCGTACATCTGCATTGACGTTTATCGCCTGGCAGGGTCATTTGCCGCGAAAGTCACCTCAACCACCCTCTTCCCTGTGCCCGTCACAGGGATCCAGCATACGCGCGTCTGCGCGTCAAAAGACATCTTCCAGCCCCAAGACTGGGGCTGACTGGATGCCTGTGACGAGCATGAGGGATGAGGGATGAGGGATGAGGGATGAGAGTGCTGCACGCCACAACAACATCTCCAACGTCATCCTCGCCCTTGTGGCGAGGATCTAACCACGCCAACCGCATTCATTAGATACTTGGGACAAGTCCAAGTATGACGGCGGGTTAGGGTGAGGCACAACAGAACCCCTCACCTGAAAAATCTATGACTTAGCGTTGCTAAGACCATGATTTTTCTTCCTCTCCCACGAGGGTAGAGGTAAGGCGCAAGTTACGCTCTTCCATTTCACCAGCAGTGCTCGAGGTGTGTTGCAATTGGCGCTGACTTGCTGAAAGGGCGTGGCCCCACCGATCTCTTCCCTTGTGGGAGAGAAAGCGATTTCAACATCTCAAGGCGTAAAGCCCTTAAGTGTTAGAAATCGCAAGTGAGGGGTTGTTTCACCGGTTATTGTTTGACTTCGACACCAACTACGACCTCCCTCTTCCCTGTGCCTGTCACAGGGATCCAGTCATCCCCAGTCTTGGGGATGGAAAAGACCCTTCCCGCCGCGCGGACGCGCGTCGACTGGATGCCTGTGACAAGCACAAGGCATGAGGAAAACATGTTGGGCCTGCTGGAGCCAAATGATCGGCGTCCATAGCCAGACTGTGAGCGTTGGTAAATAGCGGGTGGGCGCAGCGTAAGCTCAGCAATCCCAAACCGACGCCTCCAAAAAATCAGAAAAACAAAAAACGCCGCCCGGCATATCTGTCGGGCGGCGTTTAAATGTCATATCTGTCTGTGAAAATCAGACCAGACGGCTACGCTCCAGCGCCGCTTCAACGAAGCTGGCAAACAGCGGATGTGGATCGAGCGGGCGGCTCTTCAGTTCCGGATGGTACTGAACGCCGATGAACCAAGGATGGTCAGGATATTCAACCGTTTCCGGCAGAACACCGTCAGGCGACATGCCCGAGAATACCAGACCGCATTTCTCCAGACGTTCCTTGTAGTCCACGTTCACTTCGTAACGGTGGCGGTGACGCTCGGAGATATCGGTAGAACCGTAGATATCGGCAATCTTGGTGTCTTTTTTCAGCGCGGCCTTGTATGCGCCAAGACGCATCGTGCCACCAAGGTCACCCTTGGATGAACGCTTCTCAAGTTCGTTGCCCTTGACCCATTCGGTCATCAGGCCAACAACCGGCTCCTTGGTCGGGCCAAACTCGGTTGAGGATGCGTTTTCGATGCCAGCCAGGTGACGTGCAGCTTCCACAACCGCCATCTGCATACCAAAGCAGATGCCGAAGTAAGGAACGTTACGCTCACGCGCAAACTGTGCCGCCCGGATCTTGCCTTCCGAACCACGCTCGCCAAAACCGCCTGGAACCAGGATAGCATTGACCTTTTCCAGGTACGGCGCCGGGTCTTCCTTTTCGAAGACTTCGGATTCGATCCATTCCAGCTTGACCTTGACCCGGTTGGCAATGCCACCGTGATGCAGCGCTTCGATCAGGGACTTATAGGCATCCTTGAGGCCAGTATACTTGCCGACGATTGCAATCGTAACCTCGCCTTCTGGCGTCTTGATACGGTTGCAAACCTCTTCCCACTGCTCAAGGCGTGGCTTTGGTGCAGGCTCGATGCCAAAGGCAGCCAGCACTTCATTGTCGAGACCTTCCTTGTGGTAGGCCATCGGCACGTCATAGATGTTTGCCACATCCAGCGCCTGAATAACGGCAGATTCGCGCACGTTGCAGAACAGGGAAAGCTTGCGACGTTCCGCTTCCGGAATTTCGCGGTCTGCACGCACCAGCAGAATGTCAGGATGAATACCGAGCGCCTGCAACTCCTTGACGGAGTGCTGGGTTGGCTTGGTCTTCAACTCGCCTGCTGCCGGAATATACGGCATCAATGTCAGGTGAACGTAAATGGCAGTGCCACGTGGCAAGTCGTTACCAAGCTGACGAATGGCTTCCATGAACGGCATGGCTTCGATGTCGCCCACCGTGCCGCCAATCTCACAGATGACGAAATCATATTCGTCATTGCCTTCGATCACGAAGTTCTTGATTTCATTGGTAACGTGCGGAATGACCTGCACTGTCGCGCCGAGGTAGTCACCACGACGTTCCTTATCGATGATATTTTTATAAATGCGACCCGTGGTGATGTTGTCGGTCTTGGTGGCAGAACGTCCGGTAAAACGTTCATAGTGACCAAGATCAAGATCGGTCTCTGCGCCGTCGTCCGTCACAAACACTTCACCGTGCTGTGTCGGGCTCATGGTGCCGGGATCGACATTGAGATAGGGGTCGAGTTTACGAAGCCGCACCCGATATCCACGGGATTGCAACAATGCTCCGAGTGCTGCGGCTGCAATGCCCTTACCAAGGGAAGAGACCACGCCGCCTGTGATGAATACATATCGCGCCATGGGATTCACCGGATACCTTCATTTTATTGATTCCGCCAGCCCAAATTTTTCGAACCCCGAAATCACACGTGGAAAACGAGGCAACCGGCCGGAATATGGACAAAAGAAAACCGGCAGGTTTTGGCCTGCCGGAGTGTTATGCGCTGACCGGGATTATTGACCGGTCGGAACTGCTGTCGGGTCGGCAGGTGCCGCAGGCGCTGGTGTTGATTGCGCTGGAGCTGCTGCCCCTTCAGAGCTGTTAGGAACGCCGTTACCAGCTGGTGCAGGTGCGGCAGGTGTGGTTGCCGGGCCGAGCGTATCGAGAATGCCGTTGCCCTGACCCTGCGTTGCAGGAATACGATCGAGAATGTCGGTCGGACGCGCTTCATAACGGGTCAACAGGCCAAGGCCCAGAGACGTCAGGAAGAACAACGCAGCAAGAATGCCGGTTGTGCGCGTCAAGGCATTGGCCGTACCGCGGGCCGACATAAAGCCGGAACCGCCGCCAATACCAAGGCCGCCGCCTTCTGAACGCTGAATCAGCACCACGCCAACAAGCGCCAGCACGATCATGAGATGGATGACAATCAAAACGGTCTGCATGGTAATCCAGTCTTGCCCTTAACGGACACAGTCAAAAACATGTTGGCCGCTCTTTACATGAGCTAGGCGCGTATTCCAAGCCCCCAACACACGTTAAAGAACATCAGGCGGTCAATTGCTCATAAGCAGCGTAGATGGAGAGGAAGTCATCGGCTTTCAAGCTTGCACCACCAATCAATGCGCCATCGACGTTTTCAACGCCCATCAGCTGCAATGCATTGGAGGGTTTTACCGAACCGCCATAGAGAATACGAACGCGTTTTCCTTCGTCACCAAAGCGCGCCACAAGCTCGTTACGCATGAAGGCATGGGCATCACGCACATCATCCACAGTTGGCGTCAGGCCGGTACCGATGGCCCAGACAGGCTCATAGGCAATAACCGTGTTTTGT
This sequence comes from Agrobacterium sp. 5Ca50, assembly GCF_055381905.1. Taxonomy (NCBI): domain Bacteria; kingdom Pseudomonadati; phylum Pseudomonadota; class Alphaproteobacteria; order Hyphomicrobiales; family Rhizobiaceae; genus Agrobacterium; species Agrobacterium sp. 5Ca50. The sequence continues at coordinate 1,814,222 of NZ_AP026438.1, forward strand.
GCATTGGCATCGTCAGGAACAGAGCCGGACAGCTGGCGCTTCAAGATATCGAGCGTCTGGCCGCCCTTGCGCTCATCTGCGGTTTCACCGATGCAGACAATGGCCACCAGCTCGGCTGCATAGGCGGCCTGCGCCTTGGCGCGGACCAGATGGTCGGTTTCCGCGTGGTCGATGCGACGCTCGGAATGGCCAACGATGACATGCGTGCCAAAGCAATCGGCAATCATCTCGGCAGAGATATCGCCGGTATGGGCACCCGATTCCTTTTCATGGCAATCCTGCGCGCCAATCAGCAGCGGGCTGTCGTCGCAAAGAGCTGTCGCAACGTAAAGTAACGTTGAGGGAGGGCAAATCAGTGTTTCCACTTTTTCAGAAAGCGGACCTTTAACGCCCTGCGCCATCGCTTTGATCTGATCCAGCGAAGAACGAGTTCCATTCATTTTCCAGTTTCCCGCAACAAGCGGGCGAACATCAGGGGTCATAAGATTTCCATTCCTGCTCTTGTACGCCCTCAAGCAAAAATAGAGGGCAACCAAACGTCACATACGAACCAATTCAGGGGTGTAAAGCGCATGAAATCCAGTACCGCCTCCCCCTCATCTCTCCCATTAGCTGTATCGGGAAACAATTGGTACAGGAAATAAGAAATTTGGTTCAAAACATTGGTTAAAATTGCCTCTGGCGCGTTCAAATTAATGTCAAAAACGCCCTGCGGCGATTTATTGCACCAAAATCCAGTTTAGAATTGCCCGCCAGTCGCTCATGCGCACCGGTGTTCCATGCGAACCCGTCTGGAACATGGTGAAACGAACCGGTTGTCCGGCTTTCAGCAATTGCCGGTAGATCGACACCTGGTCGCCGGATTTATAGACACTGTCATTGGCGCCGTGCGTAAACCAGATCGGCAATTTTGCCTTGGCCGCAGCGCTGGTCGGCAGTTCTGGATCAGGCGCCCCACCCAACAGTGCCATGCCCTGCAGATTGGCCACCGCCTGCGCGTCACGGCTGATGCCATAACAAATGAAGCTGCCCATCGAGGCGCAGGAAAGAATAACCGGACGACCACCAGATTGCTGGCGCGCATGGGAAATCAGCGCCGCCACATCGGCCACGCCCTGCGCGTCAAAGCTTTTGACACTGGGGGCGTAATAGGTGCCGCCATTGTCCAGCGCCAGGTTCTTCAGCCGGTTGAAGTTGCCGCCAAAACTGTAATCATTCATGCCAAGCCTGCGATCACCGCCACGACCGTGAATGAAGATCACCGTAAAGGTCTGGCCGGATGCCTGTCCGGTGCGTCCCACCTCGATGGTGCGGCCGTCAGCCTGCACCGTTTCCAGCGCCTGCGCCTTTCTGGCAATCGGCGTGACATAGCTGCGCTTGACGCGTCGTTCGGGGATTTCATCGCGCTCGTTGATGTCGCGTAATTCCTGGTAATCGATCGTTTCGTAACGACCGCCATCGGCCTGTTCCAGCACGCTTTGGCGCGAAAACAGGTTGTCCTTATAGGGTTTCAGCGGACCATCAGAGCCTTGCGCCGAGGAGGTTGAAGCCCCAAATACCGTGACAAGAAACACGAAAAATGCGAAATGAACTGTGGACATGCAGCGAAAACCATTTTGATTGACAGCCACTCCCTTGCCATTGACGGTAAGGCAGCGCAATCCTCATCCGGAAAAACCCTGATAAATTGCGCGGAATCGCGCTCGATTGGCATTTGTGGCAAAATCGCGCTGATTCGGATGGCCATAAGATGGCGCACGACAACGATTAGGCAACATGGATAACGGTAACGATCTATTCTCAAGTATCCCGGTGGTGACAGAGCCATCCGATACCGGCACTACAGTCAATGAAACGCCTGCACCTGCTGCTAACACCAACAGCAAGCCGTCAGCGGTGTCCGTTGCACCTCCGGCATCGTCATCCGGCGATGACTATGGTGCATCGTCGATCCGTGTTCTGGAAGGGCTTGAACCGGTCCGCATGCGTCCGGGCATGTATATTGGCGGCACCGACGAAAAGGCGCTGCACCACCTGTTTGCCGAAGTCATCGACAACTCGATGGACGAAGCGGTTGCAGGACATGCAAACTTCATTGAAGTGCATCTGGATACGCAGGGCAACCTGACTGTCAGCGACAACGGTCGTGGTATCCCGGTGGAAAACCACCCGCAGGTGCCGGGCAAGTCGACGCTTGAAGTCATCATGACCAAGCTGCACGCCGGTGGTAAATTTGACGGCAAGGCCTATGAGACATCGGGCGGTCTGCACGGCGTGGGTGTTTCCGTTGTCAACGCACTGTCCGACCTGCTTGAGGTCGAGGTTGCCCGTAACCGTAAACTGTACCGCCAGCGTTTTTCTCGCGGTGTGCCACAGGGCCCGCTGGAAGAGCTGGGCGATGTGCACAACCGTCGCGGCACGCGCGTCAAGTTCCACCCCGACCCGCAGATCTTTGGTGATCACGCCAGGTTTGATCCGGCTCGCATTTTCCGCATGGCCCGCTCGAAAGCCTATCTGTTTGGCGGCGTGGAAATTCGCTGGAGCTGCGATCCCGGCGTGGTACAGGCCGGTGGCGAGATCCCGGAAAAGGCTGTTTTCCACTTCCCCGGCGGTCTGAAGGATTATCTGTCCGCAACGCTTGGCAAGGACTTCACCGTTACGCGCGAAATCTTCTCCGGCAAGACGGAAAAGACCGGCGGCCACGGCGCCATGGAATGGGCAGTCACCTGGTATGGTGGCGATACACAGATCCATTCCTATTGTAACACCATTCCGACGCCTGAGGGCGGCACGCACGAAGCCGGTCTTCGTATTGCGCTGACCAAGGGTCTGAAAGCCTATGCCGAACTGACGCAGAACAAGCGTGCAGCGCAGATCACCACCGATGACGTGATGATCTCGGCCGTCGGCATGTTGTCGGTGTTCATTCGCGAACCGGAATTTGTCGGCCAGACCAAGGACAAGCTGGCAACCGTCGAAGCGCAGCGTATCGTTGAAAACGCTCTGCGTGACCCGTTTGACCATTATCTCGCTGGCAACCCCAACGAAGCAGCAAAACTGCTCGACTGGGTGATCGAGCGTGCGGAAGAACGCCTGCGTCGCCGTAAGGAAAAGGAAGTCAACCGCAAGACGGCCGTGCGCAAGCTGCGCCTGCCGGGCAAGCTGGCAGACTGCTCGCAAAACACAGCCGAAGGCGCTGAACTGTTTATCGTGGAAGGTGATTCGGCTGGCGGTTCCGCCAAGCAAGCCCGTAACCGCGCCAATCAGGCCATTCTGCCGCTGCGTGGTAAAATCCTCAACGTCGGTAGCGCCAGCCGTGAAAAGCTGTCTGCCAACCAGCAGATTGCCGATCTCATTCAGGCGCTCGGCTGTGGCACACGCACCAAATATCGTGATGAAGACCTGCGTTACGAACGTATTGTCATCATGACCGATGCCGACGTCGACGGCGCGCATATCGCATCGCTGCTGATTACCTTCTTCTATCAGGAAATGCCGGAACTGATCCGTGGCAATCACCTGTATCTGGCTGTGCCACCGCTTTACAAAATCACGCAGGGTTCAAAATCGGCCTATGCGCGTGATGATGCCCACCGTACCGAACTGATGGAAACAGAGTTCAAGGGCCGTGGCAAAGTGGAAATCAGCCGCTTTAAAGGTCTTGGTGAAATGCTGCCCGCGCAGCTGAAGGAAACCACCATGGATCCGTCCAAGCGTACCCTGCTGCGCGTCGTCATCGATGACGTCGACTTCGAAGGCACCAGAGAGGCCGTTGATAACCTGATGGGAACCAAGGCTGACGCCCGCTTCCGCTTCATTCAGGAACGCGCCGCTTTCGCCGAAAACCTCGACATCTAAGTCATATGCCCCGAAGCGCCACCGCTTCGGGGTAACAGCCGCTGCGGCTTACTTCGTTTTTTCTGTAAAAAACCATCCGCCACACCTTTTTTTCGGGTGCGTATTGCTGCGCTTGCGCGAGTGCTATCTTCAAGGCTCCCTCTTTCCGGTGCTTGTCACAGGAATCCAGGCCAGCCCAAGTCTTTGGGCTGAAGAGACTCTTTCGTCGCGCAGACGAAGGAAACCTTAGACTGAAACACCGTGGTAAAAGCTCTTTTTAAAGCTCCTCACACTCCACGCGCCATGTTGGGGCAGAACCCCAAAACTGTAATAATCAGCAGAAAAAAGCCCGATAAAACTACCGGGCTTTTGTCATTAACGTCGTGTCATCGTCCCGACTTTACGCGCCAGCCAGACCGAACTGTGCCGCATGCAAACGGCTGTAAGGGCCTTTTGCCTCGATCAGCTGTTCGTGGTTACCGGTTTCGGCAATGCCGGTTTCATCCACCACCACGATGCGCGAGGCATCACGGATGGTTGCCAGGCGGTGGGCGATAACCAGTGTGGTGCGGCCCTTGGAAAGCTCGGCCAGCGATTGCTGGATGGCCCGTTCGGTTTCCGTATCCAGCGCCGATGTCGCTTCGTCCAGAATAAGGATGGACGGGTTTTTCAGGAACATGCGGGCAATCGCCAGACGCTGCTTCTGGCCACCGGACAGTTTCACACCGCGCTCACCAATCACCGTATCCAGTCCGTTCGGCATGGCGGCGATGACGGTGTCGAGTTTGGCACGCGCCGCCGCACTCTTGATCTCGGCCTGGGTCGCACCAAGGCGTCCGTAAGCGATGTTTTCACGCACCGTACCGCCAAACAGGAAGACATCCTGCTGCACGATACCGATCTGGCTGCGCAGCGACGAAAGTTTCATCTTTCTGATGTCGATGCCATCGATCGAGATCGAACCTGACGTTACGTCATAAAAACGCGGCAGCAGCGAGCAAAGCGTTGTTTTACCGGCACCGGAGGGACCAACAAAAGCAACGGTTTCCCCGGCCTTGATATCAAGATTGATGCCGCGAAGAATGTCACGCTTGTCGCTGTAGCTGAAACCGACATTGCTGTAGGAAATATTGCCACGCAGCGCCGGTGCATCAATGGCGTCAGGTGCATCTTCAATATCAGGCGCAGTTTCCATCAGTTCCAGGAAACGACGGAAACCGGCAATGCCCTTGGGATAGGTCTCAATCACCGAATTGATCTTTTCAACCGGACGGAAGAACACGCCAACCAGCAGCAGGAAGCCAACGAAACCACCATTGGTCAGGTCGCCCTTCAGCACGAACCAGGCGCCAGCAATCATGACGATCATCTGCGTCAGACGCATGCTCATGTAGCTGAGCGACGTGCTGGCCGCCATGATGCGATAAGCATTCAGCTTGGTGGTGCGGTAGTTCTGGTTATCGGTCTCGAACAGCTTGCGCTCGTGGTCCTCATTGGCAAAAGCCTGCACAACGCGCATGCCGCCGACATTTTCCTCGATGCGGGCATTGAAGTCGCCCACCCGGCCGTAAAGTGCGCGGAAGTTCTGCGTCATGCGGCCACCGTAACGGCTGGTCACCCAGGCGGTCACTGGCACCACAGCGGCAGTGATCAGCGCCAGATGCACGTTAACCGACATCATCAGCAACAAGGCACCGATAAATGTCATGATGGCAATGAACAGGTCTTCAGGGCCGTGATGGGCCACTTCACCAATCTCTTCCAGATCCTTGGTCAGGCGGCCAACAAGGTGGCCGGTCTTCTGATTGTCGAAAAAGCGGAAGGACAGTTTCTGCAAATGGTCAAAGGCCAGCCGGCGCATATCGGTTTCGATATTGATGCCAAGCATATGTCCCCAATAGGTGACGATTGCCATCAGGCCTGTATTGACCACGTAAACCGCCAGCAATCCGATCGACGCCAGCAAAATAACCGGCCAGTCACCCTGCGGCAAAAGAATGTCCACGAACGCTTTAACGGCCATGGGAAAGCCGAGTTCCAGCACGCCGGATAACACGGCGCAGGAAAAGTCGATTATGAACAAACCCCGGTAAGGGCGATAATAGGAAAAGAACCGCTTCAGCATCTCATCTACTTCCGGTAGTCGCCGCAATCACATCGCAGCATGCGAAAAGTGATGGGTAATTGTCATATTTATATATTTGAGCCAAGGGTGTTGCGTTATTTTTACCAAAATCCTTCACTATATTAAGTGAGGACAATAAAAACGATGGAATGACCCTTTAAGGTTTGCACAAAACAACGTCGCCGTGTGACACTGAAGGGAAACATTTCGAAATGCGAAAGAGACATTCGTTGTGAGCAGCGCAGACACCCATAGACCACAGAGCGAGCAGAAATGGCTCGGCCCTGTCACGCCGTCCCGTATGGCGCTCATACCTTCCATATCCGCTGCTCGCTGGCTTCTGATTCTGATTGTCGCTGCTGGTATCTACTTCTTTCACGGCTTTTTAGTGCCGGTGCTGGCCGCACTGGTCATCGGCTTTGCAAGCTGGCCGCTGTACAGAAAGCTGCTGAAGAATGTCGGCGGCAACACAACCGTTGGCGCTACCATCGCCATCATACTCATCATCACCTTCCTGATCGTGCCAATCGTCATTGCCGCGTCCTATACGGCCAGTGAAATTCGCGAATGGTTTGGCTGGGCGGTTGAGGCAAACCGGTATGGCGCACCGGTACCGGCATGGATTTCCGGCATGCCGGGTGTTGGCGTATGGCTGACAGAACAATGGACAAAATATATCGGCACGCCAGGTGCGATCGGTGAGGTTATTCAACTGGTCAGTGGCGCAAACATCGGCAACATCTACCGCGCCGTTCTGGCCGCCGGCAACGGCGCTTTCCACCTTATCCTTACGCTGCTGTTTCTGCTGATTGCGCTGTTCTTCGTCTATCGCAACGGCGCTTCCTTCTCCAAACAGGTGGACCTGCTCGGCGAGCGTATTCTGCCAACCCGCTGGGAGCGGATTTCGCGCGTTGTACCGGCCACCATCAGCTCGACTGTGACAGGCATGACGCTGATCGCTATCGGTGAAGGTATCATTCTCGGCATCGCCTACTGGATTGCCGGTGTACCGTCGCCTGTCACGCTCGGTGTGCTGACCGGCGTCATGGCGCTTATTCCTGGTGGCGCACCGCTGTCCTTTACGCTGGTGTCGATCTATCTGGTGGCCAGCGGTTCGGTCGCAGCCGGTGTTGGCCTGTTCGTCTGGGGTTCGGTGGAACTGTTCATTGTTGACAAGACCATTCGTCCGCGTCTCGTCGGTGGCCCGATCAAGCTGCCATTCCTGCCAACCTTCTTCGGCCTGGTTGGCGGCGTGAAAACCATGGGTTTCCTTGGCCTGTTCATCGGTCCGGTGCTGATGGCGCTTTTGGTTGCCATCTGGCGTGAATGGGTGCGTGAGGTGGAACTGTCATCCACTCCGGCAGAGACCGTGGACATATCCGCATCGACTGACGGCACCCAGGCACCACCGCCGCCACTTCGAAAAGCGGCCTCTTAAACGACCCAAAAGAAAACCCGCTAAACCTGGTTTAGCGGGTTTTGTCATTCAGAGGGTCTTTTGCATGAAAAGGCTGAGCGGGTCAGGCTGGTAAGGCGCAAAGGCCGGCACAACCTCAAAGCCCGCCTTGCGGTAAAGACCAATCGCTGCTGGCTGGCTGATACCGGTTTCCAGACGAATGGCCCGCAGGCCAAGGTCACGACCGAGCGTTTCAATAGCGTCCATCAGCTTCTGCCCGATTTTCAGGCCGCGAGCATTGGGGTCGACAAACATCCGTTTGATCTCTGCAAAACCGTCACACTGCGACACCAGCGCACAGCAGCCGACAATCTGCCCCTCCTTGCGCGCCACCAGAAACGAAACCTCCGGCTTCATCAGGGTGGTGACATCAAGCAGGTGATTGCTTTCCGCCGGATAAAGCGACGCCATATAGGCGTCCGACTTTTCCAGCAGCGTGATGATATCCGGTTGATCGGCCTGTTCCAGCTGAATTGAGATCGTCATAAAATTATGCCACGTCTGTTTTGTGAGAATTCATCTGCCCTATTGTAACTGCAATTGGCGTGCAATTCCCAAAATGCAGTTTCTACGGTGCGACTTCATCATTCAAGGCAGCCAGAGATATGAAAACAGCCTTTGTCCTCATGACCATTCTTGGCTGCGACGACAGCGCCGTCGATTGCCATCACGTGGCGACCTTGCAGCAGCAATGGACCAGTATCGAACTGTGTGATGCCGCTTCCGAAAAGGAACTGGGCAATTACGCCAATGCGCCCTACCCGGTTGTCGTTGCCGTGTGCCAGACACCGGATGCCCAGACAGCCAGCGCCCCTACAAGCGAGCCAAAGGCCACAGATCCCGCAATGACGGCAGAAGCGCATGTCGAGGCTGACGGACAGGCACCGATGACGGCTGAACACGAACAGTCCCTGACCGCGCAGGCCATTACCCGCGTCAGACGTATTCTTCCATCAACGGAAGGCGTCAAAAACCTGTTTGTCAAACCGGTGAGAATTGTCGAGGACAGTTATTCCTGGATGGCGAAACGCTTTACGAAGTAAGGCGTTTCACCAGAAGGCCTGGATCAGGCAGCGTCAATCATCAGGCCGCTGGCATAAGAGCGCGCTCTCTGGCGCTGCTCATTCATCTGCAGCTTTTCCAGCATATCGAGAAGTTCATCGACGACGGCCGGCAATCCGTGACGGGCACGGAACTTGGCAACCAGATTGCCGCAAATATCTTCCAGCGCCACGCCGGAAATCGATTGCGCCGCATCACGCCACAACAGCGTTGCATCCACAAACACGGCACAGATGTCTTTCGACAACCCGGCAGAATGGAACAGCACCTGCACCGCGGGCACGCGACCGGTTGCCAGAATGGAGCGTACGCGCTTTTCATCCAACTGTGACAGATTGGACATGGCTTCGCTGAAGAAGCTCAGGCGACCGGCACATAGCGCGTAAATCAGCAATGCCGGGTTCAACTCACCGCTTTTGCGCAGATGGTCGACAAAGGCAGGCATATCGGCCTGTGGCACCGAAGCCAGGATTTCAACGGTTGCGGTATCACCGGCATCACGAATGACGTAATCGATGCGCGAGCGATCGACAAATGCATTGACCAGATCAGAACAGGCAAGCGCACTGCCGACATGGTTCAACAGCGCATGGCGGGCGTCAGCCGGCAGGTCATCACGCTCCAGAAGCAGGTTGCGAATTTCGGCCTGCTCGCCAAAACGCTCGACAATACGGCGCAGTGAAATGCGCGAGATATCAATCAGTTCGTTTTCCAGCAGAATGAACAGTTCGCCGAGATCGGCGACTTCCGCCAGCGCGGCGCACACGCCACGGCTCAGATAAGGACGTGCTGCAATAAAGGAACGGGTTGCCACATCACCACGGCCGACCAGATCAACAAGATCCATGTCGCGCAGAACCGGCGAGCGCATGATGACAGTGCCGGAAATCTCCGGCTGGTCTTCGGCCAGCGCGACAACAATGGCGCGTGGCGCAACGGGAGAATCACAAATGGCTTCCGCAAGCGAAAGACGCACGCGTGGCGACGGATCATCCAGCAGATAGGTCAACGCCATATAGGCGGCCTCATGCTGTTCCTTGTTCATGCCTTCGACGAGATAGGCGCGACCAAGAGCATTGGCTGCACTAGCTCTATCTGCAACTTTTGCCGTCTCAGACCAGCGAAGGAATGCCTTAACGATCACAGCAGCCTCTTGAATACATCACCACATTTCAGGCCGAACAGGAGAAGCGTACGAAAAACGGTCCCGCCTCATCTCTGCCCGTTCATGTACCCTAGGAGCAAATGGTTTACGTTTGGTTCACCATGCTTGTTAACGGCTGCAAAACCATAAGATTCTGCGCAAGAAAACAAAAACGCCGGCAATGCGGTAAAGCATCCCGGCGTCCTGATTTCATGGAAGGCATCGAGCGCAACAGACTAAATCCCCAAGGGTTTCAGCGCATTGCGAACATCCTATGGTCTTTGCAGCTCGAAAACATCCGAACCGCCATCACAATAATCCATATAACCCATGCGGCCGATTGGCCGGGCAAGGCCCATGTCGAGACGACCATCCCGGATGATCGAATCGTCAATATGAATGGCAACCACCTGCCCAAACACCATCCAGCTATCCGCCGCCTCACCATCAAGACCAACCGGCTGCAGGATTTGCGTGACACGGCACTCCAGCGCCGCATGGGCTTCAGCAACAAAAGGCGCTTCCACCACACGACCCATTTCAGAAGTCAGGCCTGCAAGCTGGAACTCATCGACGCCGTAGTCGACCGCACGCGAGGAAAGATTGGTTTTTTCCACCAGATCTCGGCTGACGAGACTTGCGGTAAACACACCCGTTTCCTCGGCATTGCGCAGGCTGTGCTTGCGACCGCTGGACGAGAACATCACGATTTTGGGATTGTCAGAGACAACATTAAAAAAGGAATAGGGAGACAGGTTGAAAGACCCGTCATTACCCTTGGTACCAATCCAGCCAATCGGCCGTGGTGCGACAATTGCCTTGAACGGATCATGTCGCAGGCCGTGGGCATTCGCTGCTGTCTCGTAGAACATACCCTTAGCCCACCCAGGTCACTACATCTGATACGTTGGGGCGCGGACGTTCAACCGGCGGGAATGTCGTGGAGCCAATATGGATAAAGCCCGCGACCTTTTCGCTGGCATCAATGCCGAGTGCTGGCCATGCCTTGGCGTCAAATGCCATCCATTCGGTCAACCAGTTGGCCGCATAACCATGGGCATTGGCCGCCATGATCAGGTTAAGGCACACCGCACCAGCCGACATGATCTGCTCCCATTCCGGGATTTTCACATGCGGACCGGCGGTGCTGATAACAGCAACAACAACCGGGGCGCGGGTAAAGCGTGTCAGTTCCACCTGCTTCTGTTCGTCGCTCATCTCCGGCTTGTCAGCCAGCGCCAGCTCCAGCATCTCACGTCCCAGTTTCTCACGCTGCTCGCCGCGGTAAACGATAAAACGCCAAGGGGCCAGCTTGCCATGGTCGGGCACACGCACCGAAAGGCGCAAGATTTCTTCAATCTCAGCCTTTTCCGGGCCAGGTTCTGAAAGCTGGAAAGCGGGAACTGAGCGACGGACATTGAGATAATCCAGAAGCGTGATGTCACTTTTCATGATAACGGTCTTCCATTGCTGTGGCATGTAAGGGTATGGGTCTTGAAATAGCCATGACCTTCGGTTTCAAGTGGTCCCCGGAAATACAGAAGTCAATTGGTAACAATCATGAAAGCCATCAAATTTGCGGCAAGTCTGGCAATCGCGGTCGGCGCAATTGTTATGCCGTCTCATGCCGTTTTTGCCAATGATGCGTTCCAGGGTTTCAAGCAGCTTGGCGGCACCGCCAAAATGCCAAAGCTCAATGCCTTCACGCCGCCATCGGCCAGCGAACCGGCACAAACCGCGTCTGATGTCATTCTCGAGGCAAAGCTGACGGGTGATGGTGAGGCCATGCAACAGGGTCTTGCCTGGCGCGTGTTTAGCCCTATTCCCGGTGAAGATGGCAAGCTGCCGATGCTGGCCAGTTCTGAAGGCGGCACTGCCACCTTCCACCTGTTGCCCGGTGACTATTTCATCAATGTTACCTTTGGCCGCGCTGGCGTCACAAAGAAGCTGGTTGTCCCGATGTCCGGCAAGGTCGACAAGCAGGTTCTCATTCTGGATGCGGGCGGCTTCGTGCTCAATGCAACGGCTGGAACAGACCGCAAGATCCCCGGAAACCTGCTGAAATTTTCGGTCTACTCATCCGATGTCAGTGACGATGGCGAGCGCAAGCTGGTCATGAACGATGTCAAGCCAAACACCATCATCCGCCTAAATGCGGGCACCTATCATGTCGTGTCGGAATATGGCGGCATCAACGCCGTTGTCCGTGCCGATATTCAGGTTGAAGCCGGCAAACTGACCGAAGCCACCTTGCAGCACCACGCAGCACAGGCAACACTGAAACTGGTGTCTGAAAAAGGCGGCGAAGCCATTGCCGATACCGCATGGTCGGTTCTGACCAGCGGCGGTGATATCGTCAGCGAAAGCGTCAGCGCCTTTTCCACCATGGTGCTGGCTGAAGGCGAGTATACCGCCATCGCCCGCAACAAGGACAAGGTCTACCAGAGCAATTTCACCGTTGAGGCAAGCCACGATACCGACGTGGAAGTGCTGATGAAGGAGCCTGAAAACACCGACGACGGCAGCGGCGACTTCTGATCCTGACGTGACGTCAAGTCTCCCGTGGCATCACCGCGCAGAGACATCATCAAAATCAGACACTAACAGCAGATATGAAAACGGCGCCTTTCGGCGCCGTTTCTGTTTTATGCTGCGCTGGTTACGCGGGCAGCCTTGGCTGCGCGCTTGCGCTTGACGTCTGGCGGTGTTGCCTCGTCAACGAGGCTGGTGATTGCCTCTTCCAGCGACATGGATGTCTGCGCCTGGCTGCCAAGACGGCGGATGTTGACCGAGCGTTCCTCGGCTTCCTTCCGTCCGCAAACGATAATGACAGGAACCTTCGTGACAGAATGTTCGCGGACCTTGTAATTGATCTTCTCGTTGCGGAAGTCGGTTTCAACCGTCATGCCCGCATCGCGCAGCGCTTCGGCAACCTCGCGACCGTAATCGTCAGCCTCGGAGGTAATCGTCGCAACAACAACCTGCAAAGGTGCAAACCACAGCGGCATGTGACCAGCGAAGTTTTCGATCAGAATGCCAAGGAAGCGTTCCATCGAACCGCAGATCGCGCGGTGGATCATCACTGGCTGGGTCTTTTCCGAGTTCTGGTCGATGTAGAAGGCACCAAAACGTTCCGGCAGGTTGAAGTCCACCTGCGTCGTGCCGCACTGCCATTCACGGCCGATCGCATCGCGTAGGGTATATTCGAACTTCGGACCATAGAACGCGCCCTCGCCTGGCAGAATGCCAGTCTTGATGCGGCCTTCGGACTGTTCCTCGATGGTCTTCAACACATCCATCATCACGCTTTCAGCACGATCCCACAGGGCATCGTTACCAACGCGCTTTTCAGGGCGTGTGGACAGCTTCACCACCACTTCATCAAAGCCGAAGTCCTTGTAGACCGACAGGATGAGTTCGTTGATGCGCAGGCATTCCGCTGCCATCTGCTCTTCCGTGCAGAAAACGTGCGCGTCGTCCTGCGTAAAACCGCGTACACGCATCAGGCCGTGCAGAGCGCCAGAGGCCTCGTAACGGTGAACGGTACCAAACTCCGCCAGACGTACCGGCAGTTCGCGGTAGGACTTCAGGCCATGTTTGAAGATCTGCACGTGACCCGGGCAGTTCATCGGCTTCAGCGCAAAGACGCGGTTGTCCGCTTCCTTGTCTTCCGGGTGCGTGAAGGCATAGGCCGACTTCACCGCAAACATGTTTTCCTGGTACCAACCCCAGTGACCGGAGGTTTCCCACAGCGACGCGTCCAGCACCTGCGGTGCATTGACTTCCTGATAGGTGCCTTCAAGGTTACGGCGCATGTAGCTTGTCAGAGCCTGGAACATGCGCCAGCCCTTGCCGTGCCAGAACACCACGCCCGGACCTTCTTCCTGGAAATGGAACAGATCCATTTCGCGGCCAAGACGGCGGTGGTCGCGCTTTTCAGCTTCGGCCAGAATGTGCAGGTAACGGTCGAGCTCTTCCTGTGTTGCCCAGGCTGTGCCGTAGATACGTGTCAGCATTGGATTGTTGCTGTCACCACGCCAGTAAGCACCAGCAACCTTCATCAGCTTGAACGCCGTGCCGATCTGGCCGGTAGAGGCCATGTGCGGGCCGCGGCAAAGGTCAAACCAATCGCCCTGGTAATAGATCTTCAGATCCTGGTCTTCCGGGATCGCGTCGATCAGCTCAACCTTGTAGCTTTCACCCTTGGCAGCAAACACTTCCTTCGCCTTGTCGCGCGACCAGACCTGCTTGGTGAAGGCAGCATTGCGCGCAATGATTTCCTTCATCTTCGCTTCGATCTTCGGCAGATCTTCAGGCGTAAAAGGTTCGTTCTTGGCAAAGTCGTAATAGAAGCCGTTTTCGATAACCGGGCCAATCGTCACCTGCGTGCCGGGCCACAGCTGCTGCACAGCTTCAGCCATCACATGGGCTGCGTCGTGGCGGATAAGCTCCAGCGCACGCGGATCGGTGCGGGTCACAATCTCGATTTTGCCAGCAGTCACAACGTCAGACAGGTCGCGCAACTCACCGTCGATGGTGATGGCAACCGCTTTCTTGACCAGGGATTTGGAGATGGATTCTGCGACGTCACGGCCTGTGGTGCCAGGCGCAAACTCGCGGGCCGATCCATCGGGAAATGTAAGGGAAATAGCTGCTGACATGATATCAATGCTCCTTGATCCAGTCCCGCCAACCAATGCGGGTGGTTTTTACGTGTGATAAGTAAGTCCTTACTTATCTGGCAGGCCTTTTAGCGCCGTTCCTGCAAAGGGTAAAGATGCGATCAGTGGCGACGCGACCAATATCGCCAGGGCGCCCACCAGTGCTGGTTTGCCCCAAGCGTTTCGCGCACCGGATCAAGACCGCTGGTGCCACCCGGCCCGCAGCGCGCCACACGAAACAGCGTCAGCCATCCCCCGGCCCAAAAGCCGTGGCGGGCTATCGCCTCATAACCATATTCCGAACAGGTGGGGATATGGCGGCAGGAATTGCCGATAAAACCGGAAAAGGTCAGCTGGTAAAAGCGGATGAACGCCATGCCGAGCAGGCGTCCAGGCGTCTTGCGAAACGGTCCCTGCCAGTTGCGCGAGGCAGTCTTGCGTGGAGTTGGCTGCGGTTCGTGGTTGCAGCCGGGCGCGCCACACATGGCTCAGCCCGCAACAGTGGCGGCTGAAACAGCCTCGGGCTGATGAGCTGCGATCTGGTCAAGGCAATCCACCACCGCATCAAAAGTCAGCATGGTGGAGGCGTGGCGGGCCTTGTAATCCTTGACAGGCTTCAGCACCCGCATGTCTTCAAACCGACCGATAGGGCCATCACCGCCATTGGTCAGCATGGCTAGCATATCCAGCCGCGCCTGACGCAGTTCATCAACGCTGGCACCCACCACATGATGCGCCATGATGGAGGAAGACGCCTGCCCAAGCGCACAGGCTTTCACTTCGTGCGAAAAGGCACTGACGGCACCATCTTCCACTTTCAGATACACTTTTACCCGGGAGCCACACAGTTTCGAATGTTTCTGCGCACTGGCATCCGCATCGACCATCGGGCCGGTCAGCGGAATGTTTCCGGCAAAAGCCAGTATCTTGTTGTTGTAAATATCGTCCATCAACCAACCTGTATCAGCACGCCCAAAGGTCAAACCGGTTATCTTTTTCAAACACAGCGTCACCCTTGGCACGGCTTTTCTGCCCAACCCAATACATTATATGTTATTTTGCCCCGTCATCATCAAGCCGTCGTGAAATTCCGCTGAATTGATCGAAAAACAGGGTTAGCGCTTGCCAAAACGGTGCAAAACAACCAGATAGCAGACAGTGCGTGGGAAATGGCCACGCACGTTGCATAGTTCAGGTGCGGCCTTTAACCGCATCGGGAGATAGAAGATGGATGCCATTGTGAAGAATTTTCCTGCTGCCGGCGCAACGTCTGACGTTGAAATCATGCGTCCGACACAGGCAGAAGCCGAAGAAGCAGTGAAGGTTCTCCTGCGCTGGGCCGGTGACAACCCGGACCGCGAAGGCCTGCTGGACACCCCACGCCGTGTCGCCAAAGCCTATGGCGAGCTCTTTTCGGGCTACGCACAGGAACCGGAAGAGGTTCTCGGTACGACCTTCGAGGAAGTCGGCGGTTATGACGACATCGTGCTGGTGCGCGACATTCCATTCTTCTCCCACTGTGAGCATCACATGGTGCCAATCGTCGGCAAGGCCCATGTTGCCTATTTGCCTGACGGCCGTGTTCTTGGCCTGTCGAAGATTGCCCGCGTGGTCGAGATTTTTGGTCGCCGCCTGCAGACGCAGGAAAACATGACGGCACAGATCACCAGCGCGATTGATGGCATTCTGAAACCGCGCGGCGTGGCCGTGATGATTGATGCAGAGCATATGTGCATGTCCATGCGCGGTGTGCAGAAGCAGGGTTCTTCAACCCTGACCACCAGCTTCACCGGCACTTTCAAGACAGACCCTGCCGAGCAGGTTCGTTTCATGACAATGGTGCGCAGCCGCTAAACGCGGCTTTTCGCCACCTTCCTGAACAGTGGTATAAACATGACCGGCACACAATTTCCCCTGCCCGCAAGCGACAAAACCATTCTTGAAGGCGCAGGCAGCTTCACACCGAAGTTTGATGCCCATGGCCTGGTGACCGCCGTTGTCACCGACGCGACCGATGGCGAATTGCTGATGGTTGCCCACATGAATGCGCAAGCCGTTGCCCTGACATTGGAAACCGGTGTCGCCCACTATTTCAGCCGCTCACGTGGCAAGATCTGGAAAAAGGGTGAAACCTCCGGCAACCTGCAGACCGTGCGTGAAATCCGCACCGATTGCGATCAGGACGCCATCTGGCTCAAGGTTTCCGTGGCCGGTCATGACGCAACCTGCCATACTGGCCGCCGGTCGTGTTTTTATCGCACTGTCTCCCTTGAAAATGGCGAGGCTGTTACAAAAATTACCGATAATGAACGGCATTTCGATCCGGCAACCGTTTACAGCGACAAATAACACCCGACGTTATTTTTCCATTCTGCTGCCCGGTTTCGATGCGATAACCGTTTTGAAACCGCAGAAGCGTTTAATGACGCTTGTTCGCAATGTGCAGGAGGAGTGTCGTAGCGATGTTGGGGTGGGGTATCAATCGCGGCAACACCGGCACATTATCCACAATTGATGGTAATGAGCCGACATTTCCCGAAAACGAAGCCAAACTGCGGGGCGATACACGTATTGCACTGGCGCTGGGCGGCGGTGCTGCCCGCGGCTGGGCGCATATTGGCGTTCTGCGCGCCCTTGATGAGGCGGGCATCAAGATCGGCATGATTGCCGGCACGTCTATCGGCGCCCTGGTCGGCGGCTGTTATCTGGCTGGCAAACTGGATGAGCTGGAAAGTTTTGCCCGCTCCCTGACCATGCGCCGCATTGCCGGCCTATTGGACCTGACGATTGGCGGCGGCGGCCTGTTTGGCGGCATGCGCCTGACCAAACGTATGCAGGAACATCTTGAGGGACTGACGATTGAAGGCCTCGACCGTCCTTTCGTGGCGGTCGCCACCGAATTGACGACAGGCCATGAGGTATGGATCCATCAGGGCGACCTGATCACCGCATTGCGCTCATCCTACGCACTGCCCGGCATTTTCGAACCGGTCTATTGTAATGGTCGCACATTGATTGATGGCGCGTTGGTCAATCCGGTGCCAGTGTCAGTCTGCCGCGCCCACGAGCAACCGCTGGTCATTGCCGTCAACCTCAACTACGACATTTTCGGGCGTTCGGCCGTGGTCAAACATGGTGCGGGCGCACCCGGTGCGACGCCACTGCCGGTGCCGGCCTCCGCGCAGCGCCCCGGCCTGCCCGGCGTAATGGTGCAGGCCTTCAACATCATTCAGGACCGTATTTCCCGTTCTCGTCTGGCAGGCGATCCGCCGGACCTGACGTTGCATCCCCGTATCAATGATATCGGCCTGTCGGAATTCCACCGTGCCGGCGAAGCCATCACCCGTGGTTACGAGGAAACACGTGCCCGAATTCCAGAACTGCAACGCATGCAGCAGGTTTTGATGCGTTGATTGGGTTCAGGTGTTCCCCATCATCCTCGGGCTTGTTCCGAGGAACTAACCCAATCAGCCACAAACCTTACACTTGCGCAGGCGTGACTAGGTCCTCGGGACAAGCCCGAGGATGACCACGAGAGCATGTCTCGGCCCACTACTTACCCGGCTATATAAGCCTTGATCTGTTCAGCTTCAGCCTCGACTTCGCCAATGCGCGCCTTGACCACGTCACCAATCGAGATAATTCCGGCAATCTTGCCATTGTCTTCAACCGGCAGATGGCGGAAGCGGCCACCGGTCATGATTTCCATCAGCTGGTCGGTGGTCGATGTCTCCTGACAGCGAATCACGTTTTTGGTCATCGCGCCGGAAACCTTTTCTTCCAGTGACGCAGCACCTTTGCCGGCAATGGCGCGCACCATATCGCGCTCGGTGAAAATGCCTTTGATGCCACCTTTGGCATCCACAACCACGACAGCACCGATCTTGTGATGATTCAATGTTTTGGCTGCTTCAGCAATCGTCACATCAGGCGATACGGTTACAACGTCGCGACCTTTCGCATCCAGCAAATCCTTCACGAATATCGGCATATATTCCTCCTCAAAATCCACCGGTTCCGATATGGAATCTCCCCTATTCCATACCCACGGCACAGCAATGCTGCGCTTGCATGCGGTGGAATGCAAGACACAACTTCCAACAATGCGTATGCAGTCTGTGATCTCAGAGGCGGTGTTTTTGCCGTGGCAGCGGATCGAAAAGGTCAAACAGCAGGAAGCCGAACGCGAAACCGAAAATATGCGCGTCCCAGGCAATAGCGCCTGCAGCATCGCCGAAAATCGGCACGCCAACCGCCACCAGCACGTTACCCAGCAACCACATGACCGTGAAGATCACCACCGTGCGGTTCTTGAAGGCTGCGATGATGCTCTGGCGTGGATAGAGATGGCCAAGCGCCGGATTGAAACCGCCACCATGCGGTGGAAATGCAAACCGGCAGGCAGCGCCCATCAGCGCAGAAACCACACCCGATGCACCAATTAGTACGGTCATGTCATGCCAGTTGAGGGCCGCGTGGCCGAAAGCCGACGCCGCAGCACTGAGGCACCACAAAAGAATGAAACGAACAGCACCGATGCGGCGCATGACCGGGGTGCCGAAGGCGGCCAACCACAGACCGTTGAACACGATATGCAGGGTGCTGCCATGCATCAGCGAATAGGTGATCGGTGTCCACAGCCACTCCATGCCCTGCTGCGAAAACGGAACAACGTAGCGCATGGGTATAAAGCCGAAGGTGAACAGGTACCAAGCATAACCATCATCCGACAGCAGGTACTCACCAACCAGATAAACAACAGCCAGAAGCGCAAGGGTGGTGACCAGCAAGCCCGGCAGATTGAAGACAGGTTCTGACGGTCTTTCAGCGGGCACTTGGTCTGCGGAAGGAACATCGTCGCGATTATCTGTCATCACTTCACCCTTTTACCCGAACCGCCCAGTCAAAAACCGGTGCGTCGGCAACAAAACTGTCGGTTCATCAACGGCATACAGGACCATTGAACGAAAAAAAAGCCGCCCTGACTGGCAGGACGGCTTCGGAGCCCCCGGTTTTAACCCGCCCCGTAAATCTGTGCTGAAAGAGTTTCCCCTTAAATGACAGGATCTCAATGCCACGTCGGACAGCCGAACTCAATCTAAACCATTCATTAACCTTAATTTCCCCGTGGCACGAAACTGGCATCGCTATCCTTAAGACCACCAAAACCAGTGTCCCCTGTGCTGGAATGAGACATATGGAGGCGATCGATGAACATTGTAGCAAGCATGGAGCTATATTCGTACTGGAATGACCTGCGCGGTGACACACCCGCCCCGGCACGTCAAAACATTGAACCTGAAAAAATCCGCCATCTGTTGCCGGATCTTTTCATCCTGTCGGACAAGGCTGAGACATCACCCGTTTTCCGGCTTACCGGAACACGTCTGTATTCGATTTTCGGACGGGAACTGCACAAGACTGCCTTTTCCAAACTCTGGCTACCGCAAAATGCGCAAACCATGGTGACAATTGCCAAGACGGTGATGCACCGGGAAATACCTGCCATCCTCACGGTACGCGGCGTGGAACAGCAAGACCCAACCGAGCTATCCGAAAGCCAGTCACTAGATGATGATATCAGTTATGAAATGCTGCTGTTACCGCTCAGATCATCCCAGCCGTCCGAGCCACGATTGATCGGTGGCCTGTTTCCGCAAAATCGCAAGCATGTCTATATTAGGCCAGTGGCGACGCTAATCCCGGAAACTTGCCGTATTTTGGAAAGCGTTTCGACGGAAACTGCCCTGAAAAACCACGCTTGAGGCGAGAATTTTGGTTTTATTGCATAACAGTTGCATTCATGTCGAAAAGTAGAACGGTCTGTTAACTCGACAGCAGTAGAGATGCACTGTTCAATCACCATAGTGCGATATTGATGTTTTCAGTTAAATCCACCAGCTTTGCACATGCAGAACCCGCGCACCCGGTGCGCGAGGTACAGACTGTGTCCGTCAATCTGTCGGGCCGCATCATGCTGCCGGACTATGAGGAATATGACTGCACCATCACGGACATGACTTCGGAAATCGCGCACTTCACCTGCGCGGCGATGGGACATCAGGGCGATCGCGTTATCGCCTACCTGCAGCACATTGGTAGACTTGAAGGCAAGATTACTGCGATTTACGCGTCCGGTTTTACGATTTCGATTACCGCGACCGAACGCAAACGGGAAAAACTTTCTGCGCAGCTGGCATGGATTGCCAAGCGCCAGGAGCTCGGCCTGCCGGAAGATCGTCGCCACGATCGTCTGGCGCCGCGCAAATCACGCGCCGAACTGACTCTGGAAGATGGCAACGTCGTTTTATGCCGCATCATCGACCTTTCACTGTCCGGTGCCGCCATCGAGGTTGACGATCGCCCCGCCATGGGCACCATCGTCAGACTTGGCGCCATGAAGGGTCGCATCGTGCGCCACTTCATGGAAGGTGTCGCGATCGAATTCGATCGGGTACAGTCGCGCGATGCGCTGCTGGAGTTCCTTTAAGCGACCCGCTCTCACCAGATCTGACCACATCAAGGCCGCCGCAATGCGGCCTTTTCTTTTGCCGATTGCCTAACGCGCGATGCCGAACTGTGGCCGCCTGTACCAGTCTGATGCAGTTTTGGCAGAAAACAGACCGTTTTTACCCCACACATCCAATCAACGGCCTTTGATGTTTTTTTTCGAGAACATCAAAATATTTTTTGCGGTCAAAATTCACCTTGCCTGTGCCACAGGGTGTTTTTGCAAGTATATTTCCGCACAAAACAGAAAAACCAACGACCATGCTGACCCATTTTGGGGCGTTCTGGCCAAGCACAGCCGCCCGAACAACAAGGCGATAAAAAGGCAAATATCATTCATTTTCAGATAGATAAGCAGAAAATAACCGATAATGCGAACTCTGAAATTCGCTAAAATTTTAGTCAAATACGCATAAAATAAAGCTCAAATACGCTTAAATATAAAGTCAAATAAGTCGAAGAATTTCAGAAAAACAACATCAAATTTACGCGGCAATATTTGCGTGACCTAAAAATTTGCATGCGATTGTCTCCTCAACACGGGAGACAGGTAATGAACAACAAAAAACAACTTGGTTTCTTGGCCGCTACACTTTTTATGATGGCCTTCACATCTCAGGCATATGCTTCGCCAGCCGCCGCAATGCGTATTATCGGAAAAGCAAATCCGCCGATTGGCCACTACGAATTCTGCCAGACCTACAAAAGCGAATGCGTCGCCACATCGGCTGATCGCGGACCGCTCAAACTGAACAAAGACCTCTGGAAGATGGTTCTGGACGTCAACTACACCGTTAACACCACCATTACCCCAATGACCGATATGGAAGTCTATGGTGTGGAAGAACGTTGGGCCTACCCGACGACAGTGGGCGACTGCGAAGACTTTGTTCTTCTGAAGCGCAAGATGCTGATGAACAAGGGCATCGAAGCCTCCAACCTGCTGATCACAGTCGTTCTGCAGCCGAATGGCGAAGGCCATGCCGTGCTGACCGTCCGGACAGACCATGGTGACTTCATTCTCGACAACATGCGCAACCGCGTCATGGACTGGTCGGAAACCGAATACACCTATCTGAAGCGCCAGTCGGCCGGCAATCCGGCCCGTTGGGAAAAGATCCAGGATGGCCGCGCAACAGCCGTAGGCGGTATCAACTAAACAATATCATCCCTGACCGCAGGCCAGTTTGGGATGAAACCTATACTTGAGAGGAATTGGCCCGGTCCGTCCCCCTACCCCGTCCCCTGACCGAGCCATGAGCCGGTTCCGTTGCCCCGGAACCGGCTCACTCTTTTTTGGGGTCAGTCAACTGCCGAAATCACCGGACAATCTGGGCATGACGGTACGATCGCAGGCTGTTTCAGCCGCGTGTCGTCTTCTGGTGACAAGCTTTAAAGTAGGCCGAGTTCGGCCAGTTCGCGCTTCAGATCAGAGGGAAGATCATCCGCACCGCCATCCGAACCACCGAGATCACGCGGCGCATCTTCTGATGTCAGATAGCGCCAACCCTGAAACGGCCGCTTCGGTGCAGGCGATGTTTCGATGACCTCCGGTCCCAGCACCAGATCACATCTGGAAATGCCGTCATCGCCCTTGAAGGTCTTGATATCGAGAAAACGCTGGCGCGCCAGAACCTGCCCCTTGATCACCCAATAAAGAGAGCCGCCATCCAGCAGCTCTTCAACGCGCTTGGGGATCATGCGTGTGGTGTGAATGCTGTGCGGCTCAAGCCCGGCAGCAATGGCCAGCAGCGACCGCTGAGAAACCCAATCCCGCAAATCCTGAAGCGAATCTGCGCCAACGCATAATTTGAGAAGATGAAGTGCCATGGTCTTCATCAATGCCTATTTGGCGCAGTCGTCAAGACATGTCGGCATCTTATTAACAAAGCCTTTGGCCGCACGCCCCATGGCGTGCGACAGGAAAGGTCGGCAGTGCCGTCCCTTTAAACTCAGCACTCCACCACATTGACGGCAAGACCGCCGGTCGAGGTTTCCTTGTATTTCTCGCTCATGTCGTTGCCGGTCTGACGCATGGTTTCAATGCAGGCATCCAGTGGCACGAAATGTTCGCCATTGCCCTTGAGCGCAAGCGATGCGGCAGTAACCGCCTTCACCGCACCGAGTGCATTGCGCTCGATGCACGGTATCTGCACCAGACCGGCAATCGGGTCGCAGGTCATGCCCAGATGGTGCTCCAGCGCGATCTCAGCAGCATTTTCCACCTGTTCAGGCGAACCACCCAGCACGGCAGCAAAACCGGCAGCTGCCATTGCCGATGCCGAACCAACCTCACCCTGGCAACCAACCTCGGCACCGGAGATAGAGGCATTGTGCTTGATGATGCCGCCAATCGCCGCTGCCGTCAGCAGGAAGTCCCTGACGTCATCAATCGACGCATCCTCGTGGAAATGACGGAAATAACGCACGGTCGCCGGCACCACACCCGCGGCGCCATTGGTGGGGGCTGTCACCACCCGGCCACCGGAAGCGTTTTCTTCGTTCACGGCCATGGCATAAACGCTCAGCCAGTCATTGGCGAGCAGCGGATTGGGCCGGTTGCTGCGCCATTCGACATTCAGCTTTTCGTGAATGTCATGGGCACGGCGTTTTACCTTCAGGCCGCCAGGCATGATGCCTTCATTGCGCAAGCCACGGTCGATACAGCCATTCATTGCATCCCAGATCTGGTCGAGACGGGCATTCAGCTCATCACGCGACACAATGATCTCTTCATTGGCACGTTTCATCTGGGCAATGGTGCGGCCGGAACTGCGTGCCATCTCCAGCATTTCGCGCGCCGAAGAGAAAGGATACGGCACGCGCACGGTCTTAGTAGAATCACTGCCGCCGTTACGCAGCGCCTCAAGTTCGGTGTCGGTGACGACAAAACCGCCGCCGATCGAATAATAGATACGCTTCAACAGCACACGACCTTGCTTGTCGAGCGCCGAAAACGTCATGCCATTGGCATGGCCGGGCAATGGGTTCTTTTTGTCGAACACCAGATCTTCATCCGGCTTGAAGCCATAGGCCGGGTGACCGGGCGGACAGACCTGCGCGGTCTCCTCGACCTTGGCGATGATGCCGTCCATGGCGTCAGGATCAACCGTATCGGGCTTTTCACCCGCCAGTCCCAGAATGACGGCACGACCGGAGCCGTGGCCAATGCCGGTAAAGGCCAGTGAGCCGTGCAGGCTGACCTTGATGTGGCTGACAACTGCGGTGGCGGGTTTGGGCCAGTCATCCGTCAGCAGCAGCGCCAGAAAACGGTTTGCCGCCGACATCGGGCCCATGGTGTGAGAACTGGACGGACCGATACCGATCTTGAAGACGTCGAAGACCGAAAGAAACATTGCTACGCCTTATTCAATTGCATTGACGGCAATCATTTTAGCGCAAAGCGAAGACATTCGCCATCGATTAGCGTCAGACGCTGTGGTCGTGGCGACATATCAGCGCCAAAGCGGCGTGGCCGCAGACAACATGGCTCTGAAAACAAAAACAGCATGGCTTGGGGCCATGCTGTTTTTTTAAAAGAACTAAAATACGAGAGACTATTACGGGCTGCCAAAAATGTACGTCAATGCGAGAAAAGCGGCAAAACCTGCGAGTGCGCGAATAGTTACACCCCAGCAGGATTTCTGAGCGGTTTCTTCCATGATTACTCCAGCTTGTTTACTCTCCGGCCCGCATTCACTGCGGTCGCCGTTGGTGAAGCATTTATTAAAATCTCACGACAGATGCAATTGCAAAAGAAGGCGAAATGGAGGCAATTTTGAAAAGCAGCCATGCCCTTGGCGCATGGGTATAAGAAAAATCAAGCCGTTACAGGGGCTTTTGCGCTCGCGTTATGAGAGTGGAAATGTCTCATTTTGGTCCAAAGTGTAACCAACCGACCCACTTTTTGTGACAGGCGACCAGTTTTGCACAACCAGAGACTTTATAATGCATCGTTGTGATACACCTGTAGTCGTTGCCAATTCCCGCACTTGCCAGAGCGTCCGGTATTTTCTAATTCGGATTCGTTGGCTTAAACATCAGAGGCATTCCCATGCAGGCTTCCCCTTCTTTTCCAGACCGCGACACCGTTGCAGCGAAATTGACCAGCCTGTCGGGCGAGGATCAGGCATGGCTGAAACTGCTGATGGAGAATGCCCAGCAGGACGAAAACCTGCTTGGCGGTTTGCAGCTTTACCTTGAGCAGCAGTCGGCGGCCCGCTTCCTGAACTCGTTGAAACTAGAAACCGGTGGGGAGTGGCTTGGCACCAATGCACCCGCCCGTTTGCAGATCCGCCTGAACGAGGTTTCGCGCTCCAGCCAGCATCCGGCCTTTGCCGCCTTCAAGAAAGGTCTTGGCAAATCGGGCGGACTTGAAAAAGCCTACCCGAAATCGGCACTCTGATCCCAAACCTTAGGGCATCTTTTCGACCACCGCGATGATCGGCCCCAGCGGCGAATGATCATCGCGCCGGTTGCGCTCGGGTATTTCGACACTGGAAATAGAACCGTCCAGGTACAGCGCGTTTTTTACATTCAGCTTGTCACGGAACAGCGTTGCAAAATCATAGAACCGCACCAGCGCATCAACGATGACAAAATGCACCTTGCCGTCGTCTGACACACCCACACCGTTACGACGGTTCAGACTATCGCTTTCCGGCAGAAAGCGCGGATGCACATTACCGTCTATCAGCAGCATCGGTCCGGACTGGGTGGCAAAATCAGGCTTTATGCCACTCTTCACATAGGCATCTGTTTCCAGCACCCCTGCCTTGTCGCCTTGCAGGTAAAACACCCCGTTTGGTTTCAGGTGGAAATTGCCCCAGCCGAAACCGGTGCTGATGCGTTTCAGTTCCCGCCCATACTCCACATATAAACCGACCGGTGACAGGTTGCGGTGGTACATGCCGCCATTCATGGCAAATCTGGTGAACAGTCCACGCCCCCAAAGGGAGGACGACAGATTGGCAAAGGAGCCAAAAAACTGGCCTGTTATCGGGTCGCGGTCAAAAATGCGGATAGAATCAGTGTGCGGGTCAAAGGTGCAGACGGTGTAATTTGCGCCTGCATGTTCAATATCTTCACATGCGGCCACCGTACTCACCCCACCCGCCAGCAAAAAACACCCTGCAACAACTGCCAGTCTCGACCAAACCAACGCGCCAAACCTCCCATTTCATCTGTGTGATACCCGCCAAATCTGGCGGGTTGGCGGTAAGAATGCGTCAATAGTGGTTAACAAAAGCAAAATCTGCGGGTTTCGAGGCGTCAAAATTAACCAACCGTTAACCATGATTAATGCTTACTCCGCTTCAGCACCATGAATGACCAAGGTGCCTTTAACGGGCGATGAGAAGGCTCGAACACATCTAGGGGTTCAGATATTATGCCAATCATTACTATTGCAAATACAAAGGGTGGCGCTGGAAAAACAACAGTTGCCGTTATTGTGGCCAGTGAACTTGCACGGCTTGGCCACCGTGTGACCCTAATGGACGCGGACCCTCAGCAGTGGGTATCGCGCTGGCATGCCCTTGCAAAAGCACCCAAAAATCTTTCCGTGGTATCCGGTATCACCGACGACAATATTGAAGACTGCATCAAGAGCGCTAAGAAACGCGGCGGCTATATCCTGATCGACCTGCCCGGTGGCCGCTCACCACTGCTGGCCAAGGCAATCGGTTTTGCCAACCACGTGATGGTGCCGGTTCAGGGTTGCGCCATGGACGCCATTGGCGGCGCGCAAATTCTTGAACTGATGAAAGACCTGTCCGAAAAATGCGACATCCACATTCCGCATTCGGTTGTGTTGACGCGCATCAGCCCAATCATCACCACCCGTTCCATGCAGGCAGTCAAAGGCCTGCTGGCCGAGCGCCAGGTCCATGTTCTCGACACTCCGTTGATTGAACGTGCTGCCTACCGCGACATCTTTGTATCCGGCGGTTCGCTTGATAGCATGGACCCGGAGCGCGTCAGCAATCTGGACAAAGCCAAGGACAACGCATTTGCACTCGCCAGCGAAATCCTGGCACTTGTACCAAAAGCCACAGCAAAGTCCGTGCCTGCTGTTTCCAGAACAACGAAAAAAGCCGCCTGATTTCTCAGACGGCCTGACCATGACTTCAAAAACGCCGCCGACGTTCCCTCGAAAGACGTCGGGCGGTGCTTTTGTTTGCCGCATCTCCTGGAGATTTTAGCGCGATGCTGCGCGGTCTACACTGCGACCGGCATCCTGCGTTGCATCAACAGCATTTGCTGTGTCTCTGCCAACGCCGCGAATTGTATTGCCGCAGGCGCTCAGCATGGTGACGGCAGCGAGAACAGTAACGATGGCGGTAAGTTTACGTGATGTCATAAGATGTCTCCCCGTGTAGGACGTTCAAAAGGAACGTTGGAACTTGCGGAAGCGTAACGTCGCGATGTGCATTTGGTTCCCGCGGCGACAAGAAAAAATAAAACCTCTGCGCGCTTAATTCATTTTTGAAACAACATGCGCAATCTGCTGGCCAAACAGTGGAGCATTTGGATGCCGGATAATGAGACAGATGACGTGCAAAAGCTGCAACCCGCAGCCGTGCAGGGCCGGATCGTTATATTCACCGCAGGTGGCCTTAACCCGCAGGTGATGATCAACGCCTTGTCAGATCGTTTTACCGATATTCACATCATCCAGGAACAGCCGGAACCAAAAGGCGAGATTGTAAGACGTCGCGCCAGACGTCTTGGCTGGATCAATGCTTTTGGACAACTGGCAACGATGATTGCCTCGCGACTTTACAAGACCGTCGCTGCCAAACGCTCCGCACACATCATGGCGCAGCACGGCCTGAAAGCTGAGGAAAACCCTGATATTCCTGTCATCAACGTCCTGTCACTCAACAGTGACGAATGTCGCAGCGCTGTAGCGGACCTGAAACCCGACGTCGTCTTCACCATTTCCTGCCGTATTCTTTCGGAAAAAACCCTGGCCGCCATACCCTGCCCGGTCATCAACTTTCACGCCGGCATCAACCCGATGTATCGTGGCCAGATGGGTGGTTACTGGTCGTTGGTCGAAAATGACGCCGGCAATTTTGGCGCAACGGTGCATCTGGTCGACAAGGGCGTGGATACCGGCGGCACTTTGTACGAGCAGCGCACCACACCTGATAAGGCCGATACCATGGCCACTTACCCGCTGCTATTGACCGCAGCCTCCACCGGCATTGCCATCAAAGCCATTGAAGATGCGCTGTGGGGCACCCTGAAACCGTATCAGCTGGCAGGTAAGTCCATGCTGCGTTTCCCTCCACCGGTGTGGATTTGGCTGTGGCACGGCATAAAAAGGAATATCTGGTAGTCGCCAGTCGCATTTCTACAATAGAAGTGTCGTGTTAATTAAAGAAGCATCCAATAGAAACAGGCATGTTTCACAAAAAGGAATGTGCACACCTTGAAACAAATCGCAGCCTCCATCGAAGTTTCCCCCAAACAGGCAGTCGAATCGAAAGACTTGCCCGGCCTGTTTCCCGAGGGGACGTCGGTCTATCTGACGGATATCGGCACCGAGCCGCTGGACACCATGATCGGCGCGGCAAAGCGGCTGCGCGATCTGGGCTATGAACCGGTACCGCATTTTGCAGCGCGCCGCATGCCATCGCGCGAGTTGCTGGAAACACGTATCAAACGCTCAGCCAGCGAAGCCGGGGTCAAGGATGTGCTGATCATCGGGGGTGGTGTGCCAAAACCGCTGGGTGAATTCACCAGCGCCATGGATCTGATTAACAGCCGCCTGTTTGAAAAATACGGCATCAACCGCATTGCCGTTGCCGGCCACCCCGAGGGAAGCCCGGACTTTAATGACGCGGTTGCACAGGAGGCCCTGCAGCAGAAACAGCATTATGCTGACACCAGCGGCACTGAACTGCGACTGTTGACGCAGTTCGGCTTTGCGCCAGACAAGTTCATCAACTGGTCTGAAACGCTAAAACAACAGGGCATTACCCTGCCCGTCCACATTGGTGTGGCCGGTCCGGCCAAGGTGACCACACTCATTAAATATGCAGCCTTGTGCGGCGTCGGCAATTCCATTGCTTATCTGCGCAAGAACGCCCTGTCGCTGACCGCGCTTGCCACCCGCCATTCTCCTGAGGGCGTGGTGAAACCGATTGAGGATTTTTGGCTCAACAATCCTGACAGCGCCATCCGCCAGATGCATGTTTTCCCGTTTGGCGGTCTGGTCAATTCGGCCCAGTGGTTGCGGGAGCGCGGCACATGGCCACCTTC
This sequence comes from Agrobacterium sp. 5Ca50, assembly GCF_055381905.1. Taxonomy (NCBI): domain Bacteria; kingdom Pseudomonadati; phylum Pseudomonadota; class Alphaproteobacteria; order Hyphomicrobiales; family Rhizobiaceae; genus Agrobacterium; species Agrobacterium sp. 5Ca50. The sequence continues at coordinate 1,843,288 of NZ_AP026438.1, forward strand.
TCTCTCCCCCACCCAGGGCGCCGCTACTCTGTAAAGTGATGGCGTATTGCCATCACAAGTAAGGCCTGACTGCTCAGACCGATTTCACCAGTTCGGCAAAAGCGTTGCGAATGCTTTCCGCCACCGTCTCAATCGGCCGGGATGGCTTGTCGCAAACCAGCAGACGAATATCGAACCAGCCAAGTTCCGGCAGCCCTTCCTTATCGCCCAGAATGACCATGTCATTCTGCACGTAGGAACGCGGCAAAGGCGCAATGGCGAGATCCGCGGCAATCGCCGCATGCTGCGCCATGGTGTGGCCGCTGAGATATGCGACGCGGTAGGAACGATTGCGTTTATCGAGCGCGGTAATGGCGTCGGAACGCCAGATGCAGCCATCTTCCCAGATGGAAATCGGCAGCGGGTCACGCAGATGTGCCGTTCCACATTTCGCACCCGCCCAAACCAGTCTTTCGCGCATCATCACCTCACCGGTGTTGCGCAGCGGGTGTGAGGCACAGTTGACCAGCGCCAGATCCAGACGTTTTTCATCCATACGCTTGTAAAGGCTGGAGCTGGAATCAATCGTCACATCCACCATGATGCCCGGGAAAACCTCGGCAAAGCTCTTGAGGATACCCGGCAGCAGCCCGCGCTCGCCAATATCCTCGGGCGCGCCAAGCCGCACAACGCCTGACAGCTCCGGCATGATGAAACGCGACACCGCCTCGTTGGACAGCGCAATCATTCGCCGCGCATAGGTCAACAGCATTTCGCCATGCGCCGTCAGTGTTACGGACCGCGCGTCGCGCAGGAACAATGTGGTGCGCAACTGCTCCTCAAGTTTCTTGATCTGCATGGAGACCGCCGAGGGCGTGCGAAACACCACCTCAGCCGCCGTGGAGAAATTGCCCGTTTCGGCAATGGCCACAAACGTTCTCAGAATATCATTGTCCAGCAACGGCAAGGGCTGGCGAAACGGAACGGTCATGAAGCGCGCCTTCAAAATAATTTGAACGAAGCGACCTTACTATTATTTTTTCTGAACTTCAATATCGGCCACACCACGGCATCACGACTTTAAAAACCACTCGTGGTAAAACGTCGCACGACACCGCAGCGTCTTCACATGCCGGCCGGAATTTTCATATGACAAGGATGAAACGCAAATGGAGACCGTGACGTGACACGCCGTACCCTGCTGGTGACAACAGCCTGTCTGCTCTGTTTTTCTATACCGGCCCATGCCGAAGGTGATGCGGCCCGTGGCAAACAGGTGTTCAGCATCTGCGCGCCCTGCCATGCCATTGAACAGCCAAGCAACCGCATGGGACCGCATCTGGTCGGCATCATGGACAGGCCTGCCGGGTCAATCGAGGACTACAAAGCCTATTCGCAGCCGATGAAAGATGCAGGCGCCAATGGCCTAGTGTGGTCAGAGGATCAGCTGTCGCAATTCCTGGCCAGCCCGAAGAAATTCCTGCCCGGCACGTCGATGCGGTTTTTCGGCTTCTGGACCGAGGACAAGGTCGATGACCTCATCGCCTATCTGAAAGAACAGTCTGCCGAACAACAGGCACCGAAACCATAAAGAGAGGCTGATCACGGGCCGTTGGCCAGAACCTCTTCGGCATCCTCAAAGCTCATGGCAAATACCTTCTTGCCAATATCGAAGCTGAAGCCGCTGCGCGCAAAGGACGACATTTCCTTGCCATGGCGTTTTTCATCGAGATCGACACGCCGGAACGGCCCAAATGCCCGTTTGCGCGCAAACACCACAGCAGCGTAGAGATCATCCGCCTCATCCAGCGCCACGGCTGCCGTCTCTGATGCCACGCCCTTGATCGACAGTTTCTGGGCAATCATCCGCCGGGATTTGCCGTTTCTGACCGCATTGCGGGTGGTGATGCCGGCAAAGACCTCATCATCCAGCGCCTTCAGATCATAGCCGATCTTCACCGCCGCATCCGCCAAGGCCTGCACCTGCTCCGGCGTTATGCCCTCAAACTTCTTTTGCGCCTTGCGCTTGATGGCAGTGGCCAGCTGCTGCTCGGACATGATCTGCCGCTGCAAACGATAGAGCGTCGAGTTCTTGGCCCAAGACAACATGCGCTTGGTCGGCACGGTATCCGGCACATCATCAAAGATTGGCGGTGGTTCAGGATCAAACACGGGATTCGCACGGAGGTTTAGGGGATCGACGGGCGGTAGTTTTAGAGAACAGAGGAATGAAAGAAAATAGAAGCGAAGCCGAAATATAATGATATCACAGCACTGCTTTGAACCGACAACTCTTTAGCGCCTATTCGGAGCAGCACTGCTCACGTCAAACTGTCTTCGCAATTAATCGTCCGGCATTTGCAACCAGGGGAACGATATCAATTTGAACCGATGGGCTGTCAGGATCAACCGCAACCCCATTCCATTCCGGCAAAAATAAGTCCGCAACGTATTCGTGCGTTATTCCATCAGTCCGATGAGCTCTTATAGATTTGCTTAATTTATCTAACCGTTCTTGCGCTATTCTATAAATATCACCCATCTCAAACGACTTCTCGATTTCACGACGTTCAAAATCGAAACGTACGCGCTTCATTTTCCATGTACTAAGATTGTGACGTTCCCAATGTGGCCAACTCGCTTTACCTGTTAGGTAAAAGTCGACACAAACTGGAAAAAGCAGCGAAATATCGACCGGTGTCTTGTGAGGCCAAGACGTCGAGGTGTTCTCAATGATTTCCATAACTTGGATGATGGCCCTGAGATCAAGTCCTACAGCGCGACATCCGGTCCAGATTGCTTCATCGAGCTTATCTTCAGGCGCCCTTATTTTTCCAGAGGGTAGATTCGCGCATAAATTACTAACGAGTTGCTCAATCGAAGGCTCCGCAAATACGTAAGTGCGGTCGAAGAAACGTTTCAGATATTTAAAGCCATCGAATCCGCTGCCGTATGCGCCGGCTATGGAATATTGTAGTTGCTCGGAATTGGTGGCGAAGACGAATACGACACCGTCAACATCAAATAGATGCTTTACACGTTCCAACAATTGAACTGCGTAACTTGGTCTGCAACGATCCAATTCGTCGACGAGGATGAATATGGGTTTGTTTTGGCCGTCACTTAAAGTCGATACAACTGTTGATAGCTTCGAGCGGAAATCAGCTGTAGCTTTTTCTGTCGTTTGAAAGCCTTCAATCATGGCCTCCAGCGTGCCGTCGAACAGTTTTTCGAGTTGATCCCCAACCACTTTACCCGCTTCATCAAGCGCAGTTTTCGTGGCACTGCCATCTTCTGTGGCGATGATGTCTCCCAACTCATCAAGGGAGACACCAGTGTGTTTCTTTATCAACCCTTTTGTAACAGCACCCACCACACGCAGAGCAATTGCACCTCCACTGGACTTTGCTTTTTCCCAAGACGTTCTAAGGTGACCAGACTTTTTGATGTATGGCGCGAATGCGTTGTCGATTGCGGCCATGATGGCAACGTAAGGATCTTGCGCGTGGTCGTCTTTCCAAGCGTTGATCCGAACGACAATATGTCCCTTGTTGGCAGCATCTTCTGCAAAGCCATCTAAAAAGAAGCTCTTGCCACCGCCCCAAGCTGAATCAACATTCAAAACATAAGAGCCAGGGCGTCCTTGCCCTCGTCGCTTATCAACTTGACCGACAAGAAAATTGTAAAGGAACTCGGCATCCCGTCGGCGATCAAGTTTATCGTCGTCCCAATGGCTGCTTGCTTGCGTCATGATTCTCCGCCCTACGTTTTGGAGCATTGAAATCAATATTCACGCATAACGCGAGTCAAATTGGAGATGACGAATGCAGAAATCAGGGGACCATTGATAGCTCCAAAATCGGCGCTAAACACCCCACCCTTCGGCAGTGCACAATGATCATTTCTAGGAGAAAAGAGGCTCTAAAATTCAGGCAATAAAAAAGGCGGCAGAGCCGCCATTTTTATTTTTAAACCAACAAGTCGTTGATTTAATTGGTGCGGTCGAGAAGACTCGAACTTCCACGGGTTGCCCCACAGCGACCTCAACGCTGCGCGTCTACCAATTCCGCCACGACCGCATCGTGGTAGAGTGTCGTCCTTGCGGCGACGAACGAGCATGTAGCAAAAGCATTTCCGGTACACAAGTGTGTCGTGACAGTTTTTTGAAATTAAAAATCGGAAGGTGAATTCCTACATTCAAGAAGCCCGGAAACCGGGCCTTGCAGCCCTATAATCATTCTGCGAAAAGGCTGTGGAAAGGACGCATATTATGCTCACACGCACCGATTTTGAAAAAACAATGCTGCCAACGGTCGAGTCAGCGCCTGTTGAGTGGCGAATCTCAGACTGTCCCGTGCCCTATGAAGAGGCCATGGCCGAGATGGAAGCTCGTGTCGGCGCCATTTCAGAGGGCAAGGCAAACGAACTGGTCTGGCTTCTGGAGCATCCGCCTCTTTATACTGCCGGCACGAGCGCAACATCAGCAGATTTGCTGGAGCCAAGCCGCTTTCCCGTCTACCAGACCGGGCGTGGTGGCGAATATACCTATCATGGCCCCGGCCAGCGTGTTGCCTATGTGATGCTGGACCTGAAACGCCGCCGTCAGGATGTGCGCGCCTATGTGAGCTGTCTTGAGGAAGTGATTATCCGCACGCTGGACAAGATGAATGTGCGCGGCGAACGCCGGGAAGATCGTGTGGGCGTGTGGGTGCAGCGGCCAGAGCGCCCTCGCCTGCTGGATGGACGTATTGCCGAAGACAAGATTGCCGCCCTTGGCATTCGCTTGCGAAAGTGGGTAAGTTTCCACGGGCTTGCCATTAACGTCGATCCTGACCTGTCACATTTTTCCGGTATAGTGCCCTGTGGCATTTCGGAATTCGGCGTCACCAGCCTGGTGGATCTCGGTCTCCTGGTGATGGTGAGCGATGTCGACCCGCTGTTGCGCCAGTCCTTTGAGGAAGTGTTTGGCGAGACGATCAATGAGACGGCCTGAAAACTGATTGATAACGGGTGGAGGACCCGACCCGCTCCTTTCGATTTTACAACAACCCCATAAGGAAAGAGACAATCATGTTCACAACATCAGCCTATGCCTGTGACGACGGTTCTTCCCCTCTGAAACTCGCCTCGATCAAACGCCGCGATCCCGGTGAGAACGATGTTGAAATTGAAATCGAATTCTGCGGCGTCTGCCACTCCGATATCCACACGGCACGCGGCGAATGGGCGGGCAGCCTTTATCCTTGCGTGCCCGGCCATGAAATCATCGGTCGTGTTGGCCGCATCGGCGCAAAGGTCACCAACCTCAAACAGGGCGACCGCGTCGGCGTTGGCTGCATCGTTGACAGTTGCCGCGCCTGCGACAGCTGCCGTGAAGGTCTGGAGCAATATTGCGAAAACGGCATGACCGGCACCTACAATGCGCCCGACAAGGCGATGGGTGGCAACGCCCATACGCTTGGCGGTTATTCCGGCCATATCGTTGTCGACAGACGTTACGTGCTGCGCATTCCGGAAACGCTGGATGCAGCAGCTGCCGCACCGCTTTTGTGCGCCGGTATCACCACCTATTCGCCCCTGCGCCACTGGAAGGCTGGCCCCGGCAAGCGGGTTGGTGTTGTTGGTCTCGGCGGCCTTGGCCACATGGCTGTGAAACTGGCCAATGCCATGGGTGCAACGGTTGTCATGATCACCACCTCGCCCTCCAAGGCCGATGACGCCAAGAAGCTTGGCGCGCACGAGGTGATCGTGTCGCGTGATGCAGACCAGATGGCAAAGGCTGCTTCCAGCCTCGACCTGATTATCGATGCGGTAGCCGCCGACCACGACATCAATGCCTATCTGGCGCTTCTCAAGCGCGATGGCGCGCTGGTGCAGGTTGGCGCACCGGAAAAGCCGCTGTCGGTTCATGCCTTCAGCCTTATTCCCGGCCGCAAGACCTTTGCCGGTTCGATGATTGGCGGCATTCCTGAAACCCAGGAGATGCTGGATTTCTGCGCCCAGAAGGGCATTGCCGCCGAAATCGAGATGATCAACATCGATCAGATCAACGATGCTTATGAACGCATGATAAAAAGCGATGTGCGTTATCGCTTCGTCATTGATATGAAGAGTTTGCCCAAACAGGCTGCATAAGCAACAAGGGGCGCGACGAGCGCCCCTTTTTTCTGCCGCTGCTGTTCGGTGATGACAAACAGCAAATGTGGTGGCAGCAGATATGGCAATGACGCAGGATAATTCCAGCAGCAATTCCTTTCGTGGCATGATGATCATGGCCGGGTGCATGGTGGTCTTGCCAGCCATGGATGCCATTGCCAAATACATGGCGACCTATGGCGGCATGTCACCGGGTCAGGTCACTTTCTACCGTTTCTTTTTCCAGCTGGTTTGCACGCTGCCGCTGTTGCTGGCCGTGTCGCCCAAGGCGCTGTTGTCCACCCGCCGGCCGTTTCTCAACCTGTTACGCGGTGTGTTGCATGCCGCCGCCAGCCTGATGTTTTTCGTGGCGGTCAAATACATGCCACTGGCAGATGTCTTCGCCATCTACTTTGTTGAACCCTTTATGCTGACCATGATGTCGGCGCTGTTTCTGGGTGAAAAGGTTGGCTGGCGGCGATGGCTCGCCATCGTCATCGGTTTTGGCGGGGCGATGATCGTCATTCAGCCAAGTTTTGAAATCTTCGGTCTGAAGTCGCTGCTGCCGGTGGCATGCGCATTCCTCTTTACACTCTACCTGTTCCTCAACCGCGCCATGGGTGATGGCGACACACCCTTGACCATGCAGACCATGGCCGGCATTGGCGGCACATTGTTCATGGCGGTGGCGCTCGGCATTGGTCATTCGCTTGGTGATGTCGACTTTGAAATATCACTGCCCGGTAACAGCCAAGCATGGCTGCTGCTGATTCTGCTCGGCGCGATCTCCGGTTATATGCACCTGCTGGTCGTCAAAGCGTTTCGACTCGCCCCAATCTCGCTTCTGGCGCCCTTCCAGTATTTCGAAATCATCTCGGCAACGGCGCTGGGATTCGTTCTGTTCAGTGATTTCCCAAGCCCGTCCAAGTGGCTCGGCATCCTCATCATCGTTGCATCGGGCCTTTTCATCATCTGGCGGGAGCGTGTTCGCGCCACCTGAAGGATAAATCGGCATATGAATGGGAGGAAAATTCATTTCCCGACACCAGCAAGATAGCTGTTGCGCAAGATAACGGACAAGATTCGACAAGGAAAAAACAGGAAAAAATCATCCGGTTTGCTGGCGATCCGCACTATTAAGCAGAAAGGTGCGGTACTATTTCTCTCAAATATCTTTGTGCATTTCTGCCCTAGGTCTCTCAATGTCACAGGCATTGAAACAGTCTTTTACGGTCACAGAAGCCCGCGTCCCGGACTGGCACAAGAACAACAGATCATTCAAATTTTACCTGAAATGTGAAGGCTTCATTAGCCGTCTTTATTGGCATCTCGTAAACCGTTCGCATCTACGCTTTGCCCAGTTTCATGATGAAACGGAGAGACGAAAGATGAATAATATGGGTGCTGCTTTCCCGCTGCCCGGCGAGGAAACAGGGCAGCGTTACATTGATGATACGACCTTTTTACGAAAACGAGCATTTCCAGACGGCATCAAGACAACAGCAGACGTTACGGCACTTATTGCGTTGAACCGGACGATTTCTCCCGACTCGGACGGCTGGGCCAGATTTTTTGTCGATAGCCTGACTGACTTCATTGTCTTTCACAGCTATCCGCAAGGGTCTATGGACACCTACAATGCCGACTGGTTTGTTGCGACCTTTGCGCCGGAAGGCATTATTCACAACAAGCTGAAATTGGCACTGTTACAAAACATCATCCGCAAGGCCCGTTATACACCGGTGTCACTGCGGGTGCTGGCGCTCAACCAGTTGCGGCTGGCCATTATTGCCCGCAAGGGCGCCTATGCAGATTTCCGTTCTGATGATGCGGTCATTACCGCGCAGGACATGGACTATATTGCCAGCCTGATCGACCTGCCATTGCAGTCAACTGAAACATCCCTCCAGGCAGCCGAGCTTGCAGTGCTGCGCCACATCGATAACGCCGTCAAAGAAGATGGCAACCATCCCGACTGGATGGCACTGATGCAAACCGTCAAAACCCTGTCAGCCCGCAAATCCTCCCGCATGCAAAGCAATGGCTGGCTGCAACTCAATTCCGACATGCTGTTTGGCGACGCCGCCAAAGCCTGAAACCCACCCCCGTGCGACATCCATTGGTCCAGCTTCGCACGGGGCGCATGAAACCCCGCTATTGCCTTATAACGAATTAGTTTTTTGCATTTTTCGCCTTGTTTAGAATAACAAGCTCAGGCAAAAGTCTGACATATAACAATTCGCTCAAGGAGATACCCGATGGATGTACGCGCAGCAGTCGCCGTGCAGGCAGGCAAACCGCTCGAAGTCATGACCGTCCAGCTTGACGGCCCACGTGCCGGTGAAGTGCTCATCGAAGTCAAGGCAACAGGTATCTGCCACACTGATGATTTCACGCTGTCGGGCGCTGATCCGGAAGGTCTGTTTCCGGCCATTCTCGGCCACGAAGGTGCCGGTATCGTTGTCGACGTCGGCCCCGGCGTGACCTCGGTGAAAAAGGGCGACCACGTCATTCCGCTCTACACGCCGGAATGCCGCGAGTGCTACTCCTGCCTGTCGCGCAAGACCAACCTCTGCACCTCGATTCGCTCCACGCAGGGCCAGGGCGTGATGCCGGACGGCACCTCGCGTTTCTCGATCGGCAAGGACAAGATCCACCACTACATGGGCTGCTCGACCTTTGCGAACTACACGGTTCTGCCGGAAATCGCGCTGGCCAAGGTCAACCCCGACGCGCCGTTCGACAAGATCTGCTACATCGGTTGCGGCGTGACCACCGGCATCGGCGCGGTCATCAACACGGCCAAGGTCGAAATCGGCTCGACGGCCATCGTTTTCGGTCTCGGCGGCATCGGTCTTAACGTGCTGCAGGGCCTGCGCCTTGCCGGTGCGGACATGATCATCGGCGTTGACATCAACAATGACCGCAAGCAATGGGGCGAAAAGTTCGGCATGACGCACTTCGTCAACCCGAAGGAAGTCGGTGACGACATCGTTCCTTACCTCGTCAACATGACCAAGCGTAACGGCGACCTGATTGGCGGCGCGGACTACACATTCGACTGCACCGGCAACACCAAGGTCATGCGGCAGGCGCTGGAAGCATCGCACCGCGGCTGGGGCAAGTCGGTCATCATCGGCGTAGCTGGTGCGGGCCAGGAAATCAACACCCGTCCGTTCCAGCTGGTCACCGGCCGTAACTGGATGGGCACGGCCTTTGGTGGCGCCCGTGGCCGTACCGACGTTCCAAAGATCGTGGACTGGTACATGGAAGGCAAGATCCAGATCGATCCGATGATCACTCACACCATGCCACTGGAAGACATCAACAAGGGCTTCGAACTGATGCATTCCGGTGAAAGCATTCGCGGCGTGGTGGTTTATTGATTACCTCGCAACCCTATACGGTCGATGTGCGGAGGCTCAACGAGTTCTCCGCCATCGAACTTTACGCCATGCTGAAACTGCGCGTGGATGTGTTCGTTGTCGAGCAGGAATGCCCCTACCCGGAGCTGGATGGCAATGACATCGACTGCCTGCATTTGCGGTTGATGGATGGTAACGAGTTGCTGGCCTGCGCGCGGCTGTGGCGCCCCTCAAATGAGGTGCTGCCGCGCATTGGCCGCGTTGCCGTGTCGCCCGATCATCGCGGCAAGAAACTCGGCGAAGCACTGATGCGGGAAGCCATTATCGCCTGCGAACGCGAATATCCCGGCGAGGCCATTGAGATATCGGCGCAAAGCCATTTGCAGCGCTTTTACGGCTCGCTCGGGTTTACAGTCACGTCGGAAGAATATGTCGAAGACGGTATTCCGCATGTCGACATGATACGGGCTGCACCATGATCTATGTTGACGCCGATGCCTGCCCGGTCAAACCGGAAATCCTCAAAGTTGCCGAACGGCACGGTCTGGAAGTGACATTCGTCGCCAATTCCGGACTGCGCCCGTCGCGTGATCCGATGATCAAGAATGTCATTGTATCCAATGGCTTTGACGCCGCCGATGACTGGATTGCCGAACGCGCCAAGGACGGTGACATTGTCGTCACCGCCGATGTGCCGTTGGCCGGACGCTGCGTGTCCGCAGGCGCATTGGTGACAGGCCCGACCGGACGGATATTTGATGTTGCCAATATCGGCATGGCAACCGCCATGCGTGACCTTGGCCAGCACCTGCGCGAAACCGGCGAAAGCAAGGGTTACAACCCGGTTTTCAGCCCGCGTGACCGCTCAGCTTTTCTCGAGACACTTGACCGTCTTTGCCGCAGGGTCAAAAAATAAACCGGCAAACAGGGGAAAGCCATGCGTGAAGGCGGAAAACGGCACGGCATAGACAGGCGTCATCGCCCATTCCTGATCGCGCTTTTGCTGGCGGCGCTCTCCCTGCCCGCCTCCCTTTACCTGATCCCCGAACTGGCCATCGAAATTGCCGCGCTGATCTTTTTCTTAAGTTATCTGGCGCAGATCGCGCGACGCCTGCATCTGTTGACGGCAGCCCATTTTAAAGCCCATGCCGATAGTGATGATGCACCAGCCATTGCCATCATTACCGTGACGCTGGTTGCGGTTGCCGTGTCGGTTGTCTCGCTGTTTTTTGCCCTGAACCACGCAGAAGGTGAAACAGTGCCGGCACTTGCCATGGCGTTTGCTTCCGTGCTGCTTGGCTGGGTCACCATCCACACCATGGCCGCCATGCATTACGCCCATCTGTTCTGGCGGCCCAATGGTCGTGCCGACCATACGGAGCATAAGGGCGGCATGGATTTTCCAGACACGGAAGAACCCGGCGTTTATGAATTTCTCTATTTCGCCTTCGTCATTGGCATGACGGCGCAAACCTCCGACGTTGGTGTCACCACCACGGTAATGCGCAAGGCAACGCTCGCCCATTCCATCGTTTCGTTTTTCTTCAACACCGTGCTTGTCGCAGCCTTCGTCAACGCTGCGGTGTCACTGGCCGGTTGATCCCTATACCCCAAGGAAAATTGCATGAAAATCATCTCCCAGAACACATCTTTCGGCGGCATGCAGGGCGTATTTGCCCATGATTCCGAAAGCTGCAAATCCGAAATGACCTTTGCGGTCTATGTGCCACCGAAGGCGATCTCGGAGCCTTGCCCTGTTGTCTGGTATCTCTCCGGCCTCACCTGCACCCATGCCAACGTCATGGAAAAGGGCGAGTACCGCCGCATGGCATCGGAACTGGGCCTGATCGTTATCTGCCCGGATACCAGCCCGCGCGGCAATGACGTTCCGGACGAACTGACCAACTGGCAGATGGGTAAAGGCGCTGGCTTCTACCTTGACGCCACCGAAAAGCCCTGGGCCGAACATTTCCAGATGTACACCTACATCACAGAGGAACTGCCTGCCCTCGTTTCACAGCACTTCCGCATAGACATGAACCGCCAGGGCATTTTCGGCCACTCGATGGGTGGCCATGGCGCGATGACCATCGCCCTGAAAAACCCGGAACGTTTCAAGAGCTGCTCGGCCTTTGCACCAATCGTTGCACCAACAAGCGCTGACTGGTCGGCACCGGCACTGGAAAAGTATCTCGGTGAGGACAAGGCGGCATGGCGCAAATACGACGCCTGCGAACTGGTCAAGGACGGCGCCCGTTTCCCGGAATTCCTGATCGATCAGGGCAAGGCAGACAGCTTCCTGGAAACAGGCCTGCGCCCATGGCTGTTTGAAGAATCGATCCAGGGAACGGATATCGGCCTGACGCTGCGCATGCACGAGCGTTACGACCACTCCTATTACTTCATCTCGACTTTCATGGACGATCACCTGAAGTGGCACGCTGAACGTTTGGGCTGATTGGCGAATAGCTGATTGGTTCACCTCCGCCTGAATGACGTTGCGCCACCCAGGCCCCTCATTCCCGCACGTGTTGCGGGAATCTAGTCATCCCAAGGACTTGGGATGGAAAATATACTCTTTTCGTCGCGCGTCTGCGCGGCGAGTGTATCCCTGTGACATCCCTCGGGTCATACCCGAGGACAGGCAAGAGGAAGAGTGGCGCAAGCATGCGTCACATAGATATGCGCTCACAGGCAGCTAACCTTACGTTATGCAAAAACGTAAGCGCGATGAACACGATATAAGCAGCTATTATTTCACGGAAAAAGCGCGGTCGCCAGTGTTGCCGGAGCCGGCTTGGCCAGCTGGAATTCCTGAATGACCCGCGAGGCAACGCCATAGGCCAGATCACCCTCAAGACTGTCCTTGTCCAGACCATAAACCGTGGCCGTAAACTTCGCCTCGGCAATCACTTCCCCCGTCGTCACCGAAGCGGCCCGCACCACGACCCGTGCCGATGAGCGTGCGCCCAGCAGGAACGGTTCCTTTTTCACCGATGCCAGACGAATGGTCAGCACCACACGCGGCCGCACAGTGGCGCGGCTGGTGACATCGATCGATTCAGAAACGTAGGAATGCACCATCTGCATCAGGCGGTGCGAAATTTCCGGCTGGGCGGCAACAAAAGCGCCGCGCACATCATAGACCAGCCTGTTTTTGTCGGCATCATCAGGCATTAGCCGGAACGACATCAACGCCAGACAACACACCAGAAACGCGCCGGAACGCAGCACGGAAAAACCGAAAACGCCCGTTGAACCAGATGTATGCGCGCGTGAAATTCCCGACCGGTTTTCGAACGCGAAAACCGACCAGAACGCTGTGATGCGCTGCCACTGACGTCTCATAATAACGACAACCCCGTCCCTGGGAATATGCCGCTATGATTTCCCGTTAGGGTTACGGAAGCGTTAAGAACCGCTTCTCAGCGATGCAAAAACATCGGCTGCGGCCTGCATATCCACAAGGCGGTGAGCACGCCGCTGCGTAGCCTCTTCGTCTTCGCCCCAATGTTCGGCGGTCCAGTCTTCGTCCAGATGGGCAAAGGTCCAGATGTCTTCCAGGCTCCAGGCGCCCTCAGCAAAGGCCACTGCCAGAATAGCCGAACCGGTGATGGTGGTCATGGTGTGCAGTGCTGCCAACTCAAGCGCCGTATCGTATTTGCGCAGCGTCACCGCAAAGGCGGCAACGGCCTCGCGCGGCTGTTCCTGATGAATAATGCCTTCCACCAGAATGAAGCGTGCGCCGAGATTGTTCGCGGCCCAGTCGATGACCGGATCCCACAGATCGCCCTGACGCTCCACAAGCTCCTGCGGTTCACCGGCGCGGTAGCACAGGAGATCGCTGGAGGAGAAACGTAAGATATCTTCAAACACCGCCTGCGTATCAATGGCCACACCGTCAATCGCCGTGTTGACCGTGCGGGTGATTGGCATCACCGCCGGGTTGACGACCTCTTTCTGCGCATCCCATTCCAGACGCAGCAGGTCAGCAAGTGCCTGTGTCGGCACCACCAGCGGCTTCTTGGCCGGCGTACGAACTGGCTTGCCATCCAGCAACACCGAGAACTGGCCGTCCTCGGCCTCGCCAACCGTGACCTCCTTGTAGAAGCGCTTTGGCAGCGGTTTCTGCATCTGGATTTGCGCACGCAAAATAGGGTCCGGATGGCTCAAGCCTTCGGTCAGATCGTTCAACAGATCACGCATGATTAAGCCTCGTCAATTCGCCTTGATATAGCCGGGTATTTCTCTGGGGTGAGCAACAACGGCATCGGCACCGGCCGCCCAAAGCTCAGGCTCACTGGCATATCCCCACGCCACGCCAATTGCCGTGGCACCCGCAGCCTTCGCCATCTGCATATCATAGATGGCATCGCCAATCACGATTGTATCGGCTGGCACCATGCCGGTTTCGTCACAGCATTCAGTGACCATGCCCGGATGCGGTTTCGACGGGCAGTCGTCAGCAGTACGCGACACGATGAAATGTTTGCGAAAGCCATGCGTGTCCATGATCAGGTTCAGGCCACGGCGAGACTTGCCGGTCACCGCACCCATCAGGATTTCTTCACGTGTCGCAAGCGCGGCAATCATCTCGGAAATGCCGTCGAACAAAGGCTCTTGCAGCCCTTCTTCAGCACGCGTTTCCGCAAAGATCGCCTTGTAATGGGCGGTCATTGCTGTTGCTTCATCATCGACATGCGGTTTGCCCTGCATACGGGCAATCGCAATATCCAGCGTCAGGCCAATAATCGACTTGGTCTGCTCGATGGTCGGGCGATCATAACCAAAATGTACGAACGTGCGCGCCATGACCTCGTGAATGAGCTTCACACTGTCAACCAGTGTGCCGTCACAGTCGAAAAGTACCAGTTTCATTCGTCGTCCTTGTCGCCATCAGCCTGGTCGAACCCGAGAAGGTTCCAGGTTTGCACCATGTGTGGTGACAAAGGCGCAGAGACGCGCAGACGACCACCGGATGGATGCGGAATGTCGATATGGCGGGCGTGAAGATGCAGGCGCTTCTGAACACCACCGGGGAAATCCCAGTTGGGATCATCGATGTAATATTTCGGGTCGCCAATGATTGGATGGCCCATCTGCAAGGCGTGAACGCGAAGCTGGTGCGTACGGCCGGTATAAGGCTCCATCTCAAGCCACGCCATGGTCTGCGCGGCCGTATCGATCACACGGTAATAGGAAATGGCGTGGTCGGCGCCCTCTTCACCATGGGTAGCAACGCGCATGCGGTCGCCATCCGGCGTTTGCTCTTTCACCAGCCAGCTTGAAATCTTGTCCTGATGTTTGCGCGGCACGCCCCGCACCAAGGCCCAGTAGGTCTTCTTGGTGTCACGCTCACGAAACGCCGCCGTCAGCTTCTGCGCGGCACCGCGTGTACGGGCAACAACGAGGACGCCTGACGTATCACGGTCGAGACGGTGCACGAGGCGCGGTTTTTCCCCCTTCGGGCTGACCCAGGCTTCCAGCAGGCCATCGATATGGCGTGTGACACCCGAACCACCCTGCACGGCAATGCCGGCCGGCTTGTTGAACACGAACACCTTGTCGTCTTCATGCAGCAGCATGCGACGCAGCAGCTCACCGTCTTCAGCGTGCTTGAGGTCTTTGGAGCCAATCGGCCCGCCTTTGACCTTGGCATCAGAATCGATCGGCGGCACGCGTACCATCTGGCCTGGCTGCACGCGGGCATCAGTCTTAACACGTCCGCCATCAACGCGCACCTGTCCGGAGCGCATCAGCTTCTGCAATTGACCGAAACCTAGGCCGGGATAATGCACCTTGAACCAGCGGTCCAACCGCATACCAGCCTCATCGGCTTCAACCTTGATATGCTCGATACCTGCCATGGGAAATTCCAGTCTCGTTTGTTCTGCCTGCACCAATTATCCGGCAGGCTCTATTATTTAGAACGAGCCTTTAAAACAAAGCGCGGCCCAAGGCCAGCCCGACGCAAACCGCAAGAATTGAAATAACGACACTGGCAACAATATAAACCGCCGAAAGTGCCATTTCCCCGCGTTCAAACAGGCCGACAGCATCAAGAGAGAATGAAGAAAAGGTCGTGAAGCCTCCCAGCACGCCGGTCACCACCAGCAGCCGCATTTCCGTGGACGCGTTAAACTTGCGCGCAATCACTTCCGACAGAAAGCCGATTGCCAGGCCGCCACCAACATTCACGGCCAGCGTTCCCCACGGAAAATGTGCACCCCACAGGCGAAACGCCCAAAGGTTTACGAAATAACGGGCAACCGAACCGACTGCTCCGCCAATGGCAACAAGTAAAACATGAATCATGCTTCCAGCATAATTCAATGCGTTTCGTCCCGATACACCACGCCAAACAAAATCCAATTTTACTAAAATACAACCACGAGATTTAGCAGGAATGCAACTTGCAGGACATAGGATGAACTATGGTCAAGATTGTCAGATAGTGGAAAGAGATCATGACGCAGGTCTTAAGCATTTCGGCAAATACTGCCGCATACGCTATGGAGGCGTTAAAGCCGGCTCAACGCGAACCGAAAAAGACGGTCGTGGAAGAAGCGATCCATGCGCTTGCTCGCCGGGTGGAGCAAGGCAGCGACCAACAACTGCGCGCGCTCATCAACGTGGTCAAACCACCATCATTGGCGCTTTATTTCCTGACCAGCAGCCATCATCAGAATCCGCAGGCGACCTATGAACAGGTTCAAGAAGCCTATGAGGATAATGAAAGCAAACACGAGGCCGCATAGGCCACGTGAAGGACTGCCCGTTTAAATTCCCCCCCAAGAGAAAAGCGCCGGAGAGATTCCTACGGCGCTTTTTGTTTTTAACAACACTCTGACTTCTCAGAGTAATGCCTCAGTTGTGCTTGTGTTCGCTGGCCTCACCTGGCTTGGCGCTCTGCACCGACAGGGTAATGTCAACCTTGCCTGCCTTTTCAAAGGCCAGGGTAACAGGCACAGTGTCACCTTCGGCAAACGGCTTTTTGACTTCAAAGAACATGAAGTGCAGACCGCCTGGCTTCAGCTCAACTGTCTCGCCGGCCGGAACAGTAATGCCGTCATCCAGCTTGCGCATTTTCATCACTTCGCCTTGCATGGCCATTTCATGCAACTCAACACGGCCAGCGACATCTGATACCGCCGATACCAGCTTGTCATCGGCTTTGCCGGAATTGGTAATGGTCACAAAACCACCGCCAACCGGCTGGCCCGGCAACATGGCCTTGGAGAAACCGCCAGCAACTTCGAGATCACCAACCTTGACGGCTGCCGCGGCATGATCAGCACCATGTCCGGCAGGTGCCGCACCATGATCATGACCACCGCCATGCTCGGCCTTGGCGGCGATTTTCAAAACCGGCGCGGGATTGGCAAGCGAATGCGGGTCCGCACCCTTTTCAGCCACCTGATCCCAGACAACGGTGCCCTTGTCGCCGCACAGCTGTTTGACCTTGAACGGCAGGTCGGTGCCCGCCTCTACGCCGGATATCTTGCCCTGAAAAACGAAGGTATCGTAAAACTCGTCCGGCAGATTGCCGTTCTTCCAGCGAAACTCAACCGGGCCGCTTTTGATTTCCTTGCCGTGGTTGCTGTAGGCTTTCTGGTAATCGCCCTTGATGATTTCCAACTCCCAACCAGCCTTTGGCTGTGGCTTGGCGGAAATGAAACCCTCCGGCAGCTGTACCTGAACCTCAGTGGTGGCGAGACCGCCATCGCAGCCATGCGGCACCTGAAGGGCAGCGACAAATGTGCTTTCCGCCGTCGCATTTTCATTGACGAAGGTGGAATGGGCAAAGCCCTGTGTTGCAGCAACCGAAGTGAGCAATGTGGCATAGGCCAGAACGCTAATCTTTTTCATCTTGTTATCCCTGCGGCCGGCCCCCCGGACCATCTGCCGCCTTATGCCAAAAACAGGCGTTTTCATTCAATGCGTAACAACAGATCAGATGAAAAAGGGAGGTGCGCGGGCTCGGGATCTTTCCAGAACAGTGGTATCGGCAAGAAAACGCTGCGGGGCTGGTGTATTGTCCAGCCAGGTGAAGCTGGTGACAAGCCACGCTTCTTCGTCCGGCAGCGGCAGCAGAATGGATGAGGCAAGCAGGCAAGCCTCGCAGAACAGCTTGCCGCTGATATCGAGATGGCCAGTGGGGTCACCGGCGTGACCAACGGTTGCGCCTGGCGCATCCTCGCCGTCATGCCCAAAGCATATTTCGGCAAAGGTACCGTCTGGCAGACGATAGCTCTCATCCAGCACCGGCGCGGCGACCGCCGCATCAACGGGCTTGTGGGCAAATCCAAGCGACAGCATTAGCATGGCGCAGAAAATGCGCACAAACCTCTCTATCGATTTTGATCTCTTGTTCATGGCCCACCTGTTTACAGCAAAGCGCTCTGTGCTTTTTGCCGCAAATCAAACACGCACGATTTATAACGTGTCCTGCAAAAGGAACAATTGGTTTTCCCACGGCTTTTCATTTCATCAATGTGCAGTTTCAGGAGATGAAATCATGCCCGCAAAATCAAAGGCACAACAAAAAGCAGCAGGCGCTGCCCTCGCCGCCAAACGCGGTGAGATCAAGAAATCATCCTTACAAGGCGCTTCAAAAGAAATGGCCAAGTCCATGACCAAAAAGCAACTTGAGGAGTTCGCCTCCACCGACCATAAGGGGCTGCCGGAGCGTGTCGATAAAAAAGATTGAACGGAAAGCCCACCTTGTGACATGCCCGTAAAAATGCTTGGGTAACGTCACGACGACAATTATCTGTTCGCCTGCGGCATTTGGTCCTTGCCAAGCCACGGGGTTCGCAGATAATGAGCAAACTTCACCGCTGGGAGAAGCCGCTTAGGTGCGGTGCCGAAGGAGCAACCGCCCCGGAAACTCTCAGGCAAAAGGACCAGCGGGGAATGCATGACTCTGGAGAGAAGCCGCCTTTGCATGAAGGAATAGGCTCGCCGAAGGGATAACAATCTCAGGCGACAAGGACAGAGGGGGCTCTTGAACCGGCGCATTTGCGCCAAAACACGAGCCCGCGCGTTTTCGCGCAACCCTGGAGGCGTCTTTTGGACGATACCGCCGAGCTTAAAATCACCCCGCTTCATTCCCTGCATCTGTCGCTTGGCGCCCGCATGGTGCCATTTGCCGGTTATGACATGCCTGTGCAATATCCAGCCGGTGTCATGAAGGAGCATATCCAGACGCGCACCTCTGCTGGTCTGTTTGACGTGTCCCACATGGGTCAGGTCATCATCAAGGCAAAATCCGGCAAGGTTGAAGATGCAGCGCTTGCGCTGGAAACGCTGGTTCCTGTTGATATCCTGGCGCTGAAAGAAGGCCGCCAACGTTACGGTTTCTTCACCGATGACAATGGCTGTATCCTCGATGACCTGATGATCACCAACCGTGGCGACCATTTGTTTGTCGTCGTCAACGCCTCGTGCAAGGACGCCGATCTGGCGCATATGAAAGCGCATCTGTCCGACAGCTGCGACATTACTCTTCTTGATGACCGCGCGCTGATTGCCCTGCAAGGCCCGCGCGCGGAAGCAGTTCTGGCAGAACTGTGGGCCGGTGTTTCCGGCATGAAGTTCATGGATGTGCGTGAAGTGCCATTGCTTGACGTATCCTGCATAGTTTCCCGTTCCGGTTATTCCGGTGAAGACGGTTTTGAAATCTCCGTACCGGCCGACAAGGCGGAATTTATTGCCAAGGCACTGCTTGAGCATCCCGACTGTGAGCCGATTGGCCTTGGTGCACGCGACAGCCTGCGTCTGGAAGCCGGTCTTTGCCTTTACGGCAACGACATCGACACCACCACTTCGCCAATCGAGGCTGCACTGGAATGGGCCATTCAAAAGGCCAGACGTGCGGGTGGCGAACGCGAAGGCGGTTACCCCGGCGCATCGCGCATTCTGACGGAACAGGCAAATGGCACATCGCGCCGTCGCGTTGGCCTCAAACCCGAAGGCAAGGCTCCGGTTCGTGGCCACGCCAAGCTGTTTGCAGACGCTGAAGGCAACACCGAAATTGGTGAAGTGACCTCAGGTGGCTTTGGTCCTTCCGTGGAAGGTCCTGTTGCAATGGGCTACGTACCGAAAGAATACGCTGCTGCTGGCACCGCTATTTTCGCTGAAGTTCGTGGCAAGTATCTGCCCGTCTCGGTCGCTGCCCTGCCCTTCATCACACCGACTTACAAACGATAAACTCTTTCAAGACCTCCCGGAGAGAACCATGTTGAAATTTACCGCTGAACACGAATGGCTGAAACTTGAAGACGGCGTTGCCACTGTTGGCATCACCAGCCACGCTGCCGACCAGCTGGGCGACCTCGTGTTTGTCGAACTGCCGGAAGTTGGCGCGACATTCGCAAAAAATGGCGAAGCGTCAACCGTTGAATCCGTGAAGGCTGCATCCGACGTTTATTGTCCACTTGATGGCGAAATCACCGAGATCAACCAGGCAATCGTTGACGACCCTTCGCTCGTTAACTCCGACCCGCAGGGTGCCGGCTGGTTCTTCAAGCTGAAACTTGCCAACCCGTCAGATGCTGATGCGCTGCTCGACGAAGCAGCCTACAAGGAGCTGATTGCGTAATGACAACGCCCGCTGATTTCCAGTTCACCGACTACCAGCCCTATGACTTCGCAAACCGTCGTCATATCGGCCCGTCGCCGGCTGAAATGGAGGAAATGCTCAAAGTTATCGGTTATCGCAGCCTTGATGCGCTGATCGATGCCACCGTGCCCTCCTCCATTCGCCAGAAAACCCCGCTTACTTGGGGTGCGGCACTGTCCGAGCGTGAAGCGCTGGACCGCCTGCGCGAAACCGCCAACAAGAACCAGGTTCTGACCTCGCTGATCGGTCAGGGCTATTACGGCACCATCACGCCGCCGGTTATCCAGCGCAACATTCTGGAAAACCCGGCCTGGTACACGGCCTACACGCCTTACCAGCCGGAAATCTCGCAAGGTCGCCTTGAAGCGCTCCTGAACTTCCAAACGATGATCTGCGACCTGACCGGACTTGATGTTGCCAACGCTTCGCTTCTCGATGAAGCAACGGCAGCGGCAGAAGCCATGGCCATGTGCCAGCGCGTTGCAAAGTCCAAGGCGACATCATTCTTCGTTGACGCAAACTGCCATCCGCAGACCATTGCGCTGATCGAAACCCGTGCGGCTCCACTCGGCTGGAAAGTCATTGTCGGCAACCCGTTCTCCGATCTGGACCCGGTCGACGTGTTTGGCGCAATCTTCCAGTATCCCGGCACCCATGGTCACGTCACTGACTTCTCCGGCCTGATTGCCCGTCTGCACCAGACTGGCGCGATTGCGGCAGTTGCCACCGACTTGCTGGCGTTGACGCTGCTGAAATCTCCGGGTGAAATGGGCGCCGATATCGCTATCGGTTCCTCGCAGCGTTTCGGCGTACCTGTCGGTTACGGCGGCCCGCACGCCGCCTTCATGTCGGTCAAGGACGCCATCAAGCGCTCCATGCCGGGCCGTCTGGTCGGTGTCTCGGTCGATGCACGCGGCAACCGCGCCTACCGTCTGTCGCTGCAGACCCGCGAACAGCACATCCGCCGTGAAAAGGCGACGTCCAACATCTGCACCGCGCAGGTACTTCTGGCCGTCATGGCATCGATGTACGGCGTGTTCCACGGCCCACAGGGCATCAAGGCCATTGCCCAACAGACCCACAAGAAGGCCGTGCTGATGGCCAAGGGTCTGGAAAAGCTTGGTTACACCATCGAGCCGGAAACCTTCTTCGACACCATCACCGTCGATGTTGGCCACATGCAGGGCGTCATCATGCGCTCAGCCGTTGCCGAGGGTGTCAACCTGCGCAAGGTCGGTGCCACCAAGATCGGCATGAGCCTTGACGAGCGCACCCGCCCTGCAACGCTGGAAGCCGTCTGGCGCGCATTTGGTGGCAACTTTGTTGTTGCCGATTTCGAGGCTGATTACCGTCTACCGAAGGATCTGCTGCGCTCCAGCCAGTACATGACGCATCCGATCTTCCACATGAACCGCGCCGAAAGCGAGATGACCCGTTACATCCGCCGCCTTTCGGACCGCGATCTGGCGCTCGACCGCTCGATGATCCCGCTCGGCTCCTGCACCATGAAGCTGAACGCAACAGCCGAAATGCTGCCGATCACCTGGCCGGAATTCTCCGACATTCATCCTTTTGTCCCGGCCAACCAGGCGCTGGGCTACAAGGAAATGATCGATGATCTCTCCGAAAAGCTGTGCTCGGTCACCGGTTATGACGCCTTCTCCATGCAGCCGAACTCCGGCGCGCAGGGTGAATATGCAGGCCTTTTGACCATTCGCAACTATCACCTTGCCAATGGTGACATGCACCGCGACGTCTGCCTTATCCCAACCTCCGCGCACGGCACCAACCCGGCGTCGGCACAGATGGTTGGCATGAAGGTTGTACCAATCAAGGTTCGTGAAAACGGCGACATCGATATCGATGATTTCCGTGAAAAGGCTGAACAATATGCGGCAAACCTTTCCTGCTGCATGATTACCTATCCGTCCACCCACGGTGTGTTTGAGGAAACGGTTCGCGAAATTTGCGATATCACCCACAAGCATGGCGGCCAGGTCTATCTCGACGGCGCCAACATGAACGCCATGGTCGGCCTTGCCCGCCCAGGTGACATCGGCTCCGACGTCTCGCACCTCAACCTGCACAAGACCTTCTGCATTCCGCATGGTGGTGGTGGTCCCGGCATGGGTCCGATCGGCGTCAAGGCACATCTTGCGCCGTTCCTGCCCGGTCACGTGGCAAGCGATGGTCGTGAAGGCGCGGTCTCTGCTGCTCCGTTCGGTTCGCCATCGATCCTGCCGATCTCGTGGAGCTACTGCCTGATGATGGGCGGTGAAGGCCTGACGCAGGCAACCAAGGTTGCCATCCTCAACGCCAACTACATCGCGGCCCGCCTCAAGGGCGCCTACGACGTGCTCTACAAGTCCGAAACCGGCCGTGTAGCGCATGAGTGCATCATCGACACCCGCCCGCTGGTCGACAGCTGCGGCGTGACGGTGGATGACGTGGCAAAACGTCTGATCGACTGCGGTTTCCACGCACCGACCATGAGCTGGCCGGTTGCCGGCACGCTGATGATCGAACCGACAGAATCGGAAACCAAGGCGGAACTCGACCGCTTCTGCGATGCCATGCTGGCCATCCGTGAGGAAGCCCGCGACATCGAAGAAGGCCGCAGCGACAAGCTCAACAACCCGTTGAAGAATGCGCCGCACACGGTGGAAGATCTGGTTGGCGAATGGGATCGTCCTTATTCCCGCGAAAAGGGTTGCTTCCCGCCCGGTGCTTTCCGCATCGACAAATACTGGTCGCCGGTCAACCGCATTGACAACGTCTATGGTGACCGTAACCTCATCTGCACATGCCCGCCGATGAGCGAGTACCAGGAAGCTGCAGAATAAAATGAAATGGCCCGCCTCTGGCGGGCCTTTTTTCTAGCGAAAGGGATGGCTTCCTGGAGAACAGCCCTCCCAAAAAATTAGTTTCATTAACAAACGATAAAACAAATATAACTAATTATATCCACAGCATATCCCCTCCTACTTTCCTCCCTGTGGATCCCAAGCATATGTCTATCCGCTTCAAGCTTATTGCAAGCATCTCGATGCTATCGGCAGCTATTGCCACGATCGTTGCTGTTTCATTTTTCAGTATTTCCACCATTTCCGAGCGCACTTATTCATTGCTGCAAGACAGAATTCAGCCAATGGCCCAGCTCAAGATGGTTGCAGACATGTATGCCGTCAATATTGTCGACACCACGCACAAAATCGCTGGTGGTGAAATGAGCTGGGAGGACGGCAGCAGCAGTCTGGCAAGCGCGCAGTCAAACATCGACAAGGCTTGGAGTGCTTACGAGAGCAGCTACATGACGCCGGAGGAAAAAAATCTTGCGACGACATTCAAGGCGCATCTTGCCGAATCCGGCCCTGTCTTGAACGAATTGTCGCAAATCATTGCAAAGCGCGACATGCAGTCTTTGGTGATGTTCAGCCGCACCAAGCTCTACCCGACGATTGACCCACTTTCCGGCCCGATCAACGATCTGATCAATTTGCAAATCGAAACTGCAAAGTCCGATTATCAGGCAACGCTGAAGGAAAAGAACTCCATATTTTTCTGGATGAGTGCTCTTAGCCTCGTCGCACTTGGCATCGTTGGTTTCTCGGTAGCTGTCGTCACCGGCGGGGTCTCCAAACCCCTGTCGCGGCTTGAAAACCTGATGCGCCGCATTGCGTCTGGCGACCTTGAGGTCAAGCTGTTTGGCGAAGATCGTAAAGATGAAATCGGCAAGATGATCGCCGCCGTTGCCGTGTTCCAACAATCTGCCATTACCAACCGTCAACTGGAAGCAGATGCCGCAGGTGCCCGTGCGCGCGCCGAGCAGGAACGCGCTCGCCTGACAGCAGAGGCGGAAGCCGCAGCCCAGGCACGCCTTGAAGCCGCAACATCCGGTCTTGCGACAGGCCTGCAGCGCCTTGCTGCTGGTGATCTTGCTTTCCAAATCACCGAACCCTTCTCGGCAGATTTCGATGCGTTGCGCCACAACCTCAACAGTGCGGTCAGCCAGCTGAACACCACCATGATCGAAATCACCCAGGCCGCATTCAGCATCGAGAGCGGTACATTCGAGATCAGCCAGAGCGCAACCGACCTCTCGCGCCGTACCGAACAGCAGGCAGCATCTCTGGAAGAAACCGCAGCGGCGCTTGACCAGATCACCGCCAACGTGTCCAACTCCGCACAGCGCACCAGCGACGCCCGCAAGCTGACCGGACAGGCCAACGAAAATGCTAAAAAGTCTGGCGAAGTGGTGGCGAATGCGGTGGCCGCCATGCAGAAAATTGTCCAGTCCTCGACGCAGATCTCTAGTATCATTGGTGTGATCGATGAAATCGCCTTCCAGACCAACCTTCTGGCTCTGAACGCAGGCGTGGAAGCTGCCCGCGCTGGCGAAGCTGGCAAGGGCTTTGCCGTTGTCGCGCAGGAAGTGCGCGAACTGGCACAACGTTCCGCGCAGGCCGCCAAGGAAATCAAGGAACTGATCCGCAATTCCGGCAACGAAGTTGAAAACGGCGTGAAGCTCGTTTCCGAAACAGGCACGGCACTGAAATCCATCGAAGAGATGATTGACGAGATCAACCACCATGTTGAATCCATTGCAACATCGTCGCGTGAACAGTCCACCGGCATGTCCGAGGTCAATGTTGCCGTCAACCAGATGGATCAGGTGACCCAGCAGAACGCTGCCATGGTCGAAGAGACCAATGCAGCCAGTGCTACACTTGCCTCTGAAGCGTCGCGCATGAAACAGCTGATGAGCCAGTTCAAGCTGGGCCAGCAGCAGACGCAAGGTTACGCGCAAAACCGTTACGCAGCGTAAGACAGAACTTCCTGCCCAAACAGAAAGCGCCGCACTTACCAGCGGCGCTTTTCTTTTAAGTGCACGGCACGGACATGTCCTGTTTTGCGACAGTGACGCCAAACCGAGCAAGATTTCGCTTACCGCGTCGCTTCACCTTTCCCTAAGCCGTGCCGCTTAATCTGCACCACTGGTAAATGGGGACAGAACAGGCAGGGCAACGCATGAGCATTTCAGCAATCACCAGCAACGCTCTATCAGGCATGCAGGGACATAGCCGAAGCCTTGCGGCAACCGCCAACAATGTCGCCAATGTCAGCACGCCAGGTTACGCCCGCCTTGAAACCAGCTTGTCAAGCAACGCCTCTGGTGGCGTGACAGCCTCTGTCAGCCAATCCAGCGATGGCGCCGGCGTCGACCTTGCCAGCGAGATGCTTGATAGCATCAACGCCAAAATCGGCTTCAAGGCCAATGCGGTCGTCTTTGAAACCGGTGCAGACATGTGGGACATGCTGCTGACAATCAAGCGCGACTGAACTGTTTACCGCGTCAGCTGAATATCGCTCGTGACAACGTTCTTTCCGTTTGCACCGTCCTTGTCAGTGGTGCGCAGGCGAAGGCCGTTATTGCCCACCTTGCTGATGGTCATATTGGCCACCCGATCACCATTGATCTCGCGGTTCCAGCGCACGGTCAGATTGATAGCATCCCCCTGACGTTTGCCGCTGAGCGCTGACGGACGGCCGGACGGGCCAACATAATTGCCTTTATAGCTGTTGCCACTGGCCGCCAAGTCGGCAGATATCTCGCGTTTGACCACCACTAATCCACGGCACGTTCCTTCCATGCGCAGCGATTGGCCCGCCGGATTGGACTGGAATGTGCAAGTAACCTTCACCGGCGATGCATTGGTCCGCATGCGCACGGTGCCGGTGCCCTTCCAGCTGCCGCCAAGACTGGCGAGAAACTGGCTTTCATTCGCCATTGCGGGCGGTGCAGCAACAACTGCAGCAAGCATAATGATCGATGCTAACTTATAGCTCATGACGCTGTTCCTTTTCATATGAACAGCCAACGTCCAGCAGTGCCGATAGTTCCTTCACACCGAAGCGTTAACTGTAACAGCAACCAATTTCAAAATCGCGCGTTTCACGCCAGCTTCGCCTCGCACCAGAACGAGCCGTCGATGACAACGCTAACAACACCCATCCACTCAGACGCCCAATCCCTGGGCAAAACCCCACATTCCGGCATCTCGGATCGTTCACTGCTGGCACTGGCTGTGCTGAACTTTTTCCTGGCCGATGCGCGGGATGGGCTGGGGCCATTTCTGGATGCGTTTCTCGCCACCAATGGCTGGTCGGCCATGCAGCTTGGCCTGATTGCAACGGTCGGCGGGCTGATCGGTCTTGCAGCAACGCCCCTGTGTGGAGCACTGGTCGATAGTTCAACCTGGAAACGGCTGCTGATTGCCGTGCCGGTCATCATCGTCACCGTTGGTGCATTGATCACGCTGATCTTTACCAACGAGGCAGTTGTCTGGACCGGTCAAATCATGACGGCGGTTGTCGGCGCAGTCATTGGACCCGCCCTTGCTGGCCTGACGCTTGGTCTTGTTGGCGAAAAACTGTTTCCACGCCAGATTTCCCGCAACGAGTTCTGGAACCACGGCGGCAATTTCGTCTCACTGTTCGCCACCTATATGGCCGTGTCGGCCTTTGGTATTTCGGGCGTCATCGGGTTGATGATCGTCACCGCTGTCGGAGCACTAGCCGCAATTGCTGCCATTGATCCGAAACGCATTGATCACAAGGTTGCCCGCGGCCTGGCTGAGGACAAGGGTGAGCCCGGACCATCCGGAATAAAGATATTGCTGAATGAAAAAGGCCTGATTTTCCTGGCCATCATCCTGCTGATCTTTCACTTCGGCAACGCACCGATGGGCCGCTTGATCGCGCAGGATTTTGCCATTGAGCTCAATTCGCCGTTTCGTACCACCGCCATCATTACCGGTGTCGCGCAATTTGCCATGATTTTCGTGGCAGCCGCAGCACCGTGGCTCATTCGCCGGTTTGGTCTATCGACCGTGTTTCTGATTGCGCTGATCGCTTTGCCCATTCGCGGTTTGCTTGCCGCGTCCTTCGAACAGTTCTGGGTGATTTACCCCGTGCAATTGCTTGATGGCATTGGTGCTGGCCTGCTTGGCATTGCCACGCCGGTTGCGGTGGAACGTATTTTGAAAGGCACAGGCCGCTTTAATGTCGGCCTTGCCAGCGTCATGACGTTGCAAGGCATCGGCGCCTCCCTCAGCAACGGTGTCGCAGGCTGGTTGACCACCAAGGGTGGTTATGCGCTTTCGCATCTTGTTGGCGGCGGCATAGCGGCCATTGCCATCGCCTTATTCTTGCTGTTCCGACACGACATCGTGCCGCCAAAGGATACGGAAACGGCCTGAATGCAAAAAGGAGACCGCGAGGTCTCCTTTTTCAATTCACAAGGTCTTGTCGATCAACCGACGAAGGCGCGTTCGATCACGAATTCCGCTGGCTTATTGTTGGCGCCTTCATTGAGGCCAGCCTTTTCCAGCAGTTCCTTGGTGTCTTTCAGCATTGCGGACGATCCGCAGATCATGCCGCGATCGATTTCAGGATCGAACGCAGGTACACCAAGATCGGCAAACATCTTGCCGTTTTCAATCAGGTCGGTGATGCGGCCGGTGAAGGGATAATCTTCACGGGTCACCGTTGCGTAATGTTTCAACTTGTCGCCAACCAGTTCGCTCAGGAACTCGTGGTTCTTGATTTCCTCGACCAGATCAAAACCATATTTCAGCTCAGCCACGTCACGGCATGTATGCGTGAGAATGACTTCCTCGAACTTTTCGTAGGTTTCAGGGTCACGGATAAGGCTTGCGAAAGGCGCAATGCCGGTACCGGTCGAGAACATGTAAAGACGTTTGCCGGGTGTCAGCGCGTCCAGCACCAGCGTGCCTGTCGGCTTCTTGCGCATCAGCACCGTGTCGCCTGGCTTGATGGCCTGCAGGTGCGAGGTCAAAGGACCATCTGGCACCTTGATCGAGAAGAATTCAAGTTCTTCGTCCCAGGCCGGGCTGGCAATCGAATAGGCCCGATAAACAGGCTTTTCACCGACCATCAGGCCGATCATGGCAAACTCGCCAGAGCGGAAACGGAAACCGGCCGGGCGTGTCATGCTGAAACGGAACAGACGGTCGGTATAATGCTCAACCGAAATCACCGTCTCGGCGTAAACGCCGTCCGGAATCTTGGCTGCGAATTCTTCATTCTTGGCTGGAGCATTCATGCGTTGGTCCGTCCATTTCAGGTCTACGATGGATATTGCAGGGCAATTATACCATTCCATGCCGCTTTTAAAGGCATGGAATGTCATAGCTGGTCTACGTTTGAAAAATATGCACCAAAATCTCATGTTTTCATGAGATCAGTTGCAAACCACCCACCAAAATTAAGCTTCGGCTTGCAAAATACGAGATGTCATACTGCCGCACGCCGACGCCAGCTGTATGAATCAGTGGTCACAGCTTCCTTGACCGCTGGCTGATAGTGAACATCAATGCCTGGAATACGATGTTCAGACAGCCTGCGGATCGCTGTTTCATTGGTCACCGACAGGCTGGAAAACCCGGTGCGCAACATATGCGGAATTTGGTCAAGCAGCACATCGCCCACCGCCCTCACCTCGGCAGCAAAGCCTAGGCGCGAGCGCAGCAATGAGGCATGGCTGAAGCCGCGACCGTCATTATAGGCCGGAAATGAAATGGCCACCAGCGCTATACGGTCGAGATAAGGTGCCAAACGCAACACATCATCAGCAGGCTTGATCAGCACGCCAAGGTTCACGTCATTGCTTTCCTCTACCTTCACAAGGAAGTTATCAAGATCAAGGATCGCCTGTTGATCGTCCGTGGCCTTTACGTCCTCGGTTTCGATAACCCAGGGGTCGTTCTCGACAAAGCCGCTTTCGTTCCAGATTTTTGTCATGTCCAGTCTTCCTTATGCCGCTTCTGCCGCAGAGCCGTAAAGCGCATCCTTGAAAGGTTGCTGCCCGACACGACGGTAGGCTTCAAGGAAAGTCTCCTCTTTCGACAGGCGCAGGCCAATATAGGTATCGACAATCGTCTCGATGGCGTCGGTGACCTTTTCAGGTTCGAAACCACGGCCGATGATTTCACCTATCGAGGTGTTTTCATCACCAGAACCACCCAGCGTGATCTGGTAAAGCTCCGCACCCTTCTTTTCCACGCCCAGCAGGCCGATATGGCCAACATGGTGATGACCGCAGGCATTGATGCAGCCGGAAATCTTGATTTTCAGCTCACCAATTTCCGCCTGACGCTCTGGCGAACCAAAACGTGTGGAGATCTCCTGCGACACGGGAATGGAACGCGCATTGGCAAGCGCGCAATAATCGAGCCCGGGACAGGCAATGATATCGGTGATCAGACCGGCATTGGCGGTTGCAAGACCCGCTTCGGCGAGAGCCCGATAAACCGGCTCCAGATCAGCCAGCGCCACATGCGGCAGAATGATATTCTGCTCATGGCTGATGCGGATTTCATCCAGCGCATATTCCTCGGCAATGTCTGCCACGATATCCATTTGTGCATCGGTCGCATCGCCCGGAATGCCGCCAATCGGCTTCAGAGAAATGGTCACCATGCCGTAGTCAGGGTGCTGGTGCGGCTGCACATTCTGGTCCACCCAACGTGCAAAGGCTGGATCAGCCTTTTTCCAGCGGGCAAGACTTTCCCAGCCCTCGGCGCGCGCTTGCAGGTCAGGGGCGGCAAAATAGGCGGTAATGGCCTGAACATCGGCTTCCGGCAGCTTCAGCTCGCCATTGCGCAGGTGCGCAAATTCTTCGTCCACCTGACGTGCCAGCTCTTCCGTGCCGGTTTCATGAACCAGAATCTTGATGCGTGCCTTGTATTTGTTGTCGCGGCGGCCATGCAGGTTATACACGCGCATGATGGCCGTGATGTAGGACAGCAGGTCCTCTTCGGGCAGGAAGTCGCGCAGTTTCTTGGCAATCATCGGCGTTCTGCCCTGCCCGCCACCGACGTAAACGGCAAAACCGATCTCGCCCTTGTCGTTTTTCTTCAGGTGCAGACCAATGTCATGCACCTGAATGGCGGCGCGGTCGCGCTCGGCACCTGTCACGGCAATCTTGAACTTGCGCGGCAGGTAGGAAAACTCTGGGTGAACCGACGACCACTGGCGCAGGATTTCCGCGTAAGGCCGTGGGTCGGCCACCTCATCGGCAGCAGCGCCGGCAAAATGGTCGGCAGTCACGTTGCGAATGCAGTTACCTGATGTCTGCAGCGCATGCATTTCCACGCTGGCAAGCTCGTGCAGAATATCAGGCGTGTCCGACAGCTTTGGCCAGTTATACTGGATGTTCTGGCGGGTGGTGAAATGGCCGTAACCACGGTCATATTTGCGGGCGATATGCGCCAGCATGCGCATCTGCCGCGCGTTCAATGTGCCATAGGGAATGGCAACACGCAGCATGTAGGCATGCAGCTGAAGGTAAACACCATTCATCAGTCGGAGGGGCTTGAACGCATCTTCAGCCAATTCGCCAGAAAGGCGGCGCTCTACCTGATCACGAAACTGGTCCACACGGCTCTTTACGAAAGCGTGATCGAATTCGTCGTAGCGGTACATGTTATTCCTCAGACTGCAATAAAGGCGGAATCTGCAGGCTTGAAGCCCGCTGCGTAATGAATGGTCGGGCCAGCCGCACGAATGCGCTCTCTCAAACGCGTCGGCCAAAGACGGCCATCCTGTTCGGCGACATCAACCAGATTGACATCGACCACACGGTTTGCGGAAAAGTCGCGCTTGCCAACCTCTTCCAGCGAAGCAACCGCTTCGGCGTGGCGGGCAACAAAGGCCGCCTGCAGGTCTTCCGTCCATGTGCCATTGGCATCAAGCCACACGGCAATGCCATCGCCCAGCCGGTTCGCAGTCAGAACCTTGTCAGCCATTTTCATACTCCTTCTTGCGATCCGCGACCCGGCCAGACAGGGCCAGAGCCTCGGATCTCTCAAAATTCGCGCCAGCAACCGCTTCCCCGATGATAACCATGACAGGACCTGTCAGTTCATCCCGGAATTCGAGGTCGGGCAAATCGTTCAACGTGCCGTGCAACAGGCGTTTATCGCTTCGGCTTGCATTTTCAATAACCGCCACAGTGGTTTCCGCAGCCAGCCCCGCATTCATCAGACGGGTTGCCACAGAGGCGGCAACTGTACGCCCCATGTAAACGGCAACTGTTGCGCCTGACACAGCAAGGCTTGCCCAGTCCGGCAGGATATCGCCGGTCAGATCATGGCCGGTAGTGAAGATCAGCGAAGAGGCAACGCCACGCAGTGTCAGCGGCAGTTCGAAATCGGCAGCGGCAGCAAAGGCAGAGGTGATGCCCGGAACGATCTGGTAGGAAATACCGGCTTCACGCAGTGCCGCCATTTCTTCAGCCGCACGGCCATAAACCAGGGGGTCGCCGGATTTCAGGCGCACGACACGTTTGCCTTCCAGTCCCAACTGCACCAACAACTTGTTGATCTCGTCCTGCGACTTGCTGTGGCAGCCCTTGCGCTTGCCAACCGACAGACGTTCGGCATCACGCCGGCCCATATCGACAACAGCCTGCGGAACAAGCGCGTCATAAACGATCACATCGGCTTCCATCAGCACGCGCTGGGCACGCAGCGTCAAAAGGTCTTCGGCACCTGGACCAGCACCCACCAACCAGACATACCCCTTGTTGTTGCCAGCCGTGTTCAGCAGCCTGTTGGCCTCGGAGCGTGCCGAAGCGCCATCATTGACAGCAACCGCGTCGGCAACAGCACCGGAAAAGAACTGGCGCCAGAAGCTGCGACGCAAAGCACCCTTCGGCACCAGCTTTTCAGCCGCGTCACGATATTCGACGGCCAAACGCGCCAGGGCACCAAGCGATGGCGACAGCATCTGGTCAATGCGGGCACGGATCATTTGCGCCAGAACCGGGCCTGCACCCTCCGTGCCGATGGCAATGGCCACCGGTGCACGCGACACCAGTGCCGGTGTGAAGAAATCGCAATAATCAGGCTGGTCGACAGCATTGGCGGGAATGCGGGCTGCACGGGCAGCATCGACGATGGCGCGGTCCTGCGCACCATCACCGGTGGCGGCAAAAACCAACGATGCGCCAGCAAGCACATCAGGGACAAAAGCCTGCGCCACATGCTGCACACCACGGCCTTCATGCTCACGCAGAAAACCGGCATAGTCTGCTTCCGGCTGATCGGCATAGGCGATGATACCGGCATTGGTGTTCAACAGGAGGCGGACCTTGGCAAAAGCCTCATCGCCATTGCCAAACACGGCAACGCACTTGCCCTCCACCTTGAAGAAGGCGGGAAAGGTCGAAAGCCGGTCACTGGCATATGGGGAGGCACTGTCCTGATACATGTTTCAAAGTATCGCTGATCCTGCCAAATACTTGAAGAAACAGAAATTCCGCCTAACCCATTAGCTGGATTTTTCTTTTCTGCGATTGCTGGCTTTTGAGGATAACTAACCAACCCTCACCAAAACATCCGCCTAAAAAGCCCTAAATCCATCGAAAAACCGATGTTTTTGCTTCACATTTTTGGCAAAACTCGAATATGGTCGGGGACAAATTTCGAGGAATGAAACCGTGAAAACCACAACGATTGCGTCCCGCCTTCTCGATGTTATCGAGCATGACATATTACCGCTGACGACAAAAGGTGTCGCGACCGGAAACAAGGTTTTTGGCGCCGCCATCCTGCGAAAATCCGACCTGTCGCTGGTGATTGCCGAGACCAATAACGAGCTTGAAAACCCGCTGTGGCACGGTGAGGTTCATACTTTGAAACGCTTCTACGAGATGGGCGAAAAGCTCAACACCAAGGATCTGATTTTCCTGTCTACCCACGAGCCCTGCACCATGTGTATGTCGGCCATCACCTGGGCGGGATTTGATAATTTCTACTCCTTCTTCAGCCATGAGGATTCACGCGATGCCTTCGCCATTCCGCATGACCTGAAGATCCTGAAGGAGGTTTTTGGCCTGGAACCGGGCGGATATCGCCGCAACAATGCGTTCTGGAATTCCTATTTCATTGCCGACCTTGTGGACAGCGAGGCAGAACCGACCCGTGCGCAACTGAAAGCGCAGACAGATCGCATCAAGGCGATTTACAACAGCCTTTCCGACACTTACCAATCCTCCAAAACCGACAACGACATTCCCCTTAACTGACCCCGTAACGGACATAGCCGAAAGCAGCAGCATGGAAGCCTCGAAGGACATCTCCCGCCTCATCGAGATCATGGAGGCGTTACGCCAGCCGGACACCGGCTGCCCGTGGGATATCGTGCAAACCTTCGAAACGATCAAACCCTACACGATCGAAGAAGCCTATGAGGTCGCAGACGCAATAGAACGCAAGGACACGGATGATCTTTGCGAAGAACTCGGTGACCTTCTGCTACAGGTGGTATTCCATTCCCGCATTGCCGAGGAAATGGGTGAGTTTTCCTTTGGTGACGTGGTTCATGCCGTTACCTCGAAAATGATCCGCCGGCACCCGCATGTCTTTGCCGTGTCCGATGCGGACACGCCTGAAACGGTAAAACTGCAATGGGATACCATCAAGGCTGCCGAAAAACGCGAGCGTGCGGAACGCCGCGCCAAACGTGGTATCACCGAGGATTTCAAGGCCGGTTTCCTTGGCAATGTCCACCGCAGCCAGCCGGCATTGACCGAAGCACTGAAACTGCAGGAACAGGCCGCACGGGTCGGTTTCGACTGGTCCCAACCTGAACCAATCCTCGACAAGATCGAGGAGGAAGTGGCAGAACTGCGCGAGGCGCTGGCGTCTGGCAAACCGGAAAAAGTGGCTGACGAACTCGGTGATCTGATTTTTGCACTGGTCAATATCGGACGCCATGTCAGCGCGGATCCTGAGACGGCACTGAGAGGAACGAACACAAAGTTCCGTCGCCGTTTCAATCACATAGAACAAAGCCTTGAATCAAATAATGAGCGCCTTGAAGACGCGGGCCTTGAGCGCATGGAAGCGCTGTGGCAGGCTGCCAAGGCTATTGAGCGGCAACTGGACTGATTGAGTGTTTCTATCGCTATGGCCCGGTGACGGACCATAGGTGCCATATCAGGAGATTGCTGTGCGTACGGCGTCAGCCGATCCAGCCTCAACCGGCTCAAGGTCTTGCGAACGGAACACCGTCAGGCGATTACGCCCGGCACCCTTGGCGGCATAAAGGGCGATATCGGCCTTTTTCAACAGCAGCTTGGCAAAGTTTACCTTTTCCTCGCACACGGCAACGCCCATGCTGAGAGTGGCCGATATTTCCTTGTCTTCAGCTGTGTGAACGATGGCGCTGACGCAGGTGCGTATCCTCTCGGCCAGGATGGCCGGATTGTCCTTGCCGGAAGCACGCAGGAAAATGACAAATTCCTCGCCGCCGAACCGGGCAATCACATCATTGGGGCGCAGCATGGCCGACAGTTCCTGCGCCACCCGCGCCAATACCTCGTCGCCAGCCAAGTGGCCATGCGTGTCGTTGATCTTCTTGAAGTGATCAATATCTGCCATGACGATGGCGTCACCCACCCGCAGCGTTTCCGGCAGGCTTTCAAAAAACGAACGACGATTGGAAATGCCGGTCAGCGCATCAATGTTGGCAAGGCGCAACAAGTCTGCCTCGGCCCGTTCCTTGACCAACGCCATCACAAAAACCGCAATGGCGAAGTGGCAGACAATCGACAGGAAAAACGCGTTGGTCGGCGCAATGATCGCAACCGTTGGAAACTGATACCCGACAATGGCCATGATCCGCAGCATGGCGGAGGTGGCAAGCGCAAGGCTCAGCACCACCCGCACTGGCAATTTCTCCAGCATGCGGTCGCGGTACACGCAAAATGCGGCAATCAACAACAACATCGCGGCCAGTGCATTAAAAAGGCTCGCCCGCAATTCGGCGACCATATACCAAGCGGCACCAACCAGAAAACCTGTACCTATGATGGGAACCAGCATGACCAGCCACTGCCGGTTGCTTTTGCGTTGGCTGCTGACGCGGCACACGCCCACGACGAACACTGCATAACCAATCGCACCCGCCATAAACGCCACCACCGACCACAAGTAGATCTGCTCGGGCGTCTTGCGGCCAAAGATCACAAAGGTTGAAGCAAGGGCGCTGAGGAAAAAACCGATCGACAGAAGACCGAGACCAATATTGCCAGACGAGCGTGAGCGCACGTAAAGGAAACACAGCGCACCGACAAAAAACGACATCTGGTGCAGCAGCAGGACGGTTTGCGTATCAAGAGGTTCAGTCATTCAAAAACTCATCGGTACAGTATGCCTATTATCAGAAAGGCCCTCCCAAACCACAACCGATAAAACCTCGTTGCGCAAAAAAGTAAAAAAATAGAAAAAACAACCGGGATTTGACAATATCAGCCACACACCCTGGAGGCGAAAATATACCCCAAAGCGGTTCTGATATATCAAAATTGAGCGCTAACTGTTTGTTTTAAGATAAAACTACTTGCATAGCGATCACGCCACCTGTCGCAGACACTTCATTAAGCCTGTTTGCAAGTTTATCATGTGAATGTGTGTTGGAAGCGGTGATTACCGCTCCCAGTCCTCAGGCTCGCTTATCGCTACCTTGCCAAGCTTGCGTTCCAGCTGCGCAGTCTGCGCTTCCGACATGCGCACATCAAGCGCGACGGAACCATCTTCACGGTCCTCACGCTCATCGACAATTGCATTGTCATAAACCCACGACAGCAGATGTAGCTTGTCGACCGGCAGGATGACCGTCGTTTCGGTCAACACGCCCGACAGACGCACCGAAATCTCGTCCATCAGGGCATTAACGCCCTCACCCGTCACAGCCGATACGGCCTTGATGTTGTCACGCCCTTGCACGCGCTGCATGATGGCGTCATGGGCCTCGGTTTCCAGCCTGTCGACCTTGTTCCACACCTCGACAACCCGTTCGGACATTTCCTTCTCATCGATCCCGAGATCAGCGAGAATACGCAGCACGTCAGCCGACTGCGCGGCATTGTCGGGGTCCGACATGTCCCGCACATGCAGGATGAGATCGGCTTCCAGCACCTCTTCCAGCGTTGCGCGGAACGCCGCGACAAGGTGGGTTGGCAGGTCGGAAATGAACCCAACCGTATCGGACAGAATGACGGTGCGGCCATGCGGCAGCTTCATTCGACGCAGCGTCGGGTCAAGTGTGGCAAACAGCATGTCCTCGGCCAGTACGCCGGCACCGGTAATACGATTGAACAGCGTCGACTTGCCGGCATTGGTATAGCCCACCAGCGCGACGATCGGATGCGGCACCTTGCGGCGTTTTGAACGGTGCAGCTGGCGCGTACGCACAACCTGTTCCAGCTCACGTTCCAGCTTGACGATACGGTCCTGCAACAGACGACGGTCGGCTTCGATCTGGGTTTCACCCGGACCACCCATGAAACCCGCACCACCGCGCTGACGCTCCAAGTGGGTCCAGCTGCGGACCAGACGGCCCTTCTGGTAGTTCAGATGGGCAAGATCAACCTGTAGCGTACCTTCCTTGGTGGATGCACGACGTCCGAAGATTTCTAGAATGAGGCCGGTGCGGTCAATGACCTTGGCATTCCAGTGTTTTTCAAGATTGCGCTGCTGCACGGGTGTCAGAGGATGGTCGACGATGACCAGGCCGGCATCATGCTCATTCAGCAGGTGGTTGATTTCCTCAATCTTGCCAGTGCCAAACAGTGTGGCCGGGCGCGGCTGGTTCACTGAGACGACCAGACCGGCAACAACTTCAAGATCAATGGCGAGCGCCAGACCTTTTGCCTCTTCCAGCTTCGCATCGCTGGAGCGTACTGGAGCCACGATTATCG
Source organism: Agrobacterium sp. 5Ca50 (assembly GCF_055381905.1). Lineage (NCBI taxonomy): Bacteria > Pseudomonadati > Pseudomonadota > Alphaproteobacteria > Hyphomicrobiales > Rhizobiaceae > Agrobacterium > Agrobacterium sp. 5Ca50. The sequence goes on from NZ_AP026438.1 coordinate 1,880,180, forward strand.
AAGGGTCTTTTGACTCACGTCCCGGCTTGAGAACCGGCACCAGCACCACCGCGCGCATATCGTCCCGATGCTTTTCCAGTTCGGGAATAATGGATTCACTTGATGTGTCGCGTGTCGAAATGGTCTTATATCCTGACTAGAAAACGCCTAAAGGGCAAACGGGAAATACGCCTAAACGTTCCCTTGCCCTTTTGGATCGCTATGTTTTTAACGCTCTAACCGCGAGGTCAGCCTATATTTAGGCAGCACCCTCTTCGGTTTCAAACATCTGCATCGGCTGACCGGGCATGATGGTCGAAATCGCGTGCTTGTAAACAAGCTGCGAATGGCCATCACGACGAAGAAGAACGCAGAAATTGTCAAACGACGTGACAACACCCGTCAGCTTCACACCATTGATAAGGAAAATCGTCAGCGAAATCTTTTGTTTGCGAACGGTATTAAGGAAGAGATCTTGCAAATTCTGAGAACGTTCCGCCATGGCGCCGCTTCTTTCTTTCTTGCCGGCAAAAACACCGGAAAATAATCAATCAATAACCGCTGGTTGAGTGGGTTCACCCCCTCATAACCCTCGTCCGCGACTCTGGTACCAAATCGCGCAATTTTGCGCAATGTCGAAAGCGTACGGAATGGTTCGCCAGCAACATATGATGCACCAATTCCGCAAAGAAAAACCAGCCTAAAAATACTGTATCGACACCCGGAACAATTGTTCCACATCACGCACCGCATCTGCGGCGGCAAATAGCACAACCCGATCCCTGGCCTTGATTTTCATCGAGCCATCTGGACGCAGCACCTTGCCTTCACGGTAGATGGCGCCAATACGGATGCCGTCTGGCAAATCGAGGTCACGCAGCATCTGCCCAACCAATGGTGACGTTTCCAGTGCTTCGGCCTCAATCACCTCGCCAGAGCCCTTCTGCACCGAATAGACCGAGCGAATGCGCCCCTTGCGCACATGCTGCAACACACGCGAAATGGTCACGGCACGCGGATTGATGAAGGCATCAATGCCAAGTGATTTCGTCACATCATGGAAAGACGTGCTGTTCAACAAAACGAGGTTTGACTTGCAGCCAAGCTGCTTTGCCATGACCGCACCAAGAATATTCGTCTGGTCATTGTTGGTCAGCGTCACGATCAGGTCTGCATCCTGAATATCGGCCTGCAGCAATATCTTCTGGTCGACCACAGAACCATTGAGAACAATGGTCTTGGACAACAGGTCAGACGCTGTGACTGCTTTTTCACGATCAAATTCGATGATCTTGACCCTGGTATTGGGCTGCAATTCTTCGATCTTGCTGGCCACGTAATGGCCGATATTGCCGGCACCGGCGATGATGATGCGCCGCGCCTCCTGCTCGTCATGGCCAAACAGGCCAAGCGTGCGGCGCGCATGCTGGCGCTGACAGATCACATAGGCCAAGTCACCGGTGCGCAACTGATCCGAAGAGCGTGGCACGATCAGCAGACCGTTACGGTAGATGCCGGTCACAGTGGCAATCAGATCCGGAAACAGGCTGCTCAGCTGGTGCAGAGGCGTGTTGATGACCGGGCAGTCTTCCATGCATTCAATTGCCAGCATGGAAATATTGTCGTCGGCAAAACGCACAACGTCATTGGCGCCGGGAAAGGCGATGCGCCGCAGCACCATTTTTCCGACCTCAACCTCCGGCGAAATCGTCACGTCGATCGACATGTTTTCGCGGCTGAACAGGTCGGCATATTCCGGCTGCAGATAGCTCTGGTCACGGATACGGGCAATCTTGGTCGGCACGCTGAACAGTGCATGCGCGACCTCACAGGCAACGATGTTGATTTCGTCGTGCAACGTCACGGCAATGATCATGTCGGCCTGATCCGCACCGGCCTTGGCCAGCATGTCAGGATGCGCGCCATGCCCGACGTAACCACGCACGTCGAGCGTCTCGGTAATGGCAGTAATCAGTGCGGCGGATGTATCAATGACGGAGACTTCATTGTCTTCCCGCGACAGCTGCTCGGCAATGCCGTAGCCCACCTGCCCCGCACCACAAATGATGACCTTCATGATACCTCTTCACCCGCCGAATCGACACGCAGATCGCATGCCTTCCCGATGCTTATACGCCGAGTGATTTCAATTTGCGATGCAGTGCGGAACGCTCCATTCCGACAAATTCTGCCGTGCGGGAAATATTGCCACCGAACCGGTTGATCTGCGCCACCAGATAATCCCGCTCGAACATTTCACGCGCTTCACGCAGTGGCAGGGTCATGATGTGCTGATCACCCTGCGCGGAAATCTTCGGCAGCATGTCACCAATATCGGACGGCAGCATGTCGGCAGTAATCGTCGGATCACCACCTTCAGGACGCGCCAGGATCATCAACCGCTCGATATTGTTGCGCAGCTGGCGAATATTGCCGGGCCAGTCATGGCTCTGCAGCACGGCCATCGCATCATCGCCAATCTTGCGTGAGCGAATACCGGCCTGCTCGGAAATCTGGCGAATGAACATGTCGACCAGATAAGGAATATCCTCTCGGCGTTCCGACAAGGCAGGTACCTTGACCGGCACCACCGCCAGACGGTGATAGAGATCTTCGCGGAAACGCCCTTCGGCAATCAGGCTTTCAAGATTATAGGCTGTCGACGAGATGATGCGGATATCCACCTTCACCCGCTTGCCGCCACCCACACGTTCAAACTGCTGATCGATCAGCACGCGCAGGATCTTGTTCTGCGTTTCGCGTGGCATTTCCCCGACCTCATCAAGGTAGAGAATACCGCGATGCGCCTCTTCCATCGCACCGATCTTGCGTGGCTGTCCCGGCTGACCTTCGGTACCGAACAGCGCAATTTCCATGCGGTCCGGCGTAATCGTCGCGGCATTCAGCGCCACGAACGGGCCGGAAGCACGACTGGACTTCTTGTGGATCATGCGCGCCACAAGTTCCTTGCCGGAGCCGGAGGGCCCAAGGATCATGATACGGCTATTGGTCGGAGCTGTACGATCAATGGTCTGGCGCAGTTGCGATACAGCAAGCGATGCACCGATCAGTTCCGCCGCATCACCGGTGCGCTTTTTCAGTTCCTGCACTTCACGCTTCAGCTTGGAGTTTTCCAGCGCACGTTCAGCAATCAGAATAAGGCGGTCGGTCTTGAACGGCTTTTCAATGAAGTCAAACGCACCGCGCTTGATGGCGTTGACGGCCGTTTCGATATTACCGTGACCGGAAATCATCACCACTGGCAGGTCCGGGTGGCGGCTCTTGATTTCATCCAGCAATGCCAGACCGTCAAGACGGCTGCCCTGCATCCAAATATCCAGAAACACCAGCCGCGGCACTCGTTCCGAAATCGCTGCAAGCGCGCTGTCGGCGTCATGCGCCATACGTGTTTCATGCCCTTCATCGGACAGAATACCCGCAACAATCTCGCGAATGTCAGCTTCGTCATCCACGACCAGAATATCAGACGCCATAGGCCACTTCCTTGTCACTTGCTGCTTCGGTCGCATCAAGATGCGGCAGAATCACTCTAATCATGGCACCATGGCCATGGTCGAAATCGGCGGGTGCATCATGCAGTTCGATCTGCCCGCCATGCTCTTCTATAATCTTTTTGACGATTGCCAGACCAAGGCCGGTGCCCTTGTCCCGCATTGTCATATAGGGCTCCAGAATGCGGTGCCGGTTTTCAGCCGGCAGGCCACGGCCATTGTCGATGACGTCAACCACGAAGTGATCCGTATCGAACTGGCTGCGCACCAGAACACGGCCTTCACGACGCTCGCCGCCATCCGCGTCGATGGCATCGATTGCCTCAACAGCATTCTTTATCAGATTGCCAAAAGCCTGCCCCAGCATACGTGCATCAAACAACCCGTTCTGGGCATCTTCACCCAGTTCTGTGCTGATCTTCACGTGGCTTGCGCCAATTTCCCGCAGGAATGCCGCATCCTTCAGAATATCGCGTAGATCGGACTTTTCCTTAGTCGGCTTCGGCATGCGCGCGAACGCCGAGAACTCGTCGACCATGCGGCCGATATCGCCCACCTGGCGCACGATCGTGTCGGTACACTGGTCAAACACCTGCCGATCCTCCTCGGCTATCTGCTTGCCGAAGCGGCGCTTGATACGCTCGGCTGACAGCTGGATCGGCGTCAGCGGGTTCTTGATTTCATGGGCAATACGGCGCGCCACATCCGACCAAGCGGTAGAGCGCTGCGCAATCACCAGATCGGTAATGTCATCAAGCGTAATGACATAGGCGTCACGGGCCGCTTCGCGCGTTACCTTTACGTTGAGTGCCCGCTCCTTGCCACGCCGCATGATGTTGATCTGCTTGTGGAACTCACCACGCGACCAGACGGCAGCCTCAGTCACCACCTGATCGATCTCAGGCGCTGCATCACCCAGCTTCACGCCCATCAGCTTGTCGGATGGCATGGCGAGGAAATCCTCGGCCGATGGATTGGCAATGGTGATCTGCCGGTCTTCATCCACACCGATAACCGCCGCTGTCACACCTGACAGCACGGCCTCGATAAAGCGCCGGCGCGCATCGATATCGTCCTTGGCTTCGAGAATTTCGCGCTGTTGGGTGCGGATCTCCGAAATCATCTTGTTGAAGGTGCGCGACAACCTGCCAACGTCACCGTCAACGGCGCGCACCGGCACCAGCACATTCATGTTGCCGGTTGCCACACTGTCGGCCGCACCAATCAACAGGCGGATCGGCCGCACGATACGGTCGGCCACCGCAATGGCGGTCCAGATGGCGGCCAGAAGGACGATCAGCGCAAAACCGAGATAGAGAATGGCAAAGGCCACCTGCAACGAGGCACGGCCCGCCTCCATGGCTTTGTATTCATCGCGGTTTTCATCCATCAACCGCATGGCGACCATGACCTTGGGGTCAACCGCACGCACGGTATAAAGGAACGTGCCACCAATGCTGTCGAGCTTGATGATGGCGCCAACCAGGTTGGTAATGCCAGGCGGAATAAGGGTCGGTTGACCGGCAGCGGCCTTTTCCAGCGCGTCCTGCGGAATGGCTGGCAGCGGTTTTTCCGTTTCGATATTGGCTTGGACAATGGCATCGCCATCTTCACGCACCAAAAACGCGCCAAGCAGGCCACGGCCCTTCGCCTGCCGTGTTAGCAGGTCCACAAAACCGGTACGGTCGAGATAGAAAAGAGCGCGGTTGCGCTCGAGGTCATTGGCCATGGAAAGCGTCTGCCCCTGAACATAGGAGGCATTTTCCATCATATAGGCCTGCGCCACATTGCTGGACGATTCCACGATCGACTGGGTTCTGATCGAGAACCAGCGATCAAGACCGGCATTGAGCGTGATACTGGCGAAAATCGCCACAAGAACAGCCGGTGTAATCGCCACAATCGAAAACAGCACAACGATGCGGATATGAAGGCGCGCAGCAGCGCGTCCCACCCGGCGGGCTTTCAGCAGCCGGCTGACTTCACGGCCGATCAGATACATCAGGCCAAGCACGAACAACCCGTTGATGACACCAAGGCCGATCACAACGTTGGATGTTGGCGAAATGGGGGTCAGGCCAACGAGAATAAACAGGGAGAAGATGGCGCACGAAAGCGCAGCGCCAGCCAGCAAAAGACCGGGCAACGCAAAGGATATGCGCCGGTCTTTCACACTTGCATCACTCACGTCACTGTCCGCAGCGTAGTCGGCGGCAGGTGTTCGCATTCAATTCTCCTGATTGCAGCCACTTGTCCAATGGCAGCCTGACAGCGGAATCACTCTGATGAAATTGTCCCGCGTGTTTTTCAAGCAACACAATGTGGCGAAAATGCAACGAGAATTTCGCGTCTGTCAATATCTCAGGTCGTACGCGAGCTACGATACACCGAGACACCCAGCTCACGGATTTTCTTGCGCAACGTGTTGCGGTTGAGACCGAGAAGATCGGCTGCCTTAATCTGGTTGCCCCGCGTGGCCGTTAAAGCCGCGAGAATAAGCGGATATTCCATCTCGCGCAGGACACGGTCATAGAGGCCGGCAGGCGGCAAATCGTCGCCAAAACCGGAGAAATACTCGCGCATATTTTCTTCCACGGCCTGCGAGATTGTCAGCGTACCGGTGCGGACGTTCATCTTGTCCATCGGACGTTCAGGCACATCGGAATTCAATTCCGAATCGATGATCTCCTTGGTGATGACTTCCTGCGGATAAAGAGCCATCAAACGACGAATAAGGTTTTCCAGCTCGCGCACGTTGCCAGGCCAGGCATAGGCCTTCATCAGTTCCAGCGCTTCGGTTTCGAATCGCTTGCCTTCAAGTCCTTCCTTTTCACCCTGCTGGATGAAGTGGCGAACCAGATCGGCAATGTCTTCTGCACGGTCACGCAGCGGCGGCAGGCGCAGAGGCACCACGTTGAGGCGGTAATAAAGGTCTTCACGGAACAGGCCCTGATTGATGGACTGTTTCAGATCCTTGTTGGTGGCAGCAACAATGCGGACATCGGTGCGGATCGGTGTACGACCGCCAACGGTGGTGTATTCGCCCTGCTGCAGCACGCGCAACAGTCGGGTCTGTGCATCCATCGGCATATCGCCAATTTCATCGAGGAACAGTGTACCGCCTTCGGCCTGTTCAAAACGGCCGGTGGAGCGGTTCTGTGCGCCGGTAAAGGCACCCTTTTCATGGCCGAACAGTTCGGATTCAATCAGGTCACGCGGAATGGCCGCCATGTTGATCGCCACAAAAGGACCGTTGCGACGCTTGCCATAATCATGCAGCGCCCGTGCCACCAGTTCCTTACCAGTACCGGATTCGCCGGTGATCATCAGCGTCAGGTCGGTCTGCATCAGACGCGCCAGCACGCGGTAGATTTCCTGCATGGCAGCGGAGCGGCCAACCAGCGGCATGCCGTCCTGCATGTCATCATCCAGCTTGGCAGGCTTGCGCTTCGGTTCTGCCAAGGCGCGACCAATGATGGCAATCAGCTCCGTCAGGTCGAATGGCTTTGGCAGATAATCATAGGCACCCTTTTCCGACGCCTTGATGGCCGTCATGAAGGTGTTCTGCGCACTCATGACGAGCACGGGCAGTTCGGGACGAGCCTTCTTGATGCGTGGCAGCAGGTCAAATGCGTTTTCGTCAGGCATTATCACGTCGGTGATAACCAGGTCCCCCTCACCTGCAGAAATCCAGCGCCACAATGTGGCGGCATTGGAAGTAATACGCACGTCATAACCGGCTCGGCTGAGAGCCTGATTAAGCACAGTGCGGATGGCCGCGTCATCGTCGGCCACAAGGATCGTCGCTGTCATGGGGTATTTCCTGTCGGGTTCGGAATTGTACGCTCTTCCTGCGCTATTTCCGGTGAAACGGGCATGAGAACACGGAATGTCGTGCGATGGTTCTGGCTGTCGCATTCGATAATGCCGCCATGGGCACCAATCAGCTTGGCCACCAGCGCCAGACCGAGGCCGGAGCCATTGGTCTTGGTGGTAATGAACGGATCAAAAAGATAGGGCAGAAGGTCCGACGGAACGCCGGGACCGTTATCCACCACACAAAACTCAAGCGGCAGCGAAATACGCTCACGCGTTCCGGCAACCGAAAGCCGGATGCCCGGACGGTAAGCTGTGGTCAGAACGATTTCGCCATCCTGCTGGTTGCCAATCGCCTCGGAGGCGTTCTTGACCAGATTGAGGAAAATCTGCACGAGCTGGTCGCGGTTGGCATAAACCGGCGGCAAGGACGGATCGTAATTTTCGCTGATCTTGATGTTGCGGGCAAAGCCCGCCTTGGCAACCGCCTTCACGTGATCCAGCACCGAGTGGATGTTGACGGGAACGCGGTCCACGGGACGCTCGTCGGAAAACACTTCCATACGGTCAACCAGCGACACGATACGGTCGGTCTCGTCACAGATCAGGCGTGTCAGCGCACGGTCATCATCGGCAACCGATGTCTCGAGAAGCTGTGCTGCACCACGAATGCCCGAAAGCGGGTTCTTGATTTCGTGGGCCAGCATCGAGGCAAGGCCGGACACCGAACGGGCAGCGGCACGATGGGTCAGTTGACGGTCGATCTTGTCGGCCATCGAACGTTCCTGAAACACCACAACCACCGAGCCGGGTTCGCTGACAACCGGTGCCACGTAAAGGTCAACCAGCTTTTCCTGGCCAAGCCGCGGCGAGCTCAGGTCCACGCGGTATTCATTGACCGGCGCGCGACGTTCGCGCACCTGCTCGATCAGCGCCAGCAGCGGACTGCCGAACGGAATGAAGGTCGAGATTCGGTACCGTGCCAGATGGGCGGCACTGGCGCCAAAAAACGCTTCCGCTTCCCAGTTGGCAAAGGCGATGAATCCTTCGGCATCAACCAGAACCACCGGATTTTGCACCGCGTTGAGAACAGCCATGGCAAGCGCATTGCTGGCTGCCGGATCATGTGTCGGAACAGTCATGCTGCCTTCCTTGCAGCAAACAATGCTGCGCCTTCTTCCAGAGCAGCACGCACCATCTGCGTGACCTGCGCTGCATTTTTCGATGTCATGATCGTTGCCTTGTCCTGTCCCGCCATGTGCGGCGCGAACCTTTCCAGATACCAGCCAAGGTGTTTGCGCGCGTGGCGCAAGCCTGCCTCAAGCCCATAAAACTCAAGCATCATTTCATAATGTTCAACGGCGAGGGCTGCGATATCCTGTCGCGCAGGGCCGTCATGTCCGGCAAGCACGGCTGGCAACCACGGCTGGCCCTGTGCGCCACGTCCCGCCATCACCGCATCGGCACCCGAGCGGCGCAAAATTTCCTTGGCATCTTCAACCGTCTCAACATCGCCATTGGCAATCAACGGTACGGAAATGGCATCACGAACGGCGCGAATGGCATCCCAGTCGGCCCGTCCCTCGTAAAACTGCATGCGGGTGCGGCCATGAATGGTAATCAGCTGCACGCCCGCATCCTGTGCACGCCGTGCGATCTCTGGCGCATTGAGGGAGTTCTCATCCCAGCCAAGACGCATCTTCAATGTTACTGGAACCTTGACGGCATTGACTGTCGCCTCGATCAGCGTCAGCGCATGGTCAGGGTCACGCATCAGCGCAGAGCCGGAATAACCGCCCGTCACCTTCTTGGCTGGACAGCCCATATTGATGTCGACGATATCTGCGCCATTGGCTTCAACGATCTTGGCAGCCTCGGCCATCCAGTGCGCCTCACGTCCGGCCAGCTGCACCATGTGCGGCGTCATGCCTGCGTTTCTCAGCCGCGCCCAGGATTCACCACGGTTGGCCACCAGCTCGCGGCTTGCCACCATTTCCGTTACCACCAGCCCGGCACCGAAACGCCAGGCGATCTGCCGGAACGGCAGATCAGTTACCCCCGACATAGGCGCAAGGACAGCCCGGTTACGAACGGTTACGGAGCCGATATTAAAAGGCGCTGACAACTCCGGGATGGGCAATTGATGATCTTTCGTGCAGAATTATGCTTTGCATTATTTTTAGACATATATTGCGCAGTTGCCAAGCACTTTCACACGGCAATGTGCTGCTTTTATAAAGATCAGGGATTGCAGAGGCGTGATGACGACGTGCGTGATCTTAAAAACCGGGCAAATGATCGATTTACTCTCAAGCCTTTGACCAAGCAACGCCAAGGCTGCAAAAGCCTTTTGTTGTTTGGGACTCTGGACCGCTCAAGTCAACTCCTTTACGAGCAGACAGCATCTTGGATCAATTGATGAGAGAAGTGAGACAGACAGCATGAAAACCGGCGTCATTATTGTTGCCGCTGGCCGTGGCGAACGGGCAGGCTCCCCGCAGGATGGACCGAAACAATACCGGTTGATTGGAGGAAAGCCCGTCATTGAGCACACGCTTGAGGTTTTCTTGGCCTGGGCAAAATCCCCTGCCATCACCGTGGTCATTCATCCAGACGACAAGGACCTGATTGCCCCCGTGCTGCAACGCCTCGATGCAGACGACCGCATTCGCACCGTGCTTGGTGGCGCAACCCGCCAGCAATCCGTCCTCGCTGGCCTGAAAGCCATGGCGCCGGATGACCTTAGCCACGTCATGATCCATGACGCCGTGCGCCCCTTCATCGATCACGATCTTCTGGACCGCGTGGCCAACACGCTGTCGCAAGGTGCGCAGAGCGCCCTGCCCGTGCTTGCTGTCACCGATACGCTGAAGCGTGGCTCGGCCGCCGGTTACAGCGAAGAGACCGTACCGCGCGCTGGCCTTTACGCCGCCCAGACACCACAGGCTTTTGCTTATCAGGCAATTACACAAGCCCACGAACAGGCCGCCTCTTCCGGACGGGATGACTTTACCGATGACGCCTCGATTGCCGAATGGGCGGGGCTGCCGGTCAAGCTCGTCGAAGGGCTGGTCGACAATGTAAAACTGACTTTGAAACGGGATATCACCATGGCCGATGAAAAACTCACCCAGGCACTGCCGGATGTACGCACAGGTAACGGCTATGATGTTCATCAGCTTGAGCCAGGTGATGGCGTGACGCTGTGTGGCGTGTTCATTCCCCACGACCAGAAGCTCATGGGACACTCGGATGCTGACGTTGCCCTGCACGCGCTGACGGATGCCCTGCTGGCCACCTGCGGCGCCGGTGACATTGGCGACCACTTCCCGCCATCCGATCCTCAGTGGAAGGGTGCCGCATCGCGCATCTTTCTGGAACATGCTGCAAACGTCGTGCGCGGCAATGGCGGCACCATCATGAATGCCGATGTGTCGCTGATTGCCGAAGAACCAAAGATCGGCCCGCACCGTCAGGCCATGCGCGAAATGTTGTCGGAAATTCTCGGCATTACGCTCGACCGTTGCTCGGTCAAAGCCACCACCAATGAAAAGATCGGCTTTGTCGGCCGCAAGGAAGGCATTGCCGCCATCGCCACTGCGACCGTGGTCTATCAAGGCCGCCAGGCATGAGCATCTTCCCGGACGATATCGCAGCACTGGCGCAAAAGATGATCTCGCACGGCACGGCCCGTGGCGAGATGGTCTCGACGGCGGAAAGCTGCACCGGCGGCCTGATTGCCGGTGCACTGACCGAAATCGCCGGTTCATCCGCTGTGGTCGACCGGGGATTTGTCACCTACACCAACGAGGCCAAGGCCGACATGCTGGGCGTACAAGACAAAACGCTTGAAACATTCGGCGCGGTGTCGAAAGAGACCGCATTGCAGATGGTCCAGGGTGCGCTGCTGCGCTCAAGGGCCAGCCACGCCGTGGCGGTCACCGGCATTGCCGGTCCGGGCGGCGGTTCTGACACCAAGCCGGTTGGCCTTGTGCATCTGGCGGCGATGAGCCGCAACGGCGCGATCCTGCACCGCGAAATGCGCTACGGCGACATTGGTCGTGATCAGGTGCGTCTCGCCACCGTCACAACGGCACTGGAAATGCTGCTGGACGTGTCTGGAGCAAAATAATCAGGTGCCGTAAATCTTGTCGGCCCGCGCCTCGAAGGCTTCGGCAAACATCCGGAAGGCCCGGTCAAACATCGTGCCCATGACGGCACTTAAAATGCGGCTTTTGAATTCGTAATCGATGAAGAAGTGAACCGAGCAACCGCCATCGTCCATTGGCTCGAAGCGCCAGCGATTGTCGAGATATTTAAATGGGCCATCGAGATATTTCACATCAATGGCCAGATCATTGCCATTCAGCAGAACCTGTGTGGTGAAGGTTTCGCGGATCGCCTTGTAACCAACCGTCATATCCGCAATCAGCAGCGCCTTGCCGTCCCGTTCCTTGCGGGAACGCACGGTCAGGCCTTCGCACAGAGGCAGAAATTCGGGGTATCGCTCAACGTCGGCAACCAAAGCATACATGCGTTCTGGGGAATGCTTGACGGGGCGACTGGTTTCAAACTGCGGCATAGTCCGCAGTTAATCTGCGAGCATCAGAATATCAAGAAGCCTTTGCATGTCGCGGCGTGATTTCACCTGAAAGATCGGCACATCGGGGCCGTATCGTTCAAAATTGCGCAAGAAAGCCGGCGCGTATTTCTTCTCGAAGTTCCAGATATATTCCAGGAACTCCCGGTCCGGCAAAGGTTCCGGGCAGCCATCCGCCATAGCAGGCCGGACTGTGCCATAATAACGTGCCACGCGGCGGGCAATGCCGGTCAGGCACACAAAGCGCGACATGCGCACCCAGATGACGATGTCGGTGCGTGGCAAACGAATGTCAAAGGTCGATGGATTGCTGCCATCCATCACCCAGCGATCCCGCGCAATCAGCTCTTCGAGCAATGCGTGCTGCTCAACCCTGTCCCGCTGCTGCCAACCGGGTAACCACCTGATGTCACGATCGATCGACTGATATTCCAGCCCGAATTTTGCGGCCAGCTTGAGAGAAAGCGTTGTTTTTCCGCCACCTGAGCAGCCAACCACCATGATGCGGGATGCCTGTCGAATGAGACTTGCCGCTTTTTGCGCTTCATCAATTTTCTGCATCATACCCCTCACCTCAATGCAGCTTCCCGAAATTGACTATTGCAACCATGCCTACAGGATTGCTATTGATTTGCCACAATGAGTACATCTTTTGGGTGCAAACGAGGCAAGCCTCCCAACTTGTTTCTGTATCGGACATCCGAAGAATACTTGCCTTAACAACAATTCAGGTTTGACCTGCCGAGTGAGCCGATGGACGATTTTTCAAATATCATCAACCTTCTTGAATCCGCAAAGCAACTGGCATCGATGAATGGCATGCCTGTTTTGGCCTATCTTATCGATGTTGCCAAATGTGAAGCGCGCGAGAACAAGCCGACACTTCGCAAGCGCAAGCGTGGCGAGTCCACCGCGAAAGAAGAAACCACAGCATGACGCAAAAGGCTGCCGCCTGTGATGTGGCAGCCGACTGACAAGCGGAAATGCACCCCATAAAAAAAGCGCCCTTGAGGCGCTTTTTTATTGTCCTGATCAGGCCGTTGTCCCGATTATTCGGCAGCAACGAGAAGCTTCTTCTCACGTGCGGCACGCAGACGCGCAAAGTCATCACCGGCATGGTGCGAAGAACGGGTCAGTGGGCTGGACGACACCATCAGGAAGCCCTTGGTGTAAGCCACAGTCTCGTAAGACTTGAACTCTTCCGGCGTGACGAACTTCTCGACCTTATGGTGCTTGCGGGTAGGCTGCAGATACTGGCCAATGGTAATGAAATCCACATCGGCAGAACGCAGGTCGTCCATAAGCTGCAGCACTTCGTTACGCTCTTCGCCAAGGCCAACCATGATGCCGGACTTGGTGAACATGGTCGGATCCAGTTCCTTCACGCGCTGCAACAGACGTACCGAATGGAAATAACGCGCACCCGGACGAACCGTCAAGTAATTGCCCGGTACGGTTTCCATATTGTGGTTGAACACGTCAGGCTTGGCCGCAACAACACGCTCCAGCGCGCCAGGCTTCTTCAGGAAGTCTGGTGTCAGGATTTCGATGGTTGTGCCAGGCGATGCCGCACGAATGGCCCAGATCACCTTTTCAAAGTGTTCAGCGCCACCATCAGCCAGATCGTCACGGTCCACGGAGGTGATAACGACGTGAGACAGACCCATCTGCTTGACGGCCTTGCCGATGTTCTCAGGTTCGTTTTGATCAAGTGGATTCGGCTTGCCGGTCGACACGTTACAGAAAGCACAGGCACGGGTGCAGATTTCACCCATGATCATGAATGTCGCGTGTTTCTTGCTCCAGCACTCGCCAATGTTGGGACAGCCTGCTTCTTCGCACACGGTCACCAGCTTGTGGGAACGAACCAGTTCGCGGGTTTCCTGATACCCTTTCGAGGTCGGCGCCTTGACGCGAATCCACTCAGGTTTGCGCGCAACCTCGGTATCTGGCTTGTGAGCCTTTTCCGGGTGGCGAACACGCTTTTCTTCCTGCGAAGTCCTGTCGAGAATGGTGACCATGAAAACCTGCTTTCACCGAGTTTTACGGCTCATTAGAACAATTCCAGAAAAACTGTAAGCGGATTTTCTGGAAGGGCCTAAAATAATGGGTCTCAGGACATGTCGATTTGCAACAACCTGTCCTGTCTTGATTTACCGCCGGACGATTTTGGCAACAAACAGCAACAGGCTGGCACCAAGAAACGCGGTGATGAAATAGCCCAGACGGCTATCCTGCACGAAAACATCGAACTGGCGCAGCACGGCAACAGCCACAACAGAACCGACGATACCCAGAATAATATTCATGAAAATGCCGAAGCGAATATCCATCAGCTTGCCTGCGAGCCATCCGCCCAGACCACCAATGATAATTGCACCAATCCAGCCAACACTTTCCATGATCTACTCCGTTAAAGTTCCGCTCCCCAAAAGGATTTACTCCAGATAGGGAGCGGCAGATTTCAATCAAGCATTCAGAACGCGACCATAGGCGTCCAGCACGCTTTCCTTCATCATTTCCGACAGGGTCGGATGTGGGAAGATCGTGTGCATCAGTTCTTCTTCTGTGGTTTCAAGGTTCATCGCCACCACGAAGCCCTGGATCAGTTCGGTCACTTCTGCACCAACCATGTGCGCGCCGATCAGCTCACCGGTCTTCTTGTCGAAGATGGTCTTGATCATGCCCTGGTCTTCACCCAGCGCGATTGCCTTGCCGTTGGCAGCGAAGGAGTAACGGCCCACGCGGATTTCGCGGCCCTGTTCTTTCGCCTTTGCTTCCGTCAGACCGACCGAAGCGACCTGCGGGTTGCAGTATGTGCAGCCTGGGATCTTGCTCTTGTCCATCGGGTGAACATTCGGCAGACCGGCAATCTTTTCAATGCAGATCACGCCTTCATGCTCGGCCTTGTGGGCGAGCATTGGAGGACCGGCAACGTCGCCAATCGCGTAGAGGCCCGGCACGTTGGTCTTGCCGTAACCATCAATGACCACGCAACCGCGATCCGTCTTGACGCCTAGTGCTTCCAGACCAAGGTTTTCGATGTTGCCCTGCACGCCAACAGCCGAGATCAGTCGATCCGCCGTGATCTGCTGAACCTTGCCATCCTTGGTTTCAACATGCGCCGTAATCGAGTTTGTACCCTTTTCGACCTTGGAAACCTTGGCTTCGGTGATGATCTTCAGGCCGCGCTTTTCAAGCTGCTTGCGGGCGAAAGCGGAGATTTCCGCATCTTCGACAGGCATGACATTGGCCATCAGTTCGACAACGGTCACGTCAACGCCCATGGAGCGGTAGAAGGACGCAAATTCGATGCCGATAGCGCCGGAGCCCATCACGACAATCGACTTCGGCATGAAGTCAGGCTTCATCGCTTCGAAATAAGTCCAGATCAGCTTGCCATCCGGCTCGATGCCTGGCAGCGCACGCGGACGTGCACCTGTGGCAACGATGATGTGCTTGGCTGTGTAGGTGCCCTCACCCAGAACGCCCTTTGGAACAGGGTTTTGTGGCTGAACGGCAGGCTTTGCCGTCTTGCCGACAACGATCTCATTTGGCTTGGTCAGCTTTGCCTCGCCCCAGATCACGTCGATCTTGTTCTTCTTCATCAGGTAGGCAACGCCACCGTTGAGACGAGCGGAAACGCCACGCGAACGTGCAACAACTTCCTTCACGTCGGCGGTGATGGTGCCGTCCAGCTTCAGACCGTAATTCTTGGCGTGATTGGCATTATCAAGCACTTCGGCAGAGCGCAGCAGTGCCTTGGTTGGAATGCAGCCCCAGTTAAGGCAGATGCCCCCCAGATGCTCGCGCTCGACAATGGCCGTCTTCAAACCAAGCTGGGCAGCACGAATGGCAGTGACATAACCGCCGGGACCGGAACCGATAATGATGACGTCATAGGCGTTCGACATTTAGGCTATCACTCCTTGTTTCATTTTTGAGGTGGCGCGAGGCATTCGCATTCCACCCTTTTGTCGGGAGCAAAGCCTGGGCTTGAAGCCTATTGTCCGAAATCTTCCGGTATTGGCTCGGCCGCTGTCAGCATCCCGTATATTTCGTCTTTCAGGACCATTCTGCGCTTGCGCATATCGGCCATATGAAAATCATCACATGGCTCGATATCTGTCTCCGCCCGGTGAATTTTCTGATTCAGCGCCTCGTAAGCGGCGCTGATCCTGTGAAAGTGTCCGTCACGCTCGCGCAGATGGCGAATGAGGCTGACATATTCAGCAAATTCCTCGAGCAGTTGGTGCGGTGTGTTCGACATCCCGTAACCTCCGTCTTGCGGTTGATACGGTCAGGCTAGACGCCCGCTGCATTCGCTCCTTGATCCTGATCAAAACCTGTCAAATTGCATTACAATCCAAGCATCATGCGCACGACCGGCTCCAAGCCGCGACCAAGCGCACGGGTATTTTCTGCGTCCAGATGCACGCCATCAATTGGTGTGGCAACAGAGACCGAACCGGCGTCAAAGAAGCCGCATTCCTTCTCGTCCGCCAGATCGCGGTAAAGCGAGGCCAGCATCTTGGATTCCTCAACTGCACCTGCATACATTGCCGCGAAATAGGAATTTGCGGTTTCGCAGATCAGTGGCGGTGCAACGATTAGAATTTCCGGTTGCTCATCCGAGCCGAAATGCCATTCGTGACGGCGCACCAGGCTGACAAGCCTTTTGACGCCGCTTGTCGCAGCAACGGCAAAACCGCCGCCGGCAAGGCCACGTTTCAAATCGTTGGTGCCAAGCATGATGATGACGAGATCAAGCGGACCATGGCTGTGCAACAGCGTTGGCAAGGTGCGTGCACCATTGCGATCAAAGTCAGACAGGTTATCGTCATAAACAGTGGTACGGCCGTTCAGGCCTTCGGCGATGACTACAACGTCATTGCCCAATGCCTTTTGCAAGACAGTCGGCCAACGATCATCAATAGCATGACGCCCCATATTGGCCGCGTCATAACCCCATGTCAGACTATCGCCATAGCAAAGAACAGTCTTCGTCACGTGCAGCTCCTGAATACAGCGAGCCGAAAACCATATGCGGTTTTCGGCTCTGCTCTTTTCTTAAACCAGCATGCCCATCGGGTTTTCGATGTAGCGTTTGAAAGCACCGAGAAGTTCAGCACCCAACGCGCCATCAACGCAACGGTGGTCAGTGGACAGTGTGACCGTCATGACATTGGCGATCTTGATCTCGCCATTCTTGACAACTGCACGCTGTTCACCGGCACCAACAGCCAGAATGGTGGCATGTGGCGGGTTCACAACAGCCGAGAAGCTCTTCACGCCCATCATGCCCATGTTGGACACGGCAGTCGTACCGCCCTGATATTCTTCAGGCTTCAGCTTGCGCTCCTTGGCGCGCTTGCCGAGATCCTTCATCTCGTTGGAGATGGCAGACAGCGACTTAAGCTCAGCCTGACGAACGATCGGGGTGATCAGACCACCGGGGATCGACACGGCAACGCCAACATCAGCATGCTTGTGCTTGACCATGTTGGTTTCGGTCCAGGATACGTTGGCATCCGGAACGTCACGCAGGGCAAGGGCAAGCGCCTTGATGACCATGTCATTGACCGACAGCTTGTAGGCCGGCTTGCCATCCTTTTCAGGGGAAGCGGCGTTGAGCTGGGCGCGCAGTGCCATCAGGGCATCCAGTTCGCAATCCACGGAAACGTAGAAATGCGGAATGGTCTGCTTGGATTCCTGCAGGCGCTTAGCAATGGTCTTGCGCATGCCGTCATGTGGCACAAGTTCGTAAGAACCCTGCTCGAACAGCTTGAGAACGGCCTCTTCGCTCATGCCCTTTGCAGCGGTAGGTGCCGAAGCAGCGGCAGCAGCAGCGGTTGCCGGAGCAGCCTTTGCACCACCGGACGCAACGGTCTTTTCAATGTCAGACTTCACGATACGGCCACGTGGACCGGAACCGGAAACCGTAGACAGATCAAGACCAGCTTCCTTGGCCAGACGGCGTGCCAGTGGCGACGCAAAAACGCGTTCGCCAGACGGTTCAGCCTTGGCAGCAGGTGCCGGTGCCGCAGCAGGTGCAGCGTTAGCGGCAGGAGCAGGTGCAGCCTCGGATTTTTCTTCCTTCGGTGCTTCTGCCTTTGCCTCAGCCTTGGCCGGGGCAGCATCGCCACCCTTGGCCGCAGCCGCTACATCTTCACCTTCTTCAGCAAGAATGGCGATCAGTGCGTTGACCTTGACCGCATCGGTTCCAGCCGGAACCACGATCTTGGCAACAACGCCTTCATCGACAGCTTCCACTTCCATGGTTGCCTTGTCGGTTTCGATTTCGGCAATCACGTCGCCGGGAGCAACCTTGTCGCCTTCCTTGACCAGCCACTTGGCGAGATTACCCTCTTCCATCGTGGGAGACAGGGCAGGCATTGTAATGTTGATAGGCATCGAAACGCCCTCCCCTTATTTGTAGCAGACGGTTTTGACGGCCTGTACGACTTCATCCACGTTCGGCAGAGCCAGCTTCTCGAGATTGGCCGCGTAAGGCATTGGAACATCCTTGCCGGTAATCGACAGGATCGGCGCATCCAGATAGTCAAATGCAGCGCGCTGAACCTGGTTGGCAATGAAGTCACCAACCGATGACTGCGGGAAGCCTTCTTCAACGGTTACCAGACGGCCGGTCTTCTTGACGGATTCGATAACGGCAGGAAGGTCCATCGGACGGATGGTGCGCAGGTCGATCAGTTCAACGTCGATGCCGAGCTTTTCGAGTTCAGCAACAGCCTTGACCGCATAGGTCATGCCGATACCGAAGGAAACGATGGTCGCATCCTTACCCTGGCGGTGAATGCGTGCCTTGCCGATTGGCAGCACGAAATCATCCAGCTTCGGAACATCGAAGCTCTGACCGTACAGGATTTCGTTTTCAAGGAAGATGACCGGGTTCGGATCGCGGATAGCAGCCTTGAGCAGACCCTTGGCGTCAGCAGCCGTGTACGGCATGACGACCTTGAGGCCCGGAATGTGGCTGTACCAGGCGGCATAGCACTGCGAGTGCTGTGCACCAACGCGCGCAGCAGCGCCCGACGGACCACGGAACACCATCGGCGCGCCCATCTGACCACCAGACATATACAGTGTCTTGGCAGCAGAGTTGACGATCTGGTCAATGGCCTGCATCGCGAAGTTGAAGGTCATGAACTCGACGATTGGCTTCAGGCCAGTCATCGCAGCGCCGACGCCGATACCGGCAAAGCCGTGTTCGGTGATTGGCGTATCGATAACGCGCTTTGCACCAAATTCCTGCAGAAGACCCTGGGTGATCTTGTAGGCGCCCTGGTACTCGGCAACTTCTTCACCCATGACGAAGACTTTTTCGTCAGAGCGCATTTCTTCGGCCATCGCGTCACGAAGAGCTTCGCGAACAGTGGTGGACACAAATTCTGTACCAGTCGGAATATCCGGATCAGCAGCAACTTCGATCTTTGGAGCAGCAGGAACCTTGGCAGCTTCCTTGGAAGCCGATGGCTCTTCGCTTGCTTCGCGTGCCTTGCCGCCAGCAGCGTCAGAGGCATCAGCCTCAGCCTTCGGCTCTTCCTTCTTCGGTGCGGAAGAAGAAATGGCGTCAGCGCTTTCGCCATCCTGCAGCAGAACTGCAATGGCCGTGTTGACCTTGACGTTTTCAGTGCCGGCATCGATCAGGATCTTGCCGATAACACCTTCGTCAACAGCTTCCACTTCCATGGTTGCCTTGTCGGTCTCGATTTCAGCGATCACGTCACCGGAGGTAACCTTGTCGCCTTCTTTCTTGAGCCACTTGGAAAGCGTGCCTTCCTCCATGGTCGGGGAAAGTGCAGGCATAAGAATTTCAATAGGCATGGATTCTTTCTCCCCGGATCAGAGCAGAATATCGGTGTAGAGCTCGGATACATCCGGCTCCGGATCGTTCTGGGCGAAGTCGGCGCTGTCGGCAACGACGTCACGGACATCCTTGTCGATAGCCTTGAGTTCGTCTTCGCTTGCCCAACCCTTTTCAAGGAGGCGTGCCTTGACCTGTTCGATCGGATCCTGCTCGGAGCGCATCTTCTGCACTTCTTCCTTGGAGCGATACTTTGCAGGGTCAGACATCGAGTGACCACGGTAACGGTAGGTCAGCATTTCAAGAATGATCGGACCCTTGCCGGAGCGGCAATGTTCAAGCGCTTCGTCAGCGGCAGCCTTCACGGCGCGAACGTCCATGCCGTCAACCTGGATACCAGGAATGCCGAAGGATTCACCACGCAGCGAGTAGTTGGACTGTGCTGTTGCACGGGCAGTCGAGGTACCCATGGCGTAACGGTTGTTTTCCACGATGTAGACGATCGGGAGTTTCCACAGAGCTGCCATGTTGAAGCTCTCGTAAACCTGACCCTGGTTGGCAGCACCGTCACCGAAATAGGTCACGGAAACATTGCCATTACCACGGTAGTGGTTTGCAAACGCAAGGCCAGTGCCGAGCGAAACCTGCGCACCAACGATACCATGGCCACCGTAGAAATGCTTTTCCTTGGAGAACATGTGCATGGAGCCGCCCTTACCCTTGGACAGACCACCACGACGGCCGGTGAGTTCGGCCATAACACCACGGGCACTCATGCCAGCTGCCAGCATGTGGCCGTGGTCACGGTAAGCGGTGATAACCTGGTCGCCTTCCTGCTGGGACATCTGCATGCCGACAACGACAGCTTCCTGACCGATGTAAAGGTGACAGAAGCCGCCGATGAAGCCCATACCGTAAAGCTGGCCAGCCTTTTCTTCGAAACGGCGAATCAGCAACATTTCCTTGTAGGCATGAAGCTCTTCGTCTTTGCCGAATTCGGCTGCATTTTTTCCGGTGAAGTCCTTTGCGGCGGCTTTCGCCGTCGTCTTACGGCCGGATACGGACGCGGTTTTACGTGGCGCCATTGATCCCTCCCTGAGTTGCCGGTTGCTTGTTCATGTGGCGCGTACAATATGCAAGAAAGCGCGCCACAGCAATGCCATAAATGCATGGCTCGTATTCAAATTAAATAGCTGATTTTCAACAGAAAAAGTTGATTAACTTGAATTGAGTTAATCAAAAATATCCATTCAGGATGACAATTTCGTCGGTGCGGGACACATTCAGTTGGTAGCGCGCAATTTCGTCAATCATGTCCCGCTCGAGCGAACCATCGCTCAATGCTTCAACCTGACGTTCAAGGGCAACACGGGTTTCGGTCAAGCGTGAAAGCTCACCGCTTCTGGCCAGGCGCTGGCGTTCAAAACGCTCGGTCGCAATCAGTCCATATTCACCGTGGATGCAGTGGTAGCCAAAATAAGAGAGAAAAGCGACTGTGATAGCGGGCACGACGAAACGCCCGAATTTTCTTTTCTTGTGATGTCGTGTCCACATTCCGGAAAAAGCCTTGAAACGCATTACCTTTTCGCAACAGTAACGCGGATTGCTTAACCATCCGTTGACCATAGAGCCGAGTTTGGCCTGATATTTTCAAGCCAGACGGGAACAAAAAAGCCCGCACCAGAAGGCACGGGCTTTTTAAAAATCATGTCACCAGACGCAGATATTAACCGCGCAGGATCGAACGACCTGCGTAGGTCGCCTGTGGACCAAGCATTTCTTCAATGCGGATCAACTGGTTGTACTTGGCAAGACGGTCGGAGCGCGACAGCGAACCGGTCTTGATCTGACCGCAGTTGGTGGCAACTGCGAGATCGGCAATGGTCGAATCTTCGGTTTCACCGGAGCGGTGAGACATCACAGCCGTGTAACCGGCCTTGTGTGCAGTCTCGACAGCGTCGAGCGTCTCGGACAGCGAACCGATCTGGTTGACCTTGACGAGGATCGAGTTGGCAACGCCCATCTTGATACCGTCACGCAGACGCGCAGAGTTGGTCACGAACAGATCGTCGCCAACCAGCTGAACCTTGGAGCCGATCTTGTCGGTCAGGTACTTCCAGCCATCCCAGTCGTCTTCGGCCATGCCATCTTCGATCGAAATGATTGGGTACTTGGCAGCCAGTTCGGCAAGGTAATCAGCCATGGCTTCCGGCTCGAGCGTGCGGCCTTCGCCTTCCATCTCGTATTTGCCGTTCTTGAAGAATTCGGTCGATGCGCAGTCAAGACCAAGGAAAACGTCGTCGCCCGGCGTATAGCCAGCCTTTTCAACCGACTTCATGATGAAATCGAGAGCTTCAGGCGCGCTCTTGAGGCCCGGTGCGAAACCGCCTTCGTCACCAACGTTGGTGTTGTGGCCCTGCGCTGCCAGTTCCTTTTTCAGAACGTGGAAGATTTCTGCGCCCATACGGACAGAATCACGAATGTTGTCGGCGCCAACTGGCAGAATCATGAATTCCTGGAAGTCGATCGGGTTGTCGGCATGTGCGCCGCCATTGATGATGTTCATCATTGGAACCGGCAGAACATGGGCGTTCGGGCCGCCAACGTAACGGTACAGCGGCAGGCCGGACGATTCGGCAGCAGCCTTTGCAATCGCCAGCGAAACGCCGAGAATAGCGTTGGCGCCGAGGCGCGACTTGTTCGGTGTGCCATCGAGAGCGATCATCATCTGGTCGATCTGGATCTGGTTTTCGGCGTCGAAACCGCCAATAGCATCAAAGATTTCGCCATTGACTGCATCAACAGCCTTTTCAACACCCTTGCCCAGGTAACGCTTGCCGCCATCACGCAGTTCTACAGCTTCGTGTGCACCTGTCGAGGCGCCCGACGGAACAGCAGCGCGGCCCATGGAGCCGTCTTCGAGGTAAACATCGACCTCAACGGTCGGGTTACCACGGCTGTCGAGAATTTCACGTGCAATGATATCGGTAATAGCGGTCATGGTCTCTCCCTTGGGAATGGAACAGTCGTTCTGAGCCTGTCTTAGCGGATGGGCAAGAAATTACAATGACGGCAATCCCGTTGAGGGACGCCGCCACGCAATTAAGCTCAATTTTAAGTTAAAGTGCAGCAAAAGCTGGGCATATCAGGCCTTTGCGATAGCATCGAAGGCCAGAAGCTTTTCCAGCAGACGTGGCATATCCTTCAGATGCACCATGTTCGGGCCGTCGGACGGCGCATTATCTGGGTCTTCATGGGTTTCAATGAACACGCCGGCAACACCAACGGCAATCGCCGCACGCGCCAGTGTTTCCACGAATTCACGCTGGCCACCGGTGGAGCCACCCTGCCCGCCCGGCTGCTGCACGGAGTGAGTCGCATCAAAGATAACAGGTGCGCCAAGCGATGCCATGATTGGCAGCGAGCGCATGTCTGACACCAGCGTGTTGTAACCGAACGACGCACCGCGTTCACACAACATCACATTGGGGTTGCCGCTTTCATTCAGCTTGGACAGAACATTCTTCATGTCCCAAGGCGCCAGGAACTGGCCCTTTTTAACGTTGACGACACGGCCGGTCTTGGCGGCTGCCACCAGCAGGTCCGTCTGGCGGCTGAGGAAGGCAGGTATCTGCAGCACATCGACAACAGGTGCCACGATGGCGCATTGTTCTTCGGTGTGGATATCGGTCAAAACAGGAAAGCCGAATTCTTTTTTCAAGTCGGCAAACACGTCGAGTGCCTTATCAAGACCGATGCCGCGCTTGCCAGACAGCGATGTGCGGTTGGCCTTGTCGAAGGACGACTTGTAGACAAGACCGAGACCGAGCTTGGCACACAGTTCTTTCAAAGTGCCGGCAATCATGAAGGCATGATCGCGGCTTTCCATTTGGCACGGACCGGCGATCAGCGAGAATTGTTTGGTGTTACAAAACACCACCTGTCCCGCACCTTCACCAGCAACCACGTCCAGATTATTTTTCATGACAGACATTACTCCTCGAACGCAAAAAATGCGCCTTGTCCAGAAGCAGGCGCTACCGTTATGCGGCCGCCCGTACGTGTAGATGCCACGCCATTAGCAGCAAGAAGCGTCTCTGTCACGGTAAGATCGGCAACTGTGTAGACGATACCGGCACCGTATAATTCATCGGGAATGACAACATCCTCCATTCCCGGCAGTGCCTGCGCTGCCTCGGTCGTGAGAATGGTGATACGAGCATTGCGCGTTTCAAACGTCACGCCGTCAGCAAGCAGCAGTGGAGGTTTGCCAAAAACCGCCGTAATCAACTCCGCGTAATCTGCTGGCCGTTTGGCAGACAGCATGATCGTACCAATGCCGCCCACGCCATTGGCATGTTTTTCAAGGGCGGAACGATCGACCGGCAAGGCGACCAGCCGCTGGCAGGAAAACAGGAAAAATGCCCGCATGCGCGCCTCAGCGGCAAAAGACAACAAGAAACGTCCCTCACCTGTCGTACCGTCAGGCTTTTTCATCGGTCGTGAAAATTGCAGCATGCTGCCAGCCGACATGTGGCGCGCCTCAAACCGGGCGTGGTCACTAACCGCATCGGAGGTCTTGGCAACAATGGCGCTGAAACCTTCTGCACCACGGGCGGCGCGAAACAGCTGGTCGCGCCGGGTAAAACTGTTGGTCGCATCAATAGAGGATTTGTAGACCGCCTTGTCGCCGATCGCCAGCGGCTCAAGATAGGTACCATCAGAGAAAAACACACAGGCATTTTCGGTGCCGAACGGATGTCGGGCATCCGCAGCAACGGTAAAACCAAGCGACACCAAACGGTCGCGCGTCGACTCCAGGCCGGAAACCGGCAACACCAGATGGTCGACGGACTGCGTAATCGCAGAATCAGCAGAAAACACGGCATCTCCTAAATTTATAAAGGGAGAGATCAATTAACTGCCAAGATAGAATACCCATTGGCGACATTTGTATGAACACGTGCTGCGCGCATATCATCGCGTTTCGGTTATTTGTGCAATGCAGGAATAACAAAATCCCCGACGCAGGCGCATCGGGGATCCAAAACTGTCGGATTTGTGCGGACCAATCAGCGTGCAGCCGACAGACCAACGATCAGACCGGTCAATGCGTTGACCAAAAGGAACTGGTTATCAACCCGTACCCAACGCTCGTTTCTCTTTGGCTCGCGCAACTTGTAACGGCGGTATTCGCGCTGGTCGATGTAATGGTTGCGCTGTGCAGACGAGAGCCGCTCGCCACGCTTCCAGTTGCGCTTCTTGACGATGACCTTCTTTTCGACGTGCCGTTCAATGACAACGCGCTCATTGCGGCCACGGTCATGACGGGGGCCATTGTCGTAACGGCTCTGTGCCTCGGCAGCCAAAGGCGCGGCCAGAACGGTAGCAGCAAGAAGCGTTGCAAAAAGTTTTTTCATTGGGGTTTCCTCAGCGTTTCGATGGTTCGAACCTAAGACCCCAAGGATGAATGAAAACTGAATTTTAAATTACATTTTAGTAATGGTTATTAACACTTGAGAACCATTCCTCAAGCATTGATTGATGTGAAAACGCCCGGATTTCAAGGCCCGGGCCTATCCATGACTTACTTCTTCAACTCAGCAGATTTGGCCCAAAGGTTGATATCTGCTTCCTTGGCGTGGCTGTCGATGAACGCCAGTTCTTCCGCCGTGAAATCCGGTTTGTCGAGCGCCTTGACGCAATCGATAACCTGTTCCGGTTTGCTGGCGCCAATCAGTGCCGAGGTGATGCGGCCGTTGCGCAGCACCCAGGCAATGGCCATTTGCGCCAGTGTCTGGCCACGCTTTTCAGCCAGCGAATTGAGCGCACGGATATTCTCGACATTCTTGTCATTGAGGAACTTCGGGTTCAACGACTTGCCCTGTGCTGCACGGCTGCTGTCTGGAATGCCACCGAGATATTTGGTGGTCAGCATGCCCTGCGCCAGCGGCGAGAACACGATGGAGCCAATGCCGAGCTCTTCCAGCGTATCGACCAGACCATCCTCTTCAATCCAGCGGTTGAGCATAGAATAGCTCGGCTGGTGAATGATGCATGGCGTGCCGAGATCCTTCAGGATGGCGGCAGCTTCACGGGTGCGCTTGGAATTGTAGGACGAGATGCCGACATAGAGCGCACGGCCGGATCGCACGATATGATCAAGCGCACCACAGGTTTCCTCAAGCGGGGTATCCGGGTCAAAACGGTGGGAATAGAAAATATCCACATAATCGAGACCCATGCGCTTCAGGCTCTGGTCGCAGGACGAAATAAGATATTTGCGGCTGCCCCATTCGCCGTAAGGACCCGGCCACATGTTGTAACCGGCCTTGGACGAGATAATGAGCTCATCACGGTAACCGGCAAAATCTGCTTTCAGGATTTCACCAAATGCCGTTTCGGCGCTGCCGGGAGGCGGGCCGTAATTGTTGGCCAGGTCGAAATGGGTAATGCCTAGATCAAACGCCGTGCGGCAGATATCCTGCTTGGTCGAATGTGGGGTATCGTTACCGAAATTATGCCACAGGCCGAGCGAAATGGCCGGTAATTTCAATCCGGTCTTGCCGCAATGATTGTATTTCATGGTTGCATAACGGTTTTCAGCCGGTTGCCAGGCCATGCGCCTCTCCTCCTCTAATGTTCGGTAATCGCCCCCTGTCAAGAAAATGGTCGGGGGGCGTCATGAAAATGAACCGATACAAACGGGCACCGGTTCACCAAGTGCAGACTAGTCACAGGCCGTTTTCATTTCAACCTGTGGCGAAAAATTGCTTTCACACGTAGCTGGAATAGAGATCATAAATGCGGAACTGCGGGGTGGAATTATCATCGCTTTTCCGGGTTGGCGTGAAGATGATCTTGCGCACTTCGCCGGCGGAGAGATCAAACACATTGTCCGAATAACGGCCCGGTACATCGCTTTCCAGCATCACGAACAACGCAAGACCACTGGCCCTCACGCTGATTTCCACCTGACCACTGGCCAGTGTCGCCGTTTCAATTTCCAGCCCGGCCGGTCTGAAATCCAGCATCTTGTAAGTATCAGGCACATGATGTCCCTCGCCCGTCATGCCGTTGGAGGCAATAAAGTCCCAGACCAGAATGGCATCGGCCGGAATATCGGACAGTTTCACCTCAAGCAGTGTCGCGGCAGCATTAGTGCCGCATTCACCATTGGCAGAGCGCAGTGGAATGCGTTCGCCATCCAGTCCCATAACATAGACATTCATGTCGATAGCAACATTCTCCGTGGTGTCATTGACCATCGAGAACGCAAGTGTCTGGCCATCATCTCCAGGAATGGCAGCCACCGATACAGGCTGGAAAAACCGTCGGGCCAGATAGTGCAGCGCCTTCCAGCTACCACCATAATCAAGGCTCGACCATGAGGCGACCGGCCATGTGTCATTCAGCTGCCAGTACAATGTCCCCATGCAGTGAGGTTTCAGCGAACGCCAGAATTCAACGGCGGTCTTGATGGCAAGCGCCTGCTGCACTTGGCTGAGATAAACGAAGTTGTCGAAACTCCCAGGGAAACGGAAGTAACGGAACATTGTGCCGGCAATCCGCTCATTGCCACCGACATTCTTCTGGTGATGCTCAATGACCGGCGACGAAATATTCATGTCCTTTTCATCGGCGTAACTGCGGATGACATTCATCGAGGTATAGGACTGGAAACCGAATTCCGAGCAGAAGCGCGGACGGATCGACCGGTAATTGTCGAAGGATTTGTTCTCGTGCCATACCGACCAGTAATGCATGTCGCCCGAACCATCGGCATGCCATGCATCGCCATAATCGAGATATCCCGATGCCGGGCTGGATGGCCACCAGATTGCCTCTGGCGCAGCTTTCTTCAAGGCGGTCTCGATAGTGCGGTTCAGACGGTCATAGGCCACCAGATACCGGTCGCGGTTTTCCAGCGGCTCCTTGAACCATGTCAGCGCGCCGACCAGCTCATTGTCGCCACACCACAAAACAATGGAGGGATGGGATGACAGGCGGCGCACCTGATAATCGACTTCCTTGTCGACATTTTCGAGGAAATCGTCGGTGCATGGGTAAAGGTTGCAGGAGAACATGAAGTCCTGCCACACCATAAGTCCAAGCCGGTCGCACAGATCATAGAACCAGTCCGCCTCGTAAAATCCGCCGCCCCAGACACGGATCATGTTCATGTTGGCCTCAACGGCCGAGCACAACAAATCTTCTGTCTTGTCCTGCGACGTCAGCGAAAACAACGCGTCGGCCGGTATCCAGTTGGCGCCTCGGCAGAAAATCTCACGGCCATTGATGCGGAAGGCAAACCGGCTGCCCGCGTCATCCTTGTCGGTCAGCAATTCCACTGTGCGCAAACCAATTTGCCTGACAATAGTCTCGTCGGGCAGTTCAACCTTCAACTCGTAAAGCGCCTGTTCTCCACTGCCCGCTGGCCACCACAGCTTGGGGTTTTCGACATGGAACACATGCCGCACCACGGTCTCGCCGGCTGAAACGCCAATATCCAGACGCAACCTGTCATCACCCAGTGACAGATGCAGCGGCACGATAACCGGTTCTGCCGCAAACAATGTTACCGCCACATGCAACTCAACGCCGCTATCGACATGCAACTGGTGCGTCACGACATGTTCGACACGCGCGCTGTCCAGCTTTTTCAGCGCGATCGTGCCGTAGCAGCCCAAAGGTGCAATGGCGAGGTTCCAGTCCCAGCCGAAATGCGATTGCGGTTTGCGCAGCATGTTGCCGTTGGCAATCGGCGAATTTCCCGTGTGATACGGCACGTAAAACGGCTGTTTGGCCTGTCGTTCCTCACCCGCCCGGATGCTGGAATGGAAATGAATACGAATGACATTTTCACCCTGCTGCAGCGCCTTTGAGACATCCGGCCGATACCGGCGGAAACAATTGTCGGCACTCAGCACCGGCGCATCATTCAAAAACACCACGGCCACCGTATCGAGATTATCGATATCCAGATACCAGGCTGCATCCACCTCATTGATGGTAAAACGATGCTCCACAATCCAGTCCTGCTGCGCCACCCATTGCACGTCATTTTCGTTGCGGCCACGATACGGGTCAGGAATGAGATCGGCCGCAAGCAGTGCAGAATGGACGTCTCCCGGCAAGCTCATGATCGTCTTGTGGGCGCCATCAGCGGAGGTCAGAGACCACTCGCCGGAAAGATCGATCATGTTTGCGGATTCGTGCGAAGTCATGGGAAGTCCTGTACTAGAATCATCAACGGATGGCCCGGTGCCAGGTGACTAACGACAGATATGGACATCGAAGCCATCCTACGACGTCCTCCTCATCGTTGGCCAACCGGGCGGAAACGTTACAGATAAAAATGCAAACAGCAAGGACGGGTTCTGCCAGCCACCGCATCTACCGGCGAATATGTGTTGCAAATCAACAGCAACGGCGGACGATCACATCGGTTAGGCGGCTGTATATATTTTCAAATTGAAAAAAATATTATACAGTATTTGCAACTGGCCCTGCGAAATATGGGCGGCTTCGGCAAAGCCGAATTTTTCGGGAACAAACAAACCTGTTTTACTTAGCGTCGCGGACCGGAAAATCGGATGATTTTCGGTTTGCTCGAATGCCATACTCCTGAAATGAGGTTCGGCAGTGCGTGATGACAGGCATGGAAATACGTCGCGCCTTGCTCCGCGTTCTCTACTGGAACCGGCTTCATGGCTTTCACTCTCATTCAATACCTCTACGGCCACTGATTCCAAATGAACGAAAGCGTGACACCACCGGCAGCTATCACACTGGCGCCAAATGAGAGACCCACTCTCAAAACCATCGCCCAGATGACCGGGCTGGGTATAACCACGGTGTCGCGAGCGCTGAAAGATGCGCCGGATATTGGCGCCGATACCAAGGAACGTGTCCGTCTTATTGCCGATCAGATCGGCTACCAGCCAAACCGCGCGGGCGTTCGCCTTAGAACCGGCAAAACCAACGTTATCGCTCTGGTGCTGAGCATCGAAGAAGAGCTGATGGGCTTCACCAGCCAGATGGTGTTCGGCATTTCCGAAGTGCTGGCCGGAACACAATATCATCTTGTGGTCATGCCGCATTCCCACAGCAAGGACCCGATGGGACCGATCCGCTACATTCTTGACACCGGCTCTGCCGATGGCGTGATCATTTCGCGTATCGAGCCGAAGGATGAGCGCGTGCGCTTGCTGACCGACCGCAAGATGCCCTTTTCCACCCACGGCAGAACGGACATGAATATCGTCCACCCCTACCACGATTTCGACAACGAGGCTTTCGCTTACGAAGCCGTCAAGAAGCTGGTCGAAAAGGGTCGCAAACGCATCTCCATCCTGTTGCCACCAAAGAAACTGTCCTTCCACGATCATGCACGGGCTGGATTTGACCGGGCAATCAAGGACTTCGGCATCAGCGAAGTACCACTGGATCATGTGACCATCGAAACCAATCTTGAGGAAACCCGCAACCACGGCGAACAGCTGATGCGCTCAGCCACCCCGCCAGATGGTTTCATCTCGATCAGCGGCAGCTCCACCATCGCTCTGATCGCCGGTTTTGAAGCAGCCGGCAAAAAGCTCGGTGTCGACTTCGACATGATTTCAAAACAGTCCGCCGAGTTCCTGAACTGGATCCGCCCGGAAATCTACACCATCAATGAAGATGTGCGTGAGGCGGGCCGCGAGCTTGCCAAAGCGGTTCTGGCCAGCATTGCCGGCAATCCACCGGCCCAGCTGCAAAGTCTCAGCAAGCCGGTTTGGTCGCGCGCTTTCCCAGACTGAAACCGCGACAGTTCAACATCTCCAAAATCGCAATAAAAATGGCCCGACAAGCGAGCCATTTTTCTATCTAAACTCAATTTTCCAACAGGTCATTCTCCCGGAAGCGATGATCGCCCCAGGAGAAATCATATTAGAATATGTCAGCACCGCTGCCCCATGGGCCGTGTGGCTTATCCACGCCGTCGGTGCGCTCAAAGCCATGTGCGCCGAAGAAGTCGCGCTGTGCCTGGATAAGGTTTGCGCTGCCACGGCCACGACGGTAAGCGTCGAAGTAACCAAGCGCCGATGCCAGTGCCGGAACCGGCAGACCCGACAGGGTGGCGTAGGAAACAACCGAACGCAGCGACTTGTCGGTGTCCTTGACCATCTGCGCGAAGGCAGGTGTCACGATGAGGTTTGCAACATCCGGATCCTTGGTGAAGGCCGATGTGATTTCATCAAGGAACTGCGAACGAATGATGCAACCTGCGCGCCAGATACGGGCGATGGTTGGCATTGGCAGGTTCCAGTTGAACTCCTTGGACGCCGCAGACATGATGGCAAAGCCCTGCGCGTAAGCACCGATCTTGGCGGCCAGAAGCGCGCTTTCCAGATCAGCAATAAACGCCTTTTTGTCAGCAGGTGCTGGCAGAACGTCCGGCAGGCCGAAAATCTTCTCTGCTGCAACGCGCTCGTCCTTCTGCGAAGACAGGATACGCGCAGCAACAGCAGCTTCGATAGCCGTTGCAGCAACACCCATGTTCTGCGCTTCGATAACCGACCACTTGCCAGTACCCTTCTGGCCAGCCTTATCGAGGATAAGGTCTACCATCGGCGTGCCGGTGATCGGGTCTGCTGCGCGCAGCACTTTTTCAGTGATTTCGATGAGGTAGGAGTTCAGGCGGCCCTTGTTCCAGGTCGCGAACACGTCAGCGATTTCAGCTGCACTCATCTTGAGGCCGTCGCGCAGGATGCCGTAGATTTCGGCAATCATCTGCATGTCGGCATATTCAATGCCATTGTGTATGGTCTTGACGAAGTGGCCTGCGCCATCATTGCCGAGCCATGCAACGCACGGATCATCATTGTACTTGGCGGAGATCGAGGTCAGAACCTTCTCAACGCGCTTCCAGCTGTCTTCCGTGCCACCAACCATGATCGAAGGACCATGACGTGCACCTTCTTCACCACCGGACACGCCCATGCCGATAAAGGTCAGGTCTGTGTCTTTCAGGGTGTCGAAGCGGCGAATCGTATCGCGGAAATTGGCGTTACCGGCATCGATCATAATGTCGCCATTGGCCAGATGCGGCTTCAGGATTTCCATCTGCTGGTCAACCGGGTCACCGGCCTTGATCATGATGATGATCGGACGCGGCGGACGAATAGCAGCGACGAATTCCTCGATTGTTTCGCAAGGAATGATCTGGCCCTGCAATTCACCGGCTTCAGCGTAAAATTTTCGTGTTGCCTCCGGGGTGCGGTTGAATACGGCAATCTTGTTGCCCTTTTCTGCAATGTTCAGGGCAAGGTTAGAGCCCATGACACCGAG
Organism: Agrobacterium sp. 5Ca50; assembly: GCF_055381905.1. Taxonomy (NCBI): domain Bacteria; kingdom Pseudomonadati; phylum Pseudomonadota; class Alphaproteobacteria; order Hyphomicrobiales; family Rhizobiaceae; genus Agrobacterium; species Agrobacterium sp. 5Ca50. The sequence goes on from NZ_AP026438.1 coordinate 1,912,248, forward strand.
ACCGATCAAACCGATTTCTGCCTGTTCCACGGATGTGCCTCCATCTTTCGTTCAATGGCGCATGTTGTGGCACTGTAAATGGAAAACGGCAAGGCTGGACATGAACGAAACGATTATATTTTGATGACGAAAATCATCTTTGCCTTCAAATAAGGCAGGCAAAGTTTACTTCGCAGGGTGGTCGTCTCCGTCATCCAGCGCCCGCCAGCCGGCCCCATCCATGTCTTCATACTGGCCGCTTTTCAGCGACCAGAGAAAAGCAAAAAGTCCCAAACCGCCGAGAAACAAGGCAACTGGAATAAGAAACGAAAGCATGTTCATGCGAAACGCGCTCCTTTTTCCACGCCGTTAGCATCGTCCGTTTTGATATTGCGATTGCTGCTGGCAATATCGGCCTGTGCAGTATTTGCAAGGCTGTTAAGACGTAATGCGTTGGCTACCACGATAATCGACGAGGTCGACATGGCAATGGCGGCAATCATCGGCGTGGCGTAACCGGCAAGCGCAATTGGCACGGCAATGATGTTGTAGCCGATGGCCAGTGCAAAGTTCTCGCGGATCAGCCGTCCGGCCTTGCGTGATGCCTCGACCGCAAACGGCACCGCACTCAGATTGTCCTGCATAAACACGAAGTCTGCGGCCTGACGGCCAATATCCGCCGCCGTTGCCGGCGCAATCGACACATGGGCTGCGGCAAGTGCCGGGGCATCGTTGATGCCATCGCCCACCATCAGCACCTTCCGGCCCTGTTCGGCAAGCTCGGTGCAGCGGGCGGCTTTCTCGGCTGGAGCAAGTCCGGCATTCCACTGCGTGACGCCGATCCGCCGCGCCAGTGTCTCAACCGCTGCCGGACGATCGCCTGAGACGATTTCGCTTTTCATGTGGTCGCCAAGCAGTCTCGAAATGGCTTCCGCCGCGCCAGGACGAACCGTATCTTCAAAGCGGAACTGCGCCAGTTCACGGCCATTAAGCGACAGCACCACTTCAGACGAGGCAAAGTCACTGTTCGAATCACCTGCCGTGTCAGGCAGCGCAAAACGCCTGCTGCCGAGACGATAAAGACCATCAGGGGTTTCCACCTCAACACCGGCACCGGGAATTTCACGACCGCCGGCAAACACCGGCAATGGGCCATCCACCGAACGGGCCAAAGCCTGCGACAGCGGGTGCCGCGAATTGACGGCAATGCCGGCGGCGGTCTTCATCAGCGAAGGTGTAATCTCACTGGCATTGACCAGCTGTGGCCGACCAAGTGTCAGCGTACCGGTTTTGTCGAACAAAACCGCATCCGCTTCGGCAAGGCGCTCCATCGCCGAACCATCCTTGACCATGATGCCGTGCTTGAACAGCCGACCAGCCGCAACCACCTGCACGACAGGTACGGCAAGACCAAGCGCACAAGGGCATGTGATGATCAGGACGGCAATGGCAATCAGCATGGCCTGTTTCCAGTCGCCACCAAACACGCCCCAGCCGATAAAGGCCGTCAGCGCCAGCAAATGCACGACCGGTGAATAATATTGGGCAGCCCGGTCAGCCAGACGGCGATAACGCGCCCGGCCACCTTCGGCAGCTTCCATCAGGCCGATGATTTCCGACAGGAACGAATCCCTTGCCAGCGCGGTTGCCTCGATTACCAGTGCACCGGTCAGATTAAGTGTACCGGCCTGCACCGCGTCGCCCTGACGGACTGTCAAAGGGGCGCTTTCGCCATTGACGATAGACACGTCGAGATCGCTGGTGCCGCTGAGGATACGGCCGTCAACCGGCACCCGGTCGCCCGCGGCAATGGCAATGTGATGGCCGGGCACGATATCGGTCACTGGAAGATATTCCCGCGAACCGTCGTCCATCAGCACCGTGGCACCACGCGGTGACAGGCGTGCAAGCCCGGCAACGGCCGAACGCGCCCGGTCCCGCATGACGTGATCCAGCGTGCGGCCAATCAGCAGGAAGAACAATAGCGACACCGTAGCGTCAAACCAGGCGTGTGGGCCGCTGTGAATGGTTTCCCAGACCGACACCGAATAGGAAAGCGTGATGGCCAAAGCAATCGGCACGTCCATATTGGTACGGCCATGTTTCAAGGCATTATAGGCCGACTGGTAGAAAAAACGGCCGCCATAGATCAGCGCCGGCGCAGCAATCAGCCCCGAAATCCAGTGGAACATGTCGCGGGTTGAGGCATCGGCACCCGACCAAACCGAAATCGACAACAGCATGATGTTGACGGCGGCGAAACCGCAAAGGCCAACCGCACGGATCAACTGGTTGCGCAACTCATCAGAACTGTCCTGCAACGATGTGAACAGATGCGTTTCATATCCGGTCGAGGCCACCGCCTGCGCAAGAATGACCGGATCGGTCTTCACGCCGTCAATTTCTTCCTTCCAGACGATGGAAACACGCTTTGAAGACAGGTTGACGCGTGCCTTCTCAACCTCGGCCAACTTTTTCAAAGCGCCTTCGACGGTCGTGATGCAGGCACCGCAATAAACACCGGGAACGCCGAGATCGGTCTGGCGCAGCCCCTGCCCCAGGTCCCGGCTTGCCAGGAACAACTCTTCCGATGAAGGCAGAGTGCGGTTGAAACCGGCCTGCTCCAGCGCGCTTTCTGTACCCGGTGCACAGCAGCTCATTGCACGTCTCCCGTTACAGCAATGCGTGTACCCTCATGTACGATGACCTTGCCATCTTTCATGGCAATCGCCTCAACGATCCAGTGACCACCGGGAATGTCATGCTGGCCCGAGAATACGCCGGTTTCGGCCTTTTGCAGTGCCATGTCGAAATTCTGTTTTTCACCAACCGGACGGCGGAAATGCAAGGTCACGCTATCGGTATCGATGGCGCCGCGTTCAGGATGCGAAATCTCGTAGCGGGCAATATCGTTCTTGACCTCAAGCTTGCCGATGATACCGGAGGCAGCACGCGCCTTGGCAGCCGCTGCCTTGCCGTTGAACTGCTGGCTTGCCACATAGGTATTGGGCACCACCAGCCCGCTCCAGCTGGTCACTGCATTCCAGGCCATGGTGATGTTGACCGAGATGATGGTTCCGAAAAACAGAACCATGACTGCAAGCATATGCCAGCCGGTAAAAACGAAACCCTGTTGTTTTTGTTGTTCAGCACTCATTTCTTAGCTCCCGGAGCAATAAAGACGGCCTTGTAATGGGCAGTTTCGTGAATTTCATTGTCGATCGCAATGAAATCGAAATCTTCTGAGGTCGAGGTGATTGCCTTGCCCGGCAGCGTCACAAACACTTTCAGCGTCGTGACTTCGTCCGGCTCGACCATCACTGTAAACGAGCGCGATGGCGCATCCTGCACACCATTGATCTTCATGACCGCTTCCGGCACGCCTTCGATCGACAGCGTGATCTGGCGTGGCTGCGGCACCATGTTCAACAGACGTACCGTGTAGCCGTTACGGATCGAGCCATCCGATTCCAGCACATATTGCGGGTTTCTGTCATGCAGCACGTTGACCGACAGGCGATCACGGGTCGCCAGCGCAAACAGCATGGCCAGGCCGACAGCCGACCAGATGCCCATGTAAAGAAGGGTCCGCAGACGGAAGATGATACGCCAGTTGAAGTGCCTGATGGCATCCACGAACTTGCCATCCTGATCCCGAATATTGGATGGGCGGATCGGATGTGTGCTGTTGCCGGTTGCCAGCTCCATATTGGCTTCATATTCACTGAGTGTGGCATAGGCGATCAGCCCGCGAGGCTTGCCAATCTTGTCCATGACGCCGTCACAGGCATCGATGCACAGCGCGCAGGTGATGCATTCCAGCTGCTGCCCGTCCCTGATATCGATGCCCATGGGACAGACGGCAACGCAGGCATTGCAGTCCACGCAATCTCCCACCGGTTCCCCGGCGGCAATCAGCTTTTTTGAATGGCGTGAACGTGGTTCGCCGCGCCAGTCATTATAGGTCACCACAAGTGAATGTTCGTCGAGCATTGCAGCCTGAATACGTGGCCACGGGCACATGTAGGTGCAGACCTGCTCGCGCATCAGACCACCGAAAATATAGGTAGTTGCAGTCAGCGTAGCGACGGTCGAATAAGCTACCATGGCGGCTTGGCCCGTCATGAACTCCATGGCAAGTGTTGGTGCATCGGCAAAATAGAAAATCCAGGCACCACCGGTCGCAACACCGATGACAAGCCAGATCGAATGTTTGAGCAGGCGCTTGCGGATCTTGTCGAAGCTCCACGGCGCCGCATCCAGCTTCATGCGGGCATTTCTGTCACCTTCGACCGCCCGCTCGACCACCAGAAAGAGGTCGACCCAGACGGTCTGGGGACAGGTATAACCGCACCATGCACGGCCAACGGCCGACGTGATGAGGAACAGCCCGAAACCGGCCATGACCAGCAGGCCGGCAACATAAAAGAATTCTTGCGGCCATATTTCGATAAAGAAGAAATAGAACCGGCGGTTGGCAATATCGATCAGAACAGCCTGATCCGGTGCATAGGCACCACGGTCCCAGCGGATCCATGGCGTCAGATAATAGATGCCGAGCGTGATCAGCATCACGATCCATTTGAAACGGCGAAATTGCCCCTCAACCCGCTTCGGAAAGATCTTCTTGCGGGCTTCATACAGTGGCTGACGAATTTTGGCGGAATTGACAGGTAAAGCGTCAAGCTGTTCGACATTCGCGGGCCGACTGCTATCCTGCTCGGCGTTGTAGAGGTTCATGGGGCAATATCCAGATTTCTGTATTTGCCTTTTCTCATTTCGTAGCCGTTTCATCCTTGACTTAAGTCAAGCATGGACAAAGTGGCGCATGTGGCAGGTTTGAACGTCGCCCCGCAGTACGGAGACCGCAATGACCGATAGTATGACCGCAAAGATCGTGCATTTGACGATTAATCGCCCATGGACGGCCGTTTATGCGTTCGCGTCCGATCATTCAAAAATGCCGTTATGGGCCGCGGGCCTAGCCAGCGGCCTTACGCCGCAGGGTGACGATTGGATCGCTTCGGGGCCGCTCGGTGATGTCACGGTGCGATTCGCAAAACCAAATGACCTCGGCGTTATCGACCATGTCGTCACCATGCCAGATGGCCTGGAAGTCTATAATGCCCTCAGGGTCACGCCAAACGGCGACGGCTGCGAAATAGCCTTTACCGTCCTGCAGCTGCCGGGCATGAGTGATGACGACTTTAAAAATGATGCGGATCTCGTCTACAAGGATCTGATAACGCTAAAAAAAATTCTGGAAACAACCTGATTGGAGACCTGCCGTGGCCGGTAAAAACAACACCATCAATTACGTCGAATTCAACGTCAGTGACATCGAAGCGTCCAAGGCCTTTTATGGCACCGTATTCGGCTGGCAGTTCAAGGATTACGGCCCGCAATATTGCGAGTTTTCCGATGGCAACATGACGGGCGGTTTTACCACAACGGCACCAGTCAAGGCAGAAGGTGGCGCACTGGTCATTCTCTACGCCGATAATCTGGAACCAACGTTGGAAGCTGTCAAAAAAGCTGGCGGCACCATTGTTGAGTATATTTTTGAATTTCCCGGCGGTCGCCGTTTCCATTTTAGGGATTTGGACGGTTACGAACTGGCCGTCTGGACCGCGAACTAAAAAAGGGCCGCGAAAGCGGCCCTTTTGTCATTGTCAGGTCGGGTGGTTATTCACCACCACCCAACGAGTGCACGAAAAGTGCCAGCTGCTTGACGGTGGCATCGCCAAGGCGCTCGCCCCAGGCAGGCATAACGCCATGCTTTGGTGCGCGGACCTGTGCGGCTATGCCGTCTTCGCCTTCAACCTTCAGCCAGATGGCATCGGCAAGGTTTGGCGCGCCAAACTCGCGGTTGCCCTTGGCATCTTCGCCGTGACACGAAGCACAGTTGTCGGCAAAGATCTGCTTGCCCGGTTCAACCATGCTGGCATCACGCGGCGTGCCGGTCAGGCTGACGACATAAGCTGCAACCTGCTTGATTTCCTGTGATTGCAGCATGTCGGCATAGGCTGGCATTTCCGACAGGCGTGTATCGTCATCATCGGCAAAACGAATACCATGGGTAATCGTTGTGTAGATGTCGTCAGCGCTGCCGCCCCACAACCAGTCGTCATCGTTGAGGTTGGGGAAGCCTGCACCACCCGAAGCACCTGAACCATGGCACTGGATGCAGTTGACCTTGAAGGCGGCAGAACCACCGGCAACGGCAAACTGCAACAGCTCATTGTCGGCCTGAATGTCGGCCAGCGACGATGCGGCAATCTTGTCGAGGTAGACGCTCTGTGCCGTCTTGGCTTCCACCATTTCGCCGGCAAAGTCAGCACGACTGCTCCAGCCAAGCAGACCCTTGGTGTTTTCGGTCAACAAAGGCCATGCCGGATAGGCAATCGTGTAACCGATTGCCCAGATGATCGTCAGGTAAAAGCACCATACCCACCAGCGTGGCATGGGGTTGTTCAACTCACGAATACCATCCCATTCGTGACCGGTGGTTTCCACGCCACTAATTTCGTCAATGTGTTTTTCCGACATATCCTAGTCCTCCTTGAGAGGAATATTGGCTGCGTCCTTGGCCTGCTTTCCGCCACCGGGACGCAATGTGAAGAGGACGACCGCAAGAAAGAACAGTGTCATGGCCAGCAAGCCCCAACTGTCCGCGAAGTGACGCATGGCTGTGTAGGTTTCCACGTCATCTCTCCTTAGCGGTAGCCAGCGGCATCGTCGTAGGTCGAAAAATCGACCAGCGTGCCGAGCATTTGCAGATAGGCAACCAGAGCATCCATTTCCGTCAACTTGGCTGGGTCGCCGTCGAAGTCACCGAGCTTTGCCTTGGGATAGCGCGCTTCGATACCTGAAGTATCCGCATTGGGATCTGCCTGTGCGGCAAGATCGGCAGCGGCGTTTTCGATCATCTCGTCACTGTATGGAACGCCCACGGCACGGTTGGCCTTGAGCTCCATTGAAACGTCGGTGATCTTGAGCGGTGTTTCCTTCAGGAAGGAATAGCTGGGCATAACCGATTCCGGCACGACAGAGCGTGGCTCGACCAGATGCTGCACATGCCATTCGTTCGAATAACGGTCACCGACGCGGGCGAGATCTGGCCCGGTGCGCTTGGAACCCCATTGGAACGGATGGTCATACATCGATTCAGCGGCAAGGCTGTAGTGACCGTAACGCTCAACCTCGTCGCGGAACGGACGGATCATCTGGCTGTGGCAGGTGTAGCACCCTTCACGAATGTAGATGTTGCGTCCGGCCAGCTCGAGCGGCGAGTAAGGCCGCATGCCCTCCACCTTTTCAATGGTGTTTTCGAGGTAGAAAAGCGGTGCGATTTCAACGATACCGCCGATGGAGACCACAACGAGCGATCCCACCAGAAGCAATGTTGCATTACGCTCGATGACGCCGTGTTTATCAAGAATAGACATCGTCAAACTCCTTACTCAGCCGGTTGCAGCGCAGGCGCGGCATCCTGGCGAACACCCTCTTGGCGCTGATGGCCAAGAATGGTTCTGGTAATGTTGTAGGCCATGATGATTGCACCGCTGAGGAACAGCAGACCGCCACCGGCACGCAGCACGTAGTACGGGAACATGGCTGCTACAGATTCTGCGAACGAGTAAACCAGGAAGCCCTGCGCATCATATTCGCGCCACATCAGAGCCTGCTGGATACCGGCAACCCACATGGCGGCCGCGTAGACAACGATACCCAGTGTGGCCAGCCAGAAGTGCCAGTTGACCAGTTGCAGGCTATACAGACGATCGCGGTTCCACAGCTTTGGCACCATGTAATAGAGGGCGCCGAAGGTGATCATGCCGTTCCAGCCAAGCGCGCCGGAGTGAACGTGGCCAATGGTCCAGTCGGTATAGTGGCTGAGCGAGTTGACGGCCTTGATCGACATGACAGGACCTTCAAATGTTGCCATGCCGTAGAAGGCAACCGCCATAACCATCATGCGAACGACCGGGTCGGTACGGATCTTGTCCCATGCGCCCGAAAGCGTCATCAGACCGTTGATCATGCCACCCCACGAAGGCATCCACAGCATGACCGAGAACACCATGCCCAGTGTCTGCGCCCAGTCCGGCAGCGCCGTATAGTGCAGGTGGTGCGGGCCAGCCCAGATATACATGAAGATCAGGGCCCAGAAGTGGATGATCGACAGGCGGTAGGAATAGACCGGACGGTTAACCTGCTTGGGAATGTAATAATACATCATGCCCAGGAAGCCGGCGGTCAGGAAGAAGCCCACGGCGTTATGGCCGTACCACCACTGTGTCAAAGCATCCTGCACGCCCGAGAAGGCCGAGTAGCTCTTCACGCCGAGGAACGAGACCGGCACCGCCAGATTGTTGACGATATGCAACATGGCAATGGTGACAATGAAGCCAAGGTAGAACCAGTTGGCCACGTAAATGTGGGGTTCCTTGCGCTTCAGGATCGTGCCCAGAAACGCAATGAGATAACAGACCCAGACAATTGTCAGCCAGATATCGACGTACCATTCCGGCTCGGCATATTCCTTGCCCTGCGTAATGCCGAGAAGGTAGCCGGTGGCGGCCATGACGATAAACAGGTTGTAGCCCCAGAAAACGAACCAGCCGAGGTTACCGCCAAACAGGCGTGCACGCGATGTGCGCTGAACCACATGGAAAGACGTCGCGATAAGCGCGTTACCACCAAAGGCAAAAATGACCGCCGAGGTGTGCAGCGGGCGTACACGACCGAAATTGAACCATGGCTCAATATTGAGGTCGGGAAATGCCAGCTGAAGCGCAACGATCAGACCGACGAGGAAACCGACAACGCCCCAGAACACGGTGGCAATGACACCGTATTTGATGACTTCATCGAAATACTCCGACTGCTGACGCTGCTTGGCGGCGGCATCGATCGGCGCAAAGGATGTGCGTCGCAGCAACACGACCGCGCCGATGAGCAGCACGAAAAACAGCACCCACATGTGGGATGCAAACTGATTATCATGGGCGAATGCCGCCCCTAGCAACGCAATAAAGGCTCCCAGAGCCACTATCACGAATTCCAAAGTGTAGTTCATTGTTGGTTTCCCCCAACGTCCTGGCTGATCCGACGCGGCCAGACATCTGCCCTGTGCAGAGTCGTGCGGCATGTCGCGTCGTTTGGAGAAGTGCCATTCGCGGGCAAAACTTACCTTGATCCAAATCAAGGCAGACGCGGCAGACTGTGGGAGAAATAGAAACGAACTGGAAATAGCGGCATTTTCGCAACTGGATGCGTCCTTCGGGACATCATGCCGCACGACAGGCGTGGCAGCGCAGCCAGTCTTGCGCTTGAAGGGCAAGAACGAGGTCATGACCATGGCACAGAAAGGCAATCTTTCAGGGCGACCTGAACAGGAAACCATCACCCCGTTATCGCGGGCGGAAAAGGATTTCCCCAAACTGGACTGGCTGCGCCGGGCGCATACGGAACAACTGGCACTGTGCCGGGAGCTGGAAGAGATCGCAGATTCCCTGCCCTCCAACGTCAACCGGCAAAAATGCATCTATGCCGCCAAGGCGCTTGGACCCGTCATCCGCGGCGCTCACCATTATGAGGAAACTGTGCTGTTTCCCTGGATAGAACATCGCACCGGTCAGCGGGCTCGTTCTGAGACGCTGGAACGTCTGCGCTTTGAGCATTTCGAGGATGAATGTTTTGCCGAAGAACTGACCGATGCCCTGCTGAAGGTCGGCTCAGGCAATCCGGTCAACATGGAGGCAGTCGGCTACATGCTGCGTGGTTTTTTTGAAGCAACGCGTCGACATATAGCCTTTGAAAGCGACTGCCTTCTCGAAGAGCTGGAAAACGAGCAGACGCATTGAATCAAAAACTTAAGTACCCGATTCAAAATATGAGGAACCCGACCTTACCCCTTCATTTTAAGGGGTAATCCAGCCGCGATGAAATAAACTTCATTTGCAACTTCGGCCACATTTTGATGCAGGCGGCCAGCATGGTCACGAAACTCTCGCGCCATGCGATTGTCAGGCACGATGCCAAGCCCGACTTCATTGGACACAAACACCAGCTGCGCCTTAGCCACCGCAATGTGACGGCAAAGAGCCTCGAATTCGGCGGGCATATCCCTGTTGTCCATCATCAGGTTTGTGACCCACAATGTCAGGCAATCAATGAGAATGATCCGTTTGGGATCATCAATCTTTTGCAGCAGACCCACCAGATCAACCGGCTCCTCATGGCTGGTCCAGACAGCACCACGCCGGGATTGGTGCTCACGAATGCGCTCTCGCATTTCATCGTCCCAGGCTCGCCCGGTCGCCACATAATGGGCGTCGAGGCCGCTTGCTAGAACCAGTTTTTCGGAGAAGGAAGATTTGCCGGAACGCGCACCACCCAGCACAAGAACCGTTCGATTTTGGTGCGACATGAAAATCCGCTCTGTCATGTATGAAATTATGTCCGGACCCCAATGCGCGTAGGCGCAAGGCCATTGCATCAAGTCATGAAAAGGGACGATTCGTAGATAGGAGGCGTCCCCCGGTCGATCATGCTCAACACTCCGGTTTGTCTGCCTGCTGTCATTTCCCCGGTTTGCACCATTACAAACCGCAAGGAAACTGAAGGCCAGCAGCAAAAGGTCCGGACAACCAAAATCTAGGATCAGGCTGGGCGCGTGTCAATGATATCTGGGAGTAGATAAAAATCAAAAAGCGCGCGAGCCATCAAGCTTGCACGCCTCCTGAAAACACCTCGAACAGAGGCAACGGCGACCGGTACGCAATACCTTTTCCGGAGCCGGACTGACGGTCTCGCCGTCTGCACGACTACAATTAACCAGACATTCTTACCGGAGAGTTAGCAAGCGACTCACATTCGAAAAAACTTTGTCGTTTTTTTGCATTTTTATCGCGAACCATCTCACTGACAAAATAGACACCGTTTTTTCAGTCCGTTGAGATAGATGATGTCAGCACATTGCCTGACGGACCGCATGCGGCCATTATCGCCCGGTCTGAAGCGGCACGGATTCGATTGGCGGTCTCACAACATCATGACAATTATCGACTATACGGCTTTTGTAATCTTCATCCTCTCCTGGAGCAGTTACGCCTGGCTGACATCAGGCAAGCCGCGTTTTGCGCGCCTCAGCCTCAACCAGGCCATGGCCGAGCGCCGCCGCAAATGGATCTACAATTCGCTGCGCCGTGACCTGAAAATGATCGACACGCAGATCATGGCAGGCCTGCAGAATGGCACCGCCTTTTTTGCTTCGACCTCGATCTTTGCGATTGGTGGCTGTTTTGCGCTTCTGGGCGCGACAGATCAGGTTGAATCCGTGTTCAAGGACATGCCCTTTGTGCATTATGCCGGACGCACGGCCTTTGAACTGAAGGTCATCGGACTGACGACCATCTTCGGTTATGCCTTTTTCAAATTTGGCTGGTCCTACCGCCTGTTCAACTACTGCACTATTCTGTTTGGCGCCATTCCGATGGTCGAGGACAGTCTGGGTGACCGGCGCGCAGCAGAACAAGCGGCCGAAAACGTCATCCGCATGAACATCATCGCCGCTAAGAACTTCAATGATGGCCTGCGTACCATTTTCCTGTCGATCGGTTATCTCGGCTGGTTCATCGGCCCTTACGTGTTCATTGGTGGCACGCTCTTCATCATCGCGGTTCTGACACGCCGTCAATTCTTTTCGGAAGCGCGCCTGGCGATCATGGAAGATGAACAGCCTTGAAATTGCCTCACTTTGAAGGCGTTGCGATAATCTTTGCAGAACGACAAAATCAGGGATGAGAGAATGACCGAAGCGATCACCGGGACAACGCCAGCCGCCCCGAAAGGCCGGATCGGCGCACTCGATACATTGCGCGGTATTGCCCTGATTGCCATGGCATCCTACCACTTCACCTGGGATCTGGAGCTGTTCGGTTATCTCGAGCCGGGCACCGCAACCCAGGGCCTTTGGAAGATCTATGCGCGCGGTATTGCCAGCAGCTTCCTGTTTCTGGCCGGTTTCAGCCTGTATCTTGCCCATTCCAAAGGCATAAACTGGCCGTCTTTCCGCAAGCGCTTTGCCATGATCGCTGCGGCTGCCGTGGTAATCACCGTCGCAACGGCCATTGCGACGCCAGATGGCATGATCTTTTTCGGCATATTGCATAATATCGCCGCCGCAAGCCTTGTTGGCCTGTTGTTCCTGCGACTGCCTGTCGTCGTCACGCTGGTCGTTGCCGCGGCTGCACTTGCCGCACCGTTTTATCTGACGGCGGATATTTTCAGCACGCCATGGCTGCTCTGGATCGGCCTTTCGCCGGTCATGCCGCGCTCCAATGATTATGTGCCGCTGCTGCCGTGGCTTGCGCCGTTTCTGCTCGGCCTCAGCGCTGCGAAAATCGCCCTGCCCGCTGGCTGGCTTGATCGTTTTCGTACCCCAAGCCATCCGCGCAATCCGCTGGCCCTTGCCGGCAAACACAGCCTTGCCTTTTACCTGATCCACCAGCCCATTCTGGTTGGTATTGTTTATCTCGCATCGCTGGTTGCACCGCCCCCACCGGTCGATATGGTCGAGGAGTTCAAGAAGAGCTGCGAGCGAACCTGCGTCAGCGGTGGAAACGGTGTTGAAATGTGTCAGAGTTTCTGCGGCTGCACGCTGGAAAGACTTCAGGCCGAAAATGTATTTGATAATATGATGGCCAGCAAATTGAGCCAGCCAGAGCAGGCAAAAATCGAAGAAATCTCGCTTCAATGCACACGACAAGTGCAATAACGGCAACAAAAAAGCCGCTGCGATAAACAGCGGCTTCACACTATCCGAATTTCGAAACGGTTAGGTGCCGACACCAATTTCCGCAAGTCGGGTCAGACAGGCTTCTTCGACATTGTCGAGTTCCGCAAGCGTCTCTTCAATGTCCTTGCGCTTCTGGCGAAGCTCATTGCGCTTCTCATCGACTTTTTTCATCAGCATCTCAAGCTGGCCGGACTCGCCCGGCGGCTCTTTGTAGACCTGAATGATTTCGCGGATTTCTGCGATGGTGAAGCCGATACGACGGCCTCTGAGAATTTCCTGAATAAGCCTGCGGTCGGCCATTCTGAACAATCTGGTGCGACCACGACGTTCAGGATGAATGAGCCCCTCGTCTTCGTAAAAACGCAGCGTTCTTGTCGAAACACCAAATTCCCGTGTAAGCTCTGTGATGCTATAATATTTATTCACGTGCCGATCCGCTTCATGTCAGGCAATTGAGTATATTGACCTTCACGTAAAAGTCAATTTTACAATTGATCCTCACCTAACATAATCGCCACGTCTCGCCTTCAGCACAAGAATACCAGACCTTGCAAAAACAAGGACTTGAAACCCGTAATTGTGCAAACAATTCCTGCACGTGATCGTCGCTAATGTATGCCGAACCACCAGGTCGCAAGACCGAGAAACGAGAAGAAGCCCACGGTATCGGTCACTGCCGTCACAAACACCGCAGAAGACACCGCCGGGTCGGCGCCAAATCGGTCCAGCACGATCGGAATGAGAATTCCGGCCAGTGCCGCCGCAAACATGTTGATCATCATGGCCGCTGCCAGAATGCCACCGATTTGGATATCGTGGAACCAAAGGGCTGCCAATGTACCGATGGTACAGCCAAACAGCAGGCCATTGAGAATACCAACGCCCGCCTCACGACGGATAATACGTCTGGCATTGTGAATATCGAGGTTCTTGGTGGCAAGCGCCCGCACAGACACCGTCATGGTCTGCGAACCGGCATTGCCGCCCATGCCCGCCACGATCGGCATTAGAATGGCAAGCGCCACGATCTCTTCAATGGTCGCGTCAAACAGGCCGATGACCGATGCCGCCATCGATGCGGTAAACAGGTTGACGGCAAGCCACGGCATACGCGAGCGTGACGTGCTGGCCACGGAGTCCGACAGTTCTTCGTCACCGACACCACCAAGGCGCAGCAAGTCTTCTTCCGCCTCTTCCTGGATAACGTCAACCACGTCATCGATGGTCAGCACACCGACCAGACGGCCGTTTTCATCCACCACGGCAGCGGACAGAAGGTCATACTGTTCAAACAGCTGCGCGGCTTCTTCCTGGTCCATCTCCGCCGCAATCGGGTGGTTGGTTTCATGCATGATCGTTTCGACCTTCACCTGCCGCTTGGACCGCAGCAGTTTGTCGAGATCAAGCGCGCCAACCAGCTTGAAAGTCGGGTCGATCACGAAAATCTGGGTGAAGCTTTCGGGAAGTTCCTCTTCCTCACGCATGTAGTCGATGGTCTGGCCAACCGTCCAGAATGGCGGTACGGCCACGAACTCGGTCTGCATACGACGACCGGCAGAGCTTTCCGGATAATCCAGCGCACGGCGAAGCCTGACACGCTCGGTGAACGGCAGCTTGGCGAGAATTTCTTCGCGGTCCGCGTGGTCAAGGTCTTCCAGAATGTAGACCGCGTCATCCGAATCCAGTTCACCGATACCGGCAGCAATCTGCTCATTCGGCATCTGCTCAACGATATCCAGACGAATGGCCTCATCGACCTCCGTCAAGGCGGTCATGTCGAAGTCGTCACCCAGCAACCGCACCAGCGCGTGGCGCTGTTCCGGCAGGATTGATTCGAGCAGATCGCCCAATTCGGACTCGTGCAACCTTGCGACATTTTTACGCAGGAACAGCAGGTCACGATCGGCGATTGCTGCACCAACCATGGTCAAAAAGTCGGAGCGGATAGAGCCGTCATCCGAATAAATGTCAGAGGCTTTATTGGAAGGTGTCACATCCAGAGGCTCGTGACGATCGTCGTCAACATCAGTCATTGGCGCCCCCTGTTTTACGTGAATGTCCCGAATTACGGGCTGGCTGGAGAATGGCTCTTAAAACCGCATTGTCAACGATCAGGCAAGATGGATGCCAAGGAAAATTTTGATCGGAGAGACAATATCATGCGGTCATAAACAACCGCTTTAAACAGATTCCTGCGACGAAATCGCGACGCCGATGACCAAGAGTTGAAAAACTCAGACTAAGATACAAGTTGACATATGGTACACATGGGGGAATCTGGAGAATACAACAAGACATTGCCAATGAGGCAATGCGACCAGAAGGCGCAGGAATTGCGCTGAAGCATGTCGCGCAAAAGTGTTCAGCGGTTTTGCGATAACGACATGCAAAAAAACAAAGAGCTAAAGAATAATTTTTGGGAAAGACCACGTTCATGGGCAAGATGGATTTCATCGGCAAGGCATCCTCCGCAGCTGGCGGCTGGGGCGCGTTGAAAAGTGTTGGCAAGAGACTGCTGGAATCCGGCGCACCAATATCCGGCGCCCGTACCCTTCTCAAAGCCAATCAGCCTGACGGCTTTGACTGCCCCGGCTGCGCCTGGGGTGACCCGGAGCACGGTTCCTCCTTCGAATTCTGCGAAAACGGCGTGAAGGCCGTAGCGTGGGAAGCAACTGAAAAGCGCGTACCGCCAGACTTCTTCGCCAAACACACCGTCACTGAACTGCGTGGCTGGAGCGATTACGATCTTGAGCTTCAAGGCCGCCTCACCAACCCGATGCGTTATGACCGCGCCACCGACAAATATGTTGCCGTATCCTGGGACGACGCCTTTGCCGAAATCGGCTCGGTGCTGAAAAGCCTTTCGGACGCCAACCGCGCCGAATTCTACACATCCGGCCGCGCCTCCAACGAAGCAGCGTTCCTGTATCAGCTGATGGTCCGTCTCTACGGCACCAACAATTTCCCTGACTGTTCCAACATGTGCCATGAGGCCAGCGGCGTTGGCCTGAAGGCTTCCGTCGGCGTTGGCAAGGGCACAGTTCTGCTGGAAGACTTCGAACATGCCGATGCGATTTTCTGCATTGGCCAGAACCCCGGCACCAACCACCCACGTATGCTGGGTGACCTGCGCCGTGCGGCCCTTCGCGGTGCACGTATCGTTGTCTTCAACCCGATCCGCGAAAAGGGCCTTGAGCGCTTTACCGATCCGCAGGACAAGGTTGAGATGATCACCGGCGGCAGCGCCAAGATCGCCACCAACTATTACCAGCCACGCCAGGGCGGCGACATGGCTGCCGTGCGCGGCATGAGCAAGGTGATTTTTGCCGCTGATGACGCAGCACGCGCCGCTGGTCAGCCCGCCATTATCGATTACGACTTCATCAACGAACACGCCGTCGAGTTTGACGCCTACCGTGCCGCCGTGGACGCCACCAGCTGGGACGCGATCATCGACCAGTCCGGCCTGACCCGCGAGCAGATCGAAGAAGCAGCAAACATCTACATGACGTCGAATGCCGTTATCGCCACCTGGGCGATGGGCATTACCCAGCACAAACATTCTGTCATTACCATCCGCGAAATCACCAACTTCATGCTGCTGCGCGGCAATATCGGACGTCCAGGCGCCGGTCTTTGCCCGGTACGTGGCCACTCCAACGTGCAGGGCGACCGCACAGTTGGTATCGACGAAAAGGCACCACCTGCCCTGCTGGACGCGCTTGAAAAGGAACTGGGCGTGCCAATGCCGCGCAATCGCGGCCACAACACGGTTGAAGCCATTAGCGCCATGCTGGACGGTACTGCCGAAACCTTCATCGCGCTGGGCGGCAACTTCCTTCGCGCCACACCGGACAGCCCGCTGATCATCAAGGCGTTTGAAAAGCAACGGCTGACGGTCAACATCGCCACCAAACTCAACCATTCGCATCTTGTACCGGGTCAGGTGTCCTACGTTCTGCCATGCCTTGGCCGCACAGAAATCGACCGCAACTCCAAGGGCGTCTCGCAGATCATCACCGTGGAAGATTCCATGAGCATGGTTCACGGCTCCGGCGGCATCAACACACCAGCCTCTCCCGAGCTGAAGTCGGAAATTGCAATCGTTGCCGGGATTGCCGAAGCAACGCTTGGCAACGCCCATGTCAACTGGCGCGCCATGGCCGAAGATTACGACCTGATCCGTGACATGATCGAGCGTGTCCTACCGGGCTTTGAGAACTACAATGAGCGCGTGCGCGTGCCGCGTGGGTTCCACCTGCGCAACGCCGCCGCAGAACGCGAGTGGAACACACCAGCCAAGAAGGCAACCTTCTTCACCGGCGAATTGCCGGCAAAGACCGAGCACCAGCAGGCGCTTGGCGAAGAAGGCATCTTCGTGCTGCAGACATTCCGCAGCCATGACCAGTACAATACCACCATCTACGGCATGGATGACCGTTACCGTGGCGTTTACGGTGAACGCCAGGTCGTGTTCATGAACCCGAAGGACATGGAAAAGCTGGGCGCGAAGGCCAAGCAGCGCGTTGATGTTGTCGGAGAATATGGCGATGGCATTGAGCGAATTGCCGAAAACTTCCGCCTTGTGCCTTACAACATTCCAGAAGGTAGCATTGCCGGTTATTACCCGGAACTGAACGTGCTTGTGCCACTGCACAGCTACGGCGAAGGCAGCTTCACCCCAACCTCCAAGTCGGTTCTGGTGTCGGTTCGTCTGCGCATCGAGGCTGATACCGAGGCTGCATAATGTCTGAAGATACTTCCGCCGAACGCTTCATGGCGATGGTGGAAAAGGTCATGGAAACGGCCCCGGATGGTTTGGACACCACCGGGGCCGCACTTCTGTGCGCTATTCACCTCGGCATCGGTTCCGACAGCCGCAGCCTGTCGAAAAAGCTCGGCATTGCCCATGCGCTGGTGTTACGTGAAATCACCGCCATGTCTGGCCGCTTCCTTGCCGTGACAAAACGTAATGACCGGACACAAAGAACCTTTGTGGAATTGTCAGCTATTGGTAAGGAACTGACCGAGGTCGCCTATGCCACCTCTGGAACCTCGCATGACATCGAAAACATGACACCGCAAGCCTGACGCCTTCTGGGTTTTATCAGGCGCAAAACCGGAGCATACAGTGGCAATCAGGCCCATTCTGCCCTACCCGCATAGCGGGCTTTCTACACCTTGCCAGCCGGTGACTGTGTTTGACGATGCGGTAAAAACGCTGTGCACCGACTTGCTCGACACCATGCGCGCCGCGCCCGGCGTCGGCATCACGGCTGCCCATATTGGTGTATTTCAGCGGGTATTTGTGCTGGAACTGTCGCCACAGGACGGCGTCCGAAATTATATCAACCCGGAAATCCTCTCGCAGTCCGCACATACCATGCGTCACACTGAGGGCAGCGTTTCGATGCCCGGCTATACGGAGGAAGTGGAACGCCCAGCGGCCGTTCGCGTACGTTATCAGGATATCACCGGGGCATTTCACGAAGAAGAGGCAGAGGGATTTCATGCCATCTGCATCCAGCATGAAATCGATCAGCTTGATGGTATTTTCTGGCTGCAGAAACTGTCGCGCCTCAAGAGAGACCGTCTGGTGCGCAAATGGCAAAAGGCCGCTCACGCACCAAAATCATAAGCAGAGACGATTACGCTTTAACCGTTAGGTCAAAGGACACAGCACCACGCAGCGTGTTGCTGACGGTGCAGATATCTTCCGCCATATGGCCGATGGCCTGACGCTCGTCGTCGTTAAAATTACCCTTGATATCAAGCGCGATATGGAAGGTCTCGATGCGGGACGGTTCCGTTTTTGCCTTCTCGCCGGTTACTTCAGCCGTCACGTTCTCAAACCTGTCGAGGATGCCGAGCTTGCTGGCTGCGATGCGCGCGCTCAGCACCATGCAGGCCGCCAGCGATGAATAAAGCAGATCAATCGGATTGAAGCCCGGATCGGAAGCGCTGGTGGTGACGCCAAGCGCGCCGCCGGTTGGCGTTGTGAGGTCCGGCTGGCCCATTCTTGCCAGAACGGCCGTTGCGCCCGTGGGCCTTGTTTTCACTTTTACCTGGGTCATGTGTTGTCTCCGCCGGCCGATAGGATTTTTTTCAATTGTATTGTCCGCAATGGAACCAATGTGGTGATGAACGCATTTGATACGCAACGGTCAAGAACCGTTGGAAAATTAAAGGAGCTGGGACCAATGGTTACATCCACCCTCATCAGCATTTTGATCACGTTTCTTGTTATCGTGCTGATTCTATGGCTGGTCGCTCGCTTGCCAATTGCTGGCAGCGCGAAGCAGATCGTCCAGGTTATCGTTATCATTATCGGTATTATTTCGCTTCTGAAATATCTCGCCGTATTCTGATCGATCGCGACAGGAAACAAAAAGAACAGGCGGCAATAACACCGCCTGTTCTTTTTTATTTAAATTGAATTTCAGATATTTGCCGCCCGCTTCCAACCCAGCGTCAGCAAGCCGGCGCCAATCAGCAGGCTTCCGCCTGTTCTATTGACCACCCTCTGCACCGATGGTTTGCGAATGGTGTTGCGCGCAGCAGAGGCCAACAGCCCGTAGAGTGCCGCATTGATGATGGCGAGCACCAGGAACGTCGTTTCAAAGATCACCATTTGCGGCAGCCATGGCAGCGTCGGCACCAGAAACTGCGGCAGAAACGCCACAAAAAACACGATGCTTTTCGGGTTGAGCGCAGTGACGATATAGGTATGCAGGAATATCCGCATCGGCCTTTCCTTGCCCGTCACATCGCCCTGTGAGGCATCGCCACCAATAACAGGCGCACGCCACAGCTTGATCCCGAGATAGATCAGATAGGCCGCACCCACCCATTTCAGCACCGTAAACAATGCAGCAGACGTCGCCAGCAAGGCACCAAGCCCCAGCATTGAGGCGGTCATCGCCGTAAAATCACCCAGCGCCACACCGGCAACCGTTGCCGTACCGGCCTTTCGGCCATGGCCAAGCGCATAGGAAATGACAAGCAGGATGGTTGGCCCGGGAATGGCCAGCATGACAATTGACGCAGCAGCAAACGCAATCCAGTTTTCAAACGGCATGGCAAATCCTCGCTCCAGAGAAACGCCACCAAGCCACCATTTTAACTGAAGTTCAAGCGCCGTTTATTGGGCGCGCAGGCCAAAGCCCTGCATCAGGCGACGGGTGGCGAAATCTGGATTGCCTGAGGTGAAAATCGCCACATCAAAACCATCGGGATGTACGGCACCCTGAACCAGCGGCACCAGATGGCGTGCCCGTCGTGCAATGGCTTCAGCCGGGTCCAGCCAATCGACTGGCCACGGTGCCAAACGACGAAACAGATTGGACATGAGCGGGTAATGGGTGCAGGCCAGCACGACGATATCGGTCTTGCGCTCCTCCTGCTCGACAAAACACGGCGTGATCTCAGCCATCACCGCCTCATCCGATACCGGCTCACCCCGGATCCAGCTTTCCGCCATCCGGGCCAGATTTTCCGAACCGACCAGTCGCACATGGCACTGGGTGGCAAAGGACTGGATGAGGTCACGCGTGTAGGCACGTTTGACCGTGCCGGGCGTGGCAAGAACCGATACAAGGCCGGAGCGTGTTCGCTCTGCTGCAGGCTTGATCGCCGGTACGGTACCGACAAAGGTCATGGCAGGAAACGCTTCACGCAGTGCCGCACCGGCCAGCGTAAAAGCGGTGTTGCAGGCAATGACGCAGACCTCGGGATCATGCTCGACAAGCAACCGGTTAAAAAGCGCCAGAATACGCTCTTTCAGCGCCTCTTCTTCCCAGCCGCCATAGGGAAAACCGGCATCATCGGCAATATAGATGAATTCGCGTTCCGGCATCAGAACGCGAACCTCGCGCAAAACCGTCAGGCCACCAATTCCGGAATCAAAAACCAGAATTGGTTTCAGCTCATGCGTCTGTGCTGTCATCTTCCGAAACGCCCTTGCCGCCGGCATTGTTGTTGGGAGGCTGATAAAAAGCTCCACGCGGCGAGTTGCGCGTGTAACGGTCAAAGGTACCGAACACGCCGCGCAAAACGCTGATCTCCTGCGAGCTCAGCGCGCGTCTGGACAAAACGGCACGAAGATTTTCGGTCATGCGCTGCCTTTTGCCTTCCGGGCGGTAGTAACCGCGGGCATCCAGCGCTTCTTCCACCTGTTCATAAAGGCCATGCAGCTCTTCTTTTGTCGCCGGCCGCTGCTCGATCGGTTGGAAAAGCGTCGAAGACACGTCTTCCATGCCAGACTTCATCCACTCATAGGACATCAGCAGCACCGCTTGCGCGATGTTCAGCGATGCGAAGGCTGGATTGACCGGGAAGGTCACGATCTCGTCGGCAAGCGCCACTTCTTCATTGGTCAGACCCCAGCGCTCGCGACCAAACAGAATTCCGGTTTTTTCGCCGCCGACAAATTTACCGCGCAGCGTCGCAACGGCGTCGACAGGCGCACGTACCGGCTTGAAACCGTAACGTTCACGGGCAGTGGTGGCATAAACGAAATTCAGGTCGGCAATCGCTTCTTCCAGCGTCGCAAACACCCGCGTGCCGTCAATCACATGGTCTGCCTTGGAGGCCGCAGCACGGGCCTTCTCGCTTGGCCAGCCATCCCGCGGGTTGACCAGACGCAGTTCCGCCAAGCCGAAATTGGCCATGGCACGGGCAACCATGCCGATGTTTTCGCCCAGTTGCGGTTCAACGAGGATGATTGCCGGGCCTTCTGCCACAAGTTCCAGCTCGCTATTGGTACCAGCCATATTCTTCTTCCAGATTACACGGGCGCTTCACTGGCACAAAATGCAGCGCAAATCAAAGTGTGCAGCGGAAAAAGGCCAATTGAAGACCGGCACTATTCACCCTTGATGATGCCATCCATCTCGACAACCAGGGAATCCGTGCCGTCGTCACCAACCCGGTGAATGTCATCAATGACAGGTTTGCCGTTTTCTTCGATGACATCGAAATGCACTTCGTTGACCATGTTCTTCATGTCGTTTTCGTCCATGCAGGACCACAGCTTGAAACTGACCTTGACGTCATTCACGCCGCCATCCTTTGGCTGAGCAGGTGCAATCGCCAGTTCCTGTATTGGACAGCCATCCTGTGAACTGGTCACAACGTCGTAGCCAAAGGGGTCGCCCGGCTCGTTGTTTTCGGTGTCATAGGCCGGCTTCTTTGCCGCCTGATGGTAGGTTTCGACGAATTTCTTGCTGAACAGGCTGTTCAGCATGTCCTCGTCAAAAATGTATTTCCACTCTTCCTGCTCGCCGGACCAGTTCTTGACGGTGATATCCATCACCTGACGCACGGGTGCGGTCGCATCTGCGGCGAATGCGCAGCTGGAGGCCAGAAAAACGAGGGTGGCAGTGAAAAAAGTGCGCATAAAAGTGTCCGGTCGCAAATCGACGATGAAGGAATGATTCGCCAGACTGTATTCCCATCCTGTCATTTGTCACCCACCCAACTTCATTTGGGCAGCCATGCAGAAAAACATGCTCCAAGCCTTTGCGGACGGCGCATGCGATGCTATAGCCGCACCGGATATTTTTCCGATACCGCGGACTTGTTCCGCCTCATTCATGGCGAGGAATTCATGGCAAAGATCAAGGTTGCAAATCCGGTTGTCGATCTCGACGGCGACGAAATGACCCGTATCATCTGGCAGCTCATCAAGGACAAGTTGATCCTGCCTTACCTCGATCTCGACATCGAATATTATGACCTTTCGGTCGAAAACCGTGACGCGACCAATGACCAGGTGACTGTTGATGCGGCTCACGCCATCAAGAAGCACGGCGTTGGCATCAAGTGCGCAACCATTACTCCAGATGAAGCCCGCGTTGAGGAATTTAGCCTCAAGCAGATGTGGAAGAGCCCGAACGGCACCATCCGCAACATTCTCGGCGGCGTTATCTTCCGCGAGCCAATCATCTGCAAAAACGTTCCACGTCTGGTTCCAGGCTGGACGAAGCCAATCGTTGTTGGCCGTCACGCATTCGGCGATCAGTACAAGGCAACCGACTTCAAATTTCCTGGCAAGGGCAAGCTGACGATCAAGTTCGTTGGTGAAGACGGCCAGGTTATCGAAAAAGACGTGTTCGACGCACCAGGCGCCGGCGTTGCTCTGGCCATGTACAACCTGGATGAGTCGATCCGCGAATTCGCACGCGCATCCATGAACTACGGCCTGATGCGCAAGTGGCCAGTTTATCTGTCCACCAAGAACACCATCCTCAAGGCTTATGACGGTCGCTTCAAGGACATCTTTGAAGAAGTTTACCAAGCCGAGTTCAAGGCGAAGTTCGACGAAGTCGGCATCATCTACGAACACCGCCTGATCGACGACATGGTTGCTTCCGCTCTGAAGTGGTCCGGCGGCTACGTCTGGGCATGCAAGAACTACGACGGCGACGTACAGTCCGACACCGTTGCACAGGGCTTCGGTTCGCTCGGCCTGATGACCTCCGTTCTGCTGTCGCCAGATGGCCGCACGGTTGAAGCTGAAGCTGCACACGGTACGGTTACCCGCCACTACCGCCAGCACCAGAAGGGCCAGGAAACCTCCACGAACTCGATCGCTTCGATCTTCGCATGGACACGTGGTCTCGCACACCGTGCCAAGCTGGACGACAATGCCGATCTGGCAAAGTTCGCTGCCACGCTGGAAACCGTTTGCGTTGACACCGTTGAAGCCGGCTTCATGACCAAGGACCTGGCACTGCTGATCGGTCCTGATCAGCCATGGCTGTCAACCACTGCCTTCCTCGACAAGATCGACGAAAACCTTCAGAAGGCTATGGCTGCCTGAGACAGCCAAACCTGAAGAGAACTTCGAGAACCCGGCCTTCGCGCCGGGTTTTCTTTTGGCTACGAGAGCAATGTCTTGATTACATCACAGGTCAGGCGCAGAATTTGCCAAAATGGAGGAGACGTTATGAGTGACCTGACATTTTATACCAACCCCATGTCTCGCGGTCGCATTGCCCGCTGGATGCTGGAAGAGGTTGGCGTGCCCTACCGCACCGAAATTCTGGCCTTCAGTACCGACATGAAATCACACGCCTACAAGGCGATAAACCCGATGGGCAAGGTGCCAGCCATCAAACATGGTGACACCATCGTCACCGAATGCGCGGCGATCTGCGCCTATCTTGCCGATGCATTTCCCGGCGCAAATCTTGCCCCACCCACCAAACAGCGCGGCCTTTATTACCGCTGGCTGTTTTTTACGGCGGGCCCGTTGGAAATGGCAGGTTGCTTCAAGGCGCTCGGTGTTGAAGTACCGCCAGACAAATACCGCATGGTTGGCTGCGGCGCTTATGCCGATGTCATGAACACACTGGAACTGGCTGTCAGCGAAAACCGCTTTGTGGCTGGCGATCAGTTTACAGCGGCCGACGTTTATGTCGCGTCACACATCGGCTGGGGCATGCAGGTCGGCACGGTCGAAAAACGTCCACATTTTGTGGAATATCTCAGCCATATCAGCGAACGCCCGGCATTCAAGCGTGCCTTGCAACTGGATGAGGAAGCCTCGAAAGATTTGCAGCCCACCGGCTGACATGGCTTAGCGGACGGCGATCAGAAAATAAAAAAAGGCGGGTCAAACCCGCCTTTTCTATTGGATGTTCCAGTCTCAGCCAGCGAGTGCCGCCGCAACAGCCTCAATGGCTTCAGATGCCTTGGCACCATCAGGGCCACCGGCCTGCGCCATGTCAGGACGGCCACCGCCACCCTTGCCGCCGAGAGCGGCAGAAGCAACGCGCACCAGATCAACGGCGCTGAAGCGCGATGTCAGGTCTTCGGTCACAGACACAACGGCACTTGCCTTACCATCTTCAGAGACGGCAATCAGCAGCACAACGCCGGAACCAATGCCTGCCTTGGCATCATCAGCAAGGCCCTTGAGGTCCTTGGCTTCAATACCGGACAGCGACTTGGCCAGCAGCTTCACGCCGCCGATCTCCTGCACATCGCTTGCAGCGCCGTCAGCGGAACCGCCGCCCATGGCCAGCTTGCGACGGGCATCCGTCAGTTCCTTTTCAAGCTTCTTGCGCTCATCGAGCAGGCTTTCAACGCGCGACAACACTTCGCCCGGCTGAACCTTCAGCGAAGAAGCCAACGCCTTCACACGTTCGTCCTGCTCGGCGAGGTAGGCCAGAGCGCCCTGGCCGGTGACAGCTTCAACACGACGAACGCCAGCACCAACCGCGCTTTCGCCCAACACGCGCACCAGACCGATTTCACCGGTTGCTGACACATGCGTACCGCCGCAAAGTTCTACCGAGTACGGACGGTTGGCCTTGGCGCCGTGAATGCCAGTGCCCATCGACACAACGCGCACTTCGTCACCGTACTTCTCACCGAACAGCGCCATGGCACCTTCGGCAATCGCATCGTCAACGCTCATCAGACGCGTGGTAACAGGCGCATTCTGCAGAATGATTTCGTTGGCCATCTGCTCAACGATCTTCAATTCCTCTGCCGTCATTGGCTTAGGATGAGATACGTCGAAGCGCAGACGCTCAGGCGCAACCAGCGAGCCCTTCTGGGCAACATGCGTGCCGAGGATTTCGCGCAGCGCCTCATGCAGCAGGTGGGTTGCCGAGTGGTTTGCACGCAGACGCGAGCGGCGGTCATGATCAACCGTCAACTGAACAGCGTCGCCGACCTTGAGACCGCCCTTTTCAACCGTACCAATGTGAACGAACAGGCCTTCGCCCTTCTTCTGGGTATCGGACACGGCAAATGCGCCATTGTCAGATGAGATGATACCGGTGTCGCCCATCTGGCCACCGGATTCACCGTAGAACGGGGTCTGGTTGACGACAACCTGCACGGTTTCGCCTGCAGCAGCCGCATCAACAGCCTTGCCGTCCTTGACGATGGCCTGAACTACGCCTTCTGCCGTTTCGGTGTCGTAACCGAGGAATTCGGACGCGCCGAGCTTTTCCTTCAGTTCAAACCACACGGTTTCCGTTGCCTTGTCGCCGGAACCGGCCCAGTGCGAACGTGCCTCGGCCTTCTGGCGCTCCATGGCGTCGGTAAAGCCGGAAATATCGACGCCGATTTCACGCGCACGCAAAGCGTCCTGCGTCAGGTCGAGCGGGAATCCGTAGGTGTCGTAAAGCTTGAATGCTGTTTCGCCGTCCAGCATGTCGCCCTTGTGCAGTGTCGAGGTTGCGTCGGACAGCAACGAAAGACCACGCTCCAGCGTCTTGCGGAAACGGGTTTCTTCCAGCTTCAGCGTCTCAGAGATCAGCGGCTCTGCGCGCACCAGTTCCGGATAGGCACGGCCCATCTGCTGAACGAGCGTTGGCAGCAGCTTCCAGATCAATGGCTCTTTCGAACCCAGCAATTCCGCATGGCGCATTGCGCGACGCATAATACGGCGCAGCACGTAACCACGGCCTTCGTTGGACGGAAGAACACCGTCGGCAATCAGGAAGGCGGATGAACGCAGGTGGTCAGCAATAACACGGTGGCTGGCGCGCTTTTCGCCTTCAGCAGCAACACCGGTTGCCTCAACCGAAGCGGAAATCAGCGCACGGAACAGATCCGTGTCGTAGTTGTCGTGTTTGCCCTGCAGCAGCGCGGAAATACGCTCAAGCCCCATGCCGGTATCGATCGATGGACGCGGCAGATTGATGCGCTCTTCCTTCGTCACCTGCTCATACTGCATGAAGACGAGGTTCCAGATCTCGATGAAACGGTCGCCATCTTCATCGGCAGAGCCTGGAGGGCCACCCCAGATATGATCTCCGTGGTCGTAGAAAATTTCAGAACATGGACCGCAAGGACCGGTGTCACCCATGGCCCAGAAGTTGTCGCTGGTTGGAATACGGATGATGCGATCATCCGAGAAACCGGCAATCTTCTTCCACAGGTTAAAGGCTTCATCGTCGGTGTGGTAGACAGTCACCAGAAGACGGTTCTTGTCGATGCCGTATTCTTTGGTGATCAGGTTCCAGGCGTGCGTAATCGCCTCTTCCTTGAAGTAGTCACCAAAAGAGAAGTTACCCAGCATTTCGAAGAATGTGTGGTGACGGGCGGTGTAACCGACATTGTCGAGATCGTTGTGCTTGCCGCCGGCGCGTACGCATTTCTGCGACGATGCAGCCGTGGAGTATGGACGGCTTTCCAGACCGGTGAACACGTTCTTGAACTGAACCATGCCCGCATTGGTAAACATGAGGGTCGGGTCATTGCGCGGCACCAGAGGGCTGGAGGCTACGATTTCATGACCATTTTTCTTGAAGTAGTCGAGAAAGGTCGACCGGATTTCATTTACGCCGCTCATGCCCACACACCGCTCATACTGAGTCCTTCATTGCCGTTTGCAATACGGCTAACCATCAAAACCACTGGCTTTTATCGTTCACGTCTGGCCCTGTCCAGCCATTCGGGCCGCAACCATGGCACAAAAAAGGCCGCATGAACGGTGTCACGCGGCCTTTTGTTTCAATTCATACAGCGCCGTTTCAAATGAGAGACGGCGACACGGTCGATCAGGCGTCCGGGCCGTCGCCGTCTTCAGAACCTTCCGGACCGCCATTCTGCAGGAAGCGGTCTGCAATCAGACCAGCATTCTGGCGGAGTGACAGTTCAATTTCATTGGCAAGCGCCGGGTTTTCACGCAGGAAGGTCTTGGCGTTTTCACGCCCCTGCCCCAGTCGCTGGCTGTTATAGGAGAACCAGGCACCCGACTTCTCGACGATGCCAGCCTTGACGCCCAGATCGACCAGCTCACCGGTCTTGGAAACGCCTTCGCCATACATGATATCGAATTCGACCTGCTTGAACGGAGGTGCCATCTTGTTCTTGACGACCTTGACGCGTGTCTGGTTGCCAACAACCTCTTCACGCTCCTTGACGGCGCCGATACGGCGAATGTCGAGACGAACGGAGGCATAGAACTTCAGCGCGTTACCGCCTGTTGTCGTTTCCGGCGATCCGAACATCACACCGATCTTCATACGGATCTGGTTGATGAAGATAACCATGCAGTTCGAACGGGAGATCGATGCGGTCAGCTTGCGCAGCGCCTGGCTCATCAGACGAGCCTGAAGACCCGGCAGGCTGTCGCCCATTTCACCTTCAATTTCCGCACGCGGCGTCAGGGCCGCAACGGAGTCGATAACCAGAACATCCACCGCGCCGGAGCGAACCAGCGTATCGGTGATTTCAAGTGCCTGCTCACCTGTATCAGGCTGGGAGATCAGCAGGTTCTGCAGATCGACGCCAAGCTTGCGGGCATAGACCGGATCAAGCGCGTGTTCCGCATCCACGAAGGCGCAAATGCCACCCTTTTTCTGGGCTTCTGCAATTGTCTGCAGCGCAAGCGTCGTCTTACCCGAGCTTTCAGGGCCGTAAATTTCAATGATACGACCTTTGGGAAGTCCACCAATCCCAAGGGCAATATCCAAACTAAGAGATCCCGTCGAAACTGTTTCAATTTCAACGACGTTTTCATTGGAGCCGAGCTTCATGATCGATCCCTTGCCGAACGAACGTTCGATCTGGGAGAGCGCCGCTTCCAGTGCCTTGCTTTTATCCACCGATTTATCCTCTACAAGACGCAAAGAATTTTGTGCCATCTGATCCACCTTTAGGTTATTGAAGCCCCACAGGCAATGAAGCGTTCCGTGAAGATTTTGTACCTTGTTTGTTCTCATTCGACAAGAGCAGATCATCATATTGAAAACAATAATGGATAAGTGGTTTGTTCTATTTTTGTTTTTCTTCGTGGAAGCCACGGCAAAAAAGATGAAAAACCACAGGTCAAACCGCAAAAGGGTCGAATCGCACCTCTGCATCAGACCGGTGGAATACGGGAACGGACGATGAAAAAAATACTCGTACTCGGTGGTGCCCACATAGATCGCCGAGGTCTGATTACAGGTGAAACCTCACCGGCTGCCAGCAACCCCGGACGCTGGATGGAAGAGGCAGGCGGTGGGGGTTTTAATGCTGCCCGCAACCTTTCCCGCCTCGGTTTTGACGTTCGCATCATCTCGCCGCGCGGCGGCGATGCAACAGGCGAAGCGGTCGCGGCAGCGGCCATTGAAGCTGATGTCGAAGACACGCCTTTTGTCTTTCTGGACCGCAAGACACCCAGCTACACCGCGATCCTTGAGCGCGACGGCAATCTGATCATCGCGCTGGCCGACATGGACCTCTATGACCTGTTTTCGCCCCGCCGCCTGCGCGTGCGGGCTGTCAGGGATGCAATTGAGGCAACCGACGCCATTCTGTGCGACGCCAATCTGCCGAAGGATACACTTGCGGCACTCGGCAAAGCGGCGAAGGAACAGGGCAAGCTTCTGGCTGCCATTGCGATTTCGCCAGCCAAGGTCGTCAAGTTGCAAGGCGCGCTTGAGAATATCGACATTCTCTTCATGAACGAGGCCGAAGCCCGCACCATTACCGGCCACAGCCCGGAAAAATCCGCCGACTGGCCGACCTTGCTGCGTGCAGCCGGTGTGAGGGGTGGCGTGGTAACGCGCGGCTCCAATGAAGTGATTGCCTTTGTCGGCGAAAACACTGCATCGCTGCAGCCACCAGTCCTGAAAGAGGTACGTGATGTCACAGGGGCTGGTGATGCCCTTGCATCCGGTTTTCTGGCAGGCCATCTTCAGGGCCAGAACATAGGCGAAAGCCTGCGTTGGGGCACGGCAGCGGCAGCCATTACCGTCCTTTCACCCTTCGCCACATCGCATGAAATGTCACAAGACAACATTGACCTGATGTTACGTCTTGTGCCCGAAGCACAAACCCTGTCATGAGACATTTATAACAGAAATTGGAAATACCCGATGACAAAGCCAATCTCCCCTCTCCTTCCGATTGTCTATTCCGACGAAGTTGCTGCTGCCAAACAGCGCGGCGCACCAATCGTTGCCCTTGAATCGACCATCATCACTCATGGCATGCCTTACCCTGGCAACATTGAAATGGCGCAGGGCGTGGAAGAACTGATCCGCCAGGAAGGTGCCGTACCTGCCACCATCGCTGTCATCGATGGCGTTTTGCATATCGGCCTTGAAAAGCACCAGTTGGAAACCCTCGCCCAGACCACTGGTGCCATGAAAGTTTCGCGCGCCGATATCGCCTTTGCGATTGCCGAGCGTCGCACCGGTGCAACTACCGTTGCCGCCACCATGATTGCCGCCGCGCGCGCTGGCATCAAGGTCTTCGCAACCGGTGGCATTGGTGGCGTACACCGCGGCGCCGAAGAAAGCTTCGACATCTCTGCTGACCTGACTGAGCTTGCCAAAACTGGCGTAATCGTCATTTGCGCTGGCGCCAAGGCCATTCTCGACATTCCAAAGACGCTGGAAGTTCTGGAAACCGGCGGCGTTCCTGTCGTGACCTATGAAGCCACTGAATTCCCGGCCTTCTGGTCGCGTTCGTCAGGCCTGCAAAGCCCGCTGACACTGAACAGCCCGGCCGCGATTGCCAACTTCCAGACGACCCGCGAACAGCTCGGCATCGACGGCGGCATGCTGATTGCCAACCCGGTTCCGGAAGAAGATGAAATTCCGCGCGAAGAGATGGAAATCTACATCAGCCGCGCCATTGCCAATGCAGAGCGTGAGGAAATTACTGGCAAGGCCGTAACGCCTTACCTGCTGGATAATATTTTCCGTCTGACCAGCGGCCGCAGCCTCAAGACCAACATTGCCCTGGTGCGCAACAATGCACGCCTGGCCGCTGAAATCGCGGTTGCCCTCAACGGCTGATTTGTTCGACATTTCAGGCATGAAAAAAGCCCGGCTCCTTTTCGGAGCCGGGCTTTTTATTGTCATCAGAACATATCAGTTCTGTGCGACCGGACGAACCAGCGGCGTGACGCGGCGGATGGTCACACGGCGGTTCTGCTGTTCTGCAGAAAGCGTGCGTACCTTCAGGTACCGTTCGCCATAGCCCTGCGTTGCCAGGTTTTCCGGCGGAATGCCGTAAACGTCGGTCAGGATATTGGCGACCGATTCAGCGCGACGGTCCGACAGGATCAGGTTGCTTTCGTCAGAACCAACAGCGTCCGTATGACCTTCAATGAGGAAGGTTTCGGCCGGGTTCTGGTCCAGCGTCTTGTTGATCGCGTCTGCCACCTTGCGAAGTGTGCGTGCCTGGTTCATCGGAATATCGGCACTGCCCGTTGCAAAGGTCACCGTATCGAGGTCGATACGACGTACCTTGTCACGAATACGCGCAGAGTACTTCACCTCGTCCAGCGAGTAGACGCGCTCTACAGGTTCGACCGGCGGCTGTTCGAGGAACGCGTAATAGTCACGGTCCGGATCGCTGGTCGTGTCGATGATGTAGTCCTGAACCGGAATGCGCAGACGCATCGGTGGCAGATCAAGGCCCGGATCGCGATAAGCATATTCGCGGTCAGGACGCTCCATCAGTTCCGGTGCGTAGAACAGCACATATTCACGGCCACGATTATCGATGCGCGAACGCTGGATGATGTCGCCGTAACGGTTACGGATCGTCACAACCTGCGTGCCGTCGTTACGCTCCACAGTTTCGCGGATACGGCCACCTGGCAGACGCTCGTAATACGGCTCTTCACCTTCACGCACGAAGCGGCTGGTATCGTCGCCACGCACTATGATGCGGTCACCTAGCTGCAGGATGATGCGGGCGCCATCATCATTGTTGTTACGACGGCCACCATCGCGTGGCTGCCACTCACGCACGCCTTCCGGACGTTCAAAACGTGGTGGACGGGCAATGCGCTCACCCTGCTGGGCGGTTGCAGCTTCCATCTTTACCGGCGGCGGTGGTGCCTTGCCATCGGGCCGCATAGCCTGTGCTTCGGCGTCCGAGGTCGGGACCTTCACTTCCCCGGCCTGCTCACGCTCCTTGCGACGTTCGTCACGAGACTTTCTGTCGCCAGAACGTTCCGCTTCCTTGTCGCTGTCGAGAACGGCAGCACCCTTGTCGACCGGCAGAATAACCGTTTCATCGGTCTTGGACGGGTCCGCAGCAATGGCCTTGGCCTGGTCCAGTTGTTCCTTGGTCATGGAAGGAGCTTCTTCCTGCGGAGCAGCGACCTGATCCGGCACGGCTTCACCGGCGGGGGCCTGTCCACTTGCAGCACCGTCCTGTGGTGGTGGCGGTGCGTCAGGGGCTGGCGGCGCATCTGGTGCTGGTGCCGGGATGGGTGCAGGTGCAGCAGCGTCCGGTGCAGGTGCCGCAGCATCTGGCGCAGGTGCCGGTGTTGGCACAGGTGCTGGCTCTTCAGCGGCGGGACGTGGAGCAGGTTTTTCACGGTTCGGGCGTGGGCGCTGCTTGGACTGATCATCACCCGGCTGGCGGCCCGGTTGTGGGTCTGCCTGCTGTTCCGGCACCGGCGCTTTCTCAGGCGCTGGTGATTCCTGCGGTACTGGAGCTTCCTTCGGTTCAGGTGCCGGTGCTTCGGCGGCTGGCTCACGTTTTGGTCGGCGCTTCGGCTCAGGTGCCTGTTCGGCGGCAGGAGGAGCAGCCTCTGGTGCCGGTGCTGGCTCAGCCGCAGGCGGCGCAGGTTCTGGTGCTGGTGGCGGAGGTGGTGCCTCAGCGGCGGGTGGTGCTGGCTCCGGCGCAGGCTCGGCCGCTGGTGGTGCGGGTTCCGGTGCTGGTGGTGGCGCTGCGTTCTGCGCGGCAAGCGCTGCATCAAGCTCAGCCTGCGCGGCCCCTACGGCCGCCTGTGCGGCAGAAGTGTCACCACCGCTTGCCTGGGCATCAGCCAGTGCCTGCTGCGCTGCCTGCAATTTCTGGCGCGCGCCTTCAACGCTGACCTGTACGCGAATAACATCCCGGCTCTCAGCTTGGAAAGAAACGGTGGGCCTCAATGTCATGGCGCCGGCTGGTTGAGCCGTCATGACAATGGACATAAGGGGAAGAACAACCCCGGCCCTCAACATGGTTTTATTCAGCATCGTGTTTCCTCATGTGCCTGAATGCTTCGTTGTCATCTGCGTCATTCAGGGCTTTTTTGTGCCCGGTCAGCGCAACGCGCCAATCATGACATTGTTCCAATCATGAACGGAGAAGCCTGTACGCAGAATGAACGGGCAACAACCATGCCGAAGCTGTTTGACAGATCGTGGAATTGAGGTTGCATTTTATTTGCAACGGTATGAGTATCCGGCCAGCGAGGTGCAATGACCCCACGCAACAGACACTGGCACGGAAAAAAACAACAGCCCGCCAGTGAAAACCAAAAGAGAGGATCGCAATGCGTATTTCTACACGTCTTCTTGCCGCCGCTTCCATCGCGGCAGTATCTTTGTTTTCCGGCGCAGCCCTTGCGCAAGACAAGCTCGTTATCGGCACGGAAGGCGCTTACCCTCCCTTCAACAACCTTGAAGCGGACGGCACGCTGACCGGTTTCGATATCGATATCGCCAAGGCGCTCTGCGAAGAGATGAAAACCGAATGCACCTTCGTAACCAACGACTGGGATGGCATTATTCCGGCCCTGCAGGCCAAGAAGTTCGATGCAATCGTCGCGTCCATGTCGATTACACCTGAGCGTCTGGAAAAGGTCGACTTCTCCAAGAAGTACTACAACACACCTCCGGCCATTGCCGTTCCGAAGGATTCGCCAATCAAGACTCTTGAAGACCTCAAGGGCAAGAGCCTCGGCGCGCAGGGTTCCACAACCCACGCCAACTACGCCGAAAAGCATCTGGCTGATTCTGACCTCAAGCTCTACCCAACCGCTGACGAATACAAGCTCGACATCACCAACGGCCGTATTGATGGCGTTATCGACGACATCGTCGTTCTGTCGGAATGGGTCAAGTCTGACGCTGGCGCTTGCTGCAAGATCCTGACACCACTGAAGGTCGATCCTGACATCAATGGTAATGGTGCCGGTATTGCTGTGCGCAAGGGCGACACTGCACTTGCTGACAAGCTGTCTGGCGCTATCGCCGCCATCCGTGCGAACGGCAAATACAAGGAAATCAACGACAAGTACTTCGATTTCGACGTTTACGGCGAATAATCAGTGCTGATCTGTTGAAAGTTGATGGCGGATGGCTTGCCCTTCCGCCATTTTTGTTTGAAAAACATGGATAGATTCAAAAAAAGCGGCAAAGACCGCAGGGGAAGTTGGCATGAGCGGATTGTTTTCCGCGGTAGGCTCTTTTTGGGCCTACATTACGCATCTATTTGATCCATTCTGCGGCCCTGTTGGTGTCTTCTCGTTTCTGGATCAGTCCAGCATCATTTCCTGTGGCCCGACAGGCTGGGGTGACGAAGTTGCCTTTGGCGTCAAGGTCACCATCACACTGGCACTGGCAACTTTGCCGGTCGGTTTGATCATCGGCTTTATGATCGCACTTGCAGCCCAGTCCAGCGAAAAGTCGCTGCGGATCGCTGCCGGTATCTACACCACGATCTTCCGCGGCCTGCCTGAGCTTTTGACGCTGTTCATCGTGTATTACGGCATACAGATGCTGCTGCAATCGGTGGCCGGTTCGCTTGGTTTCAGCGGACCGATTGAAATCAACGCCTTTGTGGCGGGCATGATTGCACTGGCCGTGGTGTTTTCGTCCTATTCCTCCGAAGTGCTGTTATCCGCTTTCAAGGCCATACCCAAAGGCCAGTACGAAGCGGGCGATTCCCTCGGTCTCCGACGCAGCCGCACCATGCTGCTGATCGTACTGCCGCAACTGGTCAGAATTGCCCTGCCCGGCATGACGAACCTGTGGATGATCCTGTTGAAGGACACCTCCTACGTATCGATCATCGGCCTGACCGACATCCTGCGCCAGACCGGCGTTGCGGCCCGCGTCAGCAAGGAAGCCTTCTTCTTCTACGGGCTTGCCTGCCTGCTGTTTCTGGTTCTCGCCATGCTGTCGTCGATTGGTCTCGGTTACATTGATCGCTGGTCACGCAAATCGGAGGCCAAACGATGAGCCATGCCGAACATCTGATTGCAGCCCGCCCTGCGCCGCCTGCCGAAAAAAAGCCGATGACACTGGCCCGCGCCAGCGGTTACGTCATCATTGGCATCTGGTGCCTTGTGGCTCTTGGCCTCGTCTACACCATCATCAACGGTTGGGACTGGGCCAAGGTTGAACGTTACGGACCGCGTTATCTCGACGGACTGAGAACAACAATCATTCTCGTCACGGTTTCGATCATTCTCGGCGCCATCCTGTCGCTGCCGATTGCCTTTGCGCGCATGTCAAAAAACCCGTTCTTGGCGGCACCGGCCTATGCCTATGTCTACGTGTTTCGGGGCACACCGCTGCTGGCGCAGCTGTTCCTGATCTATTACGGCCTTGGCACATTCCGCACGGAACTGGAAAGCATTGGCCTGTGGTGGTTCTTCCGGGAGGCCTGGTATTGCGGCCTGCTCTCCATGACGCTCAACACAGCGGCCTATCAGGCTGAAATCCTGCGCGGTGCCATTGCCAGCGTGCCGGTCGGCCAGCGCGAAGGCGCCTTTGCGCTTGGCCTGCCGAAATCCATCATCTTCCGCAAGATTACCATGCCGCAGGCACTCATTGTTGCCCTGCGCCCCTATGGCAATGAAATCATTCTGCTGATCAAGGGTTCGGCTGTTGTCTCCGTCGTGACCGTGTTCGATCTGATGGGCCAGACACGTTACGCCTTTTCCCGCACCTTCGATTACCAGACCTATCTGTGGGCCGCGATTTTCTACCTGACGATCGTCGAGACACTTCGTCACGTCTGGGCATGGCTTGAAGCCCGCCTGACGCGCCACCTGAAGCGCTGAAGCTGTTAGCAGCACTCCACGATGAGAGCTGCTAACGCACTGAAAAATAATTTCTTTTTAGCCAGATAAATACAATTTCAAGATTCGGTTAACCATGTCATGCTCCCATGGTGATGTTGAACACAAGTTCAGCACCGCCAAAAAAACGGGAACAGGTATCATGAACACAGACATGGAAATGATGCTGAAAGGTTACGGCCTCACCACTGCCCAGATCTTCTACCGCATGCCCGATCACCCCGCTTTGCTCCAGACCTATGTCTGGCAGCATTACGATCTGGCACCGGACTTTCCGGAAATGAACGGCTTTCTGAAGTTCTGGCGGGAAAAGCTCGATGGTCCCCTGCATTCAGTAAAATATGTGCATCGGCAGCTGATTTCGGCCAGCGAATGGCGCGCACTGAAGGGTGAGTTCATTCTCCACTGAATAACGGCTATTCGAGATAAACATTGCACGTGCCCGGCGGGCAGCTTACAGCAAGGCTGAACACCAAAAATTCAGCCAAGGGTACTGCAATGACCGGAAAACAACAGAAGATCGATGAAGAGGCCCTTGCCGAAGCCTATAACCGCGCACTGGCCCATGAGAA
Organism: Agrobacterium sp. 5Ca50; assembly: GCF_055381905.1. Taxonomy (NCBI): domain Bacteria; kingdom Pseudomonadati; phylum Pseudomonadota; class Alphaproteobacteria; order Hyphomicrobiales; family Rhizobiaceae; genus Agrobacterium; species Agrobacterium sp. 5Ca50. The sequence goes on from NZ_AP026438.1 coordinate 1,948,378, forward strand.
GGCTGGCGAGATCGACGCTGCCGTAGCAGCCTACCAGGAAGTTCTGGGCCTTGATCCGGAAGATCATGGTGGTGCGGCTGTTCGCCTTGCTTCACTTGGTCGTGGCGAGACACCGCCAAAGGCTCCCGATGCCTATGTCGAAACACTGTTTGACCAGCACGCCGAAGCCTTTGAAGACATTCTGGTCGAGCAGTTGGGTTACGCGGTCCCGATGATCGTGCGCCAGCGCCTGCAGTCTCTCAACCTTGGCCCATTCAAGCGTCTGCTGGATCTCGGCTGCGGCACCGGCCTGACGGGTGCCGCCCTGCGGGACATGGTTGAAGACAGCACCGGCATCGACATTTCCGAGAACATGGTTGAAATTGCTCATGAAAAGGAAATCTACGAAACGCTTTACGTGGCGGAAGTCGAGGATTTCCTTGAGGACAATGACGATGACGCTTTCGACCTGATCACCGCCACCGATGTGCTGCCGTACCTTGGTGCGCTTGAGCCGCTGTTTTTCGGTGCGGCCGAAAACTTGGCTCCTGGCGGTATCTTTGTGTTCTCGTCTGAAACACTGCCAGATGATGTTCTGGCTGGACGTGCCTACATGGTTGGTCCGCACCAGCGTTTTGCACATGCAGAAAGCTACGTGAAGGAACGTCTCGAGGCGACTGGTTTCGAAATTCTCGAAGTCACCGACATCAATGTGCGTATGCAGGATGGCAACCCGACACCGGGCCATCTGGTGGTGGCAAAGCTCAAGGCTTAACCCTCAAAAAAGGCGCGGCGAAAATCGCGCCTTTTTCTTTGCCTATGTTTCGTGATTTGCGGGCCTGTCACGACATGTCGCATGGCATGATGTTCTGAAAAACGGCATGATGCTGTAACAGCCGATATGCGGCATCAGGATGAACGGCAATGCTCGACAAAAACGCATCCGCACAAGACATCATTCACCACCTTCAAACCATGACATCGCAGGATGCCATTGATAGCATGCGCCGCTTTTCCATTGTCACCGATACCGCACTTGGCATCAGCAATCCCGACCTGCAAAAGCTGGCCCGGCAGGTCGGCAACAACCACCAGCGCGCCTTGCAATTATGGCATAGTGACATTCGTGAAGCCCGGCTGATGGCGATCTATACCGCCGATCCCGCGCTTCTGACGCAGAACGAATGTCTGGCCTGGGCGGGCGATTTCAATTCCTGGGAAATTGTCGATGCCGCTGCCGATCTCTTCACGCAGACGTCATTCTGGAAAGACCTGATCGACACATTCAGCGCTGACGACAGGGAATTTGTCCGGCGCACCGCCTTTGCGATGATTGCCGGCGCAACGGTGCATCTCAAAAAAGAACCGGACGAAACCATGATCGGCTTTTTGCCGCTCATCAAGGCACACGCAAATGACGACAGGAATTTTGTGTGCAAGGCAGTGAACTGGGCGCTGCGCAATATCGGCAAACGCAGCACCAATTGCCACACCCCCGCACTGGCATTGGCGCAGGTTTTGGCAGACAGCGAAAACAAAACGGAAAGATGGGTTGGCAAGGATGCCGTCAAACAATTGACGGGCGAAAAACTGCTCGCCCGTCTGAAGTAGTCTTATTCTTCACCCGACGACTTGGTGTTGTCGAGCAGCATGTAATCCAGCGGCAGTTCAGTCGTGTACTTGATCTGCTCCATGGCGAAGGCAGACGACACGTCGCGGATTTCGATCTTGGCAATCATGCGCTTGTAGAAAGCATCGTAAGCACCGATGTCAGGCACCACCACGCGCAGCAGGTAATCCACGTCACCGCTCATGCGGTAGAATTCGACAACCTCAGGGAATTCGGAAACCACTTCCGAGAAACGCTTCAGCCACTCAATGGAGTGGGATGCCGTGCGAATGGAGACAAAAACCGTAACCTTGGTGTTGACTTTGGCCGGGTCCAGAAGAGCGACGCGACGGCGAATGACACCATCTTCTTCCATCTTCTGGATACGCCGCCAACAGGGCGTCGTGGAAAGGCCGACCTTCTTGGCAAGGTCAGCAACAGCCAGGGTTGAATCCTCCTGAAGTATGCGCAGGATTTTGCGGTCTAATCGATCCAATTCCATTCCTCCTGAATTATTTTCCTTTAGATACACGATTCAAAAGAAAAAAACAGAAAAATTTTTCACTTAATTAGCATTTCAACAGACTGTCGCAAAACTGGCAACAGGTCCTCTTCAAACCATGGATTTTTCCGTATCCAGGCTGTATTGCGCCAGCTTGGATGCGGCATTGGCAGCATACGAATGCCCTCATTCCTGAAAAATGTCGTGCGCCAGTCGCGTACCGTTTCCGTGACATTGCCATTGCGCGTTTTGCCCATGTGCCAGGCCTGCGCATAACCGCCAATCGCCAGAACCAGCTCTATCTGTGGCATGGCATCCATCACCCGCTGACGCCAGAACGGTGCACATTCCTTGCGCGGTGGCAGGTCGCTACCCTTGGCATCGTAACCGGGAAAACAGAACCCCATAGGCACGATGGTGAACAGGTCACGATTGTAAAACTGGTCGCGGTCGACAGACAGCCAGTTGCGCAGCCGATCACCCGACGCGTCATTGAATGGCAGTCCGCTTTCATGAACCCGAAGCCCCGGCGCCTGACCGGCAATCAAAATACGCGCCTTGGAGGAAATCACCGCCACCGGACGCGGCTCATGCGGCAAGCGATAGGCCTCACCGCGCGCCGGCGTGTCACGACAGATACGACAGGCGGCAATCTCGGCCCTTAAGATATCCAGATCCTTATCCCTGATGTCAGGCACTCACACTCACTCCCAGCCAAGCAGATGGCGAACCGCCGCAAGGAAACCGGACAATGGTACGTCCATTTCCGCCGTCTTGCGCAACTTGCGCCAATTGGCCGGCGCTTCGAACGCCCCTGCCCACAGGCCAAGCCCACTGGCCTTTGCTTCGCTTTCCTCGTCCGAAAACAGAAAATATTCTGTCCGCACGGCCAGTCCCCGGCGCACCATTTCAGCCGCCACATCCTGACCATCCAGGAAACACCGGACGAGCAAACGCTGATATCGATCCATGTCATTGCCACGGCATTCCAGTCCGACAGAAACCAGGCTGGCCAGCGCCTGTTTGGCGGCCTGCCCGCAGGGCCAGTCAGAACCATTGCGCTGGCATTGCTGGTCAAGTTCAGGCGCATCGATACCCAGCAGACGGAAACGTTTTCCGTTCAGCGCCAGCGTATCACCGTCAATGACATAATAGGCTCCAGCATGCCGCTGCATGTTGTCGCTGTCCAGCTTGGCAGCAATCAGAATTCCCAGCAGAAAAATGGCAATCAGCACAATTCCGTCGCGCAAATAAGCCAACCGCCTGCCCTTGTTTTGTCTCATATGCCAACAAATCCTTTTCACAAATGGCAAACAAATAGTTTCACGGCAGCATCTTCTTAAGATTTCGCGGTTAGTGTTTCAGCCATTCGTGTCATTCCTGTTGTATCAATGAGTAAAAGCGTCAGCACATCAACAGACAAGAACATTGTCGACCGCTCCAAAACGCACCGTAACAAGGCGGTCGCGAAGGCAGTGAAGTTGACACGCGAACGCTTGCAATATGGTCAGGGCGGAAACCACACCTTTGACCGTGACATGCTGGAAATGCATATAAGCACAGCACTGCACGGCGCAACGATCATGCCGCTTTTCATTGTGTTGGTCACAGGTTTGGGTGTGTATTTAACACGCGAAGCCAATCTTGTGGCTTGGGCCATCTGTGCGCTTGGCATTCACGCTGTGTCGCTGATTGCTGCCAAACGGGCCAACAAGCAGGAACTGACGGCCATTTCCACCACCCGGTGGCACAATATCTTCCTGGCAATCCAGATCATTACCGGCTGCGTCTGGGCTTACATCGCCGCCTATGAAGCACCGCCTGCGGTACAACCCGCCTATTTCCTGTTCTTCAAGGGCGCGACCCTGCTGATTGCGCTGGCAATCATCTCCATGTCGAATGCCATGCTGCCGCGTGCGGCAATGATGACATTCCTGCCGGTTTTGACAGCACTGATTATCGTGGCGGCCACATCGCGCTCGGTCACAGGCATCAGCGTTGCTGCGATGTTCATCGTTGCCATGCTGTTTTTCCATTACCTCACTGACCGGCTTGCCAAGTCCAACATCAAGCTTTTGTCCTTCCAATCGGAAAAGGACGATCTGATTGCCGAGCTTGAGGTGGCAAAGTCCATGTCAGACGAGGCCCGCCGCCGCGCTGAAGAGGCAAACCTTGCCAAGTCGCGCTTCCTGGCCTCCATGTCGCATGAGCTGCGCACCCCGCTGAACGCCATTCTCGGTTTCTCCGAAGTGATGGCAACTGAGGTTCTGGGGCCACTCAACAACCCGCTCTACAAGGAATATTCGGGCGACATTCATCGGTCCGGCAAACATCTACTCGACCTGATCAATGAAATCCTCGACCTATCACGCATTGAAGCCGGTCGTTACGACCTGCATGAAGAAACCATGTCGCTGCTGGATCTGGCAGAAGATTGCATCGGCATGATCCAGCTTCGTGCCCGCGCCAAGAACATTTCCATTGCCCAGCAGTTCGAAAGCAGCCTGCCGCTGGTCTGGGCCGATGAAAAGGCTATCCGTCAGGTGGTTCTGAACCTGATGTCCAACGCCGTGAAGTTTACCCCGCAGGGCGGTGAAATCATGATGAAGGTCGGCTGGACCGCCGGTGGCGGCCAATACATTTCCATCAAGGACAATGGCCCTGGTATCCCCGAGGAAGAAATCCCGGTCGTGCTGTCAGCATTCGGTCAGGGATCGATTGCCATTAAAAGTGCCGAACAGGGCACCGGTCTTGGTCTGCCGATCGTACAGGCCATTCTGGCCAAACATGATGGCCAATTCATTCTGAAATCGAAACTGCGTGAGGGAACGGAAGTCATCGCCATTCTTCCGGCAAAACGCGTGCTGCAGAGCCTGCCTGCCGTTGAAGACACGCAGGCGGTCCAGCCGCGCAAACGCTCATTCGCCTAAGATCGTCAGCCCGGAAACAGGTTGACGACCAGTGCGTAAACGACAAATCCGGCATTGATCAGGATAAGGCAGAAGACCGCAAGTGAACCGAGGTCCTTTGCGTGGCGACCGACCGATGAAATCTCCGGCGAAATACGGTCAACCAGTTCTTCGATCGCGGTATTGATGGCCTCAAACGCAACCATCAGCAACATCAGTATGACAAAAATCAGATAGTGCACGAAGGGTGCACCAATCACTGCAAACAGCACCAGACCTGCAAACAGCAGAATAACCTCGTGGCGGAATGCAGCCTCCTTCCACAGGCGTTGAAGCCCCTGAACGGAGTAGCGCAGGGCAGCAAACAAATGCCTGATACCCTTTTCCTTCACGAAAGCTGCCGGCTTGTCGGTTGATTGTGGTTTTGTCATTCAGCGGTCTTCACTTCAGCTGCGGTTGGAAACGCCAGCGGCATCAAATGTTGCCATGCCGGAGTGGCAGGCTGCAGCGGCCTTGACGATGCCGGCAGCAAGGGCTGCACCGGTACCCTCACCCAGCCGCATGCCAAGTGCCAGAAGCGGTGTCTTGCCCAGCTTTTCAACGGCAGCAAGATGGCCCGGTTCACCCGACACATGGCCAATCAGGCAGTGGTCGAGTGCGGACGGGTTCATGGCCTTGAGAAGGGCCGCAGACGCTGTTGCGACATAACCATCGATCAGCACGGGGATCTTTTCCACGCGAGCCGCCAGAATGGCGCCAGCCATCGCGGCAATTTCACGACCGCCAAGGCGGCGCATGATTTCAAGCGGATCAGAGAGATGGTCCTTGTGGAACTCAACGGCGGCTTTGACGGCAGCAATCTTGCGCGCCATGACATCACCTTCGGACCCGGTGCCGGGACCGGTCCAGTCTTCAGCCGTGCCACCGTAAAGCGCCAGGTTGATAGCTGCCGCAATCGTGGTGTTGCCAATGCCCATTTCACCAATGCACAGCAAGTCGGTGCCACCGGCAATCGCTTCCATGCCAAAGGCCATGGTGGCGGCGCAGTCACGCTCGGAAAGAGCCGCTTCACAGGTAATGTCACCGGTAGGATAATCCAGCGCTAGATCGAAGATCTTCAAGCCCAGGTCATTGCTGACACAGATCTGGTTGATTGCCGCACCACCGGCTGCAAAATTCTCGACCATCTGCTGGGTCACGGAAGAAGGATAAGGCGTGACACCATGTTTGGTAACGCCGTGGTTGCCGGCAAAGATCGCCACCAGCGGACGGGTGACGGACGGTGCCCGTCCCGTCCATGCGGCAAGCCACATGGCAATTTCTTCCAGCCGACCGAGAGAACCCGCCGGTTTGGTCAGCTTGGCGTTACGCTCCTTGGCGTCAACCAGCGCATGGGTCGAGGGACCGGGCAGATCGCGCAGCAGCGTACGAAAATCGTCGAAAGGCAGGCCGCTCATGCTCATGATATCAATCTTCCTCGTTCATTCCGGAAACTTGTATTTTTCCGGCAAATCAGTCTTTGTTGCCCCTCTCATAGTCGGGGAATCTTTCAGGAACAACCGGAAATCGCCCCTTTTGAATTCCGTCAAGACAGGAACTGCATCATGGACATCAACGCGTTCATAACCGATCTGGCAAGAGCCGTTGGTTTTCTCGGACGCTTTCCGGTGCCGCAGCACTTCTTTGACGGTTATGACGGCAAGATGGTTCGCCTGTCTCGAACCTTCGCCTTTGCAGGTCTGCTGATTGCCCTGCCCGCAGCGTTGGTGTTGTTGATCTTGCTGTCGCTGGACACCAAACCGCTTCTCGCCAGTATGATAACACTGGCAGTTATGGTTTTTTCAACAGGCGCTCTGCATGAGGATGGTTTTGCCGATACGGCCGATGGTCTGGGCAGCGGCCGCACCGGCGACCGTATCATCGAGATCATGAAAGACAGCCGCCTTGGCACCTACGGTTCCGTAGCGCTGTTCTTTTCCTTTGGCTTGCGGGCAGCCGCACTGATGACACTTGGTGAAACGCTGACACCCGTCGGTGCCGCTGCGGTCTTTCTGGGCGCGGCAGCGCTCAGCCGCGGCCTGATGGTGTGGCATTGGACGGCAACACCCTCTGCGCGGCAGCAAGGGCTCGCATCATCGGTCGGTCAGCCGGACAGCACTGCCCGCAACACCGCTGTGATATCGGGAGTGGCGATTGCATCAGCTCTTTCGTTGCCCTTCGTCTCCGCATTTGCACTTCTGCTGGCATTTGCTGCCGTGACCGTTGCCATCACTGTTTTTAATGGTTTCGTGGTGAAAAAGATCAACGGCCATACCGGTGACACCATTGGCGCGACACAACAAATCTCGGTGATTGTCTGGCTATGCACCCTTGCCCTGACACACTGAAACACAAATATTGTGAGTGAGCATTTATGGAATATGTGAAAGGCCGATTTGCATGAGCCGTTTGGTGGTTGTTCTCGTCGTACTGGGCATCGGTCTTGCACTGCTTATTATCAACAATGACACCGGCCAAACCTTCGGAATTGAAAACGATCAGTTCGGCCGCCTGCTCTATTTGCTGCCAATAGCGGGCCTTCTGTCGGTCGGCGTTCTCAATGCCAGCCGCGGCAACCTGCCGCTGGTGCTGCGCCAGATCGCCATCTGGCTGGCCATCATTCTCGCACTGGTGTCCGGTTATCTTTACCGCGATGATTTCCGCCGGTTTGGCGAACGCCTGCTGGCTGGCCTGATGCCGGGCCGCGCTGTTGTGGTAACCACCAGCGAAGGCGGACAGGAAATCATTCTGCACAAATCGATGAATGGCCATTTTGAAGCCAATACGCAGGTCAACGGCATCGCAGTCCATATGCTGGTGGACACCGGCGCAAGCTCGGTAGTGCTGTCAGCCAGTGATGCCCGCAAGATTGGCCTGCACCCGGAAAATCTAAATTATACCGTCACCGTCATGACGGCGAATGGGCGCACCACTGCCGCCCATGCCATGCTTTCGGAACTGTCGATCGGTCCGATTTCCCGCTCCAACATTCCGGCCCTTGTGGCAGGCGATGGTCAACTTGACCAAAGCCTGCTGGGCATGAGCTTCCTGTCTACCCTCGGCTCCCTGCAAATGCAGACAGATGAGCTGCGGCTTAGAGACTGGTAAACCGCAGAACCGGGCTGTCAGTTGCGCAGCTTGTAGCCAGTGTGGAAAATCCAGCCGACAACCGCAAGGCATGCCGACAGGAACAGTGTGATCATCACAAGGCTGATCACTGGGTTCACATCGGCAATCTCATAAAAACTCCAGCGGAAACCGCTGATGAGATAAAGCACAGGATTGAAGTGGCTGACCGTCTGCCAGAATGGCGGCAGCATATCGATGGAATAGAAACTGCCACCGAGGAATGTCAGCGGCGGCACCACCAGCATCGGAATAAGGTTCAGCTGTTCGAAGTTGGTGGCCCATATGCCAATGATGAAACCGAACAGGCTGAAACTGACCGCCGTCAGCACAAAGAACAGCACCATCATGCCCGGATGGGCAATCGATATATCCACGAAGAATGATGCGGTGATCAGAATGATCGTCCCGATCATCAACCCCTTGGTGGCCGCCGCCCCGACATAACCGAGCAAAATTTCCACCATCGACACCGGAGCCGAGAGGATTTCATAGACCGTGCCGGTGAATTTCGGGAAATAGATGCCAAAGGAACCGTTGCCAATACACTGCGTCAACAACGTCAGCATGATCAGGCCTGGCGTGATGAAAGCACCGTAGGAAACGCCACCAACCTCTTGAATCCGCGAACCGATCGCCGTTCCGAAAACGATGAAATAAAGGGATGTCGAAATGACTGGAGACACGACACTTTGCAGAAGCGTGCGGCGCGTACGCGCCATTTCAAACAGATAGATGGATTTGACCGCTTCAAAATTCATTTCGCGTCCTCCAAAAGTGCCACGAATATATCTTCCAGAGAGCTTTGCCGTGTTGAGATATCGCGAAACTGGATGTTTTCGGCCGACAGCATCGACAGCAGGCCGGCAATACGCCCCTGCTCACCATTGCCGTCATATTCATAGGTCAGGCAGGAGCCATCGGCAGACAGTAGCAGATTGAACGAACCAAGACTGTCGGGAATGACTGTTATCGGCGTCGTCAGTTCAAGCGACAGCTGCTTGCGGCCAAGCTTGCGCATCAGGGCTGTCTTTTCTTCCACCAGCAACAACTCACCGCCATTGATGACGCCAACCCGGTCGGCGATTTCTTCGGCCTCTTCAATATAGTGGGTGGTCAAAATGATGGTGACGCCATTGGCACGCAGCTTTTCCACCACCCGCCACATGTCACGGCGCAGCGCCACGTCGACACCTGCCGTCGGTTCATCCAGGAACAGCACCTTGGGTTCATGCGCCAGCGCCTTGGCAATCAGCACACGACGCTTCATGCCACCGGAGAGTTCACGCAGCATGTTGTTGCGTTTTTCCCAGAGCGACAGCGACTTCAGGATGCTTTCGATCAGCTCTGGATTGCTTTTCTTGCCGTGCAGGCCACGTGAGAAGCTGACTGTGTTCCACACTGTTTCAAATTGGTCGGTTGTCAGTTCCTGTGGCACGAGGCCAATCAGTTCGCGGGTCTTGCGAAACTCGCGCACCACGTCATGGCCCGCCACCAGAACCTGGCCATCGCCGGGGTTCACAAGGCCGCAAATAATGGAAATCAGCGTCGTTTTGCCGGCACCATTCGGCCCAAGCAGCGCCAGGATTTCACCTTCAATGATGTCGAGATTGACGCCCTTCAGCGCCTGAAACCCATTGGCATAGGTTTTCGTCAGGTTCCGGATCGAAACAATGGCATTCATGATGATTCTTTCGCAGGATAGATTGTCGATTGCCATATAGGGCTTCGTATCGCGCAAAACCACCCTGACACGAAATCATCGCATAGCGATCATCTCAACCATACACGCTGTAGAAAAACTGCGCCGCGACAACGACCAGAAACACGCCGAACGCGCGTTCCAGCTGCTTTTTGCTCAGCGCATGTGCCAGCCGCGCGCCATAGGGTGCAACAATCAGCGTGATCGGGATCAGCAATGCGACCGCGATCCAGTTGATGTAACCGGTCGATAGCGGCGGCAGACCGGCAGCGCCCCATCCAGCCCAGATGTAACCGGCAAGACCCGGCAGAGAAATGAGCACGCCAACACCGGAAGATGTGGCAACTGCCTGATGGATGGAGCGACCATAGAGCGTCATGAAGGTATTGTTGAGCACACCGCCGCCAACCCCCATCAGGCCTGAGAGAATGCCGATTGATGTGCCAACCAGAAACTTTGCCGGGTTTGGCGGCAGGTCATTGCCCAGATGCCAGTTTGAGCGGTTGGCAATCATGCGGAAGGCCAGCACCAGCGCAATACAGGCAAAGATCAGCCGCAGCGCGACACTGGACGCATAGGCAGCAATGGCCGAGGCAATCAGCGTGCCCAGCGGCACCGCGATAATCCAACCTTTCAGCAGCGCGGTATCAACGGCACCTTTCTGCTTGTGCGTCATGAATGAGCGAATGGATGTCGGAACGATGATGGCCAGCGACGTTCCAAGTGACAGATGCATGCGCACCGCCTCCGGCACATCCAGCAGACCGAACACATGGTAAAACACCGGCACCAGAACAGCACCGCCACCAATGCCGAACAAACCGGCCAGCAAACCGGCAACAACTCCTGCCGTGGCGAGGGCTGCGGCAAACATGGCAATCTCGGTGACAGGCGGCACGGTACTCTCCTGATATCTGGAATTTTGAAAAACTTGTTTTCAAGGAAACGGGGCAAGGACTGTCATCAATATGTGATGCTCTTACCGTATAGAACACCCGTCGCAAGCACACTGATCAGGCTTGCGGTACGACTACAAGGTTTCAGTACGAAAATATATTCGGTGGCGAATGTGTTTTGAATGTCGTCACGGATTATTGGTTTTATCATTTCAGCGGCAGCGACACCCCGCGTCACTGCCTCATCATGATGCCGGCCTTAGCGCCGGCATTTTTTACAACCTCGAAAGCATGTCGTTATCGCAAGATAGCTGCAGACTTCTGCGCTACATTACGTTAGTCGCAGTGGCGATAACCGGATTTGCGGGTGCGCAGATCAAAGTGGAAATGGTTCCAGTGGTCCTTGTCACTGCCAGGCCCAAGCACCGTCGAGAAATATTTGCAGCTGTCGCTGCGGACAGCTTTCAACAGACCCTTTTCGCGGAAGGCAAAGAAGCCCTTTTTGCGAACATCGATTTCCTTGCCGTTCTTCAACGTGATTGTGCCGATATCGATGGCATTGCCCTTGGCATGTTCAGACCACGGATTGCTGGCACGCGAATTCATCTTGCGGCAGGAATAACCGCCCATTGGCGTAATGCGCCCGACACCGGACATGTAGCGGAAACGCGACGACGGCACGAGTTCGAACTTCACCCATTTGGCAAAGGCAAGCGTCACCTGGCAGTTGAGCTTGACCGCAGGTTTGATCGCCACACCGCTGGCGAGACCATTGAGCTCCAGCGGGTAATCGATACCGCAGGTCGGGCCGTCGGCAATACGTGCCACATCGCGGAAGGACACACCCAGACGACGAAGCTCCGACCGGCAGGCCACTTCCGACTGAGGCATCATGCCGGGAGGTGCGGAAGAACGGTTTGACTGCGCCGGGTTTTGCGGCATCAACATCGCCACGTCCTGGACCGGCTGACCAGATGATTGCGGGCGTGGAGACGCCGCTGCCCGCGATGGCATGCCCCAGCCGGCAGGCAAAACGTTACCACTCGTCTGTACCGGATTGTCGGTGCCAATGCCGTCCACAACCGGCTGGTTGGTCATGCCTTCGGCCAGCTGATTGTCGCCAATCTGGTTTTGCTGTTCTTCGGCAAGACCTGTAACCGGCTCCACGCCGAGCATCGCATCCATGTTGACGCCATCCTGTGACGCGCGCAGCACGCCAAGCGATCCATTGCCGGGATTTCCATTCGACGCCGAGGAGACACCCATGGCCTCATCGCTATCGATGCGCGGCAAAGGCTGCTGCGTTGGCGCCGACATCAACTGCGGCTCACGATAAGTGCCGTCATTCATGTGCATGGCCGAACCGGCAGAGGCGACACCATTGGCGGGATAAGCCTGCCGCGCAGGTTCACGGGATGGCTGAATCGCACCCACACGCGTGGTGCCGTCAATCGACGCAGGCGGCACCAGACCCTCTGCCGAGCAGGCCGTCAATACCGTCGATATCATGAGCAACGCCACTGGGCGGCGCGGAAGGGAAATAAACGCCATACGATAACCACTTCTGCGGCCGCACAATGCGGCAATCGCTAAAATATTAACGAAACGAGGTAAACGAAACCTTTCGACCCCAACCGTAAATCCACCCGGCATAATTTAGGACAAACAAAAAAGGCGGCAAAAGCCGCCTTTTTGCTGTGTCGAAACCAGTGTCAGGCGGCGCGCGACGTTGCGCCATAACGCTCCTGCTCAAGCACGAAACCTGATAGCAGCGAGCGCAATTCACGGCTTTCATTGGCCAGCGTCTGGCTTGCAGCCGTGGTCTCCTCCACCATTGCCGCATTCTGCTGGGTCATCTGGTCCATGTGGTTGACGGACGTGTTGATCTCATGCAGGCCGGTTGCCTGTTCGCGGGCAGCAGTGGCAATGGTGTTGACATGTTCATCTACCCGGTTGACCAGTTTGACAATCTCTACCAACGCCTCACCGGTGGAACGCACCAGCGACACGCCGTTTTCAACTTCATTGGCAGAGCTGTTGATCAGCGTCTTGATTTCTTTGGCAGCATTTGCGGAACGCTGCGCAAGTTCACGCACTTCCTGGGCCACCACCGCAAAACCACGACCGGCCTCACCGGCACGTGCGGCTTCGACACCGGCATTCAGCGCCAGCAGATTGGTCTGGAAGGCAATCTCGTCAATAACGCTGATGATCTGGTTGATCTGGCGCGACGAGTCCTCGATGCGGCCCATAGCATCAACGGCATTGCGAACAATATCACCTGAGCGACCAGCACTCAGCTTGGTCTCACCCACCATGGTGCGCGCTTCATTGGCACGGTCCGATGCAGTGCGAACGGTGGCGGTGATTTCATCCAGCGCCGCAGCAGTTTCTTCCAGTGCGGCCGCCTGCTGTTCGGTACGACGCGACAGGTTGCCCGTTGCCTCATTGATGTCGCTTGCACTGTCACTGACCACGTGGCTGGTGCGCGAAATCGACGAAATGACTTGATGCAGTGCACTGGACGCCTTGTTGAAATCAGCGCGTAGCTTCGCATATTCGACACCGATATCGTCGACATGCACAGTCAGATCACCATTGGAAAGACGCTCCAGCGCAGTACCGAGGGCGTCCATGGCATAGGCCTGTTTCTCCGACACCGAGCGCAGCGCCAACTCATTGCCCTGCCGTGCTTCTTCTATCTGCTTTTGCTGGGCCACTTCTCGTTGCTGCAAGGCGCTACGTTCATTGACGGAATCGCGCAGCACCAGCAAGGTTTTGGCCATGGAGCCAATCTCATTGGTGCGATCCAGGAACGGTACGTCGACAGCGCCATTGCCATCGGCAATGCTTGTCATCACGTCACGAACGCGCGCGATTGGTCCAGTCACACTGCGGACGATGAAATAGGCGCCAGCAGTGATGGCGGCCGAGCCGATGACACAGATGGCAATATAAAGCTGGGCTTCCTTCCAGAAGATCGCAGCAAGGTCATCAACGTAAACGCCGGTGCCGATAACCCAGCCCCATGGCGTAAAGCCGGCCACATGTGAGAACTTCTCGACAGGATCAGGCGAACCCGGCTTTGGCCAGTAATAGTCGACAAAGCCCTGCCCGCTGGCCTGAACGGTTTTAACGAATTCCACGAACAGGAACTTGCCATTCGGGTCCTTGTCACCGGTCAGGTTCTTGCCATTCATTTCAGGCTTGATGGGGTGCATGACCATGGTCGGCACCATGTCATTGATCCAGAAGTAACCACTGCCCTTGCCGTAGCGCATTGTGGCAATCGTTGCCTTGGCCTGTACCTGAGCGGCTTCACGGGTCAAAGCGCCGCTCTGCTCCATTTTGTAGTATTGCTCAAGAATAGCGATAGCGGTGTGGTTCAGGGATTCAAGTCCTGCCTTCCGCTCCCGCTCCATTCCGCGGTAACTTTCAAACAGGCTAAATGTTAAAGCAGCCGCCAGCAGCGTAAGAAACAAAGCGACAAGCATATAAAAGCGCATGGATATCGTTGTGTTTTTCATATGTCGGACCACTTGAATATATTTCGATAGATAAAGTGATCATCCGGAAACATTTATTATGAATAAATTTAAATTAGACATAAGTAATGCGCCGCAGCCAAACAAACACAAAAATAAACACTTCAGATTGCAAGCAACTGTAAATATTAATACCGCAGCGCACAAAAATGCAAATTATGACAGGTGATTTTTACCTACGTCAAAACTAGGTAATTGGTTCTCTAAGCGACCAGTAACCCACGATTAGTGGTTTGTTTCTGTGCCAGGCCGGCACAAAAGCCTGACCTGTCCTGGCATCTAAAGACCTCGTTAACGATCCGCGCTTACGATGACAGGACGTAACGATTGCAAGCAGACACGAGTAATAAAATGGCAAAGCCAAGCTTCCGCTTTACCCATTACGACCTGAAAGAACTCCGCGCGGGTTCGACAATTGAAGTGAGCCTTAACGGCGTCAACAATGTCCGGCTGATGACAGCTGTGAACTATCAGCGATTTACCGAACTGCTTGATTTCAAGTATCTCGGCGGTGTCGCCAAGAAATCACCTGTTCGCATTGCCATTCCCGAAAGCGCACACTGGCACCTGATCGTCGACATGGAAGGCCATGCCGCTCTGGCAGAATCCTCGGTCAAAATGCTGCCTGCCATACCCCAGCAGGTACAGCGCAAGGCTTCCTGATGATCTGCCTGCGGCTAAGTGATCTGCCCAGCACAAAAAGCTGCCGGAAGAGCCGCTCTTCATAAATTTAACCTGTCCAGACATGTGGCGTCGAACGCACCATTGTTGGTTAATCGCGCTGCTCACTCCGGTGGCGCTGGGCGGGACGTAGGGTAAAGCGCATCTTGGAGGCCGGTTTACCCGACGTCCCACCTCACTCACCACTCGCCAGATGTCCATGGGAGCAAGCTTCACGAGATGACAACCATCACCATCACAAGGCATTGCGGCGCGTACAAAAGCCTCTATTCTGCAACGTGAAACGCTAAGACATCGGGAGGTCGGCATGAAATTTATTCTGGCAGCCGCATATATCGGTTTGATCGTCACACCTGCCTACGCGGATCAAAATTGTGGCGACCTGACGGATCAGACGGCGATGAATGTGTGCGCACAGAAAGCCTTCGAAAAGTCAGATGGAGAGCTCAACAAACTCTACAAGCAGATACAAACCAGGCTGAAAGATGATGCGGATACGACAAAGCTGCTCGTGACAGCACAGCGTGCCTGGATTGCTTTTCGAGATGGCGAATGCAGCTTTTCAAGCTCCATGGTCGCACAGGGAACTGTCTATCCATTCGTTCAGAATTCATGTCTGGACGGACTGACGCAAAATCGGATCAAAGACCTCAACGGCTATCTGTCATGCGAAGAAGGCGACATGAGTTGCCCAGTCCCGGCCAAATAAGTAAACCCGCGCGATTGCACTATTCAAACGACATGCGTCGTGAGTGACATTATCGGTAAAGGCCCGGTTTGAGCATTATTCAGGCTTCTGACTTTTGCGCCTGCTCCAGAACTGCACCCGCTTTGAAAGCTCCCGTTCAAAGCCGCGCTCATTGGGCTGATAGAACTCCAGATTTTTATCGCTCAGTTCTGCCGGAAAGAATGACTGGCCGCTAAAAGCATCCGGGTAGTCATGGTCGTATTTATACCCCTCATGATACCCCAGCTCCTTCATCAGCTTTGTCGGGGCATTAAGGATGTTTTTGGGCGGAGGCACAGACCCGGTCTGCCGGGCAAGCGCCGTTGCCGCATCAAAGGCGCGGTACGCGGCATTGGATTTGGGAGCAGTCGCGACATAAACGATAGCTTGTGCCATGAACAGCCGTGCTTCGGGCCAGCCGATACGCTCAAAGGCTTCCCATGCGGTAATCACCTGCTGCAATGCTTGCGGATCCGCCAGACCGACATCTTCAGAGGCCGCACAGGCCAGCCGCCGGAACAATACATTCGGGTCTTCACCACCCTCGATCATGCGTGCCGCCCAATAGAGCGCCGCATTCACATCGCTGCCACGCAGGCTTTTATGGAAGCAGCTCAACAGATTGTAGTGACCGTCATTGGCCTTGTCGTAGAGCGGCATTCTCTTTTGCAGAAGGGAAGCCAGATCGCTGCGCGACAGTGGTTGCCCCGCACCAGCCCGCAGAACCTCCTCGACCATGCCGATAAAATAACGACCATCACCATCAGCCAGATCGAAAAGGCTTTCCTTGGCCTCATCATCAAGCGGCAACGGTTTGCCGATATGCGCTTCGGCCCGCTCAAGCAGACGCGACAACGCCTCCTTACCGAGCGGATTGAGGGTGAAGACACGGGCACGCGATAGCAACGCGCCCACCAGGCTAAAACTTGGGTTTTCTGTGGTGGCACCCACCAGAATGATCAGGCCGCTCTCAACATGCGGCAACAGCGCGTCCTGTGTTGAGCGATTGAAGCGATGAAGCTCATCAATGAACAGAATGGTTTGCCGACCGAGCGTGCGTTCTTTCTTGGCTTCCTCGAACACTTTGCGCAAATCGGCAACACCGGACATGACAGCAGACAGCTGCACGAACTGCGCCTGCGCATCGGCGGCAACAATTCTGGCAATGGTGGTTTTACCGACGCCGGGAGGCCCCCACAAAATGAAGGATGACAGCACACCTGACTTGGCCATGCGGCCAATCGGGCCGTCATCTGCCAACAGGTGATCCTGCCCGACAACTTCTGAAAGCGTGTTCGGACGCAAGGCTTCTGCAAGCGGTCGTGGCATTTCCCGATCAAAAAGCGACACCCGCACCTCCGAAACTGCATTCATAAGGACGGCGGCCGAAGCCGCCAGTTATTCAACAACAGATTATCATCTTAAGTCCCATCAGGGCAAAATTCCCTCTCCGCTTGGCCGAATGTATCCGGGTGGTGACGCCTGTAAATTCGTCACCGTTTCAGAAGCGGAGAGGCATTTCTTTACCGAAGGAACTGCCGGATACGCTGGCCATCGCGCATGATCTCAACGCGCCAGAAACCGGGGTTTTGATCCATCGCGTCGGCAAGCGTCTTGGTGGAGGTGATGTCATTGCCGTTGATGACCAGCACAACATCCTTTGGACGGAAACCGACGCGGGACGCCGGCGAACCGCGGGCCACATCCGTCACCACCACACCGGTCGCCTGGGTTGGCATGCGCAGCTCATCCGCAAGCTTGGGCGAAAGATTGGCAACCTTTGCACCGGCAAACGGATTGCGGCCTTCAATGATACGTTCATCGCGCGGCTTGGTTTCCGGTGCGGTATCAAGCGCGATTTCAATCTCGCGGCTCTTGCCCTTGTCGATAACGGTCAGCTTGGCAGACTTGCCAATGCCGGCTGTCGTCAGGCGATACCCCAGTGCGTCAGGATGTTCGACAGCAATACCATCGACCGCAATCACCACCTGCCCCGGCTCAATGCCTGCCTTTTCTGCCGGACCATCCTTCACCACGCCAACCACCAGCGCACCACGGGCACGGTCGAGACCAAGCGCCTCAGCCACATCTGATGTCACCGGATCAAAGGTCGCGCCGACATAAGGACGCTGGAAGCTCTCGTCGCCCTTTTCAGCGGACGCCAGGAATACCCGCACTAGGTTGGCCGGAATGGCAAAACCGATACCGTTGGAGCCGCCACCACGCGAGAAGATCGCGGTGTTGATGCCGATCAGTTCGCCATTCATGTTCATCAGCGCACCACCGGAGTTACCGGGGTTGATCGAGGCATCCGTCTGGATGAAGAAACCGAAATCGCCTTGTACGACCTGATTGCGAGCCAAGGCCGAAACGATACCGCTGGTCACGGTCTGTCCGACACCAAACGGGTTGCCAATGGCCAGAACCAGATCACCCACCTCAACCGCATCCGAATTACCAAGGGACAAGGCCGGGAACTGTTCTTTTGAGTCGATCTTCAACACTGCCAGATCAAGCCGGTCGTCTTTCAGGAGGATCTTAGAGGCAAACTCGCGACCATCGGCCAGCGCAACCTTGATCTCGTCCGCACCTTCAATGACGTGGTTGTTGGTAACGACAAGGCCGTTCGCCGCAAGGATCACGCCCGAACCAAGCGACGACTGCTTTTCACTGCGGTTTGGCAATTGCTGGCCAAAAAACTGCTCAAAGAATGGGTCGCCGGCAAAGGGCGATGCCCGCCGCTGCACCATGCGCTCGGCATAGACATTGACCACCGCGCCTGCGGTCTGCTTGACCAGTGGCGCAAAGGAAAGCTGCATTTGCGTATGGCTGGAGGGCACCGTCTTGGTGTCTTGCGCATGAAGTGTGGCGGGAGCCAGCATAATAAGCGCAGTCACCGTCAGACAGGCGCGTTTGAACATACGGTCCATTTGATTCCCTTGATGCTGTTTCAAAGTGGTTTTAATGCCTGAAATTAAAAACGAAAATAGGCGGAAACATGGAAAATAAGGCAGGCGCCAACAGCGTGATTTTCACACGCTACACGGCCTGAATGATACTTTCCATAAGACCGTGCAACTGGTCGCGGTAGCCGGTTCTGGCAGATGGCGCATCCTCGCGCGAGGTCATGACGACACTGAGCTTTCGTGACGGTACGATGTATAACATCTGCCCGCCAAAACCCCAGGCATAGATTGTCTTTTCACCCGCCATATCCCGCATGAACCAGCAGTAACCGTAGCCATCGCCATTGAACACGGAATTGGTCCGCTGCGTCCACGATTGGTCGATCCAGCCTTGCGAAATCAGCCTGTCACCGGATGGTGTCACGCCGCCATTGCGGTAGAGTTCACCGAAGGCCAGCAGCGAACGCGCCGTCATCGCCATCTGGTTTCCACCGAGATAGATGCCCTGCGGATCGCGGTCCCAGGCGCCGATCCTGAAATCTTCAAGTGGCCGGAACCACTCTCGCGCCAGCGCCAGCGTGTTCTTGCCCGAGGCCTTGGTCAAAATGGCAGACAGAAGATGCGTGGACCCGGTGGAGTACAACATGCCACCGCCCGGTTCACCGTCGAACCCGGACCCAAGTGCAGTTCTTACCCAGTTGCGGCTGGAAACCCACCGGCCGTAATTGGGCCCAGACATCCGCGCCAGACCGGACTGCATGGACAGCAGATTGCCAATCGTCACCCGCTCCAGCCTTGGATCGGGGCTTTGCGGAAACTCGCTGCGCAAAACACTGGCAATCGGCTGATCGGCACTCTCCAACACCTTGCGATCAATCGCCATGCCGACCAGCGCCGAGACGACAGATTTGGACGCCGACTTGATGTTTACAGAACCGTTGAGGGCGTTGCCGTTATAGGCACGTTCGGCCACCCGTTTTCCATCAACGCTGACAAGAACGGTTTTTAGTGTCGCAAGCTCCTGCGCCTGGCGAAGAGCAGGCTCCAGACGGGCCGTTGTGGCAGGACTTGCCAAGGGAGACGACGTCTCGCCAGAGGACTGTGCCCGCACGCTGTGTGCCAATGGGAGGGATGCGATCAATGCAAGAGCGGTTCTTCTTTTCATGGACTTTATCTATGTTGCGAAAATCGCTGTAAAAGAGGCACCACAGCATGTCACTCAAACGTGACAGGATATTTTATCGCATCACACTGCAATATCTCATAGTGTCCACTTCCCTGCACCGAATGAAAAACGCCGCTCCGGAGTGTCCAGAGCGGCGTTTAAAACTTAACGAAGGAACCAGATTTTATTCCGGCAGAATGCGCACGGCACCCTTGTCGGCGCTGGATGCGAAGGCAGCATAGGCCTTCAACGCCGTGGTGACATTACGCTTGCGCGGTGCGGCCGGCTTCCAGCCCAGCTTGTCCTGCTCGGCGCGACGTTCTGCCAGTTCCGACTCCGAGATCACCAGATTGATGGTGCGGCCGGGAATGTCGATGGCAATTGTGTCACCCTGGCGCACCAGACCGATTGCACCACCCTGACCGGCTTCTGGCGAAGCATGGCCGATCGACAGGCCGGAGGTGCCGCCAGAGAAGCGACCATCGGTGATCAGCGCGCAGGCCTTTCCAAGGCCCTTGGACTTCAGGTAGCTGGTCGGATAGAGCATTTCCTGCATGCCAGGACCGCCCTTTGGACCTTCGTAACGGATGACAACAACGTCGCCAGCCTTGACTTCATTGTTGAGAATGCCCTTTACCGCAGCATCCTGGCTTTCGAACACAACGGCGGGACCGGTGAATTTCAGGATGGATTCATCCACACCGGCGGTTTTGACGATGCAGCCTTTCAGCGCAATGTTACCGAACAGAACGGCCAGACCGCCATCCTTGGAGAATGGATGTTCGACATTGCGGATGATGCCGGTTTCGCCATCGGTATCCAGCTCATCCCAGCGCGACGACTGGCTGAAAGCCACCTGTGTCGGAACGCCACCGGGAGCCGCCTTGAAGAACTGACGAACGGTTTCGCTGTTGGTTCGGGTAATATCCCAACGGTCGATTGCGTCGCCGAGCGTTGCCTCATGGACAGTCGGGCAATCACGGTTGATCAGACCACCACGATCCAGCTCACCGAGAATACGCATGATGCCGCCGGCGCGGTGAACGTCTTCCATGTGCACGTCCTGCTTGGCAGGCGCGACCTTGGACAGGCAAGGAACCTTGCGCGACAGACGGTCAATGTCTTCCATGGTGAAATCGACGCCGCCTTCATAGGCAGCTGCCAAAATGTGCAGAACCGTATTGGTGGAACCACCCATGGCAATGTCCAGCGACATGGCGTTTTCAAACGCTTGCTTGCTGGCAATGGTGCGCGGCAAAACGGATGTATCGTCCTGCTCGTAATAACGGCGGGTGATGTCAACGATCAGATGACCGGCCTCAACGAACAGGCGCTTGCGGTCGGAGTGCGTGGCAAGTGTCGAGCCGTTACCGGGCAGTGACAGGCCAAGAGCCTCAGTCAGACAGTTCATGGAGTTGGCCGTGAACATGCCGGAGCACGAACCGCATGTCGGACAGGCGGCACGTTCGATCGCACTGACTTCCTCGTCGGAAATCTTGTCATCCGCTGCAGCAACCATGGCATCAACCAGATCGAGTGCAACGGTCTTGCCGTGCAGAACAACCTTACCCGCTTCCATCGGACCGCCGGACACAAACACAACAGGAATGTTGAGGCGCATGGCGGCATTCAGCATGCCGGGGGTGATCTTGTCGCAGTTGGAAATGCAAACCATCGCATCGGCGCAATGTGCATTGACCATGTATTCAACGGAATCAGCAATGATTTCGCGCGATGGCAGCGAATACAGCATGCCATCGTGGCCCATGGCGATACCGTCATCCACGGCAATGGTATTGAATTCCTTGGCAACACCGCCAGCCGCTTCAATTTCGCGCGCCACGAGCTGGCCGAGATCCTTCAGGTGTACGTGACCCGGTACGAACTGCGTAAACGAGTTGACCACGGCAATGATTGGCTTGCCGAAATCGCCGTCCTTCATTCCGGTCGCGCGCCACAGGCCGCGAGCACCGGCCATGTTACGGCCATGGGTTGTCGTTCTGGAACGGTAAGCAGGCATGGTGTTTTCCTCGATCTTCAAGCCTTGCGGGAAGCAAAACGCATAAGGAAGCGCAAAACTGCCCGACTTTTTGATAGTTCTCTAGCGCATCTCCACCGATGTGTCACTGTCACCTTTGGCAAATACAGTACGGTTCGGTACGGTACGCATATTTCTTTGGATCAAGGAGTTCCGCCTCAATCACGAATACGCGATGTACGCCCATTCGACCTATTTTTTGCATCGGCCGTGAAACATATCTTGTTTATGCAACGTAGTAGGCATCATAACATGAAATGATGCCGGCAGGCTCGGCGCGGAGGAAATTAAAATGGCTGTTTACCGTCCACCCCATATTGCTGCACGTGATGTGACTCCGCGTGACACCTACATGAACCGCCGCAAGTTCATGGGCGCCGCCGCAGGTCTTGCTTTCGCCGGAGGTGCCGCAGGCAGTGCCTTTGCCGCTCCCCTCACCGCAAAACCCGGCCCCTACAAGATCGATGAAAAAGTAACACCGCTGGATGCCATCACCAGCTACAACAATTTCTACGAATTCGGGGTCGGCAAATCCGACCCGAAGGAAAATTCCCAGCATTTCAAGCCGACGCCTTGGACAGTGAAAGTCGATGGTCTGGTTGGCAAGCCCAAGGAATTCGGCCTTGAAGAACTGATGAAACTTCAGCTGGAAGAGCGCACCTACCGCATGCGCTGTGTCGAGGGCTGGTCGATGGTGATTCCGTGGATCGGTTTTCAACTCTCCGCCTTGCTTGATCAGGTCGAGCCGCTGGGCAGCGCCAAATATGTCTCGTTTGAAACCGTTGTCAGGCCAGAGGAAATGCCGGGCCAGACCGGACTTTTCCAACCGCTGAAATGGCCCTATGTCGAAGGCTTGCGCCTTGATGAGGCCCGCCATCCGCTGACGATCCTTGCCGTTGGCCTCTACGGTGAAACCCTGCAAAACCAGAATGGTGCGCCCATTCGTCTGGTCGTGCCGTGGAAATACGGCTTCAAAGGCATCAAATCCATCGTGCGCATATCACTGACGGAAACTCAGCCGGAAACCACGTGGAAAAATTCCAATGCCCGCGAATATGGTTTCTACTCCAACGTCAATCCAAACGTCGACCACCCCCGCTGGAGCCAGGCGAGCGAGCAGCGCATTGGTGAAGGTGGCTTTTTCGGCACGCAGAACCGCCCAACCCTGATGTTCAACGGGTACGACGAGGTCGCCAGCCTCTATAGCGGCATGGACCTCAAGGCGAATTATTGACATGGCTGCCAAGCTGCCCATTCCAGCACTTCCACGCCGTTTCCATGCGGCGAGCATCTGGCTTCTCTACATCATCGGGCTCTGTCCGGCCGGGTGGTATTTCTACCTGGGCGCCAGCGGGCAGCTTGGCCCCAACCCGGTCAAGGACTTTGAACACCTGCTTGGTATCTGGGCGCTGCGCTTTCTGATTGCCACGCTGGCCATCACCCCGCTGCGTGACTTTACCGGCATCAATTGGGTGCGTTACCGGAGGGCGCTCGGCCTTCTGGCGTTCTATTATGTTGTCATGCATTTTGCCACCTATATGCTGCTCGACAAGCGGCTGGACATGCTGTCGATCCTTGCCGACATTGCCCGCAGGCCCTACATCACCATCGGCATGGCCTGTCTTGTGCTGCTCATTCCCTTGGCAGTGACATCCAACAATCTGTCGATCCGAAAGCTTGGCAAAAACTGGATCAGGCTGCACAAACTTGTCTATCTGATCATCCTGGGTGGCGCCCTGCACTACTCGATGGCCGTCAAGTCCATCACGCTCGGGCCTTTCATCCACATGGCGCTACCGGTTCTGCTGGTTGCCTACCGGCTGATGCGACCAAGGATCATGGCATGGAAGAAACGCAGCGCCGTTGCCACAAGCCAGAAAGCCGTG
Source organism: Agrobacterium sp. 5Ca50 (assembly GCF_055381905.1). Taxonomy (NCBI): domain Bacteria; kingdom Pseudomonadati; phylum Pseudomonadota; class Alphaproteobacteria; order Hyphomicrobiales; family Rhizobiaceae; genus Agrobacterium; species Agrobacterium sp. 5Ca50. The sequence goes on from NZ_AP026438.1 coordinate 1,972,088, forward strand.
CGGCAATGAATGCGGCCGCCACTATACCGGTGATGTAGCAGGCAATATTCCACAGCGAGAATACCCGCCCCAGCAACAAAGTGCCGACCGCAGTATCGCGGAAGGCATCAAGCGCCGGAAAGTGAACAAGGCGGACCAACTCCACCGCGATGGCCACAGCAATGGCGATCAGCGCCCTCTGACGCAGCGGATGATGGGCAAGCAATGTGGCAATCAGCAGATAGACCATTGAGCCCCACAGGATCGAGCCGCCATATTTCACCACCACAAAGGGCAGACCAACGGCGTAACCGAATTTGCGAAGGGCCAGCCCGAGAATGATCACCAGACAGGCGCCCGAAAAACGCCCCACACGCACTGAATAAAACCGTGAAAACGGCGGCAAGGCCATGTCGATTCCCTCAAGGGTTGATATAGCTTCTGAACGAAAAGATTGGCCGCAAACGGAAACAGCCTATGACCACAGACACAACATGGACCGGTGGCCGGCTTTCCGCCTTAGATGGTTATCTCTGCGATACCCATCCTTGGGGCGAACTCAAAGGCATAAAACGTTTTATCGTCGAGTTTTTGTATTTCGGCATCAAGGAGGCACGCGCCTGCCTGTTTGCTGGCCTGTTTTTCCTGTCGATTTTTCTGGTGCCGAGAGACGGCCTGTTTGGCCTGCCACGTTATGACGTGCTGCTGGTCATCGCGCTTGCCATCCAGTTTTTCATGATCTGGAGCAAGCTCGAAACGCTGGATGAAGCAAAGGCCATCTTCCTGTTCCACATTGTCGGTTTCGCTCTGGAAGTTTTCAAGACATCTGGCAGCATCCAGTCTTGGTCCTATCCGGATTTTGCCTATAGCAAGCTGTTTGGCGTGCCGCTGTTTTCCGGTTTTATGTATGCCGCCGTCGGCAGCTATATCATTCAGGCCTGGCGCCTGTTTGATATCCGCATCCGCCACCACCCCAGCTACTGGATGGCGACGCTCATCGGCCTGGCGATCTACGCCAACTTCTTCACCCACCATTATATCGGTGATTACAGGTGGTATATCGCGGCCTGTGCGCTCGGCCTTTATGCCCGTGCCACCGTCGTCTACCGCCCCTATGACCGCGACCGGCGCATGCCACTGCTTCTGGCCTTTGTGCTGATCGGCTTTTTTGTCTGGCTGGCGGAAAACCTCTCGACCTTCTTCGGCATCTGGGCCTACCCCAACCAGCTTGGCGCTTGGTCCATGGTGCATCTTGGCAAATGGAGTTCATGGTCATTGCTTGTCATCATGACCTTCACCATCGTTTCGCATCTCAAGCACATCAAGAGCCGCATTTCCGTGCCGGAATAGTTCATATCTCCACAAGGAGACTTATTGTTTTTGAACGACCAAAGCAAAACGAGACGGATGTCGCCCATGAAGATTGCCGCAGCCCAGAGCATCATAACCTCTGACATCCGCGAAAATGGCCGCACCATCCGGGCGCTGATCGTACAGGCAGCGACGCAAGGCGCCCGCCTCGTCAACTTCTGTGAAGGAGCATTGTCAGGTTACGCCAAGGCGCAAATCAGCTCACCCGAGAGCTGGCTAGATCTTGATTGGGCCACGCATGACGCAGAGCTTGCAGCGATTGCCGAGACCTGCAGAGCCCACAAAATCTTTGGCGTGATCGGCTCAGCCCATGCCCTGCCCGCATCACAGCCGCCACATAACAGCCAGTATATTCTCAGCGACACTGGAGACCTGATCGGTCGCTACGACAAACGTTTTCTCTCCAATACTGAATTGCAGGGTTGGTACACACCAGGCATCCATCCTGTAACATTCGAGGTCGATGGTTACCGCTTCGGCTGCCTGACCTGCATCGAGGTCCAGTTCCCGGAATTATGGATGGAGTACGAGCGCCTCGGCGTCGACGCGATCCTGTTCTCCACCTACGGCATCAGAAGCTTCTTCCAGATTGCGCTGCGCGCCCATGCCGGTTTCAACTGCCTGTGGATCAGTGGCGCAACGCCGGCACAAACCGCCCATGAAGGCCCGGCCGGCATTATCGGCCCTGATAGCAAGATCATCTCCCATTGCAGTGTAGAGACCAGCAACCAACTGGCCTTTGCAACGCTGGACCGCAATGAGCCAGTCTTTGATGGAGCCTTGCACAAGGCAAGACCTTGGCGGCGTCTGGCCCGACAGGGCGATATCTACCGGGACAAACGGATCAAGTTTGAGGGCTGAAACTCGCTGGCCTGCAGGATACCGCTCCGCCTGCGGGAAACTCTTCCAGAGAGACAACGCCCGGACAGAAAAAACACCAACCGAACACGAAAAAGTCCGAGTGATTGCTCACCCGGACTTTTATCAGTTTGACGTTTTAACGCGTCAGAACTTATGCAGCTTCTGCAGCTTCTGCTTCAGCAGCTACGCGAGCCTTGTCGGCTGCGCCCTTGGCGTTAACATCGCGTTCAACGAATTCAATAACTGCGAGAGCAGCATTGTCGCCCTGACGGAAGCCAGCCTTCATGATGCGCAGGTAGCCGCCGTTACGGTTTGCGTAACGAGCTGCGATTGCGTCGAACAGCTTGCGAACAGCGTCCTGATCCTTGATCTGCGAGAGAGCCTGACGACGAGCGTGCAGGTCGCCGCGCTTGCCGAGGGTTACCAGCTTCTCAACGATCGGGCGAATTTCTTTCGCCTTTGGCAGAGTGGTTACGATCTGCTCATGCGTGATGAGCGAAGCAGCCATGTTGGCAAACATTGCCTTGCGGTGGCTGGCAGTTCTATTGAGCTTGCGGCCTGAATTTCCGTGGCGCATTGCTATTCTCCTTTAATGCAGGTTCCTGATCTTCAGGCCTGCCGTTTCCTGGCACATGCAGACGACCTGTCTGCTGTTTGACGGGGAAAGGCAGTCTTTAAAGGGCCTGCCTCTGTCTGTATTAGTATTGGTCTTCGTAACGCTTTGCGAGATCTTCGATGTTCTCTGGTGGCCATGCCGGTACTTCCATACCGAGGTGCAGACCCATGGAAGCGAGAACTTCCTTGATTTCGTTCAGCGACTTGCGACCAAAGTTCGGAGTACGAAGCATTTCGGCCTCGGTCTTCTGGATCAGGTCGCCAATGTAGACGATGTTGTCGTTCTTCAGGCAGTTTGCCGAACGAACGGAAAGCTCCAGTTCGTCGACCTTCTTGAGAAGAGCCGGGTTGAACGCCAGTTCTGCAACGGATTCTTCCTCGGCTTCCTTCTGCGGTTCGTCGAAGTTGACGAATACGCCGAGCTGGTCCTGGAGAATACGAGCAGCAAAAGCAACTGCATCTTCACCGGAAACAGAGCCGTTAGTCTCGATGGACATAATCAGCTTGTCATAGTCGAGAACCTGACCTTCACGGGTGTTTTCCACCTTGTAGGACACTTTCTTGACCGGGGAGTAGAGGCTGTCCACGGGAATGAGGCCAATCGGGGCATCTTCCGCGCGGTTACGCTCTGCCGGTACATAACCCTTGCCGTTGTTGACGGTGAATTCCATGCGGATTTCAGCGCCTTCGTCGAGGGTGCAGATAACGTGTTCCGGGTTCAGGATTTCAATGTCGCCAACTGTCTGGATATCACCAGCAGTAACGGCACCTGGGCCCTGCTTACGCACAACCATGCGCTTGGAGTCGTCACCATCCATCTTGATGGCGATTTCCTTGATGTTCAGCACGATATCCGTCACGTCTTCCCGAACGCCGGGAATGGAGGAGAACTCGTGCAGAACGCCGTCAATCTGCACGGCCGTTACAGCAGCACCACGCAGAGAAGACAGCAAAACGCGGCGAAGCGCGTTACCAAGCGTAAGACCGAAACCACGCTCCAGAGGCTCGGCAACAAGCGTTGCCTTCGTGCGGCTCGAAGACGTGAACTCGACCTTGTTCGGCTTGATGAGTTCCTGCCAATTCTTCTGAATCATGTTTAAACCTTCCGTTCGCCGCCACCATCCAATCGTGGCGGTCCGAGCATGAACACTGAGAGGAACCGGGGTTCATCAGCGGGTTTGTCGCATAAAAGCCGGAAGACCGGAAGTTATGCGGTAAAACGCGAAAATTCCGCCTGACCAGAGGAAAGGCGGAACCACGAAGCAGCCTGCGTTAGACGCGGCGCTTCTTGCGCGGACGGCAACCGTTGTGCGGGATCGGCGTCACGTCGCGGATAGAGGTAATCATGAAACCAGCAGCCTGCAGAGCGCGAAGCGCGGATTCACGACCAGAACCTGGACCGCAAACCTCGACTTCAAGCGACTTCATGCCGTGTTCCTGAGCCTTCTTGGCGCAGTCTTCAGCAGCGATCTGGGCGGCAAACGGCGTAGACTTACGCGAACCCTTGAAACCCTTTGCACCAGCAGACGACCAGGCAATTGCGTTACCCTGTGCGTCAGTGATGGTGATCATGGTGTTGTTGAACGTGGAGTTTACGTGAGCAACACCAGAGGTGATGTTTTTACGTTCGCGACGCCGAACGCGTGTGGCTTCCTTTGCCATAGTATCCCTTTCATTGATCTCTTCACCGCCGTAACACCAGCGGCTACACCGGCGCCGAGCCGTTCAAGACCCTTCGCCAAATTCAAAGAGGCCGGCGCGTGCACCAGCCTCCCCACCCCGGTTTCCCGGAAATTACTTCTTCTTACCTGCGATCGCCTTCGCTGGACCCTTACGGGTACGAGCGTTGGTGTGCGTGCGCTGACCGCGGACCGGAAGGCCACGACGGTGACGCAGACCACGGTAGCAGCCGAGGTCCATCAGACGCTTGATGTTCATCGAGGTATCGCGGCGAAGATCGCCTTCTACCTGATAATCACGGTCGATGGTTTCGCGGATCTGAAGAACTTCAGCATCCGTCAGCTGATGAACGCGCTTTTCAGCCGGCAAGCCGACCTTGTCCATGATTTCCTGCGCGAATTTTGGACCAATCCCGTGAATGTAGGTCAGCGCGATAACAACGCGCTTCGCAGTCGGGATGTTGACGCCAGCGATACGTGCCACGTCTATTCTCCTTGCGTTCCAGTTGCCATCCGGCAAGTGGTGCTTCCATTAGAGCGGTAACAAGACCGCCAGTTCAAATTAATATCCGCCGCAAGCCGAAACGACTGCACCCGGATCTCCCTTGGGAAATCCGCGCCAGTCGCTGGATTGTCGCGAGTTGGCGCGATGTTTAGCGGAATCAGCGCGAAAAAGCAACCGGCTCCGCCAAGATTCTTTAGCGATCCAGAAGAACGCAAAACTCAGGCAGTTGCTTTCTCAAGCACGTGTTCGATCTCTGCAGTCACAGAATCGACGCCTGCCATCCCGTCAAGCGTCACCAACTGTCCCTGTTCGCTGTAATATTGCGACAGGGGAGCCGTCTTTTCATGGTATTCAACCATGCGCTTGCGGAAAGTTTCCGGATTATCATCAGGACGAACCTTACCACCGGCAGCAATGGTTTCAGCCACGCGGTTTTCGATTCGGCGAATCAGGGCTTCTTCATCCACTTTCAACTCGATGACAGCATCAAGTCTCAGGTTTTTCGCCTGCATGTTCTCTGCCAAAGCCTTGGCTTGAGGAACAGTGCGCGGATATCCGTCGAGGATGAAGCCCTTCGCACAGTCAGGCTCCACGATACGGTCCGACACGATCTGGTTGACGATATCGTCAGACACCAGACCACCGGCATCCATAACAGCCTTTGCACGTATGCCGACTTCAGTACCGGCGCTCACAGCCGCTCTCAACATGTCCCCCGTTGAAAGCTGCGGAATACCGTATTTGTCCGTCAAACGCTTGGCTTGGGTTCCTTTACCAGCACCTGGTGGTCCCAGAAATATCAGTCTCATCGTCCCCTCTTTCCTCCACGCAATTTAGATTTCTTGATCAGCCCTTCATACTGCTGGGCAATCAGGTGTCCCTGGATCTGGGCAACAGTATCTAGGGTTACACTGACAACGATCAAAAGCGAAGTACCACCAAGGGCTAATGGGATACCTGTCCGAGCAATAAGTGTCTCAGGAAGGATACACACGAACACAAGATAAACAGCGCCGATGACGGTGATGCGTGTCAGAACATGGTCAATATACTCGGCTGTGCGTTCACCTGGGCGAATGCCCGGAATGAAGCCGCCGTGCTTTTTCAGATTGTCAGCCGTATCCTTCGGATTGAAAACAATCGCGGTGTAGAAGAATGCGAAGAAGGCAATCAGCAGACCATAAAACAGCATGAACAAAGGCTGACCGTGCTGCAGCGACGCAATGATCGTTGTCGCCCAGTTCGGCAGATTGCCGTTACCGGCAAAACCGGCAGCCGTCGCTGGCAAAAGCAGCAGCGAAGAAGCGAAGATCGCAGGGATAACACCGGCAGTGTTCAGCTTCAGTGGCAGGTGCGATGTATCACCCTGGAACATGCGGTTGCCAACCTGACGCTTCGGATACTGGATCAGAAGACGACGCTGCGCACGTTCCACGAACACGATCAGCGCAATAACGCCAATAGCCACCACGACCACAGCCAGGATAAGCGGTGTGGACAGAGCGCCTGTACGGCCCAGTTCCAGCGTACCGGCAAGAGCTGTCGGCAGACCGGCAGCAATACCGGCAAAAATGATCAGGGAAATACCGTTACCAATACCACGCGAGGTGATCTGTTCACCCAGCCACATCAGGAACATTGTACCGCCGAGCAGCGTAATGACGGTAGAAATGCGGAAGAACCAGCCCGGATCGATCACAAGGCCGCTGCCGCTTTCCAGACCAACGGCAATGCCGTAGGCCTGCAGGGTGCCGAGCAGCACAGTGCCGTAACGGGTGTACTGGTTGATGATCTTGCGACCAGCCTCCCCTTCTTTCTTCAGCGCTTCAAGCGACGGCACAACGGACGTCATAAGCTGCACGATGATCGAAGCAGAGATGTAAGGCATGATGCCGAGCGCGAAAATCGCCATGCGCTCTACAGCGCCGCCCGCAAACATGTTGAAAAGACCTAGGATACCGCCCGCTTGACCGCGGAATGCCTGTGCATAGGCCTCTGGGTTAAGACCCGGAAGCGGAATATGCGTACCAAGACGGTATACGAGAAGTGCTGCGAGGGTGAACCACAATCTCTTTTTCAGATCTTCCGCTTTCGCGAAAGTTGAAAAATTCAGGTTTGAGGCCAGTTGTTCCGCTGCTGAAGCCATAAAATTCTCCGCGCGACCCTTGCCAGCAGCCCGAAACCGGCAGTTCCGGAAAAGGTCAAAAAGATACTGGTTCAAAAACCGGGCTTCGGACGGACGCGGACGAACCGCAATCTTGCCTCACCCCTGTTTCCATGTGTCCCGGTCACAAACATTACGTTCGTCGTCGGGACTGTGAGGCTCTCATAAGGGAGCGCGAACGCCCGGAGTGAACCACTCCGGGCGTTCGTAGTCTATATATTACTCAGCAGCTTCAGCTGCAACAACCAGAAGCTTGATAGAGCTGCCAGCTTTTTCGATCTTTTCAACAGCAGCCTTGGAGGCGCCGGCTACTTCAATCGTTACCTTGGTGGTCAGTTCGCCACCGGACAGAACGCGAACGCCGTCCTTTTCGCGACGAATGACGCCAGCAGCCTTCAGAGCAGCCGAATCGATCGTTGCCTTAGGGTCGAGCTTCTTGGCATCGATTGCAGTCTGGATACGGCCGAGCGAAACGGTTGCGTATTCAGAAGCGAAGATGTTGGTGAAGCCGCGCTTTGGCAGACGACGGTAGATAGGCATCTGACCGCCTTCGAAGCCGTTGATAGCAACGCCCGAACGAGCCTTCTGACCCTTAACACCACGACCACCGGTCTTGCCCTTGCCGGAACCGATACCGCGACCTACGCGGATACGATCCTTGGAAGAACCTTCGTTGTCTTTAATTTCATTGAGTTTCATGATGACTTCCCCGGTCTTACTTCTCGTCTACGACGCGAACGAGATGCTGGACAGCACGGATCATGCCACGAACCGATGGAGTATCTTCCAGGGTACGCTGACGGTGCATCTTGTTGAGACCCAGGCCGATCAGCGTCTGACGCTGTACTGCCGGGCGGCGATTGGCACTGGCGATCTGTTCGACCGTAACAGTCTTCTTGGATTCAGTAGCATTCTTGGCCATGATCCAGCTCCTTATTCTTCAGCAGCGTTGCCGGAAGCGGCGCGGCGTGCCTGAAGAGTTGCATACTTGAGACCACGCTGTGCAGCGACGTCCTTCGGATGAACCTGGTGCTTCAGAGCGTCGAAAGTTGCGCGAACCATGTTGTACGGGTTCGAAGAACCTGTCGACTTGGCGACGACGTCGTGAACGCCGAGCGTTTCGAAAACAGCGCGCATTGGACCACCGGCGATGATACCAGTACCAGCCTTTGCAGAGCGCAGCAGAACCTTGCCAGCGCCGTGACGGCCGTTAACATCGTGGTGCAGAGTGCGGCCATCGCGAAGCGGAACGAAGATCAGATCGCGCTTTGCGCTTTCAGTTGCCTTGCGGATAGCTTCTGGAACTTCACGAGCCTTGCCGTGACCGAAACCAACGCGACCCTTCTGGTCGCCAACAACAACGAGAGCAGCGAAGCCGAAACGACGGCCACCCTTAACAACCTTTGCAACGCGGTTGATTGCAACCAGCTTGTCAACGAATTCGCTATCGCGCTCTTCGCGGTTCTGGCGATCGTCGCGAGAACCTCTTTTATCCTGTGCCATTGTCCTTTTCCTTTTTCTTTTGCGGGTAGAACGGCAAACGAGAGAAGGACCACCGGTTCCATTTCTGGAACCCGCATGGTCCGGTGAAAACCGCCCGGACGGATCCGGGCGGAAGCTTTTTAGAAGTTCAGACCGCTTTCGCGTGCTGCATCCGCCAGGGCCTTAACGCGGCCGTGATAGATGAATGCGCCACGATCGAATACAACATCCTTGACGCCAGCCTTGCCAGCGCGCTCTGCAACCAGCTTGCCAACAACGGCAGCTGCTGCAACGTCTGCACCAGTCTTCAGCGACTTGCGCAGATCTGCTTCGAGTGTCGAGGCAGACGCAAGCGTCGTGCCGGCAACATCATCGATGACCTGTGCATAGATGTTCTTCGACGAGCGATGAACCGACAGGCGCGGGCGACCGTTAGCAACCGCCTTGATCTGGCGGCGTACACGGTTCGCACGGCGTGAAAGTGCTTCTTTCCTGCTAGCCATTTCGCGAGTTCCTTACTTCTTCTTGCCTTCTTTGCGGATGATCCGTTCTTCAGCGTACTTGACGCCTTTGCCCTTGTAGGGCTCGGGACCACGGTATTCGCGGATTTCCGCGGCAACCTGACCGACCTGCTGCTTGTTAATGCCGGAAACGATGATTTCCGTCGGCTTAGGAACGGCAATGGTGATGCCGACCGGAGGCTCATAAACAACATCGTGAGAGAAACCGAGCGCCAGCTGCAGGTTCTGGCCCTGCATGGCTGCGCGATAACCAACGCCGTTGATTTCGAGCTTACGTTCGTAACCGTCCTTAACACCCTTGAAGATGTTCTCGATCATCGTGCGGGACATGCCCCACTTCGAACGAGCTTCCTTGGTGTTGTTGGCCGGCTGAACCGAAACCGAGTTTTCTTCCAGCTTCAACTGAATGTCGTCATTAGCGACGAAAAACAGTTCACCCTTCGGACCCTTTGCAGTGATCTTCTGGCCATCAACCGTGGCCGTAATCCCTGCTGGTACCTGAACGGGCTTTTTACCGATACGAGACATATTTTTATCCTGCCTGTTTCGCCAGGAGACCCCTGCCCGATCTTAGAAGACCGAGCAAAGAACCTCGCCACCAACGTTCTGTTCACGAGCCTGGTGATCAGCCATCACACCCTTCGGAGTCGAAAGGATAGTGATGCCGAGACCGTTCGCGACCTGCGGAATGGACTTTACCGAGACATAAACCCGGCGGCCCGGCTTGGATACGCGGCCGATCTCACGGATCACGGACGCGCCTTCGTAGTACTTCAGCTCGATCGTGAACTCGGCCTTGCCGTTTTCAAAATCGGACTTGGAATAACCGCGAATGTAGCCTTCAGCCTGCAGCACGTCGAGAACGCGCGCACGGAGGCTGGAAGCAGGAGTGCTAACCGACGACTTGCGACGAGCAGCACCATTGCGGATGCGGGTGAGCATATCACCCAACGGATCAGTCATTGTCATGTGCCCGTCTCCTTACCAGCTCGACTTGACAATACCCGGCACCTTGCCGGAATTGCCCAACTCGCGAAGCGCAATACGCGACATCTTGAGTTTACGATAGAACGCGCGCGGACGGCCCGTTACTTCGCAGCGGTTGCGGATACGTGTCTTCGAGCCGTCACGCGGCAGCGAAGCGAGCTTCAGTGTTGCCTGGAACCGCTCTTCGATCGGAAGGGACTGGTTCATGACGACAGCTTTGAGCGCGGCACGCTTGGAAGCATGCTGTGCAACTGTCTTGCGGCGGCGCTTGTTCTTTTCAACTGCGCTTGTTTTCGCCATATCAGAGTTCCTTTTCTACGCTCGTCGTTACGGTTACTGACGGAAAGGGAAGTTGAACTCTGTCAAAAGAGCCCGAGCTTCGTCGTCCGAAGTCGCCGTCGTGCAAACGATGATGTCCATGCCCCACATCTGATCAACCTTATCGTAGTTGATTTCTGGGAACACAATGTGCTCCTTGATGCCCATGGCGAAGTTGCCACGGCCGTCAAAGCTTTTCGGGTTCAGGCCCCGGAAGTCGCGAACGCGCGGAAGCGCGATGTTGATCAGACGGTCAAGGAACTCATACATGCGAGCGCCACGAAGAGTAACCTTCGCACCGATTGGCATGCCTTCACGAACCTTGAAGCCAGCAATGGAATTGCGAGCCTTGGTAACAACCGGCTTCTGACCAGCAATAGCGGCCAGATCGGCTGCAGCAACTGTCGGCTTCTTCGAATCAGCCGTTGCTTCACCAACACCCATGTTGATAACGATCTTGTCGAGCTTCGGGATCATCATCACGTTAGAGTAGGAGAACTTCTCCTGCATAGCGCCGCGAATACGGGAAACATATTCAGCCTTGAGACGCGGCTCGTACTTGGACTCAGCCATCGATCACTTCTCCCGAACGCTTGGCCACGCGGACCTTCTTGCCGTCTACAACCTTGAACCCAACGCGGGTCGCCTTACCGTCCTTGTCGACGATAGCAAGGTTAGAGATGTGCAAGGATGCTTCCTTGTTGATGATGCCAGCTTCTTGGCCCTGGGTCTGGCGCTGGTGACGCTTCACCATGTTTACGCCACTCACGAAAGCCCGATCTTCTTTTGGCAAGACCTGAGTTACTTCGCCGGTACGGCCCTTGTCCTTACCGGTCAATACGACAACTTTGTCGCCTTTGCGAATTTTCTGCATCGCTATCGCTCCTTACAGTACTTCTGGAGCCAGCGAGATGATCTTCATATGGTTCTTTGCGCGAAGTTCGCGTGGAACCGGTCCGAAGATACGGGTGCCGATAGGCTCTTTCTTGTTATCGATAAGAACAGCTGCGTTGTTATCGAAACGGATGACGCTGCCGTCAGCGCGACGAATGTCCTTGGCGGTACGCACTACAACCGCCTTCATCACGTCGCCCTTCTTGACGCGGCCGCGCGGAATAGCTTCCTTGATCGAAACGACAATAATGTCGCCAACGGAAGCATACTTACGCTTCGAGCCGCCCAGCACCTTGATGCACATGACACGACGTGCGCCGGAATTATCCGCCACGTCGAGGTTTGTTTGCATCTGAATCATGTCAGGTCGCCTTCTTGTTGTTACTGGAACGGTTGGGCAGCCTCATAGAGAAAGCCCCCTGCTCCAGCTTATGAAAAGTCTCTGTTTTCGCGCGGAAGAAATCTTGCCAGGGTGGTTTCCATAACGGACCTTCCGTGCGCATCAAAGCAAAAGACGCCCGGTGACGAGCGTCCTTGCGCTGCTTCATACAGGTTTTCGCGCCGATAGCAAGAGCCCGGCGCGAAACTGTTTGAATTAAGCCTGTGCGGAAACAACCGTCCAGCGCTTATCCTTGGAGATTGGTGCGCATTCCTCAATGGAAACCACATCACCAACCTTGTATTGGTTGTTTTCGTCGTGGGCCTTGTACTTCTTCGAACGACGAACGGTCTTCTGAAGCAGTGGGTGAGCGAATCGACGCTCGACCTTGACCACAACGGTCTTCTCGTTCTTGTCGGAAACTACGACGCCCTGCAGAATGCGTTTCGGCATATTATTCTTCCTTTAGGCCTTGGCTTCTGCCGCCTTCTGGCGGGCAATGGTTTTCACGCGGGCGATGTCCTTACGGACTTCGTTGATGCGCGAGGACTTTTCCAACTGACCGGTAGCCTTCTGGAAGCGCAGGTTGAACTGCTCTTTCTTCAGGTCGGCAAGCTTGTCCTTGAGCTGATCGGCGCTGAGGCCGCGAACATCTTCGGCTTTCATTGTGCCTGCTCCTTACTCTGCGATGCGCTGTACGAAGCGCGTCTTAACCGAGAGCTTGGCAGCGCCGAGACGAAGCGCCTCACGGGCGATCTCCTCGGAAACACCGTCGATCTCGAACATCATACGACCAGGCTTGACCTTGCAAGCCCAGTATTCGACCGAACCCTTACCCTTACCCATACGAACTTCGGTCGGCTTGGCCGTAACCGGAGTGTCTGGGAATACGCGGATCCACACACGACCTGCGCGCTTCATGTAACGCGTGATCGCGCGGCGGGCCGCTTCGATCTCGCGTGCATTAACGCGGTTCGGTTCCTGCGACTTCAAGCCGTATTCACCGAATGCAAGGTCAAAGCCGCCCTTGGCCACACCTTTGATGCGACCCTTGAACTGCTTGCGGTACTTAGTACGCTTTGGCTGCAACATTTTCTTACTTCTCCGAGCTTATCTTTCGCCAGCGTCAATCAAGCGTTTTCGCGACGACGATCGCCACGATCACCGCGCTCACGGCTTGCCGGACCCTGGGCATCGCCTTCGAGCGCACGACGCTCGGAAGCCATCGGATCGTGCTCAAGGATTTCGCCCTTGAAGATCCAGACCTTGATGCCGCAAATACCGAATGCGGTTTCAGCTTCAGCTGTACCGTAGTCGATGTCTGCACGCAGGGTGTGAAGTGGCACGCGACCTTCGCGGTACCATTCGGTACGAGCGATTTCCGCGCCGCCAAGGCGGCCGCCGCAGGTGATCTTGATGCCTTCGGCGCCAAGACGCATAGCGGACTGAACAGCACGCTTCATCGCACGGCGGAAAGCCACGCGGCGTTCGAGCTGCTGGGCAATCGACTGTGCTACGAGTGTAGCGTCGACTTCCGGCTTGCGCACTTCAACGATGTTGAGGTGCGTTTCGCTGTCGGTCATCTCCGAGATCTTCTTGCGAAGCTTCTCGATGTCTGCACCCTTCTTGCCGATGATCAGACCCGGACGAGCCGAGTGGATGGTCACGCGGCACTTCTTGTGCGGACGTTCGATGACAACCTTGGCGATGCCTGCCTGCTTCAATTCCTTGATCAGGTAAGCACGGATCTTGAGATCTTCGTGGAGCAGCTTGCCGTATTCGGCAGTGTCTGCATACCAGCGGCTATCCCAAGTACGGTTGATACCGAGGCGGAAGCCGATTGGATTAATCTTCTGACCCATTATGCGGCCTCCCCTTTTTCCTCGACTTCGCGAACAACGATAGTCAAGTGTGCAAACGGCTTTTCGATACGCGAGGCGCGACCACGGCCACGAGCGTGGAAACGCTTCATGGTGATGGACTTGCCAACGTAGGCCTCGGCGACGACGAGAGCGTCGACGTCGAGGTCATGGTTGTTTTCTGCGTTCGCAATAGCCGATTCCAGCGTCTTCTTGACGGTGGAAGCGATACGCTTGCGGGAGAATTCGAGCTCGGCGAGAGCGCGATCAACCTTCTTGCCACGGATAAGAGCAGCAACCAGGTTCAGTTTCTGTGGGCTGACGCGAAGCGTACGGGCAATAGCCTGAGCCTCGTTGTCCTTCAGCCGGCGTTCGGTCTTAGCCTTCGCCATGATTACTTCCTCTTTGCCTTCTTGTCCGCGCCATGACCGTAGTAGGTCCGGGTCGGAGAGAATTCACCGAACTTGTGACCGACCATGTCTTCATTGACATTGACCGGCACATGCTTGCTGCCGTTGTAAACGCCGAAGGTCAAGCCTACGAACTGCGGCAGGATCGTGGAGCGACGGCTCCAGATCTTGATTACTTCATTACGTCCGCTTTCGCGTACCTTCTCAGCCTTTTTGAGAAGATAGCCGTCAATAAACGGACCTTTCCATACTGAACGAGCCACTTGGACTACCTCTCTTACTTCTTACGCTGATGGCGCGAACGCATGATGAACTTGTCGGTCGACTTGTTGGAGCGTGTACGCTTGCCCTTTGTAGGCTTGCCCCACGGAGTCACCGGATGGCGACCACCAGACGTACGACCTTCACCACCGCCGTGCGGGTGATCGACAGGGTTCATAACGACACCGCGAACGTGTGGACGCTTACCGCGCCAACGCGAACGACCGGCTTTACCGTCGTTGGTGTTGCCGTGGTCGGCGTTGGAAACAGCACCGATGGATGCAAGGCAAGAGCCGTGCACGAGACGCTGTTCACCAGAGTTCAGACGAAGGATCGCCATACCCTGGTCACGACCGACGAGCTGCACATATGTACCTGCCGAGCGAGCGATCTGACCACCCTTACCAGGCTTCATCTCGACGTTATGGATGATCGAACCAACTGGGATGTACTGAAGCGGCATTGTGTTGCCTGGCTTCACGTCAACAGCCTTGTCGGAGGCGATCACCTTGTCACCAGCAGCAAGACGCTGTGGCGCGAGAATGTAAGCCTGTTCACCGTCAGCGTAAGTTACGAGCGCGATGAATGCAGTGCGGTTTGGATCGTATTCCAGACGCTCAACCGTACCCTCAACGTCAAACTTGCGACGCTTGAAGTCAATGAGACGGTATGTGCGCTTGTGACCGCCACCCTGGAAACGGACAGTGATCCGGCCCTGGTTGTTACGGCCACCCTTCGAGCTGAGACCTTGGGTCAGCGCCTTAACCGGCTTGCCCTTGTAGAGCGAAGAACGGTCGACAATGACCAGCTGGCGCTGGCTCGGAGTGGTTGGATTGAAACTTTTCAATGCCATTTTATTGTTCCCTTTTGGGTCTTTGCCCGCGTGGGCCTAACCTTTAGAGTCCGGTGGACACGTCGATGGATTGACCTTCGGCGAGCGTGACGACGGCTTTTTTGACGTCCTTCTGCTTACCAGCGAACCCACGGAAACGACGGGTCTTACCCTTGCGGATAAGCGTGTTCACAGCCGTGACTTTGACGCCGAAGAGAGCTTCGATAGCAGCCTTGATTTCAGGCTTCGAAGCGTCTTTGGCGACGTTGAATACGACCTGGTTCTGTTCGGATACCAGCGTCGACTTTTCCGTGATCGAAGGAGATACGATCACATCGTAGTGGCGAAGATCCGTCATTTGAACCGCTCCTCCAGAGCCTCTACAGCAGCCTTGGAAAGCACCAGCTTGCCACGACGCAGGATGTCGTAAACATTGATGCCCTGAACCGGCAGAACGTCCACGTTTGGAATGTTCTGAGCAGCAAGCTTGAAGTTGCCATCAAGCTCGGCGCCGCCGATAACAAGAGCGTTGGTCAGGCCGAGCGAGGCGAAATTGCCCAGCAGAGCCTTTGTCTTTGCTTCAGATGCAACGAGCTGATCAACGATGATCAGGTCTTCAGCCTTCAGCTTTGCAGAAAGCGCGTGACGCAGAGCGAGAGCGCGAACCTTCTTCGGCAGGTCATGAGCGTGGCTGCGAACAACCGGGCCATGAGCCTTACCACCGCCACGGAACTGCGGAGCGCGAGCCGAATGGTGACGAGCGCGGCCCGTACCCTTCTGCTTGTACATCTTCGCACCGGTGCGGGAAACTTCCGAACGGTTCTTGGTCTTGTGCGTACCCTGCTGCTTCTTAGCAAGCTGGTAGCGAACCATACGCGCCAGAATGTCCTGGCGTGGGTCGAGGCCGAAAATTTCGTCCGACAGGGATACCTTGCCGGCGTCTTTTCCCTCGAGGGTCGTGACGTTCAATTCCATAATAAGGCTCCCTTACTTCGCAGCCGACTTGACGGCATCACGGACGATGATCCAGGAACCTTTGGAACCAGGAACGGCGCCCTTCACGAGGATCAAACCGCGATCCTCATCGGTCGAAACCACTTCCAGATTCTGGGTCGTTACGCGTGTCTGGCCCATATGACCGGCCATGCGCTTGCCCTTCCAAACCTTACCAGGATCCTGGTTCGAACCAGTCGAACCATGCGCACGGTGCGAAACCGAGTTACCGTGCGAAGCGCGACCACCACCGAAGTTGTGACGCTTCATAGCACCGGCAAAACCCTTACCGATCGTGGTGCCGGTTACGTCAACCAGCTGACCAGCGGCAAAATGGCTTGGCGTCAAAGTCGCGCCAACATCGATGAGGTTTTCTTCGGAAACACGAAACTCAACAAGCTTAGCCTTAGGCTCAACGCTTGCAGTTGCGAAGTGACCACGAAGAGCCTTCGATGTATTCTTGACCTTCGACTGGCCAGCACCGAGCTGAACTGCGATATAGCCATTCTTTTCTTCAGTGCGCTGCGAAACAACCTGAACGTTGTCCAACCGCAACACTGTAACTGGGATGTGCTCACCAGCGTCATTATAGACGCGGGTCATTCCCACTTTCTGTGCAATCACACCTGAACGCATTGGTTCAATCCTCTTGCGAGCCTTGAAGGGAAACCCCTCTCCGCCCTTTGTTTAGGAGTTCCCGTAGACGTCTCACGACGCGTCCGGTCTCCGGTTTAGAAGTCGTTGGATTACTCCACGTACCTTCCTTGTTATATCCGGCTTTCGCCGGGGCCTTAGAGCTTGATTTCGACGTCAACGCCAGCCGCAAGGTCGAGCTTCATCAAAGCATCAACAGTCTGCGGAGTAGGATCAACGATATCGAGAAGACGCTTGTGCGTACGCATTTCGAACTGTTCACGGCTCTTCTTATCTACGTGAGGAGAGCGGTTAACGGTAAATTTTTCGATGCGTGTTGGGAGCGGAACCGGGCCGCGAACGCTGGCGCCGGTGCGCTTGGCGGTCGACACGATTTCGCGAGTAGAGGCATCGAGGATCCGGTGATCGAACGCCTTGAGGCGGATACGGATATTCTGGCCGTTCATTCGACTTGTCCTTGTTCTTAGTTATTCAATTTCCGCACGCGGAAATACATGAACCTATGTTGATCGTGGCGCCGCAGATTTTCAAAAATCGAGAGGAATGCAAGGCGCACCCCAATCATTTCGTTAGTCTGGATTACTTGAACGCCATGGTTCGCAAACACCTGCGAATCTCATAACAGCTCTGACTGCGCGTTTACGCGCTTTCACTGTAATTATCAAGCATTAAAAATGCCTCGTCGTCACGGTTTTTACCGATAGACAAATTGGCGACCCCGAGAGGTCGCCAATTCAATGTCTTCAATGAGGGCCGAAGCCCACATTAATTACTCGATGATCGAGGCAACGATGCCAGCGCCGACGGTACGGCCGCCTTCGCGGATAGCGAAGCGCAGCTTTTCTTCCATCGCGATTGGAACGATCAGTTCGACTTCAACAGTAACGTTGTCGCCTGGCATAACCATTTCCGTGCCTTCTGGCAGCGAAACGATACCGGTAACGTCAGTTGTACGGAAGTAGAACTGAGGACGGTAGTTCGTGAAGAACGGTGTATGACGGCCGCCTTCTTCCTTTGTCAGGATGTAGGCTTCTGCCATGAACTTCTTGTGAGGCTTAACAGAACCTGGCTTGCAAAGGATCTGACCACGCTCAACGCCGTCACGGGTAACGCCGCGAACCAGTGCACCGATGTTGTCGCCAGCCTGGCCCTGATCGAGCAGCTTGCGGAACATTTCAACGCCGGTAACAGTCGTCTTAGACGTCGCCTTGATGCCGACGATTTCAACTTCTTCACCAACCTTGACGATACCGCGCTCAACGCGACCGGTAACAACAGTACCACGGCCAGAGATCGAGAACACGTCTTCGATTGGCATCAGGAACGGCTGGTCGATTGGACGCTCTGGTGTTGGGATGTAGGCGTCAACCTGAGCCATCAGCTCACGAATAGCGTCTTCACCGATCTTCTTGTCAGAATCGTTAAGAGCAGCAAGAGCCGAACCCTTAACAACAGGAACGTCGTCGCCTGGGAAGTCGTAGGAAGAAAGAAGTTCACGAACTTCCATTTCTACGAGCTCGAGCAGTTCTTCGTCGTCAACCTGGTCAACCTTGTTGAGGAACACGACCAGAGCAGGAACGCCAACCTGACGAGCAAGCAGGATGTGCTCGCGGGTCTGTGGCATTGGGCCGTCAGCAGCCGAGCAAACCAGGATCGCGCCGTCCATCTGGGCAGCACCGGTGATCATGTTCTTCACGTAGTCGGCGTGGCCGGGGCAGTCAACGTGTGCGTAGTGACGGTTAGGCGTCTCATACTCAACGTGGGCTGTCGAAATGGTGATACCACGAGCCTTTTCTTCAGGAGCGGCGTCGATTTGGTCATACGCCTTGAACTCGCCGAAGTACTTGGTGATTGCGGCCGTCAACGATGTCTTGCCGTGGTCAACGTGACCGATCGTGCCGATGTTAACGTGAGGCTTATTGCGCTCAAACTTGCTCTTTGCCATTATTGGCTCTCCATTCTTATCCCTGAAAGGGAATAAACCTTAAAATTTTTGTGTGGGTATTCCGGTCACTTCTGACCGGAATACTTTGCCTGGATTTCAGCAGCTACGTTGCTTGGAACAGGCGAATAGTGATCGAACGTCATCGAGTACTGTGCGCGACCCTGCGACATGGAGCGAAGGTTGTCGACGTACTTGAACATGTTCGCAAGAGGAACATGCGCGCTGATCACGATCGTGATGCCACGCGATTCCTGACCCTGGATCTGACCGCGACGCGAGTTCAGATCGCCGATAACGTCACCGACGTAATCTTCTGGGGTAACAACTTCGACCTTCATCATCGGCTCGAGAAGCTGTGCACCAGCCTTCTTTGCTGCTTCACGGAAGCAAGCACGCGATGCGATTTCGAACGCCAGAACAGACGAGTCAACATCATGGTATGCACCATCGATGAGAGTTGCCTTGACACCCAGCATCGGGAAGCCAGCCAGAGGACCGGAAGACAGAACGCTTTCGATACCCTTCTGAACGCCTGGGATGTATTCCTTTGGAACAGCACCACCAACGATCTTGGACTCGAACTTGAAGTCTTCGCCTTCTGGGTTCGGTTCGAAGATGATCTTCACACGAGCGAACTGACCGGTACCACCGGACTGCTTCTTGTGTGTGTAATCTTCTTCGTGCAGCTTCGTGATCGTTTCACGGTAAGCAACCTGCGGAGCACCAACGGTCGCTTCAACCTTGAACTCGCGACGCATACGGTCAACGAGAATGTCGAGGTGAAGTTCGCCCATGCCAGCGATGATTGTCTGACCGGATTCTTCGTCAGTCTTGACGCGGAACGAAGGATCTTCAGCAGCCAGGCGGTTGAGCGCGAGGCCCATCTTTTCCTGGTCGCCCTTGGTCTTCGGTTCGATCGCGATCTGGATAACCGGCTCAGGGAATTCCATGCGCTCGAGGATAACCGGCTTCAACGGATCGCAAAGCGTGTCGCCCGTTGTGGTTTCCTTGAGGCCAGCCAGAGCAACGATGTCGCCAGCAAAGGCTTCTTCGATGTCTTCACGGCTGTTGGAGTGCATCTGAAGCATACGGCCGACGCGCTCACGCTTGTCCTTGACCGTGTTGATTACAGATGTGCCCTTTTCGAGCTTGCCCGAGTAGATACGTGCGAAGGTGAGCGAACCAACGAATGGGTCGTTCATGATCTTGAACGCGAGCATGGAAAGCGGCTCGGAATCATCAGCGTGACGCTCGATTTCAGCTTCGGTCTTGAAGTCGATGCCCTTGATCGCAGGAATGTCCAGCGGAGAAGGCAGGTATTCAACAACAGCGTCGAGAAGCGGCTGAACGCCCTTGTTCTTGAACGCGGTACCGCAGAACATCGGGTGGAACTTCACGTCGATGGTGCCGCGACGAACGAGAGCACGAATCTTGTCGTTGTCTGGGTAGTTACCTTCGAGGTAAGCTTCCATTGCTTCTTCGTCGATCTCGACAACAGTCTCGATCAGCTTCTCGCGATATTCTTCAGCCTTGGCCTTCATATCTTCTGGGATCTCAACAACGTCCCACTGAGCGCCGAGCGATTCGTCGCGCCATACGAGAGCGTTCATTTCGATGAGATCGATCACGCCCTTGAATTCGGTTTCTGCACCGATTGGCAACTGCATGACAACAGCTGTCGCGCCGAGACGGGTCTTGATCATTTCTACCGAGCGGTAGAAGTCAGCACCGGTCTTGTCCATCTTGTTGCAGAAGATCATACGCGGAACGTTGTACTTCTCAGCCTGACGCCATACGGTTTCAGTCTGCGGCTCTACACCAGCGTTGGCGTCGAGCAGAGCAATAGCACCGTCGAGAACACGCAGCGAACGCTCAACTTCAATCGTGAAGTCAACGTGGCCGGGGGTGTCGATGATGTTGAAACGACGCATCTTGCCATCGCGACCCTTCCAGAAGGTCGTGGTAGCCGCAGAAGTGATGGTGATACCACGCTCCTGCTCCTGTTCCATCCAGTCCATCGTGGCAGCGCCATCATGAACTTCGCCGATCTTGTGCGACTTACCGGTGTAGTAAAGAATACGCTCGGTTGTGGTCGTCTTGCCGGCGTCGATGTGCGCCATGATACCGAAATTGCGGTAGTCTTCGATTTTATATTCGCGAGCCATAACGGACTGCCTTTCGGATCGGTTAGATTACCAACGGTAATGCGAGAATGCGCGGTTAGCGTCAGCCATCTTGTGCGTGTCTTCACGCTTCTTGACAGCCGAACCGCGGTTGTTCGCAGCATCCATGAGTTCGCCGGACAGGCGATCGACCATGGTTGTTTCGTTGCGCTTACGAGCAGCAGCGATCAGCCAGCGGATTGCGAGGGCCTGACGACGCTCAGGACGAACATCAACAGGAACCTGGTATGTCGCACCACCAACGCGGCGAGAACGAACTTCAACGTGCGGAGCAACGTTATCGAGGGCCGAATGGAACACGCCGAGCGGCTCCTGCTTCGTCTTGCCCTGAACGGCGTCGAATGCGCCGTATACGATGCTTTCAGCAACGGACTTCTTGCCATGAAGCATGATAGCATTCATGAACTTGGTGACGATCAGATCGCCGAACTTTGGATCCGGGTTGATCTCACGCTTTTCTGCACTATGGCGACGGGACATACTGTTTGTCTCTCAAATGTTATTGACGCTCAACCACGCGGAGAACCTCGCGCAGCGCCGAATTTGTTAATTGCCGAATTACTTCGGACGCTTCGCACCATACTTGGAGCGGCGCTGCTTACGGTTCTTTACACCCTGCGTATCGAGAACGCCGCGGATGATGTGGTAACGAACACCTGGCAAGTCCTTTACGCGGCCGCCGCGGATCATGACTACAGAGTGTTCCTGAAGGTTGTGGCCTTCACCAGGAATGTAGCCGATGACTTCGAAGCCATTCGTCAGACGGATCTTGGCAACCTTACGAAGAGCCGAGTTAGGCTTCTTAGGGGTCGTCGTGTAAACGCGTGTGCAAACGCCGCGCTTCTGTGGGTTTTCCTGCAGAGCAGGAACCTTATTACGCTTTACCTGTGCCTGGCGTGGCTTGCGGATAAGCTGGTTTACGGTAGGCATACAACCATCCCTTAGTATCTATCGCCCTCTCGGGCCGACGTTATGCCGTTTCCGGCGGTGGCACACGCTATACTTCATGCGCAAAACGTGGCCCAATCCGAATTGATCGGATGGACCACAAAGGCAGAGGACGTATCACTACGTCGTGCGTGCAGCATTCGTGTCTTCAACGTGCGTTGGACCCAGTTTGAGCAGATATCCGGAACGAGTCATTCCGAACGGCCAAACCTCATACAGGTTCCGATGGGCGGCGTACTACTGTTTTACCCCTACTTCGTCAAGGGTGAATCCACATTTTGTCCCGCAGCACCGGCCTTCTCGGGCCTTCGTTTAGCATATTTACCGCTGCTGTTAATCTGTTTCATCAATATATCGGCCAAAACACGTATTCCGTATTGGGCTTTATACCAAAGCCGTCTATTGATTCTTCAAACGACGCTTGGTGACACCATCACCGTGGCTGTTCGTCAGCACACAGCAAAAAAACGGCCTTCAGGAGCAAGGAGAACACCATGACCCTCCCCCATAATGATAACGACAACGGATCGGTTGACCCCATGGTATTCATCGTCATAGGCAAGGCTTATGAACGGGATGGCGACGAAGGCATCGACATCCACGTGATCCTACGTGCACCCGATGATGACACAGCCGTCCGCGACACGCTGAATGCACTTTCGGAGGAAGGTTTCCTCGAGGCCGACCTCGACCAGATCGGCATGCTGACGGAGATCCCCGACGAAGAGCCGCATGCCTCGGCCTATCAGGGAGCGCTGGAAGGCGAAGTCGCCATTATCCGCTTCGCATAACCCTTATAGCCAAAACAGACAAACCGCCTGTCACCAGGCGGTTTTCTTTTTTAAACAGTAAACAGATCGTATCAGTTGTTGATATTGGCCGCTGGCTTCGGTGTAGTGGCCGTTTCAGCCGGCAGGATCGGATAGATGATGTCGGGAGCCTTGCCGGTCAGCGATCCCAGAAACGCCACGATCAGATCGACATCCTGATCATTCAGGTCCTCGCCCAGCTGCGCAGTGCCCATCACCGCCACCGCCTGCTTCAGGTCCCAGACCTTGCCCGAATGGAAGTAAGGCGCGGTCAGCGCCACATTGCGAAGTGGTGCAGCACGGAACACATATGAGTCGTCAGCCGTGTTTGTCACCGCAAAGCGACCTTTGTCATTTTCAGGCAAAACATCGGCACCTGGCTTCTCCACCAGACCGAATGGATAGTACCCTTCCCCGCCGACATTGATGCCGCCGTGGCACGAGGCACAGCCCTTGTCCATGAACAGCTGCAGGCCCTGTCTTGCCTCCAGCGTCAGTGCGTTCTCATCCCCATTCAGATAGGCATCGAAGGGTGCCGGCGTGATCAGCGTGGCTTCAAAGGCTTCAATCGCCTTGGCAAAATTATCGAAGGTAACCGGGTCGTCTTCACCGGGGAAAGCCGCCTTGAACCAATCGACATATTGCGGCATCGAATTGAGCGTCGCGACCACCTGCACCGGCGTATTGGCCATCTCCACACCGGCCTGTACCGGGCCTTTCGCCTGTGCCTTCAGGTCATCCGCACGACCATCCCAGAACTGTGCAACGTTGAACACCGCATTGAACACGGTCGGTGAATTGCGCGGTCCCTTCTGCCATCCGTGGCCGATCGACGTCTCGAGGTTGTCGTCACCACCGGTTCCGACATTGTGGCATGAGTTGCATGAAAACACCCCCGAGGCCGACATGCGCGGATCAAAGAACAGTGCCTTGCCGAGCGCTATCTTCTCTGCTGTGATCGGGTTGTCCTTGACCGCTGGAATGGTTGAGGGCAGCGGCCTGAATATCGCAAGTGCGCTTTGCCGCAACTCGGCCGGAACCGGGTCCGCCGCATAAACAGCCGTGGTTGCCAAAACTCCGGCAGCCAATGTGTATAGAAATTTTCTCATAACAGCCTCCGTTCGCCGACCCTGCCTTCCTGGTTTTAAGCAACAGGGCCGGCCCTTCAGTTGGGAGGCAAATCCCCTGCCCTTGCCGGCTCCTGGCTGGGAAGATCTGCCTCCTGTGAACGGATTAAAATTAGAATAAATAAAAACTGGTCCTTTGCGATGGATCAACGGCAAGAGGCCACCAAACGCAAAAACGCCCGAATTGCTTCGGGCGTTTAGGTTTGTCAATTCTGGAGGGTGCGGCAAATTGGCACCCATTAGACCATCTATCCGAAGCAGGTATCGTGCACCGAAATGATGCACGACACCGGATCGAATTACTCGCCGGCAGGAACCGTTTCGTCCTTGGTCATGTCGCGCAACATCTGCGTTGCGGAGTCCGAACCAGTGGACTTCTTGCGCTCTTCGATGATCAGCTCGTCGCGTGTCGTCGCGATGCGGCGGATCTGGGTCATGGTACCGCCCGTACCGGCCGGGATAAGGCGACCGACGATAACGTTTTCCTTCAGACCCTGCAGCGTGTCCATCTTGCCGGCGATTGCAGCTTCCGTGAGAACCTTTGTGGTTTCCTGGAACGAAGCAGCCGAGATGAAGGACGGCGTCTGCAGCGATGCCTTGGTGATACCCAGAAGAACTGGTTCGCCGTAGGCAGGCTTCTTGCCTTCCTCGATCAGACGATCATTCATGTCGTCCATTTCGATGCGGTCGACATTGTCACCCACGATGTACTGGCTGTCACCAGCATCCGTGATTTCAACCTTCTGCAGCATCTGGCGAACGATCACTTCGATGTGCTTGTCGTTGATGACAACGCCCTGCAGACGATAGACTTCCTGGATTTCGTTCACGAGGTAGGAAGCCAGAGCCTCTACACCCTTGATCGCCAGAATGTCGTGCGGAGCTGGGTTACCGTCGAGGATGTAGTCACCCTTTTCGATATAGTCGCCTTCCTGAAGGTGGAAGGGCTTGCCCTTCGGGATCAGGTATTCGACTGGCTCTACACCATCTTCAGCAGGCTCGATGATGACGCGACGCTTGTTCTTGTAGTCGCGGCCCAGACGGATCGTACCATCGATTTCGGCGATGATAGCGTGGTCCTTTGGACGACGGGCTTCGAACAGTTCAGCAACGCGTGGCAGACCACCCGTGATGTCCTTGGTCTTGGCACTTTCCATTGGCGAACGTGCAAGCACATCACCCTGGGAAACCTTCGTGCCCGGTTCTACGGACAGAATTGCGTCAACCGACAGCAGGAAGCGGGCTTCACCACCACGAGAAAGCTTGGCAATGTTGCCGGAAGCATCCTTGATAACGATGGCAGGCTTGAGGTCCGAACCGCGAGGTGTCGAACGCCAGTCAATAACCTGACGCTTGGTGATACCGGTGGATTCGTCGGTTGCTTCCAGAACCGAGAGACCATCGACCAGGTCTTCGAACTGAACAGTACCTTCGACTTCCGTCATCATTGGGCGTGTGTACGGGTCCCACTCGGCGAAACGCTGACCGCGCTTAACCTTGTCACCGTCATCCACGAAGATCTTCGAACCGTATGCAACGCGCTGCGAAGAACGCTCAACGCCACGCTCATCGAGAATGGTGATGGCCATGTTACGGCCCATCGCGATGAGGACGCCTTCAGAGTTGCGCAGCATGTTGCGGTTCTTGATCTGGATCGTACCTTCGTACGACGCTTCAAGGAACGACTGGTCAACCACGTTCGCAGTACCACCAAGGTGGAACGTACGCATGGTCAGCTGGGTGCCCGGCTCACCGATGGACTGAGCAGCGATAACGCCCACTGCTTCGCCCATGTTAACAGGAGTACCGCGTGCAAGGTCACGACCGTAGCAAACGCCGCAAACGCCAACCTGGATTTCGCAGGTCAGAGCCGAACGGATACGAACGGACTGGATGCCAGCCTTTTCGATGATTGCCACTTCAGCTTCGTCGATCAACTTGCCAGCCTTGACGATGTTCTCGCCAGTGACCGGGTTGTCGATGTCGTCGAGAGCCGTACGACCAAGAATACGTGCGCCGAGCGAGGCAACAATCTGACCGGCATCGACGATGGCAGTCATTGTCAGGCCCTTGTCGGTGCCGCAATCGTTGGAGTTGACGATGCAGTCCTGCGCGACGTCAACGAGACGACGTGTCAGGTAACCGGAGTTAGCCGTCTTCAAGGCGGTATCTGCAAGACCCTTACGGGCGCCGTGTGTCGAGTTGAAGTACTCGTTCACGGTCAGGCCTTCCTTAAAGTTCGAAATGATCGGCGTTTCGATGATTTCGCCCGAAGGCTTGGCCATCAGACCGCGCATACCACCGAGCTGACGCATCTGGCTTGGCGAACCACGGGCGCCGGAGTGCGACATCATGTAGATGGAGTTCATTGGCTTCTGGCGACCGGTTTCCGGATCGAACTCAACAGCCTTAATGCGAGCCATCATCTCTTCGGCGACCTTTTCGGTAGCCTTGCCCCAAGCGTCAACAACCTTGTTGTACTTTTCGCCCTGGGTGATGAGACCATCATTGTACTGCTGTTCGTATTCCTTCACCAAGGCTTCCGTTTCACCAACGATTTTCACCTTGGTGTCCGGGATGACCATGTCGTCCTTGCCGAACGAAATGCCGGCGCGGCAAGCATGGGAGAAGCCGAGCTGCATGATGCGGTCGCAGAAAATGACCGTGTCCTTCTGACCGCAATGACGGTAGACCGTGTCGATCATCTTGGAGATGTTCTTCTTGGTCATTTCCTGGTTGCAGGTGTCGAATGGCACGTTGACATTCTTCGGCAGCAATTCACCAATCAACATACGGCCAGGCGTTGTTTCATGGATCTTCGAAACCGGCTTGCCATCGGCATCAACGGTCTTGAAGCGACCGCGAATTTTCGAGTGCAGCGTCACAACCTTGTTTTCAAGGGCGTGATGCAGTTCGCCGATGTCGGAGAAGGCCATGCCTTCGCCCGGCTCATTCTGGTTCATGATCGACAGGTAGTACAGGCCGAGAACCATGTCCTGCGAAGGAACAATAATCGGGTGACCGTTTGCCGGATGCAGAATGTTGTTGGTCGACATCATCAGAACGCGGGCTTCAAGCTGCGCTTCCAGAGAAAGCGGAACGTGAACAGCCATCTGGTCACCGTCGAAGTCGGCGTTGAAGGCCGTGCAGACGAGCGGGTGCAGCTGAATGGCCTTGCCTTCAACCAGCATTGGTTCGAAGGCCTGGATACCCAGACGGTGCAGCGTCGGTGCGCGGTTCAGGAGAACCGGATGCTCGCGGATAACCTCGTCGAGGATATCCCAAACTTCTGGCTTTTCCTTTTCAACCAGCTTCTTGGCCTGCTTGACGGTCGAGGAGTAACCCTTCGCGTCGAGACGGGCGTAGATGAACGGCTTGAACAGCTCGAGCGCCATCTTCTTCGGCAGGCCGCACTGGTGCAGCTTGAGTTCTGGACCGGTCACGATAACCGAACGACCGGAATAGTCGACGCGCTTACCGAGAAGGTTCTGACGGAAGCGGCCCTGCTTGCCCTTGAGCATGTCGGACAGCGACTTCAGTGGACGCTTGTTGGCACCAGTGATGACGCGACCGCGACGACCGTTGTCGAACAACGCATCGACGGATTCCTGCAACATGCGCTTTTCGTTACGGATAATGATACCCGGCGCACGAAGCTCGATCAGGCGCTTCAGACGGTTGTTACGGTTGATAACGCGGCGATACAGGTCGTTCAGGTCGGAGGTCGCAAAGCGGCCACCATCCAGCGGAACCAGCGGACGCAGGTCCGGAGGAATAACTGGAACAACCTTCATGATCATCCACTCGGGACGATTGCCTGACTCCATGAAGTTCTCAACGATCTTGAGACGCTTCATCAGCTTCTTCTGCTTGAGGTCCGAAGTGGTTTCGGCAAGCTCAACGCGCAGATCGCCAGCGATCTTCTCGAGGTTCATCGAAGCCAGCATTTCATAGATGGCTTCAGCGCCGATCATGGCGGTGAACTGATCTTCGCCGAACTCGTCGACGGCAATCATGTACTCTTCTTCGGACAGAAGCTGGTTCTGCTTCAGAGAAGTCAGGCCTGGCTCGGTCACGATGTAGTTTTCGAAGTACAGAACGCGCTCAACATCTTTCAGCGTCATGTCGAGCAATGTCGAGATACGCGAAGGAAGCGACTTCAGGAACCAGATGTGGGCAACAGGTGCTGCCAGTTCGATATGGCCCATGCGCTCACGGCGAACGCGCGACAGCGTAACTTCAACGCCGCACTTTTCGCAGATGATGCCCTTGTACTTCATGCGCTTGTACTTGCCGCACAAGCATTCGTAGTCCTTGATCGGTCCGAAAATACGCGCGCAGAAAAGACCGTCGCGTTCCGGCTTGAAGGTACGATAGTTGATGGTCTCTGGCTTTTTGATTTCGCCATAGGACCAGGAGAGGATCTTCTCAGGCGACGCAATCGAAATCCGGATGGAATCGAAATGCTGCGCTGGCACCTGAGGATTGAACAGATTCATGACCTCTTGGTTCATGCCTTGTCTCCTTGAGAGGCTTGTTGTCGCCTCTGTTTGCATCTGGACCAGTCGTTCCCGGGATAACTGGTCAGTGCCTAAAACACGATTAACCGCGAAATGCGGCGAAACTATCCGCCTAAGGGCAATGCCCTTTTGGAAGAAACCGGCAGGCGCCGCTTTCGGCGCCTGCCTTGGTCATCTTTATTCCGCCGCGTCAGGCAGTTCGGAGCTTTCCTGGGCCTCGAGCTTGGAGTTCTCCAGCTCAACGGAAAGACCGAGCGACCGCATTTCCTTGACGAGAACGTTGAAGCTCTCAGGAATACCGGCTTCGAAGGTGTCGTCGCCGCGGACGATCGCTTCGTAAACCTTGGTACGGCCGGCCACGTCGTCCGACTTGACGGTGAGCATTTCCTGCAAGGTGTATGCTGCGCCGTAAGCTTCCAGTGCCCAGACTTCCATTTCCCCGAAGCGCTGTCCGCCGAACTGCGCCTTACCACCGAGCGGCTGCTGGGTGACGAGCGAGTATGGACCGATCGAGCGAGCGTGGATCTTGTCGTCGACAAGGTGGTTCAGCTTGATCATGTACATGTAGCCGACGGTCACCTTACGGTCGAACGTCTCACCTGTACGGCCATCATAGAGAACCGACTGGCCAGAGTCGTGCAGACCAGCTCTGGTCAGCATCTCAGCAACGTCAGGCTCATGCGCACCGTCGAAGACCGGCGTCGCAATCGAAACGCCCTTCTTGGACTGCTCGGCAAGTCTGAGCAGGGACTCGTCGTCGAAGTAAGCGACTTCATCCTTGGCATCAGAAGCATACACTTCCGTCAGCTCGCGCTTCAGGTCAGTGATATCAAGCGTCTTGTGATACTCATCCAGCATCTCGCCGATTTTCTTGCCCATACCGGCGCAAGCCCATGCAAGGTGCGTTTCGAGAATCTGGCCGACGTTCATGCGCGATGGCACGCCCAGCGGGTTCAAGCAGATGTCGACATGCGTACCGTCTTCCAGGAACGGCATATCTTCAACAGGCACGATACGCGAGACAACGCCCTTGTTACCGTGACGGCCGGCCATCTTGTCGCCTGGCTGGATCTTGCGCTTAACAGCAACGAAGACCTTGACCATCTTCATGACGCCTGGAGGCATTTCGTCGCCACGCTGAACCTTTTCGACCTTGTCCATGAAGCGCTGTTCAAGGCGCGACTTGGATTCGTCGTACTGGCCACGCAGAGCTTCGAGTTCGGCCTGGGCCTTCTCGTCCTCAACGGCAAACATCCACCACTGCGAACGCGGGTATTCAGAAACAACGAGGTTTGAAAGCTCGGTGCCCTTCTTGAAGCCCTTCGGTCCAGCGATCGAAACCTGACCACGCAACATGTCGATCAGACGGCCATAGACGTTACGGTCCAGGATAGCCTGTTCGTCGTCACGGTCCTTGGCCAGACGTTCGATTTCTTCGCGTTCGATAGCCATTGCACGTTCGTCTTTTTCAACGCCGTGACGGTTGAACACGCGGACTTCAACGACCGTACCAAACGTGCCAGGAGGCATGCGCATGGAGGTGTCGCGAACGTCGGACGCCTTTTCACCGAAGATGGCGCGCAGAAGTTTTTCTTCCGGCGTCATCGGGCTTTCACCCTTCGGCGTGATCTTGCCAACCAGGATATCGCCAGGCTGAACTTCCGCACCGATGTATACGATACCGGCTTCGTCGAGGTTCTTCAGGGCTTCTTCCGAAACGTTCGGAATATCGCGCGTGATTTCTTCAGGACCAAGCTTGGTGTCGCGGGCCATCACTTCGAACTCTTCGATGTGGATGGAGGTGAACACGTCGTCGGAAACGATGCGTTCGGACATCAGGATGGAGTCTTCGTAGTTGTAGCCGTTCCAAGGCATGAACGCGACGAGCGCGTTGCGGCCAAGTGCCAGGTCACCGAGATCGGTCGATGGACCGTCAGCGATGATGTCACCCTTGTTCAGAACGTCACCGACAGTCACCAGCGGACGCTGGTTGATGCAGGTATTCTGGTTCGAACGCTGGAACTTCTGCAGACGATAGATGTCAACGCCGGACTTGCCAGCATCGAGATCTTCCGTTGCACGGATAACGATACGGGTCGCGTCGACCTGATCGACTACACCGCCACGACGGGCTGCGATAGCAGCGCCGGAGTCACGCGCAACGATCGGCTCCATACCGGTTCCGACGAACGGAGCCTCGGCACGGACGAGCGGAACGGCCTGACGCTGCATGTTCGAGCCCATCAGAGCGCGGTTGGCGTCGTCGTTTTCCAGGAACGGGATAAGAGCCGCAGCGACCGAAACGAGCTGCTTCGGCGAAACGTCCATCAGGTTGATGTTGTCGCGTGGCGCCAGCATAACTTCGCCCGAGTGACGGCAAACAACGAACTCTTCCGAGAACGAACCATCAGTTTCAAGCGACGAGTTAGCCTGTGCAACGTAATACTTGGCCTCTTCCATAGCGGAGAGGTAGATCACGTCTGTTGTCACCTTGCCGTCAACGATCTTGCGGTACGGGCTTTCGATGAAGCCGTACTTGTTGACGCGGGCAAAGGTGGCCAGCGAGTTGATCAGACCGATGTTCGGGCCTTCCGGCGTTTCAATCGGGCAAATACGACCGTAGTGGGTCGGGTGAACGTCACGGACTTCAAAGCCCGCGCGCTCGCGGGTCAGACCACCAGGTCCAAGAGCCGAAAGGCGGCGCTTGTGGGTGATTTCCGAAAGCGGGTTCACCTGGTCCATGAACTGCGACAGCTGCGAAGAACCGAAGAACTCGCGAACGGCAGCAGCGGCTGGCTTTGCGTTGATGAGATCCTGCGGCATCACGGTGTCGATTTCGATCGAGGACATACGTTCCTTGATCGCACGTTCCATGCGCAGCAGACCCAGACGGTACTGGTTCTCCATCAACTCACCGACCGAACGAACACGGCGGTTGCCGAGGTTGTCGATGTCGTCGATTTCGCCCTTGCCGTCGCGCAGTTCAACCAGCATCTTGACCACGGCCAGGATGTCTTCCTTGCGCAGTGTACGCACGGTGTCTTCTGCATCGAGGTCGAGACGCATGTTCATCTTCACGCGGCCAACTGCGGAAAGATCATAACGCTCAGCATCGAAGAACAGCGAGTTGAACATCGCTTCAGCCGAATCCATGGTCGGCGGCTCGCCCGGACGCATGACGCGGTAGATATCGAACAGAGCGTCCTGACGGTTCTCGTTCTTGTCGGCAGAAAGCGTGTTGCGGATGTAGGCGCCAACATTGACGTGGTCGATGTTGAGAACCGCAATTTCTTCCAGGCCAGCGTTCAGAATAACGCCGAGGGTCTTCTCGTCGATTTCGTCACCAGCTTCGAGGTAGATTTCACCCGTTGCGTAGTTGACGATGTCTTCGGCCAGGAAGTTACCATAAAGGTCTTCGTCGGTTGCCTTGAGAGCCTTGAGGCCCTTCTCGGACAGCTGACGCAGCAGACGCGGGGTCAGCTTCTTGCCGGCTTCAACAACAACTTCGCCGGTGTCGGCATCAACCATTTCGGTGATGACCTTGGCGTTCTTCAGCACTTCAGGCTGGAACGGAATACGCCAGCCATCGCCTGCACGCTTGTAATCAGAGCTTGTGTAGAACGTCGACAGAATTTCTTCGCCGTCCATACCGAGCGCCATCAGCAGCGAGGTAACAGGCAGCTTGCGGCGACGGTCGATACGCGCGTAAACGACATCCTTGGCATCGAATTCGATGTCGAGCCAGGAACCGCGGTAAGGAATAACGCGAGCAGCGAACAACAGCTTGCCGGAAGAGTGGCTCTTGCCCTTGTCGTGATCGAAGAATACGCCCGGCGAACGGTGCATCTGAGACACGATAACGCGCTCGGTACCGTTCACGATAAACGTACCGTTGTTGGTCATGAGCGGCATGTCGCCCATGTAAACCGACTGTTCCTTGATGTCCTTGATGGACTTCGCGCCTGTATCCTCGTCAATATCAAACACGATGAGGCGCAGCGTCACTTTCAGTGGCGCTGCGTAGGTCAGGTCGCGCTGACGGCACTCTTCAGTGTCGAATTTTGGCTGTTCGAATTCGTAGGATACGAATTCAAGCATGGATGCGCCTGAGAAGTCTGTGATTGGGAATACAGACTTGAAAACAGCATTCAATCCCTCGTCGGGACGACCGCCCTTAGGCTCGTCAACCATGAGAAATTGGTCATACGAAGCCTTCTGAACCTCAATGAGGTTTGGCATTTCCGCTACTTCTGGAATTTTGCCGAAAAACTTGCGTACGCGCCTGCGACCGTTAAACGAAAGGGTCTGAGCCATCGTCGCTCCTTTAATAATTGCATCCGGGCCTGCAACGGACGGGGTTCGCTGGCCAGTCGATCCCGTCAATTAATGGGTATAATCAATCTCGTTTCACGTCCCGAACGGTAAGGCCGGATTGCCTGTACAGCGCGGTTCGAAACTATTCTCTTGAAGAACCCATTACCCAAAAGCCATTTTCACGCGGCTTTTGGGTAATTGGTTTCAGCGGAACAGCAAACGGGAGAAGGCTTTTGCCATCTCCCGTAAGTAGTACCGATATTACTTAACGTCAACCTTGGCGCCAGCATCCTCAAGTTTCTTCTTGAGGTCAGCAGCTTCTGCCTTGGAAACAGCTTCCTTGACAGCCTTAGGAGCACCTTCAACGAGGTCCTTAGCTTCCTTCAGGCCGAGACCTGTGATAGCGCGGACTTCCTTGATGACGTTGATCTTGTTGGCGCCAGCGTCAACCAGGATAACGTCGAATTCTGTCTTTTCTTCTTCAGGAGCAGCAGCAGCAGCACCGCCGCCAGCAGCAGCAACTGCTACAGGAGCAGCAGCAGAAACGCCCCACTTTTCTTCGAGAAGCTTAGACAGTTCTGCAGCTTCCAGAACGGTCAATGCGGAGAGGTCGTCAACGATCTTTGCGAGATCAGCCATTTTTTAGTTCCTTTAATTCGGTTTGAACCGGTTTGAATATTTACAGCGAAAAACCGCCTTAAGCGGCTTCGTCCTTCTTTGAGTAAGCCGAGAACACGCGGGCAAGCTGGCTTGCCGGTGCTGCAACAACCGTCGCAACGCGAGTTGCCGGGGCATTGAGAAGGCCCAGCAGCTTTGCGCGCAGCTCGTCCAGCGAAGGCAGGGTCGCAAGCGACTTTACTGCGTCCGCGTTGAGCGCGGTTGCACCCATGGCGCCGCCGAGAATAACGAGCTTGTCGTTAGTCTTTGCGAAGTCCATGACGACTTTCGGAGCGATCATTGGATCAGTGCTGTATGCAATCAGCGTCTGTCCTTTGAAAAGACCAGTGATCTCTTCTGACTCCGTACCCTGAAGAGCGATCTTGGCCAGACGGTTCTTCGCGACTTTAACTGTGCCGCCCGCAGCACGCATTTTTGAACGGAAGTCGTTCATCTGCGCAACGGTGACGCCAGCATAGTGGGCCACGACAACCGAACCGGAAGCCTTAAAGACTTCGTTCAGCTCCGTGACGAATTCGCGTTTTTCCGCTCTTTCCACTGTCTGTCTCCAGTTGACAGGACCGCAATCATGCAGGCCCCATCGGGTTTGCCTTTGCCCCAAGAAACCTTGATAAATCAAAGTCCCGAGTGACGCTCGAGGATCCTGTCCCCCTGCTCTCTCACCCGAAGGCTGAAGGCACAAGGCACACCAGGTTCAAACCAGATTATTAAGCACCACAGGGATGCGAAAATCGGGCTCGTACCCGTCTCATGTAGGTTAACGTGATTAAGGCCAAATTCCTGAAAAGGAAAAAGGCCACCTACAATCTCGGACAGGAATTCCGGATTTCTCCGGAAACTTCCGGCCGGTGAGGCCGGAAATTCTTGTATAACAACCCCATGCGGGGATTGTCGAAATTATGCAGTAACCGACGACGGGTCGATGCGAACGCCAGGACCCATGGTCGAGGAGATCGCTACGCGCTTGACGTAGTTACCCTTTGCACCAGCAGGCTTGGCCTTGATGACCGCGTCAGCAAATGCCTTGATGTTTTCTTCAAGAGCCTTGGCGTCGAAGGAAGCCTTGCCGATACCAGCATGGACGATACCAGCCTTCTCAACACGGAACTCGACAGCGCCGCCCTTGGAAGCCTTAACGGCACCAGCAACATCCATCGTAACCGTACCAACCTTCGGGTTAGGCATCATGCCACGTGGGCCGAGAACCTTACCGAGGCGACCGACCAGCGGCATCATGTCCGGAGTGGCAATGCAACGATCGAAGTCGATCTTGCCGCCCTGAACGATTTCGAGCAGGTCTTCTGCACCAACGATGTCAGCGCCAGCAGCCTTGGCTTCATCAGCCTTGGCACCACGAGCAAAAACAGCAACGCGAACGTCACGGCCTGTGCCGTTTGGCAAGTTGACAACGCCACGAACCATCTGGTCAGCGTGACGTGGGTCAACGCCGAGGTTCATCGCAACTTCAACGGTCTCGTCGAACTTGGCTACAGCCCGTTCCTTAACCATCGAGATGGCGTCGGTGAGGACGTAGAGCTTGTTAGCATCAACGCCTTCGCGTGTCTTCTGTACGCGCTTTGCAAGCTTTGCCATGATCAACCTACTACTTCCAGGCCCATGGCGCGGGCAGAGCCCTCAACCATTGCCATTGCGCCTTCGATATCGGCAGCATTGAGATCCTTCATCTTGGCTTCTGCGATCGTCTTGACCTGAGCCTTGGTGATGGAACCAGCCTTTGCGCCCTTACCCGGAGTCTTGGAACCGGACTGAATCTTAGCTTCCTTCTTGAGGAAGTAAGTTACAGGAGGCTGCTTCATCACGAATGTGAAGGACTTGTCCTGGTAGTAGGTGATGACGACCGGAATCGGCATACCCTTTTCCATTTCCTGCGTAGCAGCGTTGAACGCCTTGCAGAATTCCATAATGTTAATGCCACGCTGACCAAGCGCAGGACCAATTGGCGGGGACGGGTTAGCCGATCCTGCCTTGACCTGAAGCTTGAGCTGGCCTGCAACTTTCTTAGCCATATCTCTCTGCCTTTCAAATCGAACCGGTTGCCCGGCTCATATGCCGGAAACTCCGGCGGCTGCGGTTGCGTGGTACGATGCTGACCCGGCTAGAGCCAGCAGGTCTTCCACGCGATTAGAGCTTTCGCTCTTCCAATCAGACCTTCTCGACCTGACTGTATTCCAGCTCGACCGGCGTAGCGCGGCCGAAAATAGAAACTTCCACCTTGAGGCGCGAACGCTCTTCGTCGACGTCCTGAACAACACCGTTAAACGATGCGAACGGACCGTCGGAGACGCGAACCTGCTCACCAATCTCGTAAGAGATCGAGGACTTCGGACGCTCCACACCCTCCTGAACCTGACCGAGAATACGATCAGCTTCAGAATCAGGGATAGGAACAGGCTTGTTGTCCGAACCCAGGAAACCCGTAACCTTCGGGGTATTCTTGATGAGGTGGTAAGCTTCATCCGTCAGGTTTGCGCGAACCATCACGTAACCCGGGAAGAACTTGCGTTCGCTATCGACCTTGCGACCGCGACGAACCTCAACAACCTTTTCAGTCGGAACGAGAATCTTTTCAAAGAGATGCTCAAGCCCCTTCTGGCGAGCCTTCTCCTCGATCGACTCAGCGACCTTCTTTTCAAAATTTGAATATGCGTGAACGATATACCAGCGCGCTGCCATCTTTATCTCCGGAAATCCGTTACTGACCGACGCTCAGCACAAGGCGAAGCAACCAGCCGATGAGTTGGTCAGCTGCGAAAAAGAAAAGCGCAGCCACAATAACCATGACGAGCACCATGGCCGTCGAAATCATGGTCTCGCGGCGCGATGGCCAGGTAATTTTTGACGCTTCCGAGCGAACCTGCTGAAGAAACGCAAATGGATTGGTTTTGGATGCCATTGACTGCCCACGCAATTACGGCACGTAAAGCCGATAAATCAGCCCCACGCACCGCGTGTCTGTTTTACCCTACATAAACGCCGATTCTCAATTTAACAAGAGGAAATCGACATTCAATGAACTCCACCGGAAATCCCATCCGGCCCTTCCAGCCAACATGCCGCAAATTAAACGCGCTTGTCATTGCTGGAAAATGGCAGGGGCAACCGGGCTTGAACCGATGACCTGCGGTTTTGGAGACCGCCGCTCTACCAACTGAGCTATACCCCTTCAGTCCGATCAACCGTGGATGTTTCCATCTCCGTAATCGGTATGCGGCTCTTTAAGACGCCCTGAAACGAATGGCAAGGGTGTTTTTTCTTTTTCCTGCAAAGAGTAACGGGAAAACTCTCTAGCCCTTATTTTTTCGTTCCGATTTCAGGGCGCATTCCGGGTTCTCTCCAGTGCCCGGCGCATTTTCAAATGTGCAGCGCGTTCCCAGTGGATTGTCGCACACCTTGTGAAGCACCTTGAAACCAACGCATCTGCCGTCTGGCCCGCGATAACCCGGACCACCTTTACAACCACAGCCCTTGCAGGCTGGTCGATCCGGGCAACTTTGCGCAACAACTAGCGGCGCAAAGGCAGGCCCGACTAGAAACCCGGCCAGAATCACAGGTCTCAGCATTCCCAGCAAATGATTCGCACCCCAAAACCCCGTGTCACCACGGATAGACACATCATTTCAAGGAGATGCAATAGAACTTTGTATCAACAGCCATCACAGGGAAGTGCTTTGGCAGCGTCTCTTTTGCCACCTCGGCAAAGCCATTCTTTTCATAGAATCGATGAGCGGCCAGAAATTTGTCCGTCGTGCCGAGGTAGATTTGTGTAATGCCGCTGCGCCTTGCCTCCTCAAGCAGGCGACCGAGCAGCTTTGCAGCGACACCCAATTCCTTGCCGCGCGCCTGCTCCGCCACGAACATCTTGCGCAGGGCGCCCTGCCCCTCACCAATATCCTTGAGTGCAACCGTACCGACGATGTCGCCGTCGAGCTTCGCCACCCAGAAACCGCCCGCACCGGACTGATAGAAGCCAGGGATATCACTGAGATCAGGCTGGTCTTGCGCCGTGATCGCAATACCAAACTCGTCTTGCTGGATCTTGACGATAAGCACCGTTACAGCTTCACGCTCCGTTGGTGCAAATGCGCTGATTTCGACAGATTGCATCGTGCAGCTCCCCTGTTATGCCCAAAACAAAAAAGCCCCGCTGTTTCCAGCGGGGCTCTCAATCCATCCCTTACGGGAAAGAATTACTCGATGATCGAGGCAACGATGCCAGCGCCGACGGTACGGCCGCCTTCGCGGATAGCGAAGCGCAGCTTTTCTTCCATCGCGATTGGAACGATCAGTTCGACTTCAACAGTAACGTTGTCGCCTGGCATAACCATTTCCGTGCCTTCTGGCAGCGAAACGATACCGGTAACGTCAGTTGTACGGAAGTAGAACTGAGGACGGTAGTTCGTGAAGAACGGTGTATGACGGCCGCCTTCTTCCTTCGTCAGGATGTAGGCTTCTGCCATGAACTTCTTGTGAGGCTTAACAGAACCTGGCTTGCAAAGGATCTGACCACGCTCAACGCCGTCACGGGTAACGCCGCGAACCAGTGCACCGATGTTGTCGCCAGCCTGGCCCTGATCGAGCAGCTTGCGGAACATTTCAACGCCGGTAACAGTCGTCTTAGACGTCGCCTTGATGCCGACGATTTCAACTTCTTCACCAACCTTGACGATACCGCGCTCAACGCGACCGGTAACAACAGTACCACGGCCAGAGATCGAGAACACGTCTTCGATTGGCATCAGGAACGGCTGGTCGATTGGACGCTCTGGTGTTGGGATGTAGGCGTCAACCTGAGCCATCAGCTCACGAATAGCGTCTTCACCGATCTTCTTGTCAGAATCGTTAAGAGCAGCAAGAGCCGAACCCTTAACAACAGGAACGTCGTCGCCTGGGAAGTCGTAGGAAGAAAGAAGTTCACGAACTTCCATTTCTACGAGCTCGAGCAGTTCTTCGTCGTCAACCTGGTCAACCTTGTTGAGGAACACGACCAGAGCAGGAACGCCAACCTGACGAGCAAGCAGGATGTGCTCGCGGGTCTGTGGCATTGGGCCGTCAGCAGCCGAGCAAACCAGGATCGCGCCGTCCATCTGGGCAGCACCGGTGATCATGTTCTTCACGTAGTCGGCGTGGCCGGGGCAGTCAACGTGTGCGTAGTGACGGTTAGGCGTCTCATACTCAACGTGGGCTGTCGAAATGGTGATACCACGAGCCTTTTCTTCAGGAGCGGCGTCGATTTGGTCATACGCCTTGAACTCGCCGAAGTACTTGGTGATTGCGGCCGTCAACGATGTCTTGCCGTGGTCAACGTGACCGATCGTGCCAATGTTAACGTGTGGCTTGTTCCGCTCAAACTTGCTCTTTGCCATGTGAATTGCTTCCTGTGAACGTGAAGTAGTTTCCCCGGCGAACCGGTTTGGTGTCGCCGTTTAAGGCTTTGTAAGCGAATGCGCAAGACTTAATTGTCAAACAGAAATACCGTTCGACCCTCAATGCGCGATATAAGCGTGCTTACGTGCCGTTAAGGGCCCTATATAAGAAGAAGAGTGCGCGGTGCAAGCACGAGAGCGGCGACTTTAGCGCCCCCCGCCTGGCCAGATGATTCCCTGCCACAAAATGACTTTATTGTGATTTGCCATGCAAGATATGGTTTACGGCAAGTTTCCGATGTCATATGACGCCTGTTAATCGCCTTGGGGAGAAAGGCGACGGGCCAAGCCCGAAATCACATTTCCTGCCTTCACTGACATTGTTAGACGCTTTCTCCTGCGCCGCCCCATCATCCGCTTCAGGATATATCCATGGAAATTTTCACCGCCGCCGGATTTACGGCATTCATTCAGGTTATCGCCATCGATCTCGTGCTCGCCGGCGACAACGCTATCGTTATCGGCCTTGCTGCAGCCGGCCTTCCCGCACATCTGCGCCGTAAAGCCATTCTGATCGGCATTATCGCCGCAACCGTGCTGCGTATCGGTTTTGCCGCCGTAACCGTACAACTCCTCGACATTGTTGGCCTTCGTCTCGTCGGCGGTCTGTTGCTGGCTTGGGTATGTTGGAAGATGTGGGTCGAACTGCGCGAGCAGAACGGTTCCATGGAAGACGAGGTCACGGACGATGAAGCCGACCTGACCAAGGGACACAAGACGTTCTTCCAGGCAGCCATGCAGATCGTCATTGCCGACGTTTCCATGTCGCTGGACAATGTGCTGGCTGTGGCTGGTGCGGCACAGGAACACCTGACGGTTCTGGTAATCGGCCTCGTCGTTTCCATCGCTCTGATGGGTCTGGCCGCAAACTTCGTTGCGAAGCTTTTGCACCGCTACCGCTGGATTTCCTATCTCGGCCTGATGGTCATTATCTATGTTGCCCTCAACATGCTCTATCATGGCGGCATCGAAGTCTGGCCTTACGTCCAGCCATATCTTGGCCAGTAACCAGCAATAAATGCCTCGTTTTCGGCAAACCAAACAGTAAACAACTGGTTTGCCGGAAACATGTGTCAGTCATTTATGGCTGTGGTTTCGAAACAAAACGGGACGCGACGTGCATTTCGTCAATTTTTGTCCCGCATTTTAACGACAAAAGAATAAGTCGTTAACTGAACTTGTTCAGCAAGCCTCAACAGATCTTCGACAATATGAGCCCAGAACGCCTCATGATGAGGTGTCTTGCATGGGATGTACCATATGTTTATCGACGCTGTCGTTACCCTTACTTTGATTATTGCGCCTCTCTATCTTTTCTTCCGCTGGGTTCAGGCGGATTCGGAAAGACAGGACAAGCCCACATCAAACGGATCTGCTTCCTTTCGATAAAGACAGCAGCACCGACAGCACGCGGCGATAAACCGCTCCGCCCCTCCCGGCTTTCAAATTCTCTTTCATAGCTTGTGATCCGCTTTTGCTCTTACGGTTCCGTACCGTAGAAATGCGATGCACATCACCCAAATGGGGCATTACAACAGCCCATTCTGGTGTTGAATTAACATCTCGTTCACCATAAGCTACCTGCTTCCGCGCCCGTATTGTGCAGGCGCGGCTGCAAAAACCATGAAAGAGTTCATGCACACACCAGTCCTGATCACCGCCTATGTGCTGATTGCAGCCATTTTCATTGTCTATACCGGCATTGAAATCCTGCGCGACAATACAAAGCCGCGTTTCGCTCACTGGATTGGAATTAGCCTGTGCACCCTCTGGCCGGCACTGGTTGTCATGGCACTCATTTCGATCTTTGCAGGCAGAATGCGCCTCAGCCAGAACTGAATGCAGCGCAAGCCGACCTCACGTCATCTGTGACCATACACATCGAGACAAACGGCCTGTTAACTTGGCTACGACAGCCGTAGTTCCTCTCCTGCTGTTACCCGAGAACACGATCCCGCGCCTCAAGAATAGGTGACGGTGGCTAGCGCCCTGATCTCTTGAACGTGAAAACAACTGCGCCTGTGGTTCCAGCCTCTTTTGTTTCGGTCGATCGAAACGCCAGATTGACTCTTGTTCAAAATGAGAACATTTACAGAACAGATTTGAGGGACATCATGGCTCAGGCTGAAAAAATCATTGTAATGACGTTCAAGAAGAACCGTGGCGGCATCGTGCCCGGTGAAATGCGGACAGCGTCCAACCCAGCAGCAGCGGAAAAAATCGCTGCCGCGATGGCTCCGCGTCACGTTGGCGTGGCGGCCTACAAGGTGATGGTTGACGATGAAAGCGGCGACATGGCGTCACCGATCCTGATCGCGTCTCACGGCGAAATTGCCGATCTGGACGGCGACTGATTTTCGACCTTCTTAAGCACACGCTACTCGCAAAAAAACTGCGATTTTCTTGTTAAAAAAACGGTCTGAATCGCTCTGCTTTTTTACGGAACTTGCCAAGTGTGACGAATTTTTCCGCTGTCGAATCGAAAATAAACGCAGCCACAATTGAACCGCGTTGACTGACATGCAGTGACACGGGCGAAACAATAAAAGATGTAAGTGATTGAATTGATTGGAGCGGGTAGCGGGAATCGAACCCGCGTATTCAGCTTGGAAGGCTGCTGCTCTACCATTGAGCTATACCCGCGGCGGTGATTTCGATCCGTGCAGAATGGTGGAGGAAGTTGGATTTGAACCAACGTAGGCTGAGCCAACGGATTTACAGTCCGTCCCCTTTAACCACTCGGGCATTCCTCCAGTATTCTGCGAGGATCAAGCTACCAAGCTTTAGTCCAGATTTCCGTGTCCGGCGCGTCGCCGTTCGTCGTCTGTGGCCGGGTATATGACTGCCCGATCTTCATCTGTCAACACGCCCTGTCACGAATTTTTCGAAAAAAATTCAATTGCCTTACACAGGCTGTGGATAGCGCGGGGGCTGGTGTGATGAGATCGCCGGAGATATAAGGCGCTATGAGCAACGACGATCAAAATGACAAATCCACCCGCGACACACACTACGCGAACCTGCGCCGTGCCGTACGCGATGCAAAACGCGAACGGGGTGAGATTCCCACCCCCGCCTTCCAGAAACGCAAGCGCCAGGGCGCTGATGATTGGAAGCCACCGCAGCTGAATGCCGATCAGGTCTATCTGTATGGCCTGCACACCGTGCGCGCGGCACTTTCCAACCCGGAGCGGCAGATTATCAAGCTGTCGGTCACGCAAAATGCGCTGGCACGTCTGGAAATCGGCACCGCCGAAGAACAGAAGTTCCCGGTGGAAATGGTATCGCCGCAGGATATCGACAAGGTTCTGGGACCAGAAGCCATCCATCAGGGCGTGATGCTGGAAACCCGGCCGCTGCCAGTGCGTAAATTGTCTGCCCTGAAGGACAGCCCGCTTATTCTGGTGCTGGATCAGGTGACAGACCCGCACAATGTCGGTGCCATCATGCGTTCTGCCGTGGCCTTCAACGCTGGCGCCATCATCACCACCATGCGTCACAGCCCCACAGAATCGGGCGTCATGGCAAAATCTGCCTCGGGCGCGCTGGAAATGATCCCCTATATCCAGATCACCAATCTGGCCGATGCCCTGGGTGAACTGCATAAGCTCGGTTTTTTCTCGGTTGGTCTTGATTCGGAAGGTCCGGCCCCGATTGAACAGACATTCAGCGGCGAAAAGGTCGCTCTTGTTCTGGGTGCGGAAGGCAAAGGCCTTCGCCAGAAGACCCGCGAAACCGTCAGCGCACTGGCGCGGCTGGATATGCCGGGCGAAATCAAGTCGCTCAACGTTTCCAACGCAGCCGCCATTGCACTTTACGCAACGCAGCAGTTCCTGGCTGGCGCGACATCTCGTAAGTAACCCACGCGTTTCGAGATCGCCGACATGACATCTTCCTTTCCCGAATATCCGAAAACACATTCGGGAAAGGTCCTCTGGCCATGAAGGATGTCGGCCACGGCTCTGTGCTTGCACAGGGTGAAATGAGGAAAAACGGCTGGATCAGCCACGCCAACGATCCCGTCGGCATGGAACGCATCGAAGCCTTCTTTGCGGCGCGCGGTTATGAAATGCACCGCCACGATACATACGCCATAGGACGAACCCTCTCCGGCATCCAAAGCTTCAATTACCGTGGCGCTCTGCGTAACAGTCGTCCCGGCGGCACAATGGTCCTGCATCCGGACGAAAAACATGACGGGCAGGCTGGCGCCGAGGATGGTTTTCATTACCGCATTGCCTATATCGAACCGGCCGCGATCCAGTCTGTGTTGCGCGGCCGCCCCCTGCCCTATGTGCATGGTGGCATTTCCGACGACCCACGACTGTTTGCCGCAACCAGCCGTATTCTGCGCAACGTAGAGGACCGTATCGAGACCTTCGAATATGACGATGCCCTTTATGATCTGGCGCACGCCCTGGAGGCTGCAGCGGGCACGGCGCCGGCCAGCGGCAAAAAACTGATCGATTACCATTCCGCTGAAATGGCACGGCAATATTTGCATGAGCTACCGCAAACAGCGACGATGGAATATCTGGAGCAACTGTGCGGGCGAGACCGCTGGAGCCTGTCGCGCGATTTCCGCACCCTCTTTGGCACAAGTCCCTATCGTTACCTGACGATGCGCCGCCTCGATGCGGTCAAAACTGCACTACGCACCGGGCAAACATTGGCAGAAACCGCGTTTTCCTCAGGTTTTGCCGACCAGAGCCACATGACACGGCAGTTCTCAAAAGCCTTTGGTATCAGCCCGGCTCGCTGGCTAGGGCTGCTACATCACCGACAGGTGACAACAAGATAATCGGCTGAAACGCTGCACGATCGTTCAAGACGCCGGTTGTCATCACGCCTAATGCTCAGGGCTTTCCAACAGGATGCCTGACATGCAGAAAACCTATACACCCGTGCGTTTTGACGAAAAATTCCCGCTGCTGACCGAGCACTGGCAGCCGCGCGTTGTCGCGGAGATGAACGATTACCAGTTTAAGATCGTGCGTATTCTCGGTGACTTCATCTGGCATGAGCACGCACAGACCGACGAAACCTTTATCGTGATGGATGGAGAGCTGCGCATCGACTTCCGTGACGGCGCCGTCACTTTGAAGGCTGGCGAGATGTTTGTCGTGCCAAAGGGCGTCGAACATAAACCTTTCGCGGAAAATGAAGTGAAACTGCTGCTCATCGAGCCGCGTGGTGTTCTCAACACCGGTGAAAGCGGTGGAGAGCGCACCGCCGTCAACGACATCTGGATTTGACGTCTGCCCCGCCAACGCATAGCTGATAAAAAAAGTCGCGCAGCGGAACCCGATGCGCGACTTTTGTTTTCAAACCCATCGTCAGAAAAGACAATCAGGCCTTTTTCAAAAACTCGGTGCGCAGCACCAGCCCCTTGATCTTGGCATGGCGGCAATTCACCTCGTCCGGATTGTCGGTTAGCTGGATACCCTTGATCATTGTGCCACGCTTCAGCGTTTCGGAGGTGCCCTTGACCTTCAGGTCCTTGATCAGCGTAACATTGTCGCCGTCCTGCAGGATTGCGCCGTTCGAATCTCTCACATCCATCATCATTCCAATCGCGTAAATTGCTTTGTCCAGACGCACGGCTTAACGGTTGCAAATACGGATTGTCCAGTGCGGCATTGATTGCAGGTCGCCAACATATCCCATAAACTTCACCGACTTGCGGAATCGCAAAAATAACCAGACGAATGGAGACAGCACAGCAATGACCGACACCCCCAAGCCAACCGGAGAGTTGACACTTCGCACTCTCGCCATGCCAGCCGATGCCAATCCGGCCGGAGATATTTTCGGTGGCTGGGTTATGTCACAAATGGACTTGGCAAGCGGCATTCGCGCTGCTGAACGTGCTCGCTGTCGCGTCGTCACCGCATCGGTGAAGGAAATGGCCTTTGAGCTACCGGTCAAGATCGGTGACACGCTGAGCATCTATACCGATATCGTTCGCGTCGGCCGCACATCCATTACGCTCAGCATCGAAGCCTGGGCACATCGTTCGCGCTATAACAAGCTGGAAAAGGTCACTGCGGCAACCTTCATCATGGTTGCGCTTGATGATGACGGCCAGCCGACACCGGTCCCTGCCGAAGCATAATCGCATTCCCCCCCAAGGGAATGTTGCAGACATGAAAAAACCC
The DNA here is from genome assembly GCF_055381905.1 of Agrobacterium sp. 5Ca50. Classification (NCBI taxonomy): domain Bacteria; kingdom Pseudomonadati; phylum Pseudomonadota; class Alphaproteobacteria; order Hyphomicrobiales; family Rhizobiaceae; genus Agrobacterium; species Agrobacterium sp. 5Ca50. The sequence continues at coordinate 2,016,978 of NZ_AP026438.1, forward strand.
TTCCGTCTAAGCCAGACCGGAAGGGTTTTGTTTTTCAGAGCAATCGCATTGCTTCGCCTGACATCGCCTTGCCAAATGGCGCGACCTTGTCAAACGGTTCCCAGAGGAACTCGCGCCACAGGCGGGCGCAACCGGAGCCATGGTCAAGACCAAAGCTCTGCGGGAAGTTTAGAACGTAATTGGCGGTGAAGATATCGCCACTGAACACCATTTCGATCGGGTTGCGCGCATCATGCATAACAACGGCCGCAAGGTTGCGTGGCCTGTGCAATGCCAACAGCTGCGAAATATCGATTTTGCGATGGGCATAGGCGTCGTAATAGGCCTGCGGCAACAGGATCGGATCGGTGCCGTAGGAATTCGGGTTCCAGTTATGCGTCGCGATGGACTGCTTGACCTTGGCCAGAAGTTCTGGGCGGAAACCGGTCTGCGGGTTTACCGCAAATGATACCAGCATCGCATTGTTGCCAATCATCGCCAGTTGCTTGTCCAGCAGAATACCGAATCGAAGCGAAGCATAGGCACCAGCACTGCACCCGACGAACTTGACGTGGGTAATGCCGTTCTCGACAACATATTTGATCAGCCGATCAAGGATCTCGTCTTCATGCTCGAGATACCAGGAGGTCTTTTCTTCGACAAACCAGATGACATGTGCATGGTACTGCGGAATGACCGTGTACCCATCGAGATTGGTGTCGAACGGCACACCCGGATTGGAATAGGCCTTGTTGCCGTAACCGTTGAAACAGACGATCAGGTTTGTCGACCGCGAAGGGCGCACAACAGATAAAAGACGGCCCTTGGCCGGTGCTACCGGATTATTCGCAAGGCTATCATGCACCTGTATATTCATGCCTATCAACGCTCCATCTGGACACCAGCAAATACAAGTGCTTTACGCAGCCAAACTTGTGCCAGAGTGGATTAAGGCATGCTCCGAAAGTGGCCTTCGACTAGCGAAAGCCCTTTGCTTCATAGGCCGGCAGGAGACGGCTCACATTCGCAGATAGGGCGAGGCCCTGTCGAGGCTCAGGCCAGGAAAAATGCCAGCGGTAAGATCATTCACGTTGACACCGAATTGTCGCTGCAACATTGCCGCCGCCACCTCGCGCACATCACCGGTTGGCATCAGATCACGGTCATCAAGCAGATTGCTTTCATCAAGGCCCGGCCATTTGCCAAGCACCTGCCCACCGGCAATGTCGCCGCCAGCCACCAGCGCCACACTGCCAGTGCCATGGTCGGTGCCGCCAGTCCCGTTTTCACGCACCGTGCGGCCAAACTCGGTCACGGCAAGGACAACCGTCTTTTTCCAGACATCATCACCCAACTGGTCTTTCAGCGTGTTGATGGCAATCATCAGGTCTTTCACCGTGCGGGCAAATTGGGCCTTCTGTCCCGCATGGGTATCCCAGCCATCAATCGAGAAACTGGCAATGCGATAATCCTCACGCAGCAGACCTGCCGTCAGATTGGCAACATCCCGAATACCCTGTCCGCGTTTTTCATCTTCAAACAGCATGTCGGCCGACATGTCGGTTTTGAGTGCTTCGCCGAGAACACGCGAAAAATCGGGATCATTGGCATAAAGCCGTTTCAAGAAACCGATCTCGTCTTCCGGCATGGTAATGTCGGACACCGATGACCAGACATCGACCTCATTGGGTCCGGACAGGATCAGCTCCATTGAAGTGTTGATGTCGATGGCCTTGCGGTCGGCAGAGCGCGGAATGGTCGACAGCGCGCGGTTCAGCCAGCCGGATCGTTCGTCATGCACGACCTGGCCACCGCTTTCCAGCATGTCCTGTCCGTCAAAATGGCTGCGCGCATCACGATATGGTGTCGAAACCGCATGCACGAAGGCAAGTTCCTTGCCCTGCCACAGCGGCATCAGCGCTTCGGCCGCCGGGTTCAGGCCAAAGAATCCATCGAGATCGAGCAGTCCGTTGTCGGGCGTCATCGCCAAACTCGGCCGCATGGCGGCAAACAGCGGATCACCAAATGGCTGCACCATGTCCAGCCCGTCCATCGCACCACGCAATACAATGGTCACGAAACGGTTGTCGCCCGGCATGGCTGCAAAACTGACCGGCGAAAAAGCCGGCACGGCAGCGGCACAGCAGGCCGTTGCCAGAAAACTGCGGCGGCTCAAAAGCATGTCTTCAGAGAAAGTCATAATCTATCTCCTGTTGAATTCCGGGGATGAAAGAACAAGCGTTATGCCGCTGGCCCGGTTTGGGGCCTGCTGCACAACTTTAATCGTGTCGTCTCGCGCCATATCTGCCAGCGCATTTTGCAAAAGAGTTTTCGGCTCGATATCCCGGCCAAGACTGTTGGCGGCTTTTCGCGCCCATAAAATGCGTTCGCTGATCTGGCTGGGGGAAAGCCAGGTCGTTACCCCCTCTTCAAATCCAGCCGGACTTGGCGGCTGCCACACCGGCTGGCCCATACGCTTCAGGGCAGCAATCGTCATGCTACGGGCAAGTCCGGGTTTGCGGACATTGCCGGTGGCGCCCGGCACCGCTTGACCTTTTGCCAAAGGCGCAGGTTTTGCCATGTCGCCAGACATATCCGATCCGCTATCCGTCCCAGATGCAGATCCCGGATTTTGCGCAGCATTCGACATCGCCCGAGCAGTGGTATTGTCAGCCATATCGGCAGAGTCACCGTCGGGAGACATTATATCACGCCAACTTTTGCGGTCTATGCCAAGCGCGCGTAAACCGGACACCACATAATCGAACGGCAGCTTCATCTTGCGGCCGGGGTCGCTCCACGCCCGTGGCTGCGACACCATCACCTCATAAACCTTGGCCAGATTGCCATCGCTCGCCCGCCAGGCATCGATCATGGCCTTGATCATGTCAGTTGGAGGCTCATCGGCGATGAAATGCACTACCAGCTTGCGACAGATATGTTCAGCAGTTTCATGTCGCGCGGCGAGATCATCCAGCATCGACAGGCAATCATCAACCGACCGTTTGCGGCCACCATAGGAAACGCCGAGCACATCGATCTGCCCCGGCTCTGCCAGACGCGGGCGAAACAGCATCTCATACTGGTCATTGACAGTCATACCGGTCAGCACCAGTGCGGCGGATCTGACATCCGTCTGGGTGTAGCCGCTGCCCGCACCCATCGTGTGCAGTTCCAGCAATTCTCGACCGAGATTTTCATTGAGCCCGCGTCTGCGGTTCTGCGCCGCGGCTGAATCCGGGCCAGCTGACCGGTCTTGATCGAGGTAGATCAACATGGCTGGGTGAAGGATTGCCGCCTGCAACAGATCACGGAAGGAGCCGGCCAGATGCGGGCGAATGGCTTCGCTCTCATAAAGCGGCGTCAGCAACCGCATTGGCAAGGTTTTATAGGCATTGACGGAAAAATGGTCGAACCAGAAGCCGGACAGGCGCTCGTAAAAACCGTATGGCGAAAACACCGCCTGTGTCACCCGTGCCACGGCATCGCGCTGGAAGGCCTGATTGGCCTTTTGTTGCAAAAGCTTTCGCCCTTCGCGATCCCGCTCACCACCATTGTTAATGGCACGGATTTCCTTCAACCCTTCGGCAAGCTCATCGGCGCGTTGCCGCGCTTCGTCTATGCCACCTCTGGGAAACATTGGTTCTGATCGGCTGCCATCGGCCAGTTGGCCAAGCAGATCATCCAGCCGCTCACCCTGTTTTTCGTGAGGTGACAGGCCGTAACCAAAACGGATCGCAGCCATAGTCGGAGAGTAGGAAACCATATCTGCCACTCCTGCCAACATTCGGGAAGTGACAGGCTCTCAAGCAAACCGGGCGGCAATCGAGCGAAACTGCGGCCTTTTTCAGACATGGATAATTTGTAATCCAAAGCGTCCTTATCACCATGGGCTTGCCATCGAAATCACGACAAGGTAGTTTTTGGGGCAATCTGTAGAAGGAGTTTTATGCGCAGAAGCTAGATGAGCACCGCTTCAGGCGGTTTCACAGCTGGTTCAAATCTGAGCCGGCCTGTTTTTACGCATACTCACTACGGAAAAATCATGTCGAACATAGACATTACCATCCGAGCTTACGGGCCTTCGGATCAACAGTTGCTTTCGTCCATCTGGTTTGAAGCATCGATGACTGCCCATGCATTTCTGGGAGAACAACGGCTGCGACAGCAGCGTAAGTTGATCGAGGAAATTTATCTGCCACAAGCCGATACATGGGTGGCGTGTATGAAGGATGAACCTATCGGGTTCATCGGGCTTATTGATAACTTTATTGGCGGCCTGTTCGTGTCTACGTCCCACCAGGGCAATGGCATAGGCAAGGCATTGCTCTCACATGCGATCACATTGAAAGGCGGACTTTCTCTGGATGTTTACGCCGCCAATCAAAATGCACGGCAGTTCTATCTGAGGAACGGGTTTCGGGAAATTTCCTGCAGTCCAGTCGATGACGAGGGTCTGCCCTTTCCCACGATCCGTATGAACAGACAATGACCAAGCAACCGGCGGCGCATCAGTTGCGCCGCCGCCCCCCCCCAAAAAAACTGTTTAAAAAGGCAGATCACGGGACAGAGCGTCACAGTGACAAGTCAAAAAAACTGTGCCAGTCAGGTGCGATGAAGCTCATTCGCAAAATCATGCAGGATCGCAGTTCGGCTGGCGCTGTCGCCATGCTGGCGCTGCTGCTGTTTTTGCTGCAGGGGCTGGCCAATGGCGTTGCCCATGGCAACATGGCTACCATGGCGCTGGCCGCAGATGAGGTTATCTGCTCCAGCCATTCCCCCGCTGGCGCGACAGAAAAACAGGACCCGGCCGGCAAAACTGCCAATAATTGCTGTGGCACGCTCTGTCGCCTGGCATCGGTTTCTGCCGCCGCCCTTCTGGTCACACCAAACGAACTGGCAACAGCCCTTCTGCCAAAGGTGGATATTACCTATGCGCAGCCGCAGGCTGACCAGCCGGCCACGCCGCCCAATCGGGAATCGCAGCCTCGCGGACCACCCGTTTCCACGCAAGCCTGAAAGAACAACACACCGGCCCTGCCGGTCATCCTTTCATTTTGCGGAGACATCCATGTCCGTTACCACCTCTTTCGAGGGGCCGCGCCCGCCTGCGCAATCCTCTTCGATCAATCTCTATCGCGCCGTCTGGCGCTGGCATTTTTATGCCGGTCTGTTCGTCCTGCCTTTCATGATCACGCTTGCCGTCACTGGCGCGCTCTATCTGTTCAAGGACGAGATCGACAATGTCATTCATTCCGATCTCAAGCGCATCGACATCTCGCAGAATGCGCCAAAAGCCAATCCATCCGAGATTGTCGCGGCAGCCCTGGCTGCGGTTCCTGGCACGGCGGTCAAATACACGACACCTGACAACCCCGCTGCATCGACGGAAGTCACCGTCAGCACGTCACAGGGAAAACGGGCCGTTTACGTCAACACCTACACAGGCGAGGTGTTGGGTTCGCTGCCTGATCGCGGCACCGTCATGTGGACCGTGCGGTATCTGCACAGCCTGAAATACTTCGGCACCTACGCCCGTTATTTCATTGAAATCGCCGCAGGCTGGTCCATGCTGCTGGTGGCAACCGGCATATATCTGTGGTGGCCACGCAACCAGACCGGCGGCGTACTCACTGTCCGCGGCACACCGAAAAAACGGGTATTCTGGCGCGACACCCATGCCGTAACCGGAATTTTTGTCGGCTTCTTCATCGTCTTTCTGGCGGCCACGGGCATGCCATGGTCGGGTGTGTGGGGCGGCAAGGTCAATGAATGGGCCAATGGCAGCAATTTCGGTTATCCATCCGGTGTGCGCGTTGATGTGCCTATGTCGAGACAGAAGCTTGATGACATCTCGAAAACCTCATGGTCGCTGGAGCAAGCACAGATACCGCTGTCAAAGGGCCATGATCATGGACAGGGTGATAGCGGCCATGAAGGTCATGCTGGCCACGCCACCATGCCTGCCACGCAACAGACGCCAACAATGAGCGATACGATTGGCATAAACGGAGCCATTGCCCGTTTCGAGCAGCTTGGCCTGACACCGGGTTACGCCGTGGCCCTGCCGACGAATCCATCCGGTGTCTATAGTGGCTCGATCTATCCCGACGACCTGTCCAAACAGCGGGTCATCCACCTCGATCAATATAGCGGCGAAGCACTGATCGACATGAGCTATGCGGATTACGGTCCGATGGGCAAGGCTCTCGAATGGAGCATCAACACCCATATGGGCCAGCAATTTGGTCTGGCAAACCAGATCGTGCTGACCCTGGCCTGCCTCGCCACCGTGCTATTGGCAGTCTCCGGTGGTGTCATGTGGTGGAAACGTCGCCCCAAGGGCTCGCTTGGCATTCCGCCAATGCCGCAGGAAAAGCGAGTCATGCGTGGCCTGATTGCGATGCTGGCGATTGGCGGAATTTTCTACCCGCTGGTGGGGTTAAGCCTGCTGGTCATGCTGGTGCTGGATTTTGCAGTTCAGAAAATCGGCAAAACCAAAGCTGCCTGAACAGAAGAACACGAAAACAGCGGCCGGGAGCCATCCCGGCCTCTTCTGCCCCTAGAGATAAAATGCTTTACAGACAAGACCATCCGGCGTGCGGTACGTCTGAAAACCCATGGCCTCATAATAGGCCTGCCCCAACATATTGTCCGCCCCAATGCTGGCATCGATGCTGCGAAGGCCAAATTCTCTCGCAGCACGCAGCGTATCCTTGAACAAGGCCGAGCCGACACCTCTGCGCGCGGCAAGCGGGCTGACATGGGTGCCGATTATGCCCCAACCTTCAGCCACATCCCAAGGGTTCCCCACCTTCGCAAGACGCAGCGATTGAAACCCGAGAATACGCCCATCGTCGTCTTCCGCCACTATGCACTGGATGCGGTCTTCCGGATCGATATAGGCGGCCAGAATAGTCGTCTTGTCGGTGGGCATCTTGCGCAAACCGGCTGCGAAAATTTCGTTTTGCACGGCTGCCATGCCCTCGGCATCATCTGACATTGCAGGTCTGGTTTTCATCATACCGCCTTCATAACTGGATGCCAGAATATGAGCAGCAATCGAGAGGAAAGGCCAGTCACATTGATTTACCGCGGCAAATTACCTCTATCTATCAACGTGATATTTGGTTCAGCGGATTCAATATAGGAATACGAATGAGACTTTCCTGGATCGATTCCCACGAAGACTAGCCATTGCCGCGAAGGCCGACGCCGCCTGACCGGAGGAGGAAAATGTCCGAAACAATTTTACGCTACGTGCCGCTTGATCCCAACTGGCAGCCATCGGACGAACAGTCAGGGCAAGCGGTGTCATTGTTGAAAGCCATGGCGCCGCTGGCCGAAAATGTCTCGGGCCATTTTGAGGACGATGTGCGCTTTTATGATCCCGGCGAGAACTGGTCGGGTGTAAAATGCCCCAACTGCAAGGCGGATGTCGAAGGCTGGTGGGGCAAAGCCATGGACACGGCCTTTGCCAGCGAATTCAAAAATCTTTCCGCCGAAGCTCCCTGCTGTAGCACGACCGTGAATTTGAATGGGTTGGACTATGTCTGGCCCGCTGGCTTTGGGCGTTTTGCGCTCGAGGCGCTCAATCCCAATATGGATGACACAACGCACGAGCAGGATCAGCAGCTTGCCGAACGCCTCGGCGCGCCGCTTCGAAAAATCTGGGCCAGATATTAAGCCAGCCCAGATCCGTAAATGCACGATGTCAGGTTCTGAAGATAAATGACGCACCCAGCGCAATCAGTGCAAAACCGATAACGTGGTTGATGGTCAGGCTTTCCTTCAGCCAGAAGATCGAGAAGCCGGCAAATACGATCAGCGTGATGACTTCCTGCATCGTCTTGAGCTGCGCTGTCGAATAGACCTCAGAGCCAATACGATTGGCAGGGACCGCCAGACAATATTCAAAAAACGCGATGCCCCAGCTGGCCATAATCGCCAGAAACAGGGCGCTGCCCTTGTGCTTGAGATGCCCGTACCAGGCAAAGGTCATGAAGACGTTTGAGGCAATGAGCATCAGGACGGGCCAGATGTGGGCAGGGCTGATAGAGAAAGGCATGATCGACCTTTGGAGATTGTGAGGGAAACCGGAACCGAAAAACAGAACATCTTCGGAATTTGGCCACTTGCTTACAGCATCTGGCCAAAAAGTGTACTGGGCTTTTTTGCGAAGCAGATGCCCTGATGTAGAAGGTATCGGCTCCATTCTTTCACCTGCCGCCCGGCAATGAAAACGGAGAGTAAAACACGCCAGCATTCGTTCGGTTCCATGCGGGGCGACGTTTCCTTTTTGTACTCATTTTTTCATTGCCGCCCCTTCCTTTTTGGGCGGACTCTCTCCATATTCCGGGCATGGCCAAATCTCCGAAAAAACCCACCGACCAGACCTCGCGCTCCGATGGCTTTGCTGAAATGCCGCAGGCACCTTTTGAAGGTGCTCCGCTTTCCGGCAGCGTGGCCGATTGGGTAAAGCAGCTTGAAGCCGAAGCGGAAGCATCCTCGGTTGAAACCCAGCGGGAGATTGCCTCAAAGGCGGGCAAGCACCGCAAGAAGATAGAGATTGAAGCGCGCAAGGCTGCAATCGATGAAGCGGCCAAGACTGCAAAAGGCAACAAGGCCACATCTCAAAAGACATCGCGCGGTGTGTCGATTGGCGCATCCAACGACCCCAAGACCCGTGCAGCTGCCGGTCTGAACCCGGTTGCCGGTCTCGATGTCAGCCTTGAAGAAGCAGAAAACCTCGCCACCGGTGCGGTCACGGCCACGGTGGATGCGCTGTCGAAGCTGATTGAAAGCGGTAATCCGCTGTTCAAGGATGGCAAATTGTGGACGCCGCATCGTCCCGCTCGCCCGGCCAAATCCGAAGGCGGCATTACGATCCGCATGCAATCGGATTTCGAACCTGCCGGTGATCAGCCAACCGCCATTGCCGATCTGGTCGAAGGCATCAATTCGGGAGAACGCTCGCAGGTTCTTCTCGGCGTGACCGGTTCGGGCAAGACCTTCACCATGGCCAAGGTGATTGAGGCAACCCAGCGCCCTGCGGTTATTCTTGCCCCGAACAAGACGCTGGCCGCACAGCTTTATTCCGAGTTCAAGAACTTCTTCCCCGACAATGCGGTGGAATATTTCGTTTCCTACTACGATTATTATCAGCCAGAAGCCTATGTGCCGCGCTCGGATACCTTCATAGAAAAGGAATCGTCGATCAACGAACAGATCGACCGTATGCGCCACTCCGCCACCCGCGCCATTTTGGAGCGTGATGACTGTATCATCGTCGCTTCTGTTTCCTGCATTTACGGTATTGGCTCGGTGGAAACCTACACCGCCATGACCTTCCAGATGCAGGTGGGCGACAAGTTGGACCAGCGTCAGCTTCTGGCCGACCTCGTGGCACAGCAATATAAACGGCAGGACATCAACTTCGTGCGTGGTTCCTTCCGTGTGCGCGGTGACACGATTGAAATCTTCCCGGCCCACTTGGAAGATGCTGCCTGGCGCATTTCCATGTGGGGCGACGAAATCGAAACCATCACCGAATTCGATCCATTGACCGGTCAGAAAACCGGCGATCTGCAATCGGTGAAGATTTACGCCAATTCGCACTATGTCACGCCGCGCCCGACGCTGAATGGCGCCATCAAGTCGATCAAGGAAGAGCTGAAAGGCCGCCTTGCCGAACTGGAAAAGGCTGGCCGTCTGCTCGAAGCGCAGCGTCTGGAACAGCGCACCCGTTACGATATCGAAATGCTGGAGGCCACCGGCTCCTGCGCCGGTATCGAAAACTATTCCCGTTACCTCACCGGCCGTAATCCCGGTGAGCCACCACCGACGCTGTTTGAATATATCCCTGACAACGCGCTGCTATTCATCGACGAAAGCCACGTCTCCGTCAGCCAGATTGGCGGCATGTACCGAGGCGACTTCCGTCGCAAGGCAACGCTGGCGGAATATGGCTTCCGCCTGCCCTCCTGCATGGACAACCGTCCACTGCGGTTCGAGGAATGGGACGCAATGCGCCCACCAACCATCGCTGTGTCCGCCACACCTGGCTCTTGGGAAATGGAAGAATCCGGCGGCGTTTTTGCCGAACAGGTCATTCGCCCCACCGGCCTTATCGATCCGCCGGTCGAGGTTCGTTCTGCCCGCACTCAGGTTGACGATGTGTTGGGTGAAATCCGCGAGACTGCGCAGGCCGGTTACCGCACACTGGTGACCGTTCTGACCAAACGCATGGCGGAAGACCTGACCGAATATCTGCACGAGCAAGGCGTACGCGTGCGCTACATGCACTCGGACATCGACACGCTGGAGCGTATCGAAATCATCCGTGACCTGCGTCTTGGTGCCTTTGACGTGCTGGTTGGTATCAACCTGCTGCGCGAAGGTCTCGACATTCCAGAATGCGGTTTTGTCGCCATTCTCGACGCCGACAAGGAAGGTTTCCTGCGTTCGGAAACATCGCTCATTCAGACGATCGGCCGTGCTGCCCGTAACGTCGATGGCAAGGTTATCCTCTATGCGGATAACATCACCGGTTCGATGAAACGCGCCATGGAAGAAACCAGCCGCCGCCGTGAAAAGCAGATGGCCTACAATACCGAACACGGCATTACGCCGGAATCGGTCAAGGCGCGCATCTCGGATATTCTTGATTCAGTTTATGAGAAAGATCACGTGAGGGCTGATATTTCTGGCGTTTCTGGCAAAGGCTTTGCCGATGGCGGCCATCTGGTCGGTGCCAACTTGCAGGCACATCTCAACGCGCTGGAAAAACAGATGCGCGACGCAGCAGCCGATCTCGACTTCGAAAAGGCCGCCCGTCTGCGCGACGAAATCAAGCGCCTCAAGGCTGTCGAACTGGCGGCCATGGACGACCCTATCGCCAAGGAAGAATCCAAGGCGCAGGAAGGCATCAGACGCGCCGCGCAGGCCACCCGTGAATCCCTGTTCCAGAAACCATCGCTGGATGACATGGGACCGGGCACGGACACCGCCAAGCCGTTGTTCCGCAAGAACACGCTCGACGAAATGACGGTTGGCCGAACTGAAAAGCCAGTGCGTGGTGACGTTCCTGAAAAACCCGCAAGTGAGGGCGGCAAGCGGTTCTCACCGCTTCTCGAAGGCCAGCCGGAAAAACGCACTGACGACCCTCGCCCAATCACTCGTGCCAAACCCGGCGTCGGTTCCTATGAAGATGCCGTGGACGAAAAACAGCGCAAGGGCCGCACAAAAGGCAAGACCGGCAAACCGGGTCGTTAACCACAAACATGCAGCGTAGGAACCCAACCTGCTCGTAAACGTTCCTGAACTTTGTTGGGAACCCGCGAACCCGCAAGGGAGAGACGGCATGACGCAAAAAAATCTGGCAACCCTTTGCCTTTTGCTGTCCTGCGGATCTGCCTTTGCCGGGCAGATCGAAGACGCCACCTTCAGCAGCAAGGCGCTTGGCGCCGATCTCTCAGTCAACATCTATCGACCAGATGGCGAGCCGCCGGAAAATGGCTGGCCGGTGCTTTACCTGTTGCACGGCCATGATGGAGACCAGAACAGCTGGCGCGATCTCGGCAACATCCAGAAAACACTGGATGGCATGATCGCCTCAGGCACCATCCGTCCGCTGGTCGTGGTCATGCCGGGCGCAAAGAACAGCTGGTATGTCGATTCATCAGCCGTTGGCGGACCGGGCGATTACGAGACAGCCATAACGGGCGACCTTCGCTCGCATGTGGAAAAAACGCTTCCTGTTCGTCAGGACAAGCAGGGTCGCGCCATAGCTGGCCTGTCTATGGGTGGGTTTGGCGCACTGCGTCTTGCCTATGACCACGAAGATCTTTTCACAGCTGTTGCCAGCATGTCCGGCGCAATCTGGCAAAACGTGCCAGCCGAAGATCTCGATAAAACGCCCGCCGAACTCAAGCTCATTCAGGACAGCGCCTTTTTCCATCGGGTTGACCGCACGACGATCACCAGCGGTATCGTCCTGCCATCAACCGGCGATCATTTCTCCGGCGCTTTTGGCACGCCATTCGACGCGCGGTTGTTCAATGAAAAGAACCTATTCACTCTGGTCGCGCAACATGTCGTGGAAGGACAGGACTTGCCGGCCACCTATCTAACGGGTGGCGACGATGACGGCTTTTATCTCTGGCGCGGCGCCGTTGCCCTGCATGAAACATTACAGGCTGACAATCGCACATCGGAATTGCGTATCACTGACGGCGATCACGTCTGGAGCGTATGGAAGACCTCGATTATCGACGTGCTGAAATTCATCGACAGCAAATGGGACAGCGACAAGGCTGTTGCCGAGAATTAGCCGCAGATATTCACTTTCTATTTGCCAATTTTGCCGAGCATTTGGCGCGCACATGCCCAGCAGTCGCGTAAGTCGTATTTTGCTATTATGCGTTAAACCTGCATCAACCCCTTGCTGGCATATCTCCACCCAAAGCAAAAAGGAGACATGCCTCATATGATGATCGGTTTTAAAAACACCCACAATCAAACCGTCTACGTCAATCCGGCACAGGTGCTTTACGTCGGTGCATTCGAAGAGGACGTGTCTATCATCGCCATGGCGCTGGCAGTCTCCGGCGGCAAACCTCTAATGCTGCATGTCCGCGGCAGTGTTGATCTGGTGCAGCAGAAACTCTCCGGCACGTTCCCGTCGCGTACATAAGTTTTTCTGGACGCCTTATGATGATCCCGCTTTTTTCGTAGAGCGGGATGATTTTGATTTATGAGAGACATTTCTCTCTGCGGCCGCACGAATGAGCGCTTTCAAAGCCTCTTCATCAATTGCATCATCCTCATGAAAATCGATTGCGCGGCGTGTATTGCCCTCAAGGCTGGAATTAAACAGCCTGGCGGGGTCCGCGACTGACGCACCATGGGCAAAGGTCATCTTGACCACATTTTTGTAGGTCTCGCCGGTGCAGATAATGCCGGCATGTTCCCAAACAGGCACGCCGCGCCATTTCCATTCTTCGATTACCTCGGGCACCGCCTGTTTTATCAGTGCGCGAATTTTCGCAAGCTTTGCACCACGCCAGTCACCCAACTGTTCGATCCTCTCGTCGATCAAAGCAGATGGATCACCCTTGTCCTGCACATGGTCCTGTTTTTTATCCGACATGATTGTCACCTGTACCCTCGGGAACCGCGTCATGATCTCAATCCTCTTATAGCGTATTTCAGATCATGCTGACGTTCTAATCTACATTTTTTGCTGGAACCAAAACAAATGCCTGTCCGTTACTTCCCCGAACATAGCGTTCCATACTGAAAGGGAAGAAACATCATGAAAAACAAGGTTTTCGCACTGGCTGCTGCTGCAGTCCTCACCTCCTCTGTTGCCTTTGCACAGACAGCGACAACCCCGGCTGCACCGTCCGCTGCCGCCCCTCCAGCCGCTGGCGCTGACGCCACTCTGGCCGGCCCGGGCATTACAATGGGCATGACGCCAAATGGTCCGCTGAAATTCGTCAACGTGCAGAAGACCGATCTGACCGCCTCCCAGTTGGAAGGCTTGGATATCTACAACGCAGCCGGTGACGACATTGGCGAGATTGAAGATGTGGTGATTGGTGACGGCAAGTCGGTGATTGGCCTTGTTGCCAGCGTCGGTGGCTTCCTTGGCATCGACAAGAGCTATGTCGTGCTCGATCCGGCCTCGGTGGCTGTCCAGAATGACAATGGCACATGGAAGGCCTATGTCGACACGACAAAGGAAGCGCTCGAAGCCGCTCCTAAACTGGATTACGACAAGCTGGACGACTGATCCCCCTTGTCAGCTCCAGCGAAAAGCCTCTGCTGAAAAGCAGGGGCTTTTTTCGTTTAGAATGCCGCCCCGCTAATCGACGCGACTTTGATGTTGCTTGATAATCAACAACAGACAAGCCATCGTCGGTTCATCTTGATTTGCTGGAGATTACAAATTTGCCGCCGGATACATCGACAGGAGCAGTCGTTCAGGATCGTGCCGGGATGATTGCGGGCATGACGCCGACGCTTGATACAGAGACCTATATTTTCTGCGCACTGCCGCCGTCCGGTGCAGATCAACATACTATCCTCAATGACCTGGCCACGTTCCGCGAAGCCGAGGGCATCAGCCTCATCATGCCGCTCGACAAAGCTATATCGCTGGACCTGACAATGACCCAGCCGCCAATGTCTCGAATTACTCTTGAGGTATATTCGTCTCTCGAAGGTGTCGGTCTGACCGCCGCGGTATCCACTGCACTGGCTGACAAAGGCATTGCCTGCAATATGGTGGCCGCCTTACATCATGACCATGTGTTCGTGCCGCACGACAGGGCAAACGAGGCCATGGATATTCTGCGCGCCTTGCAAACATCGGCCTTACGATAGGCTGGCGATACATCTTTCGACAAAACCTGCGGTCGGTGCGTGGGTTGCTGATATGGAACCCCGAGTGATCAAGACCCGCGACATGAAAAAAGCCGCCATCCCTACCCTTCTAACATTGCTGGCTTTGCCCGCTGCCGCTCACGCCAACAACTGGCGCCCGGCTGAACAGATCAAACCCTATACAGTGCGCGGTTCAACCGGCATGGAACTGTACCAGTCGATCGGAGCTCGCGGACCCGAGGCCGGCTCCGGCCAGGCCATCGCCTACACCACCTTCAAACTGACCTGGCGCCGGGATTACCGGCCACTGCCGGATGGCGCCTGTGTGCTGGCCTCCGCCCGGCCCAATCTGACCATCATCTACAGCTGGCCCAAACCCGCTACAAAACTGTCAGGGGCAATGGCAGACAGCTGGCAAAGCTTTATCCGGGGCGTCGAGACGCATGAACGCGTTCACGGCGAGCACATTCTCGACATGGTCCAAAAAATCGAGGCTTACAGTGTAGGCCTGAGAGCCGAAAACGACCCGAAATGCCAGAAGGTTCGCGAAGTTTTGCAAAAGCGGCTCGGTGAACTGTCCAACGAACAGCGCCGTCGCAGCAGTGATTTCGACCGGGAGGAAATGTCACCCGGTGGCCGGGTGCACCAACTCATTCTGGCGCTGGTCAATGGACCGTAATCCAATGACAGACAAGCGGCTGGCGGTTTATTCCGCCGCCTCAGCCTTCAGCGTCACGACGCGTTCCATCATCTCGATCTCGTAGGAATAGCCTTCCAGCATGGTATAGGCCTGCTCGATGGCCTCGATCTGCGCTTCGGCATTACGAATGGCCTCTGCGATAGATTGGCTGCGAGAGCGCAGCATTGAGCCGAGCACATCGGTTTCCGGCTTTTTGCCCAGCCGGTCCATATGTTTGCGCACGCGGGTGCGATGACGCTCAAGCTCGAGAATGTGGAAACGGCTTTTGAGAATATCGTCCGTCAACTTGCGGCGCATGGCCGCAACAGGATCGAAACTGCCCGGCTCGCGCTCATCCAGAATGAACTCGTTGACCAGTGTTTCCAGCATCAGCAAACCTTTGAGATCCTTCGGATCTGCCAACTGCGGATCATAACCGGTGTCATCGAACACCTTGCGGCGCACCGGGTCCTTCAAAAGATCATAGGCTTTTTGCAGGCTGGAGAATTGCTCGGTATCACCGCCACTATCCGGATGCGCGTTTTTTGCCAGCTTGCGATAGGCAGCCTTGATCGCTGCCTCATCCGCATCGCGCGCCACACCAAGCAAAACATAGGGATCGATCAACACAGCACCTGTTTTACGCATTCACACCAAGGGCGACGATCCACCCGCATGAAGCAGACCATACGCAATTTTCACGCCCGACGGCAGTCCTTGATGTCAGTTTTCACGACAAACCTGCCATGCCCAAGGTGATAAGCCCACCATCAGCCATGACATTTCAAAGCGGAAAACACGCTTTAACCGCAATTTTGTCAGGCGCATGTCCATCTTGCCAACAATGCCGACAAAACTGTGGAAAGCGGAAGTCGGAGAATCAGAAGGTTCAATTTCTCGCCTAGCCCAAACTCGGGCGGCCATCAGACACGTCTGCAACTTCAGGCAATCGTGTCTTCGCAAACTGAACGCGAGACGTTGACGACAATCTATCGTCAACTGCAATGCATTGATTTAAAGGGAAAAACTGGTGCCCCCGACAAGGTTCGAACTCGTGACCCCCTGATTACAAATCAGGTGCTCTACCAACTGAGCTACAAGGGCAATCCAGTGCGTGTGGAATTACCAGATTCTTTTTCTGTGTAAAGCGAAAATTGAAAATAAGCATGCCGAACATGCATTTTTTTGTTCGCAAACCTGAAATGGGGATTTGTAGAGGCTAAGCCTTACTCATCGTGCAAATAATAAAGCTTGTGAACGATCAACCACTTACCATCGATTTGTAGCAGTGAGAGGTAATTGGTGAAGTTCGCCCCTGCAAAACTATCGCGCAGTTTGACGGACGCGGTCTCGCCAGCGGTATCAATGCCAAGAATCTCATAATCGAGCTCATGGTCCGGTGACGGAGAATCGACAGACTTGATCTGATCGATGAAATCACTGAGAGACAGCCACTCAATACCGCCCTGATAGTTACCGACGATGGCGGCTCGCGGATCGAAAAGTTCCCGTAACCTGTCCTCATCGGCAAAGGTCATGGCGTGTACATAATCAACGACAGTCTCAGAAATGGAACCGGGCATCGTTTTGGCCTCGCGTTTATGTTTCTTCCATTCGCATGTTTTAGTCAGTCAACTTGAACTGAAAGACAACATACACCTGAAACAACTTACTCGCCAGAACCCCCAATTGTCGCCGGTCCACCCCACAGCCCTAATCTATGCAGGACAGCGCCGCGCTGGCTCATCATTCCAGATCCAGGGTCATCACGACAGGGCAATGGTCGGATGCCTTGGGTCTGTCCCAGCCGGTGCGTGGATAACGGTCCACCGCCTGCCCCGGCGGAAAAATGGTGCGATACGGCTGGCCATTGCGAATAATGTCCGGCACCTGGTGTGGATTGAGGCTGGCAAGGCGCGGTGATAGCCAGATGTAATCAAGCTGGCACAGATGCTGTTCCTGTGGTCCACGCGAATGATACAGCGTCCACCGGTCCATCACATCACGGCGCAGCATCGGGTTGATGGCAAAACCATCGGCACTCAGCACATTCAACGCGCTTTCATCCTCGTTGACGGGCGTAAAGGTGTAGCCCTTGCGCCGGTCACCGTCGATTAGCACCTTTTCCTGATAGTCGTTCATGTCGCCACAAATGGCGAAATTCATGTCGCGCGCCTTGCCTGCGCCGAAGCGGCTTTCAATAATATGGCGCACGGCTTTCAGTTCGGCATGCCGGATGGCCATGGTGCCAAGTCGCGCATCCGTGGATTCACGCGAATTGGTCATCGATTTCAGATGCACCACGTAAAGCGTAAAGGGTTTGCCGCCGATACGCAGGTCAAGCTCCAGGCAGTCGCGTTTGAAAATCTTGTCATCCGGCTGGTTGGTGACTGAGATATCGGCGTTAAAGAGATGCAGGTCGCGGTAAGTCAGTGCCGCATGGCTTTTGATATCCACCAGTTCGATACGTTGCCCGTCGCGGGTTTCCTCACGCATGATGACGGCGACATCGATGCCGCGGCTGTCATTGCCCTCCACCAGATATTTCTGGCGATAGCCGTTACCGACCATACGAAACAGATAGCCATATTCGAAGGCCTGCAAGGCCGCCATGTTGTCCACTTCCTGCAGGCAGAGGATGTCGGCATCCGCGTCAGCTATCGCCAGCGCTGAAAGCTGGCGGGTATCGTCGGTAGAAGATACCAGACGCGCGCTTTCCAGGGCCTGATAGGTCGCCTCGTCACGGATCTCGAAAAGCTGCATCGCCCTGTCGCGGCGGGTCTGGTTGCGAAAGCCTGTAAAATCAAAGCGGGTGAGCAGGTTTTCGATGTTGAAAGTGGCAAGCCTGAGCGACATGAATCATTCCCGTTTATGCAACAACAGCAACTTAGAACCTTAGCTGTTCGGCGGGCAAGAGAACATGCATTCCATCGGCGATGAGGATTTGAGCCGTCACAAGAGGGGTCAAAAACCATGCTAGTGGATAATGCACCAATTAAATACGAAAACGTCGCAATTTAACGGTTCCGTTCAGACAATTTAAAACTGCGGCATGGTTAGTCCCGGATCGGATGGAACCAAAAGATCAATGATTGATTTTCGGATTATCACACTCAAGGCTCTGGCCACGGGAATATTCGCATTAGGCGTGACCCTGCTGATATCTGTGACATTCGTTCCCATGATGGGAGGCAAGCTTGCGGGCGCTGGACTGATCATGACGATCATCTGCCCGCTTGCAAGCGCAATCCCCATGTCGGCCCTTCATTACTGGAATACTGCAAGACTGCGTCTGGCCCGCAAGGAAGCGGCAGAAGCGCGCGACGAGTTGGCCTTTGCCTATGAACAACTGCGGATGTCATCGCGTCTTGATCCGCTGACCGGCATCCTCAACCGCGCCACCTTCATGGACGAACTGGAAAAGGCAAGTCTGGGACAAAAGAGCGGCGGCCTGCTGTTTTTCGATCTCGATTACTTCAAGACACTCAACGATACCTACGGCCATGCCACTGGCGATGCAGCGCTACGCCGTGTTGGCCAGTTGGTGTCGCGCATGAGTGCAGATGACGATATTGCCGGCCGTATTGGCGGCGAGGAATTTGCAATGTTCCTGCCCTTCCTCAAACGGCAGGACATTACCGAGGCCGCGGAAAAAATCCGCATCGCCATCGCCAACCTGAAGGTCACGACCACAGATGGCGACAAGATCGGGCTGAGCGCCAGCTTCGGTGTCGCCTATTGCGAAACCGGTTTTGACCCATCCCGCATGTTGCAGGTGGCCGATGCCAACATGTACAGCGCCAAACGTCAGGGTCGTAATCTGGCGGTCAGCTAAAGCCTGACAGACAGTTACCGTCAGGCTTTCCTTCATAGGAAGATCAGAGCCGCCAGGCGGCTCTGATGGCAACCGGAATAAAATCACCAACATTTGCAGCATCACGGCTATAGGCACGCAGGCTCTGGCCATCTGGCAGTTTCAGGCGCAGCGCATAACGCTCCCCTTCATAAAGAGATGACGTAACCCGGCAACGAATACCATCTGCGTCCTGCACCACATCCTGCGGGCGAACAAGAATATCACCGGTCGGCGACACGCCTTTTCCCTTGGCAAAAGCCGGTGCCAGAACGCTCCACTCCAGTTCGCGATTGTCCTGTTCCGGCAGCGTCAGTGAGACGATTGCTCCCTGCCCGACCAGTGAACCGACCAGCCGCCCTTCCGGACGGGCATAAAGCTCCGCTGGCGGTGCCACCTGCAACAGCTTGCCTTGAGACATCACCGCCACATCGGTTGCCAGCGCCATGGCCTCGGACTGGTCATGGGTGACGTAGATCATCGTGGCACCGGAACTGATGTGGAACTCACGGAAGGTCTCTTCCATCTCCTGACGCAGATGCCGGTCGAGATTGGCCAAGGGCTCATCCAGCAACACCACATCCGGCTCGGTCACCAGGCACCGTGCCAGTGCCACACGCTGGCGCTGGCCACCGGAGAGTTCTGACGGGCGACGATTGGCGTAATTTTCCAGTCGCACCGCCGCCAGTGCGGCAGCCACCTTGCTGCGATAACGCTCACCGGAGATGCCGCGCACCTTTAGCGGATAACCAGCATTGTCAGCCACCGTCATATGCGGCCACAGCGCGTAGGACTGAAACACCATCGCCATGTTGCGGCGTTCTGGTGGCACCATGCTACCGGCGTCGGCCAACACACGCTCGCCCAGCAGAATGGAACCATCGCTTGGCTGCTCGAAACCGGCAATCATGCGCAGCACCGTTGTCTTGCCGCAACCGGAAGGCCCCAGCAGCGCCAGAAAACCGCCATCACGAATGGTCAGCGAGACATCGTCCACCGCAGGTTTGCCAGTGCCGAAGTCCTTGGACAAACGGTTAAGGATCAGTTTTGCCACGGTACAACTCCCTTCGGCAATTTGCGCCCAAGCAGTTCCAGAAGCAGCATGAGAATGATCACCATGGCCACGACAAGAACGGACAATGCAGAGGCAAGATCGAAACTGCCGCTATCATCAAGATTGTAGATAACCACCCCAAGTGTCTGGGTGCCGGCTGACCACAGCAGCGCAGACACCGTCAGCTCATTACAGGCGATCAGAAAGACCAGAATAATCGACGCCCCAGCCGCCGGTGCCACCAGCGGCAGGATGATATCCTTCAACCGGCGCCAGAACCCCGCCCCGGCCAACCGGGCTGCCTCTTCCAACGCAGGATCGAATTGCGAGAAGGCACCAACCATCGGCTTGAGGCTGACGGCAAAGAACGACGAGAAATAGGCCAGCAGAATAATCCAGATCGTGCCGTAAAGCGTCACGCCAACAAAGGGCAACGGTGCGGCCAGAAGCAGGATGAAGGCCACGGCAATAACGATGCCCGGCAAGGCATAGGGAATATCCACCAGCGCCGACAGGATGAACATGAAACGGCTTTTTGCCCGCACCAGAAAATACGCCGTCAACAATGTCACCAAGAGGAGACCTGCTGCCGTAACACTGGCGAGGAACATCGAATTCAGGAAGGCGGTACGCGTCGAGGCCTGCCGAAACAGGATTTCCTCATAGGCATGCAAAGTTGCTGTCTTGAGGCTGAGCGGCACACCGTATGCCGGTGCGAGCGAGCTTGCGACAAGGGCTGCCAGCGGCGCAACCAGGATGAAGAAGATGGCAAGCCACAACAAGACTTCGAGCGGCAAACGCCAGGAATGTAGCCGGAAGGTCGCAACCTTGCCCGACAGACCGATGATGCGGTAATCGCGGCCCTTCATGGCTCTTTCCTGCACCGCAAGACCGGCCACCGAAATAATGGCAATCATGCCCGACAACATGGCGATATCGCCAAATGTGCTGGTGCCGAAGCTGGCAAAGCGGCTGTAGATCAGCGTCGGTAGCGTGAAAATCGAGGCTGGAATACCGAGAATGGCCGGAATGCCGAAATTGCCAACGCCAGAGACAAAAGCAATGGCCGCACCGGCAATCAGCCCCGGTGTCGACAGAGGAAGAATGACGTCTATCAGCACGCGCCATGAGGTGGCGCCCGACAGGCGGGCAGCCTCGATACCATCCTGCGGCAGTGCCAGCAGGCCAGCCCTCAGGGACAGATAGACCAGTGGCGCGTGTTGGACGCCGAGCAGCAATGCAATGCCGCCGATTGAATAAAGCGGTTGTGGCGAACCCAGCGCTGGCGCGAGGCCAATGGCCTTCAACAACGTGCTTGACGGACCCGTCATGCCAATCCACGACAAGGCTGTTACCTGTGGCGGGATCATCATTGGCAACATGAACAGGAAGCTCATGGCAGCCTTGCCGCGCACATCGCACAGCGTGAGCGCCAAGGCGAAACCGCCGCCAATTACAACGGAAATGATCATGCCGAGAAATGAGGTGACCAGACTGTTCAACACCGCTCGCCACAAGGCAGGATCAGTCAGCAATGGCCATAAGTCACCACTCAGTGACGAAAGAATTCCGGTATAGGCAAGACGCCCCAGCGGCAGGGCGCTGAGGACGAAAACCACCAACACTACAAAGGGAAACAGCCAGCGCGGCTGGCTGCTTCCTGATGCATTCAAAACGGACATAATGTGATTTAGCCGTTCGAACCGAAGATGTCGGAGAAGGTCTTCAGGTCTTTCTCGGAGTTCTTGAGAGCTTCCGGAGCATTGATTGGCAGAACCTTGATCTTGTCGCGGGCCGGGAAACCTTCTGGCAGAGCAACGTCGTTGCGTGCTGGAATGTAACCAAGCTTGAGGAAGCCTTCCTGGCCGTCCTTGGACAGAACGTAATCAACGAACTTCTTGGCAGTGTCAGCATGCTTCGTTGTGGACAGAATGCCAACCGGCTCGGTCACGGCCGAAACCCCCTCTTCCGGGAAGATGAATTCAATCGGTGCGCCCTTGGCCTTTTCACGGATTGGCATGTAGTCAACCACAACGCCATAAGCCTTTTCGCCAGAGGCCACAGACTTCAGCACACCACCGTTACCACCAGCGGCAACCGCACCATTTTCCGTGAGCGCCTTGTAGTAGTCCCAGCCAAGGCTGTCGACGCCAGCCAGCGTCTGCGCGTGAATGAGAGCAGCACCCGAGGTCAGCGGGCTTGGCATAGTCACCATGCCCTTGGCTTCCGGTTTTTCGAGATCCTTCCAGCTGGTTGGCTTCATCGCAGCGGCAGTGTTGTACATGATACCGGTGGTGATCAACTTTGTGGAGTAGTAATAACCATCGGCGTCATACAGCGAAGCGTCGAGATTGGCGGCTTCCGGCGACTTGTAGGCCATCAACTGACCAGCCTGCTTCATGCGCTCCAGGGTGACCGTGTCGGCAATCAGCAGAACGTCGGCAACCGGATTGCCGGCTTCAATTTCCGCCATCAGCTTTGCCATGATCTTTGGCGTTCCGTCGCGAACCCACTCGACGTCGAGGCCGGGATTGGCAGCCTTGAAGCCATCGACGGTAGCCTGCGCATCTTCATTTGGCTGGCTGGTGTAGAGCACCAGATCAGCAGCGTTGGCGCTGCCAACAATCATGCCAAACGAAACGAGAGCAGTGAAAGCGGAAAGAAGGGTTTTCATGGGTCCATTCCTGTTATGAGGTGGCCCCGCTAAAACACATATCTATAACATGTATGTGACAGTCCATTTTTCAGGCCTGTCAATACACCTCATATGACAACACTGCCATCGATAACGCCGGTCACTTCACCAGCGATCCAGATGTCGTCGTCCAGCTTCTCGACATAGACGCGCCCGGCACGACCAAGCACCGTGCCCTGACTTGCGACATAGCGTTGTGGCGCAACACCTTTGCCCATCAGCCACTGGGCAACACCGGCATTGAGACTGCCAGTGACAGGGTCTTCGCAGTTGTCGCAAAATGCCCGCAGCTCGAAATCGGTTTCAACACCGTCCTCATGGGTACATGGCGCCACCACACCGACTTGATAATGTCCAAGTGCCGCATAATCCGGCCGAATATTCAAAACATCCGCTCTGGTTTTCAACAGCAATGACAGCCAGCCCGGACCATTGTCCGTCCAGTTTGCGTCGACAATGGCGCTGGATGCCACGCCAAGGGCCGCTGCCACCGTCGCCAGCGTCTCGGCATCAACAGTCCCGGATTTGCGCAAAGGCGGTGCGGCAAATGCCGGCCTGCCGTCACTGATGCGGATACGCACCAGCCCTGCCCCGCATTCCTGCACAACGTCCTGCATTCCAGTTTTGCCATGATGGGCAAGCCAGACATGGCAGGACCCAAGTGTCGGATGACCGGCAAAGGGCAACTCACCAACTGGCGTAAAAATCCGCACGCGGTAATCAGCACCATCAACTGTCGGTTTCAGCAGAAACGTCGTTTCGCTGAGGTTGGTCCAGTTTGCAAAGGCCGCCATTTGCGCGTCCGAGAGATCATCGGCATCGCAGACCACCGCCAGCGGATTTCCCTTGAATGGCTGTGAGGAAAAGACATCGACCTGATGAAAGGCATGTGTTTGGGTCACGAAGAATTTCCTTGGGAAACGGGCGTCACACGGTCTGTCATTCATGCAGGCACAGGCAGGTGCTGCCGCGGAAACTGACAATAACGAAGAAAAAAATTGCCGGCAAACGCGGACATACGGCAAAATGAGGCTTGAAACCGCAGATGAAAGGCAGCGGGATACTGCTCCCGCTACCCTCACGCATCAACAACCAATCAGATGATTGGCATCGTCGCGCTGGTTGTCGCTTCTGCACCGGCAACCAGACGACCAAGGCGCTTGATGCCCTCGTCGATCATCTGCTCGTTAGCGCAAGAGAAGCTGATGCGAAGCGTGTTGCTGCCCGAACCATCAGCAAAAAATGCCTTGCCCGGCACGAAGGCAACGCGCTCGCTCGACAACGACTTGGCCAGCAATTCAGCACCGTCGATGCCTTCTGGCAGTGTCACCCAGATGAACATGCCACCTTCCGGTTTTGTCCAGCGAGCGGTCTTCGGCATGTATTTTTCAAGGGCTGCCAACATGGCATCACGACGGGCGCTATAGGTTGCCTTGATCTTGGCGACCTGCTTGTCGAAACCGCGCGAAGCAACATGTTCGATGGCCATCTGGTTGATGGTCGAGGAATGCAGGTCAGCGGCCTGTTTCATCAAAACCAGCTTGCGGATGACCGGCATGGAGGCAACAACGAAACCAACGCGCAGACCAGGTGCCAGCGTCTTGGAGAAGCTGCCGCTGTAGATGGTACGGGTGTTTTCAATGCCGCCGCTGCGCTCAATGTCGAGTGCCAGAATCGGTGCAATTGCTTCGCCGTCAAAACGCAGGTTCTGATAGGCAGCGTCTTCGAGAACGGCGATATCCAGTTCATCGGCCAGTTCCAGCAACTTCTTGCGGTCTGCAAGGCTGACGGTTTCACCGGTCGGGTTGGAGAAGTCGGCAGACAGATAGGCAAATTTCACCGAACCACCGGCCTTGGTGGCGTTTTCACGGTAGGTTTCCGGTGTGCGGTTGCCGCCCGGGTTTAGCTGGTCATAGGTCGGCTCATAGGCGTTGAAGGCCGAGAGCGCGCCAAGATAGGTTGGCCATGTGACCAGCGCCGTATCCTTCGGCGACAGGAACAGCTTGCCGAGATAATCGAGCGCCTGCTGTGAACCGGAGGTGATGAAAACATTGTCCACGGAGCATTCAATGCCGATCTTCGCCATGTCGGCAACGATCCATTCGCGCAGCGGCTTGTAGCCTTCGCTGACGGAATATTGCAGGGCAGAATTTACCTGTGCACCGGAAAAAATATCGGAATAGGCCTGCTTGAATTCCTGATCTGGGAACAATGCAGGGTCGGGAATGCCGCCTGCAAACGAGATGATATCCGGCTGCTCGAGCAGTTTCAGCAGTTCACGGATTTCCGACGCCTTCATGCGCGAAGAGCGCGTGGCGAAAATATGTTCCCAATCAAGCATGGGTACGTTTCCTCTTGTTTCGTTTTTTGTGCTTTTATCTTTATAGAAAACTCGAAAGGTCAGCAATGCTGACTTATCGAATTTTGGTACTATTTTTCGACTCTACGACGCACTCCCAAATGCAGCCGCCCACTCCATTACAACTCCCTTTAAGACTTAACAATTCCCAACTGTCAGCAGTTGAACGGTGCACTCACCTGCCCCCATCAGCCAAACAATGGCCAATCACGCATTGACGAAACGGTAATTTCCGGGTCGATTGCACGGCAACTGATTTGCATTTTTCGAGGAGGATAGAATGCTCAAGAATATCGACCCGGCACTCAATGCCGATGTGCTGCACGCGCTACGCGCCATGGGGCATGGTGACACACTGGTCATTTCCGACACCAACTTCCCGTCCGACAGCGTGGCACAACACACCGTAGTCGGTCAGGTCTTGCGCATGGAAAACATTTCCGCCGCCCGCGCCATGAAGGCAATCCTTTCGGTTCTGCCGCTGGACACCCCCTTGCAGCCTTCCGTCGGCCGCATGGAAGTGATGGGCGCACCGGACCAGTTGGAGCCTGTGCAGGCCGAAGTGCAGAAAGAAGTTGATGCCGCCGAAGGCAAATCCGCCCCGATGTATGGCATTGAGCGCTTCAAGTTCTACGAAGAAGCCAGGGATGCATATTGCGTGATCACCACGGGTGAAACCCGTTTCTACGGCTGCTTCATCCTGACAAAGGGTGTCATCCCACCAACAGCCTGAGTGCGGTTCTCTGCACCAGATGAAAAACTGAATGAGCGGCCACCTGCCCGCTCATTCCCTCAAACCGGGATTGGCGTGCCCTGATGAAAGCGCAACTGCCAACCTGCGCCCTCACGGCTCCAGATTGAGGATCGGTTGGCGCGCTCGATGTTCTCACCATATCTGACTTCGCTGACATAGGTCACCTGCACGACATCCGCAGACAGATGACGCGCATGGAATTCTGGTAGCGGAATGGTCGCATCAATCACTTCAGCAGAATGCGGATCAAAAAACATCTCCGCACGCGCATAGGTCCTGCCTGAGCGGCCGAATTCAAAAAAGTCGGCAGCAAACACCTTGTCCATCAACGCGTTGTCAAAACGCGTCTCTCCGATCCACAGACACTCTTCCAGCCTGCGGATGGCATCCAAATCTTCTTTTGTTAGAGACACATCTGCGTCGCGCATAAGGCTGCCCTGTCTGTTTTATCGGGGTTTATCAGACCAGTTTTTACCGGGGTTCACAATAAAGAAAGCAGCGACTAGCCACTACCTCCCTCACCCCTGTGCTCGTCACAGGGGTCCAGTCATCCCAAGTCTTTGGGGTGAAAAGACTCTTCCGTCGCGCAGACGCGCGACGCCGGTTTCCTGTAACAAGTACAGGATTGAAGAGTGGTGAACGTTGACGCAAGACGTAAGCCACACAAGGAAAAAGGCCGGAGCTTTCGCCCCGGCCTTTATCAATTTAATCTAAGCAAATTGCTTAGTGAACAGCCTCGTCGACGCCCTGTTGTCACCGACCCCTCTGCTGCCGCAGACACGCAAACAACAAAAAGGGCCAGCGCTTTCGCGCTGACCCTATTAGTTCAACCTAAGCAAATGGCTTAGTTGACAGCCTTGTCAACCACCTGTTCTTGCCGATACCCGCGATGCCGCAGGCACGCAAACAACAAACAGGGATCGGCAAAAGGCTTAGTTAACTGCCTTGTCGACCAGCTTGTTCTTGCCGATCCATGGCATCATGCCGCGCAGCTTTGCGCCAACTTCTTCGATCTGGTGAACATCGTTCATGCGGCGGATGCCCTTGAAGCGTGCGCCACCAGCCTTGTATTCCTGCATCCAATCAGACGTGAACTTGCCTGTCTGAATGTCTGTCAGAACGCGCTTCATTTCAGCCTTTGTTTCGGCAGTGATGATGCGAGGACCGGTAACGTATTCGCCCCACTCCGCAGTGTTGGAGATGGAGTAGTTCATGTTGGCAATGCCACCTTCGTAGATCAGGTCTACGATGAGCTTCACTTCGTGCAAGCACTCGAAGTAAGCCATTTCAGGTGCGTAACCCGCTTCGGTCAGCGTTTCGAAACCAGCGCGGATCAGTTCAACCAGACCACCGCACAGAACAACCTGCTCGCCGAACAGGTCGGTTTCGCATTCTTCACGGAAGTTGGTTTCGATGATGCCGGAACGGCCGCCGCCAACGCCACAAGCGTAGGACAGAGCAACTTCAAGAGCGTTGCCGGAAGCATTCTGGTGAACAGCAACGAGGCAAGGCACGCCGCCGCCCTTCTGGTATTCGCCGCGAACCGTGTGGCCTGGGCCCTTTGGTGCGATCATGACAACGTCAAGCGTGTCCTTTGGCTCGATGAGGCCGAAATGAACGTTTAGGCCGTGTGCGAAAGCAATCGCTGCGCCGTCACGGATGTTGCCAGCAATTTCTGCCTTGTAGATGTCGGCCTGCAGTTCGTCAGGTGTTGCCATCATCAACAGGTCTGCCCACTTTGCAGCTTCTGCAACGGTCATGACCTTGAAGCCGTCAGCTTCTGCCTTCTTGATGGTCGGCGAACCGGCCTTCAGCGCGATAACGATATTCTTCTGGCCGCTATCCTTGAGGTTGAGCGCATGGGCGCGGCCCTGCGAGCCGTAACCGACGATGGCGACATTCTTCGCCTTGATGAGGTTGAGATCGGCATCACGATCGTAATAAACGCGCATATCAGTTCCTTCTCTATGCTAATCAGGTTGAGACGGTGCGGGAAGGCAGCCCTGCCCCGCAGCCGCGTGATTATTTCTGCACACCATAGAGCGTCAGAAATGCCGTAACGGCCTTTCTTGCCCGTGGTGCGAAATCCTTTTCCGGTGCCTCGCCCAGCAGCATGCGAACATGCAGATCCGAGACGATAAGACCGTAAAACATGCGATATGCCTCTTCGACGTCATCGATGCGAAGCAGGCCGGAGCGACGCCCCGTCTCCAGCAGAGCCTTGGCGCGACGGTCGATCTGGCGGCGGCCGCGTTCCAGAAGCAGCGTGCCAAGCTTGGAGCCGTCACGGCTGCTCTGCCCGACCGCCAGACGGTTCAGCGCCAGCGAAACATCGCCTGCAAGAACGTCAAGCAAATCATGGGCAAAAACGTCAAGATGTTCTTTCAGCTGCTCGACGCTGAGGCGTTCGCCGGTACGCTCGATGGTGCGGACCTTGCTCTGCTGAAAGGTGATCATCGCAGCCAGCAGACCATCACGGTCGCCAAACCACTTATAGAGGCTTTCCTTGGAACAGTTGGCCGCGCGTGCGAGACCGGATGTGGTCAGCGCTTTATCCCCACCCTCGACAAGCAATTTCAAAGCCTGCTCCAGAACAGCGTTCTGACGCGGCGAAAATTCCTGTGTTGTGATTGGATCGGTTGTCACGGCATTCACTCCAGAAGTACGGATTAGTACCGTACAGTACGGTTCTGGGGATGGATAAGAGAATGCCTTCTCCGGGTCAAGATATTTTTTAAGGGAACGTTACGATTTGGCGCAGCGCAGCATAAAAGCTGCGACGCAAACAATCTCGCCTTCGCAGCAGTCAGGCAGCCTTGTCGAATTCAGCACGCGCAGTCCGCACGGCTTGCTGGTTTTCCAGCGCCCAAAGGATGACTTTCGACACAGGTTCATAAAGCGAATGCCCGAGCGGCGTCATGCGATATTCAACGCTTGGCGGCTTGGTCGGGAAAACCTCACGTTCGACATAACCGTCGCGCTGCAGATCACGCAAAGTCTGCGTCAGCATCCGCTGCGAAATATCAGGCACCATGCGTCGCAACTGCCCGAAACGATAGGGTTTTTCGGCCAAGGCCTCCAAAAGCAGCGTTGCCCACTTGCCACCAATCTGGCTGAGAAGATCACGCACCGGGCAATTGTCGAAATCCAGCGCCGAATAATCTATAGTGCCACTGTTTTTCGGTTTGAAGCCAGAGGTTGGCGCATCCATGGTGGTTCCCTTTTGGTAACGATCTACCGCGAAAGTGCCTTCTTTACAGCACACGGTCAATTCCTATTTTAGCCTTGGTCTCTTTTTGAGAGCAGCAAAACAAGCCGCTACTCATGACACGCAAAACCAGCGCCACACGAAACCAAACAAGGAAACACGCCATGAGCAAAATTCTCGTCACCGGAGCAGCAGGCCAGCTTGGTAAGGCTGTCATTCAGCATCTTCTGGAGACTTACAAGGTACCAGCATCCGACATCGTCGCCGCCAGCCGCGACACGTCCAAGCTCGCCGAGCTCGCTGCCAAGGGCGTTGAAACCCGCAAGGCTGATTTTGATGATGAAACGTCTCTGACAGCGGCCTTTTCCGGCATCGACAAGCTGCTGATCATCTCCACCGACGCTCTTGCCGTGCCCGGCCAGCGCCTCAAGCAGCATACATCAGCCGTCAATGCGGCCGCCAAGGCAGGCGTAAAACATGTGCTTTACACGTCCATGCCAAACCCGGACAAATCGCTGGTTACCTTTGCACCTGACCATCTCGGCACAGAACAGGCCGTGAAGGCGAGCGGCCTGCCCAACACCATCATCCGCAATGCCTGGTATAACGACAACTACCTGCATGCCATGCCGCACAACCTACAGACCGGACAGTGGTTCACCTCCAGCGGCACAGGCAAGGTTCCCAACATCTCGCGTGACGATTGCGCCCGTGCAGCAGCCGCTGCCCTCGCCAAGGGCAAGGCAGAAAACAAGACCTACACCATCACTGGTCAGCAGTCGCTGAATGCCGATGAGGTTGCCGCCCTAATCACCGCCGCTACCGGCAAACCGCTGGCCGTCGTGCAGATCAACGACGAGCAGTTGAAGCAGGGCATTGAGGGCGCAGGTCTTCCCGGCTTCGTCGCTGACATGCTGGTATCGGCTGATGCCAACATTCGTGCGGGCAACTTCGATGGCGTGACCAATGACTACGAAACGCTGACCGGCGAAAAGCCACAGTCCCCGGCAGATTACTTCAAGGCCAACAAGGCAGCCCTGATCGGCTGATTGCATCAAGGTTTCTGAACGCAAAAAAGGAGGCAGGCAAACACCTGCCTCCTTTTTGCATTTCGGTTTTGCTGTCGTGATTTACTCGAAGAAACCGCGCCAACAGATTCTAAACATGCCCGAATCGCCACGTATTAACCTTGCGGCATCCAGTCTCGTTATTCCGCAGCCATGCTTTCGCGTGACGCATCGACATCGCGGGCTGGTGACAGGCCGTAAACACGGCTGTATTCCCGGCTGAACTGCGATGGGCTTTGGTAACCGACACGGTGACCGGCAGTACCGGCGTCCAGCCGCTCCAGCAACATCAACCGCCGTGCTTCCTGCAGGCGAAGCTGTTTCTGGTACTGCACCGGTGTCATTGCGGTGATTGCCTTGAAGTGGTGATGAAAGGACGACACGCTCATGCCGACATGATCGGCAAGGTCTTCAATCCGTAACTGGCGGGCAAAGTTCTCGCGTAGCCAGGCAATGGCACGGGCAATGCGGTTGCCATGGGTGTCCGCAGCGACAATGCTCATCAACTGCTCACCAGCTGGCCCAGTCAACACGCGGTAGAGGATCTCCTCCTCTATCAGCGGCGCCATGGCAGGAATGTCGGACGGACGATCAAGCAACCGGAGCAACCTTGTGGTTGCATCGAGAAGTTCCGGTGTTGCCGCGTTGACGACAATGCCACGCTGGCCGGTTGCAGTCTCTGCACGCCGCCGGATATGGGCGCGGGCCATAAGATCCAGCACTTTTTCGCCGCTGATAGCAAGCGTGATGCAGAAATGCGGAACCTGCTCGCTGGCCTCAACCACACGCAATGCGACAGGGAGGTCCAGCGAACTCAGCAGATAGTCACCCGCGGCGTAATTGATTGTGTCTATGCCCAGTTGCAGGCTTTTAGCGCCTTGAATCACCATCGCAAGACAAGGACGGTAGCTACCATGGCACGGCGCACTGGGTGACGAACGTTTGCTGATACCCAGACCGTCAACGGCCGTCTGCACCTCCCCGTCAACAGGTGCGTAACGCGCAGCGATCGAAGCGATTTCATGATAGGGGCTGAAAGGCAGCGTCATTGGTCAAGTCTCTTCGAGAAAGAACGGATCCGGTAGGCTACATCTAGAATATGGCGGCCCTTTCGCAAAGGCCACACCGATTCAATTTGCAGGATCGTGCAAAAAGGCTGGAGGATCGCTCTAACGGCACAGCGCATTTTCATTGCAGTATCCGCCATCGCTTTCCCAAACCTGAAAGGAAACTTCAGATGGCTATTGCAAGAGGTTATGCTGCGACGGATGCGTCGAAGCCACTCACTCCTTTTACCTTTGAACGTCGCGAGCCGAATGACGATGACGTTGTCATCGACATCAAATATGCGGGCATCTGCCACTCCGACATTCACACCGTTCGCAACGAATGGAAAAACGCCGTTTTCCCAATCGTTCCTGGCCACGAGATTGCCGGCGTCGTCAAGGCTGTCGGTTCCAAGGTCACACGCTTCAAGGTCGGTGATCACGTCGGCGTTGGCTGCTTCGTGGACAGCTGTGTCGGCTGCGCCACCCGCGATCTCGACAACGAACACTACATGCCAGGTCTCGTCCAGACCTATAACGACAACGATGCCGATGGAAAAACCAGAACGCAGGGCGGTTACTCCGACCATATCGTTGTCAAGGAAGGTTATGTCCTGTCGATCCCGGACAACCTGCCGCTCGACGCGTCCGCACCACTGCTGTGCGCCGGTATCACGCTTTACTCGCCGCTTCGTCGTTGGGAAGCTGGTCCGGGCAAGAAGGTTGCCATTGTCGGCATGGGTGGTCTTGGCCACATGGGCGTAAAGCTCGGTGCTGCACTGGGCGCAGACGTGACCGTGCTGTCGCAAACGCTTTCCAAACGTGAAGATGGCCTGAAGCTGGGTGCGAAGGAATATTACGCCACCAGCGACGCATCGACCTTCGAAAAGCTGGCCGGCACATTTGACCTGATCATCTGCACAGCAGGTGTGGCGATCGACTGGAACGCTTATCTCGGCCTGTTGAAGCCAAAGGGCAGCATGGTTGTGGTTGGCGCGCCTGAGCATGCCATTCCGGTTCACGCCTTCTCGCTTATCGTCGGCGCAAGAAGCCTGTCCGGTTCGATGATCGGTTCGATCAAGGAAACCCAGGAAATGCTCGATTTCTGCGGTAAGCACAACATTGTCTCGGAAATTGAAAAGATCGACATCAAGGACGTCAACGAAGCTTATGAGCGCGTGCTGAAGAGCGACGTTCGTTACCGCTTCGTGATCGATATGGCGACGCTGCCAGCCTGATTGCTGACCAATGGCCTGAATACACAAAGGGCAGGATGCGATATGCATCCTGCCCTTTTTCGTTTGTATCAGACGCGTGGTGTCACGCCTCGTCTTTGAGAGTTTCCTTCTGGGTAATCAGGCGGGCACTGTGCTGACCGCTAAGATAGATCCACAACCAGCTCCATGCCACCGCAAGGCGCGAACGCGTGCCGATCAGGAAGTAGATGTGGGCAAGGCCCCAGATCCACCAGGCAAGCCCGCCCTTGAGGCTGAACTTGCCGAAGTCGATAACGGCGGCACGTTTACCGATCGTCGCCAGATTGCCCTGATGCCTGTAACGAAACGGTGCTGTGAATGGCATGCCAGTCAGACGGGCAACGATAAGTCTCGCAACATAACTACCCTGCTGTTTTGCCGCTGGCGCTATACCCGGCACCGGCTTGCCGCTTTGCTGTGTTACGGCGGCCGTATCACCAATCACGAACACATCAGGATCACCCTCAATGGTCAGGTCTGGCCCGACGATGGCGCGCCCTGCCCGGTCGGCGGCGATGCCAAGCCATTGCGCGGCCGGAGATGCCTGCACACCTGCCGCCCACACCACGGTGCGGCACGCCACAAAACGATCTCCAATTGTCACACCTTCATCCGTGCAGGCTGTAACCGGTGTGCCAAGCGAAACCTGTACGCCAAGCTTTTCCAACGCATCCTTGGCATAGGCGGAAAGGTCTTCGGTAAACACCGGCAATACGCGTGGACCGGCCTCCACCAGAATGACCTTGGCTTTGGTGGTATCAACACGGCGGAATTCCGGTGGCAGAATTTTATGCGCCAACTCGGCAATCATGCCGGCCATTTCCACACCGGTCGGGCCAGCGCCGATGATGACGAAGGTCAAAAGCGCTTCGCGCTCCACCGGGTCGTTGCTGAGTTCGGCCTTCTCAAAAGCCAGCAGCAAACGACGGCGTAACGTCGTGGCATCCTCCAGGGTCTTCAGACCCGGCGCCACGCTTTCCCACTGGTCATTGCCAAAATAGGCATGGCGTGCGCCGGTTGCCAGAACCAGCGTGTCGTATCCGATGTTTTCACCGGTCTTCAACTGCACGGTTTTTGCGGCACGGTCGACGCCGGTCACCTCAGTCAACAGCGTGGTGACCTCTTTGCGGTCCTTGTACAGCAGGCGAATAGGCCAGGCGATTTCGGATGTGGCAAGAACGGTGGATGCGACTTGGTAGAGCAGTGGCTGGAACAGGTGGTGATTGCGTCGGTCAATCAGCGTTATGCGAACAGGTGCGCCTTTCAGCCCATGTACAAGCTGAAGCCCGCCAAACCCGCCTCCGACAACAACGACATGATGTTCCTGCATAAAACTGCCCCTTGGTCATAATAAATAAAGCCCGCGCATGGGAATGCGCAGGCCCAATTTATAAAGCCAAAACTTGACAATAGTTATGAAATATCCTGACCGCAGGCGCGGCAAAAACGCCGCACCGTCTCGACCATGCCATATTCCAGGGCATCCGCAGTCAGTCCATGACCGATGGAGACCTCGGCCAAATAAGGAATGCGCTTGACCAGTGCCGGGAGGTTGGCAACCGTCAGGTCATGTCCAGCATTGACCGCAAGCCCTAGCGCCTTGGCGTGATCGGCTGTCTGGCCCAAAGCCTCAAGCAGTACGGCCTCTTTTGCCGGATCGTCGTAACACCCGCCAAACGGGCCAGTGTAAAGTTCGATACGTGCGGCACCGGTCTCAGCAGCCAGTTCCACGGCAGAGCGGTCTCCATCACCATCGGCAAACAGCGACACGCGCATGCCGTTGGCTTTCAGACGCGCGACGGTTTCTTTCAGGAGCCCTGAATGTTTGTGAAAATCCCAACCATGGTCGGACGTGGCCTGCGACGGATCATCCGGCACCAATGTCACCTGCTCTGGCTGGGTCTGTTCGCAAAGCAACAGAAATTCTTCCGTTGGATATCCCTCAATGTTGAACTCCGCCTGCGGGAACTCGTCATCAATCAGGGCGCGTAACACAGGCAAATCAGAAAACCGAATGTGGCGTTGGTCTGGCCGCGGATGTACTGTCAGACCGCTGGCACCGGCCTGAAGCGCCAGTCGACCAAAATGCTCGACATCCGGCCAGGGCAGATCGCGCCTGTTGCGCAGCATAGCTATGGCATTGAGATTAACGGATAAAGTGGTTGGCATGACGGCAGCCCTTGGAAAAGCAAATCAGGAGTGAGTACTCTCTTTTATCAAGGATGCAGTAACAGAAGGGCAACAACCAGAAAAAAATGTATTCGGCATGGAACAGAATCAGAAATGGGTTCATTATGCTAAATTCGCGCAATCCGCTGAAAGGAATGCCGCCTGTGAGAGATGTTGCCGACCATAGGACCAATCACACAAACGACGCTCGCCTTGTGAGTGGCACACCTCGTGATTGCGCCAGGCAAACATTTCACTCCAGACATCAACGATGAAAGACCAGACACGCGAGAGGGCCAATCTCGCGCGGTTCATTCATGGAATGTAGCGACTGATCAAGAAGGAATGCTGTAAAGATATTCACGCATGGAGGGGGGAGACCTTATGCAGAAGGAAAATACGCCCGACGGTCAAATACGTGCGAAATCTAAGTCGTCGCTCTATGACGAACATATTTTCTTGCCAGACCTCAAACTATCCCTACGCTTGCCGCCAGAGCCGGTTGGAATAGCAGAGATGGCTAATCTTTTTGGCGTCACCCATAGAACGTTGCATTTCTACGAGGAAAAAGGACTGCTATCCTCCCGCCGTTCTGGCCTGATGCGCATCTATTCGCATCGCAACGTAAATGTCATGGCGCTGGTCAACACCTGCCGCGAAGTGGGCATTCCCGTTGCGGTCATTCAGGAATTCATGGAAAAGCTGGCTGATGCGGATTCTCAAGGGGAAGCGACAGCGCTTTTCGAAGATTTGCTCAATAACCGCAAACGCGAACTGACGGCTGATCTTTCAACCATGCGCCGGCAAATGCAACAGATCAGCAATCTGCTGACACCGGATGATGATGATGATGACACGGTTCAAACCGGCCCATTACCCGAAGATACGATCATACTGACCGATATCGAACGCAAATGCCTGGAACTGATGGCAGAAGGTTATGCCTCCGTTCGTCTGGCGCGTGCCGTTGGCCTGCGCACGGAAGAACTGCAGAAAATCGAATTGGGCATTATCCAGAAATTTAGCGCCAACAACCGCTTTCAAGCGGTTGCCAAGGCCGTATTGCTTGGCATCATCCCCGCTTGAAAGAACGGGAATAGTCGCCCTATCGAACGATCGTCAGTGTTTCTGCAGCGCGGGTAATGGCTGTATAAAGCCAGCGCTCGCGGCTGTCGCGAAATGCGAAACTCTCGTCGAACAACACAACATTGTTCCACTGCGAACCCTGCGCCTTGTGCACAGTCAGCGCATAACCGAAATCAAACTCGTCGTAACGCTTGCGCGTCGTCCAGGGAATTTCGGTTTCGCTTTCCTCAAACGCCGCTTTCAGCAGTTTGATCTTTGCCGCACCGCGATCCATATCGTCGTCTTCAGGACGGATCATCAGGTTGATGCCGGGTTTTACCGTCTCGCGCGATGAACTCATCACCTGCCAAAGCGAGCCGTTCAGCAGTCCCTTGGCCGGGTCATTGCGCAGGCATACCAGCTTGTCACCCGACTGCGGATAATCGGCGGAAAAGCCCTTCAACTCGCGAAGACGCTGGTTGTAACGACGACGGGTGCGGTTGGTACCAACCAGAACCTGATCGGCGTCCAGCACCAATGACTGCGTCACTTCCGATTTGGATATCACCTGCGCCGAACCATAATCGCCGCGCATGATCTCGCGACCTTCGCGCACATCCATGGCCAGCTGGATGATCGGGTTATCCTTGGCCTGACGATGAATTTCGCTCAGCAGATAATCCGGTTCCTGCTCGGTGAAATAACCGCCACCGGTTACCGGCGGCAACTGGCCGGGATCACCCAGAACAAGGATCGGCGTGCCGAAGCTCATCAGGTCCTTGCCCAGTTGCTCGTCCACCATTGAGCATTCGTCGATGATGATCAGCGCAGCTTTGGCAAGCGGGCTTTGCCGGTTGATAGAAAACATCGGCGCGATGGACGTCTTGCCGGTTTCCTCGTTTTCGATGGCTTCTTCACCACGTGGTCGATAAATCAGTGAATGTATGGTGCGGGCATTGGACGCGCCGCGGGAACGCAGCACCTGTGCCGCCTTGCCGGTAAAGGCCGCAAACAACACGTCGCCATCCACATTCTCAGCGAAATGTTTGGCAAGCGTCGTCTTGCCCGTTCCGGCATAACCGAAAAGCCTGAAAACCTGCGAACGGCCTTCCTTGAGCCAACGCGAAACGGCTTTAAGAGCCTCGTCCTGTTGCGGTGAAAATTGCATGCGCTCTCTTCGCAGGATTCGGGGCAACTGCGCAACCGCAAACTCTCCGTGGAAGTTTTCCTTCCATGCGTGCCAGCGAAGGCAATAGCGCCTAAAATGCTCCCATGAAGATACTGATTCTCGGCGCAACAGGTTTCATCGGCTCAGAGATTGCAAGGAAACTTGCCCTGCAAGGCCATCAGGTTACCGGTCTTGGACGCGACCCTCAGCGGACAAAATACAAGCTACCAGACATGCAATGGGTCAGCACCGATCTGGCACGCATGGGCGAACCATCGGCATGGCAGGCACTTGTGGAAAGTCACGACGCCATCGTCAATTGTGCTGGCGCCTTGCAGGACGGTCTGGCCGACAATCTCGCCGCCACGCAGGAAAAATCCATGCTGGCGCTCTATCAGGCGGCACAGGCTGCAGGTGGCCGGCTGATCATCCAGATCTCTGCCAGAACCGCAGGTGCAGCATCATCCCTGCCCTTCCTCGCCACCAAACGGCGCGCTGATGAAGCCCTTGTCGAAAGTGGCCTGCCTTACGTCATTCTGCGCCCGGCGCTGCTCATTGGTCGCAATTCTCATGGCGGAACATCACTGCTGCGCGCACTTGCCAGCATGCCGCGCATATTGCCGCTCACCCACGCAGACAGCCCTGTTCAAACCGTTGCCATCGGCGCTGTTGCGCAAATGGTTCTTTTGGCACTCACCGGATCGATCCCTCCCAAAAGCGACGTCGACCTCGCTGCCGATGAAAAGCATACGCTCGGCTCGCTTGTTCTTCTGCACCGCCAGTGGCTGGGCCTACCGACTGCGCGGATCATTTCGCTGCCACCCGCCATCGCCCGACCGGTCAGCTGGTTGGCAGATTTGGCCGGACGTCTCGGTTGGCGCTCGCCCCTGCGTTCCACCGCGATGCAAGTCATGTCGGAGGGCGTCATTACCTCCGCCAGAACAGATGCCAGGCATTACGGTGTGCTGCTGAAAACCGCACAGCAGACATTGCAGGCAAGCCCTTCAGGTGTGCAGGACCTGTGGTTTGCACGATTGTATCTGCTGAAACCGGCAATCATTCTGTGCCTGTCGCTGTTCTGGCTGCTGTCTGGCCTGATCCCGCTTTTCGACCTGCCGCGGGCATCCGGTCACTTCCTGCCCTTCATGCCATCCACGGCAGCAATCACTATTACCGTCGCCACCTGTGTGCTGGACATGGCGCTGGGCCTCGCGGTTCTGGTGCGGCCTTTTGCACGCAGGACCATGCTCGGCATGTTGCTGGTTACCGCCACCTACCTGGTTGGCGGCACGGTGCTGGAACCGGGACTGTGGCTTGACCCGCTGGGGCCGCTTGTCAAAGTCCTGCCCTCCATCCTGCTCACGCTGGTCGCGCTCGCGACATTAGACGAACGATAGGCCACCATGCTGGAAGAATTTATCCGCCTTGCCCATGTCATTGGCGCAACCGTACTTCTGGGCACCGGTGCCGGCATTGCATTTTTTATGGTCGTGGCACGCCAGACCGAAAACCCTGTATTGATTGCCCATGTCAGCAGCACGGTAGTGATTGCCGATACGCTGTTCACGGCAACGGCCGCCATTTTCCAACCGATCACCGGATACCTGTTGGCTAAAAGCATCGGCTGGCCGCTGACAGAAGGCTGGGTCTTCCTGTCGCTTATGCTGTATGTCTTTACCGGCCTGTTCTGGTTGCCGGTGGTGTGGATACAGATCAGGCTGCGTGACATCGCCCGCCTTGCCGCAAAGGATAACACGTCATTGCCGCCGCAATGGTTCCGGCTTTACCGCATCTGGTTTGCCTGCGGTTTTCCAGCCTTCTTTGCCGTCATCGGCATATTCTGGCTGATGTTGATGAAACCCGACATTCAGCTTTGGAACTAAGCGTAGAAACTGCATCGAAAGATTTTTTCCAAACCACGGAATAAATCCGCCTCCTCTGGTGTCTTACTCCATGTGACCGGCTGTTTCGCCGCACCAAACGAGGAGGATCTCCATGAAAACGCTCGCACTCATTCCTGTTGTCATGCTGGCCGTTGCCGGCACGGCCTATGCTGCCCCCATGCTGAAGACCGTTAAAACCGATAAGGGCGAAGTTCTTGCCGGCGACAAGGGCATGACGCTTTACACATTCCAGAACGACAAAAAAGACGTGTCCAATTGCTACGACAAATGCGCGACCAACTGGCCGCCACTGATGGCAAAAGCCGACGACAAGGCTGGCAACGGTTACACCGTGATTGATCGCAAGGATGGAACAAAACAGTGGGCCAAGGATGGCAAACCGTTGTATTATTGGGTTAAGGACATGAAGGAAGGTGACGCCACGGGAGATGGCGTTGGTGGAGTTTGGCATGTCGCAAAGCCATGATGGCATGAACAATAACGAAAGGCGGGAGCCCAAAGCTCCCGCCGACAGTACGTTCGAGGGCCAGATGCTGGCCCTGATGCCCTTGTTACGTCGTTATTCCCGCAGTCTTTCCCGCTCTGACAGTGACGGCGAAGACCTGCTGCAGGATTGCGTGGAACACGCTTTGTCCAAAAAGCAGCAGTGGCGCGGATCGCAGATGAAAGCCTGGGCCTACTCCATCATGACCAATATTTCCCGCAACCGTTACCGCGCGGAAAAACGCCATCCTTCTGAGAATATCGACGCCTGCGAAAACGAGATAGTGACCGAACCGGCAAGCGATACGCTGGAAAACAAGCGGTTGCATGATGCCCTTGCCCAGTTGAACCCTGACCTGCGTGCTGTTTTGATGTTGGTGACGGTAGAAGGTTACAGCTATCAGGAGGTCGCAAACCTCATGAATATACCGCTCGGCACGGTGATGTCGCGCCTTTCGAGAGCGCGAGAAACTGTGCGAATTCATCTGAGCGAGGACAATATCATACCACTGCGGAGACCGAAATGACGAGAGACAATGCCATAACGGAAAGCGATCTTCACGCCTATGCAGACGGACTGCTGGGTGCCGAAGACCACGCCCGCGTGGAGCAGTGGCTTGAGTCGAACCCGCAGGACCGCGCCAAGGTTAAGGACTGGCACGACCACGCAAAGGCCCTGCGACAGGCATTCGCCCCCTACCACACGGCAAAATATGACGACCACAAACTGCTGCACACCCTGCAAGACAGTGGCCGTCGCCTTATGCCCGTCCTGATGCGTGCTGCTGCCGCCTGCCTGATTTTTGGCGCTGGCGCCGTTGCCGGGCAATTTGTACCCTTGTTACCGCAAAAAGCAGATCCGCTTCGGACGACGCAGGTCGTGGCCGATATTTCTACACAGGCAGAATCTGCCTATCTCATCTATGCCAGCGAGGTCCGCCACCCCGTAGAAGTCGGAGCAGACCAGCAGGCACATCTGTCGACCTGGCTTGGCAAACGTTTGGGGTATCCTTTCACCGTGCCGGATCTGACCTCAGTGGGTTATGAGCTGGTTGGCGGCAGGCTGGTGCCGGTCAGTGGCAAACCCGGCGCCATGCTGATGTACCAGAACGGCAGCGGTGAACGTGTGACCGTGCTGGTGGGCCGTAATCCGCAAAACCGCACAACCAGTTTCCGCTTGGCAGATGCCGACGGTGTGTCGACCTTCTACTGGATCGACAATGATATTGGTTATGCCGTGTCGGGCGAAATCTCGCACACAGATCTGCGCCGTATCGCCGAGGAATGTTACCGCCAGTTTCCGACCTGACCAACGCTATTTCAGCATTGGCCAGAGGCTGAGAACCAGAAGCACCGCCATGGTGATGTTGAACCACTTTAACCGCACCGGCACCGAAAGCCATTCCCGCAACGCGGAGCCAAAACCTGCCCAGGTGGAAACACTTGGCAGGTTAACGGCAGCAAAGGCCACCCCGACCAGCAGGACGGTGGTGAAATACTGGCTCTCATCCGTATAGGTCGCCATGGCTGTCACTGCCATCACCCAAGCTTTCGGGTTAACCCATTGAAACGCGGCAGCTCCCAGAAAGGTCATCGGTGCGGCCCCGGTCTTGCCCTCGGAGAGGCTGCGCGACATCCCTATCTTCCAGGCAATCCACACAAGATAAAGACCACCTGCGAATTTCAACGCCGTGTAGAGCATCGGCACAGAATGCAACAAGGCACCCAGCCCAAAACCAACGCCAATCAGCAGCGACAGAAATCCGGCACCGATGCCCAGCATATGTGGAACCGTTCGACGGAAGCCGAAGTTCACCCCAGAAGAGAACAACATCATGTTGTTGGGTCCGGGTGTGATGGACGTGGTAAAGGCAAAAAGGACAAGTGCCAGAAATGTTTCGATAGTCATGCGACCTCCAGAGGTGCGCCAGATTACCCACCGCGTGCCATTAGAACCAGTCGCAAACCGTCATAACAACAGTCACTTTTTTTGATAGATTGCGCCAACGGAGATGCCACACCGGACCGGTTTGATTCTATTGTCTGCGGGCTCGCCCGCCAGTGATGAAGGGGTTCCCCATGCAAGAAGACATTCCAACTGTTAGCCTGCCCTCCGGCGTAAATGTTCCCGCACTGGGCCTTGGCACATGGATGATGGGCGAAGAACCGCGCAGCGAACCGGATGAGATCGCCAGCATTCAAAAGGCAATAGATGTCGGCATGACATTGATCGACGCGGCAGAAATGTATGCCGATGGCAAATCCGAAGAGGTGGTCGGCAAGGCGATTGCAGGGCGACGCGATCAGGTGTTTCTGGTCAGCAAGGTGTACCCATGGAATGCCGACAGTAAGGGCACAATCGACGCCTGCGACCGAAGTCTTGAACGGCTGGGAACCGATTACATCGACCTCTATCTCCTTCACTGGCGTGGGCCACATGCACTGCGCGAAACCGTCGCCGCTTTCGAGACCCTGAAACAACAGGGCAAGATTGGCGAATGGGGCGTCTCCAACTTTGACGCCTCTGATATGGAAGAGCTGTTTGCCGTTCAAGGTGGTGGTAACTGCGCCGTCAATCAGGTGCTCTACAATCTGTCCCGCCGCGGGCCGGAATACGATCTATTGCCGTGGTGTCAGCGAAACCGCGTACCGCTGATGGCCTATTCGCCGATTGAACAAGGCCGTATTTTGCGCAATGCCGAACTGATCCGTATCGCAAAGGCCTATCAGGCAACTCCTGCACAGATTGCCCTTGCCTTTCTGCTGGAGCGCGACGGCGTGATTGCTATTCCCAAAAGCAGCCATCCGCAGCGCGTCGAGGAAAACCGGGGCGCTGCCGGTCTTGATATCAGCGACGAGGACTGGGATGCACTGGATGCCGCCTTCCCGCCACCGGCGAAAAAAATGCCGCTGGAAATGCTTTAGCCGCGCACAAACCTCACGCCGCTATTTGCCCGCTTAAATTCCGTTCGCATTTCACCGTTTGCGAAAAATGCGCGCAAAGGTCGCGCACGTTTCTCGTGGCTTTTCGCCAAAATTCAGAAACATAAAAATCTATTTTTGGTTGCGTATTTTCAATCAGACTTGTCAAAATACAGGGTATTTTTTGCGGCCTTCAACCACAGGAATAGCGCGTTTAACCAAATGAAAAAACATTAGAAATTATTACAATAAACGACACTAAAGTACCCATTCAAAATTGTGCCGCCGGCTTTAACCATTCTTTACACAACCATCGCGCTAAAACAAAAACAAGCACAGGATTGTAGATAATTCACCGACAACGTGCGCCATGGTGAAACAAAGCTGACAAACATGAAAATCAAGACACTCCTCCCCAGCCTATTTGGCCTTCTCGTTGTGCTTGGCGTCGCGCAAGGAGCAATTGCCCTCAATTCAATTTCAAACCTGAAAGATGCGACGGAAGGCGTCAATTACCGTCTGGCCCGTTCCGAAGTGTTGTCGCAAATCAACATGCTGTTCGGCGACGTAAGACGCGCCTATGTGCAGGGCATGAGTGCCGGCACGATTGAAGAAGTCGATGCAGCTATTGCGGCCATTCACAAGGCACAGGCAGACCGCAAAAAGGCTGCAGATGAATTTGGCGCGACGATCACCTCGCCAGCCTTGGTGGAAAAATTCGCTATCGCTGAAAAGTCCGTGACAGAATATGAAGCCGCTGGCGCGGCATTCATCGAATATATCAACAATGGCCAGCTCTACGAAGCCAAGGGCTACATTCAGCAAACCCTGACCCCAAAGGGACAGGAAGCCGTTGCCAAGATGAATGATATCCTCGACCTGAATAGCAGCCTCGGTCGGGAAGCAGCAGCTGGCGCACAAAAGACGGCGAGCTTTGCCAACACTGTCACCATTTTGTCGATCATCGTTTCAACGCTGATCGCGATCGCCGCAGCAGTGCTGAGCCATATTCGAATTTCCCGTCCGATCACCGAGATCACCGATGCCATGAACAAACTGGCTGCAGGCGATAACGCCAGCGCCATTCCGCATAGTGGCCGCAAGGATGAAATTGGCGATATGTCT
Organism: Agrobacterium sp. 5Ca50; assembly: GCF_055381905.1. Lineage (NCBI taxonomy): Bacteria > Pseudomonadati > Pseudomonadota > Alphaproteobacteria > Hyphomicrobiales > Rhizobiaceae > Agrobacterium > Agrobacterium sp. 5Ca50. The sequence continues at coordinate 2,060,152 of NZ_AP026438.1, forward strand.
GCCGCTGTTACGGTGTTCCGCCAGAACGCCATTGAGCGTGAACGTCTGGAGCACGAAACCGAAGCCAACCGCAGCCTCAGCGAAAAAGAGCGCCTTTCCCGCGAAGAGCAGAAGGCCCGCGAAGCTGCCGAAGTTCTGTTTGCCGTCGATAATCTCGGCACGGCGCTCGACCGTCTGGCAGCGGGTGACATGGTCTACCGCATCGAGGAAAAGTTTGCCGGTCAGCTGGATCAGCTGCGTACCAGCTTCAACACCTCCATCGCCAAGCTGCATGGCGTTCTCAGCTCGATTGGCGACAACGCTCGCATGATCGATGCCGGTGCCAATGAAATCCGCTCCGCCGCCGAAGACCTGTCCAAGCGTACCGAACAGCAGGCCGCATCAGTTGAAGAAACTGCAGCAGCCCTTGAGCAGGTAACCACCGCCGTCAAGGATTCCGCCGTTCGCGCCAGCGAAGCAGGTGAACTGGTCTCGCAGACCCGTGTCGGTGCTGAACAGTCCGGTCAGGTAGTCCGCAAGGCGGTCGTCGCCATGCAGGGCATCGAAAGCTCCTCCAACGAGATCAGCAACATCATCGGTGTAATCGATGACATTGCGTTCCAGACCAATCTCCTGGCACTGAATGCCGGCGTGGAAGCAGCACGTGCCGGTGAAGCTGGCAAGGGCTTTGCCGTCGTTGCCCAGGAAGTGCGCGAACTGGCACAGCGCTCTGCCAAAGCGGCAAAGGAGATCAAAGCGCTGATCACCACATCCAGCGAGCAGGTTCGCCAGGGTGTCGAACTGGTCGGTGAAACCGGCCGTACGCTGGAATCCATCGTCGCGGAAGTCCAGGAAATCAACCGGCACGTCCATTCGATTGTAACCTCTGCCAAGGAACAGTCGACCGGCCTTTCGGAGATCAACACCTCCGTCAACCAGATGGATCAGGGCACCCAGCAGAACGCCGCAATGGTCGAGCAATCGACGGCAGCCAGCAACAGCCTTGCCACACAGGCTGCTGCGCTGACATCGCTACTGTCGCAGTTCAAGCTGGACAATGGCAACTCATATGGCATTGCCACAGCCAATGAATATTCCACACCAGTACAGTCTCCGGCCCGCGCATTGGGACAGAAACTGGCCTCGTCCTTTGGTAGTAAATTCGGCTGATCCAGTCATCTGACACAAATAACAAAGCCTCCCGCAACAAACATTGCGGGAGGCTTTTCAGTATGTTGAGCCTGTTTCCTGAATCAAAATGCCACAAACATGAATCAGATTGGCAAGTTGGCTCCGCCGTCAATCATGGCAACAAGCGTTTCCAGCCGGTCAGCCTCCCGTGGCAGTTTGTCGGTTCGCAAACGGGAGATACGTGGAAAGCGCATAGCCACCCCTGACTTGTGACGTCCGGACCTGTTGATGCCCTCAAAAGCCACTTCGACGACAAATCCGAAATCCGGTTCGGCGCGAATGGAGCGCACCGGACCAAACCGCTCCACCGTATTGTCGCGTACAAACTTGTCCAACACATCCAGCTCTGCATCGGTAAAACCGAAATAGGCCTTGCCGACAGGAACCAGCTGATCGCCACCCTCGCCCGCCATCCAGACACCAAAGGTAAAATCGGAATAGTAGCTGGAGCGTTTGCCATGGCCGCGCTGCGCATACATCAGCACCGCATCGACATTATAAGGGTCACGTTTCCACTTGAACCACGGCCCCTTTGCCCGTCCCGCCTGATAGGTGCTATCCAGCCGCTTGAGCATGATGCCTTCGATCACCGCATCCGGTGGATCGGCGCGCAGCCGCTCCAGTTCAGCCCATGAGGAAAATGGGACAAGTGGCGACAGGTCAAACCGGTCCGGCTTTGCCCCAGCAATCAACCTTTCCAGCTTCTGACGTCGCTCGACAAAGCTCTGGCCACGAATATCGACATCATCCTCAAACAAAAGATCATAGGCACGAATGAAGGCTGGATAATCCTGCAACATGCGACCGGAAACCGTCTTGCGGTTTAGCCGCTGTTGCAGATCGGAAAAGCTGGCAGTTGGCCGGTTCGAGGTGAATGTGCCTCCCACCAGCAATTCGCCATCTATTACACCGGTAAAATCCGCCGCGTCGACAATGTCAGGGAATGCATTTGAGATATCATCACCGGAGCGCGAATACAGGCGGCATGTGCCTGACGAACGCGACAACTGCACACGAATGCCATCCCATTTCCATTCGGCAGCGTAATCTACCGCATCAAGCGCATCGAGATCATTGTCGCCGACCGGCGTAGACAACATTACGGAATGGAAAATTGCCGGCGTTGCCATAACAGGCCGGTCACTTTTACCCTCAAGCCACGCAAACAGCGGTTCATAGGGCGGCTTCAAACCGTGCCACAGCGTCTCGATCTCGGTGATGTCTTTCGAGCCGAGTTCCGCCAGCGCCTGTTTTGCCAGACGGGCAGACACCCCGATACGCAAACCGCCTGTGACAAGCTTGAGAAAGGCAAAGCGTCCTGATGTGTCCAGCCTGTCCAGCAAACCACGCACCGCATTGCGGATTTCCATTTTGCCAAGCGTCTGCATCTGCTGCACGACTTCGCCCAACGAAAGGTCTTGACCGGACTTTTCCGGTTTTATCTCGCCCTGATCCCAGACCAGCGCAACAGTCTCGGCAAGGTCACCAACATAGTCATAGGAGTAGCGAAACAGCACCTCATCCATGCGCTCCAGCACCAGTTCGCGGATCATGGCCGGTTTGACGCCCTTGAGGTCAAGCGTGCCAGCCAAGGCTGCCAACGCAATACCCCGGTCAGGATCAGGTGTGGCGAGAAAATAATCGGTCAGCAATGTCAGCTTGGCATTGCGGGATGGTGTCAGAACCAGACGGTCGAGAAGTTGGGCGAAAGCATACATATGTCTCTCAATCCCCCTCGTCTTCATAACCAACAAGATGCAGCGGTTTGGCGGCAATGCCGTGCAGCTCGCACCAGCGCACCAGCGCCTCCTCACGACCATGCGTCACCCAGATATTACCAGCACCGGTATCACGGATCGTCTGCGTCAGTTCAGGCCAGTCGCAATGGTCGGAAATCACCAGCGGCAGCTCCACACCGCGTTGGCGCGCCCGCTGGCGCACCATCATCCAGCCGGATGCAAAGGCCGGCACCGGATCAGAAAAACGCCGCGCCCAGCGATCGGCAAAGGCCGAGGGCGGTCCGATGACAACAGCGCCCTTGAATATGCCTGCGTCCTGTTTTTCCACGGTTGCCGGTCGCAAATCCCCAAGCGGGATGCCCTGCGACAGATAATAGTCGCACAGCCTGGCAAGCGCACCGTGGATATAGATCGGCGCATCATATCCTGCATTGCGCAGCAGCATGATGACCCGCTGCGCCTTGCCCAGCGCATAGGCGCCTATAATGTGGGTACGCTCTGGAAACTGCTTCAGCGACTGCAGCAGTTTCGCCATTTCATCTCTAGGGTTCGGATGGTGAAAAACCGGCAGACCAAAGGTTGCCTCGGTAATGAACACATCACAGGTAACAGGCACGAAATCTTCGCAGGTTGGATCCGGGCTGCGCTTGTAGTCACCGGATGCCACAATGCGTGTTCCAGATTTTTCGACAGCGATCTGCGCCGACCCCAGCACATGGCCTGCCGGATAATAACGGATGGCGACGCCGTTGATATCGACGGTTTCACCGTGCGCAATCGCCTGCTCGCTTCCGCAGAAATCCTCACCGTAGCGAATGCGCATGATATCGAGCGTCTGACGGGTCGCCAGAACATGCTGATGACCAGCGCGAGCATGGTCCGAATGGCCATGGGTTATCAGCGCTCGACGCACTGGACGCACTGGGTCGATGTGGAAATCCCCTTGCGGGCAATAAAGACCATCCGGCGTGGGATAAAGCAGGGCTTCCGGTTTTATCATCAATGAAAACTACGCCCCTTGATCTGAGTATCACGCACCACGTATCCAAAGGCATTCTTTCAAACAAAAAAGCCGCCCGCAACGATGTGTTGCGAACGGCCCTGAGGTCATTTTGTTCCGGCAGGATTACATGCCCTGCGAACCACGGTTCATGGCAGCGATACCGGTACGGCACACTTCGATCAGGCCGAGTGGCTTGATGATGGCGACGAACTGGTCGATCTTCGAGGACTTGCCGGTGATCTCGAAAATGAAGTGCTCAACCGTCGCATCAACCACCTTGGCGTGGAAAGCATCGGCCAGACGCAGGGCTTCGGCACGGTCTTCACCGCCGCCGACAACCTTGAGAAGCGCCACTTCACGTTCAATCGGACGCTCCTGTCCCAGTTCACGAGCACGCACGGTCAAGTCAACAACGCGGTAGACCGGAACGATCCGCTCTAGCTGCGCCTTGATCTGCTCGAGAACCAGAGGTGTGCCGCGCGTGACGATGGTGATGCGCGACAGATGCGCCTCATGTTCGGTTTCGGAAACCGTCAGGCTTTCGATGTTGTAGCCACGACCGGAGAACAGGCCGATCACGCGGGCCAGAACACCCGGCTCGTTGCTGACGAGAACCGAAAGCGTGTGGTTTTCAATGGCAGCGGTTTCCTTCGAAATGAAGTATGCGGAGCCGGTGGGTTGTAGGTGTGCGTTCATATCTATGTTCCTCCCGATCCTTAAACGAGCTGACGGCCCTTGGCATCGATAGCGTTGGCAACGGCTTCGTCGGTCGCTTCGTCCGGCAGAAGCATTTCATTGTGGGCCTTGCCCGACGGGATCATCGGGAAGCAGTTGGCAAGGTTGGCAACGCGGCAGTCGAAGATAACCGGCTTATTGACCGCAATCATCTCGGCGATCTTGTCGTCCAGTTCCTTCGGATCGTCGCAATACATTCCAACGGCACCGTAGGCTTCCGCCAGCTTGACGAAGTCAGGCATTGCTTCGGTGTAGGAGTTGGACAGACGGTTGCCGTGCAACAACTGCTGCCACTGGCGAACCATGCCCATATACTGGTTGTTCAGAATGAAGATTTTGACCGGCAGGTTATACTGGATGGCGCAGGACATTTCCTGAATGCACATCTGGATGGAGGCGTCACCGGCAATATCGATAACCAGAGCTTCCGGATGCGCAACCTGAACACCAATAGCAGCAGGCAGGCCGTAACCCATGGTGCCGAGACCGCCCGACGTCATCCAATGGTTTGGCTTTTCAAAACCGAAGAACTGGGCCGCCCACATCTGGTGCTGGCCGACTTCCGTGGTGATGAAGGTGTCACGCGCCTTGGATGCCTCATACAGGCGCTGAAGCGCATATTGCGGCATGATGACGTCTTTGGAGTTCTTGTAGGCAAAGGAATTGCGGGCACGCCAGCGATCAATCTGCTCGTTCCACTCACTTGTCTGTGCCTTTTCCGGCTTTTTCGCCATGGCGCGCCACAGGCGAACCATGTCTTCCAGAACATGGGCAACATCGCCAATGATCGGCAGATCAACGCGAACGTTCTTGTTGATCGACGACGGATCGATATCGATGTGGATCTTCTTGGAATTTGGCGAAAACGCGTTGAGACGGCCGGTAATACGGTCATCGAAACGTGCGCCGACGCAGATCATGACGTCGCAATCATGCATGGCCATGTTGGCTTCGTAGGAACCGTGCATGCCCAGCATGCCCAGCCACTTGTCGCCAGAGGCCGGATAGGCACCCAGACCCATCAGTGTCGACGTGATTGGGAAACCAGTCAGTTCAACCAGTTCGCGCAGCAAACGGGTTGCTTCCGGACCGGAGTTGATAACGCCGCCGCCGGTGTAGAAAACCGGACGCTTGGCCTGCGCCATCAATTCAACCGCAGCCTGGGCCGCATGAACGTCGCCCTGAAGCTTCGGCTTGTAATTGTTCTTGGAAACGGCTGCCGTCGGCGGCGTATATGTGCCGGTGGCAAACTGGATATCCTTGGGGACGTCGACAACAACAGGACCCGGACGGCCGGACTGTGCGATGCGGAACGCTTCGTGGATGATACCAGCCAGCTCGTTTACATCCTTGACCAGCCAGTTGTGCTTGGTGCAAGGGCGCGTGATACCAACGGTATCGCACTCCTGAAACGCGTCAGAACCGATGAGAGATGTAGGGACCTGGCCGGAAATGCAAACCAGCGGAATGCTGTCCATCAATGCGTCCTGCAACGGCGTAACCGCGTTGGTGGCACCTGGACCGGAGGTAACAAGCATGACGCCAACCTTGCCAGTGGAGCGGGCATAACCCTCTGCCGCGTGGCCTGCACCCTGCTCATGACGGACGAGAATGTGCTGAATGTCGTCCTGCTGGAAAATCTCGTCATAGATTGGAAGCACAGCACCGCCAGGATAACCGAAAATGTGTTCCACGCCGTTGTCCTTCAACGCTTGGAGAACGATTTCCGCTCCTGTCATACGGTTGCTGTTGTCTGTGGTTTCCTTATCCGTCATTGCCTTTTCCATCCCGCTTCTGGCTTTGGAATATCGTTGGACCAGTTGGCCCGTTTCGAGACATAAAAAAAGGCCCCTTGAGGAGCCTGTTTTAGCGCATGGGAGCTTTCGCCGGATGGTTACACCATCCTGCCCATGCGCCGTCCCACCACGATAAGTACGTTAAGATTTTTCATGGGTCGGAGTGTTAGCCAGAAAAGCATTATCCGTCAACGTATGTTGCTAAAAAAATCAGCTTCTATTTCATTTCGTTCCAGAAACCGGCATTTTCCGTAAGAAAGTTTCGCAAAATCCTTACGAGTTATTAAAGTCGAACCGGTAGCTTTTTCCCAACAAAAAATAGCAAGACAAGTTCAGGGAAAAACATGTTCAACGACGACCTTCGCAAATCGGCAACGGCCGGAGAGCAAGACAGACGCGATGAACATAGCGCAGCCAACCGTATGCTGGGCCGTGTCGTGTCCTGCACCGGTTCCCGCGCCACCCTGTCGAGCGTCGCTGCCGACGGGAAAACCGACCTAACGGAACTGTGGTCCGTTGGGCGACTGATTACCATTGCGGTCGGCCAGAACCGCGTGATTGCCCTGACCTACGCCATGAACACCCAACACCATCAGTGGCGGGAAAACGAAAACAACAACTTCAATGTCGAAGCTGAAATTCTCGGTGAAATCCAGCGCCAGCCCGACGGCAGCGAAACCTTTACCACAGGCATTTCGCAATATCCGCATCTGGGCGCCATCGTTCACCGTATCCGTTCCGCAGACCTGATCCGCATCTATGACAGTGGACAGGACAGCACCTGCATCGTCGGTCGTCTCTCGCAGGACGAGGCCATTGATGCCGCCATTCATATTCCCTCGATGCTGTCGAAACACTTTGCGGTCGTCGGCTCGACCGGTGTGGGTAAATCGAGCGCGGTCTCCCTGCTGCTGCAAAAGGCAATCGAGGCCGACCCGAAACTGCGTGTGCTGATTCTCGATCCGCATAATGAATTTGCTGCCGCCTTCCCCAAACATTCTGTTGTGATCGATACCGACACGCTTGACCTGCCCTTCTGGCTAATGCGGCTTGAGGAATTTGCCGAGGTGCTGTTCCGCGGCCGTAAGCCGATACCGGAAGAACTCGATGTACTGCGTGACATTATTCCTGACGCCAAACGGGCGTTTCGCGGTTCCGAAAGCGCGCCTATGCGCCGCCCGTCCGACAAAAGCTCCATCACCGCTGATACGCCAGTCCCTTACCGTATTGCCGACCTACTGGCCTTGATCGACGAACGTATTGGCCGCCTAGAAGGGCGCAGCGACAAACCGTTCCTGCGTTCATTGAAAATGCGGATCATTTCCGCAATCAATGATCCGCGCTACCACTTCATGTTCTCCAACAGCACGATCAGCGACACGATCATGGAGACCATTGCCCACATCTTCCGTATTCCCGGCAATGGCAAACCAATCTCCACCTTCCAGCTTGCCGGCATTCCATCAGAGGTCGTCAACTCTGTGGTGTCAGTGCTATGCCGCATGGCATTCGAACTTGCACTGTGGAGCAACGGCGCCATTCACATGCTGGTGGTCTGTGAAGAAGCACACCGTTACGTACCCGCAGATCAGGAGCTTGGCTTCGTGCCAACCCGCCAGGCTATTGCCCGCATTGCCAAGGAAGGCCGTAAATATGGTGTGTCGCTTGGTGTGATTACCCAGCGTCCGGGTGAGCTCGACCAGACCATTCTGTCGCAGTGCTCGACACTGTTCGCCATGCGCCTTTCCAATGAGCGGGATCAGGATATCATCCGCTCGGCCATGCCCAATTCGTCGCTCTCGACCATGAGTTTCCTGTCTTCCATCGGCAACGGCGAAGCGATTGCCTTTGGTGAAGCGATTGCCGTTCCGATGCGCATGAAGTTTACCCGCCTTGCAGCGGGCAATCTGCCAAAGGCAGCAATCGCCTCCAGCAGGATTGAAGACCCAACCCCCGGCACGATGGACCTCAGCACCATCGTCAGCCGTATGCGCTCCAAGGCGGGCCCGGACATTTCCAACTTCCAGCAAAGTTTTGAAGCGACCTATGGTGCATCGGAACAGGATCATTTCGCGGAACTGGCGCAGGACAGTTACGACGAGATGGCCAGCGAAGCGGAACTGGAAAGCTGGAACAAGGAAATCCGCTCAACGGAATCCGACCAGTCCTATGAGCCCTACCGGCCGGAAATGCTGCCAGGTACCAGCGCCTTCAAAAGCGTTACCACAAATCAGCAGCCGGGCACCTCGTCCGGCCTGCCAAAGGCTGGTTCGCTGAGAGAAAGCTTGTTGAAAAAGCCACTCGGAAGCCTGTATCGCAAGGATTGATCAGGGCGCGATCCGCGCCCAATCATCGCCCATCTGGTTGCGGAACCATGTCATCTGCCGTTTGGCATATTGGCGGGTTGCAGCAGACGCCCGCTCAATCGCCTCTTCGCGTGTCAAACGTCCGGCCAGCAGCTCGGCAATCTGCGATACACCAATGGCCTTCATCGCCGTTGCATCCGGTGCAAGGTTAAGTGCCAGAATAGCCTGGACCTCTTCCACAGCCCCCTTCTCCATCATCAGTTCAAACCGCCTGTTGATACGGTCATGCAGCACCGCCCGGTCGGGCAGCACCACGAATTTTTGCGCCCGCGCCGGATCGACGATGACGGGGCCGCTGGTTCCCTGAAAATGCGAGATCGATTGGCCGGTCGCCTTGAATATCTCCAGCGCCCGCACGATACGCTGCCCGTCCTGCACATTCAGCACTGCGGCAACTTCAGGGTCCTGCTGCGCCAGCTCGGCATGCAATGCGGCCGAACCTTCATTGATAAGGCGCGTGCGATAAAGATCGCGAATATCGTCGGGAACGGCCGGCATGTTGGAAAGCCCGCCGGTCAGCGCCTTGAAATAAAGCCCGGTGCCACCGACAAAAACCGGAAAACGTCCTTGGTTTTTCAACTGTTCGAGACGTGCGGTCACATCCCGCAACCACTCGCCGGTGGAATAAAGCTGGCTTGCCGGCAGATGGCCATAGAGAAAGTGCGGAACGCCTTCCATCTCCGCCTCGGACGGGCGAGCCGACAACACCTGCAGCGTATCGTAAACCTGCATGCTGTCGGCATTTATCACCACACCATTGCGTTCCCGCGCCAGACGAAGTGCAAGCGCGGACTTGCCGCTGGCCGTCGGTCCGGTTATCAGGATCGCATCGATATCGTCATCAAGGTTTTTCATCATGGCTCTCGTTGCCACGCTTATTGCCAATCCGTCAAATCCTGTCGTTACTTCGGCCCTTGGAGAAAAGGTGGCAAAGGCACTCAATGCTTCCGGTCTTTATTGGCTGGCAGATGGCATAGCGTGCGATATCGTACTTGCTGACGGCACCGATGCAACGACAGCCCGCCAGACGGTTGAAGCAGCCCTTGATGGCGCGCCCGTCGACATCGTCATTCAGGACCAGGACACCCGCCGCAAGAAACTGCTGATCGCCGATATGGATTCGACCATGATCGGCCAGGAATGCATTGACGAGCTGGCAGCCGAAGTTGGCCTGAAAGACAAGGTTTCCGCCATTACCGCCCGTGCCATGAATGGCGAGATCGCCTTTGAACCGGCGCTGCGTGAACGTGTTGCCCTGCTCAAAGGACTGCCGGTTTCCGTTGTGGATGACGTCATTGAAAAGCGCATCACCCTGACACCGGGTGGCAAGGAACTGATCGCCACCATGAAGGCAAAGGGCCATTACACGGCGCTGGTGTCCGGCGGCTTCACCGTCTTTACCAGCCGCGTGGCCGACATGTTGGGCTTTGACGAAAACCGCGCCAATCTGCTGGGCGAAGAAAACGGCGCTCTGGATGGCACGGTCGCAGAACCAATTCTTGGCAAACAGGCAAAGGTCGATTCGCTGATCGACATCGCTGGCAAACTTGGCATCTCAACCGATGATGCCATTGCCGTCGGTGACGGCGCAAACGATCTCGGTATGCTGGGCCTTGCCGGTTCTGGCGTTGCCATTCACGCCAAGCCTGCCGTTGCCGCTGAAGCAAAAATTCGTATCGACCACGGCGACCTGACCGCCCTTCTTTATATTCAGGGCTATCGCAAATCGGATTTTGTTACCGCTTGATGATGCTTGAAACGCCACGTCTGATCCTGCGCGAATGGAAAGAGAGCGATCGCAATCTTTTCCGTGAGATCAACGCGGATGAAAAGGTCATGGAGTTTTTTCCGTTTCGCCACAGCTATGAGGCAGCCGATGCTGCCCTTGAGCGTGTCAACGACATGATCCGTGCAACCGGTTTTGGCTTTTACGCGGTGGAGCTGCGCGAAAGCCAGGAGCCGATGGGGTTCTGCGGCATTGCCCCCGTCGACATGAAGGGCATATTCCCCTTTGGCACAATGGAAATCGGCTGGCGTTTCGCCACCCGTTTCTGGGGTAATGGTTACGCAACCGAAGCTGCCAATGCTTTGCTGGCCAATGCGTTTGAAGACAAAGCCATGCCGGAAGTGGTTTCCTTTGCAGTTGAGGCCAACAACCGCTCAACCGCGGTCATGAAACGGCTTGGCCTGTTTCGCAGCCCCGAGCGCGACTTTGACCATCCGCGCGTGCCCGACACCCATCCGCACCTGAAACGGCATGTGACCTATGCGATGACGCGCCAACAATGGTTTGATCGGTCAGTTTGAGCTTTTTAAAAAAAATGCACGCCCGATTTCAGGCTACAGTCGTGTCGGATGTGATTTAATAAGAGCCATGTTATTTGCTCTTCCTGACACCCAAACACTCTACAAGGCTCTTCTGGAGCGCGACCAGTCCTATGACGGCCGCGCCTATGTCGGGGTAACCTCGACCGGAATATTCTGCCGTCTCACCTGCCCGGCCCGCAAGCCGAAGCCGGAGAATTGCCGCTTCTTTGCAAGCGTGCCTGAATGTATGTCGGCCGGCTTTCGAGCCTGTCTCAAATGTCACCCGCTCGGTCCAGCCGCCGAGGCCGATCCCGCCATCGCCACCTTGCTGAATGCCTTGAAGGACAAGCCCGGTTATCGCTGGAGCGAACAGGATGTCGAGAGATTGAATCTCGACCCCTCCACAGTTCGCCGCAGCTTCAAACGGCATTTCGGCATGACCTTTCTGGAAATGGCACGACTGGAACGGCTCCGGCAGGGTTTCGAAACGCTGGGTGATGGTGGCCGCGTTATCGATGCCCAGCAGGATGCCGGTTTTGAATCCCCCACCGCATTTCGTGTCGCCTTCTCGCGCCTGCTCGGGCAAGTCCCCGGGCGGTTGGCAGACAATGCACTGCTGCAGGCAGACTGGTTGACCACGCCGCTAGGCACGATGATCGCCGTCACCGACAACAAATCCTTGCACCTGTTGGAGTTCGCCGACCGTAAAGCCCTTCCGGCTGAACTGAAAAAACTAGTGGACCTGTCAAAGGGCAGTGTCGGTGTTGGCCGTCTTCCACCGCATGACGTGCTGGAGAAGGAACTGGACGCTTACTTCACCGGCAAGTCCGCAGATTTCAAGATACCGCTCGCCTGCCACGGCAGCGAATTTACCCGCACCGTCTGGGATGCCTTGCGTGAGATACCGGCAGGCGCTGTGCGCAGTTACAGCCAGATTGCCGAACAGATTGGCAGACCAACCGCCACGCGCGCCGTTGCCCGCGCCAATGGCGCCAACCAGATCGCCCTGATCATTCCCTGCCACCGCGTCATAGGCGCAGACGGATCCTTGACCGGTTATGGCGGCGGGCTATGGCGCAAACAGAAACTCATCGAGATCGAACGACAGTTTCTGACCTGACACCCCCGTCACGCCACACAGCGGAATTCAAAACAAAACCCCATGCAGATCATCATCTGCATGGGGTTTTGATTCTTGCTTTCGGTTTGGGACAGCCTATTCGAGCGGCAGGGCCACAAACCGCAGATTGCCCTGCGCATCGGCAATCATCATATGGGCGTTCTTGCGACCTTCGGATTTCAGACCGTTGACGCGAACCATCACATCACCGGGAACTTCCATAAAGTCCTGCCCAACTTCAACGATGATATCACCCGACTTCACACCCTTTTCGCCAGCAACCGAACCGTCGGTCACGCTCTCGACCAGCACGCCTTCAACGCTTGACGCGATGCCACGTGCAGTCCGCAACTCGTCGGTCAACTTCACCAGCTGCATGCCAAGCACGTTTTGTGGCGCGTCATTGCCATCAGTCATCTGATCGTCGACCATCGGCGAACCATCATCCTGCTGGGTCATGTCGTTGCCGGTGTCACCATCGGTTGGATCTTCCGATGTCGTCTCTTCCGTGGCCGAAGCAGCATCGTCCAGACGGCCGAGCGTGACTTTTACAGTCTGCTGCTTGCCATCCCGCACGATGATAACGTCTACTTCCTTGCCAACCGGGCTTTCAGCGACAACACGCGGCAGGTCACGCATTTCATTGACCGGTTTGCCGTCAAAATTCAGAATGATGTCGCCAGCCTGGATAGGACCGTTTTCAACCGGACCACCCTTCACGACGCCAGAAATCAGCGCACCCTTGGTGCTATCAAGACCAAGACTTGCCGACACGTCATCAGTCACAGGCTGCACGCGTACACCGAGCCAGCCGCGGCGTGTCTCACCAAATTCGATCAACTGATTGACGATGTTCTGGGCAAGTTCGGTCGGCACTGCAAAACCGATACCGATGGAACCGCCACTTGGCGAAATGATCGCCGTGTTGATGCCGATAACCTCACCCTTGAGGTTAAACAGCGGACCACCGGAGTTACCCTTGTTGATCGCCGCATCCGTCTGGATGAAGTTGTCGTAAGGACCAGCATTGATGTTACGGCCACGCGCCGAAATGATGCCGACGGACAGCGAACCACCGAGGCCAAACGGGTTACCGATGGCCATCACCCAGTCACCAATGCGCATGGCGCGGGAATCACCGAATTTCACAGCCTTGAGCGGCGCCTTCGGCTCTACCTTCAAAACGGAAAGGTCGGTTTTGGTATCGGTACCGACAAGCGTTGCCTTCAGCTTCGAGCCGTTTGGAAACACCACCTCGATATCGTCAGCACCTTCGATGACGTGGTTGTTGGTAACAACAAACCCCTTGGGATCGATAACGAAACCGGAACCGAGCGAGTTGACCTTTTGGCCACCTTGCTGCTCACGCTCGCCATCAAAGAAATCCTTGAAAAATTCCTGGAACGGCGAACCCTCAGGCACCTGCGGCACAGGACCCTTGCCAGTTTCTTTGACCTTCTGCGAGGTGGAAATGTTCACCACCGCGTCCAGCAACGGCTCGGCAAGATCAGCAACCGAGGCTGGTCCCTGGCTTTGCGCATATGCTGGCACCGTCAAAACCAGACCGTTCATCAACATTGCAATTCCTGCTGCCACGGAAACGGTGGAGCGGAAAGGCGAGCGCAGTATCAGGGCCATGGTATCCTCGTGTCGTGAACCGCAAATCGAATTCTAAAAAACTTATTCTTCCCGCTTAACGCATGATTTATTCGGGGAATGCAAGCTTTCTCTCAATCCTATTCATCAACCATAAGGCGGAATGATGAAGTGTAAAAATACCTTTTCGTGATCAACAGCATTTTCCTCTATATTTGCCGAGTATTGCCGTCATAGATCACAGGTTCGCCAAGCTTGAACCATGCTTTGGCGATCTTGCCATCTTCAACTTCGTAGATGCAAATCACATCGACTTCACCTTTACCCTCGGGGAAGTTGCGGATCACCGTCTCATGGTCGATCACCACATTGCCGACGGATAAACGGCTCAACAACTTTCCCTGAAGATCAGGTTCTTTGAAACGTTCAACGTGGCGAGCGCGAATTTCTGCGGCGCTGTTCGCCAGAAGCGTTGAGGGAAATGCGTAATATTGGCAATCCTCTGCCCACCAAGGCATGAATGACTCAATATCGCGGGCATTGTAGGCCTCCAGTTGCTTTTGCACTGGCAGCAGAACCGCATCGTCAGTCTGTTTCGTCATCAATCCAAATCCTGAAAAATCACTCGCAATAAAAAAAGGCCGGTATCAAACCGGCCTTTTTCCTATCAGACATTCAACATCAATCAGTTGGCTGGTGCCGGTGCAGCCGGTGTCTGTGGCTGAGGCAGTGTGCCCGAGAGGTTGTTGAAATAACGGAAGAACTGCGAGTCTGGTGACAGAACCAGCGTCGTGTCCTTGCCATTCATCGAGGCGGCATAAGCAGCCATTGAACGGTAGAACTCGAAGAAGGCCGGATCGCGCGTGAAAGCATCCGCGAAGATACGGTTTCTTTCAGCGTCGCCCTCACCGCGCATGACTTCAGAATCGCGCTGCGCTTCCGATTCCAGCTCGACGACCTGACGGTCCGCGATAGCGCGACGGCGCTGACCTTGTTCATTACCGCGAGCGCGGATCAGTTCGGCTTCCGCCAGACGTTCAGCCTTCATACGCTCGAAGGTCTGCTGCGAGACTTCCTGCGTCAGGTCAGTACGGCGAATGCGAACATCCACGATGCTGATACCCAGCGATTCCGCGTCAGGACGCAGATCGTCACGAACTTCCTGCATCATCGATGCACGGGCATCAGACAAGGCCGATTCGAAACCGCGCAGACCGTAAACCCGGCGAAGCGAGGCATCGAGGCGTGTGCGAAGACGTGCTTCAGCAGACATCTGGTCACCCGAAACCGTTTCACGGAAACGACGGGCATCGGTAATGCGGTAAACAACGAATGCGTCTACCTCATAGAACTTGCCGCCGGAAACCTGCACGCGGATGTCGTCATGATCGAAACGCAGAGCGCGATTTTCAATGTACTGCACACGATCCGCGTCCATGAAAGCGAATGGCAGCTTGAAGTACAGACCTGGTTCGGTCTTCACATCCTTGATCTGACCGAAGCGTACCACGATGGCCTGCTGACGTTCAGTAACCACGAAAATCGACGAATAACCGAAGAACAGCACCAGGCCGATAAAAACGAGGAGTGCAGAGAGACGATTGCTCATATTAGTTGCCTCCCTGCGTCGCGGCAGCCGCTGCGGCACCGCGTGTAATCTCGTTGAGCGGCAGGTAAGGAACAACCCCCTGCTTCTCGTCAATAATGATCTTGCTGGTACTCTTCATGACCTGTTCCATCGTTTCGATGAACAGACGCTGACGGGTAACATCAGGTGCCTTGGTGTATTCATCATAGATGGACACGAAACGCTGCGCTTCACCCTGAGCCTCGTTTACAACACGGCTCTTGTAAGCGTTTGCTTCTTCGCGGATCTGAGCTGCCTGACCGCGTGCCGCACCAAGCTTCTGGTTGGCATACTGGTTGGCTTCTTCAACAAAACGGTCTTCGTCCTGCTCGGCGCGCTGCACTTCGTCAAACGCATCTGCCACTTCGCGCGGCGGTGCTGCATCTTCGATAGCAACAGCATTAATCGAAAGGCCAGCTCCGTAACCGTCCATCGTCGCCTGAATGATGTTACGAACATCAGCAGCGATCTGTTGGCGGTTATCACGGAAAATGTCCTGCGCCGGACGGCGACCAACAACTTCACGCATCGCGCTTTCGGAAACCTGTTGCAAGGTTTCAGCAGGCGTGTCGACGTTGAAGAGATAAGACTTTGGATCCGTTACGGTAAACAGCACGGAGAACTGTACGTTCACGATGTTCTGGTCGCCGGAAAGCATGACACCTGTACCGGTCGACGATGTCGCACGCGAACCAATATTCTGCTGCTGCTCTGTAACCTTGACGATCTCGACCGTTTCAATCGGCCAGAAATGGAAGTGAAGGCCCGGCATGGACACTTCATCCTTCGGCTTGCCGAAACGCAGTTCAACGCCGCGCTCATCTGGCTGCACCGTGTAAATGGACTGCATGGCAACGAAAGCAATCAGCACCAGCGCAAGTATGGCAACAACACCGCCATTAAAACCGCCCGGCAATATGTTGCGAAAACGATCCTGTCCGCGTCGGATAATGTCTTCCAGATCCGGTGGGCCACCATTTCCACCACCACCACCGCCGCCACGCGGACGGTTCGGTCCCTGCCCCCACGGGCCTCCTTGGTTATTACCACCGCCGCCGCCCCAAGGGCCGCCGCCGCCATTTTGATTGCTCCAGGGCATCAATACCTCTTGTGTTATGAATTCTCCCGCCCCCACCCTGCCGATTGCTCGCGCTGAACGGGTATATCGACCCCGTTATAGGGACGCAAACCTGCGGTTTCAACGCAGAGGCGGTAACTTATTCGACAATCAGGGTAAATTGTTCACTTTGCCGCGCCTCTTCGCCTGTAGGTAGCAAAGGTCACAGCATAGTTGTCTTTCTCACCGGCTGGTGCGGCCGTTTCGTCCACCTTTTCAAACTGCTCAGGATCAATGTCCGGGAAATACGTATCCCCATCAATCCGTGCATCAATATGCGTCATATAAAGGCGGTCGGCAAATGGCATCGACTGGGCGTAGATTTCACCGCCACCGGCCACAAAAACCTCGTCCACGCCAAGCTCTTTCGCCTTGGTCTTTGCCAGATCAAGTGCGGCCTCCAGCGACGACACTACATCAACACCATCTGGGCGATAATCGGCATTGCGGCTGATGATGATATGCGGACGCCCCGGTAAGGGACGCTCGCCGACCGAGATGAATGTCTTGCGACCCATGATCATCGGCTTACCCATGGTCAACACCTTGAACCGCTTGAGATCGGTGGACAGCTTCCACGGCATGTCAAGCTCGCGGCCAATAACACCGTTTTCTGTCATTGCGGCAATCAGGGAAATGTTGGGCGTGCTCATACCGCAATCGGCGCCTTGATGCTTGAATCAGCTTCGTAGTTTTCCAGCGTAAAGTCTTCGAACTTAAAGTCAAAAAGGCTTTTCACGTCAGGATTGATGCGCAGTGTCGGCAAGGCTTTCGGCGTACGCGTCATCTGCAACTGCGCCTGCTCGAAATGGTTGGAATAGATATGCGCGTCACCCAGCGTGTGCACGAAGTCACCCGGCTTCAAACCAACCACCTGCGCCACCATCAGTGTCAGCAGAGCATAGGATGCGATGTTGAATGGCACACCGAGGAAGATGTCAGCCGAACGCTGGTACAGCTGGCAGGACAATTTGCCATCGGAGACATAGAACTGGAACAGGCAGTGGCACGGCGGCAACGCCATGTCATCCACCAGAGCCGGGTTCCATGCCGATACGATATGACGGCGCGAATTGGGGTTGGTCTTCAGGCTTTCAATCAACAGGGCAATCTGATCGATATGGCGACCGTCAGGGGCTGGCCAGGAACGCCACTGCGCACCGTAGACCGGACCGAGATCACCATTTTCATCCGCCCACTCGTCCCAGATCGAAACGCCGTTTTCCTTGAGATAGGCGATATTGGTATCACCCTTCAGGAACCACAGCAGTTCGTGAATGATCGAGCGCAGATGCAGCTTCTTGGTGGTGAGAACCGGAAACCCTTCAGAGAGATCAAATCGCATCTGATAACCGAACACCGAGCGTGTCCCGGTGCCGGTGCGATCGCCACGGTCACTTCCAGTGTCCATCACATGTCGGAGAAGGTCGAGATATTGCTTCATGAGGGGTCCGCCGCAGATTCCATATTGACTGGAATATAATAGTGAAAGGCGGCGGAACCAATGTCTATCGGGGGCGCTCCCCCGCTTTTTTAGAGGTCACCCAGTTTGCTTAGTTCCTTGGCCACCAGATAATAAAAGGTCACGCGCGATTTGGAGCGGTCAGCCGCCAGGGTTTTGCACACGGCATCAACGGCATTATCGGCGGCGGCGCCCGTGACGCCAAGTTTTTTGCCGCACCACTTTTCTTTCACGCGCGCCAGTTCTTCAGGATCGGACGCCGAAACCAGCGAGGAATCGCGATTGCGAAGCGCAATACCCAGGTACTTGACGATTTTGCTGACGATTGCCTCGTCTGCATTAGCGTCGTATTTTTTCACATCTGCAAGATAGTCCGTCATGTCCTCTCCTTCATGTGTCCTCAAGCGTCATCTCCACAAACTTCAGGAGGCGCTTGTTAAGTACAATCTATCAGAGCAATGATTGCGTCAAGAACGGCCATGATGTTTTGCCAACTTGTCACATAGCCTGACTTTAAAGGGGTTTTCCGGCCCGTTTGCAAAAACACAATGGTGCAATCGTCCATTCAGGCTTCCAATTGAATTTAACGGATAAAACCAATCAGACCCTTGTTTTGTTCACGTCTCCGGCTTATCTAGAGAGTGCTTCGCAAGAAGATATGGCGATAAATGGTCGGTGTAATAAACCTATTGGACCCGGGGGCGGTACCCGGCGCCTCCACCAAAAACCGGCGGCCTTCTGGCCGGCTTTTGATGGGGGCGAAATAGGATCGACAAGGGCGTAAAGATCGTACTTTTGCTCGGCATGATACCGCCGTTATCGGGTCACAAGTGTAGTTGCAAATGACAACAACGCTAAGGAATACGCTCTCGCTGCCTAATGGCGGTGCGGGAATTCCGCTCTAAGTCCTTACGGTTAGCCCCGTAAGGCGGGGTTCGGAGGTACCTGGCAACAGAAACCTCCACCTTCTTTCTTTCAACAAATTCCTATATAATGACGTGACTCGTACGCAGGGTTTGGCGTTGCCGTCCCATGCGTCATTGAATATAGTGTCTGCAAAGACAATTGCATGTATAAAGAAAGATAGGATCGCATGGGGCAGGACCATATCCGTTACGATATTCTCGCACAGGATGCTCTTCGCGGCGTTATCCGCAAGGTGCTGAGCGAAGTTGCCGCAACTGGCCGCCTTCCCGGTGATCATCACTTCTTCATCACCTTCCTGACCGGCGCGCCGGGAGTGCGAATCTCCCAGCACCTCAAGGCTAAATATGCCGAGCAGATGACCATCGTCATCCAGCACCAGTTCTGGGATCTGAAGATCACCGAAACTCAGTTCGAAATCGGCCTTTCCTTCTCCGACACACCAGAGAAGTTGGTTATTCCGTTTAACGCCATCCGTGGCTTCTACGATCCTTCCGTCAACTTTGAGCTGGAATTCGACGTTCCGCTGTCTGACGAGGAGGAAGAAACCGAAGGCGCAGAAATCACCGCTTATCCGGAAGTGACGGCCGAAAAGGCACCTGCGGTCGAAGGTGAAGCAGGCGAAGAGAAAAAGGCCGGCTCGGTCGTTTCACTCGACGCATTCCGCAAGAAACATTAATCCGGCAGCACCATTCGCTTTGTGACTGGTGCGCTTACAGAATGAACGAAGCCATTTGTTTTGGTTCAAGGTCGTGGCGGGTGTTCCCGCCACTTTCGTTTTATGTTGACACTTATTGGTCAGGAAACCGAGATGTCCGCTGACGTTGTCAATCTTCGCCAGTTCCGCAAACAGAAGGCGCGCTCTGAGAAAGAGAAGCAGGCGGACCAGAACCGCATTACCTTCGGGCGCACCAAGGCGGAAAAGAACCTGACCAGCGCCCTGAATGACAAAGCGGAAAAAACGCTGGATCAGGGGCGCATCGAAAAGCCGCAGGATGACAAGTGAGCGGAAACAAACGCTACTTTTCAAACACTTGCAGCGGGTTTCGGACTCAATCTGACAACTGCTTGAATCAGTTTCGAAAGCCGAAACAGTGATCCGCAAACACTCAGCCACTCTTCACGGTCACCGTACCAGCATTTCCCTGGAAGACGCCTTCTGGAGCGAATTGCAGGATATTGCCCGCCATCGCAGCATGAGTTTTGCCGCATTGCTGGCCGAGATCGATGACAATCGCCCGCCAGAAAGCAACCTTTCCTCCTCGCTTCGGGTCTACGTGCTGGAGTGGATCAAAGCATCTGTCAAATCCGAGAGCAACGACACCGTCTCCTGACACAGCCAGAAACATGGCCTGAGACATCAAGGCGCTTGCCTCAAAGGTCATATCACGACCTTCCGCGATATGTACCTGACTGCAAGAGGTAAAACACACAGTTCTACTTCACGTCCTCGCAGCACCGGAACTATCGGTGCGGTTTATTCAAAAATTACGCAAAACACATACCGTCAATACTCCACTAAAAAGATGTATTTTGCTGTTTATCCCTGAAACCCGTCACTATGCTCTTAATCCAGGACAACAAATCCGAAACCGGAACCCTGCGAACAAGGTGCTTACATGACGATCAAGAAGTTTCTCACGATTACAGCAGCCACGATGGGTGTGGTCTTTGCAGGCATGACGGCGGAAGCCGCTGACAAGAAGATTGTTGTCGCCTACCAGACCGACGCGCTGCCCTCCTCCGTGGCCATTGCCAATGGCGAGTTTACACAGCCGGGTTACGAGATAGATTTCCGCAAGTTCAATTCCGGCGCTGAAATCTTCGCCGCCATTGCGTCGGGAGACGTGCAGATCGGTTACGTCGGCTCCAGCCCGTTCGCATCGGCAACATCCCGCGGTCTGGATGTCAAGGCATTCTACCTTTCATCGATTTCTGGCACTGACGAAGCGCTGGTTGTCAGCAATGCCTCCAAGATCTCATCTCTTGATGACCTCAAGGGCAAGAAGCTGGCCGCCGCTCCCGTGTCGACCGATCACTATCAGCTTCTGGCACTGATCAAGTCGCTGGGCCTCAGCGAAAAGGATGTTCAGGTTCTCGCCATCCCCCAGCCTGAAATTGTTGCCGCCTATACCCGTGGTGACATTGACGGCGGTTTCGTCTGGGACCCGGCGCTGACTGAACTGAAGAAAAACGGCAAGGTGTTGATCACCTCGAAGGAAGTCGCCGAAAAAGGTGCCCCCACCTTCTCCGCCTGGGTCGCGACAGGTGAATTCGCCAAAGACAATCCGGACTTCCTGAAGACGTTTTCCGGCGTGATAAACAAATATTACGGCTCCTTCCTCACCGACAAGGCCGCATGGGGACCAGACAGCGACAATGCCAAGACATTGGCGAAATTCCTCGGCGGCACTGCCGAGCAGCAGGCCTCTGCTCTGACCAACCTCAATCTTCTGACACCGGAAAAGCAGGCTTCTGCCGACTGGCTTGGCGGCGGTGAAAAGTCGGGTGCTGCCAATATTCTCAAGGAAACCTCGGAGTTCCTGAAAAGCCAGGGCAAGATTTCCGAAGTGCTGCCAAGCTACGCCGCCTTCGTGACGCCGGACGCTTTGAAGTAACGCGATAATACGAAGCAAACCCTATCCCCGCCGGTCGCAAAGACCGGCGGGACACTCTGTTGCCAGAGCAACAATATCGGGGAACAAAAATGTTGAGCATTCAAAATGCCAGTGTCTATTTCGACGGGCGCGATGGCCGTGACATCCATGCACTTGACCGGGTGAATATCGATATTCCAGACGGCGCCTTTGTGGTGGCCCTTGGCGCATCAGGCTGCGGCAAGTCGACTTTGCTCAATGCTATCGCCGGTTTCCTGCCGCTGTCGGAAGGCGCAATCACACTGAATGGACGCGCCATTACCGGCCCCGGCGCTGATCGCGGTGTGGTTTTCCAGAAAGATACGCTGCTTCCCTGGTCCAATGTTCTCGACAATGTGGCGCTAGGCTTGAAATTTGCAGGCACCCGCAAACGGCAACGCCACGAAAAAGCGCAGGAATTGCTAGCGCTCGTTGGCTTGAAGGACTTCACCAAAAGCTTTCCCTATGAGCTTTCGGGCGGCATGCGCCAGCGCGTTGGCATTGCACGCGCACTTGCGACAGAGCCAGACATTCTGTTGATGGACGAACCCTTCGGCGCATTGGACAGCCTGACCAGAGAACAGATGCAGGAACTGCTGATTTCCGTCTGGCACCGCACGGGCAAACGCATCTTTTTCATCACCCATTCCATTGAGGAAGCCCTGTTCCTGGGCACCCATGTCATCGTCATGTCGCCGCGTCCCGGACGGATTGTGGCCCGTTACGAACTGGATTTCGTCAAACGTTTTGTCGAAACCGGCGATGTCAGATCCATACACCTGTCACCGGAATTTGGTCTGTTGCGCGAAGAAATTCGCGAAATTCTCCATGGCGACGACAAGAAGGGGCGGTTAAGCGCATGACAACGATAGAGCTAGATAACACCCGGCCACACACCTCCGAGACCACCGCGCCAGCCCGCAAAAAAACCGTTCGCATGGCAGGTTTCGGCATCGATGGAAAACCGACGTTGGCCATCAGCCTGGTTACCGGCGCAATCATCATTTTGCTGTGGTGGGCTGCAACCGCATTGAAACTGACACCAAGCCTGTTTCTGCCCAAACCCGGTGAGGTGCTGCGCCAGTTTTTCGTCATCTGGAATGATGGTTATGCTGGTGCATCGCTTGGCGAACATGTCGGCGCAAGCCTGTTTCGCATTGGCCTTGCCGCAATACTTGCGCTGGCAACGGCAATTCCGATCGGTCTGTTGATGGGACTGAACCGCTGGGCAAAAGGCATCCTTGATACGCCAATCGAATTTTACTGGCCGCTACCGCCTCTCTCCTATCTGCCATTGATGATCATCTGGCTCGGCATTGGCGAAACCTCGAAAATTGCCCTGCTGTTTCTGGCAATGTTTGCACCGATTTGTCTCTCGGCCCAGGCGGGTGTTCGCTCGGTTTCGATTGAGCGGGCGCAGGCGGCCCGTGCACTGGGTGCCACGCGCTGGCAGCTGTTCTCCCATATCGTACTGCCAAGTGCGCTGCCGGAAATCCTGACCGGCGTGCGCATTGCCTTCGGTATCGGCTGGGGAACGCTGGTGGCCGCAGAACTGATCGCCTCAACACAGGGCATCGGCTTTCTCATCATGTCGGCAGCGCAGTTTCTGGCAACCGACGTGGTGTTTGTCGGCATCGCCATTATCTCCGTCTGCGCCTTCGGTTTCAGCGCATCGGTCCGCTTGCTGGAACGTGTGCTGGTGCCGTGGAAGGGCAAGGCCTGACACAACAAGGGGGCGGTGCACCCTGCTCCGCCCTCTCGCCTGAAACTGCTGTAACACAAGCATGACATGCATGACTGGAATGACCATGAGCAAGCCCAACATCCTGATCCTGATGGCCGACCAACTAAACGGCCTGTTCTTTCCGGATGGCCCCGCCGACTTTCTGCACGCCCCTAATCTGCGACGGTTGGCATCGAGATCAACACGCTTTGCGACAGCCTATACCGGCAGTCCGCTTTGCGCACCGGGCCGCGCCTCGTTCATGTCGGGACAATTGCCGAGCCGTACTCGTGTCTATGATAATGCCGCCGAGTTTGCCTCCGACATCCCAACCTTTGCCCATCATCTGCGCCGTGGCGGTTATCACACCAGCCTTTCGGGCAAGATGCATTTTGTCGGTCCAGACCAGCTCCACGGGTTTGAGGAACGGCTGACCACCGACATCTATCCCGCCGATTTTGGTTGGACACCGGATTATAGCAAGCCGGGAGAACGCATCGACTGGTGGTACCACAATATGGGCTCGGTCAAGGATGCGGGCATTGCTGAAATCACCAACCAGCTCGAATATGACGATGAGGTCGCCTACCACGCCGTCGCTAAGATCAGGGATCTATCGCGACGTCTGGATGACCGGCCGTGGAGTCTGACGGTCAGCTTCACCCATCCGCACGATCCCTATGTGACACGGCAGAAATACTGGGATCTCTATGAAGACTGCGCCTTTCTTGATCCCGTGACCGGGCCAATTCCTTATGAGCAGCAGTGCCCGCATTCCCGGCGCATTCTCGATGCCTGCGACCACTTGGCGCTCGATATTTCTGCAGAGGATGTGCGGCGCTCCCGCCGCGCCTACTTTGCCAATATCAGCTATATAGATGAGAAGATCGGCGAAATTCTCGATGCGCTCGAGGCCGGTCGCATGGACAAGGATACGATAATCGTTTTCCTGTCCGACCATGGCGATATGCTGGGCGAGCGGGGCATGTGGTTCAAGATGAGCTTTTATGAAGGCTCGGCGCGTGTACCCTTGATGATTTCGGCCCCCGGCCTGCCGTCAGGCCTTGTCGAGCAACCGGTGTCGACGCTGGATGTTCTGCCAACCCTTGCCGCGCTTGCCGGTATCGACATCAGCCCGTTTGCATCCTGGATCGATGGCCAAAGCCTTATCAATATCGCCAATGGTAAGGCAGACCGCGATCCTGTCTTCATGGAATATGCTGCCGAGGCCTCCATCGCCCCGCTGGTTGGTGTGCGTGATGGTCAATACAAGCTGGTGCTTTGCCCAGTCGACCCACCGCAACTTTTTGATCTTGAAGCAGATCCACAGGAAACCACCAACTTTGCGACTGATCCTGCCTATGCCGAGGTTTTTGCGAAGCTGGAAGCGCTGGCATTACAGCGTTGGGACATCGCGCGTTTTGATGGCGATATCCGAGCCAGCCAGGCACGTCGGCATGTTGTCTATGATGCGCTCAGAAGCGGTGCCTATTACCCTTGGGATTTCCAGCCGTTGAAGAAGGCGTCAGAACGCTACATGCGCAACCACATGGACCTGAATATTCTCGAAAGTTCAAAACGTTATCCGCGAGGAGAATAACGGCGCCCATCGCGCCGTTTCTCTTGTCTGTGCAGTTCAAGGTGTTGCGGTTGCAGGTGGCGGTGCGAGCTCCTGACGGATTACACCCTCTTGCGGTGAAACCGGCATGGTGTTCTGCATATCGAACTGCAACTGCTGCGCCTTTTCCTGCTCAGCTTTTTTTCTCGCTTGTTCTGCAAGACGTGCTTTTTCTTCAGCTTCCGCCTTTTCACGCGCAGCTTGTCGCTCGGCGGCGCGTGTCACGTAAAGGGCTGCCTCGCGGCGCAGGCGCTGTTTTTCCAAAATATTGGCCTGCAAGGTTTCCACCCGGCGGCGTTCTTTTTCAAATGCCCGCAGCGATAGATAACCGCTCATTGCCGCCACGTCCGTGCTGACCGAAGGCGTAGCAACCGGGCCGGAATAGACAAGACCGACAGATGGCTCGCCGCCCGCCTGTACTTCCTGTCCCGGATTGTAAGCAACCGTGACATTGCCATCCACTGTCTGCTCAAGCAGATCGAGGTTCAGCGTACCGGTCAGATTGGCTTCGCCAGCCGGCAGGCCGACATTCTGCAGACGCAGGATGCCATTGTTGATCGTGAACGGCATTACAAGGCTGTCCGCCTTGACTTCACCATTATAGATCAGCGCATCGACCAGCGGCTTGGTTTTGGAGGCATCGATCTCGCCTTCAATCTTGTCGGCCTCAGCCAGCAGCGGGGCAAACGCCGCGACATTGATACCACGTATCGTCAGGCCATTGGCGCGGATGTCGCCCGAACCACCGGCAGAAACCAGCATGTCATGCACACTGGCACCGGTTGCCTCCGCATTGAAGCTGGCATCGAAACGCCCGGTCGCGACCGGTGCACCGGCAAACTGCCACATATGCGCCTGCGGATCGACGCCGGTCACTTTGATATTCGAACGGAATATGCCAGCTTTTTCACCCGTTGCCATAACCAGCGAACCGGCGACCTTGCCGCCCATCCAGTCGCCGTTTATTTCTTCTAGCGACAGGCGACCATTGCTCTGGTTCAGGCGGGTCGAAAATCCCGACACGGATTCCAGAATACCGGTCTGCAGATTGCCCGCCTTCAGCATTACCGATGCCTCGAGGCCCGGGAAAGCTGGCAGGGAAACAGCCTCGGCATTCAAGCCACCATGGGTGCTGTCAAACACAGGGCCATAGGTGGTGTCACCAAGCCAGGCCAGATCAACCGTACCAAGCGACAGATCGCCTTCGATCTTGTGCGGCGATGCCAGTTGCATCGTCAAATTACCGGAAACCGGATTGCCGGCCGTCTGCCCGTTGATACCGGACACCTTGATGGCATCTGGCAGAACCTCAACTCTGGACTTCATTTTCGTGGCCATGCCGCTGCCAATCTGCGGCAATGAAACACCATTCATGATGAGATAGGGTTCGATGTCCGCGCTCTCCAGCGAGAAGTCACCAGCGCCCTGACCGAATTTTTCAGTACCAAGGTTGAAAGCACCAACCATGGTTGCATGGGTTTTTTCGGTCGAGAAACGAATGTCCGTATTGGCAGCATTGCCAAGCGTGCCATTGATCTTGAGCGACACCAGGCCTTCGCCATCTGCATCAAACGGCAGCGGATCGAAACCGACCTGCCCGAACAGAATAGCGGTCGACTGGTTCTTTAACACCGATTCCAGCGAAAATGCCGTATCATCGGTAATCGCCAGAACATCAGGTACCTTGCCCACTGCCGAAATCCGGCTGCCATTGACCGTGCCGGATAATGCGACGCTCATGCCCTCATTTTCGGAACCGATGGAAAGATCGGCTTTGAGATCGGAATTGACGTACCAGCTGGCGCTATCGAGCATCCTTTGCAAGATAGGATGGCCGGGCAGATGCTTTTGCAGCATCGCAAGGAATGGCTGCGGATCCGCAGCCCGCAGGCTGACGGTTCCCTTACCTGCGTAATTCAGCAGTGAGCCTTCCAGCCTTGCATTGGCATCAAGCTGCGCGCCGGCCACATCACCGGCGGTCAGTTTTTCAACATTCAGCACGCCATTGTCGACGCTGAAGGCGGTCTCTACCTCATTGGCGGTCACGCCGGATACGTTGAAGCGGTCAGCCTTGAACCTGGCAGCCATCCGGTGCTGGGAAATGGAGCTGTCGCCCTGCTCACCCATGACAAGGCCGCCAATGGCCTTCAGCGCATCAAGATCAATCTCGTTACCCGCCAGATCAATCGACAGACTTGGCGGCTGACCTTCGGCCGATTCCCGTTCCAGACGGCCCTTCAGCGAGGCATTGCCAATCACCAGCTCAAGGTTTTCCAGCCGCTGCAACTGGGTGGTCAGCGATACGGATGCGGAAAAGCCCGCAGAGCTCAGCTGTCTGATTGCCGGATCAACCGTGCCGGACAGCCAGTTGGCCAGGCCCGACGGCTGGTTGGAGGCCACCAGCAGATCACCATTAAAGGCCGGTCCGCCGGTCAGTGTGAGGGCACCACTAGCCTCAAGCTGCGTGCGTCCGGGCATGATGGCAACCGCATTGACAATCTGCCACCCGGCACCGGCCGGGCGCACATCCAGCTTGATATCGCGAATGGTCGTGTCATCGGCAACAAGTGCCGGCAGGCGAATGGTGGCCTTGCCCGGTACCTGCGGCACTGGAATGCGGGCAATCAGGGCCGCAAAAGCTTCAATGCGCTGGCGAACCGAGACGACGGGGACACGCGCCGTCTTGCCCGTCTGTACCGGCACGGCGAAGCTGTTGACATCGATTTGCTGGCCATCGGCCGTCAGCAGAAATTCTGGCTGCGTTCCGGTATCAAGCGTGGCTTCGCCGGTGATAATGTAAGGATTTCCGGCATCCCCCAACTCCATGCGGTATTCGGGAACACGCACACTTTCGTTGGTCAGCTCAAACTTGCCCTGCGTGCGGGGCGCAGAAAAAATAGACACCTGCTGCGGCTGTTTTTTATCCTTCTCGTCCTGACGGATCTGGAAGGTAAAATTGCCGCTGTAAACAGGCTTACCATCGGTAACCGCAAGACCACCATCGAGATCAACCGCAACGGGATGCTCATCCGGCAGCAGGCGCAGGCGCAAACCGATACGCGCGAGTTTGGCGTCGGGCTCGCCGCTCGCCATTGAAAATGTGCCAGCATGTCCATCAATGGCGCCGCGTCCCTCCACGCGCCAGGGACCAGCCAGCGAACGGGCGGACATATCCGCCGTCAGGCCGGTAACCGTGCGATTGCGTCCGGACTGCTCATCGATAAATTCAATCTGGCCACCTTCGATGCTGACCTTTTCCAGCACAACGGTTTTGGCCGGAATATCGGCGCGGCTGCCGCGCATCCAGTCGAGCGTACCATCCTTTAACAGACGGATTTTTGCCTTCGGCTCTTCAATGCGCATATCAAAGATACGCGCTTCACCAGACATGAACGGCGCGAGTTCAGCATCCATGGAAAAACGCGCGACCTGAATGAGCGGAGATCCATCCGCGTCCATACCAGCGCGCACATCATGCAGCGTAACCGAAGGGAACGGCAGAAGACGCGCTTCCACAGCACCGTACACAACAACCTTCTTGCCCAGAATACGGCTTGCCTGATCCTCGAAGTCCCTGCGGAAACTGGTCCAGTCGATAAAATACGGCACAAGCAGCGCCGCAAACAGCGCCACTACGAGCAGTCCGCCCAGAAAAACAAGAATGCGTCCGAGCACTGCCCGATATCTCCATAAAAACAGAAAGGAAGTTAGTTCTTTTTGAACCAAGGGCAAGACACGTTTTTGATTGTCCCTTTGATTGCCCGTTTTGATTGGTTTGTTGAACTTAACTCATCCGGAACAACTTACCCGGATTAAATATGTTATCGGGATCAAGTGACGACTTGATGGCGCGCATCAAATCCACTGCATCTCCCAATTCTTCCTGCAGGAAGCTGAGTTTGCCCTGCCCTATGCCGTGTTCACCCGTGCAGGTGCCATCCATCGAAAGCGCCCGGCGATTCAGTCGTGCAACAAACGCCTCTGTCTTGGTTATGCTGTCAGCATCCTTGCCGTCAAACAACACCAGCACGTGGAAATTGCCGTCTCCGGCATGACCGACGATCGGTGCAAGGAAGCCGTTTTCAGCAATGTCCTTTTGTGTTTCCACCACGCAATCGGCAAGACGCGAAATCGGCACGCAGACATCGGTGGACAAGGCATCGAGCTGCGGTGCCAGCGCCCGGCAAGCCCAATAGGCGTCATGGCGAGCCTTCCACAGCTTGGCACGTTCCTGCGCGTCGCCTGTCCACTTGAAATCGGAACTGCCGAACTCTGCGGCAATCTCGGCAAATTGCTGAGACTGCAACGCGGTTGTTTCTTCCGTTCCGTGAAACTCCAGAAACAGTGTCGGCTTTTCTTCGTAGGACAGGCCGGAATAGGCATTGCAGGCGCGGATCTGCACCTCGTCCAGAAGCTCGATACGCGCCACCGGAATGCCCATCTGGATGGTCATGATCACGGCGTGACAGGCAGCCTTGATGCTATCGAAGGAGCAGACGCCACCGGAAATCTTTTCGGGAATACCCTGCAATCTCAGGGTCACGGAGGTCAAAACGCCAAGCGTGCCTTCTGCCCCCACAAACAGCCGGGTCAAATCGTAACCGGCAGAGGATTTGCGCGCCCGTCTTGCGGTGCGGATTTCCTCACCATTCGCTGTCACGGCCGTTACCGACAACACATTGTCCTTCATGGTACCGTAGCGAACGGCATTGGTACCAGAGGCACGGGTTGAGGCCATGCCGCCAATCGAGGCATTGGCACCGGGATCAATCGGGAAAAACAGGCCAGTGTCACGCAGATATGTATTGAGCTGCTCGCGCGTCACACCCGGTTCAACGGTCACGTCGAGATCTTCAGCATTGACCTTGATGATGCGGTTCATGCGGGTAAAATCAATCGAGATGCCACCGGATGGCGCATTGACCTGCCCTTCCAGCGACGAACCGGTTCCGAAAGGAATGACCGGCACCTTATGCTCCGCGCATGCTTTGACAGCAGTCTTTACATCATCAGCATTTTCAACAAACACCACGCCGTCAGGCAGCTGCGTGGTCAGGTATGTCGTGGTGTGGGCGTGCTGTTCGCGGAAGGACTGGCCGGTCTGGAGCTTGTCACCAAGCTGCTGCGCAAGAACTTTCAAGACATTGGCAATGCCCGCCTCGTTTCTGGTTCCCGAAATTACATCCTTCAAAGCCATCGGCGATCTCCACGGCGGCATCGGTTTTCAGAAAAATCGCAACCGATTTTCAAAAGGTCCGATGCTTATTTCAATAGGCTGGAACAATCTCCTTAAAGCATCAGCAACGACGCGAAGTGCTCCAAAATGCACAAGCCGGACTCAACGTTATCACGCGAGCCCGGCTTGGTATGAGACACGATACAATGTTTGTCCAGCACTGGCATTCCCGCCAGCACTTTGTTTACCGCAGGTTACTCCGCCGCAAGAAGTTGCTTGTCCTCTTCCAACGCCCGCCGACGAATGGCTGTTTCCAATTCACGGTGCAGACGGATTTCCTCGTCGGCCTGCGGCTTGGCAAAGCGGGCCAACAGCACATAAGACACCGGTGTGATGTACAGTGTCACCAGTGTCGCAAAACCAAGACCACCGACGATAACCCAGCCGAGTGCAATACGGGCTTCCGCGCCAGCGCCCTGCGCCATAACCAGCGGAACACCGCCGAGAATGGTGGCAATCATGGTCATCATGACCGGACGCAGACGGATGCTGCAGGCCTTTTCAATCGCCTCACGTACCGTTGCCCCCTGGTCACGCAGGTGGTTGGCAAACTCCACGATCAGAATGCCGTTTTTCGCCATGACGCCAACCAGCAACACAAGTCCGATCTGACTGTAAACATTGAGGCTGGAGCCGGTCACCAGCAGCGCAATCACGGCGCAGGCAAGACCAAGTGGCACTGTCGACATGATGATGACGGAACTCAGCACACTTTCAAACTGTGCGGCCAACACCAGGAAAATAATGGCAATGGCAAAACCGAAGGTCAGCAACATGCCACTGGAGTTTTCCTGGAGCGTCGCAGCCTCACCCATTGGCAACAGGCGTGCACCCTGCGGCATGATCGATTGCGCCAATTCATTGACCTTGGCGACGGCATCACCCAGCGCCACACCCTCCTTCAAGCTGGCCGTAAAACCGACCGAAGGCAACTGCTGTTCACGGTTAAGCTGCGGTGCGACGGCTGTCTCCTTCAAAGTCGCAATAACCGACATCGGCACCATCCGGCCGTCCTTGGCCTTGAGGAAGATGTTTTCAAGGTCCGTCGGGTCATTGATCGGTCGGGTCGAAGACAACAGACGCACGGGAATGGCGTCGCCATCCACGAACACATCCACGATTGAGCGACCTTCCAGCAGCGACTGCATGGCACGCGCCAGACCGGTGATGTCGATGCCAAGATCGGATGCCCGTTCACGGTCGATCGAAACAGAAAGCTGCGCCTGGTTTGGTTCATTGTCGAAACGCGGCGTGTCGAACATGCCGGTTTCGTCCATCGCCAGCAGCAGCTTTTGTGTCGCCTGTGTCAGGGACTGATAGTTGCTGCCAACCATCGCCATGCTGAGACCATTACCTGCACCGCGAATACGCAGACTGTTGGGCTGTTGGGCGGTGGCGCGCAAACCCGGTACCTTCTGTGCAACAGCATTCACATCCTGCGCAATCTGGTTTTGCGTGCGTTCACGTTCTGACCAAGGTGCAAGGGTCATCACGATAAAGCCGGTGTTGGACGAACCATTCATGCCGGTGATCGAATAAATATTACGAATCTCGCCACTGTCGCGCAGCGGTTTCAGCCCCTCTTCCACACGCTGCAATTGGTCACGGGTATATTCAAGGCCGGCACCCTGTGGCGCGGTTACGCGCATGAACAGCGACGAGCGGTCTTCGCGCGGCGTCAACTCGCTCTGAACCAAGCCGAACGCAACCCACGAGGCACCCGCAAAAGCGACAGCCACGATAACGACAATCAGTGGATTGTTGAGGCAGGAAGACAGCGTCCTTTTATAGGTGGAAGCAAAAACCTTCCCAAACCACGCCAGCGGCCCCGTTTGAACCTGCTCGCCCTGTTTCAACATGCGCGAAGCAAGCATCGGGCACAGTGTCAAGGCCACTATGGAGGATAGGCCAACAGCAAAGGCCAGCACGAAACCAAACTCGCGGAACAGGCCACCAAGCTGGCCGGGCAGGAAGGACAGTGGAATGAACACCGCGGCAAGCGTTGCTGTTGTGGCGATAACCGCAAAGAAAACTTCCTGCGTGCCAAGAACGGCAGCGGCACGTGGCCCCATGCCTTCGGCGCGACGACGCACGATGTTTTCAAGCACCACGATCGCATCATCCACCACGAGACCGGTCGCCAGAACGATGGCAAGCAGTGTGAGAATGTTGATCGAAAAACCGATCATGTAGATCGCGACAATCGTTCCGATCAAGGCAACCGGCATGGTGATGGCCGGAATAAGCGTTGCCCGCCAGTCCCGAAGGAACAGGTAAAGCACCACCACAACGATAAGAGCGGAGAGGCCAAGCGCCAGTTGCACTTCGTGCAGCGCGCCTTCAATGAATACCGCGTCATCACTGGTGATGACGATACGTGTGCCCTCGGGCAAGTTGGCCGACATTGCATCTACGGCGGCTTTGACACCAGTGGAAATATTCAGCGTGTTGGACTGTGCCTGACGCACGATACCAAGACCAACGCCTTGAACACCGTTGGAACGCAACGATGTGCTTTCATCGTCCGCACCCAGCATGACGCTGGCAACATCGCGCAGCCGCACCTTGTCCTTGACCATCAGGTTTTCAAATTCGGCTGGTGTCGTGAGATTTGCAGTAGCACGCACGACGATATCCTGCGTGGCGCTTTTAAGCGACCCGGCAGGCACATCAAGTGCAGCCGTTCCAAGGGCTGTCGAGACATCGGTCACCGTCAGACCACGGCTGGCAAGGGCCGCCTGATCGAGATCAATACGGAAAACCTTGTCCTGATCACCCGACAGTTCCACGTCGGCCACACCTTCAACGGCGGCCAGACGGTCAATGATCTCGTCATTCACCAGCTTGGTTAGATCTTCCATGCCAAGCGTCGACGAAGTGACCGCCAGTCGCATGATTGGCTGGCTGTCGGAATCCGCCTTGATGATCTGCGGTTCGTCCGCATCGTCAGGCATCTGGTTGGTGACGCGGCCGATGGCATCGCGCACATCATTGGAAGCAACGGCCAGATCAACCTTGTCGCCGAATTCAAGCGTCACACGGCTGCTGCCGAACTGCGACTGCGAGGAAATAGTCTTCACGCCGCTGACACGGGCCACGGCACCTTCAATGGTCTGCGTGACTTCCTGGTCAATGGTTTGTGGTGAGGCACCGTCATAGGTGGTGCGCACAGTGATAACCGGACGATCGACGTCAGGCAATTCACGTACATCAACACCCACCAGTGCCGCCAGACCGGCGACGACCAGAAGCGTATTGATAACGGCTGCGAGAATGGGGCGCCGAACGAAAAGCGCGGTGAAGGCAAGTTTGGAATCCTGGCCGCCTGGAGGCGTCTGGGTGGTCATTGATCCGCTCACTGACTTGCTACCTCCGGCGCTCTCGGCTGATTATTTGTACGCACTGCTCCGCCTTCACGAACGCGCTGCAATCCTTCTGTAACAAGTGGATCGCCTTCGGTAAGTTCCGACTTCACCAGAACGGAATCCGGGTTGCGTTGGACGATCTGGACGCGAACCTTGCTGGATTTGTTATCCACCACACGCCAGACATAAGAGCCTTCAGCGTCCCACTGCACAGCCAACGGATCGACGGATGGATAGTTTTCACCAGAGAAGCGCATGGTCACCGAAAAGGACATACCTGCTCTCAGATCGTCATTGGCATTGTTGAAGACGGCGCGAACCCGAATGGTTCTGCTAGCTTCATCCACGCGGTTATCAATGGCTTCAACTTCACCTTTGAAAACCTCACCCGGACGGGAGATCGAAGTTGCCTCCACAGGCATGCCCAGTTTAATTGCGGTGGCGAACCGTTCTGGCGCCCAGAAATTCACCAGAATTTTCGAACGGTCATCAAGTCCGACAATGCTGGTTTGCGTCGTGGCGTTGTCACCAATATTGATCGCGACAATACCGGCGATACCTTCAATCGGCGCTACGATATTACGGCGTTTGAAATTGAGTTCGGCAGTGCTGAGCGCCAGCTTGGCGGCTTCCTCAGCAATCTGCGCATCCAGCACATCCAGACGGGAAACGGATTTCAGATTGCTGTAGGAGGTGGATTTTTCAACCGCACTTTTTAGAGAAACCTGCGCCTTTTCGCGCTCGATGATTTGCTCATCATCATCAAGCCGTGCCAGCACGTCGCCCTTTTTGACCTTCTGGCCGGATGCCACGAGAATTTCGGAAATAAGCCCGGATGCCTGTGGTGTGACCACAACCGACTGGATGGCCTCACCATTACCAATGGCATTCATGCGGTCATTGATGGTGCCGGTCTTGACCGGTGCGATGGATACCAGCGTTGCATTGCCGCCCTGACGACCCTGGCCGTTTCCACCGCCCTGACCTTGCGCACCGCCTTGGCCTTGTGAACCACCATTGCCCGTCGCACTGGCTGCCGTTTCCGCAGCTGGCTTTTCGGC
The DNA here is from genome assembly GCF_055381905.1 of Agrobacterium sp. 5Ca50. Taxonomy (NCBI): domain Bacteria; kingdom Pseudomonadati; phylum Pseudomonadota; class Alphaproteobacteria; order Hyphomicrobiales; family Rhizobiaceae; genus Agrobacterium; species Agrobacterium sp. 5Ca50. The sequence continues at coordinate 2,094,753 of NZ_AP026438.1, forward strand.
CGACAAAATCCCGGCCTTGGCCAGGATATTGCGCCCGTCAGACGTATTGAGTGCCCACAGACAGACACCTGCGCCCACAACAGCCAGACTGACACCAACCTGCTTCCAAGCCTTCATGCAATTCTCCGAATGATATGCTTCGGGGGCCAGCATGATAACGCTGCACACACCCCTCTGTGATTTGCTCCAGTATCTTTGCTGGATTTGAACAACGCAATGCACAAAACCGTTTGTTACGTAATTGTAATTTGCGTCATTTTTTGAATTGAACCCATCAAATAAGTTCAATTTACAATAGTGTCATGTTCACTATTGTGACTGTTGTAAAACATGCCTTTTTTGATTTCCGCATTCATTTCAAAACCTGCACGGGAAACGTACAACATGTGCAATGCCTGCGTAATAAACGATATTAAGGACCGCATGCTTTCAAGACGCAGCCTGTTCAAGGCCGCAGCAGCGGGGACGGTAACGGCTGCTGCCGCTACATTCGGAAGCGCACCGGTCGCCATGGCGCAAGCCGCCAGCAGCGTGACCGACATGACCCATGAACTGCATGAGGATTTCCCGACTTTCTTCGGCGAGCAGCAGTTTTTCAAGGACCAGAAATTCAATTACGCCGAACACAAGTTCAATCTGTTTGAACTGCGGGTCAACGAACACACCGGCACCCATGTCGACGCACCCCTTCACTTCTCCGAAAACGGCACGTCGGTTGCCGAAATTCCGGTTGGCAATCTGGTGGTGCCGCTCGCTGTTATCGACATCCGCGAAAAGGCAGCATCCAATCCGGATGCGGAAGTCACGCCCGATGACATCAAGGCGTGGATTTCCAAAAACGGCGACCTGCCGGAAAATGCCTGCGTCGCCATGTTGTCCGGCTGGCAGCAGCATCTGGGCACGGACAAGTTTCGCAATGCCGATGGCGAAGGAAAGATGCACTTTCCCGGCTTCCATGTAGAGGCGGCAAAATACCTGCTGGAAGAAAGCAAGGCCGCAGGCATTGCCGTCGACACCCTGTCGCTCGACTTCGGCAAGTCGCCGGATTTTGCCACCCATTACGCCTGGCTTCCGGAAAACCGCTGGGGTCTGGAAGGCATTGCAAATCTGGACAAGGTTCCGGTCAAGGGCGCAACACTTGTCGTCGGCGCACCGAAACACCGGGGTGGTACCGGTGGGCCCGCCCGCGTTTTCACACTCGCATGATTCGGCAACCTGCTGACCGAACACGGAGGAAACATCGATGAGCACCGTCTCCAAAACACAAGATCCGGAAACCAATCCGCGTGTGAAGGCGGTGTTCGACGATATCCGTGCGACGCGAAAGTCCGACTTCATCAACAATATGTGGCTTTACCTCGCCTTTGATGCCGACCTGTTGGAAAGGACATGGGGCGAGGTAAAGGCTGTCATGGCAACGCCTTCAGCGCTTGATCCCTTGACCAAGGAGCTGCTTTATATTGCCGTGTCCGTCACCAATGGCTGCTCCTATTGTGCCCATTCCCACACCGCTGCCGCCAAGTCGAAGGGCATGACGGATGAACAACATGCCGATCTTGTCAGGGTGATTTCGCTTGCGGCCAAAACCAACCAGCTGGCAACCGCGCTGCAAGTTCCAGTCGACACGGTTTTTGACGCCGATCAGAAAAGCTGACCCTCAAAATGCACCGATACAGGTGCTTTGACGGCTGAAACGGGAATAAAAGCAGAACATGCTTCTGGCCTTTCAGCCCCGAATCACTACATTGGGCCGCATGAGCAACAATTTTGATGATATCCCGTTCTTCGATGAAGAACCGGCAGAGCCACGCAAGCCAGCACCAGCGCCACAACAGGGCAGCGGTCTTGGCATTGCAGCCCGCGCCATGGCAGCGCGTGATCAGGCGCGCCCCGCCCCCGATTATCTCTCTGGCCTGAACGCAGAACAGCGTGAAGCCGTGGAAACACTGGAAGGCCCGGTTCTGGTGCTGGCCGGTGCAGGCACCGGCAAAACCCGCGTGCTGACCACACGTATTGCTCATATTCTGGAAACCAAACGCGCCTTTCCAAGCCAGATCCTGGCGGTGACCTTCACCAACAAGGCCGCACGCGAAATGAAGGAACGTATTGGCGTTCTGGTTGGCGGCGCCGTTGAAGGCATGCCGTGGCTCGGCACGTTCCACTCCATCGGTGTGAAGCTGTTACGCCGTCACGCTGAACTCGTCGATCTGCGGTCGGATTTCACCATTCTCGATACGGACGACGTTGTGCGGCTGATCAAGCAGCTCATTCAGGCCGAAGGTCTGGATGACAAGCGCTGGCCCGCCAAGCAGTTTGCCGGCATGATCGACAACTGGAAAAACAAGGGGCTAACCCCGAAAGACATTCCGGAGGGCGACGCGCGCGCCTTTGCCAATGGCAAGGGTCGTGAGCTCTACACCGCCTATCAGGCCCGGTTGAAGACGCTCAATGCCTGCGACTTTGGTGACCTGCTGCTGCACCCGATCAGCATGTTCCGTCGCAACCCGGATATCCTCAAGGAATATCACCAGAAGTTCCGTTACATCTTGGTCGATGAGTATCAGGACACCAACACCGCCCAATATATGTGGCTGCGGCTCTTGGCGCAGCGCCCCAAGGGTGAAGTGCAAAACGTCTGCTGCGTGGGTGATGACGATCAGTCCATTTATGGCTGGCGCGGTGCCGAGGTCGATAACATCCTGCGTTTCGACAAGGATTTTCCCGGCGCAAAGGTCATCAAGCTGGAGCGCAACTACCGTTCCACCGAACACATTCTCGGCGCTGCCGGTCATCTGATTTCACACAATGAAGGCCGGCTTGGCAAAACGCTGTTTACCGACCGCGTTGATCCCGATGACGAAAAGGTCATTGTGCACGCCGCCTGGGATTCCGAAGAAGAAGCCCGCGCAGTTGGCGAAGAAATCGAACAGTTGCAGCGCCAGAGCCATAATCTCAACGATATGGCGATCCTCGTGCGCGCCTCGTTTCAAATGCGTGAGTTTGAAGATCGCTTCGTGACGCTGGGGCTGAACTACCGCGTTATCGGCGGCCCACGCTTTTATGAACGCCTCGAAATTCGCGATGCCATGGCCTATTTCCGCCTCGTCTGCCAACCGGCTGACGATCTGGCCTTTGAGCGCATCGTCAACACACCGAAGCGTGGACTTGGTGACACCACCATTCGCAACCTGCATGACTATGCACGGGCCCGCGATATTCCGATGCTGGCGGCGGCTGCTGATATTATCGAAACGGATGAATTGAAACCAAAGGCCCGCAAGGCGCTGTTCGATGTGATTCAATCTTTCAGAAACTGGCAGCAACGGCTTGAAACCACGTCACATATCGAACTGGCCGAGCAGATTCTCGAAGAGTCCGGCTATACCGACATGTGGAAGGCCGACAAGTCGGCCGAAGCACCGGGCCGCCTCGACAACCTGAAGGAACTGATGCGCTCGATGGAAGCCTTCGAGAGCATGCGCGGTTTCCTTGAACACGTCGCACTTGTCATGGACGCCGAGCAAAACGAAAACCTCGACGCGGTCTCGATCATGACGCTGCATTCTGCCAAGGGTTTGGAATTCGACACCGTGTTCCTGCCCGGCTGGGAGGAAGGGCTGTTTCCGCATCAGCGCGCACTGGATGAAGGTGGACGCTCCGGTCTCGAAGAAGAACGCCGTCTTGCCTATGTCGGCCTCACCCGCGCCAAGCGCCGCTGCCACATCTGGTTCGTATCCAACCGCCGTATTCATGGCCTCTGGCAATCGACCATGCCGTCGCGCTTCCTTGAGGAGCTACCAGCAAGCCATGTCGATGTGGCAGCCTCCGACAATAATTACGGCGGATATGGTGGACGCGGCGGTTACGGCCAGTCCCGTTTCGACAAGGCCGATCCTTTCGCCAATGATTATTCGACACCTGGCTGGAAACGTGCGCAGGCCAATCGATCTGACGCGACCCGTGACAACTGGGGCAGCCGCTCAGGCCACGCCGTGGAGCGTATTGGTTATGGCGAAAGCGGCCCGAAAGCCCGCACCATCGATGGAGAACTGGTTGCCAAATCCGTATCCGACACACCGTCGCGCTTTAATGTTGGCGATCGCGTGTTCCACATGAAGTTCGGAAACGGCAACATTACCACCATTGAAGGCAACAAGTTGACCATCGACTTTGATCGCGCCGGCCAGAAACGGGTGCTGGATGGATTTGTGGAGAAGGTTTGATCAATATAAATTTTGGATTTCTTTAAGAGCGATCTCGATATCCTCACGTGCCTTTGCGAGCGCTATCTTAGAACTCTCCAGAGCAGATATTGATAAGTGAGCTGCACGCCCAGATGTATATGGTCCCTTGGGCGGCAGACTATTGTGTGATGCGGCCTTGACGTTCTTAAATTTCTTTCCTGAAATTACTTCAGCAATGCGCCCTTGATTAACACCGAACCAAGCAGCGATATCATGGTGCCGATCTTTTCGCTCGACCATACCTTTAACCAGCGCCGCATCTTCTTCAGACAGTCTTCTTCCACTTGATGCAGCGCGTTCATTCATCGAAAATATCACCCTCTGCTGTGATGATTACTGGTATTCACCAGCAATCAAAGAGTTACATCTTACAATAGATAGTAACATCACAACTTCCACACCCGTCAAGGTAGATGATCAAACAAAAACAACCAGGAACCAAAGTCGAACGTCGACTTTGATCGCGCCGGCCAGAAACGGGTGCTGGATGGATTTGTTGAGAAGGTCTGAGGCGTCACAAATTTACGTCTCTAGCGCTAGCCCTAGCTCACCTCGCCCGGTGTAAAACCAAAGATGTAGATGGCAGCGATAACGACTGCGATTGCAAAAATGAAAGCCACAAAGGTAATCATTCGGTGAAGTGGTTTGCGTGTTGTCTGTTTCATGGACAGGAAACGGCCCAGCTGTAAATTCCGTTCCCAACAAATTCGGATGCAGTCGTCGCCCACCACCCATTCACGTAATTTGATTCCGTATCAAAGAGATATCGGCTAAAGCTGAATCAGATTTTCAGCATTTGGCCTCCCATGACACAAACGACAAGCTCTCCTCGCCTCAACCCGTTGCATCTGGCGGCCGCCTTCGGCAGCGGCTGCCTCTTGACCCTGATGGTGCATTTCAACGGCATGTTGGCCCATTACGGCAACGCCATGTTCTCCTCATGGACCGCCCATGGCACCGGCACAGTCGCCGCCCTGATCTATCTTGCCATTCTCTACAAGAAACCCAAGTCGGGTGAGATTGCCAAACCCAAGGCACCGCTCTGGGCCTATCTCGGTGGCGTCGTGGGTGCCGCCATCGTTATGCTGACATCAAGCGCCGTCAACTCTCCTCTCGCACTGTCGGGTACCATCGCACTTGGACTGGGTGGACAGGTCATCTTCAGCATCGCAGCCGACCTCTGGGGTTTCTTTGGCCTGCCACGGCGCCGGCCGGATGCGCGGGACCTCTGCGCCGTTGCCCTGATCCTCGGCGGCAGCGCCCTTATCATTCTGGTTGGGAGAGCGGCATGATCCTGTGGATTTCCATGGCCTTCGCAGGCGGCGTCTTCGTCGCTCTAAGCCGCCAGATCAACGGCCGTCTCAGCCTGTCAAACTCGCCGCTGATTGCGTCCTTCTGGAACCATATTGTCGGTTTTGTCGTGCTGACGCTGCTTGGCCTCGCAATTGGCGGCCTGCTGCCTGAAGGTGCGGCTGACGCGCCCTGGTACGCCTTTATCGGCGGACCGATCGGTGTGGTGTTCATTGCCTCGGGAAGCTGGCTCATTCCGCGCATTGGTGCGGTCAACACCGCACTTCTGGTCATCAGCGGTCAGATGGTATCGGGTGTGGTGCTGGACCTTTTCAGCAATCAGCCGCCAAAGATCTGGGCCAGTGCCCTTGGCGTACTGCTTATTCTCGCAGGAATGGCGCTCACCCAGCGCCGTTCCAAATAAGCTTCTTAAAACAGCCGGTCAGCCTTTTCTGGAAAACAGGCTGGCCAGTGTCTTTGTGGTTCCCTTGTTGTCCTTGTCGGCAAACACCGGTTTCGATTCCAGGCGAGAAACCACAACAATGCGGTTCACGTCACCACGTTTGAATGCCGCCAGGAACTTCGGATATTCCTTGAACACCACGCAACCGTTGGATTCGCCGCGTCTGGCCAGCATGTAGGTATGCGCCAACAGGCCGTTGCGGCCGTGCGGGTTGACGCCGCTTTCCGGTGTCAGACGAAGCGCTTCCACACCGTGGAACAGCGCTTCACGCATGGTCAGCTTGTAGGAGGATGGCGGGGTCGACCCTTTCATCTTCACATGCACATATTTCGGATTGTCGCGCATCGAACCAAGGCCCGAATGAGCCTCCAGCTTGTCGCCATTGGGCATGTGCACCGTCGCGGTCTCGATTTCATAGACAGCAGTTCTGGCACCCATGGCAGACGGGCGGGACGCTACGCTTGGAATGGTTGGTTTGTCCGGGCGCAGCATTGCAACTTCTTTTTCCACTGCTTCCGTGCCGGTTTTCGGCTGGGCAGCAGGTGAGATTTTTGCAATCTGTGGACGGAACGACGGCAGCGGAATGCTGTCAGGCATATCCTGTGCCGTCTCAGGTGCCGCTTCCGGCGCTGATCCATTCAAAATAAGGTCGAAACGGCGGCTGGCAGAAGCATTGGCATCCGGCTTCACCTCGACAAGCGCCGAGAGCGAGCTTGTGCTTGGTTTCATCGGTGCGGCACTGGCCAGGAGCGTTGCCTCACGCAACGCCTTGTCCATTTTCACCTTCGCCAGCCGAAGCTCGGTGCGTTTATGGGCAGCCTTGATGCCTTCAGAGGTCAAACTCGCCATGCGGATCTGCTCTTCTGACGGTTTTCCAAGGCGGGAAAATTTGTTGATGCGCACATCATGGCTTCCCGAAGGCAGCGAAACGGGCACATGTGCGGAGATGGCTATCTGCGGTTTGTTAGCGTGCGAAGGCGTCAGAGAAGCGTGCACACTCTGCATCGTGGAGACAGTAAATCCCATCCAGACGGCAACAGTAATGACAACACCGGACACAATGGTAACCGGACTTATCATCTTGTTTTTTCTGGAAGAACGAACTTTACGGCCCGACGTTACGGGTTCGCCAAAGGTGTGCACCTTAGTCGCCATGGTACTCATTACCTAACACGTTACTCTGCTCCCGGACACGCAGATAAAAACCGGGCACTCTGCACCGGCCTGCCAAACAGGAAGCGCCGATCACATAAAACAATGGCAAATTATGGTAACCAAACCCTTTACGCCGAAGATTCATTCTTCGATTATTTTTGGATTAGAACTCGCCATTCATTCCAACCTGCACGCCGACAGAGCCACCGGGCGCATAACCGAGCGATCCATTCACCACCAGCGGATAATCAACATCCAGCATATGCGCAACGGCAAAGCTGGTGGCAAATTCACCGCTATAGGTCGCAACATTGGTCGCCCAGGAAGTTTTTCCAGGTGCTGATGGTGTTGGTGCGCCCGTCATCGCCATGGCCGCAGCAATCCCCTTATTCGCATCCTTGCGGTTGCGATCGACCGTCGTCTTAAGCCCGGATATGTCACTATTAAGGCCAGTAATATCAAAATCCGTGGTGGCGAGATTGCCGTTGGCATCCGCCGTCACCAGTTTGACCGGACCGACCTGCGCCGCACGGCTGGCGGTCGAGCCTATGCCCGTCATGGTATAGGTGTTGGATGCGGTGCCCAGCACCACCTGCCCTTGCCGCAGCGCCGTGGCACCTGCCCCGATAGCCACACTGTTGCTGAAACCAGCACTCGAACCGGCGCCGAGCGCGATACCCGCCTGACCGCCGACAACCGCGTCACGACCAATCGCAATGCCATCCGTTGCTGTCACCGTGCTGCGCAGACCAAATGCCAGCGCATTGGCGGCCGCCGCAGTTGTGGTGGCGCCATTACCGATAGCAAGCGAATTGGTTTCGGCAGCTGACGCTGCAGCATTGGCCGTGCTGCCAAGACCGGTAATCTGGCCGCCGCCGATCGACACGCCGGCATTGGTATCGACAGTGACATTACTGGCGCTCAGGCCGCAATCGGTCGTGCTGACGACGTTCCCATCCTTATCTAGAACGGACACACCAATGGTCTGGCCATTCAGCACACCGACAATATCCGTGTCTATGATGCCGGCCAGCAACGACAGCAGCGGATCGACCACATTGGTGGCAATTGGCTCAAGTGCAGGCAGATCGACGCTCAGCCCCGAGCAGACATTGACCAATGGTACAGCCTGCGCCGACGCAATCCTCGCACAGGCAAGTGTCGATACGCTGGACGCCAGCGATAACACCAAAACAATTCTGACAGATTTCATGCCGCCCTCCTAACATGCTGTATGTACCCGATATTTAATTTAGCCATAGTTAATACAGTGGATGCTTTAATTTACTCTTTCTAATATGTGATTTTTCTGAGATCCCAAATGCGCAGAGGCCAAATACCGACGGTCAAGTCGGTTGCATCTTGATTGCGCACCGGAAGCAGCGTACCCAAACGCTATCGTCCCGCAGGAGGAGCCAACCATGAAAGCGTTGTTGCTGATCGACATCCAGAACGGGTTTTGCCCAGGCGGTAATCTGCCGGTTGCAGAAGGTGACAGGATTGTCCCCATCGCCAATGCACTCATTGAAAATGGCGGTTATGACCTGATCGTCGCGTCACAGGACTGGCACCCGGAAAATCACGGCAGCTTTGCTTCCCAGCACGCCGGAAAAGAACCCTTCGACATGGGTGAGCTGTCCGGCAAACCACAGGTCATGTGGCCGGACCATTGTGTACAGGGTACGTTCGACGCACAATTCCATCCAGATTTGAACACCGACAGTTTCGACTATGTGCAACAAAAGGGTGAGAACCCGGCCGTCGACAGCTATTCTGCCTTTCGGGACAACGATCAGGCAGCCGTCACCGGCCTTGCCGATTATCTGACCCGACAAGGTGTGACATGCCTCGACATTTGCGGGTTGGCCACCGATTATTGTGTCAACTTTTCCGTACAGGATGCGGTGGATATGCTGCCTGAGGTCAAGGTGCGTTTCATTGAGGACGCCAGCCGCGGCATTGATCCAGAAGGCGTCAAGGCAGCCATTACCGCCATGCGCGCCAAGGGTGCTGACATCATCACCAGCAAGGATATTCTGGCCGCCTGAGGCGACGCTTTACCCTATTACTTAGGAACGGTCTTTTCCAGAATATCGATATCGGACGCAGCGTCTTCCATACGCCGCGTCACGGCGGTCAGCGCATCATTCAGCCCGCGATTGTAAAAACGTGGGCCCAGTTCAGCAGACAGAAAGTCCAGCAACATTTCCCCCTGAAGCCCGCTGATCTCACAGTCCAGCTCTTCAATCAGATGTTTGCGAATACGGCTGACGAGATCGGTTTTTTCCTGTCTGCTAAACTCGATAATACTCAATGTAGCGTCCTTCCCGACTCTCGACTTTAGCGGTTTCGATACCAAAAATGGCGCACCGCAGGCAATGCTTCACAAAATTCAATATATCGATCAAAGCAATTGCATTGCATCCGCAGGATCACCGCTCTAGAGCGTTGCCAGACTAAATTGATCTGCTCCGGTCATTTGCACCGAACCATCCGACACATATCCGGTTTAGTCAGGAAACGCGCCTGCAGCGCGCAAGGAGAATACCCATCAATGGCACACGCAGACTTCAAAACTGGCCTCAAGGGCGGTTTTCTCATCGCATTGTCGGCGGCACCCTTCGGCTTGCTGTTTGGCGCCGTGGCGGTGGACAACGGTCTGACCATGTTCGAAGCGGTACTGATGAGCGCAACTCTCTATGCCGGCGCCAGCCAGCTGGTGGGGATTGAACTGTTTGGACAAAAGATCGAGGCCTGGCTGGTCATCCTGTCAATCTTTGCCGTCAACTTCCGACACATACTTTATTCTGCTGCCATGGTGCGCCCCCTCGCCCACTGGTCGCTCGGTCGCAAGCTGATCGCCTTCTTTTTCCTGGTCGATCCACAATTTGCCGAATCTGTGCGCCGCAATGAAAACGGCGAAAAGATTTCCTTCTCCTGGTATATGGGTTTTGCCCTTGCCATCTATTTCCCATGGCTGATCACCACCGTTCTCGGCGTGATGTTCGGCAAGCTGATCGGTGATCCACGCGCACTCGGGTTTGATGTGCTGTTGCCGATCTATTTTATGGGAATGGTGCTCGGCTTCCGCAAAAGACAGAATTTTTATCCCGTCATGCTCGCAAGTGGCATCGGCGCCATTGTCGCTTTCCATGTGGTCGGCTCACCCTGGCACGTCAGCCTCGGTGCCTTTGCCGGTATTCTGGTGGCTGTGCTGCTGCCTCCGGCACCAAGCCACATAAACAATATTGAAGATGCCGGGGAGCAGAGCCTGTGAGCGACCTTTTCAACACCTATACGCTCTGGCTTATCATCGCTGGTGCAATTGCTACCTACATAACGCGCATTGGCGGTTATCTTCTGATGACCCGCATGAAATCCATTCCGCCACGTGTCGAGGCCGGATTGAATGCGGTACCGGTCGCGGTTTTGACCACTCTGGTCACGCCCACCTTTTTTGATGGTGGTTACGAGGTCAAGGCCGGCATGATCGTCGCCATGATCGTTGGTTTGCGCTTTCCCGGTCTTACCATGCTGTTTGCCGGATGGTTACTTGTCGTTACCACCCGGCATTTTGTCGGTTAAGGCCTAATGCCTCAAACTGCGGCAGTGGCCTGCTCAAGCCATACCAGAACAGCCTCGTCGCTCAATAGCGGCGAGATTTTCTCCCGTACATTGGCATGATAGGCATTCAGCCAGTCACGCTCTTCTGCCGTCAGCAACTCTGCCACCACCAGACGACGATCAATCGGGCACCATGTCAGCGTCTCAAAAGCAAACATCGGCAGATCACCGCCATCAATTTGTTCCGGCTCCGTCACATAGATCAGGTTCTCGATACGAATGCCAAACTGACCAGGACGATAATAGCCGGGTTCATTGGACAGGATCATGCCCGGCAGAAACTCCTGTGTGGCAAGACGGGCAATGCGCTGCGGCCCCTCATGCACCGAGAGATAAGAGCCCACGCCGTGGCCTGTACCATGTCCGTAATCGACACCGGCTTTCCAAAGCTCAATACGCGCCAGCGGATCGAGGTCGCAACCACGCGTGCCCTTGGGGAAACGGGCCGCACTGATGGCAATCATGCCTTTCAAAACAAGCGTGAAGAACTTCTTCTGCTCAAAGGGCACATCACCAATTGCAACCGTGCGCGTAATGTCCGTTGTACCATTCACATATTGAGCGCCGGAATCGATTAGGAACATTTCGCCAGCATTCAACATGCGGTCAGTCGGTGTGGTGACGCGGTAGTGAATGATCGCCGCATGCTCACCGGCACCGGAAATAGTGTCGAAGGAAATATCCTTGAGCGGGTTCTGCATGCGCGACCCGACATGAGACCGAGTACGCTCCAGCATTTTGACCGCTTCGATTTCGCTGACACTGCCCGGCTTGGCATTGTCCAGCCAATAGAGAAACTCCACCATGGCTGCGCCATCCTGTAGATGGGCGGCAACACTGCCGTTCAGCTCTGCTGTATTTTTGCAGGCACGTGGCAGCTTGGCAGGATCAACAACCTCAACCAACTCACCACCTGCAAGCGTAATGGCATTGCGCAGGGCAACCGGCGCAAGATCGGCGTCAACGGCAATCCGTGCACCGTCCTTGGCGTGCCGGCGCAGACGTGTCTCAATTTCGGATGGCGGCAGCTGCACGGCCAGCTGCGCCAGATAGGCCTCTACTTCGATGCCGGTCTTGCGCTTGTCGAGAAAGATTTCGGCCGTGCCGTCGGCAAAAACCAATGCGCGTGCCAAAGGATGCGGCGTGTGCGGCACGTCATTGCCGCGGATGTTGAAAATCCACGCCACGGAAGACGGCTCACCGATCAGCACAGCCTGCAGGTTTGCAGCGGTCAGATCCTGAGCAATGGTGGCAATCTTTTCACGCGCCAGAACGCCGGCATGCATTTCCGTCTGGATGGTAACAGCACCGAGAGGTTCGGACGGGCGGTCTTTCCACACGGCATCGAGCGGATTGTGCTGCAGGAGAACGATCTCACCACCAGCATCTTTTAGCGAAGCCTCAAGTCGGCGCAGTTCAGCACCGGTATGCAGCCATGGATCAAGACCCAAACGGAAACCCTTCGGGGCATTTTTCTTCAGCCAGATTGGCGGCGGGGCATTGACCAGATCGCCACCGGTGAAGACATCACCATCCACCTGCTCAACCAGTTGCGTGGTGTAGCGTCCGTCCACAAACACGATAGCTTGGGTGCGGGTTACCAGAATGACGCCTGCCGAACCGGTGAAACCGCTGAGCCACGACATGCGCTCGGCCGAGGCCGGTACATATTCGCCCTGATAGTCATCCGCGCGCGGCACCAGAAAACCGTCGATACCAAGAGCATCAAACGAAGCCCTCAAGGCCTCAACCCGCTCACGGCCATATTGCGGGGCGGAAGTGGTTTCGAACGACTGAAACATGAACTGCTTTCCAAAAGATTCCATTGTGGCCGCGAATTTATAGCCGCGCTGCTAATGGGTCCAGCCGAAAGAAAGGCGTGAAACTGGCAGCAACTAAAAAACCATCAGGAAACCGCGGCATTTGCATATGTTTTGCGCAAAAAAGCCGCAATCTGCATACGAACCACCCATAGCCATGCATAAAACGCATAACACCATTGTAGTCAGCCACCTACCTGAACTGAAAAGTATTACTTATGTTCTAATCATCGAAGGGAACACGAGGTTTCCTTCCGTATGTAAGGAACACGGCAATGGCAAAATCTTTCTTCCGCACAGCTTTCGATCGCGTTATTGAAGCTCGCGAGCGTCAGGTCGGCCGTTACGTAAACGGCGCGCTCCTGAACCTTGACGACCAGTCTCTCAAGGCTCTTGGCACCAGCCGCGAAGAACTTCGCCGCAAGGGCACCAGCTACGTATTCTGACTGTTACGCCCGGCTTGCTTTCTCCTCCTCCCGAAGTGGCCTGGCATCGGAATACGTTTCCCGCTCGAGCACCCTCCCAGCTCGCGGGCGATCAGCATGACTGATCGAAAGGCGACGCGAAAGCGTCGCCTTTTTCATTGGCACCATGTCAAAACATGGAAAACATCTTTGCATTTGATGCATTGCTCTAAAAAATCCAATGGCATATCGACGGCGGACACGACCGCCCGCTCGCTAATAACATCAGGTTTTCAGCAAAAAGCGCCGTTATTTGCGAAGGTGACCATTACTTTCGCAAGTGAATCGTCACCCAGCCATTGCGCCAGATAGTGCGAACATGGCTTAGATGCTCACCATTATAGGCAGCCAGAACCTTCCAGCGCTGCGATGCCAGAATGCCGGACAGGATCACCGAACCACCCGGAGCAAGATGCGCAACCAACTGCGGCGCCATCTTGATCAATGGCCGCGCCAAAATATTGGCGATGATCAGATCAAACGGGCCATGTTTGGCAAAGGCATCCGAATGGAAACCGGGGGCCGTTTCCAGAGAAACGCCCTGGACAATACCGTTGAGGCGCACATTTTCCTTGGCGACACGCACCGCAATCGGATCGATATCGGTGGCAAGAACCGGAATGCGGCGCATCTTGGCAACAGCAATTGCCAGAACGCCACTGCCGGTGCCCAGATCAAGCGCATTGCGCACGGTACGGGCCCGCACAACCGATTCAATCATTTCAAGGCAGCCGGCTGTCGTGCCGTGATGACCGGTTCCGAAGGCCTGCCCGGCTTCGATTTCAATCGAGATATCGTTGACGCGAACCTTGTCGCGGTCATGAGAACCGTGAACCAGGAAACGCCCTGCCCTGACCGGCTTCAGGCCTTCAAGCGACTTGGCAATCCAGTCGATGTCGGGAATTATCTCACGCTGGACGGCAAGATGCGGGAAAGCGCTTTTCAGAAGTGTGTCGAGACGCTCGCGCACTTCCTCTTCTTCTTCCAGCAAAAGATAGACGGATGCTTCCCAGATGTCTTTCTTTTCATCGACCTCGGTGGTGGCGATGGCAATGCCATCTTCCTCGAAAACCTCGGTCATGACATCCAGTACCTGACCGGCCTCGATTTCAGTGGTCGTCACATAGAGGCGGATCTCGCTCACGGCAGCATCTCTTTCGGAAAATTCGGACTTGCCTGCCTTTGCCACAAAAGCAGGCGCAGTCCAATACCACCAGAGAAGAAACCGGCATTAACCCTTCAGGAGATTTTGCAGTTTCTGTACCGCAACGTCAGGGTTTTCGCCGTAGGCAATGGTGCTGACGAAACGTCCCTGCGCATCCAGCAGGAAAACCGACGCAGTATGATCCATGGTGTATTCACCGTTCGGATCTTTTTCATCCACCGGAACGCGCTTGGCGTAAACGCGGAAGCTCTTGATCATTTCGGCAATCTTGTCCGGCTCGCCGGCAATACCGGTGATACGGCTGGTTACGTTGGAGATATACTGACCAAGGATTTCCGGTGTATCACGCTCGGGATCAACCGTGACGAAATACCCCTGCATCTTGTCACCTGCCGGATCGACCTTCTCCATCCAGCCATTCAACTCGAAAAGGGTTGTCGGGCAGACTTCAGGGCAATGGGTAAATCCGAAAAACAGCGCCGTTGGTTTGCCCTGGAAGGCCTTTTCGGTGATCGGCTGGCCGTTTTGGGCGACAAGCTGGAACGGCGCGCCATAAGGGCCTTCCGTCATATGCTGTTTTGACTCAGACAACGCAAATGCCAGCCAGGTGACAACACCGCCCAGAAGGACAACAACACACCAGAGAACGATACGGACTTTTTTCATGCCAGATCAGCCTTCACACCAAATTTGATGACCACCAATGCGGCAGACATCCCAGTCTCGAAAGCAGATAATCAAACTTGCCCCTGATCGCAAATCAACAACCAGTTGATTGAAGGCACTGCGCGGATTTGCCGCCCTCGCCTACGCCTTCAGGTCAAAGGCACCAGGAAAGACCGGTCTGCGACAGGGTGAGGAAAATATCGACGCCATGCGTCATCCAGCCCTGGAAGGCCAGCAGGCTGACACCCAAAAAGCTCAAGACGGCCACAGCCATCAGCAGCATGTGATTTGTGTTTCGCAGTAACGTCGACATGCCTTGATGATAACATCGATGCCCCTCACCAACAACAGGACCAAAAACTCAAAGCCTGAGAAAAGACGCCGTTAGTAAAAGGTTAAACGGTTACAGTGCATGATCGTCATGCGGTCTTCCAAGATAGCGACATGACGTCTGCCGGGTTTTCCAAAAAGCCGGTCTTCCGCATTACCTGCCATTATGAACATCCGGACTTTAGCGCGTCCAGAACCGCCAGGAAGAATTCAGACCATGACGAATGCAATCAAGCAATCGGGTTCTCATCTCGAAATCGTTTCCTTCCATCTTGGCGATCAGGAATTCTGCATCGACATTATGGCAATCCGTGAAATTCGTGGCTGGGCACCGGTTACGCCTATGCCGCACACGCCTCCTTACGTTCTCGGTCTTATCAACCTGCGTGGCGCCGTTATTCCTGTCATCGACATGGCGTGCCGCCTCGGTATGAAAATGACCGAACCTTCGGAACGCTCTGCCATCATCGTCACCGATATCGGCGGCAAGCTGGTTGGTCTGCTGGTGGAACAGGTTTCCGACATGATGACCATCCGTTCGGAAGACCTGCAGCCGACACCGGAAATCATTCCTGAGACCCAGCGCAGCTTCTCGCACGGCATCGTCGCGCTTGAGAAGAGCATGGTCTGCTTCCTCAACCTCGATACGGTCATCGCGGAAGAACTGTCCCGCGAAGCCGCTTAAGACTTTACATTACTGAGATTTCGAAACGGCAGGCCTTACGGCTTGCCGTTTTTCCATGTCGGGTTCTGCCCGTAGAGGGGCACGGTTGAAATTGCCATCTTGGCCGAACCATCGGTCAATTCGCGGGTGTGCACCAGATAGATCAAGGTATCATTCTGCTTGTCATAAATGCGGGTCACCAAAAGCTTCTTCCACACCAGCGACATGCCTTGTCGGAACACTTCCTCACCATCCTTGGAAAGATCGATATCACCGATCTCGACCGGCCCGGTCTGGTTGCAGGAAATGGCATTGTTGGACGGGTCTTCAAACCAGTTGCCGTTTTTCAGCCGGTCAATGACACCACGCTCAAAATAGGTGACGTGGCAGGTCACGCCCTTCACTTCCGGATCGGCTACCGCCTCAACGATAATGTCGTTGCCAATCCAATCGACGCCGACTTCGCCAACCACCTGCGCATGCGCAGCGGTGACCGGAACCGCAACAAGCAGGCCAACCATCAGTTTCCGTAACAGGGATAATGCCATTCCAGCCTCCATTTGATGTCCCCAAGATAGGATTGGAGCGGCGGAAGGCAAGTTGAAAGCTGCGTGTTTTAACGGCGCCGCATCGTGCAGGGCTCATAACCGCTGGAATGGACCTTACCGGCCACCATGCCGATCTTGCCCGGAATATCCCTGATCTCCGGCACTTCGATCGATTTGGCCATTTCGATAGCCGCAGAGGCACACACCAGAGCGTCCTCGGCGGCATTGTGGTGCACAAAGCGCAGGCCCAGGTGCCCGGCGATGATGTTGAGTTTATGTGAGGGCAATTGCGGCCAGATCTTCTGGGACATTTTCACGCTGCACAGATAGGAAAACGTCGGATAGCTCTGCCGATACTTGTCGAAGCAGGCGCGCAGCACGCTGAAATCAAAGGCCGCATTATGGGCAATCATCGTCGCACCCTGAAAATCATCGATAAACTCGTCCATCACCTCTGGAAATTCCGGCGCATGTTCAACCGTTTCCGGCCGAATGCCGTGAATGGAGATATTGAACGATGAAAAGCGCATCTCACGCGGACGGATCAATCGTTCCTCGACCCGCACCACCTGACCATTCTCTACCCATGCCAGACCGACAGAACAGGCGCTGCCGCGCTCTTCATTGGCAGTTTCAAAGTCGATGGCGATGGTCTTCAAAGGGCGATTCCCGATTGGTTCTTGGGCACCGCATAATACAATTTCACCTGAAATAGAACCGCTTGACGCCCGCCTGTCGGCCAGAACGACAAACGCCTCGTTTAAAAGCAAGTTTCGGGTGGCACGACTCACAAATCTCGATACACCAGTATCCATCACACATAATTCGTCGGGGCACGGCAATGGCAGCGATACAACGGCAAATGAACGCCAGCGAATGGGCCATGCTCATTGCCCTGTCGGTCCTGTGGGGCGGTTCCTTTTTCTTCATCGGCGTTGCGGTTAAGGAACTGCCACCGTTGACCATCGTCACACTCCGTGTCGGATTGGCGGCCATTGCGCTGCTTATCGTCTGCCGTGTCATGGGGTTAAAGCTGCCAAGAGAAGGCCGCATCTGGCGCGCCTTCTTTGCCATGGGCATTCTCAACAACATTATCCCCTTTTGCCTGATCGTCTGGGGCCAGACCCATATTGCCAGTGGCGTTGCCTCCATTCTCAACGCCACAACGCCGTTGTTTACCGTCATTGTCGCGCATTTTCTGACGATTGATGAAAAGCTCTCACCCAACAAACTGGCTGGCGTGCTGATCGGCTTTGTTGGCGTCGCCACCATGATCGGCCCATCTGCCCTTGGCGGCAGCGGATCAAATCTTTGGGGCCAGCTTGCCATTTTGGGTGCAGCCACGTCCTACGCCTTTGCCGGTATCTTCGGCCGCCGTTTCAAGACCATGGGTGTTGCACCACTGATGACAGCAACCGGCCAGATTTCATCGTCGACCCTGATGTTGATTCCGGTTGCTCTACTGATCGATCAGCCGTGGACACTGGCCATGCCAAGCACTGCCACCTGGGGCGCCTTGCTTGGCATCGCCCTGCTCTCCACCGCGCTTGCTTATCTGCTGTTCTTCCGCATTCTCTCCACCGCTGGTGCCACCAATCTTGCGCTTGTCACCTTCCTCATTCCAGTCAGCGCCATTTTGCTCGGCTCGCTGGTTCTCGGTGAACAGCTGGAAATGAAACATTTTGTTGGCATGGCGATGATTGCCGCCGGTCTGATCGCCATTGATGGCCGCTTGTTGCGCCGCGTGAAAGCGGCGGGCTGATCCAGACCCGACGCGCTCTATCACGGCTCCCAATAGGGCGGTGAACCAAACGCCTTACGCAAATGATCCGCCAGCGCTCTCAGCTTGGCCGATGGACGCCGTCCCTCCGGATGGGCGATGTAGATGAATTCATCTTCCGCCTGTATGCCGACATCGATCACGGTCAAGCTGCCATCCCTGATGGCAGGGCCGGCAATAAAGGTTGGCAACAGCGCGATGCCAAGACCTGCTACCGCTGCGTCGCGGATCATATCGCCATGATTGACCCGCAGTGCGACTTTTGCCCTGACGATGACGGCACCGTTTGGGCCGACAAACCGCCAGTCCGCGACGCCACGATTGGTGTAAAAAATTCCGCGATGTCCCTCCAGTTCAGCGGCATTATGGGGTGTTCCATGCTGTTTCAGATAGTCAGTTGATGCCACCAGCAGACGTCGGCTGGGCGCCAGCTTCCATGCCATCAATCGTGAATCAACAATCGGCCCATGCCGCACCACCGCATCAAATCCGGCAGACGACACATCAACCCGTCGGTCATCCATATCCAGACTGACCTCAAGCGCCGGGTTCTGCAACAGAAACGGATAAAGCGCAGGACCAAGATGCAGCCGACCAAAGGTCACAGGCGCAGACAGGCTGAGCGCGCCTTTCAGATCACCACGCCGCTCGGCCATGTCATCCGTGGCATCCCGCACTTCATTGACGATGCGCACTGCCCTTTCCAAAAAGGCACTGCCGTCTTCCGTCAGGCTGAGGCTGCGGGTGGTTCTGTGCAGCAGGGTCGTGCCCAAAACACGCTCGAGTTCCGACAACCGGTCGCTCACCACAGATTTCGAAAGATTGAGGCGGCGCGATGCCTCGCTGATCGACCCGGATTCTGCAACGGCCACAAACGCCGTTATTCCTTCAAGTCTCATCATTGTTCGGTTTTTCCGGAAAGCTGAGCCAATACTTACAGACTAATCAGAACGATCGGAAAAAGCCATATTCGCTGCAGGTAAACACGCCACTCCAAACAAAGGAAAATGATCATGACACGCTTGCAGAACAAGACAGCACTCATCACTGGCGGCACCAGCGGCATCGGCCTTGAGACGGCCCGCCAATTTATCAGCGAAGGCGCACGCGTCGCCGTTAGCGGCACCAACCCTGCCACGATCGAAAAGGCGAGAGCTGTGTTGGGTGATGATGTGCTTTACATCCGTGCCGATGCCGGAAACGTTGCATCACAGAAAGAGATTGCTGACCAGATCGCCGCAAAGTTCGGCAAACTCGAAATCCTCTTCGTCAACGCAGGTGTCGCTGAATTCCGCACCATGGATCAATGGGATGAAGCTGCCTTTGACCGCTCGGTTTCGGTCAATGTCAAAGGCCCGTTCTTCCTGGTGCAGGCGCTGCTGCCTGTTTTCAGCAACAAGGCCTCCATCGTGCTCAACACCTCGGTCAACGCCCATATCGGCATGCCAAATTCCAGCCTCTATGCGCTGACCAAAGCAGCCCTGCTGTCGCTGTCCAAGACATTGTCGGGTGAACTGCTTGGCCGTGGCATCCGCGTCAATGCCGTTAGCCCCGGTCCGGTTGAAACCCCGTTGCATGAAAAATTCGGACTGGATGATGCCGGTAAAAAAGCCATGGCCGACGCGATTGTCGCGCAAATCCCTCTGGGACGATTTGGCCATGTTGCAGAAATTGCCAAGGCCGTTGTTTTCCTGGCATCCGATGAGGCAAGTTTTACGGTTGGCGCTGAACTGATTATCGATGGTGGCATGATTACCCTGTAACGCTAGGCCCCTCTCAGCCCTGATTTTCCCAGAGCGGATGAAACCACTCCGGGAAACAGCATTGACATCAAGGCATATGCCACGCATTTTCACGCCATGATCAAAAACGCAACCATCGTGATGCTCAACATCGTGACCACCGGTACCCCGGCGGGCAAAGGATTGTTGACGCGTTAAACCGATCATCCATCCAGCCCTGCCAAAAAGAGCAGGGTTGATGAAACACCTGCTCTCCGGTCCCAAAATAGGAGAACAGGCATGCCGCCAGCCCAAAACCAAAACCTCGACTATGCTGATTTCGACCGTTCCGACATCACCGTACGGGCAACCCGTCTGGATGATGCGGCTGCGATCACCGAGATCATGAACCTGCCCGGCGTTCGCCATGGCACCTTGCGACAGCCATTTCAAAGCGTTGAAAAAACCCGCAAATTCATTGAAAGCGCCTCCCCTAACGGCATCACGGTTCTGGCAGAATGGCGCGGCAGGATCATTGGCAATGCCGGCCTTCACCGCAAGGTGGGCCGGCAGCTGCACGCAGCTTCGCTTGGCATTGGCATTCACGATGATTTCGCTGGCAAGGGCGTCGGCTCGGTCCTGTTATCAGCCCTGATTGACGCTGCCGACAACTGGCATGATATCCGCCGTATTGAACTCAGCGTCTTCACTGACAATACAGCCGGAATTCATCTCTACGAAAAATTCGGCTTTCAGCACGAGGGCATCCTTAGACAATACGCCTTTCGCAACGGCGAATATGTCGATGCCTATATGATGGCGCGTCTACGCGGTTGAGGACCATACCGCTGCCCTGACTGACATGGTCGCAGCGGCACCCGCCGCTCAGCCACCAATCAGCGCCAGCCACTCATCCTCATCCATGGTCTGGATACCAAGCTCGACAGCCTTTGCGAGCTTGGAACCGGCACCGGGGCCAGCCACCAGAATATCGGTCTTTTTCGATACCGAACCTGCCACCTTCGCACCAAGGCCTTCTGCGCGGGCTTTGGCCTCATCGCGGGTGAATTTCTCCAGCGAGCCGGTAAACACCACCGTCTTGCCGGCCACCGGACTGCCCTCGGTCGATGGCTTTTCGGCCTCCTTGGGCTGCAGTTCGGCAATCAGCTCGTCGATCACCTTCAGATTGCGCGGTTCCTTATAGAACTCGACAATCGAACGGGCGACAACTTCGCCAATACCATCAATGCTGTTGAGCTCGGCCCATGCCTCACCCGTCAAGGGAGCCGCGGCCTTCATCGCCTCTTCAAAGTGTTGGTAAGTGCCGTAAGACCGCGCCAGCAGCTTTGCCGTGGTTTCACCGACATGGCGAATGCCAAGCGCAAAAATCAAGCGGTGCAGGTCGAT
This sequence comes from Agrobacterium sp. 5Ca50, assembly GCF_055381905.1. Lineage (NCBI taxonomy): Bacteria > Pseudomonadati > Pseudomonadota > Alphaproteobacteria > Hyphomicrobiales > Rhizobiaceae > Agrobacterium > Agrobacterium sp. 5Ca50. The sequence goes on from NZ_AP026438.1 coordinate 2,116,094, forward strand.
GTCACGACGCGCATCAATGGCATCGAACAGCTTCTTGACGCTGACCTTGCCGAAACCGTCAATATTCTCGAGCTTGGTCAGGTGAGACCCTTCCTGACGTTTTTTCAGTGTGAAAATATCAGGCGCCGTTTTGATCCACAGCGTCGGGTCTTCGCTTTCAAAGAAGAAATCGATCTGTTTGGTGCCTAGCCCTTCAATGTCGAAGGCGTTGCGTGACACGAAGTGTTTGAGATGTTCCACGGCCTGCGCGCGGCAAACGAAACCGCCGGTACAACGGGTCACGGAATCGAGCTTGCCGGTCTTTTCATTGCGTTCACGCACCGCGTGGCTTTTGCACACCGGGCAGGTCTGCGGAAACTCGTAAGGCGCCGCATCCGCAGCCCGTTTCTCAGGGATGATGTCCAGCACCTGTGGAATGACATCGCCGGCGCGCTGCACGATAACGGTGTCGCCGACACGGATATCATGCCCGACCGGGCGAATACGTTCGCCGCTATTGCCGATACCTTCGATGTAATCCGCATTGTGTAGCGTGGCGTTGGTCACAACCACACCACCCACCGTCACCGGGGTCAGGCGCGCCACCGGCGTCAACGCGCCCGTGCGACCAACCTGAATATCGATGCCCTCGACAATGGTGAAAGCCTGTTCTGCCGGGAATTTATGGGCGGTTGCCCAGCGTGGACTGCGTGAGCGAAAGCCCAGACGCTCCTGCAGATCCAGACTGTCTACCTTGTAGACCACGCCATCGATATCATAATCGAGATTGGGACGTTCGACGCCGATTTCACGATAATGCTCAAGCAGTTGCTCAATGGAATTGATTCGACGCATCAGCGGATTGACGGGGAATTTCCACTCCCTGAATTTCTCGACGATGCCATATTGTGTGTCGGATAAACGCGTCGCCTGCCCGCCATTGGACACCTCACCCAGCGCGTAGGCAAAGAACCGCAACTTGCGTGCCGCAGTCACCTTCGCATCAAGCTGGCGCAGTGATCCGGACGCCGTGTTGCGCGGGTTCACATAGGTTTGTTTGCCTTCGGCCTCCATCTGGGCGTTGAGCGCCAGAAAGTCGCTCTTGGCCATATAGACTTCGCCACGCACCTCAACCACATCAGGTGCACCAGCGGGAAGTGTGTTGGGAATTTCAGAAATGGTCAGAATGTTGGCAGTGACATTTTCACCTGTCGTGCCGTCACCACGGGTGGCCGCCGATTTCAGCCTGCCGTTTTCATAACGGATCGACATGGACAGCCCGTCGATTTTTGGCTCTGCGGTAAAAGCAATCGAATTGTCCGGCAGCCTGCCCAGAAAACGATAAACCGACGCAATAAAGTCCTGCACATCTTCGTCGGAAAACACGTTGTCGAGCGACAGCATCGGCCGCGCATGCACAATCGGCGCAAATGTCGGCAGTGGCGCAAAACCGACCTTTCTCGATGGACTGTCAGCCCGCACCAGTGTCGGAAACGCTACCTCTATCGCATCGTTACGGCGCTTGAGCGCATCATAGTCCGCATCGGAAATCTCCGGCGCATCCTTGCCATGATAAAGCGCATCATGCCGCGCGAGCTCTGCGGCGAGATAGGCAAGCTCGGAAGAAGCCTCAAGTTCGGTCAATTTATCAACCGGGGTCAGTTCGTTTGCCATGGATGCCTCGCGCATGAATCTGCAACGCTTTTAGCGAATTATTTCGGCATGCAAAACCATCGCTTTGCAAAACACAGGAATAGATTATCCTGAAAATCCGGATCGATACAGAACCGGAGACACCAATGGAATTTACCACGCTTCTCGCCTTCGCCGCCGCATTTTTTGTGTTTGCAGCCAGTCCCGGCCCCGACAATATGACCATCATCGCTCGCACCATCACCCATGGCGCGGCATCCGGTTTCTCCTATGGTGCAGGCACCGTTGTCGGCATTCTGATGTTTTTGACTTTGGCCGCCTTTGGCCTTTCCATCATTGCCAGTGAAATGAGCATGGTGATGACCGTTCTGCGTTATGCTGGTGCCGCCTATCTGGTGTGGATGGGCATCAGACTGTGGACAGCAGAGCCTGTCGTTCCACAGTTGCAGCCAACTGCCAGCCAGCGTGGCCTGCTGCCGATTTTCATGACCGGTATTGCCCTTAATCTCGGCAACCCGAAAATGCCGCTGTTTTATGTGGCTCTGCTTCCCAACGTGGTTGGCGCGTCCCTGACGCTGGATCACCTTGCGGCTCTTGCAGCCATCGTCATTGCGGTAGAGATTGTCGTGATTGGTGGACATGTCGCACTTGCCGTGCGGGCTCGCACGCTGTTACGCCAACCTCACATTGTACGGCGGGTCAATCGCACCGCTGGCGGCATCATGATCGGTTCAGGCATCGTCGTCGCGACAGCACGTTAACAGGGGTAGTTTCAGCATGAGCATGACGATGACCATCAGCACGGACACGATGCGCATCCTGCAACCCTATCCAGACATCTATGCCTATTATGATGGCCGGATGAACAAGCGCCTTTATTCGCCGGAGCCGAACTGGCTGGATGACGGCGCCTACACGCTGGGCACCGCCTCCTATGCCATCGCCTCAGAAGGCCATGCGCTCGTCTATGATACGCATATGTCGCTTGATCACGCCCGTTTCATCCGCAACCATCTGCAAAGCCTTAGCGTCAGCAAAATCACAGTTGTGCTCAGCCACTGGCACACCGACCATATTGCCGGAAGCGAGGTGTTTGCTGATTGCGAGATCATTGCGCTGGCCTTGACTGCAGACACCATGGCGAAAAACCGTGAGGCGCTTGCCAAGCGCAATCCACCGATCTCGCCGGTCATCATGCCGACACGCACCTTTGATACCACGCTCAGGCTTCAGATCGGCAAACGGCTCGTGGAGATGCACCACTTCGATATTCACAGCGCCGATGGCAATGTGCTGTGGCTACCGCACGAAAAAATCCTGTTTGCGGGCGACACGCTGGAAGACACCGTGACCTATGTCTCAGAGCCCGAACATATCACCACCCATATCGAAGAACTGAAGCGTATGCGCCAATGGCAAATTGCCAGAATTCTTCCCAATCATGGCCTTGAGCAGCGTATCGCCGAAGGCGGTTATGCACCGGAGCTGATCGACGCCAACCGAGCCTATCTGGAACGCCTTACCGGCCCGCACGGCCTGGCACTGGCCGACAAACAGACGCTTGAAGAATTTGTGGCACCGGAAGTGGCGAGCGGCGCAATTGTCTATCACGCCGATTACGAAGAGGTTCACCGCCACAATATAGATGCTGTCAAGAAGATACGGGCCTTGTAGGGCCCGTTTGATGACGCTAGTCGCTTCTTAGTCCTTGGCAGCCAGAAGACGGGCTGCAGCAGCCCTCGCCTCATCCGTAACAGAGGCACCAGCCAGCATACGGGCGATTTCCTCGGTGCGGTGCTGCGGCTCCATCGTTGCCACTTTGGTGGCAATCCGCTCGGTGCCATCACCGGTCGGTCCCTTGGAGATCAGCAGATGCGTCGCCGCACGTGCCGCCACCTGCGGGGCATGGGTCACTGACAGAACCTGAACGGTCTTTGACAATCTGCGAAGCCGCTGGCCGATTGCATCAGCAACTGCACCGCCCACGCCGGTATCGATTTCATCGAACACCAGTGTCGGCGCAGAACCACGATCCGCCAGAGCAACCTTGAGAGCCAGCAGGAAGCGCGAAAGCTCACCGCCCGACGCCACCTTCATGATCGGCCCAGGACGTGTGCCGGGGTTGGTCTGCACGTGGAATTCAACCACGTCGATCCCCTCGGCCGTCGCCGCATCGGCATCGGTCGTGACTTCAACGGTAAAACGGGCGCGTTCCAGCTTAAGGGCTGGCAGTTCCGCCATGACAGCGTCCGACAATGCGCTGGCTGCAGTGTGCCGCTTGTACGACAGTGCAACGGCAGCCTGATCGAAATCGGCCTTTACCAGATGCAGATTTGCTTCAAGCTTCGCCAGGGTTTCTTCACCGGCATCAAGCTCGGCAAGGTCAGCCACCATCTTTTCGGCCAAGGCAGGCAGCTCGATCACCGGCACGGAATATTTGCGACCCGCTGCACGCAGTGAAAACAACCGCTCTTCAACACGCTCCAGCTCACGCGGATCAAATTCCGTCCGGCGCAGCGCTGCTTCCACTTCAGTCTGCGCATTGGAAAGGTTATCCAGCGCTGCATCCAGCAACTGCACCGTATCTTCCAAAAGACCTGGCGCTTCGTGGCTCTTGCGCTCCAGACGACGCATCATCGATGCAATCATCGGCACAGGCGACGCGTTGCCATTCAAAAATTCGCTGGCTTCGGCAATATCACCGGCAATGCGCTCAGACTTCTGCATGACGGCGCGGCGTTCAGCCAGTTCGTCTTCCTCACCGTCCTGCGGTGAGAGCTTTTCAAGCTCCTCGACAGAAGATCGCAAGAATTCAGCCTCACGGGCCGCCGCTTCCACCTTGGCGCGGTGCACTTTCAAGCCGCGCTCGGCATCTTTCCATTTGCGGTAAAGTCCCTGCAGCGACAAGGCCTCGTCACTCAAGCCTGCAAAGGCGTCGAGAAGTGCGCGATGCGCATCGGTATCGACAAGGGCGCGGTCATCATGCTGGCCGTGTATCTCGACCAGCAGCACGCCCAACTGGCGCATCATCTGCACGCTGACTGCCTGATCATTGACATAGGCCTTGGTGCGGCCATCAGCGGATTGTACGCGGCGGAAAATCAGATCGCCGTCATCATCAAGGCCGTTTTCACGCAACAGAAGGCGTGCCGGATGGTCGTTTGCCAGTTCGAAGGTGGCAGTCACCTGCCCCTTATCCTCACCATGACGTACAAGGCCACCGTCCCCTCGCCCACCAAGAGCAAGAGACAAACTGTCAAGAAGAATAGATTTACCGGCGCCCGTTTCACCAGTCAGCACCGACAGACCCGCCTCGAACGCAAGATCGAGCCGTTCAATCAGGACGATATCCCGGATCGATAACTGCGTGAGCATGGGTTACACCCTCAGATCAAACGCCAAGAAGCTTGAGGCCAGCCTTGGAAATCCACGATCCCTTGTTCTCGCGTGGCTGAAGTCCGCCGGACTGCAACAGCTTGAACGAATCGGCATACCATTGGCTGTCCGGATAGTTGTTGCCCAGAACCGCAGCGGCGGTCTGCGCTTCGTCTGTCAGACCCATTGCATAATAGGATTCGGTCAGACGCGCCAAGGCTTCTTCGATCTGGTTGGTATTTGGATATGTCTCGACCACAACGCGGAAGCGCTTGATGGCGGCCAGATATTCCTTGCGCTCAAGGTAATAACGGCCGACCTGCATTTCCTTGCCGGCCAGCTGGTCGCGTGCAAAGCGGATCTTCGCCTGCGCGTCGCTGACATATTCCGAATTCGGATAATCATTGACCACCTTGGACATCGCTTCGATGGTGCGGGCAGCAGCGCGCTGGTCCTGCGTCACGTCAACGATCTGCTTGGAATAAGCCAGGCCGACCAGATACTGAACGTAAGCGGAATCTTCAGAACGCGGATATTGCTTGAGGTAACGATTGCCAGCTGCGATGGCCTGCTCGTTACGGTTCATACGGGTGCTGACGAATGTCTGCATCACCAGAGCCTTGCGGCCCCATTCCGTAAACGGATGTTGTTTGTCAATCGCTTCGAACTTGCGCGACGCTTCGGTCATGTTGCCGGAGTTCATGTTGGCGAGACCCTGCTTGTAGAGTGTCTCAGCCGATTCGCTTTCGAAACCAAGTTTGGTGATGTCGATATCTGGGTCCGACTGGCATGCGGTCACGAGCGTTGCAGCCCCGGCCAGCAACATCGATACAAGCGCGACCCGAACCGTTCTATTCATTGCACCAGACCCTACATGCTTCATTATACAGATCCCATTTCGCGCAAATACATCAACATCAGCTTTGCACTGGCGTTTCTAGCCATAAAAGCGTCGGTAGAGCAACGCAATGATGACGCATTAACGCATTTTTATGGCGTACCACTTTGACGAAGACGAATATTTCCTGTTTTTCAGGTCAAAAGACGCCGCGTTTTATTCTCTCAGCTGCACATTTTCTTGTCATGGCTTCTGAGTCGCGGCTGGTTCCACCACGCGGGTAAAATGTGAACAGTGCCATGCATTTTCATGGAAAAAAGCCGCATCCAGAGGACGCGGCTTTCAAAATCTTCAATCACGAAATCAGGCAGACCAAGGCGACACGTCAGCAACATTGACGCGGACAAACTCGGCGGCGCGCACGCGCTGGCTGCGGGAAACCGGAGCCTCGACAATTTCATAGGCAGTCGGATCGCTGAGCAGCGCCTTGAGCGCATTGGCGTTGACCTTGTGGCCACCACGGTAGGAACGGTAGCAGCCAATGAACTGCGCACCGGCCAGTGCCAGATCGCCAACAGCGTCCAGCGTCTTGTGACGAACGAACTCGTCCTTCTCGTAACGCAGGCCTTCCATATTGATGACAGTGTGGTCATCGGAAATCACAACGGAGTTCTCAAGCGACGAACCGAGTGCATAACCGGCCGCCCACAGGCGCTCCACATCACGCATGAAACCGAAGGTACGGGCGCGAGACAATTCCTTGGTAAAGGTTTCTGCAGTCAGATCACCAGCCCAAGTCTGACGGCCGATCAGCGGCGTATCAAAGTCGATCTCAACTTCGAACCGTGTGCCGTTGTATGGACGGAACTCAGCCCAGGAGGAACCGGCATCGATACGAACCGGCTTCAAAACGCGGATATAACGGCGCTTCACGCCGAGATTGACGATGCCAACCTGCTCGATAGCTTCGATGAACGGGAACGAGCTGCCATCCATGATCGGCGCTTCGGGACCATCAACTTCAACAACCAGATTGTCGAGGCCAAGCGCATAGATCGCGGCCATGACGTGTTCGATGGTGGCAATGGACTGTGTCTGCGATCGGCCAAGCACCGTGCAGAGATCGGTGTTGCCGACATTGGCGGAAACAGCCTTGATCTCGGTGATATTGCCGTTGTCGTGATGACGCTGGAAAACAATGCCGGTACCAGCTTCAGCCGGATGGAAGGTCATGGAAACCGGATTGCCCGAATGTACGCCAATACCGGAAATCTGCGCAGCAGCGGCGATAGTCGTTTGAAAACCAAGCAATTCGATACTCATTCACATGTGCCTTGTCTAACAGGAACCGAAAACGTCAGGGGTTCGGCTCCCCAATTCCAAATTGAGGAAACACACGGTTTTCCTCACAACTTGCAGTCATACATACGTATGGTCAGGCCACATAACAAATCACTGTTTCTTTCGCATTGTTACAAGTTTAAGAAATTGATAAATCAACATCTTTCTTCACATTTGGAAACAGTTTGTAACAAAAAACCCGGGCCTTTCGGTCCGGGTTTGGTGTTCAGAAGAATCGCATCTGATCAGTTCGACTGACGGCGCAGGAACGCCGGAATTTCCAACTGGTCGTCTTCGTGCGAGCTTGCAGCCTGCGGTGTGACACGACCCTGATTGTCGAGCTGGCCACGACGCGGTGCGTACAGGCTTGCCTCAGCGGAAAGCTGACGGCGCTGCTGTGGAGCAAGCGATGGTGCGTCCATCAACTCGGAAGGAACGTTGTCGTCTTCCTCACGACGTCCCAGCGAGTTGGTGATGCGCTTCAACAGACCCATCGGGCCACGCTCTTCCGGAACAGTCGATGCCGGATGCGCAGTGCGGTGGTCCATCTCAGCCTTCACGACCGGAGGAAAGTCCTCGATCTTTGGCATGCGAACCGGCTCTACATGGCGAGGTGCCGCTGCAACTGGTTCATGGCGCACAGGTGCCTGTGGCTGCTGCATGCGTGGTGCAGCAACTGGCTCAGGTGCGTAGTGGGCCTGTGGTGCAGGTGCGGCCTGAACTGGAGCCTGACGAACAGGTGCAGGTGCTGGAGCTTCAACCGGAGCAGAAGCAAACAGCTTGCTCTGCGGGCGGAATTCAGCTTCTGCCTGTGCCTGGCGCAGCTGCTGTTCAGCAGCAGCCAGAGCCAATTCGCGTTCCATTTCGACTTCAGCCGTACGGATGGTCTGTGCGATTGGGTCAATCGCCTTAGGGGCCTGCATGACGGGGGCAGGCTGAACTGCGGCCGGAGCCGAAGCAACGGCCGCCGAAGGACGGATAAGTGGCTTTGCAGCAGCGGCCTGCGCCAGGTACTGGTCGTTCTGGCCTGCAACACGGTCGATACCGGTCGCAACAACAGACACGCGGATGAGGCCTTCGAGCGCTTCGTCGAAGGTCGCGCCGAGGATGATGTTTGCATCCGGATCGACTTCTTCGCGAATACGGGTCGCAGCTTCGTCCACTTCGAACAGGGTCATGTCGCGACCACCGGTGATGGAGATCAGCAGGCCCTGTGCACCCTTCATGGAGGTTTCGTCCAGCAGCGGGTTGGCAATAGCGGCTTCAGCAGCCTGCATTGCGCGACCTTCGCCGGAAGCTTCACCCGTACCCATCATCGCGCGGCCCATTTCGCGCATGACAGAACGAACGTCAGCGAAGTCGAGGTTGATAAGACCTTCCTTCACCATCAGGTCGGTGATGCAGGCAACGCCCGAATAGAGAACCTGGTCGGCCATTGCGAAGGCATCCGCAAAGGTGGTCTTGTCGTTGGCGATGCGGAACAGGTTCTGGTTTGGAATGACGATCAGCGTGTCGACCGACTTCTGAAGCTCCTGAATGCCCTGTTCGGCAAGGCGCATACGGCGCTGGCCTTCAAAGTGGAACGGCTTGGTAACAACACCAACCGTCAGAATGCCCTTGTTGCGGGCAGCCTGTGCGACGACAGGAGCTGCACCCGTACCGGTGCCACCGCCCATACCGGCAGTAACAAAGCACATGTGTGTTCCGTTGAGGTGATCGACGATTTCATCGATGCACTCTTCAGCAGCAGCGCGACCGACTTCCGGCTGCGAACCAGCGCCGAGACCTTCGGTAACCTGAACGCCCATCTGAATGATGCGTTCGGCCTTGGTCATCGTCAGGGCCTGTGCGTCCGTGTTAGCCACAACAAAATCAACGCCCTGAAGACCAGCCGAGATCATGTTGTTTACGGCGTTGCCACCACCGCCACCAACACCGAATACGGTGATGCGAGGCTTCAACTCGGTGATATCAGGCTTATGCAGCTGTATCGTCATTGTCACATTCCTTCTTTGTCTAGGCCGCATCGCCACGCTGGCCGATTCATTACAACTCGTTACACACCTGCTCCGGCACCACGCCGGTTCAGGTCAAAAACTTTCTTTCAACCACTGCCCTACCCGGGCAATCCGTCCGCCACTTGTGCCGAACGGAGAAAACAGCCCGCCTTGTGAGGCATGTACTTCCGCGTCCGCGATCTGCGGATAAATCATCAGGCCAACCGCCGTTGAAAATGCCGGACCCTTGGCTGCAACCGGCAGACCGGAAACACCAAGCGGACGACCAATACGCACGTTACGGGCCAGAATGCGGCGCGCCGTCTCCGGCAGGCCGGTCAGCTGGCTTGCGCCACCGGTCAGAACCACGCGCTTGCCGACAATCGGGCTGAAGCCGGACTTCTGGATACGATCACGGATCAGCTCCAGAGTTTCTTCGATACGGGCACGCACGATGCGCGTGACCAGAGCGCGGGAAACCTGTGACGGCTGGTCACGGTCATCCTCACCGATTGGCGGGATCGAAATCATGTCACGTTCGTCTGCACCATTGGCCAGAGCCGAACCATGAACCACCTTCAGACGCTCGGCGTCCTCGATGCGGGTCGACAGGCCGCGCGCCAGATCGGTGGTCACGTGGTGGCCACCAAGACCGATCGCGTCGGTGTGAATGAGACGGCCTTCAGCGAATACCGAAATCGTCGTTGTGCCGCCGCCCATATCGATGGCTGCGCAACCCAGTTCGACTTCATCGTCAACCAGTGCAGCAAGGCCACTTGCATATGGGGTCGCAACCATGCCCTCGACCGACAGATGAGCGCGGTTGACGCACAGCTCGAGATTTTTCAACGCCGAACGTTCTGCGGTGACAACATGCATGTCGACGCCGAGAAGATCGCCGTACATCGACAGAGGGTCACGGATGCCACGCTCGCCATCCAGCGAATAACCTGTTGGTAGGGAGTGCAGGATTGCCCGGTCCTGACGCAGCGACTGCTGGCTCGCGGCAATGAGAACCTTGCGCAGATCGCCTGCTTCGACTTCCTGGCCACCCAGATCAATACTTGCGGTGTAGATGTCGCTGGCCAGACGGCCGGCCGATACGTTGACGATCAGGCTGTCGACTGTCAGGCCTGCCATACGCTCGGCTGCATCGACAGCCAGACGAACGACGCCTTCAACGGCATCCAGATCGGCGATGACACCGGACTTCACACCGCGCGAACGCTGGTGGCCAATACCGATGATCTCAACCTTGTGGGTACGACCCGGCAACACTTCGGTTTCCTGACGTGGCGTCAGACGACCGATCATGCAGACGATCTTGGTCGAGCCGATATCCAGCACGGAAACGACATGTGACCGCTTGGAAGAAAGCGGTTTAAGGCGCGGCAGTCCAAAATGGGAAGAACCGAAAAAGCTCATATGTTCCCCGCTTTCTTGAGCGCCTTTTCACGTGCCGTAACAGCGGCCTCACGGCGCTCGGTTGCGGCTTGCGTCAACTGAATGGTGGTGCGGTCGGAAAGCCGCAAATCGATTGCTGCGATGTCACGCGACATAACCTGCTGTTCAGCATCAAGACGCGACAGCAAATGCAGGGCCTTGGCGACATTGACTTCTGGCAGCTTGATGATGATGCCGTTGTTCAGGTGCAGATCCCAGCGACGACCGGAGATGCGAACATAGGCCTTGACCTTGCTGCGAATTTCCGGCCAGGCGTCCAGCTGCTCCATGAAGCTTGCAGCGCCGGTTTCTGCGTCACGACCAACGAACAGCGGCAGGGCTGCAAATTTATTATCACGCAGCGGTGCAATCACGCTGCCGTTCTTTTCGATAAGCGACAGCTCGGAACCGTGCTGCCAAATACCGAACGCATCACGTTCCTTGAGACGGATTTCGATGGTGCGCGGATAGACCTTGCGCACATCAACATCTTCTACCCAAGGCAGATCAGCTAGGCGGCGGCGCGCCGTATTGACATCCATAGCAACAAGCGAAGTGGTGCCATCAAGGCCGAGCAGCTGGAGAATATCGATTTCAGAGGTCTGCGCATTGCCAGAAACCTTGACGTCTTCGATGGCAAAACCGGCAGCAGATGTGGTTGCCTGTGCAACGGTCTGCGTGTGGCCACCAAGCGACATGCCGTAGAGACCGGTGGCTGCAAAAAATGCGATTGCGGAAATCGTGCCTGTGTGTGCGGGAATGTTGACACGGCCCGTTGCGAGGCTGACACAAAAGCGCACGACGCGACGCAGCGGACGAGGCAGCACGATGCGCTCGTCGGCGGCAGGAGCGAACTGCTCCACCCGGCGTCTGTTTGCTTTTTTGCCACCGATCATCGCGAACACGAAGCGTCCTCCACCATCCAGCGGACGAATTGACCAAACGTTAAACCATCATGAGCTGCCATTTCCGGCACGAGAGAGGTTGGCGTCATGCCAGGCTGAGTATTGACCTCAAGCCAGATAATCTCACCATCCTCAGACAGACGGTCATCGTAACGAAAGTCTGACCGGCTCACTCCACGGCACCCGATTGCCCGGTGCGCCATAAGAGCCAATGATTGTATTTTTTGGTAAATTTTCGGTGAAATTTCTGCAGGGATGACATGTTTCGAGCCACCTGCTGCATACTTCGCATCATAATCGTAGAAGCTGTGTCCAACCGGCACCACCTCGGTGACACCGAGCGCACGATCGCCCATGACACCGCAGGTCAGCTCACGACCGGGAATATAACGTTCAACCATCACCGCGTCACTGTAACGCCATTCCGATGACGTCAGGACCTGCGGAGGATGGGATTGATCCTCTTTGACGATCACAACTCCGAAACTGGAGCCTTCACGAACAGGCTTGACGACATAAGGCGGCGCCAGCGGGTGTTCATTGGTGAAATCAAAACGGTTCATCAGGCGCGCTTCGGCAACCGGTACGCCAGCAGCAGCAGCAACCTTCTTGGCCTGTCCCTTGTCCATGGCAAGCGCAGACGCAAGCACACCGGAACCGGTGTAAGGAATTTGCAGATATTCAAGAATGCCCTGAATGGTGCCGTCTTCGCCGAACGGGCCGTGAAGAGCATTAAAGACAACATCAGGATTAAGGCGCGACAGCACGGCCGATACATCACGATCGACATCGACGCGAGTGACCTCGTAGCCTTCGGCTTCAAGAGCAAGCGCACAGGCCTCACCTGAAGACAGGCTCACCGGCCGCTCCGATGAAAAACCACCCATAAGGACAGCGATATGTTTGCCGCTCATTTAAATCCCCGACATCAAACGTTTCTCTGACGCCACTAACGACCGCCTTACGCCCAAATTCCGGCACTGATTCTCTCAGCACCATCCACTGAACCACTTAAGAGCCATTAAGGTTAATGAAGCGTTTACTTTCGTTAACCAGCGCACCTTCCATGCGGTTTTTTAAACATGAATCATTCAATGTTCGGATTAATGCCTTAGAATCAGAGAGTTGCACTAAATGCAATATGTCTGGGTCAAAAAAAGCAAAAATGAGACCGTGTTTCGCTTCAGGACAATCGTTAACAGGCAAGCCTCAAACCGTTAAGATTCAGGCTTATCCACAACTCATGGATGAACCCGACAGCATCCGCAAATTTTGCAGCGCAACATTGAGGCGTTATTTTCGCCTTTCAAACGAGCTTTTCCGACCACAAAACACCTCCAGGAACACCATAAAAGCCCGGCAAAAACGCTTATATGATCAAAAAACAATGCTATTTTAAATTTTATTGCGCTTGCAGCATTCCATATTTGCAAAAATTGCGTTAACGCAATCTCGCCGTTCAAGGCGATCTCAACACTTGAAGCGTATGTGTCTGTGCCCGCAAGGCCGCACGGCGCTTGATACAATGGAACCAACACAATGACCGACGCGATATCCCGTGTATCGCCGACCGCTGACACTCCGAACGATGTAAAGACAAATTCGCCTGCACGAGTTCTTACTGCCAGCGTGGTCGGCACGACCATCGAGTTCTTCGACTTTTACGTCTATGCGACAGCCGCAGTTCTCGTGTTTCCAACGCTATTCTTCCCGAACAATGACCCGATGACGGCACTGCTGGCTTCTTTTGCCACATTCTCCATCGCGTTTTTCGCACGTCCACTGGGCGCCGTTGTATTCGGTCACTACGGCGACCGTGTCGGCCGCAAGACAACGCTTGTTGCCGCACTTCTGACCATGGGTATCTCCACCGTCATTATCGGCTTGCTGCCCTCCTATGAGACTGCTGGCATCATTGCGCCGTTGCTTCTGGCGCTGTGCCGTTTCGGTCAGGGCTTTGGTCTTGGCGGTGAATGGGGTGGCGCCGTGCTCCTGGCAACGGAAAATGCACCTCCTGGCAAGCGTAGCTGGTACGGCATGTTCCCGCAGCTTGGCGCGCCAATCGGCCTGCTGCTCTCTTCCGGCGTGTTCTGGATTCTGCTGCACTTCATGTCGCAAGAAGCCCTGCTGAGCTGGGGTTGGCGCATTCCGTTCGTTGCATCGATCATTCTGATTGCCGTTGGTCTGTGGGTTCGCCTGTCGATCACCGAAACACCGGCCTTCCAGAAGGCGATCGATCAGGAAGAGCGCGTTGCCGTTCCGGTTGCTGAACTGTTCCGCCACCACAAGCGCAGCCTGGCGCTCGGCACATTCGTTGCCTTAGCAACATTCGTGCTGTTCTACATCGGTACCGCCTACTTGCTGTCCTACAATGTCAAGGTTCTGAAAATCCCGTTCCTCGACGCTCTGGAAGTGCAGATTCTCGGCTCTATCGTGTTTGGTATCTTCATTCCGTTTGCTGGAAAGCTCGCAGAGCGTTTCGGCCGTCGTGAAATCCTGATCCTGACCACCGTGCTGATTGGCGCATTCTCGTTCCTGCTGCCCGGCCTGATGAGCGGTGGCGAAGGCTCGATCTTCCTCTTTGCAGCTCTCGCCATGGCACTGATGGGCATGACCTACGGTCTGATCGGCACTGCACTTGCAGCACCGTTCCCGACAACCGTGCGCTACACAGGCTCGTCGATCACCTTCAACATGGCCGGCATCTTCGGTGCCTCGCTGGCACCATACATCGCCACATGGCTGCAGGTGAACTACGGCATGGCCTATGTCGGTTATTACCTCTGCGCCGCAGCGGTTATCACGCTGGCCTGCATTTTGCTGTCACGCAAGAACGAAGTCTGATCCTGAATCAAACTGACAACAAAGCCCGCGAAGTCGCTGACTCCGCGGGCTTTTTCTTTGCCTATTCATCGCGTGAGCCAGAGCGATGTCACGACAACATCAATACACGGCACTGGCACGACACCCCTCTCCCCACAAACAAAACGGCTGGGTGATAAACCCGGCCGTTCTTAAAATATTGAAAGCGTTTGCGTCAGGCGGCATCAGCCACCGAGGAAGGGCTCGACTTCACGGCCCGGCATGAACAGGCCAAGGCGCTTGATTTCCCATTCCAGCTGAATGCCGGAGTGCTCACGCACGCGGCGGCGAATGGTCTCGCCGAGATATTCCAGATCATAGCCGGTCGCGTTGCCGGTATTGATCATGAAGTTGCAGTGCAGCGACGACATCTGCGCGCCACCAATTACCAAGCCACGGCCACCAGCCTCGTCAATCAACTCCCATGCGGAATGGCCTTCTGGGTTTTTGAAGGTCGAACCACCAGTCTTTTCGCGGATCGGCTGAACAGTCTCACGATGAAGACGCACGGCATCCATGTCTGCACGAATTTTTGCTCTGTCTTCAGGATAGCCTTCGAAAAGCGCATCCACAAAGATCAGGCCTTCCGACGCGCTGGAATGGCGATAGGTGTAACCCATCTCCTCATTCGACAGCGTGTGGATATTGCCCTGACGGTCAACCGCACGCACTTCCACAACGCGCTCGCGGGTTTCGCCGCCATTGGCACCAGCATTCATGCGCAGCGCGCCACCGATTGAACCGGGAATGCCATAATAGAAGTGGAAACCACCGATGCCATTGTCCATGGCCATCGCGGCAATATGCTTGTCCGGGCAAATAGCACCAGCGCGAATGCGGTTTTCGCCGGCCAGTTCGAGATCACCAAAACCCTTGGCGGAAAGACGCACGACAACACCAGGAATGCCGCCGTCACGCACCAACAGGTTGGAGCCAACGCCAACAACCGTCAGCGGCACATCTTCCGGCAGCAGTTTAAGGAAGGTAACGAGATCATCCACATCGTGAGGCTGGAACATAAGCTCCGCAAGACCACCTGCCCGGAACCACGTAACGCGGTCCATCGGCGCATCCGGCGTCAGGCGTCCACGCAGTTCATTCACTCCCTCGCCGAGCCTTCCCAGCAGCTTAACCCCATCCACCTGTTTCATGCAGACTTTCCTGATATGCTTTCCAGTTCAGAAGGCAGCGACGCCGCCCATTGCGTAATATTACCAGCACCCAACAGAACCACGAAATCACCGGGATTCGCAATGCCTGCGATCAATTTGGCGAGTTCGTCCTTGGAAGGCAAAAACCGCGCATCACGATGTCCTGCCGCCTTGATGGCCGAAATCAGAGCTTCGGAGTTTGCGCCTTCGATTGGATCTTCGCCCGCCGCATAAACCGGTGCAAGGATAATCGTGTCTGCATCATTGAAGCAATGCGCAAAGTCGTCAAACAGGCTAGAAAGACGGCTGTAACGGTGCGGCTGGTGCACGGCAATGATACGGCCCTTGCAGGCTTCACGCGCAGCTCTGAGCACTGCCTTGATTTCCACCGGGTGATGACCGTAGTCATCGAATACCTGAACGTCGTTCCAGGTGCCGGTCAGCGTGAAGCGACGCTTGACGCCGCCGAACGAGGCAAGACCCTTCTTGATGTTTTCTTCCGAGATGCCGAGACGGTTGGCCACGGCAATGGCCGCGCAGGCATTCGACACGTTGTGACGGCCTGGCATTGGCAGAACGAGATCCTTGAAGGAAAAGATCTTGCCGGTACGGCGACGTCGGATTTCAACGTCGAAAATCGAACGCGTGCCATCAATGCGAACATTGGAGAAACGCACGTCGGCCTGCGGGTTTTCACCATAGGTGACAACCTTGCGGTCTTCGATCCTACCCACCAGCGCCTGAACCTCTGGATGGTCGAGGCACATGACGCCAAAACCGTAAAACGGCACATTTTCCACGAACTGGCGGAACGCCGCACGCACGGCATCAAAATCACCGTAGTGATCGAGATGCTCAGGGTCGATATTGGTCACCACGGCCACATCTGCCGGCAGTTTCAGGAAGGTGCCGTCAGACTCGTCAGCCTCGACAACCATCCACTCACCCTCACCCATGCGGGCATTGGTGCCGTAAGCATTGATGATTCCGCCATTGATAACGGTCGGGTCCAGCTCACCGGCTTCCAGCAGTGTCGCGACCATTGATGTGGTCGTGGTCTTGCCATGCGTACCGCCAATGGCGATTGCATTGCGGAAGCGCATCAGCTCGGCCAGCATTTCTGCACGACGTACGATCGGCAAATGCTTTTCGCGAGCAGCAATCAATTCCGGATTGTTCTTCTTGATCGCAGTGGAAACCACGACCACTTCGGCTTCGCCAAGGTTTTCAGCGGTGTGACCGACAAAAACATCGATGCCCTTTTCGCGCAGACGCTGCACATTGGCGCTGTCTGACTGGTCAGAACCCTGAACCTTGTGTCCAAGATTATGCAACACCTCGGCAATGCCGCTCATGCCAATGCCACCGATACCGATGAAATGAACAAGACCTATGGCTTTTGGCATCTTCATGGATGCTCTCCTTCAATTTTCTTTTTAAATTCGGCAATGGAACCACCCTGCGCAAGCGTTTCCACCATATCGGCGAGAACCGAGGCCGCATGCGGTTTGCCGGTTGCCTTGGCAGCAGCGGCCGTCGTAGCCAGCCGCTCCGGTTGTATCAGCGCGTCTGCCAAAATGGTCGACAGCTTCTGCGGAGAAAGTTCGGATTGCTTGATGACACTTGCACCACCGGCACCAGCAAGGGCGGCAGCATTGGCGGCCTGGTCATGATCAAGCGCATGCGGATAAGGCACCAGCACCGAAGGCCGGCCAATCACCGACAGTTCCGATACGGTTGAAGCACCTGACCGGCTGATCACCAGATGGGCAGCGCCGATCCTTTCGGCCATATCGCCGAAAAACGGCGAGACATCGGCCTGCACGCCAAGCTTGGCATAGGCGGCAATGACGTTTTCCTTGTCTTCCGGGCGTGCCTGCTGCGTTACCGAAAGGCGTGAGCGCTTCTCATCGCCCAAAAGGCAGATGGCCGCAGGAATGGCAGCAGAGAAAAACTGCGCACCCTGGCTTCCGCCAAACACAACAAGCTTGAACGGCTCGGTGTTTTCTGAAGGGTCATAGGCAACATTGGCGGCCTCAAGGACTGCAGGACGAACCGGATTACCGGTTGCCACGGTCTTGTTGGCATATTCACCACGATCTGAAGGCAGGAAACCACCGGCAATTGCCTTAACGCGTTTTGCCAGCGCCTTGTTGGCGCGGCCCATCACGGCATTCTGCTCATGCAGCATCGATGGAACGCCAAGGCCGGTAGATGCGAGCAGTGGCGGAACGGTGGGGTAACCACCAAAGCCAACCACGGCCACAGGCTTAAGTTTCGTGATGAGGCGTCGTGCCGCGCGAAGACCTGTCCACAGCTTCAACAGTGAACGTGCCACCGCAATCGGATTTTTCGAACCGATCGTCGCAGATGGTACGACATGGATTTCATCGGCTGGAAACTTGCCGGCATAGCGTTCAGCGCGGCTGTCGGTGACCAGATGCACCTGATAGCCACGCGCTTTCAGCTCATAAGCCAGAGCCTCTGCCGGAAACACATGACCGCCGGTTCCCCCGGCGGCGAGCAGCACAATACCTTTGTTCATTCATATTACTCCGCGGGCACTGCCCCTACGCGGAAAAAGCTGCGCTCCTGCGCACGTTTTTCCGGCCTGTGGCGCGTCAATGCCAGAAGGAAACCGGCGGTGACGCTGATTGCCATCATCGATGAACCACCGTAGGAAATCAGCGGCAATGTCATACCCTTTGCAGGCATGAGTTCAAGATTAACGCCGATGTTGATCATCGACTGAATGCCGATCTGCAAAACAAGACCAGCCACCGCAAAGCGGGCGAAATCGTCTTTCTCCTTAAAGGCATGCGACAGTCCGCGCAGCACGATGAAGGCAAAAATCACCACCAGAACCATGCAGAACAGAATGCCGAATTCTTCTGCCGCAACCGAGAAGATAAAGTCGGTGTGGCTGTCCGGGATGATGCGCTTGACCACGCCTTCGCCAGGGCCCTGGCCGAACCAGTTGCCGCGAATGATCGCCTCACGGGCGGTATCCACCTGGAACGTGTCACCCTCACCGGTCAAAAAGCGGTCGATACGACCGGCCACGTGCGGGAAAACGAAATAGGCCGATATGAAACCAGCAACACCCAGACCGCCAAGCAGGATGATCCACAGCCATGGAACGCCGGCCATGAAGAACATGCCGCCCCACACCGCGCTGGTCAGGATCGTCTGACCAAAGTCGGGCTGGGCAATCAGAAGAGCTGCAACAACACCGAAGGTGATGATGGCAAACAGGTTGCCTGGAATTTCCGGATGGCGTGCCCGTTCGGCAAACAGCCATGCGCAGACCACCACAAAGGCCGGCTTCATGAATTCGGACGGCTGGATCGAAAATGTGCCCACGGAAATCCAGCGGCGCGCACCCTTCACTTCCATGCCAAAGAACAGCGCAAAAATCATCATCAGCAGCGAGGCGATCAACATGATGATCGCGACGCGGCGGATTTGACGCGGCGACAGGAAGGACAGGCCGACCATGATTGCAATTGACGGCAGGATGAATACCGCGTGTCGTTCAACGAAAAAGAAGCTGGTGAGGCCGATACGCTCAGCCACCGCCGGAGATGCGGCGAAGGAAAGCATCAGGCCGATACCCATCAGCGCAATGAACGCGGCCAGGAAAAATCGGTCAATGGTCCAGAACCATTCGGCAACCGGACCTCGGTCAATACGGCTTACCATAGCGTCAGTTTCCCTTTCCAGAACCAATCAGCATTGTCACGCCGTCAAGAGCAGCGACATGTGCAACGAACGCATCACCACGTACTTCAAAGTTCTTATACTGGTCGAAGCTTGCGCAAGCCGGTGATAACATCACGACATTGCCGGTATTTTCGTCTTTTTGCGCATCTGAAGCAGCGTGTTCGACAGCTTTATCCAGAGTGCCTGAAATTTCATAAGGAACCGTATCGCCCAGCGTCGCGGCAAATTCGGCCGCCGCCTCACCAATCAGGTAGGCTTTTGCGATGCGCGGAAACAGGCTGGACAGGCTGGAGATGCCACCGGATTTCGGCAGGCCACCGGCAATCCAATAGATGCGATCATAGCTCGACAGTGCCGGTGCTGCCGCATCGGCATTGGTTGCCTTGCTGTCATTGATAAAGGAAACGGACCCGCGGCGCGCCACGGGCTGCATGCGATGCTTGAGGCCGGGGAATGTCTTCAAGCCTGCACGAATGTCATCGGCACTGACGCCGACGGCAAGGCAGGCCGCAATCGCAGCTGCCGAATTCTGCGCATTGTGACTGCCGCGCAATGTCTGAATGCCATCAAGATCGACAAACAGCGACGACGTTCCGCCCTGCGCCAGCATGATCTGGCTGTCCTGCGCATAAAGCCCTTCGGCCACCACATTGCGTTTGGAAATGCGCTGCACCTTGACACCAGCCCGTTCAACCCGGTCGGCTATCAATGCGCAGTAACTGTCATCAACCCCGATAACGGCGGTATTGCTGCCAGCAACCAGCCGCTCTTTTACTTCACCATAATGCTGCATGGTGCCATGACGGTCGAGGTGATCGGGTGTCAGGTTGAGGAGAAGACCGGCCGTCGGGTTTAGCGTCGGAGTAAGATCGATCTGGTAGGAAGAGCACTCCACGACGTAGTAACGTTCAGCCTTTGGCGGATCGAGCGTCAGCACGGCGGTCCCGATATTGCCGCCAAGCTGCGTGTCACGGCCGCTCGCACGCAGAATATGGGCGATCAATGCCGTGGTGGTCGATTTGCCATTGGTACCGGTGATGGCAATGAATGGGCAATCGGGCGAATGCGCCCGGCGCTCACGCACGAACAGTTCCACGTCGCCAATGATTTCGACACCGGCAGCGCGCGCCAGCTCAACGGTCCAGTGCGGTTTGGGGTGTGTCAACGGCACGCCGGGAGCAAGGACAAAGGCCGCCAAAGACGGCCAATGAACAGTTCTGAGATCCGCAACGGTTATGCCTTCGGCCGCCGCCTTGGCTGTACTGTCGGGATTGTCGTCATAGGCAACGACATCAGCCCCGCCAGCAACCAGCGCCTTTGCGGTGGCAAGGCCGGAACCGCCCAGACCGAACAGGGCGACCTTGCGACCTTTAAAAACCGTAACAGGGATCATGCCATCACCTCAATTTCAGTGTGGCAAGGCCGAGCATGGCAAGGCCAACGGCAATGATCCAGAAGCGAATAACGACCTGACTTTCGGTCCAGCCCTTTTTTTCGAAGTGGTGGTGGATTGGTGCCATCAGGAACACACGACGGCCGGTCTGCTTGAACCAGAATACCTGTATGATGACCGACAGGGTTTCCATAACAAACAGGCCACCGACGATGACCATGACAATCTCGTGTTTGGTGGCAACGGCCACAGAACCGATCAAGCCACCCAGTGCCAGCGAACCGGTATCACCCATGAAGATAGCGGCAGGTGGTGCATTGAACCACAGGAAGCCGAGACCGGCACCAATAACGGCACCAACGATAACGCCAAGCTCACCGGTGCCCGGCACGAAATTGATCTGCAGGTAGTTTGCAAAAACGGCATTACCAACCAGATAGGCAATCACGCCGAAGGTTGCAGCAGCAATCATTACCGGCACGATAGCGAGACCATCGAGACCATCGGTCAGGTTGACCGCGTTACCGGCGCCGACAATCACGAATGCACCAAACAGCACAAAGAAGTAGCCGATGTTGAGCACGAATTCCTTGAAGAACGGAAACGCGATCGAGGTACCGAGTGTCGGGTTGTGCGGGCTGGATGCCAGCGACATTTTCATCATGAAGAACACGGCAATCGCTGCGATGACAAATTCAATGCCCAGACGCGCCTTGCCGGAAAAACCCTTGTCGCTCTGCTTGGTCACCTTCAGGTAATCGTCGTAGAAACCTATGGCGCCAAATCCAAGCGTCACCATCAACACACTGACCACGTAAACGTTGGACAGGTCACCCCACAGCAGAGAGCCGCCGAGAATACCAGCCAGGATCATCAGGCCGCCCATGGTCGGCGTTCCCGCCTTCTTGAAATGGGTCTGCGGACCATCGGCGCGGATCGGCTGACCCTTGCCCTGCCTGACACGCAACGAGGCGATGATCGAAGGTCCGAAAATGAAGACGATCAGTGCGGAGGTAAACATGGCCGCACCGGCACGGAAGGTGATGTACCTGAACAGGTTGAAAATTTGAATATGGTCAGCCAGTTCGACAAGCCAGATCAGCATAATTGCCCTTTCAGCAAGGCAGTTTTAGTTTTGGGGTTCCGTGTCGGGGAATGGCGAATGCTTGTCAAGCAAAGCTGCGACGATCTTGCCGAAACCAATACCAAGAGACGATTTTAGCATCAGAATGTCGCCCGGCTGCACCGCAGTGGCGACGAATTCATTCAATTCCTGCGTGGTCTCAAACCAGAAGACGTTGACACTGTCAGGCAGTGCGTCGCGCAGATGCGCCATGGCTTCGCCAGCCAGCCAGACATTTTCAATGCCTGCCGCAAGCAAGGGACCGGCAAGATCTTCATGCACCTGCGCAGAAAACTCGCCCATTTCCAGCATGTCGCCCAACACGGCAACACGTCTGCCCTGCGCCTTGGCGTCGACGGTTGCAAGAACCGCAATGGCTGCCCTCATCGAAGCGGGGTTAGCATTGTAGCTCTCGTCAATCAACACGAAGGAACCATCACCAACCGTCAGGCGGTGGCGCTGTCCACGACCCTTGACGGCTTCTAGGCGACGAAGCGCAGAAACGGCATTTTCGAGATCAGCGCCACACAACAGCGCCACACCTAGTGCCGCCATGGCGTTGTCGGCAATATGGCGACCCGGCGCACCGATGCGCAATTCGCGGGTTTCGCCATTGATGATGGCCCATAGTGTCGACCCGCTAGGGGTGTTTTCATAATCGGCCAGACGGAAATCCGCCTTGGCGTGCTGACCGAATGTGTAGATGTGTTCGACACCAGCCCTCTGGGCGGCTTCCTCAAGAAAATCGAACTGCGAGTTGTCACGGTTGAGAACAACCGCACCACCGGGCTCAACGCCCTCAAAAATTTCGGCCTTGGCGGCCGCAATTTCTTCTAGGTCACGGAAGTTGCCCAAATGGGCCGCAGCAATGGTGGTGATGGTTGCCACATGCGGACGCACTAACTTTACCAGCGGACGAATTTCGCCAGGATGATTCATGCCGACTTCAAATACACCGAAATCACAATCGGCAGGCATACGCGCCAAAGTCAAAGGCACGCCCCAGTGATTGTTAAACGAGGCAACGGCGGCATGTACCTTGCCCGATGGCTCAAGTATCTGGCGCAGGATTTCCTTGGTTGTGGTCTTGCCGACCGAACCGGTCACAGCAATGATCTTGGCCTGGCTTCTGGCACGTGCCGCAATGCCGAGCTTGACCAAAGCAGCCAGCACGTCTTCCACCACGATCATTGGCACAGTCAGACGGCCGAGCGCCGGCAGCTTCGCCTCGCTGATAACAAGCAATCCGGCGCCATTGGCAACCGCAAAGCTGGCATAATCATGCCCGTCTACCCGGTCGCCCTTGATCGCAAAGAAGGCTTCGCCGGGTTTGACCGTGCGGCTGTCGATGGAAATGCCGGTTATGCCCAGTGGCAAATTGCCGACCGGCCGTCCCGACATGACCGAAATCAATTCCTGCACTGTCCATAACCAGTTCAAAGCGACGTCTCCTCCAATGCACTGCGCACCTGTTGATGGTCCGAGAATGGCAGGACCGTCGTTCCGACGATCTGTCCCTCTTCATGACCCTTGCCGGCAACGATTAAAGTGTCGCCACTTTCCAGCATCGCCACCGCGTGTCGAATGGCCTGCGCACGGTCAGCAATTTCCAGCGCGCCGGGGGCCGCTGCCATGATTTCGGAACGAATGGTTTCGGGCACTTCCGAGCGCGGGTTATCGTCGGTCACGATCACCACGTCCGAAAGGCGTGAGGCAACCTCACCCATGATCGGGCGCTTGCCCTTGTCGCGGTCACCACCGCAACCAAACACCACGACAATGCGGCCAGAGGTGAACGGCCGCACCGAGGTCAGCACGTTTTCCAGCGCGTCGGGCTTATGGGCATAATCCACGTAAGCAAGCGCACCATTTTTTGCATGACCGACCAACTCAAGGCGACCAGCCGCACCGACCAGCTTCTCCAGCGCGCGCAGCGCAACAGCAACCGGAACGCCGGTCGAGATCGCCAGACCAGCCGACACCAGCGCATTGGCGACCTGAAAATCACCGGCCAGCGGAATATCGACTTCGAAAATTTCGCCCTGATGATGAATTTCAATCATCTGCTTGTGGCGGAAATGTTCGACGCGCTTCAACGTCAGGAAGTTACCCTTGCGGCCAACGGTGCGCACATCAAGCCCGGCGCTTTCAGCGGCCTTGATGGCATGTGGCGACCACGGATCGTCAGAGAAAATAACCGCAGGCTGGCCCTTTTCGAGCAACTCGCTAAACAGCCGCATCTTGGCGGCCATATAGTTTTCCATCGTCGGATGGTAATCCATATGATCACGGCCGAGATTGGTGAAGGCACCGGCAACCAGCTTCACGCCGTCCAGGCGGTGCTGATCGAGACCATGGCTTGATGCTTCCATTGCAGCATGGGTTACACCCTCGCCAGCCAGTTCAGCCAGCAGCGCATGCAACGATACCGGATCCGGCGTTGTCAGCGAACCATAGTCGGAACGGCTAGGCGAAATAACACCGGTCGTGCCGATCTGCGCTGCCGCATAACCGGCTGCCGCCCAGATCTGGCGCGTGAAGGACGCAACGGAGGTTTTACCCGCAGTGCCGGTAACAGCCACCATGGTCTGCGGCTGTGCACCGTAAAAACGGGATGCTGCCAGCGACAAATAGCGGCGAGGATTGGAAACGGCCAGAACCGGCACGGGCGCATCCGCCGGATGACCGGACAAAATGAGGGATGCACCCTTGGCAACAGCATCATTGATGAAGGCTGCGCCATCTGCCTTGGAGCCGGCAAGAGCGACAAATAAACCGCCCGGCTCCATCTTACGGCTGTCGGCCGTGAGGGATTTGATTTCAAGCTCTCCGAGAGTGGAGCGCATAACTTCGTTCAGTTCCGAAAACTCTGTTCCGGACAGATCTCGCAATTTCATCGACTGTTTTCCGTCTTGTCCCCCGACTCGAATCGTCGGTTTATAGTAAGCTCTAACAATCAATAAGACACGAGCAAGGCCGAGCCATCCTCACCGAACTTTGGTTTCACACCGAGTATGGCTGCAGAACGGCTGATAATCTCTTTGACCATTGGTGCCGCAGTGTTACCGGCAAGCGCCGCCCCGTTGCCCTTGTCTGTCCTTGGTTCATCAATAAATGTCAGCACCACATATTGCGGATCGCTGATCGGGAATGCCGCAAGGAACGCGTTGAAGTTCTTGTCATGCGCGTAACGGCCGTTGACGACCTTGTCGGCCGTGCCGGTCTTACCGCCCACGTCAAAACCGTCGACACGCGCATTGCGGCCGGAACCCTTCGTGCCATTCCAGTCAAACAGGAAGCGCATGTCCTTGCTGGTCGATGGCTGAATGACCTGTGTTGCCACAGCATCGGCATCGGCGCGGCTTCTTGGCAGGAATGTTGGCTCGATCAACTTGCCACCATTGACCAGTGCTGCACCGGCAACCGCAGTCTGCAAGGGCGTTGTCGACACACCGTGACCAAAGGAAATCGTGATCGAGTTGATCTTCTTCCATTCACGCGGCTGAGTTGGCATTGCCACCTCAGGCAATTCCGTCTTCATGCGCGTCAACAGACCAAGCTTGGTCAGGAAGTCCTTGTGACCCTGAATACCCACAACGTCAGCCATCTTGGCCGTGCCGATGTTAGACGAATACTGGAAAATCTCAGGTACCGAGAGAACACGTCCCTTGCCGTGGAAGTCCTTGATGGTGAAGCCACCGATACGGATCGGCGCCGACGCATCAAAGCTGTCGGTAATCCGCACCTTGCCGGTGTCCAGCGCCATGGCAGTGGTAAAGGATTTAAATGTCGAACCCATTTCGAACGTACCGTTCGACATGCGGTTCAACCAGCCTTCCTTGGCGCCTTCGGCCGGATTGTTCGGATCATAATCCGGGGCAGATGCCATGCCGAGAACTTCACCGGTATGGACATCCAGCACCACGGCACCGGCACCAATTGCTTCAGTTTTTGCGATCCAGCTGTAAATGACTTCGCGCAGGATGGCCTGGACGCGCAAATCGATGGACAGCTTGACCGGTTCAAGCGGCTGGTCGGTCGTCATGCCAAGCGCCGTCAGATCAGCCAGACCCTGGCTATCGACGTAACGCTCCATGCCAGCAACACCACGGTTGTCGATATTGACGTGGCCGACAATATGCGAGGCCGTTGCGCCACCCGGATAGAAACGGCGTTTTTCAGGACGGAAACCGATACCGGGAATACCCAGTGCCAAAATCTGGCTCTGCTGCTTTGGGGTTAGCTGACGGCGCAGCCACTGGAAGCGCGAATTGGAAGAGAGCTTCTGATAGGTGCCACGCGCATCGAGATCAGGCAAAACCGTTCTCAGCTTTTCAATGGCTTCATCGACATCAACAATACGGTGCGGTTCGGCAAACAGCGAAACGGTCCTGATGTCGGTCGCCAGCACCTCACCGTTACGGTCCAGGAGGTCAGGACGCGATGCCATCAGCCGGTCGGCCGGTGCAATGCTGGAGACGATTTCCGGCTTTTCCATGCCGTACTGCACCAGACGTCCACCGATAACACAATAAAAGGCCGTAAAGCTCAGCGCGATGATACCAACGCGGCTTTTGGCTTGCCCTGCCCGTTTTTTGCGTGCGCCTTCAAAGGCAGCGTGATCGGTCACACCTCCAGTTGATACGGAGTAATGCGCCCGGCTTTTGTGAACCATGATACGGGAAAGAAATGACATCAGCGGTTCACCGATCCTGTTGTCGTTGTATCTACACCAAGTACGGAAGCACGCGGCTGCGGAACGGGAATGCCCTTAGAGGCCAGCCCGCCGGTTGTCGCGCCACGCGAAGCAAGTTTGGTATCGTTGGAACCGGCCGTCGCAGATGCGATCGCATCCTCGACACTCATGCCTTCCGGCTCTGGCGGCTGCGGCAACTGTGAGCGCAACATCGGCAGTTCACTCGGCTGCGCAAGCTGGGTCGACAATGTCGGCACCAGCTTTAACTCGTCACCATAAACCGTCACGAGGCGGTGCAGACGATTTGGCTGCGTCAGCAAGGCCCAGTCAGCGCGCAGAAGGTCAATCGTGTCCTTCTCCAGCTTGATTTCGGTTTCAAGCTTGCGAACCTCGGCCAGCTTTTCA
Source organism: Agrobacterium sp. 5Ca50 (assembly GCF_055381905.1). NCBI lineage: Bacteria > Pseudomonadati > Pseudomonadota > Alphaproteobacteria > Hyphomicrobiales > Rhizobiaceae > Agrobacterium > Agrobacterium sp. 5Ca50. Next base: position 2,142,978 of record NZ_AP026438.1, read on the forward strand.
TCCGCCCGATGTTTGATCGTATAGGTAACGACCGCTGCGGAAATCATGACACCGACCAGAACGAGATCAAAAGTACGCAGCATGTCAGCCTCCCAGTTTTTCGAGGCTGGCCAGATCGGGCAACTCGAATATCGAGACATCCGCCTTTGGCGCCTTGGCTGTGGTGCGCACACCGGCTCGCAGCTTTGCGGAACGGGCACGTGGGTTCAATGCGGCTTCTTCTTCGGTGGCTGCAACCATCGGCTTGCCCAGCGCATCAAATATTGGAGACTTCTCTTCAACCATCGGCATGTGACGGGAGCCGGAGGCACGACCGGAACGATCGGCAAAGAACTTCTTGACGATACGGTCTTCCAGCGAATGGAACGTCACCACCACCAGTCGGCCGCCAGGCTTCAACGCCCGTTCGGCAGCAAACAGCGCCGAGGCAAGCTCACCCAGCTCATCATTGACGAATACACGCAGCGCCTGAAACACCCGAGTGGCAGGATGGATCTTGTCCTTGGCCTTGCGCGGGGTAACGATTTCAATCAGCCCGGCCAGATCGCGCGTTGTGCGGAAAGGTTCTTCGGCACGCTTCTTCTCGATGGCGCGCGCAATGCGACCCGCCTGCTTTTCCTCTCCGAGAAAACCGAAGATACGCGCCAGATCACCCGGCTTGCAGCGATTGACCACGTCAGCAGCTGATACGCCTGACGATGACATACGCATGTCGAGTGGGCCGTTTTTCTGGAACGAGAAACCACGATCTGCTTCGTCGATCTGCATGGAGGACACGCCGATATCCAGAACCACGCCATCAAGACCGCCTTCTGGCGCATGGTGAGCAAGGTCGGAAAACCGCGACTGGATAAGAGTGAGGCGTCCGCCATTGGCAGCAACCTTTGCCTGACCGGCAGCAATGGCATTCGGATCGCGATCAAGTGCGATCACCTCTGCGCCTTGGTCGATAATCGCTTGGGTGTAGCCGCCTGCCCCGAATGTACCATCGAGAATAATCTTGCCGGGTTGCGGATCGAGAGCGACCAGCACTTCCTTCAACAAAACAGGAATATGACGAACGGTTTCGCCACCGGCATCATCAATGCCTTCGTCGGAATTCACTGTCATCTTGTTTCCCCGTATCAAACCGGACGCGTTACCGCAAAACTGCGCCCGGATCTTGCGGCCACCTGCGCTTCCTGAAAAGCATCCGGTTGCCAAAGCTGAAAATGGTCTGCTCGACCGACGAATGTGACCTCGGAGGAAATCCCGGTAAATTCCCGGATGAAATCCGTCACCATAAGCCGCCCTTCGGAATCGAGCTTCATAAAAACGCCGCCGCCGTGAACCAGTAACGACATCATGTTGGCCTCCGGCGAAAAAGCATCCATCGCCGAGATTTGCCGCTCGTAACGATCCAGCAAATCCGGCCCACCGACACTGATCGCCGGAAACGCGAAATCCTGCAGACAATACAATTCTTGAACACCGCGCACGGCCAGAACGGAACGAAATGCCGAGGGAACGGAGACCCGTCCCTTTGTATCGATCTTGTTCGTGACGTTCGACAGAAAGCGGTTCATTGCCCGTCCCGTTTAAAACACCACCCGAAAGACGGACCAACCGCCCCGCAGGCCACACCGATACACACGACAACACGCCAGCCGTTAGAACAGCATGTTCCACAGCAGCCCCAAGGAGGCCTTCCGAAGATTTCAGCGATTGTGGGCCAGAAACACGACCCTTTGCGATGTGCATTTGGGATACCATGGGACACTATGGGCGTCAATGGGAGAAGCCAGCACAATACCGTCTTCCGCATCGTATATTCATAGACCGTTAAGTTTAATGAATGGTTTATGCCACTTGCGAAAGCGCAACCGAAACGGCGCGCAGAACCGCGTGATAAAACACGATTTATTCATATATTTCAGAGCAATAACAGGAAAAGCGGAATCAAATCCGCAAAGACCCTCATCAGGAGGAAAATCGCCAGTTGGCCTATAAGCCGGGTTTTGTATGGCCCCGGTTTGACCCGGAACGTGGCAGCCATTCATCTGGGACGATGTTTGCACACCGCCTCTCGCAACCCACCCGGATGACTGGCCCGAAAACCGGCTGTAGGCGCTTGCGCGCCCCGCGTCATCCCTATTCGGTCTTGCTCCCGGTGGGGTTTACCTTGCCGCTTCTGTTACCAGTCGCGCGGTGGGCTCTTACCCCACCCTTTCACCCTTACCACGCATGCGTGGCGGTTTGCTCTCTGTGGCACTTTCCCTGGGGTCGCCCCCGCCGGACGTTATCCGGCACCGTGTTTCCGTGGAGCCCGGACTTTCCTCACCTTACCGTCTTTCGACATTGGTAAAGCGCGGCTGCCCGGCCAACTGGCATCGGCTCCTTAAACGGCTTTCAGTAGGAAAGCCACAGTGAAAAACAGGAAAGACGGTAAAACCGGCAATCACTTGAGATCGCCGGTTAGCATCACATCGTTGCAAAGGCGGGTTTAAAGTCCGTGACATAGGTAGCATCATCAATCTGCCCCTCACGTACCAAGGTTGCACCCAGCCGCCCGATCTCGTCCGAGCTCTTGGCGGCCGTTCCACATCCACCCGTCAGCACGGCAATACGGGGGGACGACGTAAAGCCGATTGCCGGATACCCACCCGGCGTTTTCGACACCACGCAGGCACCTGTTGAAACACGTGACAAATCAACCGATGGCACAAGGGTCGCAACAATTGCCGTCAGATGATCCTGCGCAACTTGTCGGCCGCCAGCGCGGAACCACTCGCGCATGTCGGCATCACCGGAAACCAGCTTATCGTCAGGGTCACCGCCTATTTTGAGGTAAACCTTGCCGTCTGGATAACGCACCGGCGGTAACATATAGATGTGCTTTGACGGATCGCTCGGCTCATAAATCAGCGATGGCATGCTGGAATAAGCATCCAGTTCGTCTTCGGGAATTTCAAAAAACGTCACCGTTCTTTTGTAGACATTGAGCTTCACAGGCTGCGGCAGCAGACCTTCCATGATCGAGAACCCACCGGCCGCCACCAGCACATTATCAGCGCGGTATTCATTGCCTTCGGCCGTTGTCACCACCGCAACGCCGCCTTCGTCACGAACAGACACAGCCACTTCGCGCAAAACGGTAGCCCCCGCCTTTTCCGCCAGAGTGCTTTGCGCCTTCACCAGCGCGCGAGGATTGACGTATCCGGCATTTTTGGCCTCAAACACCCCCTCGCAACCCGCTTCAAAGGCGAAATAGGAAAAATCCTTTGCCAGAGCATCATTGCTCAACAGCTGCGTTTCGACATTCAGTTTGGCAGCGGCATTGCAGATATTCTGGATAAATGGATTGCTGCCGCCACGCTTCGGCCCAACGACGAGGCATCCAACAGGGGCGTAAAATTCAACACCGCTTTCCCGTGCAATGTCACCGTAACGGGCGATGGAGCGATTTGCCATCAACGCCCAATCGGCATCGGGATCAATGGTACGGGTTATGCGCGCTTCATCATAGTGACTGGCAAACACGCCCTGATGGGTCTTGGCGTCCTGAGGTTCATCGGGACCAATCACCGCAACGCCGTCGGTCTGCCGTGCCAGATATTTGGCAGCGGCGGCCCCCATCATGCCGCGACCAATGACGATATGCTTGAAATGTGCTGACATGCTGTTCCCTTATTATTTTGAGTATGCGTCCCGCTTTTTGGATTCAGGATCAATACGTTCTAGCGATCCGCTGAATCAAAGTCAGACGAAAACCGGCGCCATTGCTGCGGCCAATTCACGCTCCTGCAGCGCTCCGTCAAATAACAGCTGCGCACCGAGCCTGCCAATTTCATCTGAGGATTTTGCCGCAACAAAATTGCCACCCGTCAGCACCGCGATATTGGGTGCATCCGTGTAACCGATATAGGGATATCCGGTTTTGGTAATAGATGCGACGCAGGAGCCGGATGTGACCGGCGCACCAGCAAGATTAGGCATCAACGAAAGCGCACGTTTGGTCAGATAGTCGACCTCTGCAAGATTTCCGTCCGACTGAAACCAGGAGACTGCATCACTGAGCGAACCAAGCGCGCTCTTTTCCCCCTCGCCGCCAATCTTCAGATAGACATTGCCATCCGGGTACCGCACCGGCGGCAGGATATAGACGATATCGTCGTCATGATCGGCCAGCACGATGGTGGACGGCATGTTCTTGAACAGCGCCTGCTTTGCCTCATCAAGTTCAAAGAACACGATGGTTCGACCAGTCGCCGCCATGTCGACCGGGCGCGGCAAGATATCGGACATATTGGTAAAGCCACCGGCCGCCACCAAAACCTTTTCTGCCGTATAGCTGTTGCCATCGGCCGTTTCGACCAGCACATGCGAAGACATGTCATTGACGCGGATTGCCGTGTCCCGCAGCACGGAAACACCCTGCTTTTGCGCGACGGTCACCTGCGCCTTCACCAAGGCGCGCGGGTTCACATAACCGGCATTCTGCGCTTCGAAATATCCGTTATCAGCTGGCGGCAGCGCAAACATAGGAAAACGCGCTGGCATGGCGGCCGGCCTGACCGTCTCAATATCAAGATCAAGCCTGGAAGCCGTGGCAAAGGCACGACGCACATAATCGGTATCGGAGATTGGTTCTTCGCCCGAGAACAGGCAGCCGACTTCACTGTAGAAGGAAATACCGCTGGCCACTTCGATTTCGGAATACCGGGCAAGAGATCGGACCGCGAGCGTTCCCCAAATCGGGTCGCCATCGAAACCGCGCGTGATACGGGCTTCATCATAATGGCTGGCAAACACACCGGAATGGTTTTTACGATCTGCTGGTTCTTCAGGACCAATCAGCGCAACGCCATCGGTCACTTGAGAAAGGTGGCGGGCTGCGGCTGCGCCCATCATGCCCGCACCTATGATTATGTATTTAAAGTCCGTCACTGCATTCTGCTCCATATTCCGGAAACAGAGCTACCATGACCGGCAGTCCGCCTGTCAACACATGATATGTACGCGACAGGTGAACTCAAACGGCAAGAACACAACCGTTTGATTGACACGAACATGAAAGGACAATCAGCCTTCCAGAAGTGCCTGCACCTTACCACAGTAACGCTTGGAAACCGGGTTCATGCGCTTTGCGCCATGGCCTGCATTGTAACGCAGAATGGTACCGCAGGTCTGGCCGCCGCCAAGCTGATGTGCCCGGGCGAGATATTCCATACCCCAGCGGATATTGGTCTCAGGGTCGTAAAGGCCCTTTGCCGTACCGCGATAACCAAGCATACGCGCTGTTGCCGGCTTGATCTGCATCAGTCCAACTTCACCGGCACTGCCGCGGGCCTTTGGATTGAACTTGCTCTCGACGCTGACAACAGCATGAGCAAGTCCAACAGGCACACCATATTTCTTGGCGTATTTGACAATGATCGGGGAGTAAGAATTGGTAAGAGCCGAAGGAACTGCCTTTTCCGGCATTGGATAACCGGGCTTACGGATCATGGTTTCAAGTGTAACGGTTTTGGTTTTAACCTGCTCATCACGGGCAAACGCAGATCCACCCTGTGCAACGAGCATGGCAAGACATGCTGCACCGGCAACAACAACTCTTTTCATATTTAGAAAAAATCTCCAGACGTAAGACCGGAATGGCGCCACGGCGCAACAGTTCACCTTGCGGAGTCCATCACGGATACTCCGGCTAAAAATGTCTTACTTGTTGATATTCACGACAGTTGCTTAAATGAGCGTCCCACCGCAGTTCAATGGTGACGTTTAAACAGCCTATTAAGGATATACTGTGGCAACTCGGAAAAACTGATCTTCAAAGCCGCCAATTCAGGAACAAAACAACTGAAAACAACTTAAACAGAGCGGTATTTTGGAAGTTCTGTTAAAAGCCTGTGCAGCGTGTCGATTGTCGAGAAATCGGCGATACCATCCACCCGCAGCGGACGGAAATGGCGCTGGAATGCAGCAACGACACCTTCTGTTTTTTCACAGAAAGACCCTGTAATTTCAACATTGTATCCGTAGAAGGACAGCATGGACTGCAGGGCCTCGACCGGTTGGCCAGCATCGCCGCGCTGGAAAAAGCGTCCGCCAGTTACCGCACCCGGCTCCACCCAGTGCCCGACCCCGTTTTCATGCAGGACCTTCCAGGGGAAGTTTTCGCCTGGGTCAACCTTGCGAACCGGTGCGATATCAGAGTGCGCCAGCACCCTTTCAGGCGCGATAGACCAGCGCTCGCCACAATCTCTGCACAATTCGACAACCGCTTTGATCTGTTCGGCAGGAAATGCGGGCAAGCCGCCGGTGTGGCCAGGATTGGCAATTTCAATGCCGATGGAGCGTGAATTGATATCCGTAGCACCAGCCCAGAAACTTTTGCCAGCATGCCATGCACGGCGCGCCTCTGGCACAAGCTGCACCACACGCCCGTCTTCGTGAACAAAGTAGTGGCTGGAGACTTCGCTTTCCGGATTGCACAGCCATGACAGAGCACCATCTGCGCTCGGCATACCAGTATAATGAAGAATGATCATATCAGGCGGACAGTTATCTACCCGCTCGCCATGGTTAGGCGAAGGTGCGACGGACGCACCCATGTAATCCGGTGTAAAAGCAGTCATGCAGCGCGGCGTTCTTTCTCAATCGCCGCATAAGCGGCATTGAGTGCAGCCATACGTTCATTGGCAGCGGCATGCAACTCCATCGGCACGCCACGAGCAATCAAACGGTCCGGATGATGTTCTGCCACCAGACTGCGGTAACGCTTGCGGATCTCAGTAAATGCGTCAGAGCGCGAAACACCAAGCACCCTGTAAGGGTCACGACCATCAAGATGGACGTGGCGGGCCATGATCGTTTCGAAATGGTCTTCGGTAATGTGGAAGATTTCCGCAATACGGCCAAGGAATGCCAGTTCGCGCTCATGGATCAGACCATCCGCCTTGGCGATATGGAAAAGACCGTCGATGACGCTTTCCAGCATCTGGCAATTGTCCTGTCCCGAACCGCAAAGGCCGGCCAGACGCTCGGCATAGGCTTCATAACCGGCCACGTCCTGACGGGCGAGATTATAAAGACGCGCGACGTTTTGCGCTTCTTCTTCCGGAAAATCGAAAATCTGCCTGAAGGCCTTCACCTCGGCATCGTTGACGACACCATCAGCCTTGGCCATCTTGGCAGAGAGCGCGATGATCGCCACAGAGAATGATACTTTACGACGGGTTTCCGGGTCGCCCTCGAACAGCGTGCGGATGGCTTCCACCACGCGACCGAGCGTATTTCCCGCCACGTCGCCGATTGCGCCGAGCAGCCGTTCCCACAGAGATGAAAGTTGCAGACAGGCGAAATCTATAATCATAATCCAGATTCACCAGATAATGCCCGAAAAATCAAGGTGTACGGTACCCTGCCAGTATTAAGTTTTATTCATCTTTGGTCGCGATGAACCTGATGATCGAAACTGGCACACACGCACAACCTGCCACGGGACGCAGCACGGACAAGGTTATCCACAGCCCGCCAAATGGCGCCATATCACCGTCATCAATTGAAACGATTATATTTGCCCTTGGCCGCAATCGCCTCCAAAAACCCGGCGAAACACCCGTTTTTCTTGATAAATTCACTTTACAGCCGCGGCCTGCTGTCGCATCCATTTGCCCACAGACCAGATTTTCATGACCTAAAAGGAGTGCCGTTATGGCCAAACAGAAAGTCGCAATGCTGACCGCCGGTGGACTTGCTCCCTGCCTCTCTTCCGCTGTTGGCGGCCTGATTGGCAGATACACGGACATCGCCCCGGAGCTCGACATCGTGGCCTACCGTTCCGGTTATCAGGGCGTTCTTCTGGGTGACCGTATCGAAATCAACAAGGACATGCGCGAAAAGGCGCACCTGCTGCATCGTTATGGCGGCTCGCCAATCGGCAACAGCCGCGTCAAGCTGACCAATGCTGCCGACTGTGTGAAGCGCGGCCTCGTCAAGGAAGGCGAAAACCCGTTGCGCGTTGCGGCTGAGCGTCTGGCCAATGACGGCGTCACCATCCTCCACACCATTGGTGGAGATGACACCAACACCACCGCTGCCGATCTCGCAGCCTATCTTGGCGCCAATGGTTACAACCTCACTGTGGTTGGCCTTCCAAAGACGGTCGACAATGACGTCGTTCCAATCAAGCAGTCGCTTGGCGCATGGACAGCCGCCGAAGTCGGCGCAAACTTCTTTGACAATGTCAGCAATGAACAGAGTGCCGCACCTCGCACATTGGTAATCCATGAAGTCATGGGCCGCCACTGCGGTTGGCTGACGGCAGCAACCGCCCGTTCGTATATTCAGAAAACCAGCGCTAATGAATATGTCGACGGCTTCATGATGAATGCCGCGATGAAGAACATCGACGGCCTTTTCCTGCCGGAAATGGCGTTTGACCTGGAAGCAGAATCTGAGCGTCTGCGCGCCATCATGGACAAATCAGGTTATGTCACGCTGTTCGTGTCGGAAGGTGCTGGCCTCGATACCATCGTTGCCGAGCGCGAAGCGGCTGGCGAAAGCGTCAAGCGCGACGCCTTTGGGCACGTCAAGATCGACACCATCAATGTCGGCGGCTGGTTCCAGAAGCAGTTTGCATCGCTGATCGGCGCGGAACGCTCGATGGTTCAGAAGTCTGGTTATTATGCCCGCTCGGCCCCGGCCAATCAGGATGACCTGCGCCTGATCCAGAGCATGGTCGATCTTGCTGTCGAAAGCGCGCTCAACAAGGTGTCCGGTGTCACCGGCCATGACGAGGAACAGGGTGGCAAGCTGCGCACCATAGAATTCCCACGCATCAAGGGTGGAAAGCACTTCGATATCTCGGCAAAATGGTTCACCGACGTGATGGATCACATCGGCCAGAAGGCTGTGTCAGCATGACGCATAAGGGCGTCCTGCAACCTGCAGGTGCCCTAACCATTTGAATTTATGCATCGGCTTGTCAGGAAATTTCTTTTTGATTGACGACCCGATGCTTTTTCAGGGTAAATTCCCTTGCAAGACGTCAGGAGCATGGCATCATGCTTCTGATCTTGCTAAATTAAAGCATGGCACACAAAACTGTGTAGCGGTTTTGAGATAAGAACATGCGATAAGAAAGACTTAAGGCGCGCCCGGCCTATCTGCTGATCCGTTGCGCTTTGAGAGGAAAGGGAGCCGAAATGATGAACGCCGAGCTATGGATCACATTTGCCGCAGCTTGCGCCATTTTGTTTTCACTTCCCTCGCCGCTTTCACACCGGGTGGCATCCTATCGTGCCATCAGAGGCAAAAAAACCATTTTCCCGGCCATTACAGGCGCATCGATTGGCATTGTAACCGCCATGACGGCCGCCGCGGTGCCAACGCTCGGCTTTGCCTATCTCTCCGCATCCCTGCTGGAAATCGTGCAATGGGCCGGCATCGGCTGGCTGTTGCTGTTCATGCTGTGGGTGTTTGCCAGCCCGGCTGTGCGGCTTGCCAAGGCCGACAATGACAACCTTCCTTTCAAGACAGCCAGCGGTGTTTTCACCGACTGTTATTGCCTTGCGCTGACACCACGTTTCATCGCTGTCTTTCTGGCCTTGTTGCCGCAGTTCGTGACAGCAGGTGCAGACAACATTACCTTGCTGGCAGAAATGCAGGCGCTGGCCCTTCTGATGTCGCTTGTTCTGGCCCTCGGACACGCTGTTTTTGCCGAAAAGAGCCTGTCACTTGCGCGGCAGATGAGCAACCAAAAACGCAAGCCTTATCAACGCCGTAGCTACTTCATCAGCGGTCGCGCCGTAACAGCAGGATACCGCCGCATTGCCGCCTGACGTTGCAGGCCTGCTTGCCGCCCGGTTCACAATAGGTTAATGGACGTCACATGTAGTGGCCTGCTTCGTTCGCGACGAGGGCGTCGAAAGACAGGCAAAACGAGAGCGGCAACATGACAAAACGCCTGAGTGCAAGCCGGAGAACGGCGCTCCTGATATCGACCACTTTTGGTATCGCAGCCACTTTGGCAGGTTGCACCAGCGTAGAAATTGCTTCCAAGCCTCAGCTTGAAACCACCCAGCCGACCTTGCAGGCGCAGGCAACGACAGCGCCTGCTGCAGATGGCACGGCACCGGCCGCCGCAACTGTAGTTGCAGGCACGGAAGTTGCTGCACAGGCCGCAGCAGCACCCGCGACAGCAAGCGTCGCCGTTGATGCTGCCGGCAAACTCGTTCTTCCACCAGCCGCAGAAATTGCCGCAGCAGCCGCCCAAGCGTCGACCGATGGCCAGGCAGAAGCACAAATGGTGGCGCAGGCAACCACTCCGGCAGCACAGCAGGCAACAACCGCGCAGGCCACACCTGCTGCAGCCGCAAACACCGTCGCCACAGCAGGCAACACGGCCACTTTCACACAGGTTGCCGCCGTAAAGGGTTCGTTCCCAAGCAAACAATCCGAATCTGCAGCCATGCGCATTTCCATGGCCATGCAGCCGTTTGACGATGGCAAGGCCGCCCAGGCCGCCATTTCCGCGCAGACAGCTGTTCCCTCTCAAAAACCGCAGGGCGTGATGATGGCGTATGCCTCCGCCCCGCAGAACTCGGCCATCGCTGCCATCAACACCCGCGAAGGCATGGAAACTTCTCCTGTCGGACGCGAAAAGCTCAGCACGCTGATTTCCAAATACTCGCAGATGTATGATGTGCCGGAAGATCTGGTGCACCGTGTCGTACAACGCGAAAGCCGTTACGTTCCATCTGCCTTCAACCGTGGACATTACGGCCTCATGCAGATCAAACACGCCACCGCCCGTTCCATGGGCTTTGATGGCCCTGCGTCCGGTCTGTTCGATGCAGAAACCAACCTGAAATACGCAGTTAAATATCTGCGCGGCGCATGGCTGGTGGCTGACAACGACCGTGACAATGCCGTACGTCTTTACGCGCGTGGTTACTACTACGATGCCAAGCGTAAGGGCATGTTGCACGTCCTGCGCAAATAGGCGCTATCCACAGCACGTCATCAAACTGTAGCGTATCAGAGATAAACGCCTCTAACCCAATGTAGAGGTGGAATCATATGACGAGCGCCACACACAAAACCAGCTTTCGTAACAATGGAAAGCTGAAGAATGCCCTCCTCCAGCACAAGACACTTTCCACGGATGGCTTTTCCGAGCGTCTGTTCGGCGTGCTGTTTTCCGGTCTGGTTTATCCGCAAATATGGGAAGATCCGGAAGTCGACATGGAAGCCATGGAATTGCGGAACGGGCACCGCATTGTCACCATCGGTTCCGGTGGCTGCAATGTACTGGCATATCTCTCGCGTAATCCTGAAAGCATTGATGTCGTCGATCTCAATCCGCATCACATCGCCCTCAACAAGCTCAAGCTGACCGCTTTCCATCACCTGCCCGGCCACGGAGATGTTGTTCGCCAGTTCGGCCAGTCCAACATCCGCAGCAACAGTGAAGGCTATGACCGCTTCATCGCCCCTCACCTCGACCACCAGACCCGCGCCTATTGGTCCAAGCGCACGATGACCGGCCGTCGGCGTATTTCGGTGTTCAATCGCAATATCTACCGCACCGGCCTGCTCGGCCGCTTTATCGGCGCAGGTCACGTCATTGCCCGCCTGCACGGCGTCAAATTGACCGAGATGACCCACGCCCGCACCATGGATGAGCAGCGCCGCTTCTTTGATGAGAAGGTAGCACCGCTGTTTGACAAGCCAATGATCCGCTGGCTCACCAAACGCAAAAGCTCGCTGTTTGGCCTTGGCATTCCGCCACGTCAGTATGACGAACTGGCAAGCCTCTCGGATGGCAACACCATCACCCCGGTTCTGCGTGCCCGCCTTGAAAAGCTGGCTTGCGACTTCCCCTTGAAGGATAATTACTTCGCCTGGCAGGCATTTGCTCGCCGGTATCCAGAGCCGCATGAAGGCGATCTGCCAGCCTACCTGAAGCCGGAATATTACGAAGCCATTCGTAACAACGCGCTCAAGGTTTCGGTACACCACGCAACCTTCACGGAGCTTTTGGCTGGAAAACAGGCCGCCAGCCTCGACCGCTACGTACTCCTGGATGCGCAGGACTGGATGAACGACACACAGCTCAACGATCTGTGGAGCCAGATGACCCGCACCGCTGCCCAGGGCGCACGCGTCATCTTCCGTACCGCTGCGGAAAAAAGCGTCATCGAAGGCCGCCTGTCGCCGGAAGTCCGCAACAATTGGGTCTATTTGGAAGAACGGTCGCACGAACTGAACCGCAAGGATCGTTCGGCAATTTACGGCGGCTTCCACATCTACGAAAAGACCTCGGTATGAGTGGTCAAAGCAAAGGGTTTCAGTCCCTTGATAGCAATGACCACGCCGGCCTGATGGATGATATGTACCGCTACCAGCGGTACATTTACGACCTGACCCGCAAATATTATCTGCTGGGACGCGATGGCACCATTGCTGGCCTGAATATCCCAGCCGACGGCACCATGCTGGAAGTCGGTTGCGGCACAGGTCGCAATCTGCTGCTGACCGGCAAGACATTTCCTGCCGCCCGTTTGTTCGGTCTGGATATTTCTGCACAAATGCTTGAAACAGCTGCCGCAAACTTCAGATCTGAATCGATAAAACCGGTTTTTAAAGTGGCCGATGCCACGGCCTTTGACGCTGCCGATTTCGGACAGGACGGCGGTTTCGACCGGATCATGATTTCCTATGCGCTGTCGATGATCCCCGACTGGCACGGCGCAATCGATGCGTCATTGTCTGCACTGGCACCGGCAGGCAGCCTGCATATCGTCGATTTCGGACAGCAGGAAAAACTGCCCTCGCTGTTCAGGCGCCTTTTGCGGGGGTGGCTTACCCGCTTCCATGTCACGCCGAGAGCTGATCTGCGAGATGTTCTCAAGCAGCGCCTTGCACAGCATAACGCGACCTTGCGCTTTGAAACCATTGGCGGTGGTTACGCCTGGCGGGCGGTGATTACCAAAGTCCAGCAGGGATAAACGGCACAAACGCCCCCTCACATCCAGCATCATCCTCGGTAAAAAAACGGGGATGATGACATCTTGCTGCAAAGCCTTGCTTAAATACCAAGCAAAACAGTGTTTTGCCCCTTGTCATAACCGGTTGTTTACCACGATATGCTGAATTAAGAATATCCGAACTGCTTCGAAACCGAGGTGGTGTGGGGGTAATATTCCTTTTTTAGACGAGACAGACATGGGGCGACGGCTTTTACCGGTGGTTCTTTCCACATTGATGCTGGTCAGTGGCTGCACTTCCGCCAGCTATGACCTGCTGGAAACGGCATCCGTTGCCAAACCACGCTTTCAGGACACCGATCCGCAGGACTTTGGCGTCAACAATCCGCACCGCCATGATATCCATGGCATCGATGTGTCCAAGTGGAACGGCGATGTCGATTGGCAGCAAGTGCGCAAGTCAGGCGTCTCCTTCGTCTTTATCAAGGCCACCGAAGGTTCCGACCGCATCGACCCGAAATTCAATGACCACTGGCGCCTCGCCGCGAAAGCGGACATTCTGCATGCACCCTACCATTTCTACTATTTCTGCTCGACGGCGGATGCGCAGGCCGACTGGTTCATCCAGAACGTGCCGAAGGAAGCCGTAACCCTGCCGCCGGTTCTTGATGTCGAGTGGAACCCGTCTTCCCCGACCTGCAAGACGCGCCCTGCCCCGATGGTCGTGCGCGCCGAGATGCAGCGTTTCCTCGACCGTCTCGAGAAACACTACGGCAAACGTCCGATCATCTACACCTCGGTGGACTTCCATCGTGACAATCTGGTTGGCCAGTTCAAGGACTACCATTTCTGGGTTCGCTCGGTGGCTGCTCATCCAGCCAAGATCTATGAGGATCGCCGCTGGGCGTTCTGGCAATATACCGCAACCGGCGTTGTGCCCGGCGTGACCGGACCGACGGATATCAACGTGTTCTCGGGCAGCGAAAAGAACTGGAAAAGCTGGGTTACAACCGCTAGCAAGTAATGCTGAAAGGCCTTTGTTAACGAAGCAGCCATCAAACCGGGTGTTCAGCCCGGTTTTGGGGTGTTTTTATACCAGGCCTCATGCTTTCGTCACAAAGCTTGTCGAAAGCAGGAAAACTTCATTACCAAGGAACCACACGATGTTCATGCCATCCGTCCGCAGCGCGGTTCTCGTCGCTGCCACCTGCCTTCTGACTTCCGGTACTGTTTTTGCGCAGGCGCAGACAACAACACAGGCACCCGCACAGGCCGCAGCTTGCGGCGGTGATCTTTCAGCCTTCCTGCAGGGTGTAAAAACAGACGCATTGGCAAAGGGCATCCCGGCTGACGCCATCGACAAGGCTCTGGCAGGCGCGGAGATTGACCAGAAGGTTCTGTCGAGAGACCGCGCCCAGGGCGTTTTCAAACAGACCTTCCTTGAGTTCTCGCAGCGCACCGTCAGCCAGGCTCGCCTTGATATTGGCCGCAAGAAGATCCAGCAGCTGTCCAGCACCTTCCAGCGCGCCGAGCAGGAATTTGGTGTTCCAGCTGGCGTCATCGCTGCCTTCTGGGCCATGGAAACCGATTTTGGTGCCGTTCAAGGTGATTTCAACACCCGCAACGCACTTGTGACCCTGTCGCATGACTGCCGCCGTCCGGAACTGTTCCGTCCGCAGCTGCTTGCCCTAATTGAGATGGTGCAGCATGGCGATCTCGACCCTGCCACCAACACCGGTGCATGGGCTGGCGAAATCGGCCAGGTCCAGATGCTACCTAAGGACATTATCGCCTTTGGTGTCGATGGTGACGGCGACAACCACATCAACGTCAAGACCAGCGCTGCCGACGCCATCCTGACTGCCGCGAAGTTCATCCAGAGCCTTGGCTTCCGCAAGGGCCAGCCATGGATTCAGGAAGTCAGTGTTCCAGAAAACCTGCCTTGGGAGAAATCCGGTCTCGGTGGTCCGTTGACGGCTGGCGAGTGGTTTGCGCTCGGCGTGACCCCGCGTGATGGCAACAAGAATTTCGCAAACCTGCCGGCCGCACTGGTGCTGCCACAGGGTCGCAAAGGCCCAACCTTCATCACCTACCCCAACTTCAATGTCTATCTGGAGTGGAACCAGTCCTTCATCTACACGACGTCTGCGGCCTATTTCGCCACACGTCTGATGGGCGCACCTGTTTACAACAAGGGTAACCCCGATCAGGGCCTGGATGACGCGGCGATGCGCGAGCTGCAAACCAAGCTCGATAACATGACCCATGACGTTGGCAAGATCGACGGCATTCTCGGTTCAGGGACCCGTGTTGCCGTCCAGCGCGAGCAGAAGCGTCTTGGTATGGCAGCTGATGGTTGGCCTACCCGCGAGCTTCTCGACGCGCTTTAAGGCGAAACTGCCACATTTGGCACCGATTGAACCAAGCGGCCCCTGTTCGAATCTGGGGCCGCGTTTACCATCCCGCTTAAGGATTATGTCCTAATCTCGACAAAACGACTGGGGATAAGCGGCCTGGATTTACTTTTTCTCAATAAAACAATTAATTTCTAATATTGAAATATTATTTGATTTTCAATGGATTGAGGAAATTCATTCCTAAAAACCGAACAAATGCACTGCGCTGCGGCATAAAATACGCTTTTCAAGCGACACAAAACGGTCATATTATCCTCCAGTCAACAGAAGGAGGCAGACCATGGGACTCACGAACTCTCTTAATGCCTTGGTAGTCGGTATGGCGTTTGTGTTCGTCGGAGCAATGCTTTTTATCTGACGAGGACTTCAAGGCTCGATCAAGCATCCAAAACAGTTGATGACTTAAAAAAATTTAAAAGCGCAGATTCGGGAGGATCTGCGCTTTTTCCGTATTTGTAAGAACTTAAGTCGGTTCAGGCTGCCGAGCGTCTTTCACGCGACAGGCCAAGATTTTCCAAAACAGCATTGACCAGTGGCGCACGGTTCATGGTGTAAAGGTGAAATTCGCTGAAGCCGCGTCGCTGCAAATCCTCGATCTGCTCAGCGGCCACGTCGGCGGCCACCTTGGCACGGTCTGTCGGGTTGTCATCCAGACCTTCAAAGCGAGTATCCAGGAATGAAGGTACGCTTGTGCCGCAACGGCCAGCAAAACGCTTAAGCTGCGTCAGGTTCTGGATCGGCATGATGCCCGGCACTACGGGAATGGTGATGCCAGCAGCCGTTACACGCTCCATGTAACGCTCATAGACGTCGTTATCGAAAAAGAACTGCGTTAGGGCACGCGTTGCGCCATTGTCGAACTTGCGCTTCAGCATGTCGATGTCAGCCGCTTCGTCGGTGCTCTCAGGGTGTTTTTCCGGATAGGCGGACACAGAGATTTCGAAATCGCTGATCTCGCGCAGCCCCTTCACCAGTTCCGATGCATTGGCATAACCGTCCGGGTGCGGCTTATATGCCGTGCCGATACCGGTTGACGGATCACCACGCAGCGCCACGAAATGGCGTACACCGGCAGCACGAAATTCGTCCACAACCTTATGCACGTCCTCCCGGCTGGCATCAACGCAGGTCAGATGCGCTGCCGTATGCAGCTTGGCATCGCCAATCATCCGTCGCACAGCCTCAAGCGTCGGTGCCTTGGTCGTGCCACCAGCGCCATAGGTCACCGACACGAAGTCCGGGTTCCAGCGCGAAAGCTCGGCCACGGTTTCCCACAATTGTTTGTCCATTTCCGGCGATTTCGGCGGAAAGAACTCAAAGGACAGATGAATATGGCCATTGGCGCGATTTTGTTCTGTCGTGGCCATTGTCATGCCCTCCCCGAGGCAACAAACGGAGTGGATGCTGCTGCCTCGTTTGCAATCAGCAAACGTTGGTCCTTTGCAATCCAGATTGTAACATCCAGTGACTGGCTGCCGGCTTTGCCGGAGCGCAGATCAACCGCCTTAAGAAGCTCGAGTTCAGACTTCTTCAGCCAGTCCTCAAGCGTTTGGTGAGAAAATCCGAGCCGCACATGGGCATGGTCTTCCCGCAGATAATCAAATGAATGCGGTGCCAGATCGATGATGACCAGACGGCCACCGGGACGCAACAAACGCGCAGCTTCGGCAATGGCCCGGTCAGGCTCATCCAGGAAATGCAAAACCTGATGGATAACGATCAGATCGAAATCCTGACCTTCAAGCGGCAGGTTGAAAATATCGCCGTGCCGGACGGACGCATTGCTAATGCCCGACTTGTCGAGATTGGACCGCGCCACGGCAAGCATGTCACGGCTGGCATCCACGCCAATCGCACGGCGGTAGACACCGCTGAGCAACTGCAGGATACGGCCGGTGCCCGTGCCAAGATCCAGCATCGAGTCGATCGGCGTCGTACCAATCAGGCCAAGAAGTTGCTCTTCGATCAATTCGTCGCTGACATGCAGCTTGCGCAATTCGTCCCAGGCGGCCGCGTTGCGGCTGAAATAATCCTGCGCGCGCTCGGAGCGGACCCGTTTCACATCAGCCAGGCGTTCGCTGTCACGCAGTAAAACGGCATCATCCTTGGCAGTTGCGTCCAGCAACTGACGAACCAGCGAAGCGGCGTTTCCATCCTGTTTCAGACGGAAATAAGCCCATGCACCTTCCTGATAACGGTCGATTAGATCTTCTTCCGTCAAAAGCTTCAGATGTCGGGACACACGTGGTTGGGATTGACCGAGAATTTCGGTAAGATCGGTGACAGTCAGATCGCCAGCCGACAACAAAGCCAGCAGACGCAACCGCGTCGGCTCACCTGCCGCCTTCAACAAATCCACAAGATTGTTCAATTCAAACTGCACAACACGCCTCGCCAAGCCCCAATCAAGACATAAAGATATCTTTATGTGATTTGATAAGCGGTTGCAAGCGATAATCCCAAAACTGTTAACGCATTTTGTCAGGTCACGACAGGTCCCAGGGCGGCCGTTTGCGCGACGCTCCGGCCGCCCTGAGGTGAGCAATAAAGGTCAAACGACGTTGATTCCCGCCTGCCAATGCTCATAAAGCGTTTCGATGTCGCCACTGGTCAGCAGCGGCATCACCTGATGCAATTGTTCATCGGGCCAGTTCCACCACTGCATTTCCAGCAACATAGCAATCAGACGCTCATCGAAACGCAGACGAATGTTACGGGCTGGATTACCGCCGACGATTGCGTAAGGCTCGACATCACGGGTTACCAGCGCGCGTGTACCGATCACCGCACCATCCCCGACTTTGACACCCGGCATGATAACGGCCTCGGAACCGATCCACACATCATTGCCGATGACGGTATTACCGGCCGGTTTGTAACCGTTCTGCGCGCCTACGAATGCCGGCACCTCCGACATCCAGTAGAATGGAAAGGTGCTGATCCAGTCGTTTCTGTGACCCTGATTACCAGCCATGATAAAGGAAGCACCTGATCCAATCGAGCAGAAGCTACCAATGATCAGCCTGTCGGCACCTTCATCCGGCAGAAGATACCGGGCACAATCATCGAAACTGTGACCGTGATAATAACCGGAATAATAGCTGTAGCGACCAACAACGACGTTGGGGTTGGTTATCTGCTTGTCGAGCGTAATGCCCCTGAAAGGGCTTTCAAAATAGTTCTGCATTGAAGTTCTCTCTGCATGTGTTTCGCCGCGGCGCACTTGCAGGCACACGGCATCCTTGCGAAAGACCAGAGGTCTTGTCGCCACAGCCCCTCACGTCAGATGCGCGGGAGCACTATGCAGATGGTACACGGTGCAGATTTCATAGGATGCTTTTAGCCTGTTTCCCGTCTGGAGGAAACCCGGCGTGCGGCACTCAAGACCAAGGCCGTAACTAAACGATAAAACAGAGTGCAATTTGATCGCGGCCGCAAAAGGCTTCCCCTTATGCGGCCGCTTGTATCGAAGTCAGGCTGAAGGTCAGCCCTCTGCCATTGGCCTATGAGATCAGAACTCGGTCCAATCCTCGGCAACGGCCGCATTGCCATGCGCAACCGCAGCAGAACGGCGAGCCGGCGCCTGTCTAGGAGCCGTCGACACAGGTGCTGCCACACGACGCATGACATCCGCCGCCGCCTGCAACTGCCCAACCTGCTGGCCAAGCTGGAACTGCGACAGCAGGGAGTTGAGATTGACGCTTTCTTGCGCAAGCGCCGCACCGGCCGCATTCATCTCCTCTACCATCGCCGCATTCTGCTGCGTCGACTGATCCATGTGATTGACGGCCGTATTGACCTGCGCCAGTCCAGCGGACTGTTCATGTGCTGCGGTCGCAATGGCTTCCATATGGATATTGATCGACTGAACCAGACCGGCAATTTCAGCCAGACCTGTACCGGTATCGTTGACGAGGCGCACACCTTCGCTAACGGCAATTTCAGAATTGCCGATCAGTGATTTGATTTCCTTGGCAGCATTGGCAGAACGCTGCGCCAGTTCACGCACCTCCTGTGCAACGACAGCAAAGCCTTTGCCTGCCTCACCCGCACGTGCGGCCTCGACACCGGCATTCAGGGCCAACAGATTGGTCTGGAAGGCGATCTCGTCGATAACACCGATGATCTGGCTGATCTGCTTGGAGGAGTTTTCAATCTTCTCCATGGCAGAAACGGCGTTGCGCACGACATTGCCGGAGTTATCGGCACGATCACGGGCGTTACGCACCACATCACGCGCCTCGCCTGCCCGTCTGGATGTTGAAGTCACATTGGCGGTGATCTGTTCCAGCGCTGCAGCGGTTTCCTCAAGTGACGCGGCCTGCTGCTCGGTACGACGTGAGAGATCATCAGACGCAGACGAAACCTCCTTCGATCCACCAGTCACCGTGGATACGGAATGACCAACACTTGCAAGCGTCTCACGCAACTGACGAACCGAACTGTTGAAGTCCTGCCGCAATGCTTCAAACTGCGAGGACAGTGGTTCGTGCAACTCGCACAGCAGATCACCAGCGGCCAGACGTTTCATGCTGCTGGCAAAGGTGCTTGTGGCCTCAACCAGCCGCGCCTCTGCTTCTGCCTCCGCAACCCGTTGCATGTCCAGCCGCTCGCGCGCTGCACGGCCCCTTGCCTCTTCCTCTGCCGCTTCCAGTTCACGATTACGAATAGCGGACTGGCGGAACACCTCAACGGCCTGTTCCATGTCGCCTATTTCGTCCTTGCGGCCGGTCGCCACATCATTGTTGTCGATATCGCCATGCGCCAAGCGCCCCATAATCTGAACCATGCGTGCAATGGGCCGCACAACCGTCATCGCCATCAGGCCGGAAAACACCACCATGATGAGGCCGCCGATAAGGCAAAGCACGGCAATCACAACAAGATTGCTGAAAGCACCATCGGCATGCGCCTGCGCCAATGCCGCGATGCGCTGCAAATCCTCATTTTCGATCTGTTTGAGCGTTTCAATACGTTTGGTGGAAACAGTGAACCATTTGCCGCTGTCGAGATTGCCCAGCTCGGCATTTTCGCCATTGGCAAGAATAAGCGTGCGGATCGCGACAACGTCTTGGGAAACGTCGGCAATCATCGCCTGATATTTGCTGCGCTGGTTTTCATCCAGAACTGACAGCGAAGAATTGAGAAGCGCGGCCTGACCGCCAGCCATGGCTGCAAACTCTGCGAAGCGGCTTGGGTCCACTCGTTTTGCTGTAATAAAGCCATTGCCAATTGCACGTTCCTGACCGGCAATTTCCTTGGCCTGCATTAGTTGCACATAGCCAGACATCTGCTGGGCAATGCCGGCGTCTTGCGCAGTAGCGGCGATATTGCCGGAAAGACCGACAATCTTGCCAACGACGCCCGTGTAGAAACTGAACGATTGCGCACCGGTCGTTGACAGGCTGTCGACGGATCTACGTAGAACTGCAATTTCGCCAATACCGCTGCTGATTGATTGCTTGGGACCGGCCAGATCAAAATCAACCGCTTTCGCCAGTTCCTGCGACACCGTCTGGAACTCTCCGACCGCTGCATCGGTCTGCGAACGGGCGCTAGCAAGCTGGGACGCATTCTGATTGCCCTTTGAACCGATAAAACCCGCTGTCAGGCCACGCTCCACCTGCAGGGCATGCACCATGTCACTCAGCTTTTTCAACTGTTCACTGGCGACCGTAATCTGCTGCATGTCATTATAGATAACCAAGCGATCTGATATCTGGGCATAGGCAAGATAACCGGCAGCAAGCATGGGCAAGGTGACTGCGGTCCACAGCCGCTTGCTGATTGAAATATCGACCAATCTCATGAGACACTCCTGAAGCATGGCCTCATGCCATCTAAAATTGTGCCGATCATGCACTAGAAAAATCTACGGAAACCACCTTAAGAAAAACTGAAAGTAAAAGTCAAAACAATGGCTTAAAATGACGATCATCAAGGTGCACACATATGTCGCAGGCACTAAATTTTTAGAAATCGGCAAGATTTTCCGCACAAAATAAAAGCCTCTGCACACATAGCGTGCAGAGGCTTCATGAAATTGTCCGTTATTTGGACAGGTCTTAGCGGGTCAGGCGCTTGTAGGCCTGGCTGCCCGGATTGAGGGCGTCAGGACCAAGGCGACGAACCTTGTCTTCCTCGTAGTCTTCGAAGTTACCTTCGAACCATTCGACATGGCCATCACCCTCGAAAGCGAGGATGTGTGTCGCCAGACGGTCAAGGAACATGCGATCGTGGCTGATGATGATGGCGCAGCCTGCGAAGGCTTCCAGCGCGCTTTCCAGCGCACCGAGTGTTTCCGTATCAAGGTCGTTGGTCGGTTCGTCGAGCAGCAGCACGTTGCCGCCAGCCTTCAGCATCTTTGCAAGGTGCACGCGGTTACGCTGACCACCCGAGAGATTGCCAACCTTCTGCTGCTGATCACCGCCCTTGAAGTTGAACGCGCCGCAATAGGCTCTGGAGTTCATGTCGAACTTGCCAAGCTTGATCACTTCCGCACCGCCGGAAATTTCTTCCCAAACGGTCTTGTTGCCATCCAGCGCATCGCGGCTCTGGTCAACATAACCAAGGTGAACCGTTTCACCGACGCGGATCGAACCAGCGTCCGGCTTTTCCTGGCCGGTGATCATCTTGAACAGCGTCGACTTACCGGCACCGTTCGGGCCGATGATACCAACGATACCACCCGGTGGCAGCTTGATCGACAGGTCGTTGATCAGCGTGCGGCCTTCAAAGCCCTTGTTGATGCCTTCCAGCTCGATAACGACCTGGCCAAGACGCTCGGAGACAGGAATGATGATCTGCGCGTCGCCTGGACGAATGTTTTCAGCGGCATCCACCAGCTGTTCGTAAGCCTTGATACGGGCCTTCGACTTGGCCTGACGGGCTTTCGGGCTGGATGCAATCCATTCCTGTTCGCGCGACAGTGCCTTCTGGCGGCCGGCTTCTTCGCGGGATTCCTGCTGCATGCGCTTTGCTTTGGCCTGCAGGTAGGCAGAGTAGTTGCCTTCGTAAGGAATGCCACGGCCACGGTCGAGTTCGAGAATCCAACCGGTAACGTTGTCCAGGAAGTAACGATCGTGGGTGATCATCATCACGGCGCCCGGATAGTCACGCAGGTGCTTTTCGAGCCATGCAATGGTTTCGGCGTCAAGATGGTTGGTCGGTTCGTCGAGCAGCAGCAGGTCAGGCTGCGACAGCAACAGACGGCACAGCGCGATACGACGGCGCTCACCACCCGACAGCGTTTCAACATTGGCGTCCTTTGGCGGGCAGCGCAGTGCTTCCATCGCCATTTCGACCTGCTGTTCCAGATCCCACAGGTTCTGGCTGTCGATGATGTCCTGAAGCTTGGCACCCTCATCCGCAGTTTCGTCGGAATAATTCATCATCAATTCGTTGTAACGATCGATAACGGCCTTCTTGTCGGCAACGCCTTCCATGACGTTTTCAAAAGCGGTCTTGGCAGGATCAAGCTTTGGTTCCTGCTCGAGGTAACCAACGGTCGCGCCTTCGGCGAGCCAGGCTTCACCGGTAAATTCCTTGTCCTGACCGGCAATGATGCGCAGCACAGTAGATTTACCGGCACCGTTTGGACCGAGAATACCAATCTTGGCATCCGGGTAGAACGACAGGTTAACGTTTTCGAGGATCTTCTTCGCCCCGTAGGACTTGTTAAGACCAGACATATGATAAATGAACTGACGTGCCATTAAAGGAATGCTCCGCGCCATAAAATGAGGTTTGCCGCTATGTAGGCGAAATGACCGTGTGGGGCAATGTCGAAACGGGAATTATCCTACGTCGCAAATGCAAACGGCATACAACGCCCCGTCAAAATCCTATCGTAAGCGGCTGTGATCGATGCGGAAAACCTGCAAGTCGGACGCGTTGTCTGTGATAATTCTTTCCAGCCCTGGCCAGTCTTGGCCTGTTGCCAGCACCGTGTAAAGCACAGCGTCCTTGTCGCTCAACTCAAATCCCAGGCGGCATACAACAACATAGTCAAAAGGTGCAAGCGCCTGTTTTCTGGCTTCAACGTCATTGGAGAGAAATGCCGTAAAGACCCGACGCATACCGGGTGCTGTGCGATGAAACGGCGCCGATGCAATCGAAAAACCATCCGGCATGGTTGCTGCGAGTGACATCGCCAATCCTTGCGGCGAGATGATACGGCCCGGCGAAAGCGTTGCCAAGACTGACATATCCTGCCCTTGGCACTGGTCATATTGCATTAAATCAGTGGGGTGAAAGGCAAATTCGCCTTTGGAGAACATCAGAAGCGATCCTGCAAAAACAAGCACGCTTGCAGCAGAACTAAACACCGCTGGCAGGATCGAGGCGCCGTCTGCTCTCGCCTGCCGCCACCAGTGCACGGAGAAGAAAAGGAAAAACGGCATAAATAACAGCGCGAATTTCAAATAACGAGCCATCAACAACGCCAGAATAAGCGCACACGCCATGACCGCGTAGAGGATCAGATATTTGGTATTCTGCTGAAAGCCTTTCCTGATGACAGGAATAAGTGCAAAAAACACAAGTCCGGTTACCGCGCCAAGAAGAGGCACGACACCACTCGTATCGACACTATAAAGCTGCAGGAAGTTCTTCTCCTGCAAAAGGCGATCAAACCAAAGCGCGTGCTCCAGCGGCCCCAACATCCCATATGGACCTTGCAGGCATTGCGGAAACAAACAGGCCGTAACAGCAACGATAATCAGCAGCGGGACAATGAAAGCCGCCGCCTTGATAGACTGCTGCGCAGCACGCGGCGTAAAATAGAGGCTGCCACATATACTCAGCGGCACCAAAATCATCGGCAATATATAAGGTGCCGAAAACGCATCGCACTGAACCGACCGTATCGAGGCAGGTCCAAGAAACGCAAATGCACAAACAATGGTGGCAATAAACATTGCCATACAGGCGCCAAGCAGCACCCGCCTGCTCTCTTTATTACCGACAAGATAGGAAAGTATAAGACCCGCCCAGACGACCACGACAAGCGGCAAGACTTCAAGGCCTGTTACCAGAGATATGGCGGCGCCGGAACCGATCAGCACACCACCATTGAAGCTCCACAGCATTAACCCGCAAGCAAGCATCATCATTGCCAGGATCTGCACATTATGATGATCGATGCGACCTGGCGAAAATTCCTGCACTACGCTTGCCAGAAAGCACACCATGCAAACAATCAGAATGATCTGCATGCGCGTAGAAAATGTTTCGAGCGGCACCATCCGCGTCAAAAGCAACGCCGCCAGAAAACTGAAGGGCACAAGCAGAAGAAGTGGAACGATAAAGAGCGCAATATTCAAGGCCACTTCAGGTGCGAAAAGCATTTCCGCAATTGCAGTTACAATGACATAGGGCAAGTCAACCAGCCGCGACCACGGCGAGAAATACGGTTCCGGCATGGCGATGAACGGCAACTGAAAATCAAACCATTGCCCTTTGGGCGACAGCAAATGACGGATTTGCAGTTCTCGCATCCGGTCGTCAACATCACTCCCCTGAGCAACACCTTCGGTCATGCTCAGGAAGATCACGATCATGGCGACGGTATAAATCAGCAAGGATACGTGGAAGATGGGTAATTGACCGTTTTTCTGTAACGGTTTCATTGTATTGGCTGAAATGGATATCATAACCAAACCCTGCAAGATCAACCTCACATCCGTAAAGGATGAAGCATTGATTTTGCAATACCTAAAGTTGCAAAAGCACTAGGATGCTCTGAACGAAAGGGCAAACCATGTTCTCACAGATCAACCGCCTTGAGAGTCCGTCTGGCGCCTCTGTTGCCTATCGCCACATGCCCGCCGAAAACGAGGCGCGCGGCGTGCTGATGATCTGCCACGGCCTTGTTGAACATGCCGGTCGTTACGCCCGCTTTGCCGATGTAATGGCAAAACAGGGTTTTGAAGTTTACGCCCATGACCACCGAGGCCACGGGCGGACAAAAGCCGATGACGCGCCGCTTGGCCGTTTTGCGTGGAAAGATGGCGTCGACAAGGCGATCAAGGATGTGATGGCTGTGCGCAATCTGGTTGGCGAGCGTCATCCCGGCCTGCCGGTTGTCCTGTTTGGACATTCAATGGGTGGACTTGTCGCACTGAACACCGCCGTCAGCCATCCGCAATCCTTTGCTGCCCTGTCCATATGGAACTCCAACTTTAACCCCGGTCTTTCGGGCCGTGCCGCTCAGGTGGTGCTGCGCATCGAGAAATGGCTGAAGGGTTCGGATGTGCCGAGCGGTATTCTGCCCAAGGCAACGTTTCGGACATGGAATGCCCGTATGCCGGAAAAGCGCACCACCGCCGACTGGCTGAGCCACGACAAGGCTGCTGTCGACGCCTATGTCGAAGATCCGCTCTGCAGTTTCGAGGCAAGTGTCTCTCTCTGGCAGGACGTATTTGAAATGTCCTATCGTGGCCCAAAACTGATCAGCCGATTACCAAAAGACATGCCGATCCTGCTGGTCAGCGGAGACGAGGATGCCGCCACCAATGACGGCAAGGAAATTGTCTGGCTTGCAGACCAGTTCCGAAATGCCGGCTTCACTGACATCAAGGACATTATTTACAAGGGCATGCGCCACGAAACATTGAATGAAAAAGGCTGGGAAGTGCCCGCAGCCGATTTCGCGGCATGGTGCACAAAGGTCGTCGGGGACTGACCGCTCCTGTGCCGAAACGGAATATCATCATGAGATAATATCGAATGCGTTCCCTCAAAAAGGGTGTTCTATAGTCAGAACACCGTTGCGCATTCGCACGTTGAAAGAAACACCAATGACATCGAAAATGGCCCGCGGAAAAACAGCAACTCAAGCGACAGCTCTGGCATCCGGCAGTGTATCCACCGGGCTGTTCATGATGTTTGCCGCGGTGATGATTTCCCCGATCATCGACATTTTCGCCAAGCTGGCCATCACGACCGTTCCAGCGATTGAAATCAGCGCGGCGCGTTTCCTGATCCAATCGCTTGCAGCCGTGCCTTTTCTCATCATGCGACCGCATCTGTTCTCAATGTCCTGGCGCTCAACAGGCTTTCACATCGTTCGTGGTGGCATCCTTGCCCTGTCGATGATCAGTTTCGTTGCCACGCTGGAATTCATGGAAGTGGCAGATGCAATTGCCATCTTTTTCGTTGAGCCAATCATTCTGACCATTCTCAGCAGCATCATCCTGAAGGAAGCCATTGGCTGGCGGCGTTACACCGCCTGCGCCGTCGGCTTTTTCGGTGCGCTGCTGGTCATTCAGCCCAGTTTTGCCGAAGTCGGTTACGTTGCGCTTCTGCCGGTTCTTTCGGCATTCTGCATTGCCATTTTCGCCATTCTGACTCGCATCGGTTCGCAGAAGGAAGACCCGTGGAGCATGCAGCTTCAGTCCGGCATGTGGGGTTTCCTGTTCTGCGCCCTTCCAATGTTGTTCAGTGACATGCTTGGCATGCCCGGCATTGCCTTCACCTCGGCCGATACCACAATCCTGCTTTATCTCTTGGGTGTTGGTGTTTCAGCCACCCTATCAGGCATTCTCGGCGTTTACGCCTATCGCGCAGCCCCGGCCTCGATGCTGGCCCCGCTGCAATATCTGGAAATTGTTTCTGCGACGATCTTTGGCTGGCTGGTGTTCAACCACTTCCCGGATGCCATCAAATGGCTTGGCATCGCCATCATCGTAGCGTCGGGCCTCTACATCATCTGGCGGGAACGCCGCTTTGCTTCAAAGCCAGTCTCCAATGTCGAGACCACACCGCTGACCCCATGAGATAATGACCCTAGACATGACCCAGCAGACACATGATAGACAGCCGCCACTTAAAGGCATCCGCGTTATCGAACTGGCCCGCGTTCTGGCCGGGCCATGGGCGGGACAGATGCTGGCGGATATGGGCGCCGATGTCATCAAGATTGAAAACCCAGATGGCGGTGATGATACCCGCGCATGGGGACCACCCTTCGTGGAAAGTGTTGATGGCGACAATCTCTCGGCCGCCTATTATCACGCCACCAACCGCGGCAAACGGTCGATAACCGCTGATCTGCGTACCGTCGAAGGCTGCGATCTCGTTCGCCGTCTGATCGCAACCGCAGATGTGGTCATCGAAAATTTCAAGCGTGGCGGGCTTGTCAAATATGGGCTGGACTATCAAAGCCTGAAAGCGCTTAATCCGAAGCTGATCTATTGCTCAATTACCGGTTTCGGCCAAACTGGCCCCTATGCGGATTTCGCCGGTTACGATTACATCGTGCAGGGCATGTCAGGTTTCATGTCAATCACCGGTGAACCGGATGGACAGCCTATGAAGGCGGGCGTTGCCGTTGCCGACATCTTCACCGGCATTTATTCGGTGACCGCCATTCAGGCAGCCATCATCCACGCGATGCGCACCGGACAGGGCCAGCATATCGACATGGCCCTGTTGGATGTTCAGTCGGCCGTGCTGGCCAACCAGAACATGAACTATCTCATTTCTGGCAAGCCTCCGGTGCGTCTTGGTAATGCCCATCCCAACATATCCCCTTACGAGGTGGTACCAACAGCCGATGGTTTCCTTATTCTGGCCGTTGGCAATGATGGCCAGTTCAGCCGCCTGTGCAAAATTCTTGGGCTTGCCGACATCGCCAGTGACGAGCGTTACGCGACCAACAAGGCGCGTGTCGCCCACAAGGCAGATGTACGCCGCATCATCTCCACCGAAACCTTGAAGTGGCAAAAGCGCGATCTGCTGACCGCCTGCGAGAGCAATGCGGTGCCAGCCGGCCCGATCAACTCGATTGAAGAAATGTTTGCCGACCCGCAGGTAGAGGCGCGCGGCTTGCGGGTTGATCTGCAGGCCGCAGACGGCACCACCATCCCCGGTGTCCGCACCCCTATCGTGCTGTCCGAAACACCATTGCAATACGAACGCCCCAGCCCGCGTCTTGGCGAACATCAGGCTGATGTGCTGGCTGAACTGGAAGAGATCGAAAGGAACATGACGCCATGAAAAGAACCGGCGGACAATTGATTGTCGAGGCACTGAAGGCCAATGGCGTAACACGCGTTTCCTGCGTTCCCGGCGAAAGCTATCTCGCCGTTCTCGATGCGCTCTATGAAAGCGGCATTGAGACCATTGTGTGCCGCCAGGAAGGCGGCGCGGCAATGATGGCCGACACCTGGGGTCTTCTGACGGGCCAACCCGGCATCTGCATGGTAACCCGTGGCCCCGGTGCCACCAACGCGTCAGCCGGCCTGCATATCGCCATGCAGGATTCCATTCCGATGATCCTGTTCATCGGTCAGGTGCAGCGCGATGCGCGTGAACGTGAAGCCTTCCAGGAAGTCGAATATCGCCGCGCCTTTACCGAATTCGCCAAATGGGTGGGCGAGATCGATGATGTCAGGCGCATTCCCGAATTTGTAAGCCGCGCCTTTGCCGTTGCCACCTCCGGCCGTCCCGGCCCTGTTGTGCTAACACTGCCCGAGGATGTGCTGGTTGAGGAATTCGACGCACCGCAGGCCAAGCCATCGATGCCGGTCGAGGCGCATCCTGGTGCATCACAGATTGCTGATTTTGCCGAGATGCTGAAGGCAGCCAAACGTCCTCTGGTCATTCTTGGTGGCACCCGTTGGACGGAAGAAAGCGTGGCACAGTTCCAGGCTTTTGCTGAAAAGTTCAAACTGCCGGTCGGCTGCTCTTTCCGCCGCCAGATGCTGTTTGATCATCTGCACCCATCTTACGCCGGCGACATCGGCATTGGCGTCAATCCAGCACTTGGCAAAGAGGTCAAGGAAGCCGACCTCATCGTGCTGCTCGGTGGGCGTTTCTCCGAAATGCCGTCCTCCGGCTACACGCTGCTTGATATTCCATATCCCGCGCAGAAGCTGGTGCATGTCTATCCGGACCCGGATGAACTCGGTCGTGTCTACCGCCCGGATCTGGCCATCTGTGCCAGCCCGAAGGATTTTGTGGCGGCCCTAGGTAAGCTTGAGGCACCGTCCAATCCCGTCTGGGAACAACGTACCGTTGCCATGCACGAAACCTACCTCAAGTGGTCGACCCCACCCAAGACAGGCCCCGGTTCGGTTCACATGGGACCGATCATGGAATGGATTGAGGAAAACACCCCGAAGGATGCCATTTTCACCAATGGCGCTGGCAACTACGCCACATGGCTTCACCGTTTCCATCGCTTCCAGCGCTTCAACACCCAGTCTGCGCCAACATCCGGCTCGATGGGTTACGGTCTGCCGGCTGCCGTTGCCGCCAAACATCTGTTCCCGGAGCGCGAGGTCATCTGCTTTGCCGGTGATGGTTGTTTCATGATGCATGGCCAGGAATTCATCACGGCCGTGCGTTACGGCCTGCCCATCATCACGCTGCTGGTCAACAATGGCACCTATGGTACCATCCGCATGCATCAGGAGCGGGAATATCCCGGGCGCGTCAGCGGCACGGATCTGGTCAATCCGGATTTTGTGGCTTTTGCCAAGGCCTATGGCGGCCATGGTGAGCTTGTCGAAACCACCGATCAGTTTGCACCGGCGTTCGAGCGCGCACGCGCCAGCGGCAAACCGGCAATCATCGAAATCAAGCTGGATGCGGAAGCCATCACGCCGACCCGCACACTGACGCAAATTCGCGAAAAAACCTGATACTTGGCATGGACAGGTTTCCGGAATGGTGCAATTCCTGCGGTCAAATAAACCAACAGGAAGCGCCATGCCGGAAGCACAGTCCCCAGTGATTACCCCAAGAGGAATGAAGATCGAACCAAGCGCCGGTGCCCCTTTTGAAGCGGTGCGGGTATCTAAAACGGTTCTTCATACTTGCCGGTTTGCAGCACTGGCGACCATTGATCCCGTCAGTGGATATCCCTACACCA
The DNA here is from genome assembly GCF_055381905.1 of Agrobacterium sp. 5Ca50. Lineage (NCBI taxonomy): Bacteria > Pseudomonadati > Pseudomonadota > Alphaproteobacteria > Hyphomicrobiales > Rhizobiaceae > Agrobacterium > Agrobacterium sp. 5Ca50. Next base: position 2,173,247 of record NZ_AP026438.1, read on the forward strand.
CCGTCACCAATATCGCGATTGAGCCTGACGGCACGCCATTCTTTTTTGCAGCCCGTCTGACACTTCACGCCCGCAACATCGAAGCCGATAACCGCATTTCCCTGACGCTTGCCCCGTTTGGCAAAGGTGATGCGCTGACGGAACCTCGCCTGACACTGGTCGGTCGTGCTGTCTTGATCGGCGCGGATGAATTTGAAACGGCAAAGGCCGCCTATCTCGCTCGTTACCCGAAATCCAAGCTCTATCTGTCACTTCCCGACACGTTGCTGTTCCGGCTGCAGGTTGAGGGCGTGCAGATCAATGGCGGGCCAGCACGCAATGCCAGTAACATTACACCTGTAGACCTGCGGACCGACCTCTCCGGGACCGACGCGCTGATGGCTGGCGCTGCCGACGAAATCGAACGTCTCAACGCCATCAAGGGTGAGGCCACTCGGCTGGCGTCGCTCGCCGGCAAAAAAGCCGGCACCTGGAAAATCACGTCGATTGATCCTGAAGGTATCAGCCTTGCGGCCTCGTCCGATCTGGCGCGGCTGTGGTTTGCGGACCGTGTCGAAACATTGAATCAACTTGCAAAGGCGTTGAATCAGGATTCGAAGTAACAGTAACAAGGGATTCACAAACAACGACAATCCCTGAGCGAACCCCCTCGATAACCTCATAAAAAAGGCCGGTCAGCATGACACTGACCGGCCTTTTCTTTTTGATTGTTGCGATCAGCGACTTAGAGCGCTGCCGTCACGATAAACTCAACCTTGTAGTCCGGCGTTGCCAGAGCAGCCTCGCTGGTTGCGCGTGCTGGCGGGTTTGCCGGGTCGATCCAGCCTTCCCAGACAGCATTCATTTCGCCGAAGGTCGACATGTCGGAGAGGTAGATGATGGTCTGAAGGATCTTGGATTTGTCGGAACCGGCAGCAGCCAGCAGACGATCAACTTCAGCCAGTGCAGACTTGCTCTGCTCGGCAACCGACGAACCTTCACCAACCTGACCAGCCAGATAAACAGTGTTGCCGTGAACGACTGCACCGCTCATACGCTTGCCGGGTTCGATACGCTTGATGCTCATGAAAATGCTCCTGTTATAAGCTTATGAAAATTCCCTGCCCCATCTCGGGCAACGTGCAAAAACGGCTTAGCCGCGCAGATGATGGGTCTTGTCGTAGATGGCAGTCGAGCGCGCGCCAGAGCGGCAGTAGCCCAGCATCGGACGCTGCAATTCGTCAAGCGCATCCACCATCCCGGCAACAGCTTCACCATCGACACCGTTCCGACCAACCGGCACATGTGCAATGGTCAGACCCAGTTCTTCCGCCCGCTCGGCAATATCGGCAAACAGAGGCTGGCCCTCTTCTTCACCGTCTGGGCGGTGGCAAACGATGGATTTAAAGCCGAGCGCCTTGATCTGATCCAGATCGGCAACGCTGATCTGGCCGGTCACTGAATATTCATCGTCAATACGTCGGATATCCATCTTCAAATCCTCCTGAAATGCCTTGGCTCGGCAAGCCTTTCGGCCCTTCGCCTCTAAAATTGAAGTGCCAAGGGTGTAAGGCGAATTGGCCGGTGCGTCAATCGACAAGCAACTGCCAGCACCGGGTTTAAAACCGCATCAGGCTATGTGGAAACGCAAACCGTATGACCGCGTTTCGCCCGGCTGCAACATGTTTAACTCGCCACTGTCGGCAAGCTCCTCACGGCTGACCCAGCGGTGCGAAACCGGCTCGATGCCAAGCACATGGGCAGGCGCCTTCTGGTTACGCCACATTTGTAGATAAGGCAGAGTATCGGTGCGGAACTGCACTGTCAGGCTCTTGCCGCCAAGCGAGGCAATCGGCCCCAGACGAAGCGTTGCCCACGCCTCCTTGCCGGCGGCTGGCACACAGAACACGCTGCCGGGCTCTTCGCCAAACCGCCAGTTGAAGCCACCATCCTCCAGCATGTCGCCTTCGAGCTGCACATTGTCATCGAACAGCCGTGCACCGACATTCATGTGGTACATCAGAAATACCGGTTGCACCGTATCACTGGTGTTGGTGATCGTGTCGTCCAGCGCCACTTCACCGGTTGCCCCGTCAATCGTCCAGACACGCTGCAACAAGGCCGTGCCACCATTGGCCAACCGCACCGGAATATCCGCTGCGATCCTTGCCCTTTTCTCGCCGACGTCCCAGGCGGTTATCTCTGCCGGGTGGGATGAGAACGAGCCATGCAGCGGATATTTGCGGCCCTCGGCATCGCCCTCAATCAGCTGCGGATGGCGAATGTGGTCAGGGCCACAGGTGAACAGGAAACCTTCCAGCGAGTGATCGATGCGCGGGTCGCCATCATCAGGAATAGCCCTGCCCGGTGCTATATTGATTCCCTCTACAATGCAGGAACCGATGTCCAGAACCGACGTTTCATCCAGATGAATAACTGGCGATTTACCTAGTTGAATGTCTCGCATACGGCCTCTCACTGGCAGTTGAACTATATTTTACCGTGAACGTGCACTGAGACATGATGAAATTAACGTAACGTTCACTTCGAATTCATCTTTTTCACAATAGGGTCAATATTGTGTTGTGTAGGTGGATGAAAAGAGTGAGGAAAAGCGGAATCGTGAAACAGTTTCTTAAAACAACTTTTTTCGTGGCTGTTACCACTTTGTCCGTCTTGCCGTTCAGTTTTGCTGACGCGCAGGACCGCTATCGCTATGCCACTCAGGAACAGCCACTGCTGGTGACGCCGGATGGACGCGTGCTTGATTTCATTCCGCAACGCAGTGACATCGTCATCAGCCGCGACCGCATGGGCCGCACCGTTTTCTATGATAGCTATGGCAACCTGCTGGCCACGGAAATGCCGCCGGAGGCTATGCGCAGGCAGCAGCCTTCCCGCGAGACCTATTATCCGCCAGCACCTGGCCACTCCCAGCGCGATATCGGCTATTACGACAATGGTAGCGTTCGTGATTACCGCGAATATCGCAATGATGGCACAGACCGTGACGTCTACACCGGTTCCGTGCCCGCACCTGGCGCCATTGAAAGCGCACCGCTGGAACAGCCAATGCCCGGTGAAAGCACGACAGCCGCCGTTCCGCAGCCGGATCGCCTGATCGAGCGCCACGCGCCGGTTACCGCACCGACCAATCGTTCGCGTCAGGAAATTGTCGCACTTCAGACATTCCTCGACCGTGAAGGCATCTCGCCCGGCGTCATCGACGGCAAGATGGGCTCCAACGTCACCAAGGCCATTTCGGCCTGGCAGGACATGACTGGCGAAACACTGGACCCGAACAATTCGGAAGACATTCTGGAGCGCTTGCGCATGTCCGGTGGCATGGCCATCGTCAACTACACGATCACCGCAGCCGATGCTGCCGGTCCGTATGTTGCAGCCATTCCTGACGACTACAGCCAGAAGGCGCAGCTTCCTGCCATGTCGTTTACCTCGGTCACGGAATCGCTGGCCGAACGTTTCCACATGGATGAAACCTATCTGAAAGAGCTGAACCCTGGCGTTGACTTCACGGTGCCCGGCTCGATCATCAAGGTCATCGATCCCGGCAAACCGAAGGCCGGCTCGGTTGCGCGCATCGTCGCCCACAAGGGCATCAAACAGGTATTCGCCTATGACGAAACCGGCACGCTGGTCGCTGCCTATCCGGCCACCATCGGTTCTTCTGACACACCGTCGCCAAGCGGCATTCACACCGTTGAACGTATCGCGCTGAACCCCGGTTATACCTACAACCCGAAAATCAACTTCCAGCAGGGTCAGAACACTCAGATCCTGCAGATCCCGCCAGGCCCGAACGGTCCGGTTGGCACCGTCTGGATTGCCCTGTCGAAACCGACCTACGGCATTCATGGCACACCGGAGCCATCCAAGATCGGCAAGACCAACAGCCACGGCTGTATTCGCCTGACCAACTGGGATGCCACCGAATTGGCCAAGATGGTCAAGCCCGGCGTGGTTGTGGAGTTTGCCGAATAAGGCCTCCAACCATTCTCACGACATAAAAAAGGCGCGACACTTGTTAGGTGTCGCGCCTTTTCTTTTGTCTTCGTGGAGGCCGTCAGACCTTGATCTTGTGTCTGCGACCCTTGCCGATATCCGGCAGCAGCACTGTCAGCAATCCAAGCAGTGGCAGGAATGAGCACACCTGGTAGACGTAGACGATGCCCTTGTGGTCCGCCACCACGCCAAGTGCCGCAGCACCGATACCGCCAATACCGAAGGCGAAACCAAAGAACAGTCCTGCAATCATGCCAACCCGGCCCGGCACCAATTCCTGTGCAAACACTACGATTGCCGAGAAGGCCGATGCCATGATCACACCGATGATAAATGTCAGGACAATCGTTGTGTTGTAGCCGACGTAAGGCAGCACCAGCGTAAAGGGCAGCGCACCAAGGATCGAGAACCAGATCACGAATTTCGTGCCGAACCAGTCAACAACTGGTCCACCAGCAACCGTACCAATGGCAACGGCGCCGAGGAACACGAACAGCAGGATCTGTGCGTATTGCACCGACACGTCGAAACGCTCGATCATGTAGAAGGTGTAATAACTCGAAAGGCTGGTCATGTAGAGGTACTTCGACAATACCAGCAGTGCCAGAACGGCAATGGCCTTCATGACCTTTGCGCGGGGCAACACGATAGCCGGTGCAGCAGCCATACGCTTTGCGGTGGCAACACGTTGCTGCGAATACCATCTGCCCACCTGGAACAGAATGATCATGCCAGCCAATGCCGCAGCAGAGAACCACGCAACGCTTTCCTGTCCGCGCGGCAGCACGATGAACGCAGCCAGCAACGGTCCAAGTGCCGAGCCAAAATTACCGCCCACCTGAAACAGTGACTGCGCCAAACCATGACGGCCACCGGACGCCAGACGTGCAACACGCGAGGATTCCGGATGGAATACCGCAGATCCCAGACCCAACACACCGGCTCCCAGCAGCAGTACGGCATAAGAATGCGCATAGGCCATCAACAACAGGCCGATCAGCGAAAAGCCCATGCCGACCGACAGCGAATATGGCAGCGGACGTTTATCGGTATAGATACCGATCAGCGGCTGAAGCAGCGACGCAGTGACCTGAAACACCAGTCCAAGTAGACCGATCTGCGTGAAGTCGAGCGCATATCCGTCCTTGAGCATGGGATAAAGCGCCGGGATAAGCGACTGCATCGTGTCATTCAGCAAATGACAGAAGCTGACAGCCATGATGATGCCGAAGACCGTTTCTTCCGCTTTGTGTGTTTCCAGACCTACTGAGTTATTGGCCACTTTCGTCTCCATTATTTGACATAATCCAATAAGAGGATTGTGGCACCCCCGCTTTCGTGTTTTGGTCCATTTATTACGCGAGTGGGCCAAATGCAGCAAAAGAAGCCACAAGAAATAATGGGACCCCGCAGCAAGCACTATGACAGACTGTGGGCGATAGAGACTGCGGCGGGTCCGGTTCACACCTCACCCAACCATTACAGTGCCGGCGATCTGGTTGAACGCCACAGCCACAAGAGAACACAATTGCTTTATGCGCGCTCCGGCGTGGTGCTTGTCACCACCGATCAGGGTCGCTGGATGGTGCCACCTGAACACGCCTTGTGGATACCACCGGGTGTCGAACATTCCGTGGAGATGTTAGGTGCCGTAACCATGCTGTCGCTTTATCTTGATGCCAGTGCCGTGCCTGACCTCCCCGCCTTCGTGCGCGTGGTTAGCATAACCGGTCTGGCACGAGAGCTGATCATCGAAGCCGTGCAACCGCCATCGGACGACAACAGCCGCGAACGCGCCGAGCTGATCCTGCCGCTGCTGTTGAATGTCGTGGCCAAACTGCCGGACATTTCGCTCGGCCTGCCATTCCCAGAGGATCCCCGCCTTGCTGCCTTGTGCCGTCGGTTCATAGTCAACCCGACGCCGGATCTCATCATAGATGTCTGGGCAAGGGAACTGTCGATGAGCAGGCGCGCCTTTACCCGCGCTTTTCGCCGCCAAACCGGCCTGTCACTGTCCGTGTGGCGCCAGCAGGCCTGCCTGTTTGCAGCATTACCGCGCCTTGCGGCCGGTGAAGCCGTAACCACTGTGGCGCTTGATCTCGGTTATGGCAGCATTCCAGCCTTCACCACCATGTTCAAACGCATGTTGGGCACCTCTCCCCGCTCCTACCTCACCTCGCACAGCAATCACTGAAAACAAAAACGCCCGCTGGTGATGCAGCGGGCGAATATCTGTGACTGAACTGGGAGCCGTATCAGGCAACCTTGCGTCTCAGAATGCTGGGAACGTGAGGTACGCTACGCACAACCCTGACCGGCAAAAGCCGCAGGATTTCCTTGGCAAGCGACTGGGCGTTTTCTTTTGCCTTGTCGAGGTTGCTGACCTTGAGTGGATCGAGACCCAAGAGCGTACCGCCATAGTCGAAAATGTCTCGATACGCCGCACGCTCGGCAATCGCTGTGTCGAGCACGCGCACGTTTTTGGTCGCCAGAAGGCCTTTGACCAGCAGCAGCGAACGGGTGGTGATCATCGCATTGACGCGCGTCAGCACAACCGAATGATCAATCTTTCTGCCGGTCTTTTCGGTGAGGAATTCAATCAGTTCCAGAACCTGCGCGCCACCGCGCGCATCCATGGCACAGCCCTGAATGGGAATGACGACATGGTCGGATATGCCAAGCGCCATCGTCAGCAACGGGCTGCGGGTGCCAGGCATATCAATGATAAAACAGTCCGTATTGGCTTTGTTTTCTCGGATATGGGCCTCAAGCGACGAACTCGTGACGTGCGAGATAACCGAGAGGTTTGGGATATGCCCGGAAAGTTCGTGCCAGCGGGAGATCCAGTGCTGCGGATCGGCATCAAGGATGGTGACGCGATGGCCCATACGGGCAAGTTCGGTTGAGAGCAGGAGCACGGCGGTGGTTTTACCGGCGCCACCTTTGGTATTTGCGAATGTAATGACTGGCATGGAGCCCTCGAAGTGATGCAGAGCCTAATTTCATCGCTCCTGAAGGCACCTCACGCTCATGGTGCCAGCCCATATTCTTAACGATTATGGTTAATGAACCGGAAATTTTGGAAAGATTGTAAATTTGCCAAAACGCAAGATCATCGCGAAAAACTGCTGGGGCATCATGCACAAGGCATTGTTACATAAACGCTTTCTGACACAAAACGACAAAAGGCCGTATAGGTGTTCCCCCCATACGGCCCTCATATTCCAACCGCGAAATGCAGTATCGATGCCTTAAAGGTCCAGAATGCGCTCGCCTGTTTTTATGCCTGCTTGCGGCAAGAGCCGACATCTGAGGCGCGTAAACGTCCGGCCTTCAGGTCTTCATATTGCGGCAGGCTGGTATCCGGACCTCCGATATTGGCCTCATAGGTCGCACGATCGATGCTGATTGTGCGGCCGCTGCTGGTAAAGCCGATCATGCCCTTTTTGCCGGAATAGGCCACCCCAACCTTCATTTCGCAGAAGTAGCGCGTCCCGCTTTTCATAAAGGTCCAGCCCCAGATACCTGCCTTGTTTTTGGCAAGTGGTCCGACCGCATAATCCTGTCGTGTCAGGCTTGTGAAGCTCTCTGCTTGCGCACCGGCTGGCAGACAAAAAAGCGCCACTGCAATCAGTGGCGCAAAAGTAGAGTATTTGAACATTATGGATTTGGCTTTCAGAAGCAGTCTTCGAACAGTTTTTTGGTGTTTTCCAGTGTCATCGGCACCGGATTACCGCCGCAGCTTGGGTCCTTGATGGCTTCGGCTGTCAGCTCATCAATCCGGTCTGGCTTGATGCCCATTGCCGTCAGATTTTCTGGCACACCCAGCTCTTTGCGAAGCTCAAGAACGTAATTGTAGAAACCGTCAAAGCCACCCTCAATGCCGAGATAGGCTGCCGCGCGAGCAATCTTGTCTTCAATGGCGGGGCGATTGAAGCGCAGCACCGCCGGCATCACCACCGCATTGGTCATGCCGTGGTGGGTGTTGTAGACAGCACCGATCGGGTGCGACAGCGAATGGATGGCACCAAGCCCCTTCTGGAAAGCAACAGCGCCCATGGCGGCTGCCGCCATCATATTGGTGCGAGCTTCGATATCGCTGCCATCCTTGTAAGCGCGCGGCAGATATTCCTTCACCAGACGCAGACCTTCCAGCGCAATACCTTGGCTCATTGGATGGAAGAACGGTGACGAATAGGCCTCAAGGCAATGGGCAAAGGCATCCATGCCGGTACCGGCGGTAATCATCTTCGGCATACCGACCGTCAGTTCCGGATCGCAGATAACAACGCCGGGCAAGAACTTGGGATGGAAGATGATCTTCTTCACATGGGTCTTGGAGTTGGTGATAACACTGGCGCGGCCGACCTCTGAGCCGGTACCTGCTGTGGTCGGCACGGCAACGATCGGGGCGATGCCGTCTACATTGGCACGTGTCCACCAGTCGTCAACATCTTCGAAGTCCCATACCGGCCGGGTCTGGCCAGCCATGAAGGCGACCGCCTTGCCAAGATCAAGGCCGGAGCCGCCACCAAAGGCAACAACGCCGTCATGACCACCGTCCTTAAACGCCTTTACACCGGCTTCAAGGTTGATTTCATTCGGGTTCGGGTCAACTTCGGCAAAGATCGCACGACCAAGACCTGCCTGCTCCAGAATATCCAGTGCATGGCCGGTAATTGCCATGCTTGCCAGACCACGGTCGGTTACCAGCAGTGGCCTCTTGATGCCCAGTGTCTTGCAGGCATCCGCAAGTTCCTTGATCCGTCCACGGCCCAGCTTGACAGCGGTCGGATAGCTCCAGTTCGCGACAATATTCATTTCGTGACTTTCTTCAGATGGTAGGATTTCGGACGGGTCAGGTTCTGGAAACCGATGACCGACAGTGAACCGCCACGGCCGGTTTCCTTCACGCCGGTCCAGCACAGAGCAGGATCGAGGTAGTCGGCCCGGTTCATGAACACGGTGCCGGTTTCAATCTCGCGACCAATCCGCCCTGCCCGTGCCGGGTCTTGCGTCCACAGGGATGCGGTCAGTCCGTATTTGCTGTCATTCATCAGTGCGATGGCTTCGTCGTCATTCTTGACCTTCATGATGCCGACGGCAGGACCAAAGGTCTCCTCAGTCATGAACTCCATGGAGTGATCGACATTGACCAGGATCTGCGGCGCGACATAGGCGCTTTCACCATCATCGGCAGCAAACAGCTTTGCATCGACCAGCGGCTTTGCACCCTTGGCAACCGCATCGGCAATCTGCTGACGCACTACCTTGGCAAAACGCTTGTTGGCCATCGGGCCCAGTGTCGTTTCCTGCTCCAGCGGATTGCCGAGTTTGTAATTGGAAACCCAGGCAACCGACTTTTCGACAAACGCATCGTAAAGCGCTTCATTGACATAGATACGTTCGATGCCGCAGCAGCATTGGCCGGAATTATAGGTCGCGCCATCCATCAGCGTATCGACCGCTGCATCAAGATCGGCATCTTCCATGACATAACCGGGATCCTTGCCGCCAAGCTCCAGACCAAGGCCGGTAAATGTGCCAGCCGCAGCCCGCTCGATGGAACGACCGCCTTCAACCGAACCGGTAAAGTTGACGAAGTTGAACAGCCCTTCGGAGATCAGGGCAGACGTGGTGCCATGGTCCAGAAACACATTGATAAACACGTCTTCGGGTACACCCGCCTCGACAAAGGCACGTACCATGCGCTCACCCACTAGCAGGGTCTGGGCGGCATGTTTGATGACGATTGTATTGCCAGCCATCAGAGCCGGCGCAACCGTGTTGATCGCAGTCATGTAAGGGTAGTTCCATGGTGCGATAACAAACACGACACCATGTGGTTCGCGCTCAATGCGACGTTCGAAATTGCCGCTTTCTTCGATCACCAGCGGCGCCAAAGCATCAGCCGCAATCGAGGCGACGTAATTGGAGCGCTCGTTGAAACCCTTGAACTCACCACCATAACGCACGGGGCGGCCCATCATATGTGCCAGTTCCGGGACCACCTCACCGACCATTTCATTGAGGCGTGCCACGCCCTTCAGCACCAGTTGCACACGGTCCTCAAGCGGACGCCGCGCCCAATCCTTCTGTGCATTGCGTGCTTTGGCAACGGCAGCCCGTGCCGCGTCCAGCGACAGCGCCTCGCGTTCGGCATACACCGAACCGTCAATGGGGGAGATATTCTGGATCATGACCATGATCGTTTTCCTGTGTTAATGAAGCGGGCGGTGAAAACGGCATGTTGTTACCGCCCATAGTCTTTCCTCGGTATCGGGCCGAAACCGCGTCGCAGGTGACGGCCCGACAAATTTACGCTCGCTCAAAACCGCGCGCGACTTCCCAGTCGGTAATGCGCCGGTCGTATTCCTCCTGTTCCCACTCGGCAGCGCGCACATAGTGGTCAACCACTTCATCGCCAAAAGCAGACCGCAACATGGCAGATGATTTCAATTCCGCAGTTGCTGCGCGAAGGGTGTGTGGAATTTCCCGCACCTCTTTTGCTCCGTAAGCATCTCCTACGAAAGCAGGCTCCAATTCAAGTTTCTTCTCAATGCCATCAATGCCTGCGGCAATCAGCGCCGCCATGGCGAGATACGGATTGAGATCGGAACCACCCACCCGGCACTCGACGCGGATCGCCTTGCTGCCTTCACCGCACAGGCGATACCCTGCCGTGCGGTTGTCCTTGCTCCAGATAGCCTTGGTTGGTGCAAACGTACCAGCCATGAACCGCTTGTAGGAGTTGATATAGGGCGCAAGGAAATAGGTAATCTCGCTGGCATGCGCCAACAGACCCGCCATGTAATGCTTCATTGTGTCAGACATTCCATGCTCTGCCCCCTTGTCGAAGAAGGCTGGCGTCTTGCCATCAAGGCTCCACAGTGACTGATGAATATGTGACGAACTGCCGGCGGAATTATAATTCCACTTGGCAAGGAAGGTGATGGCCTTGCCCTTGGACCAGGCAATTTCCTTGGCCGCATTTTTGATGATCGAATGGCGGTCGGCCATGGTCAGCGCATCGGCATAACGCACGTTGATTTCTTCCTGACCGGGCGATGCCTCACCCTTGGAATTTTCCACCGGAATGCCTGCTCCCTGCAGCCCCTTGCGCAGGGCCCGCATCACATCCTCCTCCTTGGTGGTCTGGAAGATGTGGTAATCCTCGTTGTAACCGCTGGCGAGGTGCAGATTGCGATATCCGCTTTCACGCGCCGCATCATAGGTCTGGTCGAATAGGAAAAACTCAAGCTCCGTTGCCATGAAGGGCTTCAACCCCATCTCGGCCAGTCGCGCCACCTGCTTTTTAAGAATGGCACGCGGTGAATGCGGCACCTCTGCATGAGTGTGATGATCCAGCACGTCGCACAGTACCAGTGCCGTGCCTTCCAGCCATGGCACGCGCCGCAGCGTCGAGAGGTCAGGCTTCATGGTATAATCGCCATAACCCTTCTCCCAGCTTGTCGCCTTGTAGCCGGCAACAGTCTCCATCTCCATGTCGGTCGCCAGCAGGTAGTTGCAGCTGTGCGTTTCTTCATGGGCACTTTCCACGAAAAATTCCGCCTGAAAACGCTTGCCCATCAGGCGGCCCTGCATATCAACCAGACATGCCAGCACAGTATCGATACGCCCTTCGGTCACGTCTTTTTTCAGTTCATCGAATGTATAGGTGGCGGTCATTTTTTATCTGATCCCTCAATCGAAAGGAGACGGCCCGAATTATGGGCCGTCCGTTTCTTTTATTGGCGTGCGTCAAGCACGCGTAGCGGCCTGCTTGTGCTCCAGAGCAAACTCTTCTTCCGGAGACAGGATCAGACGATGACGGCCGACCAGTGCGAAATACGCAATGGCAATGGCAAACCATACGGCCACCCAGACAACACCCTTTGAGAAGTTAGGGTCCTGAACCTGATACAGCAGGGTTACGACAGCAATGATGATGGTCAGCACGGCTCCTGGAATACCGACTGGAGAACGGAATGGCCGTTCAATGTGCGGCAGATTGCGGCGAAGCATGATGAACGAGATCGCCTGCATGATGTAGGAGAACATCGCACCAAACACCGCCATGTTCAGCAGCACGCTGCCGATGATGCTGCCACCCTGGTCTGCGCCCAGCGAGAACCAGATTACCAGCATTACGCTGAGACCGACGAGAGCACCGGTCAGCATTGCAACATGCGGTGTCTTGAACTTCGGATGAGTGACAGAAAGTGCTGTCGGGAAGTATCCGGCACGCGACAGCGAATAGATCTGGCGTCCCTGCGCATAAAGGATCGTGTGGAAGCTGGCGATCAGACCGGTCAAGGCAACGAGACCGAGCAGAACCACGCCACCGTCACCATAGACGGCCTTGAAACCATCTAGCAGCGGCTCAAGCGACGAACCGAGATGGAAGGCACCCACGCCTGGCAGCGATGGGTTGAGCAGCACGATCATGAATGCCGAAATCATCAGAGTGATAATGCCGAGAATGATGCCCTTCGGCATATCACGCTTCGGATCGACAGATTCCTCGGCCGCCAGCGGCAACTGTTCGATGGCAAGGAACAACCAAACGGCAAACGGCAGCGTGGCCAGAACACCGGAAAAACCGAATGGGAAGAATGATCCATTGCCCTCTGGCAGTTCAACCGCAGCGCCATCAGGCCCGACGCCGATGTTCAATGCCCAACGCGAAAAGTCCATGTTCGGAATGGCGCTGATCCAGAAGAACACCAGAACACCGAGCGAAATCAGCGTGATGACCAGCGTTACCTTGAAGGAAAGCTCAAGCCCGAAAATGTTGAGAGCAAGGAAGATGACGTAGAACAACACCCATAAGAAGGGTGAATAGACGGGATCGAGCCCAAGGATTGAGTTCACATAGGCTGTGATGAAAGTCACGATAACGGCGGGGGTGAGAACATATTCGACGTTCTCGCAAAGGCCGGTGATAAATCCGCCCCACGGACCCATGGCTGTGCGGGCAAAGGAATAGGCCGCACCGGTATGCGGCAATGCCGGGCTCATTTCAGCAATGGAAAGAGTAAGGCCGAGATACATGACGGCGATAATTATGCCCGCGACGAGCATGCCACCCCATCCGCCGGTGGAGAACCCGAAGTTCCAGCCGGAAAAATGCCCTGAAATAACCGCGCCAACCCCAAGTGACCAAAGTGACCACACACCGGCGTAGCGTGAAAGTCCTCGTTTTTCGAAATAGGAAGCGTCCGCTTTTTTATAGCTGACGCCTGCTGATGAACTGTCCATGCTCTTCTCTCCTGAAAAAGAAAAAACAGGCAGTCAGCCGGAATGGCCGATTTTGCCCCAGTTGATTGGGTGCGTTCGGAACGATTGATCCGCTAGCGCCCATGCGCATTTACTGTTCCCCTGCAGCACTTCGCGCCTTTTCGGCTGTCTGAACGTGCGGCAGTATTTCCAGTGTTCTTATTGCGAGTGCGGATCTTTGCCCGCCATCTCCCCAGATTGTTTCATCGTGCCAACGATGACAGTGCCTGTTTCACAAGTCTCGCCACAAAATCCGCGGCAGCTTCCTGCTCCTTTTCATCCCTGATGAGATCGTTGCGAATTTCGATCATCACGTTGAGCAAACCTTCCGGCAGTGCGTGCAGGCGCAATGTGTGCGTCACGCCATCTTCCGGTCCGTAAGGCTGGTTTCTTTCCACCTGATAGGATTTACCCCCTTCAGGAGAATCACTCTTTGCCGCCGCCAGCATTCCATCGGCCAGACGGCTGTCGACGTCATGAAGAATGCCGACCTGAACCTCACGGAGCTGGCCGTAATAAACAGGCGTGAAGCTGTGAATGGTCACGATGACAGGCTGACGCCCCTGCGACAGGCGGGCGGCAATAATGTCATCCACCTGCTCGTGAAACGGCATGTACACAGCCGATGTGCGGGCAAAACGCTCGGCATCGGAAATCTGCCGATTACCCGGTATTTCATAAATCTCGCTGGAAGACGGCATTGCTGCCACGGATTCCGGCGGGCGGTTGCAGTCGTAAATCAGCCGGGAATATCGTTGATAAACAAGGGTTGCATCAAGCTTGCCCACCAGCAGTCTGGAGACCGCCAGTGCGCCTGGGTCCCAGGCAATGTGGCTGGACAGCACATTGGCATCCAAGCCTAGCGTGCCAAAATACTCCGGAATTTCCCGTGACGCATGTTCGCAGATCAATAGCACATCACCGACGGCATCCGCGTTTTCCACGGCGACAGTGTCACCCTCAGCATCAGTGAAAAACCGTGAACGCAAAGTCATGCAAAGAACCCCGCCAGATCATGCCACGTCCCTACGCAGCAAGAAAAGAATTCTTCACCATTCACATTCTGTCAATGAAATTCTGAAAGAATCTTTTCAAGTTTTCGATTGACTCCCCCAACATCCCCATTGTTAATCTGCAAATCCAGACCGGCAAAAAGACCGGAGGGGGAACAATTTGCAAAGTGCAGCGGCAACCGTATCGGATGTCATCCATAGCCATTATGAAAACCTGACGAGAGCTGAAAAACAGCTCGCGGAAAGCCTGCTTGCCAACTACCCCGTCTCAGGACTGGGCAGCATAACCACGGTCGCGGAAAACGCTGGCGTCTCGACGCCGACCGTTGTGCGTATGGTGCAGAAGCTTGGCTTCAAGGGATATCCGGAATTTCAGGCAAGGTTGCATCAGGAGCTGGAAGCGACGATTTCCGGGCCGATCGCCAAACATGACCGTTGGGCATCCAATGCTCCCGGCCTGCACATTCTCAACCGCTTCGCTGATGCCATTACCAGCAACCTGCGCGACACGTTGAGCGATCTTGACACCGCCTCTTTCGACAATGCCGCTGCGCTGCTGGCAGACCGCAAGCGCAGCCTCTATTTCGTGGGTGGCCGTATCACGGGATCGATCGCGGAATATTTCTTCACCCATATGCAGGTCATCCGCCCGAAAACGACGCTGATGTCGTCCAACTCCAGCTCATGGCCGCAATATATGCTGAACATGAGCGCCGGTGACGTGCTGGTGATCTTCGACATCAGGCGTTACGAACATGACATGGCGACCCTTGCTGAGGTTGCCCATGCCAATGGCGTCAGCATTCTGCTGTTTACCGACCAATGGACCTCCCCTGTCGCAAAACATGCACTGCATACGTTTAGGGTGCGGATCGAAGCGCCGTCCGCGTGGGATTCGTCCGTTGTTACTCTGTTCGTTGTTGAAGCCCTGATCGAAGCCGTTCAGAGCCGTTCATGGGACGAAACAAAGCAACGCATGAACGCGCTGGAAGGACTTTTCGAGCAGACACGTCTGTTCCGCAGGCCCGACAGAACATGAACATCAGTCAGAATGCATATTCCTTGACGAAAATTGCATCTGCTGCTTGGATAACCTTACAACGCTTCCGGCGCGTGATGGGGAGAACATAAGCCGGAATAGACGCCTTGAAATTTTTCACTGAACAAAAAAATATTTTTCCGCTCCATGGGTTGCAACAAAACGCAAAGATGGCGGAAAAAAGGCGAAAAGCGGCGGAATCCGGATAAGGCCAACGCAATCTGATCGTCACATTAAGTTCACGTAACGGAAGTATCAGCGTCCGCCGACGCCTGAGAAACACGAAGAGGAGAAAAAAGTGATCTCTAACAGCCGCCGCCTGCTAGCACTGTCTACAGCCATTGTGATCGCCTCCACGGCCGTCGCATCTGCTCAGCCAAGTGCAGAACTCATCGAAGCAGCCAAGAAGGAAGGCATGCTTACTACGGTCGCACTGCCACACGACTGGTGTGGTTATGGCGATGTCATCGCAGCCTTCAAAGCCAAGTATCCAGAGATCACCGTCAACGAACTGAACCCAGACGCCGGTTCCGCTGACGAAATCGAAGCCATCAAGGCAAACAAGGACAACAAGGGTCCGCAGGCTCCTGACGTTATCGACGTCGGTCTGGCTTTCGGTCCACAGGCAAAGGCTGAAGGGCTGTTGCAGCCTTACAAGGTTTCCACCTGGGACGAAATTCCAAACGAAGTTAAGGATGCCGAAGGTTACTGGTACGGCGACTACTACGGCGTTATGTCCATCATGGTGAACAAGGATCTCGTATCCAACGTTCCAACCGACTGGGCTGATCTGCTGAAGCCGGAATATGCTGGCCAGGTTGCTCTTGCTGGTGACCCACGTGCTTCCAACCAGGCTATCCTCAGCGTTCTGGCTGCTGGTCTTGCTTCCGATGCCAAGTCTGGCAAGGACGCCGGCGAAGCTGGCCTGAAGTACTTTGCAGAACTCAACAAGGCTGGCAACTTCGTACCAGTTATCGGCAAGGCCGGTACGCTGGCACAGGGCGCAACCCCGATCGTCATCGCGTGGGACTACAATGCTCTGTCCTGGGCAAAGACACTGAATGGCAACCCTCCGACAGAAGTTGTCGTTCCTGCCAAGGGCGTTCTGGCTGGCGTTTACGTACAGGGTATCTCGGCTTACGCGCCACACCCGAACGCTGCCAAGCTTTGGATGGAACACCTGTATTCTGACGAAGGTCAGCTCGGCTGGTTGAAGGGCTTCTGCCACCCGATCCGCTTCAACGCGATGGCAAAGGCCAACAAGATCCCTCAGGATCTGCTTGATGCCCTGCCACCAGCAGCTGCTTACGAAAAGGCATACTTCCCGACCCTTCAGGAAGTTGACGACAACAAGGCCGCTGTAACCGCTGGCTGGGACAGCGTTGTCGGCGCAAACGTTCAGTAAGCATTGATACAAGCCGCCCCGGCCATTGCGTGCTGGGGCGGTTTTTATAAAATTGAAGCAAGAGACCGCATCAACTGCGGCGTTTGGGGCACACGGCATGTCATCAGCCAACACTGGCGCGACCCGGCAGACAAGCAAGCGACCTCGTCTTCCGCTTGATTGGCTGGGCGTTGTACCTTTTCTTATATTCGTTGTTCTTTTCCTGTTTTTGCCGACGATGAAAATCGTCATTGGCGCTTTTCAAAATCCTGATGGCAGTTTTACGCTGGATAATATCAAGGGGCTCTACACGCCCTCGATTATCGCCGCTTACTGGATTTCCATCAAAATCAGCATCGCCTCGGCCCTTCTCGGCTGCCTGATCGGTTTTGGTGTGGCCGCAGCCGTTGTGCTGGGTGGCCTGCCCAACTGGATACGTAGCCCGCTGCTGACATTTTCCGGTGTTGCTTCGCAGTTCGCCGGTGTGCCACTGGCCTTCGCCTTCATCGCCACACTCGGCCCTGTTGGTCTCGTCACGGTTTTCCTGAAAACACAGCTCGGTCTTGACCTGCGCCTCATGGGCTTCAACCTGCTGTCGTTCTGGGGCCTGACCATCACCTATCTGTTCTTCCAGATCCCGCTGATGATCCTCATCATCACCCCTGCCCTGGATGGTTTGAAGCGCGAATGGCGCGAAGCCGCCGAAATCCTCGGCGCCAGCGGTTTCCAATACTGGCGCATGGTTGCATTCCCCATCCTGCTGCCATCCATTCTCGGCACCATGTCGCTGCTGTTTGCCAACGCCTTTGGCGCTGTTGCAACGGCTATCGCATTGACCGGTTCATCGCTGAGCATCGTGCCTATTCTGTTGTTTGCGCAGATCCGTGGCGACGTTCTCGGCAACCCGCATCTGGGTTACGCACTTGCATTCGGCATGATCGTACTGACCGGCATTGCCAACGCGCTTTATATCTGGCTGCGCGCCCGCAGCGAAAGGTGGCTGAAATGAAGCGTATTTTTGCCTGGGGTGCGCTGGTTTTCGGCATTCTATATTTTGCCCTGCCGTTGATCGGCATGACAAACTTTTCCATGAAAATGCGACGCGGCGAATATTCCTTCGACGCTTACGCCAAGGTGCTTGGCGATCCGCGTTTTCAGGAAACCTTCAGCTATTCTGTCATGATGGCGCTTTTCACGATCGTGTTCGGCGTGTTGCTCGTGGTTCCGACTGCCTATTGGGTGCGACTTAAACTGCCAGCGCTTCGCCCTTACGTCGAATTCGTCACGCTGCTGCCACTAGTTATTCCAGCCATCGTTATCGTGTTCGGTTACATCCGCCTTTACAACACCTCGAGCTGGCTACCGCTGACCGGCTCAGCCTTCGGCACCGACCTGTTGTTGATGTTCGGATATGCAATACTTGCTTTGCCCTACATGTATCGTGCTGTCGATACGGGTCTGCGTACCATCGATATCGGCACACTGACTGAAGCCGCCCAGAGCCTGGGTGCGGGATGGTTTACCATCCTGTCACGTATCATCCTGCCAAATGTGCTGGTTGCCGTTCTGTCAGGCGCATTCCTGACATTCGCCATCGTCATTGGTGAATTCACCATGGCAGCGCTTTTGAACCGCCCCGCCTTCGGACCTTACATGCAGTTGCTCGGCGCCAACCGCGCTTATGAGCCTGCCGCCCTTGCCGTGATTTCCTTCGGCATTACATGGGGTTGCCTTGGTCTGATCCAACTCGTCTCACGCTACCAGAAGGGCGCGCCTCCAAAGGCCTGAGGAAGATTTTATGAGCTTTTTGACACTTCAGAACATTAAAAAATCTTTTGGCCCGGTGCAGGTCGTCCATGACTTCAACATGGCGATTGAAAAAGGTGAGTTCATCTCGTTCCTCGGCCCATCGGGATGCGGCAAGACCACTATCCTGCGCATGATCGCCGGTTTCGAGACACCGAGCGACGGCGACATCGTCATCAACGGTCGCAACCAGACGACATTGCGGCCAAACCAGCGCAACATTGGCATGGTGTTTCAGGCCTACGCCCTGTTTCCAAACATGAACGTGTTTGAAAACGTCGCATTCGGCCTCAAGGTCGCTGGCAAGCCAAAGAGTGAGATCGACGCACGCGTCAAGGAAATGCTGGCGCTCATTCACCTCAAACATCTGGCAGACCGTTACCCCTATCAGATGTCCGGTGGTCAGCAGCAGCGTGTTGCCTTGGCCCGTGCTCTTGCGCCAAAGCCGGAAGTGCTGCTGCTCGACGAACCGCTCTCGGCTCTCGACGCCAAGATCCGCGTGTCGCTACGTGAAGAAATTCGCCAGATCCAGCGTCAGCTAGGCATCACCACCATTTTCGTGACCCACGATCAGGAAGAGGCCTTGTCCATTTCCGACCGCATCGTGGTGATGAATGCCGGCCGTGCAGACCAGATCGGCACGCCGTTTGAGGTTTACAACAAGCCTGAAACCCGCTTCGTGGCGTCCTTCGTTGGCACGCTCAACATTCTTGAGGCAACGGTGGTTGACCCTGCCAGCGCCACGGTCAAGATCGGCGAAACGACACTGAAGTTGGCAGAACCGATTGCCACTCACAAACAGGGCGACAAGATTTCGCTGGCGCTTCGCCCAGAAGCCGGAACGCTGTCTGCATCGGAAAACAAAGATTCGTCGATTTCCGGGAAGGTGCTGAGCAGCAACTTCCTCGGCTCGGTCATCCGTACGCGCCTTGATGTCGCTGGCCACAAAATCTCGTTCGACATGTTCAATAATCCCGGCATGCAGCCACCAGAACATGATTCTGTCGTTACCTTGTATTTCGACGCACGCGACCTTCTCGTTATCCGCGAGTAGGAAATACAATCGATTTAAACAGGCTTTGCGCCGCTTTTGTTCACCATCGAGCAAAAGCGGCCAGAAACCGCTTGTAATCCCCCTGACGATGCCGCATTCAACCGCCCGGACAGTGAGTTTCAGACATTCCGCCCATGCCACCATGCGCCGGACAGTCTCCTCAATGTTGTATGCGCAATCCATTGCCATGACATAATTCAAACGAGCGGCGGGTTGCGTGGGGTCACCTACGAAGAGAACGGCATCATCATGTCTCCCACCACGACACCGGCGGCTGCCCGCCCCCTGAATTCACAGGATTACCGTACACTTGGCCTGTCCGCCCTTGGCGGCGCGCTTGAGTTTTACGACTTCATCATTTTCGTCTTTTTCGCCACCGTCATCGGCCACCTGTTCTTCCCGGCCGACATGTCGGACTCGGTGATCATGATCCAGACCTTCGGTATTTTTGCTGCCGGTTATCTCATCCGCCCGATCGGTGGCATCGTACTTGCCCATTTCGGTGACCGTTATGGCCGCAAGCGTGTGTTTGCTTTCTCCATTCTGCTGATGGCGCTTTCGACGCTCGGCATGGCGCTGATGCCAACCTACGCATCAATTGGCATTGCTGCCCCGATCATGCTGGTTATCCTGCGCATGTTGCAGGGCGCTGCCATTGGTGGCGAAGTACCGGGTGCCTGGACATTCGTGTCTGAACACGTGCCATTCCGCCGTGTTGGCCTCGCCTGCGGTTTCCTGACGTCTGGCCTGTCGCTCGGCATCATGCTCGGCTCGCTCATCGCGACAGCGATCAACAGCATTTTCACGCCTGAGGAAGTTGCCGCTTACGCCTGGCGCATTCCGTTCTTCATCGGCGGCATCTTCGGCCTCGTTGCGGTTTACCTGCGCCGTTGGCTCGAGGAGACCCCGATCTTCAACGAGATGAAGAAGTCGAAGTCGCTGTCACGCGACCTGCCACTTGGCACCGTTTTGAAGAACCACAGACGCGGCGTCATCATTTCCGCCCTGCTGACCTGGGTTCTGTCTGCGGCAATCGTCGTCACTACACTGATGACCGCTACCTTCCTGCAGAAGCTTTATGGCTACTCGGCGCTTGAATCACTGGCTGCCACCAGCTTCGGAACGCTGTTCCTGATCATCGGCGTCATTCTGGCCGGAGCACTGGTCGACAAGATCGGCAGTGGTCGTTTCTTCATGGGCGCCAGCGTGTTTTTCGGTATTGCCACTTTCACGTTCTACAGCTTTGCCGGGACCTCGCTTACCGCCCTTTTCGGACTTTACGCGGTTATGGGTTTCTCGGTCGGTATCGTCGGCGCTGTACCATACGTGATGGTCCGTGCCTTCCCGGCATCGGTACGTTTCTCCGGCATGTCCTTCGCCTACAATGTCTCCTACGCGATCTTTGGCGGCCTGACACCCGTCGCCGTCACGACCGCGCTGGCTTACACCCCGATGGCTCACGCCTGGTATCTGGTGTTCATCGCCGTTCTGGCCTTTGCCATTGGTGTCTACCTGCATCTGCGTGGTGACGAGGTGGAAAGCCATGTCGGCATTGAAGAACTGGAAACACTGCGCGCCTGATCAAGCCGCCGCTTCGCCGTCCCAAAGGGGCGGGGCGAATACAGTCTTTTAGACAACAAAAAAGGCGCGAAGTTTTTCGCGCCTTTTTCTTTTCCTTCAATACCTTGTCGAGAAAACCGGACTCAGATCATCAACGGCCTGACGCAAACTCTCAGGCCGCATTTTCCACGTCGTCGTCGCCATTGGTCGGCACATAGTTCAGCACTGGTCCAAGCCAACGCTCAACCTCGACAACCGGCATGCCCTTGCGCGCCGCATAGTCGTGAACCTGATCGCGCTCGACTTTGGCAACGCCGAAATAGTAGCTTTCAGGATGGCCGATATAAATGCCAGACACGGAAGAACCCGGCCACATGGCGTAGCTCTCGGTCAACTCGACACCGGCGGCATTTGTCGCGTCCAAAAGTTCGAACAGCGTCTTCTTTTCGGTGTGATCAGGCTGGGCAGGATAACCGGGTGCCGGGCGAATACCGGCATAAGCTTCACCGACCAGATCTTCATTGCTGAGGCTCTCGTCCTTGGCATATCCCCAGAACTCCTTGCGCACACGTTCATGCATGCACTCGGCAAAGGCTTCGGCAAAACGGTCCGCCAGCGCCTTTACGAGAATGGACGAATAGTCGTCATTGGCGCGCTCAAACCGTTCGGCAATCGCCACTTCCTCGATACCAGCCGTGACAACGAAACCGCCGACATAGTCCTCAACGCCGCTGTCCTTTGGTGCCACGAAGTCAGATAGCGCCACATTCGGACGACCGTCGCGCTTGGACAACTGCTGACGCAGAGTGAAGAACGTCGCCAATTCCTCCGCGCGGCTTTCATCGGTAAACAAGCGGATATCGTCACCAACCGTATTGGCAGGCCAGAAACCGATAACAGCCCGCGGACGGAACCACTTCTCATCAATGATCTTCTTGAGCATAGCTTGTGCGTCAGCATAAAGCTGGCGTGCGGCTTCACCCTGCTTTTCATCGTTGAGGATCGCCGGGTAGCGGCCTTTCAGTTCCCACGTCTGGAAGAACGGAGTCCAGTCGATGTAACGCGACAATTCCTCAAGGTCGTAGCTATCGAACACCTTGGTGCCATAGAACTGCGGTTTGACCGGCTTGTAATCGCTCCAGTCAACCTTGTGGGCATTATCACGGGCACGCTGCAACGGTAGGCGCAGCTTCTCACGCTCGTTACGGGCATGGGCTTCGGCAACTTTGGCGTATTCACCGCGAATACCATCGATATAGGCAGGCTTCTGCTCGTTGGACAGCAGCGCCGACACCACACCCACGGCACGCGAAGCATCGGTGACGTAAATCGCCTGCCCCTTCTCATAACGCGGGTGGATCTTCACGGCCGTGTGCACACGGCTGGTGGTTGCGCCACCGATCAGCAGTGGGATGTCAAAACCCTGCCGCTCCATTTCGGCAGCGACATGCACCATCTCGTCCAGTGACGGCGTGATCAGACCGGAAAGGCCGATGACATCAACCTTCTCGGCAATCGCCGTTTCCAGAATTTTCGAGGTCGGCACCATCACGCCAAGATCGATGATTTCGTAGTTGTTACAGGCCAGCACGACGCCGACAATGTTCTTGCCGATATCGTGTACGTCGCCTTTCACGGTCGCCATCAGCACCTTGCCGGCAGCACTGCGTTCAGAGCCGCCATTCAGACGCTTCTCTTCTTCCATGTATGGCAACAACACGGCCACGGCCTGTTTCATGACGCGGGCGGATTTCACCACCTGCGGGAGGAACATCTTGCCGGCACCAAACAGGTCACCCACCACATTCATGCCGGCCATCAGCGGGCCTTCGATAACGTGCAGCGGACGCTCGGCGTTCTGGCGTGCTTCTTCGGTATCGGCATCGATATAGTCGGTAATGCCATTGACCAGCGCATGCGACAGGCGCTTTTCAACCGGCAGCTCACGCCAGGACAGGTCCTGCACCTTGGCTTCCTTGGCACCAGAACCACGGAAACGTTCCGCAATTTCCAGCAGTCGCTCAGTGGCATCGTCACGACGGTTCAGCACCACGTCTTCACAGGCGTCACGCAGTTCAGCGTCGATATTGTCGTAGACAGCCAACTGGCCAGCATTGACGATACCCATGTCCATGCCAACCTGAATGGCGTGATACAGGAACACCGCATGCATGGCTTCGCGCACCGGCTCGTTGCCACGGAACGAGAAGGACAGGTTGGAAACACCGCCGGAGATATGTGTCAGCGGCATGGTCTTGCGGATGGTCTGTGTCGCCTGAATGAAGTCGACACCGTAATTATTGTGCTCTTCAATACCGGTTGCCACCGCAAACACGTTCGGATCGAAGATGATGTCTTCCGGCAGCAGACCAGCCTTTTCGGTCAGCAACTTATAAGCACGGCTGCAAATCTCGACCTTGCGCTGATAGGTATCGGCCTGGCCAACTTCGTCAAACGCCATGACAACTACGGCAGCACCGTAATTACGTACCAACCGTGCCTGCTCGAGAAACTTCTCCTCGCCTTCCTTCAGCGAGATGGAGTTGACGATGGACTTGCCCTGAACGCACTTCAGACCAGCTTCTATGATCTCGAATTTCGACGAGTCGATCATGACAGGAACGCGGGCAATATCCGGTTCAGCAGCAATCAGGTTCAGGAACTCGACCATGGCCTTCTGGCTGTCGATCAGGCCCTCATCCATGTTGATGTCGATGACCTGCGCACCGTTTTCCACCTGATCTCGGGCAACGGCAAGTGCTGCCGTATAATCACCAGCGGTAATCAGCTTGCGGAAACGCGCCGAGCCGGTCACGTTGGTACGCTCACCGACGTTGACGAAAGGAATGTCCTTGGTCAGCACGAAAGGCTCAAGGCCAGACAGCGACATGAAGGACTTGTGTTCCGGCACTTGGCGCGGCTTGTGGCCCTTTACGGCTTCGGCAATGGCGCGGATATGGTCAGGCGTCGAACCACAGCAACCGCCGACAATATTGACCAGACCGTCGCGTGCAAAGCCCTCAACCTGCTTTGCCATCATCTCAGGCGTTTCGTCGTACTGGCCAAATTCGTTTGGCAGGCCAGCATTTGGATAGGCGCAGATGAAGGTATCAGCGACGTCAGACAGTTCCTGCAAATGCGGGCGCATGGCGTTGGCACCCAGCGCACAGTTCAGACCGATGGTAAACGGATTTGCGTGACGCACCGAGTTCCAGAACGCCGACGGCGTCTGCCCGGACAGCGTGCGGCCCGAAAGGTCGGTAATCGTACCTGAAATCATCACCGGCAGATAAATGCCCTTGGCAGCAAAACGCTCCTGGCAGGCAAAGATCGCCGCCTTCGCGTTCAGCGTGTCGAAGATCGTTTCAATCAGGATGATGTCAGAACCACCATCGATCAGACCATCGATCTGCTCGCCATAGGCAAGGCGCAGATCATCGAAGGTCACGGCACGGTAACCGGGATTGTTAACATCAGGGGAAATGGAGGCGGTACGGTTGGTAGGGCCGATGGCACCAGCCACGAAACGACGCTTGCCATCTTCGCGTTCGGCGCGCTGCGCAGCACGGCGCACGACGGCTGCACCTTCACGGTTCAGGTCATAAACAGCACCTTCCATCTCGTAGTCAGCCTGCGCGATGCTGGTTGACGAGAAGGTATTGGTTTCCAGAATATCGGCACCGGCAATCGCATAGCGATAATGTATGTCTTCGATCGCACTTGGCTGGGTCAGAATAAGAAGGTCGTTATTGCCCTTCTGATGGCAGGCGCAACCAATGAACCGGCTGCCACGGAAGTCGTCTTCCTCAAATCCCAGCCCCTGGATCTGCGTGCCCATGGCACCATCAAGGATGAGGATACGCTCGCGCGCTGCCTGTTGAAGGGCTTTCAGAATTTCTGCGCCATCCTGGCGACCACCTTCTGCGCCGAACACTTCGTCAAACACGGGCACTCTCCTCATTCCAGCTTGCGGTATCGCAAGCATCAACTCACATAAAGATATGTTTATGTCAATATATCTTCAAGTCATAGCTATGGTTTCACATGATGTCGCATCATAAGAGAATGCTCTTCTGCGTGACAGCCAATAGATGAGCAGATATAGCTTTCCCCAACATGGAGGAAGACAATGCCGAAGGCCGAAACACTCTCTGCGAACTGGAGCACCCTGCCCCTGCACAGGCAATGGCTGTTGAAACAGGCGGATGGATTGTATGATTTCTTTCAATATCGTGCCGTCAATCCCAAGGGTGGTTTCTTCGATCTGAACGCCAGTGGCGCGCCTTTGCAGCAGGAAAACCCGGTTCGCGGCATTCACGCCTCTGCCCGCATGGTGCATTGTTTTGCCATTGGCCATTTGCTCGGTCGCCCCGGCTGCGGCGATATCATCGACCATGGCATGACCTATCTCTGGCAGAACCACCGTGACACCCAACATGGCGGTTATTTCTGGCAGGTCGATGACAACGGTCCGGTCGATTCGAGCAAGCAGGGTTACGGCCACGCATTTGTACTACTGGCCGCTTCCTCCGCCAAGGTGGTCGGCCACCCGCTGGCAGATGCCATGCTCGCCGATGTGACAGAGGTTTTGCAGACCCGCTTCTGGGAAGAAAAACACGGCGCCATCAATGAGGAGTTCAACCGCGACTGGTCACCTATCGAAGCCTATCGCGGCCAGAACTCCAACATGCACCTGACCGAAGCGCTCATGGCGGC
Organism: Agrobacterium sp. 5Ca50; assembly: GCF_055381905.1. Classification (NCBI taxonomy): domain Bacteria; kingdom Pseudomonadati; phylum Pseudomonadota; class Alphaproteobacteria; order Hyphomicrobiales; family Rhizobiaceae; genus Agrobacterium; species Agrobacterium sp. 5Ca50. The sequence goes on from NZ_AP026438.1 coordinate 2,199,100, forward strand.
CTATGAGGTGACCGGCGAACGCAGCTATCTCGACAAGGCCGAGCGCATTGCCGACCTCATCATCAACCGCTGCGCGCGCGCGTTGGATTTCCGCGTGCCTGAGCATTTCGATGATAACTGGACGCTGAACAAGGATTATCGCGGCAACGAAATGTTCCGTCCTTCTGGCTCCACACCCGGCCACTGGCTGGAATGGGCACGCCTCATCCTGCAATTATGGGTGCTGGGAGACCGCAAACACGACTGGATGCCCCTTGCCGCCCAATCCCTGTTCGTGCAGTCCATGGCTCTTGGCTGGGACAGACAACAAGGTGGCTTCTTCTATACGCTCGACTGGGACAATGTTCCCGCCAAGAAGGAAAAGCTCTGGTGGCCAATGTGTGAGGCAGCCGGTGCTGCCCACTTCCTCAATGAAAATCTGCCAGCTGACGCGTTTTATGAGGACAGCTATCGCAAGATCTGGAGCACCATTTCCAACCGCTTCATCGATCACAAAAATGGCGGCTGGCATGAGGAACTAACCGAAAACCTCGTTCCGGCCAATACGCTGTTCCCCGGCAAAGGCGACATTTACCACGCGCTGCAGGCCTGCCTCATTCCGCTGTTCCCAGCCGATGGCAGCCTGACCAAGGTTATCTCCGAGAAAGATGCCCGGTTCTGAATTGATTCCGGATAAAAAAATGCCGCGTTCCTTAGAAACGCGGCACTTTTTATGAGTAAGATTTAAAACCCGATGCTTTCTTCAAACTCATCCCAGGATTCGTACATCGCATAACGACCAATGCCGGGGATCGGCACATGACCGTAATAAGGTGACAGCTGGAATTCGGAAAACATCTCGCTTTTACCGGCAACGGCACCAACATACATGGCAGACACCAACCCGGTGCGGTTGGCGCCATGCTCACAATGAATAAGAATGGGCTTCTCGGCGTTTTTCATGATCTCGACCAGAAGCTCAGAATCACCCTGCGTCAGCTTTTCCTTGGAACTGAGCGGAAAATCGACCAGACGAATGCCGTGTGCCTTGGCCGCTTCGCTTTCGGCGTTATACCAGGCTTCGCGTTTCTCATCCCGTAGATTGATGATGGTCTTGATGCCGTAGGTTTCGGCATAGGAAGTAATATCCTTGCCGCTTGGCTGTGCCGAGCGATAAAGCTCACCCGGCAGCACTTCATGGAAATTCCCGATCAACTGATTGATGCCCATATGGGCGCCGGTCAAAACAGGCAATGCGACCAGACAAACAGCCGCAATTTTTGCAATTTTCAAAATTCGCACAAACATACACTCATATACGCACGCAACAATGGCGCTTACTTGTCAGCGCACAGGCGATAAAACAAGTAAGCCATGGTTGCATTCAACGGCGTAGAGGCGTCACGATTGCGTGATGTTTTCGCCCTGACTCCACTCGGGTAGTGGGAAAACGCGGTCATAACCCCAATTGAAAACAAAGGCATAGACCATATAAAACAGTGCGAAAGCGGCATCCATGACAAAGGCTGCCCAGAGTGTGATGCCGAGATATGTCGCAATGAACGGCAACAGCACCACAAGCAGACCGGCCTCAAACAATACCGTGTGCAGTACACGGATCGGAATGGTCTTTTCGGTCGTGCCGCGCCAGTGCGTCATCAGCATATCGAAGGACAGATTGTAAACGTAGTTCCACAGGGTGGCGAGCGTTGCACCGACAACTGCAATAACGCCAATGTCTTCAATCGGTTTGTTGAACACCAGCGCGCCCAAAGGCGTAACCAGCAAAAGACCGATGATTTCGAAACTGATGGCGTGACGGATTCTGTCGCGAACGGAGCGCATGATATTCCCCTGCGGGTGCTACCGGGTCGTCCCGATCAATCTTCCCGTTATGGGGGAGGCCGTCCTCTCTTGTGCCCTAAATAGGAGATGATGTCGTAAATGCAACTGCTTTTCTTTGGCCAGAGGTCTGAGAAAGCCGCGGGACAAACAGCGCCACGAACAGACAAAGGGCAACGGTAAACCGCTGCCCCTCGCCGCTAAAAGATTACTGTTCCAGCGCAAATGTCAGGTTTACAGTCACGGTATAGGTATTTTCACCAGCCGCGATCGGTACGCCCGCATCCATTTCTTTCATCATTGCGGCGCGCACCATTGGCTGCGCCATCGGGCGTGGCATGTTTTCATTGATTTCAATGATACGGCCAAGCTTTACGCCAGCGGCTGCAGCAAGGGTCTTGGCTTTTTCAACCGCATTGGCAACGGCTGCCTTGCGTGCCTCCTCAACCGTCGCATCCGGTTTGTCATTGGTGAAGCTGATATCGCCACCCTGATTGATACCAAGCTTGACCGAGGTATCCATGATGCCGCCAAGCTTCGCCAAATCGCGCACCCGCACTGTCAGGCCGTTGCTAACCTGATAACCGATGATCTCAGGCGCAACATAAACGCCATCCTTTGGCTCAACCTGCTTGTAGAGCGGCTGAATGGAGAAGTTGCTGGTCTGCAGATCCTTGTCATCAATCTTGTCAGCCTTCAGGGCTTTCAAGACTTCGGCCAGTGCCTTGCTGTTGGCATCGAGAGCTGCCGCGGCAGTGTCAGCCTGCTTAACAACGCTGAAGGAGAGAATCGCCATGTCAGGCACGATTGCCGCCTGGCCTTCGCCCGAAACATTGATAACTGCTTCGCGTGGCGTGGAGGCCTGCGCAAAGGCAACACTTGCGCCCATGGGCAGTGTCGAAAAGGTCGTGAATGCCGCCAGAATCAAAGCAGTACGGGCATTTTTAGCAATCATGGAATGTCTCCTCATTATTGGATGCACCAAATCGTTGCAAGTTTGAGCGCATCATTATCCTGTGGCAATAGATTGTGAAGCCTTTACGGCAATGGCTTGTAGGTTCCCGCAAATTGGTTTAGAGCCATTTTTGCGCCGATATGAACCATTGCATCCGGCGTACATGAGCACATGGTGCTCAGTGGGCCTGTAGCTCAATGGTTAGAGCCGGCGGCTCATAACCGCTTGGTTGGGAGTTCGAGTCTCTCCAGGCCCACCAACTTTCTCCAGAACACTTCAATATCACGTATTCTCGAAACGGGGGTGCGTAAAGTTGCGGGCTGATTTGTTGAAACGCCCCATGCCTGCCCGTGAGAGCAAAGCAAGAGGCGTTCCTTTCAGGCCGTCAAGGGCGGGTGGACCAGACGGCTGATGCTGTGAAATGATTAGCGGCGGATAACCGGGCAACCACGCTGATTGGCGAAGATAACGCGGTCACGGCCGTGGCGGTCAAAACCGGCGACAACAACGCGACGCGGCGAAACGTCAACAACGCGGGCGCGGCGCAAGCCCATGCGGCTTGCCTTTTCTTCTGCAAACCAAGGGGAGCAATTGTCGCGTCGACGATCGCGCTCACGCTGCCAGCCATGACCACCACCGTGGCCACCGCCGTTGTAGATACCGAAACGAATTTCCGGACCACCGGCAGAAGCTGTCGACGCGGTCGCAGAGAAACCACCAAGAGCGATGAGTGCTGCCAGACCGGCTTTTGCAAAACTATTCAACATTGTGTTTTCTCCAATTTCCTTGAGGGTTGGACCAATAACGATCCCGCATTTCCCAAGCGGTTGAAGAGAACATAGAAAGATCAGGCTGAACGGATTCAGAACCGTCCGTTCAGCTATAGTTCATTATGATTAACTCGGACGAAAATTCGAAATAAAGGATTGATTTTCATATAAAAATAAAAAGTCACGGCGATAGGTGAAGTACGATTTCACGCCGGTGAGACTGGTCTCGATGCTCGAAAAGATAGATGCCCTGCCATGTTCCCAACGCCATTCGACCTGCTGACACGGGGATACCGATGGACACCTGTGTCAGTGCTGATTTGATGTGAGCAGGCATATCATCAGGCCCCTCCATCGTATGAACAACCCAACGCATGGAAGGGTCGTTTGATGGGGGAACAAGGCGGGCAAAAAACTCCCGCAAATCTCGCTGGACATCCGGATCGGCATTTTCTTGAATCAGCAGAGAACAGGATGTGTGGCGCACGAACAGCGTCAACAGCCCGTCCTCACCGCCGCAGTCCCGTATAAAAGACGCCGCCTCACGAGTAAATTCGTAAAGCCCCTGCCCTTTGGTCGAGATCACTATGGTTTTCTGCGGCATGTATTTTTTCCTGTTTTAAAATGGAACTTAAATGCTTCGGAAATGTTGATGGCCATAAGGGGCAATTTCCATAACGGGACAAACGCGTGACGACTGAAATCTTGGACCGAATTTTTGCCCCAACACAATCGAATCTTGACCGAAGGCAGTCTTCTATGTCGCTTGGCACCGACGCCATCTTCAATCGTTTCCCGCTGATAATTCATCAAAAATCATCAATTGCGACTGTATATCCGTACGGCAGCGTGATTGCTTCAGTTCCGGTTCGTTTTGAAAGTATGGCATATGAATATCCCTGATAAACAGGTCAATCTGACCAATTGCGACAAGGAACCAATCCATATACCTGGCTTCATACAGCCCCATGGTTGTCTGATCGCCTGTGACAAAACCATGCACACCATCATTCGCCACTCGGAAAACTGTGGTGAAATGCTGCGTGAAACTGAGAACCTGAACGGCAAACCGATTGAAAGCATTCTGGGCGATCAGGCGGTACATGATCTACGCAACGCGCTGACCATTATGAACCGCAGCGAAAGACCGGCAGTACTGCCGGGCGTCAAAATCAAAGATGGCCTGATTTTCGACATTTCCGTGCATCGGCACAAATCTACTACAATCATCGAATTGGAGCCGGCCAGTGATGAAGTCCATCCCTTGCACTTGGCACAGCGGATGATCGAGCGGATCAAGTCGCTCAATAACATCGAAATATTTGTAGAGCGGGCCGCCAAGCTGGTAAAAGCCACGCTCGGTTATGACCGCGTAATGATCTACCGTTTTGAAGACGACGGCGCGGGCAAAGTCATCTCCGAGGCGAAAGAACGCGAGCTGGAAAGTTTTCTTGGGCAATATTTCCCCGCCAGCGACATTCCCCAGCAGGCTCGCGCGCTTTACCTGAAAAACACCTTGCGCATCATCTCCAATGCCAACGGCGATCGGGTTGCGATAAACCCCGTTCTTGATGCTTCCGGAGAACCGCTCGATCTCTCATTTGCCCATTTGCGCAGCGTTTCGCCCATTCACCTGGAATACCTGCGTAACATGGGCGTGTCGGCCTCCATGTCGATCTCCATCATTGTTGATGGTGTGCTCTGGGGCCTTATTGCCTGCCACCACTACTCGCCTCGCATGCTGTCGCTGCCAGGCCGCATCGCTGCAGAAATGTTTGGTGAGTTTTTCTCCCTGCATCTCCAGGCCCTGAAACAGAAGCGCAAACTGGATACGGCTAATCAGGCACATGCTGCACTCGATACGTTTTTGCGTGTTGCAGCCCACCACACGGATATTGAGCAACTTCTCGTCGAAAGTTTCCATGACTTCACCCGGTTGATGCCATGTGATGGGGTTGGGCTTTGGTTGAAGGGCAAGTGGTACAGCCAGGGCTCTACACCGCCAGAAGATGCTATCCCGGGTCTCATCATGTTCACGACCTCAATGGTCGAAGGCGCCAAAATCTGGGCAGGTCATTGCCTGTCGCAACAGCATCCGGAAGCAGCGGCTTACAGCGATGTTGCAGCCGGAATGCTTGCCATTCCTCTTTCGCAGGTCGAAGAAAAATATTTGCTGTTTTTCCGCAAGGAACTGATCCAGACTTTGAACTGGGGAGGAAATCCGGAGAAATCCTATGAAACAGGTCCTTTGGGCGACCGCCTGACCCCGCGCAAGAGCTTCGCCATCTGGAAAGAAACAGTGGAAATGCAGGCGCAACCGTGGACCGAAGCCGACCGGCAGATTGCCGAAGCCGCACGTGTTGCACTGATGGAAATAGCCTTTCACCACAGCGAACTGATGGCAGGCGAGCGCAAACGCGCCGAGGTGCGTCAGCGCATGCTGAACGAGGAGCTGAACCACCGCGTCAAAAACGTGCTGGCGATCATCAAGTCACTGGTGGGCAATCCGAAACAGCAAGGTCGCACACTGGAAGACTACATCACCTCGCTGAAAGGTCGTATACAGGCACTGTCATTCGCCCATGACCAGATCATTCGTGGTGATGGCGGTGGTGCCCTCAAAGACCTTCTGGACGCCGAGCTGACACCGCATAGCGCTGGTGAAGGCACAATCAGCCTGGACGGCCCGCATATCATTCTCGATTCGCGCGCCTTCTCCGTCATGGCGCTGGTCCTCCACGAACTGGCCACCAATGCTGCGAAATATGGCGCCCTCGCCCACAGCGGCGGACAATTGTCCGTCAGCTGGAAGCTGAACGAGGTGGGCGACTGCGCTTTGGAATGGCGCGAAGTGCTGCGTACGCCGATGATTGCGCCGTCACGCACGGGGTTTGGCACGGCACTGATCAATCGCAGCATTCCCTACGACCTCGGCGGTAAAAGTACGACAACCTATTTGCTGGATGGTTTGCAGGTGCAGATGCTGCTGCCTGCCCGCCATATATCATCGTCCAAGATCGCCGCTCCGGTTGCGAGCGAAACCAAAAACACTGCCCCATCACACCATCATAAAAAGGGTGAACCGTTGAAAGTGCTCCTCGTTGAAGACCAGATGCTGATTGCTATGGATGTTGAAAATATGCTGGAAGACAATGGTATCTTCGGCGTCGAAACAGCGACATCCTCCGGCATGGCACTGGAAAAGCTGAAAAGCTTCTCACCGGATGTCGCCATTTTGGATATCAATCTTGGCTCGGACACATCCATTCCGGTCGCCCAGGAACTCTTGAGACGCAAGATTCCATTCATGTTTGCGACCGGTTATTCTGATAGCCTGGCCGTACCGGCAGAACTGACCAATGTGCCAGTTATCCGAAAACCTTATGATGAAGATGCCCTCATGTCAGAAATTGGCAGACTGTCGCAAAAAGCGGAAACTGCCTGATTGTACCGGTTTTAAGGCACTGGGAAACCACGTTTCACGACATCGGCCTGCGGCACTGCCGCCTTGCCAATCTCATACTGGAACGATGTGACGTTGAAGTTATCGAGGTCTACCTCGCAACGGAATGTGACATCGTACCAGTGGTTGCCAACGTTAAAGGCACCACCACTTGCATCAAGCACATTGCCGGAAATCAGGCCACCCTTATCCGAAAATGGCACAATGCCATCCGGTCCACTGGAGCCAGAGCGCACCTGACGGATCTGCGCCAACGCCTCAATGCTGCACATTTGCACGATGCGGCGTTTGGGTGGCAAATCGCCCAGCATGGAACGCATGCCGGGATTATCAATCACCCGATTTGATAAAAGCTTTTTGGCGCTCTTTAATTTCTTTGGCGCATCGGTCTTCGGTGTCTGTGCTGCCTTTTCCTCTACCGGCTTTTCCTCGACAGGTTTTTTCTCCGGTTTGGCCTCTACCGGCTTTTTAGCAGGTTCGGTTTTGACAGGATCAGGCGGTGCCAACTCACCATCGGCAGCGGTTGGCGGCGGGTTGTCCTCGGCAGCAGCCGAAGCCGTTTCCACTTCGGCATTCTCTACCGGCTTCTCGCTTGGCTCGGTTACCGTCTCGGTTGGCTTTTCCTCCAGCTCCGTAGGGTCTTCAGCGACGGAAGCGTCGTCTTCGGGACTAGTGCCGGGATTATCCACGACATCGTCCTTCTGAGGCTCAGGGCGGATTGCGATTGCTGGCATTGTGGCCGCTGGCATTTTTTGCGTAGCCTCTTCGGCAGGCGGCGGAGGCGGAGGTGGTGGTGCAGCGGGTTGTTCCGGCTTTTCCGGTTCCTTTTCAGGCTCAGGTGGCGGCGGTGGTGGTTCTGGCTCTGGTGGCACCAGATCGACACTAATGCTTTCAGGCTCCGCCATCTCGGTCGGGAAATCCGGAAACTGCAAAAAGAACGCACCAACAATAGCAAGGTGCAGTACGACCGATACCGGGATCGTCCATCCTTTTTGCCACCATTGTTTGTCCGGAATCTTCTGCATCGCACAACATCAATAATGCAAACAAAGCCAAAGTGCGACGGCATCTCGTACAATATACCGTGCGTTCCACCCATTCGCACTTTGCCTCACATGAGCTTGAAAGCGCGCAACAAAAAACCGGCCACAAGGGCCGGTTTTTCAAAGTGCGATATTTTGCTTTTAGCTATCCAGGAACGAACGCAGCTTGCGCGAACGGCTTGGGTGCTTCAGCTTGCGAAGCGCCTTGGCTTCAATCTGACGAATACGTTCGCGTGTCACCGAGAACTGCTGACCAACCTCTTCCAGGGTGTGGTCGGTGTTCATGCCGATGCCAAAACGCATACGCAGAACGCGCTCTTCACGGGGTGTCAGGGACGCCAGAACGCGCGTGGTTGTTTCACGCAGGTTGGCCTGAATGGCAGCATCGATAGGCAGAAGCGCGTTCTTGTCTTCGATGAAGTCACCCAGATGCGAATCTTCTTCGTCACCCACTGGCGTTTCGAGCGAAATCGGCTCCTTGGCGATCTTCAGAACCTTGCGCACCTTTTCAAGCGGCATGGCCAGCTTTTCAGCCAGTTCTTCCGGTGTCGGCTCGCGACCAATTTCATGCAGCATCTGGCGCGATGTACGAACGATCTTGTTGATCGTTTCGATCATATGCACCGGAATACGGATGGTACGTGCCTGGTCCGCAATCGAGCGGGTGATAGCCTGGCGAATCCACCATGTCGCATAGGTCGAGAACTTGTAACCACGACGATATTCGAACTTGTCCACCGCCTTCATCAAGCCGATGTTGCCTTCCTGAATAAGGTCGAGGAACTGCAGACCACGGTTTGTGTACTTCTTGGCGATGGAAATAACGAGACGCAGGTTGGCCTCAACCATTTCCTTCTTGGCGATACGCGCTTCGCGTTCACCCTTCTGCACCATCGACACAATGCGGCGGAACTCGGCAATGGAAATGCCGGTTTCGGTGGCCAGATTCTGGATTTCGAGACGGATATCGCGGATTGTCTGGTTCTCTTCGCGTGCGAAGTCCTTCCAGCCCTTGGCAACAAGGTTGGCAATCGACTTCATCCAGTTCGGATCAAGTTCGGCACCGTGATACTGCTCAAGGAAGCTGTCACGCTTCACGCCGTAGGATTCAGCCAGACGCAGCAGACGGCCTTCGTTCTGCATCAGACGCTTGGAAATGTCGTAAAGCTGCTCAACGAGGCTGTCGACGCGGTTCTGGTTCAGCGACAGCGACTTAACGGCCGTGATCAACTGATCCTTAAGTTCCTTGTACCGACGCTCCTGCCCGCTGGACAGGGTGCCTGTACAGGCCAGGCGTGCCTCAACCTGCTGGTCCTGAAGCTTGCGCAGCTTCTTGTAGGTGTCAGCAATCGTATCGAGCGTTTCCATGACCTGCGGACGCAGTTCAGCTTCCATCGCAGCAAGAGAAAGGTTCGATTCGTCATCGTCCTCTTCTTCTTCCTCGAGTGGCAGGCCTTCACCGCCGACATTGGTCACATCGTCATCGCTGACGCGTGCACGGCGTGTCTTTTCTTTTTCTTCGGCAGCCTTGCGATCAGCCTCGATCTTTTCAGGGCTCTGGAACTGCGGGGCAGCCTTCGCCTCAGGACCGGAATAGGTCGTTTCGAGGTCGATGATTTCGCGCAGCAGTGTAGTGCCTTCGTTGAGTTCATCGCGCCAGATAATCAGCGCCTGGAACGTCAACGGGCTCTCACAGAGACCGGAGATCATTGTTTCGCGGCCAGCTTCGATGCGCTTGGCAATGGCAATTTCGCCTTCGCGAGACAGAAGCTCTACCGAACCCATTTCGCGCAGATACATGCGCACCGGATCGTCTGTACGATCGGTCGGTTCTTTCTTCTTCGCCGTCGCCAGTGCCGTGCCGCTGGACGTGCTCAGCTCACCGCCTTCGGATTCCTCCGCTTCGGTATCGCCGTCCTCGTCATTATTGCTGGCTTCTTCGGCTTCTTCATCCTCGACAACATTGATGCCCATATCGGACAACATTGCCATCGTGTCTTCGATCTGCTCCGACGTCACCTCTTCGGAAGGCAGAACAGAGTTCAGCTCATCCATCGTGACATAGCCGCGCTTCTTTGCGGCCTTGATCATTTTTTTGACCGCGTCATCGGAAAGATCGAGAAGCGGACCGTCCGTCGCACCGTCGCGTTCGTTTTCTGCTTCTTCGTTTTCTTTGACTTTGGTTGCCATCTATCTCGTCGCTTTCCCTGACGCTAACATGCCGTTCGCTCCAAACCTGTTGCCTTGGTAGGCATCAGGTGTGAAGCGAATCACTGTCACACACCTAACGGAATGATATTTAATTGCCGATTAACCACGACGGCCGTCAGCGTCAAACAATGCGTTCGCATGCAGAAGTGCTCGCTAATGCCGTTCTGATCCACCAAGGGCCATTCCACCTTATTTACCTGAATTGGTGATTCCCGCTATTTCTCATCCAGTCAAGCCTTTCCGGCACAACAGACCACGAAAAGTCAAAAAAGCCGATAATAACAAGGCATTTTACGGGCAGTCACCGACTTATCCACTATTTAGGAAACAGAAGGGTTAAAACAAGCCCCAGAGAAGAACTCAAGGCCTATCTCTTATCAACTGCGTCCAAATGCCGGTCCCTTCACCCGTCCGGACATCACACCGAAACCATCAATAATCGCTTCCTGGTTCTCCATTCGGGTGATTTCGAGCTGAACCTCGTTAAGCGCCCGCATCAATTGAACAACGCGATCACCATCGCCCGCTTCGGTTGCTTCGGCAATCTCACGCTGTTGTTCCATTTTCTGCCAACGCAGCACTTTGGTGCGTTTATGCAAGGCCAGCGCCTGATTATAGCCTTCGCGCGCATCTTCCGGCGCAGCATCGACGGTCGCCGTCCAAAGACGCGCGTTGCGAACCTGCTGCTCCATCGCCTTCAGCAACACACCGAAGCCTTGGCCCTCCAGCCGCTCCATCATGCCTTCGCGTGACAGGCGCTCGGCACTTTCAGCCGCGTAGGTCAAAACCTGCGACCAAAGCCGCTGCAAATCACGGTTTTCATAATCAATGGCGGCAATCTCGTCATATTCCTCCAGCAGCAGCACTGGATGATTGACAATGGTAATGGCCAGCACGCTTTCGCGCAGCGCAGGCGTTGCCTGATATCCCTTGACCAGGCCTGACTGCACAAGGCGGTCGGAGAAGCTGGAAGACGCCGCACCGCCACGTCCTGCACCACCAGCCCCAGCAGCACGCCCGCCAGCACCTGCACGTGGCTGTGCGCCATTACGGCGCATCTGCCCACCCTGCGATGGGCCACGCTGGAACTGCGGCTGGAAAAAGCCGTTCAACCGGTCGCGCATGTCCTGCTGGTAGTGACGACGCACGCTTTCATCGGCAATGACAGTCACGATCTGTTTCAGGCGATTTTCAAGTTCGGCCCGCTTTTCCGGCGTATCGAAGCTCATGGCTGCCGTCTCACGGCTCCAGATCATCGCCGCCAGCGGCTTGGCTTCAGCCATGACGCGGTCGAAAGGTGCCCGCCCCTCATGACGCACCAGATCATCCGGGTCCTTGCCATCGGGCAACAGTGCGAAACTGACCGAACGTCCCGGCTTGATATGCGGCAACGCCAAATCTGCAGCGCGGTTGGCCGCGCGAATACCGGCGCCATCACCATCGAAGCACAACACCGGCTGCGGTGACATTTTCCAGAGAAGTTCAAGCTGATTTTCAGTCAACGCAGTGCCAAGCGGTGCAACGGCATTTTCAATACCGGCCTGATGCAACGCGATAACGTCCATATACCCTTCAACGGCAATGACCGTTCCACCGGACTGTTGTCCCGGTGTCTGGCTGGCGCGTCTGGCTCTGGCGAAATTGTAAAGCACATTGCCCTTGTGAAAGAGCTCGGTCTCATTGGAGTTCAGGTATTTGGCCAAGGCATCCTGCGACATGGCACGACCACCAAAGGCAATCACCTTCTCGCGTGATGACAGGATCGGGAACATGATGCGATCGCGAAACCGGTCATAGGACACCGGCACGTTTTCATGCACCACCAGGCCGCAGGCCTCCATCTGATCCTTGCCGACACCTTTGCCAGCCAGATATTCCTTCAATGTATTGCGCCCTTCCGGGGCAAAACCCAATCGAAAGGTCTCAATGGTGCGACCTGTCAGTCCGCGGTCGCGCAGATAGGCTCTCGCCTTGGCGCCTGCTGCGGTCTGCAACTGGTCCTGAAAGAATACGGTCGCCATTTCCATGACGTCCTGCAGTGAGGCTCGCTCACGCTCGCGCCGCTCAGCCTGCACATCCGGCTGCGGCATGGCAACACCTGCCATATCGGCAATCTGTTGCACGGCCTCTGGGAAATTGAGACCATCCAGATCGGTCAGAAAACGGAAATGGTCACCGGACACGCCACAACCAAAGCAGTGGTAGCGGCCCTTGCGGTCCTCGCAGTGGAAGCTTGGGCTTTTTTCACCATGGAACGGGCAGCAGGCCCAGAAGTCACCGCGCGACGGATTGCTCTTCTTCCTGTCCCACGTCACGCGCCGCCCGATAACATCAGAGATGTTAACGCGGTCGCGTATTTCATCGAGAAAGGAATTCGAAAAGCGCATCTGAAACCTCGGCAAGCCTTCCATATAAGCGCGTTAAGGAAATTATACCAACAATGGCGAAAGGTAATGCCCACTATTCACAGGGGGATACATTTCCTTCGGACCAAGGGAAATAACGGTGCAGATTTCCTTGGGTAGAGACGCTGCTGGAAGGAAATAAAAAAGGCAGGGCACATACCCTGCCTTTCACAATAACATTTTTGGCTGAAATTACTTCAGCAAATCCTTGACCATGCCGGATGCCTTGGCAAAATCGATCTGGCCCGGATATTTTTCCTTCAGAACGTTCATGCACTTGCCCATGTCACGCAGACCGGCTGCACCGGTTTCGCTGATCACAGACTGGCAAAGCTCACGCACTTTTTCTTCCGGAATCTGTTCCGGCATGAAACCGCGAATGACCTCGATTTCCTCACGCTCCTGCGTAGCAAGCTCGGGACGGTTGGCGCCATCATAAATGGTGGCAGACTCGTCACGCTGCTTGATCATCTTGGTGAGGATCTGCATGATTTCGTCATCCGAGACCGGGTCTTTGCCAACACCGCGGTTGGCGATATCACGGTCCTTGATCGCCGTCTGGATAAGCCGGATGGTGCCAGTGCGGCGCGCATCTCTTGCCTTCAGCGATTCTTTCAGCTCATTTGCGAAAATATCGCGCATCATGGTCTCAATTCTCCTTCGAAAAGCGTTGTTTTGCCTGTCTCGTCAGGCCGCTTTTCCGTGTCATTTTTGGCGTTCTCTTAGACGAGCGAACAACACCCCGCAAATCAATTACACAACCCGTTGAATTTCATGGGCTTTAATTCCACGTAATCCACAAGGCTATGGTTGACCGCCAGCGTCGCTTTGTCTATTTTCCGGCACCTGCACGAGATTTTAATCAAGGGTACTGTCGCGAGGATTTCGCGCGCCCTTGCCTGCGACCAGAGATGGCCCTTGATCCGTCACCTTTCAAGAGGTGAGCGGTTGCGCGAGGGCGGAAACGGAACGGATATGACCGCAACAACTCCATGGACCACCCGCAAACCAACTGCCATGCTCGTTCTTGCCGACGGCACAGTCATTGAAGGCTTCGGCATCGGCGCAACTGGCAAGGTTCAGGCCGAAGTCTGCTTCAACACGGCACTGACCGGTTACGAGGAAATCCTCACCGATCCGTCCTACCTTGGCCAGATCGTTACGTTCACCTTCCCGCATATCGGCAACGTTGGTACCAATGATGAAGACATCGAAGACCTGACACCGGCGGCACGTCGCGGCGCGGTTGGCGTTATCTTCAAGGCCGACATCACCGACCCCTCCAACTACCGCGCCGCCAAGCATCTCGATGCGTGGCTGAAGGCCCGTGGCATCATCGGCCTGTGCGGCATCGACACACGCGCACTGACTGCATGGATCCGTGAAAACGGTGCACCAAACGCCGTCATCGCCCACGACCCGAACGGCGTTTTCGATATCGACGCGCTGAAGACCGAAGCCAAGGCATGGAGCGGTCTGGTCGGTCTCGACCTCGCCATTGAAGCCACATCCGGTCAGTCTTCCGTCTGGACCGAGACACCTTGGGTATGGAACGAAGGTTACGGCACGCTCGGCGAAGCTGATGCCAAGTACCACGTCGTCTGCGTTGACTTCGGCGTAAAGCGTAACATCCTGCGCCTGTTTGCCGGCCTTGACTGCAAGGTCACTGTCGTTCCTGCCAAGACCTCTGCCGAAGACATTCTGGCTCTGAAGCCCGACGGTGTGTTCCTGTCCAACGGTCCTGGCGACCCGGCTGCGACCGGAGAATATGCCGTTCCTGTCATTCAGGATTTGATCAAGTCCGAGCTGCCGCTGTTCGGCATCTGCCTCGGTCACCAGATGCTTGGTCTGGCGCTTGGTGCAAAGACTGAAAAGATGCATCAGGGCCACCACGGCGCCAACCACCCGGTCAAGGACTTCACCACCGGCAAGGTGGAAATCGTGTCCATGAACCACGGCTTTGCAGTCGACACGAAGTCGCTGCCGGAAGGCGTTGAAGAGACTCATATTTCGCTGTTCGACGGCACGAACTGCGGCCTGCGCGTTGTCGGCAAGCCGGTGTTCTCGGTACAGCACCACCCGGAAGCCTCCCCTGGCCCGCAGGATAGCCACTACCTGTTCCGCCGCTTCGTCAATCTCGTTCGCGAGAAAAAGGGTGAAGCCGCTCTGGCAGAGCGTTGATACGACTCTCTAAAAATCAACAGATATAAAAAAGGCCCGCATCACGCGGGCCTTTCTTTTTGTTGCATTTCAAAAATGTCTCAGATGGCAATGGCCTGTTTCTGCCGCTGTACCAGCGCGATGAAACGCCATGACAGGGTAATGGAAGCAACGGTAAGGCCAACCAGAATGCCGTACCAAACGCCCTCGCCGCCAAGACCCAGCGGGAAACCGAGAACCCAGGCCAGCAGGAAGCCGACCGGCCAATAGGAAATCAGCGCCATGATCATCGGCACGCGTGCATCTTTCAGGCCGCGCAGAAGGCCGCTGGCAATTGCCTGCAACCCATCCATCAGCTGGAAAATACCGGCAATGATCACCAGCTTCGCTGCATAGTCGAGAACCGCAGGCACATTCGGCAGGTGTTCATTGAGGAACCAGCGGCTGAGATATTGCGGTGCTGCGGCAAACAGCACGCCGCCAGCAATGGCAATGATGCATGCCAGTGCGCTGACCATGATCGCGGCCCGAACCAGATTGGGATAATCTCCCTGCCCGTAAGCAATACCGACCCGCACCGTTGCTGCCTGTGACAGACCAAGCGGGATCATGAAGGCAATCGAGGCCAATTGCAGCGCGATACCGTGGGCAGCAAGCTCTGTTGTTCCGATCTGCCCCATCAAAATGGACGCGGCACTGAACAGCGACACCTCGGCCAGAATGGTAACGCTGATTGGCAAACCAAGACGCAGCACTTCAAGCAGCGCCTGCCAGTCCGGTCTCCAGAAACGAACAAAGACCTCGTATTGACGCATTTCCTCGCGGCTTTGCACAAAGGCAGCCAAGCAGACGAAGCTGAGGGTCTGCACGATGACCGCGACAATAGCGGCACCGTTCATGCCAAGCGCAGGAAAGCCGAAATGCCCGAGCACCAGACCGTAAGCGAGGATACCATTCACCACGAGCGTCAGGATGGTGATGTAAAGAACGACGCTGGCCTTGCCGACGGCGCTGACCAGACCGCGCATCACGTAAAATAAAAGACCCGGCAGAAGGCCGTACTTGGTGATGCCGAGATAATCCCCCGCCAGCCTTGCCACTTCGGCATTCTGACCGAAACCAAGCAGGATACGCTCTGCATTCATGAAGAATGGCAGCACCAAAAGCCAGTAGACGATGGCAACCCACATGCCCATGCGCAGCGAGCGGCGCGTCGAGCGTACGTCACCGCGACCGAAAGCCTGCGCAATCATTGGCACAACGGCAATCGAGAAACCGGAACCGAAGATAAACAGCACAAAGAAGAACTGTCCGGCCAGCACCATGGCCGCCAGCTTTTCCGCTCCAAGCTGACCGACAATCACCATATCCGTCGTGTGAATGCCCAACTGCGCGAGCTGCGCGCCAATCAATGGGATACCCAGCGCAAGCGTGGCTCTCAGATGGGATGACCAGGATTGCGCGCCGGTTTGAACACTGCCTGAAACAACGGACGAGGACATGCGGCACCTTCTCAAAACAAAAGCCGCTTCCACGGAAACGGGAAACGGCGTTGGCCTAATCCATAAAATATTCGGCGTACCGATGCAACCAAGCAATGCAAATGCACAAAAAACTGGCAAAAATCAAAACGACAAGCAGTCTTGAGTGTTCGCAAATAATTTCACGCTACAGTCAAACTACATTTACAGTTTTGAAATAACGCAAAAGCTAAAACAGCCACATATAACTGGCCCGCATGATGCGTGTATACAACGCCGTTACACGGCATGATTGTCCCCCCCCCTCCGAATTCGGTCCGTTCATCCGGCCAAAAGTCGCGAATACCTATAAGGGAAGCTGCGCTTGTCTATTAAATCTAGCCTTATGACGCGCATTATTATCGCTGCGTCGCTCGTTGTTGTGACGGCTTTTGCCGGTTTTTCCATCTACATCGACGCACTGCAACGGGAAGCCACGACGACTTCCGTTGCCCGTAACATTGACGCCGCCGGCAAACAGGCGGCGCAAAGCATCGCCAACTGGCTGAACGGCCGCGTGATGTTGACCGATGTCGTCACCAAGGCCATGGCCAAAGCACCGGACGAAGACGCCAAGCTGAACGTGCTGCAAAATGATGTCCTGACCGGTCAGTTCATGTCGACCTATTTTGGCGACAGCGCGACCGGCGTGTTCACCACATGGCCGAGATTGCCTTTGCCAGAAGGATATGATCCACGGACCCGCCCATGGTACCAGGATGCCGTGAAAGCGCAGAAGACCGTGCTGACGGAGCCATATTCCGACGCCTCTACAGGCGGCCTGATCATCACCGCTGCCTCGCCTGTCATGATTAACGGCCAATTGGCTGGCGTAACCGGCAGCGACTTCTCGCTCAATTCGCTGGTGACGATGATCAAGTCGGTTGAAGTTGGCACCGAAGGTTACGCCTTCCTGGTCAGCAAGGATGGCAAGATCCTCATTCACCCGGATGCAAATTTCGTCAACAAGACGCTGACCGACCTGTTCCCGACAGCAACGCCAAGCATTGCCTCTGCTATCACCGAAACGGCAATCGATGGCAAAGCCAAGCTCACCAGCTTCATTCCAGTCACCGGCCTGCCATCTGTTGAATGGTATGTCGGCTTTGTTGTGGATAGCGGCGTTG
The DNA here is from genome assembly GCF_055381905.1 of Agrobacterium sp. 5Ca50. Classification (NCBI taxonomy): domain Bacteria; kingdom Pseudomonadati; phylum Pseudomonadota; class Alphaproteobacteria; order Hyphomicrobiales; family Rhizobiaceae; genus Agrobacterium; species Agrobacterium sp. 5Ca50. Next base: position 2,216,575 of record NZ_AP026438.1, read on the forward strand.
CTTACGCCTCGATTTCGCAGTTCCGTGTCGCCGCCATCATTGCAACCACGCTTGCAGTTATCGGCATGATCGGTTTCCTCGCCTTCCTGCTTAGCCGACTGGTGATCACGCCGGTGACACAGATGACCGCTGCCATGCAGAACCTGGCCTCCGGCCACCTTTCCATCACCATTCCCGGTCAGGACCGCACCGACCAGATCGGTTCGATGGCCGCAGCCGTTGCCGTGTTCCGGACCAACGCACTGGAAAGACAGCGCTTGGAAACCGAAGCCTCTGAATCCCGTTCACTGTCCGAACAGGAACGCGACCTGCGCGAAAGAACTGCAGCCAAGGACAGTGCCGACATTCAGTTTGCCGTTGATGCACTGGCAAAGGGCCTTGAACATCTCTCCAATGGCGATCTGCAATACCGCATTTCGACACCATTCGTTGCGCGTGTTGACCGTCTGCGTGAAGACTTCAACAACTCCATCACCAAGCTCAACGATGCTCTGACCAATGTTGGCCAGAATGCCCGCGCCATCGATGCCGGCGCAACGGAAATCCGCCACTCGGCCGATGACCTTGCCCGCCGCACCGAACAGCAGGCAGCGTCTGTTGAACAAACCGCAGCCGCCCTTGAGGAAATTACAACCACCGTCAAGGATGCTGCCCAGCGCGCCGAAGAAGTTGGAAAACTGGTTGACCGCACTCGCAACAATGCTGAACAGTCCGGCCACGTCGTTAATGACGCCGTGCGCGCCATGGAAGGCATCGAACATTCGTCGACCGAGATTTCCAAGATCATCGGCGTCATCGACGAGATTGCCTTCCAGACAAACCTGCTGGCGCTGAATGCCGGCGTGGAAGCAGCCCGTGCCGGTGAAGCCGGTAAGGGTTTTGCCGTCGTTGCGCAGGAAGTGCGTGAACTGGCGCAGCGTTCCGCAACAGCCGCGAAGGAAATCAAGGCGCTGATCAGCACCTCCACCGCTCAGGTACAGGAAGGTGTGACGCTGGTTGATAATGCCGGCAAGGCGCTGGAAGCCATCGTTACGCAGGTGCAGGAAATCAACCGCCATATCAATGCGATTGTTATCGCCACCCGCGAACAGTCGACCGGCCTGTCCGAAATCAACACCGCCATCAACACCATCGACCAGGGCACGCAGCAGAATGCCGCCATGGTCGAAGAACAGACCGCCGCCAGCCACGGCCTTGCCTCGGAAGCGGCATCGCTCAACGAGCTGCTGGCGCAGTTCAGACTGGGCATGCAGCAGACACAACACAAGTCTTACAGCCGCGCAGCCTGATCAGACAAAACGTGGCCGCCCAAGGCGGCCACGCCCTTTTTTTATGCGCTCTCCTACCCTCGTCTCAAAGATCATGACCGGGAGCTGCAAAGCCTCCAAACTGCACTTGCCGAACCCTAAAAAAGCCGACACCTTGCCAGACGACATAGAGAGTCGGGAGAGCGGAATGTCGGACATTATTTGGCGCGGCGTGGTCATGGGCATAGGCGGAACCATCCTCATGGATATCTGGGCCTATATTCTCCATTTCGTCTTCAAGCAGCCCGCTCCGAATTGGGGACCTCCCGGTCGCTGGTTCTGGCACCTGCCCAAGGGCAAGGTTTTTCACGACAGCATCGCCAATGCGACACCTTACAAAAACGAAGTGGCACTTGGCTGGTTTATGCATTACGCCATTGGCGTTCTCTATGGCATCCTTCTGGCGCTGGTCGTGACACCACTATGGTTTGCTGAGCCACACTTCATCCAGCCGTGGATCGTCGGCATCGTGACCGTTGGTGCTGGCTGGTTTCTGCTTCAACCGGGCCTCGGCCTCGGATGGGCCGCCTCCAAAACTCCAAACCCGACCAAAGTGCGCGTGTTGAATCTCGTCGCCCATACTATTTTTGCGCTCGGCATGTTTTTGTCAGCCCTGCTGCTTGCCGCGTAATCACACCTCAGGCCCGTCAAACTGAACCGGATATTCCGGTTCGGTTGTTTTTACGTGGTCATCCCGTCGAGACATGACCCTAAAGTGCAACTCAGGTGACACCTCACGAGTTTGCAGCAAAATGCGTGTCTTTACGGGAGGATAAAATGGAACTGACATTCACGGTGTCCGCCAGAATATCAAAACCGCTTCATGAGGTTTTCGAGGCAGTTGCCGATCAAGGAAATTGTCCGGTTATTTCACAACGGGTAGCGCCAAGGGCAGGCCTGAAACCGGTACCACCGTCAGCTGGGATTTCCACGATTTTCCCGGCGCATTTCCCGTTGAGGTCATCAAAGCCGAGCAGGACAGGCAAATCATCCTGCAATGGCAGGCCAATGAAGAGGGCACCGACGAGGCAGGCAGTTACAAAACCACGGTGACAATCAGCTTTGAACCGAACGGTGATGACAGGACGCTTATCAGCATTACAGAAAACGGCTGGCGCGAAACGCCAGCCGGGCTGAAAGCATCCTATGGCAATTGTCAGGGCTGGTCACAAATGCTGTGCGCCCTGAAAGCCTATCTGGAATACGGCATCAATCTGCGCGAAGGCATGTGTAAATGACCGTCAGATATTGGTGTTGAACGTATCACAGTCAGCAACGCGACCAGTGTCGTAACCACGCTTGAACCATGTCATGCGCTGTTGCGACGTGCCGTGGTTGAAACTGTCAGGCACAACATAACCTTGCGACTGCTTTTGCAGCGTATCGTCACCGATCTGATGGGCAGCATTGAGCGCTTCTTCGAGGTCTCCGGTATCGAGAATACCTTCCTGCTCGGTGAATTTTGCCCAGATACCGGCGTAGCAATCGGCCTGCAACTCAACCCGCACCGACATGCGATTGGCGTCCACCTGGCTCATCGACTGGCGACGACGGTTGAACTCCGGCAACACACCGGTAAGGTTCTGCACGTGATGGCCGACCTCATGTGCAATCACATAGGCCTGCGCAAAGTCGCCGGCAGCGCCAAAACGCTGGTCCAGTTCACGGAAGAACGTGGTGTCGAGATAAACCTTGCGATCCCCCGGGCAATAGAACGGGCCAGTTGCCGCAGACGCATATCCGCAAGCCGAAGACACCTGACCGGAAAACAGCACCAGTGTCGGTTCCTGATAGGTCTGACCCGCAGATTTGAAAATGCCGCTCCAGGTATTTTCGGTTTCAGCCAGCACCACGCGTACAAAAGCCGTTGTGTCGTCGGTGGAATTGCCCTGCGGACGGGTGCCGGTCTGCTGCGATGAGCTATCCCCCATCATGCCCTCACCGCCAGACAGCAGGGTAAGCGGGTTGATGCCGAGAAACCAGCTGACGAGAAGGATGACCAGAAGGCCGCCTATACCGATTCCACCACCAGTGCGCCTGCCGCCCGAAGGAATTCGAAACCCGGTGCGGCTGAAAGGATCATTGCCCAAACCGCCCCGACCTGCTGACATATCACGTTTGTCTTCGACGTTGTCAGACTGACGGCGCCCTTTCCATTCCATGGTCGTTTATCTCCCGACAGAAAATAACGCTAATATATGTCTTGTGTTGTATCAGCGAATTGAGATCATGGAAATGAAGTTGCTCCATGAAATGCATGTCAGATATGCGAATGCATATTTCCTGTCGATTTTTAAACTTTCGGGGTTCCGTTCGTTAAAACATTTGCCTATAAGCCGCTTCTAGCCTGAAAATATTTGAAATTGCGCGCCCCGGCCGGTGAACCTTCACCATGGCCGTTTTTTGCGCAACACGAGAAGCGGAACGAGAGCCATGCCGAAGCGCCAAGATATCAAGTCCATCCTAATTATCGGCGCGGGACCGATTGTTATCGGTCAGGCTTGCGAATTTGACTATTCCGGCACGCAAGCGTGTAAGGCTCTGAAAGAGGAAGGCTACCGCGTCATCCTCGTCAACTCCAACCCGGCCACGATCATGACGGATCCGGGTCTTGCAGACGCCACTTACGTTGAGCCAATCACTCCCGAAGTCGTGGCCAAGATCATCGCCAAGGAGCGCCCAGACGCGCTTCTGCCGACCATGGGTGGTCAAACGGCTCTCAACACCGCGCTCTCTCTCAAGCGCATGGGTGTTCTGGACCGCTACAATGTCGAAATGATCGGCGCAAAGCCTGAGGCAATCGACAAGGCTGAAGACCGCGCCCTGTTCCGCGAAGCCATGGCAAAGATCGGCCTTGAAACACCGCGCTCGATGCTGGCCAATGCCACCGAGATCAAGGACGCCGACCGCAAGAAACACGAAGCTGCCCGTGCAGAACTGAAGGCCAAGCTTTCCGGTTCTGATCTGGACAAGGCACTCGACGAACTGGAAAACCAGTGGAACCTGGGAGAAACAGATCGCAAGCAGCGCTACATCAGCCACGCAATGGCCATTGCCGCACAGGCAATTGATGTTGTTGGCCTGCCCGCCATCATTCGCCCATCCTTCACCATGGGTGGCACCGGCGGCGGTATTGCTTACAACCGCTCGGAATTCTTTGAAATCATCGGCGGCGGTCTCGATGCATCGCCAACCACCGAAGTGCTGATCGAAGAATCCGTACTTGGTTGGAAAGAATATGAAATGGAAGTGGTCCGCGACAAGGCGGACAACTGCATCATCATCTGCTCGATTGAAAACATCGACCCGATGGGCGTTCACACCGGCGATAGCATCACCGTGGCTCCGGCCCTGACGCTGACGGACAAGGAATACCAGATGATGCGCAATGCATCGATCGCGGTATTGCGCGAAATCGGTGTGGAAACAGGCGGCTCGAACGTTCAGTTCGCGGTTAACCCGAAGGACGGCCGCCTGGTCGTCATCGAAATGAACCCACGCGTGTCGCGTTCGTCTGCGCTGGCCTCCAAGGCCACCGGCTTCCCGATCGCCAAGGTCGCTGCAAAGCTCGCCATCGGTTACACGCTGGACGAACTGGACAACGACATCACCGGTGGTGCAACCCCGGCCTCGTTCGAACCATCGATCGACTACGTCGTCACCAAGATCCCGCGATTTGCCTTTGAAAAGTTTCCAGGCGCGTCGCCAATCCTCACCACGGCCATGAAGTCGGTTGGTGAAGTCATGGCGATTGGCCGTACATTTGCAGAATCGCTGCAGAAGGCGCTGCGCGGCATGGAAACCGGCCTGACGGGTCTCGATGAAATCGAAATCCCGGGCTACGAAGAAGGCGAAGGCTCCAAGAACGCCATTCGCGCCGCTATCGGCACACCGACACCGGATCGTCTGCGCATGGTTGCCCAGGCTCTGCGTATGGGCATGTCCGAAGAGGAAGTGCACGAAAACAGCAAGATCGACCCATGGTTCATCGCGCAGTTCAAGGCGATCGTCGACACCGAGGCCCGCATCCGCGAACATGGTCTGCCGACCGACGCTGAAAACCTGCGCGCGGTGAAAGCCATGGGCTTCTCCGACGCCCGTCTTGCCAGCCTGACCAGCAAGCGTCCAAAGGAAGTTGCCGAGCTTCGCAACAGCCTCAACGTACGCCCGGTCTTCAAGCGCATCGACACCTGCGCTGCTGAATTCGCTTCGCCAACCGCATACATGTATTCGACCTACGAAGCACCATTCGTTGGTGCACTGCGCTCGGAAGCAGAAGTGTCCGACCGCAAGAAGGTCGTCATCCTCGGTGGCGGTCCTAACCGTATCGGCCAGGGCATTGAATTCGACTATTGCTGCTGCCATGCCGCCTTCGCACTGAAGGATGCAGGCTTTGAAGCCATCATGATCAACTGCAACCCGGAAACCGTGTCGACCGACTATGACACCTCCGACCGCCTGTATTTCGAGCCGCTGACTGCGGAAGACGTGATCGAAATCATGCGCGCCGAGCAGGAAAAGGGTGAGTTGGTTGGCGTTATAGTGCAGTTCGGCGGCCAGACGCCGCTGAAGCTGGCTGAAGCGCTTGAAAAGAATGGTATCCCGATCCTCGGCACAGCGCCTGACATGATCGACCTTGCAGAAGACCGTGACCGCTTCCAGAAGCTATTGATGAAGCTGGACCTCGCCCAGCCAAACAACGGTATCGCCTACTCGGTTGAGCAGGCGCGTCTGGTTGCCTCTGAAATCGGCTTCCCCCTGGTTGTTCGTCCATCCTACGTTCTGGGTGGCCGCGCAATGCAGATCATTCATTCGGAAAGCCAGTTGCAGGCTTACCTGCTCGACACGGTTCCAGGCCTCGTACCTGAAGACATCAAGCAGCGTTACCCGAACGACAAGACCGGCCAGATCAACACGCTGCTCGGCAAGAACCCGCTATTGTTCGATAGCTACCTGACCAACGCGGTTGAAGTGGACGTTGATGCATTGTGCGATGGCGAAAACGTCTTCGTATCGGGCATCATGGAGCATATCGAAGAAGCCGGCATCCACTCCGGTGACTCCGCCTGCTCGCTGCCAGTTCGTTCGCTGTCGAACGAAATCGTTGACGAGCTGGAACGTCAGACCACGGCTCTTGCCAAGGCACTGAATGTTGGCGGCTTGATGAACGTGCAATATGCCATCAAGGACGGCACGATCTACGTTCTTGAAGTCAATCCGCGTGCATCGCGTACCGTGCCATTCGTTGCCAAGACCATCGGCGCACCGATTGCCAAGATCGCGGCCCGTGTCATGACCGGCGAAAAGCTTGATGCAGCGATTGCGGCTTACGGCGAAAAACCAGATCCACGCAACCTGAAGCACATTGCCGTCAAGGAAGCCGTCTTCCCGTTTGCTCGTTTCCCTGGCGTCGACATTCTGCTCGGACCGGAAATGCGCTCGACCGGTGAAGTCATCGGCCTCGACACCGACTTCGCACTGGCCTTTGCCAAGGCGCAGCTTGGTGCTGGTGTGGATCTGCCTCGCTCAGGCGCCGTGTTCGTATCGGTTCGTGACGAAGACAAGGAACGTGTTCTGCCAGCCATCCGCATTCTCGTGGAAATTGGCTTCAAGGTTCTCGCAACCGGCGGCACCCAGCGCTTCCTCGCAGAACAGGGTATTGAAGCCGAAAAGATCAACAAGGTTCAGGAAGGTCGTCCGCACATCGAAGACGCCATCCGTAACCGTCAGGTCCAGCTGGTCATCAACACCACCGACAGCAACAAGGCGATCTCCGACTCGAAGTCGCTGCGTCGCGCAACGCTGATGCAGAAGGTGCCTTACTACACCACTATGGCTGGTGCAGAGGCCGCAGCCCTCGCCATCAAGGCGCTGAAGGCCGGCAACCTCGAAGTCAGACCGCTGCAAAGCTACTTTTGATCCTTTGTAATACCCATCAACCGGCCAACAGCAATGTCGGCCGGTTTTCTTTTGCCCGCAATTTGAAAACCGATGAGTGCGAGGATCGACATGACCAACAAGATGGAAGTTCTGAACGAACGCCTGTTCAGCGTGGATCGCGACACCCTGTTTCGCGCCTTCGCAGACACCGAGTTGTTGTCGCTTTGGTGGGGACCAGATGGTTTTACCAACCGCATCGGCAAATTCGATTTCAGACCCGGTGGCACATGGCAGATTACCATGACGGCCTCCAACGGTACCGACTTCCACAATATATCGACGTTCCGGGAAATCACGGTGCCCGAGCGTATTGTCTTTGAACATCACGAACCGATCCACGTCTACACCATGGAAATAGACTTCACAGAGCAGGTTGGCGGCACCCAGCTCAACTGGCGTATGTTGTTCGATGCGACAGAAGAAAACCTCGAGCTGAAGAAGTTCATTGCCGCTGCCAATGAACAGAATTTCGACCGGCTGGAAAATCTTTTGCTGCAGATTTCGCAAGATCAATAATCTCCATGATATCGTCACAGCCTTGCAGCAGGACTGAACGGGCAAAGGTCTAGCCCGAGTTTGATACTTGCCAATTTTGCAATTTCAGGAAAATCTCTCGCCAATGCGGGAGGAACGACATGACGGACACACCATCAGTGCAGGATCACGCCAGCAAGCGTGAATGGATCGGCCTCTGTGTCCTATCGATTGCCTGCCTGATCTATTCCATGGATCTGTCGGTGCTGTTTCTGGCAATGCCGGCAATCGTCGCAGACCTTGATCCGAATGCCACTGAGCTGCTGTGGATCAACGATATCTATGGCTTCATGGTCGCTGGTTTTCTGGTGACCATGGGCACATTGGGCGACCGGATCGGTCGTCGCAAACTGCTGCTGATCGGCGCATTTGCATTTGGTGTGGCCTCAGCGCTGGCCGCCTTTTCCGACACAGCCCAACAGTTGATCATATCGCGGGCGCTGCAGGGCATTGCCGGTGCCACCGTTGCGCCATCCACCCTGTCGCTCATCGTCAATATCTTCAAGAACGAGGCCGAGCGAAACCGCGCCATCAGCATCTGGGGATCTGCATTTGCACTTGGCGGCCTGATAGGCCCGCTAATCGGCGGTTTGTTGTTGGAGTATTTTCATTGGGGATCAGTATTTCTGATCAACATCCCGGTGATGTTGTTTCTACTGATCATCGCACCGTTCATTTTACCGGAATACAAGAACGATGAGGCGGAAGGCATTGATCTTCCTAGCGTTCTTTTATCACTCGCAACCGTGCTGCCTATCATCTACGGTTTCAAACACATGGCGGCAGATGGTTTTGCACTCATCCAGTTGTTGCCCGTCGCAATTGGCCTGTTGGTTGGTGTGTTTTTTATCCGCCGTCAACAACGCCTTAGCCACCCGCTGATTGATCTCAAACTGTTCCGCATTCCGGCGTTTACAGCATCGTTAATGGTCAATCTGGCCGGCGTATTCTTTGTATTCGGCACTTTCCTCTATCAGAATCTGTTCCTGCAGCTGGTGATCGGCCTCACGCCGTTGCAGGCCGCGCTGTGGTCTATTCCTTCGGCATCAGTTTTCACCATCATGTCGTTTCAGGCGTATCGCTTCACCAACCATTTCGGCCCGGTCAAAACCGTGTTGATGGGTCTAATGGTCAATGTTGTCGGCACCACAGTCATGGCTATTGCCGCCTATTATGAAAGTCTGCTCGGCATCCTGTTTGCCAGCATGTTGATCGGCCTCGGTTTCGTGCCTGTCATTCTCACCACCACCGGGTTGATCGTTGGCACAGCGCCGCCGGAGCGTGCCGGGTCAGCATCGGCCATTTCCGAAACCAGCTCTGAATTTGGTGGTGCTTTAGGCGTTGCATTGCTTGGCAGTCTCGGCACCGTGTTTTACCGCATGACAATGTCAGACGTTGATCTGACCGGACTTGACCAAACACAGGCGACAGCCGTGTCGGCAACACTGGCAGGAGCCGTGGAAACGGCAAAGGCTCTCGGCGGCACAGCCGATCCGTCTTGGCTCGAACCCGCCAAGCAGGGTTTCTCAACCGGCTTTGCCGCATGCTGTCTTCTCGCGTCCGTAATCCTGCTCCTGCTAGCCGTCATTGCGCGCAAGGTCTACGCCAAGGCCCATATCGATGAAAGTGCTGTCGGTTCGCATTAAGCAACCTCAGGTCACGCACATTTCCTCAGCCATTTTCCTGACCGTCGCCATATCTTCACGAAACAGGCGCATTTCCTCGGCCTTTTTACCTTCATCGGGAATACGCAGCAAATAGGATGGATGCACCGTGACGAATAACAGCCTGTCGCCCTGCATCGGCATAGGTTTGCCGCGTACCTCAGACAATTTACCTTTGATACCTGTCAGCGCAAAAACCGCTGTCGCCCCCATGGCAACGATCAGTTTCGGCTGAACCAGATCGATCTCGCGGGTCAGCCACCATCGGCAATGTTCAATCTCCATAACATCTGGCCGTTTATGAATACGGAGCTTGCCACGCGGTTCATATTTGAAATGTTTGACAGCGTTGGTGACGTAAAATTTAGAGCGATCCATTCCGGTCTGCGACACGACCTCATTAAACACCTTGCCAGCCGGACCGACAAACGGCCGACCAGCTAGATCTTCATGATCACCCGGCTGTTCACCAACGATCATCACATCCGCACGGGATGGCCCCTCACCGAACACCGTCTGCGTGGCAGTGCAGTGCAACGGACAGAGCATGCAACTGCGCGCTTCATGTTTCAAACCCTCGAGCGTATCGGCATCAGGCAAAGCAGGTGCCGGTCGGTTTTCCGCCATGGCCTGAATGCGATGATGAAACAGCTGCGGTTCGGTTGCGGCCTTTGCCGCCATTTCCAGTACACGCGCCTCTGCACCCAAAATAAGCTCCGGAATAAGGTCGGCTTCCGGCAGGTTCTTCCAGTATTTTTTCGGCATTTCCGCCGTCATCGCCTTTATCTTCAACCGTGCCGGATTGAAAATATTGGCATAATAGGTTCGCCAAAGCTCATCGGTTTCGTCGGTTAGGTCCGGCTTTTCCGCTGCAATTCGCGACGTCTCGAGCGTCTCTCCATCCCAACGCGCAGAACCTTTCGGTGTAGCAATCACCCAATCCATATCTGTAAATCGCCGCTGAAAAAAATCCGCCTTGCGCTCGACAATGAAATGATCTGGCTCGAACCAGGCAATAAACCGCCGCCGTCCCGCAATGCCCTCCGGCAAAGGTACTTCCTTGAACCGAACAAAGGCCGTCATCTTGTGGCTGTCGCGGCGCACCGATTTTTCCATGTTGCGGGCGCGGGTCACATCCGGGTCGGCCTTGAGTTGCAACAATGTTCGGTCATCGGACAGCCGCCACAACAGCCGATAAAGCAACGCAAAACGAGACGGGTCACTGTGACAGATTATCGCTTGCGCCAATGGCATGAAGGCTGCGGGAACACTGACAGGGGCATCACCTTTTGCTGCTGGCAGTGCAGAGTCGTCCTCAAAACCAAACAGGCCAGCGCTCTCGTCGCGTAAGCGCCAGTCTATGTCATGCGGAGGAATTTTTGCCGCAAGGCAGGCCCGTGCCGCATCTCGCCACTCGCCAAAATCTCCCCGGCCCTCCAGCGAAATCCGGTACATTACAGCAACGTCAGCTGTTCTGGCTGCGGTGCAAACATGGCGCGTAAATCCGGCCGTTCCGTCAATTTGCCCGGCGTCCAACCCTCGGTCACTACAAAGGCTTTGACCTTTTTAATCGACACACCAAACCGGGCAAGATCCTCCAGACGCAGCCGCCGGAATCGGCGCGATGACAGCACGGAATTGACCGTCTTGGTCCCAAAGCCCGGAACACGCAGCAGCATTTCCCTGTCTGCAGTATTCACATTGACAGGAAAGCTCTGCCGGTTGGCCAATGCCCAGGCGAGCTTCGGATCGATATCGAGATCCAGCATGCCGTCCTTTTGTGTGGAGGTTATCTCGCCGATATCAAAACCATAAAAGCGATAAAGCCAGTCAGCCTGATAAAGCCGATGCTCCCGCATCAACGGCGGTTTGATCAACGGCAGATTTTTTGACGAATCCGGTATCGGACTGAAGGCGGAATAATAGACACGCCTCAAACCGTAGCTGCCGTAGAGCCGTGCGCTGGTGGACAGGATCGTGCTGTCATTTGCGCCGTCTGCACCGACTATCATCTGCGTGCTTTGACCGGCGGGCGCGAATTTTTTCACGCGCTTTGTCTTCAAGGTCGGCTCGCCCGCTTCCTCGATTTTCAGGCGGATATCGGCCATCGACTTCCTGATATTGCCCGGCTGTTTTTCTGGCGCAAATCGGCCGATACCGCTGTCGGTTGGCAATTCGATATTGATCGATAGGCGATCGGCATAAAGCCCTGCCTCCTCCACCAAATGGGCGGACGCTTCAGGAATGGATTTGAGATGAATGTAACCGCGAAAGCCGTGCGTTACGCGCAGTTCCCTCGCCACCCGAACCAGTTCCTCCATCGTGTGATCGGAAGACCGGATAATGCCAGAGGATAGAAAAAGACCTTCAATGTAATTGCGCCGGTAAAATTCCAGCGTCAACCATACCACTTCTTCCACAGTAAAGCGGGCGCGCTCGACATTGCTCGAGGAGCGGTTGATGCAATAGGCGCAGTCATAGATGCAGAAATTGGTCAGCAGGATTTTCAACAGCGAGATGCAGCGACCGTCCGGCGCATAGGCATGACAAATGCCAGATCCTTCAGTCGAACCCAGCCCGCCACTCGCTGCCGAGTTTCGTTTTGTGGTTCCGCTGGAAGCACACGACGCGTCATATTTCGCAGCATCAGAGAGAACTGCGAGTCGCTCTTTAATTGACTTTCCCATACGGTGTTCACTATATGTTCTTTTTGGATTTGTCAATTTCCACATCGGAAACTGCTCGAAATCCTCACAAAATATGTAAGCGTCAAATCTTCTGGCAATTTGAGGTGGTCTTCTGATATAGTGGTCGGAATTGTTGTTTTTGGGCATGGTTCCGAAGTTTTACTTCGGAACCTGTTTCTTTTTGTGTCTGCGTGAAGCAGATGGAATGCGAAGGAATAAGAAATGGTAGAGAAAGTACCGATGACTCAAGGCGGTTACACCAAGTTGCAGGAGGAGCTGCGCTGGCGTCAACAGGAAGAACGCCCACGCATCATCGAGGCTATCTCGGAAGCACGTGCCCATGGCGATTTGTCCGAAAACGCCGAGTACCACGCTGCCAAGGAAGCACAGAGCCACAATGAAGGTCGCATTTCCGAACTGGAAGACCTGACAGCCCGTGCTGAGATCATCGATCTGTCCAAAATGTCAGGTTCCAAGATCAAGTTTGGCGCCACCGTCAAGCTGATTGACGAGGACACCGACGAAGAAAGAACATACCAGATCGTTGGCGACCAGGAAGCGGACGTCAAGGCCGGCCGTATCTCAATCTCCTCCCCGATTGCGCGCGCGCTGATCGGCAAGGAAGTTGGCGACAGCATCGAAGTCAACGCACCCGGCGGCGCCAAGGGTTATGAAATCCTCTCCGTAAACTGGATGTAATAACTACATTCATTTTTTTCGGAGCAAGACGTGACACAAGTCGAATTAAAGGACATTCGGGTCATTGCCCCGAATTTCAAAAAACGTTTATCCGGCGTCACGTCGACGATCATTCAACTGGTACCGGTTCAAAACAGGCTGGGGCAAAAGGTGGCAACCTTAGGCCCCGGCCTGCCAGAAAACCTGCCACATATCCGGTTTCGGGAGTTGTGGCGCCTGTGGCAACAGGCTCCCGGTGGTGGCCCGCGCGTCTGGCATGCGCGGCGCAATCTGGAAATGCTGCCAGGCATTTTCATGCGTGATGTCCTGCGTATGAAGGTGAAACTGGTTTTCACCTCTGCTGCACAACGCAAGCATTCAGCCTATACTCGCAAGCTCATTGCCCAGATGGATGAGGTTGTTGCAACGAGCGCCAAGTCCGGCTCGTTCCTTGAAGTGCCGCATACTGTCATCATGCATGGCGTGGATACCGAACTTTTCCATCCGCCGAAAAGCAACGACGACACGATAGAAGCAACCGGCCTGCCTGGAAAATATCTCGTGGGCTGTTTTGGCCGCGTACGTCATCAAAAAGGCACCGATCTTTTCGTGCAGGCGATGATTGCGCTGCTTCCGTCCTATCCAGATTGGACTGCGGTCATTAGCGGCCGTGTCACCCCGGAACACAAATCCTTTGCCGACAAGCTGAAAGCAGATATCGATGCTGCCGGACTTTCAAAACGCATCGTCTTTCTCGGTGAGGTCGATGACATCAAGCCGTGGTACCGTCGGTTGACACTGTATGTCGCCCCTTCCCGCAATGAAGGTTTTGGCCTGACGCCACTTGAAGCGATGTCATCGCAAACAGCAGTGGTCACCAGCGATGCCGGTGCCTATGCTGAAATGGTGCTGGCGGGTGAAACAGGCACTGTTGTTGCCGCCGGTGATGGCGATGCCCTTCGCAACGCTATAAAAAATCGTCTTGAGAACCCTACCGAAACCCTGGAATGGGGAGAGACAGGACGTAGCCACATGCTTAACACTTTCGAACTTCAGGATGAGGCACGTGCGCTGCAAAAGATTTACGAGCGCGTAGCCCAACAAGGCGGACATCCCAATGACAGACGTTGAGTTCATATATTCTCAGCGAAACAATTACGAGCCCCTCAAGGCCGTCCTCGACTCGGGCATGGACTGCGCCCCATTCAAACTGACAGACGGTTTGAAGGAGTTTATCCGCAGCCATGGCGTTGGTGAACTGGGCCGCCTGTTCAGCGACAAGGGATGTTCGATCGATATCCGCCCCAGCATCGAGCATAATCTGTTACGACGCCAGATTCGGCTGCCCTTGCTGTATTCAAACCCGCTGTCCGTTGCCTTTTACCGGGCAACCACTGCCATCAGATCACGCCTGTCGGCCATTTTGATTGAAGACCGGCTGAACGCTTACCCCGACGCAAGTGCTCTGATTTTCAACGGTTTCATGATGCCGGCGTCCCTATTGATGGAAGCAGCCATCCAGCGCTCACGTCCGATGGTGATGATGGAAAACGGCTTTTTCCCCGATACCATCCAGTGCGACACCAAAGGTATCAATTTCGGCAGCACATTGCCAAGAGATCCTGCCTTTTATTACTGGGCTGCAAGCCATATCACCGGGGATTTGCCGCAGACGCTGGTGAAACGCAGCAGCAAACAAAAGGGTGAAGAACTGACCAACCTGCCGGCTGATTATATATTCGTGCCCTTCCAAGTCCCAAGCGACATGCAGATCCTGGCTTATTCGCCGTGGATAAGGGACATGAAGCACTTCTATGAGGTGCTGTATCAACTGGCGGAAAGAATGCCCGACAGACATTTCGTCATCAAGGAACACCCAAGCTTCCCGCTTTCCATCCAGAAGCACATCGAGCAGCATCCGCGTATTATTTTTGCCAACCACAACGAAACCCGCAAGTTGATTGAGGGTTCATCAGCCGTCATCACCATCAATTCGACCGTCGGGCTTGAAGGTCTGGCTATCGGCAAAAAGGTCATCGTGCTGGGTGACGCGCCCTATGAGATGGCGGAACTGGTCATCTCGGCGCGTTCGCTTGAACGTTTGCAGCAGGCTATAACGGCGCTCAATGAATGGCAGCCCAATGAGACGCTCAGACAATTGTTCCTGCGTTATGTCTATAATGTTTTCCTGCTGCCTGGCAGCTTCAAGGCTGTCGACGCTGATCTGATCGAGAGAATCAGAAAACGGGGCCGTGGCGAAGATACACATTCGCGTCTGCTGGCCGAATATAACGGCCTGCAACAATCCAGCCTTAGCACGCTCTGAAAAAACATCTCCCGACAACGACAACCGCTATCGGGAGAGTTTAACCTGTCTTAGACTTCGACCAGACCGATACGCTTGACCTGACGAATGGTCAGCATGGTTCTGACCGTGTCGACATTTTCGTCAGCCGTCAGCACTTCGATTACGAAGTCTTGAAACTGTGTCAGGTTCTCCGCCACACAGTGTAGCAAAAAATCACTTTCGCCAGAGACCATCCAGGCCTGACGTACAAGCTGCCAGCGATCTGTCGCCGCAGCAAACGCCTTGAGGTTGGCTTCCGACTGGCGCTTCAGGCCAACCATGCAGAAAGCAACAAGATCAAAGCCAAGCTTGGGGGCATTGAGCATGGCGTGATACCCTTCGATCACGCCGCCCTCCTCCAGCTTTCTGACGCGACGCAGGCATGGCGGCGCGGAGATCCCGACCTTCTCGGCCAGATCGACATTGGTCATACGACCGTCTCGCTGCAACTCTCGCAGAATTTTAAGATCGATGGCATCGAGTTCTACGCGAGTCACCGGCTATCTCCCGTGGTAATGGTTTTCATTCCTTCTACTCCTGACGCCAAGATTCGCAAGAATGTGAGGCAAACAAGTCATAAAATTACATAACTGCATAACTGCCCTGTTGGTAAAGCACGGCTGCCCTTGAATATCGGTACTGTACGCCCTTAAATACGGGGCAAAACAGGCGGCGGCGTTTTAGCATTTGCGTCCATTGCACCTGCTTCATCCCGAACCGCATCGAAAGGAAGTCAAATAATGTCCGCGCGCCACAGCAAAGTTCTTATCATCGGTTCCGGCCCAGCAGGTTACACAGCTGCCATTTATGCAGCGCGTGCCATGCTCGAGCCTGTCCTTATTGCCGGTATGGAACAGGGTGGCCAGCTGATGATCACCACCGATGTGGAAAACTATCCTGGTTACGCCGATCCGATCCAGGGTCCATGGCTGATGGACCAGATGCTGAAGCAGGCAACCCATGTCGGCGCAGAAATCGTCAACGATCTGGTGACTGAAGTAGAAACCACCACCCGCCCATTTGTCGTGAAGACAGATTCCGGCACCGTGTGGACCGCTGACACGCTGATCATTGCCACCGGCGCCAAGGCAAAATGGCTTGGTTTGGAAAGCGAACAGCACTTCCAGGGCTTCGGCGTTTCCGCATGCGCCACCTGCGACGGTTTCTTCTACCGCAACAAGGACGTGATCGTGGTCGGCGGCGGCAACTCTGCCGTTGAAGAAGCGCTTTATCTGTCCAACATTGCCAAGACCGTCACGGTCGTTCATCGCCGCGATTCCTTCCGGTCTGAAAAGATTCTGCAGGAACGCTTGTTTGCCAAGGAAAACGTCAAGGTTCTCTGGAACACTGCCGTTGAGGAAATCGTTGGCACACCAGCAAAGCCGCCAATGCCACCATCTGTGACAGGCGCAAAGCTCAAGGACACACGCACCGGCGCGATCACCGAAGTCGAAACGCATGGCGTCTTCGTGGCGATTGGCCATGCGCCAGCGGTTGAACTGTTCAAGGACAAGCTGCGTCTCAAGCCAAATGGCTACATGTGGACTGCACCGGATTCCACAGCGACCAATGTTGACGGCATTTTTGCTGCAGGCGACGTCACCGACGATACCTACAGACAGGCAATCACCGCAGCTGGCATGGGATGCATGGCAGCACTGGAGGCCGAACGTTTCCTGGCAGGACACCAACCCGCAGCAATAGCGGCCGAATAAGATAACAACGATAAGGGAACAGCATGGGCATGCCATTAGACTGGGATAAACTGCGCATTTTCCATGCGGCAGCGGAAGCTGGCTCGTTCACACACGCGGCCGATAAACTTCACCTGTCCCAGTCGGCCATTAGCCGGCAAGTCAGCGCGCTGGAGCAGGATGTCGGCGTCAAGCTGTTCCACCGCCATGCGCGCGGTCTCATCCTGACAGAGCAAGGCGAATTGCTCTACCGCACCGCCCATGATGTTCTGCTGAAGCTTGAAACCGTCAAGATGCAGCTGACGGAGACAACCGAGAAGCCAAGCGGTAAACTGCGTGTCACAACGACAGTGGGCCTTGGCCAGGGTTGGTTGACCGACAAAATTCAGGAATTTCTGCAACTTTACCCTGAAATGTCCATCCAGCTTATCCTCGACAATGAGGAGCTGGACGTGAACATGCGCCATGCCGACTGCGCAATTCGTCTTCGCCAGCCTCAGCAGTCGGACCTCATCCAACGCAAGCTGTTCACCGTGCATATGCATGTCTACGCAGCACCGTCCTATATCAACCGCTATGGCGAGCCACAGTCGATTGAGGATCTGGACAACCACCACATCATTTCGTTCGGTGAACCGGCACCAAACTACCTGCTGGACGTCAACTGGCTGGAATATGCCGGACGCTCGTCTGACAATGCCCGCACACCGCATCTGCAGATCAACAGCCAGACGTCGATCAAACGTGCATGCCTACTCGGCATCGGCATTGCGTGCTTGCCCGACTACATTGTTGGCCGTGACCCCGGTCTGATCCAGCTACCGATCAGCGCAGACATTCCATCTTTCGATACCTACTTTTGCTATCCGGACGAAATGAAGAATGCCGCAAAGCTTAAGGCTTTCCGTGATTTCATTGTCGCCAAGGCGCGCAACTGGAATTTCTGATTCTGCCCAAAATCCGCACCGCCTGCCTAAACTCAACAAAAACAACTAGTTATATCGCAAATCAAGAGAATCGCCTGTCGTTTGACAGGCGAGATTTGCACAGAAATAAGACAAAGTTCTTAAGCGATGCGCTAGACGCATGCCTGACCTGCACAAAAAAGAGTTGCTGTATGCACAAAAAAGCACCATATCGCTCACAGCTAGTGCACACGGTGGCTTTCCTCCCAGTTCCACCGCATTAGCTGTTCCCCTCTGGAGGTTTTTTAACCTTCACACTTATAAGGGCCCTGGAGCAATCCGGCGGCCCTCTTTTTTTACCCATTTTCGAAAAAATCGCGTTTTATTAGAAAATCATCCCTTGTGATTGAGCAACACAACTCCCATATGTGGACTAGCTGATGCGCTGATGAATTTTCCAGTGCACTAGCTGTTCCCCTCTGGAGGTTTTTAACCTTCAAACTTACGGCCGCGGAGAAATCTGGCGGCCTATTTTTTTGCGCGTTTTTCCGCGTGAATTTTTTTACGGCGTCGATCTTGAATATCGATAAACGTCGATACACATATCGATCAACGCAAATATGAGGATAGACCCATGAATCATGAGGATGTGCTGAAAGCTCTATCGCATCCTGTGCGGTTGAAGTTTCTGATCTGGCTTAAAGACCCGGAAAACCATTTTTGTGGCCAGGAGCATCCGTTTAGCATGGGCGTTTGCGCCAGACAGTTCGAAGTCAGCGGCCTGTCGCAATCAACTGTATCAACCCACCTTGCCACCCTGCAGGCGGCAGAACTCATCAAATCCCGCAAGGTTGGGCAGTGGATTTTTTACGAGCGCAATGAAGAGACCATTGCGGCATTTCAACAATATCTGAATGAAAATTTGTAGAAAGTTGAGCAACATGAGCAATCTGTTTGATCCAGCACAGGCCGGAGATATTACCCTCGCAAACCGTGTCGTGATGGCACCACTGACACGCAACCGTTCGCCGGGTGAATTCCCGAATGATCTCAATGTCACCTATTATCGCCAGCGCGCGACAGCCGGCCTGATTGTCAGCGAAGGTACCGCAATTACCCAGCAGGGTCAGGGTTATGCCCACGTTCCAGGCCTCTACAAGCCGGAAGCCTTGGCAGGCTGGAAAAAGGTAACGGATGCCGTGCATGAAGAAGGCGGCAAGATTGTTGCCCAGATCTGGCATGTCGGCCGCATCTCGCACACCTCGCTGCAGCCGCAGGAAGGCCAGCCGGTCGCCCCTTCCGCCATTATCGCCAAGTCCAAAACTTACATCATCAATGAAGATGGCACCGGCGCCTTTGCCGAGACGTCCGCCCCCCGGGAGTTGGACAAATCCGACATAACAGCCATCCTCGAGGATTACCGCAAGGCTGCCCGCTTTGCTATTGACGCAGGTTTTGACGGCGTCGAAATCCATGCAGCCAATGGCTACCTCATCGAACAGTTCCTGAAATCCAGTACCAATCAGCGCACCGACGAGTACGGCGGCTCGATTGAGAACCGCAGCCGCTTCCTCCTCGAGGTAGTTGACACGGTTGCCAAGGAAATCGGTGCTGGACGCACTGGCATTCGCCTGTCACCAGTCACCCCGGCAAACGACATCGCCGAACCTGCCCCACAACCGCTCTATGAATATGTCGTAAAGCAGCTTGGCGGCCGCGGCCTGTCCTTTATTCACGTCGTGGAAGGCGCTACAGGCGGTCCACGCGATCTGTCCGATAGCGGCAACCCATTTGACTATGACGCGCTGAGAGCCGCCTACGTCAACGCTGGTGGCAAGGGTCTTTGGATAGCCAACAACGGTTACACCCGCGAAACCGCAATTGACGCGGTTGCCAACGGCAAGGCAGATGCCATCGCCTTTGGCCGTCCGTTCATCGCCAACCCGGACCTGGTGCGTCGCCTCAAGGAGAATGCTGAGCTCAACGCCTTGCAGCCAGAAAAACTTTACGGCGGTGGCGCTGAAGGTTACACCGACTACCCTGCCCTCGCCTGAGCGGTACATAAATCCCACTGCGCAATCAACCGATTGCGCAGTGTCTTTGAATCAATCTCCGAATTACGCCGTCCCAGCCAAAGCACCAGTGATCACAATTCCGTTTCGAAACTGGAATGATTGTAGAAATCCAGCTATACGAAATTGACTAATTTCCTTGCATCTCCATACGGATTTTTATGAACAGCATCGAGCCAAGTTGGGATTTTTACCGCACATTCCTGAGTGTCTTGCGTGACGGTTCTTTGTCCGCTGCCGCCCGTGAACTGGGCATCACCCAACCAACCGCCGGTCGCCATATTGGCGCGCTCGAAGAAACGCTCGGCTACCAGCTTTTTATCCGCTCTCCCCACGGCCTGATGCCGACGGAAGCAGCGCTGGCCCTTCGACCTTACGCCGAAAACCTTGCGGCGACCGCATCGGCACTGTTGCGCGCAGCATCAGGTGAGGTCGGCAAGGTTGAGGGTTCAGTCCGTATCAGCGCCGCCGATATTATCGGCGTTGAAATTTTGCCCGATATCATCGCGGGCCTTCAGGAAAAATATCCGAAGCTGGAAATCGAACTATCGCTTTCCGACACAATAGAAGACCTGCTGCGTCGCGAGGCGGATATTGCCGTTCGCATGACTGAACCGCTGCAGGAAGCACTTGTCATCCGTTATGTCGGCAATATGCGGCTGGGTTTTCACGCCCACAAATCCTATCTTGCCAAGGCGGGTACACCGCAAGAAAAACAGGATCTCAACAGTCATCATCTGATTGGTTTTGACCGGAAAACGCCTTTCATCCGCGGCTTGCTGCAAAAGATGCGCAAGGACAATCCCAGTATTCCCGATGCGGAGGCAATCGGCTTTTCAATAAGGGCGGACAGCAATCTGGCGCAGCTGTCGATGATCCGTGCAGGTGCAGGCATTGGCGTCTGTCAGATCGGCATTGCCAACAGGGAGGACAATCTGGTGCGCATTTTGCCTGCCATCGAAATTCCGCTGTACACCTGGGTTGCCATGCACGAGAACCTGAGGACATCACCCAAGTGTCGCGCGGTTTTCAGCGCGCTTGTCGACGGCTTGAAGGGCCATCTCAAACAAATGGACCCAGAGGCACTAACACATAAGCCCTGAACAACACGGCAGACTGACGCCACCCTGCTATCACAAGGCAGGCAATATCAAGAATTGGGCATACTGGGTACGGTTTCGTCCACAATGACAGCCTCTGGCCGGTCGCCGCCATTGCTGTATTCCTCATGCCAGCGTCCGCGCTCATCCTGGTAGCTGATTTCTTCATCTTCGCCCCCAACCTGCTGCTCCTGCACCACAATGTTGACGGCAGCCAACGCATCGGCATGGCTTGGAAAGGCTTCAGACCAGGCACCATTCATCCTGTAAGCCCAACCGCCATCATGCGGCACAATCTCGTACACCACTTTTGTCATGCGCATTTCCTCCTGTTTTTTGAAGGACATGTCGCTGGCCGCGAGGATGATACAAAGGACATGGCGTCGCGGCATGGCGGCATGTGTCCTTGGGACGGTACTATCCTATTAAAAAGCAAAAAGTGCAAACATCGCTTGATGTACATCACATCACAAACGAAAAAGCCCGGCACGAAGGCCGGGCTTTTCCTTGGTATCAGACAGAATTACTTGCAGGCTGCGCAGAAACGCTGAATGCGCTTGCACGCCTCTTCAAGAAGAGCTTCCGACGTCGCGTAGGAAATGCGGAAGTTCGGGCCAAGACCAAAGGCCGAACCGTGAACCACGGCAACGCCTTCCGTTTCCAGAAGTTCGGACACGAAATCCTCATCGGTCTCAAGAACCTTGCCCGACGGTGCAGTCTTGCCAATCAGGCCAGCGCAGGATGGGTAAACGTAGAACGCACCTTCCGGCGACGGGCAATTGATACCCTTGGCCTGGTTGAGCATCGAAACCACGAGATCACGACGGCCTTCGAAAATCTTCTTGTTGGCCGGAATGAAATCCTGCGTACCGTTCAGCGCCTCAACAGCCGCCCACTGTGCGATCGATGTTGCACCGGAGGTCTGCTGGCCCTGGATCATGTCCATGGCCTTGATCAGCTGCAGTGGACCTGCAGCGTAACCAATGCGCCAGCCGGTCATGGCATAGGCCTTGGAAACGCCGTTCATGGTCAGGGTGCGGTCGTAGAGCGAAGGCTCAACTTCAACCGGTGTGACGAACTTGAAGTCACCATAGGTCAAGTGCTCATACATGTCGTCGGTCAGAACCCAGACATGCGGATGCTTGACCAGAACGTCGGTCAGAGCCTTCAACTCAGCCTGGCTGTAAGCAGCGCCCGATGGGTTGGACGGCGAGTTGAAGATGAACCACTTGGTCTTTGGCGTGATTGCCTTTTCCAGTGCTTCAGGCTTCAGCTTGAAATTGTCTTCCAGCGTGGTGCTGACGAAAACCGGTGTGCCGCCGCAAATGGAAACCATTTCCGGGTAGCTGACCCAGTAAGGTGCAGGGATAACAACTTCATCACCAGCGTTAAGCGTCGCCATGAATGCGTTGAAAAGAATCTGCTTTCCACCGGTACCAACGATTGTCTGCTCTGGCTTGTAGTCAAGACCGTTTTCGCGCTTGAACTTTTCGGCAATTGCCTTGCGCAGTTCAGGAATACCCGAAACTGGCGTGTATTTGGTTTCGCCGCGTTTAATCGCGTCGATGGCAGCTTCCTTGATATTGTCGGGCGTATCGAAATCCGGCTCGCCTGCGCCAAGACCAATAACGTCGCGACCCTGAGCTTTAAGCTCACGAGCTTTCTGAGAAACTGCGATGGTTGCGGATGGCTTTACACGGGAGAGAATGTCGGCAAGGAAGGCCATTTTTATCGGTCCTATTGAAGTTGACATCGGCAGAGGCTCTTCAAGTCACCGTCTGCGGCATGTTCTATGTCGAAAGACTGCCCTGCTTTCAAGCGCAAAAGCACCGCAATATGACAGGTTGACGTCATTTTTCGGTCCCTTGGCCCATAATGGCATCGCTGTTTTTTGGATGCTTAACGGCAAGGTAACGCTTTAGCGATATCGTATATACGATCCAGCGCGGAAGCGAATATTAACTGATATTGTAGCGGCCGATGACCCCAAAGAGCATTTTCTCGAATCTTGCCAAAGAACCGGATGGCACCTGGACAACAGTCTACGGTCCCTTCGTGCTGAAATCCGCGCTCCAGCCAATATTCCGGCGGTTGGGGAACGGGCGATTGAACATCGATTCCTTTGAGGGTCTTGTGCGTCCCTACAAGGCTGACGAAGCGGTATCGCCTGCCGAGTTTTTCCCCTCGGTGAACCCGGTTGATATTGAAGCGATCGACAGTCTGCTGCGGACCCTGCACATCCTCAACACAGGATATCTTGATCGCAGCAAGGCGCGTATCTTCGTCAACTTTCATCCCGGCCTTTTCCGCACACCGGGAAAGATGCGTCAGGAAGTAGAACGCATGCGCCTTGCCGCACATGAGGCTGGCATGACGCCTGATCGCATCGTGTGCGAGTTCTCCGACAAGAAGGCTGAGGACACCCAGCTGATCGCCGATTTCGCCAGTCATATGCATGCTATTGGTTTTCGCGTTGCCATTGATGATTATGGCGCTGGCGATTCCGATATTGAGCGCGTGAAACTGGTCAAGCCGGACTATGTGAAGTTTGAAGCCAGTTGGGTGCGCGACTTCATGAGCAACTCGGCGGGTGCCGCACTGCTGCGGGTCATCGTCAGACAGTTCATGGACGACGGCATAGAGCCGGTTTTCGAAGCATTGGAAGAAAACTGGCAAGTCGAACTCTGTGGTGATCTCGGCGTAAACTTAATGCAGGGATATGCACTGGCCCGCCCCGAACTCGCACCAACCACCTTTGACGAGCGTTTCCCCGAACTCGATGAACACGGCCGGATCATCTACTCCGGTGTCGACCAGGTTCAGCAGCACCTCTACCGAGACGTTACACCTGTGGAAAGTCGCATTCTGCGACCTACCAGGGCCTTTGGAAAACGCAAGAATTGACCGCATTTTGCGGGCAAAATCCGCTTGCCACAATATGACCATGATAATTGCGGGTTAAAGTCCAAATTCGGTCGCCAAGCAGTCCACATCACAGCCTTTATTCCCTTCATAAGACAGAGGGAATCGAAACATGTTCATTGAAGATCAACAGACAGCACAGCGCGTAAGAACACGCAGAACATTGTTTTCGTTGTGGATGGCAATTGCAGCCCTGACGGTTATCGTCACCATGGCAGCTGGCCTTGCCACCTCTGCCCACGCCTCCGAAATATCGATGGTCATGCAGTCCGTTCCATCAAGCGCAGTGGCGCTGTCTGAGGGCCTCAATGACCGTGTTGTGCTGATGGCATGTCTTGTTGCTTCTTTCCTGCTGATGATGAGCGGAACGGCAGCCTTGGCACGCAGAAGCCTGAAGGACGTTGCCAAAGACCATGTCAATGGCCGCACCTGATCTAAAAACTCTGTCGATCAGCAAGTCGTGAACACCAAAAGGTTGAAACCTTTTACCAGCAATGCACATTTAGCCCGGCACCACACCACAGGGCGCAATTCGAATTATCGAACGAAAGACCGGCGCTCCAGATTTTACTTTGATGCATAATCTTGGCCGGTCCTTATATGCCTGCCACGGGTTACGCTCTGAACGGAGATAATCCATGACGGAAAGCCGCCATCGCCCCTCCGCGATACTGGGTAAATTCACAGCGCACCACCTCCCTCTGGCTGCTCTGATTGCGAGCGCCTCCCAGCTGCTGCCCATCTTTTCTTATGCGGCTGACGATGTAAGACAGGAAAAAACCGAAAAAGCCGACATTGCGGTACAGATTGTGGCATCCGGTCTGGAAAATCCCTGGTCGGTCGAAGTGTTGCCGGATGGCTCTTATATCGTCACTGAACGTGCCGGTCGCATGAGGATCATCCAGGACGGCAAACCGTCTGCACCACTTGCTGGCCTGCCGGCGATATCGGCTGGCGGCCAAGGTGGATTGCTCGACATCGCGCTTGATCCGAAATTTGCTGAAAACAGAACGCTTTATTTCACAGCCTCCATCAATGGTGATGGCGGACGCGGCACGGCTGTGTTTCGTGCAAAACTGGCGCCAGACAATTCACGCCTTGAGGGCGCTGAACGTCTATTTGCAATGAACCGCTTTACCGGCACCGGCCAGCATTTTGGTTCACGGATCGCAATCTCCAGCGATGGCAAATTGTTCTTCGGCATTGGCGACCGGGGTGATGGTGATCGGGCTCAGGATCCCAAGGACCATGCTGGCAAGATCTTGCGTATCGAGACAGATGGTAAGATCCCCGCAGACAACCCTTACGCTGTAAATGGTAAAGGTGCGCCAGAAGTCTGGTCCATTGGCCATCGTAACCCGCAAGGATTGGCTTTCGACACCAAAGACGGCACCCTGTTCACGGTAGAACATGGTGCCCGCGGCGGCGATGAAATCAACATCCCGCAACCCGGTGGCAATTTCGGTTGGCCTGTCATTTCCTATGGCAAACATTATTCCGGTCAGGACTTCCCTGGGGGGACCTCACAGGAAGGTATGATACAGCCTGACTATTATTGGGATCCCTCGATCGCACCCGGCGCCATTGCCGTTTATCACGGCGCCATGTTCCCGGAATGGGATGGCAGCCTGTTTGTCACCGCATTGAAATATCAGTTGCTTGTGCGGCTGGAGCGAGATGAAAGCGGCAAGATAGCCTCGGAAGAACGTATGCTGAAAGGCGATTACGGCCGTATGCGTGACGTTGTCGTTGCCCCCGATGGCGCGCTTCTCATCTTAACCGATGACAGCAACGGTTCTCTTTTAAGAGTATCACGCGCCAACGCCTCCTGAGCTTTGAGACAATCAGCACGTTGCGTGTCACAATTAAACGCAACGTGTTGAAAGCCCCCACATCAAAGCGATCAGGGCAGCTTGCCGGACGTTCTGTGACCTGATAGAGCCAAGCCATCACAATCACAGATCTGCAATATATATGTGCTGAATACCGTTATCAGGTTCCCCGCACTTATGGATCGTTTGGGCAATCATGACGCGCGTTCAGGCCAATCTTATTCTGCTTCTTGCGGCTGCCATTTGGGGTGGCGGTTTTGTTGCACAATCAACTGCCATGCAGAATATCGGACCTTTCTGGTTCGTCGGCCTGCGGTTTGGCATTGCGGCGCTGGCTGTGCTGCCGTTTGCGTTGATGGAAGCTCGCAAGATGAAAAGCCTGCCAACCGGCAAGGAGCTTTCCGGCTTCGGCCTAGTCGGTCTCGCATTGCTCGGTGGCGCCATTACACAGCAGATTGGCCTTGTGACAACAACGGTTACCAATAGTGGCTTTCTGACCGGCCTTTACGTGATCTTCGTTCCGGTGATCGCTGTTGTTGTCTATCGCCGTTTTCCGCACTGGATTGTCTGGCCCGGCGCGCTGATGATGTTGGGCGGGATTTTCCTGTTATCCGGCGGCACCTTCAGCAAGTTGAATGGCGGCGATATCTTCTCGATTATCTGCGCCTTCTTCTGGGCAATCCAGATCACGCTGGCAGGACGGTTCGTCACTACGAGCAATCGACCGCTTGCCCTCTCCTGCGTCCAGTTTGCCGTGTGCTCCATATTATGCTGCTTGATGGCAACCGTTATGGAGCCCTTCTCGCTCAACGCCATTTCCAACGCATGGCGTGAAATCCTCTATGTCGGCCTGGTATCGTCAGGCCTTGCCTTTGTGCTGCAGGTTATCGGACAGCGTTATACGACGGCTCCGCAGGCCGCGATCTTCCTGTCATCAGAGGCACTGTTTGCCGCCATGTTTGCAGCAGCGTTTTTGGGTGAAACCTTGAGCGGCATTGGTTACATTGGATGCGCGCTGATCTTCGTAACCATACTGCTTGTGGAGCTTGTACCGGAGTTCACCCGACAAAGGTCGGCGGTATACACGCAATAAAAGTGTATTTTTAATTTTTTTCGATTTTTCGCCAAGAACTACGCTTTTTGCGCGTAAAATAATAAAAAATCCCGAATGGCGCGATGCTTTTTCCGATGTTAGCGTAAACATAGAAAAAAAGCCTCACACGGTGATTCATAGCCATAAGATGACAGCTATCCGAATAAACAACGGATAAAAACTTTTGCTTGCCAATTTTCTATAAACACAGCACTCTGTTGCGGTTCGGGCAATTTGCGAGCATGGGAAGACCTAAATAATATGCGAACCGGAGGCGCCAAAACTCCGGACGGGGAATAATTAAAGGACGAAAACCTTCAAATATATTTCTCGTGAGTAAGGAGGTCCCTTTTCTCACCATTCAAGAACTGCCTGCCGTACGCCCTTTGGGCAAAACTGAAATGCTGCCTGACGCTGAACACAGGCAGAGCGAAAAGGACCTGATGCATGGCCGAGACTGGCACCGTAAAATTCTTCAACACAGACAAAGGCTTCGGCTTCATCAAGCCAGACAATGGTGGCGCTGATATCTTTGTACACATCTCTGCTGTACAGGCTTCCGGCCTGTCCGGTCTTTCAGAAAACCAGAAAGTGAGCTTCGACACGGAACCTGATCGTCGCGGCAAAGGCCCAAAAGCAGTCAATCTTCAGATTGCTGGCTGAGCCAAAGGACGACTTTCCCGTCCAGTTGAAGCCCGGCAGGAATGCCGGGTTTTTTTATGTCGGCATTTGGCTGGCAAAAGACCTGCGATTTAACATCTCCGCAGACATCAGTTCCCTATAACGCCCCTGTTCAGCAGCCGCTTTCCGAAAACCGCAACCGGTTTTCGGAAAGCGTGATGGGGTGTTTCAAAGACCGCGCAGGTAAGGGTTTGTACGGCGCTCTTCCCCGATACGGCCACCTGGTCCGTGGCCACAGATAAAGCCGACCTCATCGCCCAGCGGAAACAGCTTGTCACGAATGGATGCCATCAACTGATCATGGTTGCCACCGGGCAAATCGGTGCGTCCGACAGAACCGGCAAACAGCACATCACCCACATGGGCAAAGCCCTGCGCACGGTTGTAATAAATCACATGCCCCGGCGCGTGGCCCGGCGTGTGGTAGACCTCAAATACATGCTCGCCGAACGAAACAGTCTGCCCCTCTTCCAGCCAGCGATCAGGGATGACATTCTGCAGGCCTTCAATGCCGTATGTCTCGGTCTGCGTTTCAATGCGCTCGAGCAGCGGAAGATCGTCCTTGTGGGGACCGACAATATCGAGCGACAGTTTTTCTTTCAGCTCCTTGGCACCACCAGCATGATCGAGATGACCATGTGTCAGCCAGATTTCCTTGAGCTTGATGCCGTTTTCTTCGATGGTCTGAACAATAACGTCAACATCACCACCCGGATCGACAATCACGCCCTCTTTGGTGTCCGCATCAAACAGAATGGTGCAGTTTTGCTGAAACGGCGTCACCGGAATAATCCCGGCCTGAAGTTTTCCCATGATCATCTCCAAAGGTTCTGGGTCAGGTGGTGCCTTTGTATACGGAGGGTCGCTCCAGCACACAATCCAGTAGCTGCAACAACCACCATCAAGCTCTTTTGAGTAGACAAAAAGAATGCCGCTAAAACAGAAACTTACTGAAAAAATGCGCGAGTTTCAGGAACAGGCCCAGCGGAAAGGCGTTCTATTCCCAGTCATAAACGGAGTGATAATGATGACGCATAAGCTCAAACTACTCATCGCCGGCAGCTTTTTGGCGCTGATGGCAGGTGGAGCCAGTGCCGCAATGGTTGCCACCACCGCCGATGATATTTCGGTGCGTTCCGGCCCCGGCGAAGAATATGAAGAAGTTGGCCTTGCCACCCGTGGCAGCAGCGGCGTTCTCGACGGATGCCTCGAAGGCAGTAGCTGGTGCCGCATGGACATTAACGGCATGCGCGGCTGGGTATACGCTGAACAGCTCAACGTAATGTACGAAGGTTCACCAGTCGTTCTGGAGCAGCATATGTCCGAACTGGATGTTCCAGTTGTCGCTTTTGAGAAAACTGGCAGCATTAACGTCCCACAGCCAGGTCCAGGTGACGAGAAGCTGGGTCGCGTCGAGGATATCGATGCGATAACACCACCAGAAAACATCATCACCTACATCGACCAGAACCCTGCGCAGGAAGTTGAGGTCCAAGGTGACGTTGTCATCGGCAGCGCGGTTCCGGCCGAAGCACCGCTGATCGCCATCCCGGATTACCAGTACCGTTATGTGCGCGTAAACAATGTACCCGTACTGGTAGAGCCTGAAAGCCGCCGCATCGTTTATATTTATCAATAAACGCCACGGCATTTCTGGCTGGAAATGGAGCGCGAGAGATCGCGCTCTTTTTTCATTTAACCATAGGACCTAGAAGGCTGGCATCTCACAGAAACCGTCACTGAAAGTTGTCTTTACAGATTGATGTGGTTGCTACCGCATATTATGCACGGCAACACAAAATGATTGATTGCATCCTCCCGCAAACATCGAATTTCAGTTAGTATCTGCCGGGATTCGAAAGACCGGACATGTAAGGAAATACGGTGCCACCGCAGTCGCTGAAAAAAGCCGCCAAGGAACTTCATAAACTTCCAAGTGTGGATGAAGGCAAAATCGATTTTGAAACAATCGAGGCTTTGTTTTTTGCCTACAGGGACTTCGTGTCTGACCCTGACGCTATTCTGGAAAAGCTGGATTACGGACGCGCCCATCACCGTGTCGTATATTTCGTCAGCCGCCATCCGGGAATGACCGTGGCAGACCTTCTCGACACCTTGCAAATCACCAAACAGAGCCTGGCGCGTGTTCTCAAGCAATTGATCGACGATGGTTATATTCGTCAGATGACGGGTCCGGAAGACCGTCGCCAGCGCAGGCTTTATCCGACACTGACCGGGCGTGAACTTGCCCTGGCACTCAGCGAGCCACAATCCCGTCGCATTGACCATGCGCTTGATGGTATGAAACCGGAAGCACGCACCTTCATACGTGAGTTTCTGAAACGCATGCGGACACCAGCGCCGACAGCAGCGGAGGAATGACATGCCGAAGGCTGAGCAGAAGCAGCAACCAGCAGCCGACGATGCAGCACATTTGCTGATTGTCGATGATGACGCCCGCATTCGTGAACTGCTCCAGCGTTTCCTTGGCGAAAAGGGATACCGCGTCACCGTTGCGGCGGATGCGGCCGAAGCCCGTCGCAAGATGGAAGGCATTCGTTTCGACCTGTTGATCCTCGACGTGATGATGCCGGGTGAAAACGGCCTGTCCCTCACCCGCTCGCTCAACGAAAACAAATCCGTGCCGGTAATCCTTCTTACCGCACGGTCTGAGGCGGACGCTCGTATTGCCGGACTTGAGGCCGGCGCGGACGATTACCTTGCAAAGCCATTTGACCCGCGCGAACTGGTGCTGCGTATCAACAACATCCTGCGCCGCAATGCATCGCCAGACACACCCAAAATCGAACAGGTGATGTTTGGTCCTTACAGCTTCTCCATTCCGCGAAAGGAACTGCGCAAGGGACCTGAGACGATAAGGCTTACCGATCGTGAGCAGGACATCATGCTGCTGTTTGCCCTGCGGTCTGGAGAAACCATTCCACGCCACGAGTTGGTAGACACCGATGCCGATGTTGGGGAACGCACGATCGACGTGCAGATCAACCGTCTGCGCCGCAAGATCGAGGATGACCCGGCAAATCCTGTCTATTTGCAGACGGTACGCGGCATTGGTTACCGTTTGAGCATCGATTGATATAACCAGCCAGCCCACAACGCAGGCACTATCTGAACGCCGGAAAGGTTATGACGACCATGGCGAGCCTTGATTTCATGAACAAGATTCAGAACAGCAACATCTGGTCGTGGTGGCGTTTCGCAGCCCGCTGGCTGCGGCACTGGCTACCCACAGGGCTTTACACCCGTTCTCTGCTGATCATCATCTTGCCGATGATATTGCTGCAGGCTGTTGTCGTCACCCTTGTGATGGAACGTCACTGGCAAATGGTAACCGAGCGCCTGTCTGCCGGGGTCACGCGCGATATCGCCGCCATTATCGAAATTCTGGAGACGGAAGAAGACGAGGCCGATGAGGCACGCATTGTGCGGATTGCCCGTGAGAAGCTGGATCTCAGCATCTACATCGAACCGAAACAGGAACTGCCCGCCCCGCTTCCCCGGCAATACTTCTCCATTCTCGACAATATTCTGGAAGACCAGATCACATTGCAGATCGGCAAGCCGTTCTGGATCGACACCTATGGCAACGGATCACTGGTCGAAATCCGTATCCAGCTTGAAGACCACACCTTGCGTGTCTTCACCCGCCGCAACCAGGCCTACGCCTCCAACACGCATATCTTCATTGTCTGGATGGTTGGCGCCTCGCTGGTTCTGGTCGGCATTTCCGTCCTGTTCCTGCGTGGTCAAATTCGGCCGATCCTGTCGCTGGCGCAGGCTGCAGAAAGCTTCGGCAAGGGTCAGAAGATCATGCAGTACACACCACGCGGTGCCGATGAGGTACGCCGCGCCGGTCTGGCCTTCATTCTGATGCGGGAACGTATTGAAAGACAGCTTGAGCAACGAACGGCGATGCTGAATGGCGTCAGTCATGACCTTCGCACCATTCTGACGCGCTTTAAGCTGCAGTTGGCGCTGGCAGGCGAAAGTGCGGGGCTCGAAGAACTGGACCGTGATGTCGATGACATGCAGTCGATGCTGGAAGCCTAC
This sequence comes from Agrobacterium sp. 5Ca50, assembly GCF_055381905.1. Lineage (NCBI taxonomy): Bacteria > Pseudomonadati > Pseudomonadota > Alphaproteobacteria > Hyphomicrobiales > Rhizobiaceae > Agrobacterium > Agrobacterium sp. 5Ca50. Next base: position 2,248,102 of record NZ_AP026438.1, read on the forward strand.
CTCACCTTCGCCCGGGATGGCGCAGAAGAAGATATAGGCAAACTCGAGATCTCACAGGTTCTGGAAAAACTGCGTATTGATTTCGATTTGCACGACAAGGTCATGACCTACAATATCTACGGAAGTGATGTGATCGCAGCCCGGCCCAACGCCTTTGCAAGGCTTATCGGCAACATTGCCGGCAATGCCCAGCGTTATGCCAATACGCTACATGTCGATGTGCGCCACGCACCCAAATCCGTTATTCTGACATTTGATGATGATGGTCCCGGTATTCCGGAAGAACTGCGCGAAGACGTGTTCAAGCCCTTCTTCCGGCTGGATGAGGCCCGCAACCTCAATTCATCAGGAACCGGCCTTGGTCTGTCAATCGTCAAGGATATTGCCATCAGCCATGGTGGTGAGGTGACGCTGGATAACAGCCCGCTCGGCGGACTTCGTGTTGTCGTCAGAATCCCAGCTTAACACACACAGCAGTATGCGATCTTGGGCACGGGACGGATAAGAGCTTTGTCAGGTCAGACGTGCGTCTCAGCACATCTTCTGGCCATTCGGCACAGGCTGCTCAACCGCCGCCAGAACGATGTCCCCATTGGCATCGGCAAAGCCGAGCGTCAGAACTTCGGAACGCACAGGACCGATCTGACGCGGTGGGAAATTCACAACCGCCAACACCTGTCGGCCGACAAGGTTCTCAAGAGTATAATGCACGGTGATCTGTGCCGATGATTTCTTGACGCCGATCTCGGCACCAAAATCTATCTTGAGTTTGAAAGCTGGTTTGCGTGCTTCAGGGAAAGGCTCTGCCTCAATGATCGTTCCAACGCGGATATCGACCTTTTCAAAGTCAGCGTAGTTTATCTCTTGAGACATGAAATCCTACCCACAATTCTGCGCAGTGAAATGAAGCAACCCCAACCCGAAAATGACAGGGCAAGGGCCCCGCTTCAGTTGGCCAGTTCTTCTGCCCGTTTACGGGCCGCAGCGATAGCTTCGTCAAAAAGCGGCTGCATGCCCTCCGGCGCCATCAGCACCGACAAGGCGGCGGCGGTCGTACCGCCGGGCGATGTCACATTCTGTCTTAGGCGAGACGCGTCTTCGGGGGACTGATGAAGCAGTTCACCAGCCCCCGCGACAGTCTCTCGCGCAAGTCGCATAGCGAGGTCCGCAGGCAGGCCAAGTTTTCGACCAGCCTCCGCCATGCATTCCACGAGATAAAAGACATAGGCCGGACCACTGCCGGAGACGGCGGTGACGGCATCGATATCGCCCTCGCCAGCAACCCATTCAACAGGGCCACTGACTTTGAGAAGATTGTGAACCTGAGTGCGCTGCTCTTCGCTGACGGCGGCGTTGGCATAAGCGCCTGTGACGCCGCGACCAACCATGGCTGGTGTATTGGGCATGGCACGCACCATGGCGGCGGCACCCAGTTGCGTCTCAAGATAGCTCAGAGTTTTACCGGCCGCGATCGACACGATAACCGTGTCGCTGCCAACCAGCTTCTTGATCGATGGCAGAACCGTATCCATCAGCTGCGGCTTGACAGCAAGAAACACGATACCAGCCGTCATGCCATCCGGTGGGGTAACCGAGTGGGTCGCACCCGCCTCGGCAATCATCCGTTTCATGGCATCGGATGGGTTGGGATCGAGAACAACGACGGACGCACCGGCAACACCCTTCTTGAGCCAGCCGGACAGCATGGCGCCACCCATATTGCCAGCTCCAACAAGAACGAGAGGCCTGCCTGCCGTCGTGACCATATCAGGCTTCTCCAACCGTCTCGAACAGGGCCACATCCATGGCCTGTTTTGCGTCCATGCCGGACCACACAACAAACTGGAAGGCCTGGAAGTAGGCTTCGCAAGCGTCGAGTGCGCTGGAAAGCAGCACTTCAACCTGCTGGTTGGTTGGCTCTGCACCGCCGGCAAGCAACAGTGACTGACGGAAGATCACGACATCTTCCTGACGCCACAGATCAAAGTGCCCCATCAACGTTTGTCCGTTGACGAGCGACAGCAACCGAATGACTTCGTTGATCCGTCTCTCTGGGACCTTGATGTCGAAAGCGCAGGCAAGATGCAGCGCTTCAAACTGTTCCATCCACGAGAACGAGACGTGATAATCAGTCCAGCGTCCTTCCACCGTCATGGCAATCTCGTCTTCACCGGATCGCTCGAACGACCAGTCGTTCAAGGAGGCGACGAACTCGATCATATCAACCGGGTTCGTCTGACGTTCAGCTTCAATTTCCACTAGGCTCATACGGCACCTTCTCAACCGGAATGGATTGCGCAGTTTCGTACACAAGGAACAAAACTCACACATACACCCGACACAACATTTGGGACGATTGCCCGAGCCGCCAGAATAACGCAGTCACCCTGTCTGGAGCTTACCAGGTTCGTTTCGAATCATCATTTAAAATCAGTGTATAACGACCGAGTCCGGCTGCCACCCCCTCCTTTGCTAATTTGCGGAATAGGCAGTGGATAGAAGTTGTGACGCGATATCAGTTCAGAGTCATAACCGACTCTGGCGATTGAACTTTTCGCCAATGTCCACAGACCGGAAAATTTTCAGATTTTTTTATCTATTGACGCCAAATAACAGATTCGAATGCCCAAACCGGCCTGTGGACATCTCCGCACGAGGCCCAGGAATCAAAAATGCCGGACCAAACCGGCCCGGCATTCAACAGAATCAACGGGTAATGACCCGACAGGATTATTTGGACAGCTCTGCGATTTTCGCCTCAAGCGCCTCGATGCGCGCCTGCAAAGCGTCATTTTCGTCGCGCGCCTTGATCGCCATCTCGCGCACGACCTCAAACTCTTCGCGCTTGACCAGATCAAGACCACTCAACCAGCGGTCTGCCTGTGCGTGAAACGCGGTCTCGACTTCCTTGCGCACGCTCTGTGCGGCACCTGCCGCATCCGTCACCAGCTTAGCGAATTCATCCACAATACGATTCGGTCCTGTACTCATGACGAAACATCCTTCCTTCCGGGCCGTAACGGCCAGCAAAAACCATGAATTTCAGGTAGGCACTCCCATGCCTCTATGCAAGTAAAATCGAAAGCAGCGGCACGGTTGCATATCAGGGAAAAATTGTGCCCAAAAATCGCCTTGACCCGTTCCTATTCAATCGCCATCTTCCGGCTCCCGGCGGATAAATGCACTTCTATGCAGGAAATCTGCCGCACAATAACAAATTGATGGGACATGAGTTTGTATCCAGCCGCGACATCACTTTCGATCATGCCTTTTCCGCAAATCGATCCGATTGCCATCTCCCTCGGGCCTTTGGCCATTCATTGGTATGGACTGGCTTATGTCGTCGGCATCATGCTTGGCTGGCTTTATGCGCGTCACCTCACCCGGAAAAACACCTTGTGGCCCGGCGACACCTCGCCCATCACCGTCGCCCACCTTGATGACTTCATCGTCTGGGCAACGGCGGGCATCGTGCTTGGCGGACGCCTCGGATACATATTGGTCTATGATTTTCCGTCAGTTGCAGCCAATCCCTTACGCGCTTTCGAGATATGGAATGGCGGCATGTCCTTCCATGGCGGCCTGACCGGCACAACCATTGCCATGTTCCTGTTTGCACGGCGCAACAAAATCCCGGTCTGGAGCATGTTTGACATTATTGCAGCTGCGGCACCGATCGGACTGTTCTTCGGACGCATCGCTAACTTTATCAATGGCGAATTGTGGGGCCGGTTGAGCGACGCTCCCTGGGCCGTCGTTTTTCCAACCGGCGGCCCCTTTGCACGCCATCCAAGCCAGCTTTATGAAGCGGCCCTGGAGGGTCTGGTGTTGTTTATCGTGCTGCTGGTTGCCATCCACGTATTCAAAGCCCTTAAACGACCTGGCATTGTCACAGGCATCTTTGTCACCGGTTACGGCCTGTCGCGTATCCTCGTGGAGTTCTTCCGCGAGCCAGATGCACAACTCGGTTATCTCGCAGGGAACTGGTTGACCATGGGCATGGTTCTTTCCACACCCATGGTGGCACTCGGCATCTGGGCCATCTTGCGCGCACGTCTGGCTCCGGCCAACGTGTGAAGCGGAAAGGCATAACTGATGACGCAACTCGCAGAGCGCCTGAAGTCCATGATCCGCATAAGCGGCCCGTTGAGTGTAACGGATTATTTTTCGCTGTGCCTGGCCGACCCGCAGTACGGCTATTACAAGACCCGTGAGCCGTTTGGTCCGACCGGCGACTTCGTCACCGCCCCGGAGATCAGCCAGCTTTTTGGAGAAATGCTCGGTGTCTTTATGGTGCATGCCTGGCAGCGGCATGGAACACCTGCCAATACGCGGCTGATTGAAATCGGTCCCGGACGCGGCACCATGATGGCAGATATTTTGCGCGTGATCTCCCGCATCGCCCCGCCGCTTTACGAAACCTGCACCGTGCACCTGGTGGAAACCAGCCCAAGGCTGACCGAAATCCAGCAACAGACGTTGCAGGCCCATGGTGGCAAGGTCAGCTGGCACAGCAGTTTTGATGAAGTACCGGCGGGCTTCACGTTGATTGCAGCTAATGAATTGTTCGACGCCATTCCGATCCGACAGTTCATTAAGACAGGCCACGGCTTCCGCGAAAGACTTGTCGGGCTGGATGCTGACGACAATCTGGCATTCACCACAGGTGCAGCTGGCATTGATCCGGACCTGCTACCGCCTGCACCGGAGAAAGAGCCTGTCGGCACTATTTTCGAATATTCGCCTGCGCGCGAAAGCGTGATGATTACCATCTGCGAGCGGTTAAAAAGCGAAAACGGTACGGCACTGATCATCGACTACGGCCACCTTGTGACCGGTTTCGGCGACACATTGCAGGCGCTGCGCATGCATGAGTTCGATCCGCCGCTTGATCACCCTGGCGAAGCCGACCTGACAAGCCATGTCGATTTCCAGCATCTTGCACAAACGGCGCGCGATCTCGGCGTACATATCAATGGCTGCCTGCACCAGGGTGACTTTCTGTACGGGCTTGGATTGGCGGAACGCGCCTCGGCCCTCGCCCGCAATGCAACACCCGAACAGGCCAAGGCAATCACGGAATCCGTATCGCGTCTGGCCGGTGAAGGTGCAGGACGAATGGGGGAACTGTTCAAGGTGCTTGCCATTTCAAGTCCGAACCTTCATCTGCTTCCATTCCGCGCGGTGGATTGACAGGGAACGCTCACGCTGTTCAACATCGTCAAAACGAAGCAGTAAAACTGCACGGGCACCCGCCAGGGTGAATTCAGGGAGTTTTGTCATCACCGGGTCATCCCGTCCCGTTTCAATCGCATTCAATCAAGGAAACCCGATATCATGCAGGATGAGCACATGCCTCTGCCGATAGAAAGCCCCCTGCTCTCATCAGGTTCAAATGGCGCCATACGCCATGGTTTTTTCACCCGGCAAGGCGGGGTTTCCCACGGTATCTATCGCGGACTGAATGTCGGACTCGGCTCGCAGGACGATCAGGAAGCCGTGATTGAAAACCGTACTCGTGTCGCAAACTGGTTTGGCCTGCCACTGGAACGGCTTGCAACCGTCCATCAGGTTCACTCCCCAGATGTGACAACCGTCGACAGCCATTTCGATGGCGAACGTCCGCAATGCGACGCGCTGGTAACCAGAACACCTGGTATCGTGCTTGGTGTATTGAGCGCCGATTGTGGCCCTATCCTGTTTTCCGATCCCGAAGCTGGCGTTATCGGCGCGGCTCACGCTGGCTGGAAAGGTGCACTTGGCGGCGTGCTGGAAAACACCATCGAAGCCATGGTCGACCTTGGTGCACGGCGTGAACACATCATCGCCTGCCTTGGCCCGTCGATCAGCCAGAAAAACTATGAGGTCGGGCCAGAATTCATTGATCGTTTCCTGAGCTACGATCCCGCCTACCAGACCTATTTCAACGCCTCCGACAAACCCGGCCACGCGATGTTCGACCTGCAACGACTGACGGTAGACCGGTTGTTGAACGCTGGCGTAAAGGCGCACTCCCTCGGCATCTGCACCTACCCCGATACGGAGCTGTTCTTCTCCTATCGCCGCACAACACATGCCGCCGAGCCGGATTACGGTCGGCAGATTTCCGCAATTGCAATCACGGAGAGCTAATCATGGCACTGCACTTCACGACAGGAGAATTCGAAAGCCGCCGCACCCGCCTGATCGAGCGGATGAAGGCGGAAAATCTCGATGCGCTTTTGTTGTTTGCGCAGGAAAGCATGTATTGGCTGACCGGCTATGACACATTCGGCTACTGCTTTTTTCAGACACTGATTGTGAAGTCCGATGGAACCATGACGCTGTTGACGCGCTCTGCAGATCTCCGGCAGGCCCGTCAAACCTCCAATATTGAGAACATTACCATATGGGTGGACAGGCTGAATGCCGATCCGACGCTGGACCTGAAAAACCTGTTGAGCGAAATGGATCTGCTCGGCGCCAAGGTTGGCATTGAATATGACACTCATGGCATGACCGGCCGCGTCGCAAAGCTGCTCGATAACCAGTTGGCCACCTTCTGCCAGATCAGTGACGCGTCCTATCTGGTCAGCGGACTGCGTCTTGTCAAAAGCGCCGAGGAAATTGTGTACGCCAAACGCGCAGGCGAACTGGCGGATGATGCGCTGGATGCTGCACTTCCGCTGATCCGCGCCGGTGGTAGCGAGGCCGATATTCTGGCTGCCATGCAGGGTGCCGTCTTTGCCGGGGGCGGCGATTACCCCGCCAACGAGTTCATTATCGGGTCCGGACAGGACGCCCTTCTTTGCCGTTATAAGGCCGGCCGCCGTACTCTGGAGGAAAAAGACCAGCTGACACTGGAATGGGCCGGAGTAAGCGCACATTACCACGCTGCGATGATGCGCACCGTCGTCATCGGCACGCCAGACTTCCGTCAGAAGGAGCTCTACAACGCCTCCCACGAGAATATCATTGCCATCGAAGAGGTCCTAAGGCCGGGCAAGACATTTGGCGATGTGTTCGATACTCATGCCCGGATCATGGATGAGCGTGGACTGACACGGCACCGCCTCAACGCTTGCGGTTATTCGCTCGGCGCACGTTTTTCGCCCTCGTGGATGGAACACCAGATGTTCCATGCCGGCAACACCCAGGAAATCCTGCCTGACATGACCCTGTTCGTGCATATGATCATCATGGATTCCGATAGCGGCATCGCCATGACCCTCGGCCAGACCTATCTGACGACAACGGATGCCCCCGTCTCGCTGTCGCGCCATACGCTGGATTTGATTGCAGTCTGAGAGAACCGTTGATTTGACATAACCGGCTTGACGCCCATACATTGCCGCCGGGCAGATGTGCTTCGTTGCGATATCCTCACCGATATCCGGCAAGGCAAAGATGACGGAGACTGACGATGAGGAAAAACCGCGTATGAGGCGGCTGACGACCATGTTGGCCATTCCCGGCCTTACATTCGCTCTTGCAGCCTGCAACACGTCCGATGCACTCACGCCACAAGTTGGTATTGGCGAAGGCCTGCAGCCATCGTCCACTCCCTTGACGCAAAACGATCTTGATCGCGCCTCTGCTGCCGCAGACACCCAGACGGCTTACCAGCCGCCGCAACGGCAGACCTACCGTCCACAAAACACGCTGGATGCGCAGGCGCAAGCCCTGTCTAACGGTGCCGGGCAATATCAGGACTATCAGCAGCCGGTAGCGTCAGAACCGCCTGCTCAACAACAACAGCAGTTGCAACCACCACCACAACAGCAGCAGAGCGCTTCGCTGGCACCCGCGTCATCGTCCGGCAGCATTCGTTTTTTGCCCATCATCGGCGCGCCGGTTCAGGCCGTCACACCGTTGTCACGGCAACTCGGTGCAGAAGCCCGCGCCAAAGGCTTGACGATCCGCAGTTCCAACGACACGGCAAGCGACCATATTCTCAAAGGTTACTTCTCCGCCTTCCCGGATGGCGGCAAAGTGACGATCGTCTTTGTGTGGGATGTGCTGGATAACAATGGCGCCCGTCTGCACCGTCTGCAGGGACAGGAAAGTGTGTCGGGCAAAGGCAGTGATCCTTGGGCGGCGGTAACACCAGCCGCGATGGAATCCATCGCCAATAGAACGCTTAACGAGTACATGGCATGGCGCAATGCGAACGCGGGGTGAGTTTTGTCAAAAAGAATTCATGAAAAACGTGAGCAAATCCGCTTCACCCCTTGCATTCACGACCAACGGCGCTATTAAGGCGCGCATGGCAATAAGGCATGTCCGGCGGCGTTTTAGAGCCGGGTGTCCCTTCCCTTGAATAACGCACCGGTCACGAGGTATATCCTTATGATCTCTCACGCGATGGCATGGTAACAGGCGGGCCGCAATGAAGGTTTTCGCAGGCAATTCGAACCGGCATCTCGCCGAAGCGATCTGCAAGTATCTTAATGTTCCTCTCGGAAATGCCACTGTAAGGCGGTTTGCTGACCAGGAAATTTTCGTCGAAATCAGCGAGAATGTTCGCGGTGAAGACGTGTTCATCGTTCAGTCGACATCGTTCCCAGCGAACGATCACCTGATGGAACTGCTGATCATGATCGACGCGATGCGCCGGTCCTCCGCAAAGCGCATCACTGCCGTTCTCCCCTACTTCGGCTATGCGCGTCAGGATCGTAAAGCGGGGCCCCGCACACCGATCTCGGCAAAGCTGGTGGCAAACCTCATCACCGAGGCTGGCGCCGACCGCGTTTTGACGCTGGACCTGCACGCTGGTCAGATTCAGGGCTTCTTCGATATACCGACGGACAATCTTTTTGCTGTTCCAATCCTCGCTCGCGATGTGAAAGAACACTATGACCTGAAAAACGTCATGGTCGTATCTCCAGACGTTGGCGGCGTTGTTCGTGCCCGCTCTCTGGCCAAACGTCTCGACTGTCTGCTGGCAATCGTTGACAAGCGCCGTGACCGTCCAGGTGAATCCGAAGTCATGAACGTTATTGGTGACGTCAATGGCAAGGATTGCATCCTCATCGACGACATCGTTGATTCCGGCGGCACGCTGTGCAACGCCGCTGAAGCTCTGCTCAAGAACGGTGCAACAAGCGTTACAGCTTACATCACGCACGGCGTTCTATCAGGCGGCGCAGTGGCGCGTATCGCATCTTCCAAACTGCGTGAGCTCGTCATAACTGATAGCATTCAGCCAACCACGTCCGTGCAGTCCGCTCACAACATTCGTGTTGTGTCGACGGCCAACCTGTTGGGTGAAGCTATCAACAGAACCGCACAGGAACAGTCCGTATCCGGTCTGTTTGACTGATATTCGCAAAAGCGGTTGGTCTATCCGACCTCAGGAAGGTGCGCGTAATACGCGCACCTTCCCGTAAAAAGCGAATAATTATCATACAATATAGCGATATTTAACGCCCTCGAAAGCAATTGCTGCGAAGACTTTCCCCAATCGTGTTCTCACTGGAGGGGGTAAGTTCATGCCTGTTGGCACATCGCGGGAGGTTGCCAAGCGCAGTTCCTTGTCTATCAAGACAAAATTTGCGGCTTTGGTAACGGGAGCAACGCTGGTTTCATGCCTTTCTGTCGGCCTGTTGTCCTATCAAACAGGCAAGGCAGGTCTGATTGACGCAAGCAAATTGCGCCTTGAAACCGTTGAGCAAAATCAGGCAAAGCAGCTGTCAGCCTACACAGACCGCGTGGAGCAGACCCTGGCTGAGATTGCACAGAACAGTGCCCTTGCCCAGGCAACAGAAACAATGACCAACATCATCGCAACCGAGCGTGATGAAGTCATCAAATCCTTCCGCCGCACCGATATTCCTGTTGAACAGCGCGTCGCATTCGATGGTGAAAAGCTGAAGCTGCTCTACGGCATTCAGCACGCCACCATCAACGGAACAATTGCCAGCAACTGGCGCAATGCCCGTGTCAGCGACATCTACGTCGTCGACAAGAATGGCCTCATCATCTACTCCGTCGCCAAGGAAAGCAACTTCCTGACCAATATTTCCGAACCAGGGAATGAAGCGATTAAGGAATTGCATGACCGTATCGCTGCCGGACAGGACGGTGTTGTCCACAGAGGCACATTTAACGGCACAGGTGCAGACGCCTCCACCTATATCGGCATGCCACTTGCCATTTCGTCCTGGGGCCAGGTGCTGCGCAAAGGTGTTGTCATCATCCGCGTCTCTGCCGATCGCGTCGCATCTGTCGTCACGCCAGAGGGCATCGGCACATCGATTGACGATGCATTCCTGCTGAATGAAAAGGGCGCCTTCCGCTCCGGCGTTGTCTCCGGTGGTACAAACGCGCCGGTTCCACAGGAACTGATCGCCGCCGCCGCAAGTGGCGAAACCGGCTCGGTTTTTGCCAGCAACGGCAGCAACCGCACCTTCTTTGCATACGCTCCGGTTACGATTTTTGGTGAGAAGCATCTGCTTGCCACCGGCCAGGCTGAAAGCAAGGTACTGGCATCTGCCAACAACCTCGCCTTCTCAGCGTTCATTGCCACGCTTGCCGTGCTCGGCATCATGACCCTGATCGGCATTCTAGTTTCCTCGGGCCTGACCAAGCCGCTCACCGAACTGGCAAAGCTGATGAACCGCCTGAACGAAGGCGACAAGTCCATTGACATCAAAGCGGTTTCCCGTGGCGATGAAATCGGCGTCATGGCCAAAGCACTGGAATCTTTCCGCCAGGGCCTGATCGAAAAAGAACGCATGGAAGAAGATTCCGCCCGCAAGAGCGAAGAGCTGGATGAAGAGCGCCAGCAGCGCGAAACGGAAAAGGCACGCAGCGCCAAGGAATTGGAAGACGCGGTGTCGGCTCTGGCCACCGGTCTTGCAAACCTCTCCAACGGCAAACTCGATCTGCGTATCGACCGCCCGTTCGTTCCGTCTCTCGACCACCTGCGCGTTGACTTCAACAACTCGGTTGCAGGGCTTGAAGCCACCATTGCCAATATCGGCAGCAGTGCAAACACCATCCATGCCGGTTCCGGTGAGTTGAAAAGCGCTTCACAGGACTTGTCGCACAGAACAGAACGTCAGGCAGCAGCCCTGGAAGAAGCCGCCGCTGCACTGGGTGATATGACCCAGACCGTCAATGACGCGCTGAGCCGTTGCAACATTGCCGTTCAGGCAACCGCAGAAACGATGGATGGCGCGCAGAAGTCGACCGAGGTGGTCCGTGAAGCAATTGTTGCCATGGAACGCATCGAATCCTCGTCGTCCAAAATTCGTCAGATCATTGATGTGATCGACCAGATCGCTTTCCAGACCAACCTTCTGGCCCTCAATGCAGGTGTAGAGGCCGCGCGTGCTGGCGAAGCCGGCAAGGGCTTTGCAGTTGTTGCCCAGGAAGTACGTGAACTGGCGCAGAAATCGGCAGCCGCAGCACGCGATATCTCGCAACTCATTGCAGCCTCCGCGCAGGACGTTGAAGGCGGTGTAGCGCTGGTTCTGAAGACCGGTGAAAGCCTCGAGCACATTCAGGGCCGCATTCGCTCCGTCAACGATCATATTGGCGCGATCGCCACCGCATCACGTGACCAGTCGCTGCGTCTTGGTGAGATCAATGCATCGGTCAACTCGCTGGACCAGGTCACCCAGCAGAACGCGGCAATGGTCGAGGAAACCACTGCCTCCGCCTTTGCTCTGGCCAGTGAGGCAGACAGCCTCAACGCCCAGATCAGCCAGTTCTCGGTGCGTCGCCAGATACAGGCGGAAAACCGCTACGCTGCGTAAGCAATAACAAAGATCAAGAATGAGAAAGGCCGGAGCTTCCACTCCGGCCTTTTTGTTTCAGACGTCATTTTTGCCCTCATTCCAAATCGCGCCTTGCAAAGGGCGAAACGTCTTCTGGACCGGGCTGCCGGAGACCGCAATCTCCGGCAGCACGCCGGCAGGGACACCACCGGCTTCCGGGGAGGATATTCTGCAGGTTGCGGAACCTTAAGGCGACGCAACGTGCTTCTGGTCTTCGGGTCTTAGAAGAACCCAAGCTTGTTCGGGCTGTAGGAGACCAGAAGGTTCTTGGTCTGCTGATAGTGGTCGAGCATCATCTTGTGGGTTTCACGACCGATACCGGATTGCTTGTAGCCACCAAATGCCGCGCCTGCCGGATAGGCATGGTAGCAATTGGTCCAGACGCGGCCAGCCTCGATGCCACGGCCAGCGCGGTATGCGAGATTGGTATCACGGCTCCACACACCGGCACCCAGACCATAGACTGTGTCATTGGCAATCTCGATTGCCTCTTCCACAGTCTTGAAGGTGGTCACCGATACGACCGGTCCGAAGATTTCTTCCTGGAACACCCGCATCTTGTTGTTGCCTTCAAAGATCGTTGGCTGAATGTAATAGCCATCCTTGAGGTTGCCAGGCAGAGACTTCTTGTCACCACCGGTCAGCACCTTGGCGCCTTCCTTACGGCCGATCTCGAGATAACTCATGATCTTATCGAACTGCTCCTGAGACGCCTGCGCACCGATCATGGTCGATGGGTCAAGCGGGTCGTTCTGGCTGATGGCCTCAACACGTTTGACGGCTTTTTCCATGAAGCGGTCATAGATCGATTCGTGCACCAGAGCGCGGGATGGGCAAGTGCAGACTTCGCCCTGATTAAGCGCAAAGAATGCAAACCCTTCCAGCGCCTTGTCGAGGAACGCATCGTCTTCATTCATCACATCGGCGAAGAAGATATTTGGTGACTTGCCACCCAGTTCGAGTGTGATGTTGGTGACGTTGTCAGCCGCATAACGCATGATTTCCTTGCCCACCGAGGTGGAACCGGTAAATGCGATTTTGGCGATGCGATTGCTTTGGGCCAGCGGCTTGCCAGCTTCCGTACCCAGGCCATTGACGATGTTGATCACACCCGGTGGCAGCAGATCTTCGATCAGTTCCATCACCACCAGAATAGAGGCTGGTGTCTGCTCTGCTGGCTTGAGCACCACGCAGTTACCTGCGGCCAATGCCGGAGCAAGTTTCCATGCCGCCATCAGGATAGGGAAGTTCCATGGAATGATCTGGCCAACCACGCCAAGTGGCTCATGGAAATGATAGGCAACCGTGTCATTGTCGATCTGGCCGATTGAGCCTTCCTGCGCCCGAATGCAGCCCGCAAAATAGCGGAAATGGTCGATGGTCAGTGGAATATCGGCATTCATCGTTTCACGAAGCGGCTTGCCGTTGTCCCAAGTTTCAGCGCGAGCAATCTTGTCGAGATTGTCTTCAATGCGCTGTGCAATTTTCAGCAGAATGTTGGAACGCTCGGCAACACTTGTCCGGCCCCAGGCGGCACGGGCCTTATGGGCCGCATCAAGTGCCACTTCAATATCCGCAGCATTCGAGCGGGCAACCTCGCAAATCTTCTGCCCTGTGACGGGCGAGAGATTGTCCATGTATTTTCCGGATTGGGGTTCAACCCATTTTCCACCGACGTAGTTGCCGTATTTTGCTTTAAACGGGCTGTCGGCGATCTTTTGAATCTGAATATTCATTGAGTTCATCCTCCCTGATGAAAGCGGTTCTCACAAACCGATGTGGAGAGAATGGGCCTGAAAATCATAGCACGATAGGGTGCAGGCGGCGTATGGCACCGCACACTGTTTCATATCTGCTACAATAGCAGATGCTGGATTGTACCAAATGTGTTCGGAAATCGAATGGTTGGCAGCGACGGCATTCATGCCATTCAAACCGGTTTGAACCCGGCAAACAAAGCCGGTGCTGGCCAAAGTTATTCAAAGGCTCACAAACACAGGAGCCTTAGAAAGATACAAACAGCGACCTCCCGCCCAACACCAGACAACCAAAAACTAGCGCCTGTGCAAGACGAATGCCTCAGTGAATTTCAAGCTTCTTCAGCTTGCGATGCAAGGTGGCGCGGCTGATACCAAGCAGATTGGCTGCATGAGACACATTACCATTGGCGCGCGACAGAACACGGCGCACAGCCGCCCTCTCCGCCTCCAGCAAATCTGACCGCATATCGCCCCGTTGCTCCTGCAAAGCATCAACAGCTGGAACACCCTGCGCAATCAGCGCATCATCAAGCCGCAAGATTTGCCGTGCAGCACGAGTGGCACCGAGAATGATGTCGTCATGATCGACGGCAATCAGTGAAAGCGCCGCCGAACCGGCATTTGGCACCATGATGATTCTCGCTTCCGGGAATGCACGGCGAAAAAGATTACCCTCGATACGCTGCGCGGCGTCGCGAACGGTCTGCGTCAGAATGGACACCGTCAGTTCATTGACGTCATCCCGGCAGGTCGAGATATCAAGGGCACCGGCAATATGCCCCATATGGTCGCGAATGGGCGCCGTTGTGCAGGAAAGGCCGATATTTGACGTGAAGAAATGCTGGTCGCGGTAAACGACAACCGCACGCTCATCGGCCAGCGCAGTACCAATACCGTTGGTGCCAACACTGGCTTCGCTCCAGATCGCACCGGACCACAGGCCCAGTTCACGAAACTCCTTGTCGTCACCGGCTGCACCGCGCCGCTCTAGGGCAACGCCCTTAGCATCTGTCAACATCAGGCAGCAGCCCGCCTTGCCGACCGCCTGAAATATCCGATCGAGCTCGTCAGCGCTTTCCACCAACAGGTCGGCAGAGGTCAGACGCGCTTGCTGAAATTCCGAATCCATAAGGAACAGTGGTTTATGGGCTTCTTCCGGCGCTAACCGGTGCATGGTCATGCACCGGCGCCAGGAGGCGACGATGGGTGAACTTGCCGCCGCAGAACGCTGGCGCGCACTTTCATAAACCCTGTCTGCGTGAGCTGTGGCATTTTGCATTGTCCGCTCCTCCCAAAGCTTTTTTGAATGGTGCATGCAGGGAAACTATGTTTCAACGCTAAAATACATCTTATAACACAAACGTCATCTGTACTGTGCGAACATATGTGGCAATCCGCAATAAACCCGCACTTCGCTTGCGTTTCCCCATGCTTTGTACTATAGGCGCGCTGTCCGTGTAGACACCCTTGGAGGCAACGCGGATGAAACATTTATTATGTTTCCAGTTTCAGACTGCAATGGTGGACTGAAACTCTCCATACAACCTCGAAAGGAATAGCCATGAGCAAGGAAACTTACGAGCTCAAGGCCGAGGCGCGCGAACGGGTCGGTAAGGGGTCCTCCCGTGAACTTCGCCGCAACGGTTTGATCCCAGCTGTCATCTATGGTGACAAGCAGGCCCCAATTTCTATCGCGCTCTCGACCAACGAAGTAACCAAGCGTATTCACGCTGGCGGCTTCATGACGACGATTGCAACCATCGACGTCGATGGCAAGAAGATCAAGGTTCTCCCTAAGGTTTACCAGCTTGATCCGGTCCGCGACTTCACCATGCATGTCGACTTCCTGCGCGTTTCTGGCAACACTGCCGTCAACGTTCAGGTTCCGGTTCACTTCATCAACGAAGACAAGTCCGCGATCAAGACCGGCGCTGTTCTCAACATCGTTCGTCACGAAGTTGAACTGCACGTTCCAGCCAACGACATTCCGGAATTCCTCACGGTTGACCTCGCTGGCGCCAAGGTTGGCGACAGCCTGCACATCTCTGCTGTGAAGCTTCCAAAGGGCGCAACTACGGTTATTGCTGATCGTGACTTCACGATTGCAACGATCGTTGCTCCTGCTGCTGGCATTGCTGAAGAAGAAGCTGCATCCGAAGAATAATCGGCCGCATCTGTTTCTGACAGATTGAACACCCTGCTTTCAATCGAAGGCAGGGTGTTTTCGTATGCGCCCAATACTAATACACGCCAATATTGCTCATAAAAAAACAAACAATCAGAGCGCGTTCAATCAACCTTTAATATAGTTATTTCAGCATCATTTAATGATTATGTGGAATTATGATTGAATATTTGGAGATACTAATTGACCACCATAGCGATTGCTTGAGGATGGAAAGACTTTTTTAAGCATATGCTTGGTGACTATTTATATCTTACGAACGATCGGCGTGGGGGACGCTGGTTTTACAAGGGGTTGCGGGGGCTGGATATATTGACATGACCCATTCGGTAGAAAGTCGTTTTATCGCGATTGTATCGGGAGCGTTGCTCGCTGTCGTCGCGCCGCTTTTTACTTTACTGCTCGCCCTTTCCTATCAGGAAGCGATAAAAAACCAGCGTGATCATATTGAAATCCTGCTGGCCGCCAATTCCCAGGCGCTCAGCCGTCCATTATGGGACATGGATGACGACACCATCAACCAGATCACCGGGACACTGGTCTCCGATCCTGTTATCCGCATGGTACGCGTCAAGGACACGTCGGGACAACTTGATCTGGTGCAGACAGCAGGCACCGGGGTTCCCGAAGAGCCACAGACCGTTACCCGCACCATCAGCTATAAAACGCTGAACGGCATGGAGACTGTTGGCAGTGTCACGATCTATTACGCGTCGATCAACATCTTCTCGTCGCTCAGCCGCATCGAAGTCGCCTTCATCTCAATCTTCATTCTTGCCATCCTGACGGTCTTTGTCACGGCAGTCGTTGGCAACCGTTTGATGATCATAAAACCGTTGTTGCGACTGACAGCGGCCATTGAGGCAACACGCCAGCTTGGCTCCCGTCACCACGTCGACTGGCGGTCCAGCGATGAAATGGGCCGGCTTGCAAAAAGCTTCAACGAAATGCAGATCCAGCTTGAGCGGGAAGAGCGCGAGATCAAGAAGGCGCATAAACGGACGACGGAAATCTACAATCTGACGCCCGCCATGCTATTTTCACTCGACAAGGCAGACCGTATCTCGGCAGTCAGTGACTACTGGAGCCAGAGAACCGGTTACGACCGTGAAAACATCATCGGCACGCATTTTTCCGATCTTGTTGCCGATGAGGACCGCAAGACCTTCATCCTGCGCAAATTCTCTGGTTCAAGCACTGAGAGCGCCTCCGACATTACCATCCGCTTCAAATGTGCGGATGGAAAAACGATGGACGTGCTCATTCAGGAAAAGGCACTCAGCTCCATTGAGGCTGGCCGTCACACGGCATCGCTCAGCGTTATGACCGATGTGACCGAACTGCGCCAATCAGAAAAGCGCAACAAACATCAGGCTATTTCCGACCACCTTACCGGCCTTCTCAATCGCCAGGGCTTTGAAGCCATGCTCGATGAAAAAATCCGCGAAGCCGATGAAAATCGGACGGAACTCGCCTGCCTGTTCATCGACCTTGATCGCTTCAAGACCATTAATGACAGTCTGGGCCACGCCGCTGGCGACGAGGTGCTGCAGGAGTTTGTGGACCGCATCAAGCCGCTGCTGGAAGGCAGCGACAGTGCTTCGCGTCTTGGCGGCGACGAGTTTGCCATCCTGCTGGCCGGCGACAACACCGAACACCGTGCGACAGTGTTCTGTGAAAAGATCAGTGACATCTTCAATCAGCCATTTGTCACCCACGGCAATATCGTGCGCCTCAGCGCCAGCATCGGCCTTGCGCTATATCCAACCCATGCCTCGAATGCGGCAGAGCTGCTGCAAAACTCGGACATGGCGATGTATACGCGCAAGCGTGGCGGCAAAAACGGCGCACAGATGTTTGACCCTTCCATCACCGACAAGGCACGCGAACGCGCCGAGACGGAAAGTGATATCGAACAGGCAATCGCCAATGACTGGTTCGATGCCTATCTGCAGCCAATCGTTCGGCTGGAAAGCGGCGAGACCATCGGCTTTGAAGCGTTGATGCGCCTCAACCACCCGACAAAGGGCATTCTTCCTCCCGCCAATATCATCAATGTGGCAGAGGAAACCGGCACCATAAATCGGATTGGCAACCTGATCTTGGAGCACTCACTTGCCAATCTGGCAGAGATTTCCGCGCTTCCGCATCTGTCGGATTGTTATGTCGCGGTGAACTTCTCGGCCCAGCAGTTTGAGCCCGGCTTGCCGACGCGGATTGCCGGCCTTCTCTACCGTTACAATATTCAGGCCAGCCGTCTGGTGATTGAAATCACCGAGGCCGTGTTAATGAATGACGACCCGCAGATCAGAACCATTCTCAACACCATCCACGACTTCGGCTGCCGTATTGCGCTCGACGACTTTGGAACCGGTTACTCGTCGCTAAGCTACCTGAACCGCTTCCCGGTAGACATCGTCAAGATCGACCAGTCGTTTACCAAGTCGATCATGGATCCGGTGTCCGACATCAGCCAGAAGAGCCACATGCTGATCGAGGGCATCAGTGCAATCTCACATAAGATGAGCTGTTCTGTCATCGCCGAGGGCATTGAGACACTGGAACAGCAGGAGTTATTGATGGAAATCGGCGTGGATTGCGGACAGGGTTACCTGTTTGCCAAACCGCAGCCAATTGCCCAGTTGATGCCGATGTTCGCAGCGCAGAACGCGTTTATGAAGCCAGCAATTGGTGCTGAGGCCTGAAAATCAGCATGGGGGAAACGGTGTGAAACATATCCTTGTCAGTTTGTTTTTAATCGTCTCTTCCACGTACGCCCACGCACATACCCTCACCTTTTCCACCGAAGACTATCCGCCTTACAGCTTTACCGACGCCAATGGCAACGCCAGAGGCGTATATATGGAACAGCTGGAAATCATGATGGAAAAGGAAAAACTGGATTACAAGGTTACGGTCATGCCATGGGCGCGGGCCTTGGCCCTTGCGGAAACCCAGTCCATGCACTGCGTGTTCGCCACGGCCAGAACCGCAGAACGTGAGCACAAGTTTAAATGGGTCGTGCCTCTACACACCGACCGCAATGTGTTGATTGCCCTAAAAGCCAAAAAAATCCGTATCGGAAAAATCACTGACAGTTTCGGATACACCATCGGTACGCAACGCAACGATTACACCGAAACCGTTCTTCGCCAGATCGGTTTTCCCAATATCGAACTGAGCGCCGATTTCAATCTAACGCTCAACAAGCTGTTTGCCGGACGCATCGACATGATGCCCATGTCGGAAAGCACATTCATCAAAATCGCCAAGGGCACGACAAATTTCGAAAAAGTCTTCACGCTGTCTGACCAGATCCTCGGCGTAGCCTGCAACAAATCAGTACCTGATAGTATCATCGCCCGCATGCAAAAACGGCTGGATGATCTGATCGCCGATGGGACGCAGCGCAAGATATTTGAAAAATATGGCCTGATTATTCATAACGATCTTCATCTTCCTGCGCATACGCCCTAAGACGTTGCGCAGCGCGTTAATTTCTCAGGCCACAAATGTCGCCTGTGATCATCGGAATATGAGACGACAATGATTATCATCGCTGGCCTTGGTAACCCCGGCAGCCAATATGCTGGAAACCGGCACAATATCGGCTTCATGGCTGTCGACGCATTACAGCGCCTGCCCTCCTTTTCGCCCTGGTCCAGAAAATTCAAATCGGAAATTTCCGAAGGTGAAATTGCCGGCGAAAAAGTCCTGCTGATGAAGCCGCTGACCTATATGAACCTGTCGGGCGAAGCAGTTGGCGAAGCCATGCGCTTTTACAAGCTTGGCCCATCCAACATCATCGCCATTCATGATGAACTCGATCTGCCTGCTGGTCGCGTGCGCATCAAAACTGCGGGCGGCCACGGCGGCCACAACGGCCTGAAGTCACTTGATGCCCATTGCGGCAAGGATTACCGACGCCTGCGGCTTGGCATTGGTCATCCCGGCGACAAGGACCGTGTGCATGGTCACGTGCTGGGGGATTTTGCCAAGACTGACAAGGTTTGGCTCGAGCCCCTCATCGACGCCATTGCCGACAATGCCAGCATGCTGATCAAAGGCGAAGATTCGCAGTTGATGAACAAGCTGGCCTTGGCAACCGGAGCCAAGGCAGAACCAGAGAAACAAGTTAAACCGGCAAAGCCTGCCGCCAAATCGCACATTCATCAGGCGCGCAACCACGCCCAACCGATGAAGCTGCCGGAAACCGGCCCCATGGCGGAAATGCTGAAAAAGATGTTCGGCGGCAAGAAAGACTAACTTGCCGACATATGATGCGGCAGTGATGCTCAACCTCTGCTAACGCAACCTAATTCAGCGCCCTTTCACCTGTTTGCGGCAACAAGGCTTGACCTTGCGCTGTCGTTTCAGCAAAAGGCTGACAACGGAATTCTTAAAGAGACAGGTTCAAGCCATGGGCTTTAAATGCGGTATTGTTGGATTGCCAAATGTCGGTAAGTCCACCCTCTTCAATGCTCTGACAAAAACAGCCGCCGCTCAGGCAGCCAACTATCCTTTCTGCACCATCGAGCCGAACACCGGTGAAGTTGCTGTACCGGATGCACGCATGAAGGTACTGGCTGATATTGCCGGCTCCAAGGAAATCATCCCCACCCGTATCTCTTTCGTAGACATTGCCGGTCTGGTACGTGGCGCCTCGAAGGGCGAAGGCCTTGGCAACAAGTTCCTGGCCAACATCCGCGAAGTGGATGCTGTGGTGCATGTTCTGCGTTGTTTCGAAGACGACGACATCACCCACGTTGAAGGCCGTATCAATCCGGTTGGCGATGCCGACACGATTGAAACCGAACTCATGCTGGCTGACCTTGAAAGCCTTGAGCGCCGCGTTGAGCAGACACGCAAACGCGCCACGCTGAAGGACAAGGATTCGCTGGCGCAGCTGCCGGTCATGGAAGCTGTCATCAAGCTTTTGACCGACGGCAAGCCTGCCCGTCTGCTGCTCAAGACACTGGCGGCTGATGAAATCGAAGTGTTGAAGAGCCTCAACCTTCTGACCTCGCATCCGGTTCTCTACGTCTGCAACGTCGCTGAATCCGACGCGGTTGACGGCAACGAGCACACCAAGGCCGTTGCCGAAATGGCAAAGGCACAGGGCGCAGAATGCGTCATCATTTCCGCCGCCATCGAATCCGAAGTCGCGCAGCTTCCAGAAGAAGAAGCCAACGAATTCCTCTCGGCACTTGGTCTTGAAGAAGCCGGCCTCGACCGCCTAATCCGCGCCGGTTACCACCTGCTCGACCTGATCACCTACTTCACCGTTGGTCCGAAGGAATGCCGCGCCTGGACAATCGTTCGTGGCACCAAGGCTCCACAGGCAGCGGGCGTCATTCACACGGATTTCGAACGTGGCTTTATCCGCGCCTTCACCATTGCTTATGACGACTATGTCGCATTCAAGGGCGAAGTCGGCGCCAAGGAAGCTGGCAAGGGCCGTGACGAAGGCAAGGAATATGTCGTCAACGACGGCGACGTGATTCACTTCCGCTTCAACACCTGAGGCAACACAGAATTCGGTCCCATAAATAAAAAAGCCCGGTACCTCACAGGTCCGGGCTTTTTTTTTCGCTGATATTGGATCAGATGACCGGCGGCAATTTTTCCTGCAGGCCCACTGGCAACTGCGCGACGACGACACGTCGCAACGAAGACCAGCCAATACCGATGATCAGGACAAAGACACCAACGGCCAACATTGCGACAAACACAGCATTACCGCCACTGATCTCACCCTGCCGCAACACAGCCACCACAGTGGCAATCAGCGACACAAGACCCGAGGTAACGAAGGCTCTGCGATCAATAATGATGCCGATCAACATCAGCATCACCACAACGCAGATGACCAGAACGGCGTTGCCGTAGAGCCCGGTTTCCTCTGCACTGAATACACTGCCGCCGGCGCCGATGAACACGAATGCCAGCAGCGCATAGAGCAAGGCAGGCGCCGTCGCCAGGTGAAGCCAAAAGGCGATGTCTGAGCGCCGCGTCACGCGGTAGCGATCCGACAGGTCGTAGCGCATTGCAAGAGCAAACAGGCTGAGCGCCGCAATCAGGAAAATCATTAGCGACAGCAGGCGATATTCAATCAACACATCTGCCGAGCCTGTAATCTGCTCCATCACCACAAAGATGCCCGTCAAAGCAAGCAGCGCCGCAGCAACAAACAGACCAGCCAGTGCCAGCGGCACCCTGTATCGCCAGTAGAATATCGCCATGACCGGTGGCAGCAGAAACACCATCAGAAAGACTTGCGCAGCCTCTCCAGGAATATTGGCCACGAAGGCATTGTAGATATACTCATTCACGCCACCCATGGCGATCGCTGTCGCTATGGTCAGAGTCACGGCCGGCAGGGCAAGCCGCTGGCGACGCACGAGAATTTCGGCAAGCACAATGATCGCAGGCAACACCGCAAAGACCGTTGCCACGCCCCACAGACCAGCCAGAACAACCACAACACCGATTGTAATCAGGATATCGTGGAAACCACGCACGAACCGTGGTGTTTCCGTATCCGAATGTGCTGGACTATCAGCCCCGCCACCATCACGGAAGACCGTACTGACATCCGGTTTTGCCACGAGATATGGCAAAAGCTTATCGGCCTGTGCGTCCGAGATAATGCCATCGCTTGCGGCCTGCTTGAGACCTGAGAGAACTTGCTCGTTCACTGTACACCCTGAATGTTTGTATATCGAATGGGATCGAACAATGAGCATCAGCCTTCAAGGCTGCTACCCATTTTACCCTTCCCCAGTGTTGCAAGCTCTATTGCATTCGCTTGTGACAATCCAGAGCATCCCGCCCCATCTCCAAAGGCGACAAATTCACCTTTACGTAAACGGAAAAATATCTTTATGATCGTCGCGAGAATGGGAGGTTTTAAAGGTGATCTACACTTACGAAGATTTTACACCGGAGCGCGTTTTCCCCTTTGCCCCGGTTACGGTGACTGCCGAGGACATTATCGAATTTGCGTCAGAGTTTGATCCACAGCCCATGCATCTATCGGAAGAAGCCGGGCGCGCCAGCATTCTTGGCGGGCTTGCCGCCTCCGGATGGCATACGTGCGCCTTGTCGATGCGAATGATGTGCGACAGCTATATTTCCAACTCCACATCACAGGGTTCACCCGGCATCGAGTTTCTGGACTGGAAGCGTCCGGTTCTGGCGGGAGATACCCTGTCTGGCCATTCCAAGGTGGTTGAAAACCGACCGCTGGCATCTCGCCCGGGTATTGGTCTTGTCAAATTCCGCAATGAACTGACCAACCAGCGTGGCGAAATCGTCTGCCAGGGTGAACATGTCGTGATGTTTGCCACGCGCAATCAAGGGAGCACTGTGGCATGAGGCTGGCTGAACTTTCCCCCATCGGCACGCGTATCACCCTTGAAACGTTACACTTTTCCGCCGACGATATTATTCGCTTTGCATCGAAATTCGATCCGCAGCCGTTTCATCTGGATGCGGAAGCCGCACGCCACTCCGTGCTTGGAGGTCTTTGTGCATCGGGTTGGCACACCGGCTCAAGCTGGATGAAGTCATTCCTGTCATTCTGGATGAAGGAAACCATTCGCCTTAAGTCAGAGGGAATAGAACCCCCAAAACTCGGCCCCTCACCGGGCTTCCGAAAGCTGAAATGGATACGCCCGGTCTATGCTGGCGACGACATAACCTATTATGTCACGCTGCTGGAAACCCGCCCCCTCGCCTCGCGACCCGGACTTTTGCTCAACACCACCTTCAACGAAGGCGTGAACCAGAAGGGCGAAACAGTCATATCGTTTGAGAGCAATGTACTGGAGTTCGAATAGCGGCAGGTTTATTGGACAGAAGAACTACCGCGCCGGGCAACATCAGCGACATGGACAGATGAACGACATTTTGGAAGGTTATGCAAAGTCCGCGACGCCGGAGTTCATCGCACGTTACAATGAGCTGGATTGTGCGGAGGTCTATGCACCCGTGCTTGACCTTCTGCCGCAAACGCCTGTCCGTATTGCAGATATTGGTGCAGGCACAGGACGAGACGCCGCATGGTTTGCGGCGGCAGGACATAGAGTGCTTGCCGTCGAGCCCGTGAAAGAACTGCGCGAGCCCGGTATGCGCGGACACATTTCACCCAACATAGAGTGGCTTGACGATAAAATGCCAACGCTGAAAAAGGCGCAGAACTATGGGCGTTTTGACCTGATAACTCTATGTGGCGTCTGGCAGCATATTGAAGACCGCGATCGTCAGCTTGCCATGCAAAGCCTTGGCAGGATGGCCGCCTCAGGTGGCAAGATGGTCATGTCACTTCGCCATGGACCAGCGCCTCTAGATCGGCCGGTGTTTTCTATCTGCCCGGATGAAACGAT
The DNA here is from genome assembly GCF_055381905.1 of Agrobacterium sp. 5Ca50. NCBI lineage: Bacteria > Pseudomonadati > Pseudomonadota > Alphaproteobacteria > Hyphomicrobiales > Rhizobiaceae > Agrobacterium > Agrobacterium sp. 5Ca50. The sequence continues at coordinate 2,272,196 of NZ_AP026438.1, forward strand.
TGAGCGAGCCAAGCAGTGCGGGTTCAGCCTGTTGAGGCGTGTTGAGACGGGGTCCATTCAGGTCGGCAACAGGGCGCTCGGTGTAAACTGGACATGGCTCGCCTTCCAAATGACTGACCCATCGATATAATGGGTCAGTCGCAGCAAAAGTATCAGTGCCCGGAAAACTCGACCAGTGTGCGAACATCAACGCCGAGGTCTTCAAGTTTCTTGCGACCACCGAGATCCGGCAGGTCGATCACGAAGCAGGCCGAGACAATTTCAGCACCCATCTGGCGCAGCAGCTTGACCGCGCCTTCAGCGGTACCGCCTGTGGCAATCAGATCATCCACCAGAATGACCTTTTCGCCGGGCTGCACTGCATCCACGTGCATTTCCATTTCATCGACACCGTATTCCAGGCTGTAGGCCACACGGACAGTCGTATGCGGCAGCTTACCCTTTTTACGGATCGGTACGAACCCGGCAGACAGTTGGTGGGCAACGGCACCACCCAGAATAAAACCGCGTGCTTCCATGCCGGCAATCTTGTCGATCTTTGTGCCGGCATAGGGCTGAACCAGCTCGTCTACAGCACGACGGAAAGCCCGCGGATTGCCCAAGAGCGTGGTAATGTCACGGAAAATGATGCCCGGCTTCGGATAGTCGGGAATGGAACGAATGGCAGCGGAAAGCTCCGAAGCGATAGCAGTCATGATATGTCCAATTGAATGGGAGATTGATCGAAAAGCTTTTCGTACATTATCAAGTCAGAACGGCTGAACCAACTAAAAAGGGTTGCAACAGCAGCGGTACCGTGCAGACGGTTCATTCAGCAGCCATGCCCTGCACCTTGGCCCAAGCAGGACAAAGATCTTCAAAGGAATGTGCAGTCGGCTGCAAGACAGGATCGCTCTTGTCATCGAAGACGCCGAACACCAGTGCCACGGTCGGCGCATCATCAATGGCACCAAGAGTGCTGCCACATTGGCCGCAAAATGCACGGGAAGAATAATCCGAAGAACGGTAAAGGACTGGCTCACCCGCCTCACCTGTCCAACGGACATCGCTCTTGGCAAACTCCACCCATGTCAGGCTGGTTGCACCGGATTGACGCTGGCACCACTCGCAGGAGCACGTGTGCGGGTTTTGTGGTTCTCCTTGCGCTTCAAACCGAACCGCACCACAAAGACAACCGCCAAGAAACGTTTTTGCCATGTTGAACCTCCTCAAAAATCTTGCCGCAAAGCCCTGCCCGATTCCTGATGAAAATCCAATGAACTAACGGTGAATAAAAAAGCCCCCACAGTCTGTGTGACCGTGGGGGCTTTGATTTCCAAACCTCAGCTATTGCAGCTTAGTGTTCTTTGCGTGCGTAAACCGACTTCTTCGTCAGGTAAATCAGCGCGGTAAATATCGCCAGGAACACCATGACCATAAAGCCGGTGCGCTTGCGTTCTTCCAGATGCGGCTCTGCAGCCCACATCAGGAATGCCGAAACGTCCTTGGAATACTGATCGAGCGTCTGCGGCGAACCATCATCATAGGTCACCTGATCGTCAGAGATCGGTGGTGCCATGGCAAGGGCAGCAGCATTGGCAAAGTATGGGTTGTAGTGGGTGCCTTCAGCCACTTCCACGCCTTCTGGCGGATCAACATATCCAGTCAGCAGCGAGTAGATATAATCCGGACCACCTTCCTGATACTGCGTGAAAATGTCGAACACGAACAGCGGAAAGCCACGAGTTATACCGCGTGCCTTGGCAAGCAACGACATATCAGGCGGTGCGGCACCATTGTTCGATGCAGCAGCAGCTTCGTGGTTCGGGTATGGCGATGGGAAGTGGTCGGATGGAACAGCCTTGCGGGTGAACATTTCACCGTCCCCGTTAGGTCCGTCCTGCACCTCATACTCGGCAGCAAATGCCTTGATCTGATCATCCGAGTAGCCCAGATCTTCCAGTGTGCGGAAGGAAACGAGGCTCATCGAATGACAGGCCGAACAGACTTCCTTGTAAACCTTGAGGCCACGCTGAAGCTGTCCCTTGTCGTATTTGCCGAATGGACCGGCAAAGCTCCACTCGAGATTCTTCGGCTTATGGATCGGGTAATGCGGTGTACCACCCTCTTCATGGCCTTCTTCTGCAGCGAATGCTGCACCGACGCCAAGTCCGATAGCCAAGGTCAACGACAGAACGCTTGATACAAGCTTTTTCATAATTTCAATTCCTCTCTGTCGCCACCGTTACGCCTGGGCAGACGCTGGAGCGGAAGCGGTTTTACCACTCTTTTCCAACACTGCTTCCGTAATCGAATTCGGAATACGCCGTGGTTTTTCCACGAGGCCCAGAACCGGCATGATCACCAGGAAGAAACCGAAATAATAAAGGGTACCCAGCTGAGAGAAGCCAACATAGTTGCCCTTCAGATCGCCACCGAAGATCAGACCGATCAAGCCGCTGCCTTCAGCAGGCTGCGAACCGAGCCAGCCAAGGAAGATGGCGTTTACGACGAAGACCCAGAACAGCATCTTGTACCATGGACGGTACACAGCCGAACGAACCTTCGATGTATCCAACCAAGGCAGGAAGAACAGAACGATGATCGCACCGAACATCACCAGAACGCCACCGAGCTTGGAATCGATCGGGCCGACATTGAAGGTGATCGCACGCAGCATGGCGTAGAACGGTAGGTAGTACCATTCTGGAACGATGTGTGCCGGTGTCTTCAGGGCATCAGCGGGAATGTAGTTGTCCGGATGGCCGAGATAGTTCGGCATGTAGAAGATGAACCAGGCATAGACGATCAGGAAGACGGAAACGCCGAATGCATCCTTGAGCGTTGCATAAGGTGTAAACGGAACCGTATCGGTCTTGCTCTTGACTTCAACACCGGTCGGGTTGGTCTGGCCGGTGACGTGCAGTGCCCATACGTGCAGGATGACAACGCCTGCAATCATGAATGGCAGCAGGTAGTGCAGCGCAAAGAAGCGGTTCAGCGTTGGCTGGTCAACGGCAAAGCCGCCAAGCAGGAACTGCTGCAACCATTCACCGATCAGCGGGAAGGCTGTGAAGAAGCCGGTGATAACCGTAGCGCCCCAGAAGGACATCTGACCCCAAGGCAGAACGTAACCCATGAAGCCGGTTGCCATCATCAGGAGGTAGATGACACAGCCGAGGATCCAGAGGATTTCGCGTGGCGCCTTGTAGGAGCCGTAATAGAGACCACGGGCAATATGGAGATAAACGGCAATGAAGAAGAACGACGCGCCGTTGGCGTGCATGTAACGCAACAGCCAACCGTGATTGACGTCACGCATGATCTTCTCGACGGAGTTAAAGGCAACCGTTGTTTCGGCGGCATAATGCATGGCCAGCACAACGCCGGTCAGGATCTGCACGATCAGCATAACCGAAAGCATAGCACCGAAAGTGTAGGCATAGTTCAGGTTGCGCGGAACCGGATAGGCGACAAAGCTGTCATAGATCAAGCGCGGCAGCGGCAGCCGGGAATCGATCCATCTTTCTAAGCCGGTGGACGGCTGATAACTGGAATGACCACTCATAATATTCTGTCCCTTTATCCGATCTTGATGACGGTATCGGATGCAAAAGCAAACGTCGGAATATGCAGGTTCTCAGGCGCTGGGCCTTTACGAATACGGCCCGCCGTATCGTAATGAGAACCATGGCAGGGACAGAACCACCCGCCGAAATCGCCGGCCTGACCGAGCGGAACGCAACCAAGATGGGTACAGGAACCGATCATCACGATCCAGTTTTCCTTGCCTTCACCAGCAGAGCGGTCAACATCCGTTGCCTGCGCGTCGGCAGCAACGTTGGCATTGCGCGCAACAGGATCCTTGAGGTCAGCAAGCGCAACGGCCTTTGCCTCTTCGATTTCCTTTTCTGTACGGTTACGGATGAACACAGGCTTGCCACGCCACTTCACAGTGAGCGACATGCCGGGTTCGAGGCTGGAAACATCAACATCAATAGAAGCAAGAGCCAACGTCGATGCATCTGGACGCATCTGGTCGATGAACGGCCATGCAACAGCCGCAGCCCCGACAACACCCGCCATACCAGTTGCTAGATAAAGAAAATCGCGACGAGTGGGTTCACCCGACGCATGATTATTTGTTACGTGTTCGCTCACCGCTACACCATCCTCTGCGCTAAATGTGCCGAAAATCGCATGATTCCTCCCACTGCTATTTGATCCAAGACAACTCCATCCCAAAAAGCCCTGGCCAATATGCGCCAATCGAATTCACGCATAATTGTTTGATCGCAAAATATCCCAACCTTTGGCAAGAGGGAACACCACAATACGGCCGTAATTCCACCCTCACAGAGCATTATTTAGGCCACTGTCGTTCTCATGCCATGACATCGGGTCTTCTGCTGACGAATCAGACGCTTCACTTCCTCCGCCCGTGATTGTGCCCATGCATACCCCATGTTAACAACAGTCGCTTGTCGCTGCGGCTCGGAATGATTGATGAAAACACGGCTAACCTGCATTTTTTCTGTTTTACTGACCCTATTTCTTTTCGCCGGAAGTCTTCGTTACGTCAGGGATCACTGGCTTTTTTCATTCACCTACAGCTTCCAGCTTCACATCGGCATCGTCGGCGCACTCGCAGCCATTGTGCTATTTGTCGCTTTGAGAAGCCGTTACCTGTTGTTTCTTTTTGTCTGGGCCATCGCCATCACCGCGCATGCCGCGGTTCTACGGTATGAATTCGTTGCGCCAGCCGGCGAAAACGTTGCTGGCCAACCCTTCAAGCTGATTTCTTTCAATGTCTTGGGCGAAAATTACCGCAATGGCAAAAGCATCGCGGAATTTCTCTCCAATTCCGGCGCCGATGTCATATACGTCATGGAAGGCAGACCACTTGCACCTTATCTGTCTCGAATTGCGAAAACCTATCCCTATCGAATGGGGTGCAGGGTCGACACGGAAACATGCGATCTTCTGGTGTTTTCAAAATATCCGCTGGAAGGCGCAAAATTCATTACCTTGAGCGATTTACGCCGCGATCGCATGGCGGTCGCAAGGGTTACGGTCCAAGACACAACCATCAATCTGGCCGCCTTGCACGTCACGAAGCCATATTATGACGATTATCACGAGGAAGAACTGTTTGCCGCCTCAAGAATCATAAGGGCTTTAAAAGGTCCTTTGATTGTTGGAGGAGACTTCAACTCATCCAGCATCGCGCCGGATATGCGTCGTTTCCAGCAAGCCAACAATCTGCGCATCTCCAACTTCGAACCGGCAACATGGCCGATCGAGGCCGGTAAATTCGGCATTCCGATCGACCATATCTACGCCCGCGCTCCAGCAACAATGACCAGTCTGAAGCGTCTGGCGGATGCAATGGGATCCAACCATTTTGGCCTCGAGGCAGAATTCATCATTCAAAAACAATAATAGGCGCTAGGTGTCGTCAACCGACATCGGCGGCAAGAAAGCCACCGGACTGCCGCTGCCAGAGTGTCGCGTAAAGCCCGCCTTGGCCGATAAGCTGATTATGTGTGCCCTGCTCCACGATGCGGCCATTGTCCATGACAATCAGCCGGTCGAGCGCCGCAATTGTCGACAGTCGATGGGCGATCGCAAGAACGGTCTTGCCCTGCATCAAATCATCGAGATTGCTCTGGATTGCCGCCTCCACCTCGGAATCCAGGGCAGAGGTTGCTTCATCCAGCACAAGGATCGGTGCATCCTTCAGCATTACCCGCGCAATGGCGATACGCTGACGCTGGCCACCCGACAATTTCACGCCACGTTCACCGACATGCGCATCAAACCCGCGCCGTCCACGCTGATCTTCCAACCGTGCGACAAAATCATCAGATTTTGCGCGCCGCACCGCCTCAACCAATTGCGCCTCGGTCGCGTCGGTGCGGCCAAACATGATGTTTTCCCTGATAGAACGGTGCAGCAGTGACGTGTCCTGCGTCACCATGCCGATATGGGCACGCAGGCTTTCCTGTGTCACCTCGGAAATGTCCTGCCCATCAATAAGAATGCGGCCGCTTTCGATGTCGTAGAAACGTAAGAGAAGATTGACGAGTGTCGATTTACCGGCACCCGAGCGACCCACAATGCCAACCTTCTCACCGGCTGCAACCGAAAGGTTGAGCTTGTCGATCACCGATTTTCCGTTTCCATAATGGAAGGAGACGTTGTCAAAGCGGATGTCAGGACGACGCACCACAAGCTCGGTTGCATTTGGCGCATCGACGAGATCGATCGGTTTGGAAATCAGTTCCGCAGCATTCTGCACGGTGCCGAAGTTGCGCATGATGCCGTTAAACTGCGTCATCAAACGACCAAGCAGAAAGTTGAGGCGCAGCACCAGCGCCAGCGTGAACGCAACCGCACCAGAACTGATCCGCCCATCCAGCCACAGGTCTATACACAGAGCCGCCATGGAGGTGATCATCACACCGGAAAGCAAAGCCATCGACGCTCTGACACCGGTGATGAAGCGTGTGAACATCAGCGTTGTCTGCTGAAAAATATCAAAACCTTGCCGCATGTAACGGTCATTGGCATCGTCGCGGCCAAACAGGCGCAGCGTCTGGATGTTGCTATAGGCGTCAACCATGCGACCACTCAGCATCGAGGCCGCTTCGGCCGTTTCCTTGGAATGGTAGCGGATACGCGGCACGAAATAACGCGCCAGTAGCGAAAACACACCAACCCAGACAAAGATTACCGCCGCCAGACGCCAGTCCAGCCCACCAATAAGGACGAGGGTCGAAACGGAATAAATGCCAACGAACCACACGCTTTCCATCAGCGACGTCACGAGGTCACCCGTCGCCTGCCCGCCCGACCAGACCTTGGTGACGATTCGTCCGGAAAAGTCATTCTGGAAAAAGCTCAGCGATTGCCGTGCGACATGCATGTAGGATTGCCAACGCACCAGATTGTAGAAACCTGGCGTGATAATCTGCTGGTCGGTCAGCGCAGTCAGCAAAGCAACAACAAACCGCACCACGGCGATCAACACCAGCATGCCGACAAGTTCGGGGCCATGCTGGCTTAATAATCCCGCCCAGCCGTCGCCGGGTTTGACACTGGCAAGCACATCCACCAGCCGCCCGACGAACCAGAATAACGCAGCCTCGATGGCCGCAGTCATTCCGCCCAGGATCAGCATGGCAATGAAGGGTGCCTTGGCCTGCGAAATATAAAACCAGATAAAACCGGATGTGGTTTCAGGTGGCCTCAGATCATCCTTTCGGGCGAAAGGTTGGATCCAGTTCTCGAAAAAGTTGAAAAGCTTCGAAATCACCATGTCACGGATATAGGCCTTTTCCACGAAGACGCAAAGCAGCCTGCCACCTTATATTTTGGTAATGATCAAATACAAAAGGGCGGGGAATGCCCCGCCCTTTTGTTCGTTATTCCGCAGCAACGTCGTCATCGTTGTCCTGGATGAAGCCGCCGGACTGGCGTTGCCAAAGGTCGGCATAAATGCCGCCTTTTTCAACCAATTCGCCATGCGATCCAGCCTCAACGATATGGCCGCGATCCAGAATGATCAGCCGGTCCATTTCTGTCAGTGTCGAAAGCCGGTGAGCAATCGCAATAACCGTCTTGCCCTGCATCAAGGCAAACAGGTTTTCCTGAATGGCAGCTTCCACCTCGGAATCGAGTGCCGATGTCGCCTCGTCCAGAATGAGGATCGGAGCATCCTTCAGGAACACACGGGCAATAGCGATACGCTGCCGCTGACCGCCCGAAAGCTTGACACCACGTTCACCCACCTGCGCATCGAGACCGGTGCGACCATGCATGTCCTCCAGCGTTTCGATGAAGTCCCACGCATTGGCGCGTTTTGCCGCCTCGATGATCTGCGCATCCGTTGCCCCCGGATGACCGTAGGCAATGTTGTCACGGATCGAACGGTGAAGAAGCGAGGTATCCTGCGTCACCACACCGATTAACGAACGCAGACTGTCCTGCGAGACGGTGGAGATATCCTGTCCGTCAATGGTGATGCGTCCGTCTTCAAGATCATAGAAGCGCAGAAGCAGGTTCATCAACGTGGTTTTACCGGCGCCGGAACGACCGACAAGACCAACCTTTTCACCAGCACGAATATCCAGCGTCAGGTTGTCGATAACACCCTTTGTCCCTTCAGCCCGTGCCTTGCCGTAATGGAACTGCACATGCTCATAGCTGATGGCACCTCTTGGTGCTGCCAATGCAGGCGCATCTGCCTTGTCGACGATGTCATGCGCCTTGGTCATCATGCCCATGCCGTCATAGACAGTACCTATGTTTTCAAACAGCGATGTCACTTCCCACATGATCCATTGCGACATGCCATTGACGCGCATGGAAAGACCGATCGCCACGGCAACAGCACCTGTCGTCACCGAACCGTTCAGCCAGAAATAAAGGCCGAGGCTGGCAGTCGAAAACAACACAAAGGCATTGTTGAGATCGATGAGAATGTTGAAGCCGGAAATCTTGCGCATCTGGCGATGCACGGTTTCCAGAAACATGTTCATGCCATCACGTGCATAAACCTCTTCACGCCCAGCATGTGAAAACAGCTTGATCGTCGAAATATTGGTGTAGCTGTCGACGATACGCCCGGTCATCAACGAACGCGCATCAGCCTGCTCCTTGGCCAAACGCCCCAGTTTTGGAACGAAATACACCAGAATAAGAATGTAGAAACAAAGCCATGCAAGCAGCGGCAGCACCAGACGAATGTCTGCGGCTGCAACAAGAAACAGCATCGAAACAACGAAGCTGATCGCATACACGAACACATCGATGACCTTGAGTGCCACTTCGCGGATCGCAAGCGCCGTCTGCATGACCTTGGTCGACACACGTCCTGCAAACTCGTTTGCAAAGAAAGTCATGGAATGGCGCAGCAGGAACCGATGCATCTGCCAGCGGGCGATCATGCCAAAGTTACCGGCCAAGGTCTGGTGCATGGTCATGGTGTGCAAGGCACCCATCAGCGGCAGGGCAATCAACACAAGTGCGGCCATGCCGATCAGATGCCAGCCTTCATCCTGCAGGAATGTTTCGCGGTTCGCCGTTGCCAGCCAGTCAACAATGTTACCCAAAAATTGGTAGAGCATGACCTCGGCAATGGCGATGCCCATCGACATCAAGCCAAGCAACAACAGCCACGGTGCGGCGGGTTTTGTGTAATGCCACAGAAAGGGCAGCAACTTCGGAGCCGGAGCAACCGGCGTCGAAGAGGGAAATGGATCAAGACGTTTTTCAAACCAGCCGAACATGGCCAAGCTCCGAAGAAAATGCGCCCGAAATGCGAACACACGGAAAAAACCGGGACCGCGAACGGGAAAATCATGGAATGCGGCCACGACAGCCACATGACGATACTGAAAAGAGTGAGAAACCGCGTAAGTTCCGCGTTAACGCCTAGGCTCGAAGAAAGCCCACGGGAAACGGAAGGTGACGGCGAACAGATATATTCATGGTGAACCTCCCTTTTTGGCGTTGAAGATGCCACCTTTTAGATCAAAAAACGTTGTCTGCCTAGGGGCCACGAGACACGCTCCTTCAATATGACACTGCCCCACTGAATGGTTGTGGCTTTTCAGGCACAATCTGCCGTGGTAACCGCCTCGCAAGTCTTGAAATTGGAAAACACATGCCCGACATCAGGATCGCCCTCTATCAACCCGATATTCCCGGCAACACAGGAACGATCCTGAGACTTTCCGCCTGTCTTGGCATTGCCGTTGACATCATTGAACCAGCCGGTTTTGATATTTCCGACCGCAACCTCAAACGTGCCGGCATGGACTATCTGGCCGTTGCTGCTTTGACGCGCCATATCAGCTGGACACATTTTGAAGAGTGGCGGGCAACCACTGGACGCCGTCTGGTTCTCGCCTCCACCAAGGCTGCCCTTCCCTATACAGACATCCAATACAAGCCAGACGATATTCTGTTGTTTGGCCGCGAAAGTGCGGGGGTGCCTGATCATGTGCATGACAAGGCTGATGAACGCATCATCATTCCCATGATCGAAGGTCAACGTTCCATCAACGTTGCCATGTCGGCCGCCATGATAACTGGCGAAGTGTTGCGTCAGGTCGGGTTTTAAGTCTGATTTTGACGGTCAGTCGGCAGACGGCAGGCGACGCATGGTAAATTCGATGCGATCCCCTTCCAGCTGACGCCAGCTTTCCACCTCTGTCCAGTAGGCGGCCTTGGGAAAGGCGTCGAACCATTCACGCGCCTTGGCGCGAGCATCCTCGCGGGTGAGACAAAATGTCTGGCGCACGAACATGCCGTGTTTTTTTGCGCCCTCCCCGACAAGGGCTTGTTCCCTGCGATGGGCGTTAATACGCCGTTTCAGGCCGTCCAGCGGTGGCGGTCCGGTAAATTTCGTCATGACATTCACCTCTGCCAATAGGATATTCTGGCGAAGGGCGATTGGCGAGTCGAAATTGTGCGCAAGCCTCGCGCCTGATAAAGCGGCGACAATAAAGGCGAATCAACGTCAGGCGTTCGCGCGCAAAACATGCAGGAGAGCGGACATGGACCGGCCGCAAATGCCCAAGGGCTTGCCAGAAGACATTGAGGACAAGAAGGAAGCGGCACGCGCCTGGTTTGAAAGCCTGCGCGACACCATCTGCGCATCCTTTGAAAACCTGGAACGCGAACTTCAGGGACCGCTTTCTGACCAGGAACCGGGTTATTTCGTCGCCAAGGACTGGCAACGCGAAGGCGGGGCTGGCGGCGGTGGCCGCATGTCGATGATGGAAGGCCGCGTGTTTGAAAAGGTCGGCGTCCACACCTCAACGGTGCACGGCGAATTTTCGCCAGATTTCCGTTCGCAGATCCCAGGCGCCGAGGAAGATCCAACCTTCTGGGCCTCCGGCATTTCGCTAATCGCCCACCCGGTCAATCCCAACGTACCGACTGTCCATATGAACACACGCATGGTGGTCACATCCAGTCATTGGTTCGGTGGTGGTGCAGACTTGACGCCTATGCTGGCACGCCGCCGCACGCAGGAAGATGGCGATAGCCAGCTTTTCCACAAAGCCATGGAAATCACCTGTCGCCGCCATCCGGTTGCAGATTACCCACATTATAAGAAGTGGTGCGAAGACTATTTCTTCGTCAAACATCGCAATGAAGCGCGCGGTATCGGCGGCATTTTTTTCGACTGGCTGCACCCCGATGAAGAAAAGGGGGACTGGAATGCCAATTTCGCCTTCGTTCAGGATGTCGGTCGCGCCTTCAATCTGGTTTACCCGAAGATTGTACGCAGCAATTTCAATACGCCATGGACGGAAAATGATCGTGACGAGCAGCTGATCCAGCGTGGCCGTTATGTGGAGTTCAATCTGCTCTACGACCGCGGCACACTTTTTGGACTAAAAACCGGTGGCAATGTGGAATCCATCCTGTCGTCCCTACCACCGGTCGTCCGCTGGCCATAAAATCTTCGCTGAAACGACCGGCGTGTCGGCGAAAAAACCACGATAACAATGACCTGAAACGGGTAGCAAAAACAGGCTCGTCAATCGACCCTTTATGAGTGCTCCAGAGCTGTATGGAGCACCAAAATGGCGCACGCTGGTTTGGTGGCAGTCGTAATATTAATCTTCACGAATATTTCACCGAAACCCCTATAATTAGGGGTTAATGAAATGCATGAGTGGTGTTAGTCTCCAGCCAGACGTACTGGAGGAGCTATCGTCATGATTACTTCAAACAGCATGCAGTTGTCCGCGTCCCCCAAAACCCAACCACATTCAATCGAAACACCTGAATTGATTGATCGTCTTGCGACGGAACTCCGCGCAAGCGGTGATCGTGATCTGCCACATGCGTTCTATGTGGAGCAGGTCAAACGCACCCTTTCCGGCGACATCAATCCGGAAGCACTGGTGGCGGCAAATGATGACGAGGGACTTACTCGCGTATCATCCATGTGCAGCCCATCGGTTTTCCAATGCTGGGCGATGCCTGAGTAAGCCGGAACATAACCGGTAACAGCTCGTTACATAACAGGCAGGGCTAAAAATCTGGCTTTCTTCCCTGCCTTTTGAACAGGGAGTTTCAAAATGCGACTATTTGAATGTGGCACACTGGTGCCCGGTTGCGCATGGCACACACGTGCCGACGACGACGCCGAAGTGGTGCGCCGTACAGTTGAGCACATGCGCACCGCCCATGGTGAAACGATTATTCGTGAAAACATGGTTGAGAACATCAAGGCGCGTATTCGCAGCGAAGCGAACGCGGCCTGACCTTTTAATCCTGCAGCATGGTTTTCAATCGGGCGGTCAGTGCCGCCCGGTCAAGTGAGAAGTTGACCTCAACCCACTGGTCTTCCAGCGCAGAAAGCACCTCGCCCACACGCGGTCCTGCAGCAACGCCTTCTGCCAGCACATCGGCACCGGTCAACGGAAAGGCCGGTTTGACAAACGCGTTCGCTCGATTGTTAAGCGTCGATAGCCGGGCAACTTTACGCATCGCCTCTTCACCCGCCGACACATCAGCACGGGCCGCAGCCAGCGCAAGTTTCAGCCGCATCACTACCCCATCCTTACCCTGCCGATAAAGTAGACGATCAAGTGCCGTTTCTGCCATGGTAGCGTCGGGTGTCTGGGCACCCGCCCACAACAACAGCCGGTTGGTTTCGTTTTTCGACATCCGCAGCCTGCTGGCCATGGCTTCAACTCTTGCCACGTCAGGCGGGATAATCGCCGCAAGGCGTATCAATGGGTCGACCGACCAATTCAAAGACTGCTCGGCAGCAACGAGGCCATGGATAGAATCAATACCCCACTTTTCCGTCTCCGGCAGCACCTGCGCCAGGACGCCAGACTGCCTCATCCACAAAAGCGAACGCGACGGATCCCGTGCTGACAACAGTTTCTTCAACTCGCTCCAAACACGCTCGGCCGACAGGGTCGACAGCTTATCTTTGGCGCGTGCGCTTGCCCGGAGCCCGTCCGCGTCTGGACGACCGGACCCGTACCAGGCAAAAAACCGGAAGAAGCGCAGTACACGCAGATAGTCTTCTGCCACCCGGGTTGCCGCATCGCCAATAAAGCGCACGGTTCGAGTCTCAATGTCTGGCAGACCATTGATCAGGTCGATAATGTTGCCTTCGACATCGGCATACAGGCCGTTGATTGTCAGGTCTCGGCGCTCGGCATCAACCTGCCAGTCGGTGCCGAAGGCAACATCAGCACGTCGGCCGTCAGTCGCCACGTCGCGACGCAGGGTGGTTACCTCGTAACCTTCCCCCTCCAGAACCAGCGTGACGGTGCCATGCTCAATGCCTGTCGGGACGGATTTGATTCCCGCATCTTTCGCCCGTTCCACCACATCCTGCGGCAGCAATGTCGTGGCAATATCGATATCGCCAACCGGCATATCCATAAGAGCATTGCGGATTGCGCCCCCCACAATCCTTGCCTCGCCGCCATCAGCGTTCAGCAGACCAAGAATGCGCTGAAGGGCCGGTTTGGAAAACCAGTCCTGCCCGGCAATGCTGTTCATGCGTATAGCCTTTCATAAATCATGCGGACGATACCCGCCGTAATGCCCCATATGTAACGTTCGCCGTAAGGCATCTCGTAGAAGTGCCTCTCATGGCCCTGAAACATCCGGCTGGCAAGCACGTGATTGTCGGGATTCATCAGAAAAGACAGCGGTACTTCAAATACCTCATCAACCTCTGCCGGGTTGAGGATCAGATCAAAACCGGGTTTTACAACAGACAGAACCGGTTTGATGCGGAAACCCGTGCCGGACACGTAATCCGGTAAAACGGCCAACGGCTCGACAAATGAACGTGGCAGCCCTATTTCTTCTTCAGCCTCCCGCAGCGCAGCAATTTCGGCATTTTCATCTTCTTCATCGATACCGCCACCGGGAAAGGCTATCTGCCCGGAATGTTTGCGCAGCGTCGACGTGCGCTGTGTAAAAATCACCCGCGCCTCATTGCCATCATCGACGACAGGCACCAGCACTGCCGCATCCTTCAGTTTGACGCCATCAATGGAAAAGCGCACGGCAGGGTTCAAACGGTGGTCGCCATTCACACCCGCCGTTTCGAAAGCGTCTTCATTCATTGAGATCACGCGACGGCGAAATTCGCCCGCGGAAAACTGCATCACATCACTCATTTCGACAACATATCCAGTTCATTCATCGGCATGACTGGAAAAACATCGTCACCTGATCGAACGCAGAACATCTCGGTACCGTTGATGTCCATCGACTCTCCTAGTGCTGCCAGATCATACATAACCGCTCTTGAAACCAGGGCTTCAAGCCGGCCTCGCACCAGCAGATAGGGTTTCAATTCGTGATTTTCACCGTGTATGTCAAAACGGAGCGGATTATCTTTTCCAACAGCCACCACATCCCCCACATTGGTCCGAAATGTCAGTTGCTGTTTGCCCCCCTCTTTCGTCACCATCATCTCGACAGCAAGAAATGGTGCATCCACCACCTTGATGCCGACTTTTTCCACAGGCGTCACAAGATATGTTTTACCATCTTCGTCTTTTCGCAAAACAGTGGAAAACAGCCGTACCAGCGGCGCCCGGCCAATGGGCGTGCCCATATAAAACCAGGTGCCATCCGCCCTGATTTCCATGTCGAGATCACCACAAAATGGTGGATTCCAGCGCTCGACTGGGGCCGGCCCACGCGGTTTATCACCGGTTTGCTCAGCTGCGCGAGAAATCAGGGCAGCAAGACCTGCCGCATCTTTCGCCGAATTTATCGTTTCGCTTGCCATATTCGAGTCCCGCTTTACACGTAATGGAACATGAGTAACGAGATAGTCATTTGAAACATGCTTGTCAGCCGTCAGGATGGCAATAAGCTATATGCAGTGCAGAAAACGTCTTAAACTATGCCGCGTAACAGCGTGCGGCGGTTTTGCGGTCACGGTATACGATAAAACAATGACTTACAGCACGTTACTTGGATATGATGAACCGAAACGTGATTTAAAGCCACGATTCGCCGGAACCGCAGGATGAGCCGAACGGTTCGATGAAAATGTTGAGGAGAGCGACATGGGCATGATGAACACCAGCGAAGCCCTCGATGAAAAGGCGATTATTGCGGCAGCCGAAAAGGCGCTGGCAGATATTGCAGCCATCCGGGCAGATGTTTCCAAGGTCATTTTCGGTCAGGAAAAAGTCGTCCAGAACACCCTGCTCGCCATTTTGTCCGGCGGTCACGCGTTGCTGGTCGGTGTTCCCGGCCTTGCCAAGACAAAGCTGGTGACGACGCTCGGCACGACACTTGGCCTTGATGCCAATCGTATCCAGTTTACACCCGACCTCATGCCGTCAGATATTGTCGGTTCGGAAGTGATGGACCAGGATGAGAGCGGGCGCCGCTCTTTCCGTTTCATCAAGGGACCGGTCTTTGCCCAGCTGCTGATGGCCGACGAAATCAACCGCGCCAGCCCGCGTACCCAGTCCGCTTTGCTGCAATCCATGCAGGAATACCACATTACAGTCGCTGGCCAGCGTTATGATCTACCAAAACCATTCCACGTTCTGGCGACCCAGAACCCACTGGAGCAGGAAGGCACCTACCCTCTTCCAGAAGCCCAGCTCGACCGCTTCCTTCTGCAGGTCGATGTTGACTATCCGGACCTTGCCGCCGAGCGCCAGATCCTGCTTGACACCACCGGCACCACATCAGGTGAAGCACGCCGCGTGATTGACGCGGAACGCCTGATCGAAATCCAGACCCTCATTCGCCAGATGCCGGTCAGCGACAAGGTTGTTGATGGCATCCTGTCGCTGGTGCGTTCGGCACGTCCCGGTCACGGCAATGCACTGACCGACAAGAATGTCGCCTGGGGTCCAGGCCCACGTGCTGGCCAGTCGCTCATGCTGACGGCGCGTGCGCGTGCGCTCTACGAAGGCCGTCTAGCGCCCTCGCTGGACGATGTTTATGCACTTGCGGAACCTGTACTGGAACACCGCATGGCATTGACCTTCGCTGCGAGAGCCGAGGGCATGTCGGTTCGTGATGTAATTGCAGGACTTGTGGCGCAGGCCAAAGGCTGACCCTTAAGGGCAGAAAAGGAGCGCAAGTGGCATCCATTGGTCAGATCGTCGAGAAGACCCCGGGCCCAGAGGTTCTGGCGCGCGCGCGCCAGCGCGCAAGTCTGGTGCCGGATTGTATGGTGGAAGCCAAACGCATCGCCAACACCGTGATTGCCGGCTGGCATGGCCGCCGCAAACGCGGCATCGGCGAAAACTTCTGGCAGTTCCGCCCCTATGCCGAGGGTGAAAGCCTGTCTCGCATCGACTGGCGCCGCTCGGCCCGCGATGATCATACCTATGTGCGTGACCGGGAATGGGAAGCAGCCCATACAATCTGGTTGTGGGCCGACCTGTCGCCATCGATGATGTTCAAGTCGACACTGTCACCGGTATCGAAAGAAAGCCGCGTATTGGTGCTAATGCTGGCATTGGCGGAAATTCTGGCTCGCTCCGGTGAAAGGATCGGTTGTCCCGGCATCATGGAACCGGTCTCGGCACGCAACGCCGCCGAACGACTGGCCGCTGCCCTCATGCATGCGCCAATGACTGGCGGCTTGCCGGAAACCAACATGATCAAGGGTGCAAGCGATATCGTGCTGATCGGCGACTTCCTGGATGATGCGGCAAGTGTCATGGAGCGTATTTCGCCTTTAGCACGCCGTGGTTTACGCGGACATGTGGTGGAAATTGCCGACCCCGCAGAAGAGACTTTCCCCTACAGCGGCAGAACCGAATTCTCCGATCCCGAAACCGGTGAGAAGCTGGTGTCAGGCCGCGCCGAAACCATCAAGCAGGATTATACCCGCGCCTATTTCGCCCGCCGTGATGCGCTTGGTTCAGCACTGCGTCGCATGGGCTGGAATTTCGTGTTTCACCGCACCGACCATCTGGCATCCGAAGCGCTGGTGACGATGCACATGTATCTGTCCGGTTCTCCGGCCGGTGCTGTAGGTGGAGGTCGCACATGAGCGCCCTGCCTTTCCTATTCACCAATCCCTATATTCTCATTGGTCTCGCTGCCCTGCCCGCCATCTGGTGGCTGTTGCGGCTGACGCCTCCACGCCCCAAGGCCGAGGTCTTTCCACCGCTCAAGATCCTTGCCACGGTATTGAAACGTGAGGAAACGCCGTCGCAAAGTCCCTGGTGGCTAACCTTGCTGCGCATGGTTCTGGCGGCCTTGGTCATTCTGGCACTGGCCGATCCCGTCCTTAACCCGCGCAACACGTCCGTGGCCAGTGGTGGTCCGCTGGTGTTGGTGGTCGATAATGGCTGGGCAACGTCGATTGACTGGGAACGCCGCGTACAGACCGTATCGGCCATTATTGACGATGCCGAGCGGGCCGATGTGCCGGTGTCGATCAGCTTTACCGCCGAAACGAGCAATGAC
Source organism: Agrobacterium sp. 5Ca50 (assembly GCF_055381905.1). Classification (NCBI taxonomy): domain Bacteria; kingdom Pseudomonadati; phylum Pseudomonadota; class Alphaproteobacteria; order Hyphomicrobiales; family Rhizobiaceae; genus Agrobacterium; species Agrobacterium sp. 5Ca50. Next base: position 2,289,635 of record NZ_AP026438.1, read on the forward strand.
GCCGTGCCGACAACCGCGGCAGTGGCGCGCGAAAAACTTGCCGCTGCAAAACCGCGACCCCTGGTTCCAGACCGGTTCAAGACCGCAGAATCCGTGATCGAGGCATTGAACGGCACCTCGCCCGGCACATTGGTTTTTGTCGCAGATGGCATTGCCACGCCAACGGATCAGGACGCACTGGCTGATCTTGCCAGCCTCTCACCTTCGGAGCTACGGTTGATCGAAGGTGACGGCAAACAGATCTCCGCCATCACCTCCGCTACCAACGGCGCCGATTCCATGTCGCTTTCCATCGCCCGCCTGAACACAACGGATGCAGAAAATCTGACGGTGAATGCGCAGGATAGTCAGGGCCGCACACTTGGCACTGGAACAGCAGCTTTTGCCGCTGGCGCTGATGAGGCAACCGGCACCATCGAAGCGCCCTTCGAATTGCGTAACGACTTTGCCCGTCTTTCGATTGAAGGACTGACCACAGCAGGTTCCGTGCATTTGCTGGATGATGGTTTTCGCCGTCGCCGTGTCGCACTGCTTGCCGGCGATACCGGCAGCGACTTCCAGCCGCTGCTGCTGCCATTGTTTTACATCAGTCGCGCCCTGCAACCTTACGCCGACCTGATCGAGCAGCGACAGCCTGACCTTTCGGTTGCCATACCTGAAATCCTGCAGGCTAACCCATCCGTCATCGTCATGGCTGACATTGGCCGCCTGCCAGCCGAAACCTATGAACCTTTGCAACGCTGGTTACAGCGTGGCGGTACCTTGATCCGGTTTGCCGGTCCGCGCCTTGCGGCAGCCCCAGCCGATGACCCGCTGGTACCGGTAACCCTTCGCCAGGGCGAGCGCACGCTGGGTGGCGCGCTGTCATGGGCAGAACCACAGCCGCTTGCTGATTTCCCGAATTTCGGCGCTTTTGCAGGCATGCCGAAAGCCGACGGCGTATTGGTCAAACGTCAGGTGCTGGCAGAGCCAACGCCTGATCTCGCCGAACGGACATGGGCAAGCCTTGCCGATGGAACGCCGTTGGTGACCATGCGTGAAAACGGCGCTGGCCGCATCGTGCTGTTCCACATTAGTGCGGAAGCCACATGGTCGGACCTGCCGATTTCAGGACATTTCGTTGAAATGCTGCGTCGCCTTGTACAGCTATCGAAAGCCGCCGGCGCGACCGCCGAAGGCAGCGCCGTTGGCAGCCTTGCCCCTTATCGCCTGCTGATGGCAGATGGCACACTGACCACGGAAACCGGGACGGCACGACCGCTGGAAAACCGGCCCGGCCAGACGCCGATCGCAAATTTCGAAACCCCACCCGGCCTGTACGGCACAGAGGATGGCTTCGTGGCCCTCAACCTTTTACCAGCAGGTGCAAAACTTGCGCCGCTGGATGCCTCGCTTGCTAATCTGCCTGTGCTGCGTGAAGGGTTGATCGGCGAAACAGCCCACTCCCTGCGCCCCGCTCTGTTCATAGCGGCATTCCTGCTGCTGATCGCCGACAGCCTCATCATGCTATTCATGAATGGTGCCTTTGCCCGTCTTCCCCGTACTAGAGGCTCGGCTGCCGCCGTGATGCTTGCCTTCATGGCAACACTATCATTGCTGGCACCAGACACGGCACGTGCAGATGATCCCAAACCCGGCGATGAAGCGATTTTTGAACGGCTCGACACCACGCACCTCGCTTACGTCATCACGGGTGAAAGTGATGTCGACGATATCTCAAAACGTGGTCTGCAGGGCTTGAGCGAGTTCCTAACCTGGCGCACGACGCTGGAACCCGGCGCACCGGTTGGTCTTGATATTTCAAAGGATGAATTGTCCTTCTATCCGATCATCTATTGGCCGATTTCTGCCTCCGCACCGATGCCATCCAGTGCCGCGATCTCCCGCATCGATGCCTATATGCGCGCCGGGGGTACTGTGCTGTTTGATACACGCGACCAATTCACCTCACTCGGCAATGGTGGCGGTACCAGTGCCAATGGCGAACGACTTCAGGCCATTCTCGCCAATATCGACATTCCGCCGTTGGAACCAACACCGGAAGATCACGTACTGACCCGTTCGTTCTATCTGCTGACCAACTTTCCCGGCCGTTACAACGGCAGCCCGCTTTGGGTCGAATCCCGCCAGGATTCTGGAAAGACCACGTCCGGCCTGTCTTCGTCAGGCGATGGCGTGACACCTATTCTGATCACCGGCAATGATTTTGCGGGCGCATGGGCGATCGACGACAATGGTGCGCCTTCGCTGCCAACCGTGCCTCCGGATGAAGTGCAGCGTGAACATGCGTTCCGCTCTGGCGTGAATATCATGATGTATATGCTGACCGGCAACTACAAGGCAGATCAGGTGCATGTGCCTGCCCTGCTGGAAAGACTGGGGCAATGATATGACACTGACTTTTGCTCCCTTCCTCCCGTGGTTTGCCATTATCATACTCGCCGTTGCAGCCCTGTTGCTATTCGTCCTGGGACTGTGGCGTGGTGTGCGCGGCGCATGGCTGCGCGGTATTGCGCTTGCCGCCCTGCTGCTTGCCATTCTCAACCCGCTTCTGACACAGGAGGAGCGTGAGCAGCTTTCCACCATTGTGCCTGTCATCGTTGACCGTTCCCAAAGCCAGGATACGGCTGAGCGTGCAAAGATGACCGATGACGCACTGGCGCAGTTGCAGGATCGTCTGTCGAGATTTCCGCGCATAGAGCCACGCATTGTCGAGGTACGGGATGATGGCACCAGCGACACGCCATCGACACGCCTGTTTTCCTCGCTCAATTCCGCAATTTCAGATGTTTCGCCATCACGGGTTGGCGGTGCCATTTTCCTCAGCGACGGCCAGATCCATGACATTCCAAACCCCGGTCAGGACCTTGGTTTCAAGGCACCGATCCATGGGTTGATCACCGGCAAGGCGGACGAGTTTGACCGGCGTATCGAAGTGGTTCGTGCACCGCGCTTCGGTATTGTCAACGAAAACCAGCAACTGACCTTCCGGGTGTTTGATGATGGTCGCAGCCAAGGCGGCCCGGCAGAAGTTACCATCCGCATGAATGGCGAAGAACTGGCAAAGGTACAGGCAACACCCGGACAACCGACACCGTTCGATTTCAAAGTGCCACGTGGTGGCAACAACGTCATGGAATTCTCGGTCGCCGAACTGCCGGGAGAAGTCACCACAGCCAACAACCGCGCTGTGCATCTGATTGAGGGCATTCGCCAAAACCTGCGTGTACTCCTGGTGTCGGGTGAGCCCCATGCCGGGGAACGTGCATGGCGCAATCTGCTGAAATCCGACGCTTCGGTTGACCTCGTTCATTTTACCATTCTGCGCCCTCCGGAAAAGCAGGATGGTACCCCGATCAACGAGTTGTCGCTGATTGCCTTCCCGACCCGTGAGCTTTTTGTTGAAAAGATCGAGGATTTCGACCTGATCATTTTCGACCGTTACCAGCATCGCGGCGTGCTGCCGATCCTGTATTATGATTACATTGCCCAATATGTCGAAAAGGGTGGCGCCCTTCTGATTGCGGCGGGGCCAGAACATGCCGGACAGGATTCCATTGCTCTGACGCCGCTTGCCAGCGTTCTGCCAGCCAATCCGACCGGCCAGATGCACAATTCCGCCTTCTACCCTCGCCTGTCTGAAGCGGGTAAAAAACATCCGGTCACGCGCGGCCTTGAAGGCTCTGGTGATGAACCGCCGGCCTGGGGTCGCTGGTTCCGCACCGTCAGTGTTGATCCTCCGGCCGGCCAGACAGTGATGCTGGGCGATGGACAAGACCCGCTGCTTGTGCTGAACCGCCAAGGCGAAGGCCGTGTGGCTATGCTGTTGTCCGATCAGGGCTGGCTGTGGGCGCGTGGTTTTGAAGGTGGCGGCCCGCACGTGTCGCTTTACCGGCGCATTGCCCACTGGCTGATGAAAGAGCCGGAACTGGAAGAAGAGGCTCTCACCGGCCGGGCCAATGGCCGCACACTTGAGGTCACCCGCCAGACGATTGGCGATGATCCCGGTCAGGCAACGGTGAAGTTTCCATCCGGCAAAACAGAAACCATGGCGTTTACCGAAGCTGGTCCCGGCCTTTACAAGCTGGAACAACGCATGGACGAAACCGGCCTGTTTGAAATCACCAATGGCGAATTCACAACACTGGTGCATGTCGGTGCCGTTGATGCGCCGGAATTCAAGGCGATGATTTCAACAACCGAAACACTCGCGCCGCTGGCTGGGGAAACAAAAGGCAGCGTGCACCGCGTTGCCGACAATGACGGCCGTCTTACCCTTCCGGACATTTTGCCTGTGCGCGGTGAAGTGCGTGTCCCCGACAACAACCGCATGCTGATCAGTATGACCAATGAAACTGTGCTGACCGGCGTCAACACACTGCCGCTGTTTGCCGGCTTTGCGGGATTGGGCGTGCTGCTGTTTGCCTTTGCCGCCGTGTGGTGGCGTGAAGGTCGTTGATACCTGTTTCAGCAATATCGACCAAAGAAAAAGACCTGACAGATTGCTCTGCCAGGTCTTTTTGTTAGATCATTCAAGCTAAGAACGTAAGTTCAGGCAAAAGCCCTTTGAGGTTCCTCATAGGTATCCTCTTCGGCTTCCGGCATTGCCATAACGGCTTCACATTGCCGCCAGCCAATCACGCCCTTCAGCCGCGCATGGATGTCGTGCCCCAGCGGAACAACCAGCACCCGGTTCGGATCAACAGGCCCCGGAAAATCCAGCGCCTTATAGCTCACCTTCTCAAAACCGAGCGGCATGTAATAAGGCGGGTCACCAATCAGGATAACAGCTTCCGAACCCTTGCGTTTTGCCGCCTCGATAGCAATCCGCACCAGTTCCCGGCCAATGCCCATGCTCTTGTGCGAAGGCCGCACAGCAAGTGGTCCCAACATGTGTCCTTTGACACCACCAGCCAGCACCGGCGTCATCCGCACGGAGGCAATGGTTTCACCGTCGTCAGCACAAATGAATGACAAAGTCCGGTCATGAGGCCCCTGCTCGCGAATGCGCGCTGCTGCACGGGTGTGACGGCCCGGACCAAATGCTTCTTCGTTGATGATTTCGATGGCAGCATCGTGCGATGCGTGCTCGGTAAGGTAGACCAGATCGTGCTTGGACATTAAAAGACCCGAACCAAAAAGCGGACATGACAATAGCGACAGCTACGCCTCAAGAGGCGTTTAAGAGCGTCAGCGTCGTCGGAGCATCCGTGGTTCAGTCATTGAAATCGATCAATCCCTAAAAGTTGGTTTTGCCTGATATCAGGATTCATGGGGAGCGTCCAGCCTTAATTGAACACGTGCTTCCATCATAATTGTGAACGGCACAGAACGCAGTGTTCACGATTAGGGTATCGAATACATCAGAAAATAGCCTATTCTTTACTCAGTCAAAAATTGAAACAGGAGGTTGCACCATGGGTATGCTGGTGGAAGGTGTCTGGAAAGACGTATGGTATGACACAAAGGAAACCCGTGGCCATTTCAAGCGCAGCGCATCACAGTTTCGCAACTGGATTACCGCAGACGGCGAGCCCGGCCCATCTGGTAAGGGTGGCTTCAAGGCGGAAAAAGACCGCTATCATCTCTACGTATCGCTGGCCTGTCCTTGGGCACATCGCACACTGATCTTCCGCAAGCTCAAAAAGCTGGAGGATCTGATTTCCGTTTCAGTCGTCGATCCGCTGATGCTGGAAAACGGTTGGGAGTTCAAACCCGAGGCTGACCGCACACCGGGCGCCACACAGGACCATCTGTTCGGCTCGTCCACACTCTGGCAGGTCTATGTCAAAGCCGATCCAAACTATTCCGGTCGCGTCACCGTGCCAGTGCTCTGGGACAAAAAGAATAACACCATCGTTTCAAATGAATCGGCGGAAATCATCCGCATGTTCAACAGCGCCTTCAACGGCCTGACAAGTTCGGAAGAAGACTTTTATCCCCAAGCGTTGCAGCAGCAGATCGATGAGCTCAATACCCTCATCTACGACACCGTGAACAACGGTGTTTACAAGGCCGGTTTTGCAACGACGCAGGAAGCCTATCAGGAAAACGCCATCAAGGTGTTTGAAACGCTGGATATTCTGGAAGCACGGTTGAAACAGCAACGCTTCCTGTTTGGCGCAAACCAGACCGAGGCTGACTGGCGGCTGTTTACCACACTGGTGCGGTTTGATGCGGTGTATGTCGGGCACTTCAAGTGCAACATTCGCCGCATTGCCGACTATCCCAATGTGAGCGGTTATCTGCGCGATCTCTATCAGACACCGGGTGTCGCCGAGACGGTCGATATGCGTCATATCAAGGAGCATTATTATCGTAGCCACACGATGATTAACCCAACAGGCATTGTACCAGTAGGGCCAGCCATCAATCTTGAAATGGCACATAACCGGCAGGCATTGGTTTAATCCCCGCGCCTACCAGTAATCCGAGACAGTGATTTCACCCTTCAATTCCTGCAAACGGCGGCGCGTTGCCGCCGTTGCATCCTCGGGCAAATTGTCCGGATCAAAAAAACCGCTTTCCTTGATTTCCCAATCCGCCAGCCGTGGTGCCGTCTGCTCGACATTCAACCTGTAGAGCACAACATGGTCGCGCCTGCTGGCCTTGTTGTTGAAATAGACATGGAAAATCTCCGGCGTGCTGGTCGCCGTCAGATTGCCCTCCTCGCGAATTTCCTTGTGCAGCGCTTCGATCACTGTTTCGCCGCGCTCAACGCCGCCACCGGGCAGATACCAACCCGGCAAATAGGAATGGCGTACGAGAAAAACCCGACCTTGTGCGTCAAAACAGGCCGCTCGCACCCCCATTGTCATGCCGCGCGTGACCAGGAACACCGCATGCAGGATGCGTGTCACAATCCACGTCAACAAACTCTGTTTTTCGGGGGAACCTTTTCCGCTCATTCTACCTTTCCGATCATGGCCAAAAACAATTCCGTTTCATGATCTTATGCGTTATGTCTGCCACCATGTTCAAACTCGCGCATATCTCAGATGTCCATCTTGGACCCCTGCCCAAGCTTACATTCCGTGAACTGGCGTCTAAACGCATTACAGGATTTGTGAACTGGCATCGCAATCGTCGCAAGCACCTTTTCACAGATACGCTGGAAAAACTGCTCGATGATCTGGAGGCCAAGCAGCCTGACCATCTGGCGATAACCGGTGACCTCGTCAACCTTGCGACCGGTATTGAAATTCGCGCAGCCGCCGATTGGCTGGAAGAAGTGGGCGAACCATCGTCTGTTTCCGTCGTCCCTGGCAACCATGATGCCTATGTCCCCGGTGCGCACGACAAGGCCATGAACGCATGGTACCCCTATGTGCGCGGGGATGGCGACCCCGAAGACTGGGATGAAGACCGCAAGATTTTCCCCTATATGCGCGTTCGCGGCCCGGTCGCCCTGATTGGCTGCTCGACATCGATTGCCACCCCGCCCTTTTCAGCGACCGGTTATTTCGGCCGCAGGCAAGCGCGTGCGACAGCGGAACTGCTGAAAAAGGCGGGCTCGATGGGCCTGTTTCGTGTGTTGATGATCCATCATCCGCCAATCCGTGGCGCAGCGGCCACCCACAAGCGCATGATCGGCATTCGCCGTTTCGCCGGCGCCGTTTCAACGGGTGGCGCAGAGCTGGTGCTGCATGGCCACACACATCTGAACACGGTCTATTGGCTCAATACCCACCATGGGCAGGACCATATTCCGGTGGTTGGCATCGCCTCGGCTTCACAAGGTCCCGGCGGGAAAAAACCACGCGCCAGTTATAACCTGTTCAACATATCAGGCGAACAGGGCGCATGGAACGTAACCTGCGAACGCCATTCGCTCAACGAGGCAGCAACGGCCATCGAATTTGAGGATGTCAGGGTGTTCTATGAAAATGGCCGGGTGATAGGTTTCCCCCCGCCGGACGCGTAAGTTCTAAACAGCGAAACGTTTATTTTTAGATCAGCGACCGTAGCGCTGTAACTTTACGTCTGACTTTAAGCTGCCGATTCAATGCCTTGAATCAAAGTCCAATTTGCCATACCCGGGACAAGACCGGGCATGGCAATGTGAGGCGTAAAAGCCTTATGCGTTTTTGGCGCGCTCTTCCAGAACGCGGTTGGCAGCCGAAACGATCGCTTCCAGCGAGGCCGCCACGATGTTGGTGTTGACGCCAGCACCGTAAAGCTTGCCACCATCATACTCAGCTTCGACATAGGCGATGGCCGATGCGTTGGAACCATGCTGCAGCGAGTGTTCGGAATAGTCGTTTACCGACAGGTCAACGCCCAGATAGACAGACAAAGCGTTGATGAAGCCATCGATCGGGCCGGTACCCTTGCCTTCAATCCGCTTGACCTCACCGCGGTCCATGATTTCGGCAGCGACCACGCGCACGCCTTTGAAATCACCGGCCGGATAGGTGTGATGGTCAACGAATTTCAGACGTGCGTCAGGCTGGGTCACGTAACGCTCGATGAAACGCTCATAGATCCGCTTGGCTGGCAGCTCCACGCCTTCTTCGTCGGTAATGCGCTGAATATCCTCGCGGAACTCCACCTGCAAATTGCGCGGCAGGTTGATGCCGTAATCCTGCTGCAGAATGTAGGCAATACCACCCTTGCCCGACTGTGAGTTGATGCGAATGATCGCCTCGTAGGAACGGCCAACGTCCTTCGGATCGATTGGCAGGTAAGGTACTTCCCAAACGCCGGTATTGGACTGCTTGATTGCCTTCATGCCCTTATTGATAGCATCCTGGTGCGAGCCGGAGAACGCAGTATAGACCAATTCACCAACATAGGGGTGACGCTCAGGGATCGCCATTTCGTTGGAATATTCATAAACCGACTTGATGCGTTCGATGTCGCGGCAATCCAGTTCCGGGTCAACACCCTGAGTGTACATGTTCAATGCCAGCGTCACCACGTCGACATTGCCGGTGCGCTCGCCATTGCCGAACAACGTGCCTTCCACGCGGTCAGCGCCAGCCATCAGGCCCAGTTCAGTTGCCGCAATGCCCGTGCCACGGTCATTGTGCGGGTGCAGGGAAATGATGACGTTTTCGCGGTTATCAATGTTGCGGCACATCCATTCGATCTGGTCGGCATAAATATTTGGCGTTGCCATTTCGACCGTCGAAGGCAGGTTCAGAATCAGCTTGTTGTCAGCGGTGGGTTTCACCACCTCGATCACCGCGTTGCAAATTTCCAGCGCCACTTCCAGCTCGGTGCCGGTAAAGCTTTCCGGAGAATATTCAAAACGGTAACCGCCACCGGCTTTCTCGGCCATGTCGGTAATCATCTTGGCGGCATCAACCGCAATCTGCTTGATGCCATGTACATCCTTGCCGAACACCACGCGGCGCTGCAATTCAGATGTCGAGTTGTAGAAGTGAATGATCGGTTTCTTGGCGCCAACCAAAGATTCAAACGTGCGGGTGATCAGTTCCGGGCGGCACTGCACCAAGACCTGCAAGGATACGTCGTCAGGCACACCGGCCTCTTCCACGCACCAGCGGGCGAAATCGAAGTCGGTCTGCGACGCCGAAGGAAAACCGATTTCGATTTCCTTGAAACCCATTTCCAGCAACAGCTTGAACATGCGCGCCTTGCGATCATGTCCCATCGGGTTGATCAGCGACTGGTTGCCATCGCGCAAGTCAACCGAACACCAGATCGGTGCCTTGGTAATGGTCTTGGATGGCCATGTGCGGTCAGGAATATTGATGGTTGGATAGGGCCGATACTTCGCAGCTGCGTCAGACATGCCGTTTGCGCTGGTGATGATCTTCGAGTCCATGTTACTTCCTCCTTGCGCATCCGTGGCTTGGGAACCAACGTTAGATGCGCGCCCTCAAGCGGGCAAAAAATCCAGTATGTACAGAAATTTCGTATGAGGAGCGTTTGCGCCAGCGGGCTTTCGGCCGCCGGGCGCTCCTCACTGGACCCGGCAACCGCGTGTAAGGTCGAGGCTAAGAAGCGAGAGTGCACCGCATGGGCAAGCATTCGCAGAAATCTGCGCATTCATGCCGGAAAAGGTTGCGGAGCAAGTAATCATGCGTTCGCTTATAATTGCCGAAAGATTCTGATGCAAGCGCATCTTTAATTTTTCATTCGTTTCACGAAACGCGTCAAAACCATCATCAGGCCACCAGCCATCAGTCCCCAGAAAGCACCGGAAATGCCGCCGAACGACAGGCCTGAGGCCGTGATCAGGAAGGTGATCGCTGCCGCTTCCCGCGTGTCAGGTTCCTTAAAGGCCGCAACGGCAGAACCGGAGAATGCACCGACCAGCGCCAGGCCAGCCACCGCCTGAATGAGAATCGGTGGAGCGAGCGCCACAAAGGCCGTTACCACACCGGCCAGCAGACCGAGAATGATATAACCAACCCCGCCAATGATCGCCGCCCAGTAACGGCGCTTCGGATCGGCATGGGCATCTTCACCCGCACACATCGCAGCAGTAATCGCCGCAAGATTAACGGCGTGGCCGCCAAATGGTGCGGACAGCAGCGAGAAGAAGCCAGTCGTGGCAAACAACGGGCCGGGCTGCGGGTCATAATGATTGACCTTCAACACCGCGATCCCCGGAATGTTCTGCGATGCCATGGTCACGATGAACAACGGCAGCGCAATCGATATCAGCGCCTGCAGATTAAACGATGGCGTTACAAATTCCATTGGCGGTTTCAGCGACTGTGAAATGCTATCCAGCGCACCTGCGGGAATATCGACACCAAAAACCATCACCAGTACAAAGGCCAGAAGGGCAGCAGGCACGGCAAACAGGCGCTTGAACGCACCAACCACGATCCATGCCAATATGATCGGCAGACCCAGCGCCGGGTTAAAACCGATGGCCTTAATTGGCGCAAAACACAGGCCGATGATGACGCCGGATAACATGGCATTGGCCAAAGGCGCTGGAATGGACGCAACAGCGCGGCCGAGCGGCTTGAAAAGACCCGCAATGATGATCAGCACGGCACAGATGATGAAGGCACCAACAGCAGCAGAAAAACCGCCCTCAACCACGCCTGTCGTCGCCAGCAGTGCGGCACCGGGCGTCGACCATGCAATACTGACCGGTAGTCGGGTGGCGACCGACAAGGCGATCGCGCAAAACCCCATCGACACGGAAAGCGCCATCAATCCGGAGGCTGCCTCAAAATCCGTGGCGCCAACGCCTTTTAGCCCCTGCAACACAACGGCAAAGGAACTGGCAAAGCCAACAAATGCCGTAAGGCAGCCCATGAACAGGCTTTGAACGGAAAAATCTTTCAACATGGCAGGGACTCAGGACAGCGTGTGATTGTACCTATCACAGATCAAAAAAACGCATGAGACGCAAGGGAGCCCTGCCCGACAGCTGAAACGGAAACAAAAGCTAAGCTACGGGTCGCAGAAAAACAAAAGCCCGCACAGGTTTTCACCAGTACGGGCTTTAAAAACGCAAACAGTCCAACAGATTACAGTTCGGACTGGTTTTCCACGATGCGGCTTGTCAGACCGTAGTCCTTGGCTTCTTCAGCCGACAGCCAGTAATCGCGGTCGATGTCCTTAGCGATCTTTTCTTCCGTCTGGCCGGTGGCCTTGGAGAAGATCTTGATCAGGCGCTGGTTCATCTTGATGATTTCGCGTGCCTGGATTTCGATGTCCGATGCCATGCCGCGTGTGCCACCAGATGGTTGGTGAAGCAGGAAACGGGTGTTTGGCAGGCAAAGGCGGCGTTCTTTTGGCACAGAAACATAGATCAGTGCGCCAGCCGATGCGACCCAGCCCGTACCGATGATCCAGACCTTCGGCTTGATGAACTTGATCATGTCGTGGATGCTGTCGCCAGACTCCACGTGACCGCCAGGAGAATTGACGTAAACACGAATGTCTTCGTCGCTGGCTGCGGCAAGTGCCACGAGCTGCGTGCAGACCTTCTGCGCCAATTCCTGAGTAATGCCACCATAAATGAAGATAGAACGCGACTTGAAAAGATTCGCTTCCGTTTCCTTACCGATCGGCAGTTCCTTGCTCTTGTCGTCGTCTTCTTCGTTCATACACGGATCTCCAACGTAATTCGTCTGTCCTTCGGACATAGTGTGATTTGTGTCGTAAAACAATGAGCGAAAAAGACAAGGCGCAGAACTGTATAATAAACAGCACACCGGCAAATGGCGCATGGACAGCAAGTTCACGCTTACGATATCGTTAAAATCATACCGCTGCGCCGATTTGGGAGGAGCGTCCGCAGCGGCTTGATGCCATAAAATACTGAGAGGGAACAATGTTCAAACGTATTTCAATTGCCGCCGCAGCACTCGCCGCAACCACCCTGCCAGCCTTCGCCCACCTGAACCCCGAAGAACACGGCTCGTTCATGGCCGGTTTTTCCCATCCGCTTTTTGGTGCCGACCACATTCTTGCGATGGTTGCCGTCGGAATCTGGGCCGCACAGATTGGTGGACGCGCGCTTTGGGTCGTTCCATCCGCCTTCGTTGGCACCATGGCAATCGGCTTCATGATGGCACTTGGTGGCATTGATCTGCCATTTGTGGAGCCGGCCATTCTCGCCTCCGTGATTGCACTTGGCCTTCTGGTTGCCATGGCAGCCCGCCTCCCCGTCTCGGCCGCAGCCGCCGTGGTTGGCATTTTTGCGCTGTTCCATGGCCACGCCCATGGCGGCGAACTGGGCAGTGCCGGCGCACTTCAATTCGGCGTCGGCTTTGTTATCGCCACAGCGCTGCTGCATGTGGCTGGTATTGCTGCCGGTCTCGGTGTCAGCCGCCTTGGCGCAGTCGCCAGCCGTATCATCGGCGCGCTCACGGCACTTGCTGGCTTGACACTGGCCTTCGGCGGCTGAAGCATTACAAAAATTTAAACCTCCGGCAGCTTTGAAAAGTCGGATTTAGCGCCTACCTCCTTATCGATACGTTTCTTTGTTCGGTAAGGAGGCATACATGTCGCCGGAAGAAACCAGACTGCTCACCGCCCTGTTCGACAGGGTCAGAACCGCATCATCCACACCGCGAGACAGCGATGCGGAGATCTTGATTGAACGCGCCGTGCGGGATCAGCCAACCGCTCCCTATTATCTGGCGCAAGCGGTCATCGTGCAGGAAAAGGGGCTTGAAGCCGCTGCTGCTCATATTGCTCGGCTTGAAGAGCGTATTCATCAACTGGAATCGGGCAATGTCGATCCGCACCACACCCAGCAAGGTGGCTTCCTCAGTTCAATATTCGGTTCCAGTCAACCACAGGCAACAGCCCCTGCCCCAGCCGCCGCACCACCGACGACGAACTATCGCAATGACACAGCCGACCCAACTGCCGGTCCGTGGGGTCGCGCGCAAAGCCTGCAACCACAAGCACAACAACCAACTGGCCCATGGAGCCCGCAACCCGCAGCCCGTTCTGCGGGCGGCAGTTTCCTACAGGGTGCGTTGGGCACCGCAGCAGGTGTGGCGGGCGGCATGCTGCTCGCCAATTCATTGAGTGGAATTTTCGGCAATCACATGTCGTCTCTGGGCCTAGGATCGCCCGTGTCCGGCAACGCACCGGTCGAAGAAACCGTCGTCAACAATTACTACGGCAACGACACGCCAGATCAGACCGCAGGCGCTGACAACAGTGGTAATGACATCCAGCAAGCCGATGACGACAGCGACAATGATGACGACAGTGCAGACATGGATTTTGATTCAGGCGACGACGGTTCATTCGCCTGAAACCATTTTGCTCGATTGTCAGCCACGACCACGGTAGGTCGGCACGCCCTGATCCGGAAGCCAGACACCTTCCGGTACAGCACCCGTCTGCCAGAACACATCGATAGGAATGCCACCACGCGGATACCAATAGGCACCGATGCGCAGCCATTTCGGTTGCAATAGATCGACAAGCCGCTTGGCAATATAGACCGAGCAATCCTCATGAAATGCACCATGATTGCGGAAAGAATGCAGGAACAGCTTCAGTGATTTCGATTCCACCAGAAAATCGCCGGGTATGTAATCAATAACGATATGCGCAAAATCCGGCTGGCCGGTCATTGGGCAGAGCGATGTGAACTCAGGCGCGGTAAAGCGCACCACATAATCGGTGCCGGCATTGCCGTTTGGCACCTTTTCCAGCACGGCCTTTTCTGGGTTTTCCGGAGTGTCGACCTTGGTGCCGAGCTGAGACAGACCTGAAACATCGGTCATATTTTTTCTCCTTTGCGAACTTTTACCATGACGCCGTGTGCCTTCTCGCCCTCCGGTTCTACGTGGATGGCAAGGCTGGCACCCGGTATCACCTCGCGTATGGCATCTTCAAGGCGGTCGCAAATTTCATGTGCTTTTCCCACGCTCATCTCGGTAGGCACCACCAGATGGAAATCGATGAAGGCGGCAGCGCCTGCCCGGCGAGTCCGCAAATCATGTACGCCAACCGACCCGTTGGCATTGGCACTAATCGCCTCCTTGATCTGCTCTTCCTCTTCCGGTGTCACAGCGCGGTCCATCAAACCACCAATGGAATTTGAAATGACCTTCCAGCCCTGAAACAGGATGTTGATGGCCACCACGATAGCGAGGATAGGATCGAGGATCGCGTAACCGGTGAGGATAGCCAGCACCAGACCAATGAGAACGCCGATCGATGTCACCACATCCGACATGATGTGATGAGCGTCTGCTTCCAGTGCCGGTGACCGATACTGTTTGCCGACACGCATAAGGATGGTTGCCCAGACGGCATTGATGACACCGGCAGCAGCGTTGATAGCAAGACCAAGCACCGGCGCTTCCGGAAGGCGTGGTTCAAACAGCCCGGCCCAGGCTTCTTTGACGATCAGCAGCGCAGCTAATACGATCAGCACGCCCTCCACCACGGCCGAAAGATACTCCGCCTTGTGATGGCCGAACTGGTGGTCTTCATCGGCCGGCTTTTGCGCATAACGAATGACGAAATAGGCAATGAAGGCGGCGACCACATTGACGGTCGATTCCAGACCGTCAGACAACAGCGCAACCGAGCCGGTTACCCACCATGCAAGAAGCTTTAGCCCAAGCACCCCGATTGAAAGCGGAATGCCCCAAAACGCCAATGTTCGAACCAGCCCCTTGCCGTCACTCATGATCATAACCTCGTGCAGATGCGAGCGAATTGCAGAAAATTCGCCCCTGAAACGCCAAACCGCGCGCACGGGGTAGCGTGCACGCGGTCTGATTTTCATGTTCTATCGTTCAATCGTCTGAAAACGTCAAGTCTCGCTAGACAGACGCCTCGCCACCATCATTCTGCTCACAGAACCGTATTCGGTTGCTGAAGGGATCAGTGACCTCCATCTGCAATCCCCAAGGCAAGGTCTCAACGCCCGGTTTCATATAGGTGTAATCTTTCGCGATCAGCTCTTTCTGGTAGGCCTGAACACCTTTCATCACCACGAAAGTATTGGAGCCGGGTGAGGCATCACCATGATGGCCACTCAAGTGCAGGACGAGGCCTGCACGGGATACCTGCATGTAGAGCGGGAAATTGTCGCCAAAGCGGTGTTCCCAATCAAGCTGAAAACCAAGGAAGTCCACGTAGAATTCTCGTGCCTTGTCTTCATCAAAAATACGGATGATCGGGCAAGTGCGCTGAAAGGAGATGAAAGGCTGGTTGGCATCACGACTGTCACTCATCGGTCTTCCTCTTTCCAATCACGGTGCCGGCACGGCTGCGACATCATTATGCAAATGCAATGATGTTATCAGCAAGGGCGGCAATGGCGTCCACCATCCGGTCTTGATACCCGCAGCGCGCAAGGCAGCTGCCGTCCAGGTGTTACAGCCCAGCAAGGCGTTGAAATAACCATTGGCTTCGAAAAACGCATCGTCAGAGCCGTAGGATTTTCCCAAGAGCGGAACGGGATTGCCTTGTGGCCTGGAAAAACTGGCCTCGATAAAGCCCAGCAGCGATCGATATCCGTCATCGGAAATATTGAGCGCCGTAACACTCGCATCCGTAAGGGGAATTTGGCCGGCAAGCGCGACATGCATGACCGATTGATCGAGTGTGAAACTTTTCAACACCGGCACAGGCTTCAAATCCGCCCAGGTTGGCGTTTCCGTGTAAAACGAACGCCCTCCCCAACCTATGATCAAATAAGCAAGACCGGGGTTATCGATATCGAGACCATTGTCGCGCAGGAAGGAAAAACGCGCCAGCAACTCAGCATCTACGGGAAGCGCGATATCCGTATGGATGGGATTTTTCAGCACCAGAATGGGACGTGAATTTGCCGCGATATCTTCAGCGTGACCTCGCGGCAGCACTGTTCCGGCCGCAACCGCAAATGCAATCAAAACCAGACCAACACAGAGATATCTGAGAAATTTCACGGCTGCGCATCACCCGGCTGGTTTGCAAATGAAAACGGCGGCGTTTTGTCAACGCCGCCGTCTGTAACTGGCTTAAGCAGCCTTGGTTTTCGACCGGCGCGCCAAGTGCGCAACCACGTTCTCGATCATCCGCATGCCAGCATCCTGCCCCAGCGTCATGATGGATTCCGGGTGGAACTGGACGGCCGCAACCGGCTCTTTGGCATGTTCGATACCCATGATCGTGCCATCTTCGCTTTCCGCGGTGATGATGAAATCACGGTGCAGCGTCGCGGGGTCGGCAAAGATCGAATGGTAGCGGCCAACGGTGACTTCCTTGCCAAGACCTGAGAACACCAGACCTGGCTCAAGGACGCGAATGCGCGACGGTTTGCCGTGCATCGGTACAGCCAGTTGCCGCAACTCGCCGCCATAGGCTTCCGCCAATGCCTGCAAGCCAAGGCACACACCGAAAATTGGCAGATCACGAGCTCGCGCCGCCTTGATGGTTGCCTTGCAATCGAAGTCGGTCGGATTGCCCGGGCCGGGCGACAGCACAACCAGATCAGGATCGAAGCGATCAAAAACTTCTGCTGGTACTGGCGTGCGCACAGTGGAAACCGTGGCTCCTGTCTGGCGGAAATAGTTGGCCAGCGTATGCACGAAGCTGTCTTCGTGGTCGACCAGCAAGATTTTGACACCGGCGCCGACCTTGGCAGCATCGCGCTTTGAAGCAGAAGAATTGGCAGCCTTGGCATCACGGATCGCCGCGATCATTGCCGACGCCTTCAGTTCGGTTTCAGCTTCTTCTTCCTGCGGGTTGGAATCGTTGAGCAGTGTTGCCCCTGCCCGCACCTCAGCAATGCCATCCTTCACACGAATGGTGCGCAGGGTAAGACCGGTATTCATGTCGCCATTAAAGCCAACCATGCCGATGGCACCGCCATACCAGGCGCGCGGGCTCTTTTCATGGCTTTCGATAAAGCGCATGGCCCACAACTTCGGCGCACCGGTAACCGTGACAGCCCATGCGTGGCTGAGGAAGCCGTCAAACGCATCCATGCCGTCACGCAGGCGACCTTCGATATGGTCAACCGTATGAATAAGCCGCGAATACATCTCAATCTGACGGCGACCGATAACCTTGACTGAGCCGGGTTCACAAACGCGGCTCTTGTCGTTGCGGTCAACGTCCGAGCACATGGTCAACTCGGATTCGTCTTTCTTGGAGTTGAGCAGTTTGAGGATCTGCTCCGAGTCAGCAATCGGATCATCACCACGCTTGATGGTTCCGGAAATCGGGCAGGTTTCAATGCGACGACCGGATACGCGAACGAACATTTCCGGCGACGCGCCGATCAGATATTCCTGATGGCCGAGATTGATGAAGAAGGAATAAGGCGACGGGTTGATGGCTTTCAGACGACGCGACAGGTCGGACGGCTTGCTGTCGCAACGTTCCATGAACTTCTGGCCCGGCACCACTTCAAACAGGTCACCACGACGGAAGCTTTCCTTGGCCTTGACCACCAGTTCGGAATATTCACCCGGGCGATGATCGCCCTTTGGCGGAATAACGTCGGTTGGCTTGAAAGGCTCAGGGGCGATGTCTTCAGCCTTGCCAGTCGTTGTGACGCCAGCTTTTTCAAAGTCATACCGGTCAATCCATGCCTTGGCGGAATAGTGGTCAACGACCAGAATTTCATCCGGCAGGAACAAGACCATGTCGCGCTGGTCCTCAGGTCGCAGCAGCGACAATTTGATGGCATCAAACTGGAATGCGAGGTCGTAACCGAAGGCGCCAAACAGGCCGATGGCTGAATCGGCACTGGAATAGAAGAGGTCAACGACCGCCCGCAGTGCCGTAAATACCGTCGGGATTTTTGAGCGCTCTTCTTCAGTGAAGACACGGTCTGGCTCATTGACCACCAGATCGAGACGACGCTCCGACGATACACCGAGTGTCAGATCCGGTGTCCCCGCCAGTTTTTCACGAATAAAGGACAGCAGAACTTCACCGCGCCCATTATAGGCTTCGATCCACATTGTGCGCCCGAGGCAGGAAATACCAAGTGGCGGATCGATGATTGCAGTGTCCCAACGGGTGTAACGACCGGGATATTCATAGTTGGAGGAAAATACCGCGCCGCGACGTTCGTCCAGCCGTTCGATATAAGAGTCGATTGCACCAGCATAGTCAGTGGCACGACGCTGGCGTGTCACTTTCACGCCGCCCTTCGTCTCGTAGATTTCACTGCCATCATCCTGAATGATCGTTACCATTTCTTACTTCCCCGTTTGTTCAGACCCGATGGCAGGCGGCAAGATAACAAAAAAGCCGCCTGAGAATTCGGGCGGCTTGGTCGTCGTCTGAAGACATGACTGGTCAAGGCCGCGTTAGCTGCCCCACCACCAGTTACCGATGTTCTTAGACGTTGTGTTCATGGCGGCAATTGTTAGCGTGCAGAAAATCATATGGCAAGTGCTTTCCAAGCACGCAGTGAACCGAATGCAGGCAAAGGCGTTGACCCTTCACCGATACGAAGGAGTGCCCGGCAAAATGCCTCATCGTTTTGTTATACTGGCAGCGAGCCTGCTGCTGATCTCAGCCTCTAAGCCACCTGAAACTGTTCCCGTTCCACAACAGAAACCTGCACAGGAACAGAGCGAAGATACCAAACCCGTGGACACCCCAACTGAGGCAGAAACGCCAAAGCCCCAACCTAAGCCAGAGGACAAGGAAGCGCCCTCACCTGCCACCGAACCCGAAAGCAAAGCTGAAGACAAAAAGACTGAACCTGAGGAAAAACCGGAAGCCGTTATTCCCGTAGAGCAGGAAAACCCTGAGGAATTGCAGGCTTGTTTTGCGGAACTCAAAACGCTGGGTGCCGAGTTCAAGACGCTGGATGCCATCAAGGGTGAAGAAAATGGCTGTGGCATAGCATCTCCTATTGAGTTGTCCTCTATAGGACAGGGCATCAAGCTTGATCCGCCAGGACCCATGCGCTGCGAAACCGCGCTTGCTCTCAGCCGCTGGGCAAAGGATATGCTGGTGCCAGCCGCAAAACTGTCGATGCCGGAGCGCAAGATCACCGCTATCGCCAATGCATCCACCTATGTCTGCAGAAACCGCAACAGCGCTGAAAATGGCAAGATATCCGAACATGCCAAAGGCAACGCCGTCGATGTCTCATCAATTGCTTTTGATAAGGGTGAGCCGCTGATTATGAAACCACGCGGTGAAGACGGCACCGTTGAAGGTGCATTTCAGCGCACCATCACCACGGCCGCCTGCCTGTTTTTCAAGACCGTGCTATCGCCCGGCAGCGACGCGACCCATCAGGATCACCTCCATCTCGATGTACTGGAGCGCAAAGGCGATTATCTCTACTGCCGGTAAGGCAAGAGACTGCCACAACCAATCAAACCAAAGGGCGGCGCTTTCGCACCGCCCTTTCTTTCCCCGGCCCCCCGCCAGTTTTTGCGATCAGAATTTCTGGGTGAGAGAAATTTTGAATGAACGACCTGGTTCTGAATAGAACGCAACAGGCTGATTGGACGTCGACGCAGCTCCGCTAGTGCTGACATCACGGACACCGACAGCATTGTAGTAGGTCTTATCAAAGATGTTGTAGACACCAGCCTGAATGCGCAGGCCCTTGGTCTGCTCGGGTTCCCACCAACCCGTCAGATTAACGATGCCATATCCGGGAGCATCGAACGTGTCATACGCAAATGCTGGACCAGTAATCGGTATCACCCGTCCATCTTCTCTCATGCCACCTGACAAGATGGTCGAGAGATCCGCGCCCCAGGTTTCCTGTTCATAACCGATACCGAGAACCGATTTGACCGGTGCAACAGTGCGGATGAATTCGCCTGTATCCTTGTCCTTGCCGTAAGAATAGGCAAGCGAACCATGCAGGAAGATGCCGTTTGCGAAGTCTTTGCGAGCACTGACTTCAACACCTGAAATCTCAACTTTGTTTCGGTTGCGCCACGTATAGAGGGTCGTTGGCTGCCCAATGCCACCTGGCGTCCCAAACACATCGATGAAATTCGAATAGATGTTGTGATACAGGGTGAGCTTACCCGTCAGATCATCACTCTGATAGCTCGCACCCATTTCAAAACCTTGAGAGGTTTCAGGCTTCAGGTCCGGATTACCAACGTTCGCGTAGAAGCTTCCATTCCGGAAATCAATGTACAGTTCATTGACCGTCGGAGGACGGAACGCCATAGACCACTGACCAAACAGTTCGACTTCAGGCGTCAGCTGATACGTAGCGAGCAGCTTAGGCGAGATACGAATGCCATCCTGTCCATCCGGCAAACCGAAGACAGGAAATCCAGTATTGTTGCTAAAGCCTGCGGATGCTTTTGGATCGTAGTCATACCAATCCAGGCGAGCACCGGGTGTTAGCGCAAAACCTGAATCTCCAAAGGAAATACGGTCATCAAGATACAGACCGAGACGACGACCATCGACGTCTGGGATGTCGGACTGCGAAACAACTGTCGTTACCGGCACAACACGAATAAACTGGTCCGTTTGGAAGAACTGGAGGTTTCCACCAAACCGAACTTCGTGGTGCAGATTACCGGTGCTGAATTCGGACAATGCGCCGCCGGTCAAACCGATGGAGCTTTCTTCCATCTGGTTGTAACGACCATAATTCGTGCCGTTGTTGCGGCGGCCATAGGAGCCAGCGTCTTTGGCAAGCTGCTGCCAATAGAGCGTCAGATTTGCACTGTCGATCAGCGCATCGGCGGATGGCGCTTCATATTCATAATCCAGCGAGACGCGATCACGACGCGTATCGTCATAGCCCCAATAGTCGCCGACCCTGTTGGTTGACCCGGCAGTGCCAGCGGTAAACGTAGAGGTCTGCAAGGTTTTAAGATCGGTTTTTGTGTCGAGATTGAACCGTTCCGCCGTCAGACCTATGCGATGGCCACCTTCCAAGTCCTGACGAACCTTGAAAAGCAAGTTGTACTGATCGTAGTCGGCAGGATTTGCCTCGGTTCGGTTCACGCCGATAATGTCGGCCGTACCCTGATTTTTGCGCTCATGGCCCTTCTTGTAGCCACCTTGGAAAAGGACAGACGTATTCTGTACTTTTTTGGCGACCGCGACATTACCACCGAAGCTTCTGTCTTCGCTGTCATAGGTAAGCTTGGCAACGCCGCCCCAATCGCGACCCTCTTCAATCAGGTCTTCAGGCTCAAGCGTCCGCAACACCAAAGCACCACCAAGAGCACCAGGGCCAATGCGACTGGAATCCGAACCACGCAGAACATCGACGCGGGACAGCGACGAGAAGTCATAACTGTTATTGGTGTCACTCATGCCAGTCGTCGCAACGGTGCTGCGTGCATAGTTCTCAAAGAATGGAACTGGGATGCCATCGATCAATGTTGTAACGCGTGCGCCGCCGAGACCGCGAATAAACAGGCCACCTGTTTTACCAGGCTTCGACTCCACGAAATCAACACCTGGTTCCGTCGTATTACCGAGATCGCGGACGTTGCTGATTTCCTTCTTGCGGATCTGATCAGCCGTTGTCTGGCTGGCAAGTGGCGTGTCGTATGCAGCATTGGCCGCAGTTGCGCGCTTGCCCTTGACCACGATCCTGTTGAGAAGAGTGCTATCGGCGGATTGTGCCTGAGCAGCGTCCTGCGCGTAGGATGCGCCGGAGGCGGAGAGCAGGACCATTGCTGTGCAGACAAGTAGTGCTGATCTGGAATGCCCAATTATCATTTACGTCCCCCTTTATGCAGGCGCACGGAAACAGTCGCTGCGACGATGGCGCAACGCTCTCCCACCCCTGTCGGAATATGCAAAAATTGGCGGTGAAACCGCTGTTACGGACGATTAAAAAACATGACTATTATAGTCAATATAGAAAACATGATTGAAAGTTTCATAATTAAATCTGGAATGAAATGTTGCCAAAACACAACAATGACAGTGCACCGGAACGAAAAATAACGGAAAAGCAATCGTCAATTACAGGTAGAATTACGTAGAAGCTGCAAGCGGCAAGCCGAAAATCAACCGACACGATAGTTAGAATATTAAAACAATCAAAAATATAACTCCTTGGATACTCTTGCCGTTCTCATATTTTTATCCGCTCATACTTGCGGATTTGCCGGGAGGCCCCTAAATGCCCGCTAATATTGAAAACCCCTATACTTGATCACCAAGCCATTATCGGAAGCCCGTCAATGAAATCGCTGGAACTCCTCGTAGAACGCATAATCCTCTCGAGCCGTTGGATTCTGGTCGTCTTTTATCTGGGGCTAGTCGCAGCTTTGGGTGTTTACGCGTTTTCTTTCGTGCTGAAATTCCTGAAGGTCGCCAAAAACGTCTTCACCTATGATGAAGCCGATATGATCCTTGCCATGTTGGGTTTGATTGACGCAGCGCTTGTTGCAAGTCTGATCGTCATGGTGATGATTTCCGGTTACGAAAACTTCGTCAGCCGTTTTGATGAGGCAGATGCGGAAGTGTCCTTCCTTGGCAAGCTGGATTCCGGCAGCCTGAAGATCAAGGTCGCCTCCTCCATTGTGGCAATCTCGTCCATTCACCTGCTACAAATCTTCCTGAATGCCAACCAGTACACCGACAACAAGCTGATGTGGTTCACCATCATTCATCTGGCTTTTGTGGTCTCGGCCGTCATGCTCGGCTTCCTCGAGAAGCTGATGGCAAAACCAAAGGATCAAACTCCAAAACCATAATGGAGTTTGATTTCTTCAAAACTGGTTCCCCGGAAATGATTCTTCATTTTTTGGCACCGGCAGGGACATTTTCGGTCGGGTCACATTTGACCGCCGGCAGTGGAAAATCTGTCAGACCAATTGACGTCCGATAACGCTCTGATATACCACAATAAATAAATCCCGTTTAAATCAGCGTTTCAAACTACCAATTTATCAGTAGCGTTTCAGCGTATTTCATATATTTGTTACCGTTAACATACAGGCAAATTGGCCCACAAAAGAAACCCTTTTAATGGCAGTTATCGAACGGCAATCGCAATTGAGCGAAGAGATATCAGCAGCCGACAGTCGTCCGGCTTGGCTGCTTGCCGTTCATAAGGTTGCCAAACAATTCGGGTTTGCCCACGTCTCGCTGATCATATCGCCGACCGTCAATGATCTGCTTTTGGCGCCGCTGGTTGTCGAAAGCACAATTTCGGCGCGGTTCGTCCGCGAGATCGACGCCCATCATTTTCTGCCGCTTTGCCCGGTTATTCCGCGTCTCAACCGTTCCCTGCTGCCGCAATTCTGGTCGGTTCATGACTCCGTTCCACCATTTCCGGACGAGATGCGGCGCATCATGACAGACTACGGCATTGCCTGCGGTGTGATGATCCCGATAAACGCGCCATCCGGCGAACGCTACATCATACGGTTCGATGGTGACACAACGCAGCCCTGCCAAAGCGTGATGAATGCGCTGGGCATGATCGGGCTGCACGCTTATGATGTCTATGACAGCATGAAGCGCAATGAAATGGCACCGGTCCGCACCCTGACCAAGCGGGAGCTTGAGGTGATCCGCTGGACAGCACAAGGAAAAACATCAGCCGAGATCGGCCAGATCCTCTCGCTGTCAGACCATACCGTCAATGCCTATATGAATAATGCGATCAAGAAGCTGGACTGCGTCAATCGTACGCAATTGGTGGCAAAGGCCATCCGTTCCAAGCTGATCAGCTAAGTCGCCGATCAAAAAAGTCTACCGGAAATAATGATCCTGCCACGGGCTTCCCCATGGCAGGATTATGGTTTTTAACGATCCAAAACGGAGCGCAGTTCGACAAGGTTGGAGCGAACACGCAACACGTAAAAGCCCATTGTCGCCAGGTGCGATGGCATAAGCCAGCCGCTTTCCTCGCCGTTGGAAATGATCGCCGGCTGAATGCGCAGTGCCGCACGGGTCTGCACCAGCGTGTCATTCCACAGGGTTGTCAGGTTGCGTTCACGGATAACCTGCGAGAAATCGGCACCAGCAGCAGACAGAACGCCGTAATAACCGTAAAGCTGGCCATAAGCGAACCAGAAGCGGTCATCCGCACGAGTGTCAAACCAGCCGCCATTATAGTTTTCCGATCTTTCACGCAAAATGGCAGAGGTCGAGCCAATGTCACCGGCGATACGATCGATAAACTGAATCAGGTTGTCGGCACGTCCATCAAATACGGCATTGCACGCCACCAGTTCGGTGTTGAATGACTGGAAGCTGCGGATAGCAGAACGGTAATAGCTTGGTGTTGGCGTTTTGGGACCGAATGGATCAAGACCGAAATACCAGGAATATTCGCTGAATTGCATGTTGCCACGCGCTTCCTGGAGATTGGCATTGATGCCCGAAGTGCCGCGAACGCGGCCCAGCGTATCAACGAGCTCAACCGACGTACGGCGAACGGCTTGGTTTACACCGCGCTGGAAGGATGCCTTATTGTCGAGAAATGGCGTATTGTCCCAATCCATGCCGAACAGGCCAAAACGGTACAGCAGCATGGAAGAAATCCATGCATTCTGATTGACGTTAAAGTCTGTCAGATCAGCAGCAACATCGACGATTGCCGAACGCTGGCACGTGCGGGCCGCACCATCAGTGGCTGGCAACTCCTGCCCTGCCGGAACAGTTCTTTCAGCGAACTTATAGGCCGCGATGTAGTCCGGATCAAAATTAGTCCAGCGCTGTGTCTGAATGATGAAATAGCCGTAGGACACAACCAGCACAGCCAGACCCGCAAGGACGATGCCCTTCACTGTCCATGTGCGTTGATTATACCAGCCATGCGCGGCCATGAAAGGCCACAGCACCCAGGCAACTGCGATGCCGACCCCTCGACCTATGGCACTGAAAAGCCGTTGGAAGAATGTGATGATCGGATCAAGCATGGTCATCTTCTCCTATGCCATAAAGTCGCTGGCGAAACTCTCTTTTGTCTTTCAAATATGTTCCGGTCAGTGTCGATACAACATACTCACGAAACTTTTCAGAATATCGCTCATAAGAAGCATAAAAACCCTGCTTGTCGAAGATAAACCGCGAAACAAAGTCCGCTGGCACCATCTGGGCGATCAACCGGTTAACCAGCCATTGGTCGGCATGCTCGACGCGAGCGCGCACCAGCATGAACCGCCATTCCGGTTTCACATCCTCCATGCGGATGCTGCCGGTGCTGGAAATCTTGCGCATCGCATCCTGCAAAAACGGATAGGCACCGTTACGGGTCACAGTCGCACCATTCATGTGCAACCAGGTCTGCATCCAGATCGGGTCCGCCATCAGCGTGCCAGCATCAGGTGCTGCATTATTGACAAGCTGCTTCAGGATCATGTCCGAGCGGTGCCTGAGCAGTCCAGAGGTTTCAACCCAACTGGCCCGCGGCAGTTCTATCCGCCCGGTTTTTGCCAGGAAGTCATAAACTCGTTGGTGGTCATCAATGGCAATATAACTAACCTGCCACGGGCGCGAACGACGGAAACCCGGCGCCTTTGCGTCACAAATAACCGTGGTGTTGCGACCATCGAGGAAGATGAACACGCCGCCAAAATGATTGGCCCAGAACGCATCGTGGCGGAAAACCAACTGGTCCGGCACCAACCTGTTTTGGCGAATATCGCCCGTCAGCTTGGCGAGCTCCACCATGCGGTTAAGCATGTCGTCATCACGCCAGGCATTTTCGTCGCTTTGCAGCCGGTCCACCAGTTGCCGCAGTTCAGCCGCCTTGGCCAGCACGTTTTCAGTCGAAAACATGCGGAAACTGACTTCGTTTATCGACAGGAGATCCTCAAGGCTTTCAACAATAGAGACGCTGTCTTCAATCTCGCCAAACAATGCATCCTTGATGGTTATGGCATTGATTGAGCGGGTGTTTGCCGCAAAAAACTCATGCATCAAACCGGCGGTATTGGAAAAGCTGGTATGTACAACCGGCAGGTTTTCCTGCTCCGGCGTCATGATGATGAAACGGCGATTGACCCGGTTGGGGTCCAGATAGTCCTTGTCGCCAAGCTCATCGGCAATTTGCGGAGAAAAGCCGGTCATGTCGATTTCAAAGCTGTCGAGCGTGGTTTTACGCAGACCAAACCCTTCCAGCGCCTTGTTGTAGCGCTCGACCAGATGTGGCTCGGCAATTTCCAGCAACCGCCCGTAAATCAGTTCTGTTTCCAGCAGACGGTTCATTGCGACCACCGTCCGTCACGTTTCATCGCCTCGATTTCAGCAATCGCCTTCTCACGCTGACGTTCACGGCGGATGATATCCGTCACCGCCGCATCGTCGGACTTATCGGTGTAGCGGAATTCACTGTCAGCGTACCGATTGATCTCCTGAAGGATCATATCCATCGTCACCGGGCCACGCAGTTCGGCAATCATCGCTTTCTTGTCATCATAGGACTTGTGCATGAAAGCATCAGGCGTTTCAAACCAGGCATCCGGCAGTTCCACGTCCATCGCACGCATCTTGATGGCGTCGGTAATGTTCTTGATGGCACGACCGGTAAAGCGCGGCTCGGCCAGCTTGATCATATGCAGATAGGCACCGATATCGGCCAGCGTCTGAATGCGGCCATGTGCGCGCTCATAACGTTCCCAGACGGCAACCAGACCGTCTTCTTGCGGCTGGCTGTGTTTTTCATAAGAGCCGGACACGGCCTTCTTGATTTCCTGATCGGCAAACAACGCGTGCTCGCCCAGCGGAATGGAGTGGTTCTTACCAACCAACAGAGAGAAGATATCAATGTAATCGTGCTCGGTCTGTGGGCCATCCACCAACCAGCGCGCCCCTGCCCGCTGGCGCAGCGCGTCATCGACATTTTCCGGATAGTTGGAGAACATGCCGAAAGAGCAATTGCCGCGAACGACCGTCGAGGCACCGGCAAAACTCTCCATCAGTACTGCTGTCACTTCATGCTGACCGGCAGAGGCGCGGTCATCAGAACGTTTTGCTGCAACCTGGTCGACATCATCAATGGTACCGAAACCGATAGCACGTGGGTTCATCACATTGTTGATGAACGCCTTGGCGTTTTGCCCCGACTTGCCCTGATAGGACGAAATCTGGTCCACGCCGAAGTTTTCGTAGTGAAAGGCGTAACCGGCAACTTCACAATAATCGTTCAACATGCCGGCCAGCATCTGGATCAGAATGGTCTTGCCCGTCCCCGGCATGCCATCACCGATGAAGGTGAACAGAAACCCACCCAACTCGACAAACGGGTTCATCTGCCGGTCGAAATCATAGGCCATCATCATCTTGGCCAGTTTCAGCGCCTGATATTTGGCAATGTGGTTGCCAATGATTTCTTCCGGTTTTTTGAAGCTCATCGACAGCGGCTTGCGCTTTTCACCTGGCGTCACATCAAAACCATCCAGTGTGAAATCATCCTGATCCACACGGATATGGTTGTTTTCAAACACCGAAAGCGCCGCAAAACGTGCCTTGCGCGTCAAAAGCCCCTGAATGGCGTCCCGGGCAAAGGCCCGGCTGCGCGCCACAAGGGCGGCCTCGTCTGTGGCCCCTGCCAAACCTGCATCCAGCCCGGCCAGCATGCTCTTCATCGCATCCTGCGGTGTATCGAACAGGAAGTCCGGTTCTCTTGTATCATCGACCGGCTCACCGTCACCCGGCAAGGTCGAAAGCAGATAAGCACCCAGCGTAAACGCCGCAACGTAGGACGAAGCGGACAGCAGCGCCTTGAAATGCTCGGCATCGGCGCCGGACAATGGCGCAGCACGATTGCGGGCCTGCAACTGTTCCAGCGCCGTCTGTCGCGCAAATATATCCGCCACGGCCAAGGCAATCTGCACACCACGCCGCACACGGTAAAGCACCGTGTGCTGCAGCGGAGAAAGCATTGGATCAGATGACTTTACCGCCTGAATTGTCCGCGCCAGTTCCACTTCACGGGTACTGCGCACCGAAGTCGTCGACACGGTTGAAACAAACCGCCTGCCGGTACCGGCCAAAGCAGTACCACTGCCCTGTCCGTTGCCACTGTCCAGCACGATGAATTTTGTCACCAGACTTTGTGCAAGGGTCAGATGGCTGGCAATCTCATTTTCATGGATAGTCGTCAGTCCGGCATTCAAACTGTTCATCGGATCAAACCTCGCTTACCACCTGACGACCGGAAATTACGTGAACCTTGTAATTGCCGAAGATTGCGGTTGCCTCACCTGCGGCATAGAGCGCCTGATACGCTTCATGCGGCACCAGCGCGTGTTTTTCGTAAGCGCTTACACCCATGCGCGCCGCTTCCAGATCATTGGTTTCGATATGGAATTCCTGAACGGCAGGCGTGGAAGAGAAAAAGCCACGCGATGCCGGACGTTCGTTTTTCGAGAATATCTCCTGCATCGTCCAGCTCATCAGCCAAGCATTTTCATCCCTGCGAACCTTGGAGAGAATGTCGTTGATCCTGGCATTATTTTCAGTGATGCCGGATGAGTAGAATGGGCCAAGCACGATACGGCGCAAAAGCTTGGGATGCAGCGTCTCGAAATCCTTGTCGAGATTGGACGCAATGGTTGCGGGCGTTAAGCCATAGGCTCCGTTGCGGACAATAAAATCATCAAACCGCGTTGCCAGTTCCGGGTTCAGCAAACCACCGATTGGCAAAGGAATATCGACATCATTTCGCAACTTGCCATCCGGTCCCACCAGCAACCGGTCAACATTTTCAGACGAATCCTCAATGGTGGCGATATAGATCATCGGCAGTGTCTGCGGCCCGTCGAACACGCCCCACGTCACCACATAAACCGGACGAGAATTTTGAGGATTGACCGACACATGAATGGTTTCGGGCAACACGAAGGGTGAGAAAATTTCACCTTTACGGATTTGCTGCAGGTAAAGCCGTTCAGCCATCTGCGTTTGCAGCGTTGCCGGAAATTCCCTGTGGCGCAAAATGAAATCGGCCATTTCGCTACGCAGAACATCGGGTTCCGGAATGGAAGCCAGCCGCTTTTCAGCACCATTGCGATCGTTTTCCAGTTCCAGAACACTCTGGAAAACCGGGAAGCCGCTTTCAGCTCGCGAAATGCGAAACTGCTCCATGAACCCGACCCGGTTCTGCCAGCAGGTGAAGGAGTTTCTCAGCCGTTCGATGTAAGGCAGCAACAAACGCCCCGCCAACCCGCTGCCCGGAAGCATCAGGTTGGGTTGCGAAAAATAAACATCCATGCCGTTCAGCGCCGCGGCCATGGTATTGAAATACTGCGTCACTGCGGCATTGTTGGCGGAAGGTAGCAACGGAATACCCCAGCTTATCTTACTGCTTCACGTAGTTAGCCGAATTGTGCTTGTCGAGTACCGCCTGGAAACGGCGCGAGAACGCCTCGTCTGCCAGCTTCTTGCGGCGCTGGATATCCTGGGTCGAAAGCATGTTCTTCTCATGCATTTCCAAGAGATCGCCAATATGACGCTGTGCGGCAGAGCCGATACCCGCCATTGTTTCCGCAGCGGCCGCATCCACCTGCGTCCCGAGTGTGTTGATCTTGTGCGCAACGTCCTGCTGGGCGGCGGTCTTCAAGCTGTCCTCAAGCGCCTTGTAGAGAACGATACGCTGTTCGGTATCGATGGTCAGCTTGTTGATCAGCGTATTTTGCGCGGCAATCTGGTTGTTGAGCGAATCCACGAAGGTCTGGAACATCGAGGTGTAACGCTCCAGCGTCTGGCTCTCGGCCAGAAGTTCCTGCTCTTTTGCCTGCGCAAGATTATATTCCGTGGCAAGCTTGGAGCGCTGACCCTCAAGTTCGGTGCGCTGCGACTGCTCGGTGGAGGCTGCAATCTTGTTTTCAATATCAAGCAGCGCCGGGTTCAGCTGTTCAATTTGCTTCTGGGTCGCTTCCAGCAATGCGATCGTGCCCTTGCGACGCTCTATCACCTGCACAAGGCTTGCCTCAGAAGAAGAATAACGCTGGTCGAGAACGCTCTTTTGCTCTTTCAAAATGCCGACAATGCTATCGGACTTGGACAAGAGTTCCTGAAGATTACCGGCCAGCGACATGTTGCGAACACGCTCGGTGCGCATGCGCTGGGCTTTCTGCTTTGAGAAAACACCGATAAATTTTTCATAACCGGTGTAGTTCTTCATGCTTTCGAATTCGCTGCCAAACACGTTGGTCGCATCCTCAAGCCCGATGATGAGGTCGGCAATGTTTGCTTCCATCACCTTCTGCTGGGTCAGAACGTCCTGAATACGCGCATTTTCAATATCGAAATTCACATCGCCAAGTTTGGTGTCCGCCTTGGAGAACTGATCGAGCACCACGCCCGACTGCTCAAGTTTCGTACGCATGTCGTTGACCGCAACTTTGGTCTTTTCGATTTCGGTATCGAAGGATTGCAACGTAGCCATATGAGTTTCTCTCCCCAAACGATGAACAGCAAAAAGGCCGCCTTTCAGATTAAGGCGACCTTATAGAAATTATCAGCTTTGGAAACTGCAAATTCAAGAGATTGCAGTTAAATCACAAACTTAGAGGCCGAGATTTGCAATCTCTGCATCAAGGCGTTCACGTGCCTTCTTTGGCAGTTTGCCGGTCTTGATGGCGTCGAGGTTTGCTGGCGCATCACCGGCAACGATGAGTGCAACCATGCCCATGCCAAGGTGCGGCGTGCATTTCACGACGAAAGCGCCTTCCTTGTCGATGGTCACTTTCAGCGTTTCGTTCATCTTGCCTTTGAACTCGGTTACACCTTCAGGGATCATGCCCTTGACCGCAGCGGCGTCATGTCCTTTGTCGACCGGCACGAACACGATGACGTCGCCGACATTGGCCTTAACGGCCTGCGGCTCGAACACCATGGCGTCGCCATTAGCGCCCTTGTTCAGCATCTTGACTTCAATTTCGGCGGCAAGAGCCGGAAAGGCGAACAAGCCGGCAACGGCAACGGCGCTGACAAGACGAAGGAATTTATTTTGCATCTTTTGCACTCCTGAGCGAAGCCGCACCCTGCGGCGTTGAGTGCGTGATACCGCGAAGATGCTGTGCACTCTTTGACCAAAATCAAACACAGAAAACTATATGCGGCGCTCAGCTTTCCTTGACAGCCTCCACCCAGTGGCGACGGCAGAAGGAAACATATTTCTCATTGCCACCGACATCGATCTGCGCACCTTCCTTGATGACCTGGCCGGATGCATCATAACGGGCAACCATTGTCGCCTTGCGGCCGCAATGGCAGATGGTGCGGATTTCACGCAACTCATCGGCAATGGCCAGCAATTCCTTCGAAGATGGAAAGAGCTTGCCCTGAAAATCGGTGCGCAGGCCGTAGGCCATCACAGGGATATTCAGCTTGTCGGCAATATCGGCCAACTGCCAGACGTGATGTTCGGACAGAAAGTTGGCTTCATCGACAAAGACACATGCCACAGCCTCTTCAGCATGGAGTGTCTTCACTTCTTCGAAAATGTTGGTTTCAGGGTAAAACAGTAGCGCATCAGAGCAAAGTCCGATTCGCGATGCGACCCGGCCGACGCCTGCGCGGTCATCGAAAGAGGCGGTAAAAATCAATGTGCGCATGCCGCGCTCATGATAATTGTATGAGGCCTGTAGCAGCATGGTCGATTTGCCGGCATTCATCGCGGCATAATTGAAATAAAGCTTGGCCATGTCGTCTCCGGCTGAAATGTAAGGCGCCAACACGCCAGATATTCGTCTGCGTAAGGCTTTTGGCGTCCCACAACCGGAATGGGAAGCGCAAAGCATCAAAAACCACAGGATTTATCGGCCAGTTTTGCTAGCAAAATGTTATGCACGGCAAATCATGTCGCAAATAAAGTGAGCCCGCACGCAAATGCGCATGAGTTGATTGTGTCGGGCATATATTGATAATGGCACGGGAACAAAAAACAGGGAGTACACAATGCTTGTCAACAAAAGGCGCTGTCTTGCCCTCGCCGCGGCAGTTTCAATCTTGGCTTTTGGCGGTGCAGGAGCCCAGGCGGCAGAGCCTGAAAGCTGTGCAACAGTTCGCTTCTCCGATGTCGGCTGGACTGACATCACCGCAACAACCGCAACAGCTTCCGTTCTTCTGAAAGGCCTTGGCTACCAGACCGACGTGAAGATCCTCTCTGTTCCAGTCACCTATACGTCTTTGAAAAACAAGGACATCGACGTTTTCCTCGGCAACTGGATGCCGACAATGGAAGCCGATATCGCGCCTTTCCGTGACGACAAGTCCGTGGAAACGGTGCGCGAAAACCTGGCAGGCGCGAAATACACGCTCGCCACCAATGCCAAGGGCGCCGAACTCGGCATCAAGGACTTCAAAGACATCGTCACCCACAAGGACGCGCTGGAAGGCAAGATTTACGGCATCGAGCCAGGCAATGACGGCAACCGCCTGATCCTCGGCATGGTCGAGAAGGACACATTCGGCCTGAAAAGCTTCGAAGTGACGGAATCTTCCGAGCAGGGCATGCTGTCCCAGGTGGCACGCGCCGACAAATCCGGCCAGCCCATCGTCTTCCTCGGCTGGGAACCGCACCCGATGAATGCCAACTTCAAGCTGACCTATCTCTCGGGCGGCGATGATGTATTTGGCCCGAACTTCGGTGGCGCTACGGTGCACACCAATGTTCGCGCCGGTTACACGCAAGAATGCGCCAATGTCGGCACGTTCCTGAAGAACCTGCAGTTCTCTTTGCCGATGGAGAACGAGATCATGGGCAAGATTCTGAACGACGGACAGGACCCGGAAGCTGCCGCAACCGCATGGATGAAAGCCAATCCGACAGCAATCGAACCATGGCTTGCCGGCGTCACCACCTTCAAGGGTGAAGAAGGCCTGCCTGCTGTAAAAACTGCTCTCGGCCTCTAAAAAACGCTGGATGGAAATCCTGTTGAAACTATAACCGGCCATCGCGGTATGGCCGGGTTTTTATAAGATATTTTATCACGAAAGGCTGTCTTTCTGTGGAATGGATCAGCGCATCTGAAAACCGTCTTCCTGTCGGACGTTATGCAAAAGACGCGATCGACTGGCTGACGACAAATCTGGCTTTCTTTTTTGACTGGCTGTCCTTCATCCTGAAGAGCGTCGTTGATGCGTTGCTGTTTGTTTTACAGGCGCCGCATCCGTTGCTGATCATTGCCATCATCACCGCGCTGTCCTGTTGGGTGCGCCGTTCGATTGGCGTACCGCTGTTTACGGCGCTCGGACTGCTGCTAATCGTCAATCTCGGCTACTGGAAAGCCACCACAGAGACGCTTGCACTGGTTCTGGCCGCAAGCGTTGTCTGCATGAGCATCGGTGTGCCGCTCGGTATTCTCGCCGCCCGTCGCAAATGGTTCTACGTCATTCTGCGTCCGGCATTGGACCTCATGCAGACCATCCCGACCTTCGTCTATCTTATTCCGGCGCTGATCCTGTTCGGGCTTGGCATGGTGCCCGGCTTGATCGCTACGGTCATTTTTGCCATTCCGGCCCCCATTCGTCTGACCCGGCTCGGCATTATCTCGACGCCGCCTGCCCTAGTTGAAGCAGCCGTCGCCTTCGGCGCGACACCGGCGCAGGTGCTGCGCAAGGTCGAACTGCCTTTTGCCATGCCGCAGATCATGGCCGGCCTGACGCAAACCATCATGCTGTCATTGTCCATGGTGGTCATATCAGCACTGGTGGGCGCCAACGGCCTTGGCGTTCCCGTCGTCCGCGCATTGAACACCGTTAATATTGCCATGGGCTTTGAGGCCGGTCTCTGCATCGTGATCCTCGCGATCATTCTCGACCGTCTGTTTCGCCTTCCAGGCTCGGAGGACGAGGCATGAGTGACGCAATCATCTTCGGCAATGTCGATATCATCTTTGGTGACAAACCGGAAAAGGCCCTTCCCCTGATCGACCGCGGCAAAAGTCGTGACCAGATCAACCGCGAAACAGGTCTTGTGCTGGGTGTCGCCAATGCCTCGCTGAGCGTCAAGGAAGGTGAAATTCTCGTCCTGATGGGGCTGTCTGGTTCGGGGAAATCCACCCTGGTGCGCGCGGTAAACGGCCTGGCACCGGTCGTGCGCGGTAATGTCAGCGTTCGCACCGACGATGGTTATGTCGATCCTTACAAGGCGTCGCCTCGCGTACTGCGCGCGTTACGCACTCACACGGTGTCGATGGTATTCCAGCAGTTCAGCCTGCTGCCCTGGCGCAATGTTGCAGATAATATCGGCTTTGGTCTGGAACTGGCCAATGTGCCGGAAGCAGAACGCAAACAGCGCGTCGCCGAGCAGCTTGAGTTGGTCAAGCTTGAACAATGGGCAAACCGCAAGGTTGGCGAGCTTTCCGGTGGAATGCAGCAGCGTGTTGGCCTTGCCCGCGCCTTTGCAACAGGCGCACCAATTCTGTTGATGGACGAACCGTTTTCCGCTCTCGATCCACTGATCCGCAGCCGCCTGCAAGATGAACTGCTCGAATTCCAGAGCCGCTTGAAAAAGACCATCCTGTTTGTCAGTCACGATCTCGACGAAGCATTTCGTATCGGCAACCGTATTGCCATGATGGAAGGTGGCCACATCATCCAGTGCGGCACACCGCAGGAAATCGTCAAAAATCCGGCCACCTCCTATGTCGCCGACTTCGTGCAGAACATGAACCCGATCTCGATGCTCACCGCAGGTGACATCATGAAGCCGGGCATATCGGAGCAGACAGGCAAACGTTCGATTTCCGGCACGGCGCGCGCCTCCGTTCCGCTCATCGACATTCTCGACGCTTTGAGCAAACATCCGGGCATGATTGGCGTGGTTGAAAACGGCGCCATCATTGGCACGATATCAGCAGATGATGTGGTGAGCGGACTGACACGGCACCGTAATCGCTAACGGCGTGACACTGATTCGCAGGTGATTCCACATCAGGACGCGGCGCTCTCTGGAATATGTGACATGTCTTTTTTATCATCAATAAAAGGAATATACGCAAAAATTCGCAGTTGTAACGTTTCAGTAGATGAAATGACCTAGCTGGGAAAAATCACATAATTTGTACACTGCACTGGATGAAACCGGCAAACCCAGCAAAAAATGGCATTTTCAAGCCCGAAACCGGCAAATAGAGTACGTTTTCTTAACAAAATTTGCTGATAAACTATTTTTACATGATAATATAAAACGAAACTAATAAAGTGGTCCTATACCTTAGATTTAGGTATATACAACATTGTGTCCATCTTGCTAAATTGGGCACATCAAATTTAATAAGCCAACGTGACGCGTTCGCAGGAGAGCCTCGCATATGAATACCCAATCTCTTTCAGAGCAATCCAACGCGGCTGCGGGGCTTTTGTCGGCAATGGCAAACCCAAAGCGGCTGATGATCCTTTGCAGCCTTGTCGAAGGTGAAGTCCCCGTTGGTGTTTTGGCAACACAGGTTGGCCTTAGCCAGTCGGCTCTGTCCCAGCACCTTTCCAAGCTGCGTGCACAGAGGCTGGTTAAAACCCGTCGCGACGCACAGACGATCTACTACTCCAGCTCATCTGAAGCTGTGAAGAAAATCCTGGCTTCGCTTGAAGAGATTTATTGTCAGCCGCAGAGCAGCAAGTCTGCTGCCTGAATGATAGCGCGAACATTGCAGCTTTCTTGTGAAAGAAGTCTGCAAAATAATTGCGCCAAATAAGTGTATTTCGATGAAAGCGGTCATTTTTCATGGCCGCTTTTGTCATTTATGGCCTAACGCAGAATAAATATTCATTTCAATCGATATAAATCACATTTTTTACTTCACGTTACGTGAGGTCATAGTCACGGTTGACGGCTACTTTGCCTCAACGCCAGTAGATTTACGCCATTTGCGCCTTGAGGCGGCTTGCCGCCGTGGCGTAACCGCCTGAAGCACCATCGACAAAATGCATGTGATCGTGACTAAGCGCAGTTGGCACGATACAAGTCATCAACGCTGCGTCCTGTTCGTGCATGCCATAATAACAAACGCCGTCGTCCGCCGCCTGCTTTAGCGTATCCTTTATACGAGCGAGACTGGATACCGAGACATCCACAGTCATTTTCAACCCGTCATCGAACTTACGGAAATCGGTATTGCTGGCCACTTCTCGCTTATAGTTTGCCGCATTAAAGCGTCCCAGCGATGCCCCGAAGGCATAAAGCACACGCACCAGAAAAACTTGGCCCAGAATAGACAGGGAGTGCCGCAGCCGCGCGGTCAGATCGCCTTGAGCGGATTGCGCCCGCGCCTCCAAGCCGAGCCCCTCGCGCACAAAACCGAGCTCCGGCCCATCCACGGGTACGGGATGCCCTCCCCGGCCATCTTCATTGGCAAGCATCACCACCCGCGCCACCAGCTTGCGAAAGGCGGTTGGGTCAGCTTTGGGGTGTGGAATGGCAATGATGGAAACAATCTGACCGTGGTTGGATTTGATCGGGTTCCAGCGACAGGAAAGCCCGGTCAGATCCGGCCGCGAACCAGAGGTGGCAGCTTCAATCGTATAAAGCCCTTCCTTCATGCGAGCTTCTGCCCAGCTATTACCGCCGCCCGAAAACATAGCATAGGTCGCATGTTCGCTGGCACGGTAACGGGCGACCCGTACGTCCAGACCATTCGCCCTGATTTCTGACACCGGCACCAGTGCTGCACGTAATACCAGATCCATATCGTCACGCACCCAGCTTTGGGCACGAGATAGCGCGTCTCGCGCTTGATCAAGACCGTCGGGCGGGATTGCAACCACGGCGCCATCGCCACCAAACACGAATGGAAGGTCGGCCTTGCCAAGCACGTTGGCGATGGCCGAGATGACGCCTGCACCCGCCATGTTGACGGCCTTGTAGCGCCCGCTTTCAATTGCCCCGGTAGAGTCGATAATATCAGCAACCGCAAGCGCCCAGCCATCTGGCAATGGCAAGTAGAGGGACGCGTCTGCCACATCCTCAAAATCGAGAATAACAGGCAGCTTTTCAAGGAAATCGTCTGTGGTTTGGCTCATCACTGAAATATCGGTCCATTTCAGTTCAAACACCAGAGGCTGCATGGGAATATTTATCGTGTCGAGCCGACGAAAGAAGCTGTCCAAGATACCACAAACAAAACAATAATCGGCACGAAACACCTTGTGGAATCGTGGTCTAATTTCCTAGACTGCGAACAGGATGCTGCCGAACGCAAAAATGAACGGAGCGACCAACGTCTGGTGGTGTGAAAACCGTCCAGACCACAAACGGGCGAAAAGCCCACCCCAAGGAGACAGCACATGAAAACTAAGCTACTGGCAAGCGTCGCTTTCGCCGCCTCGTTCGCCTTCGCGCCTCTGGCGCACGCAGAAATCGTGATCGGCCTTATCGCCCCATTGACCGGCCCGGTTGCCGCTTATGGCGAGCAGGTCAAGAACGGCGCACAGGTTGCCGTGAACGAGATCAACAAGAAGGGCGGCATTCTCGGTGAGCAAGTCGTGCTCAAGCTGGCGGACGATGCCGGCGAACCAAAGCAGGGCGTTTCTGCCGCCAACCAGCTGGTTGCTGAAGGCATTCGTTTTGTCGTTGGTCCTGTAACGTCGGGCGTTGCCATTCCAGCATCTGACGTCTTTGCTGAAA
Organism: Agrobacterium sp. 5Ca50; assembly: GCF_055381905.1. NCBI lineage: Bacteria > Pseudomonadati > Pseudomonadota > Alphaproteobacteria > Hyphomicrobiales > Rhizobiaceae > Agrobacterium > Agrobacterium sp. 5Ca50. The sequence goes on from NZ_AP026438.1 coordinate 2,327,544, forward strand.
ACGGCATCCTGATGGTGACGCCGACTGCAACGGCTCCAGACCTGACCAATCGTGGTCTCACCAACATTTTGCGCACCTGCGGTCGCGACGATCAGCAGGCTGAAGTTGCAGCTGCTTATGTCATCAAGAACCTCAAGGACAAGCGCGTTGCCGTGCTGAACGACAAGGGCGCTTACGGCAAGGGCCTGGCAGACTCCTTCAAGAAGACCCTGAACGCCGGTGGCGTAACGGAAGTGTTCGATGACGCCCTGACACCAGGCGAAAAGGATTTGAGCGCGCTCGTTTCCCGTCTGAAGTCTGAAAAGGTTGATGTGGTTTACTTCGGTGGTTACCACCCTGAAGCTGGCCTGCTGGTTCGTCAAATCAACGACGCTGGCGCCAAGATCACCGTAATTGGTGGTGACGGCCTCTCCAACTCCGAGTTCTGGAACATAGGTTCTGAAGCAGCTGCTGGCACCGTTTTCACCAACGCTGCTGACGCCCTGAAGAATGCAGACTCCAAGACTGCCGCTGATGCGCTCGCTGCTGCAAACATTCCTGCGGAAGCATTCACCCTGAACGCCTATGCTGCAGTTGAAGTTCTGAAGGCTGGCATCGAAAAGGCTGGCAGCGCGGAAGATTCCGAAGCAGTTACCACAGCCTTGAAGTCCGGTGAGCCTGTTGCAACAGCAATCGGCGCCGTGACCTACGGTGAAGCTGGTGACCTGACCTCGCAGGCATTCTCGCTCTACAAGTGGGAAGGCGGCAAGATCGTTCCAGCTGAATAAGCTGCAACTTTCGTCACTTACGACACAGAAAAGCCGGGTGTTGCAAAGCGCCCGGTTTTGTTTTTTCAGGAATTGTTCTAGGTTGAGAATCCATATTTTTTGAACAGATGAGGCTGCCGTGACCGCTACTCTTGAAAACAGGATCGATCAGGGCACAGGCCGCCAACCGGCAGATATCGTTCTGAAAGGCGGTCGTTTTTTCGATCTGGTCACCGGTGAACTCGTCGCCTCCGACATCGCGATCTGTGGTGATACCATCGTCGGCACCTGCGAAAACTATGTCGGAAAACAGGAAATCGACATCACCGGCAAGATTGTCGTCCCAGGCTTCATCGATACACATCTGCATATCGAATCCTCACTGGTCACACCGCATGAATTTGACCGCTGTGTGCTGCCCTATGGCGTGACAACAGCGATCTGTGATCCGCATGAAATCGCCAATGTGCTGGGCACGGAAGGTATTCAGTTCTTTCTGGATTCAGCGCTGCAGACGGTCATGGATATCCGCGTGCAGTTGTCATCCTGCGTGCCGGCAACCCATTTGGAAACCGCAGGTGCGGATTTGCCGATCGAACGGCTTTTGCCGTTTCGCAGCCATCCCAAGGTCATCGGCCTTGCCGAATTCATGAATTTCCCCGGCGTTATCCACAAAGACCCGGTTTGCATGGCAAAGCTCGAAGCCTTTCAAGGCCAGCACATTGATGGCCATGCCCCGCTTCTGTCTGGCACCGCGCTCAATGGTTACCTGTCGGCTGGCATTCGCACAGAACATGAATGCACCAATGCACCTGAGGCTTTGGAAAAGATCCGCAAAGGCATGCATATTCTGGTACGCGAAGGGTCTGTCTCCAAGGATCTGCACGCGCTGATGCCCATCATCACCGAACGCCTGTCGCCCTATCTGGCGCTCTGCACCGACGACCGAAATCCGCTAGACATCGCCGAGCAGGGCCATCTGGACTATATGATCCGCACGGCAATTGCCCATGGCATTGAGCCTCTGGCGATCTACCGTGCGGCTTCTATCTCCGCAGCGCGCGCCTTCGGCCTGCGCGACCGCGGCCTCGTCGCACCCGGGTGGCGCGCCGATCTGGTGGTGCTGGACAGCCTTGAAAACTGCAAGGCGGAAATGGTCTTTGCTGCCGGCAGGCGGGTATCCGACGCGTTGTTTGATGCCCGTAAACCAATTGAACCCGTCGGTCTGGATAGCGTGAAGGCAAGGCATGTTCTGGCTTCACATTTTGGCGTGCCGGTCAGCGAAGGTGAAACACCCGTCATCGGCGTTATGCCGGGCAAGATCATCACCGAACATCGCCGTTTCCGCCTGCCCTCCAGCGGCAATCAGACGGCCGTTGATCTTGACCGGGATATTATCAAAGTCGCTGTTATCGAGCGCCACGGCAAGAACGGTAACCATGCCAATGGTTTCGTGCAGGGATTTGGTCTGAAGAGCGGTGCGATCGCTTCTACGGTCGGTCATGACAGCCACAATATCTGCGTGGTTGGCGTCAATGAAGACGACATGGCGCTTGCCGCCAACCGACTGGGTGAGATCAAGGGCGGTTTTGTTGTGGTCGCAGACGGCAAGGTCACCGGCGAAATTGCCTTGCCTATCGCTGGTCTGATGAGCCTCGAACCGTATGAAAGCGTGCGCGACACGTTGCACACATTGCGCCAGGCGGCTTACGCACTTGGCACCACGCTCGAAGAGCCGTTCTTGCAGGTGGCATTCCTACCTCTGCCGGTCATCCCTCACCTGAAGATTTCAGACAAGGGCATGGTCGACGTGGATAAATTCGCCCTCATCTAAACGGAGCTGCTTAAATGGGGGCGAGCGAAGTTTCCTTCGCTCACCGTCAAGCGATCAGCGCAGAAAAACCGTCCAGCCCATCCAGCTTGACCACCTGCTGGTTCATCGTTGCGGAGAAACCGGGCATTGGCAGGATATCTTTCACCACGACGCCTTTCGGCAGCAGGAAATCCACTGGCTCCCTCGTCAGGTTGAACACGAAAAGCAGGCTTTCGCCCGCCTTGCTGCGGGTGAATGCCAGAACATCCTGATTGCTGTCCAGGAAGGTCATGTCACCATCAATCAGTGGACCATGGCTTTTGCGGAACGCCAGCGTTTCCCGGTAATGATGCAGCACCGTATCCGGCTTGCGCTCCTGCCCGTCCACCGCCAGCAGACCATGATCATAGGGCACCGGCAACCACGGCTTTTCCGCCGTGGAGAACCCGGCATTGGGGCTGCCTGTTTCCCAGACCATTGGTGTGCGGCATCCATCCCGGCCCTTAAATGCCGGCCAGAAGCGAATGCCATAGGGGTCACGCAAATCCTCAAAGGCAAGTTCGGCTTCCGTCAAACCGAGTTCCTCGCCCTGATAAAGGCAGATAGAACCGCGAAGGCTGGCCAGCACCGAAAATGCCAGTTTGGCAATATGCTCGCGCTCCGCACCGCTTTCGGTGAAACGGCTGACATGCCTGACGACATCATGATTGGAAAAGGCCCAGCACACCCAACCATCCGTTACAGCCTTGTGGAAACCATCGACCGAGTTGCGAATGTGCTCAGCGGTAAAATCCGGGCCTAGAAGGTCGAAGGTGTAACACATGTTCAGCTTGTCATTGCCGGATGTGTAGGCCGCCACAGTTTTGAGTGAGCGCGCACCGTCGCCAACTTCACCCACCGTCATGCGGCCGTCATAGCGGTCCAGCAGCGTGCGGAACCGCTTGAGAAACTCGATATTCTCGCTCTGGGTCTTGTCATAGAGATGGTTCTGCATGCCGTATGGATTGACATCAGGCGCATCCAGACCAAAAGCGCCTTCTTCATCCAGCGGCGGGTTGTTGCGCAGCGCCTTGTCGTGAAAATAATAATTCACCGTGTCCAGACGGAAGCCATCAACGCCGCGATCCAGCCAAAACCGGACGGTGTCCAGCAAGGCATCCTGCACTTCCGTGTTATGGAAATTCAGGTCAGGTTGCGAGGTGAGGAAGTTGTGCATGTAATATTGCTTGCGAACGCCGTCCCACTCCCATGCTGGTCCGCCAAACACTGACAGCCAGTTGTTGGGTGCCGTGCCATCCGGCTTCGGATTGGCCCATACGTACCAGTCCGCCTTGGAGTTCGTCCGGCTGGCTCTGCTGTCCACAAACCACGGATGCTGGTCGGACGTGTGGGATATCACCTGATCGATGATCACTTTCAGTCCAAGACGGTGTGCCTCGGCCACCAAAATATCAAAGTCATCCAGCGTGCCGAAAAGCTTGTCGACGTTGCGGTAATCGGAAACGTCATATCCCATGTCCGCCATGGGCGAGGTAAAGAATGGCGATAGCCAGATACCGTCGACACCAAGAGATGCAATATAGGGCAACCGCTTCGTCACGCCGGGAAGATCACCGTAACCGTCGCCGGTCGTGTCCTGAAAAGACCGTGGATAGACCTGGTAGATAACCGCTCCCCTCCACCAGTCTGCATTGATAACGGGCTTGATAGCGGAGGTATTCGGTTGCGTCATGAAAAGGCTCCCTGAAACAGTGAGGGTAACGATATAGGCGCGCCTCCCATCCGTAAACCACACTTAAGATTGAACAACGCAGAGACCGCAAGAAAATGCCTTTGCCCTTGTCAGCCGGGCCAAGGCATCGTAATGGCCACACGTTCAACATATGCGGGAGGACATGGTTTTGGGCGGACGTTTTCTTTCAATCGGCGAATGCATGGTGGAACTCTCGCAAGCTGGCGACAATCTGCTGCGCAAAGGTTTTGCCGGAGATACGTTCAACACCGCATGGTATGCCCGCGCCTGTCTGTCCCGTGATTGGTCGGTCGATTATTTCACAGCACTGGGTGACGACCCACTCTCCGAAGAGATGCTGGCCTTCATCAAGCAGGCCGATATCGGCACTGACGCGGTAACCCGCATTCCCGGCGGCACACCCGGCCTTTACCTGATCAACCTCAAGAATGGTGAGCGCACCTTCAGCTACTGGCGCGGCATGTCCGCAGCCCGGCAGCTTGCCGCAGATGCAGACCACCTGCGCCGCACGATGGACGCCGCCGACCTCATTTATTTCTCAGGAATTACGCTGGCGGTTCTGGCAACCCCTGCTCATGTCGAAACATTCCTGTCCGAACTGCGCCGCGCCCGTGCGGCGGGCAAGATCGTCGCCTTCGATCCCAACATCCGTCAGCGCCTGTGGGCCAACAAAGATGTGATGTTGCAGACAATCACCGATGGCGCACGCGCCGCCTCCATGGTCATGCCAAGCTTTGATGACGAAGCTACCAATTTTGGTGATGCATCGGTTGAAGCAACGATTGAGCGCTACCGCAGCCTCGGCGTTGCAAACATCGTGGTCAAGGATGGTGCAGCAGGTGCAACGCTGGACTTCGAGGGCGTTCGAAGCTTCGCGCCCGCCCATGAGGTCAGCGATGTCGTTGACACGACCAGCGCTGGCGACAGCTTCAACGGTGCCTTCCTGGCACGTCTCCTGTCCGGCGCGACACCCCAGGATGCAGCGGCATTTGCCGCCAAGGCCGCAGCAACCGTTATCGGCCATCACGGCGCCCTCATAAGCCCTGACCTGCTGCCTCTCATGGGCTAACAAGCCTACCGTTGCCCTGACATGATCCTGTAACACGCGCACGCCATAGAGGGATTAAATCCCGCAGGCGGATTCGCAAGCGCGGGTAAAAACAGGATCGGCGCAGCAATGACGAGAATTACCATTGTCACGGATGCCTGGCACCCGCAGGTCAACGGCGTGGTCCGCTCGATTGAAAACACCAATGCGGAACTACAGCGCATGGGTGTTGAGGTGTGCATGGTCACGCCGCAGAGCTTTCACAACGTGCCTTGCCCGACCTATCCGGAAATTCGCCTCTCGGTCACAAGCTACCGCCACGTTGCGCAGGAAATTGAAAAAAGCCAGCCATCCTATGTGCATATCGCAACAGAAGGCCCGCTTGGTTTTCTGGCACGCCGCTGGTGCATCAAGAACCATATGCGCTTCTCCACCAGCTACCACACCCGCTTTCCAGAATATGTGGCTGCCCGTTTCCCCGTGCCGGAAAGCTGGCTTTATGCCTTCGTGCGCTGGTTCCACAATGGTGGCAATGCCTGCATGGTGGCCACACAAAGCCTTGAAAACGAATTGGAAGATCGCGGCGTTCGCAATCTCAAGCGCTGGAGCCGCGGCATCGATCTGGCGCAATTTCACCCACGCCAGCGACGTGAAGCGCCGTTTGATCTGCCGCGCCCGATTTTCATGACCGTTGGTCGTGTCGCCGTTGAAAAAAACCTGCCGGACTTTTTGAAGCTCGACCTGCCCGGTTCCAAGGTGGTGGTGGGTGATGGCCCAGCCCGCACTGATCTTCAGGCACAATTCCCAAATGTTCACTTCACCGGGACCAAGACAGGTGAAGACCTGGCCGACGCCTATGCGCAGGCTGATGTGTTCGTGTTCCCATCCAGAACAGATACCTTTGGCAATACCATTCTGGAAGCACTGGCCAGCGGCGTGCCGGTTGCCGCCTATCCGGTCACCGGCCCAATCGATATTATCGGCCCGAATTCCAAGGCTGGTGCCCTGAACCGCAATCTGCGGCAGGCCTGCTTGGATGCGCTTGAGTGCTCGCCGAAGGACGCCATAGCTCTTGCCAGAACCTATTCCTGGGAAAAGGCATCCAAGCAGTTTCTGGACAACGTCACGGCTGCCGCCAACAATTGCCTTCCGGATTTTCGAGCAACGCCGGCGATCTAGGATCGTCTGTCAGCAGATTGCAAAATGAAGTGCTGGACGAAACGCTTGCGGGCTGTCACAAGACGGGCTGGACGCGACTGCCGTTATTGAGAACGGGGTCGGGCTGCTGATTGACGTCAGGCGGCTGCCACGAGATCACGATGGCCGTCCAACTTAACTCCCCTTTCCCTGAAAGCTCCGTCTTCTAAATCCCCTTGTTATGTGTGCAGCATGTAGCAATTCATGTGCTCGGCCCTATATAGAGAACCGTAGCTGATTGCGTAATAAAAACAGGGCCATGCATATGAAAGACCTTCAAGGGAAAACCGTTGTTGTCACCGGCGCAGCACGAGGATTGGGGGCGGCCTTTGCACTTGCGTTTGCCGATGCCGGTTGTGATCTGGTGCTGTGTGGCCGGCGTCTTGCCGACCTTGAAGACATGGCCGACATCATCACAAAGCGTGGCGGCACGCGCCCTTTAGTTGTCGTGCTTGATCTTGCCAATTCTGACAGTGTAAGCCGCGCGGTCACAGACATCAGTGAACGCACATCCAAGGTCGATATTCTCATCAACAACGGCGCCATGTGGCTCGAAAGCAGCGATACACCTTACGCCGCAGATGCTGTGCTGACCACGATCAACGCGGCAATATCAGGCACATTTCTGTTCACACAAGGCTTGTTGCCACGCCTGGAAAGCTCAGACAGACCAGATGTCGTCACGATAGGGTCAATTAGCGGCCTGCCCAATGCCGCACTGCAGAGTGTGTCGGTACCGTTTTATGCAGCCAAGCGCGGACAGACAGCGTTGGCTGATGGTTTCCGGCAGAGTTTTGCTGGCACAAGCATTCGCTCGATCGCCGTTCACCCGCCATACCTCGATGATATCAGCCCTGATCAGGACGATTGGCAGCAAGCGGCAGAGCGCCAAAAGGGTGAGCGCGGAACCAGCCGTGATGTAGTGGAAGCGGTGCTCTTTGCCGTGACCAGACCACGTCATGTGACGCTGAACATCACGATTGGTACGGATGATGGCGGTCTGTTTCCCGCTTAAGCCAGAGATCGAGACAATCGCGCGCCGTGTGAACAAATCCACGGCGCTCCACTTGCAGACATCACCAGGCGCCGGTCAGCGCATTACCAGACAGCGGAATGGTGTTTGTTTCACCATTATGATTTTTGGTGGAAATCGACGTCTGCATCTGCTTGGGCGATTTTCTGAACCATGTTGCGGCGATGCTGGCGAGATCACCGATCATCGCATGTTTATGCCAGTCAGCGAAGCGCTTGGCCGTTGCATCCGGTTCCGACTGGAAGAAGAAGTCGCCGGATTGGCCAAGATCGTTGATCGACTGCGCCATCGCGGACAGCGGCCGCTGAAACATCTTGGAAGGCAACGACAATTCTGGCGCAGCCTGGCTAAATGCCGGAGCCATGAAGTCGATCGCCCAGCCATCAGCCTCAACCCAGCAGTGAAAGTTTTCGCCAGCTCCAGTCACGTAACCATCTTCGCGATGGTCGGCAAACAACAGCATCGTCCCACCAAGATTAAAAGCTGCAAGGCCGCCCTTGGGTTTGGCCTTGACCTTGAATTGCTGTTCGAGAATGAACGCACCAAAGGTGCTGAAATACATCGATGCGGATGCCGGATTGGCATTTTCGTTGATCAGCAGACTGTTGATGACACGGTAAATCCGGTGATAGTCGCTCTGCTTGATCAGCATTGTCTTGTCTTCCGTTAGAATGGGACGGTCAGTCTGCACCACCATCATCCCCAGCCCTTTGCCGGGGTTTCGTCATTGCCATGGATCAAACCACCACTGATCTGCGGGTCGAACCCGCAGATGGCACTGAGTGTCTGGCATGCCTGAAGCTTAAATGAAGCGGCAGATTACCGCTTCTTTTTGGCCTTGTTCTCGAACGGGTTGTCCGAGCCACGGTAATGCACACGGATCGGCACACCCGGCATGTCGAAATCATTGCGCAGGTTGTTGACCAGATAACGCGTGTAGGATTCCGGGATCGACTCTGGTCGTGTGCAGGAAATCATGAATGCAGGTGGACGGGCCTTTACCTGCGTCATGTATTTCAGCTTCAGACGACGGCCGGAAACGGCTGGCGGTGGGTGATGCGTGGTCTGCGATTCCAGCCAACGGTTCAGCTTTGCTGTCGAGATACGGCGGTTCCACACCTTGTCCGTATCGACAATATTCTGCATCAACCGGTCAAGTCCGTAGCCAGTCTGGCCCGACATCGGAACAGCGCGAATACCACGCGCCTGTGGCAGCAACCGTTCGGTCTTTTCACGCAAGTCAGCAAGGTACGCCTGAGGGTCTTCAACCAAATCCCACTTGTTGAATGCCAGCACCGCTGCACGACCCTCGCGAATAACGAGGTCCACAAGCTGCAAATCCTGCTTTTCAAATGGGATGGTGGAATCGAATACGATCACCACGGTCTCCGCAAAACGGATGGAACGCAGGGAATCGGCAACCGAGAGCTTTTCCAGCTTTTCCGTAACCTTGGCCTTGCGGCGCATGCCAGCCGTATCAAACATCTTGATGCTGCGTCCGCGCCAGTCCCACTCGACAGAGATACTGTCGCGGGTAATGCCGGCTTCCGGACCAGTCAACAGGCGGTCTTCACCGAGGAAGCGGTTGATAAGTGTCGATTTACCGGCATTTGGGCGGCCGATGATCGCAACGCGAAGCGGCTTGGTTTCATCGTAAACCGGCTCTTCTTCGTCTTCGTCCTCGTCTTCACCGCGTTCGGAGCGAGGAATGACAACGTCGGTTTCCGCCTCATCGTCTTCAGACGGAAAGGCCATGTCTTCGCCAATGGCTTCGATGATCGCGTCGCGCAAATCATGCATGCCTTGGCCGTGTTCAGCGGAAATAGGTGTCGGTTCGCCAAGGCCTAGAGTGAAGGCATCATAATAGCCACCATCAGAACCGCGCGCTTCAGACTTGTTGGCCACCAGCACAACTGGTTTACCACGACGACGCAGCATGGTTGCCAGGGTTTCGTCTGCCGGTGTCAAACCATACTTGGCATCGACCACGAACAGCGTCAGGTCCGCCTCTTCGATCGCAGCCTCGGTTTGTGCCCACATGCGACCCTGCAGTGTCTCGGGGCCGGACTGTTCAAGACCTGCGGTATCAATGATCGTGAAGCGCAGATCATCAAGCCGTGCTGCACCCGGCCTGCGGTCGCGGGTCACGCCGGGCGTGTCGTCCACAAGCGCCAGCTTCTTGCCAACCAGACGGTTGAAAAGCGTCGACTTTCCGACATTGGGGCGCCCTACGATGGCGACGGTGAAGCTCATGGTGCGTTCTTCCTTGGGGTATATGTTTCTTACGGCGCCTTGCCGGAAGCAGCAATGTTGTCGAGCATGATCTGGGCGCGGTTGGCAACATTCCGCGGTGCCTGTGCGTCGGTGGTGATCTGCTGGAACCAGTCTCTGGCCTTCACGAAATCACCCGCCTTATAGGCGGCAAGACCAAGAGCCTCGCGTGCCGAGCTGCGGAACGCCTGGCTTTCGCCAGAGAGAACCTCAACCTGGGCAGACACCTGATCATAGCTGCCATTGTCGACCAGCAGCCATGCCGCGCGGATCTTGGCAGCGTCACGGAACACTTGCGGAGCAGATGTGTCATTGCCGATAGCGGTGAACGCTTCGGTAGCAGCCGTTGCGTCACCCTTCTGGGCCTGTAGTGTTGCCGAGCGGAACTTGGCCAGAACCGGGTAGGATCCGTGGCCAGCCGTCTCAAGTGCAGCCAGTGCTGCCAGTGCATCATCAGGCTTGTTTTCAGAAGCCAGCTTCATAGCAGCGATAAATTGGTCACCGGAGTTGGAGGCACGGTTGCTGTTCCAGTATTCGTAAATACCAGCGCCCGCAGTTCCCAGCACAATCAATACCGCGCCGCCGATAACAACGATGCCGTATCTGCTCCAGAAATTCGTCATCTTCTCCGAACGAAGCTGCTCGTTCACTTCGCGGATGAAGGTGTCATTTTCATTTGCCATCGAATTCTCCGTAGCCGCATATCCGCATCGATATCCATCGAGAAGGATGAACGGTTATGACTTCACGCTGAAACTTGCCTGTCGGGCACTGAACCGCAGGCATTTGTTCGGCCTTCTAGCGCATTTTGCCTTTTATGTAAGGGGGAAAGCGTCACTTTCCTGTCAGTGACGCCCCATCAGTACATAGATTTTAAAGCGCAAGCGGCTGAACGCCAATCAGCCATTCGTGCAACTTGAATATAAACGCCGCCCAAAGTGCAACCCCTCCGACCACGGCAATCAGGTCATAGCGAGCAGAAACGAAGCCCGGGCGCACCAGCAGACCTGCCCGCTCCCGCCGTTTCAGCGCAATACGCATCACCACACCCCAGGCCAGACACGCTGCAAACAGAATGACCGACGATGTTTCGCCATTGGCAAGCAGGTGCGACAGCGCCCAGATTTTAACCGAAAGAACCAGTGGGTGTTTGGTCTTGGTTGCAATGTGCCCCGGCGGAAGAAGGCTTGCCACAAGACAGATCATCGCGATCAACATCAGCGTCAGCGCAATGTGGCTCATCCAGACCGGTGGATAATACAGCATACCCGTGACCTGCCGGGCCTGACCGAAAGCATAGATCACCAGCACAAGCGTTATGACGCTGGCAACGGAATAAAGTCCCTTCCATGCACCAGCGCCCAATCTGGCAATTGCGGCATCCCGAAAGCCCGGTGCAACGATGCGCACCAGGTGGGTGGCGAAGAACAAGCAAAGACAGAGTACGAGCAGCAGCATGGGAAAATCCTCGAAAACAAGCGGCGTTTCAGCCGGATAATTGAGATCGTTAGCACGACCTTGCTATAAGAAAATCACAAAAATGCCAGACAATTCAAAGGTTCGCCTTATTCCGGCGGCACAAGGCCCTGTCACGGCAGTTTTTCTCCTGCTTCAAAACATGGGCGACTTCGCCCGCGCCTTTAGAACATGCATGTCGATTGGTCCTGAAATGTTGCGTAAAATCCTTGTTGCTTCGCTTCTCTGTTCGGTTTTCTCATCTGCGGCACTCGCTGAGGAACAGCCGCGCAAGCAATTTGTCATCGTGTCGTTCGATGGCGCAGGCGACAACACGCTGTGGGACCGCAGCCGTGCGACATCAGCCGAGACTGGTGCAAAATTTACCTACTTCCTGTCATGTACCCTCATCATGGACTACAAAACCGGCAAGGCGACCTACGAGGGACCGGGCAAAAAACTCGGCCGCTCGAATGTCGGTTTCGGCCAGACTGTTCAGGAGGTGGAAACCCGCCTCAACAACATCTGGCAGGCCCATCAGGAAGGCCATGAAATAGCCAGCCACGCCTGCGGCCACTTTGATGGCAAGGACTGGACGGCAGCCGACTGGGAAGCTGAATTCGAGACGTTCAGCAAAACGCTTGAAAACGCGTGGGAGATGATTGGCAAAAAAGATGCCGAGCCGCAAGGTTGGCGGGAATTTGCCAAAACCGACATCAAGGGTTTCCGTGCCCCTTACCTCTCGCAAAGCGATGGCCTGACTGCAGCCGAAAAGAAACACGGTTTCATTTATGATGCGAGCCTTGTGACCAAAGGCCCGCAATATCCTGTTACGGCCAAGGATGGCATGACCCGCTTTGGTCTGCCACTGATCCCCGAAGGACCGAACAGCCGCCCGATCATTGCCATGGATTATAATCTGTTTGTGCGCCATTCCGTCGGCGTAGAAACACCCTCCAAGGCTGCGGAATTCGAGGAGCGCGCCTATAAGGCGTTTCGCGCCGCTTTCGACAAACAATACAATGGCGAGCGCATTCCCCTGCAAATGGGCTTCCACTTCGTGAAAATGAATGGTGGCGCCTATTGGAATGCCTATGAGCGTGTATTGCGGGAAGTCTGCAAAATGCAGGATGTGTCCTGCGTTAATTACGCCAGCTACATGGAAACCTTGAAGGCTGAGAAGGCGGAACAAAAACCTTTGGCAGGTTCGTCTTTCTAAAACCGCATCCCCGCGATCATCCATTAGGGATTCTCAGAATTAATGCCTTGATACAAGGCAATAAAAAACCCGCCTCAAAGGCGGGTTTTTGTTTGATGGAGAGGCTTATGGGCGGTTGGCAGCCATTTCACCGTCTGCAGCTTCACGCTCCAGATAGCGCTGGTCGATCTCAGGCAGAGCATCACCTTCGATTGCAGCTTCAAACGCCACCAGACGTTTGCGGATCGACATGAGTTCGATGATCGTCGACCATGAACTGACCAGATACTGGAAGCTGTCGCTGACCTGACCGAAGGCCGTCGCAATCTGCTGCCAGATGCCCATGGTGATACGGCCTGCAACAAAGGTTGGAATAAGCATGAAGTTCAAGAAAATAGCGTCCAGCTGACCATACGTGTAACGGGCAACGTTAAAGTAGAGATAATGCCAGTACATGCGGAAATAGTTTTTACGCACGTTACCGAACAATTGCGTCATCGTGACAGGATCCGCACGATCCTCATGATCTTCGCCATAGACCAGTTCCTTGCGGAACGCCGCTTCCACGCGCTGATTACGGAATTGCAGACCTGGAAGCTTGATGCCGACTGCCGCCAGCAAAACCGTGCCGAATACAGACCAAATAATCGCCAGCCAGAACAAAGAATGTGGAATTGCACCAAACAGCGGCAGATCACCGACATGTTGTGACATGGCGAACAGAAGTGGCAGGAACACCACCAGCGTCATGATCGAATTAATCAGCGCAACGCCAAGCCCTTCGATGATATTGGCAAACCGCATCGTGTCTTCTTGCACACGCTGGGACGCACCTTCGATGTGGCGCAACCGGTCCCACTTGGACAAATAGAAATTATTCATCGCCGTGCGCCAACGAAAGACATAGTGGTTGGTGAAGAACGCTGTGATAACGTTGAGCGCCACGTTCACCATACCGATTTCCACGAAGCGCAATTGCAGATCGTAGAACTGCCCGGTTGTTATTCCCGGCTGCTTGGACAAGGCATTTTGTAAGAGATCGAAAAACGGACCGCGCCAGTTATTCAGCGCGACGGAAACCTGTACGCTGAAATAAGCAATAAAAATAATAAACGCCGACCCCCAGATAGACCAGTTGGTCCATGGATGATCTTTGGCAATTGTCTTCCACGCCGTTCCAAAGATCAGAACGAAAATGGTGAAGTACATGTAGAACCACAAATTGTCTGGCGAGATGAAATAGGCCAGACCGATCGGTGCTGTTTCACCTGGTGCCAGCGGCGGCATGCCAAGTGCCGCACCCATTTGCGGGCCGACCAGATACCACACGGCTATACATATGGCAGCCCATACGACGGCAGACGTGAAGAACAGTTTCGGATTTGGGAAAAATGAATGGAACACGTTTGGAACTCACGCGGACGTTAGGGAGCGGCCGGAATTGGCGAAGCAGTCAAGGTATGGAAAATACGGCAGAAATCAGCGTACAGCAATCAACCATCCGCATCCTTACCAACTTGTAACTGAAAAACCACCAAAACCTGATGTTTGACGCTTACCGCATCAATCCCGCATACGGGCAACCGGCACCATCAACAGCATGGCAACACCAAGTGCAGCAGCAGCCAATATGGTTGGTAGCGTGAAATTTCCGGTGAACTGCGCCACCCATCCGCCAACCAAAGGCCCGGTAATCTGGCCAATTCCAAATGCAGCCGTCATGAATGAAAAAACGCGCCTCGGGCTGTGCGGCGAAAACTGCCGCCCCAATTGCAGGCCATATGCTGTTACGACCATGAATGTCAGGCCAAACAATAGCCCGCCGAAAAGCGCACCCACGACAGGTGGCAACAGTACGGATGCAAGAACACCGACAACTTCAATTGCGAGGGCCATGACGAAGGTCCAGCGATGCCCGATGAGTTTTGCAACCGGTCGCCAGATGTAAAGAGAAATTGCACTGGCGCTACCCGTGATAAACCATGCCAGACATTCTACCAGTGCGCCCCCATCGGCCATTCGCACAATGGTGATCAGAAAGGTGGCGGTAATCACATAACCAAAACCGAACAGACCATAGGCAATGGTCAGCAACACCAATGGCATGCGCCAGCGTATTGGCGGCTCAACAGTTGCTACTGCGGTGCGAGGTGGACCAGAGGGTAAAACACGCGCCACGAAGATGAAGGCAATAAAAACGAACACCGCCCCGACAATCCATTCCGCTTGCCACGACGCGCCCTCCCCGTGCAGCAGCGAACCGATAACAAAAACGAGAAGTGACGAAACGGCAATGCCGACGCCAACGCCAGCAAAATGCAAAGACTGCACATCTTCCCGCCCGGCTGCAGTGGCGTGGCCGATAACGATCTGCGACGTGAAGATCATTGCCAGAGCGCTGGCCATACCGGCCAGAAAACGAATGAGAATAAAGACTTCGACTGCACGCGTCATGGCCATGGCCAACAGCAGCAGACCGGTGGCCAGCATTCCGCCAAGCGCCACCAGTTTTTCACGTCCGTTCGCCCAACCGTAAGCGGCAAGAATGGCACCCAGCAGATAACCGGCAAAGTTACCTGCGGCAATCAACCCTGCATCAGAAGCCTTGAGCGACAGGTCGCTGATCATGCCGGGCAGGACTGGCGTATACAAAAAACGCCCGAAACCTTGCGAACAGGCCATGGCCAGCGCGCCGGCAAAGCCGATCAGCAGGACACGCGAATGGGATTGTGCGGCACCGTCAGTCATGTCGCGTCTATGGCAGTGCAGCATGGGTCAGGCAAACCATTTATTTTGATGGCACCTGCCAATGCTATTGAACCCGATAAGTTGGCGCTGATAAGCAGCCAGCCTATTTCGAAAGTGCCACCAACCGGTCAAGCGCGGTGGAAAACCCTTTCAATGACAGGCCCAACAGCACATTCTGCCCGCTGTCATGGGCTTTGGCGACCAGCTTGACATTACTGCCACCCCGCAAGGTTTGCAGAGTGGGTGCATCAAGAAGCACTTGTACGATACAGCCCGTTGGCAAGCAGGTTGCAAAAGGTGACGGGTTCGACACCACGCCATCATCGACCTGAACCGTCACACCCGCCGCCAGCTGCAGTCCGAATGGCAGAATAATCGTTCCACGTATTTGGTCATTCTGGTCAGTGCTAATTTCGGCTGCAATGACCAACTGCTTGGTATCGTTCTTGCGTTGTTGTTGCGTCATCAAACAAATTTGTTTTGCCTCAGCCTTTGAACACAGCACGATCCAGTCGCCATGGGTTTCGTTGACGGAGAAGGCATTGTTACCTGCCGCCGCTGGTGTCTCTGTTTGCGCTACCACGATGGATGGCTGTGTCACGAACGACAGCAGAGCGACTGCGGCAGCCGCCTTTATGTTTTTTCCAAGCATGCAGGCACCTGTCATTATTCTGAACGTCCAGCGCCACCTATAAGCGACTGGACGTTCAGAATTGCATTAAATCAAAAACGAACCTGTAACTTGGCGTTGACGCCATGATCATAGGCTTTGGAGCTGAACTGCCCGGTATAGGATATGCTTAAGGTCGAGGCCGACGAAAGTGCAAAATCCATTTCCGTTTGCACAATCGCCGTATTTCTGTCCAGTGGCGTGCCAACCACTCTGAAGCTGTCGCCGGAGGAGAACCGGGCAGTGGTTTCAGGCTCCACATCACCAAAGGCGTAGATCCAGCCAAGGGAGCCACGCAGTGTGGCCGGAACAGACGCGACATCAAGATCGCTCGACGCGCGGACCCCAAGTGTCGTGTAGGTGGTGTTCAAATCGGTCTTACCCATGGTCAGGGCGGAAAGGCCACCGGTTTCGGTAAAGCCATCGGTCTTTACCCGCATATGGCTCAGGCTGACGAAGGGTTCGAATGATGCAGGTGCGACATCGATACGATAGCTCAGTTCGCCAAACATGTTGAGCGTGCTGGCATCATAGTCAGCTCTCAGCGTTTCACCGAGAAAATCAACCTCGCGCACCGTGTCGACCCTGTGCCAAGTGTAGTTGATGCCAGTACGAAACGAGATGGCATCCCATCGGCTACCGGCATAGACACCGAGATGGTAGTTGTTGCTGTCGCCGTCACTATCTGACGTGTCGAATGATGACCGGCTGTAGCCACCAAACACACCGACGCGCCAATTGTCGGAGATGCCAGCGTCGCCACCGATCAACACACCCGCATTGGAAATATCGGTATCGGGACTGCCAGTCAGACCATCAACCTTGCCCCAGGAACCAAAACCGTTTGTCCAGACGGAGAACCGGTCCTGATCGAAAACATCCGTTTTCTTCTCGAAGGATGCAAACTGGCCGCTTTTCGCCGGTCTTGTTTCTTCGGCGTAGCCGAGGGCTGGAACGGAGGGTGCAGCAACCCCATCGGTCATGGAGCGAATACGGCCATTCACCGTGTTGTTGACTGATTGGGCCGTCTGGAAAAAGGCGGCACGCGGTGCGGTATGAGTTTCGCCCGACAATTGCCGCAGTGCCTCTTCCTGCTCACTGTCAGGCACGGAACCGAGCGAAGACCACAGACCACCAGGCGCGCTACCGGATTGCAGAACAGACAGCACCGAAGACTGGTTTGGCGTCAAATCAGACCCGCCATTGCCAACACTGACGGTTGAGAGAAGCGAAACAATACCATTGTCATAGGAGATTTCGTAATTGGACAAGCCACCCCAATCAATGGTGGAAAATGTTCCGGTCACACTCGTTGCCTTCAGGATGGTGTATCGGCTGGCATTCGCAGCCCCGGAAAGCGAAATTTGCAGCGACGTGCCGGGATTGATGGTCACGGCCCCGCCAGTCAACACCACCGCATCGCTGCTAAGACCTGACACCTGCACGACATAGGTTGAGCCGGTCGAAAAGGCGAGATCACCCACAACCGACAATGTCCCTCTGGAACCCACAAGACCGGGCGATAGTGTGCCACCATTGCCGATCGAAAGCGTGGACCCTGACTTGCCAACAGTGCCCGTGCCGCCCAGTGTGCCGTTGCTCAAAACGTCTATCATACCGCCGAGCGAACCGGTAACCAGCGCCGTTCCGCCGGAAATACTGGTGATGCCGCCAAGCGTGGCACTGTTGCCGGAAAACGTCGTCACACCAGAGAGATGATTGATGAAGCCGGTGCCCGAGATAGCGGACGAAAAATCATAGCTAGTATTTGTGTGATTGAAAACGAGCGTGCCTGAACCGGGACCGAACACCACCTGGGGAGACTCGATCTGTCCAGCAACACCAGCCGTATCGCCTGCCGCAGCGCCGATATTCAGCGTACCGGTTGAGCCTGCCAAATATCCAATTCGAACACCAGCAGCACCGGTTACCGCAATGGTGGCCCCATCCCGCACAGTTGCTTCACCGATGCCATAATAACCAACAGCTATGTAATTGGTGTTTACAAATCTGGTATCGGCTCCAGTCAAATCGAGAGTGCCGTTACCGGATGCCAAGAAGCCCAAAACAGCCGTATTGCTATTGAACGATGCTCCATCAGCCAGTTTGACCGTGCCAACACCAGAACTACCGACGGCTAGATAAATGTCAGAGGTCGTACCGTTTATTGTAAAGCTGCTGTCGGCTCCGGTGACTGTGATTGTCCCCTCAGCAGTCGATTTGTCACCGACGATTACTCGCTTGAAAGTATTGGTCGTAGCGCCGCCACCCACAGTCAGGCCACCCTCGCCCTCGTAACCAACAACCAATGCGCCGCCGGTGATAGACCATGTGGAATCGTCGCCGTCGATCAGTGCGGCACCAACGCCCCATCACCATAACCAATCGTTACAGCGTAATCTGTCGCTGTCGCGCCACCGCTGACCGTAAACTTGCCCTCACCTGTATGGCCGATAATTGTGGCTCCACCGCTGGCAGTCCAGGAACTACCATCACCATCAACGGTAAACGTACCCGACGAGCCGGCAAATTGGCCAAGATGCAGTGCATTGACGGTACTTGCAGATCCGCCATCTTCAATAAGGATCGTACCATCGCCGTAAAATCCTGCTGTAAGCCATCCAGTGGCCAAGGATGCATCTGCGCCCGAGATCGTCAGAGTGCCGATTTCACCGACGGCTTCGCCTACATTCAGACTGGTGCCCGTCAGACTGCCGTTACCCGAAATATCTAAGTAAATTTCGCTCACCGAACCAACGTAAAGATTGTTATAGCTCGCGGCATCGGTGATGCTCGTTCGCCCGTCGACGCCGGGAACCTTGATGTTCACAGTGCTTCCCGCCACTGGAATGACACCGCCAACCCAGTTTGCGGGATTGTGCCAATCGCTTGACGTGCCGCCAGCCCAATCAATGGCATAAGCTGGGAAACCGCTGCTAACAGCGACGACGAAAATAGCTGCTGATCCCAGCAACCTGCTTCGGTAGAACCTCATGCTCCCCCCGGAATAGACGATACACAACGCTTAGTGGCTGTCCTCCATCAGGTTTAAATTGATTTAACCTGACCCAACCACTGATTGCGTTAAGGCTTGCATATTTGGAGAGCGGTTGAAAGTTAGCAAATGGGAATATTCACCTTCTGGATGTGGTTATCCGGCGCGTAAAATAGAATTTATTACGCCGACGACTGAACATCTTGATATCACGTAACGGAAGATGGCGCGTATAGACCGGCCAAAAATCGATACAGAAAAGCACAAGTCGAAACGTGAGTCGGTGCGTTCAGCACCGTCTCCATCTCAAATGCAATCACTGCAAAATCAGTCAGCAAGCGTCAAAACGAGCGGACCATTTTTGGTCACCACAATCGTGTGCTCGAACTGGACGGTCGGAGCACTGGGATCGCTGTAAAGCGTCCAGGGATCATTATCGCCGTCTTCCGCCCAATAGGCACCGGTAGACAGGAAGGGCTCTACGGTAAACACCATCCCCTCTTCCATGATCCGGGTTTCATCCTTGTCCGGCCATGTCGCAAGTTCGCGCGGCTCTTCATGCAATGAGCGGCCAATGCCGTGGCTGGCAAGGTTGGTGATGAGGGTGTAGCGGTTCTTGCGGGCAAAGGCGCCAATGGCATTTCCGATATCAGCCATCGGCTTGCCGGTCTTTACCTGCTGCAGACCGGTCCACATGGCGCGTTTACCATCCCGGCACAGACGCTCGATTTCCTTTTTCACGGGCGGCACGGCGAAGGACGCGCCAGTGTCACCAAAGAAGCCATCCTTTACCGCAGAGACGTCGATATTGACGAGGTCACCTGGCTTGATGATGCGCACGCCGGGAATACCATGCGCCACTTCTTCATTGACGCTGATACATGTCGCGCCGGGAAACTGATAACAGAACTCCGGTGCCGATTGCGCACCATTGTCTTCCAGTATTTTACGACCGATATCGTCCAACTCGGCCGTGGTGATACCCGGCTCCAGCGCATCAGCCATGGTATTCAGGGCAACGGCACACAGGCGGCCGATTTCCTTCAGCTTCACCAATTCTTCTTCGGACGAGACGATCATAAAACTACCCGGACATGCGGATTGCGGTAGTTTGGCGCCGCAACCCTATACTTACATCATGCGGTGGCTTTCACCCTATCAGCGCTGCCAGTCAATTCTTTTCTGACAATCGGCGCGACTTTCGTACCGTACAACTCGATACCGCGCATGATCTGATCGTGCGGCATCAGGCCGATGGCCATCTGCAGCAGGAAACGATCATTCTTGAACACGTCATGTGCTTTGATGATTTTTTCCGCAACCAGTTCTGGCTCACCTAAGAAGAGATTGCCTTCCGACCCACGCGCCATGTCGAAATGGGCACGGCTGGTTGGGCCCCATCCGCGTTCACGACCCAGCCGGTTCATAACCTCTGCCTGCGGACCATAGAACTGGTCAGCGGCAAGATCGGTGGTGTCGGCAATAAAGCCATGCACGTTAATGCTGGTTTTCTGTTTGGTCTCCGGCTGGCCAGCGCGGCGGGCCGCTTCGCGGTAAAGATCAAACAGCGGTGCAAACCGACGGTATTCGCCGCCGATAATCGCAAGCGCCACCGGCAGGCCCATTGCTCCTGCTCTTGCGACGGATTGCGGAGTGCCGCCAACGGCAATCCACACCGGCAACCTTTCCTGCAAGGGGCGCGGATAAACACCACGGCCATTGATCGGCGTGTGTTTGTTGCCAGACCATGTGACAATCTCGTTTTCACGCAGGGTCAGTAGCAGGTCGAGTTTTTCAGCAAACAACTCGTCATAGTCTTCCAGATTATAGCCGAACAGCGGATAGGATTCGATGAAGGAGCCGCGACCGGCCATGATCTCTGCGCGGCCATTCGACAGCAGGTCAACTGTTGCGAACTGCTGGAAGACGCGGATCGGATCATCGGAGCTCAAAACCGAAACTGCGCTCGACAGTCGGATATTGTTTGTCTTGACGGCGGCAGCGGCCAGCACGGTGGATGGCGACGACACCGCATAGTCCGGGCGGTGGTGTTCGCCAAGACCGAACACATCCAGCCCGACCTGATCGGCAAGCTCGATTTCCTCGATAAGATTTTTAAGACGTCGTGCACCTTCCGGTCCCTTGCCATCCGGTGCGTTCGGATCGACATCCGCAAATGTGTAAAGACCGAGTTCCATGATCGATGCTCCTGTTTCTTCACGCAGAGATAGGCATCGCAAAAGACTATGGCAATTTCAAAATATGGAACGATCCGTTCGATGAAATGGATAGGAAAACTTTGCCCCGAAGCGGGCCGTAAGATCAGAGATGCGATTCTGTTTTCAAACACTTGGCAGCGTAACTTGAATCACTCTGCCAAGCAGTTTAATCAGAATTTGAAGTCTCTTCAGATTTGCTCCAACAGAGCCTCCAGTTGGTCGGCGGCTTTGCCCCAGCCTTCGTCGAAACCCATTTCTTCATGAGTCTTCTTGTCCTCAGCCGTCCAGTGCAGCGCCTTGGCGGTGTAGCGTGTCTGGCCGTTTCCAGCCTCCTCAAAACTCACATAACCGGTCATGAATGGCTTTTCGCTGGGCACCCATCCATCCTGATAGGCATCGGTAAACACGAGAAGCCGGTTGGGGACAACCTCAAGAAAAATTCCGTTATTGGGATAAACCTCACCATCCGGACCGCGCATGGTTACGTTAAAAACGCCACCGGACCGCAAATCCATTTCCACGTCGGAAACGGTATAGGGTCGCGGTGTGAACCATTCTTTCAAAAGATCAGGATCGGTCCACGCCCGATAAACCTTATTAGGTGGCGCATCAAATATACGGGTTAAGGACAGTTCATGTTCTCCCAGTTTTGGCATGCTGCTTCCTCCTCTGTGTGATGTCGGCCAACCGATACAAGCGCCGTCAGACCTTAACGAGCGTCCTGCGAACGGCGTTCCTCCACCCCTTCACTTTTGTTTTCCGGATACTGGTTTCCATTTTGGGTTCAAACCGCTTATCTCGCGACCACGCCTTTGCAAATGCATCCATGTCTGGCCACACACCAGCCCGGCTGCCCGCAAGCCATGCAGCACCAAGTGCGGTCGTTTCCAGAATGACGGGGCGATCAACCGGCGCATCGATAATGTCCGACAGTCGCTGCATCGTCCAGTCACTTGCGACCATGCCGCCATCCACCCGCAATACAGTCTCACCGTCGCCGTTATTTTTCCAGTCCTTGTGCATCGCATCCAGCAGGTCACCCGTCTGGAAACAAACGGCCTCCAATGCGGCGCGCGCAAACTCCGCGGGGCCAGTGCCGCGCGTCAGACCAAAGATCGCACCACGAGCTTCCGCATCCCACCAGGGCGCACCAAGCCCGACAAAAGCCGGCACCAGATAAACCTCCTGCGAAGGATCAGCCTTGTCGGCCAACTCGCCGGTCTGCGACGCTTTCTCTATGATCTTCAGGCCATCGCGCAGCCATTGCACGGCGGCGCCAGCCACAAAAATCGACCCCTCCAGTGCATAGGTCGTCTTGCCGTCCAGCCGGTAGGCTATCGTCGTCAACAGGCGGTTCTTGGAGCGCACAATGTCCGCGCCGGTATTCAGCAACGCAAAACATCCGGTACCGTAAGTTGACTTCAACATGCCCGGCGCAAAACACGCCTGCCCAATGGTGGCCGCATGCTGGTCTCCTGCAACCCCCAAAATGGGTATTTCAGCACCGAACAGATCTTTTTCGGTTGTTCCGAAATCGGCCGCACAATCCTTCACCTCGGGCAGCATGGCCTGCGGTACATCCAGAATGCCGAGCAGCTTTTCGTCCCAACGGTTTTTTTCGATGTTGAACATCAGGGTGCGCGAGGCATTTGTGGCATCTGTCACGAAGGATTTGCCGCCCGTCAGACGCCAGATCAGAAACGTATCAATGGTGCCAAAGCACAGTTCGCCCTTTTGTGCGCGTTTGCGTGCGCCCTTGATGTTGGACAACAGCCAGGACAATTTGGTGCCAGAAAAATAAGGATCGAGTAGCAGGCCGGTCTTGGCTGTAAAGGTCTTTTCATGCCCGGCTCGTTTGAGCTTTTCACAATCCTTTGCGGTGCGGCGGTCCTGCCAGACAATGGCATTGTGTATGGGCTTGCCACTTTCCCGCTCCCACACCACGGTTGTTTCGCGCTGGTTGGTTATGCCGATGGCAGCAATGTCAGCCGCCTTGATACCGGCCTTTTTAATCGCCTCCCTGATCGACCACAGCACGCTTTCCCATATTTCTTCGGGATCATGCTCTACCCAGCCGGACTTCGGAAATATCTGGCGAAATTCCTTCTGCCCTACCCCGGCAACCTGCATCTTTGCATCGAACACGATGGCGCGGCTCGACGTCGTGCCCTGGTCGATTGCAAGAATGTATTCACCCATAATTTTGCTCCTCACATGTCCCGTCGCAGGGAAATGCGCCTCGCCGTCATTGTCAACCCGCAGCCATATTAGGAAGCTGTGAAAACCCGATTGCCAGCCGCCCCTGTTTGAGCATACCTTCGATGCTCGCAATGCGTCATCAAGCACGCAGGGGAACATATATGACGAGAACAGTCATCGTAACCGGCTCAACGAGTGGTATCGGCCTTGGAATCGCGCAAGCTTTTGCAAGGGACGGTGCGAACATTGTCATGAACGGACTTGGCGATCCCGGTGAAATTGAAAATATTCGCCTGATGATGGAGGCGGAAAATGGGGTGCATGTCATCCACCACGCCGCCAATATGACCAAGCCGGAAGAGATTGCCGACATGGTGGCGCAAGCCGAACAAAAGTTCGGACGCATCGACGTACTGGTCAACAATGCCGGTGTGCAGCATGTGGCCCCGGTCGACGAATTTCCGCCGGAAAAATGGGACCAGATCATCGCCATCAATCTGACGAGTTCTTTCCATACCATGCACCGCACTATTCCGGTGATGAAGAAGGCCGGGAAAGGCCGCATCATCAACATTTCGTCGGCCCACGGTCTGGTTGCCTCACCGTACAAGTCAGCCTATGTGGCGGCAAAACACGGTATCATGGGCTTGACCAAATCCGCGGCATTGGAGCTGGCGGAAACCGGCATCACCGTTAATGCCATTTGCCCCGGTTACGTGCTGACGCCTTTGGTAGAACAGCAGATACCGGACATGGCAAAAACCAGCGGCATCAGCGAGGAAGCAGTTAAAAATGAGGTGCTGTTACGGCTGCAGGCCACCAAAGAATTTGTCAGCATTGAAGACATCGCAGCAACGGCAATATTTCTTGCCAGCGACGCAGCATCACAGATCACCGGAACACATATCTCGGTGGATGGCGGCTGGACCGCCCAATAAACCTGATAAAGAAGGCAATGCATGAACGACGCGATAAGCTTCATTCTTAATAGTCAGACCGTTTCCCTTGATGACTTCGGGCCAACGGACACTCTCCTTGACTATCTACGGCTGAACCGCAAACTGACCGGCACCAAGGAAGGCTGTGCAGAGGGCGATTGCGGCGCCTGTACGGTGTTGGTAGGCCGACTGATCGACGGATCGCTGCGCTATGAGAGCGTCAATGCGTGCATCCGCTTTATAGGCTCGCTGCACGGCACCCATGTCGTGACAGTGGAACATCTGGCATCAAAGGACGGCACTCTTCATCCGGTACAGCAGGCGATGGTGGATTATCACGGTTCGCAGTGCGGTTTCTGCACGCCCGGTTTCATCATGTCGCTTTACGGCCTGTGGCTTTCCGATGAAAAGCCTTCGCGCGCAGCGATTGAAAAAGCACTGCAAGGCAATCTCTGTCGATGCACCGGCTATGAGCCAATCGTGCGCGCCGCTGAGCACGTCTCCTCTGCCCGTCCAAGCGCCCTGTTCGATCCGCTGCAGCGTGACCGCTCGGAGATTGTCAGCCGCCTTTGGGCCATTGCGCAGAACGGCACGATCACCGTGGCCAAGGGAAATGAGCGCAGCATCATTCCCGGCTCGGTCACCGAACTTGCCGAAATCCTGAAGCAGGAACCGAAAGCCACCATCGTTGCTGGCAGCACGGATGTGGGCCTGTGGGTCACCAAACAGATGCGTGCCCTCAACCCTGTCGTCTTCATCAACAATCTCGCGGAACTGCAAACCATCGCAGCGGATGAAAATACCATCACCATTGGTGCCGGCGTAACCTACAGTCAGGCATTTGAAACCATCGCGGCCCGTATTCCGGCCTTCGCCCGTTTGATCGACCGTATTGGTGGGCAGCAGGTCCGCAACATGGGCACGATCGGTGGCAACATCGCCAATGGTTCGCCAATCGGCGACACACCGCCGGCCCTGATTGCACTTGGCGCGACACTGACACTGCGTGCAGCCAATGGTCCGCGCACCCTGTCGCTCGAAAAATATTTCATCGACTACGGCAAGCAGGATCGCCTGCCCGGTGAATTCGTGGAGAAGGTGACCATTCCTCTGCCCAAACAGGGCAGTCACTATGCGGTCTATAAAATCTCCAAACGGCGTGATGAAGACATCTCCGCACTTTGTGCCGCATTCCATCTGACGCTTGGCGAGGACAATACCGTCAGCGATCTCCGCCTTGCTTTTGGTGGCATGGCCGGCACCCCTAAACGGGCAGCCAATCTGGAAGCTGCACTTTCCGGCAAACCATGGACACAAGCCACCATCGACGAGGTCCGTGACACGCTGGACGAAGATTTCACCCCGCTGACCGACTGGCGCGCCACGGCCGCCTATCGCCAATTGACTGCCAAGAACCTGCTGACCCGCTTCTTCCTGGAAACCTCCGGCACCCCGCAGGAGATCAAGCGTTTCGAATTGCAGGAGGCCTGACCCCATGGACACCACAACATTCGACACCGCAAAAACCACGGTCGAGGGCCAGATGCACGGCTCGCTGCGACATGATTCAGCACATAAGCATGTGACGGGAAGTGCCGAATATATCGATGATATTCCCGAACCCGCAGGCTTGTTGCACGGCGGGTTGGGCATGTCCGATCGCGCCCATGCCACCATCACATCCATCGATCTTTCCGAGGTGGAAAGCGCGCCAGGTGTGGTCTGGGTCATGACGGCAAAGGATATTCCCGGTGAAAACGATGTGTCCTCCGGTGGCCGTCACGATGAACCCCTGCTGGCAGAAACCAAGGTCGAGTTTCATGGACAGTTGATTTTTGCGGTCTTTGCCGAGACCCGGGATCAGGCACGCCGTGCCGCCCGCAAAGCCAAGATCACCTATGAAGACCTGCCGCACTGGAGCGATATCGACAGCGCGCTGGAAAACAATGCCCCGCTGGTTGTTGACCCCATGACGCTGAAGCGTGGCGAAGCGGCACTCGAGATGGATGTTGCGCCGCGTCGCCTGACCGGCACGATGCGGATTGGCGGACAGGAGCATTTTTACCTCGAAAGCCATATCGCCATGGCCATTCCGGGCGAAGATGACGAAGTCACGGTGTGGAGCTCGACCCAGCACCCCAGCGAAATCCAGCATATCGTCAGCCACATCATGCAGGTGCCGTCCAATGCCGTCACCGTGCAGGTACGCCGCATGGGCGGCGGTTTTGGTGGCAAGGAAACGCAGGGCAACCAGTTTGCCGCCCTGTGTGCCATTGCCGCCAAGAAGCTCAACCGCGCCATCAAGATCCGCCCTGATCGCGACGAAGACATGAGCACCACAGGCAAACGTCATGATTTCCGGGTCGATTACGAACTGGGCTTTGATGATGAAGGCCGCATCCATGCTGTCGATGCCACCTATGCGGCACGCTGCGGTTTCTCCTCGGATCTTTCAGGCCCGGTCACCGACCGTGCCCTGTTTCATGCTGATTCCAGCTATTTCTATCCGCATGTAAGACTGACCTCGAAACCGTTGAAAACCCACACCGTTTCCAACACCGCCTTTCGTGGGTTCGGTGGCCCGCAGGGCATGCTGGGTGCGGAACGTTTTATTGAAGAAATCGCCTATGCAGTCGGCAAGGACCCGCTCGAGGTCCGCAAGCTGAACTTTTACGGCCAGCCGGAATCGGGGCGCACACTCACCCCCTATCATCAGGAGGTCGAGGACAACATCATCGCCCGCATCGTTGAAGAACTTGAACAGTCCAGTGACTATCAGGCACGGCGACAGGCGATCATCGAGTTCAACAAGACCAGCCCGATCATTCGCAAGGGCATTGCGCTGACACCGGTCAAATTCGGCATTTCCTTTACGCTGACAGCCTTCAATCAGGCCGGGGCATTGGTGCACATCTACAATGATGGCTCCATTCACCTGAACCATGGTGGCACGGAAATGGGCCAGGGCCTTTACACCAAGGTTGCCCAGGTCATTGCCGATGCATTCCAGGTCGATATCAGTCGGGTGAAGATTACCGCGACAACGACAGGAAAAGTGCCCAACACCTCGGCCACCGCCGCTTCATCCGGCACCGATCTCAACGGCATGGCCGCCTATGATGCTGCCCGTCAGATCAAGGAACGCCTTGTCCAGTTCGCCTGCGAAAAGTGGAATGTCGGACCGGAAGAGGTAACCTTCCTGCCAAACCGCATTAGAATCGGTTTGGAAGAAGTTGCCTTTAACGACTTCATAAAACAGGCTTATTTCGGTCGCGTGCAGCTCTCTGCCGCCGGCTTCTACAAGACCCCGAAAATCCACTGGGACCGTGCCGCCGGTCGAGGCAAACCGTTTTATTATTTCGCCTATGGTGCGGCAGTCTCGGAAGTTTCCATCGATACGCTGACCGGCGAATATATGGTAGAGCGGGCCGATGTGCTGCATGACGTCGGCAAATCCCTCAACCCTGCCATCGACATTGGCCAGATTGAGGGTGCCTTCGTACAGGGCATGGGCTGGCTGACCACGGAAGAACTGTGGTGGGACAACAAGGGGCGTCTGCGCACCCATGCACCGTCCACCTACAAGATACCGCTGGCATCTGACCGTCCCAAGACCTTCAACGTCAAGCTGGCGGAATGGGCTGAAAATGCCGAGCCAACCATTGGTCGTTCCAAGGCCGTAGGTGAGCCACCATTTATGCTGGCCATATCCGTGCTGGAAGCATTGTCCATGGCAGTTGCCAGCGTGGCCGATTACAAGGTCTGCCCACGACTTGATGCACCGGCCACACCGGAACGGGTGTTGATGGCCGTCGAACGCTTGAAGAAGGTATAAGGGGGAGCCTTGATGCGCGACACCTCCCTTGCAGCCTTTCTGGATGGCGCAGAACCAGTCATCCTGATCGAAATTGAATCCGTGAAAGGCTCGTCGCCGCGCGAGGCGGGTACCATCATGCTCGTCTCCAAGGACGGCATCTGGCAAACCATTGGTGGTGGCCAGTTCGAATATATGGCCATTGACCACGCGCGTGCGATGTTGAGCGGCAAGACGGTGGCCGGCAGCATGGACATTCCGTTGGGGCCGGAAATTGGCCAGTGCTGTGGTGGGCGCACACTTTTGCGTTTCACCGAGGTCAATGACACGGTGGCGGCAGAATTAAAGGCAAGGCTTGAGCAGGAAAACCGCGCGCAGCCATCGGTGTTCATCTTCGGGGCCGGTCATGTCGGAAAGGCACTTGCCCAGGCGTTTTCGCTTTTACCCATGTCAACCAGCATCATCGAGACGCGGCAAGACGAGTTACACGACCTGCCGGATGGCGTGGCAACACATCTCAGTGCCATGCCAGAGGCGAAAATTCCCTCCATTCCTGCTGGCAGCGCCGTTATCATCGTCACTCATGACCACGCACTGGATTTCCTGATTGCGAAACAGGCCTTGGCACGCGCAGACCTCGCCTATGTCGGCATGATTGGCTCAAAGACCAAACGCGCCACCTTCGCCCACTGGATCGAGCGGGAAAGCGACGCCGAGGCGTCCGTCAATCTTGAAAGGCTGACCCTGCCAATCGGCGGATCAACCGTCAAAGACAAACGCCCGGCGATCATAGCGGCCTTGGTTGCCGCAGAAGTGCTTCACGCATTTCATCGCTCTGCCGCTCCCGTGGAGAGCCAAGCCCTCGCCTTCCATCCATAAGACCGAGATCACGTTTGATGTCGTCACTTAGGCTGTCATCGACAAGGTTCTGGGGTCGTGTTGTCGCGCTTTTAATCCGCATGGACCTGACAAGTTCCAACAGCCGCGAAACCGCAAGCATAGGGCTTCGCACGCGCAAGGTTGCTGCACGCATCGTCGTTTCCTCATAAACTGAATTGTTGTATGAGATGAGAATGCCGTTGTTTTCTTTCAAAAACCAATGAAATATCGCAGGTAGTAAATAAAGAGAAATTATCCATGAAACTGTCACGCCAGTTGCCGTTGAATGCCTTGCGGGTTTTTGAGGCCACCGCCCGCCATATGAGTTTCACCAAGGCGGGTGATGAGCTTGGCATGACGCAGACCGCTGTAAGCTATCAGATAAAACTGCTCGAAGACTTCATTGGCGTGGCGCTGTTTGTGCGCAAACCTCGACAGGTTACCCTGACGGAAAGCGGGCAGAAGCTGGCGCCAAGAGTGGCCGAGGCTTTTGGCGCGTTGCGCAATGCGGTGGCCGATGCGAAGCAGATCAAAAGCGACACGCTCTTTATCCACACCACCCCAACCTTCGCAGCCCGTTGGCTGTCACGCCACATCGGCGCCTTCCAGCTTGAAAATCCCGGCATTGCAGTTCGGCTGGAAACATCGCAGGAATTTGTCAATTTCAGCCAGACGGATGTGGATCTGGCAATCCGCGCTGGCGTGGGTGTCTGGCCGGGCTTGGACTCGCATCTTCTGATGCGCGGTGGGTTTTCACCGATGTTAAGCCCGGCACTGGCCGAGACCATTGGCGGCGTGAAGACACCGGCCGACCTTTTGAAGCTGCGCCTTATCGATGCAGGGGATCCATGGTGGCAACAATGGTTTCATCAGGCCGGAGTAAGCGACCCGCCCTTGCAAAACCGCACAGGCAGTCGTCTTGGCGCGCAAACATTCGAGGCTGCTGCCGCCATCGCCGGTCAGGGCGTTGCCATTCTGACACCCGAGTTTTATACCGATGAGGTGGCGCTTGGGCGCCTCATGCAACCCTTCGACATCACCAGCCACGACGGCGCGCATTATTGGCTGGTCTATCCCGAAAACCGCAAGAACGCGCCAAAGATCAAAGCCTTTCGCGAGTGGATTTTCAAGCTAATGCCATCAGTTGATCAACAGGGTCAAAAACCCATATCCGGCGCGTAAAAACAGCGCGGCGTATTTTCATCCGGATAAAGGCACAGGTGATATTCACCATCATCGGAACGGCGGGTTTCCCGTTGCGTCCAGTTAAACACATGTCGTCTCGTGACCAATCGATGATCACCGGGCGCCAGTGACACCTCATACCCACCCTGCACGACCCGCACGCTTTTTGTCGGGATCATCTGGCAATCACCGGTCTCGGAATTGCCATTGCAGCAATAGCTCTCATATTTGAATCCCTTGTGGGATTCATGGGCAGACACACTCGGCACGAGAGCAAAAACAAGGGTAAAGACGGCGTAGAACCAAACCGGCCTGAATCCGGAAAATTTGTAAAAACAAGAAGCTAACGCATTTGCCTGATTCAACTTCGCATGCAAACGCTCAATCACAGTCACAGTATGGCGCATGGGCATTGTCTCCGTTGAAGATAACGGCAGTCACCCGAAACGCATTGCGTCCTCACAAAAATTACGACTTTAGACCAGATTTAAAAATCAACATCGGGACGCAATGCATGCATTGGCATATCTGCAAATCCCTCCCCTTGAACCACCCCCGACCCAAGGATATGCAGCATTGCGATTTCGGAAAACCGCCACGCGAACCATGAGAGCGCCGTGCGTCCTTTGGATCGCACACAAGACACTCTGACTTTCTGAACAACGCATCATGCTCTCACGGAAATCGGCGCCGCGCGGCCTGTTGCGTGCAACAGATTTTAGCTGAGTCGTGGGTAGTCGGCTAACGGCATTTGCGCAAAACAAAATCCGCCACCATGCAAATTTGCAAGAGCAGATAAAGCTTGCGTGGAGAATGAGAACAATCCGTCGTTCGCACCGGCTTTTCTCTTTTCAGAGACTGTTTTTTTTCGCAATGTGCAATGCAATAAGCATAAGGGGAACTGCATGTACGAATACGCCATTGCCTGGGAATGGATGGCCTTCGCCGTCCGTTGGGTGCACGTCATCACCGCCATTGCCTGGATCGGCTCATCATTTTATTTCATCGCGCTGGATCTGGGCCTGGTACAACGCGCCCATCTGCCACCGGGTGCCTATGGCGAGGAATGGCAAGTGCATGGCGGCGGTTTCTACCACATCCAGAAATATCTGGTCGCACCGGCCCAGATGCCCGAGCACCTGACCTGGTTCAAGTGGGAAAGCTACGCCACCTGGGTCACCGGTTTTGCCATGCTGTGCGTGGTTTATTATGGTGGCGCAGACCTGTTCCTGATTGACCGCACGGTCATGAACCTTTCGCCAGTTCAGGCCATCTGTCTTTCCATCGCCTCTCTGGCCATTGGCTGGGTGTTTTATGATCTTCTGTGCAAATCCCCGATTGGAAACAACACCTGGGGTCTGATGATTGTGCTTTACATTGCACTGGTCGCCATGGCCTGGGGTTACACGCAGGTCTTTACAGGTCGTGCCGCCTTTCTGCATCTGGGTGCATTTACCGCCACCATCATGTCGGCCAACGTGTTCATGATCATCATTCCCAACCAGAAGATCGTGGTTGCGGACCTGATTGCCGGACGCACGCCAGACCCGAAATACGGGCGCATTGCCAAGCAGCGGTCTTTGCACAACAACTACCTGACCCTGCCCGTCATCTTCTTCATGTTGTCCAACCACTATCCGCTAGCCTTTGCCACGACCTATAACTGGATTATCGCGGCGCTGGTGTTCTTAATGGGCGTCACCATTCGCCACTGGTTCAACACCACCCATGCTCGCAAAGGCAAACCGACATGGACATGGCTGGCAACAGCGGTGATCTTCATCATCATCACGTGGCTTTCAACCGTGCCGAAGGTTCTGACCGGCGAGGAAGAAACCACATCCTCGCTGACACCCGTGCAACAGATGTTTGCGAGTGACGTCCATTTTGCGTCAGCGCGCGATATCGTGCAGGGACGCTGTTCCATGTGCCATGCCGCCGAGCCGGTTTGGGAAGGCATCAGTTTCACACCAAAGAACGTCAAGCTGGAATCGGATGCGGATATCGCCGCCCATGCCCGAGAGATCTATATTCAGGCAGGCCGCAGCCATGCTATGCCGCCCGGCAACATCACGGATATAACGCCCGAAGAACGCAAGGTGCTGACCGCCTGGTATGAAAGCGCCTTGTCACAAGGAAAAACAGAATGAGCATGCTTCTGCTGCGCGGTCGTCTTTTGAGTTTTCGCCGCGCACCACACTCCATCGATGACACGGCAAGTTATCTTTACATCGAAGATGGCGGCCTGCTGATTGATGATGGCAAGATTGTCGCGATTGGCGACTATAGCGACATCAAGAAATCCGCGCCCGAAGATGTGGCAGAAAAAGACCATCGTCCGTACCTTATCGTGCCCGGCCTTATCGACCTGCACCTGCATTTCCCGCAAATGCAGGTCATCGGCTCCTACGCCGCCAATCTGCTGGAATGGCTGAATAGCTACACCTTCCCGGAGGAATGCCGCTTCGTGGAAAGTGCGCATGCGCAGCGAATTGCCACGCATTTCTACGATGAGTTGCTGCGCCACGGCACCACCACGGCTGCCGCCTATTGTTCGGTACACAAGACCTCAGCTGACGCCTATTTCGCAGAAGCCATGAAGCGCAACATGCTGATGGTTGGCGGCAAGGTGATGATGGACCGCAACGCACCGCAGGGTCTGCTCGACACACCTGAAGTGTCCTACGATGAAACCAGAGCGGTTATCGCAGACTGGCACGGCAAGGGCCGCAACCACGTCGCCATCACCCCACGTTTCGCCATCACCTCCACCCCCCAGCAAATGCAGGCGGCACAGGCGCTGGCGCAGGAATTTCCTGATCTGTTCATCCAGACCCACCTGTCGGAAAACCTGGAAGAGATCAAATACACCTGCGAACTTTATCCAGAGGCGACCGACTATACCGACATCTACGTGCGCTATGGCCTGATGCGCGATACCACCCTTTTGGGTCACGCCATCCACCTGTCGGAACGGGAAGCGGATGTATTGTCGGAAACCGGCGCAGTTGCCGTTCATTGCCCGACCTCAAACCTGTTCATTGGTTCCGGCCTGTTCCCGATGAAGAAGCTGCAGCGCCGCGAAAAGCCAGTTCGTATTGCCGTTGCCACAGATATTGGCGGTGGATCCAGCTACTCCATGCTGCGCACCATGGATGAGGCCTATAAAATCCAGCAGCTGCTGGGTGAACGTCTGAACCCGCTGGAAAGCTGGTTCCTGATGACGCTTGGCAATGCGCAGGCACTGTCGATGGCAGATCGCATCGGTACACTGGATGTTGGCACCGATGCCGACATCACCGTGCTCAATGCATCGTCAACGCCCGCCATGGCGTTGAAAATGGAAGTGGTCAACAGCCTGACCGAAGAATTGTTCCTGATGTTGACCATGGGCGATGACCGCACAGTCAGCGAAACCTATGTGGCTGGCAAGGCGATGAAATCGACATTGGCCTGAAGACCATCACGCTGTAACCTCATGCATGCGACACAGCGTGCATGAGGAATGGCCGTCATGGCACTGACCAGCAAAATCACCGCCTATGACGCGAATTGGCCGAGCCTCTACCAATCAGAGGCAATACGCCTGCGACAGGCATTTGGTCCCGCCCTTCTGGAAATTCACCACATCGGCAGCACCGCCGTTACTGGCCTTGCCGCAAAACCGGAAATCGACATCCTCATTCTCGTCAAGGACAGCGATGTGGCTGAGAACATGACGCCAGCACTCGTTGATCTCGGTTACCGGCGTGGCGGAGATCTGTCCGCTGGTCACAGCTTTTTCAAGCGGGATGTGGATGGTGTCAGAACTCATAAGCTGCATCTCTGCCTTGCTGGACACGAAAAGGCTATTGAGATGCTCAAATTCCGCGATCATTTGCGGCAAGACAGCGAGGCGCGTGATGCCTATGGTCGCCTGAAACTGCAGCTTGAACAGGAAAACACCAAAGGGATCGCAGAATATCTGCGGGGCAAGGAGCCCTATATCCAGCGCATCGTTGCCGGGCTTTAGACCAGACACATGACGTTAATGTGGAAGAGGATACATCGGCCGTCACCGTAACATCAGGTGGGATATCCGGTTAAAAAAAGCCATACCCGCCACTCACCGCACCGGATGCTCATGCCTGAAATGACAGCTGACTTATCTTTCGCCGCAATCGCCCTCATCACGCTCACCTTCTTTCTGGCCGGCATCATCAAGGGTGTAACCGGCATGGGTCTGCCAACTGTTGCCATGGGTGTGCTTGGGCTGTTCATGCCACCGGTTGCGGCGGCAAGCCTGCTCATCCTGCCTTCCTTAATCACCAACATCTGGCAGTTGCTGGCCGGGCCATCCTTCATCGCTTTGCTGAAACGGCTGTGGACCATGATGATGGCCATCATCATTGGCACATTGCTGAGCGCTTCCTTCATGGCAGGAAATTCAGGCGTCTGGGCAACGGCGGCTCTCGGCGTCGCGCTCGCTTCTTATGCAGCCTACACGCTGTTGGCCCCACCATTTTCCGTGCCTGAAAAAATCGAGACCTGGTTGTCACCGATCATCCGTCTGTTGACCGGTCTGATGACAGGTGCAACCGGCGTTTTCGTTATTCCGGCCGTTCCCTATATTCAGGCACTCGGTTTTGACCGGGAAAATCTTGTTCAGGCCCTTGGCCTCTCTTTCACCGTCTCCACCATTGCGCTGGCCATCGGCCTCGGCTCCCAGAGCGTTTTCCAGCTGCAGGAACTGGCAACCTCGACAGTGGCTGTTGCGCCCGCTCTTCTTGGCATGTGGGCAGGCCAGATCGTGCGCCGCGCCGTCAGCCCCGCCACCTTCAAGCGATGGTTCCTGATCTGCCTGCTGCTGATTGGTTTGCAGCTTGCCCTGCGGCCATTGATGGGTTGAACGGCGTCATCGAGCGGTACTTTTAAAGTGCCGCACAATCCGTTGAATCGACTCTGCTTTACCGTGGCAGTTTCGGCAAAGCATGCTAGTCATGGACGCTGAATTTGAACTGTGAAGGCATCATCCATGAGCAAACCACTCGAAATCGCGGACCTGAAAAAGCTGGCGAAAAAGCGCGTGCCAAAAATGTTTTTCGACTATGCCGATAGCGGCGCATGGACGGAAAGCACCTACCGCGCCAACGAAGATGACTTTGCCAAGATCAAGCTGCGTCAGCGCGTTCTGGTGGACATGAGCGATCGGTCGCTGGAAAGCGAAATGATCGGTCAGAAAGTGGCCATGCCCGTTGCACTATCCCCCACCGGCCTCACCGGCATGCAGCATGCCGATGGTGAAATGCTGGCAGCACAGGCGGCCGAAGAATTCGGCGTTCCGTTCACCTTGTCCACCATGAGCATCTGCTCGATCGAGGATGTCGCATCCGTCACCAAGAAACCTTTCTGGTTTCAGCTCTATGTGATGAATGATCGTGACTTCGTTTATAATCTGATTGACCGGGCCAAGGCCGCCAAGTGCTCGGCTCTGGTGCTGACGCTTGACCTGCAAATCCTCGGTCAGCGTCACAAAGACATTCGCAACGGTCTGTCCGCCCCGCCAAAATTCACGCCCAAACATATCTGGCAGATGGCCACGCGTCCGGCATGGTGCCTTGGCATGCTTGGCACCCAGCGCCGGACCTTCGGCAACATTGTTGGCCATGCCAAAAGCGTGACCGATCTTAAATCCCTTTCGGCCTGGACCACGGAACAGTTTGATCCGCGCCTGTCTTGGAAGGATGTCGAGTGGATCAAGGAACGTTGGGGCGGCAAGCTCATTCTCAAGGGCATCCTCGATGAGGAAGATGCACGCGCCGCTGCCGGTTCCGGCGCAGATGCGATCATCGTTTCCAACCATGGTGGTCGCCAGCTTGATGGTGCACATTCATCCATCGCCATGCTGCCGAAAATCGTCGAAGCTGTCGGCGATAAAATCGAAGTGCATATGGATGGTGGCATTCGCTCTGGACAGGATGTGTTGAAAGCTCTGGCTCTCGGCGCAAAGGGCACCTATATCGGCCGCCCATTCCTCTACGGCCTCGGCGCCGGTGGCAAACAGGGCGTTACCACCGCACTCGACATCATTGCCAAGGAAATGGATATCACCATGGCTCTGTGCGGCAAACGCCGCATCGTCGACGTCGGCCCCGATATCTTGGCTTGAGCGCAGAATAACAAACACGGGCTGCGACAACCTGCAGCCCTTTTTAGCCACGAAAATTACAACCATTTATTGAATATTCGAGAAAATAACCTCATAAGAGCAGCAGAGTTCTGCATTTTTAAGGGGTATGGATGAGGCACATTTCAACAATCCTCACAGTTACTCTCTGCACATTATTATCCTTTGGATCGGCAAGTGCCGAAAACGATAACCTTGCTGGCCAATGGAAACAGGTTTACTCGAATGCCGGCAATTGTTCGACTTGCTTCATCGGCATCATGCAGCATGGTCGGGTGTTTACGATCAGCGCCAACAATGACTGGACAGCGGCGCTCGAAATAGAACGTTATGGCCCAGCCAGATATGCGTTCGGAGAAGGCAAGTGGCGCCAACGATCGGGACCATACAGCGACAAGAGATTTGAAATTCTCGTCACTCTACGCGCCGGAAAACTTCACATGATCATGATCGTCAATGAAGCCGACGGGCGTACTCAGACAATCGAAGCGACATTCACGAAGATGTATCCCGAACCTCAACGCCTGCCCCTCCCTGTCATCAAGGCCTAAGTCAACATCGACCTCACAAAACAGGCTCGAACCAATTGGCACCAAAACTCGTTTAGCTGATCATCCAGCCTTAGAGGCAGCTGATGGAGTACCGCCATGACTATCACCATTACCGCTTTTGAAAACTCTCCCGATGGCGGCAAGGGCATGGCGCGAGACATGCGGGTGCGCTGGGCCCTTGAAGAGGTTGAGCAACCCTATGACGTTCGGCTTTTGTCGTTCAAGGCCCTGAAAGAGCCGGCGCATCTTGAGCAGCAGCCCTTCGGACAAATCCCCACCTATCAGGAAGATGACCTCACCCTATTTGATTCAGGCGCAATCGTTTTTCATATCGCCGACCACCACCCCGGGCTGCTACCGAAAGATGACAATGCTAAGTCCCGTGCCATTACTTGGATGTTCACCGCAGTTAGCACCATGGAACCGCCGATGCTGGAACGGGAGGTTGCCCGTTTTCTTGAGGGCGATGAAAGCTGGCACGATGCACGTCTGCCGCTGATCGACAAACGGATCCGCAAACGACTGGGCGAGCTTTCCGCCAAATTCGGCCAATCTCAATGGCTCGAAGACACATTTACGGCCGGTGATCTCCTGATGATATCGGTACTGCTGAGAACTCGCTCGTCAGGCATATTGGCCGAATTTCCCAATCTTCTGGCCTATGTCGAGCGGGGAGAAAAACGCCCCGCCTACCAGCGCGCCTTTGCGGCGCAACTGGCAGTATTTAATGCGGGTCTGAAAGGATAAATTACTTCACCCAACCGCCGGTCAGGGCATTGGCAAAGCCGTCCATTCCCTTGTTGCGGGCGAGTTCGGCCATGGCAAGGTTGTCATAGCGCACCTGACGGAAGGTGGGCTGCCAGCCGCGTGAGGTCTTTTCAAGAACCGCGTAGCTTGCAAACGGGGTCGCCGTTTCCACCGTGTGAAAAACCGGTTTGTCATCCGTGTAACCGGGGCAACCAACACTGCCAGGGTTAACGATCAAACGCCCGTCGGAAAGCTGCACAGAGCGTGGAATATGAGTGTGGCCACACAGGATCAAAGGTTGCTCGATCCCTTCTGCCAGAGCCTCGATTTCAGCAAGCGGGCGCAGATGCATGATACCCTCTGCACTGACCGTTTCCAGCCAGTACTGATTATCGTCTTTCGGCGAGCCGTGGCAGCAGAACACCTCGTCCTTGTAGACCATGCTGAATTGTAGCGTCTGCAACCAGTCGAAATGTTCCGGTGACAACTGCTGATACGCCGGTCTTTCCCAGTCGCCCATGTCTTCATAGGCACGGTCAATCAGTGCACGGTCGTGATTGCCGCGCACGGTCGGTACCCAGTTCTTGAGCAGGAGATCGGCTGTCCAGCCAGCCTCCAGCGGCCCGCTGAAACAATCCCCGAGATTAACGACATCCTCAATGCCGAGCTTTTCTATATCCGCCAGCACCGCTTCCAGCGCGGCGCAGTTTCCATGAATATCGGCGATCGCAGCGAAGATCATGAGTGGTCAACTTCCCCGATAAGTCGAATAGCTGAAGGGTGAGAGCAACAGAGGAACATGATAATGTCCCTCTGTATCAGCAATGCCAAAACGGATCGGAATAATGTCGAGAAACGCGGGTTCCGGCAATGTAATGCCCTTGCCACGTAGATAATCCCCGGCATGAAACACCAGTTCATATTGTCCGACTTGAAAACTGTCGCCAATCAGCAAAGGTCCGCCATCGACGCGGCCGTCATTATTGGTGAGCACGCTTTTAAGCTTGGTTCGGCCTTCCCCGTCCAGCCGGTAGAGGTCGATTTTCAAACCTTCTGCCGGAGTGCCATGGGCAGCATCAAGAACATGGGTCGTAAGACCGGTCATAACGTTGGCTCCGCAATGATATAGGGCGACTCGAAAAAATACTCTTCCAGATTGTTGCCCGGACCTTCCCGGTCGGCAACCAGAAAATCACTGACGACATCCAGTGCCATTAACGGATGATGCCAGACATTGCGTCGATAATTCACGCCCTGATCAGCCCGGGCGAGAAAAACCCTGGGCCTGCCCGGCTTGCCGTCCTCATCTTCCGAGACCACGACCAGAAAGGGACGCCCGGAAAGGGGCGAGAAACTCTGGCTGCCAAGCGGATGCCGTTCCATCATATCAACTGAATAGGGAAAGGTGCGCGGTTGGCCGCGAAACATGTTGATGACAACCCGTGCGCCCTCACCGACTGCCTCTGGCACGAACAGAGCATGGTGGCGTTCTGTGGTGCCACCATTGATCATCCTGACAGATGATGGTGTGGCCTCGATCACCTCACCGAACGGCGAAAATGCCGCGCTGCTCAACGGCTCGATGTCGAGACGTTCACCTTTGATCTGCGTGGTCATTCAGGCCTCCGGCAGCATGGATGTCAAACGAAGCAGCGCAATTTTCTCAACCTGTGCAGTTGCAGTCGCAAACTCCGTTTCATGATCATTGCTGATGCGCTTCTCGAATGCCGCGAGAATGTCGTGTCGGTTCAGACCCTTCACCGCGATAATGAAGGGAAAACCATGTTCGCTCACATAGGCCGCATTCAACTCGGTAAAACGGGCATGCTCCTCCGGCATCAGACGGTCGAGCCCGGCACCGGCCTGCTCATTACGGCTGTCATCCGTCAGCTTGCCCGCGATGGCCAGCTTGCCAGCAAGATCGGGATGGGCGCGCAGAACTCCAAGCCGCTCTTCCTGTGAAGCAGTTCGGAACATGGCGACGAGCGCGCCGTGCACACCCGGCGCAGTCAACGGCTCGACAATAGATCCGGCATCATAGGCCCGTTCGGCAATGAAAGGGGAATGCTCAAATACACCGCCAAAGCGGCTGACGAAATCCTCACGTGATACCATCTCAAACCGCCCCGGGCTTATGGTGTTCATGCCAGTGACGGGCAATGTCGATACGCTGCGGTATCCATACCTTTTCGTGTCCGAGCACATATTCGATGAAACGGCGCAACGCAGCCGCACGGCCCGGACGACCGACAAGGCGACAATGCAGGCCAACGCTCAGCATCTTCGGCGCACCTTCCTGCCCTTCCTGATAAAGCACGTCGAATGCGTCTTTCAGATAGGTGAAGAACTGGTCGCCCGAGTTGAAACCCTGGGGCGTAGCAAAGCGCATGTCATTGGTTTCAAGTGTGTAGGGAATAATCAGGAACGGATCGTCCTTCGCGCCCCTCACCCAATAGGGCAGATCATCGGCGTAAGAGTCCGAGGAATAAAGGAAACCGCCCTCTTCCATCACCAGCTTCAAGGTGTTGTCGGACGGTTTGCCCTGGTACATGCCATAGGGACGCTCACCCGTCAGTTCAGTGTGAAGACGCACCGCCTCGACAATGTGCTGGCGCTCTTCTTCTTCTGAAAAATCCTTGTACTCAAGCCAGCGGTAGCCATGGCTGGCAATCTCCCAACCGGCCTCTTTCATCGCGGCAACAGCGTCCCGATTGCGGGCCATGGCAGAGGTTACGCCATAAACTGTGGTCGTTACTCCAAGACTGGTAAACATGCGCCACAGGCGCCAGAAGCCGGCACGCGAGCCGTATTCATAGATCGATTCCATATTTAGATTGCGCTGACCAGCCCATGGCTGCGCACCAACGATTTCCGACAGCAGCGACTCAGATGCCTTGTCATTATCAAGAATGCAGCTTTCCCCGCCTTCTTCGTAATTGATGACGAACTGAACTGCTATTTTGGCCCCACCGGGCCATTTCGGATCGAAACCGTTACGACCGTAACCAATCAAATCACGCGGGTAATTATCGGATATCATTCACTCACCTTCCGCAAATCTCGCAGAACGGTAACATTCACATTGGGAAAGTCGAGATGAATAATGTCCTCATCCCGATCTCTTTTTTCATGAGATCAGGACGCGTGGGGATCAATGAAAACGGCGGGGCTCATCAGGCAGGCTGCATCACGTCAGAAGCAGGTTCTTTGCGTGCCACACGCCTGGCAGAAACCCGGCCCACGGGATGAAGTGAATGCACGCGGAACGGCGCACCCGGTTCATCCTCCACAAACAGCGCAAGATTGTTGAAGCTCAGCTTGCGTGACAAATGCGGCTCAAACACCACGCGTACGGCATGTTCAACCCGCACGAAATCAGATTGCGACACACTTCCGGTCAACGGCATCTGAAAGCGGAAATCCTCCATCACATAGGGATGACCCCAGCGATGCAGATTGGTCAGCTGCGCTGCCGACAACTGGTCAGGGTCGGCACGATCAATTTCCGCATCGCTCAGCGGGGCGCGGTAACGGTCAAATGCCTGCACGACACTTGCTGCCAGGAAGCCCAGCTTGTCGCATGGCCATGATGGAATAAGGCTGAACACCGAACCGATGCGGGCAATTTCAAGCGGCGGCAGTTCGAATGGCTGCTGCAAACCGGCAAAGCACATCAACTCGCGCAGCAACATAGCTTCAGTAACATCATCGTTTAGCCGGAACGGCGCCTTGACCAGACCATGAAAACCATAACGTCGCGGCAAAGCCGTGTGATAAGAAATTTCCTGCATACCAAGACCGGTCGCAGGCGGCGGATCGACACTCTCACCGGAATAGACATCACGGCCAAGCCAGGCCGCAGCAACCGCCGTCAACGGATCGTTGGGGGTCGGAGTGAAATGAATGGCGTATCGCATGCGTCGTCACCTCGCTCCACTGGCGATTTGCTCAGACCTCGCTTCAACACGCCGCCGCATTCAATATCCATTGAATGCCAAATGCCGCTACATGCATTGAACCGAAGCATCGTACTCTCTGAAAATCGTGGCTCGACTTTCAGGCCGATGATTTAGCGATAGGTGATTTGCATGACAGATTAACGACGCGAAACGCCTGAAAATCATGAAGACTTTGTGGCCACGGCAATGTGACTTTCAAGCAAGAAGCTTTGCGGTAGCTTTGGCTCAATGCCTTGCACGACCGAAAGAGCAGCATCCGCCAACCGGTGTGCCAGTCCAAAACTGACTTTGAAGCCGCCGGTCAAGGCGACAAGACGCGGGTGCTCTGGCAGGCTACCGACCATTGGATCACGGTCAATCGCCTTGGGCCGCAGCCCGGCCCACCGCTCCACCACCTCAGCATTCCCCAAAGCAGGAACAAGGTTCCGGGCTTTCTCTATGAACACGTCGAGTTGGGCATCGGTTGTGAATGGTTCTGAAAAACTCTCCTCGCTGGTGCTGCCAACCGCTACCATGCCATCATCATGCGGCACGACATAAAGCCCCCCAAGAAACAGCACCGGCATTGCGGGGTCAATATCGGCCTTCATCAGTGCAGATTGCCCTTTGACCGGCTGACCAAGTGGCGCTGCACCCACCAAATTCAGGCTTTGCTGAAGCAGCGGGAATGATTGATAACCGGCAGAGACGATGACATGGCCGAATGATACGGTTTCACCAGTTGATAATGTGGCTTGTGCCCGATCAGGATCGAGAGAACTGACGCCAACCCCTTCAACCACAGTCACGTTTTGTGCGGTTTTGAGAAATGCAGAGAGCGCCCGTCCCATGGACCGCGGCGACATGCGTGCAGCAAGCGTGTCATGAACAAATCCACCCGCCATTGACGCATCTGCCAGATAACCCGCAACCGGTGGCGCATCCAGAACATGCCATTGGAACTGACGCCCATCCCGCATCCAATTCGTTTTGGCATCCTGCTCATGACGCAGCGCGATGTCGCGCAAATGCGGTTTGGGCAGAGGAATGATGCGTCCGCAACGGCGATACCCGGCCGAAAACCCGGTCGCAGCCTCCAGCTCGGCGATCTCGGCTTCCAACGCTACCAGCGCATCAAACTGGAATTGCTTTTTCTCTGACCATCTGTCCGGCATATGAGCCATGAGAGCGCCGATAAGGCCACCACTGGCGCCCTGCCCCAAACGAACTTGCTCGACCAGCACTGTCTTGAGACCAAGTCGCTCTGCTTTTACCGCAGCCCACAGCCCCATAACGCCGCCACCGACGATCAAAAGGTCGACAGAGGAAGGAGAGGAATGAGATTGACCCGCAGCACTGGCCAGATTATCGGCTTTATTCATGACACATCCAGACGAAAGCACACCGGCCAACCAGAGCCAACCGCAGGATAACACACCAACCACGCTCGATTGGCGCGAGGGCGATATGCCCTATTCGCTTGCCTTTGGCGACCACTTTTATTGCCAGACCGATGGCCGACTGGAATGTGGACATGTGTTTCTGTCTGGTAACGGACTACCAGAGCGCTGGCAAACAGCAACCGATACCTTCCGGATAGGCGAGCTTGGTTTCGGCACGGCCCTTAATCTTTGCGAAACCTGGCGACAGTGGAAACAAACGCGTCCGGCAGGCACATCGCTGCATTTCGTTTCCTTCGAGCTTTATCCAATGAAGGCAGAAGAAATTGACCGCGCCCTTTCCCGTTGGCCGGAAGTCGATGAAGAACGGAACGCTCTGGTCAAGTTGTGGCCGGAGGAACCGCAGGGTCATGTCGATCTGCAACTGGATGAACAAACTCGCCTGACCGTGGTCTGTGGTGTGGCTTTTGACGGCATTCAGGCCAGCCCCCACACATTCGACGCCTGGTATCTGGATGGTTTTGCACCCGCCCGCAATCCGGACATGTGGTCGATTGAAATCATGACCGCATTATTCGACAAAACGGCGGAAGGCGGCAGTTTCGCCACCTACGCCGCAGCCGGTTTCGTACGCCGCAATCTCATTGCCGCCGGTTTCAATCTGGAACGGCGTAAAGGTTTTGCTGGAAAACGTGAAATGCTGTGCGGAACCAAGCCATAACCACAACACGTCCAGGTTTACTTTTGAGCTGATATCGGTCGCGATCTGTATAATGGTGCTGATCGCCGCCTGATTGCATTTGATCTCTGTTGTTCAAGCCGCCAGCCATGACAAATAAATACAGGCGTT
The DNA here is from genome assembly GCF_055381905.1 of Agrobacterium sp. 5Ca50. Classification (NCBI taxonomy): domain Bacteria; kingdom Pseudomonadati; phylum Pseudomonadota; class Alphaproteobacteria; order Hyphomicrobiales; family Rhizobiaceae; genus Agrobacterium; species Agrobacterium sp. 5Ca50. The sequence continues at coordinate 2,371,357 of NZ_AP026438.1, forward strand.
AACGGCTATACGGTAGAACTTTCTATATAAGAAACATATAAATTTATTTTATTTCAATGACTTAATAAAATCTCATTTATAGTATCCCGAATTTCAAAACGTCAAGAACAAAGCCGCTGGTTAACGTATTGTTTATAATATCCGCATAATTTTATGCATAATTTCTTCTGCTATTTCTCTCGGAAATTGTTATGACGTCGATATTGACCAACATCGCTGCACAATCAGCCCTTGCGACATTACGCACGATCAATTCGCAAATGCAGAATACGCAAGAAGCGGTTTCGAGCGGCCTTCGGGTCGGTGAAGCGAAAGACAATGCCGCCTATTGGTCAATCGCCACAACCATGCGCTCAGACAATGGCGCCATTAGCGCAGTTGAAGATGCCCTCGGCCTGGGTGCCGCAAAAATCGACACGGCCTATTCCGGCATGGAAGCTGCGATTGATGTCGTCAAGGAAATGAAGAAAAAGCTGGTTACGGCAACGGAAAATTCCGTCGACCGCAGCAAGATTCAGGAAGAGATTTCCCAGTTACAGGATCAGTTAAAATCCATAGCTGATTCAGCCTCCTTCTCCGGTGAGAACCTTCTGAAAGCCACCTTTGTGGGATCACTTGGCGCTACAAACGGCTCTATGCTTTCGTTCGCGGTGAAAGACGTCAAAACGATCGTCACAAGTTTTGTCCGGGATTCGAATAACAACGTATCTGTCAAAACAACCGAAGCTGTTCAGACATCTGACACGGTCTTGTTCGGCAACCATACCGAAGGCATGGCGCACGGGATACTCGACATCGGCCTGATCTATGACGGTATTCCGTATGAAGAGGGAAATGGCGGCTGGTTTATTAAAACATTTCAGTACGATTCAAGCTGGACCGTCAATGAAAACGGCGTCTACAGCGACGGAACCAACTACTACACCCGACGTGACGGCCTGTTCGTTAAAGCCCTCGATGCCAGCGGTGGCTTCGATAAAAGCAGCACGACAAACGTTATCATGCACTCCAATGCCAGTATCACCACAATGGATATTACCCAACTGGGCACCTACAGAGACCAGATATTTGGGCCAGACGGTGATGAAGACATGGTGATCGATGTCTTCATTTCCCATACCGATAAACAACTTGCGAAAATGACCGATGCCGCTTCATCTCTGGGCTCATTATCAAAACGCATAGAATTGCAAATGGATTTTGCCTCTAAATTGTCGAACGCCATCGACAGCGGCATTGGCCGTCTGGTGGACGCAGACATGAATGAACAGTCCACGCGTCTCAAGGCGCTGCAAACCCAGCAGCAGCTCGGCATTCAAGCGCTGTCGATCGCCAACACCCAGCCAGAAAACGTCATTCAGCTATTCAGATAATCACTCAGAAACTTATGCCGGTCCACGACCGGCTTAAGTTTTTTAATCGTAGAATGAGCTATGACGTCAATATTGATCGACATCGCGGCGCGGTCGGATGTTGCAACCTTGCGGACGATCAATTCCCAAATGCAGAATACGCAAGCACAGATCTCAAGTGTCGTCGTTTCAAACCAGTTCAAGACAATGCCGTGTACTGGTCTATCGCGACCACAATGGGTTCCAACGATGACGCCATCACCGATGCTGAAGACGCTCTTGGTTTAGGTACGCCAAAGTAGACACCGTGGCTGAGGTTTCAGATCGCTCCAGCCCGTGGGATAGCATTTTCACCCAGCCACTGCTTTAGTTTGGCTTCTAGCAACTCAGGACTGATTGGTTTGGAAACATAATCATCCATGCCAACCTCAAGGCAGCGTTCTCGATCGCTTTCCTGTGCATGCGCAGTCACCCCAACAATCGGCACATGCCGCCCATCACCAGCCTCTTCTTCGCGCTCACGAATAAGCTGCGTGGCCTGATGGCCGTTCATAACGGGCATGGAGACGTCCATCAGGATCACTGCCGGATTATGTTCCTCCCATGCCGCTACGGCCTTTTTGCCATTATTGACAATTTGGAACCGCAAACCGGTCCCCTGCAGGATTTGTGAAAATACAATCTGGTTGACGTCATTGTCTTCAGCCACAAGCACATCGAGAGTGGACGCAACGACCGGCCGAACAACCTTCGTCACCGGCTTACGTGTCTCCGGCTTCGACAAGACAGGAGCCGCAGGTGCATCTGTGACTGCTTCCTGGCGTCTCGTCAGCATGCGTCCACGCCGTTGTAGGCGCGATGCACGCACGATTTCGCCAAGGGTGGAGCGCAGCAGCTTGGCGCGGGCCGGCTTCATCAGATGTGCCTGAACATTCATATCATTCAGCAGACTGTCATCACCAACCACCATATCCATAGAGGTCAGGAAAACGATGCCCATATCCTGCAAACGGTCGTCCGAACGGATTTGCCGAGCGACATCGATGCCGTTCATAACGGGCATGTGATAGTCAAGGATGACAGTATCGATGACGAAGCCAAGTTCGGCGGCCTGCTGAATGATCGCCAGACCAGCTGCACCACTTTCAGCGGCATAGCTGTCGTACCCCCATTGCGACAACTGTTCGCTGAGGATCTGGCGGTTGATTTCATTGTCGTCTATCACCAACACGCGTGCACCGCCAAGATCACCGGCCGGAAGCGTTATGGTTTTGTTGCCGCGCAGTGCTGCCGCCTCAAGCGGCAACTTGATGGTAAACAGCGTCCCCTGCCCGACAGCACTTTCGACGTTGATCGATCCTGCGAAAATACCGACCAGACCAACGGTAATGGCAAGACCAAGTCCGGTGCCTTCGTGTCTTCTGGTGGACGAAGAATCCACCTGGCTGAACTTGTCGAAAATCGACGCCAGCTTGTCGGCGGGAATACCGATGCCGGTGTCCTGAACCTTAATGGTCAGCAGAACCTCACCCGCCTCCAGCGTCTGTTCGGCAAGCTCGATCAACACGTAACCAGTTTCGGTGAATTTGACGGCATTGCCAACCAGATTGGTAATGATCTGCCGAAAACGGCCGGCGTCACTTACCACCATGTGCTGCACGGAAGGATCAATGCGGATGGCAAGCTCGATGTCTTTTTCCGACGCCGTGGATGACAAGAGCGAGGCAACATCCTCAACCGCTTCAACTGGATCGAAAAGCACCTTGCGTAACTTCATCTGACCGGCATCGATCTTGGAGAAATCGAGGATGTCGTTGATGATTGTCAGCAGCGCATTGCCGGATTTGACGATGACATCGGTAAAGGTTTTCTGGCGGGTATCGAGATCGGATTTGGCAAGCAACTCCGCCATGCCAAGCACACCGTTCATCGGCGTACGGATCTCATGGCTCATATTGGCCAGGAACTCGGACTTGGCGCGGTCAGCGGCTTCCGCTCTCTGCACCAACCGCTCTAGCTCGGCCTCACGGCGCTTCATCTCCGTCACATCGGTTACGGTGATGACCCAGTAACCGGTGGAACTGATCGTCGCTTCGAGATTAAACCAACTGCTGTTGGCACGTTGGAACAGCCATGTAAACGGCTTTGCATTGGTAACATTGTCCCGCCAGGTGGCAAGCGTTGCGGACGCCTCCTCCGGACCGCCGAAATCGCCCCGGTGCGCACAGAAGGCAAACATGTCCGCCCAGTCCTGACCCGGCTCGAAATAGCTGGTCGGTACATCGAGCATGCGAGGCAACGCATCATTGGAGGTTATGATAACGCCATTCTCGATCAGCAAAAGACCCTGCGCCATGGCGCGGGTGGCTTCCTGCATATATTCACCGACACGTGCCAGCTCGGCCCTTGCCAGGCTGATTTCATTGTCGCGCTCACGCACGCTCGTCACGTCGGTATAAGTGATCAAAACCTTACCGCCGGCAATACGGGCAGCCGAGATAACCGTGACCTTGCCAGACACGCTGCGCATTTCCAGCGGCTCAAACTGATCCGGTACTTGCAAACGTGCGATACGGTTGGAGTAGACCTCATCAAAGGACTTGCTGCCGTAATCGTAAATCTCTTCCCTGAAGGTCATCTCCAGAAAATCACGGTAGCTCATACCAACCAGATCGACTGTGGCACGGGTATCCAGTGTCTGGTAAAATGACTTGTTGGCGTATTCAATGACCAGTTCCGGGCCAAGCAACAGAACACCAACAGGCAGAGAGGCAAGAATGCCTTCCAGTTCTGCATGCAGGGCTTCGGTCTCTTTTTGCGCCTGCACGACCCGCGTTTCGCGGTCTTTCAGCACAGAAACATCAGTGATGGAGCCAACCAGATAACGTTCGTCATCAGGCGTCACAATCCGGCCAAGACGGGTGATGACCGGTACGGCATGACCTTCGCTATGGAAGGAAATACTTTCTTCCTTCTGCAAGGCGGTTCCGCTTAACAGAACCTCTTCATCCTCCTTGCGAAATGCCTCACGCATTTCCGGGAACATGTCTTCCGCAGTCTGACCGATGAACCTGCGGCGGTCACCGCCCAGCAGACGCTCATAGGCAGCATTGATGAAGGTCAAGCGACGGTCACTGTCGCGAAGGAATACCGGAACCGGCAATTCTTCCAGAGCTTCGCGATAGAGCCATGTTTCGCGGATGTGGCGGCTGAGCAAAACCTCATGCGCCTTGAACTCAGTCACATCGACGCGCAGACACACCAGCAAACCGCTTTCGAGCCGTTTGTTGACCTGACGCAACCAACTGCCATCACACAACTGCTCAGTGGATTCGAAATAAGGCAGATTGTATTTTTCGAGCCGATCGTTCAGCCAGGCACGCCGGGCAGCCGGATCTCGGCTGACACCCTCTTCACCGTTATTGGCGGCATGGTCATAGATAGCGCCCTGCACTTCCGAGAGGCGCATACCTGGTTTCAATTCCAGATCGATCATCCGATAGAAATCAGACAGCCGAGCATTGTGATACAGCAGACGGTTTTCTCGGCTGTAAATGCAAATGCCGACATCGATCAGGTCAAGAACACCGCTGCCGACCAGAATTTCAGCCTCATGCCGCCCAAGCGTTTCCAACTCGAAAGCAGGCATGTTCTCAAACACTTCGTAGAGGAACATGGCACCGTCATCGGCGATGAAACGTTCACAACGAATGGCGTGACGGCCGAGCGAAACTGCACCTTGGCAGGCCGCTATTTCTTCTGTCGCGAAAACCAGAGAACGACGTTCCTTATCCTCGCGATCGATATCGCTTGGATTACCCGACAGTTCGTATGTTCCCTTTCCGGGAAAGTCCTGAGGAGGTCTGCCGATAAAACGGGCGTAAGACTCATTGACGGCAACGTAGCGCAATTCGCTGTCTTTGATGCACGCAGGAAGATCCAGGTCGCGGATCCCTTCACACGCCATCGCCAGCAATTCGCCGTTAGTGCTCACCAATAGGCCCTCGTTCGGTCACTACAATCACAACCAGCCTTATTCCATCGAATCAATCCCACACGGATTGCGCAATTCCATTGAATCTATGGATTGATATGCAGGATGGCCAGAACCAGCAGCTGGATAAACAGATTAAATTTAATAAAAATGTATATAACTGAAAATATGTTCAAAGGGTAAAGTAGTCCCTGAGAATAGGTCTCGGATAGCGTATCCAGAAACAATTGCTTGACTTTTGGTCTTGAAGAGCCCAAATGCACACTGCTTTCACCTTCCGGCAGCCGCGTGAGCTGCATGACGCATACGATTTAAGCGCAGGAAGGAAAAGCGCAGATAGCAAGCAGATGGTCTTCGTGACCGCACTTAACGCGCAGAAAGTCATTCCAACCCACAAGTTCCCAATTCACGCGGGGTTCTTGACGCCAAGACAACCGGACAGCATGGGCTGTTCCGGCGACAGCGTTTTGGCGCCCCGAAAGGTTATTTTATTGACCAGTTTTAACGAACTCGGCCTATCCGAAAAGCTCGTGGCTGCTGTTACCCAGCTCGGCTACACCACTCCGACCCCAATTCAGGCAAAAGCAATACCGCTGCTGCTGGAAGGTCGCGACATGATCGGTCTTGCACAGACCGGCACCGGAAAAACGGCAGCTTTTGGTCTGCCAATCATCGAAATGCTGCAGAAGCATGCGGATCGTCCGGCAAATCGCACAACCCGCACCCTCATCCTCGCGCCAACCCGCGAACTGGTAAACCAGATCGGTGAAAGCCTGCGCTCCTTCGTGCGTAAGACCCCACTGCGCATCAACCAGGTTGTTGGTGGTGCATCGATCAACAAGCAGCAACTGCAGCTTGAAAAGGGCACTGACATTCTGGTGGCAACACCGGGCCGTCTGCTCGATCTCATTGCACGCAACGCAATCAGCCTTTCCAAGGTAACACACCTCGTTCTCGATGAAGCTGACCAGATGCTGGACCTTGGCTTCATTCACGACCTGCGCAAGATTTCGCGTATGGTTCCGTCGAAGCGTCACACACTGCTGTTTTCGGCAACCATGCCAAAGGCAATTGCCGATCTGGCTGGCGCCTATTTGACCAACCCGGTCACCGTTGAAGTCACACCTCCCGGCAAGGCTGCCGACAAGGTGGAACAGTATGTTCACTTCGTTGCCGGCAAGAACGACAAGACCGAACTTCTCAAGAAGTCGCTCAACGAAAACCCCGATGGCCGCGCTATCGTGTTCCTTCGCACCAAGCATGGCGCTGAAAAGCTGTCCAAGCATCTGGAGCATATTGGCTTCAAGGTTGCCTCCATTCACGGCAACAAGAGCCAAGGCCAGCGTGAACGTGCGTTGAAGGGCTTCAAGGACGGCGAAGTCAAGGTTCTCGTCGCAACCGACGTTGCCGCTCGCGGCATCGACATTCCAGCCGTTACCCACGTCTTCAACTACGACCTGCCTGAAGTACCGGATGCATACGTTCACCGTATTGGCCGTACCGCTCGTGCTGGTCGTGATGGTATTGCAATCGCCTTCTGCGCACCGGACGAAACCCGTTTGCTGCGGGACATCGAACGCCTGATGAACATTGATATCACTGTTGCATCTGGCGAACGGCCTCAGGTTCTTGCGAGCCCCACTCGTGGCGACAATCGCAACCGCAATAATGGCGGTCCGCGCCGTCAGGGTGGCGCAGAACGCGGCCATGGCGAGCGTAATGATCGTGGTCATCGCGAAGGCGGTGCTCAGCGCAACGGCGGACGTCGTAACGGCGATTTCCGCGGACAGCGCGCTGGAGAATTCACTCCTGCAGAGCGCGACAACGATCTGGAAGTCACGTCCGATTTCAAGCGCGTAAAGCAGGTAGAAGGTGAAACCGGCAGACCCGGTGGTCCTTCCAAGAAGCGCGTAAACCGTCCGGCCCGCAAGCCAGGCGCAAATCGTCATTCTCCAGCCGGCGGCAACGCTGGTGAAAAGCGCGCCTCCGGCAATGGTGGCAACCGCGGTCGCACTCGCTAATTAATTTCGTCGTGGGGCGTCTTTCGTGACAGGCCCTGCAATTGAATTTCAGTAGTTTAAAAGCCCGGCAGGTGCCTCACCTGCCGGGCTTTTCTTGTGTTCAAGCCTCTTGAGCGGGACGAGGCTGGCGTTTGGGCAATGTCATCGCAATCACCCCGACTAGTACGCACACCATACCAATCCATGCCTCAGCCGTTGGCATTTCTCCCAGAAAAATCATGCCAACCACAACACCAACTGGCACACGCAAATAAGCCTGAGACGTTGCTCCAACGGAACCAAGCGTCTGCATCAGCCGGAAATAGATGATGAAGGCGAGAGCCGTGGAAAACACCGACAGCCCCAGCAATGCCAGAATGGAATGCAATGAGGGATGCAAGGTCCATGGGTGATCAACGGCAATACTGAGCGGCACCAGCATCACCGCGCCACAGATAAGAGACCCGGCAGCCGGGATCATCGGATCAAAACCTTTGAACCCCTTGCCGAAAATGGCTGCAGCGCCATAACACATGGTCGCAACAATCACCGCAAGTTGCGCCCACAACGCGTCCCCCAGCCCGGAAAGCGCCTGCACGCCGATGATCAGGCAGGTTCCCGTCATGCCGACAATGATACCGAACAGTTTGCGTCCGGTAACGATTTCGTGTCGCGTGACGAAAGCGGTCAACAGTAGCGTGAAGATTGGCGTTGTCGAATTGAGGATAACGGCGAGGCCCGCGTCAATGGTCTGTTCAGCCCAGGCAATCAGCGTGAAGGGAATGGCGCTGTTAAGGCAGGCCTGAATAATGAACCTTCGCCAAACTGCCCTGTCCTTTGGTAGACGCACACCACGCAGATAAAGGACAGCAAGAAGAACCATGCCGGCAATCAAAGTTCTGGCGGCGATCAGAGTCACCGGCGGTATTGTCTCCACCCCGATCTTGATGAACGTATAGGAGGCGCCCCAGAATGTGGACAACAAGGCCAGAAGTGCGAGCTCTCGAAGAAGACTGTTTTTATTGATCACAACCGATTCCCTGTCTGAATGAATGCCATCCTTCTAGGGCCAAGCGCAGACGTGATGTTTCGGCGCTCACCGAAGTTTCGAAAAAAATCCGGATACGAAAAACCCGCATGGAAAACCATGCGGGCCTGTTGTCAAACCGCTGCAAGCGATGCCGTTTAAGGCAGGTCAGGCGCGCCGTTCATCCAGGGAGAAGGCACCGGGACCCGACAGGGCCATGTAAAGAAACACAAAGCAGAAAAGGATTGCCGCATCGCCACCATTCAACGCCGGGAAAAAGCTCGATGGGGCATGGGCCATGAAGTAGGCGACAGCCATCTGACCGGACAGAATGAAAGCAACGGGACGTGTGAAAAGCCCGACCAAAATCAGAATACCGCCAACCAGTTCAAGAACTGCTGCAACCATCAAAAGCGGAGGTAGCGAACCTTCCATCTGGGAGGCGGGAAAGCCGAATAGTTTCTGTGTACCATGCTGAATGAACAGCAGCGCAACGATAATGCGAAGAGCAGCAAGGCCATAAGGCCGGTATTTGGAGAGATTGTCGAAGATTGCCATGAAGGATGCCCCTGTTGGATTTATTTCCGCTCGATAGCTCTTCGTAAACCCGTCGCGAAGACACATCTCGAACACCGGAATTCACATTTTCGGCATTTCCAAAGTCAGTCCAAGGGCCAAAAAGCCCTTATTCCACAAGTAGTTGAAAGCGAGCCGTGTTTGGTGGCCGAATCGCGAAATTACAACCTCGACACGTGAAGCAATATTAGCAAAGCCGGATTGTTTACCAACGCATTTTTGATGATTTTATACGCAATCCAGTGGAAAACCATGAAATGCCTTTATCTCTTTCAGCACAAATGTCGTCTGCATTTCCTTGATTCGCGGAAGGCGGCGAACAACAGACATGGCAAAATCTGCATAGCTATCCAGATCGGGCGCTACAACCTGCAACAGGAAATCCGCATCACCCGCGATACTGTAGCAGGCAACCACTTCCTTCAGGGCAGACACTTGTTGCGAAAAATCCTCCGCCTCTGCTTCACTGTGACTGTCGATCTTCACACGAATGAACGCCAGAACACCGAGCCCGACCTGCTTGCGGTCCAGTCTTGCGCCATACCCCTGGATAACGCCGGTTTCTTCGAGATTACGAACCCGCCTCCAACAGGGTGAGGTCGACAGTCCTACGGCGTCCGACAGCGCCTGATTGGTCATGCGACCATCCTGCTGCAAATGATTGAGGATGTGCACATCCTCCGCCTCAAGTCGCTTAATCGACATAAACTACCTCGTAAATCCCTTAATTAGGTAGAGCCTACCAAATTAGGCTTGATCTTAGCAATAATAGGTATGATCTACCTGGTAAAACCGCCTATTTTCCTCGCAGCACAATGAGGAAAACCATGACAACCGAGCTTCACACCGCCATCATCGTCAACCCTGCCCTGCCCGCTGGCCTGATTGCCAATACCGTCGGCGCCATCGGCATCGGCATTGGCGCCAAACGCCCGCAATTGGGGGGCGACCGACTGACAGACAGGCACCAGCGGACAATCGACATAAGTTCCAACAAGCCGGTTCCCATTTTGCAGGCGGATGCGGAAACTATCCGCAATATCATGCTGAAGATCATTGCCTCGGGTACGGAAGAACTTGTGACGGTACCGTTCCCGGCATTCGCCAGGGCCCTGCACAACTATCAAGATTATCAGCAAACGTTCCCTGACCGTGACCTGTCGCAGGAAACGATAGACGGACTGGGACTGGCCGGACCAACCAAACTGGTGAAGTCGCTGACCGGCGCTCTCAAACTGTTGCGCTGACCAGTATCACGCGGATTTGCAGAGAAGCTCTTCGTTGGCATCCGCCAGGCATGGATCGAACGGTGCAAAGGAAATCTTTGCGCCCTTCACCGTGGCAACCGTATCGGCCGGAATCAGTTCCCACGTCTCGTCCCGATCGCCGAAGGGCTCCGATGCAACAGCCACACCATCCGGCATGCGCCGCCAATAGAGCGACGGCGGCCGTTCATCGCTCGACCAGCGAAACGCATGCATCGTATCGCCATTGGCCAGAACCGCACTAAAACGGATGGGTTGGTCAACATTGGAAGAGCGCAGGATATCGAGGCAGGTCAGCAAGGTGCGTGAGAACGCCGAGATCGGATCAGCCGCCAGACCAAATCCCGCAGCGATCAGGAACATTGCCTCACTATCGCTGCTGCCGCTGCGTGCAGCATAGACATCATCAGGAATGAGCGCCTCGACCTTGCGTTTGACATGTTCGTAGCCACCAATCTGGCCATTATGCATGAAGAGGTGCCGATCAAGCCCGAAGGGATGGCAATTCGCCATCGACACGCCTCCGGTGGTGGCCGAACGCACATGTGCCAGAAACATCTGTGCCTGGATTTGGTGACAGAGCGAGGTCAAGTTGCGGTCAGACCAAGCGGGCAGAATGCCCTTATACATGCCAGGTTCCTTGCGGTCCCCGTACCAGCCAATGCCGCACCCATCGCCGTTAACAACGGTTTTGGCCTCGCGCGCCGCCATTGACTGGCTGATGAGTGAGCTCTCAGGCTCGATCAACAACGTGTCGAGCCAGACGGGTGAACCTGAATATGCAAGAAAACGGCACATAACTTTGGTTTCTCGTGTTTTTGCTAACAAGCAGCCACATTATAGAAAAATATGGCGCGAATTGATTAATGATTAGAAAAAGCGACTGCGCAACTCAAACACAGACAATTTTTGAAACAAAGCGCGATCACTGCGAAGACACCTTGCGCGATACAACCAGTGATTTCCCGCTGTAAAAAACGCCACGCACCTCTGCATTTCTTCTGAAAGCTGATAGAGCCGAACCATCTTCTTTATCAGCGCAGAATTTCAATGACCGCAGCCCCATCCTCGATTAGTTTTCGTGAGCGTATCGCCCTCTATGCCCTGCTGACCTCGTTGACCTCGCTCAGCATCGACGCGCTGTTGCCGGGCCTGCGCCAGATCGCCGATGAGGTCGGTACTGCACCGCCGCTATCGACCCAGCACATCATCTCGCTGTTCATTTTTGGCATGGCCTTTGGCGAATTGTTTCTGGGACCAATATCGGATGCATTGGGACGCAAGAAAGCGCTGGTTCTTGGCCTTTGCGTCTACGCAGCGGGAACGGTCGTAGCCATGCTGGCCGGATCACTCGAGATGGTCATTCTCGGCCGATTTCTTCAAGGTGTTGGCGTATCCGGGCCGAAGATCGCAACCCGCGCCATGATCCGTGACCAGTTTGAGGGCAATGACATGGCACGCGTCATGTCTTTCATGTTCACCCTGTTTATCCTGGTGCCGATGCTGGCCCCTGCGCTGGCGCAGGGCATCATTACCCTGTCGGGATGGCGCACGGTTTTTGCCATTTATCTTGTCATGGCAATGGTACTGGGCCTGTGGATGCTGATCCGACAACCGGAAACTTTGCCCGTTGAAAAACGTATCCCCTTCCGGCCAAAACTGCTTTTCAGCAATGCCGCGCGCATCCTCGCCAACCGCCGAGTGTTGCTGCTGATCATCACCACGGGCGTCGTATTTGGCGCGCAGCTTCTCTACCTCAGCACTGCGGCAGATCTGTTCTTTGATGCTTACGGCATCAAGGAAACCTTTCCGTTTTATTTTGCCGCATTGGCGACCGGCATCGGGCTGGCGTCATTCCTTAACGCAAAACTCGTCCAGCGTCTTGGCATGGAGGTGATGGCTCGCGCCGCTTTCGTGGCTTTGGCAATCACCGGCTTCCTGATGCTGCTCACCACCCTCTTGTGGACGGGTCATCTGCCGCTCACCGCCTTGATGGCATTCGGTTTTGCGGCATTCTTCGCAATCGGCATCCTGTTTGGCAATCTCAATGCCATGGCTATGCGATCGCTTGGACAGGTTGCTGGCCTCGGCGCATCCCTCATCGCTTCCGGATCCAGCCTTGTTGCCACGGTTTTTGCAGTAGTGATGGGCAGTTTTTACAATGGAACAGCAACCAATCTGGCTGCTGGGTTTTTTGTCGCCGGTATTATCTCGCTAATATTGGCAGAACTTGCCCTGCGCAGCGACGCCTCACCGATTGAAGCCCTGCGATAGGCACAACAGCCCGGAACACTGAAGCTCCGGGCTGTTGTGATATGGTCGTGTTGTCAGCGATCTCGACCTTGATCAGGCCTGAAGAACCACCACGCGTGCGCCAACCGGCACGCGCTCGAAAAGATCAATCACATCGTGGTTCAACATGCGGATACAGCCGCTCGACATGGCGTGGCCGATCGACTGCGGCTGGTTGGTGCCATGCAGACGGAACATCGTGTCGTTGCCACCGCGGTAGAGATAAAGCGCACGTGCGCCGAGCGGGTTGTTCGGACCACCCGGCATGCCGCCAGCATATTTCAGGTTCTTGGGGTCACGGCGCATCATGTTCGCAGTGGGTGTCCAGCTTGGCCATTCCGACTTCCGGCCAATATAGGCATCACCCTTCAACGCCAGCCCCTGACGACCAACGCCAACGCCGTAACGCATCGCACGACCTTCGCCCATCACGTAATAGAGGCGGCGGGCTGGCGTATCGACGACGACGGTACCAGCCGGATGTGCTGTTTCATATGCCACTTCCTGGCGGCGCAATTCCGGCTTGATCTTGTCAAGCGGCATGGCTGGAAGCGGGAACTTTTCAGCAGGCTTCGCGGCATACTTCTGCGTCATTGGAACACCGGTGCTCGCGCAACCGGCAACGAAAAGCGGCAATCCGAACAGTACCGCACGGCGTGAGATGGACATATAACCCCCGTCATCCAATCGAATATGAACAAGAGGTATAATTTTATGGTTAACAATGTACTAAACCCTTACGCGAAAGGTTAATCTTTTCCTCTTTGATGCATTTCCCCTTCTTCGTATTTTTGACGCGGCGCGCCACGCCTCGATTTTGTGCGCTTTGACTGGCATTTCTTCGTTCGCCCAAACTCAAAAAATGCAATTCAGAGTAAAAAATAAGCAATCGCATTTTTATCACGCAGACAGTTCGCAAAGATAATATTTGCCGCCCCGGAACCTTTGCGCAAATGCCGAATTTTTACACAGATCGGGCAATGCAAATTCCTGATTTGCGTGGGCTTTTTCTTGAACCAACGAATAAAAAATCTTTTTGCTGAACTGCGCATGGTTCTTGCATTGCTTCTGTCGTTGTATTCAAATGGTAAAAAATGGGGAACATACCGTTGGCATTTGACGAAATGATAAGTGCGGACAACGCTCCGCGAAGCCCATATCAAAACTATAACGAGTGGTACGACCGCCAGGACAGGGCGCACCTGATCCGCAAGTCAGAAGACGCAGAAAAGATCTTCCGAAAAACCGGCATTACCTTCGCAGTCTACGGACATGCCGACAGCGCCGAAAAGCTTATCCCCTTCGACATTATTCCCCGCATCATCTCAGGCCGTGAGTGGAGAAAGCTGGCACAGGGTATCGAGCAGCGCGTTCTCGCGCTCAACTCTTTCCTTGATGATATCTATCACAAGCAGGAAATCATTCGCGCCGGACGTATTCCGCGAGAATTGATCGAGAAAAACGAAGCCTTTCTTCCGGAAATGATCGGCTTCACACCACCGGGCGGCGTTTACACCCACATTGTTGGCACGGACATTGTCCGCACTGGCGAAGACCAGTTTTACGTGCTGGAAGACAATGCGCGTACACCATCAGGTGTCAGCTACATGCTGGAAAACCGCGAAACAATGATGCAGATGTTTCCGGAACTTTTCCACGAGAACAAGGTACAGCGGGTTGAGGATTATCCGTATCTGCTGCGTCAGTCTCTTTCGTCTCTGGCACCACCCGGTTGCACCGGCAAACCGCGTGTCGCCGTACTGACACCCGGTATCTACAACTCCGCCTATTATGAACATTCCTTCCTGGCCGACATGATGGGCGTGGAACTGGTGGAAGGGTCTGACCTTCGGGTGATGGATGGCAAGGTCAAGATGCGGACCACACGTGGCTACGAGGCCATCGATGTGCTCTACCGTCGCGTTGACGACGACTTCCTTGACCCGCTGACCTTCCGTCCGGATTCGGCACTGGGCATTCCCGGCATCATGGATGTCTACCGCGCAGGCAACATCACCATTGCAAACGCGCCCGGCACCGGCATTTCCGACGACAAGGCGATCTATTCCTACATGCCTGAAATCGTCGAGTTCTACACCGGCCGCAAACCACTTCTTGAAAACGTGCCAACCTGGCGCTGTTCTGAACCGGACAGTCTGAGATATGTGCTGGATAACCTTGCCGAACTAGTGGTCAAGGAAGTCCATGGTTCCGGTGGTTACGGCATGCTTGTTGGTCCGACAGCCAGCAAGAAAGAACGCACTCTGTTTGCTGAAAAGCTGCGTGCTCGACCCGCAAACTACATTGCCCAGCCAACACTTTCGCTTTCAACAGTTCCCATCATGGTAAAGAACGGCATTGCCCCGCGCCATGTCGATCTGCGCCCTTATGTTTTGGTTTCCGACAAGGTTCGCATTATCCCCGGTGGCTTGACGCGCGTTGCGCTGAAGGCCGGCTCGCTGGTTGTAAATTCCAGTCAGGGCGGCGGCACCAAGGATACATGGGTACTGGAGGACTGAAGCATGCTGGGACGGACTGCAAACGGACTTTATTGGATGTTCCGGTATATCGAGCGTGCCGAAAACATCGCACGCCTCATCGATGCGGGATTGCGCGTTTCTCTGACACGCAGTGGCACCGGTGATGAAGACTGGGACGGCGTGTTGCAAAGCGCTGGTGTGCGCGAAAGTTTTGCCGAGATACACGAGCGCGTCACCTCAAGTGACGCCATCGATTATCTGTTACGAGACAGCAGCAACCCCTCCAGCGTGATGTCGTGCATTGAAGCGGGTCGTAACAATGCCCGCATGGTGCGCACCGCACTAACACGGGAAACATGGGAAGCAACCAACGAATTCTGGATTGAGGTGAAAGCCATGCTTTCCCGAAAGGTCAAGGCAGCCGAACTTCCACAATGCATCGACGCCATCAAGCAACGCGCCGGACTGGTGCGTGGTGCATTCCATGGCTCCATGTTGCGCAACGATCTCTACAATTTCTCGCGCATCGGCACCTTCATTGAACGTGCTGACAACACCGCCCGAATTCTGGATGTCAAATATTATGTGCTGTTGCCGGCGGCCAGCCATGTCGGTTCTTCGCTGGACAACGCTCAGTGGGAATCCATTCTGCGCTCCGTTTCGGCGCATCGGTCCTATGGGTGGGTTTATGACGCTGAATACAAACCTGCAAACATCGCCGACTTCCTGATCCTCAATGGTCGAATGCCGCGCTCACTCGCCTATTGCTACGAAAAAATCGTCAGCAATCTCGGATATCTTGCTTCAGACTATGATGAAAAGCACAAGGCGCATGAAACCGCCGATGCTATTCGCGCAAGTCTTAAAAGCACGACGGTAACCCGCATCATGGATGGCGGCCTGCACGAATTCCTTGAGGAGTTTGTTAACCGGAATAACCAGCTTGGCCAGGAAATAACGGAAGGGTACCGCTTCTATCAATGAGCGGGAAACGGATGGAACAATGCGTCTGAAGATAAACCACGTTACCCGCTACACATATGATGCCCCTGTACCCTACGCCTTGCAGCGTGTGCGCCTGACACCGACAACGGGACCGGGCCAGACAGTAAGACATTGGGCGGTCAGCGTTGAGGGGGCAACAGTTGAAGCCAACTACGACGACCATTTCGGCAACCGTGTGGAACTTGTCGAACTTGAAGGACAAGGTCAGACCGTGACCGTGACGGCATCGGGCGAGATCGAGACGGAAGACCGCGCCGGTGTCTACGGTCCGCACAACACCTATGCGCCGCTCTGGTTGTTCATGCGCGAAACGCTACTGACAAAACCTGGCAAACTGATCCGAGAATTGGCCCGCAATGCGAGCGGTGAAAACGAACTTGCGAAACTGCATGGCCTGATGGAGACCATTCACCAGACTGTTGAATATTTGCCTGGTTCAACCGACAGTGAAACAACTGCCGAACAGGCGCTGGAGGCGCAAAAAGGCGTCTGTCAGGATCACACTCACATTTTCATTTCCGCTGCTCGAATGCTCAACATTCCAGCGCGTTACGTATCCGGTTATCTGCTGATGGATGGCGTGAAAGAACAAGCCGCAACCCACGCATGGGCGCAAGCCCATATTACCGGGCTTGGCTGGGTTGGTTTTGATGCCGCCAACAACCTCTGCCCGAACGACCATTACGTCACAATCGCCTCCGGCCTATGTTACCGTGATTGTGCGCCTGTTTCCGGCATGCGGATTGGGAACTCGGCGGAGGATCTGAACGTCTCGGTGACTGTGGAGCAGGCCCAAAGCCAGTCACAGAGCTAAGGCGGACGCCGGAATGGCAGACGGCAAACACGACATTACCACGCTGGACTTTTACACCCGGGAGGCAGATGCCTATACCTCGCGCGGCGAAAAACCATTGCATGTACAGTTGACACAGTTCCTGTCTCAGCTTCTGCCGGGCGCCAGCATTCTTGAACTGGGGTGCGGGGCCGGACAAGACAGCGAAGTGATGATTGCCCAAGGGTTTGACGTGCATCCCACTGACGGCACGGCGGAAATTGCACAAGCCGCAGCGCTGAGGCTTGGCATCCCCGTCAAAACTCTGCTGTTTCACGATATCGATGCCAAGCAGACCTATCATGGCATATGGGCCAATGCCTGCCTTCTGCACGTACCCCGTGCCGCACTTGGTGGCATCATCCGTCGCGTTCACGCTGCCTTAAAGGACGGCGGCATTTTCTACGCCAGTTTCAAGGCAGGGGAAAAAGAGGGGCGCGATCAGTTTGATCGCTATTTCAACTACCCCTCGGAAGCCTGGCTACGCGAGGTCTATGACCAATGTCCCTGGGCCAGCCTGTCAGTGGTGACGGCGAACGGCAGTGGCTATGACAGGCAACCCACACAATGGCTTCAAGTCACTGCGGTTAAACCCTAACCGTTCCGTTTCGCAAGAACGCCACCCGGTTGATGCGCATGTGCTGCTGGCCCTCCCGGAATAATTGGTATCTGGCCACCACGAATTTTGGCAACGCGAGCATTCATCCAATGCCGGATGACGCTGCGATATAACAGGCCCTTCAACCCGGTGATCGCCTGTCTATGCTGGCGATAAAAGACATCCGGACTGTCAAACAGGCCGAGATCGGCATTGATGCCGGTTTTCTGAATGTAGGTGCCGCGACCATTCCATTCAACGGCCGGCGCCTCAAGACAATCGGTGCCTGCACCGTAACCACACAGTGATGTACCCTGCCCCGCAAACCGACCCTGCAAAATTTTCAGAAATGCCGCGTCCAGAATGAAACCCTCAAGTTCCACCCAAGTGCCCTCATGATACACCTCCACCCAGCTATGCAGTATATTGTCAGGCGCAAGTCCATAGACCAGTTCCGGTACGACGCCACGCTGCAAACCCTTATGGATTGTAAAACCATGCAGGCGGCACGGGATGTTGACAGCGCGTAACAATGCCATCAGCAGCGTCGCCTTGGTGTTGCATTGGCCGTAACCATCAGCCAACACATCACTGGCCGGAATATCGTCAGCACTGTTGTAGCCAAACCTGATTTCGTTTCTGACATAGTCATAGACCACGCCAATGCGGGCATAAGCAGACAGCTCATTCCAGCCTCGCGCTTTCACCAGCGCTTGAATACTACCCGATCCGAAATTCAGCAAAGCGGTTTCTGCGAGATATTTCCTTGCTTCGTCTTCCATCATGACGCCATCCTTCAACTTCATGGTAAAAACCTACAAGCTACAGCGACTAGAGGTTCAAGCGCTAATTTGAAGAGAGCGGACGCAGAAACGTGCTTGACACGTTACTTGGACAACGGAGGAGACCATGCAACCACCAAATGCCATTCTCGAAACGGTGATTTACGCCGATGATCTCGATGCAGCAGAGCGCTTCTATCACGACGTATTCGGGCTTGAGATTGTGCGAAAACTGGCCGGGCAATTTGTATTTTTCCGCTGCGGCCAACAGATGCTGCTGATCTTCGACCCTGGGAAATCTCGCATCGCCGATCCCTCCAATCCCATCCCGCGTCACGGCACCACTGGCAGCGGCCATTTCTGCTTCCGGGTCGATAGCAAGACCGAAGTCGACAGATGGAGAGACCATTTTCTGTCACTGGGCATTGAGGTAGAGCACTATCAACGCTGGAACAACGGTTCTTATTCCGTCTACATCAGAGACCCATCAGGCAACTCTGTGGAGGTTGGTGAAGCCGGGCTCTGGAACCCGCAATAACGCATACAAAAGCAAAAGCCCCGAACCGCGAGGTTCAGGGCTTTTGATCGTAGTCAAAGAGCGCGGCATGCGCGCTCGGGAAATCAGAGCTGCTTTACCGCAATGATTTCTTCAGCTTCAACCTTCAGCGGGTTCTTGAGCGGCAGACCGAAACCGGCAGCTTCAATCTCGAACACGTCGCCAGCCTCGGGCTTTACGCCATCCGCGAAGGACAGGGTTGCCGTGCCGAACATGTGGACATGCACATCGCCCGGTGCGCGGAACAGGCCGTATTTGAAATGGTGGTATTCAAGGTTCTCGAACGTATGGGACATGTTGTCCTCACCCGACAGGAACGGCTTTTCGAAGATTGCCTTGCCGTTTCGAAGAATGCGCGATGTACCGCGAATGTCGGCAGGTGGCGCACCAACGCGGATTTCCGGGCCGAAGCTTGCAGGACGCAGCTTGGAGTGTGCCAGGTACAAGTAGTTGACCCGCTCTGTCACATGGTCGGAAAACTCGTTGGAAACAGCAAAACCGATACGGAAGGGCTCGCCCTTGTCCGAGATAACGTAGATGCCAGCCATTTCAGGCTCTTCACCACCGTCCAAGGCGAACGAAGGCGACAGAAGTGCAGCACCCGGTGCGGTGGCAACGTAACCGTTACCCTTGTAGAACCACTCCGGCTGAACGCCCTTTTCGCCAGCCTTCGGCTTGCCGTTCTCAAGACCCATCTTGAACATCTTCATGGAGTCGGTCAGCGTTTCTTCCGCCGTATCGTTGGCCTTCTTGTGCATGCTGTCACGCGTTGCAGCGGAACCGAGGTGGGTCAGGCCGGTGCCGGTCAGGTGCAGGTGGGCAGGATCCGGATGGGTGATCGGCGCCAGGAAACGACCTTCAGCATAGGCCTTCTCGAGATCGACAACATCGCCAAGACCATGGGCCTTAACAACATCAGCAAGGCTCTTGCCGCTGTTTGCGGCTTCGATTGCCAATGCATAAACGGAATCAGCATTGTTGACGGCACGCGCCTCGCCAGCGTCTTCGCGAACAGCGACGACCAGCTTGCCACTGGCATCCTTGACCTGTGAAATCAGCACGGTATTTCCTTTCCCGGCATTAAAAGCTTTAGACATGAACACGGCCGCTGAACGGCCGTGAAAAACCTCTGTAGTGAGGATGGAAGGCTGATCCGAAGATCAGCCCTTGTTCTTGTTGTAGACGTCGAAGAACACCGCAGCCAGCAGCACGAGGCCCTTGACCATCTGCTGGAAGTCGATGCCAAGACCGACAATCGACATGCCGTTGTTCATCACACCCATGATGAACGCGCCGATTACCGCACCGGTGATCTTGCCCACGCCGCCGGATGCCGAGGCACCACCGATGAAGCAGGCCGCGATCACGTCAAGCTCGAAGCCCACGCCGGCCTTCGGCGTTGCCGAGTTGAGGCGGGTTGCGATGATCATGCCAGCGAGGCCGGCCAGAACACCCATGTTGACGAAGGTCAGGAAGCTCAAGCGCTCGGTGTTGATACCGGAAAGCTTGGTTGCCTTTTCGTTGCCACCCAGCGCGTAGATACGGCGGCCGATGGTCGTGCGACGGGTAATGAAGCTGTAGAAAGCAATCAGCACCAGCATGACGATCAGAACGTTCGGCAGACCACGGTTGGCCGACAGCTTATAACCAAGGAACAGGATCGCAGCGGTTACCAGCACGTTCTGGATAACGAAGAAGCTGAGCGGCTCAACATCGATACCATGGCTCTGGTTAACCACACGGCGACGCCAGCTGAGGAAGAACATAACCAGCGGAATCAGGATGGTAATGATCATCGATGTGGTGTTGAGACCTTCGATGCCACCGATATCCGGCAGGAAGCCGGTGCTGATGATCTGGAAGTCACGAGGGAACGGACCGATGTTCTTGCCACCCAGCACGAACAGCGTCAGACCACGGAACACCAACATGCCCGCCAGCGTCACAATGAACGATGGAATGCGGTGGTAGGCAATCCAGTAACCCTGTGCCGCACCGATAACGCCACCGACAGCCAGACAGACAATAGCTGCCAAGAGCGGGTGCCAGCCCCATTGAACGGTCAAGATAGCCGCAATCGCCCCGACGAAGGCCACGATTGAACCGACCGAAAGGTCGATATGCCCTGCCACGATGACCAGCAACATGCCCAGCGCCATGATGACGATGAACGAGTTCTGCAGCACGAGGTTGGTCAGGTTGGTCGGAGCAAACAGAATGCCACCGGTATAAACCTGGAAGAACAGCATGATCGCGACGAGCGCAAGCAGCATCCCGTATTCCCGGATATTACTCCGCAGATAGGACGAGATGGAAACGACGTTGCTTTCTTCGGTATTGGTATTGGCCGAACTCATGAGTTCTTCTCCCCTGAGCGCATGATAGCGCGCATGATGCTTTCCTGGCTCGCCTCTCCCTTCGGCAGTTCAGCGACGATGCGTCCTTCGTTCATAACGTAGATGCGGTCGCAGTTACCGAGCAGTTCAGGCATTTCTGACGAGATCATCAGAACGCCTTTTCCATCGGCGGCAAGCTGGTTGATGATGGTGTAGATTTCGTATTTCGCACCGACGTCGATACCGCGCGTCGGTTCGTCGAGGATAAGAACCTCGGGGTTGGAGAACAGCCACTTGGACAGCACAACCTTTTGCTGGTTGCCGCCGGAGAGATTGACTGTTTCCTGGAAAATGCCATGTGAACGGATGCGCAGGCGCGAACGGAAATCCGTTGCGACCTTCATTTCCTTGATATCGTCGATGACGGATGCCTTAGAAACACCGGCAAGATTGGCAAGCGTGGTATTGTGCAGAATGTTGTCATTCAACACCAGACCAAGATGTTTGCGGTCTTCCGTCACATAGGCAAGCCCGGCATCAATCGCCTTGCGAACCGTGCTGACATCCACCGGCTTGCCATCGATCAGCACGTCTCCGCTGATCTTGTGGCCATAGGACTTGCCGAACACGCTCATGGCGAATTCGGTACGTCCTGCACCCATCAAGCCTGCGATACCGACCACCTCGCCCTTACGGACGGTAACATTGATATCATGCAAGACCTGACGGTCACGGTGCTGCTGGTGGAAGGCGTTCCAATTCTTGACCTCAAGAATGGTCTCGCCAATCGGCACGTTGCGTGGTGGATAACGATCTTCGAGATCGCGGCCCACCATGTTGCGGATGATGACGTCTTCGCTGATCTCTTCCTTGTGACAGTCCAGCGTCTTGACGGTCATGCCGTCGCGCAGAACCGTGATCTGGTCGGCCACTTTACGCACTTCGTTTAGCTTGTGCGTGATGATGATCGAAGTCAGACCCTGATTGCGGAATTCAATCAGCAGGTTGAGAAGAGCATCGGAATCGCTTTCGTTGAGCGAAGCTGTCGGCTCATCGAGAATGAGCAGCTTCACGCTCTTGGACAGCGCCTTGGCGATTTCAACAAGCTGCTGCTTGCCCACGCCAATATCGGTAACCAGCGTTTCAGGCGATTCTTTCAGCCCGACCTTCTTCAGAAGCTCACGCGTGCGATTGAACGTCTGCTGCCAGCTGATCACGCCATTGGTGGCGATTTCATTGCCCAGAAAAATGTTCTCGGCAATCGACAGCAGCGGCACGAGCGCCAGCTCCTGGTGAATGATAATGATGCCAATATCTTCACTGTCATTGATGGCGCGGAAATTACGCACCTGACCTTCGTAATGAATTTCGCCGTCGTATGAGCCCGCGGGATATACACCGGAAAGAACCTTCATCAAGGTCGATTTTCCTGCGCCGTTCTCACCGACGAGTGCGTGAATTTCACCCTTGCGAACCTTGAGGTTCACATTCTCCAGCGCTTTAACGCCGGGGAACGTCTTGGTAATATTCCGCATTTCGAGAATGGTATCGTCCATATCAAAATCCAGCGCCGGTTTAATCCGGCGATTTTTTCAAACAAAATCCGGGGGAGAAGACGATGCTCCACCCCCGGCATTCAGAAACAGATTACTTCAGCTGGTCTTCTGTGTAGTAACCGCCGTCAACCAGAACTTCCTTGTAGTTGTCCTTGGTTACAGCAACTGGCTTCAACAGGTAGGAAGGAACAACCTTCACGCCGTTTTCGTAGGTCTTGGTGTCGTTAACTTCAGGTTCTTTGCCCTGCATAACGGCATTGACCATGCCAACGGTAACCTTGGCCAGCTCGCGGGTGTCCTTGAAGATCGTGGAGTACTGTTCGCCAGCGATGATCGACTTGACGGACGGAACTTCAGCGTCCTGACCGGAAACAACCGGCAGCGGCAGATCGCCAGAACCGTAGCCAACGCCCTTCAGCGAAGACAAGATACCGATGGACAGACCATCGTAAGGCGACAGAACTGCATCAACCTTTGCATCTGTGTAGAATGCGGAGAGCAGGTTATCCATACGGGCCTGGGCCGTTGCTGGATCCCAACGCAGTGTACCAACCTTGTCCATGCCGGTCTGGCCAGACTTTACAACAAGCTTGCCGCTGTCGATGTAAGGCTGAAGAACAGACATCGCACCATCGTAGAAGAAGAATGCGTTGTTATCGTCTGGAGAACCACCGAACAGTTCGATGTTGAACGGGCCCTTGCCATCCTTGAGGCCGAGCTTGTCCGTGATCGAAGTTGCCTGCAGAACGCCAACCTGGAAGTTGTCGAAGGTTGCGTAGTAGTCAACGTTGCCGCTGTTACGGATCAGACGGTCGTAAGCGATGACCTTAACGCCCTTGTCAGCAGCCTGCTGCAGAACGTCAGACAGTGTCGTGCCGTCGATCGAAGCGATAACCAGAACCTTGACGCCCTTCGTTACCATGTTTTCAATCTGCGAAAGCTGGTTCGGAATGTCGTCGTCAGCATACTGCAGGTCTGTGGCATAGCCAGCGTCCTGAAGCTGCTTGACGATGTTGTTGCCGTCGTCGATCCAGCGTGCAGAGGACTTCGTTGGCATTGCGATGCCGACGGTGCCCTTGTCCTGAGCGAATACAGGCGCAGCAAAGCTTGCAACGCCGATGGCACAGGCTGCCATTAACGAGACGATGGATTTCATAAATCTCTCCCTTTGAACCCTTGTCAGGCGCGCCCCAGGCGCCGCCTTCAAATCCATGCCAGAATTGTAAGGAGGCAGATTTGGACAGGACGGTTTTTTACTTATCAGTACGCCTGCCCGCCGCTCCTCCACGGCACAGGTGCAAACTGTTCTGAATCCATATAACTGTCAAATAGAATATCTGGCGTTTGTCATATCAATTCTGATATATTAAATCGATATAACACCCGAAATTGGCGAGATGTGACATTATGAGCAACTCCAGAGAGCAAAACGCACTTGATAGGGATGATTTTTTCTCAGCAGTCGAGGATAATCCACTTTTGCGTGCAGGCTTGAAGATGGCCCATCTTCGTATGCTGGTCATGATAAAAGACCATGGACAAGTCAGCGCTGCGGCGGCAGCCCTCAACATGACGCAGCCGGCCGCATCACGCATGTTGTCCGAAATGGAATCAATCGTCAAAAGTCCACTCTGTCAGCGCGCCTCCCGTGGCGTCGTCTTGACACAGTTCGGTGAGGCTCTGGCCCTTCGTGCCCGCAAGATACTTTTGGAACTGCGCGAGGCCGGGCGCGAACTTGCCCAGATGAAATCCGGCAGCGGCGGATCGGTGTTTATCGGCTCGGTCACGGCACCCGCCATCAGCATGGTGGTACCCGCCATCAGCCGCGCCGTGGAGACTTATCCGGGCATTGAAATCAACGTGCAGGTGGAAACCAGTAACGTGCTGGCACGCGATCTCTTGGCCGCTCGTCAGGACTTTATCATCGGCCGTATACCCGAAGACCTGAACCCGGCTCCGTTCAACGCCCATGAAATTGGCGTCGAGCGCGCCTGTCTTCTGGTGCGAAAGGGCCATCCGTTACTCGACAATGGCCCTGCCCGCCTGCAGGATCTGTCAAACTTTGACTGGGTTTTCCAGCCACCGGGTGCCCTGCTTCGTCGCACCATGGAAGAGATTTTTGTGGCGAATGGCGCACCGATGCCCCGCAACATCATCAACACACCATCCGTGGTACTGACCCTGGCAATCGTCTGCAAAACCAACGCCATTGCACCGCTCGCCTATGACATGGCGGAGTTTGTGGCCGGGCAAAGCTCGCAGGTCGGGGAAATTCGCATTCTGCCAACCGACTTTGAGCTGAACCTGAAACCCTACAGCCTGATCACCGCAAAGGACCGTGCCCTACCTCCCAGCGCTCAGCTGCTTTACGACCTTGTTCTGGAAGAAAGCCGCAACGTCGCGTCCACCACCTATTCACCGTTGCAAGCCCTGCGCCATCTTTCCAATGCATAAGGTCTGAAACGGCAACGCTCACCTCAACGAAGGGAGGAAGACATGCTTTTTGGACAATCCGTCTTTCAGTCCGTTGTTGAACGGCTGAACCAGGAAGCGGAAGAACAGGCACAAGAAGAAGCAGTTACACCGCACAAGACGGTTACCGGTTTCACGACAAGTTTTGTGCTGGAGACAGAACGACCCGATCCTGAACGGTTTGGCGCGGCCTTCGATGCCTATCTCGACTTTCTGCCCGATCCACCAGAACCTGAGCCGGAGCCCGAACCGGAACCAATGCCCGCCTACCTGGAGCGGACGTCACTGGCGGACGTTTCCGATGAACTGGCAATCGATGACAAAGACACGGTTGAAAGCTTGTCGGAAAAACGTCGCGCTTTTGCCAAGCTCAATCATCCCGACCGGCTGTCACCCGACTTTCGTGCCAACGCCCATGCCCGCATGACAGCGGCCAACCTGCTGATCGATCAGGCTATCAAGCTGATCAGTCGTTAGCCTCGTCGTCTTTTGCCGCATCAGGCTTTTGTTCGACTGGCGGTCCAGGCTTGAATGTAAACAACAGCATATAGGCGGAATAGGCAGCAACGCCGCCGACAATCGTGCCCCAAAATGCTTCCTGGGTGATAAAGAACTCAATCAGAGACCACACAGTACAGGAGATAACAATCAAAAGCCGCACCCAGAGTGGACGGTAAATCGGATGATTGGTATCAATGAGCTGCATAAATCTCTCCCGTTTGGATCACCCCGCCTGTGCGCTGGGGGGTGTTGTCATTCCCGCCGAGACCATATCTTCATCCATGCGCGACAATGCAAGCCCCATATGCCCCTCAAAAACCAGTTCTGGTTCATTAAGTTCGACGTGAATGGCCGGTAAACCGCCAAAACGCACGGCTTGTGACTGTAAAAGCCCTTCCAGAATGCCGCCTTGCAGCAGATCATAATAGCGTGTGCCCGGCCCGGTGACGAAGACCGGCATATGATCATGAAGACTGAACAGGCGCGCAAGGCCATTGCCGAGCGCAAGTCCGGCCTGCCGGAATGCGAAGGCGGCCATGCGGTTACCATGGCGGGCATTGCTGGCAATCTTGTCCAGTTCGGCCAGCGGCACGAACTTCGCCGGTATCGTGTCCGGCGGCACTTCAAAGGCCGATCGCAAGATGGCGTAAAACCCGCAATAGGCTTCAATACAGCCACGCGAACCACATCGACAAAGCGCAGCGCCCGGCATGTGCAACATGTGCCCGAAATTCGGCGCTACCACTTCAAAGCCGCTTGCCGTTGAACGGGCAATACCAAGCCCGATACTGTGACCAAGCGACAGTGCCGCCAGCATGCCCTTGCCCCCGGTCAACAAACTATCCGGTTTGGTTTGCTGGCGCATCCACAAGGCTTCGGCCACCAGAAGCGTCTCATTGTTGACCGCAACGCGATTTTGCCAGACCTCGGCGAGATCGTCATGAAAATCGACCTGTTCGTCCCCGAGCACCGGCGACCAGACAAGCCGCCCACCGGCCGGATCCACCAGACCCTTGCTGCTAATTGACAAATGGCGGATCGCCTCATGGGTAATGCGCGAACGGCTGGCAAGTCGCGCAAGTCCCGCATTGATTGCCGCCACGAAGTCGCCGCGCCGCGTTTCCTGCCGTGGTTCGGAAAAGCGGTCGATCAGTTTGCCGTTGTAGTCGGCGAGTGAATACTGGATGGCGTCTGATGATATGATGACCACCGCCAGATAGGCGCAGGCGGCATTGGGTGTGAACAGTACACGAGGACGTCCCCGCCCCTGCGCCGACTGCTGCTCGGTGCGCAATATCAATCTGCTTTTTTCAAGCTCGGCCGTAATCGCCGACACGGTGCCCGAGGCAAGGCCGGTAAAGGACGAAATCTCGGTATGCGAAAGATTGCCGTGATGGCGTAGCGCCGACATCACCAGAAGACTGTTCTTCTGACGAACCAGTTCAGTGCTGGATATGGCCGAAAGCGGCAAATTACGTCCCTCATTACGAACAACACAACGCTGCCACCAGCGCCAGATAAGCCCGGCGCCCTCACAGTACAAGTGTTATCCGGCTCCTCCCGAAACCTTGGCTGATCCGACGTGGTTGCGAAGCACTACGTCTGGTTGACAGCTTTCAGAATCTCTGCCATTTAATTTCTCGACTGTCGAGAAAAAATGCATAGGGCATACTCGGACAGCAAATTCAGACAGTAGAAAACGCATGGAGGTGCGGACGCTACCTGTCACACCCGGGAGGACATCATGAAATCATTTGCCAAGTTATTGGCCGGAACGGCTTTACTCGTTTCACTGCACGGCGCTGCCATGGCAGCTGACCTCGTTGTTGGCGTGTCTTGGTCCAACTTCCAGGAAGAACGTTGGAAGACTGACGAAGCCGCCATCAAGAAAGCTCTTGAAGCCGCTGGCGCAAAGTACATTTCCGCTGACGCCCAGTCTTCCGCTGCCAAGCAGCTGACCGACGTTGAAGCCCTGATCTCGCAAGGCGCTAATGCGCTGATCGTCCTGGCGCAGGACAGCGATGCCATTGGCCCAGCCGTTGAAAAAGCGGTCGCTGAAGGTATTCCGGTTGTTGGCTACGACCGTCTGATCGAAAACAAGGACGCCTTCTACATCACCTTCGACAACAAGGAAGTTGGTCGTCTGCAGGCGCAGGAAGTATTCAAGGTCAAGCCGGAAGGCAACTACGTGTTCATCAAGGGCTCGTCTTCTGACCCGAACGCAGACTTCCTGTTTGCGGGCCAGCAGGAAGTGCTGAAGGCAGCGATTGACGGCGGCAAGATCAAGAATGTCGGTGAAGCCTATACAGATGGCTGGAAGCCGGAAAATGCCCAGAAGAACATGGAGCAGTTCCTGACCGCCAATAACAACAAGGTCGACGCCGTGGTTGCATCCAACGACGGTACGGCTGGTGGCGCGATTGCCGCGCTCGCAGCACAGGGCATGGCAGGTTCTGTTCCGGTCTCCGGTCAGGACGCTGACTTTGCAGCCCTGAACCGCGTGGCTCTTGGCACACAGACCGTATCTGTCTGGAAGGACAGCCGCGAACTGGGCAAGGAAGCAGCCAACATCGCGCTGGAACTGGCCGGTGGCAAGAAGATGTCCGAAATCAAGGGCGTAACAAGCTTTGAAGGCGGACCTAAGAAAGTTGCCATGCAGTCCGTGTTCCTCAAGCCGATTGCCATCACCAAGGACAATCTGAATGTGGTTATCGAAGCAGGCTGGATTCCAAAGGAAACCGCTTGCCAGGGCGTAAAGGCCGGTTCGGTCAAGGCCTGCGAATAATCGCATAGGCACCATCCTTTCCAAAGCGCCGCGAAGCAATGTGCTCCGCGGCGCCTTCGGAATGAAATGACCTTTATCAGGTCGTAGTGAGCAGCGGTTTCAGCCGGTAATGCTTAGACATCAGCATGATGTGAGGAGGAACGGCAGCCAATGGCCGACATCACGCAATCAAAATCGTCCCATCCCGCCAATGATGCAGGTCGCAGTTCAATTTCGCGCTTTATCGCGGCAACGGAACTCGACACCCGTCTTCTCGGCATGGTGGGTGCTCTTCTTCTTATATGGCTCGGGTTTCATTTCCTGTCCGGCGGATTGTTTCTCACGCCGCGCAACCTGTGGAACCTCTCCGTTCAGACGGCGTCGGTTGCCGTGATGGCGACGGGCATGGTGCTCGTTATCGTTACCCGCAACATCGACCTGTCTGTCGGCTCCATTCTCGGCTTCTCCGGTATGATCATGGGTGTAATGCAGGCTGAACTGCTGCCGAAGGTTCTCGGCTTTGAACATCCAGCGACCTGGATCATCACACTTGGCATTGGCCTGCTTGTCGGCGCTGCGATCGGCGCACTGCATGGCCTCATCATCGCCTTCATGAATGTGCCGTCCTTCATCGTCACACTTGGCGGCTTGCTGGTATGGCGCGGTGGCACCTGGTTCATCACCAGCGGCCGTACTGTCGCTCCAATGGACAGCACATTCCGCCTGATGGGCGGCGGTACAAACGGGTCGATCGGCGCGACATGGAGCTGGATCGTCGCGGCATTTGCCTGCGTGGCAATCATTGTCGCCATTCTCAACTCACGCCACCAGCGACGCCGTTTCGGTTTTCCCTTGCGCCCGGTCTGGGCGGAATATTTCCTCGGCGCGCTCGGTTGTGCCATCGTGATCGGTGCGGTTGCCGTTGCCAACAGCTACCCATGGCCGGTTGCCATTGCCCGTAACTATGCCGATGCCAATGGCATCGCATGGCCAGACGGCGGCCTGTTCATCGCCCATGGCATTGCCATTCCGGTGCTGATGGCGCTGTGCGTCGGCGCAGTCATGACCTTCATCGCCACGCGCCTGCGTTTTGGCCGTTACGTGTTTGCCATCGGCGGCAACCCGGAAGCCGCTGAACTCGCAGGCATCAAGACGCGCTGGGTCACCGTGAAGATTTTTGCGCTGATGGGAGCACTTTGCGCCATTGCTGCCGCCATTTCCACGGCACGCCTCAATGCAGCCACCAATGCCCAGGGTGAGCTGGATGAACTTTACACCATCGCAGCAGCCGTTATCGGGGGGACCTCGCTGGCTGGTGGTGTGGGCACGATCGCAGGAGCCATGCTCGGCGCGCTCGTCATGCAGTCGCTGCAATCCGGCATGGTTCTGGTCGGCATCGACACCCCGTTCCAGCGTATCGTCGTCGGTTTCGTTCTGGTGGTGGCCGTCTGGCTCGACACCATTTACCGCGCCCGCGCCAAGTAAGAGATTTAGGAGCTTCCGACATGACGGAACAAACCTCTCCCCTCGTGGAAATGAAAAACATCTCCATATCCTTCGGCGGCATTCACGCAGTCGAAAACGCCTCGGTCGATCTTTTTCCCGGTGAAGTCGTGGCCCTGCTTGGGCACAACGGTGCGGGCAAATCGACACTTATCAAGATATTGTCCGGTGCCTACCGCCGCGACCAGGGCGATATTCTCATCAACGGTGAAGCGGCAGACATCCGCAATCCGCGTGATGCCAAGAAATACGGCATTGAAACCATCTACCAGACACTTGCTGTCGCCGATAACGTCGATGCCGCCGCCAATCTTTATCTTGGCCGCGAGTTGAAGACCAAATGGGGCACGTTGGACGATGTAGCGATGGAAGCATCTGCCCGCGAAGTCATGGGACGCCTCAACCCAAACTTCCGCCGTTTCAAGGAACCGGTGAAAGCGCTGTCCGGCGGTCAGCGCCAGTCTGTCGCCATTGCCCGCGCCATTCTGTTCGATGCGCGCATCCTCATTATGGATGAACCCACTGCAGCCCTTGGACCTCAGGAAACCGCTCAAGTCGGCGACCTCATCAAGGAACTGAAAAAACAGGGTATCGGCATCTTCCTCATCAGCCACGACATTCATGACGTGTTTGATCTGGCAGACAGGGTATTCGTGATGAAGAACGGCAAGGTGGTTGGCCATGCCCGCACACAGGACGTTACCAAGGATGAAGTGCTTGGCATGATCATCATGGGCAAGGTACCGGCAGGTGCAACACCCGGCCCCGGCGCCATGAAAAACTGACCTATATTCTTTTCCATTGCTTGACCAAATGAAAAAGCCGCGCTCCGAAGAGCGCGGCTTCTCTCTTTATATATAAGAGAGTGAGTGGTCCGATTAACGGAACAGCGACAGGATGTTCTGCGAGTCCGAGTTTGCAATCGACAGCGACTGGATAGCCAGCTGCTGCTGCGTCTGCAGAGCCTTCAGACGAGTGGACTCTTCGTTCATGTCCGCGTCAACCAGACGGCCGATACCACGCTCAAGCGAAGCGTTCAGCTTGGCGATGAAGTCCTCCTGCATGTCGATGCGGGTAGAAACGGAACCGAGCTCAGCGCCAGCACTTGTCATCTTGGTCAGCGCGCTTTCAATAGCTGTCAACGCCTGATCGAGATAACCGGTAGAAGTGTTTGTAACGTCGAGGTTATTGACCGAAATGCCGAGCGCACCGCTGGTTGCACCGAGAATACCAGCTGTCGTGACGAGAGCGCCAGCAGTGTTGGTGCCGAACAGAACGTTCGCATCGGTGCCGGTCGACTTCATGACATAGTCGGTCTTCTTCACGGAAACGCCGCCGCTGCTGTCACGAACAAAGCCCGAGATAACAGACTGCGTACCGGAACCAGCGATCATGTTTTCGCCAGAGAAGGAAGCAGATTCAGCAATCGACTTCAGCTGCTCCTGCAGCTGCGTGATTTCTTCCTGAACCTTCTTGCTGTCTACGGAACCTTCCTGGGCCGTAACGAGCTTCTTCTTGATTTCTTTCACAACTTCAATTGCGGACTCCATACCGGAGTAGGCGGTATCAACCTTGGCAGCGCCAAGACCGATAGCGTCCTGAACAGCCGAAAGCGCACCATTGTCAGAACGCATGGTAGTTGCGATTGACCAGTAAGCGGCGTTGTCGGACGCTTGTGAAACGCGCTGACCCGTAGAAATGTTGTTCTGGGTCTTCTCGAGGTTGCTGTTGATCGAGCGCAGCGTCTGCAGAGCGGACATCGCGGAAACGTTGGTCAGAATGCTAGCCATAATTTTTTTGTCCCTGTTTTTACGAAATACTGGTTATGGGGACATACCGGACTGATAATATCCTACCGGAGCACAACAGTTCGGCATCATGCCACTCGGCTGATTGCTCTTAATGAACGACCAAGCCAAACCTGCTGCGGATGTAAGGAAATTCACATCCAATTGTTTCAGACTTCTTAATTTCGGGGGTTGTTCACATGGCTGAAAATGGGAAGGGTTAACAATCGCTTAACAAAATTCGCCAAATCTTAAAAAAATGTATGAACAAAAGATAAAAAACATCGCTCACAGGTTAATTTTCAGATTGCTAAATCAGGCACCTCCCCTATTCCATAGGCATGGTCTGGTCACAACTGATTCGGGTCCCTAGCGGCCTCTCCAGAACGCAAGATTCGGCGACAGTCACTCTCTCGAAAACCCTTGTTTTCGGGGCGATTCCGCTATTTCTTGGCATCCTCGCAGGCTGCACGGATAAGGGCGGAATCCAGACATCTGGCGCACCGCAAATGGTGGCAGCCGAACAGGCAATGATTTTCCCTCCGCCTGGCGGACCTGAAATCATGGCCGTGATTAACTACAATTATTCCAATGCCATGAAGCAGGATGTGCTTCTGCGTTCCGAAGGCACCACACCGGGCCAGAATTATCTGAAGATCGAGCTGTTTGGCCCGCAAAGGCAGGGTAGCACCGTAACAGATGGTCTTGGCTTTGAAGGCACGCGCGCCAGCCAGATTGCGCGTGAAATCCGTCGCGAGTTTCCCGGCAAGCGCATTTCGATGTCTCAAGAATATCTGCAAAACAGCTACGGCGCATTTTCCTATGCCGTGGGCAACGGACAGGGCAGCGATCTATGCCTTTACGGCTGGCAGGAAATTCGCTCCAAGCAGGACATGCGCCAGGGATTGCGTAACCTTGGCAAGATCAACGTTCGTGCACGCCTTTGTCAACCATCGGCAACCGTGCAGGAACTGCTGTCACTGATGTATAATTTCACGATCACTGGCAACTATACCAATCCGACATGGAACCCTTACGGCACGCCGCAGGCACCTGATGCAGGTATTGGTCGTTCCAGCAACCCGATTTATCCGGTCACGGCGACGTCCTTCCCGATGCAGCCGGGCTCGCAGGCACCGTTGCCACCACCAACACCACGCCGTGTCGCAGCCCCGGCCAATACAGTATATCAGCCTCAGGCCGTGGCACCGGTCACACCTCAGGCCATCGCAACGCAGCCAAAAGTAAATGTCGCCATACCGTCACCCCTACCTCAAGTGCCGCAAGCAACAAGGCAGGAAACGGCTGTAAAGCCCGAGAAAACGGTCGTCATTCCTTCTCCAGGATGCCTGTCAACAAATGGCAGCACGCAAGGATGTCGTTAACCTTTTTCGTTTAGGTTTTGTAAAGAAATGCCCGTGTGGGCGATAATTACAAAAGCTCAAAAGAGCATGCGAAACAGAAGGTCGCCGATGAGCAAGGCCATTACCATCCTAGTCTGGTTGCTGACATCGGTCTGCGTACTGACCATCATTACCTTGCCGGTGAGCCTTCAAACACACCTTATCGCCACCGCAATCTCGATTATCCTTCTTGGCACGATCAAGACGCTGGATGGCACTGGCCGCTGGCGGTTGATTGGCCTTGCCTTCGGCACGGCCATCGTACTGCGTTATGTTTACTGGCGCACCACCAGTACCTTGCCTCCGGTCAATCAGCTTGAAAACTTCATTCCGGGTTTCCTGCTTTATCTCGCAGAAATGTACAGCGTGCTGATGCTCGGCCTTAGCCTTGTCATCGTCTCGATGCCATTGCCGTCGCGTACCTCCAGACCCGGTTCGGAAGACTATCTGCCAACGGTAGACGTGTTCGTTCCAACCTATAATGAGGATTCGGAACTGCTGGCCAATACACTGGCCGCAGCCCGCAATATGGACTACCCGGCCGACAAGTTTACCGTCTGGCTGCTGGATGATGGCGGCACCGAACAGAAGCGTAATTCCAACAATATTCCAGATGCACAGGCCGCCTTGCGCCGTCACGAGGAATTGCAGAAATTATGCGCGGATCTCGATGTGCGTTACCTGACCCGTGCCCGCAACGAACACGCCAAGGCAGGTAACCTCAACAACGGCCTTGCCCATTCGACCGGCGAACTGGTGACAGTGTTCGACGCCGACCACGCCCCCGCCCGTGACTTTCTGCGCGAAACCGTTGGCTACTTCGAAAGCGACCCGAAGCTGTTTCTGGTGCAGACACCACACTTCTTTATCAATCCGGACCCGATTGAACGTAACCTCAATACGTTCGAGACAATGCCAAGTGAAAACGAGATGTTTTACGGCATTATCCAGCGTGGTCTCGACAAGTGGAACGGCGCATTCTTCTGCGGATCGGCGGCGGTCCTGCGTCGCACCGCCCTTGCCGATACCGATGGCTTCAGCGGTGTCAGCATCACCGAAGACTGTGAAACCGCGCTTGCCCTGCATTCGCGCGGCTGGAACAGTATTTATGTCGACAAGCCGCTGATTGCTGGCTTGCAGCCAGCCACCTTTGCCAGCTTCATTGGCCAGCGCAGCCGCTGGGCACAGGGCATGATGCAGATCCTGATCTTCCGTCAGCCACTGTTCCGGCGCGGCCTCAGCCTCACCCAGCGCCTGTGCTATATGTCGTCAACGCTGTTCTGGCTGTTCCCATTCCCGCGCACCATCTTCCTGTTCGCGCCGCTGTTCTACCTGTTTTTCGATCTGCAGATCTTTGTCGCATCGGGTGGCGAGTTCCTTGCCTACACCGCAGCCTACATGCTGGTGAACCTGATGATGCAGAACTACCTCTACGGCAATTTCCGATGGCCGTGGATTTCCGAACTCTATGAATATGTGCAGACCGTCCATCTGCTGCCGGCCGTGGTCTCGGTGATCTTCAATCCAAGCAAACCTACCTTCAAGGTAACGGCCAAGGACGAGTCCATCAAACAAAGCCGCCTGTCGGAAATCAGTCGACCGTTCTTCGTCATCTTTGGCGTACTGCTGGTGGCGATGGCCTTTGCGATCTATCGCATCTATGCCGAGCCCTACAAGGCCGACGTCACGCTGGTGGTGGGTGGCTGGAACCTGCTCAACCTCATCTTTGCCGGCTGCGCACTGGGCGTTGTCTCCGAGCGCGGTGAACGTTCGGCCTCGCGTCGCATCACAGTCAAACGCCGCTGTGACCTGCAAATTGGCGATAGCGATGTATGGCACCCCGCTATCATCGACAACGTTTCGGTTCATGGTCTGCTGATCAACATCTTTGATCGCAATCCGCCAACGGTTGAAAAGAACTCAACGGCCACCATCCGTATCAAGCCCTATGCAGATGGCGTGCCAACGACCATGACCATCAATGTTGTGCGCACCACCAAAAACGATGGTTACACTTCGATCGGCGCAACCTTTGCGCCTCAGCAGGCACAGGACCATCGCCTGATCGCCGATCTGATTTTCGCCAACTCCGAACAGTGGACGGCTTTCCAGCGCGCCCGGCGGTCCAATCCTGGCCTGATCCGCGGCACCTTGTCGTTCATGACCATTGCACTTTATCAGACCAACCGCGGGCTCTATTACCTGTTCCGCGGCATGCGGGGTGAACCACAAGCACCGGCAGCCGGTGCGAAGGGTGGCAAACAATGAAGCACCGTCTTGTTTGCGCACTTCTGCTGGCCTCCGTTTCAACATTTGCCTATGCGCAGTCAAACCCGTTTGACATGACCGGCGAGCGTCCAGCCAACCCGCCAGCTGCCGCACCACCAGCGGTCACTCCGCCACTTGCTCCTACTCCGGCTGCGCCACCTGTCGCTCCACCTGCAACACGTGTGGCAC
This sequence comes from Agrobacterium sp. 5Ca50, assembly GCF_055381905.1. Lineage (NCBI taxonomy): Bacteria > Pseudomonadati > Pseudomonadota > Alphaproteobacteria > Hyphomicrobiales > Rhizobiaceae > Agrobacterium > Agrobacterium sp. 5Ca50. The sequence continues at coordinate 2,406,895 of NZ_AP026438.1, forward strand.
CGCCAGCTGCAACACCACAGGTATCAACACAGCCTGTGCGGCCACCGGTTGCACCGCAACCCACATATCAGCAGCCCGCACCCGCCGCGCCAGCTACGGTACAACAACCGGCCAGCAATCAGGCAACACAACAGCCACCGGCCAGACCTTCAACTGCGGCAGCTGTTGATGACCGCAAACGTTTTCTATTGCCGTTTAAAAGTCTTAGCCTTTCCGGTGAGACCGAACGCAAGCAATGGACAATCTATCTGACGCCGGAACAGGCACAGACGGCAACATCCCTTCGGATCGGTTACCAGAACTCGATCGTGGTGGCGCCTGAAAGCTCTAACCTGAGCGTGCGCATCAACAACACCATGCTGCCACCCAGCCCAATTTCTTCGCCGGATGGTGAAGGCAGCGCCTCGATGCCAATTCCTCCCGGCACCTTGCAGGCGGGAGCAAATGTCATCGCCTTCGCTGCACAGCAGCGACACCGCACTGACTGCACCGCACAATCGACCTATGATCTGTGGACAGACATCAATCCCGCTGAGACCTACATCAACTTCGGAGCCGATGTCGCCAATCGCATACAAAGTATCGATGACATCAGCGCAACCGGCCTTGATGCCTCCGGCGTAACCACGATCATCATCGTGGCGCCCACACTGTCCAACCCGGCATTTTCCGACCAATTGCTGCGCCTGTCACAGGCACTTGCATTGCGCACCCAAATGCCGAACCAGAATGTTGTTGTGACAACAGAAATGCCGGCGACCCAGCCTCCCGGCACCTTGACCGTTGTCGTAGGCACCACACGCGAAATTGCACCATTGGCTGGAGAACTGCCGCCGGAAGCCCTGGCTGCGGCGTATTCCGGTTTCGAAATGGATGCCAACCGCGCCTATGCGCCTCTGCTTGTCACCGGGCCGACACCACAGGCTGTGCAATCGGCAATCGACACATTGTTCACGGCCATGGAACGCCCTGCCGGATCGGTCAGAAGCACGCTTTATACAAAGGCATGGCACGGGCCCGATACGCCATTAGTAATGAGTGATCGTCGAATTGCCTTTTCAGAACTTGGCATTCAAAGCAGCGAGTTTTCCGGACGACGTTTCCAGACCGACTTCATGATCGGCGTTCCCTCAGACTTTTTTGCAGATGCCTATGGCGAAGCAACCTTGCTGCTCGACGCCGCCTATTCGGATGAAGTACTGCCCGGCAGCCAGATCAACATCTACGTCAACGGCAATATTGCGTCCACGGTACCGATCTCCAACAATGGCGGCGGTATATTCCGTCATTTGCCGATCAATCTGACGCTTCGTCACTTCGTCCCCGGCGCCAACGCCATTTCGATGGAAGCAGTGTTGTTGACTGAGGCGGACAAGGCCTGCCTGCCTGGTGCTACGGCGAGCGCAACGCCGAGATTTGCGTTGTTCGATACGTCCGAATTTTACATGCCGAACTTTGCGCTTCTTGGCAAAAAACCTGATCTCGCTGCTACCAGTGGCGTCGGCCAGCCTTACCGTGCAGACAACAGCCCTGTCGCAATTTCTCTGGATCGTGCCGATAGCGACAGCCTGTCGACGGCAGCAACGCTGGTCAGCCGCCTCGCCATGTCTGCCGGTCATCCTGTTCCGGTTGAAACTGTGGCCTCGGCCTCGGCAGTCGGCGACCGGGATGCAATTTTCGTTGGCACCGTCTCCCAAATGCAGCAGGCATTGCTTGCCCAATTCAACATCACACCGTCAAGCCAGGTCTCCTGGCTTGGAGGCCAAGGCGCCAACCAGAATGGCGACGATACCGAAGTGATGTTTGATGACTGGCGTCGCAAGGTTAACAACGGCAAATGGCAAGGTCAGATTTCTTCATTCGAGGAGTGGATGAAGCGCAACTTTGACATCAGTCCGGATACACTGCGCTTCCTGCCATCTGCGGAAGAATCCTATTCTCCACCAGCCAATGTCTCCTTCATGCTGGCACAGGGCTTGAGCCCGTCCGGTGACGGTGTATGGACCATGGCGACAGCACCAAATTCCAGTGATTTGCGCACCGGCATGGCCGCCATTTCCGAGGAAACCCGCTGGCGCAAGGTGGCAGGTCGCGTCACCACCTATGATGCCGCAACCGACACAGTGCAGAGCATACCCGTTCAGCAGCCGCGTTTTTATGTGACGCGCGAATTCTCGTTATCAAACTGGCGTTTGATTGCTGCCAACTGGCTTTCCACCAATGTCCTTTCCTATTCGCTGGCCTTTGTTGGTTTTCTCTGCCTTTTGGGCGTGATCACCACGGCCATGCTGCGCATGATGGGGAGACGCAAATGACGCCCTCGATCTTGCGCGCATTGCGTATCGCCGGATTTGCTCTGATGGCCACCCTTCCCGCCAAATCCTTTGCCGCAACAATCGATGCACCGGCATGGAGCGCGTATAAGAGCGCTTTCCTGGAAAATAGCGGCCGTATCATTGATACCGGCAATGGCAACATCAGCCACAGCGAAGGCCAGGGTTATGGCATGTGGTTGTCGGTGCTGGCTGATAATCCGGCAGATTTTGAGCTCATCTGGTCCTTCACCAAAACCGAACTGCTGGTACGCGATGATGGTTTGGCGGCCTGGAAATGGGATCCTCAGGCAAATCCGCATATCACCGACATCAACAATGCAACCGACGGCGATATCCTGATCGCCTACGCGCTGGCTTTGGCGGGACAGCAATGGAGCCGCCCGGATTACCAGCAGATAGCACGCACCATCATTGACACGATTGCACAAAAGGCCGTGATCCAGAACGCTGGCCGCACATTGCTTTTGCCTGCAGTCGAAGGGTTTTCTTCGGATGATCGGACTGATGGACCTGTGATCAATCCATCCTACCTGATTTTCGAAGCCTTTCCGGTGTTTGATGCCCTGTCGCCCTCACCCGTGTGGCAGGCATTGACAAATGATGGCGTCGCGCTGCTAGACAGCTTCTCTTTCGGTGATCGCAAATTGCCGGCCGACTGGGTGTCCATGAAGCGTAGGCCCCAACCGGCCGAAGGTTTTGCCCCTGAGTTCGGTTACAATGCCGTTCGCATCCCGCTTTACCTTGCCCAGGCAAAGGCAGGCAGCGCCGCCCTTTATAACCGGCTGCTGACCGGCATGAGTGCAGACAACGGCAATATTGCAACGATTGATCTCAGGCAGAATGCGGTGAAGGACACGTTGTCCGACCCCGGTTACCGTATGGTTGCGGCCATTGCTGCCTGTGCAGCCAATGGCACCAAGATCCCCGAAGATCTGCGCAGCTTTAGCCCAACCCTTTATTATCCCTCGACCCTGCACCTGCTGGCCCTGTCCGCAGCGACGCAGACACATCGGGAGTGCCTATGAAAACCACGCCACTTCTCGTCTCCACCGCTCTTCTGGCCGCAGTCGGTTTTGTCGCCGTCGAATGGCGAAGCGAAATCATGGGCCAGGTAACAGGCGTACATGGCAAGCCTGCGCAAAGCGGGCTGCTGGCGTTGCAGCCAACGCCATCAACAGCACCTGCGTCCTACAATGTGCCTGACAATAGCCAGAGACCGATTGAAGTGGCACAGCTAACAAATGATCTGCCAGCGCAGCAAACCGCACAGGCACGTGTCCCGCAGACCAACACCGCACCGCAGCCAGCAGCCACTGCTGTGCCGCAGGTGGACGAAAGCGCATTGCGTTACTTTGCCACGCAGGGCGACACGGCCCGTCTGAACGCCGAAATCGCCCGCCTGAAGTCGCTTTATCCCAACTGGGTTCCACCAGAAAACCCGCTTGCTGTACCACCGGTCGGTGATCCACAGCTTGAAAACATGTGGAAGCTCTATTCCGAGGCGCGTTACGCGGAAGTTCGCAAGGCAATTGTCGATCGTCAGCAGGCTGAGGCCGGTTGGCAGCCTCCGGCCAACCTGCTCGAGATGCTTGACATGGCAGAGGCCCGCATCAAACTAGTCAATGCATCCAACCTCAAACAATATGCGACAGTAATTGAGGTGGCGGCTGCCAACTCCGGCCTTTTGACCTGCAGCGAGGTCGATACGTTGTGGCGCGTTGCTGAAGCCTTCGCTCAAACCAATCGCGATAATCGCGCCCGCGATGCCTACATGTATGTGTTGACCAATTGCACGCAGGAAAATGAACGCCTGGCAACCGTACAGAAGGCCGCCGCTTTGCTGCCGCCCGCCATGACCGAGGAGCTGCTGGCGCAGGAAAAAACCAAGGCAGACGGAACACTTGAATTCGAACCGGTCAAGAATGATCTTGCCCGCCAGTTTGTCGCCAATGGCGGCACGGACGCAAAACTCACCGTCGCTCCGACCTATGTAAGTCGCTTGGAACGTCTTGCGGAAACCGATGGGCTGGCCAGCGATGATCTGTTGCTTGGCTGGTACTACATTATGCGGGAAAACGTCACCGACGCAGAAAAATGGTTCCGCAAAGCACACGACAAGGAAAATTCGGCATCAGCCTCTCAGGGTCTGGCGCTTGCTCTTCTTGCACGTGACAAACCGCAGGAAGCCGAGGAGATCATGTATGAGTGGCGTGATGCATCTGACGATGCTCACAAGACCTATCTGGCAGCAACCGCCAACCTGCTGGCGCTCGAACCGCCTGTTCCCCTGGATGCCGAGGTTCTGAAACGCATTGGCGAGGAAACCGTCAAGGCGAAAGACCCGGCAACCGCCCAGGAATTTGGTTGGTATGCCCGCGCTTTCCAGCAACCACAACTCGCCATTCAGTGGTTTACAACGGCCCTCGGTTGGAAGGCTGATGACGAACCATCTGCCTATGGTCTGGCATTGACCAACTACGAACTTGCCAATCTGCCAGAAACCCGTCGCATTCAACAGGAATGGGCAGGTCGCTCAGAGCGTATTGCCCAGCTTGGTCAGGTTCAGGCGGTCAATACCGCGCCGCGGACGGTCTATCCCCAGGCATATTCCACGGCACCTGCCGCGCAGGCGCCTGTTGACACGCGACCAGCCGCGGCAATTGTCCCTAGACAACCCCGTGCCGTTGCCGCCGATCGAGGTGGATCCCCGCAACAGCGTGGCTGCAACCTCACCAGCCGTCCGCAAAATCTGTCATCGCAAACTGCCTTGCAACAGGGTTGGTGCCTGATGGAGGCCAATCGGCCGGCAGAAGCTCTCAAAGCCTTTGAATCGGCCTTGCGCAGCGACCAGTCCAATATTCGCAGTGATGCCGCTTACGGCCAAAGCCTTGCTTACCTGCGCATGGGCCTAACCGACAATGCCGCTGTCTCTGCTGCCAAGGGCGGCATGGACAAAGGCAAGGCAACAGAATTGCAGGTCGCAATCCTGACTGATCGCGCGCTGGCGGCCTATCGCAACGGCCGTTACCCTGAAGCGCTGATCATGTTGGATCAACGGTCGCGTTTTGCCACGGAACGCACCGACCTTATGGTCATCAGAGGGTATTCCTACCTCAACATGAAACGCTATGCCGACGCGATCCAGATTTTCGAAAGCGTTGCAGCGACCGGCAACCGCGATGCTGTATTGGGTCTTGCCAACGCCCGCAGCGCCAGAGCTGCGGCCTCCGGCGCGGATTACTAAAACACTCAAAGAGCGAATTTTGACATGACTTCTCTCTTTTGATGTTCACGAAAAGCGTTATTCGAACGAATTTGCTTTACGTACCTCACAATGAAGGCTAGCCTTACATAAGGTCATGGTGAGCATGAAAAATGCCACCGAGCCGGAGCTTTGGGAGGAGTTCACGTGCAGCCAGAAAACCGGTGGACGCACAGCTTGTTGCTGGCGGCCTTTTCAGACATGCAGCCTGTGGGAAGCGCCCTATGACGGCGCAGGGCAAAGATTCCGCGTCTTTAATTCTCGAAGCCGCCTCACTCAACAAGTCTTTCGGCCCCGTACAGGTTTTGCACGACATAAATCTTCAGGTTTATGCCGGGGAAGTGCACGCCATCATTGGCGAGAATGGCGCTGGCAAATCGACATTGATGAAGTTGTTCGCCGGAAATGAACGCCCTACAAACGGCGAACTGCGCATTGACAAGAAACCGGTTACATTCGCCGGCCCTGTGGATGCTGAAAACCACGGCGTCGTGCTGGTCCATCAGGAAATCCTGCTGGCACCGGATTTGACCGTTGCACAGAATATCTACCTTGGCCGCGAGTTGACCCGTGGCCCGATCGTTGATGATACCGCCATGCGCGAAGGTGCTGCCAAGGCGATCCGTGATCTTGGCGCAGTTATCGATCCGGATGCCATCGTTGGTCGTCTATCGATTGCCCAAAGGCAGTTGGTGCAGATCGCCCGTGTTCTTCTGGTGCCGCACCGTCTGGTTATTTTCGATGAGCCAACCGCCTCACTCTCCCCTGTCGAAACCGATGCACTGCTGGCTGTCATCCGTGACATCAAGGCCAAGGGTGTCGCCGTTCTCTATATTTCGCACCGTTTGCCGGAGGTGAAGGAGATTGCCGATCGCGTCACCGTCCTACGCGACGGTCGCCTGATCGGCACCCATGACGCCGCGTCACTCAACCCGGCAGATATGGCTCGACTGATGGTGGGGCGCGATGTTTCCAAGCTCTATCCGGATCGCAAAACAGCGGCCGCACGGGAACCGGTGCTGGAAGTCGATAACTTCACCGTACCAGGCTACGTCACCGACGCCAGTTTCAAACTGCAAAAGGGTGAAATTCTCGGCTTTGCCGGGCTGGTCGGCGCGGGCCGCACAGAACTGATGGAGGGTGTTGTTGGTCTGCGGCCTGCAAGCGGCACTATCCGGCATAATGGCAACCCGGCACGCTTTCGTGACGCACAGGAAAGCCTGAAAGCAGGCATTGTTTACCTGAGTGAAGATCGCAAGGGCAAAGGCTTGCTGCTCGGTAAGGACCTGCGCATCAACCTTACCCTCGCCTCACTCAGACATTTCGTCAGCGGCCTGCAGATTGATGCCCGCAAGGAACGGCAAGCATTGGACGACGCTATCCGTGACTTCGATATCCGGACGGGCCGCAAGGATTTACTGGCAGGTCAGCTTTCCGGCGGCAACCAGCAAAAACTGTTGCTGGCAAAAATGATGATGCTCAATCCATCCATCGTCATCATCGATGAGCCGACACGCGGCATCGACATCGGCACAAAGGAACAGATCTACCGCTTCATCGTCGGGCTGGCCGAACAGGGAAAATCGGTGATCGTCGTTTCATCGGAAATGCCGGAGCTGATCGGCATCTGCGACCGCATCGTTGTCATGCGCTCCGGCCACATCGCAGGTGAAGTGACAGGCGATGCAATGACGGAACATGAAATCGTTGTGCTGGCAACAGGCGTCAGCTCTGAAAAAGTTGCTTAAGGGGGATTGAATGACAGACGCCGCTGCCGAAAAAACCAAGGCACCCAAAACCTCGAAAGACTGGGATTTACGCGCTGTCGCGCCCTTTGTCGCGCTGGCGCTTTTGCTGGTGCTCGGCACCATTGCCAACCCCAACTTCATCGGCATCGACAACCTGCTCAACGTCATCACCCGCAGCGCCTTCATCGCGATTATCGCACTTGGCGCAACCTATGTGATTTCGGCTGGTGGGCTTGATCTTTCCGTAGGATCCATGGTGGCCTTTGTCGCCAGCCTGATGATCCTGTTCATCAATAGCGGCACGATAGCCGATCCGACATGGATGTTGCTGACAGCCATGGTGCTGGCGCTGGTCATTGGCGCGATGTGTGGCCTTGCTAATGGTCTCATCACAACGATCGGGCGCATTGAGCCGTTCATCGCAACACTTGGTACGATGGGCATCTATCGCGGTTTGACGACATGGCTGTCGCAAGGTGGCGCAATCACCCTGCGCAACTCGGAAATTCAGGCCATGTACCGCCCGGTCTATTTCGGCACGGTGTTTGGCGTTCCGGTTCCCGTTCTGGTCATTTTCATCACCGCTGCGATCGCCGCATTCGTGCTCTACCGCACCCGTTATGGCCGCCATGTCATTGCTGTTGGCTCCAGTGAAGACGTCGCCCGTTACTCCGGTATTTCCGTCAACCGGGTTCGCACCATTGCTTATGTCGTGCAGGGTCTGTGCGTCGCAGTTGCGGTACTTCTTTACGTGCCACGCCTTGGCTCGACCTCTGCAACAACGGGCATGTTGTGGGAATTGCAGGCCATTACTGCCGTGGTCGTGGGTGGTACGGCGCTACGTGGAGGTGTCGGCCGCATATGGGGTACCGTTTGTGGCGCTTTCATTCTTGAGATCGTCGGCAACATCATGCTGCTGTCCAACTTCGTCAGCGAATATCTGATTGGGGCCATTCAGGGGGCCATCATTATCATTGCCATGCTGGTCCAGAGATCCTTGACCCGCAAATAGCAGGATTGGCCGGGCCGTTGGGGCGAGCCTGGTTGAGGAGGAGACGTGCCCCGCAATCTTTTGGGAGAAAGATCATGCGAACGAAAATATTAGGCATCGCGTTTGCAGCACTGGCGGCATCATTTGCCGGATCCGTGCATGCTCAGGACAAAAAAGTCACCATCGGCGTTTCCATTCCGGCAGCCGACCACGGCTGGACAGCCGGTGTGGTGTATCATGCAGAACGTGTCGCCAAGCTGCTGATGCAGGAACACCCTGGTCTCAACGTCATCGTAAAGACCTCCGCTGACCCAGCCAGCCAAGCCAACGCCCTGCAAGACCTTTCCGTACAGGGACTGGACGCGCTGGTTGTTCTGCCAACCGACCCGGATCCGCTGACAAACGCCATCAAGGAAATCAAGGACAAGAAAACCTTTGTTGCCCTGGTTGACCGTGCACCAAGTGTCAACGACAACACCATCCGCGATCTCTACGTGGCCGGTAACAACCCTGCACTTGGCCAGGTGGCCGGTGAATACATCAAGGCAACAACTCCTGACGCCGAAGTTGTGGTTATCAGAGGCATGCCAATCCCTATCGACCAGCAGCGTCAGGACGGTTTTGACAAGGGTATTGCCGGTTCCAACGTCAAGGTTCTCGACCGTCAATACGGCAACTGGAACCGCGACGATGCCTTCCGCGTCATGCAGGACTACCTGACCAAGTACAAGAAGATCGACGTGGTCTGGTGTCAGGATGACGACATGGCGGTTGGCGTGCTCGAAGCAATCCAGCAGGCAAAACGCACCGACATTCAATACGTGGTTGCAGGTGCGGGCTCCAAGGACATGATCAAGCGCGTTATGGATGGCGACAAGCTCGTACCGGTTGACGTGCTTTACCCACCTGCAATGGTCGCAACAGCCATGCAGCTGACCGCCGCGCATTTCTACGATCAGGTTCCGGTTAGCGGCGAATACATTCTCGACGCAACCCTGATCACCAAGGACAATGCCGAGCAGTTCTACTTCCCGGATTCCCCGTTCTGATATCGCCAAATGCAATGCGCCCGCCTGCGGGCGCATTCACCCCATTCCTATGTTTTTGTATGTTCGATAATGGAGGGTATTTATGAAGACGATCAAAGGACCTGCCTTGTTTCTCGGCCAGTTCGCGGGCGATGCAGCCCCATTCAACACCTGGGACGGCATTACAAAATGGGCAGCCGAAAAAGGGTACATCGGCGTGCAGGTACCCACATGGGCAAGCCAGTTGATCGATCTGAAAAAAGCCTCGGAATCGAAAGACTATTGCGATGAATTTGCCGGTGTCGCCCGCCAGAACGGCATCGAAGTAACGGAGCTTTCCACCCACTTGCAGGGACAGTTGGTCGCCGTTCACCCGGCCTATGATGAAGCGTTTGACGGTTTTGCAGTGCCGGAAGTGCGCGGCAATCCAAAGGCGCGCCAGCAATGGGCGGTAGAACAGGTCAAGATGGCCCTGAAAGCCTCCCGCAATATGGGTATCAAGGCCCATGCAACATTTTCAGGGGCGCTAGCCTGGCCTTTTGTCTACCCATGGCCACAACGGCCAGCCGGCCTGGTCGAAGCCGCCTTTGACGAGCTGGCAAAACGCTGGACACCAATTCTCAACTACGCCGATGAACAGGGTGTCGATATCGCCTATGAGATCCACCCCGGCGAAGACCTGCATGACGGTGTAACATTTGAAATGTTCCTGGAGCGGGTGAAAAACCACCCTCGCGCCAACATGCTCTACGACCCCTCGCACTATGTCCTGCAGTGCCTCGATTATCTTGACAACATCGATATCTACAAGGACCGCATCAAGATGTTCCACGTCAAGGATGCGGAGTTCAACCCCACCGGCCGACAGGGCGTTTATGGCGGTTATCAGGGCTGGGTAAATCGTGCCGGACGTTTTCGTTCGCTGGGCGACGGACAGGTGGACTTCGGTGCAGTGTTCTCCAAGATGGCTGCTAATGATTTTGATGGCTGGGCCGTGGTCGAGTGGGAATGCGCACTCAAACATCCGGAAGATGGTGCCCGCGAAGGCGCAGAATTCGTCAAAGCCCATATCATCCGCGTCACTGAAAAGGCATTTGACGACTTTGCCTCCAGTGGCACCGATGACGCCGCAAACCGCCGCATGTTGGGCCTGTAAAAAAGCTCCAAGAGGAACACGATGACTATTGAAGCAAAAACGACCGAAACAGCCACCAGCCGCATTCCTCTGGGCATGGTCGGCGGCGGTATCGGTGCATTTATTGGCGGCGTGCACCGCATGGCAGCGCGTCTGGACAACCGCTTTGAACTGGTGGCCGGCGCCCTCTCCTCCTCACCTGACAAGGCCGTGGCCTCGGGTCATGAACTAGGCCTGAGCCCGGACCGCGTCTATTCCAGTTACAAGGATATGGCGATCCGCGAAGCCCGGCTGAAAAACGGCATTGAAGCCGTGGCGATCGTCACGCCGAACAATGTGCATTACGAGGCGGCACGCGAATTTCTCAAACGTGGCATTCACGTCATCTGCGACAAACCGCTCACCTCTTCACTCGCTGACGCCAAAAAACTGAAAAAGGCAGCTGACGAAAGCGGTGCGCTGTTCATCCTCACCCACAATTACACGGGCTACCCCATGGTGCGGCAAGCCCGCGAAATGATAGCGGCCGGCGAGCTTGGCGACCTGCGTGTCGTTCAGGTCGAATATGCGCAGGACTGGTTGACCGAAGCGCTTGAAACAACCGGCGCCAAGGGTGCGGTATGGCGTACCGACCCCAAACAATCAGGCGTTGGCGGCTCCACGGGCGATATCGGCACCCATGCCTTCAATCTGGCCTCCTTCGTCACCGGACTGACACTGGATAGTCTGGCCGCAGATCTCGACAGCTTCGTTGAAGGCCGTCGTGTTGATGACAACGCCCACGTGATGTTGCGTTTTGCCGGCGGTGCCAAAGGCATGTTGTGGTGCAGCCAGGTGGCTCCCGGCAATGAAAACTCTCTGAAACTGCGGGTTTTCGGCACCAAGGGCGGGCTGGAATGGGCCCAGGAAGATCCCAACCGTCTGTGGTTCACACCCTTTGGTCAGGAAAAGCGGTTGATTACCCGTGGTGGTGCCGGTGCAGGTGCGGCAGCAGCCCGCGTCACCCGCATTCCCGGCGGCCATCCCGAGGGATATCTGGAAGCCTTTGCCACCATCTACACCGAAGCGGCCCATGCCATCGAGGCAAAGCGCAACGGCAAGAGCGTCGACAAATCAGTGGTTTATCCAACCGTTGATGATGGTGTAAATGGCGTGGCCTTCATTGAGGCTTGCGTTGCTTCATCGCGGAAAAATGCCGCCTGGGTGAAGCTGTAAAAAACAAGGCTTCCGGCTTCACTAGGAAACCGGAAGCGTTCTCCAAGTCTCAGAGCGCGCCGTCCACGATCACCAGCGGGCGACCCAGCGAGCAGTTTTCGATACGCGCCTCAATCTTGTAGATATCTCGTAGCATATCGGCATTGATCACATCAGATGTGTTGCCGCTGACGATCATCTCACCTTTTGCAATAACGATAGTGCTCTCGCAGTAACGAAGCGCATGGTTGAGGTCGTGCAGTGCAATAAGCACGATCATGCCATTCTTTTTGGCCAGATCGGCCACGAACCCCAGCACTTCGATCTGGCGATGCAGGTCTAACGCTGAGGTTGGCTCATCCATCAGCAGCACTTCCGGCCTGCGCACCAGCGCCTGCGCCAGCGATACCAGCTGGCGCTGACCACCCGAAAGTTCACCGAGGCCACGAAACGCCAGATCTTCAATGCGCAATGCCTTTAAAATGGCATCGATCTCATTGAGCTCACTGTCCTGAACACGCCAGCCACCACCCTGTTTGGCAGATAGCAGGATGGATTCGTACACGGTCAAAACCGCGTTCGCACCGGTATCCTGCGGCATGTAACATATGGTGCGATCACCCCGTTCCGTATCGGAAAGCTGCACCAGGCCGGGGCCGGAAATGAGCCCCGCAATACGCTTGAACAGTGTCGATTTGCCAGCCGCGTTTGGTCCAATAACCGCCGTCACACTGCCACTTTGCAAAAGGTCGATGCCGACCTTTGAAAGAACGGTAACGCGACCGTAGGACGCGCCGACATCCTTGAGAGCAAGGGCTACCATGCGCGCCTCCTGTTGGAAAAGATCAGAACGAAGAAGAAGGGAACGCCAACCAGCGCGGTGATGACACCGATCGGCAGGATAGCGCCGGGAATAAGCATCTTGCTGACAACCGAGGTCACGGACAACAGCAGTGCACCGCAAATGACCGAACCGGGCAGGAAGAAGCGCTGGTCCTCACCCACCACCATTCTGGCGATATGCGGACCAACCAGACCGACAAAACCGATGGTCCCGACAAAGGACACGGGAATGGCGGCCAGCAGGCTGACGGTCAGCATTGTCTGCAAACGCAGGCGACGAACATTGACGCCCATGCTGGCAGCCTTGTCGTCACCAAGACGAAGAGCCGTCAGTGCCCAGGCGTTTTTCATGAACAAAGGCACCGTCAGCACGATGATGCCACCGGTCACATAGACCTTCATCCATGTTGCCTTGGTCAGGCTACCCATGGTCCAGAACACAACTGCGGCCAATGCCTGTTCCGATGCCAGATATTCCAGCAGCGACAGCGCCGCATTGAAGGTGAACACCAAGGCAATCCCAAGAAGGACGATGGTCTCAACACTGACACCGCGCATGGTCGAGGCGAAGTGGATGAACATTGCAGCCAGCATCGCCATCAGAAACGCGTTGATCGGCACCATATAGTGTACGGCACCAGGAAAAATCGCCACGCCACCCACCAGTGCCAAGGCAGCACCAAAGCTGGCCGCAGCCGAGATACCAAGCGTAAACGGGCTGGCAAGCGGGTTGGACAGTATGGTCTGCATCTGCGCACCGGCAACCGAAAGCGATGCCCCGACTGTCACGGCCATAAAGGCAATCGGCATACGAATATCCCAGATAACCACACGAAGTTGGTCAGTGACCGAAGCCGGATCAAGGATCGCACCAACAACCTGCGACAGGGTATAACGCGCCGGGCCAAGCGCCATGTCTGCCGCAAGGCTGAGACACAGGGCAACAACCAACCCCACCAGAATGATAATCCTGCGCGCGGCAAGGGCGCGATATTGATCGCGCCCTGTTACTTTGACCTCGGTTTCACTCAAGGAAGCCATCAGTTCGAACCTTTTTCAAGAGAGACGAAATATCCCGGTTTGTAGGTAACCGGCAGGAAATTCTTGTGAAATTCCTCAAAGTTCTTCTCAGGGTCCAGATCGGCAAAAATATCGGGGTGGAACCACTTCGCAAATTGCTGGATTGGGAAGAACTCATATGGCGCGCCATAAAACTGGTGCCAGACACCATGAACCTGACCGTTCTTGACGGCAGACAGGTTCGGGAATGGCGTGCGTGTCATGAGACTGGCAAGGCGTTCGCGCGCCACCACCATGTCGGCCCCACGACCGAGCGGGACAAACTGGTTGATATCGGATTCAGCGGCCCAATTGGAACCGGTCACGATGACATGGGCAGGATCCGACACCACGAGCTGTTCGGGATTGAGGTCACCAAAGGTGGTCTTGATAATCCCCTCAGCTACATTGTGCCCGCCAGCCAGATCAACCATCGCGCCGAAATTGGCGGGGCCAAATGTGCGGCAGCAGGTGTTCTCACCCGAGATACCTGGCGAGCGTTCGATGAACACATTAGGGCGTTTCAGATCCTTGATGCCAGCCAGCCTGTCGGTGACGCGGGCAATTTCTGCACGGCGATAGGCAATGAATTCTTCTGCCCGCTGTTCCGCACCAAAAAGCTGGCCAAGAATACGGATTGATTTTTCGCTGTTCTTGTTTGGGTCAATTCGGAAATCAAGATAGATGACCTTGATGCCGGCAGCCGCTGCCTTTTCTTCAAAGCCGCTTTCCTTGGCACCCTTTTCAGCCTCAAGGTTCAATGTGATGACGTCAGGTGTCAGCGAAATTGCGGTCTCGAGGCTGAAATCGCCTTGCGGGATGTAGCCGAAACGCGGCAAATCTGCCAATGCCGGAAACTTTTCGACATAGGCCGTATAACTATCAGGATCTTTTTTGATGAGGTCATCGCGCCATCCGACAATGTTGTCGAATGTCTGATCACCTTTCAGCGCAGCGATAACGTGGATCTGCCTGGCTTCACCAACTATCACGCGCTTGGCGGGCAACTCGATCTCGACCGTATGTCCCGTGACATCGGTAATTTCAGCAGCGAATGCCGGCATTGCCAGAAGCGAAACGGCGAGCACCGTTACATGGCGAAACATCTTGAACCGCATGGGTGGTCCCTCTCTCTTTAATCAGAAATGGCGAGGCTGCAATTTTGCAGCCTCGCCTGTCGATCAACCGGCACACCCCCATGCACCGTCAGTCGTCTTTTTTACTCTGCGTCCTTCAGCGACACGAAGTAGCCGGGCTTGTAATCCAACGGCAGGAAACGTGCGTGCAACTCCTTGAAGGTTGCTTCAGGGTCCAGGTCTTTGAACAGGTCAGGGTGCAGCCACTTGGCAATTTCCTGAATGGCAACGAACTGGTACGGATTGTTGTAGAACTGGTGCCAGATGGCGTGGACATTGCCATCCTTGACCGCCTGCACACCGGTAAAGGCCGGACGCTTGGTCAGGTTTTCCAGTTTGCGGCGGGCTTCTTTCAAATCAGCGCCATAACCGACACCAACCCAGTTACCACCGGGAACATAAGCGTCCCACTTACCACCCGTCACGATGATCTGGTCAGGGTTCGAAGCAATGACCTGTTCGGGATTAACGGTACCGAAAGTGCCGGGAATGATATCCTTGGCCATGTTGATGCCACCGGCAATCTCAACCATCTTTCCAAAGTTTTCGTTGCCGAAAGACATGCAGCAATCATCGGAATAACCACCTGCGCGTTCGATGAAAACAACAGGCTTCTTCGGATTGTTCTTTTCCAGAACGTCTGTGACACTCTTGATGCTGTCGGCGCGGAACTTGATGAAGTCTTCAGCCAGTTGCTCCTTGCCCATCAGCTTGCCCATGACGCGCATGCTTGGCTCGGTGTTTTCCATCGGCTTTTCACGGAAGTCGACATATACAAGCGGAATGCCAACCTTGCCCAGCTTCTCGATGTAACCGGCTTCTTCCGTTGCCGTCTTGGCATCGATGTTCATCAAGATGACGTCGGGCTTCAGCGCCACTGCCTGCTCAATGTCAAATGTACCATCCTTCATGCCACCAAAAGTCGGCAGCTTGGCGATGTCAGGATATTTGGCCAGATAGGCCTCATAGGTTTCAGGGTCAGCCTTTGGCAGGTCATCGCGCCAGCCAACCACGTGTTCAAACGGGTTGTTCTTGTCCAGAGCAGCAAGGAAATAGATCTGACGGCCTTCGCCAAGAATGACATTTTTGACAGGTACATTCACCTCAACATCACGGCCGGTGACGTCCTTGACGGTGACCTTGTCTGCAAATGCCGGCCATACGCTCGACACGAGAAGACCCATTGCAAGTACAGTTGATTTGCCTGTAATGCGCATTGAAATTGCTCTCCGGTAAAAACTGCCGGGGCTTTATTATTTTATGACTGATACCGTCAAGTTTTATCTTTTAGACGGTTTCCAAAGTGACAAACGCCAGGGTTGGATACGATGTCGAGCATAGACGGACACGGGAATAATTTCGCGCTGCGTGATGAAATCAAGGCCTATTGGTCATCCCGCGCTGCAACCTTCGATCTTTCCCCGGGTCATGAGATTTTCTCCGATGAGGAGCGCGCCGCCTGGCACGCTTTGATCCTCAAGCATCTAGGTCCGGGTAACGGTCGGGTTGCACTGGATCTTGCCTGCGGCACCGGCGTAATCTCCCATCTGATGGATGATCTCGGTTTTGCCGTCACCGGTCTAGACTGGTCCGAAACCATGCTGTCACTGGCCCGCTCAAAGGCAATCTCCAGAGGCCGATCAATCCATTTCAGCATGGCAGACGCGGAAAACACCATGGAGCCGGATGGCACCTATGATGTCATCATAACCCGCCATCTGGTGTGGACGCTGGTAGACCCGAAGGCCAGCTTTGCCGAGTGGTTTCGCGTGCTGAAACCCGGTGGAAAACTGCTGATCGTGGACGGGGATTTCGTCAACATCAGTTTTGGCGAAAAGCTGCTCAAGAAGCTTGCCGCGCTTCTGGAAAAAGCCGGCATCAGCAACCCCGGAACACCACATGCGCCGGGCCACAGTGCCAGCACCCACAATAGCATCCTGTCCCGCGTCTATTTCTCGAATGGGGCACGCGCAGATGCCGTCGCCACACTGTTGAAAGACACGGGTTTCCAATCACTTACTGTCGATGCCAACCTTAAGAAAATCCATAAGGCGCAGGCCAAAGACCTCGGATTTTTCAAGGCAACTGCCCGTGGCCTGCAACACCGTTACGCCATTCTGGCAACCAAACCGGATGTCTGAGTAACAAAAAGCCCACGCGTTTCACCAAAGCGTGGGCTTTTGAAAATTCAGACCAAAACGATCAAACCGGCTGCGGGAGACCCGGAGCAACGGCAACCATCGGCGCCGAAAGGTTCATAACCAGGATCGGTGTCTTGCCCGGTACCCGGTTATAGAGATCGATGATATCCTGATTGAGCATGCGCACGCAGCCAGACGATACCGATTTGCCAATCGTCCACCATTCCGGCGAACCGTGGATACGGTAGAGCGTATCCTGGTTGTTCTGGAAAATGTAAAGCGCGCGTGCACCAAGCGGGTTGTTCAAACCAGGATCCATGCCGCCATTGGCTATGCTGTATGGCTGCAACTCAGGTTGGCGCGCCACCATTTCATCCGGCGGTGTCCAGCGTGGCCATTGGCGTTTGTACTGGATAACACCCCTGCCCGCCCATTCAAAACCGGCGCGACCAAGGCCAACGCCGTAACGCATGGCCTGACCACCTTCCATCGTCAGATAAAGGAAGTGGTTGCTCGTATCGACAATGATTGTGCCGGGACGTTCACTGGTAGGATTTGCAACCATCTGGCGATGGAAACGCGATGGAATTTTTTGATAAGGAATGGCCGGCAGCGGGAACTGCTCCTCCGGCATCGGGCCATACATGCTGGCCAGCATGGAATTATCCACAGACGGTTCAACCGGTGCCGCAACGGTCTGGTTGGAGGTCGTGGTGCAGCCAGCCAATACGGTGGTTGCCATTCCGGCCGTTCCTAGCAGGAACATGCGTCTTGTGATAATCTCGGTCTTCAATCGACGTCCTCAGTTTATTTTCTTATGCCCGCAAAGGGATCAGCCAGCGCCGCTTCGGGACGGCTGACGGGGTATTTGGTTTTAGATACGCTGGCCGCCATCTTCTTCGCGCCATTCTTCTCGAGAATTGCGCGGAAGCTCGGATGCATGCCTCCGTCGGAATATGCCATCACCGGAACCGACGTCGCCTGCGCGATGGCCAGATCCACTTTCTGCTTTTCCAAATCCAGTTTTGCCATGAGTGCCGAATCCGGCTGGTTTACGGCAGGAGGACAAACGGCCAAGGGATCAGAAGGTTCCCCACCGGAAAATTCTGTATTGAACACATAACGGCGACCGCAGACCGACACCTTCGGCTGGCGTTTTGTCAGCTCGAAGGAATCATATCCTTCCTTCAAGGTGCGCCAGAACGGCATGTTCTCGTCGTCCTTGTGCAGGGCCATATTTTTCGCCGTCATCCGGAAAGGATAGGCCTGCACCTGGAAGCGGCTCTGACCACTTTCCAGCGCCTTCTGAACGACAGCGTAAATTTCACCAACCTGCTGGTCCGTCATGGCGTAACATCCCGACGATGAGCACGCACCATGCACCATCAATGCCTCTCCGGTGTAACCGAGGGCAGATTCAAGACGGTTGGGATAACCAAGGTTGAACGATACGTAATATTGCGAGTTCGGGTTCAGCATCCCGGCCGAGACATGATAAAAACCTTCAGGCGCTTGACGGTCGCCAGATTTCATCTTCGGCCCAAGTTTGCCGGACCAGCGGCACATCGGGTAGGTTTTAAACAGCGCATAAGCACCAGACTTATCAACCTTCCAGACTTCCAGTTCGCTTTCCTGCTTGAAAATGCGAACAAGAACAGGGCTTTCCTGTTTCATGCCCTTGCTGGCCATCTCGGCCTTCACCTTACTGGACAGCTTTGGTGCCTCGGCCGTTGCGCTGAGGTCCATAGACGTACAGCTGGCCAGAGAAATACCCACCAGCGCAGCCGCCGCCAGCTTGTAAACAGATGGCAACAGAGAGCGCTTAAGCGAAAGACAGTGGTTTTGTTCTGGTAAAAACATTCCGCAATAATAGTCCGTATTCGAGTGCCGCTTTTATCACAGCTTCCGATGGACACATTACCCATTCGTTAAACATACGGACACAATGTGTTGATCACCGGAAGCAGTCTGTCAGACCCGCCAGGGCATTACTTGGGGATTTTTAGCAACCGCAGCGCATTGAGCGTAACCAGCACCGTTGCCCCCGTATCCGCCAAAATTGCAGGCCAAAGGCCAGTAATTCCAGCAATTGTGGTGACCAGAAACACCGCCTTCAAGCCAAGAGACATGGTGATATTCTGGAAGATGTTGCGCATGGTACGCTGAGACAACGACACCATTTGGGCAACATCCCCAACTCGGCTGTGAAGAATTGCTGCATCTGCCGTTTCCAGCGCAACATCCGTTCCGCCACCCATGGCAATGCCGACATTGGCAGCCGCAAGAGCCGGTGCATCATTGATGCCGTCTCCAACTTTGCCAACGATGTAACCTTCTTTCTGCAGTTCACCGACAATACGCTGCTTGTCCTGCGGCAACAGTTCGGCACGCACATCAATGCCAAGCTGCGCGCCGATGGCAGTCGCGGTGCGTTTGTTATCGCCCGTCAGCATCACAACCTTGATGCCACTATCCGTCAAAGCCTTCAAACCAGCGACCGCATCGGCACGGGGTTCATCACGCATGGCAATGGCGCCGCACAACACGTCACCGGCAATCAACAGCGACACCGTCTTGCCCTGATCGTTCAGCGCGGCAATCGCATCCAGCCGTTCCTGCGAGATCGTAACACGCTCAGCCGCAGCATTGGGCGACCCAAGGAAGACGTCGGTCCCTTCGAACCTCGCAGCAACACCCTTGCCACCCAGTGCCTTTGCATCGTCAACAGGCGGAATTTCAACGCCGTCTTCTTCCGCCTTGGTCAGAATGGCAAGCGCCAGCGGATGGCTTGATCCGGTTTCGAGGGCAGCGGCGAGACGTAGCGTTTCGACCGCCGTTTTCTCAAAGGCCAGCACATCGGTGACCTTCGGCTTGCCTTCGGTCAGAGTGCCTGTCTTGTCCAATGCAACCGCCGTCAGCTTGCCAAGCCCTTCAAGCACTGCGCCACCCTTCATCAACAGGCCACGTCGCGCACCTGACGACAGCGAGGCGGCAATAGCGGCGGGTGTTGAAATAACCAGCGCACAGGGGCAACCGATCAGCAGAATGGCAAGACCCTTGTAGACCCACTCGCTCCAGTCCGCCCCGAGCAGCAGCGGCGGCAGAACGGCAACCAGCGCCGCAACGACCACGACACCGGGGGTGTAATATTTGGAAAAACGGTCGATGAAACGTTCGGTCGGCGCCTTGCTTTCCTGTGCCTCTTCCACCAGCCGGACCACACGGGCAATGGTATTATCCTGTGCAGCCGCCGTCACTCGCACCCGCAAAGCTGCGTCACCATTGACCGTGCCTGCAAAGACTGCGTCACCGACAGACTTGCGAACGGGAACACTTTCCCCTGTTACCGGTGCTTCATCAATGGCGCTTTCACCCGAAACAACAGTGCCATCTGCCGAAATGCGGTCACCGGGACGAACCAGAATAACCGAACCTACAGCCAGGCTTTCGGCCGGCACTTCGCGGGTTTTGCCGTTTTCTTCCAACAAGGCGGTTTTGGGCACCAAAGCAGAAAGCGACTTGATGCTGGCACGCGCCTTTCCAGCCGCCACACCTTCCAGCAGTTCGCCAACCAGAAACAGGAAAACAACCGCAGCCGCCTCTTCCGTAGCGTTGATGATCAGCGCGCAGACTGCGGCAATGGTCATCAGCATTTCAATGGAAAATGGCGTTCCCGCCAAGGCCGCCATGATGGCGCGGCGCGCAATGGGAAACAGGCCAACCAGCATCGCTGCCGTAAAGGCGTAAAGCTGGATTGCCGGGAACAGGTGGCCGATGCCGTAAGCCAGCACAAGTGCCAGTCCGGCCATGATCGTCAAACGGCCCTTGCGGCTGCGCCACCATGGCCCGTCACTGACCCCGTGGTCATGACCATGCAACCCTTCAATCCCATCATCGGCCGCTGCACTCGCCGCACGGTCATGCTCGTGGTTATGTTTGTGATCAGTCCCGTGATCGTGGTTGCCATGACCGTGCTCGCCATGATCATGGCCCTTATTATCATGATTGTGAGAGCATGAGGGACCGTGCACATGCGGATCGGGCGCCGGCTTTACATCACGGCCTGCTAGACGTGTTGCCGGATAACCAAGGCCTGAGACCTTTTTTCCGATCGCAATCAGATCGCTCACATCATCATGCATCACCGTCATCGTGCCAGCGGTCACAGAAACGGAAACATCCTCCACGCCCGGCATACGGCGAACTGCCGTATCGATCTTGGATGCGCAGGACGCGCAGTCCATGCCGTCAATCTTGAAACGTGTGTTGTGCGACGTGCCCATAATGAACCCTCATTTTCCAGTCGCTCCTTTTTTAAGACCTATAGCAACTAGAGGTACAAGAGGGTTTTTCATGTAAATTCCCGAAAAATGACAACCATTTGAAACAAAAACATAAAAGCAGAAAACGACCTGAAATGGTCTGCAGGCCGTCTGTATATCATCAATACGTCTCACTCCTCACGGAATGCGCGGTTTACCTGATCGGACAAAGGTTTCATCAAATAGGAAAGTGCCGTGCGTTCGCTGGTCTTGATGAAGGCTTCTGCTGGCATGCCGGGCACCAGGGTGGCGTTTTCGAGTTTACTGCGCTCCCCTGAGGATACCGCGATACGGGCCACATAATAGGAAAATCCGGTCCGCTGGTCTGTGGTGAGGTCAGCTGCGATACGGCTGATATGCCCTTCAAGCTCCGGTGTTACACGCTGGTTGAAGGCAGACATCCTCAAAACGGCTTTTTGCCCCAGCTGCAGTTGATCGATGTCCTTCGGCGCAATTTGCACCTCCAGCGCAAGATCATCCCCTTCCGGTACAACAAGCATGATCGGATCTGCAGGCGTGACCACACCGCCCACCGTATGAACCGCCATTTGGTGCACGACCCCGGATTGTGGCGCAACGATATCGATACGCTTCAACTCATCTTCAGCGGCAACCTTGCGTTCGACATATTCCCCCATCTGGGCCTGAATTTCGCGCAACTCACGCCCAACTTCGGTGCGTAGTTCCTGATCGATCTGCAAAATCTGCAACTTGGTTTCGGTGATACGGCCTGCCGTCTGTGCCTGATAGGCAATCTTTTCACCACGCTCGCCACCAAATGTGGCGGCCTGCGTCTGCAAACTATTCAGGCGCTGGACGGACACGATGCCCTGCTCACGCAGTGATGTCTGCGAAACGATTTCCGCTTCCAGCACCTGAAGGCCCTTCTCGTAGGCCATCTCCTGCGCCTTCAACCCCTCGATTTCATGTTCGAACTGGGTGATGCGTTCGGCCAACTGCGCTTTTCGGCCTTCGCGGAAGGATTTGCGGAATTCAAAGAGCTTGGTTTCGCTGCGCATGGCGGCAGCAACATCGGCATCGTTCTGCCGCGATTGAAGCGCAACCGGAAAAACCAGCTCTGGCAAACCATCTCGCTCCGCTTCCAGCCGCACAAACCGCGCCATCAGCTCATCCAGCCGCTTGGTCACAATGGCAAGATTAGCCTTTGTCTGGGTCGCATCCAGCCGCATGACGATATCACCGGCCTTGACCTCATCTCCTTCGCTGACCAGAATTTCACCCACCACACCGCCGGTTGGATGCTGGACTTTCTTCACATAGGAATCCACCACCAGATGGCCTGATGCAACAATGGCGCCTGCCAGATTTGTAGTTGCTGCCCAGCCACCGACACCGCCCAGCAGAGCCACACTGACCACCAGAGCCATGACCAGATGTTTACGAATGGAACCTGAAACGTAAGTGCGCTGGTCAATGTTTGACATCAGGGTCTTCCTTCCGGTCATCCGGTTCACTTGCATTTTCAAGCCGTGCGGCCTGTGCATTGGCAACCACCCGCAGTGGTGTTACCGAATGGGCAGAAGCGGTGTAGCCACCGGCCGGCTGTTGTGGTGTAGGCGGTGTACGCAGCACTTTCGACAGAACCTCGTCACGCGGTCCAAAAGCCTTCATTCGCCCATCTTCCATCATCAGCACAAAATCGACGATACCGATGGCACTGGGGCGGTGAGCAATAACAACAACAATGCCTTTGCGATCCCGCACCGACGCCATGGCACGCACCACAGCAGCCTCACCTTCGGCATCGAGATTGGCATTCGGTTCATCCAGAACGACGAGGAAAGGCTCGCCGTAAAGCGCACGCGCCAGACCGATCCGCTGACGCTGACCGGCGGACAGCGACGAACCGGCCTCCCCAATATTGCTGTCGTAACCCTTTTCAAACCGCAGGATCAGTTCATGCGCACCAGCGGCCTTGGCCGCCGCAATAATGGCATCCGGATCGGCATTGTCCTCGAAGCGGGAGATGTTTTCGGCGATCGTGCCGTCAAAAAGCTCAACGCCCTGCGGCAGATAACCGATGTGACGACCGAGCGCCTCACGATCCCACTGATCAAAGCTGGCACCATCGATCCGCACCTTACCGCCGGCCGGAGTCCAGGCACCGGTCAGAATACGGGAGAGTGTGGATTTTCCGGAACCAGACGGCCCAATAATGCCGAGCGCCTGACCCGCAGCGACAGCAAAACCAACCCCGGCTACCGTTGGTCGTTTTTCGCCGGGCGGTACAATGGTGACATTCTCGACGCGCAAATCCTTGACCGGACGCGGCAAAGCCATTGATGTATCGGTCGATGGCACCTGGGTGAAAAGTGTGTGCAGACGCGCCCAGCTTTGCCGTGCTGCCACGAATGATTTCCAGTTGGAAATGGCGAGATCAACAGGTGCCAAAGCGCGGCCCATCATGATCGAGCTGGCGATCATGATACCACCAGAGGCTTCCTGCTCAATCACCAGCCAGGCACCGACCGCCAGAATGGCAGACTGCAACACCATGCGCAGCGATTTGGCGATATTGCCAAGGCTGCCGGCCACATCACCAGCCTTGCGATTGGCAGCAAGATAACCCTCGTTAGACACCTGCCAGCGCCTGCCAAGCCGCCCGGCCAGCCCCATGGCCTGTACAACTTCGGCATTACGGCGCGAAGCCTCCAGCAGTCGATTGCGCGCCATGTTTTCGGTGATGGTGTCGCGAATGGGTTTTTGCGAATAGATATTGGTGAGGACGGTCAATGCCACCAGCACGATAGCGCCGCTCAACGCCGTCACGCCGATCCAGAAATGGAAAAGAAAACATATGCCGAGATAAAGCGGCATCCACGGCAGATCAAAAAACGCTGTCGGTCCGGTGCCGGACACGAAAGTCCTGACATTGTCGAGATCACGTAGCGGCTGCAAACCATCACCAGAGGTCCGGGCGACAAGCGGCAGACGCACCACGGCATCGTGCACCTGACCGGAATATTGCATGTCGAAATGTTCACCGACGCGGATCAGCACGCGCGACCGGATGATATCAAGCATGCACTGGAAGGCATAAAGCCCGACGGCAATCAGGGCCAGCCCGACAAGGGTTGGCACGCTACCGCTGGCCAGCACCCGGTCATAGACCTGAAGCATGAAGATCGGTGAGGTCAAAGCCAGAATGTTGACCACGCCGCTGACGAGCGCAACACCGCTGAAGGCGCGCTTGAGGGGCGAAACGACCGCCGCAGCCAGAGACTGCGGCGGTGTTCGCTGCTGGTTTTGAAAGCCCACAGCGTTGTCTTCCCTTAGGCGGCCAGAGCCGTTGCACTTGCGAAGACGAAGTCAGATGCGTCCAGAACGCTGGAGTTCACGCCGACGAGCTGGATGGAGTCGGAGCCGTAGGCAACGTAAGCATCTCCAGCGTCATCGAAGATCGTCAGATCGCCGAAGTTGACAGCGCCCCAAGCAGAGATGTCGAGCTTGTCAACGCCGTCCTGGTAACCGGATGTACCAGCAGGGCCATCATTGGTGACAACATCGTTGCCGCCGGAGAACACAAAGGTGTCCGCGCCGCTGAAGCCGACGAGAATGTCGTCACTTGCGGTGTCTTCAATTACCGTGCCGGTGGCACCCAGGTAGGAGTAGAGGTAGCTCAGCGTGTTACCACGGGTGATGCCGTAGATTGCGTAGTCAAACGCATCAAGGCCCGTGCCGTTGTAGTTAAAGGACGGATCGAGATCGATCGAGAGCGCGACATTCGACAGAGTGATGCCAGAAGAGGATTCACCGTAGCCGGTGCCGAAATCCAGCGAGCTGACAGTACCGGTCAGGTTACCGAAGGAGTACTCGAAAGCACCACCGACGAGCACACCATTACCGCCGCTTGTGTTGCCGTTGCCCCACTGCGTGTAATCCCAGGACGGATTTGCACCGATAACTGCAGGATCTGTCTGCAGGCCTGGGCCGCTACCGTAGAATGCACCGTAAGTGGAGCTGTAAGTCGTGTTGCTCCAATTCTCCAGATAGGATTTGAAATCCGAAGATGCAGACGTTAGTGAAATAGTGGTAGCCATGATAAATTTCCTTTGCTTGGTTGCTAAGGTTTAGCCTGATCCAACAATCAGGACGGTTACTCCCTTGGCCGGGTTGCCGCCCGGTCAGGGGAACTTGCATTCGAGCCTGCCACCGGCTCGAAAATTCGTCACAATCTCACATTCAGACTGGCGAAGAAGGTCCGCCCTGGAGAGGGGTAACGGCTTCCGGCAGGAACGTGGTTGATATCGGTTACGTTATCGATGCTCAGTCGCAACGTGGTGCGATCGTTGAACTGGTAGGAACCGTAGAGATCGAGTTTTGTGTATTTGTTGGATGTGTAACCGCCATCCGGATTAAAGGTTTTCACCTGCGATAATGTCGGCGTCGAATGGGTTACGCGACCACCAATTGCCAGCTTGTTATCGAGGAAACGCACACCGGCATCAAGAGTAGCCTTGAGTTTTGGCGGCACACCCACGCTCGAATACATCTGAACATTGTCTGAGGAGACGGTTTGACCGTACCAGGTGCTTGGCACCTTTTGCGCCCATTCTGCGTCCAACCAGGTCGCAGAGCCACCGACCCAAGAGCGACCGGTGTCATAGTTGCCCTCAAGCTCGACTCCGCGCATCCGGGTGGCATCAGTTGTATTGACATAACTCTGGAGTTGTCGAGATCCTGCATATGGATAGAAATAACCAATCACAATAAGATCATCGATTTTGCGATTGAAAGCGGACACCTTCAGACGGAGCGTGTCATCCTCTGTAAAGACACCGTCAAAGTTGATGTTGGCACCAATTTCCCAGGTTTCTGCTGTTTCAGGCCGGAGACTTTCGTTCGGTGCATAAACAGACAGCGGAGATACGTCTTTCGGCAAGTCTCCAGCAAAGAACGCCTCCGTTACAGTCGGTGGCCGGTAGCTCTTCGAATAGCTAACATATGGTCGCAACCACTCAACCGGCGTAAACTCGACAGTGAAGGACGGCAACAATGCGCCGCCGGAACGATCGATATTCACGGTGTTTTCGGGATAACCGGCCGGCGTGCTTAAGGCAGCAATGGTTGTGCCAGCTCTGTAAAACTGGCCGTTATAGATTTCACCCTGACGGGTCGACCAGATATTTCTCAGAACGGCGTTAGCGCTGGCAAATCGTGCCGGATCATATGTCGCGACGTAATCATACTCAGTTGTGACGGCGGATGCGATGTAATTTACACGATCTCTGTAGTCGTAGTATTTCGGCGAACCCTTGAGCCGATACCAGTCATATCGTAAGCCTGCCGATAGTTTGACCCAATCGGTTGGCTCAATGTCTCCGTTGACAAAGAGACTTGCCATATCGCGACGACCGGCCGGACTGAACGAAGTAAAGTTCGATGCCAATTCCGGCCACACATCAATTGATGTACTGGACGCACTGGAATTTCCGTGATCACGGAATGCTTCGACGCCATAATTCAGTGTCGCCGGACCGACAGCAGTTTCAAAACGGCTGGTATTGTCGATATTGATACCAAAGCTCATGAAATCAGCGCTGATCAGTGTGTCAGGATAACCTGCAGCACCGCCCCGGGTGTGGCGAAGCGTCTCTTCCATCGTGTCGTTCAGCCAAAATGTTGAACGGAAATCGATCAGGTCATTATCGACGGGGTTCCAGTCAAGATTGGCGGTTACAGTATTAACTGTGGCCTCTTCATCGCTGAGCCCACCCATGAACCATGCAAAATCCTTCTTCTGATGGGTCCATGCTACGCCGGTCGTCACGTCTCCGAAATCACCTTCCAGTTTCAACAGCGACGACATATTGTCTCGTTGCATGAAGGTAACTTCACCGTCTTCATCCCCATCCCACTCAATATCCCCGTGGCTGCCAATCTTGTAATTGCCAAGCTTCTGGCGCGCGAAGCCGCCAGTGATCGAGAATGGGGAATCTCCCATACGCTTCGACGCCAGTATGGAACCGTTGAAATGCTGATTGTTGGTGCCAACAGTCGTATCGATCTCGACACCCCAGTCTTTTCCATCCGAGATGATATCGTCTGCGCCAACCGTGCGGAATGTCACCGCGCCCGCCAGTGAACCTGCAAGGCCCGATTTGGCGCCCGTTAACCGTTCAACCTCAACGGCACGAATGAAGGACGTTTCAACATAGCCCTTACCAGAACTGCCAATGTAGCTGTCGCCACCTGCTGAAATCGTACGATTAGCGTTCTGGCGCGCACCATCAACGGAAAGCACCACTCGACCCATGTCCTGCACACCGCGAACATTGGGCGACACTGCTGGAGAGTTGGCAACGGAGTTGTTGACGTAGGTCCCCGCGACATTGTCGAAGAGATCGCGCACATCACGTGCACCCAGGTCAGACTGAATGGCCTCGCGGCTGACAACACTGACACTGGCCGGTGTTTCGTACACCCAGTCGGGTGTTCCCTGATACCCGGCGCCTGATGCAGCGTTTCTGCCCGATTTACCGGTGATCGTAATGGTTTCAAGCATCGTGGAACCATCCGCTGACGGCACATCGGCAGCGGCCTGATCTGCACCGATAACCACCGACCGGCCATTGCCCGCAAACCTGAATGTAATACCCGTGCCACCGAGCAGTTGCGTCAAAGCTTCCTGAACGGTCAGGCTGCCGGTAACCGCGTTGGTACGCACGCTTCCGGAGGCCGGAGAGGCAAGCGTCACCTGCAGGCCGGACTGGCGACCAAATGCGCCAACCGCAGCCGACAGCAATTGCGCTGGGATATTGAAAGCACGACGTTCAGCCTGAGCTGCATTCGTTGCCGGTGTTGCCCCACCGGATGACTGCGCATGCGCCGCTGATACCCCGTAAAAAATTGCCATGGCCGTGCTGGCCATAAGAAGTGCGCGCTTGCCCGTCTGCCCCACGCCAGACTGCTTTGCACTTTGTTTATTGGAAGAACTCATTACCCTGCCCGTCTTCTTTGCCTACAGTGGCAAATGTTGAATTTCACATTCAACAAAAAGACGATTGCTCTCGGAATTTTTTTCAACCAAAACGAATTTTGTCTGTAACCAACTGGAAAGTAATGGAAATTTTTACGCCAAGTGAGACTTAAAAGCGCGACACGATCCGGACTGATCCCGATATCGAGCGGATTTTTCCGCCATAGGGCGTGACCAAAGCCTCAAGCGCCTGATCCGGCTCGTTGAGATTGTAAAAACCGGTCACCTTGCTATTGGCTAGCGACCTATCCGGCACGCTGATCCAGGCGGAGTGATAACGGCCAATCTTTTCGACGACTTCGGCGATTGTCTCGTCCACGACATAGAGTTCGCCACGACGCCAGGCACCAATCTCATCGACAGAAACCGCCTGTTTGCTCATGCGTTTTGTTGCACCGTCAACAGTCACCCGTTCACCCGGCACCAATACTTGTGTTGCGGATGGATCGTCACGGAGACTGGCCTTCACCGAGCCACGCGCGAGGGCAACGCTGGTCGCCTTGTCAGACATGCCAACATCAAAAGCGGTTCCCAGAACCTCCACTTTGACATCGCGTACATCGACCACGAACGGTCGCGCCTCATCCTTGATCACATCAAAGAATACCTCACCGGCAAGCACGGCGACATCACGCTGGCCTTGATGATAATTGACCGCAAGCGCACTTTTGGGTGCAAGCAGAGCCGTACTGCCATCCGCCAATGTCACGGTGAGACTTTCACCATTGCTGGTGCGATAATCAGCTTCCAGACGAACGGCCATGTCCGGAATGGACATGACGACAAGACAGAGCACCGCAAGCGTTGCCCCACCCAGCGCGAACCGGGAAAAGGTTCGTCTCGGCATAGAGAACCGCCGCATTGCACGACGTTGTGGTGTGGCCTGACCCGCATTCTCCCACTGGGAGCGCATAGCCGGTTCAACCGCCCCGAAAACACTCCAGCCACGACAGGTCTTTTCCCATGCCTGACGGTGGTCCGGACTTAGTTCCAGCCAGTTGCTGAATTCCTTCAGCAGATCTACATCATCCGAATTTTCCTCAAGACGTAAGAACCAGTCAGCGGCTTCGTCAAAAACATCCAATTCGCCTGCGTCTGGTTTCGCGGGATCGTTCATCGACGTGCTGCCTGTGTTCTCTCATGAGTAAAAATAACGGTTTTATGCTCTCCTTCTAAAGAGACGATTGAACGCAATATTTTTTTCATGGAAACGTCTTTTTTTTGGACGTTCATTTCATTTTCCTGACAAACTCCGCAAGCCCGGTCTTGACCAGACGGTGTGCGGTGGCAACCGAGACACCCAAATGCACCGCAATATCCTCCATGCGATAGCCGCCAAAACGGTGCATTTCCAACGCGAGGCGCGTGTCCGCCGGCATCTCGTTGAGGATTTCGCTGACCTGACGAACTTGATCGCAAAACAAAGCATGGTCTTCGGGTGATCCATGGTCCTGCGGCAGGCCCCAGAACGGCGTGTCATCCGGTCTTTCCCGAAGGTCGTAGCGACGACGTTTGCGGACGTCGAGTGCAAGGTTGCGAACAACACGGAAGAGATAGGCCTTGAGGGCACTCGGCGCTTCGGCCTGCTGCGGTACAAATTTGATAAAGGCTTCCTGCACAACATCCTCTGCCTCCTCTCGGGAGCCAAGAATGGGTGTGGCATATTTAATAAGATCAAGGCGATGCGCGACATAAACGGCATAACGCTTGTCGTCTTCCCGAATGCCCATTTTATACCAAACAGCTAATCAATATCGGATGACCCCGAACCATTCCAAGCTCGTATATCAGCCGGAACAACTCCGATCCAGAATTACATGAATGAAAAACTCATGAAATTCTACTTTCCATTGATTACCTTTATGTGATGTGTCCGATCGGCTGAGATCGGGCACATCAAAATTGAGATCGAGGGCCGGTCTTAGCTCAGGCTTTTGCCATAGCGGGCAAAACTTTCCGCCAGAATGGTGGTGCTGGCACCCGGACGTTCAGGACGCGCGTAGACACCATCCTTGACAGCAATCGGCTCTTCGAAATGGTCCTTGATCCATGGAATATACTCCAGAATGGTCGAGGCCGGATGCCAATAGCTGAGGTGCACATGCACTTGGCTCATTTCGCCGGCATGCGGCACGACCGGCAAACGATGCGCCAGCGCAAGGTCGGCCACCTGAATATATTCGGTAATGCCACCAAGGCGTGTCACATCAGGCTGCACATATTGAACGGCACCGGCCTCAATAAAGAAACGGAAGGCATCAACCGTATAAAGCTGCTCACCCAGTGCGACAGGGATAGTGGTGTTGCGCGCCAGCGTCGCATGGCTGCCGACATCATCGTACCAGAGTGGTTCTTCAAACCAGAAGATATCCAGTCCCTGCGCTGAGGCGCAAAACCGCTGGCAGGTGGGCAAATCCCATTTGCCATTACCATCAATGGCGATGCGAATGGAACTACCCAGGCGTTTACGCACTGCAGTCAGGCGCTCAATATCGACATTGGGGTCATCATGCCCAACCTTGAGCTTGATGCGTGTGAAACCATCCTCTTCCACAGCCTTTGCCGATCCGGCAAGCAATTGGTCCTTGCTAAAGGAAAGCCAACCAATATCAGTGTTGTAAGCCTCGACACCTTTGGTGCGGGCACCACCGAGATAACTCCACAGCGGTACGCCTGCCTTCTTGGCCTTCAAATCCCACAGAGCGACATCAACAGCCGCAAGCGCCAGATGGGTGATGCCGGCGCGGCCGACCCATTGCAGTGCCGGATTGCGCGCCAGTTTCGTCCAAAGGCGCGAGTGATCCGACGCATCTTCACCGATCAGCAGCGGTGCGTAACAATTTTGAATGCATGAAGTGATCAACCGGTCTGATGCAAGATGTGAGTGCGTACCGGTAAAACCATAGCCTTCCAGACCATCATCGGTGACGATCTTGGTACCAACCACACCCCAATGGGTGATGTTGTGCGTTGAATCTGAAATGGAATCCGAAGTCAGTGGCAGGTGGAGAATAAAGGGGTGAACTGAGGCAATTTTCATCTGTTTTGCTCCTGGTCGATCCGTGAACGCTGGAAAACGTGGGGGATCGTGAACTGGAATGTCATGAGTGGGGGCAGCTGTGCTGCCGCCGCAAGAGTGCAGGCAAACTGGGGCTGCAGGAAAAATCTGGCTAAAACGAAGGCCTCCTCTCCTTCTTTGATCAACATCTAACGCAGAACCATACGTTAGAAAATAAAAAATTTTTTATTTTTTGTTTTTAATTGCACTCGTGATGGATCTGACAGAAAATAACGCCATGACGATGATTAAGACCACGCTGGCCGAACAGGCCTATCAGGAGTTGCGCAACCGCATCATTCAGGGGCGATTGCCGGAAGGTTTCCGCCTTTTGCCCAACGAACTTGCTGTCGATCTCGGCATCAGCCCCACCCCCATCAAGGAGGCATGTCTTCGTCTGGAAGCAGACGGCCTTGTCACCACCTCAAGCCGGCGGGGAATGGTTGTCCGCAGTTTCGGTGAAACCGATGTCGAAGCGCTTTATGCCGCGCGTATCCTCATCGAAAAGGGCGCGGTGGAGGCAGCATTTGACGCAGGTCGTTTCGATCTGACCTTACAGAAGAAACTCGCAGAAACACTTGCGCAGCATAAATACTTCGCAACCCACCATTCCCTCGACGACCTGTCGAAAGCCCTGCAGCACGACCGGGCCTTTCACAGCTTGTTGGTGGATGCCGCGCAGATGCCGATCATCTCAGAAACCCATGCCCGCATTGTTGCGCAAACCCACACGGTGTTCGTTTCACTGCCGGGAGATTACAGCCGTTCGGTCGCCGAACATCAGTCCATCCTCGATGCTATCAAAGCTGGGGACAGGGATAAGATCGTGCAGGCGCTCAAGACACATCTGGAAATGAGCAGACGCAATACGCTGCATCAGGTTGCTATTCTAAAAGCCCGTAAATCAACTTCGGCATAAGTCGCTCTACACAATACCCTTTACATCGCTGTTTAGCATCGGCTGCTGGAGAGCAGCTCTTTAATGCATAGAGCTGGAAAACAGATTCAGCCAATATTATATGCAACCAAAAATTATATATTCAATTATTGATTGTACTAAATTCGCAGTAATGTCTACCATTCTAGCGGGGGGAGTTGATTCTACGTTTCGAGGAGGAGACAGTGATGACAACCACATTCCGCAAAGCCGCGTTTCTCGTGGCAGGGACAGTCCTGTCCTGCATGATCGTGCCAATTCTCGCCGCACAGGCACACGAAGAAATTGCCCGGCAGGCAATTGGCGCGAATGATGGCTGGGCTGCAGGCACGGATGGTGGCTCGAAGGCCGACCCGTCCAACATCTACACCGTGTCAAACCGCAACGAATTGCTGGACGCACTCCAGGCAGGCGGAAAACCTGATTTGCCCAAGATCATCAAGGTAGAAGGCACTATCAATCTGTCGGTCGACGATGACAATAAGGAGTTGACCCAGAAAGACTACGCCGATCCCGCCTATGACTTTGAGGCCTATAAAAAGGCTTACGCGCCCGCAGTCTGGAACGTGAGATTGACGGACAAAAAACGCCCGGAACGTGACTTGACTGGCCCACAGGAAGAAGCACGGCAACGGTCTGCCGACAATCAGAAAAAGCGCATCGTTATTCAGATCACCTCCAACACCACGATCATCGGCCTTGGAAATGATGCCAAAATCATCAAGGGTAATCTGTTTATCGGCAACGGCACCGAAAACGTCATTATCCGCAACATCACATTTGAAGATGCCTTCGATTATTTCCCGGCCTGGGATCCGGGTGATTCCTGGTCGCTGAACAAGAATTACCCCGGTTGCGACGAGATTTATGTCGATGCTGATACCGGCCCGCAAAAATGCCCCGGCGGCCGCTGGAACTCCGAATATGACAGCATCTCAATCAATGGCGGCAAAAGGGTCTGGCTGGATCACAACACCTTCACCGATGGTGAGCGGCCGGACAAGCTGTTCCCGCCAGTATTCCCCTTCCCACACAATCAGGTCGAGCAAAAAGTGCAGCACCACGATGGCCAAGTGGACATTACCAACGGCGCCGACCTCGTAACTCTGAGCTATAATCACTTTCAAAATCACGACAAGACATCACTGATCGGCGGTAGCGACAGCCTGACCTCAGACGAGGGCAAACTGAACGTTACGTTTAGGGGCAACTGGTTTGAAAACGCAGGACAGCGCATGCCGCGCGTGCGCTTTGGCAAGGTGCATAGCTACAACAACTACTTCTCCGGCGATGCATCCGGTGCGCCTGACGCAAATTTGAGCGTCCTTGAAAATCATGAACGCGGCATCAGCCAGTCAAAGGACATCCCTATTTTCCGCAGCGCTTTTGGTATCGGCAAAGGCTCCGCCATTTATTCGGAAAACAACTTCTTTGAGATCAGGAACGGCAACATTGGCAATGCGGGCAACATTCAAGGCGGAACGAGGTTCTTTGACTCCGGCTCGCTGGTGAATGGTGAGGCCGCAGACTTTGCGACAGTACTGAATGCTGATCCGAAAAAGCCGATTTCACCAGATGTGGGCTGGAAACCAACTCTCTATGGCAAGCTTCCGATTCCCGCGAAAAACGTACCTGATTATGTCAGGGCGAATGCCGGGGTTGGCAAACTTTAACTGCAAATCCCTGCCTTACGTACCAGAACGCTCTTATGGCGGTTTGCACCGCCATAAGTTCCCTGTCAGAACGTCGAATCGACGCCCCGCTATCAATTTCCAAAAATAAGTGCTGCGGCCGTGCAAAACCCGGCCGACTTGCGATAACAACGCTCTAACTTCAGCATTGGTAAAAGCAGGATGGCATTCCGAATGGCAAAAAAGCATGTGGCAATCATTGGCGGCGGACCATCCGGCCTGATGGCCGCTGATATTTTGTCTGCCGGGGGTCATGATGTCAGCATCTATGAAGCCATGCCCACCGTGGCACGCAAGCTGTTGATGGCCGGAAAGTCCGGTTTGAATATCACCCATTCCGAGCTCTACCTCGCGTTCATTGAGCGTTTCGGCGCAGCCAAACAACACCTGCAACCGGCACTTGATGACTTTGGACCATCCGATGTGCGTGACTGGATGGCAGAACTCGGCCAGCAAACCTTTGTGGGAACCTCCGGCCGGGTGTTTCCCGAGGTCATGAAAGCCTCGCCTCTGTTGCGCGCATGGCTGCATCGCCTCGAACAACAGGGCGTCAAACTTCATACCCGCCACCGCTGGACTGGTTTTAACGGCGACCTGCTGACCTTTGAGACCCCAACTGGAACAATCGACGTCCGCTTAGACGCCACATTGCTTTCACTTGGCGGCGCAAGTTGGCCCCGGCTTGGATCCGACGCCGCCTGGGTGCCGACCTTGAGAGACAAAGGGATTGGCATTGCCGACTTCAAACCAGCCAATTGTGGTTTTGATCTTCCGTGGAGCGATGTCTTCCGCAGCCGTTTTGCCGGTGCCGCAATCAAATCCGTGGTGACAAGTTCAGCGGCTGGCAGCTTTCAGGGTGAATTTGTCATCAGCAAACATGGCGTCGAAGGCAGCCTGATCTACGCCCACTCCGCCGTGTTGCGTGACGCGCTGCTGGACACAGGCAAGGCAACCCTGTTTCTCGATCTTGCGCCGGGCAAGACGGAAGAAAAGCTGGCCAGCGACCTCGCCAAAGCCAACTCGAAAGACAGCCTTACCAACAGACTGCGCAAAAAGACTGGTCTTAGCGACGTCAAGATTGCCCTGTTGCGTGAACTCACACCTGAGATCAGCCAGCTGGACCCTGCCGCTGTCGCAGCAAAGATCAAAGGGCTTGCACTTCCGGTAGCCACGACCAGACCAATTGCCGAGGCAATATCGGTCGCTGGCGGCATTGAATGGTCGCAACTGGATGAAAATTACATGCTGCGCCCGTTGCAGGGCATTTTTGCAGCTGGTGAAATGCTGGACTGGGAAGCGCCAACAGGCGGCTATCTGCTGACCGCATGCCTTGCGACAGGCAAAGCGGCAGCCAAAGGCATGCTAGAATTCCTCAAGACGTAAGCCAAAGCCACCTCCAGGTTTCAGGCCACACAGTTTCAGCGGCAATTTCGATCAAAATACAGGCAGTCTTGCAACCCAGCATCGTAAAGCGGCATGGGATGCAAAAAACGCATGCCTGCCAATTATACTTATGCATTATTTTTAGGCGAGAAATGTCCTATATTTAGTCATACCAAACAAAGGAGATGGACATGAAATTCGGCGAAATCGTAAGAAGTTACACAGCAAAGCGTCGCGCAGTTCGCGAACTGAACCAGATGGACGAACGTTCGTTGAACGATATCGGCCTGCGTCGTGAGCAGATCAGCCATGCTGTTTGGGGTCGTTGATCCCTTGGCAGGGTGCGCCAAAACGCACATTGAAACCATTGCACATTAATGGTGGCGGACGCCCAAAAGCCGGCACCATTTGGCTCCCATAAATGAGCCTTTTGACAGGTAACGCACAGTTTAGAGCGGCCTGCCCCAACCTGCCAAAAAACACATCACAGAACCCAGCAGGGCAAACATATATGCGCGGAATGGCAAACCGTGCCTAAGGTCACGCGCATCGCAGTTTGTGGAAATTAACCCACACGCACTGGTTTGCATTTGCGATGATTGGCAACAGCACAGTTTTGTTCTATGCAAATGCCATGTCAGAAAACGTTTTAAAATTCGAGCGTCGCCCTCAACCAAAACCACCGCGGCAAACCCCGCCGTGGCAAAAACGTTTGCTCGTCATTTTGGCTGTTGTGGCCTTTTTCGCCGCCGCCTTTTTCTATTATTATCTGACAGGCGAGCAGAGCGGCACGCTGGGCTGAAGTCCTGTTCGGACATCTGCATTCTACATGGCGGGCAACGGCGATCGTCACGTCTGCACGTGAAAACATAAAATCATTATTTTTGAAGATTATGGCGCACCCGACAGGATTCGAACCTGTGACCTTTGGAATCGGAATTGGAAGACTATGGTATTAAGCACTTGTTTTTACTTATTTCTCACCGATACTGTGTTAAGACTGCGCTAGTAATTTATTGGCGCGCCACGCTTCACGAGCCCATTCTAATATCGTCATGATCTGTCTGGCCGTGTGCGCAAAAGTGCGCACTCTTGCGAATACTGCAGCGAAAGTGCAATGTTGCCCATACGCCCGAATCACGGAGTGGTCTGTATGAGGCAACAACAAAAAATATCCGTCCTGCTCTCGGTCGAAGAGGACGCGCGGTTTTGTGCCTACTGCATCGAAAAAGGCTTCAAGAAAAGCACCTTGGTCGCCCGTCTCATTCGAGATCACTTGGATGAGCAAGGCTTTGGGTCTCGTAATTTAAATGACCAAAAATGGCTTGATGATAACCTGAAGGTCTAGCTCGCTCATTCTTTTTCTCAGCTCCAGGTGCTCAATGAATAGCTCATTTGAAAAATTTCAGAAGATGGAAGTGCAGGTCATCGATCTCTTCAGCGGATGCGGAGGGATGTCATACGGCTTTCAAAAAGCGAAAACCAATTCTATCTGCTACGACGTCCTCGGCGGTCTTGATATCGACAAGCACGCCAATAATACGTACCGCCGCATGATGAGGAAGCCCGCGCTCGACATGGATGTTCGATCCTTAGTCGAACGCCCAAAGCTTGATGCTGCTTTAAAGGAGTGGGGTTATAGTTCACGAAAGCCGCTGATCCTTATAGGATGTGCGCCCTGCCAAGGCTTTAGTTCGCATCGCAAGAAGGATCCGCGGTCAGATGACCGAAACGAACTGATTTCTGCCTTCGCGGAGATTGTTGCAATGCTGCAACCAGAGCTGGTGCTGATGGAGAATGTGCCAGAGCTTCTTCAGCAAAAGCATTGGCACTATTATGAGGCTTTCAAGAACCGGGTTGAACAGGAGGACTATATCGTCCGATCTAGAATACTGAATCTTGCGTCTTACGATGTCCCGCAAGAGAGGTATCGCGCGCTGGTTATGGCCTCGCGAGATAGTCTAAAGGTTGAAATGCCGTTGCCTACACGCGAGCCTAGCGCGTTTCGTACCGTGCGCGATGCGATATCTCATTTGCCGTCGCTTGCTCCCGGCGAAACCTGCTTCAATGATCCGATGCATGTGACCTCAAAGCACCGACCTGAAACCGTAAACCTATTGAGCCTAATCCCTAAGGATGGCGGAAGTCGTAGTGCTCTCCCAGCGGGAGTTGGTCCTGATTGCCACACAAGAGTTGACGGTTTTCGCGATGTTTATGGACGCCTATGGTGGGATAGACCGGCCGTCGCAATTACTGCCCGATGCAGGACGCCGTCATGCGGCAGATTCACGCACCCTGAACAGAACCGCGGTCTCTCGGTGCGAGAGGCAGCACTGTTGCAAGGCTTTCCGACGGAATACCAATTTGAAGGCCCATTTGACGACAAATATAAGCAGATTGGTAACGCCGTAGCTCCGATGTTCGCGGAAAATTTGGCCATCCACATCGACAGTTCATGGTTTGGTAACGCCCATAAGACCGATTTCTCCGATGATGTCCAAGCCCCAATAATGAAATCAATTTCATCCGGGCTGGCTGGAAGAAAACGACAGATCAGACTTGCCGAGAAACAAGTGGTGGCAGCCTAATGGCATACAGCCTCGTTGATTTATTCTGCGGCGCTGGAGGGATGTCTCTGGGATTTAAGCAAGCCGGTTGCGAGCCTGTGTTCGCAGCTGATTGGGATCAACACGCCTGCAATACCTATCGGCATAACCTCGGCAATCACGTACACAAGCTCGACCTAGCGTCAATCAGTGCGCCAAATCTGGATGCAGTGATACGACCACTTGCAGCCGAAATAGATATAGTAGCTGGCGGTCCGCCTTGTCAGGGATTCTCGGTACAGAGACGAGGCAATGCCTCCGATTCACGAAATGACCTCGTGCTGAGATTTGGGGAGTTTGCCACTCACCTTCGGCCGAAGGTAATCGTCATGGAAAATGTTCCGACCGTTTTAGGTTCACGTGGTAAAGAGCACATTAAAGAACTCTTTTCCCTGTTTGAAGCCAGCGGATACTCAACATCATCAACCATTCTTGATGCTTCGCTATTCGGCGTTCCGCAAAGTCGCCGCAGGGCGTTTATTATAGCGGTCAGAAGTGACGTTGGGGCTGCGTTTAGATTCCCCGCTCCGAATCATTTGGTAGTAAAGACTGTTAGAGATGCGATTGGTGATCTTCCGCCGCCGCCGGAGGACAATAGCGAGCATCCACTTTTTGCTAATCATCAGCGAGCAGCAATCTCGCCTAAAAATTTGGAACGGCTCAGTTACGTGCCCGAAGGCGGCGGTCGGTTAGACATTCCGTCGCACCTGCAACTGCCTTGTCATCGCAATTCAAATGGACATCGGCATTTGGACGTTTTTGGTCGACTTAGGTGGGATCGTCCCTCGGGAACAATCACGGCGATGTTTGATAACTTCACTAGAGGGCGCTTTGGCCACCCTGACCAAAACCGGAATATAACAAATAGAGAGGGCGCACGGTTGCAATCATTCCCCGACGAATTCGTGTTTTTTGGTCCTAAGAAGGATGTAGCTCGTCAAATTGGAAATGCAGTTTGCCCTGCGCTAGCGCAAACTGTTGCTCATTCGATTATTCAAATCCTCGCTGAGCAACGGAACTTCGCTAAGAAGGTTGCTTAGTGCTTGTGAGCCATCTCTTTCGAGCGACGCGGCTGTAAGCGCAATGCAGATGATTGGTGCGCCGTCTTGCGTCGTTCCCACCAAATGGGCTCTGTCTATGGTTTCTGAGTAGTATACAAGCGCCCCGAACAAAGCCTGCGTGCGACGTATATAAGCTGTGATTTGGTATATGTCTGCCGCTGGAGGGGAATCCTTCAGCAACAATTTGTATTTTGCGTCGACGACAGCTTTAACTTTGGACCCTAGTCGCAGCACAACGTCCGGATCCAGCACAGGGCCGCCGTCACCAAACAATTTGGTGCCTGTACCCGATAATCCATGAAGTTCGACCTCAATAGGTGAGAAGGCAGCTGACCAATTATCGAGCAGGTGGAAAACGCATCCTTCCCAAACAGTCTCAAGATTTTGGAAATGTGCAGTGCCAGCTGCTTTGAGAGAGACGGTGCCGCCAGACGCCGACATCTGTGACAATACTGCGATGCATTGCTTCAGAAGATCAAGATGGGAGGGATCCCATTCATTCTCGACAGCCTCGACAAGGAGATTAGTTGCTACTTCAATTGCCTCGTCAACATCCTCATAGATTGCGTGCTGATCTAAAGCGCCGAGCAAAACTTCGGTTTCACCTAGCTGTTGCAAGGTAATCAAAGGATGGCGCGTTATGTACTCGTGTGCCGTGAGGATGATGCGCGAATACTCGACGTGATGAATGCGCTCACTGTGCCTCACCGCGACTTGATGGTTGATGCCCTTGATTGCTAAGTTTGCGATTGTCTCGCCGAAATCGATGCAGCCATTGGGAAAGGATGTAATTTTGAGCCTACTAAGGTATCGCCATGGTAGACCATTTCGGATTGCTTCATTCAGCTTCCTTATAAAAGCAGGAACTAACCCATCGGGCCCTTCGGTTGAAGGTATTACTTCCTGGATGTACGCCGTGGCCGTTCTTCTGTTCCCAATATATGCGAGCTTTCGCATAACAGAGAGCATTTCGGGCGATTTGGGAGCTATATTAACTTCATAATTCGGCAGTGAAAGGCGCCCGACAAATGAACTAGGTGTGATAATTACTCCAGCACTTGTGTACGCAAGGCGGACGATACCAAGCTCTTCAAGCTCCCGAAGCGGCGTCTCGAGTTCGTTTGGGCTCCAATCCGCCAGCGGAATTACTGACGGACTTCCTCTCTCGCGAAGTGATATACGCAACATCATTACACGGCTGACTGGCTGTTTGTTTCATTCAGGAAGGGAAAATTCTCGCACGCTGGACGATAAGCCTCGCGCAAGAGCCCACGAGGATCAGACAGCATCGGAATGACTGTACCTCGCCAAATCTCCGTAAGTATTTTGTCATCTGTTGCACCTGCAAAAACCCCATGCCCGAAAGGAAGTAGGTTTTGGAAGCTGCTGTACCAGTCGCATAGCCTTTCCAGCACACCGGCATCAAGGCTTTCAGCCAGCATTGAGCGAAGACCTTCTACGGACGGCTTTACGTCTACCCGGTGTAACCTCCGGGATATCGCATCATCGAGCGACAATGCCGACTTATCCCTCGGATTCATCGTAGCAAGGATAACGAGATTAGGAGCAATCGTGATATCTTGCTGCGACAACGAGAGAGTAAAATTGCGCGATCGGTGCTCCACAAATGTTAGAAGTTCACCGATCACAGCATGAACATTTGCGCGCGTAAGCTCCTCAATAAGAAGAACGTGCTTGT
The DNA here is from genome assembly GCF_055381905.1 of Agrobacterium sp. 5Ca50. Lineage (NCBI taxonomy): Bacteria > Pseudomonadati > Pseudomonadota > Alphaproteobacteria > Hyphomicrobiales > Rhizobiaceae > Agrobacterium > Agrobacterium sp. 5Ca50. The sequence goes on from NZ_AP026438.1 coordinate 2,447,525, forward strand.
CATGAGGATTATCTAACGCTCTTTGATTTATTACGCGGAAAATTTTATCACGCCTCTCGAATCCATTACCATCGCTCTTGGGCACGAATCCTTCCATAAAATCGGCGTAGGTCGTGTTTTCATGGAACTGAATTTCCTTAAGGCGCGCGTTGTCACCGTCTGTAAGTTGATCGGCAACCTTGCGCGCAAGCCGTGATTTTCCAGTTCCGGGGAGACCCGAGAGGACGATTATACGGCGATCCCCGACACTGTTTACGGCTTGAGTAACGTTATCGATCAGTCGTTGATCGCTGGTGCTGACAGGCGACCGCGAAGCAATTTCGACAGGTGCCATGAGATAACGCACGTAATCTTGTCGATTTGTGCGGGCGGCATCGTTCGGTTCAGGCTCGGGTTCACCAAGAAGAGCGTCAAATATGGTAGCTGCATTAGGTTCGAGCCGGCGAAACCCGTTCGCGTCCGACTCTGAAGGGATTAGCATGCCTCCGATGCCGGCTCGGTTAAACCAAGGCGTAATGTGCCGGGGGTCGTCGGTGAGCGGTACATCTCCGAGTTTTGCTAATCCCAGTTCATCTAAGGGATATCGGTCTCCGATGGTTGCTCTGAAAGCTCGGATCTTTCCTATCCCAGCATCTAGATCTGATGCATAGTGAATGTGCCCCAGTACCCTATTTATGTCCTGCCAGTGCAGCTTGTTATCTAGCTCCCTAAATGCCCGCCATATGGCACGTAGAGGAAGAAGATCTGCGTCATCTGGCACCGTGTTGCTACTCGATTTAGCTCCGGGCTTGGCTAGAAGAACTCGATTGGCAACTTGAGCACCAAGCAACGCTATGCGTCTGTTGGCGCCCTCAATAGCGACAGCAACATTTTCTACACCTTCGATCACCGCCCGGCCAAATCGCGTTTTGGCGATGATGTCATCGTGAACAGTTAAAAGACCCATTTCTTCAAACTCGGATTTCCAAGTTCGCAGGCGCTGATCACTGATGTCTTCTCTGGGTGCCTGGCCACCGGTGACACGAGAGGCAAACCGCTCGATAGCGGTGGCAAGGTGCCGTCTTACACCTGCGTTTTCACTGCCACGAAATATCTCACCCTCGGCGCTGAGCATAGCCCAAAGATAAGCGGGTGCGGTGACATTGGGAATGATGAGATCCACATCCGTGGAGCCATGATTAGAAATCGGCCAAGACATTCTGTTCACTCAATAATTAGGTTTTCATCAATAGTCGGCAATGGATGAAATTGCGTCCTGAAGAGTTATACCGAGTTTAGATTTATCTTTCGTTTCACATTCCCAGATTTTGTGTACACGCCATCCGGCGGTGCTAATTCCGACTGTATCCTGCCATTCCGCGCGATGTTGGCCGATAGCTTTTGTTCCAAAAAGCTTCGTACTTTGTCGGCCTTTTTGATTTTGCGCAGCCTCAATGTTGGTGCCAAAAGCAACCGTGAACAAAGAGGGCCAGTTTGATCTTAGGGAATATAAGGTCGGGTATACCGGGCAAAGCTTTCCGGTGAAGGCGAAACCGATACCCATGGAGTGGGCCATTTTCCGACTGCAAGCTCCGGTGATGTGTCGCGCCCCCGAAATGCGCGCATCACGCGAGTGCGTGTATGTTGGTCAAATCGGTCTATAGCACAGCCCCCGAGTGCCACAAAGGGAGCAGTGATAGTTAGGATCGCATTCAGTCTTTGAGCACCCTTAACATATCATCGCTCCAGCTGTTCGACTGAGACGTCGAAGTATCGAGGGCAGCTTGAGCTCGTTCTGCAGCTAGCTTGCCGGCTCCCCAAATGTTGTAAAGTAGCCAATCATCAGCAAGAAAGAACTCGCCGCCAAGTGGCTCTGCTTTTTCGTCCACCAGCCGCTTTTTCATCGCATCCTCGCCCGCGATGGCTATCACCGCGGTTGCGTAGGGGGCGGTCTCTGGCTGCGGATCAGGCTTGAACCTCTCCCAGTTGAAGGTGCCCTTGGGATAGGCGCTTTGGATTTGATCTCTGCGAGCAAGAGGGCTCTTTGAAAAGCCAACTTTAATAATGTGCTTGCCCTCCAGATCTTTCGCTGGTCGACCAAGATAAGCGGCAATGTCACCCGTTAGTCGAAGAATATACAGGTGTTTAGGCCCGTCAGTCTCACCCACCCAGTATGGTTGAGATGATGGCTTGACGGCACGGGTCGGAGTCAAGGCCGTTTCTAGCGTTTGAATCGTAGGGTCAATTAGGGCAGAATTTCCATAGACGGGAACCCCGTACACATCAAGTTCGAAGAGGTTGGCCGCCTCTACATCCTCAATTGGTACGCCGTTCGCACCAATAGCCTCCGGATTCGAGCCGCCGTAGGTGCGAGGAAAAAGCTCTTCCACATTTTTCCAGTCTTCAGGAACAATGCGCCAAGCTCGTGTGGCCTTAACTGCATATGGCCATTTCCCTTTGCTGTTTGGATCCAACTCCTTTTTTGCCCAATGTTCGCCAGAAATAAAGTCTTTAGCGTGGCCCGTTTCATGTGAGACCTCCAACACGCCAATGACTTTGCCGCGCATACTTTCTGGCCCCCTGTGCTTGGTTACGTAGATTGCTACCAGTCCGCCGGGTTGTGAGTTTTTTATGTAAGAGTTGCGTCGCCACTCGTTGGCAAAACCAATGCATCCCCATTCAACTGGGTCGAAGCCCCAGAACGATGTCAGCCAAACGCCTCGATTAACAGGAAGTACATCCCCAGGAGGAGCAAACTCGGGGATCGTATTCCAATCGAACGAGAAGACTTCTTGTTGCGCCGCGTCGATGTCGATATTGCCAAGCGCGCCGCGGATATAGTTCATGGCATCCTCTGCCGGATGGCGTCGGCCTTTTTTGACGAGAATGGTGGTCAAAGGAGGGAGCCCTCGGTCCGCCAGATAATGTAAGAGAACTTCGAGATGAGGCCCAAGGCCACGCCCTGTCGGATGCCCCCATCCGACGGCTTCGCCAACATGTTGGTACGTAGCGCGTCGCTTCATTAGAGCCCTTTGTGTAAGGAACCGCGCAATATCAAACTTCAACCCGTCCATCTTCATTCGCTTCCTACACCCAACTTCAGCCGCCTATTCGTCGTCTGGCCTCTGTTACCTTTAAGTCTATGTTTTGCGATTGGCTCTAGACCGATGCGCATAGTCTCGGACAAACTAGTCAAATTTCTGGGGAGTTTGCCACAAGCGCAGAAATTTCTATGAGAAATGCCTCGGTGATAATTACTCTATCTGCTACCCCGATTATTGCGCGAATTGTCTAAAGATTGGCCGGTGGAACTATAATCCACGGCGCTGGAGGGGAAAATCCAATCCCATTCCATTTCGGTTTATTGATTGATCTAATGATCGACCCGATGAGACCGATATTTGTTCGGCTGCTGCCCGATAATCGAGTAGAGACGAATTTCTGTCCCATTCACCGAAGAGGTGTTTCCTGACTGCCTAGATGGTCTGGTTTTGCTATTGCTCCGCACGCAAAAATAGTTGGCCGCACTAAAGTGGGTTTGCCGCTCCTTCAGTTTCTCTCGTCAGATCAAACCTCATAAAACACACATTTTCTGACGTTTGCGCTCTGGATGGCACTGAAGCCTTGATCCCGTAGAATAATTTTCGCTCAGCAAACAACGCTCGCCCTATCTGCTCATCGGCAACATAACTTGCGGTAGGAAAATGCTGCTTTTTATGAGGTTTCAATGAAGCAAGCTCGGGTTCTAACGGATACCGAATTCAAGCGGCTGCTGGCCGTAGTGGCGCAATCCAAGCATGCCGGTCGCAATCGGCTTGCCCTGATGCTGTCGCATCTTGCAGGGTTGCGGGTGGGTGAGATCGCCGCGCTTACGGTCCACGATTTAATCGACGGCGACGGCAAGGTGCGAGAGCAGTTACGGCTGCGAGCCGAGATTACCAAGGGCGGTCACGCTCGCGTTATCTTTTTAAATGAAAAGCTGCGCCGTGAGATCGCGCGTTATCGGATGGACTGGTTAGAAAGTCGGGATAACGATTCACCACTGCTTTTGACGCAGAAACGGACTGCGTTTTCTGCAAACACGCTCTGCCAACTGATGGGACAATTATACAAGAGCACCGGTCTCGACGGGGCGACTTCGCATAGTGGTCGCCGCTGGTTCATCACCCGACTTGCACATTCCGGAGTCAGCCCGAAGGTCATCATGACGCTGGCCGGTCATCGAAACCTGACGACCACCCAGCGCTATATCGATGTGCGTGACGAGATGATGAAAGCTGCCGTCGATCTGCTTTAGCCGACTTGTCGTGAAACACGACAAGTTCGATGGTCACGGAACTGCCGCGCGGTGGCGCGACAGCCAACCGGCAAGCTTCTGCAGGATTGAGGAAGCAGTCACGTCGCTTTTCTGCTGCGCAAGTACCTTCGCCGTGTCTTCCATCGGAAACACCCGGTGGTGTGCGATCCAGCCGAGCAGGTCATTACGGTGATCCTGATCACGTCGGTGCTGGTTGCATTGTTCGGATAGAATGGAGATTGCGACATCATCAGCCTCGATATCTGCCGTCAGTTGGTCGCTAAGAAACGCCACGACTTCCTGCGGCACTTGCCGACCCCGCGCACTCATCGACGTCAGATAGCTCGGACCCTTGCCGAGCATCCGCGTCGAAAACTCGGCCTTGCTCTGCACAAGCCGTACCTGCAGCATGCGCTCGCAGACTGCTTCCACAAGTTCGATATCGCTGACCATTGTATCCCTCCTTTAAAACCTGCAGTTCTGACCGGTTTGATGTTGGTTCTGCTGCTCACCGCTAAATAGCTGAGATATTTATCGGAATTGCGCTGCTGACCGAGCAGCAAGGAGAGGCGCATGGCGCAGATGAAAGACATCAATTATCGCGAGCTGCGGGAAGCGTATGTGGAACTCATGGCGAAAACCATTCGGCCCAATGGCTTCCTGACATTGGTTACAAATGGCGAGGGATCGATACTCGGAATACGGAAAGACCTGAAAAGCCTGCTTGCCCGTATTGACCGGGCACTGCTGGGGCCGAGATGGCAAAAGCTGGCGAAAGATGAGCGGACCGAAGGTGTGTTCATCTTTGAACACGTTGAAGGAAAAATCCACGCCCACGGCACGCTGCGTCTGCCGCCCCATGACGAGAACAATATTCACATGATCATCGGCAACCACTGGACGAAGCTATGTCCGGGTGGCAACTCCTTATTGCTGCCGATCGGAGATGCTGAAAGGCGCGCACGCTACTGTACTAAAGAAATGTCATTGCCGTGGTTCAGCGGCGATCAGGTCGTTTGCACCTGGGACTTTATGAACCGATAACTCATCTTTGTATGCTTCCGGCGCTGTTGCCACGCTACGCGCATGAGAGGCTGCAATTCTGGTACGTTTACTGCTGCTATGTTTGCAGAGCGGCAGATGTATTCTACCAACAGATGACAAGGTTCAAGACAACCAAAACGTCTTCGAAACGAACGCGCAGAGCGTGACACGGTCGAAGACGACTGACATTCAAACATCGACACCCATCACCCCCCAATGATCCGTCCAGATCGAATTCCCCGAAACAGCGCACAAGGTTTTGCCGAAAGCGCAAAGTTAATGGATTGGCAAGGAATTAGCCGCCAATCTACCACCTTCGTTCCTTTCATTCCGATACCGCGTTGATGAGCAGTATTTCCCCACACGTCAATAATTCCATCTTTCCTTCCCACACACAGGTTCCCTCTGTTCAGCGTCTGCGCGACGTTTTCCGCGAAGATCTACTTCCACTGAGCACCATCGAGGCTGTCGATCTGTTTGAGCGGTTATGGGCGTTGCACGAAACTGCCCGCCTCGACCATTTTCTCCGGCAGAAAACTCCTATGCGACGTTATGGAAAGGGACGCGGGCCGTTCCGCAAGGTATTACCCCCGCACGTTCCGTTGCGCGCCTTCAGCCTGCAGCAATTGGCGCTCATCAAGCTCTATTGGCCCGAACCCTGGCCAGTCCCTGAGCAGATCGACCAATCCCCGGCACGCTTGGTGCGAGGTGCTGCCATCATCCGCAAGGCCCTTTACGATTTCCTTGATGATGGGATGTTCCCACGCGAGCGTGCCATCAAACAGGAACTCGAACGGCGGCTTGCCGCGCCAGTTGCCAGCCTGGTGCGGCTGGATGCGTTCGCATTGATGATGCGCGACACTCCGCAAGAGCGGTTCGAAGCGATCAGTCATTATTATGAGCAGAAGCGTAAGAAGGGTTCCGGGTTTGCTGCAGGGCCGTTTCAGCAACGGCTCAAGGAGTGGCAGGTGAAGCCGTCTTACGACGCTTGCGCCATTCTGAGAAACGTCGAGCGGGAACTTGCAAACCCACGATACTTCTCCCCCGTAGATATCCAGAGGCTCGAACAGCGTTATTGCGTGGCCTCGCTGCCGCCCTTTCCTTCGATGAAGTCAATCCAGTCGCGCACCGCCAGACTAGCCATATGTATCGAAGCGGCGGTGCAAATCGGTCCGCATAGCAGGCGCCTTCGCTTGGACCCAGCGTTAGCCGAGAAGGTCGCAGGCAAATATAACGCATTTCTCACATCCGAAAATTCACCTCAAAAATCCAATCAATCTAAGCAATTGAAAATAAAAGAATATATCCGATACCTCCGCAAATAATACTCGATGAAGAACTTGTGGGTTCGGGCGATCTTCTGGCTGTCAATCACGACACACAGGAGAAAAAAATGTCTGAAATCACACAGGAAAACACCATCGTTGAAACCCCCGCCGCCCCGATCAGCTTGGCCGAACAGATGCGGGCAGAGACAACCCTGAAGTCCAAGGTCACCACGCTTCGCTGCGCCCGTCAGGCATGGGAATCTAGTGAGCTTGCTTTGAGCAATCACCGCAAATACGAGATCCTTGCCGAGACCTATCGGCTGCTGCGGTCCACGACGACGGAAGAGCTTCGCGAGGTCGCGACCGTGTTCGACATCAGCATGAATGCGGCAACCTCCGCGGCCTCGCTGGCCGTCAAGATCGTGTTCGGTGATACGGACCGCCGCCGTGCAAGCTCGCTCGGCAAGGTTCTCGAAGCCGCGGAGGCCAAGGAGAAGACGCCCGAAGACTTGGCCAGGTGGATCAAGGATGAAGGCGGCATCGAGAATATCCGTCTCCAGAAGGCAAAGTCGTCGGTCGAGAAGCCATCTGAAATCGGCAAGGCAAAGGCGCGTAAGCAGCACACACCGATTTTCGTCATTCCCGCAGCACAGGCTGCGGACATGAAGGATGGCACCGATGGCTTCCTCGTCCATATCAGCCGCCGTAACCCGGATAGCGGCCACGACGTCCTATTCACGCTGGACAGCGATGCGGTTCTCAACGCGGTGTTCGCTGCGATCGCAAAGATAAGTGAAGGCGAAGCCGCCAAGGCTGCGGACAGCAAAAGCCAGACGCGGTCCGTTGAGGTCAGCGGCGTTACGGCGAAAGGCCTCAAGGTTGCGATCGAAGACGCCGTACAGGCCTGATTTTACCGCGATGGCTAAGGGCCACCTCATAACACCCGAGCATGGAGATTACGATGAATTTTGCCGATACCTACGGACCGAAAGCGCTGTCCGACTTCCACCACTACGATCAGAAGCTTGCCGCCATGAGTTATGTTGGCGGCAACAACAAACGGCCTCTGCTGCTGTACGGCCCAGCCGGGACAGGTAAGACCGCATTCGCGCGTGCACTCGCCGAAAACCTCTGCGCGGAGGTGTCGCAGCACGACATCATGTTCATCAACGGTAGCATGGAGAACTCCATCGATACCGTGCGTGAGAAGATTTCGACCTTCGCATCGGTGACGAAGTTCAACGAAAGAGGGTTGAGCATCATCATCATCGATGAGGCTGATGGTTTCTCTGGTTCGGCGCAAAATGCTCTCAAGGCCGAAATCGACAAGGTGATGCCGTACACGCTATTCATCATGACGACCAACCATCTTGAGAAGCTGGCCGCCCCTATTCGCGACCGCTGCAAGGTCGCCCATTGCCCTTGGTCGATGCCTGGCGAACTCCTGCCACTAGCGCAGAAAATCTTGCTAGCAGAAGGCGAGACCATTTCCGACGACAAGCTCTTGCAAGTACTGGGAGCCGACTACGCGTATATCAGGGGGTTGAGCTTTCGGCAGATGTTCCAGCGTCTTGAGGACTTGGTTTGCCTCCGCAGGCTGCGCGGTATGAGCAATCCGACCGCCGCAGAGGCCAGGTTGTCGTGAAACACGACAACTCCGGGGCCAAATGGTCCCGGAGCCCATTCACACAAACCTTCACTTTTTCAACGGAGGAGTTTCATGCTTAGCGACACATCAGCCGATGCCGAGAGCGCCATCGACCAATACCAAACCGAATGGGCTGGAATGTACCGGCCTTTGACCGCCGAAATCAACGAAATCCGCTGCCGGATGGTCCCGCTTCAAATGAAACTCGATCGATGGGTCCCGTCGATTGGCTTGAACGCAACCCGATCTATGCAGTCGCGAAATAAGAGAATCCCCAGCTTCAGGATCTATTCATTGCGAAGACGACAGCCTCCTTAAAGACTGCGGCGAAACTATGCAGCGTATCTTTCAGGTCACTAGAAGGCTTAGCCTCGTAGATCTTGCAATTCGGTGGCCTCGCAATCTCCTGATGCAGCACACTACGCGCGCACTGAGGCGAGTGATGGCGAAGGCGGCCATCTGAATAGCCGCTTTAAGAAAAACTCAATTACCGCCAGCTATGGGGACCGGAGCAATTCGGTTCCCATTCGGCATAGGCAAATATTCGCAATGACACCATCAGAACTCAAAGAACGCATCGCACGACTACAAAAGCCACTGGCCTATTTGGAGGGTGGTATCTCTCTATACGTGGGAGCAGCCACATATACCGCGATGTTCAGCATGGACCGTTCCCAACGGACCAATTTGTATTTCGTTCGCCCTGACTTGAATTTGCGGAAGAAGGTATTGCCGGAGCCGCAGTTTTACGCGCAATTGAATGCAATTGTCGGTTTCGAATTCATCACCTCGCAGGATCGGATAGCGTTGGACCTTTTGGCCCGCAAGCATAAGCCGGTGACGAGCAAGTTCGTCGATGATGCGGAGTCCGAGGAAAGTGAGCGCCAAAGGCTTTCCGACTTGACGCTGGAACACAATGTCCCGATCCTGCGGTATGTGTTGCGTTGGGGACAAGACGGCTCGGAAGAGAAGTTCGCAGGTGCATTGCTGGCGACAAAGCAACAACAGTTTATTTTCGAGTTGGCGAACAAAGGCTGACTTCTCACCCGGACAATACGCAAGTCGACGGGCAGGTCGAAAGCACCTAGAAGCCATAATCCTCGTAGATCGTGCGACCACGCAGCTTCTCCCATACCGAATTTCTCAGGCACGCCTGATCGAAGACGCTGCGGACTGCCTTTGATGACGGCGGGGCTGCAAGCAGAGGTACGCGGCCAGTGAGAGGCAGGCTGAAAAGCTTCGGTTCATCGACAATCTGCCCTGCTATCGCGGCAGCTTTTAGATACGCGCTAATCGGCAAAGTGGCCGAGAATGTTTCGTCACGGACAAGCTCAATGCCCAGCATGGGTCTTATTGCCATAATGTCGGAAAGCCACAGCGACTGAAACACCGGCCCGCCATCGCTGAGATTGTGAAGCGCATCGACGGCATGACAGCAAACGCGGCTCCGGGTCAGTAGAATGACGGTTTTGCCGTTTGGGTCATAGAAACGTGCGACCGGGGGGAAATTCGCATTCTGCCGTGCATGCCATTGAAGGCGGCGCAGCAGCGTTTTCGGGAACATCTGCCGGTATCGTCCCGGCTCGTCCATTTCGTGGACGGTGACAGTTTGGCCCTCGGCCAGCGCAAAGAACAAAATTGCCCGCCATGACAACGCCGACAGATAGTTGCGCTGGTGCGTCTGGCCGTCGATCTCATAGCGCAGGTTCAGCGACGTGCCCTTGCGCTTGATCTTGTATAGGCGTTCGGACCCCACGTGTAGGTCGGTCATGAACAGCATGGCCAGATCAGTTTGCTCCTGTGTGGGTTTGTCGTTGTAATCGCCGGGTAAATGGTCTTCCATCAAATCTCCGCTCGGTTTCGGCGGAAACAAAATTCCAGATGGCGCAAAGGGCGAGTTCAAAGACACGAGCGAACAAACAGCCGAGCTGCGCGTACATTCGGAGTCAAACCTGACGGGCGACGCATATCAAGCAGAAGCACAGATGCATCAAGGAATGCAGCTAAGGGCGAAAATGCAGCGTGACAGCACAAAGACTAACCCGCGTTTCCGTGACGCTCCTTGACGATGTCCCAGCACCATCCGAACGCACGAACCCCATGGGATCAAATGATCCCATGGGGTTCGGATGCTTTCCCTGTGAAAACTGCGCAGTTTATGCGGGCTTACGCAGCATCTTGCCACGCTCGACAGCAGCAGCCGTCAGCTGCGCGTCAATCTCGCCCTCACGCACGGCCTCGATCAACGTGTCAATGATCTTTGGCAGTGCCGAAAGCTCACCGGCCTCGATGGCGTTTTTGTCCTTATCGAATTCGATAGTCTTGCCCGCGTAACGCAGGACGAAAAATACCTTGCCGTTGCCGTCAGTGAACCAACCCTGACGGACGCGCTTGGGGGCTTCGACCTGGATCCGAACGCCTTCAGCATTCTTACGGCGCACGATATGAGTCGGAATCAACGCTTGACCGGCGATCTTTGCTTCAGCCATCTGCTTCTGTTCGGCCAGTGCGGCAATCATCTTTTCCCGCGAACGCTGTACAGGGTCGGCCGACGCACGAATTGGGACTGCGGAAGTGAGCTTGAGGGCTTTGAGATGCGACATGGTGTCATCCTTTGCGAAACCGTTGAACGTGTTTCCCAGATACATCCGTTTGGCAAAAGGGCGAGTGGTTTATTAGCTGTAGACATCCACGGAGAATCGCCTTTAGGTGGTGAAAGTCTTCACATCCTAACCATTTCAGTTGCAGATGATCAAATCAATCAGGATCCAAAATTTCCAAAGAATAGACAATCCACTATCCATATCTCTCGGTCCAGTTACTGTCCTGGTGGGAGAGAATGGCTGCGGAAAGTCTTCATTTTTGAAAGGGGTTCATTGGGCCGTAAGGTGTGCAACCCTCGCTGAAGGTGGAAAAGTCACCCTCGACCAAATGGACTTTGTTCCTAGTAAAGATTTCTTGGATTTGGCCCATAAGCTCAAGCTTCAGAACAGTGCAGGCGGTAGAAAGATATCCGTTAGCCTGTTCGACGCCGACGATTCGGAAACTTCGATAGCTATCAGTGCCGCTCGCAACAACGCAGGCGTTCTGACGAATATCCAAGGTCCGCTTGCCGCAGAGATAACCGCGAATGATAAACCCAGCACCGCCTACATTCCTGGTATCGCGGGCGCTGCGGAAGAGGAGACGATCTTAGCGGTACCGATCATGCACCGGAAGGCGGCGTCTGGCGAAGGTGGCTCCGTTCTAAGACAAATAATTCTAGCTCATGCAGTTGGGGCTGACGGAACCGGAAAGCAACATCGAAAACTAGACGAGTTATCTAAATGGGTGTCGATGATCCTGCCCGACACAACCTTCTGGGTGAAATTCGATAGACTGCGCGATCGCAATATCGACGTGAAATTCCTTACTAATGAAATGAAAGTACACGGACAAAGCCACACGGTCGCATGGAAATCGATCGACATGGCCGGAACCGGATTTCTGCAAGTTGTACAGATATTCGCATACCTGTTATATTTTAGACCTAAGCTATTACTAATCGACGAACCAGACGCTCACCTCCATCCGGGGCGGCAGCAGCTTCTTATTCAAGCGCTTGAAAAAGCCTCGCTAGAATATCCGGAAACACAGATTGTTATTTCAACGCACTCACCGCACTTGGTCAGGGCCCTTTCGGATCGTGCATTGATTCACTGGTTGGAAGACGGAGTTGCAAAAGCCGATGGCGACGTTGTACGCGAACGGATGGGATGGAGTATATTAGATAAAGAGCTTCTCATCTTCACTGAAGACGGCAACACAGAGAAGCTCCAGCACTTACTGAATCAATGGCCGACGATCGCACAAAAATGCGCGATTTGGCCTACCTTTGGTAAAGAAAGCTTGCCTAATGGCCAAAAAGCTAGGGCTTTGATGGCAAAAATGCAAATAAAGATCTTGATCCACCGAGACCGAGATTTTATGTCCGACGAGGATGTGCAGGCGTGGAAGGAATTGAAGGGATACCCAGCGCAGAACATTCCTGTTTGGCTCACAGCAGGGTCTGATATAGAAAGCTCGTTTTGTAATGCAGCGCATGTCGCGGGTGTCATGAATGTTCCCGAACATGTTGCACAGGAGATAATAGATACCGCCATCGCGTCCTATGACCATGGCGAGTGGATGCAGCTATTTTCGAATGCCTATTCAGATGCAGTGAATAAACTGCCTGGAGATGGTGATCGTAATCCGATTGCCAGGTGGGCAGCGATGGGCGCCTACGACATATCAACCATTAAAGGGAAGAAGCTCCTAGGCTTGATTGCAAATGCTTGCATAGCCGTGCTTCCTAACCACGGCCTTGGTCAGAGGATGGGACGCCGTTCTGGTCTAACGAAGCCGACAGAAGGACAGCCTATTTGTATAGATCTGCGCACTGATGTGTTAGCAGCTCTCGCTTAAAGTATCTCCGACTGCCTAATTGGCAGTCGTTGAGCTGCCTCCTACCAGCCGACCTGCCCCGGCCTTAGCCTATCCTTGATATGTTCGGTAGCAACATGGGCGTAATGCTGCTCGATCATCTGCAATGAGGTGCGCGTGTTTAGCGCCACGTCATAGATCGACGCGCCTTTAATGAGCATTGTCGAGATATAATAGTGACGCAACGAATATGGAGTGCGGCGGACGCCTCGATAGTCGTATTCGAGACCAGCTGCCTTCAGAAGTTCGTTGAAGCTCCGTTTGAAAGACAGAATTTGCTTTCCTTCTGCGTCGGTAAACACTGGATCGTCGTCTTCCGGTTCACGACCGACCTCCTTTTCGAACATATCCCAAAGCATCGATAGCGCCGGGATAACGTCAAGAAGCGGGATGGAGGTGCCGTGCTTGCCCTTGCCGCGCACTTGCAGGCGCACGTCTTGTTCTCCAATGGGCTTGTTCTTGCATTCGCTGAAGCCGATGATGTTGGCCCAAGTGAGGTTCTTGGCTTCTGTCGGCCTCATGCCAGAATGGGCCATGATCTCGATATAGCAATAAAGGCGGATGCGGTCTGCCTTAATGTTTTTTGGCGTGGCCTTTATCGTCCATTCGCGGCCATCCTTGGCCTTGATGTCTTTCGTCTTCGGCTGGAGTTCAGAGATGCGGGCAAGAGCCGTGTTGAATAGCTTTTCATATTCCTCCGGTGTGAAACCGGGGCGGCGATTATCGATTCGTTTGCGTATGACAGGGTTCGGAATGACGATTTGTTGACAATAGCCCCAACGGACCGCCTGCTGAAACAAGCTACGGATGATGACCATCTCGCCCTTGATCGTACTCAGTGAGGGGATCTTGCGCGGAGCGGGGCGGCTGAAAACACGACCGCTTTCGCGTTCGACACGGATTTCGTTGATGTCGCTGCCCGGTCCTGATGTCCAATAGGTTTTGCGCCATTCCAGATAGCGTTCGATGTCGGGCGAGGTGATCTTGTCGATGGGCTTTTGACCGAAATAACCGATGAGAAAACGCCTGATCTTCGGCGGCCAGAAATAAGCGTGATCGGCGCTGCGTTCCTTACGCTCGGCTTCTTCCTCGACCCTCTTGATGAATTCCTCGGCCACCTCGTTGAAAGCGTGTTCCACGATGCTCAGTCCGTGCTTCAGGCGATAATTCTGCTCGTGCCAGATTTCGTTTGCTAGCCGACGAGCTTCTGTTTCGTCCGATGTGCCGAGGGACTTCCTGATCTGGCGGCTGTCCATCGTGTAGCGCATGGACCAATTTGTGCCGTCACGCTGGAAAAGAACGAAGGGGGCTTTGGCTTGTTTGACGCTTTTCAGCACGGGAACCTGGTCTCCAATGGTGTTACTAAGGTAGGTGGACCGCGCTAACAGTGTGCTAACAGTGGCTCCAGCCGAGAAACATCGACATTGAGAACAAAGAGTTTTTTCCGGCACGGTTAGCGTTGTGCTAACGCTGTGCTACCGATATTGCCTTGTCCGGAAAGGACAAGAAAAGACTGATAAACAAGAAATTTCAAATAGTTAACTGGCGCACCCGACAGGATTCGAACCTGTGACCTTTGGAATCGGAATCCAACACTCTATCCAGCTGAGCTACGGGTGCATCCGTAAGGGCGCTGAATCGCCCTGAACTATGTTGGTTCTTAGACTAGGTTGCGCTTCGCATCAATGCGGAAAATGCAGCGACTTGCATCACTCCACCCTTCAGTATGTATCTAGCCGTTATCGGGCAGATTGGCGCATGAAACTGGCCAAGCCCGTGACTTCGCCGACAAAACCACCGACTGCGCTACGAAGCACATCGTTACCAAAATCACAAAATCATCAGGACATTACTATCAGAAATAGAGCAATATCGTTTATTTTTCATTCGTTATTAAACTTGTTCTAATAAAGATAATTCTGTAATTAACTAATATCACTATCGAATCAGAGGAGTCGATGATGGATGGGAATCTCGCATATGTAACTTCAAAGAGTAAAAGCAAGTATGCAGCGTCCCCCGACAAGCCGTCCTATGGGGGGAGTGATGTCGATTATTCCATACTGTCGGAGGCAGTATTATACCGTTTGCGTCGCGCACAGCTCGCTGTAGTTCAGGACTTTAATGACAGCCTGGCATCGATCGGGCTGCGGCCCGCAGATTTCTCGGTCCTTATCGTCGTGGCCAATAACACTGATCTCAAGCAAAGCGACGTTGCCGAGGCGCTCGGCATACAAAGAGCAAACTTCGTTGCAATCATTGACAATTTGGAAGCCAAGGGGCTGCTGGCCCGCAGAAAATCAGACACGGATCGCCGGGTACATTTTCTAGATATGACACCTGATGGCCGCGAAATGCTCAGCAATCTCTCCGAGATCTGGAAACATAATGAGGAAAAGCTCATCAGCCGCCTTGGAGGAGAAAAGGCGCGCAATCAGCTGATCAATCTTCTACGACGCATAAAAGACTAAGGCATCTGCCCTAACGTCACATTACAAACGACACGACTACCGTAGCCGTGTCGTTTCCATTAAGAGCGGACCTCAGCCCCCCTCCTGTGAGGCCCCTCCCCGCTAACCTCATTACATGCCTTCATGCACAGCCCTTGTGCGGTATGGTTAGCAAAAGATGAATACAAAATCCCCTTATGCTGTTTCACCTGCCCGTTTGGGAACATTTGACCAACTTAACGACAGGAAACGACGCATTTTCTTGGCTAAATAACGGTAAAAACGCTCGATTATACGAATTGGCGTAACTTGCAGTTAACTAGACCAACCCTTTCGCGTTGCAGTTTTGTATTTAAAGAGGCAGTAATATAGTTCGAAACGGGCCAATAACCGTTTAAATCCAAAATGATTTTGTGGGGATGAACACCATGCATGCAAAAGGCCAAGGGAGAAACTGGCCGACGATTGCACTCGCGAGATTGCAAGTCGTTAAAGCAGGCATGGAAGAATCGGCCGATGACTTCATCGAACGTGCCACCCCCACACGTGACCGCACTGCCCGCCCCTATTACTCCACATCTGCAAACGGCCAAGTCATCGCCGAATGTCACGGCAATCCTGCCTTTGAGCAGACCATTGTCGAGGCCGATGAAATCCATGCTGACGGCATGTCGCTCGTGCTGTTCACCCGCTGGTTCTGCAAACAGCAATTGCCGGAACGTGTCGCCACAACGGATCTTGTTCATGCCGTTGCCAAACGGGCAGAGAAGACGGGAACGCGGTTTTATTTCCTTGGTGCGACGCCACAGGTCAATGACGCCGCAGTTGCCAAAATGAAAGAGCTTTATCCTGATCTGATCTTTGCGGGTGCCCGCAATGGCTATTTTACTGCCGATCAGGAAGACGCCGTCATTGAAGAAGTCATCAAATCAGGCACCGACATATTGTGGGTCGGCTTTGGCATTCCGCTTGAGCAGCAATTTGTCAGCCGCAATATCGACAAGCTGAAAGGCGTCGCCGTCATCAAGACCTGTGGCGGCCTGTTCGACTTCCTTGCCGGACGCAACAAACGTGCGCCGCAATGGATGCAGGATATGGGGCTGGAATGGCTTCACCGCATGCTGCAGGAACCCCGTCGTTTGGGCAAACGCTATCTACTGACCAATCCGCTGGCGATCTATGCCCTGCTACAGCACCGTTTTTTTCCCAAGCGCGCAGCAGCTGCCAAAAAACTGCCGCGAACAAAGACCCGGCCAAACCCAAAACCCTACCAGATGAGCCAGCCCAAATAAGGTCTGGCTCTTTTCGTTTCTGGCAAATATCTGTGACCCTAAGATTTGAAGGGTGACAATTAGACCGGTTTGCAGGCGTTCCGGGCGTTCTTCAATGTTGCCGCATTTCCATGATTGATATAATTTTAATCAATAACTCGGTAAATGAATTTTCTAACGTCCACAGTGGGAAACGACAATGCTCACGACCATTTCGCTTGTTATTTATGTGATCGGCACCGCAATTTCGCTGACCATGACGTATCTGGAAGGTGTGAAAAAGGGCCGCGGATGGGATGTCATGCGCGTCATGGGCCTGGCACTCTGCTTTATCTGGCCAGCCCTGATTGTCGTCATGCTTGTGGTCATTAGCGCCTCAGGCCTCAAAATGAAGCTGGCAAGGCACTAACCAAAACCAACTATACCTTGGCAGCCCGCTTCGCCTCTACGAGGCCAAGCTCCTCCAGCGCCGCATCGACAGTCAGGATGCGGCAACCAGCAGCAACCGACCTTTGCACAAGCGATTGCAGACGCTCCCTAGGGCATCCGTAAAATGATGGATTGTCCGAGACGTCATGCGTGAAGAAAATCAGCCAGCCGGGATTTTCAATCGCCGAATTCAGCCAATAATCTGCAGTTTCCAAAAAATGCGGATCAGGACGAAGTTCGACCGCCAGCAGATGGTAGAGATCGGTATTCTCGCGATTGACGCCAGGCAAAATGCCGCGTGATGAACGGAAGCGTCGCTTCAGCGTCGGTTGCGATGGCAAATAAGCCTTTCCAAACGGCACTGAAAAATTGCGTGGCGTTTGACGATGGTCGAAGCTTGAAAGCACTTCGCCATTGCGTGTCAGATCGTTATCCAACTCCTGCTTCGAAAAACTAATCAGTTTGCGGTGAGAATATGTGTGGCAGGCAAGCTCATGCCCGCGCGCGGCAAGTTCTCTGCAGTCGGCAGCGGTTGCCATCTGCTCGCCATTGTCGACCGTATCGATAAAACTGGCCGAGGTATAAAACGTACCCTTCCCGCCGGCATCTTCCAGGATCTGCGCACCAGCCCTGCTTGCCGTCTGCGGAATATCGTCAAACGTAAAGGACACGATTGGTGTACGAGTCTGCACATCCACGCGCTTCGTCGGAATATGCCGGACAAGACGGTTGGAAATTCTCTCAAACAGCGTTCCCTTGCTAGACATGGGTTATGTGCCTTTCCGGATAACGTTGTTTCGAAGAACCTGAAGCAACATTTGCCTCACAGAGTTGGTCATGTGCCTGATGATGCATACAATAGATTGCAATCAACATTGACGACCAGATGGGACCAGTCCCAGTGAAAAAATTGCTTTCAAGGCAAGCAGAAAGCAGAGCGAAGATCCACATACGGGCAAACAGCCGGTTCAAATCCGGCGCTGCACCGTTCTGGATAGACTTGGTAAGATCGCGTGCCGGCAGGATAACCAACCAGATGCAGGTGAGAACGAAAGCAGGCAGACCGCCATTCAGCAGGCTTTCAATGTAACCGTTATGGGCGTGCGCTGCGCCAACCGCCCATGTCTCATGAACTGCAAATTGGTCGAGCAAGGCGGTTGTGTTCCAGAAGGACTGGAACCCCTGCCCGAAAATCGGTGAATGGAAAAAGGTGACGAATGACAGTTCCCAGATATCCGTACGTCCGGTGAATGTCGCGTCGACACCCAGGCTCTCAACCACATCGCGGATCGAGCTGGAGAAGGTAGAGCCCACCGCAAACAGGTTCAAAAGACCGATCAGGCCACCCACAACCAAGAGAACCTGGCGCGGGTGCCGTTCCAGCCACCAGGACAACATCAGGGTAACAGGCAAAAGCATGGCGGCTGTTTTACCATTGGTCTTCATCAGAAAGACGAAGGCGAGCAACGTGATGATCGTTCCCTTCCATTTGGACCAGGAACCGCGCAGGTAAAGCCCAAAAAACACCAGCATGATCATGGCTGGTGCAGCGGCATTTTTGTGGTTGAACACGCCACGCCAGTCCCCGGCTAGCGCCGGTTCTGACAGGTCATAGGCCTGATGGATAGATCGTGCCGGCAAAAGGATGACACCGCCATAACAGACCAGCAGCAACACGCTGGACGCTATGGCCAGCAAACGCGCAAACTGCTGGCGATCAGACGGAAGTACCGCAATGATGCTGGTGATGAGACACAACAGGCCGGTAAAAACCAGGCGTTGGATGGCCGTGCCGGGCTGGCTGCCCAGCACGGACGCAATCAACATCCAGCCAAATAAGAGAAATATCGGCAAGCGCGGTTTCAGCAAAAGGCCAAGAAGCTGATAGCGCACTGCAAACAGCAAAAGCACGCCGGTAAGAGCAAGGCCAACAAGCTGGTTCAGCGCATTGGAACCACCAGAAGCAGTCGCAAGATTTTCAAATGGTCGAACGGAGATCCACAAGTACAGAAACACGGCCACGAACAAAAATCCGACAAGCCACCGCGGTCGCTCGGAGACGTCATCCGACATAGAAACATCATCCATGTCAGTTAAACGTGCCATAAGGTCCTGCTTTGGTGACGTTAATGTTCATAAAGCCGTTTTCAATTTGCCTGATCTTGCTAACTACTGGGCTATCGACCTGAAATACAGAATCATTTTCTCAGAGATACGATACATAAGCCCCAGTAACCATAAAAACATGAAGCTCTTTAACTCTCTCTTACCGTCAGGCAGTTAAGGTCAGAAGTCAAAACTCAATTCGGGTCTGGCAGGGCGTTGTCGCGTGACTGAAGCCATATATCCGGATGTGCGGCACACAAGCCGGAAAACAGGAGCAGGACGTGAATACGTCAAACTATAATTTCCGACGTTTGCTGCAAATGGCCCTGTCTTACTCGGCGTCCGGTGGCGCACTGCTGATGTCGAGCGCTGCACAGCTTTTGACATTCGCCCTGCTCGCCCGCCATCTCGGCGTAGAACAGTTCGCACTGTTTGCCTCGATTACCGCCGTCACCAATCTTGGCGTGCAAATCTGCGGCATCGGTTCCAACGAAACACTCATCCGCCGTGTGGCGCAGGACCGCTCGTCCTATCCGATGATGCTGGGTCATGCCTACATTCTCAGCGCTGCATCGGGCGGCCTGTTGTTTCTGATTGGCATGATCACCATACCGGTGTTTTTCCCGACGTCACCGCTGCTGGTCGACACGCTGATCACCGCCGCATTGATCCTGTTCACCAACCTCATTCTGTTGAAGGTGGTGTCGTTATCGACGCAAAGCTTTATTGCCCATTCGGAATTTGCCTCGGCAAACAAGCTGGAAGTGCTGTTTGCGATAACCCGGACCATTGCTGCGGTTGGCGCATGTCTGGTTTTCAATGTCACGACCGTGGAAGGCTGGGCACTGTGGAACTTTGCGGCTCACGCCATCACAGCCGTCATCTGCCTCAAGACCACCAAAAGGCTGGGCGCACCGCTGTTTACGATCGTGCGTGAAGAAATCCGTATCGGCATCCTGTTCTCGACCCAGTTTTTCTTCAAGGCTGTGCGCGGTAATGCCGACATCCTGATACTCGGCGCATTGGCCAGTGCAGAAATTCTCGGCAGCTATTCGATTGCACGTCGTATTCTGGACAGCTCCTACCTTTCTGTAGAAGCGCTCAATCGCCTGATCTATCCGGGCTCCGCGTCGCTTGCCATGCAGGGCATGGGCAAGACCATTGAACGTGCCAAGGGTATTTTGAAAGCAGCACTTGTTATCGCTATCGGCAGCGCCGGTGTCATCACCATTTTTGCGCCACTGCTGCCGCTGTTGTTCGGCCAGGAATACGTGTCCCTGCCAAGCCTCACCCGTATCCTCTGCTGGGCAGTGCTGCCTATGGCGGTTGCAGCTACGGCGCTCGAGGCATTGGGGGCTTCTGGACACCAGAATATCCGCGCAAAAATCTGGAACAGCGGCAACCTCATCGGTTCGCTGCTGGTGGCGCTGACCACCTGGGCCTTCGGTATTTATGGAACGCTTGGCAGCTATTTCATTGTCGAAATCGGCATTGCCTTGGCCGTATGGATGGCTCTTCTTAGCCTGCGCAATTCTCCCTCGCCTGCACAGGCAAGCGCCTGAACCGGCTTATGATTGCGGTTTTGCCTTATAGGGCGACAGCGTAATACCGATGCTGGCAAGCACACGGCCGACCGAAAGCAAAACCGGGTGTGTGGCAACCAGCGGCTGGCCGGTTTTTGCAAACACCGAGACGGCACGCACGAGCGACAGTCCAAGGCTTATAACATTTTTGGCCTGCAACAGCACCGCTCCCTGCAGGCCGGGCCTGCGGGCACGATCAATCGAATAGTTGATGATGCCGGTACGCAATGAGCGTGTCATGATCCATTTGGGTTCCATACGCTCAACCGGCACAAACTCGGTGATGATGGCTTCCGCACTCCAGCCAAAACGCAAACCGGCGCGTTTGCTGCGTGTGAAAAAATCCATGTCGCCGCCGCCGAGAAAGTTGAACTGTACGTCAAATTGCGGCTTTTCCAGCCTCTCGAAAACCCGTTTGGACAGCAGGCAATTTCCAGAGCCGTGGATCATATCGACAGGGCCGGTTTTTGCCTCGATCGAACCAAACAGCGGATGTAGCTCCACGCCCTTCGAAGCGGGCTTGTCAAAGGCGCGGATGACCGGACCACCAACAATGTCGACATCAAGCGTTTCAGCCGTTCGCACCATATTGGCAAGCCACATGGGCGATGCGATCTCGTCATCATCGATCATCAAAAAGTAAGATGCAGAGGGATAAAGGCTGCGCGCTTTGGCAAAGGCCGAGTTGATGGCATAACAATTGCCCTGCTGCGGTTCAACAAACGCCTGCCCCAACATGCCTGTATCAGTAAGAAAGCTTTGCGTGACCGCCAGAGCCTCTTGACCGACGCCATCATTGTCAATGACCACGATGGCAAAGGAAAAATCGACCTGTTGTGTGGCGAGCGACGCCAGCGTCTTTTTCAAACCGTCCGGCCGGCGAAAACTTGGAATACAGACAACGGCGTGAGGAGCCTGAGTGGTCATAAAATCTAACTCCTACAGTCCAGCGAGCGCAGCAGCCGAAAACAGCAATGCGCGCTTGGCCTGTCTTGGCCGGTGAATTAAAGTATCGCTTAATGCCATGAATGCTTTCCCATATCGGTGCGCACGTATGTCTTGGGCAATCGTATAAGCATTCATATGCCCTTCCGCCTTCTGCCGCAGGGCTTTTACCCGCTCGGACGGCAGACCTGCCAGAATGGACGGGTCATTAAAAATCGCGTCAATGACAGGAATACAATCGGCAAACTCCAGCGTCTTGGACATCATCACGCTTGAGGTGTGGACACGGTAATCGAGCACATGCGCGCCTTCGACATAGCGGAAAGGGCCTTTGGCCCCCAGCAGGCACCAGCCATGCCAGTCTTCGCCATAGCGGAGAGTTTCGTCAAAACCGCCTACCGCACGAAACATTGCCGTCTTGACCAGCATGATGCCGCCATTGACGATAAAATTTCCGCCGACCAGATTTTCCAGAATGTGACCTGAAGGCTTGCTGCGTTTGCGGATCAGGTTGCGCCTGCCGATTTTTTCTCCCTGCTCATTTATCCGCTCATAGTCGCCATAAATTGCAACGACGTCAGCGCCGTCTGCACCGGCAAGCAAGGTCGCAAAAGCCCCCTCACGCAACCGGTCATCGGCATCGAGAAACATTGTCCATTCACCCGAGGCTTTTGAAAGACCGAAATTGCGAACCGCCGACACGCCCTTTCGCCCGGAAGGTCTGGTCAGCAACGTGACGCGCGGGTCTGTAATTGCCTTAACAACTGCAGCCGTTCCATCCGTCGAACCATCGTCGACTACGATCACTTCCCCGGCCAGCGGACCTTGCGCCAGCACGCTGTTGATGGCTTCGCCGATAAAGGCTTCACCATTGCGAACAGGAATGACGACGGACACGGACATGGGTGATTTCTGGCCAAATAATAAAACTGGCGGCAGCATGCGCAGAGGGAAGTTACTACGGCATTAAATGAAAAACTGCCGATATATCATGCCAAACAGGGCGTTAACTTCATTTCACAAGAAAACCCTCCGGTAAACAATAGTCTGTTATTATCAGTCCCATCAAAAGACAAAGCGGAGCAGGTGCCGAGAATGTTTGGCAGAAGAGATTTTTTGCGCACAGCAACAGCAGCAGGTCTGTCACTGACAGCAGCTGGTTCATCTTTCGCCAAATCGACCAAGACCGACAGTAAACTTATCCCCTATGGCGCTGCGGTCTATCTGCCGGACATGCAGGCGGATTCACGGGTTGGCGAAGCCGTCCTGCAATATTGCTCGCGCATCACGCCCGTCAATGAGATGAAGTGGGACGCCATGCGTCCCTCCCCTGACGCATATGATTTTACCGCGGTGGATGCGATTGCCGACTTCGCCCGCCAGAACAAGCTGACCATGCATGGACACCCGCTGGTGTGGTATGCAGCGCTGCCAAGCTGGATATCGTCAGTCAGTGGTGCAGCCGCCGTTGAAAAGCTGATGGAAGATCACATCAACACTACTGTCGCCCGTTATAAGGACGTGACGCGAAGCTGGGATGTTGTGAACGAACCAATCCCCGACGCCGCAGATGGCCCAAAAGCCCGTCGTGATGGCTTCTGGTTCGAGAACCTTGGCAACGACCATATCGCCAAGGCGTTCCGTTATGCCCATGCGGCAGACCCAACAGCGCAGCTGGTGCTCAACGAATACGACATTGAATTTTCGATCCGCAACTCACCCAATAAGCGCACGGCCTTCCGCGATCTCGTACTGGAACTGTTGGATCAGGACGTGCCGATCCATGCCATCGGTCTACAGGGCCATTTGCGCGGCGGCTGGCCAATTGCCAAACAGGAACTGGCCGCGTTTGTCAGCGAGATGCGCGGACATGGCCTTAAGGTTCTGGTGACCGAGCTTGATGTGATGGACCATGAACTGCCGGAGCCAGCAGAGGAACGCGACGCAATTATTTCAGCACAGGTCAAGGACTTCCTTGAGGCGGCATCGGAAGGCGGCCCTCTCGATTCCATCACCACCTGGGGCATTTCCGACCAGTACAGCTGGATACGTTGGGCCTATCCGCGCAAGGACGGCACGGTCAATCGACCATTGCCGCTGGACTGGAGTTTCCAGCCGAAATCCATGTTGTCCGTTATCAACGAATTCCGTAATCGCGGTGCATAGTCCATGAATGCTGATCTGGCGCCCGTCCAAACTGCCCTTCAAATCAATATGCATCCTTTTGATGCTCCGCATGTCATCCACACATTGCCGCATCAGATCCGGGTATGGGAAAATCAGGTTGATCGTATTCTGGTGACGGTTGATACCGGACAGGTCAATGCTGGCCGCTACAAGGGCCAAGGCTTTGGCGCGGCCAAGGCACGGTTATTTGCATTTCTGGAAAGCCTGAGGATCAAGCATCCCAAACTGCATATCGATACTGTCGACTATAGCGCAGAAGCGCACCGAAAACTCGAGCACCTGTTCTTCTCCAGGGCTCCGCATTACCCCGACAAGGCATTCGATGGCGGTCCTTTCTATGTGTATTTTTATGGGCTGATGCGCGCCAACGCCCGTTGCGTGCTGCACATGGACAGCGACATGCTGTTTGGTGGTGCCAGCCAGACATGGATAAGCGAAGCCATTGCCCAGCTTGAAGCACAACCAAACGCGCTGGTCGTGTGCCCCTTCTCCGGCCCACCGAAAGACGGCGGCGACATGAGCCTTTCACTGCATGTTGGGATGCCCGGGGTAAAGCACATTCTTCGCGCGGAAAAACTGCAGCTGGACAGCCCCGCCTGGCGTTTCCCGACTGTCAGCACCCGCATTTTCATGATCGACATGCAACGGTTTGCTGACCGCATCGGTTCGCTTGACCTGCTGCGCCCCGACCTCAAGCGTCGCATACGCTCTTACGCCTTTAATCAGAAGCCGATTTCCATGCCGGCGGAAGAAGCCCTGAGCACCAATATGATTGCCAGGAATCTCTATCGGTTGGACTATATGGGAACCGGCCAGGGCATGTACTCACTGCACCCGCCCTATCGCTCGCCGCAATTTTACGCGGCCTTGCCATCACTGATTAAACGCATTGAAGCGGGCGATATCCCGGAAAGCCAGCGCGGCGATTTCGACATCAATTCGTCGATGGTCGACTGGAGTTCGGCAATTGCCGCCAAAAGCCGTTCCAAACGTTATCTCAAGGCGCTCAAGCACCTGATCTCCGCCAATATAGAACGGTTCTCGCGAAAATAATCAGGCGCGCGTGGCAGCCACTGGGGCAAATCCGTAGCTGCCGCGCAGGTAACGCCACGCACCAAACGTCAATGCCAGGCCAATTCCGAGGAACAGTCCAGCAAAACCACCCAAGATCATCAGCGTCATTTTACCGGGAGGCCAGCTGCGGAAGTTTGGCGAAACCGCACGGGAAATAACCCGCACGTTGGTGGAATTGATGGCCTGCTGTTCGGCAATCTGGCGCGATCGGGTCAGATAGGTTTCATAAATTGCAGCAACGGTTCTTGCATCGCGTTCAAGATCACGCAGTTTCACCTGCGCATCATTGTCGGTAAACACATTGGCGCGTTCGGCAACAGCCTTCTGGCGCAATGCATCCAGCGAAGACCGTGATTCAGCAACGCTGGTTTTGACGGTTTCGAGAATACGCTGCGCTTCCTGAGCAAACCCCTGTTCCAGCATCGCCTTCTCTGCATTCGCAGTCGCAAGGCGTGGATGGCGGCTGCCATAGGTCATGGTCATCGCGCCGATCTGCTGCTGCAGGATGCTGTATTGCTCGCGGATCGTGTTCATCGTCTCGCTGTCAAAAATGGCGGAACTCGCCACACGCTGTTGCGAAATGGCCTGCTCCATCTGCTTCAGTCGCGATTCTTCCTGAATAAGCCGCTGTTGCGCAGAAAGTACCTGTGCATTCAGTTCACCAGACAACTGGTTACTGACCAGTTCACCATTATTGACCTGCAAGCCGTTCTGCCGCTTGAACTCCTCGACCTTCTTTTCCGCTTCCGTCACATTGACGCGCAATTCCTCAAGGCGGGTGTTCAGGTCATCGGCAACACGACGACTGCCTTCAGACGTTGTCTGAAACAGTTCATTCTCAAACGCATTGATGATGGCGTTGGAAAGCGTCACCGACTTTTCGGGATTTGCCGACCAGACAGCCACTGTCACGACAAACGAACGTGGGTCGCGTTCGGCGACCACCCGGTCGCCCAATGCACGTAATGCTCCAATGCTGTTGTCGCCTTCTTCCGGCGGACGGGATAGCAACATCTTGAAGCGTTCAATCGGGGTAGGGTTGATAAATTCCGGGTCTCTGTCCAGCTTGAGTTCGCTCACAACCTGCGACAGCACGTTGCGGGATGTCAGGGTTCGCAGCTTGCTTTCGACTTCAAGGATTTGTGTATCGCGCTGCGGGCTGACCGAAAACACACCATCATTGATCACGTTGAGGTTGGATGGGTTAACGATGATATCGGTGTAGGCGGTGTAACGCTGTGGTGTCATTGCCGAATAGGCAAGCGCTGCACCAACACAAGCGATGATCGCCAGAATGATCCATATGATGCCGTCCCGCAGCCACGACAGAATATCACCGATACCAATGCGATCGATGAAGTTGATGCCGGGGAAATAACCGGCAAATGCGGATTGTTGCGGACGGATAACGTAAGGTTGTTGCGGCTCCGGCCTTAGTGCGGACCGTTCAGATTCCGTATATGACGGCTTATCGGATTCGGCATTCAGATAGGCGTCAAGCAGCGATCCCTGCGGCCGCGGAGCTTCTTCCATGGGCGAGTGAGCCTGTTTGTCTTTCGCTTTTCCAAGCTTGTACATCCGCTCTTCCAACACACTCCATGATCAACACTCAGCCGTCCCACAAATGGACAGGCAAAGCTTACGCACTAACGATTTGGCAAAATTGCGCAAAACCGCACACGTCATTTCTAGGTCATCATCATGAATATTGAGTTACTTTAGTTAAAACTTGAAAGGCTGGCTTTTAGCAACGACCAAACATTTTGTTGCTCTTGCAAAGCAGATGGGCCAGAAAATGTGGTAATGTACGCCAACATGGATGCTGGAACCTAACCGGGTTTAATTCATTTAAAAATCTGGACAAAATTCAATTTAGCTGCGTCGCAGCGCAAATGTGGAACGAGGGATTATGAGCCTGAAATTCGGAACGAGTGGTCTTCGCGGCCTCTCAGTCGACCTCGAAGGCAGCGCTTCTGCCGTTTACGCAACTGCCTTTGCAAAACACCTGATTGCTGCTGGTCTTGCCAAGACAGGATCACCCATATTGATCGGGCGCGACTTTCGTGCGTCCAGCCCTTCCATCGCAGAAACCTGCATTGGCGCGTTGACACGCGCGGGTTTCAAGCCGATTGACTGCGGCACAGTGCCGACCCCGGCTTTGGCGCTTCACGCCATGTCGCTTGATGCGCCAGCCTTGATGATCACAGGCTCCCATATTCCGGCTGACCGTAACGGCATCAAATTTTATCGCCCGGATGGCGAGATCGACAAGCAGGATGAGACCGCTATTGCTGCGCAAGCCGAAAAGGTGGAGCAGGAACTCCGCGATCTGACGCCCGGAACGGCAGAAGACCAATCGGCCAAGACGGCAAAACTGTTCTACGACCGCAACATCGCTCTGCTGCCTGAAAAAGCGCTCACAGGTCTGAAGATCGGCGTCTATCAGCACAGCACGGTCGCTCGAGATTTGTTTGTCGACGTTCTCAGCCATTATGGGGCAGACGTGGTAGCTCTCGGACGCTCTGAGACATTCATTCCCGTCGACACGGAAGCAGTTTCTGATGAGACGTTAAAACTCCTGAAAAAATGGGCCTACCAGCAAACGCTCGATGCCATTGTTTCCGCCGATGGTGATGGCGACCGCCCTCTCCTCGCCGATGAAAACGGCACGCCCTTGCGTGGCGACCTGATTGGCCTCATCACTGCTGGTTTCCTCGGTGCCAAAGCTGTCGTCACCCCGGTCACATCCAACTCCGGTATCGAAGCGAGCGGTGACTTCGATGTTGTCCGCACCAAGGTGGGCTCGCCCTTCGTCATTGCAGGCATGAACGACGCGCTAGCGGCGGGCAAGGATGCAGTCATGGGCTTTGAAGCCAATGGCGGCCTGTTGACGGCCTCGACCTTCACCATCAACGGATACAGCCTTTCACCGCTGCCAACCCGTGACAGTTTCCTGCCGATCCTCGCCGTTCTGTCGCTTGCCGCTGAGCGCAAACAAACACTGTCGGCACTGGCAGAAACATATAATCTGCCCATCGCAGCAGCCGATAGGCTGGAGAATTTTGCCCAGGAAAAAAGTGCTGCCCTGATGGCGCATTTGCGTGCCTCCGAGGACAATCTGGCTGGTTTTCTTGCATCTGTCGGCAAGGTACAGTCCACCAGTGACATAGATGGACTTCGTGTTACCCTGACCGACGGAAGCACCATTCACTTCCGCCCATCCGGCAACGCACCAGAGATGCGCTGCTACGTGGAAGCCGCCAACGAGCAGGACGCTGAAACGCTGTTGAAAAAGGGCTTGAACCTCATCCGTAATTTCGGCTGAGGTCACCCTGCGAAATTGCCGCATCCCCTGTTTCACTGTTGCGCTTGCGTTTTGTTAGCGCAATAAGTGCGGCAACCAACAAGGGATGACTGTCTTGAGCGATGAAACCATCACGCTGTATCAGGCGATTGGCGGCGACGAGACCGTCCGCGCGCTGACGAAACGGTTTTACGAATTGATGGATACCACGCCGGAAGCGGCCCGCTGCCGTGCCATCCATCCACCGGATTTGTCCAAAAGTGAAAGCAAGTTTTACGACTACCTGACCGGCTATCTTGGCGGACCACCGGTCTATGTCGAAAAATATGGCCACCCGATGCTGCGCCGTCGCCATTTCGTGGCACCGATTGGTCCGGCTGAACGGGATGAGTGGCTGCTGTGCTTCCGGCTTGCTATGGAAGAGACCATCGCTAACCCCAAATTGCGCGACATCATCTGGCGGCCGGTCGAACAGTTGGCTCTGCATATGCAAAATCAGGAAGAAAATCCATCATGACCGCACATGAACGATTGCGCCCCGTGGCGCTTTTCCTCGGTGGCATTCTTGGTGCTGCCGGTGTCGCTTTGGCGGCAGCGGCCACCCATACCGGCGAAGCCTACATGCTGGGCAATGCGTCAGCGATGAGCCTTGCTCATGCGCCTGTCCTCGTTGCACTGTTCATCGGATGGAATACTGTCAGAACAGCAATGCCTGCCAGCCTTTTATTGGGCCTGGGAACGCTGATCTTCGTTGGCGATCTTGTATCACGCCACTTCTCAGGAAGCAGCCTTTTCCCGATGGCGGCGCCATCAGGGGGACTTGGCATGATCGGTGGATGGCTGGTTCTCGCTGCGGGTGCTTTCTTCAAGGTCAGAACCTGAGCCAGGAAAGCACTCCGATATTGCAAGAGTAACGTTCTACCGCTTGTACCAGCGAAACCTCAGAATATTACCGCCATTTTCTGCATCCGCGCCGAGATCGATCGGAATGTCATCGCCGGGATGGCGTGCCCTCAAATGGGGAAAGAGCAGTATGTTGGTCTTTTCCCGTGCGGCGCGGGAGCGTCTCTCACGCTCGCCGATAATTTCATGCATATCAGGTACAAACCCTTCGCCATTGCTGGCTGCGATCTTGTGCAGATCGGCAAGGTCGTCGTTTAAAGATAATGAACTGTCACTGTGCTCTTCGCTCATTGCTGGCATTCCGCTCATTCATCGTCTGCAGCGCCCGCTCCAGACTGGATTTGCTACCGTTGCGCAGCGGAATAAACGTCTTGCCGAATTTCTTGCAGCCCGACTTCACCCGCAGACACGCATCATGACTAATACAGTCGATGGGGCAGAAAACGCAGTCGACAGAGGGAAGCAGCGTATCGATACGCGAGACGGCCTCACGCAACCCGCCATCGTGATGGATCAGTTCAGCATCGAAGTTGCTGGCAATCTGGCGAAGATGTGCAACCTGGCAGTCGCGGCCGCCAACATAAAGAAAGCTTTTCGGGCCGGCAGCGACCTGTTCATTGGCAGAAACTACAGATTGAGACTGACTTGCAGCAGCCTTGCCACCACGTTCAGCTTTCTTCTTGTCTTTCCGCGCCATGCCTCACCTTTATGTTGTTTAACACACCCTGAATCGTCGGGGTTGCCGGCACCATAATAAAGGTGAGTTTTAGAGTAAAGTATAAAGTTGATGATTTACGTCATGATTTTTCACCTGACGCATTTTTCAACCGTAAATATATATCGTATCACGCGCTCAACGGCTTGATATTGAGGCCGCCGACGAACAACTGCTCGAGATAGCGCGCCGCATCTTCAAAGCGCCCCTCCCCGTCATTTTCCTTGCCGAGCACGGCCCGCACCTGCACATCAAAGTCGGCATAATGCTGGGTTGTCGACCAGATCGAGAAAATCAGGTGGTAAGGATCACACTTGGTCATCAGCCCCGCCTTGATCCACACACGAATGACCTCGGCCTTTTCATCGACCAGTTCTTTCAGCGGGCCCTTCAATTCATCTTCAATATGCGGTGCGCCTTGCAGGATTTCATTGGCGAACAGTCGGCTTTCACGCGGAAAGTCCCGTGCCATTTCCAGCTTGCGACGAATATAAGACCGGATTTCCGTTTCAGGATTACCGTCCGCATTAAACGCCCGCAGCGGATCCAGCCATGTGTCGAGCACCCTTTCGATCAGGCCGCGATGCATCGCTTCCTTGGTGCGAAAATAATAGAGCAGATTGGGTTTGGACATTCCCGCCACTTCGGCAATCTGGTCTATTGTGGTGCCGCGGAAACCATGAACGGAAAATACATCCAGTGCCGCTTCCAGAATTGCTTCCTGTTTCTCTTCCTGAATACGGGTGCGTTTTTGGGTTTTTGCGGCACGTGGAATGGCCATGGGCTTCCTGTTTCTTTTAAATGCAATTGCCAACCAGCAATGACTAGAAAATTGGCACGGTCTATAGTTTAGGCATTATTTGCGGATTTTACCATTGAAATTCACGACACAGGGTAAATCAGCAGATCGAAAATTCACAATGTTTACCAAGCGGTCAATTTATCAAACATCGCTGGCAATGGGCAATCCACGAAAAAGAATTGCGAAAAATCAGGAATGGCATGCCCCTTGCGTCAGCAATGTCAAACAGGTGAGGAAAAGATAAGAATGGTGGCAGCACCGGGACAAAATATGCGGATCAATGCCGACAGGCTTTGGGATGCGTTGGAAGACATGGCGAAGATCGGCCCTGGCATTGCTGGCGGCAACAACCGCCAGACATTGACGGATGAAGATGGCGAAGGTCGCCACCTGTTTAAATCATGGTGCGAAGCTGCCGGCATGACGGTAGGCGTTGACCAGATGGGCAGCATGTTTGCCACCCGCCCCGGCTCCGATCCGGATGCCCTGCCGGTCTATATCGGCAGTCACCTCGACACCCAGCCGACGGGTGGCAAATATGACGGTGTTCTCGGCGTATTGGCGGGGCTTGAAGTTGTGCGCAGCCTCAATGATATGAAAATCAGAACCAAACATCCCGTTGTTGTTACCAACTGGGCCAATGAGGAAGGCGCGCGCTTCGCCCCAGCCATGCTGGCGTCAGGTGTATTTGCTGGCGTGCATTCGCTTGACTACGCCTATGGTCGAAAGGACCCGGACGGTAAAACCTACGGCGATGAGCTGAAACGTATCGGCTGGCTTGGCGAGGAAGAGGTCGGTGCACGCAAGATGCACGCCTATTTCGAATACCACATTGAACAGGGCCCCATTCTGGAGGCCGAAAACCGGCAGATTGGCGTGGTCACTCACGGCCAGGGCCTGTGGTGGCTGGAAGTGACGTTGACAGGCAAAGAAGCCCACACCGGCTCGACGCCGATGGATATGCGCGTCAATGCCGGGCTGGCAATGGGACGCATTTTGGAAATGGTTCAGGGCGTTGCAATGGACCATCAACCCGGTGCAGTCGGCGGGGTTGGCCAGGTCTTTTTCTCCCCGAACTCCCGTAACGTCCTGCCAGGCAAAGTCGTATTTACCATCGACATCCGCACACCGGATCAGGCAAAACTTGACAGCATGCGCGCGCATATCGAAGCCGCAGCACCAAAAATCGCCGCCGATCTTGGCGTTGGTTGCTCTATCGAGGCCATTGGCCACTTCGACCCTGTAACCTTTGACCCGACTCTTGTGAATTGCGTGCGTAATGCGTCGGAACACCTCGGCTACAGCCACATGGATATCATTTCCGGCGCCGGTCACGACGCCTGCTGGACCGCCAAAGTCGCGCCAACCACCATGATCATGTGCCCCTGCGTTGATGGACTTTCCCACAATGAAGCCGAAGCCATCTCCAAAGAATGGGCTGCGGCCGGTGCGGATGTCCTGCTGCATGCAGTGTTGGAAACAGCGGAGATTGCAGAATGACCACAGTCATCAAGGGTGGCACCATCGTCACAGCCGATCTCAGCTACCGGTCCGATGTGAAGATCGACGACGGCAAGATTATTGAAATCGGCACCGACCTCTCCGGCGGCGTGGTGCTGGACGCCTCCGATTGCTACGTGATGCCGGGCGGTATCGACCCGCATGTCCATCTCGAAATGCCCTTCATGGGCACCTATTCGGCGGATGATTTTGAAAGCGGCACAAGAGCGGCTCTGGCAGGCGGCACCACCATGGTGGTCGATTTTTGCCTGCCTGAACCCGGCCAGTCACTGTTGGATGCTTTGCACCGCTGGGACAACAAGACGACCCGCGCCAATTGCGATTATTCCTTCCACATGGCGATTACCTGGTGGGGCGAACAGGTCTTCAACGAAATGAAGACCATCGTTCAGGACAAGGGCATCAACAGCTTCAAACACTTCATGGCCTACAAAGGCGCATTGATGGTCAATGATGACGAGATGTTTGCCTCCTTCCAGCGATGCGCTGAACTGGGCGCCCTGCCCTTCGTCCATGCTGAAAACGGCGACATCGTTGCCCAGATGCAGGAAAAATTGATTGCCGAAGGCAATTCCGGACCGGAAGCCCATGCCTACTCCCGACCGCCCGAGGTTGAAGGTGAGGCCACCAACCGCGCCATCGTCATCGCGGACATGGCAGGTTCGCCTGTCTATATCGTGCACACCTCCTGTGAACAAAGCCATGAAGCGATCCGGCGCGCCCGCCAGAAGGGGATGCGTGCCTACGGTGAACCGCTGATCCAGCACTTGGTTCTGGATGAAAGCGAATATTTCGACAAGGACTGGGATCATGCCGCCCGTCGCGTCATGTCACCACCATTCCGAAACAAACAACATCAGGATAGCCTGTGGGCTGGCCTGTCCAGCGGTTCACTGTCGTGTGTTGCGACCGACCACTGCGCCTTCACGACAGAGCAGAAACGCAATGGCATAGGTGATTTTCGCAAGATACCAAACGGCACCGGCGGCCTTGAAGACCGCATGCCACTTTTATGGACCCACGGCGTAACGACTGGACGCCTAACCATGAATGAATTTGTGGCAGTGACCTCCACCAATATCGCCAAGATCCTCAACATCTACCCGCGCAAGGGCGCTATTCTGGTTGGCGCCGATGCCGATATCGTTGTCTGGGACCCCAAACGGGAAAAGACCATCTCGGCTGCCCAACAACAATCCGCCATCGACTACAATGTGTTCGAGGGCCGGAAGGTCAAAGGCCTGCCCCGCTTCACCCTGACAAGAGGTGTTGTTTCTATTGAAGAAAACACCATCAAGAACCGTGAGGGACATGGCAAATTTATCGCCCGAGATCCGTTCACGGCAACGGGCAAGGCGCTCTCGACATGGAAAGAACTGACCGCACCACGCAAGGTGGAACGATCGGGCATTCCGGCAAGTGGAGTGTGACATGAGCGACGATACAACACGCGAAATCATTATCTCCGCTGCAATTCTTCTCAACGAAAAACAGGAAATGCTGGTGGTGCGCAAACGCGGCACCAGCCAGTTCATGCAGCCCGGCGGCAAGATCGACGCCGGCGAAACGCCCGGTCAGGCGCTGTGCCGTGAACTGTCAGAGGAGATTTCTCTCGATCTCGACGAAAGCGCTTTCTCCTATCAGGGCGTCTACCGGGAAATGGCAGCCAACGAACCGGGCGCCACCGTTGTCGCCCATGCCTTTGTCGCCATGCTCAACCAAGACGTCACCCCGCAGGCAGAAATCGAAGATGTCCGCTGGCTTCCTATTCACGGGCAAAGCCCGCTGCCTCTGGCGAAACTGACAGAGTTCCACATGTTGCCGCTCGCCAGAAAGGCGCTTGGCAGCAACACACCGTAATAAGCAGGACAGTCCGTAAACACGTCAAAACGCAAATTTCACAACAGGTTGGATCAATCATGGCCAGAATTCTGATGTTGATTGCATTGCCTTTATTGCCTGCCACCACAGCCATGAGCGCCACCTTCCTGGATGGCGCTTATGGCGAAAAGGAAGGCTGCCGCTATTCCAAAACCGGGGAATCCAGCGGAGCCGATATCTTCTTCCTGCTGAATGACGACGGCATCACCACCTCGACCGCCTATTGCGCGTTTTCAGGCACCGCCGAGAAGACCTCGTCCGGTTTCCGCATTGAAACCCAATGCGAAAGCGAAGGGGAACAGGGCGACAAGGAAATGGTCGATCTGACCAAAAGCACCAAGGGTTACACGATCCGTTTCAAGGATGGCACAAGCTGGGGACCGCTTCCGAAATGCCGATGACAGTACCTCCTTCATACTCCGTTGTTTCCGCCCAAAACCTTGGCCTCACCTTTGAAACGGGTGATGGTCCGGTGCATGCCCTCTCCAACGTCAATCTAGAGGTCAAGAAAGGAGATTTTGTCTCCTTCATCGGCCCGTCCGGTTGTGGCAAGACGACATTCTTGCGAGTGATCGCCGATCTGGAAAAACACACTTCTGGCGATATCACCGTCAATGGCACGACACCGGAAAATGCCCGCAAGGATCGCTCCTACGGTTATGTATTTCAGGCCGCCGCCCTTTACCCCTGGCGCAGCATCGAAAAAAACATCGCCTTGCCGCTGGAAATCATGGGCTACACCAAGGCCGAACAGCAAAGCCGCATTGAGCGCACGCTGAACCTCGTCAACCTCAATGGCTTTGGCAAAAAATATCCATGGCAGCTTTCCGGCGGCATGCAGCAACGCGCCTCGATCGCGCGCGCATTGGCCTTCGACGCCGACCTTCTGCTGATGGACGAACCATTTGGCGCGTTGGATGAAATCGTGCGCGACCACCTCAACGAACAGCTTTTGAAGCTTTGGGACAGCACAGGCAAAACCATCTGTTTCGTCACCCACTCCATTCCGGAAGCGGTCTACCTCTCCACCAAGATCGTTGTCATGTCTCCGCGCCCCGGTCGCGTAACCGACGTCATTGAATCAACCCTTCCACGCGAACGGCCACTCGATATTCGCGAGAGTCCGGAATTCCTTGAAATCGCCCACCGGGTTCGGGAAGGTCTGAAAGCGGGGCACAGCTATGAGGAATAGTCTATTTTCCGCCTTGTTTCTCACCAGCCCTCCCGCCTCCAAAGACTTCTCATCACGCCCCTCTTCCCCACATTTGTCCTCACCTCGCAACACCTCGAGGGCTGAGGTAGAAGTAGAGATCAAGACAGGGATTGCGCCACAAACAGGGGGGCGGTCATGACGCTCTTCCGCGATCGCATCCTGCCCGTCCTTACCGTTATTCTCGCCATTCTTGTCATCTGGCACCTGTTTGTCGTCTATCTGAACGCGCCATTCGTGCGTGATCAGGCGGCACGCGCCGGTCAGGAAATCGGCTTCTGGCACGTGCTGCCGCAAACCTTTGCGCAGGAGCGGCCGGTACTGCCCGCCCCGCATCAGATCATCGCCGAACTTTGGGACACCACCGTCAACAAGGCGATCACCTCAAAACGCAGCCTCGTCTATCACGCCGGCATTAC
Organism: Agrobacterium sp. 5Ca50; assembly: GCF_055381905.1. Taxonomy (NCBI): domain Bacteria; kingdom Pseudomonadati; phylum Pseudomonadota; class Alphaproteobacteria; order Hyphomicrobiales; family Rhizobiaceae; genus Agrobacterium; species Agrobacterium sp. 5Ca50. Next base: position 2,483,025 of record NZ_AP026438.1, read on the forward strand.
ACTGTCGGCCACGCTGCTCGGCTTTGGTATCGGCACCGTGCTTGGTGTTGTGCTGGCCATTGCCATTGTGCATAACCGCGCGCTGGACCGCTCACTAATGCCGTGGGTCATTGCCAGCCAGACCATCCCGATCCTTGCAATCGCCCCGATGATCATCGTGGTGCTCAACTCCATCAATATCTCGGGCCTGTTGCCCAAGGCACTGATCTCCACCTATCTCAGCTTTTTCCCGATTGTTGTTGGCATGGTGAAGGGACTGCGCAGCCCCGAAGCCATTCAGCTTGACCTGATGCGCACCTACAACGCCACACCGCAGCAAACATTCTGGAAGTTGCGCTGGCCATCAGCCATGCCCTACCTGTTCACCTCATTGAAAATTGCGGTCGCCATTTCTCTGGTCGGCGCCATCGTCGGTGAGCTGCCAACCGGTGCTGTGGCCGGTCTCGGTGCACGGCTTCTTTCTGGCTCCTACTACGGGCAGACCGTGCAGATCTGGGCGGCCCTGTTCATGGCAGCTGCCGTGGCTGCCATCCTCGTATCGCTTGTTGGTATTGCCCATCGACGTGTGCTGAAACGCATGGGAGCAAGACCATGACCCAACCCTTATGGATTATCAGCGCAGTCGCATTCTGGATCGCCGCTTGGTCGCTGAATGAATGGCTTGTCCGCCAGAAATTCCAATCTGACGCGTTGAACCGGACAGCCCGTCTTGCCGTGCCTATCCTATTCGGTGTCACCTTGCTGGTTCTGTGGGAAGGGCTGGTGCGCGGCTTTGCCGTGCCCTCGATCCTGCTGCCGGCACCGAGCGCCATTGGTGCGCGGCTCTTTAGCTCACTTCCCATTCTCTGGGCGGACTTCCGCCAGACATTCCTGAAATCGGTTCTCACCGGGTACATCGCAGGCTGCGGCCTAGGTTTCATTGTCGCCATTCTGATCGACCGCTCTCCTTTCTTGCAAAAAGGCCTGCTGCCAATCGGCAATTTCATTTCCGCCCTGCCCGTCATCGGCGTAGCGCCGATCATGGTCATGTGGTTCGGTTTCGATTGGCCGTCCAAGGTTGCGGTCGTGATCATCATGACCTTCTTCCCGATGCTGGTGAATACCGTGCAGGGGCTGGAAGCATCGAGCCACATGGAGCGGGACCTGATGCACACCTATGCGGCCAGTTGGTGGAAGACGCTGCTGAAGCTGCGCCTACCTGCCGCCTGGCCGTTCATCTTCAACGCCCTGAAAATCAACTCCACGCTGGCACTGATCGGCGCCATCGTCGCGGAGTTCTTCGGCACGCCTATCGTGGGCATGGGTTTCCGCATCTCCGCCGAAATGGGGCGAAGCAATGTGGATATGGTCTGGGCCGAAATCGCCGTCGCGGCGCTGGCGGGTTCAGGCTTTTACGGATTGGTGGCGCTCGCAGAGCGGGCCGTCACCTTCTGGCATCCGTCCGTCCGTGGTGGACGAACGTAAATAAGAAAAAGGGAACAGCAATGAAAATGAAACTTGCATCCATTCTTCTGGCGGGCGCGTCGCTGATGACTGCGTTCAGCGCTCAAGCTGCCGAAAAGGTGACACTGCAACTCAAATGGGTCACACAGGCACAGTTTGCCGGATATTACGTTGCCAAGGACAAGGGTTTTTACGAGGCTGAAGGGCTTGATGTCGACATCAAGCCGGGTGGCCCTGACATTGCACCCGCACAGGTTCTGGCCGGCGGCGGTGCGGATGTCATCGTGGACTGGATGCCATCGGCGCTCGCAACACGCGAAAAAGGCGTGCCGCTGGTCAATATTGCCCAGCCATTCAAAAAATCTGGCATGATGCTGACATGCCTGAAAGAAACCGGCATCACCAAACCTGATGATTTCAAGGGCAAGACACTGGGCGTCTGGTTCTTTGGCAACGAATACCCGTTCCTGTCCTGGATGGCGCACCTGAACATCCCGACCGAAGGTGGTGCAGAAGGTGTCACGGTTCTCAAGCAGGGCTTCAACGTCGATCCACTGTTGCAGAAGCAGGCCGCTTGCATTTCCACCATGACCTACAATGAATATCTGCAGGTTCTGGAAGCTGGCGTGAAAGCCGACGATCTCGTGACCTTCAAATATGAAGATGAAGGCGTCGCAACTCTGGAAGACGGTCTCTACGTTCTGGAAGACAAGCTGAAGGATGCGACGTTTAAGGACAACATGGTCAAGTTCGTCCGTGCGTCACTGAAGGGCTGGAAATATGCCGAGGACCATCCCGATGAAGCCGCTGATATCGTTCTTGAAAACGACGCCTCCGGCGCACAGACCGAAGCACACCAGAAGGGCATGATGACGGAAGTGGCAAAACTGACGGCAGGCGCCACCGGTGCACTAGATGCTGTGGATTACGAACGCACAGTCAAAACACTTCTTGGTGGCGGCTCCGATCCAGTTATTACCAAGGAACCAAGCGGTGCCTACACCACTGAAATCACCGATGCTGCTCTGAAATAGTCGCAGGCCCCATAACTGGCGGAACCTGAACACTCATTCTCAAGTGCTTTGGTGCCGGGTCACGTCAACTGACAAAATGAGGTGCGTGGTTTTGTCTACGCACCTCATTTCATGTAAACCCGCGATTTCGATGAACAATACAACCACTGGAGATATTCATAAATGTATAGCAACTAAAGTTGTTGCGTATATTGATTTGTACCAGCTGACTAATTACATTGCGCTGCAGATAAAAAATTTCTGTTTGAGGTTTCGATGGCTGGCATTGGTGCGGGGGATACAGTTTCGCCTTAATGCTCTGGACAATATAGCCTGCGCCAAATGACAAGAGTTTTCGTCTCTGGTTTCACAAGTCGTAGTCAATGCCTTCTGACGTGGAGCACGCATAAGAGCATGTGAACGACCTTTCGCGGATATGACACATGCAGCGCAAAACCATCGGCAAGCCATTTGTTGTGGCACTTCTTTCCAGCGTATTGCTGCCCTTTGCAGCAACGGCCGAGGAGAAGTCTCCCGCTGAGGCACAAGCAAACCTGCCTTCAATCGTCGTGACAGAAACGGTCAAACGCGATTTGGTGGACCGGATTATCGCCACGGGCACCATTCAGCCGGTTGATGAAATCTACGTGCAGCCTTTGGTCGACGGTCTGTCCATTGACAAGCTGAATGTCGATATCGGTGACAAAGTGGAAGCCAACGAAGTTCTGGCTGTGTTGTCTACCGACGCGCTTCTCCTGCAAAAGAGCCAGCTTGAAGCCAACAAGGCGAAGGCTGAAGCGGCCCTTGCACAATTCAAGGCGCAGGTTATCGAAGCGCAGGCTAATTCCGACGATGCCTCCCGCCAGAGCGACCGTGCAGCAAGGCTCGGCAAAAGCGGCTCAGGTTCCGTCTCGCAGGTTGAACAGACCCAGGCACAGGCCGAAGTTGCAATGGCACGGCTGCAAGCCGCCAGACAGGCGGTCACGGTCGGCGAAGCCGATGTAAAGGTCGTTGATACCCAGATTGATGACATTGATCTGAAACTTGCCCGCACTGGCGTCAAATCTCCGGTGGGCGGTATCATCGCGGCAAAGAACGCCAAGATTGGCGCCATCGCCAACGGTTCCGGAACCCCGCTTTTTACAGTTATCAAGGACGGCGCTATTGAACTGGTCGCCGAACTCTCAGAAACCAGCATTCAGAAAATCAAAATCGGTCAGTCCGCATTTTTGACCATTGCCGGAGCCAGCAAACGTGTCGAAGGCAAGGTGCGTCTTGTGTCGCCAACCGTTGATCCGGTGACCCGTCTTGGCTCTATCCATATTACAATTCCGGCAGATGAGGCACGCTCGGGCATGTACGCCAACGCCGAAATCATTGTCGCCCAGGAAAATGCTCTGGCGCTTCCTCTTTCCGCTGTTACCACCAATCGTGACGGATCGACCGCACGCAAGGTGGAGGATAATATTGTCCGGCAGGTGAAGATCGAAACCGGCATACAGGACAACGGTTTCGTTGAAGTGTTGAGCGGCCTTTCCGCAGGCGACAAGGTTGTCGAAAAGGCCGGTGCATTTGTGCGTGATGGTGACCATATCAGCCCTGTCGCGGCTTCTGCCGCCGTCTCTAATTAACGGAGCGATCCCATGAACTTCTCAGCATGGTCGATCAAGAATCCGATTGCTCCGATACTCGGCTTTGTGCTGCTGCTTGTTGTCGGCATACAGTCGTTTTATACGTTGCCGATTACCCGCTTCCCCAACATTGACGTTCCAGTGGTGGCCATCACGGTCAACCAGAGTGGCTCCTCGCCATCTGAACTGGAAATGCAGGTCACCAAGGAAATTGAAGACGCGGTCGCCTCAATCAGCGGTATCGACGAAATCCAGTCAACGGTAACGGATGGCCAGTCGCAGACGACGGTTATCTTCCGTATCGAAAAGCCGACCGAAGAAGCCGTTCAGGACACCAAGGACGCCATCGACAAGATCCGTAGCGATCTTCCGTCTGACATTGAAGAACCAATTGTTACGAAGGTGGATGTCGAAGGCCAGGCCATTCAGACCTTTGCGGTTTCTTCGCCAAACATGACGCTGGAAGAACTGTCATGGTTTGTGGATGACACCGTCAAGCGCGCGCTGCAAGGCCAGCCCGGCATCGGCAAGATCGACCGTTATGGCGGTGCAGACCGTGAAATCCGTGTTTCGCTCAATCCTGCCAAGCTGGATGCCTATGGCATCACTGCAACCGAAGTAAACAGCCAGCTTCGTGGCACCAACATCGACCTCGGTTCCGGTCGCGGACAGGTCGCGGGCAACGAGCAGACCATCCGTACACTGGGCGATGCACGCAATGTCGCACAGCTTGCCGACACCACCATTTCCCTGCCAAGTGGCCGTTTCGTAAAGCTGTCGGAACTCGGCACCATCAACGACACCTACGAGGAGCCGAAGTCCTTCTCGCGCTTCAATGGCACACCGGCTGTAACCTTTGCCGTTTTCCGTTCAAAGGGCGCCAGTGAAGTCTCCGTTGCCGAAACCGTTGCGAAAAGCCTTGATGAAGTGCGTGCCGCACATAAGGACGTCACCATCGAAATGGTCGATGATGCCGTCTACTTCACCTATGGCAACTACGAGTCTGCCCTTCACACGCTGATAGAAGGTGCTGTTCTTGCCATCATCGTGGTGTTGCTGTTCCTCCGCAACTGGCGTGCAACACTGATTGCCGCCGTCGCGCTGCCGCTTTCTGCGATCCCGACATTCTGGATCATGGATGTCATGGGCTTCTCGCTGAACCTCGTCAGCTTCCTCGCCTTAACGCTCGCCACCGGTATTCTGGTGGATGATGCGATCGTGGAAATCGAAAACATCGCCCGCCATATCAAGATGGGCAAAACGCCGTATCGTGCAGCACTGGAAGCTGCCGATGAAATTGGTCTTGCGGTGATTGCCACAAGCTTCACCATCATCGCGGTCTTCGTGCCGGTGTCCTTCATGCCGGGCGTACCCGGCCAGTACTTCATCCAGTTCGGCCTGACCGTTGCCTTCTCGGTGTTCTTCTCGCTGATGGTAGCGCGTCTCATCACACCGTTGATGGCCGCCTATCTGATGCGTGCTGAAGACGCCATGGATGACCATCACGATAATGACGGCAAGCTGATGAAGGCATATACCCGCCTCGTCACTGCCACCACACGCAAATGGTGGGCCCGTTATCTGACCCTGGTCGGTGCAGTGGCGTTTCTTGCCGGCTCGCTGTTTCTTCTCAGCGGCGTGCCGGGCAGCTTCATGCCTCCGGAAGATTCCTCACGCGTCGTGCTGTCCATCGAACTGCCGCCTAATGCGACTCTCGATGAAACCGACGCCACCACCACGAAAATCTATGACGCATTACGCGACATCAATGGCGTGGAAAGCGTTTTCGTTCTCGGTGGTGCCTCGCCAAAGGGTGATCTGGAACTGCGCCGTGCCACCGTGCGCGTCATTTTGCAGAACATCGACCACTCACTTGTCAAAATGCTGCTCAACAAAGGTCTAGGCTCAATTCCGCTCATTGGACAGTACTTGCCAAAGGTCGAGGAAACAGGGCGCACCAGACCGCAATGGGATGTTGAACGCGATATTTTCGCTCGCGTAAAAAGCATTCCCGATGTTCGCATCATCAAGCTGAATGACCGTGCAGAACGCGAACTGACCTTCAACTTCCTGTCGTCAAATGAAGCCGATCTGAACGAAGCAACCGGCATCCTGGAATCACGCCTGCGCGCCTCATCCATTCTGGCAAATGTCAGCTCGGAAGGCGCCCTGCCCCGTCCGGAACTGCAAATTCGTCCGCGCAAGGATGAGATTGCCCGCCTCGGCATAACGCCCCAGCAGATCGCCCAAACCGTTCGCGTTGCCACTATCGGTGATATCGACGCCTTATTGACCAAGATTTCGTTGGATGATCGCCAGATCCCGATCCGGGTTCAGGCCTCGCTCGATGTTCGCCGTGATCTCGCACAAATCCGTGCGATCAAGATCAAGACGGCAGCCGGCGCATCCGTACCGCTCTACAGCGTTGCCGACATTGATTATTCGGAAGGTCCAAGCTCCATCAAGCGCAACAACCGTAACCGCGTAGTCGCCATTGGTTCGGACGTTCCATTCGGTACCGCACTTGATACGTCAACGGCTGAATTCAAGCGTATCGTTTCTGAAACCCAGCTGCCACCATCAGTGCATTTGGCCGAAAGCGGTGACGCCAAAATTCAGGCCGAGATGCAGCAGAGCTTCGGCAACGCCATGTTGCTTGGTCTGATGCTGGTTCTGGTGGTCCTGATCCTGCTGTTCAAGGACGTCATCCAGCCATTCACCATCCTGTTCTCTCTGCCGCTGGCAATCGGTGGCGTGGCGGTCGCGCTGATCATCACCCAGAATGCGCTGTCCATGCCTGTTCTGATCGGCATCCTGATGCTAATGGGCATCGTCACGAAGAACGCCATCCTACTGGTTGATTTCGCCATTGAAATGCGACGCCACGGCATGGAGCGTGTTCACGCCATGGTGGAAGCTGGCCGCAAACGTGCCCGTCCGATCATCATGACATCGATTGCCATGTCAGCCGGCATGCTTCCTTCGGCGCTCGGCGTTGGTGAAGGCGGTTCATTCCGCGCGCCAATGGCGATCGCGGTGATCGGCGGCATCATCGTATCGACAGTCCTGTCCCTGGTGGTTGTTCCTGCCTTCTTCCTGATCATGGATGACCTCTCCACGCTTCTGGGACGGATTTTTGGTCACTTTGTCGGCAAGAAGGAAGAAGACCCGGACGTTCTCTCCAAGGAAGAACTGTCCCAAATGGCGCTCGATAACTCCCGCGCCTTGGCAGAGGTTGAAAAACGGATGGATGCCATGGAGCGTACCGGTTCAGCTTCAACGCGAGCCAATACGAAAAACGACAATGTTCTGAGATTACCGCCCCTCGCAGCAGAATAAAGTCTTGCTCAATGACACGACAAACGCCGGATGCATAATCCGGCGTTTTTGTTTGCGCAGGCACATAAATGCCAAGCAACATTTACAGGGAACTTCACAGTTCGTTGATCGAAATCAAATAGCGGATTTTCCGCCGTGTTATTCTTTCCGAAATTGGCAAGTTTAATGTTGGCAAGACTTGGCAGACAGTGAGAACACCAGTGGCATGGTGTGCAGGGCCGGAAGCAGTGAACCGGACTGCTGCGTTCATGGTATCGTCTGTCAGGTCAGGGTTTGATCGGGAGCCATGACAAACGTGAACAAAACTGTGAAACTGAGCAATAAGGACAGGAACATCCTTGTCCGCGCTCCCTTCATAGGAGCGGGGGATGATGCGTCGGCGCTGAAACTTCTTGAAGCGGCGGCCATCGTAACATTCGATCCACGCCATATCCTTTTTCGCGAAAATGACCCGGCCGAGCACCTTTACTGTGTGCTGAACGGCTTTGTGCGTATCTATCGTCTGAACAAGGACGGCCGCGAAGCGGATATCCGTGTCTGCGGACCGGGTGACACTTTCAACGAGTGCCTGATTTTCGGTAGCGACCGTTACCGCTATAACGCCCAGACCGCCGAAAGCACAACGCTAGCGCGTTTCGAGCTGCCGCGTATCCGCAACATGATCGAGCAAGAGCCCGGTGTCGCGAAGGCCGTCATGCAGTGCCTGTCGAATAGCCTTCTTAATGCCATGGACTGTGTGGCCAATGACCGTTTGCAGACAGCACCACAGCGTGTCGCAAACTATCTGATCACCAGCGGCCCGCACGGCGCGACATCCTATTCCCTGCGCCTGCCATTCCAGAAAAGCCTTCTGGCAGGCAAGTTGGGCCTTGCGCCAGAAGCGCTGTCCCGCGCTTTTTCCACCCTGCGGGACGCAGGTGTGACTGTTCGTGGTCGCGTCGTTCAGGTAAATGATATCGGCGCGCTGCGCCAGATTTAGCAACGCATCTCTTAACGCTGAGATAGCATTGGGAAAAAAGACAACTGGACAAATTCGCGGCCGTTGCATGACAATTATTCGCAACGTCCTTTGACTCTTTCCTGCGGGGAGCGGGGGAGTGAAAAGACGGGATGCCTTCGTGGGGCGTTCCGTCTTTTCTGTTTCACGGCACATAGGATTTGCGCCGCAGGAAGCAAGGCAACAGTCTTAAAGGCCGCCCTGCATCTTCAGAAAACTGACGATACCATCGACGCCATCGCCGCGTTTCATATCTGTGAAAAGGAACGGCATCTGTTTGCGCATGCGCGTTGCATCCTTGTCCATCACATCAAGATCAGCCCCGACATAGGGCGCCAAGTCTTTTTTGTTGATCACCAGCAGATCCGAGCGGGTAATGCCCGGACCGCCCTTACGCGGGATTTCTTCACCCTGGCAAACGGAAATCACATAGATGGTGATGTCAGCGAGATCAGGGGAAAAGGTCGCAGCCAGATTGTCGCCACCCGATTCGATAAACACCACATCGAGATCCGGGAACCGTTCATTGAGACCGGCGATGGCCTGCAGATTGATGGTGGCATCTTCACGAATGGCGGTGTGCGGACACCCACCTGTCTCGACACCGACGATGCGCTCAGATGGCAAAGCTTGCATGCGCACCAGTGCCTCGGCATCTTCCTTGGTGTAGATATCATTGGTCACGACAGCAACGGAGTAATCCGCGCTCATCGCCTTGCACAGCTTTTCCGTCAGAGCGGTTTTTCCCGAGCCCACAGGCCCGCCAATGCCAACCCGCAAAGGGCCATTTCCCGATTTCATCAGCTGTTCCTCTATATATTCTGATCGCATGACTTTATGGAGCTTGATCGTCCGGTTCAATATGCTGCGCTGCACCGTCAGAAAAATTGACGCAACTTTTGTTTGGGGATCATGCGCCCAACGTCAGTGTTCAAAATGCCGCGATAATCAGGACCGAAACAGCCGTGAATGCTGGATTTCATGCCGCAGGAACGCGGTATCCGCCAAAATGGTCGAGCTTCCCAAATCATCCAGAGTCGAGCTCTTAGCCTTGACGGCGACGTCAGTCAGAAACAGCTCGGTACTTGCGAGAATAGCAACACCGTCCGTCTGTCCCGCAAGCCCCAAGCGTATCGCTGCCGACACCATTTGCGAGACACCGGCATGCAGATAGGCGGCAATGGCACTAACCGGATCAATCGCGTGGGCTGCCGCAACGGCACCAACGGCAACCGGATATGCGGTTTGCGCTGGCAGCCGCTCAAATACCTGGTGCGGCCAGGCCTTGGCAGCGACAACAAACGCGTCGCCCAGTTGAACCGTCTCGCGGTAACGCTCCGCAGATCCGGCCAGGGCACGGGCCAGTTCACACAGTTCATGCAGCGCCTGACTGTCTTCATGGCAACGGCTTGCCGCCGCCAGAAACACCGCGTCGTTCCACAGCGCACCACGTTCAAGTGATAGTTTCACCCAAACGGAAAGCTCGTGCGGATTGCTGAGCAAGCCATCATGCACCGCACCTTCAAGGCCAGCCGAATAGGAAAATGCTCCGACAGGAAATGCCGGAGACATCCACGCCATCAGCCGCAGCAGCCCGGCAACATCGCTCTGTGCGCTCATCGATCAGTCGTGATTATGGTGTTGATGACCGTGCCCGTGATCATGTCCGTGGTCATGCCCATGATCATGTTTGTGATCATGGCCGTGTGAGTGGCTGCCATGCGAATGATAGGCGCCCCGCGCTGGCTGGAACGGTTCTTCAACGTCGCGAACCGTTGCGCCAAGGCCTTCAAGCATCGAGCGAATGACATGATCACGCAGGATCAGAATGCGGCCCTCTTCGATCTGCGCCGAAAGATGCCTGTTGCCCAGGTGCCAGGCCAGTTCGATCAGATGAAGCGTGTCGCGTCCGGTGATTTCAAACAGTTTCTCATTGGCAGCACGCACTTCAATCAGGTCGCCATTTTCCACCACCAGAAGATCCCCGTGCGCAAACAATACCGGCTCCTTCAGGTCCAGCATCACCATCTCATCATTCTGTAAATGAAGCAGCTTGCGGCGCAGGTGGCGCTGATCATGGGCAAGCACCACAAAGTCGGATGTTTCATCGGCAGGCGTGCCAGCTGGCAGGTATGAAGTGACGCGTAACATGGCTTTTCCGGTTCCATTAAAAAGTCTCGAATGAAATACCTGCCGGATCACCTGCCCGATTGCAAGGTTCAACTTGCCCTTGCCTGCCCGTGTTTGACATCACGAGCCGCAGAACCGTTCAACAGCGTTACGCCACTGCGATATTCCTGCTGTACACCATGCATTTCATTCTCGTGCAGGGCGCGATTGCGGCCACTGGCCTTCGCAAGATAAAGCGCACGATCCGCAGAAATGAAAATATCGTCCTTGCGCCGACCGGGCACGATCTCCGCCACGCCAACCGATACCGTGGTGCTGACCACATCCGTTTCAAAATTCAGGGTCAGCGCTTCAATTTTCCGGCGCGCCAACTCCACAAGTGCCATTCTGTCACCCTGCTGTCCGCCCTTGATGATGACGGAAAACTCCTCCCCGCCCAACCGGGCGACTGGATGCAGGGAACTGAAAGAATCAGCCAGCGTGTTTGCAACGGTGCGAATGACGATGTCACCGGCGGAATGGCCGTGACAATCATTGATCGCCTTGAAGCGGTCAAGATCGAAGATGGCAAGCGAGGCATTATCCTGCACACTCTCAAAGGCCTCGTTGAACGCCCGACGGTTCAACAGGCCCGAAAGTGCATCGGTGCGGCTCAACCGCTCGAATTCATCGCGAGAATGATAAAGTTTGCGGATAAGGCGCCATGCACAAAAGGAAATAAACAGCGCGACGCTACCGCCAACCAGCCAGGACATGGCAATGCCATAGGCAATGGCCAGCGAGAATGTCACCGGCAAAAAGTCGAAAACACTCGCCATCAGCAAGACTGAAATACTGACGAAAATCGAAAGAATAATTGCAAGAAAAACCGTCTTCCCAGCGAATGCGGGAATAGTTCTCGCATTCTCAAGTTCGGCGGAATCAATATCGATTGAAAAGAGTTTTTTCAGACGAGCCAACATCGAAGCACCTCATTTAACCTCCTAACGGATAAGGCCCAGATGTTTGTTCGAAGTTAATACAATGTCTAAAATTTTAGTATTTCCAAGTATAAAACTGAACACACACAGAACATAGCAAAAATCTAAAAATAACTTGACACACCAAGAAGAAGACATCTTTCGGCCTTAAAAATAAGGACAAAGCGAATCAAATATGACTTGCGAAGGTCCGCGTCCGGCAAACGATAAAGTGTTCCAATGCCTTGCTGCATAGGGATAGTTGCTACGGATAACCATTAACACTTTAAAGTCATACATCATTTGCAAAAAAGGCCCGGAATTGCTTCCAGGCCTTTGCATTCAAATCCAAATTTGACGTGGGTCTCAGGCGACCTTGCGAGCCTGCAGATGCTCAAGAATGCTCTGTGGAGAAGACAGGCCGTATGGATCGCTTTCGCAATTGTCGGAATAGCCTTCTTCTTCGAACCACTGCTCGACAACACCGTCATTAACGACGGCAGCATAACGCCATGAACGCATGCCGAAACCGAGATTATCCTTGGCAACCAGCATGCCCATCTTGCGGGTGAACTCACCCGAACCATCAGGGATAACCTTGACGTTTTCGAGGTTCTGGCTCTTTGCCCACGCGTTCATGACGAACGCGTCATTGACCGACAGGCAATAGATTTCATCGACGCCCAGCACGCGGAATTCTGGTGTCAGCTTTTCAAAATCTGGCAGCTGGTAGGTAGAGCATGTTGGCGTGAAAGCACCTGGCAGGGAAAAAAGAACAACCTTCTTGCCTGCAAAGTAATCGTCGGATGTTACGTCCTGCCAACGGAATGGGTTTGGACCGCCAACAGCTTCGTCGCGAATGCGCGTGCGGAATGTAACTGCGGGAACTTTTTTACCTAGCATGATTTTCTCCTGTCGATGGCGCGACAAAGCTTGGGAACAATGCCCGCCTTTAATTCGTGTTTCGAGATAGCGTAAAACGGCGTTCAATGCAGCAGGAAATATCCCTCTGCACAGCAGCCATGCACAATTACGCGGTTTCTGAGGCGCTTTCTTAAAACAGGAAGTAACGTTGCGCCATAGGCAGAACGGTTGCCGGTTCGCAGGTCAACAATTCCCCATCGGCACGCACTTCGTATGTTTCTGGGTCGACCTCGATATGCGGTGTCAGATCATTGAGGATCATCGATTTCTTCGAGATGCCGCCACGGGTGTTTTTGACCGCAACAAGGTTCTTTGCAACACCCAGACGCTGCGCCAACCCTGCATCGAGAGAGGCCTGCGACACAAAGGTCACCGAAGAATTGGTACGTGCCTTGCCGTAAGCCCCGAACATCGGACGGTAGTGAACCGGTTGCGGTGTCGGAATAGAAGCGTTTGGATCCCCCATCGGCGCTGCAACAATCATTCCGCCCATCACCACCATATCCGGTTTGATACCAAAGAAGGCCGGGTTCCAGATCACCAGATCCGCACGTTTGCCAACCGCGATCGAGCCGATTTCATGGCTGACGCCATGTGCGATGGCAGGATTGATGGTGTATTTGGCAACGTAACGACGCACACGGAAATTGTCGTTATTACCCTTTTCTTCCGGCAAACGGCCACGCTGACGTTTCATCTTGTCTGCCGTCTGCCAGGTTCGGATCGCCACTTCACCCACGCGCCCCATCGCCTGACTATCGGACGAAATGATCGAAAACGCACCGATATCGTGCAGGATGTCTTCTGCAGCGATTGTCTCCTTGCGAATGCGGCTTTCCGCAAAGGCAATATCCTCGGGGATGGATGGCGACAGATGGTGGCAGACCATCAACATATCCAGATGCTCGGCCAGGGTATTGACCGTATAGGGCCGCGTCGGATTGGTGGACGACGGAATAACGTTCATCTGACCGCAAATCTTGATGATGTCAGGCGCGTGACCACCGCCGGCACCTTCGGTGTGAAATGCATGGATGGTGCGACCCTTGATCGACCCGACAGTGTCTTCGACAAAGCCACTTTCGTTTAGCGTATCCGTATGGATCATCACCTGAACGTCATATTCATCCGCCACCGAAAGGCAGCAATCAATAGCGCCGGGTGTTGTTCCCCAGTCTTCGTGCAGCTTGAGCGATGTGGCGCCGCCAAGCACCATTTCTTCGAGTGCGCCGGGCAGCGAGGCATTACCCTTGCCGGCAAAGGCAAGGTTCATCGGGAAGGCATCTGCGGCCTCGATCATGCGGGCAATGTGCCATGGCCCCGGCGTGCAGGTCGTCGCCAGCGTGCCATGGGCCGGGCCTGTGCCGCCACCCAACATGCAGGTTATGCCACTCATTAGCGCTTCTTCGATCTGCTGCGGGCAAATGAAGTGAATATGGCTGTCCATACCGCCAGCGGTAACAATCTTGCCCTCACCGGCAATCGCTTCGGTGCCCGGTCCAACGATAATGTTGACACCCGGCTGTGTGTCCGGGTTTCCGGCTTTGCCGATGGCAACAATACGTCCGTCTTTGAGGCCGATATCAGCCTTTACGATACCCGAGTGGTCAACGATGACAGCATTGGTGATAACCGTATCAACCGCACCATTGGCGCGCGTCACTTGGCTTTGCCCCATACCGTCACGAATAACCTTGCCGCCACCAAACTTGACCTCTTCACCATAGGTGGTGTGGTCTTTTTCGATTTCGATAAACAGTTCGGTATCCGCCAGACGCACCTTGTCGCCCACCGTTGGGCCAAACATGCTGGCATAGGCTGCACGGGAAATTTTATAAGCCATTAGATCATGCTCCCTGAAAAGCGGAGAAAAGCTATTCTATTGAAATTCTTACAAGTTTACCTTCGCTTGCGAAGGTATCGACCAATTGTTTTTCAGCCTGAAACGGATGCCCTGCCCACCCCTGATGGCCAAAGCCGGTAATAAAAACCTGGGCCTGATCTTTAGCCGCCATGTCCAGCACCTGGAAAATGGCAATCAAACCACTGCTCGGGCAAATATAGGGTTCTGGCGAATATGCGGCCAAAAATCCGTCCGCACGCTCATGGATGTCACGCGAAATGATCTGGTGCTGTTTGCCGTTGTCTGAAGCGATCACAGCAAAGGCATCACTATAGTCGTCACAGAAATCATCCAGCTCCGGATTGGAAACCTTCAAACCGGAACGCATGTCCAGAAATTTAGCGGGATCGCGTACCGACCAGATGGTTGACGCCGCCTGGACCGGCTGTAGTGAGCGCCATTGCGGCTCTTCACTCATCGACTTTCCCGGCCGTCCGGTATTACACACGGCAACGATATCAGTTTTGACGCCACCACGACCGAACGAACGGCAATCGTTGAAACGGATCACCAGATCCGCAACATCAATCAGTGCATTTGCACCGTCAGGTATGTCGCCATTGCCGACAACCACGATTTTTTGCCCCATCGCGGTTAAAATCCTTCCGAGAGGGAACGTAATTCTTCCGTCCGCTTACGGCTCATATCGGCAAGACATGACGACACCAGCAACGGTTCCATGGAGCCGCCGCGCGCCTGAAAGCCAACCGCTTCGCAATTGGCATCACGGTATGCAATCCATGCTCGCTGCGCTGCCAACAATGCCTTGACCGCACCTGCACCATCTTCACCCGCAGAACTGTCTCGCTCCGCCAGAACCTTACGCACGCTCTGATATTGCGTGTTTAGTTCCGCGTCCGCTGTCTCGTAATCTCGCGACGCGCAGATGTTCATCTCTGCCTGCGTCATCGGCGAATCACAGTCGATGTCAGGTTCACTCTGCGCTAACGCCGCTGTTGCGGAAGCAGCACTGATGATAAGTGCTGCTATTCCGTTATAAATCATCCGTCCTGTCATCTTGACGCGCCGTCATAGGCTTTGGGCGACAGCGCCCTAGCATCCACGCCGTCAAGGCAATTGGCGTTGACGGCGACCATCGGCGTACCATCAGGTGCATCGGCATAAGCAAAGCTTTCAATGCCGCAGGTTGCGCAGAACAGGTGATTGATCTTGTGCTTGTTGAACAGATATTCGCTGAGGCTCTTTTCGCCCGAGACCAGTTTAAAATGATCCTTTGGCACAAATGTCAGTACCGATCCCAGCCGTTTACAGCGGGAGCAGTTACACACCACCGTCTGATAGAGATCGGCATCTGCCTCAAAACTGACTGCGCCGCACTGGCAACTTCCGTGATAATGTTGCGTTGCCATATCAAAGCCTCCCCATGACCTGCTGACGAAAACCATAGACCTCACGTTTGCCGGAAAGCGGCACCAGCGTCACTTCACGGGTCTGCCCCGGCTCAAAGCGCACGGCCGTTCCTGCCGGAATATCAAGGCGCATGCCAAAGGCGCGGTCTCGCTCGAAGGCAAGTCCAGCATTGGTTTCTGCGAAGTGATAGTGGCTGCCAACCTGTACCGGACGATCACCGGTGTTGGAAACCTTGAGAGTAATCGTCTCCAGACCCACATTGAGTTCGATGGAGCCTTCGGCTGATATAATTTCCCCTGGGATCATTTGATCCTCCTTATATTTTCGGCCTATGCACTTGTTAGAGAACTACAGCCTTCCGCCTTGAGTACGCGAACCGTGGAGGGAGGAGTGTTCACCAGCTTTCCAGCCGGTCTTACCGGCCTGCGCACGAGTTCGCCGCCGCAATTCGGGCATTTTCCTCCAAGAGTGCCTTCAGCGCAATCGCTGCAATAGGTGCATTCGAAAGAGCAGATTACAGCCTCAAGGCTTGCCGGAGGCAAGTCCTTGTCGCAGCACTCACAATTGGGTCTCAGTTCCAGCGCCATGGTGTTCCCCTTGCTAAGCGTCAGCGGATTGGTTCGTGAACCGTCACCAGCTTTGTGCCATCGGGAAAGGTCGCTTCCACCTGAACGTCATGGATCATTTCGGCAATGCCTTCCATGACCTGGGCACGGGTAATGACATGCGCGCCAGCTTCCATGAGCTCGGCAACAGCGCGACCGTCGCGCGCGCCTTCCACGACAAAATCCGTGATGAGCGCGATTGCTTCTGGATAGTTCAGCTTCACACCGCGCTCCAGACGACGGCGTGCAACCATGGCCGCCATGGAAATAAGCAGCTTGTCTTTCTCTCTCGGGCTAAGGTTCATTATCGTCCCACTCTTGTTCTTATAGATTCCAGACTTTCGGCACTGGCGCGCCATTACGCAAGTGCGAAATGACCGGCACCAGTATTTTTCTCAACGCAAATCCGTCTTCCGCGGCAACACGCACCACAAGCTTGCCTTGCCACTCGCTTGCACCACCATGATCGCCCAGCGCTTCGCGCACCTTCGGCAACATCGCCTCTGCCAGAGGCCCGATATACAACAGCGTAGCAAAGGCCACCTGCCCGTTCAGTACGGAAGCCGATCCTGCCAGTTCTTCGATCTCACCATCCAGCAACAGCTCTTCGGCATGGATGAGTTTGCCGCCATAGCGAATGCGCCAACGGTCACGAAACAGCCCGCCACGCATCATTTCACCCATGGCCTTGCGGCCTAGCAAAACAGCTTCGACGGCCAGAAACTCTGCGGAGGGATCAATATCTGCCTCCAACCTGCGGCTGAGGGAGGCATTGTCGAAAAGAATGGTTTCCTGTGGCAGCCAGTGCAACACAGAACCAGCTTCAGCCGTAACCTTTGCAGTGACGGCAGCAGTACCAAACGACGCTTTGTAGATTTTTTCGCAGGCTTGCGTGGTGACAGTCAGTCGGGAGCCAGCACCTGCAACGGCGCTCCACTCAAGTTCATCGCCACCGGTCAACCCACCGGAGGAATTGATCAGAATGGCTTCCATCTCATTGGAAAACGTATCAGGAAGGCGGATCTTTGCGCAGCCTTCCTGAAACAATGTTTCTAGCCGGGTCTTGCCCTGCGGCGCCTTGGTTACAAGGCGTCCTCTACCACGCGCTCTTTGCTGACGGCTTTGATGGCGGGTATGCTCCCCGAGTTGCTGGTCTGAATGCACGTCGTCTCCGAAGTTTTCGCCGAAGCCGAAGCTGGCACTGCCTGCAAGACGCAATCGCTTTTCTTGACCGCAGCATCAACCACCAGCTGGCCTTCTGTGTTCTGGAAGAAATCCCACATCGTGTCAGCCGCATCAACCTGTCGCGACACCTCAGCCACAGCTTTGCGCTTGCCGTCGGCAGAGGCTTGAATAACCTCGGCTTTTACCGGGCTGCGCGGCCATGCATGGTCCCAACCGTCAATCACGTAAGAATAGACACGTGAACCGGATTTGCAGACATCATAGGTATTGAATGTCACACGACCGGCAGTACGGCTTTTGACGGCGCCCTTGCAGCCGTCCAATTCCGCCCAACGCTTCAGCGCGGTTTCACCGCTATAACGCCAATAGGCTTTACCACCACCTTGATAAGGGTTGGCAGGATCCTTGGTACCGGCAAAGGCAATAATGGAGATAGGACGCGCTGGTGTGCAGGTCGCACCGTCAGGCATCCATGAACCATCTTTTTCGACCGGATAACCGGCACGAAGCGACGCAACAAAACCGGCTGCCGCGAAGTCCTCGTTACCGTTGCACAGATATTGCGACAGCATGCGGCCACCACCGGAATAACCGGAGGCATAGATGCGCTGTTCATCGACACACAGTGTCTCCGAAACGGTCTTGATCGCCGCGCGGATGTAGCTGACCTCATCTAACCCGCCTTCGCGGGTGGTGACACCCGGTACATTCCAGGCATTCGTTCCGGTCATCTCGCCGGATAGACTGCCCTGCAGCGCAACTGTGATAAAGCCGTCGCGTTCCGCGACCCGGTCCCAGCCACTGCGGTTCATCTGGCCAATGGCATTGCTGTTGCTGCCATGGAAATCAAACACCACAGGCAATTTTTTCTGTCCGTCATACGATGATGGAACAAAATAAACGGCAGAGCGTTGATCACTACCGGACACCACGGAAAACTGGTGACGGCCCGGCTCGACAGGTTGACCGCACATCGATGCAGATGCGGCGGCACTCATGGCTGTGAGCGCGAAAAAGCTTGCGGTGATGGTTCGAAGGGGCAAAACAAACCGGACGATCCGGCCAGCATTATCAAGTTTCATCGGCACGCCTTTATTGGCACAAGTTCCCAACCATACGGCAGAGACACGTGGAATGTAAGGGATCGACGGGAGCCGCATGCTTTAAGGCTCTTCATGTGTCCTGCATGCGTCTATGTTGCGCCAGATACCACAACTCGTTATTCGATGAAATGCTAAAACAATGCATAAATGCCATGCAACAACGCATAGGACTTCACTTTATTATAGCGGCTTTACATGTCCGTGAACGAAAACAGGTTGATTACACTGTCAAATGGCGACGCGCCTCCTGGCTATCCAGCGTTTCAGCCGCCCCTTGATGAACGATCTCACCGCGATCCATGATGTAGACATAGTCTGCAAGCTCACGGCAGAAATCCAGATATTGCTCCACCAGCAGAATAGCCATTCCGGTGGAATCTCGCAGATATTTGATCGCCCGCCCGATATCCTTGATGATTGATGGCTGAATGCCCTCAGTCGGCTCATCCAGCACCAGAATTTTCGGCCGCGTTACCAATGCACGGCCAATTGCCAACTGCTGCTGCTGCCCACCGGACAAATCACCGCCACGGCGCGACAGCATGGATTGCAGCACCGGAAACAAGCTGAAAATATCATCCGGAATAAAACGATCCTTGCGTGGCAGCGGCGCATAACCGCTTTCCAGATTTTCCTGCACACTCAACAACGGAAAGATTTCACGTCCCTGCGGCACATAACCAACCCCACGCTTGGCGCGCTGATAAGGGGCGAGGCCGTTGAGGCTTTCACCACCAAAGCTTATGGTGCCGGCACTTAAAGGATGCTGACCGGTAACGGCCCGCAACAGCGAGCTTTTACCAACACCATTACGTCCGAGAACACAGGTAATCTTGCCCATCTCCGCATTCAGCGAAATGCCACGCAAGGCCTGCGCTGCGCCATAGTGAAGATTGATGTTGTTAACGCTCAGCATGTCATCGCCCCAGATAATTCTCGATCACCTTCGGATCGCTAGACACAAAATCGATGGATCCCTCCGCCAGCACCGAACCTTCGGCAAGGCAGGTCACCTTCACACCCAGTTCACGGATAAAGCCCATGTCATGTTCCACCACCACCACGGAACGTGTCTTGGCGATTTCCTTTAACAGCACAGCCGTTTCGGCGGTTTCGGCATCCGTCATGCCAGCCACCGGTTCGTCGACCAGAAGAAGTTTCGGTTCCTGGGCCAGCAACATGCCGATCTCCAGCCACTGCTTCTGGCCGTGCGAAAGATTGGCAGCCAGATCATTTCGACGATGACCAAGACGCACAGTGCCAAGAATTTCCTCGATGCGGGCCTTGTCTTCTTCGGTCAGCCGGTAAAAAAGCGTGGCAAAAACCCCGCGCTTGCGGTTCAGCGCCAGTTCCAGATTGTCCCACACCGTGTGGCTTTCAAATACGGTCGGTTTCTGGAATTTGCGACCGATGCCAAGCTGGGCAATATCCGCTTCATCTTTTTTGGTGAGGTCGACGCTATCCTCGAACAGCACCTTGCCGGTGTCAGGTCGCGTCTTGCCAGTGATGATATCCATCATCGTCGTTTTACCGGCACCGTTAGGGCCGATGATGGCACGAAGTTCCCCCGGCTCCACGACGAAGGACAGGGAGTTCAGCGCCTTGAAACCGTCAAACGACACCGACACACCATCAAGATAAAGCAAGCTTTTCGATCTGTTTTCAGCAATCATATTCATGGATATCACTCCGCCGCCTGCTGCGCAGGTGTTGCCGTGTTCACCTCAACCGCAGCTGCCTTTTTGGTGTTTGCCAAGGCATTACGCCTGTCCCGGCGGTTGCCTATGACCTGCTGGATGGTGCCAACAATGCCCTTGGGGAAAAACAGCGTGACGGCAATAAAAAGCCCGCCCAATGCAAACAGCCACAATTCAGGGAAAGCACCGGTGAAATAGCTCTTACCGCCATTGACCAGCACGGCACCGATAATCGGACCAATCAGGGTGCCGCGACCGCCGACCGCCGTCCACACCACCACTTCAATCGAGTTGGCAGGTGAGAACTCACCGGGGTTGATGATACCGACCTGCGGCACGAACAGAGCACCGGCAATGCCTGCCATCATGGCTGAGACAACAAAGGTGAAAAGCTTGATGTTTTCGACCCGGAAGCCGAGGAAACGCACGCGGCTTTCGGCATCGCGCACCCCAACCAGCACCTTGCCGAATTTGGAATTGACGATAGCCGAGGCGATCAAAAGGCTGAGCGCCAACATGATGGCCGTCATGGCAAACAGAACGGCACGTGTGCCATCGGCCTGCACGGAGAAACCGAGAATATCCTTGAAATCCGTCAGGCCATTATTGCCGCCAAAACCCATGTCGTTGCGGAAAAAGGCCAGCAGCAGCGCGTAGGTCATCGCCTGGGTGATGATCGATAGATAAACGCCGTTGACGCGGGAGCGAAAGGCAAACCAGCCGAACACGAAGGCCAGAACACCCGGCACTACCAGCACCATCAGCATGGCAAACCAGAACATGTCAAAGCCCTGCCAGAACCACGGCAATTCTTTCCAGTTCAGGAACACCATGAAGTCAGGCAAAACGGGGTGACCGTAGACACCCCGAGTGCCGATCTGGCGCATCAGGTACATGCCCATGGCATAACCACCCAGCGCAAAGAACGCAGCATGCCCCAGCGAAAGAATGCCGCAGTAACCCCACACAAGGTCAAGAGCCAATGCCAGCAAGGCATAGGCCAGATATTTGCCGAGCATCGACATGATATAGGTCGGCACATGCAGCGGGTTATCGGCAGGCAGCAAAAGGTTTGATGCCGGGATGAGCAGGGCAACCGCCAGAAGAATGGCAAGAGCAATGGTGATGTGGCGATCAAGCGCCCGAAGAAGGAAGCCGGTAATCATGCTTCGATGGCCCTTCCCTTGAGTGCGAAGAGACCACGCGGCCGCTTCTGAATGAACAGGATTATGAGCACGAGTACGAGGATTTTGCCGAGAACAGCGCCGACCGTCGGCTCCAGGAACTTGTTGAGCACGCCAAGCGACAGCGCCCCGACAAGCGTTCCCCACAGGTTACCCACACCACCAAACACCACCACCATGAAACTATCGATGATGTAGCTCTGGCCAAGGTTGGGTGACACGTTGTCGATCTGTGAAAGGGCGACGCCAGCAAGTCCAGCCACACCAGATCCGAGCGCAAAGGTAAAAGCATCAACCCAGGGCGTTCTGATACCCATTGATGAAGCCATGCGGCGGTTCTGGGTGACTGCTCGCATTTGCAGACCGAAGGATGACCGTTTCAAAAGCAGAAGCAGCGCAAAGAAAACCGTGAGAGAAAAGGCAACGATCCATACGCGATTCCAGGTAAAGTTCAGATAACCGACACTGAACGAACCGGACATCCAGCTCGGATTGCCAACCTCACGGTTGGTCGGCCCAAAAATCGTCCGAACCGCCTGTTGCAGCACAAGCGAAATGCCCCATGTGGCAAGCAGGGTTTCAAGTGGACGGCCATACAGGAAGCGGATGACACTCCGCTCCATGACCAGTCCGACAAAGCCAGTCACCAGAAAAGCCACTGGCAGTGCAATTGCCAGAGACCAGTCAAACAAACCAGGGTAATTGCTGCGGATAACCTCCTGCACCATGAAGGTGGAATAGGCACCAATCATCACCATTTCGCCATGCGCCATGTTGATGATGCCCATCACACCGAAGGTGATGGCAAGGCCAATGGCGGCCAGCAGCAGCACGGAACCAAGCGACAGGCCGTACCAGACATTTTGCACGCCGTCCCAGACAGCAAGCGAGCTTTCAATGTTTGAAATCGCGCTATCGATATCAGCCTTCAGGCTGGTATCGACAGAAGATGAGGCTGCCATCAGGATGCTGATCGCATCGCGCCCGCCAATCTTGCTGATGGTTTCAATTGCCGCTTTTTTCTCGTCCACCGAGCGGTCTGACGACAAAAGGGATACAGCCCGCGCCTCTTCCATGCGGCCACGCACTTCTGCGTCCGTTTCCTTGGCAAGAGCAGCATCCAGCAAATCGAGATTTTCGGCACTGGGTGCCTTGAGCACCGCATCTGCCGCGGACAGGCGAACAGATTTTTCCGGGCTCAACAGTGTCAAACCGCCCAAAGCGGAACGGATAACCCGGCGCAGATTGTTATTGACCTTGATCTTCGTCACAGCCGCTTTGGGCACTTCTCCAGCCGCCTCACCCGACAGCGGGTCGATCAACGCAAAACTGGAGCCAGCAGCCGTTGCCATGAAAACCAGATTATCTGCTTTGCGCACATAGAGGTCGCCGGATGCAAATGCCTCAAGAGCAGGAACGACACGTGGATCCCCAGTCGCTGCAATCTGCCCGATCAGGACCTCTGCCTGCTTGAAGTCAGCTGTGCCAAGCGCATCTAACAGCGCCTTTGGATCACTTTGCGCCATTGAAGTCGACGCCAGACTGAACAGCAGGCCGATCACGGCCAATAGACGAAATCTCATAGTCCCAAGTCCCCCTTGGAAGCCTGCACATCAGTTGCGAAAACTGGTAGACGAATTCTGGAGTGAAGGAGCTTTCCTTCATGCCTCAGGGGCTTTCCCCTTAGACGTCATCAGCGGGCCTCACCCGGCTTAGGCGCTTGGTGCCGACCAACTTCACGTTGATCGGCATCCGCATTTTTCGTTTATCAGCTGCCTTTGCCGCCGCACTTGCCCGAGGCCACGTTGAAGTTGCCGCACTCCATTGGCTTGCGCCAATCCGAGATCAGGTCCTTGCTGTCCGGCAGGTAATCGGACCACTCGTCGCCAACCACCTGTGGGGTCTGCTGAACGATATCGAACTGGCCATCGGCCTGGATTTCGCCAATCAGCACCGGCTTGGTGATGTGGTGGTTCGGCATGACGGTGGAGTAACCGCCGGAGAGGTTTGGAACCGATACACCAATGATCGAGTCGAGAACGGCATCCGTTTCGGTCGTGCCAGCGGCCTCAACAGCCTTTACCCATGCACTGAAGCCGATATAGGCCGCTTCCATCGGGTCGTTGGTGACGCGCTTGTCATTTTTGGTAAAGGCGTGCCAGGTCTTGATGAACTCTGCATTGACTTCGGAATCGACGGACTGGAAGTAGTTCCAGGCTGCAAGGTGGCCAACCAGTGGTCCAGTGTCGAGACCGGCCAACTCTTCTTCACCAACCGAGAAGGCAACGACCGGGATGTCTTCAGCCTTGACGCCCTGGTTTGCCAGTTCCTTGTAGAACGGTACGTTGGCATCGCCATTGATGGTGGAAACAACGGCGGTCTTTTTGCCAGCCGAACCGAACTTCTTGATATCGGAAACGATGGTCTGCCAGTCGGAGTGACCAAATGGCGTGTAGTTGACCATGATGTCTTCAGACTTCACGCCCTTGGATTCAAGATAGGCCTTGAGGATCTTGTTGGTGGTCTGCGGATAGACATAGTCAGTACCAGCCAGAACCCAGCGCTCAACGCCTTCGGTGCTGGCGAGATAATCAACGGCCGGAATAGCCTGCTGGTTTGGTGCGGCACCGGTATAGAAAATGTTACGCGAGGATTCTTCGCCCTCATACTGAACCGGGTAGAACAGGATGGAGTTCAGCTCTTCAAACACCGGCAGAACGGATTTGCGCGAAGACGATGTCCAGCAACCGAACACGGCGGCAACCTTGTCCTGGCTGATCAGCTGACGTGCCTTTTCGGCAAACAGCGGCCAGTCAGAGGCCGGGTCGACAACAACAGCTTCGAGTTTTTTGCCGAGAACGCCGCCCTTCTTGTTCTGCTCTTCAATGAGCATCAACATGGCATCCTTCAGCGTCGTCTCGGAGATCGCCATGGTGCCGGAAAGGGAGTGAAGAACGCCAACCTTGATTGTGTCATCGGCAGCAAACGCGCCGTGGAAGGCGGTGGTGGACAGGATTGCACCCAGCAGCGCGCCTGTAACCTTTGTTCTGAATGTCATCTGATCGAACCCCTCTTATGGTTTGCCTTAAAAGGCACCAGCAGCCTTTTTGACTGCCGCCGTGGGGAACTATCAAACGCACATCCGTAAAACCGTATACGTCAATTGACGTATGCAGGGTGGCGAAACAGGAAGGCAGAAAACTCAGCCATCAAGAAGGCCGCAAGAAGCGGCGCGGAAGGTCGAAGCACTATTCGTTTACAGAGAACCTAGTGGTGGAACTTAGTTTTGCGGTTTTGGATCTATAGACGTCTCAAGGATGGCTTCCTGGTGATACCAGCTGTCGAAGTCGACCTGAGGCAACGGAGTGGCATGAGGTTCAGGGTGCACAGACGCGTCCTTGCGGAAGCGGTTGTAGCCTGCACGACCACCAACGGGAAACTGATAAATTCTGGCACTTTCCATTTGCGGTTCATTTCTCATGATATTCTCTCTTCGTTAAAAACACCTCAGCATCTTGCTTCATCCTAATATAGCGCATCAGGATCGAAATTTCACCGTATCGATTAAAAAAAAATCAAAAAGATTAAAAAATAGGCACTTAAGAAATCAGAGACGTGAAAGAGTAGTCTTTATGCAGCTAACGACCTAAAATCGGTCATTCCTGGCGCAAAAAGCGCCTCTATCGGCAAATTTCCGGTCCGAAGCGTCATCATAGCGTCCTTCCCTTTATAAAAACTTCATATTTGCAGGGAATTACGATTTGTCGCTTCGGTTAAACGAACAGCTTAAACAGTCGTTCCACCGCACACGAATCCACTCTCCCAAAAGAATTTTGCAGCCGTTCCGCCATCCAAATTCAAACTGGCACGCCGCGTGCTTGTATATAGGCAGCCCTTGAAAGCGAAAGCGGTTTCCCTGCGGCCTGAACAGGTCAGGGGATATCAAGGCTTCGCATTATTACCTATGAGAGGTTCGCAATGACTAAGTTTAAACTCGAGTACATCTGGCTCGATGGTTACAAGCCGGTAGCAAACCTGCGTGGCAAAACGCAGGTCAAGGAATTCGACGAATTCCCGACACTCGAGCAGCTTCCGCTTTGGGGCTTTGACGGCTCCTCCACCCAGCAGGCCGAAGGCCACAGCTCGGATTGCGTTCTGAAGCCAGTTGCCATTTATCCTGATCCAGCCCGTACCAACGGCGCGCTCGTCATGTGCGAAGTCATGATGCCAGATGGCGTTACGCCACACGCATCCAACAGCCGCGCGACCATCCTCGACGACGAAGATGCATGGTTCGGCTTCGAGCAGGAATATTTCTTCTACGAAGACGGCCGCCCACTCGGCTTCCCTGAGCAGGGTTACCCAGCTCCGCAGGGCCCATACTACACTGGCGTTGGCTACAAGAATGTCGGCTCCATCGCCCGCGAAATCGTTGAAGAGCACCTCGACCTCTGCCTCGAAGCAGGCATCAACCACGAAGGCATCAACGCCGAAGTGGCCAAGGGTCAGTGGGAATTCCAGGTATTCGGCAAGGGCTCCAAGAAGGCCGCTGACCAGATCTGGATCGCTCGTTACCTGCTTCTGCGCCTTTGCGAAAAGTACGGCATCGACGTTGAATTCCATTGCAAGCCGCTCGGCGACACCGACTGGAACGGTTCGGGCATGCACTGCAACTTCTCCACCAAGTTCATGCGCGAAGTTGGCGGCAAGGAATATTTCGAAGCCCTCATGGCTGCGTTCTCCAAGAACTGGCAGGAGCATATCGACGTATACGGCCCAGACAACCACCTGCGTCTGACCGGCAAGCACGAAACAGCGCCATGGAACAAGTTCTCCTACGGTATTGCTGATCGTGGCGCGTCGATCCGCGTTCCACACTCCTTCGTCAACAACGGTTACCGTGGTTACCTGGAAGACCGCCGCCCGAACTCGCAGGGTTGCCCTTACCAGATCGCGTCTGTCGTTTTGAAGACGATCGCAGAAGTACCGACTGCAAAGTCGGCTGCGGCCTAACATAAAAATGATGGCGTCGTTCGATCCGGACGACGCCATTTTTGTGTCTGCACAGGCAAGCCGCGTTGCTAAGACGAGCAACGACCACAAACTCTGATAATGGTTTCGGAGGCTATGAAATCCGGCATGGCCGCACGACAACGCATCATTCCCGTCAGACGTGAATATAACCGTTGGGTCGCCAACCAGACGCTGGAAGATTATGCGTTGCGCTTTACCGCAAAAAGCGCCCGGCAGTTTTCATCAAACCGAATTTCCCATACCGCCATTGGCGCTATCTCCTTCCTAGCTCTCGAAGCTATCGGCGGTGCAATCACCCTGTCCTATGGCACGACCAACGCGTTTTTTGCCACTATAGTCGCGGCTGTCGCCATGTTGGCCGTCGGCCTGCCGATCAGCCGTTATGCCATCCGCCACGGCGTCGATATTGACCTTCTGACACGCGGTGCAAGCTTTGGCTACATCGGCTCGACGATAACCTCGCTGATCTATGCCGCCTTCACCTTCATGTTGTTTGCCATCGAGGCATCCATCATGTCCGGTGCGCTGGAACTGGCGCTCGGCATCCCCTTGTGGATCGGCTACATCATTTCTGCCGTCATGGTCATACCGCTCGTGACGCACGGCGTGCGGTTGATCAGCAAGTTCCAGATCATGACCCAGCCATTCTGGATCATCCTGAACATATTGCCGTTTATCTTCATTGCTTTTCTGGACTGGGACAAATTCGATCTTTGGCTGGCCTTTTCCGGCATCCACCACACACCTGCACCAGTTGGCGAGTTTGCGCGGTTCAATCTCGTTGAATTTGGTGCCGCCTCCGCCGTCATTCTGGCATTGATGTCCCAGATCGGCGAACAGGTCGACTTTTTGCGCTTCCTGCCCGCCGAGGGCCAAAGCAAATTGCGCCATCGCATCGCTGTTTTTCTGGCAGGTGCCGGCTGGGTCGTGGTGGGGGTGCCAAAACTGCTGGCCGGCTCCTTCCTTGTCGTTCTGACCCTGTCGTCAGGCGTGCCAGTCGACAAGGCCGCCGACCCCTCGCAAATGTACCTCACCGCCTTCGGCTACATGATACCGAACGAAAATGCAGCCATGCTGTTAATGGTGGCTTTCGTGGTGGTGTCGCAGCTCAAGATCAATGTCATGAACGCCTATGCAGGATCGCTGGCATGGTCGAATTTCTTCTCCCGCCTCACCCATAGCCATCCCGGTCGCGTTGTGTGGCTGGTGTTTAACGTTGCCATCGCCCTGCTGCTGATGGAACTCGGCATTTACAAATTGCTGGAAGAAACGCTCGGTATCTTTTCCATTGTTGCAATGGCGTGGCTATGCACGATCTCGGCCGACTTGTTTGTCAACAAGCCACTTGGCCTTGCTCCACCCGGTATCGAATTCAAGCGCGCCCACCTCTACGACATCAACCCGGTCGGTGTCGGCAGCATGATGCTGTCAGCAACCATTGCACTTGCCGCCCATTTTGGCCTGTTCGGCTCAATGGCCGCTTCACTTGCACCCTACATCACGCTGGTGGTTGCTTTCATCGCCTCCCCGCTGATTGCGTGGGGTACGAAGGGAAAGTTTTATCTCGCTCGTAAGCCGCGCCAGAAATGGCATGAAGAAAGCAGCATTACCTGCTCTATCTGCGAGCACCCATTTGAGCCGGAGGACACGGCGTGGTGCCCTGCCTATGCAGCGCCTATCTGTTCGCTCTGCTGTTCGCTGGACAGCCGTTGTCATGACATGTGTAAACCCAAGGCAAAGCTCAATTATCAGGTAGCGACGGTCGCCAAGTCCTTCCTGCCCAATGAGCTGGTAGCCAAACTTGCCACACGCCTTGGCCGTTATGGCATGTCAGCAGCATTGGCAATCGCAGTTCTTGGTGGCATTCTGGCGTTGATTGCCCATCAGGTCGCCACAGCCTCACCGGAAACTGCGGATGTCGTGAACCGCACCATTCTCATCGTATTTTTTGTTTTCGCGGTCATTGCCGGCATCGTCTGCTGGTTTCTGGTCCTTGCCCACGACAGCCGCGTGGTCGCGGAAGAAGAATCATCGCGCCAAAACACGTTGCTGCTTAAGGAAATTGCCGCCCACCGCAAAACAGATGCCGCGCTGCAGACCGCCAAGGAAACCGCTGAGGCGGCTAACCGCGCTAAAAGTCGGTATGTGGTTGGCCTCAGTCATGAACTGCGCACGCCGCTCAATGCCGTGCTGGGTTACGCACAAATTCTGGAACGGGATGAAACCATCCCGGCGCCGCGCCAATCTGCCATCAAGGTCATCAAACGTTCAGCAGACCACTTGTCCGGTCTGATTGACGGCCTGCTGGATATTTCCAAGATTGAGGCTGGCCGACTGCAGGTCTATTCCAACGAAATCAATATCCAGGATTTTCTGGATCAAATCGTTGATATGTTTCGCCCGCAGGCGCAGGCCAAGGGGCTGACATTTCATCACATCAGGGCAAAGTCACTGCCGCAATATGTGCGCAACGATGAAAAACGCCTGCGTCAGATCCTCGTAAACCTTCTGTCCAATGCCATAAAGTTCACCGATACAGGCAGCGTGACCTTCGATGTTGCCTATCGTAGCCAGGTCGCCACCTTCACCGTGACGGACAGCGGACGCGGTATTTCCCCCAAGGATTTGGCCCGCATCTACGAACCGTTCCAACGCGGCGAAGCGGATAACATTAAACCCATGCCGGGTCTTGGCCTTGGCCTCACCATCACCCAGCTATTGACCAACACGCTTGGCGGCGAAATTTCCGCCACCAGCGAAAAGGATGTAGGTTCGACATTCCGCGTGCGCCTTATGTTGTCGGCCATCGACCGCCCGAGCACGGCGCCGGCCGCTGAAAAGAAAATCGTGTCCTACGCCGGGCCACGTCGCACCATCATGGTGGTGGATGATAATGAGGACCACCGTGATCTGATGCAGGAAGTCCTCTCTCCGCTCGATTTTGTGGTGCTAACTGCCCAGAGTGGTCCGGACTGCCTGACCCTCATCGAAGGGTTAAGTCCGGATGCATTCCTCATCGACATTTCCATGCCTGGTATGAACGGCTGGCAACTGGTCGCCAAGTTGCGCGATGCCGGTCAAACCGCACCTATCATCATGTTGTCAGCCAATATTGGGGACACGGCCATTATTGGCGCAGGTACCGATGGCCATAATGATGCCATTGCCAAACCGGTCGACATTCGCAAGCTCTGTGACCGCCTCGCCGTGCATCTGGGTCTGCACTGGGTGTATGAAAAAGACCTTTCCACGGTCATTGTTTCGACAGCTCCGCCAGCCCCGTTAAAGGCACCGGCTTCTGTTCACCTTCAGGACTTGCTGCGCCTTGGGGAAATTGGCTACATCCGAGGTATCGAAGCCAAGCTGGATGATCTTGACCGCAGCCAGGAAAACCTGCCATTTACCGCACAAGCCCGCAATTTCGTGCGATCCTTCGACTTGACGGGTTACGCGGACTTTATAAAAAAATTTGAAGACAAAAGGACGGGCACGGATGACTGAGCCGATGAACCCGCGCGATATCGTGCTGCTGGTGGATGACAGCCCGGAAGCGTTGGGCTTTCTGACAGAGGCACTTGAGCAATCCGGTTTCTCCGTCCTGATTGCCACTTCCGGTCAAGCCGCCCTCAACATTGTCGAACGCATTACCCCAGATATCATTCTGCTGGACGCGATCATGCCCTCGATGGACGGTTTTGAAACCTGCCGTCGTCTCAAGGCAAATGCCTCGGTCGCACAGGTACCGGTTATCTTCATGACTGGCCTAACGGAGACCGAACATGTGGTGCACGCATTGGGTTCCGGCGGCGTCGACTATCTGACCAAGCCAATCAATATCGACGAATTGCACGCCCGTATTCGTGTTCACTTGTCCAATGCCCGCTCAGCACAAAGTGCCCGTGTGGCATTGGATGCCGCCGGGCGCCACTTG
Organism: Agrobacterium sp. 5Ca50; assembly: GCF_055381905.1. NCBI lineage: Bacteria > Pseudomonadati > Pseudomonadota > Alphaproteobacteria > Hyphomicrobiales > Rhizobiaceae > Agrobacterium > Agrobacterium sp. 5Ca50. The sequence goes on from NZ_AP026438.1 coordinate 2,513,474, forward strand.
TTGGCGGTGCGGGCCAATGGCGCAATCCACTGGTCAACACCACAGGCGACACGGCTGATCAACGCAGCGACGGGCAGTGATGCCGGATTGGAAATTGTCTCTGCCGAAATTGCCACCTGGCTTGGCTCTCCCGATCGCGCCCAACATATGCGGGATGCAGCCTTAAGCATTTGCAACAATGGGCAGGCGATCCTGCAGCTTACCTTTTTGGGAGCAATGGGGGCTGACGAATATCTGTTCCGCCTGATGGCAACCAATGACAAACCGGCCGATGCCTTGCTGCGACAACATTTTGGCGTGACGTTGCGGGAATCCGAAGTGTTGTTGTGGATTGCCAAGGGTAAATCCAATCGCGACATCGGCGATATTCTTGGCCTTTCTGCCCGCACGGTGAATAAACATCTGGAGCAGATTTATGTGAAGCTTGGCGTTGAAAACCGCGCTTCAGCTGCTGTGAAAGCAACCCAGGTCATCCATAACAACGGCTGAGCCCCTCCTAAGTCTACGGTGCCTCCTCAGAACGGCTGGCGAGTAGCTGTGAAACGGTCACGAAATCAAAACCGCGCTGTCTCAGACCCTCAACGATCTTCGGTACGGACGCACGGCTTGCCTCTCCGCTGCGATACATCACATGCAGCAAAATGATCGACCCATTCTGCGCTTTTTCAAGCACATGCGCAGCCATGGCATCAGCATTGCCCGCAATGTCAGGATAACTTTCCGGCTCTATGTCCCAGGTGATTGTTTTGCGATTATTCTGCGACAGATACCACGGCAAGGTCACCAGCTTTTTGCCATAAGGTGGGCGAAAATCAATTTCACCTTGATAGCCGGCGGCACGGATAGCGGCATCAGTCCGCTCAATTTCGTCGGCAACGGTAGCAGGTCCCGTCAATAACATGCGGGAATGCGAGTAAGAGTGATTGCCTGCCTGATGCCCTGCCTCGACAATCGCCCGCGCCTGCGCCGGATTTTCCTGCATTTCCCTGCCCGTCAGGAAAAACGTTGCCAGGACATCATGCTCTTTCAGCATATCCAGCACATCCTGTGTGAAACGAACGGTTGGACCATCATCAAATGTCAGGGCAACGAGTGGCTTGCTGGTTTCGACCCGGGCAAAAATCTCGCCAAATAATTGTGTCGTGCGAGAATTGCCGAGGGTGTAAAGGCCAAGCAGACCGCCTCCCAGCCCAAGCACGACCAAACCGACTGTCAAAAGTCGCCGCATCACCATCGAATCTCTCCCGGCAGTTGTCCCCTCCACATTCATTGCAACGACAATGTCGCCTTTGTGGCAAAAACAATCTGGTGCGCGGGAAAGTCAGAAAACAGCTGCTATTCCGTGTCCTCAAAAGTAAAAAAGCCCGGCATCTCTGCCGGGCTTCTTGGATGCATTAGCAGAAACTTAGCTGCCATGCTGGAAGTAGCTGAACTTGCCGTCCGGACCCTTCTTCCACTCGTACATAACGTAACCAGGAAGCTTTGGATCGCCCTTTTCGTCGAAGGAGATATCGCCAAGAACGGTCTTGAACGTCCCCTTCTTCATTGCTTCGGCAACAGCTTCAGCGTCGGTCGAACCGGCAGCCTTGGCAGCTTCAGCAATCGTCTGGAGCGCAGCATAGGAGTACAGAGTGTAAGCTTCAGGGTTGAAGCCGGCAGCCTTGAACTTCTCTACCAGTTCCTTGTTTTCAGGACGCAGGGTTGGATCAGGACCGAATGTGTTGAGCGTGCCTTCAACAGCGTCACCAGCAATCGAGGCCAGTTCGTTGGACACGATACCGTCACCGGAAATGAGCGTTGCCTTGAGACCCTGGTCAGCAGCCTGACGGATGATCAGACCAGCTTCTGTGTGCAGGCCGCCCCAATAGATGATAGAAACGCCGGCTTCCTTCATCTTTGCGATCAGTGCGGAGAAGTCCTTGTCGCCGACGTTAACGCCTTCGTACATGGCTTCAGTCACACCGGCAGCGTTTGCAGCCTTTTTGGTTTCGTCGGCAAGGCCCTGACCATATGGGGTCTTGTCGTGAATGATGGCGATCTTTGCATCCTTGAAGTGGTCAGCAAGATACTTGCCGGCAATGCCGCCCTGCTGGTCGTCACGACCGCACGTACGGAAGGTGTTCCACAGGCCGCGTTCGGTGAAAACCGGGTTGGTCGCAGCAGGCGTCACTTCGAGAATGCCGTTTTCTGCGTACACTTCGGAAGCCGGGATCGAAACGCCCGAGTTGAAGTGACCAACAACAAACTTCACGCCGTCAGCAACGAACTTGTTGGCAACGGAGATGCCCTGCTTGGGGTCGGACACGTCGTCACCCAGGACGATTTTGATCTGTTCGCCGTTGATACCGCCAGCAGCATTAATGTCTGCTGCCGCTTGCTCGGCACCCTTCTGGAGCTGTGCACCGAACGCTGCGTTCGGGCCAGTCAGCGGGCCACCAACGGCGACGAGAATATCAGCCCAGGCAGAGCCGCTGAACGCGACCATTGCAGTCAGCGCTACTGCGGAAAGAAGAGACTTCTTCATTATGTTACTCCCAGTTCCTTTTGGATGGGTATTGTTGTTTACCTGTCCAGCCCCATCATCACTAAACAGGAAAGCTGTTCCACCTTTGCGAGCAGTCTGAGGTCAGAGACCCTGCCCTGTCAATCTTTCTTCTTCCAGGAAAAAGCAGAACTTTTTTCGTATAGCCAATAGTAGTTATTGACCATTTGGCTCGTTCTGCGAGTACGGAAACCGGCAACGGAAAAAACAAGCAACACCACCACATCGATTGTGTAGTAGAAGCCATTCAGTATCGGGCCGTTAAACAGCGCGTGATGCAAGAAGCGCATGGCAAAGCCCAGAAGTAACGTATAGACGATCACCCGAGGCATTTCGCCCCAACCATCGGCTACCGACTTGCCGGTACGCCATGCTGTCCAGAACCCCAGAAGCAGAACCAATACCCGCAAGACGTAACGAGGCATCGTATCTGTTTCGAAAAAAAGTCCCTGCATTTCATTTTCCCCTTTAGCGCGGTCGCCCTTACGACAGACGCTCCGTTATTCTTATTTTAAAACCGGTCCTTGCAGACCGGGAATTCCATTTCCCACCCCTTCAAATCTGTTGCCAGCTTTGAGGCCAAAGACGGGAAAGTATTTTGCGGCATGACATTTCTGAGAAAGAGAAACACCATTCCGATTGCAGGGGTGCCAGCTTCTTTTTGATGGCTGGCGACACCTGAATTTCTTTTTAAAACGGCGAATTCGTAGAAATCTCGCCGTTCAAAATCTCGTTGCCTCACCTTTTATCGTCTTGAAAACCGCCAAAAGTTTTCGTGACGCATATCAGTGGCGGCCACCTTCCAGATAGGCCGCACGCACTTCAGGATCGGCCAGAAGTTCCTTGCCGGAACCGCTCATGGTTACCTTGCCGTTCACCATCACATAAGCGCGGTCGGAAAGCTTGAGGGCAGCAAAAGCGTTCTGTTCAACAAGAAACACGGTCAGACCTTCTTCCCTGTTCAGTTTCTTGATAGCTTCAAAAATGCCCTTAACGATCAGTGGCGCGAGACCCAGTGAAGGTTCGTCCAGCAACAACAGTTTCGGACGAGCCATCAGCGCACGGCCGATGGACAACATCTGCTGCTCACCACCCGACAATGTACCGCCACGCTGGCTCTGACGTTCCTTCAGGCGCGGGAACATCACAAAGATCTTCTCCACGTCTTCCTTGAAATATTTCAGATTATCCAGACCAGCGCCCATCTGAAGGTTTTCCAGAACCGTCATGCGCGGAAAAATGCGACGACCTTCAGGAGACTGCGCAATACGCTTGCGCGCAATCAGATGTGTTGGAACACGGGTAATGTCCTCGCCATCGAAGATGACCGAACCGGAACGGGCCTGCGGGCTGCCGCAAATGGTCATCATCAACGTGGATTTGCCAGCACCGTTAGCGCCGATAAGGCTGACGATCTCGCCCCTGTTCACCTCGATATCGACACCGGCGAGCGCACGGATATTGCCGTAATAGGTTTCAACATTCTGGACTTTAAGAAGGGATTCACCGGACATTAGACCGCGCCCCCGTCAAGTTCTTCAGCAATAATTTCTTCCACTTCATCGTCCTCGACACCGAGGTAGGCGGCGATGACCTTGGGGTCATTCTTGACATGGTCCGGCGTCCCGTCAGAAATCTTCTGACCGTATTCAAGCACCACCACATGATCGGAAATTTCCATAACCACCGACATGTCGTGCTCGATCAGCAAAAGCGATGTTCCTTCATCGCGGATGCCACGCAGCAATGCGTTCAGTGCCAGGGATTCCTTCGGGTTTAGACCCGCGGCCGGCTCGTCGAGGCACAGAAGCTCAGGACCGGTGCACATGGCACGGGCAATTTCCAGACGGCGCTGCGCGCCATAGGAAAGATCACCTGCCGGATCATCAGCACGATCCGTCAGATTGGCCTTGTCGAGCCAGTACTTTGCCTTCTCGATGGCATCAGCTGCAGCGTTTTTGTAAGCCGCGAAACCCAGCAGACCGAGAATGGTGTAACCGGATGCCTTCATCAGCACGTTGTGCTGCGCAACCAACAAGTTTTCGAGCACCGTCAGACCGGAGAAAAGCCGGATGTTTTGGAAGGTTCTCGCAACCTTGGCTTTTTTGGTGATCTTGAAATCCGGCAAACGTTCCAGAAGGTGCTGCTGCCCCTCCTTCCCGTTCATCGTGATCATGCCCATTGTCGGTTTGTAAAAACCGGTGATGCAGTTGAACACGGTTGTTTTGCCAGCACCGTTCGGCCCGATCAATGCGGTGATTTCACCGCGCTTGGCTTCAAACGAAAAGTCGTTGATGGCCATCAAGCCGCCGAACTTCATCGAGAGGTGTTCGACCTTCAGTATCGTATCTTTTTTCATGGAACTTGCTCCGGATGCCATCAGCCGTGACCTTCCTTCGTAAAGCTGCCGGAGACAGCCTTGCGTTTTTTCAAGAAGGCAGTTGGTTCGCGTGAACCCACAAAACCACGTGGCTTGAACAGCATCACGATAATCATTGCCAGACCGAACAGCAGCATACGGTAGAGTTCCGGCGTGAAGTCATTGCCGAAGAAATGCTTGAGGAACTCCATTTCGCGCAGTGCTTCCGTGCCGCCCACCATCACCACAGCCGCAATGGCAATGCCGGTGAGTGATCCCATGCCACCGAGAACCACGATGGCCAGAATGACCGCAGATTCAAGGAACACGAAGGATTCAGGCGATACGAACCCCTGGCGAGCTGCGAAGAATGAACCGGCAAAACCACCAAACATCGCGCCTGTTGCAAAGGCGGTGAGTTTGGTCGCAACCGTATCGATACCAAGCGAGCGGCAGGCAATTTCATCTTCACGCAGGGCTTCCCATGCACGACCGATCGGCATGCGACGCAGGCGAATCGTGACGTAGGCTGTCAGAAGGCAAAGCGCCAGGATGACGTAGAACAGGAAGATTTTATAATAGGCCGACGACATCGACAGGCCAAAAGCCTTGGCGAAGTTGTTCGGCGCACCGGTATCGAATGACCAGATGCCGAAGACCGATGCCTTGGCGATGCTCGAGATACCGAACGTGCCCTTGGTCACATCTGTCCAGTTTATCAAAACAAGACGAATGATTTCACCGAAGGCAAGTGTCACGATGGCAAGATAGTCACCACGCAGGCGCAGAACGGGGAACCCGAGGATAACACCCCAAAACGCCGCCAGAATACCGGACATTGGCAAGAGCAGCCAGAACGAGAAGCCGAAGTAGCTGGACAGCAGTGCATAGGAATAGGCACCAACCGCGTAGAACGCCACATATCCCAGATCGAGCAAACCGGCCAGACCGACAACGATATTCAAACCCCATGCCAGCATGACGTAGATCAGGATCTGGATACCGAAGTTATCAACGTATTTCAGTGAACCCTGAAAGCCGTTAATTGCGACCATAACAGGTGGGTAGAGAAGCAACGCAACAAGCGCGATCTTCAGAAAATACTTTTGGAAATCGCTTTTTTCTTCAGTGATATCCAGTACGCCAGTGCGTGCTTTTTTCAGTTTGCGTGAATCAAGCGCTGGCTTGATAAAACCAACAACCAGAAAACGACCGACAGCAGCGATAGCGACAAAAATCGCCAGAAGATCCCAACGGGTCTCCCAGACCAGTGCGTTATTGATATCCTGAAAGGTACGGATACCAACGAAAAGAAGGAACATGCCGAAGGAAATCAAGCCCGCGTAGAGGCCTTCCTTCAACGCCACGGCCGTAAGATCGGGGCTGGAGGATTTTGTTTCAGAGCCAGGATTTGCCATGTTTTTATACCTTCTCGACTTCGGGACGTCCGAGGATGCCCGTAGGCTTGAAGATCAGAACGAATGCAAGAATGGCAAAAGCTGCAACATCCTTGTAAGCAATCGAGAAATAGGCAGACCACAGGCTTTCGATCAGGCCAATCAGCAGACCACCCAGCACAGCGCCTGGCAGTGAGCCAATGCCACCAAGGACCGCAGCCGTGAATGCCTTTACGCCCGGAATGAAGCCGTCATTGAACGAGGCAACACCATAATACATGAGGTACAGCGTGCCAGCGACGGCCGCGAGAGCAGCGCCCATAACAAAGGTGATCGAAATGGTGCGGTCTACATCGACACCCAGAAGTGCCGCCATCTTGCGGTCCTGCTCGGTTGCACGTTGCGCACGGCCAAGCGGTGTCTTGTTGACGATATACCAGAACACGAACAACAGCACGGATGTGACGGCCACAATGATAAGCTGCTTCAACGAGATGGTGATTGCGCCGAAGTGGAAGACATCTGTCACAAGCGACGGGATCGGCTTGTTGCGTGGACCCTGTGTAACCTGAATGAAGTTGGACAGCACAATCGACATGCCGATCGCGGTGATCAGCGGTGCGAGGCGGAAGGAACCACGCAGCGGCCGGTAAGCCACGCGCTCAATCGTCCAGTTCCACAAACCGGTCATCAGCATCGCAACAACCATCATAAGAAGAAGGAGCAGCGCCACCGGAATACCGGCAAAAAACGATGTGAGAATGAGGAAGACGATGAGGGCTGCGAAGCCACCCAGCATGAAGATGTCGCCATGAGCGAAGTTGATCATGCCGATAATGCCGTAAACCATCGTATAGCCAATTGCGATCAGGCCATAGATAGAACCAAGAGTCAGCCCGTTTATGAGCTGCTGGATAAAATACTCCATATTTTCCCCCGGATGCACTCTCTAAAGGAGCACATCTCTTTTATTACGTTCCCGCGATCCTGTAAGACAGATCCGTATGAAATGCATAACGCGTTCGAAAGAAATGTGAAGCCCAAAAGGAAAATTTCAGCCAAATATTTGGAGTTTTCATATTCACTGCCGCATTTGGGATCACAAAGAGCAGGAATTCGGCAGAAGCTGAGCAAAAACCACTCATTTCGCAGTGTAATACAACGTTATCACTTAACGTAACTCGAAATGATACCCGTACCATTTCCCGACACAATTTAATGCTGTATTTATCAATATTATATATCGTAAATACTTGAAATGAATGCGATATATCTGAGACAACGCTGGGAACCCGAGGACACATCGTCAAAATGCTGGAGCATCTGACACACGCAGCCTTTGCAGCAGGCCGAGAAATTATGGCCATCCACACGGCTGGGCCACATGTGCTCTATAAGAATGACTGTTCCCCCGTCACAGAGGCGGATCAGCGTGCCGAAGACGTTATTCTGGCAGCGCTGCAACAGGCTTTTCCCACTATTCCCGTTATTGCCGAAGAGGCCGTATCATCTGGCATCATGCCGGAAATATCCGGCGGCGATTTCTTTCTGGTCGATCCGCTTGATGGCACCAAGGAGTTCATCGCCGGAAACGACGATTTCACCGTCAATATTGCGCTGATTCGCGATGGTGAACCGGTAACCGGTGTGGTGCTGGCGCCTCTGCTCAGGACACTCTGGACCGGCCACGAAGGTATTGCCGAAAAGCTCACACTCGACGAGGATTTCAACATCGTCTCGCGGGAAGAGATCAACACAAGAAGCTGTCCTGACGCGATGATGGCGCTCATCAGTCGCTCGCACAGCACGCCGGAAACGACAGCTTTCGTTACACAGCATGGCATTCGCAATTTCAATTCGGTCGGATCATCGCTGAAATTCTGCCTTATTGCCGAAGGTCAGGCCGATGTTTATCCACGGTTTAGCCGCACCATGTTGTGGGATACGGCGGCAGGTGACGCCATCTTGCGCGCGGCCGGTGGCATCACAGTCACACCTGAAGGTGCCCCACTGGTCTATCTGCCCAAGATCTGCACGGAAGAAGGCCTTGCCAACGGCAACTTCGTGGCTTGGGGCACGCCCGCCATGGCGGAAAACACCTGATTAGTGCTTTGAGAAGTAAGGACGGTTGATTGCTCCAATCATCCGCCCTGCCCGTGACCAAATTCACAGCAATCGATAACGATAGGCCCGCGCCACCGCTTGCATGCGGTTGACTGCCTCAAGCTTGCGCATCGCGCTTTTCAGGTAGCTGATCACGGTATGGCTGGAAATGGAGAGAATGATGGCGATCTCTTCACTGCTTTTACCGGCAGCAGACCAACGCAAACACTCAATTTCACGAGCCGTCAGTTTTTCCCGTGGCCCAGCCTGCAACAGACTGTCGCCAGATGCCCTGTCCAGAATCTCCACAGCTTCAAAATATAATGACGCCATATCTGGCTGCGTGGGATCGACAGCGTCGCTGCTGAGAGCCAACACATAGATATTCATATGTGCATCATGCAACGAGCAGGCCAGGACATTGGCATAACCAAACCGGGCAAACTCCTTGCCAAGATCGGCCACATCACGACCATTCTCGTCCTGCCAGAAACATGAACCTGGCAGCAACACCGGAACGACCTTGCGCTTCAGCATGGCAATCAGCTTGCTGCTCCGAAACGCATCACTCAGCGAATAGGCATTCACCAGCCCGGTCGGCCAGTTGCTGTGAACGATATTGTCCCGGAAGCCGGATTTATCCGCACGTGGAAAAGCCGTCAGCATATAACGGTCAAAGCCATGTCGCTTGCATAAGTCTGCAAGGTCACTTTCCAGACGGTTTGGAAACTCGCTATCGCCCTTGTCTGTCATCACGGCCCCGGTCACACCCTGCACTCCGACGAAAACAGACCCTGAACTGCCATATCAATTGCATCAGTCGTTGAAACGTTGCCCGACACGTTTCTTCTCCCCTCTATAAAAGCATCTGGAAATTCACATTTGAAAATGGTGCTGGATTTTTGCATTGGCTTATCGGTTGGAACAGTACACGGAATCGCTGTGCAACCGACCATACTGCACGCATGAGAATAATAACATTAAAACATTCGAATATATTACAATTACAGTAATCGCCAGAAACAACAAATAAGAAATACTTAAATCAGCGGACACAGATATATCCGGCCGGGTTTATGTCGAAGATGTGCCTTTTTATTGGCACGACAAAGACTGCGTTTTTTTGATACGACCGTAATCTTTCGGCCAGATTTGAACCGTTTTCCTCACAGAACACCCGAAATAGTTCAAATTGTTAACAAATTCTCTCGAACAGCTTAGTTCTTTTTTAAAGTTAGCGCGCTAGGTTGATCCTATATGGTCTTGAGTTTGTATAGAGTGTCCAATGACCGAAATGATACGTCCACGAGTTAAATATGTCATCGGCCCAGATGGCAGCCCGCTAACAATTGCCGACCTTCCTCCGGCTGATACCCGTCGTTGGGTGATCCGTAGAAAGGCAGAAGTAGTTGCTGCGGTTCGGGGTGGGCTTTTGAGCCTGGAAGAAGCCTGTGAGCGTTATACGCTGACGGTTGAAGAATTCCTGTCCTGGCAGTCTTCGATTTCCGATCACGGCCTTGCAGGTCTGCGCACCACGCGCATCCAGCAGTACCGTCACTAGTTAAAGTCCTGTTGCGGCTTAAGCCGCATCGAGACCATTATACAAGATAGCGCCACGGCATGTTTAAAAACATGCACCGTGGCGTATCTGTTTTCAGCTGCCATACAAATGGCTCGCCTCGCGCTCCCCACCCACGGCATTCAGCAGCGCAGCACAAGCTGAGCATTCCAAATTGTAACATCACTGTTCACAAACTGCGGTCACCTTTTCCCGTCTGCTGCTCATGTGGCATGGTATAGCTACGCCATCACAAACGTTAAGCGGGAGAAGATGATGGAATTCAAAAGCAGTGAAACGGGCTCAAAAGGTCTCTACACGGCAACGCTTGAGGGCCATACCGGAGAGATGACCTATTCTCGCGCATCGGAAAAGTTAATCATTCTTGATCACACCGGTGTTCCCGACGAGCTTCGCGGCAAAGGCGTTGGCCAGGCACTGGCAGCGCATGCAATCGAAGAGGCGCGAAAAGGTGGCTGGAAAATCATGCCGCTTTGCCCTTTTTTCAAGGCGCAGGTGCTTCGTCACCCAGAATGGAACGACGTCATCTCCGGTTAAGCGGATTTCAGGTGCATAAAAATTGCCATTTTTTTGGATTCAAAACCCAACATTCGCGTCGATGGTCGTCAGGTCTTAACCATTTCAGCGGCGCGTTAACCGTTATAGATGGCCCCGGAACGCAAATCCAAGGTCGGATACTCGGCTAAAGCATCACGAAAATCACCAGCGCGCGCCAAACGAATCACTTTCAGCGCGAAAATGACAAAAAAATCCCAAAGTGGGTTCAGGCACGCGCCTTCGATGAAGGCGCCTGCCTGAAAATAGTCATCAGTACAGCCTTTGCGAGAAAACGGATTTATCGTTTTGCCAGCAAATAAAGGTGGCTTATGCCCGTGCTCGCATGGCGCCATCGCGACTTTCGAGAGCAGCAGCCTTTTCATAATCGGCCACGACTTCCTCAAGCGATGCTTCGGCCGCCTCCTGCTGCGCCCTCAGTTCCCGAATGGAAACCTGAAGGTTATCAGCACGTTGACGCGCCGCCTTGGCAAAGGTCGGATACGCAAAATGTGTTGGGTCCGTAATGCCCGACTTGGATTCTTCAAGACTGATCTGGTGTACCAGTTCCTTAGCCATCCGGTCGAACTCCGCCATCATGAGTTGCAACTGCTGCAACTGGCGGCGTTTCTCGTTGACCTGAAATTCCTTCAGGCGAATTAGGCTGTCACGCGACTTCATACGCAATACTCCGTGGATGTCGAAACCCCGGTTCAAGACAATTTTAACCCGTTGATGCCGGTGTGAGCCGAAATCGTTCAAAAAAATAACAAGACGTTAATAAAAAAACGTCCGCGTTAACCTTTCGTTTACGGGCATCATTAATGATAACGACGATCATTTAAGGGTCGGTAAATGCCATGTCCAAAAAATTGGACGCGACAATGTACGAGTCGGTTGAATCACTTAGCACGATATCCTCATGTTAAGATTCAATGTTGGCGATGGTGGATTCATATGGAAAATCAGTGGCGTGCCATTTATATTTAACAAATTCGATACACTTGCCAGAGGCGATTAGAATTTGTTAACCATTTGATGGCAGCCTGCAAATCAGGCAACGTCTGGATCCGTATCGCGCAAGGCACTTACCTTCCGGCGGGCGGCAAAGGGGATAATTATGCGGGTTCTACTCATCGAAGACGACAGCGCGACAGCTCAGAGCATCGAGCTAATGCTGAAGTCAGAAAGTTTTAATGTCTACACGACCGATCTCGGCGAAGAGGGCGTGGATCTAGGCAAGCTGTATGACTACGATATCATTCTTCTCGACCTCAATCTTCCGGACATGTCCGGTTATGAAGTTTTGAGAACACTTCGCCTGTCCAAGGTGAAGACACCTATCCTTATTCTCTCCGGCATGGCCGGTATTGAAGACAAGGTACGTGGTCTCGGCTTCGGCGCAGACGACTACATGACTAAGCCATTCCATAAGGATGAGCTTGTTGCCCGTATCCACGCTATCGTGCGTCGTTCGAAGGGCCATGCCCAGTCGATCATCGCAACTGGCGAGCTGATCGTGAACCTCGACGCCAAGACTGTAGAAGTCGGCGGCCAGCGCGTTCACCTGACCGGCAAGGAATACCAGATGCTGGAGCTGCTTTCGCTCCGCAAGGGCACTACCCTTACCAAGGAAATGTTCCTGAACCACCTTTACGGCGGTATGGACGAGCCTGAACTCAAGATCATTGACGTGTTTATCTGTAAACTTCGCAAGAAGTTGGCAAATGCCGCAGGCGGCGCGAACTACATCGAAACGGTGTGGGGTCGTGGTTACGTTCTGCGCGAGCCGGATGGCGCGACAGAATATCTTGAAACTGCCTGATACCGCATTCCCCAATGCAAAAGCCCGCCTTCATGGCGGGCTTTTTTGTTTCAAGCGGTGAAACATACGGTCATTTCAGTGCCTCATGCAAAAATGAGACAATACTGTCAGCGATCTCGCGGTGAATATCCGCCCGGTTTCGCCCGCCACCATCACGGCAAACAAAACCTTCCGCGGGTGATTCTTCTTCAATGATCTTGTCCGCACCAGGTTTGCACGTCTGGACAAAACTGAAATGCGTTGCATCGCCAATTTCACGGTAAAGCGTTGAAGAAGCTAGCAAATGTTGCCGCAAATACTCTGAATCGCTTTTTATCGCGGCAATCTCGGCCGTCTCATGACCCGCAGCATAGACCAAAACCGGTATATCGATCCCTGCAAGACTGTCAGGCACAAAGCCGGAGGCAGGTCCAAGGTCAAGCGAGACAGCAGCCCTGATGCGCTTGTCTTTCAAATCCTGAGAAAGCTCTGGACGAGTGTTGCCACCGCCGACAATACCGATCCGCGCCATAAGTTTCAGGTCTTTGCATTGCGCAGGCATGACATCGCCCGTGCAGTCCTTGAGAGCGCGATCCACCTGATAACGACCGCAGCCAGTTCGATTGCCGTCCAACCACCCAGAGAGTGGCCTATGACGGCGATTTTCCCGTCGTCTATCTCGCCAGCCAGCGACGTATTCTCCAGCACAGCCGTTAACGTGCGGCTGATATCGCGCGGACGCTCCCAAAGCCGCAAGGCTTCTGCGTTGTCCATATTCTGGAATGTCGTGCCAGGATGGTCTGGTGCCGTAACAACGTACCCGCTTTGCACAAGCTCACCAGCCAGCCAATTAAGGTTTCGCCAGCTGCCGCCATAACCATGCGACAGTAAAACCAACGGATGTTTGCCCGGTGCTGCCAAGACATCCTGCTCGACACCAAGACCATAAAAGACAGGATTTTCTCCAACTGTCTCGGCTTTCGTGACCGTCTCGTTTGCCGGGTACCACAATGAAATCTTCAGCGGCCGATCATTACCCTTCTCAGCCTGCTCGATTTGTTTGAAACCTACCGCCGTGCCCGCCAGGGCAACCTGCCCTGTTAAAGTCAACGCCAGCATCGCCAATGAGAAACAACGCATTTCCGTCTCCATATGTTGAACTGGGTCAATCCAATGAGACAGCTGTGTAAATGCGGCGACCTGAAACAGGTTTGAGGTCGACTGGCACATGATCAAGTTCCAGCGGCTCTATATAAAGCGGCACAAACAAAAACGGCGCCCATTGGACGCCGTTTGTTTAGCAATAGTCGGAGACCTGATCAGGCCTTGAGTGTCGCCACGAACACGATCTTGTCTTCGTGCACCGTATAATCCAGTTCCATGTCAGCTTCCTGTGCCAACAGCAGCGTATAATAAGGCTGCACGGAATGGGCGTCGATCGCCTCTTCAAGAGCGCCTTTGCAAAGTTCGGCGAACTTCGCCGGAACGCGCAGCATGCGGCCCTTAACGGTGATTTCAAATCGGGCATCGGTTTCTGGATTTTCCAAGACAACGTCGAGATTGCCACCGCGTGGAATAGCGCCGTAAGCGACCAGGAAAAGGTTCAGAAGCAACTTCACCCGGTTCTTGGCGACGATAGCGCGCGGCCCGGTCCAGCTAACCTCAACCTTCTTGTCGGCACCGGCAAAATCCTTTGCCGCTTTTTCACCCTCGCCCGTGTCGATGGACGCACCGGCCGAACCGGAAGCACCAAAGGCCAGACGGGCAAATTTCAGTCGCACAGAAGCGTTCAACGCGGATGTACGGATCAGATCCATTGCATCTTCGTCCGCGCCACCTTCATCAAGAAGCTCAAGGCCGTTGTTAATCGCGCCCACGGGCGAAATGACGTCGTGGCATACACGACTGCAAAGCAACGCCGCAAGATCGGCTCCCGAGAGTGTCAGGTTCGGGTTAATGGTCATAAATATCTCCTGCGCCGTCGGCTCTTCGGTCGTGCGTTATTTCAAGAATAACCTGCCGTCATAATGACACCATATTTGGTAAACCGATTATTAAGACCATGCTTCCAAAATGGTCAGATGTCATGATACGGCAAGTAAAACGAAACAGACGGACGGAAATGACGATGAGCCTCCACCAAATTCGCACTTTTGCGCACCTGGGACTGATCAGGATTTTCATGGTCGTTGCAGGAATGATTCTGCCGGCACAGGCCATGGCGCAAAGCAGTGACCAATACACGATGCAAGAAATCGTGGATGCAGGACACGGCTTTTTTGGCTCCACCACCGGTGGCCTTGCAAAGGTCGTTGAACAGGCATTCCAGCGTTACGGCCTGCCAAACGGTTATATTCTGGGCCAGGAAGGCTCAGGCGCATTTGTCGCGGGCCTCACCTATGGCGAAGGTCAGCTCTACACAAAGAACGCAGGTCAGCACCCAGTTTTCTGGCAAGGCCCATCGCTCGGCCTTGATTACGGTGGCCAAGGCACGCGCACCATGATGCTGGTTTATAACCTTGCATCCGTGGATGGTCTTTACCGCCGTTTTGGCGGTGTCAGTGGCTCCGCATTCGTTATTGCAGGTGTCGGCATGACCGTTTTGAAGAACAACGACGTAACCATTGCACCGATTCGCACCGGCATCGGCGCACGTCTCGGCATCAATGTCGGCTATCTCAAGCTGACGCAGCAGCCAACTTGGAACCCTTTCTGACATTTTTTGCAGTTGATATCGGCCGACGGTAAAAGCCAGCGTCGATTCGCCATCCCTTAACGCAGGTATGGAACGGCCAGCGCAAGCTGCGCGTGTGACACATGCGGCAGCTTTTTGCGTCGATGGTGGCGACAAAAGTCAGAACGGTATAGCGTGTCTTAGTTTGGAGATCCCGGCGTGATCGAGTTTGCGATTTTATTTGGATTGGGTTTTTTGAGTGCCGCTCTTGTTGCAGCCCTCATAGCGCCCGCCATTCATCGCCGCATCGTCGCCTATACCGAAAAGCGCCTGCGCGCCACCATGCCCATCAGCCCGCAGGAAGTGCGTGCACAGAAGGATATGGCGCGTGCACTATATGCCGCTGAAAATGCCAGAACCCGCCAGGAGCTTGAAAATGAGCGCGCCAAGTCGGTTCAGATTTCCGTGCGCAGCAACAGCTTGGCCGATGATGCCAGCAAAATCCTGACCGAGAACCGAGAACTTCGCCAGCATCTCGAAGAAATGTCTGTCGAGACCGGAGACCTGCGCTCCAGACTGCGCAAGCAGGAAGACGCCGCTGAAAAACTGAAAAGCACCTTGCGTCATGCAGAAGAAAGCAATCAGCTGAAGGCCGCAGAATTGGCTGACCTGATGAAGCGCGCCAGCCGTATCACTAGCGAGTTGGATGAGTTGAAAATCAACCTGTCTGCCCGTGAACTCGAGGTGGAGCAGGCGCGTCAGCGCAATGATTCCTGGCGCAAGGAAAAAGATGCCATCACCCGCGATCTGAACAGCTCGACCGACAAAAGCCGCGACATGGCAAATCAGATCACCCGCGACAGCCGCAAGATCCACCGCCTGGAAGAACAGCTGGCGCAGGAAGCTGCTCGCAATGCCGACAATGAAAATCTGATTGAACGCCGCAACCAGGAAATTGCACGTCTCAAGGAGCGGTTAGCAACATCTAGCCCGCAATCCGGCGAGATGGTCATTCGCCTGCCCAACCCGGCTGTGGCCAACAAAAGTGCTGCCTCCACCCTATCAGAGGTGCCAGTCGTGGCAGCAAAACCGCCCATCATCGATATTGCCGGCAGCGCTGCAACATCGGCCACAGCAGCTGACAAAGCTGATCTAAACAGCGAAATCGAAGAAATCCGCAATCAGGGAACGGCGCTCACCGAGCGTCTCATCAACATCAAGAATACCAACAATGATGAAGCGATCCGTCAGGAGATTGCCATCATTGCCGCGAGGATGATTGCCCTGACTGCCCGCCTTGAAGGCGACAACTCACCAATTCCGGAAATTCTGGCGCGTGACACCGCCAATCCGGATGCAACGCGCCAGAGCCTTGCGCAACGCGCAAACGAGCTTCTGTCGCAGAAACCAAACTAATCGAGATACCGATTACAAGCGGCCGAGTGCCGCTGCCATCTGGTAAAGCGCAAGACCGGATGACGTACCGGCATTCAGGCTGTCCAACCGCGCCGATTGCGAGATACGCGCCGTTCGAAAACGCGACAGCACCTCCGGTGGCAAACCGTCGCCTTCTGTTCCGATAACCAACGCCATACGCTCGGAAACCGGAATATTGCGAATTTCCGTTTCGCCGGCAGGAGACAACGCCCAGATGGTAAAACCTTCTGCCGCCAGTTTTTCCAGCAGCGACACCGCCTTGCCGTCACGGATATAGGGCACCGCAAGCACAGAACCGACAGAGACACGCAGCGCCTTGCGATACAGCGGATCGCAGCATGTCTCGTCCAGCAGAACCGCATCGGCATAGAAGGCCGCTGCATTGCGGAACATGCCACCGATATTATCGTGGTTCGAAATGCCACAGCCAACCGCCACCAGCGATGATTTTGGCAGCCTGGCAATCAGACTATCCAGCCCCTGCCCGGTCGCGTCGCCGTCAGCCTGCGGGGCAGCCAAACGTCGACCAAGCGCCAGAATACCGCGATGCAGGTGAAAACCGGCAATCGCATCCAGAACTGCAGCATCAGCAACATAGAGCGGAACAGAGGCCGGAAACTCCTCCAGAATGCTGGCAACACCCTCCAGCCGGTTCTTCAGCACCAGTATGCATTCAGCCTCGAATGCACCGCCCTCGCGGTGGGCGGCTGCCAGCATGCGCAACACCACGGTGCCCTCGGCAATAAAACGCCCCTGCCGTCCGGTCAGATCGCGTTCCCTGATGTTGCAGAACGCTTCTATACGCGGATCATCGGCAGAGGTTATCTCGATGACAGCACGGCCGGTCGCGGCCGTTGTTGCCTCATTGTGCATCGATTGTCACATCGGCCACGAAGCGGCCCGTTGCGATATCAAACACCATTGCCTTGCGTGTGCCATTGGCAAGCCTGCCGGTAAACAGCAACTGACCCGCAGCAAGCGAGGTATTTTCAATGACAAAGCCCTGTGGCAGGCTTGCGGTGGCAGAAACAGGTCCATCAGACGGCACTGCACCATTGACTGCAGCAACCGGAGCCTGCGTTTGCGTCTTGGATGGCCCCATAGCCTTGTAGACAACGGCTCCGAACACCGCCATAAGGCTGATGAACATCACGGACCCAGAAACGATCTGCAAGCGTATCATCTTGCGACGAACGCTTTCCATGGCCGGGTCGAGCGGCTTGTCTTCCTGTTCTTCTGGCTCGATCTGCGTCATCTGAGGTCCTGTCATTACTATTTGATCGGAAAGTTGAATGAACGACCCCTTTAAACAAGGCGCAGACGCAAGAAAAGTCCTGATTGCCGAAGAAGATGCCGAAGGTCGTCTGGATTCGTGGCTGACGACGGCTGTTGGGGGCGATTTTTCACGCAACCGCCTCAAATCTCTCATCGAGCAGGGAGCTGTCACCGTCAATGGTGTCGCCATCACTGAGCCAAAAAAGAAGATCCGCCCCGGTGACCGGGTGGAGATCAACATGCCGGAACCGGAAGATCCTGAACCGCAGGGCGAGGACATCCCGCTTGATGTTCTCTACGAAGACGAAGATTTGATCGTGCTTGTCAAACCGGCCGGTCTTGTCGTTCATCCCGGCGCTGGCAACTGGACGGGCACACTGGTCAACGCGTTGATCCATCACTGCGGTGATAGCCTTTCCGGTATCGGTGGCGTCAAACGCCCCGGCATCGTGCACCGCCTGGATAAAGAGACCAGCGGCGTTATGGTGGTTGCCAAAAACGACAATGCCCATCGCCATCTTGCTGCGCAGTTTGCCGACCATGGCCGCACAGGCCCACTGGAACGCGCCTACAAGGCAATCGTCTGGGGCCGCCCGAAACAGCTTCGTGGCACCATCGATGCGGCGCTCGGCCGTTCGGGCAATGACCGCACAAAGCGCACCGTGAAGCGCGAGGAAGCGGAAGACGCACGCGAAGCCATTACGCATTACGAAGTCATGGAACGCTACCGAGAGAAGCCGGACGCTTCGTGCCTTGCATCGATGGTCGAGTGCCATCTGGAAACTGGCCGTACGCACCAGATCCGCGTACATATGGCACATATCGGCAATCCATTACTTGGCGACCCCGAATACGGTGCAGCCTTCCGCACAAAGGCAAACCTGCTGGATGACGAAGCAAAAGCCGTAGTCAACCGCTTTCCCCGCCAGGCCCTGCATGCTTTCCTTTTGTGTTTTGAACATCCGCGCACCGGTGAGGTGATGGAGTTTGAAACAGACATGCCTGACGACATGGAGGAATTGGTGCAAGCGCTGCGAAACGACAAAGAGGCGTAAATTCAAGAAAGGGACCGTTACCGGTCCTTTTTTATCAAAAAAGCAAACCGTAACGGCTTCGTGATGCAACCGTATTCTTGAAACACCGTTCACCCCTACATACCTGTAACGGGAAATTGTGCGTGATACATTGTATGCGCACGAGGCGGCCTGCCTGAAAAGCAATGATTAGGGGGCCGTAGTTCAAGGATAGGGGGTGCTTTATGGCCCGCAATAGTTTGCCTTCAATTACCGCCGGCGAAGCCGGTCTTAATCGTTATCTCGACGAAATTCGTAAGTTTCCTATGCTGGAGCCGCAGGAAGAGTACATGCTCGGCAAACGTTATGCCGAACATGGAGACCGCGATGCTGCGCATAAGCTCGTCACCAGCCATTTGCGACTGGTAGCCAAAATTGCCATGGGTTATCGCGGCTACGGCCTGCCGATCGGTGAAGTGGTGTCCGAGGGTAATGTCGGCCTGATGCAGGCCGTCAAGAAGTTTGACCCGGAGCGTGGTTTCCGACTGGCGACTTATGCCATGTGGTGGATCAAGGCCTCGATCCAGGAATATATCCTGCGGTCCTGGTCGCTCGTCAAAATGGGCACCACCGCCAACCAGAAGCGCCTGTTCTTCAATCTGCGCCGCCTCAAGGGCCGTATTCAGGCAATCGATGATGGTGACCTGAAGCCCGAACACGTCGCTGAAATTGCCAGAAAGCTGAAGGTTTCCGAAGAGGAAGTTGTATCGATGAACCGCCGCCTGCATGGCGATGCTTCGTTGAATGCACCAATCAAGGCAGCGGAAGGCGAATCCGGCCAGTGGCAGGATTGGCTGGTCGATGACCACGACAGCCAGGAGCAGGTGCTGATTGAGCAGGACGAGCTCGAAACACGCCGCCACATGTTGGCGCGTGCCATGAGCGTTCTGAACGATCGTGAACGCCGCATCTTTGAAGCCCGTCGCCTTGCAGAAGACCCGATCACTTTGGAAGAACTTTCCGAGGAGTTCGATATCAGCCGCGAGCGCGTACGCCAGATTGAAGTCCGTGCCTTTGAAAAGGTACAGGAAGCGGTGCAGAAACAAGCTCTGGAAGCAGCCAAGGCTCTTCGAGTGGTGGACGCCTGATTAAGTTCGCTCCTCCCAAGCGACCTCGGCTGTAAAAGCCAAAAGAAAAGCCCCCGAACAGTGTTCGAGGGCTTTTTTAATGGCTGCGCGTTGAAACCTTACTGGCCAGCGGCAGGTGCGGTTGATGCCCAGTCTTTGAGCGCTGCATCAAAAGCAGCACGACCCTCAGGACCCTTCTGCATAGTCAGCAATGCACGGCGGCCGTTGCGATAGGACACTGGAATATCGATCCAGTCACGAGTGGCAAGCAGCTCCAGATTGGTTTTCATCGCATCTGGGAAGTCATTGAGGGCGATCATATGGAAATCGTCCGTGATCTTCGCTGGAACAGCAATTAAAGCGTTACCGCGGTCCTGTTCAGTCTGCTTCATGGCAATACGCTGAACGCTGTCGATCGCGCCGCCTTCAAAGCCAGGCGTAACAGAGAAAACGATTTCCACCAGATGGCTCGCAGGCAGCGACGAGTCCAGATTACGCTTGAAGGTAATCAGTGCACTCAAACCACGTGCAGGAATGCTCATCTGGCCCTGAACGGTCGCAAGCTGCTTACCATCTTCACCCTGCTCATGCTGCAGGGTCCACGCCACGCTGCCTTCGATTGCAGTCGGAACCGTTTGGCCAAGCACCTCTTCATAGAGGAACATGCGTTCTGCACCGGCTGCAAGTGGCGCACCCACGCCCGGTGTCGCAGTAGCGCCCTGAGTGGCTGGCGGTGTTGTAGTGGCAGCATCTGGTGTCTGCGCAGGAGCAGCTTCATTCTGCTCGTACACAGATTGACCTTCGGCGGTAACCGGCTGACCGTTGGCGCCAGGTGCCGGACCTTCGTCCCGCTCGGTGCCGTCAGGAAGCAGACGCTGGGTAAACTTGCTACCCTGCACAGAACCGTCATCCGTCTGCGGCGTGGCAGGTGGTGTCTGTTCCGTCGTTGCAGGTGGGGCCGTCGTTGTTTCGTCTGCACCGTTCTGGGCTGGCTGGTCTGTCGTGGCGGGTGTTTCTGGCTGCGCAGACTGCGTTAATCCGCTGACCATGTCATTCATGGCATCGCGGTTGACCCACAGCGCGTAACCACCACCGGCCAGAAGCAGAACACCCAGCAGAGCAAGCACATAGCTTGCATAATTGCGGCGCGGCTTTTTCTTGACCATGTAGGACGCAGGCGGAACACCATCGGCAGAAATGCCAGACGCCCCAGCCTCGTAGGAACCGACCTTGCCGGCAACCTTGGCATCGGTGCCAATGCCGTCATAACCGATCAGTTCTTCCAGATCGTCCCAAGGAGTGCGTTCCTTGTTGGCGGCTTCCTTTGTGGTGTCAGCAGGTGCCTGCTTGAAGTCCAGCGGCACTTCCTGCAAGGACGGCTTGCCGGTTCCAGCAGCCGCAGCAACTGCAGCGCTGGAAGCCTGCCCAGCGGTCGGCAGATCAACAGTCGCGTCTTCAAAATAGGAGGAGAAATCCTCATCCTGTGCCGAATGTTTGCGTGGCTGCTCGACAGCAGGCGTCGCAAACACGTCGTCACGGTAATCAGCACGGGCGGCGAAAGGATCGGATTCGTCTTCGAAACTGTGACGGTTATCCGGTTCAACCACGCCATAGGCTGGAGCGGCAACGACTTCCGGCTCAGGCTCGACCTCTGCCTCATTCTCGACAGCGGGAGCAACATATACCGGCTCAACCACTTCCGGATAGGAACGTGGCGCCTGCAGAACAGGCTCTTCCGCTTCTACACGCAAGTCATCGGCGTACACGGCATCATCGGCAGGCTTGCGCCATTCGTCTTCCGCAGCAGGAGCATCATCATCGACCCAATGCGGCTCTTGCGCATGGACGACGGGCTCATGGTAAGCGGTTTCTTGTTCTGGTGCCGGTTCGTCTTCTACGGGCTCCTCATAACGATGCTCATCGACGTAGACAGGTTCAACGGTCTGCGGTTTGAAGTAGGTAACTTCAGGCGCGGGCTCGTAAGCCTGTTCGTAAACAGGCTCAACCGGCTCTGGCTCTTGTTCGGTCTCGGGTTCATAGGCAGGACCCGCTGCATAGGCAGCAGGCTCTTCCTCCTCAACCTGCGGCTCTTCAACCGCAGGTGCAGGTTCTTCTTCAACCACATCGGCAGGCTCTTGCACGTAGGACTGCTGTCCGGAGGTTGTTTCCTCCGGCGCAGCATAGTCGTCATGCACATAGTCGTCTTCTTCAAGCGGCGGCAAGGCTTCGGCATATTCGCCTTCAACCTCGGCAATCGCCGCATCAAGTTTGACGACCTGACGTCGCAGCAACTCTTCCGGTGGACGTGGGTTCATATTCTCCAGTTGCCGAACAACGGCACTGCGAGCTTTTTCGTAAACCTTCGCCCGGGTTTCGGGAGTGTTGTTCGCCAAGCCATCAACGGCTTTGCGAATGACCGCTACAAAATCTGCCATAAGCACTTTCTCGTCGTCACCGGCGACGTACCGGCCCGATATGGTTTATTATTTGTGACATTAATCCTCAAAAGGATCAGTCACAAGTATCGTATCGTCACGCTCAGGGCTGGTGGAAAGAAGCGCAACTGGTGCACCGATCAGCTCTTCGACCTGACGAACGTATTTAATCGCCTGAGCAGGCAAATCCGCCCATTTTCGGGCACCGACGGTCGATTCTTTCCAGCCTTCCAGCGTGATGTAGATTGGTTCGACGCGAGCTTGCGCTCCCTGGCTTGCCGGAAGGTGATCAATCTCCTTGCCGTCGAGCTTGTAGCCGATGCAAATCTTCAGCTCATCAAGGCCATCAAGAACATCGAGCTTGGTCAGCGCGATGCCGGTAATGCCGTTGGTTGCAACCGACTGGCGAACCAATGCAGCATCAAACCAGCCGCAACGGCGCTTGCGTCCGGTAACGGTACCGAACTCATGCCCCTTTTCACCCAGGAACTGACCAATTTCATCGTTCAGTTCGGTCGGGAAAGGACCTTCACCAACGCGGGTGGTGTAGGCCTTGGTGATACCAAGAATGTAACCGAGGGCACCGGGGCCCATGCCGGAACCGGCAGCAGCCTGACCGGCAACCGTGTTGGACGAGGTCACGAACGGATATGTGCCGTGGTCGATATCGAGCAGCGAACCCTGCGCGCCTTCAAACAGGATGCGTGCGCCAGCGCGACGCTTCTTGTCGAGCAGAAGCCATACGGTTTCACGGAACGGCAGGATCTTGTCGGCGATCGATGTCAGTTCTTCCATGATTGTTTCATGGCTGACTTCAGCCACACCAAAACCGCGACGCAGCGCATTATGGTGGTTGAGGATACGGTCAACCTTGGCAGCCAGTGCCTCGGTGTCTTCCAGATCCATCACGCGGATAGCGCGACGACCGACCTTGTCTTCATAGGCAGGGCCGATACCACGACGCGTGGTGCCGATTTTTGTGCCGCTGTTGGAGGCCGCGTCTTCGCGCATGCCGTCCAGTTCGCGGTGCAGAGACAGGATAAGTGTGGCGTTGTCGGCGATACGCAGATTATCCGGCGTAACCGTAACACCCTGTGCAGCGAGACGGCCCATTTCAGCAATCAGCGCATGTGGGTCGACCACAACGCCATTACCGATCACGGCCAATTTGCCAGGACGCACGACACCCGAAGGCAGAAGAGACAGCTTGTAGCTGACGCCATCAATGACAAGTGTATGACCGGCATTATGCCCACCCTGGTAACGAACGACAACGTCCGCACGCTCGGAGAGCCAATCAACAATCTTACCCTTGCCTTCGTCGCCCCACTGAGAGCCGACCACTACGACATTCGTCATTATCTTGCTTTCCTGCTTATGGCGCGTGTCTGCGCCCTAACCCAAACCCGCGAATGTATACTGCGTTGTTTTAAGGAAAGCGACCCTGTTTATGCTAGCGTTTTTTGCTTTTTGCATGACAAAATCCGTGACAAAGCACGCTTTGCGGCTTTATCTCGGCACCGAGGCGGCAAAAACGTTGTCGACGACCGACGATTCCCGCCCTGCGCCTGCATATAACCACCGAAAGAATCCCCCGTGCCTTCAAGAGCCTACCTCGCCCTGATCATCGCCACACTGTGCTGGGGCGGCAATGCTGTCGCCGGAAAACTGGCTCTTGGCCACGTCAGTCCCATGGTGCTGACATATCTGCGCTGGGTATTTGCGGTTGCTTTCATCTTTGCCATTTCCGTGCCGCAACTGGTCCGTGACTGGCCGGTGGTGAAAAAGAACCTGCCCTATTTCTTCGGGTTGGGCGTCATCGGTTACACCAGCTTCAACGCCTTTCTCTACACCGCGTTGCAATACACCTCCGCCATCAATGCCGCCGTTATTCAGGCTGGTATTCCCATGGTGATTTTTGCGCTAAACTTCGCGCTGTTTGGAACACGTGTGATGAGTGGCCAGATCATTGGGTTCTTCATGACGATTGCCGGTGTTGCCCTGTTGGCCTCGCATGGCGATCCATGGTCGTTACTCGCGCTGGACTTGAATGCCGGGGATGCCATCATGCTGCTGGCGGTGCTGGTATATGCCGTCTACACCATCATGTTGCGCTGGAAACCACTGGTAAACTGGCGCACCTTGATGGCCATACCGGCGCTTGGCGCACTCATCTCATCTTTCCCGCTGATGGGATGGGAGGTCATGCAACAGACAGCCGTCTGGCCGGATCAGAAGGGTTGGATAATCACGCTTTATACGGCGATTTTTGCGTCGCTTCTGGCACAGATTCTCTACATCAGAGGCGTCGAAAGCATTGGCCCAAACCGGGCCGGACTGTTTATCAATCTCGTACCGGTGTTCGGCACGTTGCTCTCCGTCATCATTATTGGAGAGACATTGCACACCTACCAGATCATGGCTCTGCTTTTGACGCTGGGTGGCATTGCGGTGGCAGAACGAAAAAAGCTGCCAGTCCCTTGAAAGGGAGCCGGCAGCCAAGTCAGTCATGAATAGTGTGAACGCTTAGAGCGTAATTTCGCTGGCAGCTGGGCTGGCGTTGCGCGAACCGTTGCCGAGTACAACGCCGCCCTTTGCCGTTTCGACAATCAGAACCTTTTGCAGCGAGCCATCATCACCCAGCGCGTAACCGATACGCAACGCATGTGATGGCCAACCACGATGGATCAATTCCTGGCGCTTGATGGTGGCACAGTCACCGCAATTGTCGGCTTCCATAAAGGCCGGCACCGAATTGTTGCTGTCGAAAGAGCCGAAAAAGTCATCCAGCGCCTGCATTGGCTCATTGACCGCCTTGTTGACGCGCAACAGGTCCTTGCGACGGGCCTCAGTCAGCGAGATCGCGGCGCGCGGTGCGCACTGACCGGCAACCAGCAGGCAATCGCCGAGACGCAGACCCTTGCTGGCTGATGCCTCAACGGCCATTGCCTGCGCCTTTTCAGCTGAGGCAAAACCACGTGCGAAACCAGCAGGCCCGGCCGCATCGGCTTCGCCACTGACAGATGCTACGAATACACCGCAAATTGCGGCAGCTATGATCTTCTTCAACATTTCATACCCCGTTTCGGTATCAGCCAGCTTGCCCGCCGGTCTTGAATAACGTTTCTGGAGTTTGCTTCGGTATCTGCCGCCCTCGGGCAACAGATCCCTTCTCCAGTGACACCCAACTTACAGGGCAGTCTTTTCGGGGCATTTAAATCGATAGCTACAATTTTATCGGAATTTGTTTTTATTGCCATCTAACGCGATTTTTTGAAATCACGGCCTGGAACGGCACCAGCCCCCTCCCTCTTTCGGCAGCTGTCCATTAACATTTGCAACACGCGACGAGACGCTTTTGTTAATAAACGACCCTGTTGTTGCTGTCGGCTTTCGGCATCCAGGGAGCCTGTTTTCCCTATAAAAAACGAATGTGCTGCCAAGCTGAAAAATGGCCAAAATCCGGCATTTTCCGGACGCAAAATAAGCTTGAATCCATGCCCGTTTCACACATGTTTTCATAAGGTTAAACAGGCAGTGGACAAGCGGCCCAGCGTTAACCTTATCTAAAAACCTAACGTTAGTATTTACCAATTAGTAATCAGCAAAACGTGAGGTTTTGCGATGCGTAAACTATTTGTCGCGCTCTTTTTGACCGCTTTATTGGCAGGCTGTGCGACAGCCCCTACCCAGACGCGCAACATATGCGCCGTGTTTGAACAGCGCGATGGCCTGTTTAACAACTGGCGTCGTGATGCGCAGGCGGCAGAACGCACTTGGGGTGTGCCTGTACCTGTTCTCATGGCAACGATCTACACAGAATCCAGTTTCCGTCAGTATGCGCGCCCGGCACGCACCAAACTGTTTGGTTTCATACCGTGGAAGCGTCGTTCCACTGCCTATGGTTATGCCCAGGCACTGGATGGCACATGGAAAGAATATCAGCGTGACACCGGCCGCTGGAGTGCAAGCCGCACCGATTTCACCGACGCGATCCATTTCGTTGGCTGGTATCATAACAAGAGCAACAAGCGGAATGGCATCGCCTTGCGCGATACCTATAACCTCTATCTGGCCTATTATTCCGGCCACGGCGGTTATGCGCAGGGTGTCTGGAAAAGCAAACCTGCAATCCGCGAAGCCGCACGCCGTTCCGCCAACATTGCCGATAACTATGCACGACAACTGCGAAACTGCGGCTACTGAAGCAATTTCAGCGAAAACGAGCGCCGGCTCCGATCCCGGAATTGCGTGAAAAGAAAAGATGGAGCGCTTCCGGCGATGTGATGTCTGCCAGAAGCGCTCTTAAAAATTATGCGTAAGGCGCTATGAATTCGCGCACGGCATCAACTTCACCCGAGCGGATTTCATGGCCGCCCGGATGCCAGACCAGCGACACATCTGCGCCAGTTCCGGTAAAATGCTCAGCAAGCGCCTGCGTCAACGGTACCGGGCTGATGGGATCGCGTTCACCAGCAGTGATCAGGATACGTGGCGTCTTGGTGGATGGCTTGACGACCGGCTGGAACGGGATGAGCGGATGCATCAGGACCGCCGCATCAAACAGGTCCGGAAATTCGATCAACACATTGGCGAGGATATTGGCACCATTGGAAAAACCGAGTCCGATAACCTTTCCCGCCTGATAATGATCGCGGTGCGCCTCAACAAAGCCGGCCATATTTTTCGTGGCACGCTCAAGATCATCCAGATCATAAACGCCTTCCGCCTTGCGACGGAAAAACCGCGCAGCACCATGTTCGGAAACATCGCCAAGCGGCGAAACGACGGTGGCCTGCGGCAACAACCGGCTGCCAAAGTCGAAGAACTGGTTTTCATCCCCACCTGTGCCATGCAGCACGACAAAAAGCGGCTGACCAGCAGCACCGGCCCTGACATTGTGAATGTAGTTATCCTGACCCATGGAAAGGTTCCTTTTTTCGCTCGCGTCATGGCAAGATTTGATCTGACCATCCATGCCAATGGGCTGGCCCTCGGGCAAATCCCGAGGGTGACGTCATCGTTTCATCAATAGTTTCAGTGAAGGTCGTTACGCGGCCTTTTCGTCACCAAGCGGTTCCAGATGCTGTTCCAGAATGCCGCGCATATGCGCATGCTGTTCAGGCAGTTTCAGTGCTTCACCGAGATGCGCCGTGTCTTCGTCCCGATCAAAGCCCGGCTCATTGGTGGCAACCTCAAACAGTACGCCGCCCGGTGTGCGGAAATAGATCGCCCAGAAATAGTCTCGGTCGATCACGGGCGTGACCTGATAGCCGGTATCCATCAATGCCTTGCGCACCTCGAGCTGCTTTTCGCGGTTTTCGACCGCAAAGGCGATGTGATGAACGGAACCGGCACCAAGACGTGCACCCGAAATATTGGGCATGGTTTCGATGTCTATGAAGTCGGCACCGTTGCCGCCGGGAATACCAAGGCGCAACACCCCGTCTTGCCGGTCAACTTCCTCATACCCCATGAATTTCAGCAGTTCGCCAGTTGCACCTTCGTCACGAAGACGCAACGACGCACCCTGAAAACCATGGATCGCATGATCCGCCGTCACACCATTGCCAACCCATTGGGCACGATTATCGTCAGGCACTTCAACCAGCGCAAAACCATCGCCATCAGGACCTGCAAAATGCAGGCGCTTGTTGCCAAAGGCTTCGTCGGTTTTCAGGCCATCTGCACCGGCCTTGGTCAGGCGGTCCTGCCAGTAACCGAGCGATCCCTGCGGAACGGAAAACAATGTCGTGCCAACCTCGCCTGTTCCCGGGCGACCACGTGCAATGTGCGGGAATGGGAAGTAGGTCATGACAGAGCCGGGCGTACCAACCTCATCGCCATAATAAAGGTGATAGACGTCGGGCGCATCGAAGTTCACAGTCTTCTTGACGCGGCGCAGGCCAAGCGTATCGGTGAAGAATGCATTATTGGTGCGGGCGCTTGCTGCCATCGACGTGACGTGGTGCAGTCCCTTGATCTGGTTCAGCATGATAAAACCCCTTGTGCCTGATCCCTAAGAAAGGATCGTTGCTGTTGATGGGCTTATAATTAGGCCGATCTGCCGCAAAGCATAGACCGAGCTCTCAGAACGCATTGTTCACAAAATGAGAACGAAAAATCAAACCCGTTCAACAATCCACAAGATCTCAAAACACAAAAGCCGCCAGTTTATGGTGGCTTGAGAGGATTACATGGTAGGTCTGGCGGCTACCGACAATTACATTCAGTGATCATCGGCTTCGCCCAGCACCCAGTATCCGGCCGTGCGGAAATCGTTCTTCGGCAGTTTTGCCTCATCGCTGAGGAATTTCTTGATCTGGCGAACCTCACCCTTTTCACAAGCGATGAAAACATGGCGACTGTCGCTATCCTGGCTCCAGTCGTGCTGACGCAAAGCCTGTTCCAAAAGGCCGGATGTACCTGCAGCCTTGCCATTACGGTAAAGCCATGTCCAGTTGACATCGGCACTGGACTTGATGTCCTGACGTTCATTTTCGTCCGCCACTTCGGCGTAAACAGTGATCTTCTTACCCGCGGGCAACTCTTCCACCATGCGCGAGATAACTGGAAGCGCCGTTTCGTCACCGGCCAACACGCACGCATCAACCTCAACGGGAACGACGCCACCACCGGGACCGATAATACCGACCAGATCACCGGCCTTGGCAGTTGCCCCGAAATGCGCACCAGGCATGTGGTCTCCCTCATGCATGACGAAATCCAGTTCGATTTCCTGACGCTCCACATTGCCGTAACGAATGGTGTAAACACGCCGGATCAACTCGTCATCACCTTCCGGCCAGACGACAGCACCGGTTTGCGACAGGTGAGGCCAAACCGGTGTGCGACCCTGCGGCACTATCAGAATGCGGATATGCAGACCGCCGGTCATCAGGCGTTCAATGCCCTCACCAACCGAAATAACCAGACGACGCATGCGGGGTGTGACGTTAAACGCCCTGACCACGCGACCTTCAAACAGATTTGGCAGCTGGTTCAGATCAGCGCCGTGGCCCTGCCAACGAAAACGAAGATCCTTGTCGCCCGAGAACTCCAGCAGATGTTCCGCAAGCATTGCCTTGATCGACATCAGGACATGGGCGTCATAACAATTGACCTCAGCCTGGAAGCGGCCCTTCTCGCCAGCCATCCAGACTTTGCCGTATTCCGTTTCGTAATGGAGAACAGTACCTTCACGGATGACAGGAAAATGCTCGGCAAAGTGCTGCTGAAACTTGTCAACAATCAACTCCGCATTGGCAATTTCAACAGAAGTTTCCGCAAATAACACAGACACAACAAAAATCCTTCAGCCGTAAGTCCACTTATCTCATAGACCAACGAACTGGAACTTTAAAGTCAGGAATTGCAGAAAATACGACTTACGAAGCGTCCGCCACATCCGCCGGCAATGCCCACTCAACCGGCGTGCGGCCATGGGAAACGAGATAATCATTAGCCTGCGAAAAATGCCGGCTGCCGAAAAAGCCATTATGGGCCGACAGCGGGGAGGGATGCGGTGCCTTCAAGACCAGATGGCGGTCGCGGTCCACGAAGGATGCTTTTTTCTGCGCGTAGGAGCCCCACAACATGAAGACAACATGTTCACATTCGTCATTCACAACACGGATAACAGCGTCAGTGAATTTTTCCCAGCCCTGCCCCTGGTGAGAAGCCGCACGTGCCTCTTCAACAGTCAAAACGCTGTTGAGCAACAACACGCCCTGCTGCGCCCAGCTTTCCAGAAAGCCGTGGCGGACCGGCTGGATGCCGAGATCGCTTTGCAGTTCCTTGTAGATGTTTACCAGTGATGGTGGTGTGCGGACACCGGGGCGGACGGAAAAGCACAGGCCATGCGCCTGACCGTAACCGTGATATGGGTCCTGTCCGAGAATGACCACCTTGACCTTGCCAAGCGGCGTCAGGTCAAGAGCACGGAAATATTCATGCCCCTTGGGGAAGATGTGCTTTCCTGCCTGTTTCTGTTCAAGCAGGAAAGCCTTGAGCTGGGCCATATAGGGACTGGAAAATTCCGGAAGAAGCTTCTGCCGCCAGCTCTCTTCGAGCTTCACACTCTCTTCAGTCATCTCCTGCCCCCTTTGGCCAACCTTTTACTTGAAGCGACCGCGGCGCTCGAGAACTTCGATCTTGTAACCATCCGGGTCGCAGATGAAGAAGTAACGGGCAAACACGTCGTCCTTGCGGACAAACTCGATGATCTTGCCCGGTGCCAGACCGGCTTCGATCAGGCGTGCGTGTTCTGCGTCAAGGTTGTCGACGGAAACGGCCAGATGGCCATAACCATCGCCAAGCGCATAGGGAACATCACGGCCTCGGTTGATCGTCAACTCAAGTTCGAAACTCTCCTCTTCATTGCTCATATAGACCAATGTGAAAGTTTCCTGCTCCACACGCTCCGCCACATTCAGGCCGAATGCGAGAGAGTAAAAGTCAACCGAACGCTTTTCGTCCAGCACCCGGACCATCGAGTGGATCATTTTGGCCATGGTGTTTTCCTTCTTCTGTTGGCACTTCGACTTGGAGCCAAATAATTGCCGCACCGGGATAAAGGCATATACAGACGCGAAGCAAGCCCCTTATCACAACCCTTAATATAGGAATGCAACTCGGGCGACGCAAATTCACACATCCTACCCGCTGTGACAGTACCCAGCCTCACCTGTGAAACGAAAACGGGATGATCATTTCAAGCCTTTTACGCGGCGTCCTAGCCAATTTGTCTCACGCCATTTGTTCAAAAAACAAAGGTCAAACCTAGACATCACAAGCCTATCATGAGAATTGCACTCATAAAGACAAAAGGCAGCAAACGACATGCGGTACGTGTATCTCTGTTTGGGATGGATTATGGTGGCGACCGGCGTTGCTGGTGCGTTCCTGCCTGTTCTGCCGACCACGCCGTTCATGCTTTTAGCCGTCTGGTGTTTTTCCCGCTCGTCCCCGAAACTCGAAGCATGGCTGCTGTCTCACCCGCGTTTTGGCCCGTCTCTGCGCAACTGGAAAGAAACTGGCTCGATTGCCCGCCGTGCCAAGATTGCCGCCGTCTCCGTCATGACCGCCAGCTACGCGATCTTCTGGTTCACCACAGATCCACCCGCCTTGCGGGCGGTAATTGTACTCGTTGTCATGCTCTGTTCCGCCGCCTTCATCGTCACGCGGCCGGAACCAAAGGCGTGAATTCCAACCCGCTATCTGTGGCGTGACTGCGGTAAAACATAGGGGATGTGCGCCGCCGGCAGACGTCCCACCGCACCGCCAATGCCATAGACCCGTGCAATGGTTTCATCGCTGATCGTGTCGAAGGATGCGCCCTGCGCAGTGATCCTGCCATCGTGCATCACGATCAGGTGATCTGCGAACTCCGCCGCAAGATTAAGGTCGTGCAAAATGGTCAGTACCATACCGCCCTTCTCAGCGAAATCACGTGCTGTCTCCAGAACACTGATCTGATGGCCGATATCGAGGCTTGCGGTGGGCTCATCAAGAAACAGCGCCCGCGCCTCACCGTCTTCAACGGAATGCGGTACCTGCGCCAAAGCGCGGGCAAATTGCACACGCTGCTGTTCGCCGCCAGACAGGTAATTATAACAACGGCTTTCAAAGCCACGCAGACCGACATTGACAAGCGCCGTCTGGGCCTGTGCGTCAGGATCCAGGCCGCCATAGGCAACAGCGCCCATTCGGACAATTTCAAACGCAGTAAACGGAAATGCCAATGTGGTGTTTTGTGGCAGCACTGCACGTTGACGTGCCAGTTGCCGAGGCGAGAACAGGTTTATGTCCGCCCCACCATAAGAAACGGTGCCGACATCCGGCTTGGTTTCTCCACACAGCACTTTCATCAATGTCGACTTTCCGGCACCGTTCGGGCCGATAATCACATTGAACTTGCCCGGCTCGAGTTTCAATGAAACTTCGTAGAGCAGCCTGCGTCCCGACCGGGTTAGATTGATACCGCTTGCCGTGATCATGACAGGTTCCTCATACCCATACCGCCCTTGCCAAACAGCAGGAACAGAAACACCGGTGCACCAATAAGCGCCGTGACGATGCCGATCGGCAGCTCGGCAGGCGCAGCAACCGTGCGGGCAAAACTGTCGGCCAGCAATAGCAACGCGCCACCACCCAGCGCTGATGCCGGCAGCAGAAAGCGATGCGAGGGACCAATGGCAAGACGCAGCAGATGCGGCACGACAATGCCGACAAAACCGATCGAGCCGGCCGCCGCAACAGCTGCACCACAGGCGGCAGCAACCGCCAGAATGACCAGACGCTTCAAGCGTTGGACCGGCACGCCCATGTGGAAGGCAGCCGCGTCACCCAGGATGAGTGCGTCCAGCCCCTTGGCAACAAAGGGTATGATGACCAGAACCACCAGAATAAACGGCAGTGTCGCCAGAACTTTTGCCGGCGTTGCCCCACCCAGTGAGCCGAGGCTCCAAAAGGTGATGTCGCGTAGCGCACGGTCATCGGCGACAAAAATCATCAGACCGGTCAGGGCACCACTCAAGGCCCCAACCGCAATACCGGCCAGAACCAGCGTCGTGGTTGACGTCATACCGTTGCGCGTAGCAATCACATACAGAAGAATGGTGTTGATCAGGCCACCAAAAAACGCCATGACCGGCAGGAACTGCGAACCGAAAAACGCCGCCAGCGGCGCAAGCATGCCACCACCCAGCGCCAGTGCGGCAACCGCAAACAAGGCAGCACCCGAGGTGACACCGACAATACCGGGATCGGCCAGCGGGTTGCGGAACAGACCCTGCATCATGGCGCCGGACACACCGAGCCCAGCACCAATCAGAAGGCCAAGCGCGGTGCGCGGCAAACGCACGGCTTCAAGAATAATGCGGTCACGCGGCTCCATATCGGCCGCATGACCGGTGAAATAGGCCCAGAGTTCTGCCGGCCCGACCCCGGTTGGCCCGCTGACCAACGACACCAGACAGGCCAGAAACAACAGGCCGACAAGCACCGCAAGTGCAATGCCGCCAACGCGCGATCTCTTGCCTTCAACGGGAGCTGTGGCGGGCGTCACGGCAAGCGATTTCACGGCTTCACCACATCCGGATACAATTTGGAGGCCAGTTCATGTGCCGCCGCAGGTGTGCGCGGACCAAAACCGATCAGATAAAGACCGTCCATGCTGATCAGAGCCTTGTCGGCTGCGGCAGGTGTGCTCTGGAATGCAGGCAGCGCAAACACTTCATCGGGAGAGGCCTGATGATTGCCACGCGCCATGGTCAACACCACATCAGGTGCTGCAGCGATGACAGCCTCGTCAGTCAGCGGCTTGTAACCAGTAATCGCCGACGCAGCATTTACACCACCGGCCATTTCGATAATGGCCGCAGCTTCTGTTTCCTGACCGCCGGCCATGATACGACCACCCGCGGTCGACAGCACGAACAGTACGCGCTTTTTCTTCTCGCCAACCGCCGAAACATCCTTGGCCAGGGCTGCAAGGCCGGTGTCCACTTCTTCCGCCAGGGTCTTTGCCTTGTCTTCAAGACCAACGGCTGCGCCGACATCCTGGATCTTCTTGGCAATTGCGGCACCCGATGGCGGAGTGTCGATTGTAACGACAGGCACTTCGCTGTCCTTGAGAATATTGAGAACATCGGCCGGGCCGGCACCGTCTTCCGTCAGGATGAGATCGGGCTTCTGTGACAGAATGCCCTCAGCGGAGAGCGCACGCATATAGCCGACATCCGGCTTGGCCAGCGCATCAACAGGAAAGCTGCTGGTGGAATCACGTGCCACGATGCGGTCCTGCGCGCCAAGCGCATAGAGGATTTCCGTAATAGTGCCACCGACAGACACAATACGTTGTGCCTTGACGTTACCGCCATCGGCCGCCTGCGCAAAAGTGGATGTTATCAGCGCCACCGGCATGAACACGCCGAAAGCCAGAGATCGAAGCGAACGTTTTGAAGACATCATGAGCTTTTCATCCAGATAAAAGAGGCAAGCTGCCATGGGCAGTTCATTTAAGTGGAGTTTGGTACACATGTTTAAAAACCCGCGCAAGAGTAGACAAACCAAGAAATGAAAACTGTCAAAAAGCACTGGATTTCTTGCACATGCGGGCTTTTCAACCTTGGGAACCACCTATATCCTGACAATTACAGGAAACTTATTTCAGTCAAGGGAGTTATTGGATGTTCATCGCAATGAACCGCTTTCGCGTGGTACCGGGTTTTGAGGAAGCGTTTGAAACAATCTGGCGCGAGCGCAAGACGCAGCTCAACGAATTGAAGGGCTATGTCGAGTTTCACATGCTCAAAGGCCCTAAGTCTGACGACCACACGCTGTATGCCTCGCATACCGTTTGGGAAACCCGCGAAGATTTCACCGCATGGACCAAGTCCGAGCAGTTCCGCGCAGCACATGCCAATGCTGGCAACAACCGTGGCAAGGTCGAATACCTCTCCGGTCCGCATTTTGAAGGTTTTGACGTGATCATTCACGACGACAAGAACGGCCAACGCATTTTTGATGCGGCATGAGGAAACCATGACAGCTGTTGCATACAACACGCCAGAGCGTCGTGAGAGAGCCGTTGCTGCCTTGAACGAGAAGCCCGACGGCATCGTTGAGGCGATTGCCAGCAAGGCAGATGTCACGCCGGCCGAAGTTCTGGAAATCCTGCCGCAGGGCGCTGCAGTGACCATTCCGGCCGAACAGTTCTCCGCAATCTGGTCCGACATGATGACCTGGGGCGAAGTGCTGATGATCGTGCAGACCGCCGATATCGTACTGGAAGTGCCAGGTTTTCTGCCGGAAGGTACCGAAAGCCATGGCTGGTTCAACATTCACGGCGACAGCCCGATTGGTGGCCACATCAAGAAGGACAACTGTCACGCCATCAGCTTTGTGGACCGTGCATTCCACGGCCGTCGCTCCTGCTCCGTATGGTTCATGAATGCCAATGGTCAGGCCATGTTCAAGGTTTTTGTCCGTCGTGATGAAAACAAGGAGCTGAAGGCAGACCAGCTTTCGAAGTTCGAGACTTTGCGCGACAGTCTGTCACGCTAAACAACAACAACGCTGCCAGCCACGGCCCGGCAGCGTTGCTTATCCGGGCAGTTCATCCCGGATTCATCTGGCTTCCTTATTATCGAAGACGAATATTCGCACATCGTGATCATGGGGGTTTGGAAATGACCGACAAAAATACACTGAGTGGCAAAACGCCAATCTCTCGCCGCGGCTTTGCCAGCCTTCTTGGCCTGTCCGCCGTTCTGATTGCATCACCATCGCTTGCAGCCCCGGCCTCCATTCGCGGCACAGTCAGCTACCGTGAGCGCATGGCGTTACCACCTTCTGCGACAGTCACGGTTCAGTTGATTGACGTCTCGCGCGCCAGCGCAAGTTTCAGCATCATTGCAGAAACCACCCCACTGCCGGGACGCAACGTACCTATTCCCTATGTTATTCGTTACAATGACCGAGACATCCGCCCCAACCGACGTTATGCGCTTCGCGCCGAAATCCGCGATGGTCGCCGCCTGCTGTTTACCACCACGCAGAACCACCCGATCCTCAACAATCGCCGCGAGACCACGGACCTGATGCTTGAACGTGCCGGTGCGTCACCACGGCCGGAGCCGGACCGTGAACCATCTCTGGTCGGCTCCTGGGTTGTCGTCGACATTGCAGGTCAGCGTGTTACCGACAGAAAACCTCCGGTCCTGCAAATTGGGCCTGATAACCGTGTATCCGGCAACACCGGCTGCAATGGTTTTGGTGCCGAACTCAGAGTAAACCGCCGCGAGATTGATTTCAGTCGCGCCATTTCCACGCAAATGGCCTGCGAACCGCCAATCATGCGACAGGAAAGAGCGTTTCTTTCCGCGCTTGAGCAAGCACGCGGCTATGATTTGAGCCCGCGCAGCAATCAGCTGGAGTTACGCGACCGTCGAGGTCGCCCACTGATGCGCCTTCGCCGGGCCTGAACGGCATCTATTTCCGCCCCGTTTGATGGTGATATCAGGCGGGGCGTTTTCATCGCACGTCAGAAACTCGTTATCCGATGTCGTTTTGCGCAACACAGAACGGCAGCAAGCACCGTATGACTATGGGCGCTTGATCGCTCTTCCGCTCGCACACATGTCGCGGATAGTCAAATTGCGACAAAGCCACTATGCCACGGCCAGCGACTGCGCTAATGCAGGACGCCCGAATTGTGGCGCGTGACGTAAAACCAGAGGCACCGGAAATGGCGCTTCCAGAGGAATAGACTGATGACGACTTATGTTCTGACTGTAACCTGCAAATCCACCCGCGGCATCGTGGCGGCAATATCGGGTTATCTGGCAGACAAGGGTTGCAACATCGTAGACAGCTCGCAGTTCGATGACCTTCAGACCGGCATGTTCTTCATGCGCGTCAGCTTCATTTCCGAACAGGGCGAAAGCCGCGAAGCCATCACCGAGGGCTTTGCACCCGTCGCTGAGAAATTCGGCATGGATGCCAAGATCGAAAGCTCGGCTGAGCGCATGAAAGTGCTGTTGATGGTGTCGCGGTTTGGCCATTGCCTGAACGACCTGCTGTATCGCTGGAAGATCGGCGCGCTGCCAATCGATATCGTCGGTGTCGTCTCCAACCACTTCGATTACCAGAAAGTTGTCGTCAATCACGACATTCCTTTCCACCACATCAAGGTGACCAAGGATAACAAACCGAAGGCCGAAGCACAGTTGTTGGATCTGGTCGAACAGACCGGTACGGAACTGATCGTTCTTGCCCGTTACATGCAGGTATTGTCCGATGAGCTCTGCCAGAAAATGTCGGGCAAGATCATCAACATTCACCACTCGTTCCTGCCAAGTTTCAAGGGTGCCAATCCTTACAAGCAGGCCTATGAGCGCGGCGTGAAGCTGATTGGGGCGACTGCCCATTACGTCACGGCCGACCTTGATGAAGGCCCGATCATCGAGCAGGAAACCGTCCGGATTACACACGCACAAAGCGCCGATGACTATGTGTCGCTGGGCCGCGATGTCGAAAGCCAGGTGCTGGCACGCGCTATCCACGCACATATCCATCACCGCACCTTTATCAACGGCAACCGCACGGTCGTTTTCCCGCCAAGCCCCGGCAGCTACGCATCCGAGCGCATGGGCTGATAAGAGCTCAACCGGCCGCGGGCAGCAGCACGGTGACCTTCAAACCCTTGTCGTTCTGACCGGCATCCAGCAGCAATTGCCCGCCAAACAGGTGGGCAATTTCCTCGACAATGGCCAGACCCAGACCGGCACCGGGGGCTGGATTGCCATCCCCACGGGCAAAACGCTGGCGAACCATGTCGCGTTTTTCAGGCGCAATGCCCTGCCCGTTATCCTCCACCTCAAGGCAGACTTGCCCCGCAGAACTACGGTAAGCGCGCACTGTCACCTCAACATTATCACCGGCATAGGCAATGGCATTACTGATGAGGTTGCCCAGCAGCTCGCCGATCAACAACGGTTCGGCTAGAACGGCAACGGTTCCCTCACCCTCAAAACCCAGATCGACACCAGCTTCCGCCGCCTGAGGAATATACTCTGCAGTAATTGTCTGGGCGACTTCCACCAGGTCAATGCGTGACAGCGCCTGCGGCTCACCTGATCCTGCCGCATCGATTTTTGCCATGCGCAGAAGCTGCGCCAGAATATGCTCGGCATGAGCAACGGATTCATCGCCTTTCCGCGCTGCGTCCTTGGCCTGCGCCAATGTTTCCGCCCGCTCGGAAAGCGCCAACTGAGTACGGATGATCGCCAGCGGCGTGCGCAACTGGTGACTGGCATTACCGGTGAAATGTCGAAGCGCTTCCAGCGCTGCATTCAGACGCACCATGAAGGAATTGACAGTATCAACGAGGTTTTGCACCTCCACCGGGACCTTCTGGTCAATAGGATGGAGATCGCTCGGATTGCGCTCGGCAATCGCTTCACTCAGCCGAAACAGCGGCCGCAAGGAAATCGTCACCGCCACCCACACGATAACCGAAGCTCCGACAATCATCGCCAATAGGCGCAGGGCGGAACGAAACAGAATAGATTGCGCAAGCTGGCGGCGGGCAATGGTGGTCTCAGCAACTGTCACGGTAAACGGCACCGAATTGATGCCGGTGGACGCGGATCGCTGCATGACAGCGACACGAATGGGTTCACCTCGAAAAAACGCATCCTCGAAGATCGCCACATTCGGCTCTTCAGGCGAAACTGACGGCAGTCCTTGATAACCGGTCAGGAACTCGCCGTGCGAACCATCAACACGGTAAAACACCCGGTCCTGTGCAGCCGATGTCAGCATTTCCAATGCGACGTAGGGAATATCGACCTCAAGCTTGCCGTCCTCAGACACGGCAACCCGCTCGGCAATGGCTAGGGCAGAGCCCGCCAGCACACGATCCGACACCACATTTGCTGTTTTGACCGCCTCTGAATAGGTGTCCGTTAGGGCAACAGTGCCGATAATTGCCGTCGAAAATAGAAGCCAGCCCAACAGGCGCTTGCGGAGCGAGTAGGCTCCGCCTGTCATTCGGCGATCTCCGGTAGACGCTCCAGATAGTATCCTATGCCCCGTGCCGTCTTGACGGTTAGCCCATGGGGCGCAAGGCGTTTACGCAGACGGCTGACATATTGCTCAATGGCATTGCCGCTCAACTCGTCATCAAATCCGGCCAGCGATTGCATGATGGCCTCCTTGGCAACCACTTTGCCAGCGCGCATGAACAGCAGTTCCAGAATGCCAAGTTCACGCGCCGGAATATCCAGCGGCACACCCTCAGCGCTAAAGGTGCGCGAGGTCAGATCAAACGATACCTTGCCGTAACTGACGGTCGAAGAGCGCAGACCCGCCTGACGGCGCAGCAGAACACGCACCCTTGCCTCAAGCTCGCTGACATCGAAAGGTTTGATCATGTAATCATCGGCACCGAGGTCCAGTCCCTTGACGCGTTCTTCCGGGGAGCCACGCGCTGTCAGGATCAGTACGGCAGCCCTTTCCTGCCGCGCCCGCATGGAGCGCAACACGGAAATGCCATCCATTTCCGGGAGATTGAGATCAAGAATGACCAAATCAAAACTTTCCGTCGCGGTCGCAGCCAGGGCCGAGGTACCATCCGATACCCAATCCACGGCATAGCCACTGCCGCGCAGCAAAGCGACCAGACCGTCCGCCAGAACCTGATTGTCTTCGACCAGCAATATACGCAAATCAATCTCCTGCCCTCACCGCGCACCCTAACGCATCGATTTGAAAATCGGAATCGAATTTCGCTTGGGCATGCTGCATAGTTTCAAGGAGTTAGAGCGCCTCATCGTAGCATCGATCCGTCAGCTGTGCGGCAATCACAGGGGCAGACGCTTGTGCACGCAAAGCTGGTGCGGCATGATATTTTCATGCGTATTCTTCTCTGTCTCTGTCTGGGTCTCTCTTTCGCAGCACCTGCACTGGCCAAACCGACCGTGTTTCCGGCACCATCCGGCAATCCGGATGCACCGGTATTGATCGTTTATTCCTCATTGGATGAGCCATTGGCTGCTCCGATGATCGAAGGATTCCAGAGACAAAACCCGGATGTGACGGTGTCCTATGAGGATTTGCTGACCGGCGAAATCTATGACCGCATCGTCAAGGAAACCGATGCCGGACAGAAAACCGCCGACTTCGCCTTTTCCTCAGCCATGGATTTGCAGGTCAAACTGAGCAATGACGGTTATGCGCAACGCAGCGACCTGCCACTCAGCGCAAAATGGCCAAGTTGGGCCAACTGGCGCAATACCGCCTATGCCCTGACCTTTGAACCGGCAGTTTTTGTGTACCACAAGCCAAGTTTCACCACCGAAAAACCACCAGCCACCCGCGCCGAATTTGTCGATTATCTTGAGCACCATGCCAAGGACGTGCACGGCCGCATCGCCA
Source organism: Agrobacterium sp. 5Ca50 (assembly GCF_055381905.1). Lineage (NCBI taxonomy): Bacteria > Pseudomonadati > Pseudomonadota > Alphaproteobacteria > Hyphomicrobiales > Rhizobiaceae > Agrobacterium > Agrobacterium sp. 5Ca50. The sequence goes on from NZ_AP026438.1 coordinate 2,553,696, forward strand.
CCTATGACATTGAACGTTCCGGCGTCGGTTTCCTGTTCATGTCGCGGGATCAGGAACAATTTGCCGATATCTGGTCCGTCATCCAACACATGGGGGCAGCCGGCGTAAAACTCTACTCCAACAGCTCCGCCATTCTGGAGCGCATTGCCGATGGGCGATTCGTGCTGGGTTACAATATTCTCGGCTCCTACGCCGCCGACTGGGCATCCCGTCACCCGGATGTCGGCATCGTCCTGCCCAAGGATTACACGGTGGTGATGTCACGCATCGGCCTTGTGCCACAGGCCGCAAACTCCCCGGAACTGGGCCGTAAATATCTGGAATATTTCATGTCACGGGAAGGCCAGACAATCCTGTCAACGAGATTGCAAATTCCGGCCGTCAATCCGGATGTCGCCGGAGACAATACCGCCAACACTATGCAGGCCATTCATGGCGCCCAGCTTTTGCCAGTTCCTGTCAGCCTTGGCCTGATGGTTTATCTCGATCAGGTAAAGCGCAATCGGCTGATTGCCCGCTGGAACGAGGCCTTGCGCCTGCAATAAACACCCGCCAAAGCCGGTTATCAGCTAAAAACTGGACGTCATCCAAAAATTAATGAATGTTAAATTGGCAAAGCCGGGGATTGCGTCAGTTAAATGTCAGCTTTCTATGGTGCTCTGCTTCTACTCTTCGGCCGTGGAGGCGGCTTAACGAAGATGCGGGAGGAAATATCTATCGCGAATGAACAAACTGTCCTGTGATGGCAGCAAGTCTACATTTGCCCGCGTACTCCTTCCGCCAAAACAACGAAGCCCGATGGGCTATCAAGGAGGGTTCGCTTTTGAAACATTTCGTACTTGCTTCCATTATCGCCGGTGCTTTGGCTCTTCCAGCCGCAGCAGCCGATTACACGATCATTGCACCAGCAAACCCAGGCGGCGGTTGGGACCAGACCGCGCGTTCGTTGCAGACCTCGCTGCAGGATGAAGGCATCTCCAAGAGCGTACAGGTACAGAACGTACCAGGTGCCGGTGGCACCATAGGTCTTGCCCAGTTTGCAAGCCAGCAGAAGGGTAACCCAAATGCTCTGATCGTTGGTGGTTACGTGATGGTTGGCGCCATCCTGACCAACAATTCGCCAGTGACACTGAAGGACGTGACACCGATTGCCCGTCTGACCGGCGAATATGAAGCCGTTGTCGTTCCGGCCTCTTCTCCGCTGCAGACCATGGGTGACCTCATCGAGCAGCTCAAGAAAGATCCGGGCAGCGTTTCCTGGGGTGGCGGCTCAGCTGGTGGTACCGACCACATCGCAGTTGGCCTGATTGCCAAGGCTGCTGGCGTTGATCCAACCAAGATCAACTACATCGCCTACTCCGGCGGCGGTGAAGCACTCGCTTCCATCCTCGGTTCGCAGGTGACAGCTGGCATTTCCGGCTACGGTGAATTTGAAAGCCAGGTCAAGGCTGGCACACTTCGCCTTCTGGCCGTGTCGAGCGCAGAGCGCATCGAAGGCGTTGACGGACCAACCCTGAAAGAAAGCGGCCTTGATGTCGTGGTTGAAAACTGGCGCATGGTCGCAGCGGCTCCTGGCCTGTCTGCAGATCAGGAAGCAGCAATCAATGCCGACGTTGAAAAGCTGGTGAAGTCCAAGAGCTGGCAGGACACCCTGAAGACCAAGGGCTGGCAGGACACATACCTTGCTGGCGATGATTTCAAGGCACAGCTCGACAAGGATGTTGAATCCACTCAGGCTATTCTCAAAGACATCGGACTTGTAAAATGAGCATGGGTTCTGACTCATCCAACTCTCAAAAGCGCCGCCCTGACCGGGCGGCGCTGGTTATAGCCGCTGCACTCGTTGCCATCGCTGCTGTAATCTTCATGGACTCTACACGCCTTGCAGGCGTGTCCGGTTATTCGCCTGTTGGTCCAGCCACCGTACCTTACGCCATCGCATTCTGTCTTGTCGGCCTTGCCATCTGGACAGTCGTGGAAGCTCTGCGTGGTGAGTTCCCTAAGCGGGACAAGCAGGAAACAAGCGCCGTCATCTGGGTTATTGCTGGTTTGGCCGGGCAGATGCTGCTGCTGAAAACCGCCGGTTTCTCCATCGCAACAGGCATTCTGTTTGCCTTCACCGCCCGGGCCTTCGGCAAACGGGAGCTCTGGTATTCCATTCCCGTCGGCATCGCCATCAGCTTCGTAGTCTGGGTGATTTTTGCGCAGTTCCTGCAGCTTTCGTTGCCAGCTGGGCCTTTGGAACGCCTGTTCTTCTAAACGGAACCGGCCTTCTTTTCTTGATTGAAAAACAGGGAGTGACAATCGCTTTTGTGCAAGCGGTTGGTAACACTCCACCCGACAGGGGGACATTCGTCCATGAATACATTTGAATTTCTGCTTCACGGCCTAGAGGTCGCAATGCAGCCGATGAACCTGCTTTATGCATTGATCGGCGTAACGCTTGGCACGGCTGTCGGCGTTCTTCCCGGCATTGGCCCGGCGCTGACTGTCGCATTGCTGCTGCCGGTCACCTACAAGCTCGATCCTGCGGGATCGCTGATCATGTTCGCCGGTATCTACTACGGCGGCATGTATGGTGGTTCGACGACCTCGATCCTTCTCAACACACCCGGTGAAAGCGCGTCCATTGTGACGGCGCTGGAAGGCAACAAGATGGCCCGAGCGGGGCGTGGTGGACCGGCTCTTGCCACCGCCGCCATCGGCTCCTTCGTGGCTGGCCTAATTGCCACCATCGCCCTTGCCTTCATTGCACCCTATATCGTCAAGCTGGCACTGGTGTTCGGACCACGCGAATATTTCGCGCTGATGGTTCTGGCATTCGTCACCGTGTCTTCAGCCTTTGGTGATTCTGCGCTGCGCGGCCTGACCTCGTTGTTCATCGGCTTTGCCCTTGCCATTGTCGGTATCGACCAGTTGACCGGTCAGGCCCGTATGAGCTTCGGCGTTCCAGATCTGCTCGATGGTGTCGAAGTCACGACGCTCGCCGTTGCCATGTTCGCGATTGGCGAGACGCTGTTCATCGTCGCACAGGGACAAAGCGGCCCGGACAAGATCGAAGCTGTCAAAGGCTCTGTCTGGATGAGTGCGCAGGATTGGGCTCGCTCGTGGAAAGCATGGCTGCGCGGCACGTTGATTGGCTTTCCGATTGGTGCCATGCCTGCCGGTGGTGCAGAAATCGGCACGTTCCTGTCCTATGCCACGGAAAAGAAGCTTTCAAAACATCCGGAAGAATTTGGCCATGGCGCTATTGAAGGCGTCGCCGGTCCGGAAGCTGCCAACAACGCATCTGCCGCCGGTACACTGGTACCACTGCTGACGCTTGGCCTGCCGACCACGGCGACCGCCGCCATCATGCTGGCCGGCTTCCAGCAATACGGCCTGCAACCCGGCCCGCTGCTGTTTGCCACCAACCCGCAGCTTGTCTGGGGTCTGATTGCCAGCTTGTTCATTGCCAACTTCATGTTGCTGGTTCTCAACCTGCCGCTGATTGGCCTTTGGGTTAAGCTGCTGACCATTCCAAAGCCATGGCTTTATGCTGGCATCTTGCTGTTTGCGACGCTTGGCACGATTGGTGCGAACCCTTCGGTGTTCGAACTGGGCATGCTGCTCGGCTTCGGTATTCTTGGCTACATCATGCGCATCTTCGGTTATCCGATCGCACCTGCTGTCGTTGGCCTTATCCTTGGACCACTGGCCGAACAGCAATTGCGTCGTGCACTGGCCATCGGCCAGGGTGATCCTGTCGTGCTGTTCACGTCGCCGATTGCCGTTGGTCTGTTCATTGTTGCCGCAGCCGCCTTCATCATCCCGCTGATCATGCGTATCCGCGGTCGTGGACAGGTCCTGTCGCAGCTCGCGGCCAACGAAGACTAAAAAATATCAAACGTCAAAACAGGGCGCGGGGAGAACATAGTCTCCCCGCGTCTTTTTTATTTCAGCCACAGCGACGGACCGCATCTGTCTCAAGCCTCTATCGTGGGTAAGGGCGATCGCCACAGGGGCAAATATATTCGCAGAAATGGACGAGTTTCACAAAGACTTTGCTTGGAAAACATGCAGTCTTTGGTCTATTAAACGGCAATTGCATAATTTTAAGCCGGAAAAATTTCATGCGACGCCACTTGCGGCATTACATCCACCGCCATGAGCCTAAAGGACAGGCACATCATCACCTTAAATCGGGCATTGGTGCCATTGCCGCCATGCTGGCCGTGGGTGGCTTGGCGGTGGAGACAGGCATTCCATTATTGATCGCGCCTTTTGGAGCGACAGCGGTTTTGCTGTTCGGCCAGCCCAAAAGCCCGCTTGCGCAACCGGCAAATGTCATCGGTGGTTATTTGCTGGCAGCCCTGGTCGGCAGCCTTGCCTTGCAGTTCCTGCCCGGCATCTGGTGGGCTTCGGCAATTGCGGTTGGACTTTCTATTGCCGGAATGCTGCTGCTGCGCGTGACCCATCCACCAGCCGGCGCCGTACCACTTGTCGCTTACGGCTCGCATCTTGAAGGACAGGATTTGTTTCTGGTCGTTCTGGCTGGCAGCGCGCTACTTGTGGTCATCGCCGTGGTTCACCACCTGATTCCACCACGCCATCAATATCCACTGCGTGCACCGGAAGCCCCATAACCTGAAAACCGGCGTCCAGGCCAGCCACGCATTCGCCTCTGGACGACAGGGGAAGAAATAGCCTTTCACGCTGTTTTTAACAGCGGCAAGACTTGTCCCTGCCCATCCCCTGTGCTTGAAAACAGACAGTCGAAAAGTACGACTTATTTCAAGACCGGGAGAAAACCATGAGCATCCAGATATTTGACCTGACCGGCCGTCGCGCCCTTGTTACCGGCTCCTCGCAGGGCATTGGCTTTGCACTGGCAAAGGGTCTGAAGGATGCCGGTGCTGACGTCGTCATCAATGGGCGCGACCCCGAGAAGCTGAAAGCTGCGGCACAAGAGCTTGGTCATGTCGACTACCTCGCCTTCGACGTGACCGACCATGCCGCTGCCCGCGAAGCCATCGACGCCTATGAAAACGACAAGGGCGCCATCGACATCCTCGTCAACAATGCTGGCATGCAGCACCGCACCCCGCTGGAAGATTTCCCTGCCGATGCCTTTGAGCGTCTGCTGCGCACCAATATCTCGTCGGTGTTTAATGTTGGCCAGGCCGTTGCCCGTCACATGATTGGTCGTGGCGCTGGCAAGATCATCAATATCGCCAGTGTTCAGACCGCATTGGCGCGTCCAGGCATTGCGCCTTACACCGCGACCAAGGGTGCTGTCGGCAATCTAACCAAGGGAATGGCAACCGACTGGGCGAAACACGGCCTGCAATGCAACGCCATCGCACCCGGCTATTTCGAAACACCTCTCAATGACGCATTGGTCAAGGATCCGGCCTTTACCGAATGGTTGCAGAAGCGCACGCCAGCTGGTCGCTGGGGCAAGGTGGAAGAACTGGTTGGCGCCTGCATCTTCCTCGCGTCAGGCGCATCGTCTTTCGTCAACGGCCACATTCTCTATGTTGATGGCGGCATCACCGTAAGCCTGTAAGCACAGAGCATAGTGTTCTAAAGAAAAGTCCGCGAGTATTAGCACGCGGACCTTTTTATGCGACCTTATTTATTGTGGTGGCCGCGCAACCTGCCTTCCAGCCACAGGCTGTAACGTGAGGCACCAAAGCAGATCACGAAATAGATGAAGGCAACGGAAATATAGGCTTCGTTATAAAACCCAAGCCAGCTGGGGTCAGTTGCAGATGCCCGAGCAGCGTTGAGAATATCGAAGATACCGATCACGGCCAGCAAGGACGTGGCGAGCAGGAAACCGATCGCCAGATTGACCATGCCGGGAATAACGATCCGCAATGCCTGCGGCAGCACGATCAGCTGCATTGTACGCCAGTAACCAATACCAAGTGCTGTGGCGGCTTCCTCCTGCCCTTTGGGAATGGCCTGTAGTCCGGCACGCACGACCTCAGCGATATAGGCTGCCCAAAACAGCGTGACCATGATCATCGCTCTAATCATCTTGTCGAAAAACTGGCCGTCGGGTAACGCCATCGGCAGGATCAGCATCGCCACGTAGAGTATGGCGACCATCGGTGTGCCACGCATCAACTCGATATAGAGGATCGAAAATGTGCGCAGGCCACCAAGCTTGGAGCGACGCGCCAGCGCCAGCAGAATGGCAAGCGGTGTCGCGGCAGCAAAACAGCCAGCCCAGACAAACAGCGTAACGGGCAGTCCGCCCCATTGGTTGGACGGGACAGGCCCACCGAAAAAAGTGCCGGCCATCAGAAACCAGCTGGCCAGAATAATCAGCGGCCAGGCGAGCAGGGTTTCCTTCCTCCAAAAGCGCGGCATTGCCGTTGCAAACAGCAACAACACCAGTAACAGCACAACCAGAGCCGGCCGCCACAAAAACTCAGCGGGGTAAAAAGCAAACAGAATGAATTGCAGTTTGGCGCTGATAAACGCCCAGCAGGCACCACCACGCGCCGCGCAATCGGCCGACGCGCCACTCCACGTGGCATCGAGAATGCCCCAGCGAATAAGCGGCGGCACGGTCCAGACGATGGCGGCTGAGGTCAACAGGGTGATCAAACTATTGGTCACCGTACCGAACAACCCTGCCCTCAATCCTAACAACAGGATACGCAATTTGCCGCGGTGGCTGGGCACAACATTCACCGTCATCGGCCATTCCCCCGCAAGGCAACACGCCTGTTATATTCGTTCATCAACACCGAAACCGAGAGGTTGATGACCAGATAGGTACCAATCAGGATCATCAGCGCTTCAAGCGACTGACCTGTTGTATTGGCCGTGGTGTTGATGACGCTGACCAGCTCCGGATAACCGATGGCCACCGCAAGGCTCGAATCCTTGGTCAAGTCGAGATAACTTGACGTCGTTAGCGGCGTGATCACCCGCAAGGCCTGTGGTAACACGACAAGCCGCATGATCTGTCCCGGATGCAACCCGAGCGACCGTGCAGCCTCCCACTGACCATTGTCGACGGACTGAATGCCCGCCCGAACAATCTCGGCAATGGCCGCGGAAAACTTCACGACGAGCCCGGTCAACAACGCCGCAAACTCCGGAGACAGGCTGGAGCCGCCACGAATGTTGAACCCAGTCAATTCTGGAATATCAACATTCAGCTGTGCCCCGCTGAACGACAGTCCAGCGGCAACAACCACGACCACGGCCGTGAAGCTCAAGGCCGTGCTGGTAATGTTTAAAGCCCTGCTACGCTTGAGGATAAATAGGATGGCGGCGAAGGTCGCGATTGCACCGGCAAACACCGTGCTGCCGCTGACACTCAAACCCTCAATCGAACCACCGGGGATAAACACACCGCGATTGGTAAAATAGATCGACCCCAGAAACGCGCTGGCCTGTCGCGGCGCCGGAAAGGCACTTGTCAGCGAGATCCAGAAGAACAGTTGCAGAAGCAGTGGCGTGTTGCGAATAATCTCGACATACCAGCGCACCGCAGTTGCCAGCAGCAGATTGCGCGAAAGCCCGGCCACGCCGACCGCGACCCCAAGTACAGTCGCAAGAACGCAGCCCAGCACTGAGACTTTCAGCGTGTTCAGCAAACCGACGATAATGGCACGGATATAGGTATCACCCGCCTGAAACGGAATTGAGCTTTCGCCAATCTCGAAATTGGCCGCCCGGTTCAAGAAGTCGAACCCTGGCGTCACGCCAATACGGCGCATGCTCTCGATCACGTTGACCGCGAGAAAATACAGCGAAACGACAAGAAAACCGATGATGAAAACCTGAAGCAGCGGACGAGTGCCCCACCACATCAAGGCCTTGCGAAAGATGCCGGGCCTTTGAGGGCCCGGCGCTAGATTTACCGGCATTATTGATATGCCCCGACTGCTTAGCGGAATGGCGGAGAATAGAGGAGACCACCATCCGTCCACAAACGGTTGTAACCACGATCCCAACCGAGCGGCTTCAGGTTACGGTCGAAGATTTCACCGTAATTGCCGACAGTCTTGATGATGTTGTAAGCCCACTTCGGATCAAGACCGATCGCTTCGCCAAGGGCTGGATCAACACCAAGGAAACGCTGGATGGCAGGGTCTTCCGACTTCAGGAACTCATCGACATTTTGCGAGGTAATGCCCCACTCTTCCGCCTGGATGGTCGCATTGACAGTCCAGGTAACGATTTCCAGCCAACGGTCGTCACCACCGGCAACCGCAGGTGCAAGTGGCTCCTTGGACAGGCGCTCTGGCAGGATGATGTAATCATCCGGCTTTTTCAGCTGTGTACGCTTGCCGACAAGGTCGGACGAATCTTGGGTGATTGCATCCACGCGACCGGATTCAAGCGCCGCGATGAACTGTCCGGTATCTTCAATCGTCACTGGCGTGAACTTCTTGCCTGTCTTGCGGAAGAAGTCGGCAACGTTCAACTCACCTGTCGTGCCGCTCTGAGCACCAATTGTTGCGCCGTCGAGTTCGGCAGCTGTGGTCACACCGAGGTCTTTGCGGACCAGAATGCCCTGACCGTCATAAAACACCGTAGGACCAAAGTGGAAACCAAGCTTCAGCGCACGGGTGATAGTAACCGTCACACCCGACAACAGAATGTCGAATTCGCCGCTTTGAAGGGCTGGCAGACGCTGCTGCGGAGAAGAGTTGGTGAACTCTGCCTTGTCAGGTGTGCCGAAAACAGCGATGGAAAGAGCACGGCCGTAATCTGCAAACAGCCCCTGCCATTTGCCGCTGCTGTCAGGCGCAAAGAAACCTGGTGTCGTCCCAACACCAACCTTGATGGAGCCGCGTTGCGTTATCTTGTCCAGCGTTGGGCCGGCTTGTGCAACATTTGAAAGAGCCAGACTGGTCAACAAAGTCCCGGCGATCGCCGACTTGAGAAAGCCGCCGAGATATCCTTTAAATCTCATTGTTCAAATACTCCTGATGCTTCAATCAGGCGATCAGATCTTGGTGTCCCCCGAGGAACTGATGCCGAAATATACACTAATTCAATAGTTTTTATATTCGAGGCACCACATGCCCATTTTCCGATCACATCAGGAATGTAATTGCCATTTTTTCGATCATAGAAGATCACATTATTCCGCGTAGCAGCCACTCGACAAAACGAAATCGAAAGGCAAATCAACGCGAACCGGCAATCAAGTTTTCCAATCGGAAATTTGGACATCGCGTTTTGGCAAACTATTGAACCCACCTCAAAATGCTGCCCCCGACACCGGTCTGATATCGGGGGCAATCCAAGGAAGTCACGATGTCAATTGTACAGAACGGTGTTCGCAGACCTTACTGCGATAGTGGCATAACTATCTCAGACTGCCGTTATAGGAATGCCGCGAACGGTTCCAGTCAGCGGCATAGGCGGTGTCAAATGCAGGCGCAAAGGCCGGGTTCAATCTGCGCTTTCTGATCAGCAAGCTCATGATGCGCGCCGCTGTCGAAAAGCTCATTTCACCCAGCGGTCCATGACCCACCCACGGTTTGTTCAAACGTGCGACAACCGAGCCAACTAGGGCAGCCGGCACGATATCCGTGCAGGTACGCATGGCGTTGAAGACATCGGAAATCGGAATGTGAGAGTTTTCGAAGGTTACGAGGGGTTGGCCATCATAGGGCTTCCACTCTTCAAATTTCAAAACGGCTTCCCAGAACAGATAGTGCAGGTCGATTGGGGCGTGGCCGTTAAAAAGCTCCGGTAGTTTGGATGTCATAACATTCTCCTCCGTTGAGTGCATATTGGTTGAAAATATGCGCAATCTTCCTTGGATCTTGGTGACAGGCAAAAACACTATAGACGGATAGCTCCTTTATGAAACCGTGTGGGTCGTAAAAAACTGGTCGCCTTGTGGAGCGTGCACTGCGGGCCAGAACTGACCAGCATAATCGCGGGCAGCCTTTTCTGCGGCATCCCGGCTGGAGAGGTTTTTCAAGACATGGCTGCGATGCCCCAGTTGCAGCAACACCGTTTTACTGGGGTAATCATAGATAACCTGTAAATTGTCATGGCTCATTGAGATCCTCCATCTCATTGTTGCTAAACGACTTTCAGAGATACATGTTCCACCGGCATCAACAGCGTTGCACCTGGGGCTCATCAAAATCCAGATCGGCATATCTGCGTTTCTGTGCTTTGACCTTGCTGGCTAGGCCATCCAGCAGGCTGTAACCACTGGACCACCGGCCAAATCCGCTTGCGATATTGATGTGACCGGCCATCCCCAGATTGAGAATATTGGCCTGCCATTTTTCACCAACCGATGTCAGCCGATCTATCGGCATGTAATGGTCATTAAGGCTGCCAACCACGATGTTCGGAAACGGCAGACGCCCGTCATCCAGCCGTCCAAAAGAAATCGCGCCGGGATGCAATTCATCGGTCAACTCGGGGTCGCAGGGCGCAACAAGCAGCGCCGCCTTGACACGATTGGCAGAGGCGCGGGCCGCCAATTTGGCAGCCACCAGACATCCGAGACTATGCGCCACGATATAGGCCTCGCCCTCGCGTTCCAGCGCTTCTTCGACATTGGCCACCCAGCAATCAAGGCTGGGTTTGGACCAATCATCCTGCACGACGATGCTCGCGTCAGAATGATCCTTCTGCCAGTACCACTGCCAATGCCCTTCATCAGATCCATTCAGTCCGGGAAGAATAAGCGTGCGCATGCGTCCTCTTAATCAACAAGGTGACAACAGATCTTCATATTAGTGCTCGCCCAACAGCCGCAGTTCTTTGCCCACTTCGCGCATTCTGCTGCGCAACTCGAAACCGGTTCCGTCGTCGATTTCGTAATCACCGAAGCAATGACGGGCATCATGCAAAAGCAAGCGGTCCTCAAGTTCGTTCTGCGTTCTGATCAATTTTGCAACACGGCGAAAAATGCCCATTTCCGAACTCCTTCGTCGAAAAATCATGCAGTCAAAATTATACATAAATTTAGTAGACTAAAGGCACCACATGCCAAGATGCCAAATAGAAGGAGAAAAAATATCCGATAGTTATGGAAAAAATCCATATTCTAGATGAGGGTTTCCGAAAAACCTCTAAAGCATGGAATTTCATTTCGAGAATTTGAAATCCACAATCTCAACACAGCGCCTAAGCCGGTCGACTGACAATATTTTCTATAATATTGGTCAACAATGAAATTCTGTCGCTCATCAGTCCTGATCCGCGATGGTATATTTGCAAAATTGCAAGGGCATCTTCACCAGCCTTGGAGACCTATATGACTGCGACCGTGACTTATCTTCATAATCCGCTGGAAACACAGCTTACCCATCCCGACCAGCTAAAGTCTGCCATGCGCAATTTTGCCGGGGGCGTTTCCGTTATCACTGCGGGATCTGGAGATCAGCGCAATGGCGCAACCGTGACCTCGGCCACAGCACTTTCCATGGATCCAGCATCGATGCTGATCAGCATCAATCGCTCATCGTCCATCTGGCCTGTTATCAGCCGGTTCAACCATTTCTGTGTGAACATTCTCTCGGCACAGCAGCAGGATATTGCCAGCCGCTTTGCCGGCGTTGGCGGCCTCAAGGGCGTGCAGCGATACAGCAACGCCAGCTGGTCGACGCTCGAAAGTGGCGCCGCCGTGCTGGAAGGCGCACTTGCCTCCATCGACTGTGCCGTCGAAGACGTAATTGAACGGCATACCCACGCCATCGTTATCGGACGTGTGGTCGCCTTGGTGACTGGCCAAGGAGAACCATTGGTTTATCACAATGGCCAGTATGGAAACATCGTCCCGATTTAACCGTGGAGGTTCAATCTCAAGCGTATGCGGCATCGTCGACACCCTTGCCGGTGTCGGCAGCAAACTGCTCCAATGTCGTGTTATCAAGAACTTCTGCCATAGCATCGCGCACTCGGCCCATGGACCGGCGCACCTGACAGTGCTCTGGATCTTCACAGTCCTCGCATGGCTCAAACGCCGTCTTGCTTGCGCAACGGATCGGGGCCAGCGGCCCATCAAGGGTACGCACCACTTGGCCAATCAAAATCTCGGAAGCTGGTTTGGACAGGGAATATCCACCGCCTGGACCTTTCTTTGAACGCAGCATGCCTGCATTTCTCAGTTCCAGAAGAATCGTATCGAGGAATTTTTTAGGTATGTTGTTACGGCTGGCAATCTCATTGACAAATGCTGTCTGCCCCTCAGCAAGCCGGGCCAGATCAACCATGGCCTTCAAGCCGTATTTCCCTTTTTTCGTCAGCATCAACCGCTCTTTCACAATCACATCGCGGCGATAGATATGGGCAAAAACCGCGCTTAAGGCAACAGAGCGCGCACAATCTATTCGAGAGATTTAATCAAAATTACCCATGTCCGGTAGCCTGGTGTGAACGGGAAACCGGGCAAGGCATTTTAAACGGTGCTTCGTCTCAGGAACCGGAGACGATTTTTACGTTGCCGCCGTGGCCACCGCCGCCGAAAACACGGTGTTCGCCAAACGACGAGCGAATCTGGTTGCGCGGTCCGCCAAGGCCGATTTCTGGAAACAGCAATTCAGAGACTCGGTAAGCTTCCTCAAGATGCGGGTAACCAGAGGCGATGACAGTATCGATGCCGAGATCCTGGTATTCCCGAAGTCGGGCAGCTATGGTTTTGGGCGAACCGACAAGCGCTGTCCCGGCACCGGAGCGCACAAGACCGATACCGGCCCAAAGATTTGGCGAGACCTCAAGCTTGTCACGGCGACCATTATGCAATGCCACCATGCGTGCCTGCCCGACGGAATCGGAATTTTTGGCAAACACCTCCTGCGCTGCGGCAATGGTGTCGTCGGACAGTTTCGAAATCAGACGATCCGCAGCCTCCCACGCCTCTTCATCGGTTTCACGCACGATGAAGTGCAGTCGGATGCCAAAGCTGACATCGCGATTTTGCGCCGCCGCAGCCTTGCGCACCTTGGCAATTTTTTCCTCCACCAGATGAGGTGGTTCACCCCATGTCAGGTACTTATCGATAATGCCGGCGGAAAAATCGATTGCAGCACCCGAGGATCCGCCAAAATAGATTGGTGGACGTGGGTGCTGCACCGGAGGCAAGCCCAGTTGAGCGTGATGGGCCTGAATATACCGGCCATCAAGATGCGCCTTGCCGGTTTCGATCAGGTCATTAAACACCTGGAAAAACTCACCAGCATGATCGTAGCGCTCATCATGGGCTAAAAAAATACCGTCTCCAGCCAGTTCCTGCGCGCTGCCACCAACGACAATATTCAACAATAGCCTTCCGTTGGAAACCCGGTCAAGCGTTGAGGCCAATCGTGCGTAGTAGGCAGGCGACGCCGTTCCCGGACGAATGGCAACGAGAAACTTTAGCTGTTCCGTATGCGCCGCCAGATCGGCAGCGAGAATGAACGATTCTTCGCAAGCCAAACCGGTCGGAATAAGCACGCCGGAGTACCCAAGACGATCAACAGCCCGGGCAATCTCGCGGAAGTAACCGGGATCTGACTGCCGCGCCAGATCATCCGACCCAAGATAGGCGCCGTCACCGGAAGATGGAATGAACCAGAGAAAATCGAGTGGTTGATGAGGTTTTGCCATTGCTCAAGTCCTGTTTGATGATGTGACCACGAAAGCCCCATCGGACACATCATTCACGGCTTGCCAGACAATCAGCACCTCCGCGGAGAAGGGTCGAACTGAACTTTTCCAGTCCATTTCGATATTGGCCCCTCATTCGCTCCAACAATAATTATATCCATAGATTTTATAAGAAATACTATTCCAAAGAACCCACCGTTGATGAAGATTATCTCACGGCAGGTTCAAAGCGATGAAATTCCATCTTCAAAATCACGGACTGAAGGTGACCCTCCCCGCCCTCTTATCCACCAAGAGACTGTAAATCCTGGTCAGCCGGTACTGCTCAAAGACTGCTCTTGTTTGTCAAGATTGAGATAGGACGACAGCTGGCCGGCAACAAAAATCGCATGGTCCGTCACCTGCGGCAGCCCCATCAGCTCGCCAAATGTACCGCGCGCCAATGGCCCGGCAATGTACAGTCCCGGCACCGCCCTGCCCGTTTCATCAATCGCGATGGAGGCAGCATCACAGGCAATACCAAGGCCGGTGGCACACGATGAGATCAGACCGTCCCGTTGCAGGGCGGCGAGGAACGGGATTGAATGCAGGACCTCGCCATGCGCTGGGCCGGTGGTCACCGCAATCGCATCGAAAAGATAATCGACCACTTCGCCTGTGACCTTCTCTTTGAGAGACACACGGAAGCCAGAATCCTCGGACATCACACCTTGAAGGGAGGCTGCTTTTATCGACAGCTGGCCGGCAGCAACTGCTTCGTCCAGCACTTTCTCGACCTGCGGCGCGATGCGAAAACGGTGAACATCCCAATATGGACGGGCCAGCCGCACAATCCGCCGCCTCTCCTTGGTTGGCAAAGCCTGCCAGATTTTTTGCCCCTGTGCGCGGATGGCATCGATGACAGCATGCCAACTGAATCCCGCCTTCTCCGCCTGCCTGATCGTGTCGCGGATCCGATGCACCAGCTCAGACGCACGGACACTGGGTCTGGAGACAAAATCGCCGAACGCTTCCTGAGCGGTTGCCGAATGGCCACGCGAGCGCAATCCGCGCCGCGAGATTGAAACAATCGTTCCGTGATGCCTTTTATCTTTCAGGGTTGCGACGACATCGGCCGAGGTCAAGCCATTGCCGATGACAAGCACGCGGTCGTCCTGTTTGATCGGTTGAAGCGCATCAGGCTGCGTCACATCGGCAATCAGCTTCGGATGATTCCTAAAGGCGGCCAATGCGGCCGGCAGTGCCGGTGCCGGATGGCTAACCGCAATTGCAACGGCGTCAGCCAGCAGCACGCTGCCATCTTCGGCTTTCAACAGCCACTTTGTCCCGGATTTTCCGACACCGGTTACGCTGGTTTGACGATGTTCGACAACACCCTGATCAAGATAGGGCTGGATTTCAGACGACACATAATCGCCGAACGACGCGCGCTGCAAATAGGGCAATCCATCCGAGCCAAACGCATCCGCATCCTCTGTCAGAATGTTCCTGTCTGTTGCGAACCGCAGAAAACTCTCTGGATCGTCAGGGTAAAGCGTCATCTTGCCGGCAGGCACATTGATGCGGTGTGCCGGTTCATGTGTGCTGTAGGCCAGGCCCGCACCCAGCTTTTCACGCGGCTCAAAGACCACCATGCGGACAGTGCCAATACCGGGATAACGCCGGGCAAGATGGATTGCCAGTGCAGCCCCAGTAACACCGCCACCCACAATCGCAAAGACCGGACAAAGAGACTTTTGAGGCATCACAAGCTCCGACAGTTATGGAAGATATATGCGGAGCGCAGCATAGCGCCATGCAATCGAGGTTTAAAAATACGCGCATCCGACGATTGGCGAAAGCGTGCCAGCCGATCAGATATCGTGTTAGCAAAGCCAGATAACAGGGTTTGCCCTCCTTCATTTTGGACACTCCAACACAATCGTCTCGGACAGTCTCCTGCAAATATATTCTATAAAATTAGTGCTATATATGCATTCCTCATTTGAAAGAGCAACCAAAATGGAAAACGGAAGCACCCGCCGCGATGCTTCCGTTCGATTGTCTGCGCAGAGCATGCTTGGGAGGAAGTTGCTCAGAAAGCAGCAGACGGAATCCACGAGGCGGTTGCCGCCGTGCTGGTAGAGAATGCCGGAATTTTAGCCGCCAGATCGTCAATAGTCGTCACACCTGCCTCACGCAATTGCTGCTGGGTCACCAGAACAGGATCGACGATGATCTGGTGCGGAACCTCTTCCCCGGCAATTTGCAGGGCTGCCGCACGAATGGATACAGCACCCACAACCGCCGGATTGGTGGCAGCGGTTGCTACCCAAGGGCTGCCCTCTTCAACGATTTCCTGAATATCGGCCGTGGAAATATCCGCCGAATAGATCTTGAGCGTGTCGCTGATGCCAAGATCGGCCGCAGCCAGTTTCACCCCGCGTGCAAATTCGTCATAGGGTGCGAATACAACTGAAATATCGGGATTGGCCTGAAACACCGCCTTGGCCTGATCGGCCGTTGAGGTCGCCGTTGTATCGCTGACATTGCCGAAACGGGCCTTTTCCACGATACCGGCATTTGCCGCCTTCACCTTGTCCCAAACCTCGTTGCGACGATCAAGCGGCGCAAAACCGGCGACATAGGCATAACCGGCATTAAAGCTGGTGCCATTATCCTTGATGGCCTGATCCAGTGCCAACTCTGCCAGCTTGTGGTCGGACTGCTCGACCTGCGGAATTTTCGGATTGTTGAGGTTCACGTCAAAGGCAACAACCTTGATGCCCTTATCGAGTGCCTGCTGTACGACATCGCCTAAAGATTCCGGCAGGCCATGGTCAACCACAATACCCTGAACACCGAGATTGATGGCCTGTAGAATTTGTTCGCGTTGTTCTGCGGCATTCTGGCGGCCCGGAAAGATACGCAGATCAACTCCAAGTGCCTTGGCCTGCGCTTCGGCCCCGGCCTGATAGGCCTGGAAAAAATCACCGGCTGAGATGTAGCTGATCAGGGCCAGTTTCACGCCACCTTTGTCGAAGGGAGCCGGTGCGCCCGTAAGGCCTTCCGCCGATGCCGAATGCACCAAAGCCAAAGAGGACAGAGCGGTAAATGCCAGAAAACGCAGAGTTGACGTCATGGTGTTCCCCTTGAAACGAAAAGGCCTTTAGCGGCCCCGGATGACGTCCATTATTCAAATAAATACACTTATTTTATAGATTTAATATTTATCAATTCGGGATCGGAAATAGATTTCTTTGCCATTTAACGTCAGATGTCGGCAAGTTTCTGCCGCTTTCCGGCACCGGCCAGACGACGTCACCATCGCGAAAACATCTGTCCCACTCAATAGAATACCCGGCGGATAACACGCCGGGTATTCTTGTAATCCTCACGATATGTGCCGGTCAGACGGCTTCATCATGCGATGGTTTTTCCCAAAGATTGATACCACCTTCGACCGCATGACGATCAATCTCCGCCAGCTCCTCTGGTGTGAAAGAAAGGTTATTCAAGGCTGCCACGTTCTCCTCGATCTGCCTGGCCGAACTTGCGCCAATCAGGGCAGAGGTTACACGCGTGTCACGCAGAACCCAGGCAATAGCCAATTGCGCCAATGACTGGCCGCGCCGTGCGGCAATCTCGTTCAGTGCGCGGGCACGAATGATGTTTTCTTCCTTCAGATGTTCCGGCCGAAGGAAATCACCACCCGGCCGGTTCACGCGTGCATCCTGCGGAATGCCGTTCAGATATTTGTTGGTCAGCAAACCCTGCGCAAGCGGCGTAAAGGCAATGATACCAGCCCCGACATCCTCGACCGCATTCAGCAGGTCCTTTTCAACCCAGCGGTTGAACAGGTTATAGGCCGGCTGGTTGATCAGTAGCGGCACCTGCCTGTCACGCAAATGCGCGGCGATCTCACGGGTCTTGGCACCGGAGTAAGAGGAGATACCAACATAAAGCGCCTTGCCCTGCCGCACGGCCTGCGCCAGCGCATCCGCGGTTTCTTCCAGCGGCGTATCTGCGTCATAGCGGTGCGAATAGAAAATATCGACATAGTCGACGCCAAGCCGCGAAAGGCTCTGATCAAGGCTGGACAGCAGCGCCTTTTTCGAACCGCCGCCACGACCATAAGGACCCGGCCACATATCCCAACCAGCTTTGGTCGAGATAATCAGCTCATCGCGGTAACCGCGAAAATCTTGCTTCAGAATACGCCCGAAATTGATCTCGGCACTTCCCGCTGGCGGGCCATAATTATTGGCGAGGTCGAAATGGGTAATGCCCAGATCAAACGCCTTGAACAGGATGGAACGTTGCGTCTCAATGGTCGTCGTGTCACCGAAATTGTGCCACAGGCCAAAGGAAAGCGCTGGCAATTTCAAGCCGCTTCGCCCGACACGGCGAAACTGTGCATTATCGTAACGTTTTGGATCAGGCTGATAACTCATGTCTTGGTTTCCTGTGGTCAAGCAAAAGCCGGGCGCAGAGAAACCCTGCACCCGGCGGAACAAATGGCTCTGAAATCACAGAGCCCCATGTCTCGGCGGCAACTGGTCATTCAGATAAAAATTGCCGATATGGTGGTACTTCCAGCGAACCGGATCATGCAGGGAATGGGTTCTGGCATTGCGCCAGAAGCGATCCAGCCCATAACTTTCCAATGTTGAGCGTGCACCACCAAGCTCAATCAGCTTTGTTGCAGCAAGCTGCGCTACATCGGTGCCCAGCGCCTTGATCTCGGCAACGGCAATCGACGCCTCGGCAACCGTGCGCTCATTGGGATCGGCTACGGCAACATCGAGAAAACGCCCCGCCCGTGCCAACAATGCGTCAGCCGCGTGCACACGGATTGTGACATCCCCCACCGCATGGATTGTATGCGGGTCCTCATAACCGTGCTCTATCGTCAGCTCAAAAAACGGTCGCGAATGTGCCCGAACATAGGAAATGGTTTCGGCGAGCGCACCACGCGCAATGCCAACCTGTACGGCGGCGTGGATGATCTGCGCAAAGGGCCCCATCGCCGTTGGCCGGTCAAACGGGTCATCATGATCAACGACCTCAGACGGTGTAATCTCGACATCGTCGAATGTCACAGTGCCACTGCCGGTGGAGCGCTGCCCGAAAGACGTCCAGTCGTCCACCAGATCAAGTCCGGGCGTCGCACGGTCAATGAAAACAATATGAATGCGGCCATTCGGCCCCTTGGCGACCGCCACGATAATGTGAGCAAAAAGCGAGCCGGTGGAATAGAATTTCTGTCCATTCAGCACCAGCTTGCCGTTCTCCTCAGCAAAATGCGTCTTGTATTCAACCGGCGTTTTGGTGCCGATTTCCGTGAAGGCATTGCCGAAGCGCTCACCATTCAACACACGCTGAAAATAGTGCCGTTTTTGCTCTTCAGAGCCAGACAATCGCAACGCTTCAACCATGAAGAAATGGTTTTGCGGAATCTGACCAATCGAGGAGTCCGCCGCAGAAATGATAGCCGTCACCTCGGCCAGCGTAACGGCAGAAACACCCGCACCACCATAGTCCTTGGGCACCGAAATTGCCCAGAGCCCACTCTGCGAATACCGTTCGATTTCTGCAATTGGCAAACGCCGTTCCCGATCCCGCTCAGCGGCACCGACCGCGAATTCCGCCGCCAGTTCGCGGGCCACGACAATGGCCTCGGCATCATCACGGATGATGTGCGCATGGGTTCGCAGAGGTGGGATATGCGGTGCCGGGCGCCCCTTGGTCAGCGCGGCCTGGCGATGAAGCTGACGATCTGTCGTGGTCATCGGCGACACCTCAGTTCCAGGCATGGCGTGGCGGATGTTCGCCGTTCAGATAATAATTGCCGACATGGTAGAACTTCCAGCGCACCGGATCATGCAGCGTGTGAACACGCGCGTTGCGCCAATGGCGATCCAACCCGTGTTCGGCCAATGTCGAGCGCGTGCCGGCTAGTTCGAACAGCTTGTTGGTGGCGAGAATGGCAATCTCTGTTGTCAGAACCTTGGCCTCCCCGGTCTTGATCGTCGCTTCGGAAACCGTCTCCAGTGTGGTGTTGGCGCGCCCGGCGTCTATGCTGCGGCCGGCAATTTCCAGCAATGCTTCGGCTGCATGCAGCTTGATCTTCAGATCACCAATCGCAGCGATGGTGAACAGGTCTTCGCTGGCGCTCTGCTTTCCGCTGTCGATCCAAGGGCGGCTGAATTTCTTGACGAAAGTGATGGTGTCTTCAATGGCGCCCCGCGCAATACCCACATCAATTGCCGCCTGAATAATCTGCGATACCGGGCCACCAACCGTTGGATGATCAAAAGAGGTCACCTTGACGGCACGCACCTTCGGCACCCGCACATTCTCGATCTTGACTGAACCGGACGCCGTCGTACGCTGGCCAAAACTCGACCAGTTATTGGTCACGGTCAGGCCCGGCGCATCGCGCTCAGCAAACACCAGGAAGCCCTGTCCCTGCTCGTCGACGCCAACAATCGGCACAACATGCGACAGCAGCGCACCGGTCGCGTAAAACTTCTCGCCCTGAACGATGACATCATCGCCGTCATGCACCACCTTGGTCTCGAAATCGGCAACCCTTTTGCTTTTCAATTCCGAAAAAGCATTACCGTAACGAAGCCCTTGCAGGGCCCAGCCAAAGAACAGCTCTTTCTGTTTTTCTGTGCCATCAAGATCAACCGTTGCCACAATGGCCAGATGGTTCTGGGTAATCTGCGCAATCGCCGGATCGGCAGTGGCAATGATTGAAATCACCTTGGCAAGCGTCGCATAGGACACCTCAGGTCCACCATAGGCGCGCGGTACATTGATGCTCCACAGACCACTTTGCGAATATTCATCCAGCTCGTTGATCGGCAGCAGGCCTTCACGGTCGCGCAAGGCTGCATCGACCTTGAAACGTGCAGCAAGGCGTTCTGCGATCTCAATGGCCTCGGCATCACTTTTGATAATATGCGCTGGCTCCGCAGGCCGTGGCCGTGGGGCAACCGGATCATTGGAATTGACGCGCGGATGGACGGAATAATCAATCTTGGTTTCTGAAACGGTACCCATGGTCATGCCTCATCGGGTTCGAATAATAGGAGTTAGATCGCAAGCCGGGTTTGCTGGCCGCGTTTAATGGCTTCAATATCGCGGTAATGTTCCGCCGGATGGTCGGATGGCAGGTAAGGCCCCTTGCCGAAAAGCTTTTCCCGCAATGTGCCGGGACGATAGGATGTGGGATAAACGCCGCGCTTTTGCAGTTCGGGAACGATGTATTGCACCACGTCCTCGAAACTGTCAGGCGTCACGGCGTAGGCAAGATTGAAGCCGTCAACATCAGTGTCTTCGACCCACTCCTGCAATATGTCGGCAATCTGGCTCGGCGAACCGACAAACACCGGACCGAGCCCGCCAATGCCACCGAATTTCGCCAGCTCATCGATGGTCCAGGACTTGTCGCCGCCAGCAATGTGCTCAACGAAAGAATGGATCGCATTGGTTTCGACCTTCTGGATAACATCGGTTGGCGCATATTGCCCAAAGTCGATGCCGCTCCAGCCCGACATGAACACCAGCGAACCGTCATAGGACACGTACTGCCGGTAGTCCTCGAATTTGGCCTTGGCCTTTTCTTCCGTTTCATCGGTGATGATGGTCAAAAGCGTGTAGATGCGCAACGCCTTGGGATCGCGTCCCGCTGCCGCTGCCTTTTGGCGGATTTCAGAGACATAAGCTTTGAGAACCGACTTGGTCGGCGCTGCCACAAACACACATTCGGCATGTTCGGCGGCAAACTTTTTGCCCGGGCCCGATGCACCGGCCTGATAAAGCACCGGTGTTCGCTGCGGTGATGGTTCCGTCAGCCCGTAACCGGGCACATCGAAATATTTGCCCTTGTGGCCAATCTCGTGAACCTTGGACGGATCGGTGAATATCCGGCCATCTCGGTCACGCCGCACAGAGCCTTCTTCCCAGCTGCCTTCCAGAAGTTTGTAAACAACCTCCAGATATTCGTTGGCGATATCATAGCGGTTGTCATGCCGCTGCAGCCCGGCCTGCCCGATATTTTTGGCACCGCTTTCCAGATAGGAGGTAACGATGTTCCAGCCGATGCGCCCCTTGCTGTGGTGATCGGCGGTCGCAAGGCGACGTGCGAAAATATAGGGGTGCTCGAAGGATGTCGACGCCGTGATGCCAATGCCCAAATGCTCCGTTGCCAGTGCAATGGGTGCGGCAAGCTGCAACGGATCATTGACGGGGATCTGCGCCGCCTGCTGAATGGCGTGGAAATTCGAGCCCTTGTAGACATCGTAATAACCAATGACATCGGCGATGAAGATGCCGTCGAAAATGCCGCGTTCCAGCGTTCGAGCGAGATCCTGCCAATAGTCCAAATCCTTGTATTTCCAGGATTTGTCCTTAGGGTGAGCCCAAAGACCAGGAGACTGGTGGCCGACGCAGTTCATATCGAACGCATTGAAATGGATCGTTTTGCTCATTCTGGCCTCGTGCTCCGCCTGTAAAAGGCGTGTCCGCCTCGGGTGGTAAACTGGCCTCAAGCATCGCAGAGTGAAAAACCAATGATAGTAATTCTATCTTTTTTATCGATTACAAAGCGAAAGAATTTTCCGTCTTTTCCGCCTTCAACAAAAAAGCGTCGACACGGCTTTTAGCCGTGCACATCGGCCCATTTTACCGCTCTCCGCAAATCAATTCACGACAGGCCGATTTCCGGGGCAAATCTTTCTCCAAACTCAAATCCAAACGCTTTAAAATACTTTGTTTATCTATTTTATGGATTTTAAGCTGGCCGGGATAAATCAAAAATACGGGGAATATCTCGGTGGTGAACTCGGTCTTCGGTGCAGCAGGCACGTCGATATTTGAATCCATGTCGCGGCTGGCAACAGACACAGGCGCAATCAATCTGGGCCAGGGATTTCCTGAAGGTTTTGAGCCTGCAGCACTTGTGGAAGCCGCGATCTCAGCATTGCGTGACGGACCCCACCAATATCCGCCGATGATGGGATTGCCTGTTCTGCGTCAGGCGGTTGCTGACAACGCCAAACGGTTTTTCAATCTGGACATTGACTGGCAACGTGAAGTGCTTGTCACCTCAGGTGCGACCGAAGCGCTGGCCGACACATTCCTCGCTTTGCTTGAAACCGGTGACGAGGTCATTCTTTTCGAACCCGTATATGATGCCTATGCCACACTGATCCGTCGGGCGGGTGGCGTTGTCGTGCCTGTCAGGCTTTTGCCGCCCCATTGGGATCTGCCGCAGGACGCCCTGCAGAAAGCCATCACCAGCAAAACGAAACTGATTGTCGTCAACACGCCGATGAACCCGATCGGCAAGATTTTCTCACCCGACGAGCTGCGTTTTCTCGGTGAGCTTGCCGTCAAACATGACCTCACCATCGTTTCCGATGAAGTCTATGAGCATCTGGTTTTTGACGGCCGTCCCTTCCATTCCGTGTTTGCGGTGGACGGTATTCGCGACCGTGTCGTCAGGATCGGTTCGGCTGGCAAAAGCTTTTCCGTAACCGGCTGGAAAGTCGGTTATGTGACAGCGTCGCCCAAACTGCTGGAGCCGATTGCCAGAGCCCACCAATACGTTACCTTCACGACCCCGCCTGCCCTGCAAACCGCAGTGGCGACAGGACTGAACCTGCCTGACAGTTATTTCCTCGATCTGCGTCGCCAGTTGGCTGAGCGGCGGGACTTGCTAGTCGATGGCTTGCGTGACGCAGGTTTCGAGGTCGCCGATGCTCCAGCCACCTATTTTGTGGTCGCGGATATTTCCACACTCGACACGGCCGTCGACGACCTTGCCTTTTGCCGCCGTCTGACGCTTGAAGCTGGCGTAACACCCGTGCCGATCTCGTCCTTTTACGGTAGCCGCGATGTGCGCAGCCATGTGCGGTTCTGCTTTGCCAAAAAAGCAGAGACCCTCGTGAATGCAGTCGAGCGCCTTGCGCTGTGGCGGCAGGGACATGCCGTAAAGGTCGCGTCATGAATCTGCATCTTACGCATCGCAGTTACGATGCGGCGATCGCTGAGTTGCAAAACCGTTTCGGTGCTGCGGCATCAACCGGCGCATCTGTTTTGGACCTGCATGCTGGCGATGAAAGCCACCATGCCCGGCAGCGCCCAGACATTGTTGTGCGACCGCAGAGCACACAAGACGTTGCCGAGATCGTCAAGATCGCGGTCAGACATCGCATTCCGATCACGGCTTTCGGTGCCGGTTCGGGGCTTGAAGGTGGCGCTATTCCCGTTCACGGCGGAATTTCACTGGATATAAGTGATCTCAACGAGATTGTTGAAATCCGCGCCGATGACATGATTGCACGGGTGGGTGCCGGCGTTCGCCGGCTCGACCTCAACCATGCCCTGCGTGACACCGGTCTGTTCTTTCCCGTTGATCCCGGCGCCAATGCGTCGATTGGTGGCATGGTATCGACCGGTGCCAGCGGCACCAATGCCGTGCGATATGGTGTTATGCGCGAAAACGTGCTCGGCCTGACCGTGGTGACGGCCAATGGCGATATCGTCAAAACGGGATCACTGGCGCGCAAATCATCCTCCGGGTACGATCTGACACGGCTGTTTGTCGGTTCCGAAGGCACACTAGGCATCGTCACCGAAGTTTTGTTGCGCCTGCATCCAACACCGGAGGCGAGATCTGCCCATGCCGGTTTTGCCACGCTGGCCGGTGCGGTCAATGCGGTCACCGATATCAAGCGCGCTGGCCTTTCCATCGGCCGTGTCGAACTGGTCGATCAACCCTTGGTCGACGTGATCAATCGTCGGGGAGAGTTGAGCCTTGTGCCATTGCCGACATTGTTTTTCGAGTTTCACGGCTCGGTCGCAGAAATCGACACATTGTCGGAGACCATTGAGCAGATCATCTCCGACAATGGCGGCACACAGCTGACATGGACGGACACGGCGCAGGACACCAAACTATTATGGGAAACCCGCCGCGATTGCCTGGCCTGGGCGAAGGCTGAACGGCCCGGCTCTCACTCCTGGCCAAGCGATGTCTGCGTGCCAATCTCACGATTGGCAGAGGTAATCCTAGAAACACGACAGGATGTCGCCACTTCCACCGCACCCGCGTTTATCGTCGGCCATGTGGGAGACGGCAATTTCCACTGCGTTTTCATGTTGCACGAGCACGAAGAAACAGAGGTGGCGGATTACGCGTCCCGCATCGTGCAACGGGCCATTGCAGCTGGCGGTACCGCCAGCGGTGAACACGGCATCGGGCTTGGCAAACGGCAGTACCTGCAAAGCGAACACGGCGCGGAAGCCATCGCGCTAATGCAGACGCTCAAAACCGCACTTGATCCCCTCGGCATTTTCAATCCCGGCAAGGTTCTTCCCGACGTCGGTTCATTTTCAAACACATCGTCAGAACACCCATAAGGACCATTCCATGCGTTATAAATCATTTGTCGCCGGCACCGTTTCCGCACTGGCATTGCTTCTGGCAACCCATGCCACGGCACTCGCCGAAACCATCAAGTTCGGTGTCACGGCCGGCCCACATGCCCAGATTGCCGAAGCAATCCTCCCCGTTGCCAAGGCCAAGGGCCTGGACATCCAGATCATCGAATTTTCTGACGGTGCACTGATCGACCCGGCCACCAATGACGGCGATCTCGATGCCAACGGTTTTCAGCACACACCTTATCTTGATCGTCAGAATGCCGACCGTGGACTGAACCTTGTGGCGGTTGGGGGCAAGACAGTGCTTTTGCCGATGGCCGGTTACTCCCACAAATACAAATCCGTGGCCGATCTGCCAGAGGGTGCACAGGTCACCATTCCCAATGATCCGAGCAATGCCGGACGCGCCCTGAAACTGCTGGAAGCTGGCGGCCTCCTGAAGCTCACACCTGGCGTCACCTTCAACGCCACCGAACTGGACATCGTCGAAAACCCGAAGAAAATCAAGATCGTACCGCTTGAAACTGCTCAGCTGCCGCGCTCGCTCGAAGATGTTGATTTCTCCGTCATCACCTCGCATTTCGCACTCTCGGCCGGTCTCAACCCAAGCAAGGACAGCCTGCTGATTGAAGATCAACTTTCTGAATATTTCTGCCTGATCGCTGTTGCCGAAAAGAACAAGGATGCCCCTTGGGTCAACACCCTGATCGAAGCCTACAAATCACCGGAAGTGAAAGCCTTCATCGACAAGAAGTTCGAAGGCAATGTGATCGCGGGCTGGTAACATGACCCTTTTGGCACGCACAAATGACGCGACCGAAACGAAGCCACGCTCACAGGAGCATGGCTCTGGCCTTCGCCCGGCAAACACAAGGCCGATCATCGAAATCCAGTCGCTGAGTAAGACCTATGACGCCAAAAGCGGCCCGGTGCTGGATGACATCAGCTTGAATGTCAGCGAAGGTTCGATACATGGCATCATTGGTCGCTCCGGTGCTGGTAAAAGCACATTGGTGCGCTGCCTGAACGGGCTCGTCAGCCCCTCCTCTGGCCGGGTATTCGTGTCCGGCCGGGAAATAAGCGCCCTGAAGGGACAGGATCTGCGCAAGGCGCGGCGGCAGATTGCCATGGTGTTCCAGCATTTCAGCCTGTTGTCGTCCCGCACGGCAGCGGCCAATGTTGCCCTGCCGCTGGAAATTGCCGGCATAGCCAAAGAAACCATTCGCAAACGTGTCCCCGACCTTCTGGAACTGGTTGGCCTTTTGGGCAAGGCAGATGCCTATCCGTCAGAGCTTTCCGGCGGGCAGAAACAGCGCATCGGTATTGCCCGTGCACTCGCCCTTGAACCAGCCGTGCTGTTGTCCGATGAGGCAACGTCGGCACTCGACCCGGAAACCACAGAACAGATCCTCGATCTGCTCAAGGATATCAATCGCCGCATCGGGCTTAGCATCGTGCTGATCACGCATGAGATGGATGTGGTCCGGCAGATCGCTGATCACGTGACCGTTCTCGAACAGGGGCGGATCATCGAAAGCGGCCCGACATTTGATGTCTTTGCTTTTCCCCGTTCCAAGACAGCGCGCTCCTTCCTCTCCAGCATCGTCGCACATGACCTGCCGGAAGAGGTGACCGCACGATTGGTGCCGGACGCCACAGGCGACACCGACCCGGTCATTCGTATCACCTTTACCGGTTCATCGGCACATAGTGCCGTGGTGGCCGACCTTGTGGAGCGTTTCAAAGTGCGGCCCAACATTCTGCATGGGCGCATTGATTACATAGGTGATGCAGCGCTCGGTATCCTCACCATTGTCTCGGAAAACACCGGACCACGCCTGCCCGACATTCTGTCTTACCTGTCATCACTCGGTCTTCATGGAGAGGTTATCGGTCATGCTGTCCGACCTGCTGTCACCGGCGCTCATCGCGCTGCTCATTGAATCAATCAAGCAGACCGTTACCATGGTGGCGGTGGCTGCCCTGCTCTCGACGCTCATCGGCCTGCCACTCGGCGTGCTGCTCGTCGTCACTTCGCCAGGGCAGTTTCTCGAGCGGCCAATTTTCAACCGGGTCACTGGCACCCTGATCAATCTCATCCGCTCGACGCCCTTCATCATCCTGATGGTCGCTATCATTCCCTTCACGCGGCTTGTGGCCGGCACAACGGTTGGTACATTTGCGGCCATCGTGCCGCTGACGGTAGCAATCACCCCACTTTATGCCCGGCTTGCCGAAACCGCGATGCGCGAGGTTGATCAAAGCCTGATCGAAGCGGCTGAAAGCATGGGCGCAACACCGCTGCAGATCATCTTCAAGGTGCTGTTGCCGGAAGCCCTGCCCGGCATCATCGCTGGCCAAACCGTCACACTGGTCAGCCTGATCGGTTACTCCGCCATGGCCGGCACTGTCGGTGGTGGTGGATTGGGTGATCTTGGTATCCGTTTTGGTTACCAGCGGTTCATGCCTGAGGTCATGGTCGCGGTGGTCGTCATTCTCGTCGCTATCGTCCAGTCCGTGCAGATGACCGGTGATTTTGCCGCCCGTCTCGTCAATCACCGCATAGCACGCAGCCGCCGCTCCGCCTGACAGCGGCCGGGCGCCGACGCAGGAACCTTCTTAATTTCAGGGCTCAGGCTCACCAACGTAATTCAAAGGAGAACATCATGACCGTTCATACGCTTGCTACCCAACTGCCCTTTGTCGACATTTCCCGTTTCAACGCCGGTCCGGAAGAGCGCGCGCGCTTTATCGATGAGCTGCGCAAAATCCTGCATGACCATGGCTTTTTCTATCTGACCGGCCATGGCGTGGATCCAAAATTTCTTGCAGACGTAGTCGCAGCCTCCAAGCGGTTTTTCGCCCTGCCTGAAAAGGACAAGCTGGAGATCGAGATGGTCAAGTCTCCGCATTTCCGCGGGTACAACCGTGCCGGCCTCGAACACACGCGCGGTCAGCAGGATTGGCGCGAACAGGTGGATATCAACAATGAGTCCACGCCAGTCGAGATTGGTCCAGATACCCCGGCCTGGGCACGCCTGATCGGACCCAACCAGTGGCCATCAGCCTTGCCGGAACTCAAAGACCTGCTGCTCGCTTATCAGGCAGAAGTGACACGCATCGGCATCGACGTGCTGAAAGCCATTTCCGTCGCTCTCGGTCAGGACGAAAACGTCTTCTCCAGCATCTATGACCCAGAGCCGACAAAACTTCTGAAAATCATCCGTTACCCCGGCCGTGACGTGGCGCAGAGCGATCAGGGCGTTGGCGCCCATAAGGATGGCGGTTTCGTCACCGTGTTGCTGCAGGACGTCGTTCCGGGTCTGCGTGTGCAGACGGAAGATGGCGTCTGGATTGATGCGCCGCCGGTTCCCGGCACCTTTATCATCAACACCGGCGAATTGCTGGAGCTGGCCACCAACGGTTTTGTGCGCGCCGACGTTCATGACGTTATCGTGCCGCCAGCCGGCACCGAACGTTTCTCCGTCGCCTTCTTCATGGGCGCCCGTTACGATGCCAGCATTCCAGTCATTGACCTGCCGGAAGAGTTGAAGCGCAGCGAACGCGGCATCACCGTTGATCCACTGAACCCGATCTTCCGCGACGTTGGCAATAATGTTCTGAAAAGTCGTCTGCGCTCGCATCCGGATGTGGCGCGTGCCCACTACGCCGATCTGCTGACACCGGAACAGCTGACCGGCAACAAGGTGGCTTCGGCCTACTAACTCTTCGAAACAACAGACCCACCGGCCTTTCCATAGGCAGTGGGTCGTTCCATTGCATGTTGAACAAGCTGTGATCTGGACGCGCGTTTTGTTCGAAAAATTATCCGCTTTGTGTTTTATAAATAGTCTATAAAATCTATGTAATTTTATTGTTGCTGCTAAGTTTTTCCCTATCAAACGATGAGGGGCAAACCATGTCAAAGCTTTCCAGCAAATCTTCACCCGCCAAACGCGGTATCAGCCGCCGCACGATCCTCAAATCTGCCGCAGCTGTGGGAGCCACCGCAGCAGTTGGCGCGCTGGCGGGTCGCACAACAAGCTATGCCATCGCAGGCAACCTTATTCCCATCAAGTTGGAATGGACCGAAGTGGCAGCCTGCCACTCTCCCGTTGGTTTTGGCCTTTCCAAGGGCATCTACACCAAACACGGGCTGGATGTGGAACTGTTCTACCAGGGGGCTAGCGGCCAGACCCTCATCCAGGCACTGGCAACCCGCAAGGCAGAAGCAGGTCCTGGCCTTCTCTATGATTGGCTGAAACCCATCGAACAGGGTTTTGACGTCAAGCTGTTTGCGGGTTCGCATGGTGGCTGCCAGCGCGTTCTGGTCAAGCCGGATTCCGGCATCAAGACGCTGCTCGACCTCAAGGGCAAGACCATCGGCACATTTGATGTGATGTCCCCGTCACGCGTTGCCTTCTCGGTGGCATTGGCAAAGGCTGGCCTCAACCCGGAAACCGACGTCACCTGGAAGGTCTTCCCCTTCGATCTGGTCGCGGAAGGTGTGTTGAAGGGAGAAGCCGATGCGGTCGCGCATATGGACCCCTGGGCTTACTCCTATGAAAAACAGCATGGCTTCGTGAAGATTGCCGACACCCAGACCGAAACATTCCAGGATCGCGTGTGCTGCGTACTAGGCGTTAACGGCGATTATTATGAGGCCAACAAGGATGCCATCAAACGTGTCGCCTCTGCCAATCTCGAAGTGCATCAATATACCGCCAAGCACCCGGATGAAGTTGCCAAGTGGTATTTCGATACACTGAAACCTGGCCTTCCCTTGGAAGACCTGACGGAAGTCCTTGCGTCCTTGACCTACCATGACCACTGGTTCGGCAAGGAACTGCTCAACGAAGTTCGTATCGGTTACGAGGATCTGAAACTGACAGGCGTTGCCGATGCATCGACCGATCCGGAAGAAATCGCCAATCGCATCACTATCGACATATTCGCGTGAGCTGAACAATGACCGATGTGTTGAGAAACGATTTTGGCACAGTTCAACAGGCAGCCTTTCGGCCATGGAAACCATGGCGGAATGGACTGCTGGCTGCCGCGAGCTGGGGGACGGCAGCGGCAGTCACTTATCTGCTACCTGACGTCATCAACTGGAATGCCACGGGTCTGTTTGCCACCATCGTCGCTGGCATAGCCCTCCTCTTGCTCGCCTTGGCGTTTGTTGTTCCGCTCTCCGACAAAAGAACAAAGACATTGCAGCATTATGGCCCGTGGCTGGTTGCCATTGGTGTCTGGTTTGCGGTTTGGGAATTGCTGACTGCAAAGCTGGGCTGGTTGCCAAAGCCGTTTTTTTCGCCACCACAAGGCCTGCTCAACGTCTACATCACAGACTGGGAGCGTCTACTGGTCTGCGTTGGATATACCGCCCGCCTGTGGTCGCTCGGTTTCTTCTCCGGCATTGCGGTTGGCTTTGTTGCCGGTGTCGCTCTCGGTTGGTCAAAATCCTTTGCCTACTGGGGCATGCCGGTGCTGAAACTGATCGGCCCCGTGCCGGCAAGTGCGTGGATACCCTGCACCTTCTTCATTTTCCCAAGCACCTTCCAAGCGTCGATTTTTCTGGTGGCTCTGGCCTCGGGCATTCCTGTCGCCATCCTCACCGCCGCCGGTGTAGGGCAGGTCAACCGCGCCTATTATGATGTTGCGCGAACACTGGGTGCATCCACCTCCTACCTGATTTTCAAAGTGGCGGTTCCGGCATCACTTCCCAATGTGTTCGTCGGGCTGTTTATGGCGCTCTATTATTCCTTCGCTGTTCTGGTCGTTGCGGAAATGCTCGGCGCAAAATTTGGCCTTGGGTGGTACCTGCAATTCAACACAGCCTATTCCGCCTATGCCAACGTCTATGCGGCGCTGATCATCATGGCGCTTATCTGCGCTGGCCTAGTTCGATTGCTGTTCGTTCTCCGATACAGGCTTCTCAACTGGCAGAAGGGAATTCTCTGATGGCCCTTGCCTTTTCCTCGACCGAAGACAGAAACCGCAACCTGCAGCTTGAGATTGACGGCGTTTCCCATCACTACGATTTGGGAGACCGCACCCTGCCCGTGCTCGACAATGTCTCGATCAGCGTCAAACCTGGAGAGTTCGTGGCGCTGCTTGGCCCGTCTGGTTGCGGTAAGTCCACATTACTGCGGCTGGCTGCCGGGCTGGAGCAACCCAGCCAGGGATCGCTCAGCGAGGACGGCACGCCGATCACCAATCCCGACCCGGACCGTATTCTGGTGTTTCAGGATGCAACCCTGTTTCCCTGGCTCACCGTGCGCAAAAACATCGCCTCAGGTCTGGATGCACGCGGCGTGCTGAAAGAACAACAACACCGGGTCGATGAGCTTCTGAAACTGGTGAAGCTGGAAGCCTTCGCCGACGCCTATCCGCATCAGCTTTCAGGCGGCATGGCGCAGCGCGTTGCCATTGCGAGGGCTCTTGTCAATGATCCAAAATTGCTGCTGCTTGACGAACCCTTCGGCAAGCTCGATTCCCTGACCCGGCTGACCATGCAGAAAGAGCTGTTGCAGCTCTGGAAGCAAACAGGATTTACGGCGCTGCTTGTCACCCATGATGTCGAAGAAGCCTTGCTTCTGGCGGACCGTGTGATCGTGTTTTCAGATCGCCCGGCCCGGATAGTGGCTGAAGTCAATGTTGCCAAACCACACCCGCGCAAACGTGATGACAGTGACCTCTTGGATTTGCGCCGCAGTCTGCTGGAACAGTTAGGGGTATCCCACGATGTTTGAGAAGCGGTTTGTCGTCTTCACCCTGTCTTTGTCCATCACACTGCTATTGCTCAGCCTTGGCTGGTGGTGGCTGGTTTTCGGCAATGTCGTGAAAAACGGCTACATCACCACAGCACAGGCCGCGACATGCCTTGCTGCTGAGACCGATCTTTGTCGTCTCGCGCAGGCCCTCTGTAGCAACGAACATTTTTTTGAAATCCGCTGGTACGCCCCGGAAACCCTTTGGGCATCAGCAGCCCTGCTGCTTGTCGCACTGGCCCAGACATCCTTTCGACCAAACACACCATAACCAGACCTGTTTCCCAACCCGTTTCAAGGAGGAAGACGATGACCATTCAACAATCCACCGACGAAATTCTGCAATCTGTCCCGCAGCAGCCGACAGGCACAGCAACCTTCAAAAGCATTCATCCAGAAACACAGGCCATTCACGGTGGCAGCTTCCGTTTTGACCCGACAACAGGAGCCGTTGCGGTTCCGATTTACCAGACCACATCCTTCCAGCTTCCCGGCACCGACGGCGCCGACAAGCTGTTTGCGCTGGAAGCACCGGGACATCTCTACACCCGCGTGTCGAACCCCACACAGGACGCCTTTGAACAACGTCTGGCAGAGCTGGAAGGTGGCGCGGCCGCACTGGCAGTTTCCTCAGGTCAGGCAGCCTCTGCTTTCGCCATTCTCAACCTTGCCCGATCAGGAGACAACATCGTCAGCGCAGCCGGTCTTTACGGCGGCACATGGGCGCTATTTGCCGCCACACTGAAAAACTTCGGTATTGAGACACGCTTTGTCGATGGCAACGACCCCGAAGCCTTTGCCCGTGCAACCGACGACCGCACCCGCGCCTATTACGCAGAATCCCTGCCCAATCCCAAGCTGGAAGTGTTTCCGATTGGCGAGGTTGCAGCGATCGGTCGCAAGCTCGGCATTCCGCTGATCATCGACAATACAGCCGCACCACTCACCATCAAACCGCTGGAACATGGCGCTGCCATCGTCGTTTACTCCGCAACCAAATATATTGGTGGCCATGGCACATCGATTGGCGGCGCGATCGTTGACGGCGGCAACTTTCCATGGGCAGATTTGGCAGATCGCCAGCCGCAACTGAATGAACCTGACCCAAGCTATCAGGGCAAGACATGGATCGAAAAGGCCGATGCCATCGGCTTCTTCCCTTACATCCTAAGGGCACGCGCCGTTCTGCTGCGTGACATCGGTGCGGCGATCAGCCCGCAAAATGTCTTTCAACTTATTCAGGGGCTTGAGACGCTGCCACTGCGTTTGCGTCAGCATAATGAAAACGCCATCAAGGTGGCTGAGTTTCTGCAAAGCCACCCGAAGGTGTCCAACGTCATCTTCCCGAAATTCCAGACGGGCAAAGCTGCCGAACGCGCCAAGACCTATCTGAAAAATGGTGCTTATGGCGCACTTGTTGGCTTCGAGCTGAAATCAGGACGCGATGCCGGCCGACGTTTCATCGACTCGCTGCAACTCTTTTATCATCTCGCCAATATTGGTGATGCACGCTCACTGGCCATCCATCCGTCAACGACGACCCACTCACAGCTGTCGGTGGAAGATCAACTTAAAAGCGGCGTGACACCGGGCTATGTGCGCCTTTCGATTGGTCTGGAACATCCCGACGATCTGATTGCTGACCTGACACAGGCACTGGAAAACGCGTAACCACGCGTTTCATGTCATCTGGCGATTCAAATGACCTTAACGCCTCGTACGAAAACTACGGGGCTTTTTTGCTATTTTGGAAAGATGAGATGGATTCTTCCGTCGGCTTAAAATCAGTGTATTTACCCGTGGCCTGACGACCGGTTGTCATATATGCAACTTGCGAGTGCCGATTTGGGGAACTGCATGACTTTCACGAATGTTCAATCGCTACGCGCGATCGCCGCTATTCTTGTTCTATGTGCCCATCTAGGTGGGATCGGAAGATCAGTTCCCGAGGCCGCGATAATAGATGGCTTGGGGTGGGCCGTATTCGGAGTAGACATTTTCTTCGTAATAAGCGGCTACATCATTGCCTACGTCACGTCGAGGCAGTGGCGAAACGGACTGGAATTTCTGACACTACGCGCGATCCGTATCTACCCGCTCTATTGGGCTGCCATCCTGTTGTATGTGGGGCTGCCACGTGCGGATTCGTATGCAATACAATCTATCTTACTGCTTCCGGTCCTAAGCGCTGATGGAAGTTTTTACCCTATTCTTGATGTGGGCTGGACGCTCATTTTTGAAATGTTCTTCTACGCTTGTGTCGCGGCTTCGATGGTTCTTCCCAAGAGATTTATGGTTGCCACTGTGGTTGGCCTATTGGCTGCCTCGCACGCCGCCAGCTACATGATGCCTGGTGGGGCGTGGCAAGTCTTTTTTGGGCACACGATCCAGTTTGAATTTTGCATAGGTATTGCTGTGTGGAAACTCTCAAAGGCGGCAATTGATGGCCGACTGATATCAGTCCTCGCGGTTGCCGCAATTTGCTGTATTTTGCTTGTTCCAGCAAGCGAGCCTACCCGGGTTATTGCGTACGGTTTCCCTGCGGGCGTCGTATTACTTACAGCCCTGTGGTTAGAGAAAAGAGGCGTGACTTCGCCTAAGGTGCTTACCTATCTCGGCGACGCGTCATTCGCAATTTATCTGACGCATCCCATTACATTGATGAAGATCGCACCATCGGTAGGACGGTCACTTTCCTTCCTCGACCCAGTCTTGGTATGGTTTGCTATTGGCACATTATCAATTGCCGTGGGAGTGGCCACTTATGCTCTCTTCGACGGACCAGTTCACCGACTTTTGAAGAGGAAGTGCATCTGGTTCTTCAGCCGTCGCCTCGGCAGAAGTGTAAGGCAGGCGGCGGAGTAGCCTTCCTCCCGATCTTCAAAGCAGTTTTAGCTTTGAGACGCCTTTGACAGGCCTTTCAGATATAATGAAATTCCAATTCCCCCTGTCAAAATTCCGAAAAATCGCGGCGATCTACAAATCCACTCTGAAAAGAGCTTTTCGATTTTGTCGATTTGTCATGAAAGAATTTGGTAGCGGGAGAGGGACTTGAACCCCCGACACGCGGATTATGATTCCGCTGCTCTAACCACCTGAGCTACCCCGCCACAAGGAACGGCGACTTTGTTTCAAGTCTTTGTTCCCTTAGGATGAGCGGCTTATAAAGTGCCGCTCCCTTTTATGTCAAGCGCAAGATTTGCAATTTTAATAGCTTTCGACAAGCCTGTGAATATTGCAGGATTTTACGCGGCCACTGAACCTTCCAGCAGCGTCTTTAGAGACATCTCTGCTTCAGCCGAACGCTCTGAACGGCCAATGAAACCGCCGCCATACACGCGGGCATCGGCACCCGTCGCAGAATAGAGCACGCAAGCCTGCCCCGGTGCCACACCTGCTTCGCCGACCATCAGATCGACATAAACGCCGTTGCCGTCATAATGGACAACAGCCTCTGCTGGCGGACGCGTGGAGCGGACCTTGGCAAAACAGCGGAAGCCGTTTGCCGCATCTTCTTCCAGCGACCTGTCACCCAGCCAGTTGATGTCACGCAGATAAACACGGTGTGTTTCCAGCGCTTCCTTCGGGCCAACAATCACCCGTTTGCCGCGCGCATCGAGATGCACGACATAGAGCGGCTCACCCGTTGCGACGCCGATACCGCGACGCTGACCGATGGTATAATTGACGATACCTTCGTGGCGACCAAGCACACGGCCGTCGAGATGAACGATGTCACCCGACAACGCCGCATTCGGTTTCAGCTTGTTGATGACATCGGTATATTTGCCCTGTGGCACAAAACAGATGTCCTGACTGTCCGCCTTCTTGGCGACGACAAGGCCCATTTCTTCCGCCAGTTCGCGGGTCTGCGCCTTGGAGAGGCCGCCAAGCGGAAAACGTAGGTAATCGATCTGTTCCTGTGTTGTCGCAAACAGGAACCAGCTCTGGTCGCGATCACTGTCAATCGGCCGGTAAAGCGCCCGTCGGTTTGGATTACCGGGAACCGGGTTGTTGCGAGAGCGGATATAATGCCCAGTCGCCAGCGCATCGGCACCCAACTCCTGCGCAGTCTTCAGAAGATCTGCAAATTTGACAGTCTGGTTGCAGGCAACGCAAGGAATGGGTGTTTCACCCATGGCATAACTTTCCGCGAACGGGTTGATCACCGTTTCGCGAAAGCGTGCTTCGTAATCCAGCACGTAATGCGGAATGCCAAGCGTTTCACAAACGCGACGCGCATCATCAATGTCCTGACCTGCACAGCAGGAACCCGCGCGGTGTACGGCTGCGCCATGGTCATAGAGCTGCAGGGTGATACCGAGGACATCATAGCCCTCACGCTTGAGGATACCCGCCACCACGGAGGAATCCACACCGCCGGACATGGCGACAACAACGCGAGTGTCTTCCGGCTTCTTGTCAAAGTCGAGTGTATTCAAGTTTTTGTCCAATCGTCAGCCATACCGGGGGTCAAGGCCCCGGCGCCTGTCGTTCAATTCCACAAAACATGCCGCAGAGCAGCCTGGCGCTCAAGAGGTACGGAACGTGGAATTTTGAGGGTGCATATAAAGAATATCGGGCCCGCAAACAAGTACAGGGCGGGAAACCGCCCTGCCCTGTAAGCATATCTCTTGATTGTCGTTAAAATCAGGCGGTCGCCTTGGTTCCACCAATCCACTTGTCTCGTTCACGCCACAGCGCAGGCAAAGCAAGTAGGGCGATACCGAGGATCGCAATCAGCGTCTTTTCCAGCTGCGACAGCTCCGCTGTACGACCGTCCATGTAATAGACGGCATAGACGATAGCGACGTGCCAGACATAGACCTGCAGGGAATGGCGACCCAGCAGTTGCAGGAACTTGAGCGACAGCACCCAGATAACGCCATTGGCAATACGACGCACAATCTGGCTGTGGTGTTTAGGGCCGGCAATCAACAGCCATGTCAGGCCAACGCCAACCGCGATGAAGTTGATCAGATAGACCGGGCCGAAGTCAGCACGAATTTCCATCGCTGCGAACTTGCCAATCACGTAGTCGGGCATGAAGCCCCAAGCCGTCGCAATACGCAGTGGCATGAAGAACAGGCAGACCAGAAGAGCAACCTTCGGAATCCAGCTGTTTTCTGGCGAGAAGATCTTCTTCCACTCGATCTTGTTCTGGGCGGTCATTGCACCCATTACCAGAGCCGAGAAGAACACTATCTGCCAGCCCAGCATGTTGAAGCTGACACGGATACCCTGATCGTCAGGACCTTTGACGAGCTCATGCAGTGGCGTGGTGATGACCTTCTGCAAACCAAGCTGTCCAGCCATCCATACGAGCAACGAACCAACCATCACATAGGCCCATTTGCCATCGAGGCACAGCTTGATGAGTACAGGCGCAAACAGCATGTAGACGATATACTGTGGCAGAATGTCCATGAAAGTCGGCTGGAACACAAAGGTCGCGATGGCGGCCAGACGCAGCGGATCATCAAACGATGTCGCACCGATCCAGTTGAACCAGACATAGGAAGCATGTGGCAGAACTAGCGTGACGGCCAGAACCGCAATCACCAGACCCATGGCATATTTGTAAAGCTCCATGGAACGGTTCCAGATGGCCTGACGCCCGGTCTCATAACCGTACTTCATCATCTTGCGGGCATAGACCAAGCCAATCAGCAGACCGGACAGGAACACGAAACCCTGCGCATCTTCCACGAAGGCAAACTGGCGGTGGTTGACCTCAACCAGCCAATAACCGCCCACAAACACAAGGTGGTTTATCAGCATGAAAACAAGAAAATAACCGCGCATCCCGTCGATCAGGTCAAAGCGTTTCATCTCGATAGCTCTCCATTCTCTTGAGGACCGCGCATCGCCCGGCCTTGTTTACGAACCTCTGGCATCGGTTTGACAACGCACATTTCGCCAAGCGGTTCCGCAGAAAACGATCATGGTAGCCATAGGCTTGATCACGTTTTTGCAAGTGCACAATGGTTACGAAGGTGCCGCTGAATGCCGGATGAACGAAAAAGGGCAATAATGTGAATGTGATCAGCCCAACAGCTAAAGCTGCGATCACAGATTGCAAGCGACCAGTAAAACAGCAGTGACGCGTCAATTATTTGCACGCAGCAATACGCAAAACGCCGCAGTGCATCTCGGTGCACTGCGGCGTCATAAACCTTCAAATCAGTCTTTTATGGATCAGGATGCCGACTGGATAGCCGAAACCTGCCACTCGGATCCTTCGCGGCGCACAAAAGTCCACAGCTCGGTCGATTCGGTTGCCTGGGTCTCGTCACCCTCGATAACCTTACCCGTTGTACGGTCACGCATCACGTCGATACGCGAGTACAGCATGGCGACAGTCGCGTAATCACGTCCTTCTTCATGCCAGGCTTCTGCGAGGTCGCCCTGCAGCAACTGAACATCGCTGACGTCGTTCTTGACGCCGCTTGTCGCGTTGTCGCTCAACTCTTCCGCCAGGTAGGACATGGCTTCTGGAGTGGTGAGCTTGCGAAGTGCAGCATAGTCTTCTGCAGCATAGGCAGCCTGTACGTCCTTGAGCATCTGCTCGAACTGACCAAGGTCTTCGCCCGTAACGCCAATCTCATCGCCTTCAGACATGGCATTGGCATGCGGAACTGGCTTTGGCGCGACAGCGGCTTCAGCAGCAGGCGCGGCGTTACCGGCAGCACCGGACAGGGAGCCCATCTGCGGGATCTTGAAGCCACCCTGACCCGTCGGCGGGTTGGACGAACCGGAATAGTTGCTACGCTGCGACTGGCCGCCGGCATAAGCAGGCTGCTGCTGACGGCGCGACGCGAAGAAACGCATAGCCAGCATAACCAGCACACCAATCAGCGCGACCTGCAGCAACATGCCGAAGAAACCGGCCATACCGCCAAAACCGCCGCCCATCAGCATACCGAACAGACCACCCATCAGAAGGCCGCCCATAAGGCCACCGGCCATACCGCCGAAAAGACCACGGTTCTGCTGTGGCTGCTGTGCGTTGGCCGGACGTGTCTGCGCAGCACCAGGAGCCGCCTGGCTTGGCGCCGTGTTCGGTGTCATGCTGCGATTGATCGGTGCAGCCTGACCCGGCGCAGTGTTGGTTGCAGGTGGGGCAGAGAATGTACGCGTTCCACGGCTGCCGAAACCACCGCCAGCGCGACGAGCCTCAGCCATATCCACAGCCACGAACGAAACAGCAATTCCCAAAGCGGCAACCGCAAACAAACCTTTAAAGCGCCGAACGGCAGCAAACATCGTCTTCTCCTGTTGTGCCGCCCTCCCATGAGCGGCCTATCGTCGGACCATATAGCAACTCTGGATGATCATTTTTAGTGCCTAATTATAAAATTTTTCGTGATAAACAACCCTTGATTGCGTCCACCAATAATGCACAAAAAACCCGGCACTGGATTGCTCCAGTACCGGGCCTCTATTGTCCCCTTGGGAGGAACGATATTACTCGACGTTGAACGCCAGAGACTTGACCTGGCGGATGGCCGGGTTGGCACGGAGCTTGTCCAGAACGGTTTCTGAAACAGGGCCGTCCACGTAGAGAAGCGCGATAGCATCGCCAGCTTCTTTTTCACGGCCGAGCTGGAAGTTGGCAATGTTAACGCCCGCTTCGCCCAGTGTCGTACCCATGAAGCCGATCATGCCCGGTACGTCGGTGTTGGTGATGTAGATCATGTGCGAACCGACATCAGCGTCCATGTTGATGTTCTTGATCTGGATGAAGCGTGGCTTGCCGTCCGAGAACACGGTACCAGCGACGGAACGAACTTGATTTTCGGTCTTGACCGTCAGCTTGATGTAACCGTCGTAAACGCCGGTTTTGTCGCGCTTGACTTCGGAAAGGATGATGCCCTTTTCCTTGATCATAATCGGTGCGGAAACCATGTTCACGTCAGAAACCTGCGGACGGATCAGACCGGCCAGCAGCGCTGATGTCAGCGCCTTGGTGTTCATGTTGGCGGTTGCACCATCATAAAGAATTTCGATTTCCTTGGTGGCGCTTTCCTGCACCTGACCAACGAAGGAGCCGAGAACGTCTGCAAGGCGAATGAACGGCTTGAGGCGTGGAGCTTCATCAGCAGTGATCGACGGCATGTTGATGGCGTTGGAAACAGCACCCTTGACGAGGTAGTCCGACATCTGCTCGGCAACCTGTAGAGCAACATTTTCCTGTGCTTCTGTTGTCGACGCGCCAAGGTGCGGCGTGCAGACAACGTTTGGCAGGCCAAACAGCGGGCTTTCCGTTGCAGGCTCAACTTCGAACACGTCGAAGGCGGCACCGGCAACGTGGCCGGACTTGATGGCGTCAGCGAGAGCCTTCTCGTCAACAAGACCACCACGGGCGCAGTTGATGATGCGAACGCCTGGCTTGGTCTTGGCAAGGTTTTCAGCGCCGAGAATGCCGCGGGTCTTGTCAGTCATTGGAACGTGCAGGGTGATGAAGTCAGCCTGTGCTAGCAGCTCGTCCAGTTCAACCTTGGTAACACCCATTTCCTGGGCGCGCTCAGGCGACAGGAAGGGGTCATAGGCCAGAACGCTCATCTTGAGGCCGAGTGCACGCGAGCAGACGATGCCGCCGATGTTACCGGCACCGATAACGCCAAGCGTCTTGCCAGTGATTTCAACACCCATGAACTTCGACTTTTCCCACTTGCCCGCCTGCGTGGAGGCATCGGCAGCAGGAAGCTGGCGAGCAACAGCAAACATCAGCGCAATGGCGTGTTCAGCAGTGGTGATGGAGTTACCAAATGGCGTATTCATGACGATGATACCGCGACGCGATGCCGCCGGGATATCTACGTTGTCGACACCAATACCAGCGCGACCGATAACCTTGAGGTTGGTTGCAGCTTCGATCAGCTTTTCGGTTGCCTTGGTGGCGGAACGGATGGCCAGACCATCGTAGTTGCCGATGATTTCGGCTAGCTTGTCCTTGTCCTTGCCAAGCTTTGGCTGGAAATCAACTTCAACGCCGCGATCACGGAAGATCTGGACAGCAGTTTCCGACAGTTCGTCAGATACGAGTACGCGAGGTGCCATGTTTGGGCTCCCTAAAAACGGTTTATTCATAAGATGAGGTATGTGCGGCCCTGCACTTTGCAGGGCCGGTAATCCAAATCAGGCCGCAGCCTTGGAAAGCTCAGCCTTCTGCGTTTCAAACGCCCAGGCAAGCCATGGCATGACAGCTTCAATGTCAGCCGTTTCAATCGTGGCGCCAGCCCAGATCCGAAGACCGGACGGAGCATCGCGGTAAGCGCCGATATCGAGCGCTACATTTTCTTTTTCGAGAAGTGCAACAACGCCCTTGGCGAAAGCAGCCTGTGCGTCAGCATCTAGAGCTGCAACATCCTTGTCGACGATCTTGAGGCAGACAGAAGTGT
Organism: Agrobacterium sp. 5Ca50; assembly: GCF_055381905.1. Lineage (NCBI taxonomy): Bacteria > Pseudomonadati > Pseudomonadota > Alphaproteobacteria > Hyphomicrobiales > Rhizobiaceae > Agrobacterium > Agrobacterium sp. 5Ca50. Next base: position 2,594,887 of record NZ_AP026438.1, read on the forward strand.
TGGAGCGGGTTTCATCGACAACGGCCAGATTTGCAATCCAGTCATTGGCGGCAACGAAATCGTAAATCACCTTGGCATTGGCATCAGCGCGCGCGATCAGCGCGTTCAGACCCCCGAGATTCTTCGCCCACAGCAGCGCATCGATGTAGTCTTCTACGCAAAGCATCGAAGGTGTGTTGATGGTTTCGCCGGTGAAGATGCCTTCAATCAGCTTGCCGCCGGATACCATCCGGAAAATCTTTGGCAGCGGCCATGCAGGCGAATAGCTCAGCAGGCGCTCAACAGCACGTGGCGACAGAATGATAACGCCGTGGCCGCCCTCGCCGCCGAGAACCTTCTGCCAGGAGAAGGTGACAACGTCGAGCTTGGTGAAGTCCATGTCCTGCGCAAAAGCAGCCGAAGTGGCGTCACAAATCGTCAGACCCTTGCGGTCCGCCGGAATGAAATCAGCGTTAGGAACGCGAACGCCCGAGGTTGTGCCGTTCCAGGTGAAAACGACGTCACGATCGAAATCAACTTCCTTGAGGTTCGGCAGCAGGCCGTAGTCGGCCTCGAACTTACGAACGTCTTTCAGCTTGAGCTGCTTGACGACGTCGGTAACCCAACCGGCGCCAAAGCTTTCCCATGCAACCATATCAACGCCACGCTCACCGAGCAGCGACCACAGTGCCATTTCAACAGCGCCAGTGTCAGATGCGGGAACGATACCGATGCGATAATCGGCGGGAACGTTGAGTACTTCGCGGGTGAGGTCAATGGCCTGCTTGAGCTTGGCTTTGCCAACCTTGGCGCGGTGCGAGCGACCGAGCGGGGCATCAGCGAGCGCTTCGAGCGACCAACCGGGACGCTTCGAGCAAGGACCAGAAGAAAAATGGGTGTTGTTCGGACGTACGTCCGGTTTTGCAATCGCAGTCATAATGCTATCCTTCCAGATAGAAAGCCTCTCGTTAGGGAGAGGTGGCCTGCCCCGGTGGATATGCCTGTCGCTTGTTACAGTCAAGCGGAATATGTCGCTGGAACAAAAAATATTGGCGCAGCTGCGCCATATCGATGATCAGGAAAGTGCCCTGAAAATGCAAAAAACCGCCCGCACCTGAAAGGCACGAGCGGTCTTGTTTTCGAAACTGAAATTACTTGTAAACTGCTGGTTGGATTGGGATTTCTGCTGGCGGCATGTACTGTGCCGTGTCGCAACCGCCGAAGACGTAACGACCGCCAAGGCGCACTTCATGCGAGTAGAAGCCCTTGTCGCGGCCTGGGCCACCACCGACGCTGTCATAGCCAAACATGTCGCCCTTGCCGATCTGGCGGAAACGATATCCGACATCAGCCTTGAGATTGCAGGTTACGTCGATCGATGCACCGGCCATCAGCGCATAGGCGAATCGCCAGCCGCCCTTGCCGCCATGGGTGAAGGTCGGGTCGCAGTTGGAAGGATCGCCTACCTCACACGATGTGTTTCTGAGGTTAGCCCACTTAACGTAGGAACCGCCGATACCAGCACCAACGTAAGGTGTGAAACGGCCAAATGTCGCCAGATCGACATATGCATTGGCCATCAGCGTGTAAGCGCGCAGTGAAGACAGATCTGTCGATACGCAGCTACCAGCTACGCCACAGCTGCCAAAGGTCGAGCCACGGAAGTTGCTCTTGGCCATGTAGTCAAACGTCAGATCCGTACGGAAGTGGTTGTTGATCTGATAACCAACACCAACGCCGCCCATAAAGCCACCCTTGAGCTTTGTGGAGCGGAAATCTGTCAAACCGGCTGTGAATGGACCCTGATAAAATTCAGCGCCACGCGACTTGTTGTAGGCGTAGCCGATATCTCCACGCAGATACCAACCGTTTGATTCGGTGATCTGAATTTCTGGTGCCTCAATATAGGCCGGAGGATCTGGCTGATAAAGGTCGGCTGCAAATGCGCTGGATCCCGCCGTCAACGCGGCGAGAATGCCAATCAGGCTTTTTTTCATAACATCAACTCCAGAAGCGGCACCTGCGCCCATGGCCGCATGCCAGTAAACTGTTCCGTTATGAATAATGAATGAGAAAGGTTAAGTGCCGATTAACTACGATCATTCACCAAGATTTATTAATACAGGCGAAGAACCGGCAACAAAAAAGCCGGTACAAGGCCGGCTTTTCAGTAACTTAGAGAGTATTTTTCTTACGCAGCAGCACTGCGCGCATTGACAATAACGTCAACCAGACCGTTTACGACGCTCTCAACTTTCACGCTGTCATCGCCTTCTGCCATAACACGGATCAGCGGCTCAGTGCCGGACGGACGAATGACAAGACGGCCATTGCCAGCCAGCTCGCTCTCCGCGTCGGCAATCGCCTGAATAACCACAGGGTTTTCAAGTGGCTTGCCGCCGGAAATACGAACATTCTTCAGCAGCTGAGGTACAGGCTCGAACTTGCGGCAGATTTCGCTAACCGTCTTGCCGGACCGCTTCACACAGGCAAGCACCTGCAGCGCAGCGACAAGACCATCGCCCGTCGTACCGTAATCAGACAGCACGATGTGGCCGGACTGCTCACCACCAACATTGAAGTTATGGTTGCGCATATGCTCAACCACGTAACGGTCACCCACCTTCGTACGGGCAAGAGACAGTCCTTTACCGCCAAGGAAACGTTCAAGGCCAAGGTTGGACATGACAGTCGCCACGATACCACCGCCCCGTAGAATATTGTCATTGGCCCAGCTGTCGGCAATGACCGCCATCAACTGGTCGCCATCGACCACTTCGCCACGCTCATCGACAATGATCACGCGGTCAGCATCACCATCAAGGGCAATACCGATATCGGCACGCACTTCATGCACCTTCTTGCGCAGGGCTTCCGGATGGGTGGAACCGCATTCAAAATTAATGTTGGTGCCATTCGGCTCATTGCCGATCGTCACGATATCAGCACCCAGTTCCCACAGTGCTGCGGGAGCAGCCTTATAGGCCGCTCCGTTGGCGCAATCGATCGCGATACGCAAACCATCCAGCGTCACTTCGCGTGGCAGGGTGCGCTTCACGAATTCGATGTAGCGATAGATATCGCCATCGACGCGCTTGGCACGGCCAATCTCGTGCGGTTTTGCCAGCTGGGAATAGATATCTTTGTCGAGCAGGTCTTCAATTTCCAGCTCCAACTCGTCGGACAGCTTGTAACCGTCGGGGCCAAACAGCTTGATGCCGTTATCCGCAAACGGATTATGCGAAGCGGAAATCATCACGCCGATATCGGCGCGCAGAGAACGCGTCAGCATGGCAACAGCAGGTGTCGGAATTGGTCCAAGAAGGAAAACGTCCAGTCCAGCTGCAGTAAAACCGGCGACCAATGCGTTTTCGAGCATGTATCCCGAAAGACGGGTATCCTTGCCAATAACCACGCGGTGGCGGTGATGTCCGCGGCGGAAGATTGTGCCGACCGCAATACCAACCCGCATTGCCAGATCAGGCGTCATGGGAAAGACGTTGGATTGTCCGCGGATACCATCGGTCCCGAAATAACGGCGTGTCATGTGAACTCCAGAAATAGTCGCGCGATCAGCGCACATGCTCTGCTCATGCCATAAACAGCACAATACAGCACGTAAATTACCGCAAACACGGATTACATCTTGTTACTGTAAAAAAAGACCATCCGGCAAAACCGGATGGTCTGTTTTCCACTGACATTTACTGTCAGGCACAACTTAATGTGGTTGTGGCTCCATGCCACCTTCAGCTTCACCGTCGCCCTTGGCTTCGGTTGGACCGTCTTTCTTGGTGCCAGCCTTCGGAACTGCGGAACCACGGCTGTTGGAGGAACCATCATCGCCAAGATCGCGGGCTGGTTTTTCACCCCTGATCAACGCCTTGATTTCTTCGCCCGTCAGGGTTTCGTATTCCAGCAAGCCTTCTGCCAGAGCCACGAATTCGTCGTGCTTCTCCGTCAGGATGCGGCGTGCTTCGGTGTAAGCCTCATCAATCAGACGAAGAACTTCGTTGTCGATTTTCTGGGCTGTGGCTTCGGACACATTCTTGGACTGCGAAACCGAGTGACCAAGGAAGACTTCCTGCTGGTTTTCACCATAGGCAACCTGACCGAGTTCATCGGAGAAGCCCCACTGGGTCACCATCGCACGGGCCAGCTTGGTAGCCTGCTCGATATCAGAAGACGCACCAGAAGTGATGTTTTCCTTGCCGAACGTCAGCTCTTCAGCAACGCGACCACCCATCATGATAACGAGACGAGAAACCATCCACTTGTAGCTCATGGAGTAGCGATCGCCCTCAGGCAACTGCATGACCATACCAAGGGCGCGACCACGCGGAATGATAGTTGCCTTGTGCAGCGGGTCGGCCACCGGCACATTGAGCGCGGTGATGGCGTGACCAGCTTCGTGGTAGGCTGTCAGCTTCTTTTCGGCTTCAGTCATGGCGGTCGAGCGGCGCTCGGCACCCATCATGATCTTATCCTTCGCGTCTTCGAATTCCTGCATCGTGACAACACGCTTGTTACGGCGTGCGGCCATCAAGGCAGCTTCGTTGACGAGGTTCATCAAGTCAGCACCGGAGAAGCCGGGTGTGCCACGTGCCAGAACCTTGAGGTCGACATTTGGCGCAAGCGGAACGTTGCGAACGTGGACCTTAAGAATGCGCTCACGGCCAACGATATCCGGGTTCGGCACAACAACCTGACGGTCGAAACGGCCTGGACGCAGCAGAGCCGGGTCAAGAACGTCAGGACGGTTGGTCGCCGCAATCAGGATAATACCTTCATTGGCTTCGAAACCATCCATCTCGACCAGCAACTGGTTGAGTGTCTGTTCACGCTCGTCGTTACCGCCGCCAAGACCGGCGCCACGATGGCGGCCAACGGCGTCGATTTCGTCGATGAAGATAATGCACGGCGCATTCTTCTTCGCCTGCTCGAACATATCGCGCACACGGCTTGCACCAACACCCACGAACATTTCAACGAAGTCCGAACCGGAAATCGTGAAGAACGGAACGTTGGCTTCACCTGCGACAGAGCGGGCAAGAAGCGTTTTACCGGTACCAGGAGGACCAACGAGAAGAACACCACGCGGAATTTTACCGCCGAGGCGCTGGAACTTCTGCGGGTCACGCAGAAATTCCACGATTTCTTCCAGATCCTGCTTGGCCTCATCAACACCGGCAACGTCATCAAACGTGATACGGCCATGTGCTTCAGTTAGCAACTTCGCTTTGGATTTGCCAAAGCCCATTGCGCCGCGCGAGCCACCCTGCATCTGCCGCATGAAGAACAGCCAGACGCCGAGAATGAGGAACATCGGCAAAAGCGTGCCAAGGTAGCTCAAAAAACCGGAGGAGCCATCGCTCTCCGGCCGCGCTACGATCGTTACGTTTTTGCTTTGCAGACGCTCCATCAATGAATCATCGATAACCGGAGAGTAAGTCTGGAAAGCGGTGCCGCTTTCCGTGTACGTGCCAAGCACTCGATTGCCCGTAACAGTCACGTCACGCACTCGACCGGAGTCCACATCACGCAGAAACTGCGAATAAGGAATCTCACGCGAACCCGATTGCGAGGGCGACGTCTGGAACATGCTGAACAACGCGATCAGCAAGAGGGCAATAATGGCCCACAAGGCGAAATTTCTAAAATTTGGGTTCATCGAACTCCCCGAACTCACACGGACATCTTATGTGCCCGCTCATCTGTGCCACTAACATAAGGTCGACATATGCCGTTGCCAAGGCAGACACGGCATTCAGATGCGTTTTCAAGCAAAAAGTCTGAAAATTAAATCGATAAAAACAGCTCTAATTTAAACCGGTGGCTGTAACACAGGTGCGCAATCCAGCAGAATTGCTATTTCGCCTGCCAACTCAAGGTCGAAATCCGGTAAAAACAATTCGTAAGGCATAAGTACAGAACGCGTGAGAATCGCCGTTCGACCCGCGTCAAAAATATCCGGCATGGAGGAGAAGGCACGTTTTGCCACACCAACCGGCACATTGGGGAAAATCACAGACGCCAGTTCCGTATTTTTTCCACCATTTGCGGAGACATCAACCGGCTCTGCAGACGGATTGTGCAGCATGAACCGCTCATCCCATAACACAGTCTCACCGGGTACAATTTTCAGCGACGGCAGGTTTCGGTTTTCACGGTAGAGGTACAAACCATCACGACGACGATCAAACACCGTGCGGGATACTGTCATCCGGCCAAGCCTATTTTGCAGAATGAACGCGGAGAGCCGGTCCATGCTGTCCGCCGCCGGCAGATGTTGGCGGCCACCAATCACCGCAGCCACTGCCGCAAGTGCGGGACGCCACACGTCCAGTTTCTGATCGAAGGCCTCATTATGCAGCCAGATCACACCACTGCCCTCACCCTGCGCGTGGTCTTTCAAAAGACCGGCAGCAGCATGAGAGATTGCCTTGCGCTTTTCTCCTGCATTGCGATCAACAGATGCTGCTGAGAGCTGCTCCAGACCTTGCCGTGTCCGCACCCGCTCATATTTGCGGTCTTCATTGCTGGGGTCATCCACCCAGCCCAACTGCTCATTGCCGAGAAATTCACGAATATCGGCGCGGCGTACGGACAGGAACGGTCGGAAGAGCCAATGCCGGCCAGCATAGAGCGTGCGCTTTGCCATGCCGGAAAGCCCGGTATTTTCTGTGCGCGTGCTGCGGGCGGCCCGCATTAACACGGTTTCAAGCTGATCATCGAGTGTGTGCCCGGTTACGATGACGGTCGTGCCGAGCTCTTCGGCAACCGCTGCTACCAATCGGTAACGGGCGAGCCGCGACGCCTGCGAAATGCCAGAATTGGGTTTAACCTCGTCCCATCGGCGAATGACGTGTTTGACGCCGAAACGTCGGCAAATCTCGCCAACCTGCCTGGCCTCTTCGGCAGCCTCGGGCCGCAACTGATGATCGATAGTAACAGCAGATAGGGCGACATCATCATTGGCGCTGGCGTGTGCAGCTTTTATCAGCGCCAGCAGCAGACCGAGGGAATCGCTGCCACCAGAAACCATAACGAGGATTTTGGCGGGTTTGCGTAATTGCCTGATAAAGGTCTGCGCGGCGGCGGCAGGGCTTGTCACGGGAAAATTCATAATCGGATCGAACACTGTCGATCGGTTAGCAGCTTAGTCGCTTCTGCTCAGACGCAACCTTGCCCAGAACGGCTTTCGGTGCGGAAGGATAACGTTTGGTCACTTCACGCAACGTTGCGCAGGCGGTGTCCTTGTTATCAAGTGCCGCAAGCGACATGCCGAGCTTCAGCAGCATTTCAGGTGCGCGTGGCGACTTGGCAAAGTTCTTGTGCGCATCAAGGAACGTCTTGGCGGCATCGTTGAAACGGCCCTGCGAATATTGTGCTTCGCCCAGCCAGAAAGTTGCGTCGGCAGCCTTACCGCCCTTCGGATAACCCTTGAGGTAGCTCTGGAAACCGTCTTCAGCCAGCTTGTAGTCACCCGAGAGGATATGACCGTAAGCCGCTTGGTAAATGTCGTTCTCGCTGGTCAGCGCTCCATTGCCCGCACCACCAACCGAAGCCGTGTTGTTCTGCTCGACACCTGGCAGAGAACCGGAAGAGTTTTTTGCGCTGTCGTTCAGCGTCCCACCGACCGGCATACCGCTGCTGTCAAGCTGGATCGAACCAAGTGTGGTTTCACCGGGCGCTGCACCAATGTCACGCGACGTTGTTGTTGAAGCGCCGTTGTTGGACGGCGTTTCAATAATTGTTGCCACCTCATCCGTGTTGGATGGTGCGGTCGATGATGGAGAAGAAGAGGAAGCTGTGGCAGCGCCACGGCCTCCCTTTGTGTTCTCACTCTTTTCAAGTTCCTGGAAACGGAACTCGTTGTCTTCCTGCGCCTTGCGCAATTGCTCCTGCATTTGAAGAAGCTGGAAACTCATTTCCTCGATACGGCCGTTCAACTGCCGAATCTCTTCTTCAAGCTGCTGTACGCGAACGGCTTCACTGCCCTGCTGTACACGCACAACAGGAGCCTGCGACGCCGATTGGGAATTGACTGCGCCAGCGCTCCAGCCTGAGCCGAAAAGTGGTGCCGAAACGGCAATTCCACTCAAGCCCGTAAAAGCTGCAAGCCCCAGCATTCCCGCCACGACAAGTTTCTTCATGTCAACGTCCTGCCTGTTCTGATTTGCGCCAGAGTGACGCAAAGCCGGATTGTTCTCAACTTACGCCAAAAAGCAACTTAACTTCGGCCAAACTATGAAAAAAACAAAAGGCGGCACGAGGCCGCCTTTTGCTTTTTGATAACGAGCGCGTGAACGCCCGCATAATTACATGCCTGCGCCACCGAGAACGGTAACCGCACGACGGTTCTGCGACCAGCAGGAAATGTCGTCGCAAACTGCAACCGGCTTTTCCTTGCCGTAAGAGATGGTGCGCATACGGTTGGCAGGAACACCGCGCGAAGCAAGGTAATCACGCGTTGCAGCAGCGCGGCGAGCGCCCAGTGCAAGGTTGTATTCGCGTGTGCCGCGCTCGTCAGCGTGACCTTCAACGGTGATGGCGTAGTTCGGGTAACGCTGCAACCACTGTGCCTGACGGTCGAGTGTCTGCTGCGCATCTGCGCGAACCGAAGTCGAGTCGGTGTCGAAGAAGATACGGTCGCCAACGTTGACCGTGAAGTCCTGCTGCGAACCAGGAGGGCCACCGGCACCACCGTTAAGGCCAAGATCGCCTGCACTGTTAGGCATGTTCTTGTTACCCTTCGCACAACCGGCAAGAGCCAGAGCAAGCGTAAGAGCGATGACGGCCGGGTTACGGGCCAGTTTCTGCATTGGGCTGATCGACGAAGTGTGTGTACGGCTCATCGCCGGTCTCTCCTTAGAATTTCAGTAACGTTGCCAGACAATAACTGTTTTCGGTTAACCACGATCAAATATTCATGGTTAACAAATCGTCACATTAGCACCGGTCCTCACAATAGAATGAGGCGAGAAAGAGGCGTCTTTCCGTGCCCGTGACGAAAATGCGGCGGCCATCGGTGCTTTTGTACCCACGGCCGCTGCAAATCTTGAGATCTTAGTCCAGCAGCGGCGACCAGGCCGGATCCGAACCAAATGCAGGGGTTTTGACCAACTGCTCGTTATAACCGGTCAAATCGATCGAATAGAGCTGCGGTCCGCCGGCACCCGCGTTCTGACGGAAGAACATCAGCACGCGGCCATTCGGCGCCCAGGTTGGCCCCTCATTGTGGAAGCCGGTGGTCAAAATACGCTCACCAGAACCATCCGGACGCATCACACCGATCGAGAATTTGCCACCAGACTGTTTGGTGAAGGCAATCAGATCGCCTCGTGGAGACCAGACCGGTGTCGAGTAGGAACCGTCACCGAAGGACACACGCGTCTGGCCGGAACCATCTGCATTCATGGCATAAATCTGCTGGCGGCCACCACGGTCGCTTTCAAACACCACACGCGCGCCATCGGGAGAATAGGACGGTGCGGTATCGATAGCAGCTGAGTTCGTCAGGCGTGTTGTCGTCCGCGACCGCAGGTCCATCGTATAGATGTTTGAGTTTCCGTCCTGCTGCAAGCTCATGATAACCTTCTGGCCATCAGGCGAGAAACGGGGCGAGAACGTCATGCCTGGGAAGTTACCCACGACTTCGCGCTGTCCGGTTTCAAGCTGCAACAGGTAAACGCGCGGCTGCTGACCTTCAAACGACATGTAGGTGATTTCCTGACGATTCGGCGAAAAACGCGGCGTCAGAACGATGTCGTTGGAGTTGGTCAGCGTGCGTACGTTGAAGCCGTCCTGGTCCATAATGGCAAGCTGACGCTTGCGTGCCGTTTTAGGACCGCTCTCGGAAACGAAAACCACACGTGTATCAAAATAGCCCTTTTCGCCGGTAATGCGCTCATAGATAGCGTCGGCAATGATATGGGCCACACGACGCCAGTTGTCCGGCTGTGTGAAGAATTGCTGGCCTGTCATCTGCTCGCCAGCAAAGGTATCCCACAGACGGAACTCGGCGCGCAGACGACCATCTGCTTCGCGGGTCACACGTCCGGTTACCAGTGCCTGTGCGTTGATGACCTTCCAGTCTTCAAAACGTGGCGCCTGATCGGGGTTGGTGATCTTTTCAATAAAGGCGCTTCTGTTGACCGGCGCAAAAAGGCCAGACCTTTGCAGGTCAGCGGCAACAACAGCCGAGATTTGCGCACCGAGTTCGTTGCCGGAAATGAAATCCGTCACGGCAATCGGCAGCGGCTCGACGTTACCTTTGTTGATGTTGATCTCGACCTTGGCGTAAGCCGGTGCGGAGAACATGGCCATGACAGCCACAAGGGCAGCCACCAGCCGTGTTGAAAATAATGTCTTCATGTTGCCAGGCCTTTCAGCATTCACAGCAAATCACTGGGATCGAAATTGATAACCACCTCACTCCAGGCGTCATATTTGTCCGGAGGCAGGTTGGTGAATGGTTCTGAACGTTTAACGGCACGCAATGCACCACCGGCCATCGCCCGTCGGGTACCATCTGTGCCGCCTGTCGCGGTAACTTCAGGCTGGCCGATAATCGAGCCGTCACGATCAAGACGAATGCTGACCTGCACCCGCACTTCTGACGCATCGACCATGCCGGGAATAATTTGCCAATTCTTCTGGATCGCGCCACGCAGCGCGTCCATTTCCGTCTGGCTGAGCGTGGATCCGCCTGTTGTCTTCTTGCCACCAAGCGAAGCCTGCTGGGTGGAGCGTTTTGCTCCGCCGCCGGAAGGCTCCTGCTTGTTCAGGAGTGCTGCAATGTCATCCGCATTGAAGTCGCTCTCCTTGGAGGAGGTCGCTTTTGCGGTTTCCTGCTTTTTCTCACCCGGCTTCTTGTCCGAAGGCTTTTCCGTCGACTTGGCCTGATCCGGTTTCGTCTCAGCCGGCTTTTCAGCGGGCTTGCTTTCAGCAGGCTTCGTTTCAGCCTGTTTCGGTGGCTCCGGCTTTGGTTGCGGCGGCTGCGGACGAGCATTCGGGCGCGGCACATTTGGGGGCACCGGAATTTCAGCCGGCTCCTGATTCTGCGGAGGCGGTTCCTGCGCCTGCGTTTCCGCTGGCGGCTGCTGTTGTGGCGGCGGCGTTACCTCGGGCTTCGGCGTCGGCAGAGAAGCCATCTCCTGCGGTGGCGGAGCCGATGTCTCTTCCTTGACGATTTCCTTGACCTCATTGGCCTTGGTGTCAACGACAGGCTGCGGCTTTTCCTGCTTGGCAGGTGCTGCGGCGCTGACATTGTTGCTTGGCTTTGTCGAAGGGGTCGGCGGCGCTTCAATGTCAGCAGTGTTGTTGCCGATATTCTGGGCTTCCGGAACGACATCAGGGCGCGTGGTCGGAACAGGGGCCGACTTCTCAGCAAGCGGCGCAGTTTTGTCACCCTGCTGGATTTGCGTCAGTTCTTCAATGGGTACCAGATCAACAGGCAACGCTTCAACGTCAGTCACGTCGAAGGGCTCCGGCGCGCCTATGGAAACAAGCGCAAACGCCAGAGCAGTGACATGCAGAATAGCAGATGTGGTCAGACTGCCCTTCATAGCGCGCTTCAATTATCCTGTTTCTGCTGCGTAACGAGACCGATGTTCTTGAAACCGGCGGCCTGAATGCGCGCCATCACATCTGCCACGATACCGTATGCGGCGACGGAATCTGCGCGCACGAAAATGCGCTCATTGTAGCCGGTGGTAGAAATAGCCTGCAACTTATCGGCCACCTCAGCAGCTTCGATCGGAGTTTCCTGCAAATGGATCTGGCCATTGGCATTGACCGAAATGGTGATCGGCTGCGTTTCGGAATTGAGAGCATTCGCCGAGGTCTGTGGCAAATCGACTGGCACGCCGACCGTCATCATCGGTGCAGCCACCATGAAGATGATAAGCAGCACCAGCATGACGTCGACCAGCGGTGTCACGTTGATTTCACTGATGGCGCCCTTGCGGCGACCGCCGCGACCGCGCCGACCACCGGAACCGGCGCTATTGCCACCTGCTGACATACCCATAGCGTCTACTCCACAAATTACCGTATGCGATTACTGTGCGGCCTGGCGGGGCTGCAGTTTCTCATCAATCTGACGGGACAGGATGGCGGAAAACTCGTCCGCGAAGCCTTCCATACGTGCAGAAAGCTTACCTGCATCCGCCGTGAACTTGTTGTAGGCGATAACCGCAGGAATAGCGGCAACAAGGCCGATCGCGGTTGCCAAAAGCGCCTCGGCAATACCGGGAGCAACAACAGCCAGGTTGGTGGACTTGGAACCGGCAATCGCCTGGAACGAAGTCATGATACCGACAACCGTACCGAACAGGCCGATGAACGGACCGGCAGAACCGATGGTCGCCAATGATCCGAGCTTCGATTCCAGCTGTTCGCTTTCACGCGCCATGGTCACATCCATTGCGCGGTCAATACGCATCTGAAGGCCGATGGGTGAACGCGCGCCACGTTCGAAGGATTTCTTCCATTCGCGCATCGCCGCGACGAAAATAGCGGCAAGGCCACCATTCTGACGCTCTGCGAGCGTTCTGTAGAGTTCTTCAAGTGACTGGCCGGACCAGAAGACCTGTTCGAACTGGTCGAACTGCTTCTTCGCCTTGCCGAAGCTCACATATTTGTCGATGACGATTGCCCACGTCCAAACGGACGCAGCCAAAAGACCAATCATGACCACCTTGACGATGAAGCCCGCCTGCATGAACAGTGCCCAGAGACTTACGTCATGTGTCGCTGCTGCCAAACCTGCCTGTTCCATAAATACTCAATCCCCGAATCCAAACGCCCGGCACGAGACCGGGCGGTTTCAAGTGTGCGCTCATGGCCGAAGAACGGCACCTGACCGTTAACCCCGTTGCGCAAGCCCCGTTATTTGCCATTGCGCCTTCCTTGCCTGTAAATTTGGTTAAAGGAAGGCGTGCAGCGCACAAATAGCGATCGTGAAAGTAAGACTACATTATGGTTAAGAGAGTGTTACACTTTCGCTACCATCAGAAAAGAACGCTGGCTTTTGTCACGTTTATTTGAGAAATTTCTCGCTGATGGTCTCTGGCAAGCGCCTCGGCCGCCCTTTGGCGTTGATCACGGCAATAATAACCTTGGCTGCAACAAGCAGAGTTTCGCCCCGCAAAATCTCCTGATTGAGCACCATTTTCGCCCCACCCGCCTTTTCGGTACGCGTTATGATGGTCAACACGTCATCCATTCGCGCCGGCGTTTTGAAGTCGATTTCCATACGGTGGACAACGAAAACCAAGCCCTCTTCATCCGCCGTCAGCAGCGCGCTTTGTTCGCAACCCAGGCACCGCAGATAGTCGGTGCGGCCGCGCTCAAGAAAATGCAGGTATCTGGCATGATAAACCAGACCGGAGAAATCCGTGTCTTCGTAATAGACCCGTTGCGTCAAGCGGTGGCCATGTTCAATGAGTTCGCCGGAGAGTGAAAAAAGCTGGTCGCTCATGATGTGACGTCCGTCCCGATTAGGAAACTGATTGCTTCAGATGAAAACCGGCAGATACCACAACAGCTGGAACGAAAGAAAGCGCGATGCCAACCCCATTCAAAACTCTGTGAACATAACTTTCAGGGATGACCGGTCGCGTCCAGATCGCCATCCCGCCACACAAGATGTTTGACAGTCGTTGGAAGATTTTCGATTTCGTCGGCAATGAAATAGGGAGGAATATCGAGTGCTTTCAAGGCGTCACGCGTCGCCGGCACCCAGCGGAATTCCAGCTCGTTTTTACCATCTTGCACCCGGTGGATGATATCACTGGGGTGGAATGGGAAGTTCTCAGGCAGTTCCATCAAGTAATAAAAGCCGAGTTCGTGCCAATGTTTTTCTTCATAATGGAAGAAGTTTTCGACGGCCCAGAGCAAGCGACCGACCTGGACTTCAGCACTCAACTCTTCCACCATTTCGCGGGCAAGCGTCTCGGCAGAGGTTTCCCCCACTTCAGCCCGACCACCGGGAAATGTCCAAAATGTCTCGTGTGTCGCACGGTGCACCAGCACATGCCCATCGCGAAAAGCCAGTCCGGCAATCCGCATCTGGAAAATACGCTTTGGTTTGAATTTCATGCGAATGCGCATGTCTTGTGTCATAAAAATGATCCTGCCTGCATAAGCCGTTTCTCATCCAGCCCTAACGCTGCGACCTCGTCCTGACGAAATTTCGCGTCATCGGCAACAATGAATTCATCCAGTTGCGGAGGCTTGACACTTGTACCAGCCAACATTGCATGCACCTGGCCACGATGATGTGTCTGATGTTGAAAGACGTGCTGTAAGACGTCGTCAAACCGTTCACGCTGAATACGCTGCTGACGGTGAATGAGGATCTCGGAGGAGAGCTCCTCAGCGGTGAGATCATCAGTAAGCGTGATGAGAACCTTGTCCAAGGCGCCTTGCTCAATGGCCAAGTCGTCAATGTTCTTGTAGGGTTCGGGGTCAGCCCATGCAGCGGGGCCCAAACTCCCACCCTGCAACGCATCGATATAAAATCGGTCCACAACGAGGATGTGATTGAGTGTCGACCGAATGGATGGGAAGAAGGAAACCCGCGGCGCCTCAAATTCTCCCGGCTGCAACTGCCGACAGGCCTGATGTAGACGGTAATTGGCCAGCGCATTGTTAAAGGCAAGTTTACGAAAGCCGCGGACAGGATCGTAAATGCTCATGCTCTCTCCTTCAAACGAGCCTCAGTCATCCTCCAGTGTCAGGCGGAACTGTGCCGCCTCCATATCCTTCGGTGGCTGTAGCCCGAGATGTTTCCATGCCGTTGCCGTCAACACGCGGCCGCGTGGCGTGCGCTGAATGAACCCCTGCTGGATCATGTAGGGCTCGATGATATCCTCAATGGCATCACGTGGCTCTGACAATCCGGCGGCAATTGTTTCAATACCCACCGGACCGCCACCAAAGTTGACGGCAATCATCGTCAGATAACGCATGTCGAGTTGATCGAGCCCCATATTGTCAACCAAAAGACGGGTCAGTGCCTGATCTGCGATTTCCCGCGTGACAGCTTCCGCCTTGGCAACTTCGGCAAAGTCACGCACTCGCCGCAACAAGCGGCCGGCAATACGTGGCGTACCACGTGCACGACGGGCAATTTCGCGGGCACCTTCATCGGTCATGCCGAGGCCCATCAATCGTGCACCACGACGAACGATCAGTTCCAGCTCTTCTACCGTATAAAAGGACAGACGAACTGGAATACCAAAGCGGTCACGCAATGGCGTGGTCAGCAGACCAAGTCTGGTGGTCGCGGCAACGAGCGTAAACTTGGACAGGTCAATCTTGACCGAACGCGCAGCCGGCCCTTCACCGATAATCAGATCGAGCTGAAAATCTTCCATCGCCGGATAAAGGATTTCTTCGACGGCCGGGTTCAATCGGTGGATTTCGTCGATGAACAGAACGTCGCGTTCTTCCAGATTGGTCAGCAAGGCGGCAAGATCACCGGCCTTGGCAATCACCGGACCGGATGTCGAACGGAAATTGACGCCCAGTTCCTTGGCCATGATCTGCGCGAGTGTCGTTTTGCCAAGGCCGGGTGGTCCCACGAACAATACGTGGTCCAAAGCCTCACCACGGTTCTTGGCGGCCTCGATAAAGATCTTGAGATTGGCGCGCGCCTCAGCCTGCCCGGTGAACTCGTCGAGCGATTGCGGGCGTAAGGTTGTGTCGATATCCTCGCCACGCTTGTCCGCCGATATCAGTCTTGTGGCATCGCTCATTCAGCGCATTCCATCTTCATTACAGAGAATAGACGGCACCGGGTCAAAACAGATGCCTTTGATGTTGTTCTTTTGCCTTACCGGGACAGTTCCTTCAACCCGAGGCGAATAAGCTTGGCACTGTCGGCATCTTCACCGCCGTTTTTGAGCGCCGCCGCCACTGCATTGGCAGCCTGATCACGCGAATAACCCAGATTGGTCAAAGCCGATACGGCATCGGCAACTGGCGCAGGAGCTGCCCCCTCACCCAGTTCCTGTCTCAGACCGATCGAACCGGATGCCTCACCGGCAAAGGCAGGCGCCTTGTTGCGAAGCTCGGTCATGATGCGAATGGCGACCTTCGGCCCAACACCAGGTGCACGGGACACCACGGTCTTATCCTGCAGCGCAATGGCATTGGCCAGTTCCGAAGGTGACAACGTCGACAACACAGCAAGTGCCACCTTGGAGCCTACCCCCTGCACGCTTTGCAGCAAGTTGAACCATTCCCGCTCCAGCGCAGACATGAAGCCGAACAGCTTCAACTGGTCTTCGCGCACATAAGTCTCGATGAACAGCACAATGGCTTCCCCCACCGAGCCAAGCCTAGACAGTGTGCGCGCTGAACAATGCGCGACGTAACAGACACCATGCACGTCAACGAGGACATAGTCATCGCCGATTTCTTCAATTGTGCCCTTGAGTTTACCGATCATGACAACGCCCGTTTAAACAGTGAAAAATATCAACCCGCCGCCAGCGCGCGACGCATGCGGTCGCCACCGCGATTATGTGCATGGCAGATGGCAATGGCCAGCGCATCCGCCGCATCGTTACCCTTGAACTCAGCTTTCGGCATCAGGATTTTCAGCATCATGTGAATTTGCTGTTTGTCACCATGTCCGACACCGATCACAGATTTCTTGACGGCATTCGGCGCATATTCGGAGACGGGCAACCCGGCGCGTGCGGGAACGAGCATAGCAATACCACGCGCCTGTCCCAGTTTCAGCGTCGCCACAGCGTCCTTGTTTACGAAGGTCTGTTCAACCGCCGCCTCATCCGGTGTGTAGGAATGCACCACCTCGGCAAGTCCGTCATGCAACTGGCAAAGGCGCGAAGCCAGATCCATATCGCCGTCAGAAGTCACTGTTCCAGAGGCGACGAAACGCAGGCTGTTGCCCAGTGTTTCGATAATCCCCCACCCCGTGCGGCGAAGGCCGGGGTCTATTCCTATGATGCGAATCGTCTGTTGCATGGTCTCACTCTATCGTCAGCAACAAATACCTGCCAGCGAGAAGTGAACAAAACGACAACATTGATAAATTTGCACTGCAGCATTTACCAACACTTAAATTCCTGTCCGCATGCTGCGCATCAAAAATAGAGGGGAATTCCGGGCACCGCCTGTCGTTCCAAACAAAACAAGAAGCATAAACTTCACTTGGCACTGGCAACCCTGTGGCCTGTTGGTCTGCGGTTGTTCCAGACAGGCATAGGCTCGTATTGATGTTAAACAGGTTTCATTCAATCTCATCAAAAGTGCTGGTCATTTTTCTGGCACTGATGTTCGTCTCCATCTCGCTCATGACCCTGCTGGCTTACCGAAGCAGCAGTAGCGTTCTACAAGAGCAGGCCCAGAACGCCATGGAAAGTGTGCTGACGTTCCGTGGCGACATGCTGAAAGAGCGGTTGGAGCAACTGCAAAACCAGGCCGATTCCATCGCAAAAATCGAAGCCCTACAGATGGCCGTGGTTTCTATGCGTAGTGGCTGGGGAACGGTCCAGAAAAACTCCGGAGATGCCAAGGCTGAATTGAAACGGGTATTCATCTCGGAGAATCCCAACCCTGCGGATCAGCGCGAAAAGCTGATCAAACCTGAAAATCCGAGTGGCTTTTATTACTCCACCCACGAAAAAACCCAGACTGACATTGCTACCTACCTGAAAGGCACACCTTTCAGCGATATCCTTTTTGCCGACACATCAGGCACCGTCTATTACTCCTATAAAAAAGACGCGTCCTTCGCGGAAAACACCACGGATGCGGCCTGGAAGGATACTGGATTGGGAGTCGCCTTTGCGCGTGCGGCCGAAAACGCCAGCAAAGCGGTTGGTGACATCGCAGCCTCCAGCTTCTCCGGCTGGAAGGTAGAACAGGCAACCGGTCAATCCGATATTTATTTTGCCGTACCCGTCATGAAGTTCGAAGCCTTCAAGGGTGTCGTCCTTTTCCGTGTTCACAGCGATGTTTTCGTACAGTTGCTTGCAAAAGGTATTGCACCGGCAAGTTCTGAACAGTCTGCCGTTTTGTCTGCTGACGGCTCGGCAATCGGCCTTGATCAGAGCAAGCTGACCAATCTCGATCCTGCACCGTTTACCTTCCAGTCCAAGGCAATGGCTGAAAAGGGTATGACGGTCGCCGAAATCCAACGCGGCAACGCCAAGGCCAACGCCTATGCGCGGCCGTTCGAGTTTAATGGCCAGACCTATCTTGCCGTTGAAAGCATCCTGCAAAGCGAACTGGATGCTGGGTCGTTCTCCATTGCCAGCGCTTTGGCGGTCATCGGCATATGTGTACTGATCGCCATGTGCCTAATCACGGCCGTATTCTCCAGACGACTTTTTGCACCGCTGTCGAAACTCGCCAACCTCACGCGCGATGTTGCCAATGGTAACCTGCAAACCGAAATCACCGCGCAGGACAGAAAAGACGAAATTGGCACCATGGCCAAGGCGCTCGGCAGTTTCCGGGAAAAGCTGATCCAGCAACGCGAATTGGAAGACACCACGTCCCGCACCCGTGCCGAAGCCGAGGAAAGCCGGCGGCAGAACCTGGCGGAACGTGAGGCTGAGGCCGCAACATTGCAAATGGTTGTCCACTCTCTTGATCAGGGGCTGGACCGCCTTGCCAAGTGTGACCTCTCCTACCGTATTGAAAAGCCCTTTCCACAGGAGCTTGAAAGCCTGCGGCTGAACTTCAATCAGGCCTTGGCAACCCTCAGCGACACCTTGCACTCAATCGGCGGCAATTCGCAGGCTGTGCGCAGTGGTTCGGAAGAAATGCGCGTTGGATCAGACCAGTTGGCCGAACGCACGGAACGACAGGCCGCTTCGATTACGCAAACGGCAAGTGCCATCAACGCCATCACCGATGCCGTCAAACACCAGATCGCGCGCGCCGAGCAGGCAAGCAAGATAGCCAAGGATGCCAACGCCGAAACGCAATCCTCCGGCAAGATCATGGGGCAGACGATAGCGGCCATGGAAGCCATTCAAGCCTCGTCACGACAGATCAACCAGATCATCGGCGTGATCGATGAAATTGCCTTTCAAACCAATCTTCTTGCGCTAAATGCCGGTGTGGAAGCCGCCCGTGCTGGCGAAGCAGGCAAAGGCTTTGCCGTGGTAGCCCAGGAGGTGCGTGAATTGGCGCAACGCTCTGCCACCGCAGCCAAGGAGATCACGGCTCTCCTCAAGAAGTCGACCGACGAAGTCTCAAGCGGTGTTTCACTGGTGGAACAGGCCAGCAATTCGCTTTCCGGCATCGGCAGCCATGTTGAAACCATCAACAGCCGCATCCACGACATCATGGAATCCACGCGCGAAGAGGCAACCACACTGCTTGAAATCAACCGGGCTGTTTCCAGTCTTGATTCCATGACGCAGCAAAATGCCGCCATGGTGGAAGAAACCACAGCTGCCATTCACAATCTTGCAACGGAGGCCGGAGAAATGGACAGCAAGCTCAGCCAATTCGTGCTGGCACCTGCGACCGATGCATTCGCTGGCAGCCACAGCCAACATTTGCGACGCGCCGGATAAAGTGGGTTCACCGCTCTGACCAGAAACCGGATTGGGGCTTCAATCGAAGCCCCAATTTTTTTGATCCTTCATACAATTACGCTTTCACACTCTGGCAATAGTGTCCACGCACCTTACATCCTGCACAACAACAATTCGCATATGCAGGAGCCGCCGATGATCCCATTTTCAATTCTAGATCTTTCCCCCATCGGCGAGGGAGAAACGGCAAGCGATGCCTTGCGCAACTCCCGTCATCTGGCCATCAAGGCCGAAGAACTCGGCTACAAACGGATATGGCTGGCCGAACACCATGGCATGCCGGGCATTGCCAGTGCCGCAACATCGCTGGTTATCTCGCATGTCGGCGCGGCAACATCGCGCATCCGCATCGGCTCTGGCGGCATCATGTTGCCGAACCACTCGCCGCTGGTCATTGCAGAACAGTTCGGCACACTTGCAGCGCTTTATCCTGATCGCGTTGATCTGGGCCTTGGCCGTGCACCGGGTACCGACATGCGCACCGCACGTGCCCTGCGTCGCAACATGGACAATGGCGTAGACACCTTCCCGCACGACATCATTGAATTACAGCGCTATCTCGGACCAGAACGCGAGGATCAGGCGATCTTTTCCGTGCCCGGCACCGATACCAACGTGCCGATCTGGCTTCTGGGCTCCAGCCTCTACAGCGCCCATTTGGCGGCGGCCCTCGGCCTGCCCTATTCCTTCGCGTCACACTTTGCGCCTGACATGTTGATGGACGCAATCGCCATTTATCGTGAACGCTTCCAGCCATCGGCAACACTCGACAAACCCTATGTCATGGTGGGTGTCATGGCATCTGCGGCCGATACTGATGAGGAGGCGAAATATCACTTCACCTCGGCGCAACAGCAATTCATCAATCTGCGCCGTAATGTCCGCAAACGTTTTCCAAGGCCAGTGGCCGATATGGATGAGTTGTGGAATGAAATGGAGCGCATCAATGTCGATCACACATTGCAATACGCAATGGTCGGCTCGCCGCAAACTGTCCACCGTCAGCTTGAAGAATTCCTTCGGGTGACCGCTGCCGATGAATTGATTATCTCCACCCCGATCCACGATGTGGATGCCCGACTGCGATCTATTGAAGTATTTGCCGGGCTGGACGGCCTGTTTTCAAAATCTTGACGAAACAAAAAAAGCCCCAGACGAACCGGGGCTTTTTTAAATTCTGATGGCGAAAAAAATCAGGCCGACAGCTTGGCCAGAATTTCTTCTGACACTTCGAAGTTCGAATAAACGCTTTGAACGTCATCATCGTCTTCAAGGTTGCCGATAAGCTTCATCAGCGACTCGGCCTTGTCTTCGTCAACAGGAACCGTGTTCTGTGGCTTCCAGATTGACTTGACGCTTTCAGCTTCGCCGAGCACGCCTTCCAGCGCCTTGGAAACTTCGTTCATCGCTTCGAAAGCGCAGATGATCGTGTGACCATCTTCGGTGGTTTCAACATCGTCAGCGCCAGCTTCAATAGCAGCTTCCATCACCTTGTCAGCATCGCCAACCGATGCCTTGTAGGTGATTTCGCCAACGCGGTCGAAGGAGAAGGACACCGAACCGGTTTCGCCG
Organism: Agrobacterium sp. 5Ca50; assembly: GCF_055381905.1. Lineage (NCBI taxonomy): Bacteria > Pseudomonadati > Pseudomonadota > Alphaproteobacteria > Hyphomicrobiales > Rhizobiaceae > Agrobacterium > Agrobacterium sp. 5Ca50. Next base: position 2,616,030 of record NZ_AP026438.1, read on the forward strand.
AGCGCGCCGCCAGCCTTGGTGAAGATCGAACGAACGTTTGATGCCGTGCGGTTACGATTGTCCGTCAGAGCTTCAACAATGACAGCCGTGCCGCCTGGGCCGTAACCTTCGTAGCGAACATAATCGTAGTTCTCAGCATCAGCGCCCGATGCCTTTTTGATGGCGCGGTCGATGTTGTCTTTCGGCATCGACTGGGCCTTGGCGTTCTGGACGGCCAGACGCAGAGCAGCGTTCATGGTCGGATCTGGCAGACCGGTCTTGGCCGCGACGGTAATTTCACGCGCGAGCTTGGAAAATATCTTCGAACGAATCGAATCCTGTTTTCCTTTGCGATGCATGATGTTTTTGAACTGTGAATGGCCAGCCATGGCACCCCTGATCCGATAATTTGTTTGGAATGCGGCCTTATAAGTGTGAAGCGCCTTTCATTCAAGCCTGTTGGCAAACTGAAATGCCATCATGCACTGGAACGGAACGCAATGTTCGTTCGTTTTCTGACCGGAAACACAAAAATGCGGCATTAACGCCCATTTGGGAAAAGGCAGAAAGGACAACAGAATGGTAAGTCTTAGCGAAGCTCGTGAGGCACCGGCCCAACAGCTGTGGGACGAGATCAACTCCGTTCATGCTGGCATGCTCGGCCTAGAGGGTCTTCACGCGCATATGCAGCCAATGGCACCCCATGCCGACCCGAAAACAAATACGATCTGGTTTTTTACCAAAACCAATACGGATTTGGTCAACCAACTTAAACCGGGCTCGAGAGCGCATTTTTGTCTCGTTGGCAAAGACCACGACTACCACGCCTGTCTTTCAGGGAAGCTCGAACAGCGCAAGGATCTTGGCAAGATAGACGAATATTGGAATTCTGTTGTCGCTGCTTGGTATGAACACGGCAAGGAAGACCCGGAACTGACCATGCTGGCCATGCACATTGATGACGCAGATATCTGGGCATCGACCGACAGCACGTTGAAATTCGGATGGGAAATCGCCAAGGCCAATTTGACCGATAACAAAATGCCGGATGTCGGCGTTCGCCAGCATCTCGCATTTGCATAACAAGACGCAGACAAGCGATATCAATCAAGGGCATGCGGTTTCCGACCTGCATGCCTTTTTCATATATCCTCACATACCCTGAGGCACAAGAATGGTCGGCTTTTTCGGTAGCGAACGCATGGACACCGTAATGACGGGATCCTTTGCATAGGCAATATCAAACGACGCGCTGAACATGCTGACGAACTGTTCAAGCGGTGGCCCAGTGCGGTGCATCGGCAGGATCAGCGCTGAACGCAATCGTTTGACCACCCGGCTCATACTATCGGCGCCCATGGTCAAACCGCCGTCCACCGGCACCATCAGAATATCGAGACGGCCGATTTCGGCGTAATGTGTGTTGGTCAGCTCATGGTGCAGATGCCCAAGATGGCCAATACACAGGCCCGCAACCTCAAAGATAAAGATCGAATTGCCATTCTGCTGAAAGGACTCGTAGTCCGCCCAACCGCTGCGAATATCCGTCGTGACGTTTCTGATATAGACGTCATCCACCATCACCTGATGCTCAGCCTTTTCACCCGCCTTATCGCTCCAGCCATGCAGGACATATTCAATGCCCGGGTCTGGCTTCAGTGTGTAATGAGTGGTGTGGGCACGGTTCATCGTCGCCACGGTTGGCGTACGCTGCGGCCTATAGACCCCGTTATAATCGGTTGCGATCCGCACACCGGCCGGTGTCTCAATTTCATAGGTAGAATGGCCGATGAAGGTGATTTTCACCTCTTCTTTGGCCGACTGTTGCACAAGCTGTACTTCTGGAAGTTTGAGACTGGCGAAGGTCACGCCAGGGATGTTCTGTGCGATTGCCTGACATTGGCTGACAGGTAATCTTGCTGCCTGTTGGGCGAATGATGGTCCCGCCACTGACAGAAGTCCGGTGAATGCACTTAAAAGCACGCGCAGCATCATGCCGCTCTCCTGAACTGGTTTCCCGTCAGAAAGATGCGGCAGAACAGGCAAACCGTCCAGCGGCAAGCCAGAACGGCCTTTCACAATCTCGTCATCAACACGCTATTGCAAATGATATCGACGTTTAGATGATCAGGCCCAGAAGGACGGAACGGTTTCTGCCAAACGTGGTCCGAGACGCAGGGGTGCAATCTTTTCAGCCAGACCCGTGCTGTCTGAGATTTCCACACCAACGCCGCAAATCGTGGCAGGCCCGCTCGCAGCCTCAAAACGACCCTTTGGCATCTTGGAAATGAACCGGTTGATCGGCTCTTCTTTTTCCATGCCAAGCGAGGAATCGTAGTCGCCGCACATGCCGGCATCCGACATATAGGCTGTTCCGCCATTGAGGATCTGCGCGTCCGCTGTCGGAACATGCGTATGCGTTCCAACCACGAAGCTGGCACGGCCATCGACGAAATGTCCGAAGCACTGCTTTTCACTGGTCGCTTCGGCATGGAAGTCGAAGATAATGGCATCCGCCTGCTCTTTCAGCGGACAGGCAGCCAGAATGTTTTCTGCTGACTTGAAGGGGTCATCCAGTTCAGGGTGCATGAAAACGCGCCCCATAATATTGGCCACCAGCACGCGCGCACCATTGCGAGCATAAAAAATTCCGGAACCTTTACCTGGTGTGCCATCAGGATAATTTGCCGGGCGCAGAAACTGGTCATGGCGCTCACAGAAAGATACGGCTTCCTTTTGGTCCCAGACGTGATTTCCGGTTGTCACCACATCGGCACCGGCATTGATCGTTTCGAGGTAGATATCCTCGGTGATACCGAAACCACCGGCCGCATTCTCACCATTCACGATCACAAAATCGAGTTTCAGATCAGAAACCAAACCCGGTAGTCGGTCCCAAACCGCTGTCCGACCTGTTTTTCCAACCATGTCACCCAAAAACAAAAGCCGCATGCAAAGATCCACTACTCGAAATATCGGAAGCCGTTTTCAGTCAGAACGGCATGAAGGCGCACATCATGCGGCTCCGCTGGCACTGATGGCACTTCCTGGCAGGCAAATGCAACGCCCACGAGCACGGGATTCAGGCCTTTTTTGTGCAATTTATCGGTGGCACGGTCATAATGGCCAGCACCATAGCCAATACGATTGCCCTGACCGTCAAAAACTGCAAGCGGCACCAGAAGAATATCCGGATCCAGCACAGCAGCATTGTCCCCCGGCCCACGCGTGCCGAAACCGGTATCAACGAGCGGAATGTCGGGATGAAACTCACGAAACACAATAGTCTGGCGATCCAGAACCACTGGCAGACACAGTCGAACATCCTTTTGTGCCAATACAGTCAGCAGCGGCAAAAGGTCGACCTCGGAACGGATTGGCAAAAATCCTGAGATAATCGCACCGGGCTTGAAGGCAAGCCCGGCCAGGCCGTGTCTGGCAATCAAAAGGCTTTTCTCAACACGCTCATCTTTTCCAAGCGCATCGCGCGCGGCAAGTCTTTCGCCGCGCAGCCTTGCTTTTACCAGTGGATCGCCGGACATCAGGCAGCCCGGCTCACGAGCACCTTGTCGATACGATGACCATCAAGGTCGATAACCTCGAAGCGCCAGCCGTTGCGGGTGACGTGCTCACCCAATTGCGGCAGACGGCGGAATTCACCCAGCACCAGACCGGCCACGGTCTCAAACTCGGCATCGTCATCAATCTGGAAGCCCATGAGATCGGCAAACTCGTCGGCAGGCATCCAGCCCGCAACGAGGAAGGATCCATCTTCACGTTCAACCATTGCAGGCTCTTCGTCGTCCTCTTCCTGAAACGCACCTGTGATGGCTTCAAGAATGTCACCAGAACTGATGATACCTTCGAAATGGCCGTATTCGTCATAGACCAGCACCATATGCACCGTAGAACGGCGCAGCGACTGGATGACATCAACAGCACTTGTCAGGTCGGAGACGACGGGAACTTCACGCATCGCTTCACGAACATTAAGTTCTTTGCCCGATGCAAAAGCGTCGAACGCGTCCTTAACAAACAGCACGCCGAGGATTTCATCCGACGAGCCGTTACGAACCGGCAGGCGGGATCTCTGCGTGCTGCGAAGCTGCTCGCGAATTTCCTCAGCGGTGTCTTCAATGTCGATAACCTCGACGTCGCGACGTGGTGTCATCAGACCACGGGCGTTACGGTCCGCCAATCGCATAACACCCGATATCATCGCCGATTCTTCGGTTTCGATAACACCGGCACTATGGGCTTCGGCAAGAACAGTACGGATTTCATCATCCGTGACAGATGCGCCGGTATCACCGCTGTGACCCAACAGGCCGAGGATCAGCTTGCCGGACTTGTCCAGCAGCCACACCAGCGGCGCACCGATTTTGGACAACAGCATCATGGCCGGAGCGACGCGTGCAGCAACCCGTTCCGGGTCGCGCAAAGCGATCTGCTTGGGAACCAACTCACCAACGATCAGCGAAAGGTAGGTAATGGCAACAACGACGGTACCAACACCAAGCGCATCGGCAAGCCTGTCGGAAACGCCCTGTGCCAACAACCAAGCGGTAAAGCGCGCGCCGAGTGTTGCACCAGAGAAGGCGCCGGACAGAATACCGACAAGGGTAATACCGATCTGTACCGTGGAAAGAAATCGGCCGGGATTTTCCGACAGACTAATGGCGATTGCGGCTCCCTTACTGCCCTGAGCGGCAAGCACCTTCAGCCTCGCCGGTCTGGAGGAAACCACGGCGAGTTCTGACATGGCAAGCACACCGTTCAGGACGGTGAGCAGAACCACGATAATAATTTCAGTAAACAAGTTTAGCTCTTTGGGCTGTTGAACGTCGCATCACGGCTGGAAACAGCAGAAACCCTAGGGGGGTTAAACGGATACGCCATGTCGGATAATAAGGAATAAAATTATCAATGCAATGACCGCCAATATAAAATATCAGCGTAAACTCATGATTATTTCTACATTGGCGATAATATTTATCGTTCGCAACCTATGAGTAAGGCACAGCAACAGACAATTGATCCAAATGTCTGAACAGGGCCGAAAGGGGGCATGCGTCGCCTTGGCGACGACTGTAGCAAACATCACGGAGAAAAGAGTTAAGCGCGATCCACGGCGACCGATGGAGGTTTACGATCCTGGGTGCCTACAAACGTAGGTGGGCGCCGTGTGTCCAGTCCCACGGGACTGGTCAGGGACAGCTCCCTTTGGATCGAGTATGGCCCCAGGGATTGTGATTCCTGTCGAGAAGCGCAGACCGCACATCAGATATAGAGTGTATCAAATCGCTTTGCCAGAGGCAGACGTAATTGAGGCAGGGAAAATTGTCTGCGGATCAGTTCGGGTGGGCCTGCGACTTTGGCCGCGACAACAGTTTTTCGGTAACACCGTTAAGCCGCGACGTCAGATCGCCAATGGCCTGCACCAGCAAGGCATCGGTCTGGGCGCGGTTTTCTGCAGCACCATCGCGGTGTTGCTTGAGATTATCGACCTGCTCCTGCAGCGATGCCAGCTTGCGGTTCACTTCCGACAACTCGTCCGTCACCATGATACCAGCCATCACGGTCAGGCGCAGATCGCCAATTTCGCCAAACTGGTTCTTCAAATGGCCAACATATTGATCGAACCGCGAGGCGAGTTCAGTCAAATGACCCTCCTGCCCTTCTTCGCAGGCCATGCGATAGGCCTTGCCATCGATCATAACGGTCACTTGCGCCATTCGATTACCTTTTTACCTCAGCGATCCAGAACCGCACGTATGGTTTCCATCGCCGTCACCAATCGACGCGATACTTCGCGATTGACTTCCTCGAGCCTGTTGGCACGAAACTCGGATTGGTCCAGTTCCTGAGCCAGCCGGGAGCGATCCGTGTGGACACGGCGCACTTCGCTATCGATATCGCCCTGCTCACGTTGACGCTCGATACGCATGTCGATTGCGTTTTCAAGGCCTGTAATCGCGGAGCCCAGCTCCGACAGCGCCAGTTGTAGTGTCTTGTCCGCCGCCATTTTCTTATCCGGTTTGACGCAGCCGCGACGAATCGTCCGATTGCGTCCTCTTCAGCCCGGATACGATATTCCCAGAGTAACAAGCACGTCAATCAAACGTGGGATAATGCTATAATATAGCCTGTGGACGGAGATTTATGCGGCCCTGCCAATCGTCAATCACGCTCAAGTCCAAAGCACAGTGTTTTTTTATAGCATCGACGACGGCAAACGCGCGTGCTTTTATTGACTTGGCTGTACCACCTGCTATGGATCAGCCGCTTTCTGGATAGTATCTCGAAACTATCACCTTTCACCCGAAACAAAGCGGAAAAGCCATGATCTCTCGCGACAAACATAACCGGATGGCGAATGCGATCCGCTTCCTTGCCATGGATGCTGTGGAAAAGGCCAATTCCGGCCACCCCGGCCTGCCGATGGGAGCCGCAGACGTAGCAACGGTCCTGTTCAGCCGTTATTTGAAATTCGATCCCAAAAATCCATTGTGGCCAGATCGCGACCGCTTCGTGCTGTCTGCCGGTCATGGTTCCATGTTGCTGTACGCCCTGTTGTACCTGACGGGTTACGAAGACATGACGATCGATGAGATCAAGCGTTTCCGCCAGTTGGGCTCTAAGACCGCCGGTCACCCGGAATATGGTCATGCTACCGGCATCGAAACCACCACCGGCCCGCTCGGTCAGGGCATTGCCAACGCCGTTGGTATGGCAATCGCCGAAAAGAAGCTCGAGCAGGAATTCGGCAGCGACCTGCAGAGCCACTTCACATATGCTCTGTGCGGTGATGGTTGCCTTATGGAAGGCATCAGCCACGAAGCCATCGCACTTGCTGGCCACCTGAAGCTGAACAAGCTGGTCCTGTTCTGGGACAACAACAACATCACCATCGACGGTGAAGTTGGCCTGTCCGATTCCACAGACCAGATCGCACGCTTTAAGTCCGTTCACTGGAACACCATCGAAATCGACGGTCATGATCCAGACGCGATTGCCGCTGCCATTGAGGCTGCCCAGAAGTCGGACCGTCCGACCTTCATCGCCTGCAAGACCGTGATCGGTTTTGGTGCGCCGAACAAGCAGGGCACACATAAGGTCCACGGCAACCCGCTGGGTGCTGAAGAAATCGCTGCTGCCCGCAAGCACCTTAACTGGGAAGCTGAAGCATTTGTTGTGCCGGAAGATGTTCTGGACGCCTGGCGCCTCACCGGCCTGCGCTCCACCAAGGCACGCCAGGAATGGGAAGGTCGCCTTTCCGCCACTGAAAATGCCAAGAAGGCTGAATTCACCCGCCGCTTCGCGGGCGACCTGCCGGGCAACTTCAACAGCGCCATCGACGCCTTCAAAAAGAAGGTCTCCGAGAACAACCCGACTGTTGCGACCCGTAAGGCTTCGGAAGACGCTCTGGAAGTCATTAACGGCATCCTGGCCGAAACGCTGGGCGGCTCTGCCGACCTGACGCCGTCGAACAACACCAAGACCAGCCAGATGAAGTCCATCACGCCTTCGGACTTCTCGGGCCGTTACATGCACTACGGTATCCGCGAACACGGTATGGCTGCTGCCATGAATGGTATCGCCCTTCACGGCGGTCTCATTCCTTACTCCGGCGGCTTCCTGATCTTCTCGGATTATTGCCGTCCGTCCATTCGTCTTGCTGCTCTCATGGGCATCCGCGTCGTTCACGTTCTGACACATGATTCCATCGGTGTTGGCGAAGACGGTCCAACCCACCAGCCGGTCGAACATGTTGCAGCACTGCGCGCCATTCCAAACCTGCTGGTTTTCCGCCCTGCGGATGAAACCGAAACCGCAGAATGCTGGCAGATTGCTCTGGAGCATAAAGACCGCCCATCGGCACTTGCGCTGACACGTCAGAACCTGGCGCCAGCCCGCAAGGAATATGAAGAAAAGAACCTATGCGCTTACGGTGCCTATGAACTGGTTTCCGCAAGCGACGCCAAGGTTTCGATCTTCGCGTCCGGTTCTGAAGTCGAACTGGCACTCAAGGCCGCAGAAACATTGAAGCAGAAGGGTGTTTCCACCCGTGTTGTTTCGGTTCCTTGCTTTGAGTTGTTCGCTGAGCAGCCAGAAACCTACCGCAATTCAGTGATCGGCAAGGCACCTGTCAAGATTGCCGTCGAAGCTGCAATCCGTCAGGGCTGGGATTACTTCATCGGTTCGGATGGCGCATTTGTCGGCATGAACTCCTTCGGTGCATCCGCACCGGCCAAGGATCTCTTCAAGCATTTCGGCATCACGGTGGAAGCCGTTGTCGCTGCAGCCGAAGCAAAGCTAGCGTGAGGGCCCCAAGCCCTCACTATTTCCCACTACAAGCATTTTTTGATCGGGAGTATGTAAATGACTGTAAAAGTAGCCATTAACGGCTTCGGCCGTATCGGCCGTAATGTCCTTCGCGCTATCGTTGAATCCGGCCGCACTGACATTGAAGTTGTCGCAATTAACGACCTTGGACCAGTAGAGACCAACGCGCACCTGCTGCGTTACGATTCGATCCACGGCAAGTTCCCAGCCGAGGTAAAGGTCGACGGGGACACCATCACCGTTGCCGGTGGCAAGCCAATCAAGGTTACCGCAGTTCGTGACCCAGCCCAGCTGCCGCACAAGGAACTCGGCGTCGACATCGCTCTGGAATGCACAGGCATTTTCGTTGCACGCGACAAGGCTGCTGCTCACCTGACAGCTGGCGCAAAGCGCGTTATCGTTTCGGCCCCTGCTGAAGGCGCTGACCTGACCGTCGTGTTCGGCGTCAACCATGACCAGTTGACCAAGGACCACCTGGTCATTTCCAACGCATCATGCACCACGAACTGCCTCGTGCCAGTCGTGAAGGTTCTCGATGACGCTGTTGGTATCGACCATGGCTTCATGACCACCATCCACTCTTATACGGGCGACCAGCCAACGCTGGACACCATGCACAAGGACCTGTACCGCGCTCGCGCTGCTGCCCTGTCCATGATCCCGACCTCGACCGGTGCTGCCAAGGCCGTTGGCCTGGTGCTGCCTCACCTCAAGGGCAAGCTGGACGGTACGTCGATCCGCGTTCCGACACCAAACGTTTCGGTTGTCGACTTCAAGTTCGTTGCCAAGCGCGACACGACAGCTGCAGAAATCAACGAAGCCATCAAGGCAGCCTCCAATGGCGCCCTGAAGGGCATCCTCGGCTACACCGAAGAGCCGCTGGTTTCGCGTGACTTCAACCACGACAGCCACTCCTCGATTTTCGCAATCGACCAGACCAAGGTTCTGGAAGGCAAGTTCGTTCGCATCCTGACCTGGTACGACAACGAGTGGGGTTTCTCCAACCGTATGTCCGACACGGCTGTTGCCTTCGCAAAGACCATCTAATCAGATTTCACTCTGATGATGAGAACCCGGTAGAAGCAATTCTACCGGGTTTTTCTTTTTCCGACATCAACACGTCGACATTCGCGCTTCGACAGCCCTGCAAACATAAATTTATTGCATTGCAAAATTTTTGCGAAATGGACACTAACTTTCCGTCTTCCTGCCTTGCTGTGGTCCACTTTGCTGCGGAAAAAAGAAGCAGGGATTGGTTGCGCATCATGTGCTTCATGCCCTGCCCGTATCAATCGATACACCCCGCCTTGCCCTGCCTTGACCAGTAAACCCTGCTGTCAGAAGGCCGTCCAACCCGTGGCGCATTGACTGCTGACGTGCACGGCATGCCTGATGACACAGCACTGCTGAAGGATTAGGGCATTGGAATCATTTTATATTCTTCTTTTGGCAGCAACCGTTCTTGTTCTTGTCGCTGCGTTTTCCAGTCTCATTGCTTTCCGCTTCGGCGCACCCTTGCTGTTTCTCTTCCTGCTGATCGGTCTTCTCGCAGGATCAGATGGGCTCGGCATTCACTTCGAAAACAACCCGCTCGCCTACATGCTCGGGTCTGTCGCGCTTGCCGTCATTCTGTTCGACTCAGGTTTCGGAACCAACCTGCAATCCTTCAAGCTATCGGCAGCCCCCGCCATAACCCTTGCCTCCGTCGGCGTGGTGCTGACGGCAATCTTTTTCGCCGGGGCGGCCTCACTGCTGCTGGGGCTCTCATGGATTGAAGGGCTTTTACTCGGCGCCATCGTTGCTTCCACGGATGCCGCAGCGGTGTTTTTCCTGCTGCGCATTGGCGGCATTCATATTCGCGATCAGGTCCGCTCTACACTGGAAGTCGAATCCGGCACAAACGATCCCATGGCCATCTTCCTGACGCTTATGCTGGTTGAGGTTATTTCCAGCGGTCGCGGCATGTCGGGTCTCGATAGTAGCATCCTCCTGCTGTTCATCGAAGAAATGGGCCTCGGTGTGCTGGTCGGTCTTGCCGGCGGTTACATGATCGTTGCCGTCGTCAATCGTTTTGCAGTGGATCGCGGGTTGGCACCGATCTTTGTACTGGCGCTGGCGATGCTGGTGTTTTCATTCACCGGCACGATTGGAGGCAGCGGTTTCCTTGCCGTCTATGTCGCCGGCATCGTGGCCGGCAATCGCAAGATTTTCGCCAAACATGCTATCCGACGCTTCCACGAAGGCATGACCTGGCTTTCACAGATCATCATGTTCCTGATGCTCGGACTTCTCGCCACGCCATCGCAGTTTCCGGCCATCATCGTACCAGCCATACTCCTGGCCTTGTTCCTGATCTTCATTGCCCGCCCGCTGGCCGTATGGCTGAGCCTGATGCCGTTCAATTATACGCAGCAGGAAACCTCCTTCATCGCTTGGGTCGGCCTGCGTGGTGCGGTTTCCATCCTGCTTGCCATCATGCCGATCCTCGGCGGGCTGGAGAACGGCCAGATATTCTTCAATGCCGCCTTCATCATCGTTCTTGTGTCTCTGATGTTGCAGGGCTGGACCATCAAACCCGTTGCCATGCGTCTCGGACTGATCGTGCCGCCACGCATGGGCGAGGTCGATAAGCTGGAGGTCGATTTGCCTGGTACAGCCAATCATGAACTGATTTCATATCGTGTGACCAAAGAAAGCCCTGTGCTGCACGGAGAGCGCATTCCACGCTGGGCAATGCCTTCGCTGGTCATTCGCGATGGCAAGTCCATCCGTTACCAATATGCAGGTCGGCTACGGGAAAATGACCAGATCTATCTGTTCGTTGCCCCTGGTTACTCCCGACTGCTCGACAGACTGTTTGCCAGCCGCATTCCGGTTGCTCCAGATGACGCCGACTTTTTCGGAACATTCTCGATTTCGCCCACCGGCTTGGCCCGCGACCTCGACACGTCCTATGGGCCGGATCTGTTGGCAACCTCTGAGCATTCGATGACCATTGTCGAACTGATTGAAAGCCGCCTTGGCGGCAAGGCGGAATATGCCGACCGTATTCGTCTGGGCTCAATCGTCCTGATCGTTCGCAATCTCGATGAAAACAACGCAATATCGAGTGTTGGATTGTCGCTTGAGCCGGTAGAACCGGCTACACATCTGCCGGTTTTCATCAATCTTCGTGAAATCATCCACCGCGTCCAAACCCACTTTGCCAGTCGTGAGGTGAAAGGTTCCTAGGATGTTTGGCCGCAGTATCAAAAATGACACTTGAACCGCTTGCGTCCAAAAGCAGTCATAGTATGGTCCGGCAATATTTTTCCACAACGCATAGATCAGGACCGACACATGCCCGCCTTTAAGACCCTTGACGATCTGAACGACATTTCGGGAAAACGCGTTCTTGTACGCGTCGATCTCAACGTACCGGTTGCTGACGGCAAAGTAACGGATGCTACCCGCATTGAGCGCGTTGCACCGACCATTCTCGAGCTGTCGAACAAAGGCGCCAAAGTTATTCTGCTTGCGCATTTCGGTCGTCCGAAGGGTGAGCCGGTCGCCGACATGTCACTGAGCCTCATCGTGCCGGCCGTGCAGGACGTTCTTGGCAAGCCTGTTCAATTTGGTGCCGATTGCATTGGCGATGCCGCTGCCGAAGCCGTTGGCAAGCTGGCAAACGGCGACATCCTGCTTCTGGAAAATACCCGCTTCCACAAGGGCGAAGAAAAGAACGAGCCGGCATTTGTTGAGGCACTTGCCAAAAACGGCGACATCTACGTCAACGACGCGTTTTCGGCGGCACATCGTGCGCACGCTTCGACTGAAGGCCTCGCTCACCATCTGCCATCCTATGCCGGCCGCACCATGCAGGCCGAGCTTGAAGCACTGGAAAAGGGTCTCGGCAAGCCATCGCGTCCGGTTGTTGCCATCGTTGGCGGTGCCAAGGTTTCCAGCAAGATCGACCTGCTGATGAACCTTGTCAAAAAGGTAGACGCACTGGTGATCGGTGGTGGCATGGCCAACACCTTCATTGCAGCTCGCGGCACCAATGTCGGCAAGTCGCTTTGCGAGCATGACCTGGCCGCGACCGCCAAGCAGATCATGATTGAAGCAGCAAGCTCTGGCTGCGCAATTGTTCTGCCGGAAGATGGCGTAGTTGCCCGCGAGTTTAAGGCTAATGCTGCCAACGAAACTGTCGACATCAACGCAATTCCTGAAGACGCGATGGTTCTGGACGTTGGTCCGAAATCCGTCGAAAGCATCAAGGCATGGATTTCCCGCGCTGAAACACTGGTCTGGAATGGCCCGCTTGGCGCATTTGAAATCGCTCCATTCGACACGGCAACGGTTGCGGCCGCCAAACATGCTGCTGAATGCACCAAGTCCGGCAAGCTGGTGTCGGTTGCTGGCGGCGGCGACACCGTAGCTGCCCTTAACCACGCTGGCGCTGCAGACGACTTCACCTATGTGTCGACAGCCGGTGGCGCGTTCCTCGAATGGATGGAAGGCAAGGTTCTTCCAGGCGTCGCGGTTCTCAGCAAGGTCTGAGATCAACCTATCATTTGATACTTTTGCAGCCGGACAAAATCTTTTGTCCGGCTTTTTCTTTTTGGGTGTACAATGGGCCAACAACTTTCAAACGATTGAAATGATTTCAATCGTTTCAATGAGTTAGCATGCCATTTTCCTCGTCGTAAACATCTGTTATCGCGAAAACATTGTGCCTTGGGAGAATAGCAATGACCGAACGCCTTGAAGACATCGCAATTAAAATGGTTGCCGACGGCAAGGGTATCCTGGCTGCCGACGAATCCACATCCACAATCAAAAAGAGATTTGACACCATCAATCTGGAATCCACGGAAACCAGCCGTCGCGACTACCGCGAGATGCTGTTCCGTTCCGATGATGCCATGAAGAAGTACATCTCCGGCGTCATCCTTTACGAAGAAACCCTCTACCAGAAAGCTGCCGATGGCACGCCTTTCGTAGACCTCATCAAAGCTGCTGGCAGCATTCCAGGTATCAAGGTTGATATCGGTGCCAAGCCAATGGCTTACCACCCACACGAATTCATCACCGAAGGCCTCGACAACCTGTATGAGCGCCTGCGCAAATATCACGAAGCTGGTGCACGTTTCGCCAAGTGGCGCGGCGTTATCACTATTGGTGAAGCGCGTCCGAGCTGGGGTTCGATCAAGGCCAACTCCCAGTCGCTCGCACGTTATGCAGCTCTCTGCCAGCAGGCCGACATCGTTCCGATCGTCGAGCCAGAAGTGCTGATGGACGGCGAGCCAGGCACTCACGACATCGATCGTTGCGCTGAAGTAACCCAGTGGGTTCTGCAGACCGTGTTTGCAGACCTGTTTGACGCCCGCGTCAATCTCGAAGGCATGATCCTCAAGCCGAACATGGTCATCGACGGCAAGAAAGCACGCAAGGCAGGCGTTGAAGAAGTTGCGGAGAAGACCGTCAAGGTTCTCAAGGCAACCGTACCGGCTCTGGTGCCTGGTATTGCTTTCCTCTCCGGCGGGCAGTCCTCGGAAGAAGCAACGGCGCACCTGTCGGCCATGAACTCCGGTTACGACCTGCCTTGGGGCCTGACCTACTCTTATGGTCGCGCCTTGCAGGACACCGCGCTTAAGACCTGGGCCGGCAAGTCGGAAAACGTTGCTGCTGGCCAGCGCGCTTTCACGCACCGTGCAGAAATGAATAGCCTTGCCGCCACCGGCAGCTGGAAAAAGGAACTGGAAAAGGCTGCCTGATAAAGGCATGTTTCCAAAACCATCAAAGCCGCCCTCCGGGCGGCTTTTTTTGTTGCCATGCAGAACCCTTGAGGCTGGAAATGGCAATATGGACGCAAAGGCGTTATCAAATAGTCTGGCTCCTGCACCCTCGCTACCGCCCACCCGACAGCAACACGACAGTCGTGTGCCTGACGTGGTGACGGCCCGCAAATTTGCGCATCAATCCGCCGTCGAACTTGGAGAGACAGTATGCTGATACAGAAACTCAGGCTTCAGCGCGGATGGTCACAGGAGCAATTGGCAACCATAAGCGGGTTGAGCACACGCACCATTCAACGGTTGGAGCGCGGCCAACCCGCCAGCCTCGAAACCATGAATACTCTGGCAGCAGTCTTCGAAGTCGATTTGTCTCAACTGACAGATCAGAAGGAAGCCGAAATGCCGAATTATGTCGCAAGTCACACCGAGGCTGAGGAAGCGATTGCCTTTGCCAAGGTTCGCCGCATCAAGAAATTCTATCTGCACCTCATTCAATACGTCGTCGTTCTGTGCATATTGACCGTGATCAATCTGCTTACCAACCCCGGATATTTCTGGGTGATCTGGCCGGCTCTCGGCTGGGGTATTGCGCTTGCGTCCCATGCCCTCAAGACCTTTGAACTTATTCCCTTCCTGAATGCGGACTGGGAAAAGAAACAGGTCGAAAACCACCTCGGGCGTAAGCTTTAATCGACAATTGGAAAAGTCCGGCGCGATGGCTGGTCCATAACGAAGATTGCAATTTTGCAATTCGCTTTCCTGCCTTCAATGGGCAGGAGAGCGGCCCGTTACGGCCTAATCAACAAAACAATTGACCAGATAACGAAGGCTGCGACAGCAATCTTCCAACAGTCGCTACGCTTTTTCAGGCCCGGATATCCAAGCGGCCTGATGATCTGCACCAACATTGCCAAAAGCAAAAAAAGACCTATCGCTTTTGTCATCGCATAAACCTTTTGTCTTTATCCATATCCCGTCACAGGGTGGACATCTTTGACGTGCAGCAGGGAAAGTGCAGTATCCCTTTCACCTACCCTTCATCAAAGACAAACGCGATAACGACGAGCGGAAAAATGAGAGTGTTGCTATGAGCAGAAATCTTCTACCCGTATTCGCACTTTTATCCAGCACTCTGTTTTTGTTTTTAGGCAATGGTCTTCAAGGTCTTATCCTGCCCCTTCGCGGCGCAGAAGAAGGTTATTCCAACGAAATCCTTGGCTTTCTCGGCACATCCTGGGCTGCAGGTTTTGTGATTGGCTGTTTCATTGCGCCAAATATTGTCCGCAGAGTGGGCCACGTTCGGGCCTTTGATACATTTCTTGCGCTGATATGCCTTACGGTTCTGACCACCGGCCTGATCATTGACGACGTCTGGTGGATTGTTCTGCGCGCCATTACCGGTTTCTGCACCGCTGGCACCTCGATGATCATCGAAAGCTGGCTGAATGAACGCGCCACCAATGAAAGCCGTGGCACGATCTTTTCGCTGTATATCGCCATCACGTTGATGGGTGTAGTGGGTGGCCAGTTGCTGGTGCCAATTGGCGACATCAGCAACACCTCGCTGTTCATGATTTGCGGCATTGTCTACTGCATCGCCATTTTGCCCGCGACCTTGTCCAAAGCAGAAAGCCCCAAACCGTTGCAAACTGTGCGGTTGGATCTGCCTGCCCTCTATAAAAACTCACCGGTCTCATGCGTTGGAATATTGATGATCGGTATTGCCAATGGTGCCTACGGTACACTGGGCGCTGTCTTTGCCTCCCGTGCGGGATTGGAACCAACAATGATCGCTGTCATGGTCAGCGTCACGATCTTTGCCGGTGCCATTGCCCAGTTTCCGGCAGGACGCCTCTCTGACAGAATTGACCGTCGTTATGTCCTGGCCGGTCTTTCAGCCCTCGCGGCCTTTGCAGGCCTTGCCGTGGCGCTGTTCCAGCCATCCAACGTCTATGTCCTGATCAGCATGATCGCCATCTATGGCGCAGCCGCAAACGCGCTTTACCCAATCGCCGTTGCCCACGCCAACGATTACGCGTCGCCTGAAGATTTCGTCAAAGTTTCTGGCGGCCTGCTGCTGCTTTTCGGCATCGGCACGATTATCGGACCAACGATTGGCGGCCCGATCATGACCGCAGTCGGACCCTACGAACTGTTTCTGGTCACAGCCGTTTCTCACCTTCTCATCACCGCCTATGCGATGTTCAGAAGTAAGAAACGTGCAGCGCTGACCACCGAGGAGAAGGACAACTTTTCGACGATGCCAGCCGTTACCTCTGCGTTGGCAACACCGGAAAGTGCCGTACTTGATCCACGCGCCGCCCAATCTAACGATGACGACGTCGATAAAGGAGCCGGAATATGAGTATATCGGATGACGATCGCCCCAAGAGGCTTGCAGCCCATGAAATCGGCTGTGACCTCACGCTGCTCTCGGTGGATGAACTCAGCTACCGTGTAAAGTTACTTCAGGAAGAGATTGAACGTCTGGAAGAAGAGAAGAAGAAAAAGTCAGCAGGACGGCTCGCCGCTGAGAACTTCTTCCGTTCATGAATATAGAAAAAAATCCGTAAACGTTGATTTTTGGATCAGTCATTCGTTTACCATTAAGACTTTATAAACCTTTTTGAGAGATAACTATACCTATCCAGAGCTTCTGGATTTCAGGCAGCTTCTCCAACTGGCGAATTGGTCTGATTTTTCTCCCTGTTTTACCTTGAGAGCCGCTTTTGCGGCTCTTTTTTTATGGTCCGCTTTGGCCATCAAAACTGTGGGTATTAACCCTTCTTTAATAATCAACTTGCGCATTTGAGTTATTGGTATCATCCTCAAAAGCAGAAAAAAGGGAACCGTATTAAGATTTACGGATTCTATTACCTGACAAAAGTGATGCGTGAGCAGGGATATTAAGAAATGTCGGAACAGGTTTTGAATACTATCAGCTTTGCGGGGCATGCCGCAGCATCCAACCAGTTCAAGACTCTTTATGCCGAGGGCATGACGCTGGTTGAGGAAACAGCGTCCTATCTCGATGGCGCCGGACGCGCAGCGTCCAAGGTGCTGCCGCGCATGGCCTCCGTGCTTTACGCAGCAGAATCGATGCGCCTGACAACCCGTCTCATGCAGATGGCGTCTTGGCTTCTTCTGCAACGCGCCGTCAACAATGGTGAAATGAGCCGTGACCAGGTTCTGAACGAAAAGAGCAAGGTTCGCCTCGACAGCTTCAACGTTGATCGTAACGCACCAGGCTGGAATGACCTGCCAGAATCATTCCGCGATCTCGTGGAACGTTCCCTTCGCCTCCAGAATCGCGTTGCCCTGCTCGATCGCGAAATCTACCGTCCTGCAGAAGCCGCGAAGGTGCCGGACAATGAAAATAGCGTTCAAGCCCAGCTTAACCTGCTGCGTACGGCCTTCGTGAACAACTGATCCGCTTCACATCACATGTCATGAAAAAAGCAGGCTCGTAGCCTGCTTTTTTTGTTTTTGCCATCAGAGGCAATACCAACACCTGAGACATAGCGTCTCATGCACCCCCCTATTACAGGACAAACAAAAAGCCCCCGAACGATGTTCGAGGGCTTTTTGTATTCAAATCCAAACGGATTAGAGACCGAGGCCGCCAAAACGCTTGTTGAACTTGGAAACGCGGCCAGCACGGTCAACGAGCTGCTGGTTACCACCGGTCCATGCCGGATGAGACTTAGGGTCGATTTCGAGGTTCATGACCGCGCCTTCGCTGCCCCAAGTGGAACGTGTTTCGTATTCGGTGCCATCAGTCATGACCACTTTGATCACGTGATAGTCGGGATGGATTTCAGCCTTCATGACAATCTTCCTGCTGTGTGACTGCGGTCCATTTGCCGCAATTGCGTCAACGGAGCCAATTCAATAAATGGAACCGCAGCACATTTATTCCACGGCTTCCCAATTCGATGCCGTGCCTATACATGAAGGTCGTCCAGATAACAAGTGCCTGGCGATCTATCGCTAAGTGATGAAAGTGCCAAAAAACGACCTGTTTGCAAAAAGCAAACACAGACGGCGGTTGTGAGGCAAAACAGGTAGCAGGAGTGGTTACGTGGAAGCGACGCAGGAACAGAAATCAGCACGGCGCAAGGGTCTGAAACCGCTTGCCAGCCTGCTGCCTTACATGAAGCGTTACCGCGGCATGGTCGCAGCAGCCCTGTTCGCACTTGTTCTTTCAGCGCTGACCACACTGGCCCTGCCACTTGCCGTTCGCCGCATCATGGACCACGGTTTCGAAAATGCCGATGGCGCCATGATCAACAACTATTTTGGCATGCTGTTCGGTCTTGCCATCGTACTCGCTGTCGCCAGTGCCATGCGCTATTATTACGTCTCCGCCATTGGTGAGCGGGTTGTCGCGGATGTCCGCAAGGACGTTTTCAATCATATCACGACACTTTCGCCTGCGTTTTTTGATATCAACCATTCCGGTGAACTGACCTCACGCCTGACTGCCGACACCACGCTGATCAAATCCGCGTTCGGTTCTGCAGCTTCGCAGGCGCTACGCAACACCCTGCTCTGTTTAGGTGGCGTGGCAATGATGGTTTACACCAGCCCCGGCCTGTCCGGTCTGGCGCTTTGTGCCATACCACTGATCGTGTTCCCGCTGATTGCCTTTGGTCGTTCTGTTCGCAAACGCTCGCGCGCCACGCAGGACACACTGGCCGCCTCATCCGCCTTTGCAACGGAAACCATTGGTGCTGCCCGCACCATTCAGGCCTTTAATGCCGAATCGCTGGCTACTTCAAAATACGGCGCTGCCGTCGAAAGCGCCTATCGTGACGCACGCTCTTCGATCAGCGCCCGTTCGGGCCTGACCGGTTTTGCCATTGCCATGGTATTTGGCAGTGTTGTCGCCATTCTCTGGTACGGTGCCCACAGCGTGCTGAACGGCACCATGTCGGCTGGTACCCTTGGCCAATTCGTACTTTATTCTGTCATTGCCGCCAGTGCGCTTGGCCAATTATCCGAGGTCTGGGGTGAATTGTCGCAAGCCGGTGGTGCCGCAGAGCGCCTGTCCGAACTGATGCAGGAAGTTCCCGCCGTGCGTGCGCCGCAGACGGCAAGCGTCATGCCAACGCCGGCCCGAGGTGAAGCCGCATTTGAAAATGTCAGCTTCGGATATGGCACCAAGGAAATCCTGCGCGACCTGTCTTTCCACGTTGCACCGAGCGAAACGGTTGCCATCGTCGGTCCGTCAGGCGCCGGTAAGAGCACCATCTTCTCGCTGCTCCTGCGTTTCTACGATCCAGCATTCGGCCGCATCGTGATTGACGGGACAGATATTCGCACGACCTCACCACAGGATCTTCGCTCCCGTATTGCCATCGTGCCGCAGGACGTGACTATCTTCACCACCTCCATCCACGACAACATTGCTTTTGGTCTGCCAACTGCAACCCGTGAACAGGTGCGTGCAGCAGCCGTGGCCGCACAGGCCGACAATTTCATCAGCAAGCTGGAAAACGGGTATGACACGCAGCTTGGCGAGCGTGGCATTACCCTCTCAGGCGGCCAAAGACAGCGTATTGCGATTGCCCGCGCCATCCTGCGCAACGCCCCGATTTTGCTGCTCGACGAGGCTACCTCGGCGCTGGATGCGGAAAGCGAAACACTCGTGCAGAAAGCCTTGGACGGTTTGATGCAGCAGCGCACGACAATCGTCATCGCGCATCGACTTTCTACCGTGCTGAAAGCAGATCGTATTCTGGTATTAGAGGACGGCAAGCTGGTTGAAGAGGGCACCCACCAGAGCCTGATCAATCACGGCGGACTTTATGCCAAGCTGGCGCGTCTGCAATTCCAGACCAGCGAAGTGACCCATATCGAGGTGGCAGAGTAATCCTCTGCCACACTCTTATTTTATCTCTCCGTGAGTTTCAGTTCGATGCGCCGGTTTTGCGAACGTACTTCCGGAGTATCGCCTTCGGCAATCGGCTGATATTCACCGAAGCCTGCCGCAACCAGACGGTTGGCTGGTACACCCTTTGAAATCAGGAATTTGACCACCGAGGTCGCACGGGCAGAAGAAAGCTCCCAGTTATCTGCAAACCGGCCAGTGCCAGCCAGCGGCACATTATCAGTGTGACCGTCTACGCGCAGAACCCAATTGATCTCGGCTGGAATTTCCTTTGCGAGATCAATCAGCGCCATGGCCAGCTTTTCCATTTCAGCCTGTCCTGCCGGATTGAGATCATTGCCCCCGGAAGGAAACAGCACTTCCGACTGGAACACAAAACGGTCGCCGACAATGCGGATATTCTCGCGATCGGACAGAATTTCACGCAAGCGTCCAAAAAAGTCGGAGCGATAGCGATTAAGCTCCTGTACGCGCTGCGCCAGCGCCACATTGAGGCGACGTCCAAGATCAGCAATCCGCACCTGTGAAGACGCGTCCTTGGCCTCCGATGCCTGAAGCGCTGTCTCAACAGACGCAATCTGTGCTCTCAGCGCTGCGATTTGCTGGTTGAGAAGTTCGATCTGGCTCGCAGCCCGCGCACTGACCTGCTTCTCCGCATCCAATTCACCTGTCAGCGCGCCGATCCGGGAGTTAGCAGCAGAACTGCTGCCCGTACCAGCATCCAGCAAGGCCTGCAACCGGGTTCTCTCCTGCTCGGAAACAGCAAGGGTGGACTGCAGATTGGCCAGCGTGTCTTCGATGTCCTGCTTGTTGCCCTGTTCAAGGGCCAGAAGTTCGGTCAACTCAGATATCTGGTTGTTGAGACGAGTAAGAACTTCATCCCGGCCAGTGATTTCGCGCGATAGCACAAATTGTGCCAGCACGAAAACGGTAAGCAGGAACATGATGGCCAACAACAGTGTGGACAAGGCATCCACAAAGCCAGGCCAATAGTCCACGCCCCGCTCACGGCGACGGTTGCGAGCAAGAGCCATATTTATTTGCTCCCGCCGTCACTAGGCCTGTCAGCCGCTGCAGAGGCATTGAGATCAGCGTTGACGCGTGCGGTCAGCCGATCCAGCGTTCGCCGCAGCGCCTTGGCCTCATCCTGTTGTGCTTCCATCCAGTCGCGCAGCATTTGCTGTTCGCTCCGCATGGTCTTGACCAAGCCCTGCACACCTTCCGCCAGATTGGACAGTGCAGCCAGCGAGCGTTCGCCGGAGGCATTATCGCCCTGCGACGATTTCGAAAGATACTGCGCAATCTGCAGCAGCTCTTTCTTGATCTGAGCAGGCGACGACGCTGCTTCGGAACCGGTATCCGTTACGGTCGAAAGCCAGTTTTCAAGATCAGTGTAAAAGCGGTTTTGTGCCCTGCCGGCTTGCAGGTCGAGGAAACCGAGAATGAGCGAGCCGGACAGACCAAGAAGCGATGACGAGAACGCCGTGCCCATGCCGGATAGCGGCGCTGTCAAACCTGATTTCAGCGACGACAGAACGTCATTGGCATCGCCGGCATTCGGGTCTAGCGACTGAATGACGTTGCTAATCGATCCAATCGTGCCAATCAGACCCCAGAATGTGCCAAGCAGGCCCAGAAACACCAGAAGGCCGATCAGATAACGCGATGTATCACGTGTTTCATCCAGACGGGTAGCAATCGAATCGAGAATGGACCGCTGGATGACGGGCGACAGTGTGATGTCGCCCCTGCGCCCGATCAGCGCATGCATAGGCGCCAAAAGCTTCGGAATGCGCCCGGCCTTATCGACGCTGCCCGTCGCCTGAAAGGCGTTGAACCAGCGGACTTCCGGCCGCAGGCTCAAGATCTGCGTAAACACCAGAATGATACCGATCAGCAGCACGCCAAGGATGAAGCCGTTAAGACCCGGATTGGTCATGAACGCCTGATGTGCCTGCCGGTAGAGAATGGCAGCCAGGAAACCGACGATGATTAGGAAAATGAACATCGTCCAAAGAAACGGCGTGGGGCTGGATAGCCGATACTCAAGGCCGTGCTTAACCGGCCTCTCGACCCCCATATCGAGCATTTCAGTATTCGCCATAATACCCATTCCCTTCGGCTACAGTGTTGGCGAAGCTAGTGGAAAAATGCGACGAATTGAAGTGGAAAGCAGCAAATGCTCAAGCCGTCTGAGCGGAATAAGGCAGCCGAACGAAAATGCCCGCCAGCAGCACTAAGGCCATTGGCGGGCATCTTGCAATAATCAGACCCTGTAAGGTCTTACTTCGCGGGAACCGGACGGTTGACGACCTCGACAAGTGCCTTGTGGATATATTCGTTACCAGCCACAACGGTGGACGAGGTGAACATGTCCTGTGTGCCCTTCATGTCGCTGACAAAACCGCCAGCTTCACGAATCAGCACGATACCGGCTGCAATATCCCATGGGGAAAGGTTGGCTTCCCAGAAGCCGTCAACGCGACCGGCTGCAACATAGGCTAGGTCAAGCGCTGCAGCGCCCATACGGCGAATACCCGAAACTTCACCCATGACGTGACGCAGTTCAACCAGGAACTTGCCGTGGTTGCCACGGCCCAGATGCGGCACGCCGCAGGCAATGACGCAATCCGGCAGGGTCTTGCGGGCAGCAACGCGAATGCGACGGTCATTGAGGAATGCACCACCGCCACGCTCTGCGGTGAACAGCTCGTCGGTTGCTGGATTGAAGATCACACCGGCAACAATCTCGCCATTGCGCTCCAGCGCAATCGACACTGCAAACTGCGGAATACCATGCAGGAAGTTGGTGGTGCCATCCAGGGGATCAACGATCCAGCGGTGCGCGCCATCAGTACCTTTTTCTTCGCCGCCTTCTTCACCCAGAAAGTCATAGGTGGGGCGTGCCTTCAACAGTTCGTCACGAACGATTTTTTCGGCCTTGAGATCGGCCTGCGATACGAAATCGCCTGGGCCTTTGACAGAGACCTGAAGGTTCTGCACTTCGCCGAAATCGCGCGATAGCGATTTACCCGCCTTGAGAGCGGCCTGAACCATGACATTAAGAAGGGCAGAACGGGCCATTACAATTTCCCTGAAAGCCGAGCCGAACCTAGCCACATACAAGGGCCGGAGCAGACGGTTATGAATGCTGATTGAAAGATTTGGGGTTCAAGACCACAAAATGACCGGAAATTCAAGGGTAAAGGCAAGAAAGGGCAATAGTTCAGCTGCGCCGGAACTTGTTTGCCGCATCAATTGCCTGTTTCTGCTGCTCATCGGTGAGGCCAAGATAAAAGTCCTCAAGCGCCAGATCCTTCATTCCGGCACGCCGTGACAGCACATACCACTTCGCCGCTTCCACCGGGTCCGGCCGTGTGCCAAGTGCCTGAATATAAAGGTGCGACAGCTTGTTCTGGGCGGCAACATTGCCTTTCAAGGCGGCACGCTGCATCCAGTTATAACCCTCATTGTAGTCACGCGGACCACCAACGCCGTTTACCAGCCACACACCCATATCAAGTTGTGCGGTATCAAAGCCGGCCTTCGCCGCACGCAGCATCCAGTCACGCGCTTGCGCCCTCTTTTCTGGGCCTATATCGCTGACCGACACGTAAATCTGGGCGACGGCATATTGCGCATCGGCAACGCCCTGCTCAGCGGATTTTTCATAATAAGGCAAAGCCTCCGACAAACCTTTTGCGCCAGGGTTTTCCGAAACAAGGATCTGCGCCCAATTGAACTGCGCCGATGCATTGCCAGCATCCGCTGCCTTTCTCATGAACTCGTCGGCTTTCGCCTTGTCACGGGTAACGTTTTTGCCTTGCATCAACAGCAGCGCATACTGGAACATCGCAGCAGGATCGCCACCATTGGCCGCCTGACCATACCAGAAGGCTGCCGTCTTCGGGTCACTGGCAATGCCAAGCCCCCGTGACATCATTTCAGCGACCAGTGTTTGTGCCGCGGCATCACCGGCCTGTGCGCGGGTCAGCGCCTTGTCCAGTGCCGTTACATATTCACCGCGTTGGAAAGCGCCGTAAGCTTCGTCAATCTTGCCCTTGAATTCTTTCTCGGGCGGCAGTGGCGGCAGATCAGCCCCCATACGGTCAAAAAGCGTTACGCCCTGCGATGGCTGGATGCCATCACCTTCCGGCGCATCCACCCTGCCCTTGCGGATGACATCGGCGTCCTTTTCCAGCGGACGCGAAACCGCATCCGGCGCGGATTGGGAAAACGCCTCGCCACCGCTGGCTATAAGCAGGGTCGATGCAACTATGCCGGTCAGAAACCGATATGAAAACTTTCGATACATGCCCCTATCAATCTTCAAACCGTGGCGCTTTTTCGTCAAGCAAGGCATTGATTTCAGCAACCGCCTGAGCAGGTCCTGCGGCGTGCTCAAAAACCGCCCGGCCCATTGCCACAAACTCTGCACCAGTTTCTGCGACAGCAACCGCAGACGCCGTATCGGTGCCACCCATGACCATGCATGGAATTTCAATCATGGATGCCCACCATTCTGCAAGCGCCAGATTTTTCGGATGAGCTTCCGGCTTAATATCGCCGTCAAATTTGCCAAAGAAAATATAGTCCGGGCCCGGTTCACCAATTTCCAGCGCCTTGTGGCGGTCGTCCGCGTTGCCACCGCCGACAATCATCTTCGGCGTGAATTTCTCCACAGCTTCAGCGACATCGGCCACCGGCCCATTGATATGCAACCCATCCGCCTTGGCACGGCCAGCAATACGGGTGTCACCGGCGATCAGCGCCGCAGCACCTGCGCCCTGAATGACCGGCACCAATGTTTCAGTAAATTTCTGAAACGCGCCCTCAGGCTGTGCATATTGCGGCACGATGACCGAGGCCACGTCACCACCGCGCAGGGCTTCTGTCAGCGCGGTTTTTTGCGCTTCGGCATCAATATTGTCGTTCAGGATCAGAACGAGGCGGCAGCGGTCGTCATGTACACTCATAAGGTCATCCATTCCGGAAACGTGCAGCCGTTAAAATCCGCACTCGTTTTTATTTCCTAAATCCGATAAACCGGACAGAAATCAGGATCAACCCACCCTTTTCATCATGCTTGATATGTATTTCTTCGCCGCAGCGATTCCAGCCGTCGCTTTGGTTGGATTATCGAAGGGTGGATTGGGCGGTGCCTTGGCCTTGATGGGCGTGCCGCTTATGGCACTTGTCATGCCACCGGTACAGGCCGCGGCGGTCTTTCTCCCTATTTTGATCGTCATGGATATGGTGGCGCTATGGTCGTGGCGGCACTTCAACCATCGCCAGACACTTCTTCTTCTGCTACCCGGTGCCATGGTTGGCATCGCAATTGGTTGGGCAACCGCCGCCATCATCCCGCCGGATGCCTTGCGCCTGCTAATTGCCATCATAACCATTCTGTTTGTGCTGCGGTATTTCTATGACAGCTGGAAATCCAAGCCGGGACAAACCACACCACCCAAACCGCAAAACCGCATTCTGGCTTCCATTTTCTCAACCCTGTCGGGATATGCCAGCTTTGTGGCCCATGCTGGCGGCCCGCCATTCCAGATCTATGTCCTGCCCCTGAAACTCGACCCCAAGATCTATACTGGCATGAGTGTGCGGTTCTTCGCGATCATGAATGCAGTCAAACTGATCCCGTATTTTGCACTTGGCGGACTGGACAGCACCAATCTCACCGCCTCAGCCAGCCTGCTACCTGTTGCACTGATCGCAACGCTTGCTGGCGCAAGGGTCGTCAAATACCTCAAACCACAGGTATTTTATCCGCTGATGTATGCCATGGCGCTCTGCGCCGCCTTAAAGCTTCTTTGGGATAGCCTTCCGGTTTAACAACAGCCTGCAGGAGGCTGCGCCCTCAGCTGCGCTGGCCAGCCAATTTTTCCGAGAGGTCCTGAAGTTCTTTTTGCGCTTCGCGATTGGACGGATAGATATCCAGATATCGTTCCCACGCCTTTATCGCCAACTCATCACGGCCTGATGCCTCGAGAATCTCCGCCATGCTGGCCAAAGCCAGAAAATGCCGTGGCTCATCACTCAGAACCCGGTTGATATCCGCCATCGCCTTTTTGGTGTCACCATCGGCCAGATGCAGCTGCGCCCGCGCAAAAATCGCCTCGAAATATTCAGGCTCAAGCAGAATGGCCTGATCGAGAAAATCATAGGCGGCAGATTTGCGCTTGTCTTCGACCGCTTCAGCGGCCCACTGCGTGAGAAGATTGACTGTTGGGCTTTCAGAATCAGCCCACTCCCCCACGATCTGCATAGCGATGCTTTTGCCCTTGTCGGCATTACGCTCTTTTTTCAAACCATCAAAAAGCGAATCGACTGTCTGGGAAACACTGTCCTGCTGTGGCGCGACAGTTGCGGGAGCAACATCCTGCGCAAAGGCAACAGAACCAATCGCGGTTACAAAAACCGCAGGAAGGACAAATAGGCTGTAAAAATGAAATCGGCGCATTGGGATATGGTAATCCCGTCGCGCCGAATATCAAATCATAATTTATGCAGTATCAACAATGTGAACCGGCCTGTTTGACAAGGACGGATCAACCTCGCAGCAATCAGCCCTGACGAGCCTTGAAGCGTGGGTTCTGCTTGTTGATGATGTATACGCGGCCCTTGCGGCGAACCAGGCGGTTATCGCGGTGACGGGCCTTAAGCGCTTTAAGCGAATTCTTGATCTTCATTTTACTGGTCCGCAGTTCTGCGAGACATTCTGTCTCGCGTGGTATCTAACAATCAAAAACGCGCAACGAGGCGCGCTCTTTTCGGTTGGCAGGCAAATACCCTGTCGCCCCCGCCCTGTCAACACGCAAAGCCGTGTTTCCAGTTCAGGAGCGTTGTTTTACAGCACCTTTCAGTTCCGTAACATGCCCCATCTTGCGGCCTGCACGGGCTTCCGACTTGCCATAAAGGTGCAAGACGCAATCACTTTTGCCGAGCCATTGCGGCACGGAATCCACATCATCACCAATCAGATTGGTCATAACGCAGTCGGAATGACGTCGGGAATCAGCAGCAGGCAGCGCGCTTATGGCGCGAATATGCTGCTCAAATTGCGAAACTGCACAGGCAGCTTCCGTCCAGTGGCCGGTATTGTGGACACGTGGCGCAATCTCATTGGCTACGAGCGAGCCGTCGGGCAACACAAAGAACTCGATGCCGATAATTCCGACATAGTCCAGAGCGTCAAGAATTTTGCCCGCAGCATCAACCGCTTGACTGGCAGTCGATTCGGAAATGGAGGCCGGTACGGTCGAGGTGTGCAAGATGCCGTTCAGATGGACATTTTCGGCAGGGTCGTAACAAACCACCGAACCATCCTGGAAACGGGCCGCAATGACGGAAATCTCACGCTCGAAATTCACAAGGCTTTCGAGAATCAGTGCACCACCACCCAACGCATCAAACGCCCCGTCAGCACTTTCGCCACGGAACAGCTTCTGTCCCTTGCCGTCGTAACCAAACCGGCGGGTCTTCAACACGCCCTTGCCGGAAAATTCGGAAAGCGCGTTCTCCAGATCAGACTGGCTATCAACAGCGCGAAAATCAGCGGTTCTGATTCCACAGCCATTGATGAATGTTTTTTCGACCAGACGATCCTGCGAAACGCTGAGTGCCTTCGGCGGCGGGTAAACCGCAACCGTCCGCGCCAGTTCTTCAGCGGCACCAACCGGCACGTTTTCGAATTCATAGGTGACGATATCGCAAAGCGAAGCGAGTTCCGCCAGCGCTGCGGCGTTATCATACGCCGCCACGATCTGGCGGTTGCAAACCTGCGCCGCCGGACAATCGGCCTGTGGTTCAAGAACAATCGTTTTGAAGTTCAAACGGGCAGCAGCCATGGCCAGCATACGGCCAAGCTGGCCACCGCCAATAATGCCGATGGTCAAAATATTCATTGAGGATTATCCATCGGGTACTCAGCAACCGAGGCGGTCTGGCGGGCACGCCATGCATCCAACCGGTCTGCAAGATCTTCGTCAGACAGCGCCAGAACCGCAGCCGCCAGCAGCGCGGCGTTGACTGCGCCGGCCTTGCCGATGGCCAGTGTGCCGACAGGAATGCCAGCGGGCATCTGAACGATCGAATAAAGACTGTCCTGTCCGGACATGGTTTTGGACTGCACCGGAACGCCAAAAACCGGCAAAGAGGTCATTGCAGCGGCCATGCCCGGCAAATGTGCGGCACCACCGGCGCCTGCAATAATTATCTTGAAGCCTTCATCACGTGCGCCTGTTGCAAAATTGAACAGTCGTTCAGGCGTGCGATGCGCAGAGATAATACGCGCCTCATATTCAATATCCAGGGCATCCAGTGTGTCGGCAGCGTTCTTCATGGTCTCCCAATCCGACTGGCTGCCCATGATGATTGCGACTGGCGGCGTTTCTGTCGTCATGCTTACCGGCTCCCTGTCAGGCAATAATGTCGGGAATGATCTGGTCTTCGATCTGGCTCATCTGATCCTTAACCACCAGTTTTTTCTTCTTCATCCGCTGAACACGCAAGGCATCGCAATTGGTCTGGATCATCGCATTGATGGCGACGTCGTAATCTTCATGTTCCTGCCGCAATCGCGCCAATGCCAATCTGATATCTGCCTGTGACTGATCGGGCATTTCTGCATCCCCACTGTATGATCCCGGCTGTGCCGGTGTTCTGACATTCGCTGACCTGCCTCTACCACCAAATGCCGGTAACGGGAAGTTATCCATTGCGACCAAATTGCCCAGATGTTGCCCTGATTTCGCCTTCGACAATCCTAACAATCCGTGTCACATTAGTTTCGTAAACCTGAAACTCCAGCAGTGGAGTGCTGGAAGTAGGTCACAAAAGAAGGAAGGACGTGCAGCATGACCATACAGGCTCATATCGCATCGCTCGAAAAGAAACACGGAGCTCTTGAGGACGAGCTCGAAAGTATTCTTGCTTCCCCGTCATCGAATGACCATGAGATTTCGGAACTAAAGCGACGCAAACTTCGCCTGAAGGATGAATTGCAAAAACTCAAAAAAAATACACGTCATTAAAAATATGCTTCCGCGGCGCCAATGAGCGACAGGAAGCTGAAGTGTAAGAAGAACTGGCCGTCTCGCAGGAGACGGCCAGTTTTTTATTGCCCGTTGAAGGACACTTATTCCATGCCAAGGGCAGCCATGTAGGTCTGCAGAATGGATTCTTCTTCCAGACGCTCATTGGCGTCCTTCTTGCGAAGGCGGATAATGGTGCGGATGGCCTTGGTGTCGTAACCACGGCCCTTGGCTTCGCCCATCACGTCCTTGATGTCGCCCTGGATAGCCGCTTTTTCTTCTTCAAGGCGCTCGATCCGCTCGATGAACTGGCGCAGCTCGGCAGCGGCTACGGTTTCTGTTGTGCTGGTCTCATCCATCGTGAATTCCTTCATCTTGTCTGTTCTTGAGCCCGATCGGGCATGTTTCATCCGGCACATGTCAATGGAACGACGTCCAGAACATGGCACCAATTTTTTCCCGCTGTGAACTGCCGACTGGAAACGCCCGCGTCAAGCCTGTTCGACAGCGCGAACCCTCATTCCTTTGGCTTATTTATTTCAAATGCTGATTTTTGCGCATCTGACGCCTCATGCTGGTGCTGGTTCTTCCAGTCCTCGTAAGGCATGCCGTAGACGATTTCCCTGGCCTCGTCCTTGCTGATCTCGACACCGGCATCTGTTGCCGCATCGCGGTACCAGTTTGACAGGCAGTTACGGCAGAACCCGGCCAGGTTCATCATATCGATGTTTTGCACATCGGTTCTTTCACGCAGATGCTGAACGAGCCTGCGGAAAGCGGCCGCTTCAAATTCAATCTGCTGTCTGTCGTCCGGTGTCGTCAAAACGTCACTCCCCTTTTCAGGCATAAGGTCCGGTCCGGGATTGGAATAGCTGGTATTCGTGCAACGCCGGATCGCTGTTCATTGCGGCAAAAATAGGAGCAAGCCTGTCAGACCATGAGGTAATTCCTGCCTCATCGGCGATCAGATCCTGCCGCACCTCCAACAGCGCATGTGCAAGACCCTTGCTCATGCAGTGCTGATACATGCAGTCGCCTTTAAGCGCACCATCATAGGGTTCGTTGTCGCCAACCAGAATATCGCCGGGCAAACGCAGCGCGTCCAGAAGCGGGTGAACCGCGCGATAATCCGTGTCCCACAACACCGCAGCATGCCATGGGCGCGGCGTCTGTTTCCAAAACGGCGTGTAGGAATGCAGCGAAAACACCAGCGGCGCCTTGCCAGTCGCCTGTTTTGCCTGACCGAGAACCTTGTCGACAGCATTATGGTACGGACGGTGGTAGGTCTCGATACGCCGGTTCCATTCTTCATCCGAAATCGGATGGTTGCCGGGAATGATGGCGCCATCGGAAATTTTCATGATCAGCGTCGGATCGTCCTCACCGCGATTGGGATCAATCAGCAGCCGGGAAAAGCGGCTCATGACCGCAGGCACACCCAGCTTCTTTGACAGGGACCGGGTCAAGCCCTCAATACCAATGTCAAAAGCAATATGTCGTGAAAATGCACTCTCTGGTAAGCCAAGCTGATTATACTGTAGAGGAACAGTGTTCATGGCATGGTCCGCTATCAGAACCATGCCTTTGTCATAATCACCATCTAGGATTTCAAATGCGGGGAAGTCTTGCATCGTCAATTTCTTGAAAGCATTCGTGGGAGCGCGTTTGATGACATGGCTGGCCCAACAGCGCAAGCCAAACGGGGGTGCCAGCTCTCAACAGCCATCAGAATGCAGACACACACCGAATATAATCGATTAGACTTGCGTTGACATTCGCCGCCCGTCGCGCCAAGAAAGTGTATCATGAATAACTATGGAAACCGGAGGGAAGCCATGCGCAAAACCATCTCCTCTCTCCTTCGAGTACCTACCCGGCTCAGCGCCGCAACACCTGCCATTGGCGCCCTTCTGGTCGCTCCGTTCCTGTTCGCAGCGCCTGCAAAAGCAGATTTCCGTGTTTGCAACAGCACACAGAACCTCGTTGGCGTGGCTATCGGATATCGCGCCGAAGCGGGTTGGGTCAGCGAAGGATGGTGGCAGGTTCCGGCCTCTACATGCGCCACGTTGATCGAGGGCGAGTTGCAATCACGATATTATTATCTTTATGCGGAAGATGCTGCACGCGGTGGTCGCTGGACTGGCGATGTCAACATGTGCGTGGCTGAAAACGAGTTCAAGATTGCAGGCATCGACGATTGCTACGCTCGCAGTTTCCAGCGCATGGGTTTCAAGGAATATGATACGGGGCGCCAAGGAAGCTGGATGGTCCAGCTTTCGGATACGCCCGGCACACAGGAAAGTCAGCACTGATGAGGCGTAACCGCAAAGTCAAAATTCTTGCAACACTTGGTCCGGCTTCCGGCGAAGAAGCCATGATCGAAAAGCTGCACCTTGCTGGCGCAGACCTCTTCCGCATTAACATGAGCCATGCAAGCCATGAACTCATGCGTACGCTCGTGGCGCGCATTCGCTCGGTCGAAAGCCGTAATGGCCGCCCGATTGGCATTCTCGCAGATTTGCAGGGACCAAAACTGCGCGTCGGCAAATTTGCCGATACCAAGGTTGATCTCGTACCGGGACAGACCTTTACACTGGATAGCAACGAGGAGCCGGGCGACAAGAACCGCGTTTTCCTGCCGCATCCTGAAATCCTCGAAGCCGTGAAGCCGGGCGACCGCCTGCTGATCGATGATGGCAAGTTGCACCTGCGCGCTGAAAAGTGCGACGGCAAGAGCATCGTTGCCACGGTTGTCGCTGGCACCAAGATTTCTGACCGCAAGGGTATCAGCCTTCCCGACACACTGCTCGGCGTTGGCGTGTTGACCGACAAGGACCGTGTCGACCTTGATGCGGTTCTGGCAACCAATGAAATTGACTGGGTTGCCCTGTCCTTCGTGCAGCGCCCGGAAGACCTTGCAGAAGTTCGCAAGATTGCCCGTGGTCGCGTTGGCCTGATGTCGAAGATCGAAAAGCCACAGGCTATTGAGCGAATCGAAGAAATCATCGAGCTGTCTGACGCTCTGATGGTTGCCCGTGGTGACCTTGGCGTTGAAATGCCGCTAGAAACTGTGCCTGGCCTGCAAAAGCAGCTCATTCGCGCATGTCGCCGCGCCGGCAAGCCGGTTGTTGTGGCAACACAGATGCTGGAATCGATGATCACCGCGCCGGTTCCGACTCGTGCGGAAGTCTCCGACGTGGCAACAGCCGTGTTCGAAGGCGCCGACGCCATCATGCTTTCGGCTGAATCAGCCTCGGGTGACTATCCTGTCGAAGCGGTTTCAACCATGGCATCGATTGCCAGCACCGTTGAACTCGATCCGCATTATTCCGGCATCATCTATGCGCAGCGCGCCCAGCCGGAAGCAACCGGTGCCGACGCGATTTCGCTTGCTGCCCGCCAGATCGCTGAAACACTGAAACTGTCGGCTATCGTTACCTACACGTCCTCAGGCACCACCGGTCTGCGTGCGGCCCGTGAACGTCCACAGGTTCCGATCATCGCTCTTTCTCCGGTCATCCAGACAGCACGCCGTCTGTCTGTTGTATGGGGTCTGCACTGCGTGGTCACTGGCGACGCAGACAATCTGGACGACATGGTCAATCGCGCCTGCCGTATCGTTGTATCGGAAGGTTTCGGTAATCCGGGCGACCGTATCATCATTTCCGCAGGTGTACCGCTTGGCACGCCTGGCGCAACCAACATGGTCCGTATCGCCTACATCGGCTCCGACGGCCAGAGCGGCGTCTAACACAACAGTTGCGGCATACTCCTAATCTATCGAGTATGCCGCCTGTTTTAGAAAGCCCAATCAACCAGACAACAAAAAAGCCCGCTGACACTATCAGCGGGCTTTTTTAATGAATGGCTTTATGCGTTACGGCATTCTGGTTGGTGTGCTGAAGCGGCTGGAGTCGATTGCTGCGGCACCCTGCTTGAAGCCGGAAGAGGCGTTCGAAGCTGTCATCTCGTTATTCAAAATACGGTTGCTGACAACACGTGGAGCCTTCACGTTACGCGGAGCCTCACCCTTGGTCTTGTTGAGCGCCCAGCCGGAAATCAGGTCCTGGGTCAAGCGACCACCACCGGTCATCGCCTGCTCGGAGATCGCAGCTTCCTGCTTGCTTGGACGGCCACCCTTGGCAGGCAATCCAGCGCGCAGACCATTATCGGCCGTGCCCTTCACATCGAAAGCATCACCAAACTGCGCAGCAGTTGGCTTGGTCGCCTGCACGGCAGCAGCTGGAGCAATCGAAGCAACCTGCTGCTTTTGCTGAGCTGGCTTCTGGTTGTGGATCAAGTCAGCAACATTATCTTTCGCAGCAGGCGTGGCCGGAACCGGTGCGGACGCAGACTGTATGCTATCGCGTGCACTCTGACCACTACGCTCAAGCGCAGCAACCACGATAGGCGAAAGAACAGCTTCTTTCTGCTCGGCCTCGTCTGCCTGTGCTTCAGTATCTGCATCAGCCACGGCAATCAGCGATTCGACACTTGCAGGACGGTGAGATGGAATTGGCGCCATGATATTGGGTTCGCCGGACGCCTGCGGATCAACAGCAGCTGTCATCACACCATTTTCAGCATCGCCACGCATACCGCGCGGTCCGAGCAGGGTCGGAACCGGGATTTTGTAGTCGCCCAGATCTGCAAACTGTGGGTTCGCAGGCGTTGGCGTTGCTGGAAGTGCGGCCTGCAAAGCTTCTTGCGCCGCATTACGCGTCGGAGAATACAGCGCCGTTGCCAGACCGGTATTGGCCTGCTGGGTGTTCAGCGAAGGACGCGAAAGCGGAAGCGGAGCATCGATATTAACGCCCGGAGGCGGTTCTGCGCTTGCTACAGCAACAGGCTGCTGCGCCCGCACCACAGGAGCAGGACGCTCTTCAGGTGCTGGTGCTGCAATGCTTTCTGCATCTTCATCCTCGTCGCCACCTCCGCCAAACAGCGCAGACAACAGGGTTCTCTTCTTGCCACCGGAGGATGATGTCGGGCCTGCACCGGCAGTGCTTGCCACCTGAACGGACGACGAGCTGACACGACGCTTGTAGTCGGCCAATGCCTGATCATAACCCGGCAATGGCTTACCATCGGCAGGCAGGTGAATAGTATTGCCCTTCGGGAAAATGCGCACGAGGTCCTGACGGCTCATGCGTGGCCAAGCGCGAACGCTGCCGACATCAAGATGCACGAAAGGAGAACCGGAGGTTGGATAGAAGCCCACGCCGCCGATCTGCATCTGCATGGCGACTTCACGAAGACGGGAAAGTTTTACGCCAGGAATATAAAAGTCCATGGCCTTGCCAAGCGTGTGCTGGCTGTTCTTTGCAACACCCTTGGTGCGCGACCGCAACATGCCATTGGTCTCTGGCGAGCGGAACGCGGACACAACATTGATATATTCAGTCGCGCCACTGCGCTGATAGACTTCCCAAACAAGGTCAAAAAGTCTCGGATCCATCTTGGTTGGCTGGTTACGACGCCAGTCGCGGAGGAAGCGATTAAGCTCCTGAAGACCCTTCTGATCATACTTTCCATTACGCTTGAAGGTGATAACCGCCTTCTCTTTCGTATGGATGTAATACAGCTTGAGGCTACGGGTCTCGGCTGCCGCCGGAGCAGCAGACAAGGACAATGCAGGCAATGACATCAGAGCAGCCATAACCAGGGCGATACCACGCCCGGAAAGCTTCTCTCCCACATGCTTGAGCCTGTCACACACGCTTTTGCCCGAGCGCGCTATATTCCGCTTCAAATCTGGCAATTCGATCCCCGTCTGATAGACAACCCACCATAGTGTCTCAGATGAACGTAAATTACGGTGACACGATGGCAAATTTACCACACATATACAACCTTCCTCTTTATAGTGAATATTACGCTAATAAGAGGTTTACAGATGGTAAGGGAATATCCTTGCCTGACGGTTAACGCAAGAAGTCATTGGTTTTTAAGCAGCTTCGTTGAGTGGATCGTCCGGATCGATGCCATAATCCTTCAGTTTGCGATAAAGCGTGGAACGTCCAATCCCCAGTTTTCTGGCAACTTGACTCATCTGACCACGATAAAATCTTAAGGCAAAGCGGATCAATTCTTCCTCAATGTCGGCCAATTTGCGCACATTTCCATTGTCATCAACGCTGGAAATGAGGTTGCCGCCTGAAAAAACAGGGGAGGATTGGCTGTCTTCGGCGGAAAAAGCCTCCATCACCGAAAGGATATCAGGCGCGCGCGACATCGGGCGTGGTTCCGGCGCCGGTGTGCTCAGCAACATGCGGTCGCTTATACGATGGCTAAGGTCATGCAACTCGTCGGATGATGCAAATTCCGGCATCTGCAGTGCGATTTGCGGGAAATCGTCTTCCGTCAATTCATCGCCCTGCGCCAAAACAACAGCGCGGAAAATCGCATTTTCAAGCTGACGAATATTGCCCGGCCAGTCGTAAGCCGTCAGCAGCGCAAGCGCACTGGCGTTAACGCCCATGGCATGTGGCAGTTTCTGTTCGGCCGAAAAACGCTCTGCAAACACCCGCGCCAGATATGGAATATCTTCCTTGCGACGACGCAATGCTGGAATGGTGATGGGGAACACATTGAGGCGGTAATAAAGGTCTTCGCGGAAACGACCTTCTTTCACCTCTTCAATAAGGTTCTTGTTGGTCGCCGAAATCAGGCGGACATTGACCTTCTGTACCTTGGCAGAACCGACCGTCTCTATTTCTCCCTGCTGCACGGCGCGCAGCAGCTTGACCTGCACTTCAAGCGGCAGGTCGCCAATCTCGTCGAGGAACAACGTGCCACCGTCCGCCTCCATGAACTTGCCGACATGTTTTTCGGTCGCGCCAGTAAAGGCACCCTTTTCGTGACCGAACAGAATGCTCTCAACCAAATTTTGCGGAATGGCACCGCAGTTGACGGTAATGAATGGTTTGCCAGCGCGATCACCGGCCGACTGGATGGCACGCGCCACCATTTCCTTGCCGACGCCGGATTCACCTTCCAGCACCACAGGAATATTGGACTGCGCTGCGCGCTGCGCCAGTTCGACAACCCGCAACATGGCAGGGCTTGCCGATACGATATCGTTAAAGCCAACCGCGTGATGACGGCTGCGACGGCCCGTTCGGGCTTTTGCTTCACGCTGATCAAGCTTCAGGGCATTGGCAATGGCCGCGCCAATACGTTCGGGTGAAACCGGCTTCACCACAAAATCAAATGCACCTGCGCGCATAGCCTGAACGACGGTATCAATGCCTCCCTGCCCGGTCTGAACGACCACTGGCACATCGATACCCTGTTCGCTGATCGCCTTGAGGAAGGAAAGCCCATCCATTTCCGGCATCATGAGATCAAGCACGACAACGCTGATTTCGCCGCTATGCTGCTTGAGCAGTTCGAGACCGGCTCTGCCGTTTTCGGCGATCATGGCGGCATGGCCATAACGTTCAACCGCGTTTTTGAGCAGGCGGCGCTGAACTGGATCGTCATCGATAACGAGAATTTGCGCGATCATCTTGGGCTCCCGGTTTCCGGTTTATGGACCCACTTCATGCAGACCCTTTGATGTCACACTTGCACAAAAGGCTTGAACATCCAGTTTTGAGAATTGCTTGCATTTTATCGATTGGCGGGGGAAACAAGAGGCGAAATTTTGTGAGATGCACAGCTGATGAGGACAGAAAATGACATTTCCGACGCAAGGCAAACACCGCACGTTCTCGACTTCGGTTGCAGGTGGGCAGGCATTCGATCCAGCCCTTGGAGAACTTCCTGTCTGGAAATTGTCTGATCTTTATCCTTCAGCAGATTCTGCCGCACTGAAGCAGGACATCGAAAAATCAGCAGCAGATGCCAAGGCCTTTGAAGACAAGTGGAAAGGCAAGCTGGAACAAGCAGCAGCCAAGACCGGCAACGAAGGCATTGGTCAGGCGCTGCGAGAATATGAAGCGCTGGATGATCTGCTCGGCAAGATTGGCTCTTTCGCGGGTCTCACCTATTTTGCCGACACGGCAAACCCGGCCAATGGCAAGCTGTATGGCGACACACAATCCAAGCTCACCGATATCTCGGCACATTTGCTGTTCTTTACGCTGGAGCTGAACCGGCTTGATGACGCAACGCTTGAAAGCGCCATGCAGAATGACACGGTTGCCGGTCACTACCGCCCATGGCTGGTGGATCTGCGCAAGGACAAGCCGCACCAGCTGGATGACAAGCTGGAGCAGCTGTTTCTTGAAAAGTCGATGACCAGCGCTGCAGCCTTCAATCGCCTGTTCGACGAGACCATGGCCGAACTGCGCTTCGACATTGACGGCGCAGAACTGCCGTTGGAAGCCACGCTCAACCTTTTACAGGACCCGGAAGCAGAAACCCGCGCCAAGGCCGCCAAGGCGCTGAGCAGCACATTCTCCAAGAACATCCGTATCTTTACGCTGATCACCAATACGCTGGCCAAGGATAAGGACATCTCCGACCGCTGGCGCAAGTTTGACGATATTGCCGACAGCCGCCACTTGGCCAACCGCGTCGAGCGCGAAGTGGTTGACGCACTGGCCGCCGCTGTTCAGCAGGCTTATCCCCGTCTGTCCCATCGTTATTACGCCATGAAAGCCAAGTGGCTTGGCATGGAACAGATGGAATATTGGGATCGCAATGCGCCCCTGCCTGACACCTCCAACACGCTGATTTCGTGGAATGAAGCAAAGGACACGGTTTTGACCGCTTACGGCGACTTTGCGCCGGAAATGGCAACAATCGCCGCCCGTTTCTTCGATGAACAATGGATCGATGCGCCTGCCCGCCCCGGCAAGGCACCGGGCGCGTTTGCTCATCCGACAGTTCCCTCTGCCCACCCTTATGTCCTGGTCAACTATCTTGGAAAACCACGCGACGTCATGACCCTTGCCCACGAGCTTGGTCACGGCGTGCATCAGGTACTGGCCGGCGAACAGGGCGCATTGATGTGCTCCACACCGCTGACGCTGGCGGAAACCGCATCCGTCTTTGGCGAAATGCTGACCTTCCGAACCCTGTTGAAAAACACCACCGACAAGCGCGAGCGCAAGGCCATGTTGGCGCGCAAGGTGGAAGACATGATCAACACCGTCGTGCGCCAGATCGCCTTTTACGAATTTGAGCGTAAGGTTCACACCGCCAGAAAAGACGGCGAACTGACCTCAGAGCAGATCGGCGAATTGTGGCTGTCGGTGCAGGCAGAAAGCCTTGGCCCGGCCATTCGCATTTCGGCAGGCTATGAAAGCTGGTGGGCCTATATCCCACACTTCATCCATTCGCCCTTCTATGTCTACGCCTACGCCTTTGGCGATTGCCTCGTGAACTCGCTCTATGCGGTCTACCGCAATGCGGATGAGGGATTTCAGGACAAATATTTCGCGCTCCTCAAGGCTGGCGGTACCAAACACCATTCGGAGCTTTTGAAGCCTTTCGGTCTTGATGCGACCGATCCATCCTTCTGGAGCAAGGGCCTGTCGATGATCGAAGAATTGATCGATGAACTGGAAGTTCTCGACAAAGACGAAAATCCTTAAATTTCGGGCAAGCTTCATAGTCCTGAATGCGTATGAAAATTCGTCCCCGCGCCAGCGGGGATGAACACGTTTTGGCAAGCGGATGAAACAGCAATGAAACGCAAACCAGTCGATCTGACCTTGATGGAAACCCTGCGATGGGAGCCGCAAACCGGCTTTCAGCGTCTGGAGCAGCATCTTCGCCGCCTGGCACGGTCAGCCGATGCGCTTGGTTTCCGCCAGCCAGTCGATGCCCAGAAGACGTTGGAAAAAAGCGTTGCCGGAGAGGCAGCCCTCAGGGTCAGCCTTGTGATGAACTACAAGGGACAATTGGACATCACCACCTCAGACCTGCAGGTTCTGCCTGAAGGTACCGTCTGGAAATTGAAAGTTGCCAACAAAGCACGGCTGGACTCCAGCGACACGTTTTATCGTCACAAGTCATCCCGCCGTGAGCCTTATGAAACCGCGCGCGCCGAATTCCCGATTTCTGAAGCAGACGAGGTCTTGCTGCTGAATGAACGCGGTGAGGCATGCGAAGGCTCTTCCACCAGCCTGTTTGTCGAAGATAGCGAAGGCCAATTGCTGACGCCACCGCTGGACAGCGGCATTCTACCCGGCGTGTTGCGCGCCGATTTGATAAGAGAACGGAGGGCACGTGGTCAGGCGCTCAAGCTGGAAGACCTGCAGGGACGACGTATTTTCGTCGGCAATTCGGTGTATGGCCTTATTCCTGCACAGCTGATTTAGGACGCAAGAAACGACGCAACGATTTCGCGCGCTGCGCATTTACCGGCTGCGTATCTGCGAAGATGCGAGTTTTTGTGCAACGCATATCTGAAATCTATTGTTGTTTGACGTGATTGAAACCAATGCATCCTTGCAACGCACCATTCTTCACGGCATGTTTTCACACCATAAATATCGAATCGCAGGGAGTTTACGCATGAAGATCAAGACCGGCATTGCTCTGGGCCTGGTTTCCATAACATTGGCATCGTGCGTTTCCGCACCGCCCCCGCGTTCGATGGCTCCGGCCGCACCACAGAGACCTGCTGTTGATGGCCGGTGGGTGGATCGCAACGGTATTGTGTCGACGTTCCAGAACGGAACATTCTCCACCCATTCGACCGACAGCAATACGCTGCTGGCCTCGGGCAACTACAGCATGATTTCACCGACCCTCATCGAAATCAACATGACCTCGCTGCTGCGTAACACCCAGTCGAAGGTTAATTGCGCCATGGTTTCTCAGTCTCAGCTGAACTGCACCACGGATAGCAACAATCAGTTTTCTCTGTCCCGTCAGGGCTGATTCATTCCTGTTATATTTACGGTTTAAAGAGTGCGCGCATGAGAAGTGTGTTCGCAAGGAAAAGCTGTGTCACAATTTAGCTTGCAGTTCGTGCGGCCAAATGGAAACATCTGCTTCGGGTGAACAGCTCATGAGGCATTAGCGGCCTCTGCAAAATGCGGTGGCCGTTTATATCGTATTGATACAGGAGAGAAAAATGCACAGACTTACCAAACTCGGCTTGCTGGCCGCATCGGTTGTTACGCTGTCGACAAGCGCCGCCTTTGCCGATTACGAACTCAACATCCTCCATATCAATGACCTGCATTCACGCATCGAAGCGATCAATAAATTCGATTCGACTTGCTCTGAAAGTGAAGCAGCCAAGAATGAATGCTTTGGCGGCATTGCCCGCGTAAAAAGCGCTATTGACGCTCGCCGTGGCGAACTCGGCAACGCCAACACGCTCGTTCTCGATGCTGGTGACCAGTTCCAGGGCTCGCTGTTTTACACACAATATAAAAGTGGCCCAGTTGCCGAATTCATGAATGGCATCGGTTTTGACGCCATGGCCATCGGTAATCACGAATTCGATGATGGCCCTGAAGAACTGCTGAAATTTATCGACGCCCTGAAATTCCCGATCATCTCTGGCAACACCATGGCGGGTGACAGCTCCATCCTGAAGGACAAGTTCAAGGGTTACGTCATTAAGGAAATGGGCGGCGAGAAAGTTGCTGTTGTTTCAGTTCTGGCCACAGACACGGACGAAACCTCTTCGCCAGGCGACAAGATTCTGTTTGCCGACGAAATTTCCTACCTCAAGGGTGCGGTAAAGGAAATTCAGGATCAGGGCGTCAACAAGATCGTGCTTCTGTCGCATGTCGGTTACGTCAAGGATCAGGAAATCGCCAAGGAAGTTGATGGCATCGACGTTATCGTTGGCGGCCACAGCCACACACTTCTGTCCAGCACGGATGACAAGGCCGCCGGTCCTTATCCAACACTGGTCAAGAACCCATCGGGCGTCGAAGTTCCAATCGTCACGGCTTATGCCTATTCCAAGTATCTTGGCGACCTCAAGGTAACTTTCGATGACAACGGCGTCGTCAAGTCGTGGGAAGGCGCACCAAAGCTACTCGACGCATCGGTTACCCCTGATGCCGGCTACGTGACCCGCGTTTCGGAACTGGCACAGCCGCTTGAAGAGCTAAAGAAAAAGGAAATCGGCTCGACCACGGAAAGCATCGATGGCTCGCGTGAAGTTTGCCGCGCCAAGGAATGCACCATGGGCAACCTGGTGTCCGACGCGCTACTCGACCGCGTGAAGGATCAGGGCATCTCGATTGCCATCCAGAACGGTGGCGGTCTGCGTGCCTCAATCGACTCTGGCACCATCACCATGGGCGAAGTGCTGACGGTTCTGCCATTCCAGAACTCGGTGGCCACCTTCCAGCTAAAGGGTTCCGACATCAAGGAAGCACTTGAAAATGGCGCAGGCCAGATCGAAGAAGGTGCAGGCCGCTTCGCACAGGTTGCCGGTCTGAAATACTCCTTCGACCGGTCCAAGGCACCCGGCGGCCGTGTGGTTTCCATTGAGGTCAAGGAAGGCGATGCCTTCGTACCGCTGGATAATGACAAGGTTTATGGCGTCGTCTCGAACAACTACATGCGTTCGGGCGGTGACGGCTACAAGGTATTCGCAAGCAAGGCGATCAATCCTTACGATTTCGGGCCAAGCCTTGAAGATTCCGTTGCAGCCTACCTGACGGCAAACAACCCGTACAAGCCTGCAACCGATGGCCGTATCACCGACGTAACCCCTGCTGACTATGTTGCTCCTGCCAAGGAAGCTGCTCCTGCAACTGCTGCCGCACCGGCTGCCCCTGCTCCAGTTGCGACAGCACCTGTAGCTCCGGCCCCTGCAGCACCAGCGGCAACTGCACCGGCAGCAACCGCTGAAAACCTTGCCAAGTATGTCGTCACCAAGGGCGACTCGCTTTGGAAGATCGCCGTTGAAAAATACGGTGACGGCACCCTGTGGACAAAGATTGCCGAAGCCAATGCGCTGAAGCGTCCAAACCACATCGAGGTTGGCGCCGAGCTGGAACTGCCAGCCAAGAACTAAGCTGCAAAGACAATTTGCCGCACATGACACAGCCGGCCCTTCAAGGGCCGGCTTTTGCTTTTTTGCAGTTCTATAAATATATGAAAAACCGGCATTATTTGACATATGTCATATCAATAACCGTCACCTGCCCTTTTATGGGAGGCGAAAAGCAATTCCGGAAGATGTTCACGGTGAACCATTTTCCGTTAGAAGAGTGAACCGTTGCAGCAATACGAACGTATTGCACACAACCTATTGATGTTCAGGAATTTATGTATGGTAGCCAGCACTTCAGTCATTCCGGCAGATCACCCTCCTGTTTCCTTCGGCAAGGTCGGCGTACTTCTCGTCAATCTCGGAACTCCGGATGGAACCGATTACTGGTCCATGCGCCGTTATCTCGCAGAGTTTCTTTCGGACAAGCGCGTCATCGAATGGTCGCGCCTGTACTGGTACCCCATTCTCTACGGCATCGTGCTCAACAAGCGCCCGCAGAAGGTTGGCAAGGCTTACGAAGAAATCTGGAACAAGAACCTAAACGAAAGCTATCTGCGCACCTATACCCGCAACCAGTCTGATCTACTTGGCAAGATCCTCACCGACCTGCCAAATGTGGTTGTCGACTGGGGCATGCGTTATGGCCAGCCATCCATTGCCGAGCGCATTGACGCGCTAAAGGCCAAGGGTTGCGAAAAGCTGCTGATTTTCCCGCTTTACCCGCAATATGCCGCTTCCACGACGGCAACGGTTAACGACAAGGCATTCGAACATCTGATGAAACTGCGCTGGCAGCCTGCCGTTCGCACCGTTCCTCCCTATCATGATGACGACGCCTACATTGAAGCGCTTGCCAACTCGGTGAAGTCACATCTTGCCAAGCTGGATTGGGAGCCAGAAAAGATAATTGCCTCGTTCCACGGCATTCCGCAGTCCTACTTCAAAAAAGGCGATCCCTACCATTGTCATTGCGCAAAAACGGCACGTTTACTGCGTGAAAAACTGGGCATGGACAAAAACCGCTTCCTGCTGACATTCCAGTCGCGTTTCGGACCGGAGGAATGGTTGCAGCCTTACACCGACAAAACGGTTGAAAAACTGGCGCAGGAAGGCGTCAAGCGCATCGCGGTCATGAACCCCGGCTTCGTTTCCGATTGTCTGGAAACACTGGAAGAAATTGCCGGTGAAGCGGGGGAGATATTCCTGCATAATGGCGGCGAACATTTCACACATATCCCATGTCTCAATGACAGCGAGGATGGCATGCGCGTTCTGGAAACAGTTGTGCGTCGGGAATTGCAAGGCTGGGTATAAGCGCATAAGACTTTCTACGGAAAGTTTAACATGCATATGGAGGAACCGATGGTTCTCGGAGGGTTTGATATTGTGGTGTTGGTCGGGGTGGCGCTGGTCATTCTGGTCCTGTTTGCGGGTATAAAAACCGTACCACAGGGTTTCCGTTATACGGTGGAGCGCTTCGGTCGTTACACACGTACGTTGGAACCAGGCCTCAACATCATAACGCCCTTCATCGAGT
The DNA here is from genome assembly GCF_055381905.1 of Agrobacterium sp. 5Ca50. Taxonomy (NCBI): domain Bacteria; kingdom Pseudomonadati; phylum Pseudomonadota; class Alphaproteobacteria; order Hyphomicrobiales; family Rhizobiaceae; genus Agrobacterium; species Agrobacterium sp. 5Ca50. The sequence goes on from NZ_AP026438.1 coordinate 2,659,531, forward strand.
CCATCGGCGCTCGTATGAACGTCATGGAGCAGGTGCTCGACATTCCGACCCAGGAAGTCATTACCCGCGACAACGCCAGCGTCTCTGCGGACGCCGTTGCCTTTTATCAGGTTCTTAATGTTGCGCAGGCCGCTTACCAGATCTCCAATCTGGAAAACGCCATCCAGAACCTGACCATGACCAACATCCGCTCGGTAATGGGCTCGATGGATCTTGATGAATTGCTGTCCAACCGTGACGCCATCAATGACCGGTTGCTCCGCGTCGTGGATGAAGCCGTTGGACCATGGGGCATCAAGGTAACCCGCATTGAAATCAAGGACATCGCACCACCGAAGGATCTGGTTGATTCGATGGCCCGCCAGATGAAGGCCGAGCGCGAAAAACGTGCGCAGGTTCTGGAAGCTGAAGGTTCGCGTGCCGCGCAGATCTTGCGTGCGGAAGGTTCCAAGCAGTCGGCCATCCTGCAGGCGGAAGGTCAGCGTGAAGCAGCGTTCCGTGACGCTGAAGCCCGCGAACGCCTTGCCGAAGCGGAGGCCAAGGCAACCCGCATGGTGTCGGAGGCCATTGCTGCGGGCGATGTACATGCCATCAACTACTTCATTGCACAAAAATACACCGAAGCCCTGTCGGATATCGGGACTGCCAACAACGCCAAGATCGTGCTGATGCCGATGGAAGCCTCGGCGCTGATCGGTTCACTGGGCGGTATCGGAGCAATTGCCAAAGAAGTGTTCGGCAGCGACGGCACACAACGCCAGCCGGAACCCCGGCCACGCCCTGCAGCGCCTTCGCGCACCGCACCTCAGGTCAATCCATTCGCACCGCCGTCGGATAGATAATCATGATAAAACAGGCCATAGCAGAGCTTGGTCCATGGAGCTGGTGGATCACCGGCTTCATCCTGTTTGCCGCAGAACTTGCCGCTCCAGGCGTATTCCTGATCTGGATCGGTGCAGCGGCTATCGTTGTTGGTGCATTGTCACTGCTGCTTTGGGACGCAACATTGTGGTCATGGCAGGTGCAATTTGTGCTGTTTGCAGCACTTTCTGGCGCCTTTGCCCTGATTGGCCGCCGTTACTTCGGCAAGCCAAATGCAGCCTCGGACGAACCCTTTCTCAATCAGCGTGAAGCAAGCCTGATTGGCCGCACGGCAACACTGATGGAACCGATTGCGGAAGGTCGCGGACGCATAAAATTGGACGATACGGTCTGGCCGGTCAGCGGACCGGATCTGCCAGCCGGAACGCGCGTGCGCATCATGGCTGCACATGGGCGCAACCTCACCGTCGAGTCCGTGGAATAAGTCAGAAAAAACCTTGCGGCTTAGGCAACGCCGAGCCGCAAGAAATCGTGGAAATGCACCAGCCCAAGCGGCCGGTTCTCATCGTCGACCACGATTAGCGCGCCAATCTGATGCTTTTCAAGGAAGGCAAGTGCGCTGGTTGCCAGCATGGTGGTCTTAACCACCTTGGGCGTGCGGGTCATGATGTCGTCAACCTGCAATCCTGAGAGATCGCGCGACAGATTACGGGCAAGGTCACCCTCGGTGACGATACCGCACAATCGGCCATCCTCATCGAGAATTCCGACACAGCCAAAATGTTTGTGCGACAGAACCTTGACCGCCTCGGGCATCAAGGTGCCCTTGCGAACCAGCGGAACCCGCTCACCGGTGTGCATGATATCACCGACCTGCGCGAGGCTCGCACCCAGTTTTCCACCTGGATGAAACACCCGGAAATCACCAGCCGTGAACCCGCGCGCTTCCAGCAGTGCAACGGCAAGCGCGTCACCCAAGGCGAGCTGCATCAATGTCGACGTGGTCGGCGCCAGACCATGCGGGCACGCCTCCTGCTCGTTCGGCACCAACAGCACGATGTCGGCCGCCTTGGCGAGCGAAGAATTTTCCGAACAGGTCAGTGCAATCAACGGAATGGAAAACCGCCGGGTGTAATCGATGGTGCTACGCAGCTCTGCACTCTCACCACCCTTGGAGATGGCCAACACCACATCATTGCCGGCAATCATACCAAGATCGCCGTGGTTTGCCTCGGCGGCATGCACGAAAAAGGCGGGTGTTCCGGTCGATGCAAATGTCGCCGCGAGCTTGCTGCCAATGTGCCCGCTTTTGCCAATACCTGTGATGATGACACGGCCGTCGATCGAACCAATCGTCTCGATTGCCGCGTTAAACGGCTGGGCAAGACCATTCTGCAGCGCCAGTTCCAGTGCCTCAAGACCCTTCCGCTCGATATTGATCGTGCGCAGGGCCGAGTCGATGGCGAGATTATCGATGAGTTTCACAGATCTTTTAATCATGCCGGACTGTTACTCCTTTCGAAAAAAACTGTCCAGCGGTCAAAACCAACCTGGCACCCGCATTATAATCGCCGCAATCCAGGCTTGCGAAACCAGATGTTAACCACATGGCTTTACCTTTGGGTAAGATTTGGAAATTTGCCGGAACAGCCATGCCGAAACCCACAGACAGCGCGGCCAGACGCCTTAAAGCGTGGCGCAATGCAGCCGCATTGCTGGTGGCATGCACATGTCTGTATGAGCCGGCCATCGCCTTTGCCCAAAGCACACAAGCCACGCCCGTCCTCAAAAGACGGACTGACAGCCGTGTCGCCACAGCCCTGCAACAAAACCAGGCGGAAGTAGAGGCTGAAGCCACCGGCGTTGATCCGGCAGCGGCAAACCCAGCCGACCCGACAACACTGACCACACAAGGCATTGCCCCACCGGTCAATGCGGGCGATGCCATCACCGACGAGCCGGACGAGGCAAATGCACCCTATGAGCAGCAGCTCAATTCATACGAACCGACCATAGATGGGGGTGACGTTGATCCAACGGCTGCAACGAACCTGACACCCGGTATCCGGTTGGGAACGATGGTGCTGCGCCCGACAATCAGCCAGACGCTGAACACCGAAAAACAGAAATCATCCGGCAGCTCTGATCGTCGCAACTACATGACGACAGGCATTCGCGGTACTCTAAACAGCGACTGGTCGCGCCATTCCTTGACGATAACGGGCGACGGAGCCTGGGAGCGTAATTTCGGCAGCGATAAAAGCGGCGAAGAACCACGCGCCTCGATCGATGCCGACCTGCAGCTTGATCTGGCAAAAGACACAACGGTCAACATAACCGGCGGCTACAACTTCAGCCGCGAAGATACTGATGACCCGAACGCCCTGAACAATGCATCCGTTCAGTCAGGTGTCCATGAATTTACCGGCGGCGTTGCCGTGGCGCGCGATCTTGGCCGTATACGCGGACTGGCGGCCGTTGAACTGCAACGCAACGTCTATTCTGCCGCCAAGGTGCTCGATGGCAGCTCGATTGATCTGAGCGCCCGCGACCGCACCGGCGGCGATATTCGCGTGCGGGCAGGTTATGAACTGTCACCTGCTCTCATTCCGTTTCTCGAGGTCTCATCCGGCCTGACCCGTTATGACGACAAATTCGACGATACGGGTTATGAGCGCTCTTCCAAATCCTACGGTGCCAAGCTTGGAACGGAGCTTGATCTCGGTGAGAAACTTCGTGGCGAACTGGCACTCGGTTATCTGCGTAAAAGCTACGACGACCAGAGATTGGGCTCCATCAATGCATTCAGTGTTGACGGCGATCTCGCGTGGTCGCCGCAGCGCGGTACGGACGTGAGCCTTGGCCTGCGCACAACCATCGAAGATTTTGCTGGTGGCTCACAGGGTGGCTGGATATCTCATCGCCTGACGGCAGGCCTGACCCATCAGTTGCGCAACAACCTGGTGGCGCGCCTCACCGGACAGGTCACCCGCCGCAACTTCCCATCCGGAGATACGCGGGACGTGACGGAATATTTCACCTCTGCCGGGCTGACATGGAGCCTCAACCGTTATCTCGATCTGACAAGCGATATCAGTTACCAGACGACACCGGCCTACGACACCGGCACATGGCGGATTGGCGCAGGTATCGCTTTCAAGCGTTGAACGCGCCGCAGCGGTTGCTTCAAATCGAGACATAAAAAAATCCCGGCTTTCACCGGGATTTTCTGCTTTTCTGACTGTGCCGCCGCTTATTTCAGCTTGGCGAGCAGTTCCTTCAGAGGGCCTTCGATGGACGGGCGAATATCGCTCCGCTCCAGCGCAAATGCCAGGTTGGCAAGAATGAAGCCATCCTTTGCACCGCAGTCATAGGTCTGACCCTGGAAATGGTAACCGAAGAAATCCTGGTCCTTGGCAAGCGTTAGCATGCCATCGGTAAGCTGGATTTCATTGCCGGCGCCACGTTCTTGCGTTTCCAGAATGTTGAACACTTCCGGCTGCAGAATGTAGCGGCCGTTGATGTAGAAGTTGGAAGGTGCAGTGCCCTTGGCTGGCTTTTCGACCATTTCTGTGATCTTGAAGCCGTCGCCAGCCTTTTCGCCAACGCCGACGATACCGTACTTGTGCGCCTGATCAGGGTCGCATTCCTGCACGGCAATAACGTTGCCACCGGTCTGGTTGTAAACGTCGACCATGCCCTTGAGGCAGCCCTTTTCGGAATGCATGATCATGTCAGGCAACAGAACCGCAAATGGCTCATCACCAACGATGTCGCGTGCACACCATACCGCATGGCCAAGGCCAAGTGGTGCCTGCTGGCGTGTGAAGCTCGCTGTACCTGCCTTTGGCAAAAGGTCTTCGAGCAAAGTCAGCTCGACCTTTTTGTTGCGCTCGCGCAGCAGCTGCTCGAGTTCGAATTGAATATCAAAATAGTCTTCGATGACCGCTTTGCCGCGACCTGTAACAAAAACAAAATGTTCGATGCCTGCTTCAATGGCCTCATCGACCACGTACTGCAGAACAGGCTTATCAACAACAGTAAGCATTTCCTTCGGAACAGCTTTCGTTGCCGGCAAGAAACGAGTTCCCATACCTGCGACCGGAAAAACGGCCTTCCGAATTTTCGTATTTTCTACCACGCATCCCTCCTGAGAGACTAATTGGATAATATTCCCCGCGCAGCGCTATATTCCAAAACTTTTTAAGATTTGCAAAGGGTGACGCTACGAACGGTTAATGGTAAAGAATTTGTTGACATTAATTTGTTATCACATCGTGAAGCCCGATGCGTATCTCGCCATCGAAATGAAATTCGAGAGACGAAAGACTGACGATGAAAAAGCTGATCCTTTCAGATGTCCGTAAATTTGGCTGCATGGTTTTTGCAGGCTTAGCAATAACTTTGACCCCAGCGTCTGCCAGCGCTGATGCTGGTTTTCGAAAATGGATCAACGACTTTTATACCACTGCCGCTAAAAGTGGTATTACGAAGGCGACATATCAAAAGGCTTTTTCAGGCGTTACTGAACCAGACCCTGAAGCCTTGCGCAAAGCAAACTTTCAGCCGGAATTCAGCAGCCAGATCTGGGACTACCTGGATTCACGCGTAAACCCGTACACGGTTCGCATTGGTCGCGAAATGAAGGCCAAGCACGCCTCGACGCTGAATGCCATCGAGCGTCACTTCAACGTCGATAAAAACATCCTGCTCGCCATCTGGTCAATGGAATCGAATTATGGTGCCGTTCTGGAAAAGCCAGAACGCCTGCATCACATTCCAACCACGCTGGCAACGCTTGCCTATGCCGATCCGAAGCGCGCAAAATTTGCCAGAACGCAGTTGATTGCCGCCTTGCAGATTCTCCAGAACGGCGACGTGTCAGCGAAAAACCTCACCGGTTCCTGGGCAGGTGCCATGGGCCACACGCAGTTCATTCCTACCAGCTACCTACTTTACGCGGTTGATGCGGATGGAAACGGCAAACGCGATATCTGGCACTCCATTCCTGATGCTCTGGCGACCGCCGCCAACCTTCTGGCGAAGAATGGTTGGGAGCCCGGCAAAACATGGGGTTATGAAGCCGCTGTCCCCTCAGGTGCCGGTCGCTATGAAGGCCAGACAAAAACTCTGGCGGAATGGGCAAAGCTTGGTTTCGCCAGACCGAATGGCAAGGCGTTTCCACGCGGCTCCGACAGAGCGCAACTGGTCATGCAGGGCGGAAAATCCGGTCCTGGCTTCCTGATGATGAAAAACTTCTTCACCATCAAGAAGTACAACGCTTCCAACAGCTACGCGCTTGCTGTCGGTCTTCTGGCCGATGAAATTGCCGGTTATGGCGGCATGCAGCAGCGTTGGCCACGCCCGGATGGCACGCTCGACATTCGTGAGAAATTCGAGCTGCAAAGCCGCATGAAGGAACTCGGTTATTATGATGGTGAAATCGACGGCAACTTCGGTTCCGGCTCGAAAGCAGCCATCAGCGCCATCCAGCAACGTCTGGGCATGACCAATGACGGCGAACCATCGCAGCGACTTCTGCGTGCACTGAGGAACTGACAACCCTGAAGCAGGCTTCCGGTTATAGGCAAGCCTGTGATATGGTATGTCATACGAGGATGCATCATGAATAAGCAGGCAAAGATCAACAAGCCAGCCCGGCTTCGCGCAGGCGCGAGTGCTCTGTGTGTGCTTGTTGTCCTGCCTCTTTTTCCCTCACCTGTGTTCGCACAGGAACGTGAGCGACCACGTACTCTCATGGATATGCTGTTTGGCGGGCGCCAGCGCGAAATGCGTGACGGCCGTCAGTTGCGGGAGGAGGAACCGCGCGTAAGGCGTCCCCCTCCCCGCGAACGCTCCGTTTCGCGCCCGCAAACACCGCGCACGACACCATCCGTTACACAGATGCGCACCACAGCCCCGGCCGCACCGGTGACCAAACTTGAAAATGCCCGCCGCGTTCTGGTCGTCGGTGATTTTCTGGCCAGCGGCATGGGTGATGAGCTGACCAAAACCTTTGCTTCATCACCGGCAATTGCCGTTGATGTCAGAGCAAATGGTTCGTCCGGCCTTGTCCGTACAGACTATTATGACTGGCTCTCCAACCTTCCGAATTTCATTCAGGAGGTCAAACCTGCCGCCGTCGTTATCATGCTCGGTTCCAATGATCGGCAGCTGATGATGATTGGCGACCTCAGGGAAAAATACGGCACCGATCTGTGGTTCAAGGAGTATGAGCGGCGCATCGATGCGCTGGCAACGATTGTCTCGCGGCAAAAGATACCACTTTTGTGGGTCGGCCTGCCTGCCTTCCAGTCCCCGTCGCTCACCACAGATTTTGTCGGTTTCAACCGCCTGTATCGCAACCACACCGAAAAACACGGTGGCGAATTCGTGGATGTCTGGGACGGGTTTGTCGATGAAGGCGGCAAGTTCATCATCACCGGTTACGACGTCAACGGACAGCAGGCCCGCCTGCGTGAGGCGGACGGCATCGGCATGACGCAGGCCGGCAAACGCAAGCTCGCCTTCTATGTCGAGAAGTTCCTGCGTCGCCACGTCGATACCGCCGCCCCAGAACAGGATTTGAACGCAAGCAATCTGCCCGCTCTTACGTCCCTGCCTGCGCTTGGCATTGATGCCGGGCAAGTTAGAACGCAGCCAATCAGCTTGACCGACCCGGAATTGGACGGTGGCAATGCATTGCTGGGGGACAGGCCGGCACCGGCCACCATTCGCGAAACGCCACGCGAACTGTTGATCAAGCGCGGTGAAATGGCCGATGCGCCGTTGGGCCGCGTCGACGATTATCGTATGCCAACGCCCGATACCGGCACGACGGAATAATATCCGGCCGTAAAAAGCAGGCCTGCAGTCCATCACATAATATTAAAACAGGAACGTTCCTGAGACGCCTTGGTTAAGCTTGGGGCAGAGCAACATTGCTTTGCCCAGATGATGGATATGAGGAGTAAACATCATGGCCCACCAAGGTGGCACGCATGACCAGCACAGCAAAGCTGGCCAGAAATCCGGAAAAGGCGGCAGCGACAAAACCCGCAGCGCATCTTCCGGGGCAGCAACAGAAAACAAGAACGGAATGAAAGACAGCCCTCGCGACCAGTCGATGAAGGGCGGTCAGCAGGATCATAAAAACAAACACTGATCCTGGATTTGTCATGATCCCCGTGTTGATTCGGGGATCATTTCCTCAAACAAAAGGCGGCCGAATGGCCGCCTTTTTTTAATGTTTTTAGCGCGGCAGAACCGTCGATCCCATCAACGCTTCGTCAATCGCATGTGCTGCCTGACGACCCTCACGGATCGCCCATACAACCAGTGACTGGCCACGGCGTACGTCACCGGCCGCCCACAGCTTCTCGACCGAGGTCTTGTAGTCTGTTTCATTGGCAACAACGTTGGTCGAACCACGGCGATCAGTGTTGAGCGTCAGCTTGCCGTCCATTTCCTTCAGAACGCTGTCGGTGAACGGACCGGAGAAACCGATGGCGATGAATGCCAAATCGGCCTTGATGATGAATTCGGTGCCCGCAATCGGCTTGCGCTTGTCATCAACCTGGCAGCATTTCACGCCCGTCAGAACACCATCTTCGTCACCGACAAATTCTAGGGTTGCAACCTGGAACTCACGCACAGCACCTTCAGCCTGCGAAGACGATGTGCGCATCTTTGTTGCCCAGTATGGCCAAACAGCGAGCTTATCTTCCTTTTCAGGCGGCATCGGACGAATGTCGAGCTGCGTTACCTTCACAGCACCCTGACGGAATGCAGTGCCAACGCAGTCAGACGCCGTATCGCCACCACCAACAACAACGACATGCTTGCCGCCGGCCAGGATCGGGTCGGAAGGCCAGCCAACGCTATCGATGTTTTCACGGCCGACACGACGGTTCTGCTGCACCAGATAAGGCATAGCATCATGAACGCCATGGAAATCCGTACCGCCAATACCGGCCGGACGTGGGGTTTCGGAGCCACCGCAATACAGAACCGCGTCATGATCAGCGATCAGCTTTTCAACGGTCAGATCAACACCGATGTTGACGCCGTAATGGAAGGTCACGCCCTCACCCTTGATCTGCTCAACGCGACGATCGATGAAGTTCTTCTCCATCTTGAAGTCAGGAATACCGTAGCGCAGCAGACCACCAGCCTTGGATTCACGCTCGTAAACGTGAACTTCGTGGCCAGCGCGGCCGAGCTGCTGGGCAGCGGCCAGACCGGATGGGCCGGAACCGATAATCGCAACTTTCTTGCCGGTGTGAACGGTCGCAGGCTTTGGCACGATGAAGCCAAGCTCATAGGCCTTGTCGGCAATCGCCTGTTCAACGGTCTTGATCGCAACCGGTGTGTCTTCAAGGTTCAGTGTGCACGCCTCCTCACAAGGCGCGGGACAGACGCGACCAGTGAATTCCGGGAAGTTGTTGGTGGAGTGCAGGTTACGGATCGCCTGTTCCCAACCGCCATTATAGACCAGATCATTCCAGTCTGGGATCTGGTTGTGTACTGGGCAGCCCGTCGGGCCATGACAGTAGGGAATACCACAGTCCATGCAGCGTGCCGCCTGCTTCTGCACTTCGGCATCCGACATTGGAATGGTGAATTCACGGAAATGGCGAATACGATCCGACGCAGGCTGATACTTGCCCACCTGACGGTCGATTTCCAGAAAGCCTGTAACCTTACCCACTTTATATCCTCACATCAAAGCAGGGCGCCTGTCGGGCCCCAATACCAGTAAGCGAAACCAATGACCGCTCCCAGTATGATAAACTCAAATCTGACTTCGCCACTTGCAAGATAGGTTGCCGCGGGTGCGGCAACTGCAACGATTAGCGAAACCAGTCGGTGTAATGTCTTCACGCGGCGGATTACTCCGCCGCCACGCCTAGCCGCATCCGTTCCATGTCCTCAAGCGCACGACGGTATTCAACCGGCATGACCTTGCGGAACTTCGGACGGAACTCGGTCCAGCGGTCAAGAATGTCCTTGGCACGAGCCGAGTTGGTGTAGTGGAAGTGGTTCGAGATCAGCTGGTAAAGACGCTCCTCGTCGTGACGTGTCATGTCCTCGGAAACGTCCACACGTCCCTTGTGCATGAGGTCGCCGCCGTGGTGATGCAGCTTTTCCAGCATGTCGTCTTCTTCCGGAACAGGCTCCAACTCAACCATCGCCATGTTGCAGCGGGTTGCAAAGTCACCGGTCTCATCCAGCACGTAAGCGACACCGCCCGACATGCCGGCTGCAAAGTTGCGGCCGGTTTCACCGAGCACAACAACGATACCACCGGTCATGTATTCGCAGCCATGGTCACCCACGCCCTCGACAACGGCGACTGCACCGGAGTTTCGAACAGCGAAACGCTCACCGGCTACACCGCGGAAATAACACTCGCCGGTGATCGCACCATAGAGAACGGTGTTACCGACGATGATGGAGTTTTCCGCAACGATACGGGCATTTTCCGGCGGACGAACGATGATGCGTCCACCCGACAGGCCCTTGCCGACATAGTCGTTACCATCACCCACCAGATCAAAAGTGATGCCGCGTGCAAGGAAGGCACCGAAGGACTGGCCAGCCGTCCCCTTGAGGGTGACGTGGATGGTATCGTCCTTGAGACCCTTGTGACCCCAACGCTTGGCAAGCGCGCCCGACAGCATGGCGCCGGCAGAACGGTCAACGTTCTTGATCGGCACTTCAAAGACAACCGGCTCGCGGTTTTCCAGCGACGGGGCAGACTTCTCGATCAGCTTGCGGTCGAGAATGTCGTCAATCGGGTGGTGCTGGCGTGCTGTCCAGAATGTCTCCGCTTTCGGTGCATCGACCTTGTGGAAGATACGGCTGAAATCGAGACCCTTGGCCTTCCAGTGTGCCAGCATCTCATCCTTTTCGAGCATTTCGGAAGCGCCGATGATCTCATCCAGCTTGGCAACGCCGAGCGAAGCGAGAATTTCGCGCACTTCTTCAGCTACGAAGAAGAAGTAGTTGATGACGTGTTCCGGCGAACCCTTGAAGCGCTTGCGCAGAACAGGATCCTGCGTTGCAACGCCGACCGGGCAGGTATTGAGATGGCACTTGCGCATCATGATGCAGCCAGCTGCAATCAGCGGCGCCGTTGCAAAACCGAACTCGTCTGCACCCAGCAGCGCGCCGATGATGACGTCGCGGCCGGTCTTCAGACCACCATCCACCTGCAGGGCGATACGCGAACGCAGACCGTTCAGCACCAGCGTCTGCTGGGTTTCGGCAAGGCCGATTTCCCATGGCGAACCGGCGTGCTTGAGCGAGGTCAGCGGCGATGCACCGGTACCACCGTCAAAGCCGGAAACAGTGATATGGTCGGCACGGGCCTTGGCGACACCGGCAGCAACCGTTCCAACACCCACTTCAGACACCAACTTGACGGAAACATCGGCTTCCGGATTGACGTTCTTCAGGTCATAGATCAGCTGCGCCAAATCTTCGATCGAATAAATGTCATGGTGCGGCGGCGGCGAAATCAGACCAACGCCCGGTGTGGAGTGACGGGTCTTGGCGACCGTTGCGTCGACCTTGTGACCTGGCAACTGACCGCCTTCGCCGGGCTTTGCACCCTGTGCGACCTTGATTTGCAGCATGTCAGCATTGACGAGATATTCCGTCGTCACGCCAAAACGACCTGAGGCGATCTGCTTGATGGCAGAACGTTCCGGGTTTGGCTGGCCGTTGAGCAGCGGCGTGTAACGATCCGCCTCTTCACCACCCTCACCGGTGTTCGACTTGCCGCCGATCTTGTTCATGGCAATGGCAAGCGTGGTATGTGCTTCACGGCTGATCGAACCGAAGGACATCGCACCCGTCGAGAAACGCTTGACGATTTCGACGGCAGGCTCAACCTCGTCAACCGAGATCGGCTTGCGGCCCAGAGCCTCGGCAGTCTTGACCTTGAACAGACCACGAATGGTGTTCATGCGCAGCGCCGTGTCATTTACCATCTCGGCAAATTCGCGGTAACGATCCTGGCTGTTGCCACGAACCGCGTGCTGCAGGGTCGCAACCGCATCCGGGCTCCAGGCATGGCTTTCACCACGCATACGGAAGGCATATTCGCCACCGATATCGAGCGTGTTGGCAAGGATCGGGTCCTTGCCAAAAGCCGCTGCGTGGCGCGAAACGGTTTCCTGCGCAATTTCCGTCAGGCCAACACCTTCGATAGTCGTGGCCGTGCCGAAGAAATATTGCTCGATGAACTCGGACGACAGGCCGATGGCATCGAAAATCTGCGCGCCGCAATAGGACTGGTAGGTGGAAATGCCCATTTTGGACATGACCTTGAGAATGCCCTTACCAACAGCCTTGATGTAGCGATAAACCACTTCATCATCAGACACTTCCTTCGGGAACGCGCCGTGCTTGTGCATGTCCAGCAGCGTATCGAAGGCGAGGTACGGGTTGATGGCTTCCGCGCCGTAACCGGCCAGAAGGCAGAAGTGGTGAATTTCACGCGGCTCACCGGTTTCAACCACAAGGCCAACCGAGGTGCGCAGACCCTTGCGGATCAGGTGATGGTGTACGGCAGCGGTCGCGAGCAGCGCTGGAATGGCAACACGGTCCGGTCCGAGCTGACGGTCTGACAGAACGATGATGTTGTAACCGCCACGCACGGCAGATTCTGCACGTTCGCACAGACGGTCAAGCATGTCCGGCATGCCTTCGGCACCACGCTCCACATCATAGGTGAAGTCGAGTGTCTTGGTGTCGAAACGGTCTTCCGTGTGGCCAATCGAGCGGATCTTTTCCAGATCGCCATTGGTCAGGATCGGCTGGCGCACTTCCAGACGCTTGGCGCGGGCAGCGCCGGCATGGTCAAGAATGTTCGGGCGTGGACCAATGAAGGACACAAGGCTCATCACCAGCTCTTCGCGGATCGGGTCGATCGGCGGGTTGGTAACCTGCGCAAAGTTTTGCTTGAAATAGGTGTAAAGCAGTTTGGACTTTTCCGACATCGCAGAGATCGGCGTGTCCGTGCCCATCGAACCGACAGCTTCCTGACCCGTCGTTGCCATTGGCGACATCAATAGCTTGGTGTCTTCAATGGTGTAACCAAAGGCTTGCTGGCGATCGAGCAGCGACACGTCGCGACGCAGCGCACGTGGCTCCACCGGCTTCAAATCTTCAAGGATCAGCTGGGTGCGATCCAGCCATGTGCGGTATGGATGTTTTGCAGCAAGCTCGTGCTTCACTTCCTCGTCGGAAATGATGCGGCCCTTTTCCATATCGATCAGCAGCATCTTGCCAGGCTGCAAACGCCACTTCTTGACGATACGCTCTTCCGGAACCGGCAGCGTCCCAGCTTCTGATGCCATGATAATACGATCATCATCAGTGACCAGATAACGGGCTGGCCGCAGACCGTTACGGTCAAGCGTTGCACCTATCTGCTTGCCATCGGTAAAGGCAACGGCAGCCGGGCCATCCCATGGCTCCATCAGGGCAGCGTGATATTCGTAGAATGCCTTACGCTCAGGTGACATGGACTGGTTACCAGCCCAGGCCTCCGGGATCAGCATCATCACGGCATGCGCCATGGAATAACCGCCGCGCACCAGGAATTCCAGCGCGTTGTCGAAGCAGGCGGTATCCGACTGGCCTTCATAGGAAATCGGCCACAGCTTGGAAATGTGCTCGCCAAACAACTCGGACGAAACCGATGCCTGACGTGCAGCCATCCAGTTGACGTTGCCACGCAGCGTGTTGATTTCGCCGTTATGCGCCACCATTCGGTACGGGTGCGCCAGCTTCCAAGACGGGAAGGTGTTGGTCGAAAAACGCTGGTGAACAAGCGCCACGGCCGATTCAAAGCGCGGATCCGACAGATCCTTGTAATAGGCACCAACCTGGTAGGCGAGGAACATGCCCTTGTAGACGATGGTCGAGGACGACAGCGATACAGGATAGAAATCCTGCGCTTCCTTGCCGCCACGCTCGTCATAGATGCGGTTGGAAATAACCTTGCGGATCAGGAACAGCTGGCGCTCGAACTCGGCATTGGTCGCGGCGTCGCGCCCTGCACCGATGAAAACCTGCACGTGATGTGGTTCGGTCGCCGCAATATCCGCAGCCTTGGACAACGAAGCATTGTCGACAGGCACGTCACGGAAACCGAGGAATTGCTGGCCCTCTTCACCGATGACGTCGATGATGACCTTCTTGTAGTGTTCGATACGCTCGGCATCGGTCGGCATGAAGATGTGGCCAACCGCATATTCGCCAGCCTTCGGCAGTGTAATGCCCTGCTTTGCCATTTCCTCACGGAAAAAGCGGTCCGGGATCTGCACCAGAATGCCAGCGCCATCGCCCATCAGCGGGTCTGCACCAACCGCACCGCGGTGGGTCAGGTTTTCAAGAATGAACAAGCCATCCTTGACGATCTGGTGAGACTTCTGGCCCTTCATATGCGCGACGAAGCCGACGCCGCAGGCATCATGTTCATTGCGTGGATCGTAAAGACCCTGACGCTCGGGAATACCACGTGCAAAGCTCTTCTGAGCGACGACGGACGCGGCCCCGGCCGCGGTGGGACAGTCAGTCGTCATGCTTGCGGCAGCAAATTCGCTTTCCGGCTTGTTGGTCATTTTGGTCCCTCCTGCAAAACATTGCATAAAACGGCGGTAAAAGCCGGATTGACGAAGCCCCCTTTTTTAAGGAACCTCACAACCGGCTTATTCAATTTAGGACAGCAAGACTGTCTCAATTCTCGGTAATTTTGACAGAAACCCCCGCCGTTCGCAAGTGCGTGCTAACAAAATATAAACATGAGTTTCGCAGTGAAATTACGACAACATGCGAGAGCGCGAAATTTTGTTACGCCATACAGCGCTTGTGCGTTGCTTTCATTGCCCGATTTGCCAACATCGCCCCAACGCCATAAAAGATTCACACAGATCATTTCTTCTGGCTGCAATCCGCATCATCTCATCTGAAAGCGTAGATACATGTTTTTTGCTTCCGATAACTGGGCCGGCGCTCACCCCGCCATCAACGAACGGCTCATGAAAGAATCGACCCGCTTTGCGGCCGCTTACGGCACCAGCGAGCTCGACAAAGCCATTGAGCAAAAGTTCAACGAAATATTTGAACGGGAAGTTGCCGTATTTTTTGTTGGCACCGGAACGGCCGCCAATTCTCTGGCACTGGCCAGCGTTGCCCGCCCCGGCGGCATCGCTTTCTGTCACTCCGAAGCCCATGTCATCGAAGACGAATGTGGCGCGCCGGTCTATTTCTCCAATGCCTCGCGCTTGATGCCGGTTGCTGGTCCGGCTGGCAAAATGCTGCCAGAGAATCTGAGCGCCGCCATTCGCCGCTTCCCACCCGGCTCCATCCATCAGGGCCAGCCAATGGCTGTGACCGTCACCCAAGCAACCGAGGTTGGAACGGTTTATTCGCTGGATGAAATCGATGCTATTTCGGCGATTGCCAAGCAGCATAACCTGCCGCTGCATATGGATGGCGCACGTTTTGCCAATGCGCTCATGACGCTCGGCACCAACCCGGCAGAAATGACCTGGAAGCGCGGCGTTGACATCCTGTCGTTCGGCGCCACCAAAAACGGATGCTGGTGTGCGGAAGCCATCGTTTATATGGATCCGAAAATGGCAAAGGACCTGCCGTTCATGCGCAAGCGTTCGGCACAGCTGTTCTCGAAAACCCGTTTCATCGCCGCACAATTCGAAGCCTATTTTAATGACGGCCTTTGGCTGGCACTGGCCGGTCACGCGAATGCCATGGCAAACCGCTTGCGCACAGGCATCGAAGCTTCCAACAGCGCCCGCCTTGCATGGTCTACACAGTCGAACGAGCTGTTTGTGGTCCTGCAAAAGGAAACCGCGCTTGCCGCGAAACAACAAGGTGCGCATTTTTATGACTGGGCTGTCCCGCATGACATGGCCGAGCCAGTACAGGAAAACGAAACGCTGATCCGCCTCGTCACCAGCTTTGCAACCAGCGAAACCGATGTCGACAGCTTCCTAGCGATTTGCGGCGCCGCCTGATTATCACGGGCCCCGACAAACATCACCCCATTCGCTTAGGGCGTATGGGGTGCAATCGCTACCTTGGCAACAACACGTGCAGCCAGTGCCTCGACAAGCTCCGGGTTGGCACCCTTTCGCGGCACCAGCACAAACTCCACATCTTCCAGCGCGGGCAGACTGCCCTGAGTGATTTCACGCAAGGCCGCAGGCGTCATGCTGCGTGGCTGCACCAGCACACCCATGCCGGCTTGGGCCGCCGCGACCAACCCACTCAAACTGCCGCAGGTACACACAATCCGCCAGGCAATGCCTTTGCGATCCAGTGCTTCCTGCGCCACCTTCCGCGTTATGCTCGGCTGCGGAAAGGCAATAAGCGGCACAACACCGTCATGGGCTTTGAGAATTTCCGGATCACGTGCCAGCCACACCAGCGGTTCGCGATAGAGGAAACGTCCAAGTCGATCGCCCAGCCGGCGCTTGGCCAACACGACATCCAGATCACCATTATCCTGCATCTGGTAGAGCACGCCACTCAAGGCAACCGTCAACTCAAGGTCGACCAGCGGGTAGAGCCGGATGAAGTCTTCCAGAATAACCGTCAGGCGGTTGGCAACAAAATCCTCGGAAACACCAAGCCGCAACCGCCCCCGCAGCCGATTTGCGGTAAAAAGCGACGAAACCTTGCCATTAATATCCAGCATGGAGCGTGCATAACCGAGCAGCGCTTCGCCTTCTGCCGTTAACCGAACCTGATGGGTATTGCGCTCAATGAGCCGTTGGCCAAGAAAGGTCTCAAGCCGTTGAATATGCTGACTGACGGTTGATTGACCGATACCAAGCTGCTCGCCAGCCAGCGTGAAACTTCCGGTCTGCTCCAGCGTTACAAAACTGGCGAGATGATGAAGATTGAGCATCGTTATCACAAATCACAATAACTGTTAGTCTTTGCATCCTGCTTCACGATAAGCGATATGTAAATTGAATTCCCTAAGAGACAAAGACCATGAGCCGATTTCTGCCTGACCGCTTCACTCTGATGCTGATCTGCACCGTCATTTTGGCCAGCCTCTTGCCGATCAGCGGCGAGCCCGCTGAATATTTCGGCCTGGCGACCAAGCTGGCAATTGCACTGCTGTTTTTCCTGCACGGCGCGCGATTGGCACGCGATGTGGTGATTGCCGGTATTCTGCATTGGCGCCTGCATC
Source organism: Agrobacterium sp. 5Ca50 (assembly GCF_055381905.1). Taxonomy (NCBI): domain Bacteria; kingdom Pseudomonadati; phylum Pseudomonadota; class Alphaproteobacteria; order Hyphomicrobiales; family Rhizobiaceae; genus Agrobacterium; species Agrobacterium sp. 5Ca50. The sequence continues at coordinate 2,676,593 of NZ_AP026438.1, forward strand.
TCGCCATTCTTCTGGTAACCTTCGGGCTTTTCCCGCTGATTGGCGTAGGGCTTGGCTATATTCCCGAAAGCATCTTGCCAGCGCCGCTTTATATGGGCGTGCTGTTTCTATGCGTTCTGCCGTCTACCGTGCAGTCCTCCATTGCCTTTACATCCATGGCAGGCGGCAATGTTCCGGCAGCCATCTGCTCAGCATCAGCATCCAACATTTTCGGTATGTTTCTGACACCACTCTTGGTCGGCCTGCTGTTTACGGTCGGTGGTCATGGTGGCGGCTTTTCGCTTGATGCGTTCGGGCAAATCTTCCTTCAACTGCTTTTGCCTTTCATAGCAGGTCAGGCCCTGCAGCCGTGGATCGGCGACTGGATCCGGTCGCGCAAGAAGCTGCTTGCGCCTGTTGATCGCGGCTCTATTCTGATGGTGGTTTATCTCGCCTTCAGTGAAGCGGTCATCGAAGGCATCTGGCAGCAGTTCACATTGCGTGACATCGGCGTCGTCGTTGCCATCAACATTGTCCTGCTGGCCGTCATATTGTGCGTGACCATGTTTGGAAGCCGCCTGCTGGGCTTCAACAAACAGGACGAAATCACCATCACTTTCTGCGGATCGAAAAAGAGCCTGGCAAGCGGTGTGCCAATGGCAGGCGCGATCTTTGCCGGCCAAAGCATCGGCGCCATCGTTCTGCCGATCATGCTGTTCCACCAGATCCAGCTGATGGCCTGCGCAGTGATTGCGCAGCGTTATGCAAGAGCGGCAAAGGCTGCACAAGCTGAACCCGCAAATGCAAAAACGGCCCTCACGTGAGGGCCGTCCTGAATATTATACGTGCATGATGAAGCTTAGTTGACCTGGGTTGGCGTAATCTGCGCCTCGATGGTCTTTGCACCTTCAGCAGCATCCGAAACGATCGCGATCCGACGCGGTTTCATTGTTTCTGGAAGGTTACGTAGGAGGTCGATGTGAAGCAGGCCGTTCTTCAACGAAGCAGATTGCACTTCCACATAATCGGCCAACTGGAAGCGACGCTCAAAGGCGCGCTTGGCAATGCCACGATACAGGAACTCGCCTTCATTCGCCTTTTCCTGCTCCGACTTCTCAGCCTTGACGGTCAGCACATGGGCACGCGCCTCAATGCTCAGCTCGTTTTCATCAAAGCCGGCAACAGCCATCGTTATACGATAGGTGTTATCGCCAGTGCGTTCGATGTTGTAAGGCGGATAGCTCTGCGCCTGTTCCGGCTGCCCAACATTATCAAGCAGATTGAAGAGGCGGTCAAAACCGACAGTGGAGCGGTAGAGTGGCGAAAAATCCAAATGACGCATGGTGTCCTCCTTGAGAAGCGACTGTTTGCGGTTAAGGCTTTCATCCCGTATTGGCGATGAGGAAGCCGGGTCACGGCCCCGTTCTGGCGACCGTGACAAACAGATGGGAACAGTTTTGCCGCACTTCAAGAGGCAACGATAAAGTGAAGATTGTCGCTTGGTGACCTATCGTCGTTCACCTTCAACAGACATATCGAAATGCACGACATTGGAATAAATCGGTGTCCCGACATCCATGTCATAACGCGACCGAAAAACGTCCCCGCTCACATCAAAAGCAATCGACTTGCCGTTCCAGCGGGTCAATTTGACATTGAAACTTTCGCTACGCTGGTGACCCTTCGCGGAGAGCTGACCGGTTACCGTTGCCGTGTCCGGCCCCGTCTGCTTGATAGCGCTGGAGCGAAAGGTGATGGCATTGAAATTCGCCGCATCGAACACGGCCGTTGATTTCAGGAACGTATCAATACGCTTTTCTCCCGCCACCACACTGTCTGGCACCAGCGTGAAAGACACCGTCGAATGTTGCAGATCGCCCGCCTCAAGTGTGAAGGAACCGGAGAATTTGCCAAATACACCCTTGATGCCGCCACCGCCAACCTGCGCCACCGAAAAGGCAATACGCGAGGACGGAGTTACAGTGTACTTGCCGGCAACCTCGCTCAACTCTGGAGTATTTGCCGCCCAGACCTGACCAATTGTGCTGGCGAGCAACAAAGCCGATGCGAATAAAAGTCCAGACCTGCTCATGAGCGTTTCTCCCTAGGCGGTGAACGACGGCGCCCCAGCATGCGCATCAACACATCATCACGACGCCAGAGGTGGTGATAAAGTGCGGCCAGCGCATGAAGCACGACAAGACACAACAGCGTGTAGGCCAGCGTTGCATGAACCTCTGACCACAGGGTTTCTGCACCTTCCGACTGCGCAAGCGGCAGATGCGGCACCACAAAGAGATTAAACATAAATGTTGGAATTCCAAGCGGCGACACGGACGCAATGACCCATCCCGCAAGCGGCACAAGCACGCCAAGCACCAGAAGCAATTTATGTGTGGTGGATGACAGCAGCCGCTCAAGCGAAGACAGGCTAGCAACCGGCGCAACTTTCACCGACATGCACCATTGCACCGCCCGAATAAAGGCAAGTGCCAACACCAGCATGCCGAAAGATTTGTGCCACTGGAAAAGCGAAAACTGCAACGCCGGATCAATATCAGGCCTGGTCATGAAGTAGCCAAGGGCCAGCAATGCAAGGATCAACAGTGCGATCAACCAATGCAGCAGGATAGCAAAAAATCCATAGGCATTCCCGGAACCACGCAACATCTGGATCCTCCCGGCTGGTACCAAAATCCTCCTTTGCCAGAGTTTAGGCAAGCGGCGAAAACATCACGTTGTCGCGATTTTTGGCGCTCCAGAAAGGTGCTCTGCAACCCGCTTTGAAACTGAACTTAAAATGAACAGCCAGTTCCAAATCGGTTCATATTTCAGCCTTTAGAAAACAGCCATCGGGGGCAACTCCGCTGACTGAAGAGTACAACGTCCCTTCTTCTTCAGTCCTGTTGGCCGGGACCGTGACTGCGCACAACCGACGGTTCCGGCATTTTTTCTTTGACGAGATAACCCACTCGACCTATCCCATTATTATCCACCAGGGAATCGGCCGGAAAAGGTAATGGACGACGTTATTTTACACGCCACACCCGGCAATCCGCTGCCCGAGAATTACACGGCCGGATATTTCACCGGACACCGTAACAAAAAACTGCGCTACGCGGTTTTTCGCTGCGAACAATCGGTTGCCAAGGGGACCATCGTTCTGCTGCACGGCAGAAACGAGTGCATCGAAAAATATTACGAGACCATCATCAACCTGACGACGATGGGTTTCTGGGTCGCGACGTTTGACATGCGCGGTCAGGGCGGATCGGATCGACTGATCAAAAATCCCGACGCTGGGCACGTCCATCGGTTCCGGGATTATGAGCAGGACGTCTCGCTGTTCATGGAACAGATCGTGCTGCCCGATACGCGCCTGCCATTTTATATGGTTGCACATTCCACCGGTGCGCTGATTGCCTTGTCCATGGCACCCAACCTGTCGAACCGCATCGAGCGTATGGCCTTGTGTTCGCCGTTCATCCAGCTATCCGGGCAATCCATGCCAAGCCCTGCCGTTTTTACAATCGCAGCGACCTTGAGCCTGATCGGCCTTGGACGGATGAGGCTGGGCAAGGACCAACGGGAGCGCAACTTCATTGGCAATCCGCTGACATCAGATGAACTGCGTTTTGCCCGCAATCTGACCCTGATGCAGAAAATGCCGGAATTGTTCGTTGGTTCGCCAACCGCTCGCTGGGTTTATGAGACCATGAAAGCGGCAAGTCGCGTTACAAAGCAGGAACACCTGACTCATATTCACGTGCCAACCTTGCTGCTGGCGCCGGTTCTGGACCCGATCACGCCCTATGGTGCACAGGAAGAACTGTCACGCAATTTCCGTGCAGCGCAACTCATCCCTGTGACCGGCGCCCGGCACGAATTGCTGCACGAGCGCGATATCTTCAGAAGTCAGGCGCTTGCGGCCATAGAGGCATTCTTCTCACCGGAAGAGTAACCCCGGGGCGTATCGGCCGCTCAAAGGCCGGACAGGATCTCCAATGCCTGCGCATGAACAGCTTTGCTGCCTGCCGCGATGATCCGACCCGCCGCCTCTGGCCTGCCGCCATCCCAGGTCGTTATCACGCCACCAGCCTGCTCGATGATTGGAATAAGCGCGCCGACATCATAGGGCTTGAGCGAGCTTTCAATCACCAGATCGATATGGCCGGCTGCGAGCAACGCATAGGCATAACAATCAACGCCGTAGCGGAACAGACGCACCTTATCCTGCACCCTGTTGTAACGCGGCGCTTCCTCGGCATCGAAAATATGCGGGGATGTCGTGAACAATGTCGCGGCGGAAATGTCTTTGCAATCACGGGTCTTGATCTGACGGGTACCATCAGGGCCGCTGTACCAGGAGGCCTTGCCATCGGCGAAATAACGTTCGCCGGTAAAAGGCTGATCCATGACACCCATGACAGAGCGACCGTTGCTCTGCAGACCAATCAAGGTACCCCAGACCGGAACGCCGGAAATGAAGGCGCGCGTACCGTCAATCGGATCAATCACCCAGACATTTTCCCGGTCCAGACCGACGCTGCCATGTTCTTCGCCGAGAATACCGTGGTCCGGATAGGCCTTGCCGATAAGCGCTCGGATCGCCTGTTCGGCCGCCTGATCACCCTCGGTGACCGGATCGTAACCACCGTCCTGCTTGTTGGTGACATCGATGCCGGTACGAAAGCGCGGCAACGTCTCTGCTTTGGCAGCATCCGCGAGAGAAAAGAAAAAATCCCGATCCGGCAGCATGACATCTCCACTTGGCAAAACAATAGCTTCAGCCTTGTAAGAGCACTGCCGGAAAAGAGGAACAGATTTTGTAGTTTTTTCGGAAAAATCATCTTGGTGAGCGCTTAGCGGCCCCTCCATCAATAGAGCCCGGCAATGCAAAACCAGCACATCACAGGTAAAAATTGCATCATTTTACATCGTAAAAGCGCATCTTCTGCCTACGGCTAAGCAAATAGCACATTTATTAAGCAAAAATAAAAATGATTGACAATTGTGCATTCTGGCGTATCTTTTCCATACAGTCTTTGACTGTAAATACCCTCCTTGGGTGTTTCCTCCCTAGACTCAGCCGCGCCACGAGCGCGGTTTTTTTTGCCCGTAAAAGAGCAATAAGCCATCAAACAGAAGAGATTAAAGAGAATTATTCGGCAGCCAGAGCCGAGTCGCCACAGAACTCAGTGACGAAATCACCCATTTGGCGCATGAACACTGCAAGCACCGCAGAAAGTGCTGCAAAATCACTTCTTTTGAGAAGCGTCTTTTCATCCACGTATAGCGCGCGGTTTATTTCAATCTGCAAGGCATGCAGAGAACGCACGGGCCGCCCGTAATGTTCGGTAATAAAACCGCCAGCATATGGCTTGTTGCATACGGCAACAAATCCGAGTTCTTCCAGGAAATGCAATGCAGCACGTGATATTTCGGGAGAAGCGCTGGTGCCATAGCGATCACCGATAATCACATCAGGTCGGACATTGGACCCGGCAACCCGGATATTACCGGGCATCGAATGGCAATCAATCAGCACCGCCATGCCGAATTGTGAATGCGTGCGCGAAATCAGCCGGCGCAGGCAGGTGTGATAGGGCTTGTAAATACCCTCCACCCGCAGCAAACCCTCTTCAACGGGTATGCGGTGGTTATAGATCTCCATGTTTTCCGCAACAATGCGCGGCACGGTTCCCAGCCCACCGGAGACCCGCATGGAGCCGATATTCGCATAAGGCGGCAACGCCCCCTCGAACATGCGCGGATCCAGTTCATATGGCTCGCGGTTCACATCCAGATAGGCGCGCGGAAAATTGGCAATCAGGAAAGGCGCACCCAGTTCAGGCGCTGCAGAAAAAAGCTCATCAACGAAATGGTCTTCAGATCGCCTGATTTCTGACGAATCAAGGCGAGACGATTCGAGAAATGAAACAGGGTAGCAACGTCCACTATGAGGTGAATTATAGACGAACGGGATTCTGTGCGTATCCGGCTCGCGGACTTCGAACAGCTCATATTCACCCGTTATCCAGTCCATTCGATGATATTTACCATGTCACAAATATGCCAATAAACATATGTTGCCAGTTGCATGGCCACAAGTCCATACTGGCGCAACCATAACCGGATTCCTCAAACGCCATTCACGGGATATTTACCCAGAGCAGGCTACAATTGGGATACGGTATTCTCAATTTCACAGGCAGTTACGGTCACCTACATGAGTCAGAAAATTCTTCTCGCAGAAGACGACAACGATATGCGCCGCTTTCTGGTAAAAGCGCTTGAGAAAGCCGGCTACCAGGTATCTTCTTTTGACAACGGCGCAAGCGCATATGATCGGCTTCGTGAAGAGCCCTTCTCTCTGCTGCTGACCGACATTGTCATGCCGGAAATGGATGGCATCGAACTGGCGCGCCGCGCCACCGAGCTGGATCCAGACCTCAAGGTTATGTTCATCACCGGTTTTGCAGCGGTCGCGCTCAACGCCGATTCGAAGGCTCCGAAGGATGCAAAGGTGCTTTCCAAGCCTTTCCACCTGCGTGACCTTGTGGATGAAGTCAACAAACTCCTTGTGGCATAAGGCTTTCAAAAAACCTTTCACAAAACCGCAAAAAAGCAGTTGACGCGTCAATCGGTTTTGTGATCTATGCGCCACATCGGATGGGCGTGTAGCTCAGCGGGAGAGCACTACGTTGACATCGTAGGGGTCACAGGTTCAATCCCTGTCACGCCCACCATCCAAATTCCTTAAGTATCAAGGCCTTGCAGAACACTGCGAGGCCTTTTTACATTGTGCAGTTAGGTTCGATGAACCTGTCGAGACATCACTTTCCGGCCTCCCACACAGCGTCATTTCGAAGCCCATGCACCCGCCACAAAATGCAGCGGGCACCGGTTCGGTTTGCTGTCACAATTCGATCAGGCTAATGCTTCAGTCGGACGCGATGGCACCGGACGCGGATTACCATTGTCATCGACAGATACCATCACAAAAACCGCTTCGGTGACCTTCTCACGCGAATCCTGGTAGTGCCTGCGTGTCCAGGCCTCAATCTTGAGTGTGATCGATGTACGGCCAACTTTCACGATGTCAGTATAGACACACAGCGTATCGCCAACCTTTACCGGCTTCTTGAAAACAATCTCGTGCACGGCAACTGTTACGGTGCGCCCGCCTGCCACATCATTGGCACGAACAAAGGCCGCAAGGTCCATTTGCGACATGACCCAGCCACCGAAAATATCACCGGCCGGATTGGCATCCGCCGGCATGGCGAGTGTGCGCAGTGTCATTTCCATTGTGTCAGGAGGATTACCGTCCATCTTATGCATACCTTCATTCAAGAGCCTCCCACCCCTTGCTTAACAAAAGCAAGGGACGGCCGCCAAGAGCAAGCTGCCCCACAGTGCTGCAACCCTGTTATGCACGGGTGATGCGTCAGACACATTTGGTGAATTTCCATAGGTTTCATAATGCGACATAGACGGATCATTAACCATGATCGGCCAGTATCAGCTCATATACGAGGTGCTAAATGGCGTACGACTGGACTGGCAATAACGTCATGCAGAAGCGTGACGACAGGTTTCTTGCAGCATGCATCATTTCTGCTTTGTTTTTGACTGCGGTCACGATTGGCGCGCTTTTGAGAGAGCCAATCCCTGCACGACAGGACAATCCTTATCTTCTGACAACAGACAAATGGCAGCTGCGGCTGTAATATCCGCTTTCCTCATTGGCCATTTCCGTTGGTCGGCAGTGCCTCAAGATGCACGACGGTCGGAGCAAACTTGTTGAGGAATGTTTCAGAGCGCCCAAAATAGATCACCGCACTGTCTTTCAGCGTTAACAACGCGTCGGCAAGCAGGTTTTGCGTGTTCGGCTCGAGCCCTTCCAGAATATCATCAAGAATGAGCCAGCGCGGCTGCAAGAGAATGGCATTCGCCACCCGCAGGCACATCTGGGCATCCGTATCGAGCTTCTTGTCCCAACGGGCATTTTCATCAAGACGCGGCACCAACTCCTCCAGCCCACAGAGTGTCAGGACCTCGGAGCACTCCTCGTCGTTGAAGACTGCCGGAGAATGCGGGTAGGACAGAATCTCCCGCAGTGGTGCGACCGGAATGTAACCGCGTTGCGGCATTAGCAGCGCGTCTTCAAGCGGCGGCACGGAAATACGTCCCTGCCCCCACAGCCAGAGCCCGCCCATGGCAGCAAACAACAGACGCCTGTTCACGCCCTGATCGCCATTGACCAGCAAATGCTCGCCAGCTTGCAACTCGACAAACTCTTCCTTCAGGCGGAAACCACGTACCACCTGCTTTGCACCGGCTTCGCCGCAAATCATCACATTAGACAGGATAATCGACTTGGCGGCGGGATCGACTTCGAAGTCGATCGTCGCGCCTTGCTTTTCCACGGCGTCCATTTGCAAAAGCGCATTACGGAATGCCGAGACACGCAGCAGTGTCGCCTTCCAGCTGGCAATGGCACCAAAATTATCTATGTACCAGCGCAGGGCATTGTTGACCTGGTTGAAGGCACCAACCGCCATCATCAATCCGCCAAAGGTCAGATTGCCGGAGAAATACACTGGAGCGGCAATCAAGATTGGCGCGACAATCGCCAGCCAACCGTACCCCGAGGACACCCAGGTCAGATGCGTTAGTGCCATCGCTAGACCACGGATCACGGAAAGTACGGAATTGATGTCAACGCCAAGCCTAGCCCGTTCGTTTCGCTCCCCCCGCGCCAGTGTAATTGCGGTCATGTTTTCATTGGCGCGCATCAGCGAAAACCGTAGCTCCGCCTCTTTCGAGTAACGTTCGGCATTCAGCCCGACCAGACGATGACCGACAAGATTGCTGAGTAGCGAGGCAGAACCGGCGTAAAACATCGCTGCCCAGACCATGTAACCCGGTATTGCCACCTGCGATCCGCCGATGGTCAGATAGAAACCGCTTGATAGACCCCACAAAACACCGATGAAGCTAACCAACAATATGGTGGAATTGACCAGACCAATGGCAAGTGACGTACTGCTTTCCGCCAGGTTTCGTGAATCCTCATGCAGGCGCTGATCGGGATTAACAGCAATACTGCCAAAACCAGCCAGCTTGGCAGCCCGCCCCGGCTTGAGCCACTGGTGAACCATGTCCTTGCTCAGACCTTCGCGCATATAAAGAGCGGTCATCTGATTAAGCCAGGTTTGAAACACGTTCAGCAACAATAAAGTGCCGGCTATAATGGTGAAAATCTCTAACTGGTGGATGAACCCGTCCATATCTCGCCGCTCAAGCGAGTTATAAAACGGCGCGTACCACTCATTTAATCGAACCTGCCCGTAAGCAGTCACCAAGATGATGAACAGAAGCGCGAATATAAGAGCGAGAAGCCTGTTTCGGACCGGCGAAATCCAGAACGCATTACCCATCATTCTCAACTGGTCCATAAAACCAAGTTCAAAATTCAATGGAGCTGCTGGATCAGGTTTCAAGTCAACCTGGCGGGTATTTTCCATGCGTATCGTCCAAACAATAAGGCACAGCAGACGGCCAAATCATCGAGACTCAGCAACGCAAGCCGCCAGACCTATTTACCGTAAGCCCAAAAGATAAGGAACTGCTTACTCTTCGCTGCCCCGGAAAAACCATGACAAAGCCTGTATAATCCGCCTTGCTTTATTTGCGTGCATTGCACAAAATCCTGATAATAACAGAGGGGGCGGCTAAGTCCGCAATAACCGGCTTGGCCGGAAAAAGGATAATATGTCTATTAAGGCAAGTATTTATCATCTAACCCATTACATCTACGACAAACCGGTCCGGCTCGGGCCTCAGATCATCAGGTTAAAACCGGCAGTTCATTCCCGCACCCGGGTTATCAGCCATGCACTCAAGGTCACACCTGCAAATCACTTCGTGAATTTGCAGCAGGACCCCTACGGCAATTACCTCGCCCGTTTTGTGTTTCCCGAACCGGTTACGGAGTTCAAGATAGAGGTCGATCTGGTGGCAGATATGACCGTCTATAACCCGTTCGACTTCTTTGTTGAGGAAGAGGCCCAAAAATGGCCTTTCGATTATCCCGAGACACTGCGCGAAGACCTGTCGATCTACATGAAACCGGAACCCACCGGTCCCTACCTTTCCGAGTACATGCAGACTATCGACCGGTCTCCCGGCCAGCCAACGGTGGATATGGTTGTCGGCCTCAATGCACGCTTGCAGCAGGAAACCGGTTACGTCATTCGCATGGAGCCGGGCGTTCAAACGCCGGAAGAAACTCTGCAGACCAAAATGGGCTCATGCCGCGACAGCAGTTGGCTTCTGGTGCAGATATTACGGCACTTGGGTTTTGCTGCTCGATTCGTATCTGGCTACCTCATTCAGTTGGCACCTGATTTGAAGGCGCTCGACGGCCCCTCCGGCACCGAAGTTGATTTCACTGACCTGCACGCATGGGCAGAAGTCTATCTGCCTGGTGCTGGCTGGGTTGGACTGGACCCGACATCTGGCCTTTTGACGGGTGAAAGCCATATTCCGCTGGCAGCCACACCGCATTACCGAAACGCCGCACCAATTTCCGGCGGTTATTACGGACAGGCCAACACCGAATTTGCCTTTGATATGCAAGTACGTCGTGTGGCAGAGCATCCCCGCATTACCAAGCCTTTCTCCGACGAAAGCTGGGACAAGCTGAATGCGGTTGGCGAGGAGGTCGATAGACTTCTGAAGGAACAGGACGTTCGCCTGACGATGGGAGGAGAACCGACCTTCGTTTCGATCGATGACTTTGAAGCGGAAGAATGGAACACCGGCGCCGTTGGCCCGACCAAACGGGAAAAGGCTGATATCCTTATTCGCAAACTCCGCGAACGTTTCGCCCCAGGCGGTTTCCTGCATTACGGCCAGGGTAAATGGTATCCCGGTGAAAGCCTGCCACGCTGGACATTTTCGCTCTATTGGCGAAAGGACGGAAAACCGATCTGGCAGAACCCGGCACTGGTGGCACAGGAAGGCGCAGAAACCGGCGTGACGGCGGCCGACGCCGAAAATCTCCTGACCACGATTGCGACAAATCTCGGCATTGCCAATGACATGGTTTTGCCCGCCTATGAAGATCCGGCTGAGTGGATCGTCAAGGAAGGCAATCTGCCCGAAAACGTCGATCCGTCGAATTCAAAACTGAAGGACCCGGAAGAGCGAAGCCGCATTGCACGGGTTTTCGAGCGCGGATTGACCACGCCAACCGGCTACATCCTGCCGGTGCAGGCTTGGAATGCCAAGGCATCGACGCAACGATGGATCAGTGAAAAATGGAAAACAAGGCGCGGCCGGGTTTTCCTCGTTCCCGGCGACAGCCCGGTCGGGTATCGCCTGCCGCTTGGCACGCTGCCTTACGCCCCCCCTGCCGCCTACCCCTACATTCACGAGGCAGACCCATCCGTTCCAAGAGGGCCATTGCCGGAGGTTACGGAACCAACCGGCCGCGTCATGCCGGAAGCATCCTTTCATGCGGATGAAACGATATCGCAGGACCGCATCGAACAGTCGATCGGTGAACTGGGCGGCGCAGTGCGCACCGCAATGTCTGTGGAGCCGCGCGACGGTCGTCTTTGTGTATTCATGCCGCCGGTCGAGCGTATTGAAGACTATCTGGAACTGATTGCCGCGGCAGAAAGTGCGGCCAGCGCGCTTGGCCTGCCCGTCCATATCGAAGGATATGCGCCCCCCCATGACGAGCGGATAAATGTTATCCGCGTGGCACCCGATCCCGGGGTCATCGAGGTTAACATTCACCCGGCATCAAGCTGGAAAGAATGTGTCGACATCACTTCGTCGATTTATGAGGACGCCCGGCAGTCTAGACTTGGTGCCGACAAGTTCATGATCGACGGTCGTCACACTGGCACCGGCGGTGGAAACCATGTGGTCGTTGGTGGTGCAAACCCCAATGACAGCCCCTTCCTGCGCCGCCCGGACCTGCTGAAAAGTTTGATCCTCCACTGGCAGCGCCATCCGTCGTTATCCTACCTGTTTTCGGGCCTATTCATTGGCCCAACAAGTCAGGCCCCGCGTATAGATGAAGCGCGGCACGACAGCCTTTACGAGCTGGAAATTGCTATGGCGCAGGTGCCAGCCCCCGGCGAAGGCGTACCTCCCCTGCCTTGGCTGGTCGACCGGCTGTTCCGCAACTTGCTGACCGACGTAACCGGCAATACGCACCGTGCCGAGATCTGCATCGATAAGCTGTTTTCGCCGGATGGTCCGACGGGCCGTCTGGGACTTGTCGAGTTTCGTGGTTTTGAAATGCCGCCAAATGCCCGCATGTCGCTGGCACAACAGCTTCTGGTGCGTGCACTGATTGCCCGCTTCTGGAAAAATCCAGCAAGTGGCAAGTTCGTCCGTTGGGGTACTGCTCTGGCGGATCGTTTCATGCTGCCACACTTCATCTGGCAAGACTTCATGGATGTGCTGGCCGATCTGAAGGCCAACGGTTTTGATATCCAGCCTGAATGGTTCAAGGCACAGCTTGAATTCCGTTTCCCGTTCTTCGGTGAAGTGGAATATGAAGGTGCGAAATTGGAACTGCGTCAGGCGCTGGAACCTTGGCACGTGATGGGTGAGCAGGGGGCAATTGGCGGCACTGTGCGTTATGTCGATTCCTCCGTTGAACGTCTGCAAGTCCGTCTGGAAACAGCAAATCCGGAGCGTTACACCGTTGCCTGCAACGGTCGGGCTGTGCCGTTGAAGCAGACAGAGGAATCAGGTGTTGCCGTTGCCGGTGTCCGCTTCAAGGCCTGGCAGCCATCGTCCGGTCTTCACCCGGTATTGCCCGTCAACGCGCCATTGACCTTTGACATTTATGATACATGGTCAGGTAGATCGATTGGTGGCTGCATCTATCATGTTGCCCATCCCGGTGGCCGAAACTATGACACGTTCCCGGTCAATGGTAACGAGGCGGAGGCACGCAGACTTGCGCGTTTCGAACCTTGGGGCCATACCGCAGGAAATTATCCCTTGAGGCCGGAAACGGTTTCACCGGAATTTCCACTGACACTCGATTTACGTCGCCCTCTGGGAGTTTGAATTGGCAAGAACGCCGGCATCGCAGCGCAAAAAGCAAACAGACAAACATTCATTGTTTGCCTATAGCGCTTTGCCGGGCATTGCCGATGAAATGCTGGATACCAACGGCAATATTCGCCCCGTCTGGCAGCACATGGTATCGGCGCTGTCGCGCATGCCCGAAAGGGAACTGCACGACCGTTTTGCCAGAACCGACCGTTATCTGCGCGATGCTGGCGTCTTTTACCGTGACTACGGATCTGGCGCCAATATCGAACGCAGTTGGCCGATTTCACATATTCCGGTCCTCATCGATGGCAAGGAATGGGAAAGCGTTTCACGCGGTCTCATTCAGCGCGCCAACCTGCTGGAAGCAGTCGTCGCTGACATCTACGGAGAGAACCGTCTGGTGCAGGAAGGTTATATTCCACCTGCCCTGATTGCATCCAATCCGGAATTCTTGCGCCCCCTCGTCGGCACAAAACCGGAAGGTGGCCATTATCTGCACTTCTGTTCCTTCGAAATCGGCCGTGGTCCGGATGGCAACTGGTGGGTGCTGGCTGATCGCACACAGGCTCCATCAGGAGCCGGTTTTGCATTGGAAAACCGCGTGGCAACAACCCGCGCCTTCTCCGATATCTATGCAGAAACCCATGTGCATCGGCTGGCCTCGTTCTTCGGTGCTTTCCGCGACACGCTACAGGCACACCGCAAACACCCGGAAGAACGAATTGCGGTTTTGACCCCCGGCCCTGCCAACGAGACCTATTTCGAACACGCCTATATCGCTCGTTACCTCGGTTTCATGCTGTTGGAAGGTGAAGACCTGACGGTGGTCAACGGCCGTGTGATGGTACGCACAGTTGCCGGCCTGAAGCCGATTGGCGTGTTGTGGCGGCGCCTGGATGCCTCTTATTCAGACCCGCTGGAACTCGACCAGAATTCGCGCATCGGTACACCCGGTCTGGTGCAGGCACTGCGTGATGGCTCTGTGACCATCGTCAACGCACTGGGTTCGGGCATTCTCGAAACACGCGCCCTGCTATCATTCCTGCCGACCATCAGTCGCCATATGCTCGGTGAAGACCTGCTATTGCCGTCCATCGCCACATGGTGGTGTGGCCAGAAACAGGAGCGTGAACACGTCGCCCGTAACATCGAAAAAATGGTGATCGGCCCTGCCTATTCCCGCATGCCGTTCTTTGATGATAACGGCCAGTCGGTGCTGGGCGCCACCTTGCGCGACACGGCAAAGGATTCCATCGGCGAATGGCTTGCCACCGACGGCAACAAGCTGGTCGGTCAGGAAGTCGTGACGCTGTCCACCACCCCTGCCTTTGTTGACGGCAAGCTGGTACCGCGGCCGATGAGCCTGCGTGTTTTTGCCGCCCGCACACAAAATGGCTGGCAGATCATGCCGGGTGGCTTTGCCCGTATCGGCAGCAGCCCTGACGTGACAGCCATTGCAATGCAAAATGGTGGCACGGCAGCGGACGTGTGGATCGTCAGCGACAAGCCGGTTGAGCGCACGACACTGCTGCCCGCCGAGGAAACATTCAGCCGCAACATGCCGGGCAGCCTGCCAAGCCGTGCGGCAGACAATTTGTTCTGGCTTGGTCGTTACATTGAACGGGCTGAAGGGGCGTTGCGTATCCTGCGCGCTTGGAATGCGCGTTACGCAGAATCTGCCGATCCGCGCCAACCGCTGCTGGCCCATGTCACGAAATATCTCGCCACCACGGATATCGAAATGAGCGAGGCGGTACCCGCCAGCCTGATTGCCAACATCAACAGCGCCATATATTCGGCCAGCAACATCCGTGACCGTTTTTCACCGGATGGCTGGCTGGCGCTGAACGATCTCGCCAAGACAGCGCGTCGCTTCCACGACAATATTGGCCATGGCGATGACGCCACCCATGCCATGACCATTTTGCTGCGCAAACTCGCAGGCTTTGCCGGTCTGGTGCATGAAAACATGTATCGTTTCACCGGCTGGCGTTTTTTGACCATCGGTCGTTATCTTGAACGTGGTCTGCACATGACCCGCCTGCTAGGCCACATGACAGGTCCGGATGCACCGGATGGTAGTTTCGACATGCTGCTGGAAATCGGCGACAGCGTCATGACCCACCGCCGCCGTTATAACGTCAATACCGCCGGCCTGACGGTGACTGACCTTCTGGCGCTTGATCCGCTCAATCCGCGTTCGATCCTGTTCCAACTGAACGAAATCCGCACCGAAGTCGAACAGTTGCCCAACGCTCTGGTCAACAGCCAGATGTCGCCCTTCTACCGCGAAGCCATGCGCATTCATTCAGGCCTTGCCGTCATGACGGCGGAGAAACTCGACGTGGCGCTTTACCGTCAGTTGGAAAAGGACCTCGAACGCCTGTCCGATCTTCTTGCCCAAACCTACCTTGGTTGATGTGTCATGCTTTATGATCTTTCCATGCACATGGGCTATGTCTACGACGCTCCGGCAAGCGGCGCCCGTCACATCATCCGTGTCATGCCTCTGTCGCTGCCAAACCGCCAGCGGCTAATCGCCGGCTCACTGGCCGTAAGCCCGACACCGGATGAAAGAACGTCTTTCTCGGATTTTTTCCAGCAGACGGCAACATCTGTCTATCTGCGCGCCGCCCATGAAAAATTCGACATTCGCATGCAGGCCCGCGTGCAGGTGGAAACACAGCCGCAGCAAGCCGATCTGTCACCGCTGCTGGCACGTCTGCCGGATGACATTTTCAACCACTGGTCACTGGATGCATCATCCCCGCATCATCTGATTGGCACCAGTCCGCGCATTCCGCAGGATGAGGCCATCCATGCCTATGCGCTCGAGACTGTCAAACCTGGCATGACGGTGCAGGAAATTGCCAAGGTGCTGTGCAAGCGCATCCACACAGACTTTACCTATGACCCCAAGGCAACGACAGTCGACACCACACCGAGCGAGGCCTTCAAGCTGAAGCGTGGTGTGTGTCAGGATTTTTCGCATGTGCTGATCATGGCGCTACGCAGCCTTGGCATTCCCGCAGGATATGTCAGCGGATTCCTCAGAACCATTCCTCCCCCCGGCAAGGAGCGGCTGGAAGGCGCAGACGCCATGCATGCCTGGGTGCGGATCTGGTGTGGCACGGTCACCGGCTACATCGAACTTGATCCTACCAACAATATTTATGCCGGCCATGACCACATCGTGGTTGGTTACGGACGCGATTACTCTGATGTATCGCCAGTTATTGGTGTTCTAAAAAGCTACGGCAATCAACAAACTGTACAGGCTGTTGACGTTATTCCGATCGCGGCCGTTTAAGTGTGTTTTTACAAGTCACGCCTGCATTATTTCATGCCAATAACAGCTTATTTTTGCACCAAAATGAGTATCGCTAAAATTTAACCTAACAACTTAAGCCTTCACGAAGACAGCTTGAATTATTTATGCCTCACTAATTAAGGGGCTGAACCATGACTGTGTTCTCGAAAACAATGCCAGTGCTCAATAAGCTGGTTGCCAACAAAGATGGTAACTTCGGCATCCTGACTGCCATTCTCATTCCGGTGACGATTGCCACCGCGGGTGTCGCCCTTGAAATGACCAATGCCATGCAGACGAAGGCGGGTTTGCAGAGCGCTGTAGACGCCGCAACCCTCGCAGCCGCCACCGCTTTCATGCACGAAAACGAAAACCTCTCACCAGAGCAGGCCTCCAAGAAGGCACAGGAATTTATTACCGACGAAGTATCAAAACTTCTCGCACCTGACGCCACTGACGAACAGAAAAAGAAGCAAAAAGAGGAGCTGATGAAGAGCTCCAGCGTCACCGCAAAGGTGGACGAAAGTGTTTCCGGCAAAAACTTCCAGATCACTGCAAACATGAGCTACGGCATGCAGCTCAACCCGCTGATCTCACTGATTTCATCCAAGACCGTCACCATCGGCGTTACCAGCACCGCAGTCAGCAGCATTAACAAGGGTTCGCCTTTGTCGATGTATCTGGTTCTCGACCGTTCGGGTTCAATGTCGTTCAAGACGGATACCATCGACAAATCAAAGTCGTCCTGCGCCAACTATACCGAAAGCAACTGGGGACAGAGCGAATCCAAGGTAACGTCCAGCCCTTGCTACATCAACAAGATCGCGTCGCTGAAAACCGCCGTCAGCTATCTCGTCGACACGCTCAACAAGGCTGACTACAGTTATGTCAAGAATGGCTCGCCTGAATCGAAGCTCGTTCGCACCGGCGCCATCGGCTACAGCGACACGACCTATTCAGCGCAGGCCATGAACTGGGGCACAACGAAAGCAAATGATTACGTCAAAGCCATCCCCGCCTATCCGACAGGCGGCACAAACGCATACACCGCACTAAACAATGCCTATACAGCGTTGAGAAAATCGACTGCGACTGAAGCAGCAGCTCACAAGGGCAATGGCAGCACGTCGTTTGAACGTTACATTGTGTTTATGACTGATGGCGAAATGTCGAGCACAACCATCGACACCAACGTGCGCACCATGTGCCAGACGATCAAAAACGACGGCATCAAGATCTTCTCGGTTGCCTTCATGGCCCCGACCAAGGGTAAGTCTTTGCTACAAACATGTGCATCGAGTGCCGAAAATTACTACGCACCTGAAAACATGGAAGAAATTGTTGAGGCATTCGGCGAAATCGCTCGCAAGATGAACGACGAGACCAGCCGTCTCACCAACTGATACAACAAAAAGCACGAACCACCTTACGGCAGCGGCATCTCCGCTGCCGTTTTCGTTTTGATCATTTATCAAAACGCAAATTGCGGGCTCATGCCGACAAGCAGTTATACTTTTGACATAATAAAATAATCATCCCGAACTGCATTCTTCGCTAAAACGATTATTGCAACGGTTCCGTATCGGTGCATAAATTGCTTCGACTAAGTGTAAGCCAGATCGACAGAATCAGACCCTCCCTCCCTCTCAAGGTGCTGACCAAATAATGATCAATAACCTCTCGCCGGCCGATCTTCCTCTCCCCACTCCGCGCAGTTCCGATCCGGAAATTCTTGCTTCGGAAATCATTGAACGCCTGACATACAGAATCGGCAAAGACGTCAAGGTTGCCAAGCCGCATGACTGGCTGACCGCAACCATTCTCGTTGTCCGTGACCGTGTAATCGACAGGTGGATGGAGTCCACCCGCAAGGTTTACAAAACTGGCAACAAGCGCGTTTATTACCTGTCGCTTGAGTTCTTGATTGGCCGCTTGATGCGCGATGCAATTTCGAACCTTGGCCTGATGCAGGAAATTCGTGATGCCCTGACATCTCTTGGTGTCGACATGGACGTCATAGCGGGGCTCGAGCCGGACGCAGCGCTTGGCAATGGCGGTCTTGGACGCCTTGCTGCCTGCTTCATGGAATCCATGGCAACAGTTGAAATCCCGGCCTATGGTTACGGCATCCGTTACGTTCACGGCCTGTTTCGCCAGCAGATGGCGGATGGCTGGCAGGTCGAACTGCCGGAAACATGGCTCGCCCACGGCAATCCCTGGGAGTTTGAACGGCGCGAAAGTTCCTATGAAATCGGCTTCGGCGGCGCTGTCGAAACCATTGGCGGTTATGATGACGCCCAACGTTTTGTCTGGAAACCGGCCGAGCGTGTTATCGCCATGGCCTACGATACCCCGGTCGTTGGCTGGCGCGGCAAGCGCGTCAATACACTGCGCCTATGGTCGGCCCAGCCGATCGACCCTATTCTTCTCGATGCGTTCAACGCTGGTGATCACATTGGCGCCCTGCGTGAAAGCAACAAGGCTGAAAGCCTGACACGCGTTCTCTATCCGGCAGATGCCAATCCGGCCGGTCAGGAACTGCGTCTGCGGCAGGAATTTTTCTTCTCGTCTGCATCCCTGCAGGACATTCTGCGCCGCCATCTCCAGCAGTACCCGGATTTTACCAGCCTGCCGGACAAGGTCTCCATCCAGCTCAACGACACCCACCCGGCAATTTCGATTGCCGAAATGATGCGTCTGCTGACCGACATTCACGGCCTGGACTTCGATGATGCCTGGGAACTGACCCGCAATACATTCTCATACACCAACCACACCCTGCTGCCGGAAGCTCTGGAAAGCTGGCCTGTGCCGTTGCTCGAGCGTCTCTTGCCGCGCCATATGCAGATCATTTATGCGATCAACGCCAAGATCCTGTTCACCGCGCGCAAGGAAAAGAAGGTCGAAGATCAGCAAATCCGCTCGATCTCTCTGATCGATGAGAATGGCGAACGGCGCGTGCGCATGGGCAATCTTGCCTTCATCGGCTCACATTCCGTCAACGGTGTTTCGGCATTGCACACGGAGTTGATGAAGGAAACGGTATTTGCCGACCTGCATCGGCTCTACCCAGATCGTATCAACAACAAGACCAACGGCATTACCCCGCGGCGCTGGTTGATGCAGTGTAACCCGGGCCTGACTGGGTTGGTGCGTGAAGCTATTGGCGACGATTTCCTTGATGATGCCGAGAAACTAAAGGCACTGGATGGGTTCGCTCAGGACAGTGCATTCCGCGACAAGTTTGCAGAGGTCAAGCGCCTGAACAAGGTGCGTCTCGCCAATCTCGTTGCGCAGCGCATGGGCATTCGTGTCGACCCTTCGGCGATGTTCGACATCCAGATCAAGCGTATCCATGAATACAAACGCCAGCTTCTCAACCTCATTGAGGCGGTGGCACTGTATGACCAGATCCGCTCCCATCCGGAGTTGGACTGGGCGCCACGCGTCAAGTTCTTCGCGGGCAAGGCAGCACCGAGCTACCACAATGCCAAGCTGATCATCAAACTCGCAAACGACATTGCTCGTGTCATTAACAATGATCCTTCCGTGCGCGGTTTGTTGAAAGTTGTTTTCATTCCGAATTACAACGTTTCACTGGCAGAAATCATGGTCCCCGCCGCAGATCTGTCGGAGCAGATTTCGACCGCTGGCATGGAAGCATCCGGTACCGGCAACATGAAGTTTGCACTCAACGGCGCGCTCACCATCGGCACGCTTGACGGTGCAAACGTCGAAATGCTGGAACATGTAGGCGACGAAAACATTGTTATCTTCGGAAAGACAGCTGAAGAAGTCGCTCAGGCCCGCGCGGATGGTCACAATCCACGCGCCATCATTGAAAGTTCGCGTGAATTGTCACAAGCCCTCTCGGCAATCGCCTCCGGTGTGTTCTCTCCGGATGACCGTTCACGGTTCGCAGGTCTGATGGATGGCATTTACAACAATGACTGGTTCATGGTTGCTGCGGATTTCGATTCTTACTCCAAGGCCCAGCGTGATGTTGACGCCATCTGGAGCGACCCGGCTTCCTGGTACTCCAAAACCATCTACAATACCGCGCGTATGGGCTGGTTCTCTTCCGACAGAACAATACGGCAATATGCCTCAGAAATCTGGAGAGCTTGATGAAAAAACCGCTCGATACGCCTGATCCAAAACAGAAGAGTGAAATATCTCAAGCAGAAATCGAGGCGATAACGGGCGGTCTGCATTCCAACCCCTTTGCAATTCTCGGCGTGCATCAAGTCGCGGACGGCTTCGTTGCGCGCTGTTTTATTCCTGGCGCGGAAGCGGTAACGGCTCTGACGATTGACGGCAACGTTGTGGGTGAATTGACCTGCCGCGATCCGGCCGGTTTCTTCGAAGGTCCGGTCAGCCTGACGTCGAGGAAAGCCCTGAGATACCGTGCACTGCGTGGCGATGCGGAGTGGGCAGTCACCGACCCCTACAGCTTCGGTCCTGTACTTGGTCCGATGGATGATTATCTGGTCCGTGAAGGATCGCATCTGCGCTTGTTCGATAAGATGGGTGCACACCCGCTCAAGTTCGAAGGGGTCGAAGGATTTCATTTCGCCGTCTGGGCACCAAATGCCAAGCGGGTGTCAGTGGTGGGCGATTTCAACAATTGGGATGGCCGACGCCATGTCATGCGCAATCGCGCCGATACCGGCATCTGGGAAATTTTTGCACCAGACGTTTATGCCGGCTGCATTTACAAATTCGAGATTATTGGCGCCGATGGTACCCGCCTTCCATTGAAGGCAGACCCTTATGCCCGCCGCGCAGAACTGCGCCCTAAAAACGGTTCTATGACAACACCTGAACTGGTCCAGAAATGGGAAGATCAGGAGCATATGGAGCACTGGGCCAAGGTTGACCAGCGCCGTCAGCCAATCAGCATTTATGAGGTGCATGCCGGGTCGTGGCGGAGGCACAAGGACGGTGGCATGCTGAGCTGGGATGAAATGGCCGCAGAGCTCATCCCCTACTGTGTCGACATGGGTTTTACCCATATCGAGTTCATGCCCATTACCGAACACCCTTATGACCCGTCCTGGGGGTACCAGACCACCGGTCTTTTTGCGCCATCGGCGCGGTTTGGAGAACCGGAAGGATTTGCCCGCTTCGTAAACGGTGCCCACAAGGTTGGTCTCGGCGTTATCCTCGACTGGGTTCCGGCCCACTTCCCAACCGACGAACATGGCCTGCGCCAGTTCGATGGCACCGCCCTTTACGAGCATGCCGACCCGCGTCAGGGCATGCACCCCGACTGGAACACCGCAATCTATAATTTTGGACGCGTTGAGGTGATGTCATACCTCATCAACAACGCTCTCTACTGGGCGGAAAAGTTCCATCTGGATGGCCTTCGTGTCGATGCCGTGGCCTCAATGCTTTACCTCGACTATTCCCGCAAGGAAGGCGAGTGGATTCCCAATGAATATGGCGGGCGCGAAAATCTCGATTCCGTACGCTTCCTGCAAAAGATGAACGAGCTGGCCTATGGTGCCAATCCAGGCATCATGACCATTGCCGAAGAATCCACCTCTTGGCCCAAGGTCTCGCATCCGGTGCATGAAGGTGGCCTCGGCTTTGGCTTCAAGTGGAACATGGGTTTCATGCACGACACGCTGAGCTATTTCGCACGCGAGCCGGTGCACCGCAAATTCCACCATCAGGAACTGACCTTCGGCCTTCTCTATGCTTTCACCGAAAACTTCGTGCTTCCTCTGTCTCACGACGAGGTTGTGCATGGCAAAGGGTCGCTGATTGCCAAGATGTCAGGAGATGACTGGCAGAAATTTGCCAATTTGCGCGCCTATTACGGCTTCATGTGGGGTTACCCCGGCAAGAAGCTGTTGTTCATGGGACAGGAATTCGCCCAGTGGAGCGAGTGGAGTGAAAGCAAGTCACTCGACTGGAATCTGCTGCAATATCACATGCATGAAGGCATCCGTCGCCTCGTCCGCGACCTCAACCTGACCTACCGATCAAAAGCGGCACTACATGCCCGTGACTGTGAGCCGGAAGGCTTCAACTGGCTGGTGGTCGACGATCAGGAAAACTCTGTTTTTGCCTGGCTTCGTTCGGCACCGGGTGAAAAGCCGGTTGCGGTGATTTGCAATCTTACCCCGGTCTACCGTGAAAATTATTATGTGCCGCTGCCAACGGCTGGCCGCTGGCGCGAAATATTGAATACCGATGCCGAGATTTACGGCGGCAGCGGCAAAGGAAACGGCGGCAAGGTACAAGCCGTCGATGCGGGAGGGGCCATTGGTGCGGTGCTGACATTGCCGCCCTTGGCCACAATCATGCTGGAACCAGAAAACTGACAGCACACACATGAAGGCCCATGAGGGAGGACGAACATGAGCGAAAAAAGAATACAGCCTCTGGCACGCGATGCTATGGCCTATGTGCTTGCCGGTGGGCGTGGAAGCCGTTTGAAGGAACTCACCGACCGACGCGCCAAGCCTGCGGTTTATTTTGGCGGCAAAGCCCGCATTATTGATTTTGCACTGTCCAATGCCTTGAACTCAGGTATTCGTCGCATTGGTGTGGCCACACAATACAAGGCCCATTCGCTTATTCGCCACCTGCAACGCGGCTGGGACTTTCTGCGTCCGGAACGAAACGAAAGTTTTGATATTCTGCCGGCCAGCCAGCGCGTGTCAGAAACGCAGTGGTACGAGGGCACCGCCGACGCCGTTTTCCAGAACATCGACATCATCGAGCCCTATGCACCTGAATACATGGTCATTCTGGCTGGCGATCACATTTACAAGATGGATTATGAATTGATGCTGCAACAGCACGTCGATTCAGGCGCGGATGTCACCATTGGCTGCATGGAAGTGCCGCGCATGGAAGCAACCGGCTTCGGTGTCATGCATGTTAATGACAAGGACGAAATCAGCGCATTCATCGAAAAACCAGCCGATCCGCCTGGCATTCCCGGCAACGAGGATTTCGCGCTGGCCTCGATGGGCATTTACGTCTTCCATACGAAATTCCTGATGGAATGCCTGCGTCGCGATGCCGACGATCCCAATTCCAGCCGCGATTTCGGTAAGGATATCATTCCCTATATCGTGGAAAACGGTAAGGCCGTGGCGCATCGTTTTGCGCAATCCTGCGTCCGTTCCGATTTTGAACGCGCTCCTTACTGGCGCGATGTTGGCACGATCGATGCCTACTGGCAGGCCAATATCGACCTGACCGATATTCTGCCGGAACTGGATATCTACGACAAATCATGGCCGATCTGGACCTATGCGGAGATTAACCCGCCAGCCAAATTTGTCCATGACGACGAAGGTCGTCGTGGTTCGGCCATTTCCTCGCTGGTGTCAGGCGATTGTATCATCTCCGGTTCGTCGCTTTACCGCAGCTTGCTGTTCACAGGTGTTCGCGCCAACTCCTACTCGCGTCTTGAAGGTGCGATCATTCTTCCGAAGGTTACCATTGGCCGCCATGCGCGTTTGACCAATGTGGTCATTGACCATGGCGTGACCATTCCGGAGGGTCTGATCGTTGGCGAAGACCCGGAAATGGATGCAAAACGCTTCCGCCGTTCCGAGAACGGCATATGCCTCATCACCCAATCCATGATCGACAAGCTGGACGTGTAACACCTATGAAAGTTCTTTCGGTTTCATCCGAAGTCTACCCGCTCATCAAAACCGGTGGCCTTGCGGATGTTGCAGGCGCCCTGCCCCTTGCGATCAAATCGCTGGGGGTGGAAACCAAGACCCTTATTCCGGGCTATCCGCCGGTCATGTCGGCGATCAAGGATGCTCGCAAGATTGCGACCTTCGATAATCTGCTGGGTGAAACCGGCAACATTCTCGAAGTTACGCATGAGGGTCTGGACCTGCTGGTGCTGGACGCACCCAGCCTGTTTGCGCGCTCGGGCGGGCCGTATCTTGATGCGACCGGCAAGGACTATCAGGATAACTGGAAACGTTTCGCCGCACTGTCGCTGGCGGCGGCACAAATCGCCACCGGAAAAATGCCCGGCTGGCAACCGGACATTCTGCACGCCCATGATTGGCAAGGTGCCATGGCACCGGTCTATATGCGATATGGTGAGGCACCGGAAATTCCAAGCCTGCTGACCATCCATAATATCGCCTTCCAGGGCCAGTTCGACGCCACTATTTTCAGTCAGTTGGGTCTGCCAGCCCATGCCTTCATGGAGGCTGTCGAATATTACGGTTCCGTCAGTTTCCTGAAAGGTGGTCTGCAAACCGCGACTGCGCTGAGCACTGTCAGCCCATCCTATGCCGAGGAAATCCTCACACCAGAATTTGGCATGGGCCTTGAAGGGGTAATTGCCAGTCGCGCCGATGCCCTGTTCGGTATCGTCAACGGCATCGACACGCAGGTTTGGAACCCAGCCACCGATACTTTGATCGCGGACAATTTCAGCCAGGCAAACATCAAGGCGCGCAGCGCCAACAAAGCCGCCGTCGCGTCGCACTTTCGCATCGATGAAGACGACACGCCACTATTGTGCATCATTTCCCGTCTGACCTGGCAAAAAGGCATCGACCTGATGGCCGAAGTCGCCGATGAAATCGTTGATATGGGTGCACGGCTTGTGGTGCTGGGTGCTGGCGATATCGCACTGGAAGGTGCGCTGCTTGCGGCATCTTCCCGCCACAATGGCCGCCTAGGCGTCGCTATAGGCTACAATGAACCACTTTCACATCTCATGCAGGCAGGTTGCGACAGCATTATCATCCCTTCCCGTTTTGAGCCTTGTGGCCTGACCCAGCTTTATGCCCTTCGTTACGGTTGCGTGCCCGTTGTCGCCCGTACGGGTGGCCTGAATGACACGGTTATCGATGCTAACCCGGCAGCCCTAGCCGCCAAGGCAGCGACCGGCATTCAGTTCTCGCCCGTGTCGGCCAACGGTCTTCGCCAGGCATTGCGCAAGACATTGCGCTTCTACAGTGAACCGAAACTATGGACGCAAATCCAGAAACAGGGCATGAAATCAGACGTATCGTGGGAAAAAAGTGCAGGCCTTTATGCCAACCTTTATTCCCGTCTTGCTTCGAAAGGCAATTGAACAATGATCAAGACCGTCGCAACGACGCCATTTCAGGATCAGAAACCCGGCACGTCCGGACTGCGCAAGAAGGTGAAAGTCTTCGCGCAACCAAATTACGCAGAAAACTTTATTCAATCCATTTTTGACTCACTTGAAAACTTCAATGGCAAGACACTGGTGATTGGCGGCGATGGCCGTTACTACAACCGCGAAGTCATCCAGAAGGCCATCAAAATGGCCGCAGCTGCTGGGTTCGGCAAGGTTCTGGTCGGAAAGGGTGGCATTCTCTCCACGCCGGCCGCTTCTAACATCATTCGCAAATACGGCGCCTTCGGTGGCATCGTTCTTTCCGCAAGCCACAATCCCGGCGGCCCGGATGAAGATTTTGGCATCAAGTACAATGTCGACAATGGCGGCCCTGCACCGGAAAAAATTACCGATGCGATCTTCGCTCGCACCAAGGTTATCGACAGCTACAAAATCGCCGATATTGCCGACATAGATCTGGATGCCATCGGCTCTGTCGATGCTGGCGGTATGACCGTCGAGGTCATTGACCCCGTTGCCGATTATGCCGAACTGATGGAGAGCCTGTTTGATTTTGGCGCGATCAAGACATTGATTGCTGGCGGCTTCGGCGTGATCATCGACAGCATGAGCGCCGTCACCGGCCCTTATGCGGTCGAAATCCTCGAAAAACGCCTTGGTGCACCAAAGGGTTCGGTGCGCAACGCTGTTCCTCTGCCTGACTTTGGTGGTCACCATCCTGACCCGAACCTCGTGCACGCCAAGGAACTTTACGACGACGTAATGAGCGCAGAAGGTCCCG
Source organism: Agrobacterium sp. 5Ca50 (assembly GCF_055381905.1). Classification (NCBI taxonomy): domain Bacteria; kingdom Pseudomonadati; phylum Pseudomonadota; class Alphaproteobacteria; order Hyphomicrobiales; family Rhizobiaceae; genus Agrobacterium; species Agrobacterium sp. 5Ca50. The sequence goes on from NZ_AP026438.1 coordinate 2,702,867, forward strand.
ATTTCGGCGCTGCGTCGGACGGCGATGGCGACCGCAATATGGTGGTCGGCAAGGGCATGTTCGTGACACCATCCGACAGCCTCGCCATCATTGCCGCCAATGCCAAACTGGCACCCGGTTACGCTGGCGGCATTTCCGGTATTGCCCGCTCCATGCCAACCAGCGCCGCAGCAGATCGTGTTGCCGAAAAACTGGGCCTTGGCATGTATGAAACCCCGACCGGCTGGAAATTCTTCGGCAACCTGCTGGATGCTGGCAAGGTGACGGTATGCGGTGAGGAAAGCTTCGGAACCGGCTCCAACCACGTACGTGAGAAAGACGGCCTCTGGGCCGTGCTGTTCTGGCTCAACATCGTTGCCGTCCGCAAGGAAAGCGTCAAAGACATCGTGACGAAACACTGGGCCGAATATGGTCGCAACTACTATTCGCGTCACGACTATGAAGAGGTCGATGCTACCGCCGCCAACACGCTGGTAACGACACTGCGCGAAAAGCTGGCCACACTCCCGGGCACATCCTACGGCAACCTCAAGGTCGCCTCAGCCGATGATTTTGCCTATCACGATCCGATCGATCACTCCGTCAGCAAAAATCAGGGCATCCGTATTCTGTTTGAAGGCGGCTCACGCATCGTGCTGCGCCTGTCCGGCACCGGCACAGCGGGTGCAACGCTGCGCCTTTATGTCGAACGTTACGAGGCTGATCCGGCCCGTCACGCCATTGACACGCAGGAAGCTCTGGCCGACCTGATTTCCGTGGCAGATACCATTGCCGGAATCAAGTCCCATACCGGCCGTTCCGAGCCAACCGTTATCACCTGATAACAGCAGGCACCGCACAGTAAGATGTGCGGTGCCACAGCCGTGCGCGCTGGTCGAAACCTTCCTGTTAAAAACCACGCAGGAAAAGCTCGGGAAATATCTTCCAATGGCAGATGACACCGCTTTCACCAACACCGGCAGTGCTTTGCATGGGGGAACTCAGCTTTTCCAGGATAGCGTCGAGTTCGCCGTCCGCTCGCAATATGCGTCCAAACTTGAACTGTGCCTGTTTGACGAGACCGGAAACAAGGAAATCGCCCGCTTGGCGATGGAACGCGGCGATGACGATGTTCACCGCCTGTTTGTAGAAGGGGTAAAACCCGGCGCACGGTATGGCTACAGGGCACACGGTGTTTATGCACCCGATCACGGCCTGTGGTTCGATCCAACAAAACTGCTGGTCGATCCTTACGCGACCGTGCTTGATCGTCCCTTTTCCAATCATCCAAGCATGTTCACCTTTGGTCTGGAAACAGCCTTCGTCACACCAAAATCGGTTGTGACACGGCACAAGCCCGTCACACTGGACAAACCGCGCTTCAATAAGGGCGGTTTCATTTATGAAATTGCCGTCAAACCTTTCACCATGCTGCATCCTGACGTGCCTGAACATCAGCGGGGTACGATTGCAGCTCTCGCCCATCCGTCGGTGGTGGCCCACCTCAAACATATCGGCGTTGATGCCATCGAGCTGATGCCGATCACCGCTTGGATTGATGAACGCCATCTGCCGCCTCTCGGCCTGAACAATGGCTGGGGCTACAACCCCGTTGCCTTCATGGCGCTTGATCCGCGACTGGCGCCGGGTGGTGTGAACGAACTGCGCGACACCGTCGCCGCACTCCATACACAGGATATTGGCGTCATCCTCGATCTGGTGTTCAACCACACAGGCGAAAGTGATCGTCACGGAACAACGCTGTCACTGCGCGGGCTCGACAATCTCAATCATTATCGCCACGCAGCAGACAATCCCGGCGTGCTGGTCAATGATACCGGCACCGGCAACACCGTTGCCTGCGACAGCGAGCCGGTGCGTCGGCTTATTGTCGATAGCCTGCGCCATTTCGTTCAGCATGCGGGCATAGATGGTTTCCGCTTTGATCTGGCGCCGGTGCTGGGTCGCTCGGAAACCGGTTTTGAACGGCAATCACCGACACTGGCTGCCATTCACAACGACCCTCTGCTGAAAGATCGCATCCTGATTGCCGAACCCTGGGACATCGGACCGGATGGATATCAACTCGGCAATTTCCCGGATGCCTATCTGGAATGGAATGACCGAGCCCGAGATGATCTGCGCCGTTACTGGCGTGGCGACCAGTGGACAACCGGTGCATTGGCCGATGCGCTGGCCGGCTCGTCTGGCATTTTTTCACGCCATAGCGGAACGGAAACCCGCAGTGTCAATTTTCTCGCCGCCCATGATGGTTTCACCCTGATGGACATCGTCTCCTATGCCGGCAAGCACAATGAGCGAAACGGCGAAGAAAACCGTGACGGCCATAATGAAAACCACTCGTGGAACAATGGTGCAGAAGGCAGTACCGACGATCCGGAGATACTTAAAAGACGTGCCGCTGACGTAAAAGCCATGTTGTCCACACTGTTTGTCACTCATGGGACAATCATGCTGACGGCAGGTGACGAAGGTGGACGCTCGCAGCAGGGCAATAACAATGCCTATGCGCAGGACAATGAGCTAACCTGGCTCGACTGGAGAGGCCTGAACAGCGAACTGGTTGCCCACACCGCGTTCCTGTCGTTTTTGCGCAAACGCTTTGGTGTCTTTTCCTCGACGGAATTTTTCACCGGACGCGATCAGGATGTTGAATGGTTGAACCCTGAAGGCGTGGCTATGAGCGTCGCAGACTGGGAAAGAGCCGATGGCACACCCTTTTCCATGCTGTTAAAAACCAAAGATCTGAAAACCGGCAAACCGACGCGTCTCGCCGTGCTGTTCAACCGCAGATATGAACCTCAGAACTTTATCCTTCCCGGCAGCGGTTGGAAGTCTGTTGGCGGTGATGCCGAGGAGGGTGGCGCTACCGTGCCTGCCCGCAGCGTCGGTTTCTATCATCAGCCATGACAAATCTTGTTATTGCCACACCAAGTGAACATTTATGATGTAGCAGCACGCCTCCCGAAATTGCATACCGCTGTTGGGAGATAGGCAACAAACATAGACTGAGGCATTGCAGTGCTTCACCTCACCATTTCTGGTAAAATCTTATGACCCGCGAAATTTCATTAAAAGACGTAAAAGACCTGGTAGGCAGCGAGATCGGTGTGTCGGACTGGATCCTCGTCGACCAGCCGATGATTGACGCCTTTGCCAAGGCCACTCTGGACGAACAGTTCATTCACACAGACCCGGACCGCGCCAAGGCTGAAAGCCCGTTTGGCGGCACCATTGCCCATGGTTTCCTGACACTGTCGCTGCTGTCTGCCATCAATTACAGCGCGCTGCCAAAAATCCGCGAACAGACCATGGGTATCAACTATGGCTTTGAAAATATTCGCTTTGTCAGCCCGGTTAAAAGCGGTGCTCGTATCCGTGGACATTTCACACTGGTTGAAGCACGCCTGCGCGGCGCGGCCATGATGATGACCAGCTACGATGTCTCGGTAGAAATCGAAAACGAAAAGAAACCTGCCTTGACCGCGCGATGGACAACCATCGTTCAGTTTGACCCCAAAGACAGACCGACCGACGATTGAAAAAATGAAATCGGTCACGCCGATTTTCATGTTCCCCCGGCAGAATGATTTGGCTGGCCCGGTCTTTGACCGGAACAGCCCGTCGCGCTTTACACGTCAACTCTCAGAATATGACTTCGGATACCGCCTCACCCAGCAACCCGCCGACATATTCGGCAAATGAGCGCCAGCATTCCAGCCGAAACGTATCCTCGGTCACGCGGAAGATAACCACTTCAGCCTTGCCAAACAGCGTGCGCGAAACCGCACCCACCGGGAAGACCGCAAGCGACAGGTCCTGCGGGCAGCCTGCATTCAGCACATCGGCCGCATCCTCACCTGACACAATAAAGGCTGTGTTGCGGTGAGAAATATCAGCAGACGAATGTATGGCATCGACAGTGGCACACACCGCCACCAGATCTCCGCCTGATTGGTCGATCACCAGCCACTCATCCGGCCCGAGCCACAATGCTGAACGCAGTCCGGACACGCTGGATGTTTTGGGTCTGGTTGGCAGCACAAGACCAAGTGCCGTGGACAGAGGACCAGCCGCATCTTCCTTGGCACGCAGCGAGATGCGTGATGCAAATGCCGCCTGTTCGATGGAAACGCTGCCCTTAACACGCCTGAAGCTGGCATTCGGCTGTGTTCTTGTTGCTTCAATCGTATCAACCATGGATGCGGCCTCCTTCCTTGTCAAAGAACACCATATCGGTGACTTCAACGGCAATCGTTCTGTCGACCAGAGGGATATAAAGCGTCTCGCCCACCCGCTTATGGCCATCCACCACCAGGCCGAACGCGATGGAACGACCGAGATTTTCCGACCAGTAGGCAGAGGTGACATGACCGAGCATGGTCATCGGTTTGGGCTGGTTGGGATCGGCAACAATTTGCCCGCCCTCTTCCGGTACGATGGTCGGTTCCTTGCTCAAAAGCCCGACCAATTGCTTGCGTCCAGACCGTACGAGATCTGGTCGTTTCAACCCGCGAATACCGACGAAGTCCGTCTTCTTTTTGGAAACTGCCCAGGATAGACCCGCATCGTCAGGTGTCACTGTGCCGTCAGTATCCTGACCGACGATGATGTACCCCTTTTCGGCGCGCAGAATATGCATGGTTTCCGTACCGTACAGGCAACCACCCGCCGCTTCTGCCCGTTTACGAACGGCCTGCCAGACCGCCGGTCCGAAGTCAGCGGGAACGTTGATTTCGAAACCAAGTTCACCGGTGAACGACACACGGAACAACCGGGTTGGCACACCGCAGAACTTGCCTTCCGCAACACTCATATGCGGGAAGGCTTCGTTGGAAATATCAATGCCCTCAACAAACGGCTCAATCACCTCCCGCGCCTTTGGTCCCTGCACTGCAATGACCGCCCATTGTTCGGTGGTCGATGTCAGCCAGACATTCAGATGCGGGAATTCAGTTTGCAGATAATCTTCCATATGGTGCAACACGCGTGGCGCGCCACCTGTTGTCGTCGTCACATGGAAACGGTCTTCCGCAATGCGCCCGACAACACCATCATCATACACAAAGCCATCTTCGCGGGTCATAATGCCGTAACGGCATTTGCCCGGTTTCAGCGTGTCCCAGGCATTGGTGTACATCAGATTGAGGAACTTTGCGGCATCCGGCCCAACAACCTCGATCTTGCCAAGGGTTGAAGCATCAAACACGCCGACCTTGTCACGGGCGGTCTTGCATTCGCGGTTGACCGCTTCATGCATGTTTTCACCGGCTCGCGGGAAAAACCACGCACGTTTCCAGTTGCCGACATCTTCAAACACCGCACCGGCAGCCTCTTCAAGCGCATGCATCGGTGTCTTGCGCGTCGGATCAAACAGATGGCCACGCGAGTGGTTGACCAGCGTGCCGAAGGTCACCGGCGTATAGGGCGCACGGAAGGTGGTCAGTCCCACTTTCGGCAGGTCGCGACCCAGTGCTTCAGCAGCAATGGCAAGACCATGCATGTTGGAGAGCTTGCCCTGATCAGAAGCCATGCCGTTCGTCGTGAAGCGCTTGATATGTTCGATGGAGTGCATGCCTTCACGCACCGCAAGGCGAATATCCTTGGCGCATACATCGTGCTGGAAGTCGATAAAGGCTTTGACGCCGCTATCTTCCCCTGCACCTTCCGCCGCCCCGATCATGCCACCGGTCCAGTCGCGCGAGTTGCTGCCAGTGAAGTAGACATCGGCATCCTCGGCGGCACCGGCCGCTTTTGCGGCATTTTCACCGGCCGCAAGTGCCTCGGCAATCAGTGCTTCCATATCATCCGTGCCATTGCAGGTACCAACGGAAATACAGTCCTGCACGTGGACATCAGGCAGGAAACGATCATTCTGCGCATCGAACCGCAGCTTGCCGCGTGATTGCGAGAACAGATGTACTGAAGGCGTCCAGCCAGCCGAAACCAGCAGAGCATCAACCGAAATCTTGCGCTTGGACGCACCGCCGTTGCGACCGACCGTTATCGACGACACCCGCAGACGTCCCGATGTGTTGAAAACACTATGACCAGTCAGGACTGTGATGCCGAGCGAACGGGCCTCAGCCAACAGACTTTCAGCCGGGTTATCGCGGCAGTCGACAATAGCGGCAATCTCGACGCCAGCCTTTTTCAGATCAAAGGCCGTTTCATAGGCAGAATCATGGGCGGTATAGACGCCCACCTTGTGACCGACCGCCACACCATAATGGTTGAGATAGGTGCGCCCTGCCGATGCCAGCATGATGCCGGGTCGGTCATTATTGGCAAACACCATATGACGTTCGATGGAGCCTGTCGCCAGAACAACCTGCTTGGCGCGAACCTGCCACAGACGCTCACGCGGCTGCGCCTTTTCCGGCAGCACCAAATGGTCGCTCAACCGTTCCGCAAGCCCAAGGAAGTTGTGATTGTAATATCCAAACACGGTGGTGCGCGGCAAGATCCGCACATTTGGCATGGCTCTCAACTTGGCGATGGTTGCCTGCGCCCAGTCATATCCTTCCATGCCATCGATAATTGCACCCTTGTCGAAATGCAGGGCGCCACCGGCCTCCGGTTGCTCATCCGCAAGGATCACATTGGCACCGGTGCGGGCAGCAGCAAGTGCCGCCGTCAGACCCGCAGCGCCACCGCCAGCCACAAGCACATCACAATGCGCGTAGCGGGTGGCATAGTGATCGGCATCCGCCTCATCTGGCACCACGCCAAGACCGGCAGCCCGGCGAATGACCGGCTCGTAAATCTTGTGCCAGAAGCTCTTTGGCCACATGAAGGTCTTGTAGTAAAAACCGGCGGCAAAAAACGGTGAAAACAGATCGTTGATCGCTCCAACGTCAAAAGACAGGGTTGGGAAGCGATTTTGCGAACGGATGATGGCACCGTCGAATACTTCCTGCACCGTGGCGCGCACGTTTGGCTGGCGACGGCCAGCGTCACGCGACACATCAATCAAGGCATTGGGCTCTTCCGGACCTGCCGAAAGAAAACCGCGTGGCCGGTGATATTTGAACGAACGACCAATCAGGTGAACACCATTGGCCAGCAATGCTGCGGCCACCGTGTCACCTTCAAGCGCCGTGTAAATCTTCCCGTCAAAGGTAAAACGGGCAGTGCGTGCAGGCGTTAGACGCCCCACTCCGGCAATACGATATGCGCCGCTCATTTCGACGCTCCTTTATCACTGGCAGTTTCAAGAATGGCATCGGCATCAGGCTTCGGTTCACCTGCCTTGTAAGTCAGGTAAATTCTGTCACTGACCGTGTGCCGGGCTGCATTGAAAAAACGACCGCAGCCATGAATGTGGCGCCAGCGCTCAAAAATCAGCCCCTTGGTATTGTCACGCATGAAAAAGAACTCCGAAAAAGCCTCATCGGAAATCTCGGCAATGTTTTCAGGGCGCGCAATATGCGCCTCACCCGCCCAGCGAAACTCCAGTTCGGAACGGTCATCTTCGCAATAAGGGCAACGAATAATCAGCATGGTTTAATCCTCAGGCCTTAGTGCGCAACAGCCGCAGCGGCAGCTTCATCGATCAGTCGGCCGGAGCGGAAACGGTCGAGCGTCAACCCGGCGGCCAGGCGGTGCGGTTCTCCTCGTGCAATCAGATGCGCAAACAGATGCGCTGAACCCGGCGTCGCCTTGAAGCCGCCGGTACCCCAGCCGCAATTGACAAAGAGGTTTGGCACCGGCGTCACGCTCTGGATGGCGGAACGATCGGGTGTGTTGTCCGTAATGCCACCCCACTGGCGCATCATCTTGACGCGACGCAGAACCGGGAAAAGCTCACAAATCGCATCCAGCGTGTGGGTGATGATCTGCAATCCACCGGTCTGCGAATAGGATGTGTACTGGTCCGTTCCAGCACCGATTACCAACTCTCCCTTATCGGATTGGGAGATATAGGCATGCACCGTATTGGACATGATCACGCATGGAATGATGGGCTTGAGCGGTTCGGACACCAGCGCCTGTAGCGGCTGGCTTTCAAGCGGCACCCGCACATCAGCCATCGACATGACGACAGAGGAATGCCCGGCCGCCGATACGCCAATCTTTTTCGCACCGATAAATCCACGGTTCGTCTCAACCCCGGTCACCGCACCGTCAGGCCCGCGCCGGATGGCGGTCACTTCGCAATTCTGAATGATATGGACACCCCGGTCGGAGGCAGCACGCGCATAACCCCAGTTGACCGCGTCATGACGGGCCGTACCGCCGCGGCGCTGCAAGGCAGCACCATTGATCGCGTAACGGGCTGTGCCGGAGATATCGAGTGGCGGGCAATAGGCCTTGGCCTGTTCCGGTGTCAGCCACTCATTATCAATGCCATAAAGACGGTTGGCATTGATGTGACGTTTGAACGACTGCATGTCATGGATGTTATGCGACAACATCATCACGCCGCGTGGCGAATACATGACGTTGTAGTTCAATTCCTGGCTCAAGCCTTCCCACAGTTTCAGGGAATGCTCGAAAATGTCCATGCTCTCTTCGTAGAGATAGTTGGAGCGGATGATGGTGGTGTTACGTCCACTGTTGCCCCCACCCAGCCAGCCTTTTTCCAGAACGGCAACATTGGTAATGCCGTGCTCCTTGGCCAGATAATAAGCTGCCCCAAGACCATGCCCGCCGCCGCCGATGATAATGACGTCGTATTCACTGCGAGGTTCGGGCGACACCCACTGGGCGTCCCAGCCCTTGTGACCGCGTAATGCCTCGCGGGCCACGGCAAAAACCGAATATTTCCGCATGTGATTTCAGACTCCCTTGGAAGGACCGGTAGAGTTTTCGGCGCACCATACACATGACAAATCGCGACATGGCGTATCGTCCACTTTGCGACGCATGACACACGATGTTTTGACATGAAGCAACATATTCGTTGTATTAAGGCAGCGCTGTTGATTTGCCTGATGTCGGCGCAGCCGGGCTTTTTGACGCGCCGTCAAGGTTAACGGCTAGACTTTCTGCAGATCATCTGATATTGCACGACACCAATCGCGTGGCCGTCTGGCCAACGAACGATATTTTGTTTGCCTGAGGATGCCATTCGTCTTCGGCTCTAAGAACCAAACAAAGGAACGGGATACACGTGCAGGTACTAGTCCGCGACAATAATGTCGATCAGGCGCTACGCGTTCTGAAGAAGAAATTGCAGCGCGAAGGCGTCTTCCGCGAAATGAAGATGCGCGACCATTTCGAGAAGCCATCCGAGAAGCGTGTTCGCGAAAAGGCTGAAGCAATTAGCCGCGTTCGCAAGCTCGCACGCAAGCGTGCACAGCGCGAAGGCCTGGTTGCTGGCGCCCGTGCGGCTCGCTAAGCGGTCGTCTTTTCGACGTTTTTGAATGCTTGTTGGGCGGGGGCGATTTTTCGCCGCCGCTTTTTCAGTTTACGGCCTCAAGCATAGTTGAGTGCCAGGCCTTTAAGGGAAAAGACACCAGATGATCGCCGACATGAATTGTGCAACCGCTCGTTCCAACACCCTGCGGCGCAACGTGGTTGATAAGCACAAGACATCGGCACTGTTCCCGATCATGGCCTGCTTGCTAGTTGCCGGCCTCTCCGGCTGCGCCACAACCACTCAGCCATCTGACGCCATTCGTCTGGATCGTGCTCAGGGCTCCAGTGAAAACATCGCCTCCCTGTCATCGGTTATCAGTTCGAACCCGCAGGATCCGGAAGGCTATAATGTGCGTGGCTCCGCTTACGGCCGCGCTGGTGATTTCCGCCGTGCGCTGGCCGACTTCGACCGCGCCATCCAGTTGAACCCGCGCTTTTACCAGGCTTATGCCAACCGCGCGCTGGTCAACCGCAACATGGGGCAGCAGGCGCAGGCACTTGCCGATTACAACGCCGCCCTGCAGATCAACGCATCCTATGACGTGGCCTATATCGGCAGAGGTAACCTCTACCGTCAGACCGGCCGCACCAATGAGGCTTTCAACGATTTCAGCCGGGCGATCCAGCTTGAAACCACAGATGGTCGCGCCTGGCATAACCGTGGTCTGATCTATCAGCTCCGAAACCAGCATGCGCAGGCAATCGAAGATTTCTCGAAGGCCATCTCGCTGTCGCCAAGCTCGCCAGAGCCATATAACGGTCGCGGTATTTCCTACATCGCCCTCAACGACGATGAAAACGCGTTTGCCGACTTCAACACAGCCATTGCGTTGGACGACAAGATTGCAGAATCCTGGGCAAACCAGGCTTTGGTCTATGAGCGTCGTAATGAGACGGCAAAGGCGGCAAAGTCCTATTCGCACGCAGCGCGTCTTGATCCCAAATACAAGCCGGCACTTGACGGCGTTGCCCGTACTCGCGGCGGCGCATAAAGCTCGAGCCTCACATAATCATGATCGAAAGCCGGAAGGGAAACCTTCCGGCTTTTTTGCATTCCATACCGTCGCTAACTCTGCACGACGCAAGACAAAAAAAGGGCGCGTGCACTGCTGCACGCGCCCTTCAAAACAAACCTCAAGCCGATGATTAGTGGTTCATGGCCTTGACGATTTCTTCCGTTACCTTCTTGGCGTCGCCAAGCAACATCATCGTGCCGTCCTTATAGAACAGCGTGTTGTCGATACCGGCATAACCGGAACCAAGCGAACGCTTCACGAAAAGGCAGGTCTTTGCCTTGTCGACGTCAAGGATCGGCATGCCGTAAATCGGAGAGGTCTTGTCGTCACGCGCAGCCGGGTTGGTCACATCATTCGCTCCGATCACATAGGCCACGTCGGCCTGTGCGAATTCGGAGTTGATGTCTTCCAGCTCGAACACTTCATCGTAAGGCACATTGGCCTCGGCCAGCAGCACGTTCATGTGGCCAGGCATACGACCGGCAACAGGGTGAATTGCGTATTTCACTTCAACGCCGTTCTTCTTCAGCGTATCGGCCATTTCACGTAGCGCATGTTGTGCCTGTGCTACCGCCATGCCGTAACCCGGCACGATGATAACCTTGGATGCATTGGCCATCAGGTAAGCCGCATCGTCAGCAGAACCCTGCTTGACGGTGCGTTGAACGCCATCGTCAGCGGTGGCGGCAGCTGCTTCACCGCCGAAGCCACCCAGAATAACCGAGATGAACGAGCGGTTCATACCCTTACACATGATGTAGGACAGGATCGCACCCGAAGAACCAACCAGTGCACCGGTGATGATCAGCGCCAGATTGCCGAGCGTAAAGCCGATACCGGCTGCAGCCCAGCCCGAATAGGAGTTCAGCATCGACACGACCACAGGCATATCCGCGCCACCGATCGGGATGATCAGCAGAACACCGAAAACCAGCGACAGGGCAACGATCAGCCAGAAGACAAAGTGGCTTTCGGTAGCAACCAGAATGCCGATCAGCACGACAATGGCCGCGAAGATCGATGCGTTGATGACATGGCGCATCGGCAGCATGATCGGCTTGCCCGACATGCGACCATCAAGTTTCAGATAGGCAATGATCGAGCCGGTAAAGGTGATGGCACCAATTGCCACACCAAGCGACATTTCAATCAGTGCCTGCGCATGGATCGAACCAAGTTCGCCAATGCCAAAGGATGACGGCGTGTAGATGGCAGCAGCTGCCACCAGCACAGCTGCAAGACCAACCAACGAGTGAAAACCGGCGACCAGCTGCGGCATCGACGTCATCGGGATTGTGCGGGCAATATAGGCACCGGCACCACCACCAATGGCAAGACCGAGGATGATCAGCACCAGACCACCGAAGGACGGCGTTGCCAGAAGCAGCGTTGTGCCGATGGCGATTGCCATACCGACCATGCCATACAGGTTACCCTTGCGGCTGGTGGCAGGATGCGAGAGGCCGCGCAGTGCCATGATGAACAGCACGCCCGAAACGAGGTAGAGGAAGGCAGCAAAATTTTGGGACATTCAGGCAGCCCTCACTTATCTTTTTTCTTGTACATGGCGAGCATGCGGCTGGTGACGAGGAAGCCACCAAAAATGTTGACCGATACGAGGACCAGCGCCACGAAACCAAAACCGGTCGCAAGACCGGAGGTGGAAATGCCCACGGCAAGCAATGCACCGACCACGATTACAGAAGAGATCGCGTTGGTGACAGCCATAAGCGGTGTGTGCAGTGCAGGCGTTACCGACCACACGACGTAATAACCGACGAAGATCGACAGCACGAAAATAGCCAGACGGAATACGAAGGGATCGATTGCGCCGCCGGAGACACCGTGCGCCGCCAAACCGACAGCGTCCACAACATCAGGCGTTTGCGCCGCTGCAGCCTTGACCGCTTCGACAGCCTGATCCAGCCCATCAAGAGCCTTGTTCAAAACTTCATTCGCCATCATGCGGCTCCTTCATTCTTGACGCCACCGAAATTCGGATGAACGACGGCGCCGCCATGCGTCAGCATGGTTGCTTTGACCAGTTCGTCTTCCGTGTTCAGGGCAAGTTGCTTGGTTTCCTTTGAGATCATCGTCTCCAGAAATGTCAGCAGGTTCTTTGCGTAAAGCAGCGACGCCGATGCCGCTACCCGGCCCGCGACGTTGCTGTAACCGATGACCTTGACGCCCTCGACATAGACAACCTTTCCGGCCTCAACACCTTCCACGTTGCCACCACGCTCGACAGCAAGATCAACGGCAATCGAACCGGAACGCATGGAGGCCAGCATCGCGCGCGAAACAAGCTTCGGTGCCGGACGGCCCGGAATAAGTGCTGTCGTGATGACGATATCCTGCTTGGCAATATGTTCGGCAACCAGAGCGGCCTGCTTGGCCTGATATTCAGCCGACATCTGCTTGGCGTAACCGCCAGCGGTCTCGGCGGCCTTGAACTCGTCGTCTTCAACGGCGATGAACTTGGCACCGAGGGACGCAACCTGCTCCTTGGCAGCCGGGCGTACGTCGGTGGCCGAAACCACAGCACCCAGACGGCGTGCCGTCGCGATGGCCTGAAGACCGGCAACACCGGCACCCATCACGAACACCTTGGCGGCTGGCACGGTACCGGCAGCGGTCATCATCATCGGCATGGCGCGGTCGTATTCACCAGCCGCATCAATAACCGCCTGATAACCGGCCAGGTTGGCCTGCGACGACAGAACGTCCATCGACTGGGCACGGGTGATACGCGGCATCAGTTCCATGGCGAATGTCGTGGCGCCAGCTTTCGCCAGAGCAGCCAACGCTTCTTCGTTGCCGTAGGGGTCCATGATGGCAATGACGATAGCGCCCTGCTTTATGGACTTGATTTCCTTGTCCACCGGGCGACGAACTTTCAAAATGACATCGGCGGTTTTGGCGTCGGTTGCCTTGCCGATTTTCGCTCCGGCTTTTTCGTAGTCCGCATCGGGAATACGTGACAGCAGACCTGCCCCGGCTTCGACAACAACCTCAAGTCCGAGGCCGATCATCTTTTTGACGGTTTCCGCCGAAGCGGCAACACGCGGTTCGTCCGGCGAGGTTTCCTTCGCCACAAATACCACACTGCTCAACGCAGACTCTCCTTAGATCACTGGAAAATCCGGAGATGCGCCCGGCATGTTCCATCCATTAAATTTCACGGCAATACAGCCCGGTGGAGACGGTGATCTCCAGCAGGATGGCTTCGACCAATCAGATTGCTGACGAAATATCAGCGCAGGATAATTGTGCCCGCTACAAGCAGAACGACGAACACAATAAATCCGCCGAAAAAGCCGGCAGTGGTGAAGAACCCTGCGGCCATGGCGATCATCAATGCGCAAAGCGCAATGGTACCCAGTTTGGTCGCGCTTAGAAAAAGATTGTAGGTTTTTTCGTGCTCTGCATAGTTCATCGGCGCGCCGACTTCGACAGGTCCGGTATGATGTTCGCTCATGGTAATTTCCCTTCCAAAAATCCGTAAAGGAACAGACGCTTTTTGAAGCGCGATACGCAATAAAACGCCGGAATACGTGACCTTTACGGCTCTCTCTCCACGCCGAGACCTAACACAAAGCAACTAAACTGCGCAATGGACGTGATGCCGCATCAAATCGATATAAATGCACAAAGCACTACTATTGACGCATGTCAGGACCGTTGCATTTCAACATTACAACACATACAGAAATTTAAATGGCTTTTTCGCTGCCCGCTTAAGGGCAGGATACGATGCGTGGCAAAATCAATAAATATAGCCTTGGAGTCGGATCAGGGACGAAAAGACGACAAGAGGGGGGAGAATAATGACAGCTCTATTGAAGCTGAGCACGGTGATCGATGCGATCAGTGAGTTTCTTGGCAAGGTTTCAGGTTACCTCGTTCTGATATGCTGCCTCGTCAGTGCCATCAACGCCCTTGTGCGTTACATCTTCAACTACAGCTCCAATGGCTGGCTTGAAATCCAGTGGTACATGTTCGGGTTCATCGTGTTGATCGGGGCGTCCTATACACTGCGCATGAACGAGCACGTCCGTGTCGACATCATCTACGGTTCGATTTCATCGCGTGCCCGTATCTGGGTCGATATTATCGGCATCACGCTTTTCCTTCTTCCCGCCTGCTTCTACCTGATGTGGCTCAGCTGGCCGATGTTTGCCCTGTCCTTCCACCAGGGTGAAATGTCCTCGAATGCCGGTGGTCTTATCCGCTGGCCGGTCAAACTCATTATCGTTGCAGGTTTTGCGCTGCTGTTCCTTCAGGGTCTGTCGGAACTGATCAAGCGTTTCGGCGCTCTTGCCGGTTTGGTGGCACTCGACACCAAATACGAAAAACCACTTCAATAACGGCGTCGGGAACGGGGACTTAAAACATGTTCGAATACGGTATTCTGCCGCCACTCATGTTCGTCAGCATGGTCATTTTCATGCTGTACGGTTTTCCTGTGGCCTTTTCGCTCGCAACCGTCGGCCTGATGTTTGGCGTCATCGGTATTTTCACCGAGCATTTTTCACCAGCGTTTCTGCAGGCTCTGCCACTGCGCATCTTTGGCATCGTGTCGAACGATCTACTGCTGGCTATTCCGTTCTTCACCTTCATGGGAGCAATTCTCGAACGATGCGGTCTGGCGGAGGATTTGCTGGAAGGCACCGGAAAACTGTTCGGCGCCGTTCCCGGCGGTCTGGCCTACGCGGTTATTGTCGTGGGTGCCATTCTCGGCGCCATAACCGGTACGGTTGCTGCCTCGGTTATCACCATGGGTGTCATTTCACTGCCGATCATGCTGAAATACGGCTACAGCCCACGCCTTGCCACGGGTGTTATTGCCGCCTCCGGCACCATCACCCAGGTTATCCCGCCATCGCTCGTGCTGATCGTTCTGGCTGATCAGCTCGGCAAGTCGGTTGGCGACATGTATCTGGGTGCTATCGGACCATCCTTCCTTCAGGTCGGTATCTTCCTGCTGTTCATCTTCATCTTGTCGCTCGTTCGCCCGAAGGATGTGCCAGCCCTGCCTCCGGAAGCGCGTGGCGAGTTGAACCGCGCCCTCGTCCTCAAGGTGCTCGGCGGCATGATCCCATCCATCGTGCTGATCTTCCTGGTTCTGGGAACGCTGTTCCTCGGCCTTGCCACACCGACCGAAGCCGGTGCGCTTGGTGTTGTCGGTGCGCTGGCACTGGCTGCAGGCCATCGCCGCCTGACCTGGGATCTCGTCAAGCAGGGCATGCACTCCACCATGCACATCACCTCCATGGTGGTGTTCATTCTGGTGGGTGCGACCTGCTTCAGCTTGGTGTTTCAGGGCATGGATGGTTCGTTGTGGATCGAACACTTATTGTCCGGCATTCCAGGCGGCCCGATCGGCTTCCTGATCTTCGTCAACATCTTCATCTTCTTCCTCGCCTTCTTCCTCGATTTCTTCGAGATCGCCTTCATCGTTATCCCGATGCTGGCACCGGTTGCACAGTCGCTCGGCATCGACCTGATCTGGTTCGGCGTCCTGATCTGCATCAACATGCAGACCAGCTTCATGCACCCGCCCTTCGGGTTTGCACTGTTTTACCTTCGCAGTATCGCGCCGAGATCGGTCAAGACGTCAGATATTTACATGGGGGCGATACCGTGGCTCGGCATGCAACTGATCCTCGTCGCCATCGTGATCTTCTGGCCCGAATCCGTGACCTATTGGCTGGACAAGGCACCTGAAGTCGACCTGAATTCGATCAAGATCGAAGTGCCCGCCTTCGGCAATCAGGGTGGCAACACCATGCCGAACTTCGGCCTGCCGCCAATGGATGGTGCGCCAGCTCAACCGGGTGGCGGCCAGGGTGGTGGATTACCGGGAATGCCAAATCTTAGCGAACCACCCAAGATCCAATAACAATCAAAAACCCCGCCAGATCGCTCTGGCGGGGTTTTTACTTAGAACTGGTGGTGCTCGAGAAGTCCGCGACGATCCTACAGCTTGCCGCTGCGTTGCTGGATCATCATGAACGTATCGAAGGTATATTCGGACAGCTGCATCCAGAGATAACCTTCCCGCTTGAACGCCGCCTGATCTTCATAGATTTTCTTGAAGTCAGCATTGGTAGCGGAAATCTCGCTGTAAACTTCCATCGACGCCTTGTAGCAGGCCTCTAACACTTCTTGGCTGAATGGCCGCAGCACCGCGCCTTCCGCGACCAGTTGCTTGATGGCCGTTGGGTTCTTCGTGTCGTATTTTGCCATCATATGGGTATTTGCATAAGCGCAGGCGTCTTGCAGCGCTGCTTGGTAATGCTTTGGCAAATTGTTCCACTGGTCAAGATTAACAAAGGCGTGAATGGCAAGTCCGCCTTCCCAGAAGGCCGGATAGTAATAATATTTCGCCACCTTCTGGAAACCGAGCTTGTGGTCGTCATAAGGTCCGATCCACTCCGCCGCATCAATGGTGCCTTTTTCAAGCGCCGGATAGATGTCGCCGCCAGCCACCTGCTGCGGCACGACACCAAGTTTCTCTACCACCTTGCCGGCGAGACCGGCAATACGCATCTTGACGCCCTTGAGGTCATCAACCGTGTTGATCTCCTTGCGGAACCAGCCACCCATCTGCGCACCGGTATTGCCAGCCACGATGCCGTAAATCTTATGCTTGGCATAAAACTCGTTCATCAGCGTGTTGCCATTGCCTTCATAGAACCAGGCATTGGTCAGGCGGGCATTAAGACCGAATGGAATGGCCGAACCAATCGCAAAGGTCGGATCCTTGCCAACGTAATAATAGGAGCAGGTATGCGCCATCTCCACCGTGCCTGACGACACGGCATCAGCAGCTTGCAGGCCGGGCACGATTTCACCGGCGGCAAATGTCTGGATCGTGAAGTTGCCATCGGTTGCCGCAGCAACATGTTTGGCAATGTCTTCCGCCCCACCAAAAATCGTATCCAGCGATTTGGGGAATGATGACGTCAGACGCCACGTGATCTTGGTCTTTTCCTGCGCAATTGCCGGTGCGGCCAACGACACAGCTGCGGCACCTGCACCCGCACCTGTCACTGCACTGTTTTTCAAGAATGAGCGGCGATCCATATTATCCTCCCAGATAATCGCGACAAAGCTTGACCGTTCTCCCCACGGCTACGCCTGGTTGAAAGTAAACATGAGCACTTTGGCGCTGGCAAGGTCAGCCACGATTTTCAGACACGCCAGAACCGGCCTGTTAGCCGCATTTACCGGAAAAAACGGCTGAAAACCCGCCTGCAGCACATAGCCTTAGACTAAAGAATGAGCCGCGTTCAGCAATTACTTCGTGGGTTTTGCGGACGCTTGACTTCCGGCACGAACAGGCATTTTTACAAGGCTTGAAAAGTTTCAAGTTCAGCCGGAGACATCATGCCAAGACCAGTCATTGCCATCCCAGCCGATATCCGGGAATTCGACGGCACAACATGGCATGCGGCACAGACACAATATATCAATGCAGCGCTCAAGGCCGCTGACGTCATGTCCTTCATTATCCCGGCACTTGTCGAAGGCAATGACATTGATGAAATCCTTGATCGTGTCGATGGGCTCTTGGTGTCCGGCTCCGCCACCAATGTGCATCCCTCACTCTACGGCATGGAAGCCAAGGAGAGCGATGGACCTTTCGATCCAGCCCGTGATGCCACTAGCCTGCCATTGATCCGTCGTGCACTGGAACGCGGCATTCCGATGTTTGCCATCTGCCGTGGCATTCAGGAACTGAACGTGGCACTGGGCGGCACGCTGGCCAGTGAAATTCAGGAGCAGCCGGGCGTGTGGGATCATCGCAAACCCACCGATGTTGATCGTCATGAAGCTTATGCCATTCGCCAGCCAGTGATCATCCGAGAGGGTTCCTGCATTGCCCAGCATCTGGGTCTCGCAGGCGAAATCCAGATCAACTCCCTGCATCGTCAGGCGATTGCCGAAACAGCACCGCGTCTGCAGGTGGAGGCAACGGCAGAGGATGGCACGATTGAAGCCGTGTCGGTTATCGATGCAAAGGGATTTGCCGTCGGTGTGCAATGGCACCCGGAATATTGGGCTGAGACGGACGCACCGTCTCGTGCCCTTTTTGAAGCTTTCGGCAAGGCTATCAGGGAATATCAGGCCAGCAAGGCCTGATACCAGCACAATCTCGCCCGCCGAGGGAGAGATCAAATTTCAGCATGCCGGTACGCCCATCAACCCTTTACAGGAGTTTCCGGCACCGGTGTCAGAACTGTCTTGTCCTTGAACCAGCCAAGAAGATTGTCGGCCACCAGATCTGCCATCGCATTTCGCGTCGGAACGGACGCCGAAGCGACATGCGGCAATATCGAAACGTTGTCGAGGCTGAGAAACGCATCCGGCACTTGCGGCTCATTGTAGAACACATCAAGTCCGGCAGCACCGATCACCTTGTCCTCCAGCGCCTTGATCAGAGCATCCTCGTCAACGCTTGAACCACGGCCGACATTGATGAACACGCCCTGCGGCCCCAACGCCTTGAAGACATCGGCATCGATAATCTTGTGGGTTGCAGCCGTGCCAGGCACGATACTGATCAAGGTATCGACCTTTTCAGCCATTTCCTTCAGCGAACCATAATAGGTATAGGCCACGTCATCCCGCTTTGTGCGGGTGTGGTAGCCAAGATTGACCTTGAATGGTTCCAGACGCTTGGCAATCTCCAGACCGATACGACCGAGGCCCAAAATACCGATCGTACGACCCTTGAGCGAAAACGGCGAAAGGCCAAACGCACCTTCCTTGGCCCAACGTCCTTCACGCAAATAGTTCTCCGCCTGCGGCAGACGGCGCAACGTATTGATCAGCAGCGCAATGGTGGTGTCAGCCACCTCATCGTTCAGAACATCCGGTGTATTGGTCACGACAACGCCACGCGATGCCGCATGTTTGGCATCCACACCATCATAACCGACGCCAAAATTGGCAATGATTTCAAGCTTCGGCAAGGCATTCATCCAAGCCGCAGAAACAACGCCGGACACGGCAATACCACGTACGCGTTCAGCTACGCCCTCCGGCAGAACGAGCTCGTCACCGGCCGGAACGGTAATGATTTCGACATTGCCCTTCAGACGTTCGGAAACACGCGGATTGATCTTGCCAGGAACGAGAACGGTCGCTTTGGTATCAGACATGCACTTCCTCCATAGGGTCAGGACCCACTAAATTCATCCATTCTGCGAGGAAATTTTCAGTCTGAAGGGCAAAATGAGCCATGCAAATGTAAAATTCATTTCAAGCTCAGCTTGTCTATCCATACGTCAAACAGCCCCGCGATGAAGGCTTTGAAGCCCTTGATCGCCTGTTGCAGGCAATGCATGACGGGATAAATCGCTCCCGACATGCCCTTGTCTGCCGCCATACAATTCAAGACTTTAAAACAGAATAGTATGACTTTGAAAGGCCACGATGCCGATATCCGTTACTGTCTTGGGCGGACAGGGCCAGTCGATTGGCGAATACGCATTTCCGGCTTGATCAGATGGATACCATCCGGTTCATGGCTGCCTTCAAGGCGGTCAAGCAGCGCACGCGCTGCCATACGGCCAACCTCGGCCTGACCGTTGGACACGGTGGTCAAAGCTGGCGTTGCAATTGCCGCTTCCTCAAGGTCGTCATATCCGGTCACAGAAATATCCACACCCGGCACAAAACCAGCGCGTGAAATACCGTTCATCAGACCGATGGCCACAAGATCATTCCAGCACACCGCCGCTGTCGGCTTTTGTGGCAGGGACAGGAAGTGAACCGCAGCCTCAAAGCCGCCCTGCTTGGAGCGTGGGCCGGGAATACGCAGGTTCGGATCAACTTCAATATTGGCCTTGCGCAGCGCATTGACGTAACCCTGATAACGGTCACGTCCGGTTGAAGTCTGGTCAGTACCGCCGACCATAGCGATCGTACGATGACCAAGACTGATCAGATGGTTGGTGGCCAGCGAAATGCCATAACTGTCGTCACCGCGATAGGTCGGCATATCAACGCCGTCCATCGAGCGGGCAACCAGAATGGCCGGCATGCCGTTTTCTTCCGCCAGCTTCAGATCTTCAGTCGGAGTGCCGATGGCCGGCGACATGATGATGCCATCACTGCCCAACTGCAGCAGTGTCTCGATGAAATTGCGTTGTTTTTCAACGGAATCGTAGTGGTTCGACAGAATGAAAGTTTGGCGACTACGGTCGAGTTCACTCTCGATGGCCTTGAGAATTTCGCCGTAAAACGGGTTCATCACATCATGGAAAACCACGCCGACAATGCCGGATCTGGAGGTTCTGAGACTGGCGGCACGGCGGTTATAAATATAACCCAGCGTGCGGGCCTGTTCCTTGATTTTCTCGCGCGTATCGGCGGCAACCAGCGGGCTGTCGCGCAGTGCCAGAGAGATGGTTGCCGTTGATAATCCGAGACTTTCCGCAATCGTCGAAAGTTTGATTTTTTGAGCCAAAGGCTCCCCTCCACATCGGGCTTGATCAGGCCCTGCTATTCCCATTTAAAATTACCTAAAGAATTTAAATAGATTTCGCAATCTGTTTAATCACGAAAATCTGATAAACCGGGAAATCCGCAATGGAGAGACATCGGGATGGCTTATTCTGCGCTGCCATTGCTCTGCAGATTGGCATCAATCACCCGCAGCAACTTGACCACAGTTTTGACTTCCTTGTTGGAAAGCCCATCAATGGCACGTGCCGCGCACACCGAAAGCGAGGCATTGATGTGTTCGACGCTACGCAGACCGGCATCGGTCAACTTGACCCGGGTCATGCGGCCATCACCGTCATCTTCACTGCGCTCGACAAAGCCCTGCGCCTCCATACGTCCGATTGTGCGGGTCATGGTCGGAGCCTTTACCCCCAGCTTCTGGGCAATCTGGCCAGGGGTCATGCTGCCCTCATTGGCAAGCGCCAGCACAACGCCGTCCTGGCCAGCATAGAGGCCGCTGGTTGCAAGGCTGTGGCTAAGCGCTGTGCGCATGGACCGGGCGGCCTGGGCAATGGACTGCGCCAGAACTTCAGGGTTCAGCACCTCGTCCTTTTTCTTGCCGTCCTTGACCTTCTTTTCGCTCTTGTCTTTTTTGCCCATCGCCTTTGAACCTTTTACCGGATAGCGGATCGGATATAAGCTGTACGATATCCAATATAGAAAGCCGGATCGCACTGCCAGATGCCGAACACATACACGCACTTTTACGAAGATAATGTAACAGCATCAGGGAATAACCCGGCGAAGCATATTATTGTGCTGCCTTTGGGAGCCCATGAGCAGCACGGCCCGCACCTGCCGTTTGAAACGGACACATTGATTGCGACTGGAATTGTCAGTCGTTTGCAACGGGCGCTTCCTCCATCCCTGCCCGTCAGCTTTCTGCCGGTAGAGCCGGTCGGGTATTCAATCGAACATATCGACGTGCAGGGCACAAGAACCCTGCGTTATGACGAAGCCGTGGAACGCTGGCTCGGCATTGCCGAAGAAGCAGCGTCTAGGGGCATCAAAAAGTTCGTTATGCTGAATGCGCATGGCGGCAATTCGCCGCTTATGACCATCGTCGCAACCGAAGCTCGTGTAAGGTTCGGCATGCTGGCCGTCGCCACAAGCTGGACTCGCTTTGGCGTGCCAACCGGTCTGATTACGCCGGAGGAAAAGGCCCTCGACATTCACGGTGGCGATATCGAAACGTCGGTAATGCTGGCGATGTATCCCGAGCTGGTTGACATGAAAAAGGCTGTCAACTTCTCCTCAAAGCAGCAAGATTTCGCCAGAAATTACAAGCATTTGCGCGCCTACGGCCCACATGCTTTCGGCTGGAAAATGAGTGATCTTAATCCGCTTGGTGTGGCCGGAAATGCCAGTGCTGCAACGGCTGAAAAAGGAGAGGCACTGATAAACCACTCCGTCACCGGACTGGTTGAATTGCTGGAAGACATCAATTCCTTTGATACGGCGCAGCTTGCTGACGGGTAACAACCGGCCAACAGCATGGATCAAAAAAACTGAAGGCAGATTCTCTTTGAACTGCCCGCACACGCAGCCTATATGAACAGCAGATTTTATTTGGCGTTCCGACGCTTCTTTCTTATTCGAGGTTTCCCATGACCGAAACAGCCCCAATCAAGCCAATTCCCGTGACCGTTCTGACCGGCTATCTCGGTGCTGGTAAAACGACACTGCTCAACCGCATTCTCTCAGAGAACCACGGCAAGAAATATGCAGTTATCGTCAACGAGTTCGGTGAAATCGGCATCGACAACGATCTGATCGTTGAGTCTGATGAAGAAATCTACGAAATGAACAATGGCTGCGTCTGCTGCACCGTTCGTGGCGACCTTATTCGCGTTGTCGAAGGCCTGATGCGTCGTCCCGGCCGTTTTGATGGCATCATCGTCGAAACCACAGGTCTCGCAGACCCTGTTCCTGTTGCCCAGACCTTCTTCATGGATGACGATGTTCGCGCCAAGACCGAACTCGACGCCGTTGTGGCGCTGGTTGATGCCAAGCACCTGCCTCTGCGCCTGAAAGATAGCCGCGAAGCTGAAGACCAGATCGCCTTTGCCGACGTCGTCGTCATCAACAAGACTGACCTCGTCAGCCCGGAAGAGCTGGCCCGCATCGAAGATGTCGTGCATGCCATCAACCCATCCGCACGCGTTTACAAGACCACCCGCTCTGGCGTTGATCTTGCCCGCGTTCTTGATCAGGGTGCATTCAACCTTGAGCGCGCTTTGGAAAACGATCCGCATTTCCTTGAGCACGGCCATGAAGACCATGTCTGCGGCCCGGATTGCGGCCATGACCATCATGATCATGGACATCATCATCACGACCATGATGGCCACGATCATCACCACCACGATCACGGTCATGACCACCATCACCATCATGGCGATGTCTCGGCCATTCACGATGTCACGGTAAAGTCTGTCTCGCTGCGCGGCGGTGAAATGAACCCCGACCGCTTCTTCCCATGGATCCAGAAGGTTACCCAGACGGACGGTCCGAATATCCTGCGCCTCAAGGGCATCATCGCATTCAAGGGCGATGCCGAACGTTACGTCGTTCAGGGCGTTCACATGATCATCGAAGGTGATCACCAGCGTCCATGGAAAGACGGTGAAAAGCGTGAATCCCGCCTCGTTTTCATCGGCCGCGATCTTGATCGTGAAAAGCTGGAAAAGAGCTTCCACGCCTGCGAAGCAACGGCGTGATGCATGACATGTGCTTGAAGACCCGTTTTTCAGGCACGTCAGCGTAACCTCCAGACGTCCTCGGGCTTGACCTGGGGCGCCAGTCTCGAAATGTTGTCGATGGTCGGGCCAAACCCGACCATTACCATGATAGGGTAGCGTGAAAACGTCCCTGCAGGACCCAGAATACCAAACACAGAAAGACCGTTATTCAATGCCCACCGTTGCTCCATTTGATCTGGAAGGCCATGTCGTTTCCACGCATTTCCTTGGCGATATTCCTTTTTTCGCCACAGCGGCCGGCACAATTCACCGGCTTGATGGCGGTGAAAAAGTAACCGAAGCCCATCAGGGCCTGTTGACCTGCATTCGCGATCCTTACAGCGCCACACTGTTGACCGGCGGTGAAGATGGCAAGGTTCTGCGCGTGCTGCATGATGGCTCGTTCAATGAACTGGCCAATGTGCCGCGCAAGTGGATTTCAGTCGTCGCTGGCGGTCCGCAGAACAGCATCGCCTACGGTGTTGGAAAATCCACCTTCGTGCGCCTCGGTGATGGCAGCGTGAAGGAATTTACCGAAACCCGCACCGTCGAAGGCGTGGCCTTTGCGCCCAAGGGCATGCGCATTGCCGTTGCCCGTTACAATGGCGTTTCCCTGCATTGGGTTGGAATGGCTGGCGAGCCTGTCGATCTGGAGTGGAAGGGTGCGCATACCGGCGTCACCTTCTCGCAGGACGGCAAGTTCCTCGTCACCACCATGCAGGAAAATGCGCTGCATGGCTGGAAGATGGAAGCAACAAAGGGTGGTATGGAAGCGCGCCACATGCGCATGACCGGTTATCCAGCCAAGGTCAAATCACTGTCCTGGTCCGCCAAAGGCAAGTGGCTGGCGTCGTCAGGGGCACCTGCTGCTATCGTCTGGCCCTTCGCCGGCAAGGATGGCCCAATGGGCAAAGCGCCGCAGGAACTGGGCACACGCGCCAATATCATGGCGACCTGCGTCAGCTTCCACCCGGCGGAAGATGTACTGGCGATTGGCTTTATCGACGGCATGGTGCTGGGTGTCAGACTTGCAGACGGCAAGGAAGCACTGCTGCGCCGTCCCGGCAAAGGTGCCATCACCTCAATGTCATGGAGCAGCACCGGCAAACTGCTTGCTTTTGCCTCGGAAGCCGGTGACTGCGGCGTCATCGATATTTCCGGCTGACAGTCAGCGACTTAAAAGACCAGACGAAAAAAGGGGGCCTTACAGCCCCCTTTGAGTTTTCGGTGCATTTTGTTGCTCTTATGAAGTTATGGCATAAAGAGCATCACCGTTGATGCAGTTCCAATGGTAGCCGCGAATACCTATTATGCAAGCATATGCTAATGTTATAATAAAAAGTTAAGATTAACGTTTACAATTTTAACGAATACCGGAAGCGTAATAACGAAAATGCCCGGCCTCAACGAAGAGACCGGGCATCTTGAAAATCGATAGTTAAAGCGTCTTAGAACTTGTAGCCAACGCCGACGTTGACGACGTGTTCTCTGACTTTGAGGCTGTAGCTGTCAGCACCGTCGGTGTAGGTGTTCTTGCCGAAGTCATTGTAACGATATTCAGCACGGGCAAAGATGTTATCGGTTACGGCGTAGTCAACACCAGCACCGATTGTCCAGCCGTGGAATGTGTCGCTGTCGCTGTAGCCAGGAACAGAAATCTTACCGTTAGTGGCAGCATAACCACCTGCAGCGTAAACCAGCGCCTTGTCCATGGCATAACCAACGCGTGCACGTACAGAACCATTCAGGCCAGCTTCGATCTTCGCGCCGCCAAATGTCTTGTCAGCCCAGTTGTAAGCGAGCTCACCTTCAGCACCGAGAATGATCGAAGGTGCGATTTCGGCGTTGTAGCCAGCAAAACCACCGAAGCGTGCGCCGTTAAATGTAGTGGAACCAGCAAAGGTGTCGTCTTCCAGCTTTACCTTGTCCCAAGCGTAACCACCGGTCACACCGCCGTAGAAACCAGCCCACGAAAATGCAGGTGCAGCGTAGTCGGCGACAGGTGCGGCAGGCACCTCGTTCACAGCGTCAGCAGCATGGGCAACGCCCGACAAAGCAGATGCAGCAACTGCGGCGAGGATAAGATTTTTCAACATTAGTACATTCCTTGATATGATTGGCTCTGGCTACAACCTCTTCCTATGGTTGTCTATAACAAATATGTCACACTCGAAAATCCCCAGATGACTTTCGCGTTTAGGTTTATAAACGGTTACAAGAAGGGGACTTTATTCACACTTGAGTAGCGTTTGTCGCGTCACCGTTTAACAAACGCAGGCATGCAGGTGCTCGGCGAAGCCCTACGACCTTGCAATAAATTGCACCAAAACGCCCGAATGCGAATCAGATTACAAAACAAAGTATTAAGGCAGGCGTTTACAGGTTAACTAACCACGCCTGCCCCAAGTTTCCTGAGCTTTTAATCTGACTACCAGACCAGTTCCACCTGCGGCCGGCCATTCGATGTCTTCTCGGTCGTCCGGCCAGTGGCGTCGACGTTGCAATGCACGCGTTGCCTGAAAGCAGAGAAGCTCTCAAACGTCACGACATCGACAGGTTGATCAAAATGCAACGTTAACCTGTACCGCTCCGGACTGCCGCCAAGCGACTGCACGCCCAAAACCTCGGCCTCAAAAGCCTGTCCGAGATAGAAGCCACGCACCTGCGATCCCAACAAATAGGGATTGAATGGCGGACGGTTGCCGACGCGCGCATGTAGGGTATTCCAGTCACGAAATCCCATTTGTGCGGCAATCAGTTCCAGTGATTTTGAATGAGACATCTCCTGCCCCTCGGCCTGCAGCCGTGCGCGAAGACGTTTTGCCTGATCTTTCAAACTCTCAAGCGATGGCAGCGCCTGAGACACATGTGATTGTGATGCCGTATGAGCCACGACAGTTCTCCAACAAAAGCATGCTGTTCAGAAGGGGTCCGCGTTGCCATCGGATTGCATGCATAAATGCGGAAAACCGTGGTTCGACTAAGAGAGACTTCACCATGGCATATGCCTGCGGACGGCCGGTGCTCTCACCCGTGCCGCCGTTATACGAGATAAGGCCCGTCTTCGTCAAACGGGCCTCGCTAAAAGCTGCATCAAATGGAACTGCTGCGGTTATGACTATGCAATAAACCGCTCCGCTTGGGAGCTAGGGCCTTAGAAGCGGTAAGTGATACCGGCACCAATCAGCCAAGGATCAATCTTTGCCTTGCCGCTGACAGGACCAAGCACGTCATGTGTGGCAGTCCATTTGGTGTCGAGGAAGATCTTCTTCACGTCGAAGTTCACACCCCAGTTTTTGTTGATCATGTAGTCGGCACCAACCTGCAGCGCGTAACCAAAATCGTTCTTAACATCGAGATTGGAGAAACCGGGCTTTTCAGACTGGTTGTAGAACAGCGAGTAGTTCACACCGGCACCGACGTAAGGCTTGAAGTTGCCGAAATTGGTGAAGTGGTACTGCAGTGTCAGTGTGGGTGGCAGCAGCCAGGATTTACCAACCGCTACGCCATCTAGACCGCCGGTGCCATCGATCTTGGCATAGGTCGTGCCAAGAATGAGTTCTGCAGCGATATTGTCGGTGAAGAAATAGCTGATGTCGAGTTCCGGAATAACCGTATCGGAATAGGAGAGACCAGCGCCGGCCAGTTGATCAACAGAACCGCTGTCATGTGTGATAACGCCAACGCCACGAACACGGATCATCCACGGGCTCGCGGCCTCAATGGCTTCTTCAACGGTTGGCGCAGGCGCTGGTGGCGCGAGATCTGCAGCCATTGCGTTTGCACCGATCAATGCTACGCCAGCCATCAACATGACCCGCATTGCGTTCTTCGTGTTCATTTCATCTCTCCTTGTACCAATTGAGCACCGAAACCTGCTTTGCTCCATCAGCAACAGGATTGGCACGACAACATCGCCTGCGGTTTTGGAATAGGTTTTCCTGTCAGCAGGGTTGTTGGGAGAGACTATGAGACCCGAAATCACCACGGTGGTTTGAGCCAGATCAAACACACAGGTTTAACACTGCGTTTTGAAACGCGGAAAAGCGGGTCGCGACAAAAATGTCACACAAATAATAGTTGCCCGATATGACAATGGCCCCGAACGGGGCCATCGCACGGAATTTCAGGGAATCAAATTCAGTAGGAGAGCTTGCGGCCGCTGGCCACCAGCATGCCGGCGGCGCCATCCAGCCAACCGTCTTTCAACTCCAGCGCCAGAAAACGGTGACGCTCAAATGGACCTGGCATCACCAGATGCTGTGTTTTGGCTGCAAAGAAACCGAAACGTTCGTAATAGGGTGCATCGCCGACCAGCAGAACCGCACCATGGCCACGGTTGGCCGCTTCGGAAATCGCCGCACGCATCAAAGCTGCGCCAATACCCTTGCCTTCATGCAAGGAATCAACCGCAAGCGGGCCCAGCAGAAGCGCAGGTAGCGGACGACCTTCCGGCGTAACACCAGCTTCAACATTCCACAGGCGCACAGTGCCGATGACGTGACCATCATTGTCACGGGCAACAAGTGCCAAACCATCGGCCGGAATGCGGCCCTTGCGCAGCTTCTCGGAAGACTTGCGGCGACGGCCCGGGCCCATGGCACGGTCAAGCAGGTTTTCGCGCGCGACAACATCGCCCGGATTTTCAGCTTCGATATGGAATGTCTGCGGCGTGAAAAACGCCCGGACTGAATTGAGAACAGCGGCCATCACGGCCTCCCGTTACATAACCGCGCACAAGCGGCCCCAAAACAATATTGTGAATAAGCCGTCCCGGCCCCTCGCCGGCTCATCCTCACTGGAGGAGGTGCAGCAAGCAGGGGTTGCGCAAAGCGTGGCGCGAGGCCGGAACGGAAAGATCCGGGTTAATTGGCCGGAGCACTGACAGCCCGGCCAAAGAACACTCAGATCACATAGGCTTTGAGTGGCTCGAAACCGTTGAACGCCACCGCCGAATACGTGGTGGTGTATGCACCGGTGCCTTCGATCAGAACTTCATCGCCAATCGTCAGGGATACGGGCAGCGGATACATGTTCTTTTCGTACAGCACGTCGGCGCTGTCGCAGGTCGGGCCAGCCAGAACGCAAGGCTGCATTTCGTCCTGGTCACGCTCGGTGCGGATCGGGTAACGAATTGCTTCGTCCATGGTTTCAGCCAGACCACCGAACTTGCCAATGTCGAGGTACACCCAACGATGGTTGTCATTGTCGGACTTGCGCGAAACCAGCACGACTTCTGCCTTGATGACACCGGCGTTGCCGACCATGCCACGACCTGGCTCGATGATCGTCTGTGGGATCTGGTTGCCGAAGTGCGTACGAAGCGCAGCATCGATCGCCTGACCGTAAGCTTCTGCCGATGGAATGTCGCGCAGATACTTTGTCGGGAAACCACCGCCCATGTTGACCATCTTCAGGTGGATGCCCTGCTTGGCAAGCGAGGAGAAAACCCGCTTTGCATCGGAAAGAGCAGCGTCCCATGCGTCAAGGTTCAACATCTGCGAACCGACGTGAAAGGACACACCGTGGGATTCAAGGCCAAGCTGGTGTGCGTAAACCAGAACATCAACAGCCATCTGCGGTACGCAGCCGAACTTGCGAGAAAGCGGCCATTCGGCGCCTTCACCGTCAGTCAGGACGCGGCAAAACACACGCGACCCAGGGGCTGCACGGGCAATCTTTTCAACTTCTTCATGGCTGTCCACCGCAAACAGGCCAACGCCCAGTTCGAAAGCACGGGAAATGTCCCGCTCCTTCTTGATGGTGTTGCCGTAAGAAATACGGTCAGCAGTCGCACCGGCGTCAAGCGCCATCTGGATTTCGGCAACCGAAGCGCAGTCGAAGTTCGAGCCGAGGGAGGCGAGCAGCGACAGGATTTCAGGAGCCGGGTTTGCCTTCACGGCATAATAGATCGAGCTGTTCGGCAGCGCGTGCTCGAAAGCATGGTAGTTGTCGCGCACGACCTCGAGGTCAACCACGAGGCATGGGCCTTCAGGACGGCGGGTCTTGATGAAGTCAAGGATGCGTGCAGTCGTCATCGTTATAATCCCTGTATAATCCGGCTCCGGAAATTCCGGAGGACAAAGAACGCTCGAGATATGCTTACCGATCAGCCGGTGGAGGCGCAGATCAGTTGCATACGCTCAAGGCGCAAATATGGACAAAACCCTGCCACGGGAATTATCCGGCTTTGTCTGCCATAGATTGGAGGGATTGGACCCAACCGCACTTCCGGCAATGATGGTGTGCCTCTTTAGTACCCCGGCTGATGGAAAGCCGGCAGAGAACCAGAAAGGCCCGCACCGTCGTTGCTTCAGATGTCCTCGCATTTTCCGGTTGGCCGGAATAGCGACTGGAGGGGTTAGTTCCAGGTACCTTACCGAACTCCTCACCACATCGAGGGACGGCGGACACCCATGGGCACGTGCGACTTTGGGCAAAACGGGAAATAAGAATATTCGCCGTCATAATCAAGAGGATTTTTTCATCGAATTGAGGTTTTTTTCACCATGTATTTTTCCATTGAACAGCGACGCCCGAACGTTCAATTATATGGAACAAACAGGAGAGAACAGCCATGGATACCCTCACCCGCATCCGTGCATTTATTGACGTTGTCGAAGCGGAAGGTTTCTCGGCTGCAGCCCGCAAAACCGGGCGCTCCAAAGCATTGCTTTCGAAATATGTACGCGAGCTGGAAGACGATCTCGGCGCCCTGTTGCTGAACCGGACGACACGGCAGTTTTCGCTGACCGAAGCGGGCCATACCTATTACCGCACCGCCTCTGATATTCTGAAGGAAATCGACAACCTCGCCGACCTGGTGCGTGAGAACAATGCGGACCTGAAAGGCAAGTTGCGCATCTCGGTACCACGCACCTTCATCGACGCCGAAATCGGCCAGAGCCTGATCGACTTCGCCAAGGAAAATCCTGAGCTTCAGCTGGAGATTTTGGCAGAAGACCGTTTCGTTGACCTGATCGAGGAAGGTTTTGACCTTGCGGTGCGCATTACCAAGCTGGAAGATTCCGGTCTCATTGCCCGCAAGCTCTCCGATTTTCGAGTCTATGCTGTCGCCACAGCCGATTTTGTCGCCCAGTACGGTCCGCTAAATGAGCCGCAAGACATGTCCCGCGTGCCGTTCATTGTCGATACCAACTCACGCTTCCACAACAACATCAGATATTTCGAACCGAATGGCGCCAATGCCTCGGTGGCTGTCAGTGGCCCGATTGAGGTCAACTCGCCACAGGCCACATTGCGTGCGGCGCGAGCGGGACTGGGTGTCGCCATGGTACCGGACTTCATTGCCAAGCCCTATATCCAGTCCGGTGAACTGGTAACCCTGTTCGATGACTACATCGCTAGAGACCGAGGCATCTATGCGGTTTACCCTCATCGCCGTTATCTGCCCGCCAAAGTGCGCAGCTTTGTCGACTTCCTGTCGAACTGGTTTCGCAAGAACGGATAGGTCACCGATAAATTGATCGTGAGCTGAGTCGAAATTCGGTCCCATTTTCCGCTAAAACTGGCTGACAGATTCGCGAAGGGCACATGGGTTGATGAAAAAGACAAGAACTGCAATTGCGGCTGGGCTGTTGCTCGCCCCTGCCCCGGCCTTTGCCCATCCGCATATCTTTGCAGAAGCACGTCTTGAGGTCATTGCCGGTTCACACGGCAACATCAGCGAACTGCGCAACATCTGGCGTTTTGACGAAATGTTTTCTGCCAGTGTGATGCTGGATTTCGACAAGAACAGCGATCTGAAGCTCGACAAGGATGAGTTGGCCGAAGTGGGCAAGGTGGTACATGAATCGCTTGCCGACTTCGACTATTATACCTTCGTGACCGAAGACGGGAAAAAGACCGAGCTTGCCAAACCGGACGCCATTCATGTCGATTACGACAACGGCCAGATCCTGATGTTCTTTTCGATCAAGCCCGCCAAGCCGATGCCAATGAAAGGCAAGATGAGCTTCGGTGTGTGGGATCCGACCATGTATACCGCGATCGATTTCGCAAATGATACAGATCTGGCCACCAAGGGAGACGGTTTTAACGCCTGTAAACGTGCCGTCATCCGCCCGGACGCCGATGAGGTTCTGGCGCAGAACCAGTCTACCTTGACGGACGCGTTTTTTAACGACCCAACCGGAACAGACATGTCGAAACTGTTTTCGACAAGGCTGGAGGTAACCTGCCCATGACAAGCAGATTGAACCGCATGGTGCCGCTTCTTTTGATAAGTGGCGTCTTTCTGGCAACGGCTGCCCATGCGCAATCTCCGCTTGGCATTGGCTCTGCGGAGCCATCCTTTTCCGTATCAGGTCCATTCGGTTCATTTTTCGCCTGGATCAACATGCACCAGCAAAGCTTCTATCGCGCCCTGACCGGTGCATTAAAAGCGATGCGCGAAGATCCTTGGGCCCTGGCCTCGCTTATCGGCCTTTCCTTCGCATATGGTGTGTTCCATGCCGCTGGTCCCGGCCACGGCAAGGCAGTCATCTCCTCCTACATGATTGCCAATGAGACGGAGCTGCGTCGCGGAGTGCTCATCTCGTTCATTTCGGCGGTGCTGCAGGGCATCGTCGCAATTCTGCTGGTTGGTGCGGCCTATCTGGTCCTGCGCGGCACGTCGATCACCATGACAAAGGCCACACAAGCCATGGAGATTGCCAGCTTTGCGATGATCGCCCTGTTTGGCGCATGGCTGCTGGTGCGCAAATTGCGCAGCATTATGGTGCGTGAACCGGCCGCTGCCCCTGTTGTGGTTGAAAATGCTGGCGCAAGCGCCCTTGGAACCAAGGGCATGGGAACCGGCCTCAAATTTAAGGGACAACAGGTTTTCCCTGATCATCAGCACAGTGGCGCCGGCAATGTTTGCTCGACATGCGGTCACGCCCACACACCGGACCCATCCATGTTGCGGTCTCGTGATTTCAGTCTGCATGAGGCATGGTCTGCCATCATTGCAGTGGGCTTGCGCCCCTGTTCAGGCGCGATCATCGTCATGAGCTTTTCGCTGTTGAACAGCCTCTATCTCGGCGGCGTCCTGTCTGTATTGGCAATGTCGATCGGCACGGCGATCACCGTATCCATCCTGGCCACATTGGCCGTCATGGCCAAGGACGTGGCTGTTCGTTACGCAGGTTCCGGCACCACCAAAGCCATGCGCGTCGCCACCGTCATTGAAATTGCCGGTGCGCTGTTTGTGTTGTTGATGGGCCTCGCCTTGCTCGGCGCTTCCTTGCAGTCCTGATGCGCCACGCAGTCAGGTGTCAGACTGGTCCTTGCGACGCTGGTACCGCCCGCGCAGCCAGAACAGAAGAAAGAATGACAGCACTGCCATCGCGCCAAATGCCGCAGCCAGCCAGGGCGAATAATCCGCCAGCCACAGCATGATGTTTGGCATCACAAAAAACAGCAGGGCAACGCCAACAAAAATCACGGCAGCAGCAAAAACAGGCGAACGTCCTTTTGGATCAGCACTGGTCATGCGGACATCCCCGCGCGGATATCTTCCAGTTTCCGTTTCTGTGAGCCATCAGCATCGAAATTGTCAGGATCGAGCCATGCCTCAAAGGCATCACGGATCACAGGCCATTCGCTGTCAATGATCGAAAACCATGCGGTATCGCGGTTCGCACCCTTTGACACCATGTGTTGACGGAACACACCTTCGAAAGTAAAGCCGTAACGTCTCGCCGTGACCTTGCTCGGCTCGTTTTCATTATGGCATTTCCACTCGTAGCGGCGATAACCAAGATCCTCGAACACATGTTTGGCCATCAGGTAATGAACTTCGGTGGAAAGCGCTGAGCGCTTCATCGCTGCGCCATGCGCCACGGAACCAACCTCGATCACGCCATTGGCAGGATCTGGCCGCATGTAGCTTGCCATACCAACAACGGTACCGCCGGCATTTTCGGCAAATACCAAAGTGACCCAGCCGAGTTTCTGCTGCGCGCCTTCGATCCAGTCACCAAACGCATCAGCATTCGGGAAGGCTTGCTGCGGGAAATATTTCAAAAGGGCGTTGGTTTCCAGACCGCCAAGGGCATCCCAGAGTTTCTGCAGATGTGCGGTGCGATCAAATGGCTGTGCGGTGACGTACTTTCCCTTAAGCGTCACCGGTTTTGGAGCCGGACATCCCTTGAAATCAGCAAGATCGCGCATTCTTTTCCTCACCATTTTGTTGAGAAAAGATGTAGGCCAGTCATTGCTCAAAAACAACAGCATATCGGGCAGTAGGGTTGCCACCTAACGCGCAACCCCGCCGAAATCTTTATCAGGCCTTAGCGGCTGAAACCGTCGCTTCAATGTGGTCGACCAGCGCATCCGGCAACCCAAGTCGGCCGGCCAACAGGTCAAGATAACCGCGTTCTGCGCGTGTATCTGGATCAATCGTCAGGCGGGATGCCGTATAAAGCTCCACCTTCTGTTCTTCGCTCTTGGCAGCGGCCACAAGCGCATCGAGATCGAGCGGTTCAGCCAACTCTTTTTCAATGAAGCGTTCAGCTTCCGTATCGAGACCGGAAATCTGTACCTTTTCCATGATACGCACGCGTTCACCGGCATCAATGTGACCGTCAGCCTTGGCAGCAGCAATCATCGCCTGCACCAGCGTCAGGGCAAAATCATTGGATAGTGTTGGCGCCTGAGGGTGGAAGGGCGAATCTGCCGGCGGCGGCAGAAGTTCAGTTGTCGGCTCAGGCTGCGGTACGTTTTGCGGCGCCTGCCCGGATTTGTAGTTCTGATATGCGAGATAACCAAGACCGGCAATGGCAGCGATACCGCCCACGGTTGCCGCGTTGCCCGCCAGCTTGCGGCCGGTCTTTGTGCCAAGAATAGCTGCGGCAAGTGCGCCGGTTTTCAGCGGGTTGTTCTTGGCGATATCGGCAGCCTGACCTGCTCTGTCACGAACAGTCCCTGAAAGTCCCGGCACCTGGGAACCAAGGAATTGTTCAAGAAGCTTCTTGGCGTCGAACATCAAAATCTCCTGTTTCGATCAAACTCGTCACTGGAGATAGGAACGGCAATAGCCAAATACAAATCACAAAAAAAGCAGCGTGACGGATATCACGCTGCTTCGCGAAAATTCTGGTCTTGCGGTCTGATTAGACGGCGAGAGCCGCTGCTTCTGCTGCCAGCTTGGTAATGCCTGCCCAGTCACCCGTTGCCACCAGCTCACGCGGCGCAACCCATGAACCGCCAACGCAGACGACATTTGGCAATGACAGATAGTCATTGGCGTTCTTCAGCGAAATGCTGCCGGTTGGGCAGAAGAAGGTGCCCGCCAACGGCGAAGACAGTGCCTTGAGGTAAGGTGCGCCACCAGCCTGCTCGGCCGGGAAGAACTTCAAAACCTTGTAACCTTCATCGCGCAACGCCATGACTTCGCTGGCGGTTGCAGCACCTGGCAGCAACGGAACCTTGGAATTTTTGGCAGCATCCAGAACGCTTCTGTTAACGCCTGGGCTAACGATAAAGGTCGAACCAGCTTCAACAGCCGCGTCGAAATCCCGAGCATTGAGAATGGTGCCAGCGCCGACATGCGCGCCTTCAACCTCTTCAGCTACGGCGCGCACGGCATCAAGCGCCGCAGGTGTGCGCATGGTGATTTCGATGGCCTTCAGACCACCAGCAACCAGTGCACGCGCCAGCGGGACGGCAGAGGCAACGCTGTCAACAATCAGAACAGGCACAACCGGCTGAAGTTTCAGGATGGAAAGAAGTTTTTCAGAGTCCTGCGCCATTACGGTGCCTCCCAGATATGAAACGATTGAATTACAGGTGATGAATTATCGCGTCGTGATTGTCCTGTCGAGACTAAAGCAAATATTTCAGGCAAATTGCTTTTTCCAAACGAAACCATGAGATAGTGTGCCACAAAATTGGACATGGGCTTGCATGGCAAAAGAAATAGAACGCAAATTTCTCGTTTCGGGCGATGGATGGAAAACCGACGTGTCCTCCAGCATGACCTTCCGTCAAGGATATGTCGTTTCAACAGAAAACCGCTCAGTCCGCGTACGCATCGTCAACGATGAAGACGCCACACTGACGATCAAGATTGGCGCCAGCAGTCTTGTACGCGACGAATATGAATATTCGATAGCGCTTGGCGATGCGCAAGAGATGATCGGCACCGCCATTGGCAATGTCATCCAGAAAACCCGCCACCTTGTCGAGCACAACAACTTCACCTGGGAAGTTGATGTCTTCGAAGGTGTATATGGCGGTCTGGTCGTTGCCGAAGTGGAACTGACATCTGTTGACGACACTCCCGACCTGCCAACATGGCTGGGCCGTGAAGTGACCGGCGACAAACGGTATTCAAACCAATATCTGGCCACGGAAAACCTGCTCGGGGAACTGCCGGATGTCGTATCGTCTTGATCCTGCAAAACCATTTGCGGAAGAGGTGCGCAAACTAGGAAATGCGCTTCTGGCAGACGCCATTGCCATTTTGTCTGATACAACTGGCGATCGCCACGAAGCCATTCATGAGGCACGCAAGAAGTTCAAGCGTCTGCGTGGCCTCTACCGGCTGATCAGGCCGCTGGCGCCTGGTTTTTTCAAAACCGAAAATGCCCGCTTGCGTGACGTTGCCCGTTCGCTTTCCGGTGCACGCGATGCCGCCGCTCTGGTCGAAAACATCAATTACCTTCACCAGCACGCTCGTTCCGCCGCAGAAGCCGAAGCACTTGATATGGCACGCACCGCACTGACGCAAAGACGTGATCGCATTTACAGCGAAGAAGGTGATCTCTCAGGTGTCATCAACGCTGCCATAGCCGAGTGCGAAAAAGCGCTGATCGCCGTGCAGGGCCTGTCCTTGCCTGATAGCAGGCGTAGCGTCGCCAAAAGCATTGCCAGGGCGTGGCTGACAAATGGCAAAAAGGCCGCCCTTGCGCAGCAAGAATGCCGCAAGGGAGAAAAAGCGGAAGCTTTCCACGACCTGCGCAAATGTTGCCAGACCTACCGCATGTATCTCGCCTTGCTGCGAAAAATCTGGCCCTCAGCAATGCTGGCCAAGGAAAAGAACGCCACAGCTCTCGCTGAACTGCTGGGTCACCAGAATGACCTTTCGGTGCTAGCCGCCTGTGCAGATCGCGAACCCGATATTTTCGGCAATGGCGATACACTGGCCCGGTTGCTGGACGCCATCATCAACCAGCAGCAGAAGCTGGAACAAACATCTCTCGAGCTGTCTGAGCTCGTTTTCCGCGATCGCCCAGACGCCGAAAGCAAAACCATCAAATCACTCTGGAAACGGGCATGCGCTGCATGAGAATGCCTGTACGCCAGGGGATTTGACAAAATTCAAAATCACCTGAACCCTGTAAAAATCGTAGAATCCGCATTGCGTAGCGTGCCGTCTGGCTGTATTTCAGCGCCATGACCGACACAACAATTCTTCCGCGCCCGGAAGCCACTGGCGAATTTCTCGTGGCTGCCCTTTATCATTTCGCAAGCTTTCCGCAGTTTGAAAGCTTCCGCGAAACGCTGTTCCGCGCCTGCCAGGAAAATGGCATCAAGGGCACGCTGCTGCTGGCCCATGAAGGTATCAACGGCACGATTGCCGGGACGGACGAAGGAATTGCCAAAATTCTGGCTTTCATCCGCTCGCAACCGGAATTTTCCGCGCTGGAACACAAGGAAAGCCGCGCTTCCAAAATGCCGTTCGTGCGCATGAAGGTGAAGCTGAAAAAAGAAATCGTCACCATGGGTGTGCCGGATATCGATCCGAAGAAGATTGTTGGCACCTATGTCGACCCGAAGGACTGGAACGCGCTGATCTCGGATCCTGAGACGATCCTGATCGATACGCGTAATGATTATGAAACGGCAATCGGCATCTTCAAGGATGCTGTCGATCCGAACACCAAGACATTTCGCGAGTTTCCAGACTGGGTGAAAAACAATCCCGGCCTGCACAACAAGCCGAAAATCGCCATGTATTGCACAGGCGGTATTCGCTGTGAGAAGGCCACTGCTTTCATGAAAGAGCAGGGTTTTGAAGAGGTTTACCACCTCAAGGGCGGCATTCTCAAATATCTGGAAGAAATCCCGCAGGAAGAAAGCCTCTGGGAAGGCGCATGTTTCGTGTTCGATGAGCGCGTTTCGGTGACCCACGGACTGGCCGAAGGCAACCACCAGCTTTGCCACGCCTGCCGCAATCCAATTACCCCAGACGTTCGCCTGTCCCCTATGTTCGAGGAAGGCGTATCTTGCCCGGGTTGTTATGAGGAACGCACGGAAGAAGACCGTCAGCGTTTTCGTGACCGTCAGCAGCAGATCATGTTGGCCAAGAAACGCGGTCAAAAACACATCGGCAGTTAAGCCGATCCAGTCTACGCCAACACGGCTTATATCAAAATGCTGGGGCATACTGATTTGAACGTCAGTGTGCCCTTGTCTTTTGGAATTTGATCGTCCCGGAAACAGGCAGGCTGAATACACGCAAAGCCGCTCAGCCAAATGCCCTTTGCTCGTCACGGGGCAAGGTTGCCTTCTGGCGTTCCAACAGCAAAGTTACCTCTTCCGGCGAAACCGGCTTTGAGAACAGATATCCCTGCAATTCGTCGCAACCGCATAATTGCAGAATGGATGCCTGCTCGACGCTTTCCACGCCTTCAGCCGTGACAGGAATTTCCAGCGAGCGCGCCAACGCTACGGTCGCTTCCAGCATGTCAAGCGAACGGCCACCATTCTCCAGAGCCGCGACCAGAGAGCGATCAATCTTCATTCTATTAAAACCGAAACGGCGCAGATATCCGACACTGGCAAAACCTGCGCCAAAATCATCCAGCGCAATCTGAACACCAAGAGCCTTCAGCTTCTCGATGACAAAGCTGGCACGTTCAGGATGCTGGATGAAATAGCCTTCTGTCATCTCCAAGCGTAGCCGCTCCGGCTCCATCTGGGTTTGACGCAACACATCATGCACAGAGGTTGAGAAGGACGGATTTCTGAACTGAACCGGAGAGATATTCACCGACAGTTTGATCTCTGGCCAGCGTCGGGCGGTCATGCAGGCTTTGCGCAACACGATTAGACCCAACTGGTCAATAAGACCGCTGGTTTCCGCGACCGGGATAAACACCTCTGGAGACACAGGACCGTGCCCATCACGGTTCCAGCGCACCAGGGCCTCGACCCCCGTGATGCGGCGGCTTTTTGCACTGACGACAGGTTGGAAAACGACCGTCAATTCATCTTTTTCAATCGCACGACGCAAATCCGCTTCCAGCATGTTGCGGTCTTCGCGTTCGGTATCCAACTGCGCATGATAGGAGACCCAGCGACCGCGGCCATTTTCTTTGGCTTCATACATCGCCATATCGGCGCGTCTCAGCAATTCCTCGCCGTCAACCTCCCCGCGCTCGGAGGTCGCAACGCCAATGCTGCAGCCGATCGTTGCGACGCGCTCACCAATCACGAATGGTTCGGAAAACAGCAACAGACAGGCCTCACAGAGATCAAGGCACTGCTGCTTAGAATAGGGACCGTTGATGGCAACAGCAAATTCATCGCCGCCCAAACGTGCAAGAACCGCTCCCTGCGGCACCAGCATCTTCAGGCCGGCAGCAACGCCCTTGATCAGACGGTCACCCGTTCCGTGTCCGTAGGAATCGTTGACTTCCTTGAAACCATCCAGATCGAGATAGAGAAGGTTGACCTCATCGGACCCTAGGCGGGCCTTGGCAACCATCTGCTCAAGCCGCTGGAAAAGTCCGGCGCGGTTATAAAGGCCGCTGAGACGATCCCGCAGCGCCTCTTCCTTGGCGTGCGCCTCATCAGTCTTGATACGGCCAATAATTTTTGAGCCGACAAAAAACAGCGTCAGGAAAAACAGGCCGGCAATTACCACAGCCAGAAGAACGGTCGGACGCACCTCCCGGAAGCTGACATCACCAGGAGCACGCGAACGCCAGGTCAATTTGCCAAGCACCTCACCTTGCGGGCTGAAGATGTTCACAAAATAGCGAGCGTCAAAGTTGGCTTTACGTAATTGCAGACCATCGACAACATAGGTTTTCGACAGGCGCTTGATCTTGGCAGTGTCCAGATGACGGGCGAACACCAGATAACGACGTGTCTCACCAGCGGGAACGTCAAGTGCCATCTTGGGGCGGATGAGTGCTGCGCCGATAACGGTAATGCCGCGGTCCGATTGGACAAAGCCGGTCGCCTCTGGGTTCTGGCCGAAAGGTATCTGCCGGACAGTCTTGAGCAGCTCTGTCAGACCGGTCGGAAACAGTTCCTGCGGAGAACGCAGAACCGGCTGCCCAAACTGATAAAACATCTGAACACGGTCATTTTCGTCGATCACCAGCGCCGTATCAAACAACTCGCTGTTGACAGTCATATCGCCGTAGTTGCTGACAACCCAGTCGTGGCCATTGGCAGCATAAACAAACTGGGCAGCATCATCCCAGGCAGCATAGTCGTTTAGCGTTGCACCCAACTGCGCCTGAAACGTCTCCAACGCACCGGTAATGGTTTCGCGTGAACGTTCCTCATCCAGCTTGTTGGTGTTCTGGGCAACGTCGTTCAGAGCAGACAAAACGAGCATCGTGACGACTGTTACAATAACGGCCAAAGCAGCAAGGAGAGCAGTGACGATGCGACGCCACTCTCTTTGCGATGTATTCACGACGTCTCGCGGTTTGGTCCGCATGCAATTCCCTTCGAGAAAACAACACTTTCCGGGGAAATTGTTCAAAAGATATTAAATCTGCGACCGGCTACCCCCTTAAAAAGCACAGGTATGAAACTGTAGTCGGCTAAGGGGAGTTTTTCGGACAATAAAAAGCCTTCCTCGCTTTTGCGAGGAAGGCCCATAAACTCTAGGTTATTTCGCGGTAAAATGCTTACCAGGAAGGGATAACCGTGCCCTTGAATTCGTCGGTGATGTAAGCCTTCACTTCCGGGCTCTGGTAGGATTCAACCAGAGTTTTTACCCATGGCTGGTCCTTGTCGGCAGTGCGCACAACGATGATGTTGGCGTAAGGCGACTTTTCGCTTTCAATAGCGATAGCATCGGTCTTCGGATTAAGGCCACCCTGCGAAGCGTAGTTGGTGTTGATGACCGAAGCATCGGTATCATCAAGCGCGCGTGGCAGCTGGGCAGCATCCAATTCTGCAAACTGCAGGTTCTTCGGGTTTTCGATAACGTCAGCAGGCGTTACTTTGAGACCAGCTTCTTCCTTGACCTTGATCAGACCCTTGGAGGCCAGTACCAGCAGAGCGCGGCCGCCATTGGTCGGGTCGTTCGGAATACCGATTGTCGCGCCGTCCTTCAATTCGTCCAGGCTCTTTACCTTCTTGGAGTAAACGCCCATCGGAGTGGTGATGGTTGTGCCAACGCTGACGAGGTCGAACTTGCGGTCGGCAACCTGGTTGTCGAGGTATGGCTGGTGCTGGAAGGAGTTGGCGTTCAGTTCGCCGTCATTCAGCGCCTGGTTCGGAACAACGTAATCAGAGAATTCGAGAATTTCGAGGTCGAGATCCTTCTTGGCAGCCACTTCCTTGACCACTTCCATGATCTTGGCATGTTCGCCTGGCGTTACACCGATCTTGATGGTTTCAGCCAGCGCGCTGCCGGTGGAAAACAGGGCAGCGAGGGAAGCTGCGATAATCAGTTTTTTCATGTCAGTCTCCTTGGGGTAGATTGTTATTGCTTGTTAGTTTTTACGATTACGCTTGTCGAAATGGCGGGCAAGCCTGTCGCCCGCACTTTGAACCAGCTGCACCAGAACGATCAGCACTGCGACAACGGCAAGCATCACTTCCGGCATAAAACGCTGATATCCATAGCGAATGCCAAGGTCACCAAGACCACCGCCACCGACAGCACCGACCATGGCCGAGTAACCGATCAGGCTGACCAGGGTTAGGGTAAGCGCCAGCGTAATGCCGGGCTTGGCTTCGGCCAGCAAAACCTTGGTAACGATCTGCACCGGTGTGGCACCCATGGCGCGCGCCGCTTCCACCAGACCCTTGTCGACTTCGCGGATCGCCGCTTCCACCAAACGGGCAACAAATGGAATGGTCGCAACCGTGAGCGGAACGATGGCTGCCGAAGTACCAATGGAGGTACCGGCAACAAGGCGGGTAAATGGAATGATGGCCACCACCAGAATGATGAACGGCGTAGAGCGGGCGGCATTGACGATCAAACCAACGATACGGTTGGTGATCGGCGCTTCAAAAAGCTCGCCTTTGCCGCTGGTCGCCAGGAAGATGCCGATCGGCAGGCCCACAAGCGACCCGACCAGACCGGAGATCGCCACCATGTGCAATGTCTGTAAAAGTCCCTTCCACAGAAGGATAAAGAGCATATCAGGCGACATAGCCGAGCACCTCCGTGGCAAGTCCGGTTTCCGCATAAAGGCGGTCAGCGCGGGAAATTGTTTCAGGTGTTGCGGGGTAGGAAACCACAAGTGAACCAAATGGTTCGCCTGCAATTTCCTCGATCGTGCCGGCCAGAATATTCACATCTGCACCGATTTCGCTGACCAGTCTTGCCGTCAGCGGCTGGAAGGCCGTCGCACCGAAGAAGATCAATCGCACCAGAACGCGGTCACCACTGTCCGGTTGCGGTTTCAAAACGCCGCTGATCCATTCAGGCAGCTTGGCACCGATCGAAGATGACAGCAGGCTGCGGGTGGTTTCATGCTTGGCAGACGTGAACACATCAAAGGTGCGACCGCTTTCGACGATCAGACCCTTGTCGATAACGGCAACCTGCGACGCGATTGTTTTCACCACTTCCATTTCATGGGTGATGAGAAGCACCGTAAGGTTAAGTTCCGAATTGATCTTCTGGAGAAGTTCAAGAATGGACTGGGTGGTTTCAGGATCGAGCGCCGAAGTCGCTTCATCTGATAGCAAAAGCTTTGGCTCGGTTGCCAGAGCGCGGGCAATACCGACGCGCTGCTTTTGACCGCCGGACAGTTCCGCCGGATAGCGGTTGGCCTTATCACCAAGTCCGACAAGTTCAAGCAAAGGCTGAACTTTCTTTTTGATGTCCTGGCGGCTGACACCGGCAATCTCCAGCGGCAGCGCCACGTTGTCGTACGCGGTGCGCGAAGCCAGCAGGTTGAAATGCTGGAAGATCATGCCGATCGAGCGGCGCAACTGGCGAAGACCCTGTTCATCCAAACCGCCAACATCAACGCCATCGACCAGAACGCGACCGGATGTCAGCGTCTCCAGGCCGTTGACGAGCCGGATCAGTGTGGATTTACCAGCGCCTGAGCGCCCGATGATGCCGGTAATGGAGCCGCGTGGAACAGATAGGTCCACACCGCCAAGCGCCGTAAACGCCGCTTCGCCGTTTTGGCCGCCAAAACGTTTGGTGACATTTTCAAACACAACCATGGCATCAGCATGTGCTGGTGGTTGCTGAGCGGTGCCGCCCGCTGTCAATTGGAAACTCATGGATAACTCTACGGATAATGTCTGTTGTGCGTATCTCTTTAAATCAATTCCGGCTGAAATAAAGGATTCTGCGGTTTTTGGTGTCTGTCCTGCCATTTTTACAGCATCAACGATGCTCGCAAGATAAGTCACCCGTGCATTCAGTGCGTGTCGTTACGCAATCACGAAGCACATTCGATTACAGCACATAGTCCGTGTCATTTTATTCTGCTTTCACACCAAAGTCGTTATCGACTTTCTTAGGTGCCCCAAACATGCCTGTATGCGACACCTTTTGACAGGGAAAATTTTTCAACTGAAAGGCAGTTTCAGGAAAATTTTCCGCAGTTATGTCCTTAAAGCGATTACTTTACCGAAGAAATGAACTGATCGTTCGGACGACGGACCTTTTTGAGGTTCACCAGCCAATCACCATCTTCCTTGCGGTAGCCAAGCGGAAGGATGGTAACCGAGCGCAGGCCCTTCTCACGCAGGCCCAAAATCTCATCCAGCTTGTCCGGATCGAAACCTTCCATTGGTGTCGAGTCCACGCCTTCGAATGCAGCCTGAGCAAGCGCCATGCCGAACCCGATATAGGCCTGACGTGCAGCGTGTTCGAAGTTCACCTGAGCATCGCGTGGGGGATACATGTTCAGGAGCATCTGGCGATAGTTCTCCCAACCTTCATTCTTGATGCCGCGCTCTTCATTGACGAGATCGAACATGCCGTTGATGCGCTCAGCGGTGTAGTTATCCCACGCTGCAAAAACGAGAAGGTGCGAACCATCGGTAATCTGAGCCTGGTTCCAGGCGATTTCCTGGATCTTCGCACGCACTTCCGGATTGGTAACGACGATAATTTCAAACGGCTGCAAGCCGCTTGATGTCGGAGCAAGACGGGCAGCCTCCAAAATACGGGCAACCTTATCTTCCGTTACCGGCTTGGAAGGGTCCATCTTTTTGGTGGCATAACGCCAGTTCAGTTTTTCAATAAGCAAAGCAGTCTCCTTGGGAGGATCACCGACGCTGCTATCATGCAAGCGTGCAGGTTTCGTTTTGAAACCCGCTACACATAGGATGCCTGCCTGCAACTGCAAGCAGGCACCTCAAGGTAACCACCGAAAACTACAAGGCTGCCTTTTTGTGATTGCCCTTCGGAAATTCGGCCGCCAGCGACGAGTACCATTTGCCGCTTTTTTTGATGGTCCGGACCTGCGTGTCATAATCGACATGCACAAGGCCGAAGCGCATGCGATAACCCTGCGCCCATTCAAAATTGTCCATCAGGCTCCAGGCAAAATAACCGCGCATCGGGTAACCATCCTTGATCAGATCGGCAACCACCGACAGGTGGTCAGCGTAATAATCAAGGCGCGGCTGGTCATCGACCTCACCATTTTCAACACCCATATTGTAGCAGGCACCGTTCTCGGTGATGTAACAATCGGGCAATTCATAACGGCGATAAAGCTCCTCTACCAACGAATGCAGGGCCGGAGAATAGACCTCCCAACCGATATCGGTCGTCACATCGTTGACGAAAGGTGCTTCAACCGTGGCTGGGAATTCAGCTGATGGATCGGGATCAGCGGCAACCCGCATTGGTGTGTAATAATTCAATC
The DNA here is from genome assembly GCF_055381905.1 of Agrobacterium sp. 5Ca50. Taxonomy (NCBI): domain Bacteria; kingdom Pseudomonadati; phylum Pseudomonadota; class Alphaproteobacteria; order Hyphomicrobiales; family Rhizobiaceae; genus Agrobacterium; species Agrobacterium sp. 5Ca50. The sequence continues at coordinate 2,747,558 of NZ_AP026438.1, forward strand.
CCCACCAATCGAGTTTCTGGTTGATGATGGTGAGATCGCCCTCTTCGACAACCGGCATGCGGTCACCCAGCGCCTCAACGAAATCCGAGGGATATTCACCCTTGAATACAGGGCCAAAAAACACACCATTATGGAACTGGAATGCCCGCTCGGCTGCCGCCTTGTCCGCCGCACTGTCGGAAGCAGCAATGACCGAATGTGCGTTCAGTACCAAACCGACCGGCACGTTGGGCGCAACATCCCGGCAGGTCTGTACGCCAAGACCGTGGGCAAGATTGGTGTAATGCATCGCCGCCAGTGCGGCGTCCATGTTGCGCTCACCCGGCGCGTGAATGCCGTAGAGATGGCTAAGCCATACCGAGCACCATGGCTCGTTAAAGGTGGCAACAGCGTCCAGCCGGTCGCCCAAGCGTTCCATAACCGTGCGGGCGTAGCGCTGGAAGGCATAGGCGGTGGAACGCGCCGTCCAGCCTCCATCACCCATCAGGGTCAACGGCAGATCCCAGTGGTAAAGTGTGGCATAGGTTTTGATGCCCCTCGCCTTGCAGCCGTCAACCAGACGGTCATAAAAATCCAGCCCTCTTTCATTGATCAGACCGGTGCCATCAGGAATGATACGTGGCCATGCAATAGAGAAACGGTACGCCTCGACACCCATATTTTTTATGAGATCGAGATCGGCATCCAGACGGTTGTAATGATCGCAGGCAACGTCACCATTGTGGCGACCATAAACGTGGCCCGGCATGTTGCAAAAAGCATCCCAAATCGAAGGTTTGCGACCATCTGCCTTGGATGCTCCTTCAATCTGGAAGGATGCCGTCGCGACACCAAACAGAAAATCACCGGGAAAGCGTGTTGCAAGCACCTTGGGATCGATCATTCCGTCTCCTCCTGAATAATTTGGCCCGTTAAGTATCGGGTTTTGGTCCTGCCCTGGACAGGTGTTTGCAAGGTATAAAGGCAAATCATCGCCTACTGCAACGTTTCAGTTAAATCATACAAAACTTTTACGACAGGGATTTGGTGCAAATGCAGCGAGTTAGCAACAAAAAAGGCGGGGCTTGATCCCCGCCTTTCATCAGCTTTTTTACATAAGGCTTTTCGGCCGTTTTAAACGTAACGATTTACGACGTTTTCGAGATATTCCTGACGACCCGACTTCGGTTGAGGATTGATGTTTTCACGCTCGACCAGAGCAGCAATCTCATCCAGCTTCAACTCGCCACGCAGCATCTTTTGCGCCGAAGGAGAATCCCACTTTGAATAACGGTCCGTAAGCGGCTTCGACAGCGCGCCATCTTCAATCATCTTGGCAGCAGCCTTCAGGCCACGGGCGCAGCAATCAATGCCGCCGATATGACCGATCAGCAGATCAGCCGGATCAAGCGACTGGCGACGCAGCTTGGAATCGAAGTTGGTGCCGCCGTTCTGGAAGCCACCACCGGCCAGAACATGGTAATAGGCCAGCGCCATTTCCGGCACGTTGTTCGGGAACTGGTCGGTATCCCAACCGGACTGGTAATCATTGCGGTTCATGTCGATCGAACCGAAAATGCCGAAGGCATTTGCCATGGCCAGTTCGTGTTCGAAGGAATGGCCCGCAAGGATGGCGTGGCCCTGCTCGATGTTGACCTTGATTTCTTTTTCCAGGCCATGACGCTGCAGGAAGGCATAAACCGTTGCCACATCATAATCATACTGATGTTTGGTTGGCTCCTGCGGCTTCGGCTCGATCAGGATCGTGCCTTCAAAGCCAATCTTGTACTTGTATTCGACGACAAGGTTGAGGAAGCGGCCCATCTGGTCGAGTTCGCGCGACAGGTCGGTATTCAGCAGGGTTTCATATCCCTCGCGTCCGCCCCACAGAACATAGTTGGCACCGCCCAGTCGCTTGGTAGCATCGAGGCAGGTTTTGACCGTCGCAGCCGAGAATGCAAACACATCCGGATCCGGATTGGTCGAAGCGCCCGACATGTAACGGCGGTGCGAGAACAGGTTAGCAGTACCCCACAAAAGCTTGACGCCGGTTTCCGCCTGCTTCTTCTCAAAGTGGTCAACGATCTCGTTGAGGTTACGGGTGTTCTCCGCAAAGCTGTTGCCTTCGGGGCGAACGTCCGCATCGTGGAAGCAATAAAACGGTGTACCCAGCAGCGAGAAAAACTCAAAGGCAACATCAGCCTTCAGTTTTGCCGCATCCATTGTGTCGGAAAACCATGGGCGCTCAAATGTCTGGCCACCGAACGGATCCCCACCTGGCCATGTGAATGTGTGCCAGTAGGCCACCGCAAAACGCAGGTGATCTTCCATGCGTTTGCCAGCCACGATCTCGTCCGCATTGTAATGACGAAACGCCAGCGGATTTGTGCTGTCCGGTCCTTCATATTTGATTTTGGTGATATCACCGAAAAAGCCTGTCGACATGGGTATTCCTCCTGAAATCTAACCTCTGTCAATGAAAGTAGACCCCCGGCTTGCGCCGGAAGAAAACGGGATGTTAGTGCGCGAGTTGGCGAATGGCCGGGTAGAGCTCGCGGTAACGCTGATAGGCAGCATCGTAGGCACCGCTAAGTGCCGAGACAGGTTCGATGGTTCTGGCAGTCTGCGGCGCCGTGCACACGGCAACCGGGTCGGCGCCCGTGGCCGCAATAAGACCAAGACGTGCGGCACCGAAGGCAGCACCAAAATCACCATCGGCGGGAATATCAACCGGCACATCAAGGGCCGTTGCAATCGACGCCAGCCAGTATTCCGAGCGTGAACCGCCGCCAATGGCCGTGACGCGCGAGATGCTTGTGCCGGCCGATTTCAACGCTTCCAGATTGTCACGGATGGCAAAGCTGACACCTTCAAGCACCGCCTGCGTCAGAACCGAACGGTCACTTTCATGACCAAGGCCGATAAAGGCGCCACGAATGACCGCGTCATTGTGTGGTGTGCGCTCGCCAGACAGATAAGGTGCAAATGTCACGCCGCTTGGTGCCTTCAGGCTGTTGCCCAGCTCCGTGGTCAGTTCGGCTGCAGATTTGCCTGCAATGCCGGAATACCAGTTAAGGGCATCGGTTGCCGACAGGATCACGCCCATCTGGTGCCAGGTGTTTGGCAAGGCGTGGCAAAACGCATGTACGGCACTTTCCGGCTTGGGCAGATAGCTGCCGTTGGCCGCAAACAAGACGCCTGAAGTACCAAGCGAAACGAAAGCAGCGCCTTCCGATACCGTACCCATGCCGCAAGCCGATGCAGCATTGTCACCGGCGCCACCGGCAACCACGACATCGCTCATGCCCCAAGCAGATGCAAGCTCGCCGCGCAGTTTACCAGCCTGCTCAGTGCCTTCCACCAGCGAAGGCATGTGGCTTTCGCTAAGGCCAGTCACATCCAGCAATTCTGCCGACCACTTGCGAGCACCGGTATCAAGCCAGGACGTGCCGGCAGAATCCGACATTTCGGAGATATATTCACCGGTCAGCCAGAGGCGCAGATAATCCTTCGGCAGCAAAACCTTGGCGACCTTGGCAAAAATCTCCGGTTCATGTTTGGCAACCCATGCCAGCTTTGGCGCGGTAAAGCCTGGGAACACGATATTGCCGGTCAGCTTGCGGAACCTTGGGTCAGCATCCAACTTGGCAGCCTCGGCATAAGAGCGCGTGTCATTCCATAGAATGCAGGGACGAAGCACCCCACCGGCCGCATCAACAAGGGTTGCACCATGCATTTGCCCGGACAGTCCAATGCCTTTCACGGCAGCAAGTTCCTTGGCATGGGAGGCCTTCAGTCCGGCGATTGCCACTTCACTTGCCTTGATCCAGTCCGCAGGGTTCTGCTCCGACCAACCGGAATGAGGCCGGGACACCTCAAGTGCGCCATTGGCAGAACCGATAATACGCTGGTTGCCATCAATCAGCAGCGCCTTGACGCCAGACGTCCCCAAATCGAGACCAAGATACATGTTATTCCTCCATGAAAATACGGTGAGACGGATTTGCAATCACGGCAAATTATCTCGCATGAATATGTCGAGGCGAATGCGTTCTTGTGCCGCAATCACTCCCACCTTGTCAGCCTTGGCCTTGAGCACACGAATGCTGCTGCGCACCTCATGCCCGGCATCCTGATTGAGTACGGCGTCGACAAGCCCGGCCTTGAGCGCCGCAGTGGTGTGGGTGCTCAGCTCGTGTGCAATGACCGCCGGTCTGCCACGCGATTGCGGCAGGTTTTCCAGCGCCCGGATAAGACCTCTGTTACCGGCACCCAGGCTGTAAACACCGCCAATATCTGCATGTTGGGCAAGTGTATCGCGCACCAGCTTTTCAACCGTCGCAACATCATCACGCCCTTCGAGAACCGGCAGAATTTCCAGCTGCGGAAACTCTGATCCCATCACCGACATGAAACCGTCGACGCGCTCGCGGTGATCGCGCACCATCAGCGAACCGGCCAGCACAGCGATCTTGTTGGCCGACGGATTGGCAAAACGCCCAAGCAGGCTGGCCGCCGTCTTGCCGGCAGCAATATTGTCGACACCGGCATAGTGGTCGCGTTTTGAACCGGAGAGGTCCGAAACGATTGTCACTGTCGCTATACCGTCATCCGACAGTGCCGCAACCGCCTGACGCACCGCATCACCCTCAACGGCAACAAACGCAACGCCGGCCGGCATGTCGGCCCGCGCGGTTTCCAGCGCAGCAACAAGTGCGGCCGCATCAAATGGGGGAATTTCAAGCAGCGTAATTTCGGCGCGCTCCGAGGGGCCACGCGAAATCGCTGCACGCACTTCATCCCGCAATGCCTGCATGAAGGAGTTGTCATTGTTTGGCAAAATGAAAACCAGTGGATAAACGCGGCTGCGCGCCAGATTGGCAGCGGCAACATCACGCACATAACCCAGCTCGGCGATGGCTGCTTCCACACGCGCCTTGGTCACTTCCCGTACACCGGAACGGAGGTTGACCACACGGTCAACCGTGGCAAGGCTCACACCCGCCCTCGCAGCAATGTCGTGAACTGTTGGCTTCATTTCCGTCCTCCGACAGCCCTTCTATTCCCAAATTTGAGGTACGTAAATCAAAAAATAGCGGACGGTAGCAATCATCTTTAAACGTAAAATGAAAAAGGCCGCCATTTCTGGCGGCCTCGGCGGTGGATAGGGAAAATCCTTAATGGCCGCTGCCCGCAGGCGGTGCAGCAGATGGCTTGCGGATCAGCAACGTCAGCGTCACCAGGAAGCAGAACAGCACTGTCAAGGTCATGAACACATCGGCAAATGACAGCAGCCATGCCTGTTGCGTTACCATGCCCGCCAGCTTCTTGAAGGCGACTGAAGCGCCATCCAGACCATAGCTGTCATAGTTCGCACCTACACTGCTCAACCAATCCAACGCTTCCGGATTTTTGAAGTTCACATGCTCCGACAGACGCGCATAATGTTCATCGGTGCGCTGTGTCAGCATGGTGTTGATTATGGCCAGACCAACCGCACCACCGAGGTTACGGGTGAGGTTGAACAGGCCCGACGCGTTCTTGATACGCTGCGGCGGCAACGTGCCGAGAGCAATGTTGTTGATCGGCACCATGCACATCATCAGCGAGCAACCGCGCAGGATCTGCGGAACAAGCAGTTCGTAGAAATCCCAGTCCGAGGTAATGCCAGTCATCATATAGGTGCCAGTGGCAAAACCGAGGAAGCCAATACCCATCATCACACGCGGATCGAGCTTGTTGGACAGCATACCGGCAACCGGAGCTGTGAAGAACATCGCAAGACCGGACACGAACATTGTCTCACCGATCATCAGCGAGTCGTAACCACGGATACGTCCGAGATAGAGCGGGTAGAGATAGGTCAGACCGTAAAGGCCAACCCCCATCACGAATGAGAACAGTGAACCAATCGAGAAGTTTCGGTCCATGAAGGCCCGCAAATCCACGATCGGGAATTCGACCTTGAACGCTCTCCAGAAAAACACCACCGCACCGATGGTCATGGCAATCGAACCGACAACGATATGTTCATCGTTGAACCAGTCCTTGTTGTTGCCTTCCTCGAGCACATATTCCAGCGAACCCAGGAACACGCCCATAGCCAGCAGACCCCACCAGTCAAACTTCTTCCAAAGTGACTTTTCGGGCTTGTCGAAGTCGATCAGGCTCCAGGTCAGCAATGTGACGATGATACCCGGCACAACGTTGACGAGGAACAACCAGTGCCAGGACATGGCGTGGCTGAGATAACCACCCACCGTCGGACCGATGGTGGGCGCAAGTGTTGCCACCAGACCAATGATCGGAGACACGATGCTACGCTTGGACGGCGGAAAAATGGTGAAAGCTGCCGCAAACACCGAAGGGATCATGCCACCGCCGATAAAGCCCTGAATGGCGCGGTACACGATCATCTGGTCGATGTTGGTGGCCGTGGCACATAGCGCGCTCGAGAGGGTAAAACCTGCCGCACACATGCTGAACAGCACCCGGGTTGACAGGATACGCGCCAGCGTGCCCGACAGCGGGATCATGATAACTTCAGCGATCAGGTAAGACGTCTGCACCCAGGCGATTTCATCCGAGCCGGCACCAAGGCCGGCCTGGATTTCCGCGAGAGAGGCAGACACAATCTGGATGTCCAGAATGGACATGAACATGCCCACGACCATGGCAAAGAAGGCAATGAGCCGCTTTTTATCCATGGGGGGATCGGACGCGGCAACTGCATTGCCGCCTCGGATGACCGCTTCCGTCATGATGCGAGCCTTTCGCGCTTACTTCTGCGCTACCGCATTGTTGTCAGGTGCAGTGCGTGTATCCACGTCCACGACAACACTCAAACCGGCACGAAGATTATGCTTGGCAAGATCTTCGGCAGAGAAAGCGATACGGACAGGCACGCGCTGGATAACCTTGGTGAAGTTACCGGTGGCATTTTCAGGTGGCAGCATGGAAAACACCGAGCCGGAAGCAGGCGAGATCGACTGGACCGTGCCGATAATATCCTGCTTACCAAGCGCATCCACATGGATACGCACCTTGGAACCCGGCTCGACCTTGGCGATCTGCGTTTCCTTGAAGTTCGCATCAATGTAGAGGTCGTTCATAGGCACCAGGGCTGCAAGCCGCTTGCCGCTTGAGACGAGATCACCCACCTGAACAGCCACATTGCCGATGACACCATCATACGGCGCCTTCAACACTGTAAAGCTAAGGTCACGTTGAGCCTTGTCCTTGGCCAGAACCAGCGAACGGATGGTGCTTTCAGCTTCGTTTCTCTGCGCTGCGAGCAGAGATATATTGGCTTTGGCGGATTCGATGCTGGCCGCACCGGCAACAGCATTTGCGGCAGCCTGATCAAGCGCGACCTGTGCATTATCTGCAGAGGCAACCGTACCAACATCCTTGGCTTGCAACTCGTTGGCGCGCTTCTGGTTGATTTCCGCGCCGCGCAGGGCTGCGTCAAGCGCACCCTTCTGTGCTTCGGCCTGCTGCAGAGCAGCCTTGGCACCTGCAAGCTGTGCATCGATACGCGACAGCGACAGCTCCTGGGTACGAACCTGTGCTTCGGCTTGTTCAAGCGCGATTCGATAATCACCATCATCCAGAGTGACGAGCGGATCACCAGCCTTGACTTCCTGATTGTCGACGACATGGACCTTGTTCACATAACCGGAAACCTTAGGCGAAATGATCGCAATGTCACCTTCGATATAGGCATCATCGGTTGAGATGAGGAAACGACCATCGGTCCACCATTGGTAACCATACCAGCCGGCACCGGCCAGCACGGCAATTGCCAACACAGGCAAAATAGGCGAGCGACGCTTTGCCTTCTTCTGCTGTGGCGCATCCTGTGGCGGCGCAGGTGTCTGAGATGTGGTTTCTACCGCATCATCTTTACGCGCCGTTTCATCTGCGCCCTCATTTGTATTGACCGCGCGTACCGCGCCTGTGTTCTGGGCAGACATGTGCTCACCACCATGTAGGATATAATTTTATTGAACTGAACCGTTCGGTTCGATTGACATAAAGCTTTTCATGACACATATCAAGAGGGCATCGAACCAAACAGTTCGATTTGACGGGACTCAAAATTTCAAACAGGGATAAGAGTGTGAGCACGCAAGAAGACATGGAGACATCTGGAACGCCGGTCACCACCGGGCGTTTCGCGGCGGGAGAAGATCCTGCAAAGCGCGAACAGATCCTCGATGGCGCCTGGATTGTTTTCCGCAAACTTGGCTTTGATGCTGCCAGCATGAACGATATTACCCGCGAAGCAGGCGTTTCCAAGGGTACCATCTATGTTTACTTCGCAAATAAGGAAGATCTTTTTGCGGCCCTGATCGACCGGCACCGTACCCGTTTTGCCGAAGCCATGCGTGATGTGCTGGCGGGGGAACAAGCGGTTGAAGAAGGTCTCAAGAAGTTCGGCTTCACCTTTTCCCGACAGATGACCTGCTCTGAAGTCATACCTGCTATGCGTTCTGTGATTGGCGTTATTGACCGCATGCCAGGTCTCGCGAAGCGTTTTTTCGCCAGTTCACCCGTCAACATCAAAAGCGTGCTACAGGATTTCATCGAACATCATGTGAAGCTTGGAAACTTGCAGGTCGACGATATCGAATTGGCCGCCCGGCAATATATCGAACTGTCGTCAGGTCCGTTTTTCAAACTTCGCCTGTTTGGTGAAATTAATGGTGACGTGCCGCAGCAGGAACTGGACCGGGTGGTCAACAGCGCCGTGCGCGTATTCATGGCCGCTTACGGAACCAAAATCAGTTGAGCGCATTAGGCAAAATCTGCGCAGGCGTAATTTCGCGTTAAACGCGAAAATTGCGAATAATCAGGCATATCGTTGAAATAAATGCGCTTGTTTCTCGCGTTTTATAACGTACATGATTGCGTCGTATATTTGCCAATGCTGCACAATTGAAAGGACAACACCCCCCGATGGAGACCATTCTCCCTCTCTTGAGCGACCCCACTGCCTGGGTGGCATTGATTACCCTGATCGTCATGGAGGTCGTGCTCGGCATTGACAACCTGATATTCATCTCGATCCTGACCAACAAGCTGCCACCGGAACAGCGTGAAAAAGCCCGCAAGATCGGTATTGGCCTCGCACTTGTCATGCGCCTTGGCCTGCTTGGCACTGTCGCCTGGATCGTACAGCTTACCAACCCGGTTTTCGATGTTTTCGGTCACCCCTTCTCCTGGAAAGACATTATCCTGATCGTCGGCGGTCTGTTCCTGCTGTGGAAGGCGACCAAGGAAATTCACCACAATGTTGACCCTATCGACCACAAGGAAGACATGGTTGGCGGAACGGTCACCAACACGTTCTCATCTGCAATCATTCAGATTCTGCTGCTTGACCTCGTATTTTCGGTCGACAGCATTATCACGGCCGTTGGCATGACGCCGCATCTGCCGATCATGATCGTTGCTGTTGTGTTTGCTGTCACTGTGATGCTGGTAGCTGCAACGCCTCTGGCTAACTTCATTGAGCGCAACCCGACAATCGTCATGCTGGCTTTGGCCTTCCTGCTGATGATCGGCACCACGCTGATTGCCGAAGGCATGGGCATGCATGTGCCGAAGGGCTACGTCTATGCAGCTATGGCTTTCTCTGCCCTGGTCGAACTTCTCAACATGATGGCGCGTAACGCCCGTGCCCGTAAACGACAGGCCGCCAAGCATTAACCGCTGAATCGAATATTGAAAGACCCGCCTGACAAGGGCGGGTCCTTTGCATTTTGACGACGGAACGCGCTATGGTTTCATACGTTTAATACCGCATCTGATCGGCTGTTCTGGCCAATCACTCTCCTGCCGAAAGTGCATTCCTGAATGACAACAGACCAGATTTTAGCCTTCGCCGTTATCGCAGCAATGATGGCAGCTTTCATCTGGGACAAGTTGCGTTATGACGTGGTTGCCTGCTCCGCCCTATTAGGCGCTGTTGCGGTGGGTATCGTGCCCTTCGACAAGGCATTCTCCGGTTTCAGTGACGATATTGTCATCATCGTCGCCAGTGCACTGATCGTCAGCACGGCGGTGGCCCGTTCCGGCATTGTCGATACGCTGATCAAGAAATATTTCCCCGAAATGCGCTCGAAAGGGTTGCAGCTCGCTTTCCTGATGATTGTTGTGGCTGTCATGTCGGCCTTCATCAAGAATATCGGTGCATTGGCTATCATGATGCCAGTGGCTTTTCAGTTTGCCCGCAAGTCCGGCACCCCCGTGTCCTTCTACCTGATGCCGATGGCCTTTGCTGCCTTGCTCGGCGGATTGATGACGCAGATCGGCACCTCGCCCAACATCGTGGTCTCCAGACTGCGTGAGGAAATGACCGGTCAAAGTTTCTCGATGTTCGACTTCACGCCTGTCGGTCTTGGTCTGACAGTCATCGGCATCGTATTTTTGACATTTGGCTACCGGCTGCTGCCAGTGCGCACCAAGCCGGACGCCTCCGTCGAAGACATTATGGAAAAATCCGCCTACACAGCCGAGGCCTCCATAACAGCAGATTCACCGATTAAAGACAAAAGCCTCAATGAACTGCTGAAACAGGGCGATGGTGCGGTCATTGCGACAACCATTCTCAGAGGCCACCGCAGGATTTCCCCCTTCCCCGATGTTGTGCTTAAGGTTGGCGATACACTGCTGCTGGAAGGCAATGCCACTGATCTGGACAGGGTGGTCTCCAGTGCAAAGCTCACACTGTCAGGCAAGCCATTGACCGGCAGTGGCCAGAAGGAAAGCGATGTCATGGCCATGGAGGCGGTGATCGACAACACCTCGATCCTCAAAGGCCTTTCGGCGAAAGAATTGGCACTGTCCTACACACGCGGCGTCAATCTGATTGCCGTCAGTCGTCGCGGACATCGCCTGAACCAGCGTCTGAGTGACCTGTCATTGATGGCCGGTGACGTGATCGTTTTGCAAGGCAACAGCAAAAACATCTCACAGGTTTTGAAGGAATTCGACCTTCTGCCGCTCGCGCAACGTGAAATCCTGCTCGGCACCCGCAGACGCGCGATTTTGCCACTTCTGGTACTTGCAGCTGCCATGGCAGCTGCGGCCACCGGCATAGCACCGGTCGCCGTTGCCTTCTTTGCCGCCGCCTTCGCGATGATCGCTATTGGCGCTATCCCGTTGTCCGACATCTACAAATCAGTAGATGGCCCAATTCTTGTGATGCTGGCGGCACTTATCCCGGTCAGCGATACACTGCGCACGACAGGTGCGAGCGACCTTATTGCGACCTGGTTGGGGGAAACGGCAAAAGGCATGCCACCCTTTATGGCTCTTGGTCTTATTCTGCTGGCTGCGATGGCTGTCACGCCATTCCTCAACAATGCCGCAACGGTACTTGTCATGGGCCCGATCGCGGCAGGATTTGCCACCACACTTGGCTTCAAGCCGGAGGCATTTCTGATGGCTGTCGCGATTGGCGCCGGCTGTGATTTCCTCACCCCCATCGGCCACCAGTGCAACACTCTTGTCATGGGACCGGGCGGCTACAGGTTCAGCGACTATCCACGGCTTGGTCTGCCGCTATCATTCCTGATCATCATCACCAGCATTCCAATGCTGCTTTACGTCTGGCCGGCATCCTGATTTGACCTAATTTTCTTGACGCATGGGGCTGAATGTGGCCTAAGGCCATTCCAATGGAAAATTGCGGAATTGCGGGCATCCTAGATCCCCAAATCCCGTTTCCTCAATGCATGCTAAAACCAGTCGTCGCATACGGGAACTTCCCGTAACCCTTGCACGTCAATACGAGCGATCATCCAATGAGCACTTCCAACGTTCGCGTCCGTATCGCGCCCTCTCCTACCGGTGAGCCGCATGTCGGAACTGTCTACATCGCACTTTTCAACTATCTGTTCGCCAAGAAAACCGGCGGCGAGTTCATCCTGCGCATCGAAGATACCGATGCGACCCGCTCGACCCGCGAATATGAAGAAAAAGTGCTGGAAGCACTGAAATGGACCGGGCTGAAATGGTCTGAAGGTCCCGATGTCGGCGGTCCTTACGGCCCGTACCGCCAGTCCGAGCGCAAGGACATGTACCAGCCCTATGCTCAGGAACTTCTGGATAAAGGCCATGCCTTCCGTTGTTTCTGTACGCCTGAGCGCCTGGAACAGATGCGTGAAGCCCAGCGCGCCGCTGGCAAGCCACCGAAATATGACGGTCTGTGTCTGCATCTGAAAGCTGAAGAAGTAACAGCGAAGCTGGCGGCCGGTGAAACATCTGTTGTTCGCATGAAGATCCCGACCGAAGGTTCCTGCGACTTCACCGACGGCGTGTACGGCGAAGTGTCGATCCCGTGGGATTCCGTTGACATGCAGGTCCTGATGAAGGCCGACGGCATGCCGACCTACCATATGGCCAATGTCATCGACGACCATCTGATGAAGATCACCCACGTTGCGCGTGGCGAGGAATGGCTGGCCTCAGTGCCTAAGCACATTCTGCTTTATCGTTATTTTGGATGGGACCAGCCGGTATTCATGCATCTTTCGCTGATGCGCAATGCCGACAAGTCCAAGCTCTCCAAGCGCAAGAACCCGACGTCGATTTCCTACTACTCGGCACTCGGTTACCTGCCAGAAGCCTTGATGAACTTCCTGGGTCTGTTCTTCGTGCAGATCGGTGAAGGCGAAGAGCTTCTGAACATGGACGAGCTTGCAGACAAGTTCGACCCGGATGCATTGTCCAAGGCTGGCGCGATCTTTGACGTGCAGAAGCTGGACTGGCTGAACGGCCGCTGGCTGCGCGAAAAGCTGAGCCAGGAAGAATTCCTTGCCCGCATTTTCGAATGGTCATCGGAAAACGGCCGTCTGACCGAAGGCCTCAAGCTGGCACAGAGCCGCATCTCCCGATTGAGCGAACTGCCGCAGCTGGCAGGCTTCCTGTTGTCTGGTGATGTTGGCCTGACACCAGCCTCCTTCGCAGGGCTGAAAAGCAAGCCGGAAGAAATTCATGAAATCCTGACCACCGTTGCTGCCGATCTGGAAAAAATGCCAGACTGGAACATTGAAAGCATCGAGGCGGAATTGCGTGACCTTGCTGAACGCACCGGCAAGAAACTGCGCGTGGTGACACCACCGCTGTTCGTTGCCATGTCAGGCACATCGCGTTCGCTGCCGCTGTTTGACAGCATGGCGCTGCTTGGCCGCTCCGTGGTACGCCAGCGCCTGAAGGTTGCCATTGCTGTTGTCGCCACAATGGTTGGCAGCGGAAGCTAAGGTTTACCGGGGCGGATTATCATTCGCCCCTCATTCCTGTGTTTGTCACAGGAAAACCAGCTACGGCGTATTTGCGCCGTGAATGAATGTAAGAAAATCTCCCGCGCCCAAAGACCTGTGCGCACTGGTATCCTGTGATAATCACAGGAATGAGGGAGAACCGGAAACTAATTGCCGCCGCGGTACCGCCGCAACAGGAATTGAACAATGAACGACAAGACAACCGAAACCGCTCTCTCCTCCGACGTCACGGAAGTGCGCCGCCAGAAACTGGCGTTGCTGCGCGAAAAAATCGGTGACGTCTACCCTGCGCATTTCCACCGCACGATGACCAATGCCGAATTGGCGGAAAAATACGCCAATATCGAGCCGGACGTCGAAACCGGTGATACGGTCACCGTTGCTGGTCGTGTTTATTCCAACCGCAATTCCGGCATGTTCATGGACATTCATGACGCGTCCGGCAAGGTGCAGATCTTCAGCCACAAGGACACCACACCGGAAGCGGCACGTGAGCTGCTGCCGTTGATCGACATGGGTGACATTATCGGCGTCACCGGCAAGGTTCGCCGCACCAAGCGTGGCGAGTTGACCATCAACGCTGAAGAAATCACCATGCTGACGAAGTCGCTGCTGCCGATGCCTGAAAAGTGGCACGGCGTTTCCGACGTCGAAGTGCGTTACCGCAAGCGTCATCTGGACATTCTCTCCAATGAAGAGTCCAAGCTGCGCTTCCAGCAGCGCTCCAGAATTATCTCCGGCATTCGCCGCTTCATGGAAGCGGAAGGTTTCCTCGAAGTGGAAACACCAATGCTGCAGACGGTTTATGGCGGCGCGACTGCCGATCCGTTCAAGACCTTCCACAACACGCTGAAGCAGGACATGTACCTGCGTATTGCGCCGGAACTGTTCCTCAAGCGCACGCTGGTATCCGGCCTTGCCGACAAGGTATTCGAGATCAACCGCAACTTCCGTAACGAAGGCGTTTCCACGCGGCATAATCCTGAATTCACCATGATGGAGTGCTACTGGGCCTATTCCGACTACGAAGACATTATGGGTCTGGTCGAGCGCATGTTCGAAACCCTCGCTGTCGCCATCCATGGCACGACCGAGTTGGAGTTCCAGGGCCAGACGATCTCCTTCAAGGGCCCGTTCAAGCGCGTTCCTATGCCTGATGCCGTCAAGGAAGCAACCGGTATCGACTTCCTGAACATCAAGACCGATGAAGAAGCCCGCGCCGCCGCCAAGGCTGCCGGTTTCGAAGTCGAGAAGGACTGGACATGGGGCGAGTGCCTGGCATTCATCTTCGAAGAGAAGGTTGAAGGCACATTGATTCAGCCAAGCCACGTCACGCACTTCCCGAAGGACATCTCGCCTTTCGCCAAGGAAGTTCCCGGCGAACCACGTCTGGTGGAACGCTTCGAAAGCTACTGCAACGCCTGGGAGGTGGGCAACGCTTTCTCCGAACTCAACGATCCCGAGGAACAGCGCCGCCGTATGGTCGAGCAGCTGGAACAGGCTCACGCTCGCGGCGAAAAAGACAAGCAGCTTGACGATGAATTCCTTGATGCAATCGATCAGGGCATGCCACCAGCAGGTGGTCTCGGCATCGGCGTTGACCGTCTTATCATGCTGCTGACAAATGCACCGTCGATCCGCGACGTCATTCTCTTCCCGGCCCGTCGCCAGAAGGCCGACTGACGCCGCGGCATGTTTCACAGGACCGTTTAGCGGTTTTTGGCAGAAACATCTGATCGTCAAATAACAACAACACGCTGCGTGATAACCACCATCTGCAGCGTGTTACACAGGCAGAACATCAACAAAGCCGGAGAGCGAAAACGCCTCCGGCTTTTTTGTTCTCATCAAACTTTTGAAAAATTACCGAGATATCAGTGAGATGGCTGCGAATGACCTTCAGAAGCCTCGGCGCCTGTGCCTTCAGCCGCTGGTGCGTCTGCAACGGGTGCGTGCTCTTGCTCCGCAGCTTCCGCGGTGGCGGAGCCTTTCCCGAAAATCAGGGATTTCAGATAGCTGAGGCTGAAAATGCTACCGCTGTCATGCACGGGCGTCGACGTCAGCAACTGTTCATCATCTGGCACAGGGTGCGCCTCTGCCGACGGGTCACCATGGCCTGTTTCACCCTCGCCGCCGTGCCCTGCCGGCTCCGCGGCTTTTTCTGTTGGCGCACCATGGCCATCGCTTTTTCCATGCGCACCCTCGGCATTCTCCGACACGCCACCTTCACAGCCGGTATTATCGGACAACGAATGTACAACCTGCTCAATGTCTTCAAGCGGAAGGTCAATTCTCAAGCCGTAGAAGAAACCCTGTGCGTTCGGCACGCCATCATAATAGAAGCCGGAATATTGCTTGCCATCCGTACCTTCGGGTATTTTGGCCATATCAGGGATATAAACTGCCTGCGCTGCAATCGCACGACCACGCATCTCGGAGCGCAGCTGCGGACCATTGGCGTCCAGAACCGACACCTGCACAAGATCAGGGTGCTGTTTTTCGTGAATAGCCTTGGCTACACGCACGGCGGTTTTCAGCCTGTCCGTACCATCACCACCGGTTGTGCGGATAAACTGCCTTATCCAGAATGTACCGTTTTTCTTGATGGTCACAGTCTGGACGGCCTGACATTCCAGACCATTGACTGAACGATAGGAAGGGCCAAGCAAACGTTCGGTACCCACGTAAACAGCAGCGAGACCAGCTGCTCCGCTGATAAGCAGAACACCGCAACTGATAAACACTACTTTACGGGAAAGCCGTATTCGGCTGAATACTGCTTTCACACTAGGCGCCCTGACATACCTACCCCGTCAATTACGCAATGCCCCAGCCCTAATGGGCCAACCAAAGACCATCCGGCATGGATCAAAAATCCACGTCCAGACTGGCTTTGATCCTGACGGTTTCTCCTTGACGAAGATTTAACCCGGAGTGTTATTCAGTGTTTTTAGTGAACCATTTTTGGACTCTGCCAAAAAATATTACTGCGCTTCATGTATAAAGCGTTGACAGGCGCAAACTGACAATAATCAAGCGCGTCCAGTAGCCGCACATCCGTGATACGGCATTCTCAAAATGAAGCAAAAAAGACCCGCCGCAGCGGGTCTTTGTTTCATAATCAGGCAGTCCAGCCGCCATCGATCACATGGATTTGGCCCGTGGTGAAACCGGCCTCTTCCGACGCCAGATAGGTCACCAGAGCAGCAATTTCTTCGGGCTTTGCAATACGGCCCATGGGCTGACGCGCTATGAAGTCGCTCAATGCCTGCTCGTAGTTGCCGGTCTGCTTCAGACGTTCATGCAGGGACGGGCTGTCTACGGTGCCCGGGCAAATTGCATTACAACGAACGCCCTTGGTCACGAAATCAGCGGCAATCGCCTTTGTCAGACCTACAACAGCTGCCTTCGAGGCCGTGTAGGCAAAACGATTTGGAACGCCCTTAACGCTAGATGCCACCGACGACATGTTGACGATAGCACCCTTGCCCTTTTCCAGCATGCCTGGGAGGAATGCGCGGCAAGTACGGTACATGGCCTTGGCATTCAGATCGAACGAGAAGTCCCAGTCCTTTTCCTCGCATTCGAGGATAGTGCCAGCATGCACGTAGCCTGCACAATTAAACAGCACGTCGATTGGGCCAACTTCTTCCGCAAATGCCTTTACAGCGTCGCCATCCAGAACGTTCAGAACGCGTTTTTCAACACCCTCCAGTGTGGCCAGTGCCTGCTCATTGATATCGGTTGCGATAACGCGCGCACCGAGGCTCGCAAAACGTTCAGCCGTTGCGCGGCCAATACCCTGAGCGGCTGCCGTCACAACAACGGTCTGCCCTGCAAAATTCTGGGACATATGGTAATCCTCCCTGCCAATCCAGTTTACCGCGCCAATGACTGGCCTTCACAATGAGGACATTCAGATGCGGATTGATAATTCATATGTAAACAGTGTATTTATAAGCCGTCAAGCGCAACAGATAGACAAGAAGATGTTTGGCATAGGCAAAATGAGGTTAGTGGAGGGGTACCATGACGACCGAAGACAATAGTGATCGCTATCGTGCGCCCGCGCTCGACAAAGGGTTGGATATCCTCGAACTGCTGGCCCATACGGATGGCGGTCTGACCCAGGCCGAGATTGCCAAGTCGCTCGGCAAAAGCCCCAGCGAATTTTACCGCATGCTCGATCGTCTGGTACGGCGCGGGTACGTCTACCGTCAGGATGGCGACCGCTTTTTCCTCAGCCTGAAAATGTTCGGCCTTGCCCATTTTCACGCCCCTGTTCGCAGACTGGTATCGTTCGCGACGCCTGTCATGCGCGACTTTTCCAACAAGGCTCAGCAGGCCTGCCATCTGACTGTGCACGACAGAGGCGCTGTCACTGTTATTGCCCAGCAGGATTCATCGACCTATTGGGCGCTGTCGGTGCGGGTTGGCGCGCATATGAGCCTGTTCAATACCGGCTCCGGTCATATCCTGCTGGCTTTCCAGACCGAAACACAACGCGAGATGATGATTGCCGAGCA
Organism: Agrobacterium sp. 5Ca50; assembly: GCF_055381905.1. Taxonomy (NCBI): domain Bacteria; kingdom Pseudomonadati; phylum Pseudomonadota; class Alphaproteobacteria; order Hyphomicrobiales; family Rhizobiaceae; genus Agrobacterium; species Agrobacterium sp. 5Ca50. The sequence goes on from NZ_AP026438.1 coordinate 2,765,355, forward strand.
GTTGCGTTTCAACGAGGGCATGTCGACACCTGACAATCTCGGTGAAACATTAAGCCGCATCCGGCACGACGGCTACGACATCATGAAAAGCATGCAAACCGCCGTGGTCACGACATTGTCGGCACCGGTGCTGACACTGGATGGCACCGCCATCGCGGCTTTGACCTGCCCATTCATTGAACCGCTCAGCGCCAGTGCGCCGACCCAGAAAGTATGTCTGGACTATATTGTAGAAGCAGCCGCCCGCATTTCGGAAATCGTTGCCGGCAGCCGCACGCAATAAGAAAATAGATTGCACCATAGCAAATAAAAAACGCGACCGGCAGGGAGACGGTCGCGTTTGGCACTGGAGTATTCTTGGAATTTAAACGGGTAAACGTTTCAAAAGTTCCAACAAACCTCAGGCTGCAAGTTCTTTTTTGACCATCGAGCGCAGTGCAACGAGGTCCTTGGCAAACAAACGGATGCCTTCCGACAGCTTTTCAGTTGCCATCGCATCTTCGTTGAGCATCCAGCGGAATGCCTTTTCGTCCAGCGACTGCAGCGGCTCTGCCGTGACATTGTCAGGCGACAGCTTGCGCTCAAGCGTGCCCTGATCCTTGTCGAGCTCTTCCAGCAGCGCCGGGCTGATGGTCAGACGATCGCAACCAGCAAGCGCTTCGATTTCGCCTGCATTGCGGAAGGAAGCACCCATGACGATGGTCGAGATGCCGTTGGACTTGTAGTAGTTGTAGATGCCACGCACCGAGACAACGCCGGGATCGGTTTCAGACGTGTAGTCCTGACCGGTGGACTTCTTGTGCCAATCAAGAATACGACCAACGAATGGCGAAATCAGGAATGCCTTGGCTTCCGCGCAAGCAATCGCCTGAGCCTTGGAGAACAGCAGGGTCAGGTTGCAATCGATGCCTTCCGACTGCAGAACCTGCGCAGCACGGATACCTTCCCATGTGGAAGCCAGCTTGATGAGAATACGGTCACGCTCAATACCGCGTTCCTTGTAGGCAGCAATGATGCCATGCGCCTTGGCAATAGAGGCTTCGGTATCGAAGGACAGGTCGGCATCCACTTCGGTGGAAACGCGGCCCGGAACGAGCTTGGCAAGTGCGGCACCAACCGAAATGGCAAGGCGATCTGCAACGGCAGCAACAACGGCATCCTGATCGCCGCCCTGTTTTTTACCCCAGCTGACAGCTTCTTTGACCGCATCTGCAAACGCAGGCGTTCCCAATGCTTTAAGAACGATGGTCGGGTTGGTTGTGCAATCGACTGGCTTGAGGCGTGCAACCGCATCAATGTCGCCGGTATCAGCAACCACGGTTGTAATGGAACGGAGTTGATCGAGCTTGGACGTCATCCGGGTGATCCTTATGGATTGACTATAAAAGTGCTTCAGCCGCCGTTTCGTTCCCCCAAGAAAGCCATGGAAGTGCGGCCGAAATTACGGTCCTGACCTGATTAAAAGTATCGCTTGGCAGATCGATAAAAGTCAAGACATTTGCGCAACGCAATTGACATAAGTTTCACGAAAGTCATACTCGCTGCATAACAAACATTGGTGAAAAGCGTGGCGAAACTCAGACGCGAAACCCACACATCCATTTCCGAAGCCTCGTCCCTACGCCTCAGAGCCGCCTGGCTCTATTATAATCAGGGCATGACGCAGAAGGATGTCGCCGAAAAACTGGGGATCAGCCGGTCCACCGTCATTCGCCTGCTCGACGAGGCCATGAAACGGTCCGAAGTGCAGATCTGGATCAACGAAGGTATCGAAGATTTCATTGAGCTGGCGGGACAGCTCGAAAAAGCCTACGGGCTGGACGAGGCCATCATTGTTCCTTCCCCGGCCAATACGTCGGCACCGGCCATCGCAAAGGCAGTGGGCCTGGCGCTCGGGCAGTTTCTCTCTGAAGCCATCCCGGAAAATGCCACCATAGGCGTTGGTTGGGGGCGTACCATGACAGCGTCGCTTGCGAGCTTCCGCCCACCGCGTCGTGATAACTGCAAAGTGGTTTCTTTGCTGGGAGGTATCGTCGCTGTACACCAGACCAACCCTTTGGATTACACATGGCGACTGGCAAGCCAGCTTGGCGCCGAATGCTACATGTTCCTTGCGCCGCTGCTGGTCGATTCCATAGAAACCCGCAAAACCCTGATTGAAAAATGCGGGCTGAACACGCTTTACGATCTGGCTGAAAAACTCGACATAGCCATTGTCAGTTGCGGCGACATAGGCCCGCAGTCCACGTCATTGTCCGAAGGTTTTATCAGCCGCCAGACGCTGGAAGAACTGATCGATGCAGGCTGCGTCTGCGATACAATGTTCAACTTCCTCGACAAGGACGGCAATTCCGTTGAACATCCAATCAACCAGCGCGTCATGTCGATCGACCTCGACACGCTGAAGAAAGCAAAGCACATTGTTCTGGCATCCGGTGGCGCGCAGCGTGCTGTCGCCATTCAGGCCACAATACGACGCATCGGCTGCAACACCCTTATAACAGATGAAACAGCCGCACGGGCATTGCTGGCCCTGTCAAACGACTGTTCCGCCGCCTGACATCTCAGGCGTGCGCGGATTCCCAGCCGAGCATAGCCCGTTTACGCGTCAGGCCCCAATGGTAACCGGTCAAGGCACCACTTTTGCCAAGCGCACGGTGGCAGGGCACCACGAATGACACCGGGTTTGCACCGACAGCGGCACCCACCGCGCGGGACGCCGTGGGCTGGCCAATATCCTGCGCGATGTCGGAATAGGTAACCGCCTTACCAAACGGGATCTTCAACAGACTTTTCCAGACACGGACCTGAAAATCCGTGCCCAGCAACACGACGCGAAGCGGCTGGTCGCAACGCCATGCCTGCGGCTCGAAAATACGCGAGGCATAAGGCATGGTGGCGGCAACATCTTCGACGTAGTTCGCCTTCGGCCAACGCTGCGCCATATCCTCGAAACAGGCGGCCTCTTCACCGGCATCAGCAAAGGCAACGCCCGCCAGACCACGGTCGGTGACCATGACGAGCGCCAGACCGAATGGAGAGACATGATAACCCCAGCGGATCGTCAGCCCTTCACCCTTGGCCTTCCATTCACCCGGCGACATGGCCTCATGTGTAACAAACAGATCATGCAACCTGCCCGGCCCGGACATGCCAACCTCGATGGAGGTTTCCAGTAGCGGCAACTGTTCCTGCCGCAACAGACGTTTCGCATGATCGAGCGTCACGGCCTGAAGAAACGCTTTCGGTGACAAACCGGCCCACCGCGTGAATGTCTTCTGCAACTGTGTTGGCGATCTGCCCATACGCGCCGCAATCATTTCCAGCGATGGCTGATCACGGTAGTCCACCGTCATGATTTCGATGACCTGCCGGACGGTCTCGTAATCGGAACCGTCAGGTGTGATATCTTCCTGCAAAATAAGATCGGCTTTCATGGCATGTCTCCTTGGGTAACAGAAGACCACGGACGGACGATCATCGCCACCCGTTTCTTGCGTCTGCAAACCATCACGTTAAATTCTGCGTCTTACTCTAGCCAGGGCACCCTTGAATGCTTTCGCAAAGCTTTCGCGATCATCCGGATTGAGAAAGGAGCCGACATCCGTCACGTGCCCCTGCCCTGAAACATGCATGGAGAGGATGCCAAATTCCTCGTGTCGACGCACCCGAAACCTTGTCCAGAACGGGTTGAAAACATGCTCTTCCATCCGCCCAGAAGGAGCGTATTTACGCACCGACAGGCGGGTGCGCCAGATGGTGACTTCCTCCCGTCTGCGCGCGGCCCGATAGTTCAGTTTGAAGGCTCCGTAGAGCAGCAGAAAATCAAGACCGAAGAACACGCCCACCAGCCACGCGCCGGTAACGACAAAAAACACCCCGTAGACGAAGCAGACCATGCCTGTCAGTAACAGCAGCACCCGAAACCCTTTTCGCCCCAGCGAACGGTGTGGCACCAACTGTGCAGCAAAAACCGGTTCATCGTTTATCGTATCCACGTTGCGTTCCCGCATTCCGGCTAGTCACCCGAATCTGAAGTTCGTCACACTGTTTGGCACGCACAGAACGAACTTCAGATTCAAAAGGGTGACTAGAACTTATTTGATTCTCGTGTGGTTTATGGATTTTAAATACGCTCCCCACCTAGCCTCGAATGAGGCGTATTTAAAATCCACCACACGAGCTATAGATGAAGGCATGACAATAGCGAAGAAACGATCCAGCACCCAAACCTTGCAAAAGTCAAATCAGACTTCTGCGCGGAAAGGACGCACGCCCCGCTCCCTGTATTCGAAGGCAGATCTGGAAGAGATCTTCCGGCGTTTTTCGGTGCAACGACCTGAGCCCAAGGGTGAACTGGAACACACCAATCCCTTCACGCTGCTGGTGGCGGTTGCACTGTCAGCGCAGGCAACGGATATTGGTGTGAACCGGGCAACGCGTGCCCTGTTCAAGATCGCCGATACCCCACAAAAAATGCTCGACCTTGGTGAGGAACGGCTGATCGATCACATCAAGACGATCGGACTTTATCGCAACAAGGCCAAGAACGTCATTTCGCTGTCGCGCATGCTGATCGACAATTTCGGCGGCGAGGTGCCAAAAACCCGCGACGAACTTGTCACGCTGCCGGGTGTGGGGCGCAAAACCGCCAATGTGGTAATGTCCATGGCGTTCGGCGTACCAACATTGGCCGTTGATACCCACGTCTTCCGTATTGCCAACCGGCTCTGTCTGGCACCGGGCAAGACCCCGGATGACGTTGAAGACAAGTTGATGAAAATCATACCGGAACAATACCTGTTCCACGCGCATCACTGGTTGATCCTGCATGGACGATACTGCTGCAAGGCCCGCAAACCTGAGTGCGAGCGCTGCGTGATCGCTGATTTATGCAAGTCACCGGAAAAATCCTGCGATATTCCGGCTCCGCTGGTCGAGTTACCGGCCCAACTGTTGCGTGACTAACGGCGGTTCGCGCATGCTGATGGATTTGTGCAAATGCACCATCAGCGAGGCAGCAAACAGTGGCGTCAGCAGGTTCACAAACGGGATAGCCAGAAACAGCGCGATAACAAGGCCGGCGGTAAAGACCGTGGCCGCGTGTTTTGCGCGTAACTGGCGAGCTTCATCGGGCGTCCTGAACCGCATGGCAGCAAATTCAAAAAACTCTCGGCCCAGCAGGTAACCGTTGACCAGAAAGAAAGCGACCAGATTGACGCCGGGAACCAGTAGCAACAACAGCGCGATCAGGTTGCCAAGAATGATCACCCCAAAAAACTTGAGGGAAGCCCAGATGGCCTCACCCATCGGCATGGCACGACCCGGCGCATCCTGCGGATAATCGCGCTTCTCAAGCACTTCGGCCACATCGTCGAGAAACAGACCAGCAATGATGGCCGTTACCGGCGCAATCAGCAAGGCCAGTGCCAGCGCCAGTCCGATGCCTGCGAGAATGGCAAACACAAAACCGAGCCAACCTGCCCAGTCCGGAATACCCGGCAACAGCGTATCGATCCACGGCAGCGCCAGATAAATGAACAGCTGTCTGATGGCCACCCAAAGGCCAGCCAGCACCAGCAGGGTAAGGCCTAATACCTTCCAGAAAACCGAACGTGTCTCGGGCGAAAGAATGTTGGTCAAGGCCAAACGTGTCGCATCAAATATCATTTGGTCCCTCGCAAAGTCACAATTGTTTCCCACATAGGAAGGTAGTGCGGTTATCGCAATGGAGACCCGGGCAAGCATTAATAAAATGTAAATGCAACACCCAAGATTTGGCTTGAAAAAAAGCACTTTCTAATTTAATGTTTATCCCATGACAGCTTATGGGGGAAATAGTTTGCCAACTCATGCGGCACGCTCCCATAGGGGTCGCGATCAACAGGCAAACGGCGTTGGAAAATCTACTCCTGAAACTGACCCGGCTTTTGAAATTCGGAACGCCTTCCGAGCGTAGAATTGCAAAATACCTTCTGGAACATCTCGCGGAATTGCCATTCGAAACGGCTGCGACCTTAGCCCAGCGCCTTAACCTCAGCCCGATGACTGTCGGTCGCTTTATCCGTTCGCTCGGTTATCAGCAGTTCAGCGACATTCGCCAGCATTTGCGCGATCCAGCTTCGTTGCAGCTGCCGCAAACAGACATTGTGGCACCGAAACAACCGGACACGCCGGAAAACGCTCTTTCGGCGCTTTTGCTGCAGCAGGTTCAGTCCATTCAAAACGTCTACGACCTCTGTCGCCAGCCTGTCTGGCAACAAACGCTTGATGCCATTGCTTCCAGCGAAGACGTGTTCATCGTCTCCTGCTGCGATGCGTTTTGCATTTCCGATTACCTGCATTCAAAATTGCTGGAACAGCGTGGCAATGTGCATCACCTGAGAGAAAAAGGTGCGGGTTATGTCGCAGTTTTTGACGGCAAACCTGCGAACACCACGCTGATTATCGTGGATTGCGGCGGTAACCCGGCGCATGTCCAGCGTCTCGGACATGAGGCAGTCAAAGCCGGTTACACCGTCGTATTGATCACCGGTCGTTATTACGAATGGGGTCCGGGCAGTGCCAGTATCTGCCTGATAATTCCGCTGGTGCCGATGACCGATCATGGCAGTGCCATTCAGCTGCTGTCGATGATCGAGTTTCTGGCCTGTGCCGTCACAAAACAGCTGCAGAGCGAAAACGAGGATCGCAGCCAGCGGCTGATGGAATTGAGCCGGGCCCTAGCGTTCTGAAACGGTCAAACCCCTGGCATCGCAAAACATAGGGTGTCAAAGACTTTCGAGTTCTTCACGATGTCGCTGCATGGCCATAAACCGTCGATAATCACGGTCATAACCACCGGTCAGACCCGGATTGGGCCGCAACATCTCACCTGCCGAATGCATGGCCTTACCGGCAGCAAAAAGATCGGCATGCACGCCACCGGCCGAGGCCGCCGTCATTGCCGTGCCGAGCAGCACGGCATCAACCGTTTTTGACATCACGATATTGCGACCTGTCACATCGGCATAAAGCTCCATCAGCAACCTGCTGTGCACATGACCACCCGTCACATGCAGCGTATCGATGTGGTAGCCGGTGTCTTCCATCGCTTCGAGAATATGCCGCGTGCCAAGCGCGATGGACACGGCTGTTCGCCAATAGAGGCGGCAGAGCCCGTCGAAGGACATATCCAGCGTCAGACCGCTGACAACACCCAACGCATGGGGATCCGCCAAGGGGGATCGATTGCCATGAAAGTCAGGCAGCACATGCAGCCGACTACCAAACTCCGCCCCCTCCTTCACCCGCAATTGCTGCACGCGTTGCTCTATACGCTGGTGCAAACCGGTCTCAGGTTTACCACCAGCTGCATGCATCTGCACGATGTAGTCGAGTAGGCCGCCACTGACCGATTGCCCACCCTCGACCAGCCAATGGCCGGGCAGCACACAATCCCAATACGGTCCCCACAGGCTGTGGCCCGGTTTGGGTTTTTCCGTAAAGGCAACAAGACAACTGGATGTGCCGGCAATCAGCGCGGCATGCTGCTCGATATCATCTTTCAGGCAACCGCCCAAAGCGCCAAGCGCGCCCGCATAGGCATCAATCATGCCTGCAGCCACCTTGCAGCCGGTATCAAGCCCAAGCTGCTGTGCGGCTTCGGCCGAGACAAATCCAACGCTTGTCCCCGGCCCAATGGCCGATGACGGCAAACCGCCGCGCGACAGCAAATCCTCAAGACCGGCCATTGCCAGATAATCTTCGGACCAGCCACCATCATGCGCCAGAAAATTCCACTTGGCCGTGAGCGTGCACAGTGACCGGTTGGCCGAACCCGAGGCTTTCCAGGTCAGAAAGTCTGCCAGATCAAAAAAGTAACCCGAACGCTGCCAGGTTTCCGGCATTTGTTGCTTCAGCCACATCAGCTTGGGGATTTGCATTTCCGGTGAAATTGACTGGCCGGAAAATTCCAGAACCGGATGGCCGGAAGCGGATAAAAAGTCACTTTGGGCCAGAGCACGGTGATCAAGCCAGACAATCGTGTCAAAACGGTCTTCACCCGTGACCGAAACAGTAACCGGCTCACCTTTTTTACCACGCACAACCAGCGAACAGGTCGCATCGAACCCGATGGCAGCAACTTGGCCCGCGGTTACCTTCGCAATATCAAGGGCTTCACGCACGCAGCGGCAAACAACCCGCCAGATTTCTTCCGACTGGTGTTCCGCATGGTTTTCCTGTGGCCTGCTCATGGAAATTGGATGTGCGACACGCGAAAGCAAGGCGCCCTTCACTGTGAACACGCCGACACGTGCGCTGCCGGTGCCCACATCGACCGCCACGAGAAACTCACGCATACGGATAATTCCCACCCCTTGGCATCATTCAAAAACCGGACCCTGAATCAGGCTTCAAGAACGCATCGGTCTTTCGTTGGTTGCATGACCGTTTTTTGTAAATTGACTGACAAGGTGGACCAAATCGTCCATGTCGTCAAACATGCCGTGCGGTTGCAGGATTTCAATTTTTTGACGAAAGGCTGGAAAGCGGGCGTGGCTTGCCCCGGTGAATGCAAGAACAGTCATGCCAGCGGCCTTTGCAGCGATGATACCGGCAGGGCTATCTTCCACGACAATGCAGTCCGATGGGCTGGTCTGCATATTTTCAGCAGCAAACAGAAACAGGTCAGGTGCGGGCTTACCATTCTTGACCATGGTCGCACTGAAAATATGCGGCTCCAGCTTGTCCAGCAGACCAGTCAGGCCAAGGGAAAAACGAATGCGCTCCGGCTGGCTGGATGACGCAACACAACGGCGGCACTCAAGATTATCCAGTGCCTGTGCAACACCGGTGACAGGTTTGAGATCTGTGCGAAAGCGTTCATAAAGAAGGCTGCGCATGTGGTCGAGAAAGTCGATATCGGTTTCAACACCGTAATCATTCCACAGGGTTGAAATCATGCTCGCGACGCTGCGCCCGAGGAAACGATCATACGCGTCCTCTTCTGAAATATGCACGCCGAGATGGGAAAGCATCTCGATCAGAACGGCAATCGACAGCGGCTCACTATCAACAAGAACGCCATCGCAATCGAAAATCAGCAGAGGAGTATTTTCGTTATGCATGGCGCATCTCTTTTGTCAGCTGGTGAGCTTGTTTTGCAGATAGAGTTCAAGTGTCTTTGCCGTACCTTGGCTCCACAGTGTCCGCAAGGCATGCGCGAAGCGTTTGCGGAAAAGTTCTGACTTGGCGACCTCGCCAAAGATGTCATCAAACACCAGGAATGCCGAGGGTTCGTCCTTCGCCTTGATAGCTGCAGCTTGCAGGCGCTCGGCGCTGGAGTCGTTAAATACGATCTTCTGGCCGCTATCGGACGTGCCGTGGAAATACCGGCACCAGAGCGCCGAAACCAGCGACAGGCCAACAATATCCTCACCGCGGGCCAGACGATCAGCCGTCGATGGCAAAATGAATTTTGGCTGACGGTTGGAGCCATCCTGCGCCAGACGCGGAATGGTGTCGCCAATTTTCGGGTTGGAGAAACGTCGCTCGATCAGATCGAAATAGGCGTTGAGGTCAGTATCCGGCACCGGCGGGATAACCGGAATGATTTCGTCTTTTTCCAACTTGGCAAGGAAAGCCCGGATCAGCGGATGTTCCATCGCCTCATGCACAAAGTGGATGTCCAGCAATGCTGCAGGATAGGCAATGGCGGCATGACCACCATTGAGAATGCGGATTTTCATATGCTCGTAAGGTGCGACTTCGGGCACGAACTGCACACCGGCCTTTTCAAGCTTCGGACGGCCCGCCGGGAAATTGTCTTCCATCACCCACTGTTTGAACTCTTCGCAGAACACCGGCCAGTTGTCCTCAATGGCAAAATCATCACGGGCAATGTTGATTTCCCGTTCGCCGGTTGCCGGCGTGATGCGGTCCACCATCGAGTTGGGGAAGGAAACATTGGCTTTGATCCAGTCTGCGAACGCCGGATCGGACAGCTTCGCAAGACCAACCACTGCATTCTGGGTCACTTTGCCATTATGCGGAATGTTATCGCACGACATCACGGTAAACGGCTGAACGCCGCGCTCCTGGCGCGCCTTCAAACCGGCCACAATAAAACCGAACACCGTCTTGGGTGCGGCCGGATTGCGGCCATCCTCGACAATGGCAGGATGTGCCGGATTAAACGAACCGGACGCATCGATGAAATAGCCACCCTCGGTAATCGTCATCGAGACGATACGGATCTTAGGATCTGCCAATGTTTCAACTGTCGTATTGATATCGCCGACTTTCAGGATATCGACCATCGGCCCCGTCACCCGGGCAGCCGTACGGTTGTTATCCTGTTCAACAACCGTCGTCAGGAAATCCTGCGCCGCAAGTTTTTCGCGCATCGCGGTGTCGGATGGTAATACGCCTGCACCAATGATCGCCCAGTCATGATCATTACCTTCATTGAACAGGTCATCCAAATAGACGGCCTGATGAGCGCGGTGAAAATTGCCAACGCCAAAATGCACAATACCAGCAGAGAGTTGCGCACGGGAATAGGCAGGAACAGAGGCAGTCGCTTTTACCTGATCGAGTGTTGCCAGAGAGAGTTTGCAGGTCATGGTACTATCCTCGATAGGAAACATTATTCGTGATGCCAGGTGTCTGAGCCAAGCTCAGGCAATGGCGATACCCCGCTCGTCGAAACGATGCAGTTTGCTTTCATCCGGCGTCAGGAAAACCGTGTCGCCGTGTTTGCATTGGAATTCGCCGCCAGCACGTGCCGTGATGCTGCCAATGCCTTCAACATCAAGGTGCAGGAACGTGTCTGAGCCCAGATGTTCCGCCACCACGACCTTGCCCTTCCAGACGCCGCTTTCATGCGACAGTGAAATGTGCTCAGGCCGCACGCCGACGGTCGCCGCATTCTTCGATTGGGCGTAAGCACCCTTGAAAAGGTTCATGCGTGGTGAACCGATAAAACCTGCCACGAACAGGTTGGCAGGAGAGCGGTAAAGCTCCATCGGAGAACCAACCTGCTCGATGTTACCGCGGTTAAGCACCACGATCTTGTCCGCCATGGTCATGGCTTCCACCTGATCGTGCGTGACGTAAATCATTGTTGTTTTCAGCGTGTTATGCAGCTGCGAAATTTCCAGACGCATGGTGCCGCGCAACGCCGCGTCCAGGTTGGAAAGAGGTTCGTCAAACAGGAACGCCGATGGCTCGCGCACAATCGCACGACCTATCGCCACACGCTGGCGCTGGCCACCGGAAAGCTGCGAAGGCCGACGCTCCAGATAGTCGGTCAGATTGAGGATACCAGCCGCATCGGTGACCTTCTTGTCGATGGCCGCCTTGTCCATCTTGGCCATTTTCAACGGAAAGCCGATATTGTTGCGCACACTCATATGCGGATATAGCGCATAGGACTGGAACACCATGGCAAGACCGCGCTCGGCCGGTGCCGTTTCCGTCACGTCCTTGCCATCGATAATGATCTGGCCACCGGTCACATCTTCCAGTCCGGCAATCAGGCGCAGCAGCGTGGACTTGCCACAGCCGGACGGTCCGACGAACACCACGAACTCACCATCGTTGATATCGAGATCGATGGAAGGAATAACCTTGGCCTCACCAAAGGCTTTCGAAACTTTTCTGAGAGAAATGCTGCCCATTGTTTTTATCCTTATTTGACCGCGCCGAAGGTGAGGCCGCGAACGAGTTGCTTCTGGGAAAACCAGCCAAGAACGAGGATTGGTGCAATCGCCATCATGGATGCTGCCGAAAGCTTTGCCCAGAATAGACCCTGAGGGCTGGAGAAAGACGCGATGAACGCCGTCAACGGAGCAGCATTCGTGGTCGTAAGACGGATGGTCCAGAAGGACTCATTCCATGCCAGAATGACATTCAAGAGAAGCGTAGACGCGATACCCGGCACCGCCATCGGTGTCAGCACATGCACGATTTCATTCCAGAGTGACGCGCCATCCATTCTAGCCGCTTCGAGAATTTCACCCGGAATTTCACGGAAGTAGGTGTAAAGCATCCACACCACGATCGGCAGGTTGATGAGCATCAGCATGACAGTCAGACCGATGCGGGAATCCAGCAGACCGGCATCACGGAACATCAGGTAGATCGGCACCAGCACAGCAACAGCAGGCATCATCTTGGTGGAAAGCATCCACATCAGAATATCCTTGGTGCGCTTGGTCGGCGAAAATGCCATTGCCCAGGCCGCCGGTATAGCAACGATCAGCGCCAGGATTGTTGAGCCAACCGACAGGATGACCGAGTTCATGAACGGCTTGAAATAGTCCCGCTGCGTGTTGACGGTGACATAGTTTTCAAACGTTCCCGATGGCCAGAGGCTGAACCCGGCAATCGCTTCCGGCTCGGTCTTTATGCTGGTGATGAATGCGTAGAGAATGGGGAAAAAGATAATCAGCGCAACAGCCCAGGCAGCAATTGTTAGACCGATTTTTCTTCCTTTGGTAATTTGGCGAGCCATTACAAAGCCTCCTATCGGTCCAGGTTCTTGCCAACGGCGCGCATCAGGAAGATGGCAACCACATTGGCCAGTACAACGGCGATGATACCGCCAGCGGAAGCTCCGCCTACATCATAGCCAAGCAAAGCTGTGCGGTAGATGAGGAAGGCGAGATTGGTCGAAGCGTAGCCCGGGCCGCCATTGGTCGTGACAAGGATTTCCGCATAGACGCCAAGCAGGAAGATCGTCTGGATAAGGATGACGACAGTAATTGCGCGCGCCAGATGCGGCAGCACCAGATAAATGAACCGGTTGATGAAGTTGGCACCGTCCATTTCGGCCGCTTCCTTCTGTTCACCATCAAGCGATTGCATGGCCGTCAACAGAATGAGCGTTGCGAAAGGCAACCACTGCCACGCGACGATGATAACAATTGATAACAATGGAAACTGTGAAAACCAGTCGATCGGTTGAAACCCGAATAACCTGTTCAAGTCCGCCAGCACCCCATAACCGGGATGCATGATCATGTTTTTCCAGATCAGCGCGGCGACCGGCGGCATGACGAAAAACGGCGAGATAATCATGATACGCACGATGCCCTGACCGAAAATCGGCTGGTCGAGCAACAGTGCAATGGCGATGCCACCGATGACGGTGATCAGCAGCACGCCGCCAACGATCACCAGCGTGTTCCAGATCGACTGGAAAAACGCCGGATCGGTATAGAAGAACTTGTAATTGAACAGACCTGCGAAACTGACATTGGCCGGGTTCAGCAGATTATAGTTCTGGAAAGAGAACCAGAGCGTCATTGCCAGCGGCACGATCATCCAGACCAGCAGCAGCAAAACGGAGGGCGCCATCATCACGCGCGCCAGATTTTTTGTATTTTGCGTAGCCATCGATGCGGCTCCCTCCCAATGACGTTCCTTGTTTGATCAGCAAACAACGTCTGGCATTTTCTTGTTTTGAATGGGTGTCAACGCAGGCCCATGCCCCACCAACTCAAGCAGTCAGTGCATGCCCACCGCCCGGCACCAAGTGCCGGACAGTGGTCTTCAGGAGGATTACTTGATGTAACCGGAGCGGGTCATTTCGCGCGTGGCGGTGGACTGCGCGCCAGCAAGGGCGTCATCAACACTGGACTGACCGGCAACCACAGCAGAGAAAAGCTGGCCAACCGTTGTACCGAGTGCCTGGAACTCAGGAATAGCCACGAACTGGCCACCTGTGTACGGCACTGGCTTCACCGTTGGTTTGGTTATGTCAGCCGCATCCATCGCTGCAAGGGTCGGCTCGGCAAATGGAGCTGCCTTCTTGTATTCTTCGTTCTTATAGAGCGAGGTGCGTGTACCCGGAGGAACGTTTGACCAGCCTTCCTTAGCGGCTACAAGCGCGGTGTAATCCTTGCTTGTTGCCCACGAAATGAATTTTTCAGCAGCTTCCGACTTCTGCGAGCTGGCAGGAATGGCTAGGTTCCAGGACCACAACCAGTTGCCGTGGTTCTTCAATTCACCCTGTGTTGGGAACAGCGCATAGCCGACCTTGTCAGCAACGGTGGAATCCTTCGGGTTAGACACGAAGGATGCCGCAACCGTGGCATCAATCCACATGCCGCATTTGCCCTGCTGGAACAATGTCAGGTTTTCGTTGAAGCCGTTGGAGGAAGCACCGGAGGGGCCGGCATCCTTCATCAGGTCTACGTAGAACTGAAGGGCATTTTTCCACTCAGGCTGATCGAACTGCGGTTTCCAGTTTTCATCGAACCAGCGACCACCGTAAGAATTGGCAAGAGCAGTGATGAACGCCATGTTCTCACCCCAGCCAGCCTTGCCGCGAAGGCACATGCCGTTGATGTCTGCAGAACGATCGGTAATCTTGCGTGCAGCATCGCCAATGAATTCCCATGTCGGGTTTTCCGGCATCTTCAGACCAGCTTTTTCGAACAGGTCCTTGCGGTACATGATCATCGCGGATTCGCCATAGAACGGCGCCGCGTAAAGTTTGCCCTCAACCGACAGACCACCGCGGATAGCAGGCAGAAGGTCATCAACGTCGTAGTTATCGCCCAGCTTCTCAAGGGGAAGAAGCCACCCTTGCTTGGCCCAGATTGGAACTTCGTAGTTGCCAATTGTCAGGACGTCATACTGACCGCCCTTTGTGGCAATGTCCGTGGTGACGCGTTCACGAAGAACGTTTTCTTCAAGCGTGACCCACTCAAGCTGGATATCCGGGTTCTTGGACGTGAAGTCTTCCGTCAGACCCTGCATACGGATCATGTCGCCATTGTTGACGGTTGCGATGGTGAGGGTTTCAGCCGAAGCCATGCCCGCAAAGGCGAGCGCCGAGCATGCGCCCAGCAAAATTGTTTTCAATGTCATATCTTCCTCCCAGAAGAAAATTGAGCATTCGCTTTGCTCCAGGGCAATTACTCACTTAAGGCGAGATAAAGTCAAGCCCCGACCTGTCACATTGATGCGACCGGCAATTAACGACATGAAAAGGAATAATTATTTTTTGCTCAGTGAGAGAGCAAATATTCGGCAGCACGTTCGTCGGTAATCAAACCATTGAGCAAACGTCCCCGCAAAGCAGCCAGCATGGGCAGTAATTTACGTTGCCCCTGCGCGATGCCAATCACGACAGAACTGTCGCGAGAAGGGAGCGGCACACTCGCCACGCGCTGGTTGACGACGTTGTCGAGGATGTGGCCATTCTCATCATACATCCAGCCGCAGATTTCCCCGGCTGCACCCTGAGCAACAAGTGCCCTCATCTCGTCGACACCAAGGAAACCATCGAGACACAGAGGCGCGTTCTCACCCATTTCGCCAACACCGACGAAGGTCACATCAGCGGCTGTGCCCAACGCCAGGGTCGAGCGGACAAGCGGTTGATCATGCAGCAGTTCGCGCTCCTCGGGCGAGGAACACAACACCGGCAGCGGCATTGGAAAGTGGCGCGCCTTGATAGCATCGGCCATGCTGAAGATGACGTTGTAATAGGCGGCGGAGCCATCTGGTCCGATATTACCGGTCAACGAAACGATCCGGTGCTGCGGGCACTCCATCGGCGGCAATTGATCCACTGCCGCTTTCAGCGTGCGGCCGGTACCCACCGCAAGCACGATAGGGTCTGGCCGTTTCAACCATCGCTCGATCTCTGCCGCTGCGGCCTCGCCAATGCCGACCGTGGTCGAAATCCCCTCGGGGTCGCTCGGTACCACCTCGATATATCGAAGGTCGAATTTCTGACGCAGGGCTTCTGCCTTTTCAAGGCATGCAGCGATGGGATGATCGAGCCGGACTTTAATGAGACGCTCAGCCACCGCAAGCGACACGAGACGCTGCGCGGTCTGGCGGGAAATGCTCATGGCTGCAGCTATTTCATCCTGCGTACGTCCAGCAACATAATAGAGCCAGCCAGCACGTGCTGCATCATCCAGACGACTGCCAGTCTCGGACCGCTTTGCCATTCAACAGCGCCTTTCTCAAGAATCCCGCCCTGTTTTGCTGCCATTATTTGCCGGCCGCTGTCAAACAGTGCCTGTCAGGATACGCCTGAAAATCATGTTGCACCACGCATTAACGGCCAAATTGACAGTGGTAAAGACGGCCACGCTGAACGACGGGCGTAAATTAGAAAATAAAAGCAAAAACAGATAGATAAATGTTGCTACTATATTCAAGGCGCCGATTTCAGGTTGAGTGCGAGCGAGGATCAAGCAAGTCCCGCAAACCATCTCCCAACATATTGAAACCAAGCACGGCAAGCGCAATGGCAATACCCGGCATGATGGCAAGCCATGGGGCCACACCGAGATAGGTTTGTGCGTCCGACAGCATACGCCCCCAGGTTGGGGTGGGTGGTGGCATGCCAAGACCAAGGAAACTCAGACCCGTTTCGGTGAGAATGGCTAGACCAAGTTGGATGGTAATCTGCACAGTAATGATATGGGCAATATTCGGCAGAATATGTGTCCGCGTGATCTGCAGACGACTGCGCCCCATGGCAATGGCTGCGGTAACATAATCACGCGTCCAGATTTGAAGCGCGGAGCCCAGCGTCAGTCGCGCAAACACCGGCACCATGAACACGGCAATCGCGACGATGGCCGTGAAACGTCCGGCACCGATAAATGCGCCAAGCATCATCGCCGAAAGGATGGGCGGTAAAGCAAAGATGATATCGCACAGGCGCATGACGACGTTTTCTGTCACGCCTCGTTTGGCGGCCACCACAACACCGATCAGGCTGCCAACACTGGCACCGAGCGCCACGGCAATCAGCGAGATCGAAAGTGAGTTCCAAGCACCCACCATCAGCATCGACAGAACGTCACGCCCGAAATGATCCGTGCCAAGCAACCCCTGCTCCAACGGTGCCTTGAGCTTGTTGGCGATCTGCATTTTCGTGGGCGAATACGGCGTCCAGAACAGCGACAACACGGCCATGGCCAGCAACAGCATGGTTATGACCAAACCGCTCATGAAGATCGGGCGACGTATAGCGGATATCGTCATGACACCTGCTCTCTCAAGCGAGGGTCGATCAAGAGATAAGCCAGATCGACGAGGAAATTCATGATGATAACCAGAGCGCAGAAAAACATGATCACGCTTTGCATGACAATGATATCGCGCTGTGTCAGGGCCTGATAGGCAAGCCTGCCCAATCCCGGCAGGTTGAAAACATTCTCGACCAACACAGTTCCGGCAATCAGGAATGTGAACTGCAATCCGATCATCGTCACCACAGGAACCAGCGCGTTTGGCACTGCGTGGCGCCAGATGGTGGCAGCTTCGCTCAAGCCCTTGGCGCGCGCCGTACGGACATAATCTTCACTCAGCACTTCCAGTACGGCCGACCGGCTGACCCGTGTCAGCACACCGGCCTGTGAAAGCGCCAGTGCAACCGCTGGCATGACAAGCGCCTGCAAACTGGCAGCAATGCCAGCCTGCCAGCCGGGAAAACCACCGGCGGGCATCCAACCCAGCAATGTCGAAAACAGAATGATTAGCAACAGCCCAACCCAGAAACCGGGCACCGCTATGCTGACATAAGAGAACATGCCAGCCACCACATCAAACGCCCTGTTGCGGTTTCTGGCCGCATGCACACCGAGTGGCAAGGCAATGGCGATGGACAGCACAATAGCCATCAACGCCAGTGGCACTGTGACCTTCAGCCGTTCCAGAACAAGACCCGTCACCGGCACGCCATAGGTGATGGACTGCCCGAGATCGCCCTGTAAAACACCGGCCAGCCAGTGCAGATAGCGCAGTGGCAACGGCTGGTCCAAGCCGAGCTGTTGTTGAAGGGCCGCAAGTGTTTCCGCACTTGCCGATGTGCCAAGCATGATGGCCGCCGGATCACCCGGCAGCAGCCCCATCACAAAAAAGATCAGCACGGACACTAAAGCCAGAGTCAGCATCAGATTGAGAAAACGGCGACCGACGAGTTTCAGCATAATACCTTCCACAACACGCCGGGCACACCACGTCTCTTAACCTGTAAACCCAAGGGTTACTCTTCCCAATGAACGTCGCTCAGGACGTTAGACGGAATAGGTTCGTTTTCCCATAATCCCTTTAGTTTCCCGTCCCAGACGCCCAGTTTTGGCATCACGAACAGGAACAGCGCTGGCACATCCTTTGCCAGAATTTCCTGTGCGTCTTCGTAGAGCGCATCCTGCTGGGCAATGTCAGTTGTCATCTCGACATTGCGGATGATCTCATTGAAGGCCGGGTTGCGATAATTGAAGTAGTAGGGATCCCGTGAGTAGATATCGATGTCCATCGGCTCGGCATGCGCGACAATGGTCATGTCGTAGTCTGCACCCTTCAGCACATCGGAAACCCACTTGGCCGGAAACTCCGTCGTTTCGATATTCATCGTTACGCCAATTTCCGCAAACATCGCCTGAAGGACTTGCGATGTGCGTTGGGAATACGCCATTTGAGGCGCCTTGATCGTAAACGTCAGGCCATTGGCGTACCCGGCCTCAGCCAGCAGTGCCTTCGCCTTTTCAGGGTCGTACGGGTATGTGCCGGTCATATCGACATAGGCGCGGTCATTGGGCGTGTAGTGGCTGCCAATCGCCGTACCATAACCAGACCATGCACCTTCTATAACGGCTGAACGATCCACGGCCATCATCAGGGCCTGACGAACCCGCTTGTCGTCAAAAGGCTTGCGGGTATTGTTCATTCCCGCAACAACCTTCAATTCGGTATTGCCGATGACGGTCACCAGACGCTTGTCGCCACCAAAGGAATGCATCAGTTCCGGTGCACCAAACTCCGGAAACGCATCAACATCACCAGCTTTGAGGGCTGCAGCCTGCGCTTGCGGGTCGGTGATGAAACGGAAAGTCGCCTTTTCAAGCTGGATCGATGCGGAGCTGTCCCAATAAGCATCGTTGCGAGCCAGTTCGACCTTGTCGCCCTTGGCCCAGTTCACAAACTTGAATGGTCCGGTACCGACGGGCGTGGTCTTATTGTTCTCCGCAGATTTCGGAGCAACCATTACCGATGCCGGCCAGCCCAGCCAGTACAGCAGACTGCCGGCGGGTTGCTTCAGTTTGATGACGAGAGTGGTGGCATCAGGCGTGTCGATCGTATCAATCGAGGTAAAGAACCGTTTTTGCGGGTTAACCGATGCATCGCCACGCGCCCGGTCCAGCGCAAACTTGGCAACGGACGAATCGAACGCTTCGCCATCATGGAAGCTGACACCACTGTGCAGCTTGAATGTGTAGGTCTTGCCATCGTCAGATATCGTCCAGCTTTCAGCCAGCTGTGGCTGGATCTTGCCGTCATGGTCGATGCGGACCAGACCTTCAAAAATATTCTGCCATGTCACCTGACCGATAGCGACAGGTGCGGCAATGGTCGGATCAAGCCCTGCTGGCTCTATGCCCATGCCAAGAGCAAGCGTGGTCTTGGGTGCAGCCAATACGGGTGCAGGAACAAAAGACAGTGCCAGCATACCACTGAACGCAATGCCAAGCGCGACACGCCGCGTCAGCTGTACCGGCTGAGAAAAAGAACTGCGCATCATTATCCCCCGTTAGGCGGCAACAGCAAAGAAACACACTGGCCGTATATTCGCAAAATCGCGCAAACATTTTGTGTTCATCGCGTTGCCGAAAGCGCTACACGAAGTATGGGGTAAAAATCAACCACCTACTTTGAAATAGATTGCTGCATGAAGTGCTCGATGAAATCGGCAAGTGTTGAAGCGGCAAAGGACAGCTCCCGGTCTGGCGCAACACAAAGCTCGACATAAGTGCGAACGCCCTTGGTGCCAACAAGGGGAATTGCCACCATCTGCCCGGACTTGATTTCGCGTTTGACCGCCATGGCAGGCAATACGGTCACGGCGGTTTCATCAAGGACGAGCTCTTTCAGAATTTCGAGTGAACTTGCCGTAACCACCGGTTCACAGGAAATCCCCGCCTCTCCAAACAGGGCATCAAAGGCCTGTCGTGCCGCAAAATTCTTTTCCGGAAGCGCCAATGGCAGGGTCGCAAGATCTGCGAGTGATATGCCATCTTTACCGGCAAGAGCATGGCCAGCCGGGAGAATGACATCATAGGCGATTTCGCGACGGGCGCGGATTTTGACCTCGGCGGTCTTTGGCGCAAACAACGTGATGGCAATATCGGCCTGCGCGGAGACAAGCGCATCGATGGCCTGACGGGCGCTGGTGATCCGTACTTCGAAACGCAGTTTGGGATAGGTCCGGCTGAACTGGGCAAGAACCGGTGCAAGCAGGCTCGAAACCGCCGCGCCATTGGCATAGATTGTTACCTGTCCACGCTCGAGCCCCTTCAGGTCATCGATCAACTGATGGACCTGATCGAGTTCACGCAGGGTCTTGCCTGCCCGTGCGGCCAGAAATTCGCCGGCAGCCGTCAGCGTCACACCCCGGCTGGATCGTTCCACGAGTTGTGTTCCGAAATACTCCTCGAGATTTTCAATCTGGCGGCTGATGGCTGTTGGCGCAACGTTGAGGTTTTCCGCTGCCGCACGCATTGAGTTGGTGCGCACAAGTTCGTCGAAATACAGCAATGCACGCAGGTTCATCCGGCAGAAATCCTTCTAAAACGGGCGGAGCATAGGGAAGATAATGTCACGCGAAAACATCTCATTCCTGACACGCACAGGAATGAGATGGATCGCGAGACAGACGTCTTGCTCAGTTACGGCGGAAACCCTCGCTCGCAACAAGCAGCTTGTGTGTGTAATCGGCAGAAAACTCGCGGGTTTCCAGTGCCTTTGCAGCCAGCATCTCCACAACCTTGCCGCTTTTCATCACCGCCAGGCGTTCACACATATGGCTTATGACGCCAAGGTCGTGGCTGACCATGACGAAGGTCAGCTTGCGCTTCTTGCGTGCCGCCTCCAACAGGTTGAGGATTTCAGCCTGAATGGAAGCATCGAGAGCAGACGTCGGCTCATCCAGCAGCAGGATTTTTGGCTCTACGATCAACGCACGGGCAATGGCAATACGTTGACGCTGGCCACCGGAGAGCTGATGCGAATAACGGAAGCGGAAACCCGCACCGAGACCAACCTCATCGAGCGCACGCGATATACGCTGCTCGCGATTATCCATGCCGTGAATGACAAGCGGCTCCAACAGCAGGGCATCCACCGTCTGGCGCGGATGCAGGGAACCATAGGGATCCTGAAACACCATCTGCACGTCGCGGTAAAAGCTCTTGTCGCGCTTTTTGCCTTTATAGGAGCGTCCGGCAACCGAAAGGCTGCCCTCCTCAAAAGAGGCAAGCCCGGCAATCGCACGCAGCAGCGTGGATTTACCAGAGCCAGATTCACCCACGATGCCGAAGGATTCGCCCTGCGCCACATCAACACTGACCTGATCAAGCGCCACGAAATCATCAAAGGCGACAACCATGTCACGAACAGAAAGTACAGCCGTCATAGCGCCCACTCCGGTTTGCGTTCCAGAACCGGCAGGGGATGACGATCATCACCGATCTGCGGAAGACATTTCAAAAGCCCCTGTGTGTAGGGGTGCTTGGCCGAGGCAAGGTCTGCGGAAGGCAGTTCTTCAACCACCCGCCCTGCATACATCACGATAACCCGGTCACAGAAGGATGACACCAGTCGCAAATCATGGGACACAAAAATCAGCCCCATGCCACGCTCGGTCACAAGCTTGTCGAGAATGCCAAGCACCTCCAACTGCACCGTCACATCGAGCGCAGACGTCGGTTCATCGGCAATCAGCAGTTCTGGCCCGCAGACCAGCATCATGGCAATCATGACGCGCTGGCCCATGCCGCCTGAGACTTCATGCGGATAAAGATTGAACACACGTTCCGGGTCACGGATCTGTACCGCTTCCAGCATGTCCAAAGCCCGCTTGCGTGCCTCGGAAGATCCGATGCGCTCATGCGTTTTCAGCGTTTCGACAATCTGGCGACCAATCGTCATGACAGGATTGAGCGAATATTTCGGGTCCTGCAGGATCATAGCAACACGCTTGCCACGCAGCGCCCGCCTTCTGCCGGCAGACATCCCAAGCAAATCCTCGCCCGCAAATTCGAGACGGTCTGCCTCGATTTTCGCGTGTCCCGGTGTCAGGCCCATAATGGCCCTGCCCGTCTGCGATTTTCCGGAACCGGATTCACCCACGATACCAAGACGTTCCTTGCCAAGCGTAAACGACACGCCGCGCACCGCTTGCACCTCACCCGTTCGTGTCGGGAAGGTCACGCGCAGGTTTTCAACCGTCAGAAGCGGCGTCATTGTCCAGCCTCCTTCGGGTCAAGCGCATCACGCAAACCATCACCCAGCAGGTTGAAGCCAAGGCTGACGACGAGAATGGCGATACCCGGCATGGCGGCAACCCACCACTGGTCAAGGATGAAACGACGCCCGGACGCGATCATCGCACCCCATTCAGGCAGCGGCGGCTGTGCGCCAAGGCCGAGAAAACCAAGACCGGCAGCCGTCAGGATGATGCCAGCCATATCCAGCGTCACACGCACGATCAGCGACGACATGCACAATGGCATGACGTGTTTCAGCACGATGCGAAGCGGTGAGGCACCCATCAACTGCACAGCAGCAATGAAGTCCGAATTGCGGAAGGTCATGGTCTCTGCACGGGCAATACGCGCGTAGGGAGGCCATGAGGTCAGCGCAATCGCCAAGACCGCATTTTCAATACCTGGTCCGAGAGCCGCAACCAGCGCAAGCGCCAGAACCAACTTTGGAAATGCCAGAAAGATATCGGTAATGCGCATCAGAACCGCATCGACCCAGCCACCGGCATAACCGGAAACCGTACCGATGATCAGTCCGACAGGTGCTGCAATGATCGCCACCAGTCCAACGACAAACAGCGTTAGCCGCGAACCGTGGATAAGACGCGACAGGATATCGCGTCCCTGATCGTCAGTGCCAAGCCAGTACCCTGCCGTTCCCGGTGGCATAAGGCGCGCATTGCGCAAATCGCCCTGTACCGGTGAGTGCGGCGCCAGCACATCCGCAAAAATGGCCACCAAAATAAGAGCCAGAATAATACCGAGACCAGCAAGCGCCAGCCGATTTTCAGAAAACCGGCGCCAGATAATGTAGGCACGACCAAGCCGTGCCTGCTTGCGCGAGGTTGGACGGTCCGACAGCAGCCATTCACGGCTATAGGGTTTAAGTGATGTAGTCAGTGTATTCATCGGCTGCGCGTCCTCGGATCGAGTGTGCGGTACAGCAGGTCGGACAACAGGTTGATACCGACGAAGACGGCACCCACAACGATGGTACCACCCAGCACGGCATTCATGTCCGCATTCTGAAGCGAATTGGTAATATACAGCCCAAGACCGGGCCATGCGAAGATTGTTTCCGTCAGCACCGAGCCTTCCAGCAATCCGGCATAGGACAGTGCAATCACTGTCATCAGCGGCACGGCAGCATTGCGCAGTGCGTGGAACCAGATGATGCGGGCCTCGGAAAGACCTTTGGCGCGAGCTGCCACGACATATTCCTGTGCCAGTTCATTCAGCATGAAGCTGCGCGTCATGCGGCTGATATAGGCAAGAGAGAAATAGCCGAGCAGACCGGACGGCAGAATGATGTGACGGAACAGGTCCCACAAAACATCCCATTGCCCCTGCCATGCGGCATCGAACAGATAAAAGCCGGTAATGGGCGTAAACGTAAATTCGTAAACGATATCAATACGCCCGGGATAGGCTACCCAGTTCAGCTGCGCATAAAATACCAGAAGAGCCAGAAGTCCGAGCCAGAAGATCGGCACAGAATAACCAACAAGTCCAATGATGCGAACGATCTGGTCGATAAAGCTGCCACGTTTGACAGCCGCCAATACACCAAGCGGAATACCGAACACCGCACCGATCAGCGTACCAATCGTGGCAAGCTCCATGGTGGCGGGGAAAACGCGCTTGATGTCCTGCATGACCGGGTTGGTCGTGAGAACGGAAATGCCGAAATCACCCGACAGTGCCTGCCGGATGTAAATGATGAATTGATGCCACAAAGGCAGATTGAGACCGAGTTGCTCACGCACCCGTTCCACAACATGCGCCGGTGCACGGTCTCCCACGATGGCCAAAGCCGGATCGATAGGCACAACACGACCGATAAAGAAGGTTACGGCCAACAGACCCAAGAAGGTCGTGATGACGGTAAGGGCGAAGCCGAGAACGGCTTTAAGGCGTGCGTTGGCGCGGCTTTTGCCGCGCCTTGCCTTTGGTTTTGAATCCACGATGCTCAAAAGCGTGATCCCTTACGGATCAATCCTTGGAGATCGGGAAAACGAAGTTGGTATCAAAGCTCGGACCAAGCTTGAAACCCTTCAGTTTGGCGGAATAACCGGCAACTTCTGTCTGCTGGAAAATCACGACAAACGGACCGCTTTCGAGAACCTTCTTCTGCAGGTCTTCGTAAATCGCCGCACGCTTGGCATTGTCTTTTTCCAGAAGCGCAGACTGTGTTTCCTTCGTCAACTCAGGCACGTCCCAGGCGTTGCGCCAGGCAAGTGTCTTGTTCTTGCCTTCGTCGGAGTTGTCATAGTTGATGGTGAAGGTTTCAGCATTGGAGTTCGGGTCGAAATAGTCAGAGCCCCACTGGCCGATATAAATGTCATGCGTGCGTGCACGATACTTGGTCAGTGTCTGCTTGCCGTCACCTGGAATGATTTCCAGCTTGATACCAGCCTGCGCAAGTGTCTGCTGTACGCTTTCGGCAATGCCGGTCACCGGCTGCGTGTTGCGAACATCCATGGTGACAGTGAAGCCATCAGCAAGACCGGCCTTTGCCAGCAGTTCCTTGGCCTTGGCAACGTCCAGCTTGTATGGGTTCTCGTCGAGTGCACCCAACTGGCCCTTTGGCAGGAATGTTTGGTGGATTTCGCCGATGCCCTTAATCAGGGTTTCGCCAATGGCGTCGTAATCAACGAGGTATTTGAAGGCCTCGATAACTTCAGGCTTCTTCAGGTTCTCGTTTTTCTGGTTGAGGCTGAAGTAATAGACGGTGCCCTTTGGTGCTGAGGTAACCGAGAGGCCTTCCTTCTTGGAAACGGCTTCCATGTCGCCTGGCTCAAGGTTACGGGCAACGTCGATGTCACCATTTTCCAGCGCCAGACGCTGGCCCGAGCTTTCCTTCATGTGACGGTAAACGACACGCTTCAGCTTTGGTGCTTCACCGTAATAGTTGGTGTTGGCTTCCAGAATAACCGCTTCGTTAGCCTTCCAGCCAAGGATCTTGTACGGGCCGGAACCGGCGTAACCGGTCTTCAGGAATTCGTTGCCGAAATCTGTTTCATATTTGTAGTCGTCAGTCGGGGTAACGGCCTTTGCCTTTTCCTCGATCAGCTTTTTGTCGATAACGGACGCAACAGTAGAGGTCAGCACGTTGAGAACGAAGCTCGGTGCATAGGCCTTGTCGACGGTCAGAACAAAGGTTGCATCGTCTGAAGCCTTCGCCTTTTCAGTGACGTTATCGCCAGTCAGGCCGAACTGCGTCAGCAGGAATGCAGGGGATTTATCAAGCTTGACTGCACGCTCAAACGAGAACGCAACGTCGGCAGCCGTAATCGGATTGCCGGAAGCAAACTTCAGACCCGACTTCAGCTTGAACGTATAGGTCATGCCATCGTCAGAGATCGTCCAGCTCTCAGCCAGATCGCCAATAACCTTGGACGTATCGTCAATATTGATGGTGACCAGCTTGCTGTAGGTGTTACCGGTCACTTCCGCAGCCGACAGCTCGAATGCCTCACCCGGATCGAGCGAAATAATGTCGTCGATTGCGAACCCTTCGACCAGCGTGTCCGCCGGTGTTGCAGCAAACACCTGCGGTGCAAATGCAACCGACAGGGCGAGCACAGCACTGGTGCTGAGAATACGCATGTTTTTATTGAACGACTTAATCATAGTTTCCCCTTTTCTGTGAGTACGACTGCACTCAACCTTTCACTGGCTCATGCCACGCTTGAGCCAGAACCCTCAGCCAGTTTTCCCGGCATATTTTAGCTATATCTTCTTCACCGTATCCCGCGTTTTGAAGCGCGGCAACCAGAATATGATTGCCACTCGCATCGGAAATTTCTGCCGGAATAGTTGCACCGTCGAAATCCGAACCAAGCGCCACACAATCAATTCCCATGCGCTCCACCATGTAATCGATATGGCGGATCATGTCGGCAACTGGCGTGTTGCCGTCATTGCGACCGTCGGCACGCAGCATGGTCACGGCATAATTGAGGCCTGCAAGTCCCTTGCTTTCCTTGATTGCATCCATCTGCTTGTCGGTCAGGTTGCGGGCGACCGGCGTCAATGCATGCGCATTGGAGTGACTGGCAATCAATGGCTGGTCACTGGTCTTTGCCACATCCCAGAAGCCTTTTTCGGTGATGTGCGAAAGATCGATCAGAATACCCAAGCGGTTGCACGCACGCACCAGTTCAAAACCGGCATCGGTCAAGCCAGGTCCGGTATCCGTCGTCATTGGATAGGCGAATGGAACACCATGGCCGAAAATGTTGTGGCGGCTCCAAACCGGACCGAGAGAGCGCAGGCCCGCCGCATAAAACACCTCCAGCGCATCGAGATCAGCCCCGATCGCCTCGCAGCCTTCCATATGCATGACAGCAGCAAACACGCCATCCGCCATCGCTTTGCGAATGTCGGCGGTGCTGCGGCACAGTCTCCAGGCACCGGCCTGGTCGAGCTTCAGGGCAATCGCTGCTTTCTCAAGCGCAATATCGAGAGAGGGGGACCGCTCCAGCGGTGCAGCCAAAGGCGTCTCGTAGTGACCGTTTTCATCCGGCTCTTTCAGAACCAGATCACCCGAGGGAATATAGATGGCACAAAGCCCACCAGCCACACCACCTGCCTTGCAGCGAGGCGCATCCATGTGCCCCTCTTTGGTGCCTTTCATAAACTCGGCAACGGGATCCGCGCCGGTTTTGCTGTTGTGCCACAAGCGAAGCAAAACATCATTGTGACCATCAAAAATCAATTGCATGCAGGAATGTCCGATACGGTTTGGGCGGGCAGCCATAATGGCCGTTTTGTCTGGCAGATGCCGGAATGTCACCGCGCGAGCAGCCTTTATCGGAGGCAACCTCCAAAGGCTCGAATATCTGTCGTATTCAAAGCTAAGAACATATCCTCAAAGAGTGCAAGCCGGATTTTTCATCACGACGCTTTTTTCACCAGTTCCTCAGAGGGGTAAAGTTAAGCCATCCAACCGCCTTGCGTTTTGCCAAGAACAGGCGTGTGAAACACGCCACAGACCTTTGCCTGCCAATCCGGATCCGAGGCGGAAACCCGGTCACGCCAACGGTCGGATTGCAGCATGGCCGCCCCAATCACCACAGGAGCCAATCCACGCGCTGCAAGCAGCGACAAACCGGCAATAATCGATGTTCCGCTGGAGATCACATCATCAACAAGCGCTATTCTTTTCCCCTCCATCAAAGGCAACATGCGCGGGTCTATATAGAGGCGTTTCTGCTGGTCCGGTGTGGTGATGGAGGACAGCGGCACCGACAATTCATCCAGGTACCAGAACTTGCGCGATGTCCCGAGCGGCACATACCGTGTGTGGCCGAGCTTGCGGGCAACTTCCGAGGCAAGGGTCAGTCCCAGTGTCGGCAAACCAACAATCACATCGGGATCATAGGTTCTAAGCTTCGCGGCAAGGTTTTCCGCCAGCGCATCCAGCACCGCAAAACTGGCCTGATTGACGATCAGCGACGCAAGCGCATGCTGGCCATCGGCAAGCGGACGAATTGGCAGGCAAATCTGCCGACCATCTTCAAGACTTGCCGGATAAAATCCGTCATGGGGACCGGAAACATCAAAACTGCCGGCTGCGTGGATTTCCTGCCAGAATTCGTGAGGGAGCATATCGGGTACCTTGCTCTGAGTGCGGGAAAAGGTCAGTCAATTCAGAGGTTGCTGTTCATTTCACTGATTGCCGCGCTTATAAAGCATCAGATCAAAAAGTGTACGCGGTTTTCAGATAATTAGCGCCGCGGAACCAATTCTGATTTGTTTCCAGCCGCTACGGACTATAAGCTTGGCGGACATTTCGAAAGACAGGAACCGCCGCTTGTTTCCGGTTCCATTTACCAGCAGGAATACCGCAATGCCCATGCAGGACAGAATATCAAAAGACGTGCCGTTTCTGACTGCACTGCGCCGGGACTTGCATGCCCACCCCGAGCTTGGTTTTGAAGAAGAGCGCACCAGCGATATCGTTGCAAAACTGCTGGAAGAAGCAGGCGTAAAAATCCATCGCGGCTTGGGCAAGACCGGCGTTGTCGGCACGCTGCAGATTGGCAACGGCACCAGAACAATCGGCCTGCGTGCCGACATGGATGCGCTTGCCATGCCGGAAGTGGCAGAGCGGCCGTACAAGTCGACCGTCGCCGGAAAAATGCATGCCTGCGGCCATGATGGACACACCACCATGCTGTTGGGTGCTGCACGTTATCTCGCCGAAACCCGCAATTTTTCAGGCACAGTCCATTTCATTTTCCAGCCAGCCGAAGAAGGTCGTGGCGGTGCGCGCAAAATGCTGGAAGACGGTTTCTTTGATCTGTTTCCATGCGATGCAGTCTACGGCCTGCACAATATGCCGGGACTGGCAACCGATGAAATGGCTGTGGTCGAAGGCCCGCAACTTGCCTCGTCCGACAGCTGGCGCATCACTTTCAAAGGCGTTGGTACCCATGGTGCAAAACCGCATCTGGGCCGCGACCCGGTGACGGCAGCCGGAACGTTTCTGGCCTCCCTGCAAAGCATTGTCGGCCGGGTGGTTGACCCGCTACAGCCAGCTGTCGTTAGCGCATGCTCCGTGCAGGCTGGCAATCCAAAGGCTCTGAATGTCATTCCGGATATCGTTGAAATCGGCGGAACTGCCCGTGCGTATACACCGCATGTGCGAGACCAGCTTGAGGAAGAAATGGGTCGCCTCGCACATGGCACCGCCGCCATGTTCGGCATTGAGGTTTCCTATGAATTTGAACGCCGCATTCCACCTGTCGTGAACGATGCAGACGCAACAAAGCGGGCTTTGTCGGCAGCGCAAACTGTGTTTGGGCAAAAAACACAAACCAGCTTCCCGCCGTCAACGGCCGGCGATGATTTCTCGTTCTTCTCTGGCAAGGTGCCCGGCTGCTATGTCTGGCTGGGCAATGGTCCAGCCGTGGACGGCGCGCTGCACCACAACACATCCTATGACTTTAACGATGACGCCATCGCCTCAGGCGTGGCCTTCTGGTCGACATTGGTCGAGCAGGAATTGCTGGCCGAGTGAAAACTTCACTGTCAACAGACGTCACCCCCGCCTCAAGCGAGGGGGGTGACGAGTTTGATATCTTAGCCGACAACGGCCAGAACTGGGCTTGTCATGACCTTCCCGGTGACGACATCAGCAATGCCCATATCGGTCTGATGTGGACCAACATTGCAGGCAAGCGTTGCACCAAAGCAGGCCTTGAACACCAGATAAGGCGGTTGCCACTCAACGACATTGCCCACAGCTTCGCGAACCTGTTCAAAGGCAGAAGATACCTCGGCAAGTGGCGCCTCAGACACCAATCCTGACAATGGCAACGGCAGCAGCGCCGTCACTTTACCCTTCGACGCAACGGCCATGCCGCCGCCCGCCTTGATGACCGCATTGGCAGCCAGCGCCATGTCGTCGACATTGCCGCCAAACACCGTGAGGTTGTGGCTGTCATGGGCAACTGTGGTGGCAAATGCCCCGTCCCACTCTCCCCACCCACCGAGGAAACCGGTGCGTGGTTTGGCAGTCGCCTTGCCGTGGCGATGAACAACCGAAATCATGGTTGTTCCCTGTGGCGGCACGACAAAACCATCAACGACGTCGGCTTCCGTTTCACCCCACTGGGTAAAGCGCGGCCGATCAATCGTTGCAAGACGAACTCTGTTGCCGGCAGATTTCACCCGGAAATCATCGGCCGACAGTTCTTCGACATGCACGGAGCCAAGCAGCGGTTTGCTATCGGCAGCCGACAGAGCCACAGACATCACACCATTTTCGGCAACGGGTACACCGCCTGCAAAAACGTGGCGCGCCCTAAAGTTTTGCAGGTCCTCAAACAGCACCAGATCAGCGCGTCTTCCGGCGGCGATCAGACCAAGGTCAGAGCGACCAAGCCGCATGGCTGCGTTCAATGTCGCGGCCTTCAGCGCCCAGACTGCTGGCAGACCGTAGCGAACCAGCCGCCGCACAACGTCATCCAGTCCACCACCATTGAGCAGATCATCGGGAAACACGTCGTCGGTGCACAGTGTCAGGGTTTGCGGCAGGTGGCGCAGCTTGTTCAACGCTTCGACAAATTCCGGCAGCAAGTGATCATGCGAACCGCGAAGCTCAATCGTCAGACCGGCTTGCAGCTTGGACATCAGATCTTCGGCAGAGGTAAGCTCGTGGTCGGAGGTTACGCCAGCCGTCATGAAGGCATTGAGGTCAGCACCGGCAAGACCGCGCGCATGGCCGCAGATCAGCTTTTCGCTGGCAAGACCTTCCTGCATGATGGTGCTCATACGCGGGTCGCCATCGATGACACCGCGCATGTTCATCATTTCCGCAACGCCACCAATTTCCGGCCAGAGCAACAGTTCCGACAGAACACCGGCGTCGAAATCCGCACCGGCCTGCTCCAGACCCGGAGCGGATGGCACGCAGGATGGTGCAAGCACGATGGTTCTGAGATTGAGGCCTTTGACCGCTTCAACAGCCCAACGCACGCCATCGACACCATGCACATTGCCGAATTCATGTGGATCCCAGACGATGCTGGTCACGCCTCGACTAAGAACGGCACCGGCATAAACCGACGGCGTCACCATGGAGCTTTCGATATGCATATGCGTGTCGATCAGGCCCGGCGCGATGAAGGCACCGCTGGCATCGATTACCCGCTCGGCATCCGACCGGCTGCCAGCCTCATGCACACTGGCAATCAGCGGACCAACGAGACCGATATCGGCAGGCCGAAGCTCTTCCGTCACCATATCAACGAGTGTGCCGCCCTTGATAAGAATATCAAACGGCATGTCACCACGGGCCGCCGCCACCGCACGGCTTCGCAGAGCTTCGACGTTCAGATCGTCAGGCTCATGCTGCGGATAATCCGACATCATCGCGCCCCCTCCACAAAGAGGGTTTTCAGAATGATGTCGCGGGCACGTTCAGCATTGACCTCCGCACCGTAACGGGCGTTGAACACTGCACGACCGGGCCGCGCTTCGAGAACCGTACGTCCACGCGTGAACGTGCCTTGCAGCTCAACGTCAATACGCGCCTTTTGCCATGTCACAAGCTCAGGATAACAAAACGCCACGGCAGCAACCGGATCATAAAGCGCCATCGAGGAGCGACCACGGCTGGTTGCGATACGAATGAAACCACCCAGGAAATCGGCAATCATCTCCGCGTTGCGCCCACCGGCGTTGCGCACCGGATCAACATCCTCAGGGCTCGCGGTGACCTTACGGCAAAGGTCGAGGTCCACCATGTGGAATGGCAGCCGACTGGAAATGACAATCGACAGGGCTTCGGGGTCCGCGAAGGCATTGAACTCGGCAGATGCCGTGTGATTGCCAGCGGTAACGCCGCCGCCCATCCACGTCAGGTCGATAATTCGCTCGGCAAGATCAGGCCGTGCGAGACAGAGCGCTGCAATATTGGTGAGCGGGCCGAGCGCAAGAATACGCTTTTCCCCTTCACCATTTTCCAGCCAGTCACACAATGCAGTAAAAGCCATGCCGCGTGGAATGGTCAACGGTCCAACATCCGGCAGGGTCCGGCCAAGCGTCGGAATGCCCGTTTCACCGAGAATACGCTCGGCAGTTTCCAGCTGGCCGAGCACCGGCAGTTCGCGGCCACTATGGATCGGAAAATCCCAGCCAAATGCGGCAACTGCACCGGCTGCATTCTGGCAGGCCTGCTTTAGCGGGGCATTGCCGAATACCAGCGACACACCGTCGATTTTAAGGCCAGACTGCATCACCACCAGAACGGCGGCAATGTCGTCAAAACCCATATCGGTATCGATCCAGACACCCATATCAGACCTCGTTCACACGTGCCGCTTTTTCAATCGGCAGGTCAAAATCAAGTTGGTCGCCTAGCGCATGCGATGACAGTGCTGCATCCGTTTCCGCCTTGATCGGACCAAGCGGCGTATCGAGAAGATATTCACGTGTGTTGCCGGCAAAGGACGTGCCGCGCACGGTACCCCGGAAAGGACCGGAACCGAGGTTTACCATGCGCGGCCGCCAGGCCAGTCCTGCAGCAGCAGGGATCTGGCCGGAAAGAGCCACATTGCCGTTCGGCGTTTTCAACTGGCCATTGTCAAGCGAGAAGACATTTTCAAAACCGACGAAGTCTGCAACGAAAGAGGATACCGGAGCATTATAGATTTCCTCCGGCGTGCCGATCTGCTCGATGGCACCGCCCTTCATCACGACGATGCGGTCAGCAAGCGCCAGTGCTTCGATCTGGTCGTGGGTAACGAAGATCATCGTTACGCCAGTTTCCTTCTGAACACGCTGAAGTTCGGTGCGCATTTCAAGACGCAGACGCGCATCGAGGTTGGACAGCGGCTCATCCAGCAAAAGCACTTTCGGCTCCATCACCATCGAACGGGCCAATGCCACACGCTGCTGCTGACCACCGGAAAGTTCTGCCGGCTTGCGCGATGCGAAGTTGGAAAGGCCAACCGACTTCAGACCGGAATTGACCTTGTCTTCCAATTTTTTGCCCGTCATGCCCTTGAGCTTGAGGCCGAAGGCCACATTCTCAAACACCGTCAGGTGTGGGAAAAGCGCGTAGGACTGGAAAACCAGACCGACCGCACGCTTGTTGGCAGATACGCGGGTAATGTCGACGCCATCAAGATCAATCCGTCCACCGGCAATCGGCATGAGGCCGGCAACTGCGCGCATGGTCGTGGTCTTGCCACAGCCCGACGGGCCAAGCAAAGCCAGCAATTCACCCTTGCGGATGTCCAGATTAAGATCCTTGACGGCAATCGAATTGCCGTAGGCCAGCGAGAGGTTCTGAAGGGAGAGATATTTTGCGTCAGACATAACGGGAGAACCCCAGGAAACGTTCGGCAAGGAAAACAATGCCGATGGAAAGGAAAGCCAAGAGCGAAGAAAGCGCGGCAACGGACGGATCGAAAACAATTTCCATGTAGCCCAGCATGTCGATGGGCAGGGTGCGCACGCCTGGACCGGATAGGAACAGCGACACAGGCACCTGATTGAAGCTCGTTACGAAACCAAGAATGAAGGCGGACAGGATGCCGCCACGGATGTTGGGCAACACCACCCGGAAGAAAGCGCCAAGCCGCGAGGAGCCAAGCAGAACAGCCGCTTCCTCAATGTCCGAACGCAGGTTGTTGAGGCTGGCAGACACCACCCGCACCGCATACGGCAGGATGAGCGCCGTATGCGCCAGAAACAGAGCCAGCGTAATGCCAACGCCAAATGGCACGACAAAGTAACGCAGCAACGCCAGACCAACGATGATGCCCGGCACGATAATCGGCGCGGAAACGATGGTTCTGACCGTCTCGGCAAACGGCAGCTTGTAGCGCGACATGGCGTAAGCTGCGGGAATGCCGAGCACCAGGGCCGTAAACGTGCCGCCAATCGCCAGGAACATCGACATGGCAAAACTTGCCCGGAAGCTCTCAACAGTAAAGACCTTGGCGATCCATTTCAGGGAGAAACCCTGCGGCGGAAAAGCCAGCGTATCACCGGCGGAGAAGGATGCCGCCACAATGATCAGGAACGGCCCGATAAGGAAGCCGAGCACCAACAGGAGCGTAATGGGAATGAAAAGGCGTTGGGTCATTTCTTGTTCCTCGCTGTCGCCAGTCGCTTGAGCAGGATGTTGGCAGCAAAGCTCATGATGATGAGAATGAAGGCGATGACGCTGGCAGATACGAAATTGTTCGAAACCGTAACCTGCTGGTAGAGGAGCGTTTCAAGCATCAGCACCTTGGAACCGCCGAGGATGGCGGGCGTGATGTAGGCGGTCAGCGAACCGGTGAAAACCAGCGTACCACCCACCACCAGACCTTCTTTGGTCAGCGGCAGAATGACCTTCCAGAACACCTGGAACCAGTTGGCACCCAGCACGCGGGCGGCAGCAATCGTGTCCTTCGGCATGTTTTCAAGCGCGCTGATCAGCGAAATGAT
Organism: Agrobacterium sp. 5Ca50; assembly: GCF_055381905.1. Taxonomy (NCBI): domain Bacteria; kingdom Pseudomonadati; phylum Pseudomonadota; class Alphaproteobacteria; order Hyphomicrobiales; family Rhizobiaceae; genus Agrobacterium; species Agrobacterium sp. 5Ca50. The sequence goes on from NZ_AP026438.1 coordinate 2,799,590, forward strand.
CATCAACGGCAGGAAAAGCTGCAACAGACCGATAAACACGGCCGTTTCACTGAACAGGATACGGATCGGCGCGTCGCTCAAACCGATCGACATCAGCGCCTGATTGACGATACCGGTGCGGCCAAGAATAACGATCCACGCATAGGTACGCGCAACCGGTGAAATCATCAGCGGCAAAACGACCAGATTGACAGCGTGACCCTTGGAGCCAGGCGGCAAGCTGACAATGGCAAAAGCCGCCACATAACCGATGACCGCAGAGACCAGCGTTACCATGGCACCCAGCTTAAGTGTGCGCAGAAACACCGCCTGGTTCAGCGGCTCGGAGAAAAAGTCGACATAGGCGCTCAATGTCCACCCTTGCGGAGTGCGGAAACCCTCCGAAAGCAACATGAACACCGGCACAAGAAAAACCGCTGCTGCAAAAATCGCTGCCGGCAGAGCAAGCGCCAGAGCTTCAGTCCGGTTCTGAAACATTCAAATCATCCTTCAAGCGGTGCACCGTGCACCGCAAAGCGCAATCAAACCTCGTAAAGAGCGGAGTGCGGTCGGGTTACCCCGAGCCGCACTCCTCAAGCCTTGGGAGGCTATCTGTATTACTGGCCGACCTTGGCGTTCCACTCGGACAACCATGCGTCGCGGTTGTCGAGAGCGACAGCAGACGGAATGAGCTGCAGGCTCTTTGCGGTTTCTTCGCCGTAGGTGATGTTGTTGGCAACATCGTCGGAAACCTTGACTTCCTTGTTGGTCGGGCTATCGACCAGCTTTTCAGCCAGAGCCTTCTGAACGTCTGTCGACAGCCAGAAGTCCATGAACTGCAGTGCCAGGTCTTCGTTCTTGCCATCCTTTGGCAGGATCAGAACGTTCATGCCGCCCGTCTGGCCTTCCTTTGGCGTTGCCCATGCCAGTGGCAGGTCAAGCTTGGTGAAAGGCGCCCAGGAGAACCGACCGATCGGTGCGGCCCAGATTTCTTCCTGCTGCATAAGCTGCACGAGCTGCGAAGACTTCACGTAGAAGGTCACGATCTCGTCCTTCTTTTCACCGAGCGCTTCGATAGCGCCCTTCAGGTCCGGCGTGTCCTTGCCGATGGCCTTGCCGAGCATGTAGAGCGCTGGCGGGCCCTGGTTGGTGGTGACGTTCGGGAAAGCAACGTGATCAACAACGTCATCCTTCAGAAGATCAGCCCAGGAATCGATCTTCATCTTGTCGGTGCGATAAACGATGGATGTGGCGTAGAAGTTGACGCCAACACTCATGCCGTCGCCATTCGGGTCCTTGGCAATGTCGTACAGCTTTTCGATGTTCGGAACCTTGGCGGCATCGATCTTCTGCGTCAGGCCCTTGCGTGTGGCGGAAAGAGCGTCAGCCATCGAAACGATTGCGAGATCAACGACAGGATTTGCCTTGTTGGCTTCCATCTTGGCAAGACGTTCAACGCTGTTGCCGGTTTCAACGACCAGCTTGCAACCACACTTTTCTTCGAATGGTGTGTAGACGAGTTCCTTGAACTCATCCTGGGCAAATGCGTAGACGGAGATAGTCAGCGTCTTGTCCTGCGCCTGTGCGGCACCCATGGTCAGCATCAAGGCTGTGCCCGACGCGAAAAGAATCTTTTTCATGTTATTTGTTCTCCAGCTCTAGAGTTTTTGACGTTCATAAGACGATTGGTCACCGGGCCTGCCGAACCACGAATGACAAGTTCCATCGGCACCTTGGACACCTCCGAGGTGACATTTCCCGATATCTGTTTTCCGGCCACATCCTCGTTTTCGATCACGCTGACGAGTGCTGCCACGGCAATTTCTGCAATACGGTCCATGTCCATGCGCATTGTGGTCAATGGCGGCGTGACGACAGGACCCCAGATAAGATCATCAAATCCTGCAACGCTGGCCTGCTCGGGCACGTTGATGCCTTCCCGCTGCAATTCCGTCAGGATACGCAGGGCATGCAGATCGGATACAGCCGCAAATGCTGTAAATCCGTTCTGGACCTTTTCCGCCAGTCCGAGACCGCAATCGCCGCCGGCCGTCTGTTCCAACCGTTCGATCCACAATGTCTCCGTCACGCAGCCATTTGGCAAGGCGGAGCGAATGCCACCCAATCGGTCATTCTGCACGTTGGAGTCAGGGTTTTTGCCGACAAGCAGGATTTTGCGATGACCGAGATCGGAAAGGTAATTGCCAAGAGTTGCGCCACCTTCCCAGTGGTCGGCAGAGACCGTATTCCCCGGTGTCGACGGGCTGTCGATAACAGCCACCGGAAAATCCACATCAGCAATGCGGGTGCCACGACGTGGAACAATCACCATGCCATCAACGCCCCGCTCGATAAGCCGGTTGATCGCTTCGGTCTGTTTGGAAATTTCGCCGCGGGAGTCGGCAATCAGCACGCCATAACCAGCATTGCCAGCGGCCTGTTCAATGGCCTGCGCAATTTGCGGGAAAAGGGGATTGGCAATGTCGGGCAGAACAAGCCCAAGAACGCCGCTGCGGCCGGTGCGAAGTGCACGCCCGGCAGAACTTGGCACATAACCCAGTTCATCAGCGGTTTTGCGGATTTTTTCACTCAATTCGGCAGAAACACGGCCCTTGCCCGACAGCGCGTTGGACACCGTCGCAACCGACACACCCAATGCCGTTGCGATCGCGCTCAGATTTGTTCCGGGCCGCAGAGTTGCCATACCAATCAATCGTAGTGATTAAACGTTTAATCAGCATAATCGAGATGAATTTGCGAGTCGAGTCCCGTCGCCTCAAAAACAAGGGATAACGCGGTAACGCCCTCAAACGACGCTAAAAATTTATAAATTGGCCTGTTTTCGATATTGCTCGACCTGCCCCAGCAGCCACTCTCGGAACAACTTTACCGGCACATGGTTGCTGCGCGAAACCGGCGCGACGGCGTAATAGGAACTGGGGCTTCTGACCTGATGCGGAAACGCCTGCACGATCTGCCCGACCTTCAACTCCACCTCGATCAGAAACAATGGCATCAATGCAATACCAAGGCCGGCAATACAGGCCTGCGCAACGCTTGAAAACTGTTCGAAACGCATGCCTTTGGAGGGAGACGTGACAATACCCAAGCTCTGAAACCAGTGATCCCAGGCGCCAGGCCGTGATGCCATATGCAATAGCGGAAAATCAGCAATATCTTGCGCGGATTTGATGGGATGATCTGCCAGAAACGCAGGGCTGCAGACCGGTGCCACCATTTCCGGCATCAGAAACGTGCTTTCTGCCGCTGGCCAGTCCGGCTGCCCGATATGGATCGCCATATCGATGCCCTCCCTCTCGAAATCGAACTGACCGATACGGGTGGCAAAATTAATGGTGATCTCGGGGTGGCTGTCGACGAAATCGGGAATACGCGGCAGCAGCCAACGTGTACCGAATGTCGGCAACATGGCCAAATTTAAAACATTGCCATGCGTTTTAGTCATAAGCTGTAGAGATGCAGCGCGTATTTCACCCAGAGCTGCACCGATCGCCTTGGCATAAGTGCGGCCTTCAGCTGTCAGCGAAACACCGCGTGCACCACGCTCAAACAATCGTACACCAAGCTGCTCTTCCAGCGACATAACCTGCCGGCTGATAGCACCCTGCGTGAGCGACAACTCATCGGCAGCCAATGAAAAACTGCCAAGCCGCGCCACGGAATCGAAGGCGGCAAGTGCACTGGAGGACGGCAGTAATTTGCGGCTGAGCGTTGTCATGGATCATTACTATATGGAATAGGAAAATGAGTAAACATTGCTTGCTTGCGACGGCACAATGCCCAATTATCGCTCCTACAAACAGGAGACGTGATTGTGAGCGAGCGTGTTGCATTCAACTGGCAGGACCCTTTCCTGCTCGAAGACCAACTGACCGAAGACGAGCGGATGATCCGCGATACGGCGGCGGCATTTGCCGAAGCCGAACTTCTGCCTCGCATTCAGGAAGCCTATCTCACCGAGACATCCGAGCCAGAATTGTTCCGCCTGATGGGCCAGACCGGCCTGCTGGGTGTGACTTTGCCTGAGAAATACGGCGCAGCAGAAGCAAGTTACGTTGCCTATGGTCTCGTCGCACGCGAAGTCGAACGTATCGACAGCGGCTATCGTTCGATGATGAGCGTGCAGTCCTCGCTGGTCATTTATCCGATCTTTGCCTACGGCTCGGAAGAACAAAAAGACAAATACCTGCCAGGCCTCGTGTCCGGCGAACTGATCGGCTGCTTTGGTCTGACGGAACCGGATGCAGGCTCCGATCCCGGCGGCATGAAAACCCGCGCCGAAAAGATCGAAGGCGGTTACCGTCTGCGTGGCGCCAAGACCTGGATTTCCAACGCACCGATCGCGGATGTTTTTGTGGTCTGGGCAAAGTCTGAAGCACACAACAATGAAATCCGTGGCTTCGTACTGGAAAAAGGCATGAGGGGTCTTTCAGCTCCGAAAATCGGCGGAAAACTGTCCCTGCGCGCATCGATAACAGGCGAAATCGTCATGGACGGCGTTGAAGTTGGCGAAGACGCGCTACTGCCAAACGTCTCCGGCCTCAAGGGCCCGTTCGGTTGCCTCAACCGCGCCCGCTACGGCATTTCCTGGGGCGTGCTGGGTGCAGCGGAAGACTGCTGGGTCCGCGCCCGCCAATATGGCCTTGACCGTAAACAGTTCGGCAAGCCGCTGGCTGGCATGCAGCTTTACCAGAAGAAACTGGCCGACATGCAGACGGAAATCACCCTCGGCCTTCAAGCCTCCTTGCGGGTTGGCCGCCTGATGGATGAGCACAAGATGGCACCGGAAATGATTTCCATCGTCAAGCGCAACAATTGCGGCAAGGCACTGGATGTGGCGCGCCAGGCCCGTGACATGCACGGCGGCAACGGCATTCAAATTGAATACCATGTCATGCGCCATGCGCAGAACCTGGAAACGGTCAACACCTATGAGGGCACCCACGACGTGCATGCGCTGATCCTTGGACGTGCGCAGACCGGCATTCAGGCATTCTTCTAATCCTTAAAAGCCATCACCTGCAAAAAACCGGCATCCAAGAAGGTGCCGGTTTTTTTCATTGCTGAACATGGTTTGAAACGCACCAATTGCGCCCATCAGCATCAAAAACCACGTTTCAGTTCAATAAATTTGAACGCAAATCATATTGCAATGCAGCAGACGAAACCCAATATGTCAGGTGTCCGGTCTCCCATCCTATAACGGCACAAAGATTTTACAACGCGCTGTCAGCCAGTTTCACGTCTATGGTTTTGTAACCACCGGACAAGTCCTGGAATTGGTCTCCCCCCTGGCGCGCTGATACACACCAAATCACAAAGGTTTGACATGTACACTTATCCAGACATCCAGCTTTTCATCAATGGCGAATGGCGCAATGCCATCAACGGTGAGACGATTGCCGTCAGCGACCCCGCCACCGACGAAATCATTGGCAAGATCGCCCATGCCACCAAGCCTGATCTCGATCTGGCACTGGCCGCGGCGGACGAAGGTTTCAAGGTCTGGCGTGATACTTCGCCCTATGATCGCTCCAAGATCATGCGTCGCGCGGCCGACATTCTGCGCGAACGCAAGGATTACATTGCCTGGATCATGACCCGCGAACAGGGCAAACCTCTGGCACAGTCTGCCATGGAAGTCGTGGGCGCGGCCGACACAATCGACTGGTTTGCCGAAGAAGCCCGCAGAACCTACGGTCAGGTCATTCCCTCACGCGCCACTGGGGTTTCGCAGCTTGCCATCAAGCTGCCGGTTGGCCCGGTTGCCGCCTTCACACCATGGAACTTCCCGATCAACCAGATCGTCCGCAAACTGTCCGCTGCCCTGTCCACTGGATGTTCGATCATCGTCAAGGCGCCAGAGGAAACCCCGGCATCACCCGCTGAACTGATCCGTGCCTTTGCGGATGCCGGTGTTCCGGCTGGCGTGATCAACCTCGTTTATGGTGTTCCTGCCGAAATTTCCGAATACCTCATTCCGCATCCGGTTATCCGCAAGATCTCGTTTACCGGCTCGACACCAATCGGCAAACACCTTGCCGCCCTGGCTGGCAAGCACATGAAGCGCGCCACCATGGAACTGGGCGGCCACGCACCTGTCATGATCTTTGATGACGCGGACATCGAAAAGGCAATTGCCGTTACCTCCCTGTCGAAGTATCGCAATGCCGGTCAGGTCTGTGTTTCCCCGACCCGCTTCCTGGTTCAGGAGGGTGTGGCCGATCGTTTCCTTGAAGGCTTCGTGGAAGCTGCCAAGGCCGTCAAGGTTGGCAATGGCCTTGAAAGCGATGTCACCATGGGCCCGCTGGCCAATGAACGCCGCATTCCGGCCATCGAAGCACTGATCAACGATGCTGTTTCGCATGGCGCCGAGTTGAAGACCGGTGGCAACCGCATCGGCAACCGCGGCAACTTCTTCGAGCCAACGGTTCTGGCCAATGTACCAACCCACGCCAAGATCATGAATGACGAGCCGTTCGGCCCGGTCGCTATCATCAACAAGTTCTCGAAGTTCGAGGACGCAGTGACGGAAGCAAACCGCTTGCCCTTCGGTCTCGCCTCTTACGCCTTCACCGGTTCTGCCAAGACAGCCCACGACCTCGGTCGCCAAGTGGAAGCAGGCATGCTGACCATCAACCACAATGGTCTGGCCCTGCCGGAAGTGCCGTTTGGTGGCATCAAGGACAGTGGTTACGGCACGGAAGGTGGCTCTGAAGCCACACAGGCTTATCTCGAAACCCGCTTCATCAGCCAGATGAGCTGATACAGCACTGCTTTTCGAGGAAACCCGGCGCCACAAACGCCGGGTTTTCTTTTATCGATTGCCTCGCTGTCGTTTTACGATTAAGGAACAAAAAGAGAACAATCGGATCGCAGAAAATGGCGCAAGAACCCCAGCCCGCCCTGAAGGAAATATTCAATCGCGACCGCCTGCGGCACCTTGCGTCCATTACCAAGGCAGCACACGCACCTTTTGATGAGGCGGCTTTCATGCACCATGCCATGTTGGGACTTGATGATCTCGGCATCATGCAACGCATGCGGCAAGTTGCCATTGCCTGGCACGCCGTTTTGCCCGGCGACTACAACCGTAATATCGAAATTCTCACGGCTCTTGCGCCTCACATCAATCATGGTTTCGCCTCGATCAGCCTTGCAGAATATGTGGCGCTTTATGGTCAGGACCATTTCGAACAGTCGATGCAGGCGCTGCACTATTTCACCCGTTTCGGCTCATCGGAATTTGCAATCCGGCATTTTCTGGCAAAGGACATGTCGCGCACATTGGATGTTATGCAGACATGGGCATTTGATGAAAACGAGCATGTGCGTCGGCTGAGTTCGGAAGGTTGCCGTCCGCGCTTGCCATGGTCTTTCCAGTTAAAGGCATTGGTATACGACCCCGCCCCGGTCATGCCTATTCTGGAGAAGCTGAAAAGCGATCCGTCCCTTTATGTCCGCAAATCCGTGGCCAACCATCTCAATGACATCACCAAGGATAATCCGGCCTTCGTTTTGCAGAAGGTGGCGACATGGCCCACGGATAATCAGCACACCACGTGGATCATCCGCCAGGCGCTGCGTACCCTGATCAAGAAAGGCGACAACTCGGCTCTGGCCATTCTTGGCGTGAAGGGCAAGGCAGACGTTGTTGTTGAAAGCTTTCAGGTATCACCTGACAACATCTCACTTGGAGAGAATGTACGAATTGCCGCTGCGATCAAGGCGACCGGTACGGAGCGACAAAAGCTGGTAGTGGACTATGCCCTCCACTACGTCAAAAAAGCTGGCAGCACGGCGCCCAAGGTTTTCAAATGGAAAGAACTGCATCTGGAACCTGGCGAGCGTGTCGAACTTGGCATCAACCGCGCTATCAAAGACTTTACGACCCGGACACATTATCCAGGCCGCCATCAGGTCGATCTGCTGATCAATGGTGAAATCAAGGCGCAGGGCGAATTTACCCTCACCTCATAATACCCACGGCTTTAGCTTGCTGGAAAAATCCGGGCCCGTCGCACGACCACATATCCGGTTTCACCAGCCTCTACACCGTTTTCCGGGGGCACATCGAATTCGAGGATATCCCCGGCTTCGGTGCTGGCAATCACCCGTCGTTCACCGGCCCGGTCCAGCACCCGGATAACCTTCGCAGGCAACCCGTCGTGGAGGTGTTCCCAATCCAGATCGACTGGACGAACGAAGATATCGACCTTGCCGTCACCGGAATGATAGGCAAAGGGCAATTCCATTTCGCCGACAAACACCTTGCCGTTTCTGGCAACGCCGGAGATACGATTGGCATCGCCCAGAAAGCGCATGACGAACGGCGACACCGGATTGCGGCAAACCTCTTTAGACGTGCCCTGCTGCTCGATCTTTCCGTCTTTCAGAATGACGACACGGTCGGCCAGATCGAGCGCTTCCTCCTGATCATGCGTCACGAAAATCGTGGTGATACCAAGCTCCTCATGAATTTCGCGCAACCAGCGGCGCAGATCACGGCGCACATTGGCGTCGAGAGCACCAAAAGGCTCATCCAGCAGCAACACTTTTGGATCAACCGAAAGCGCGCGTGCCAGAGCAACACGCTGACGCTGGCCGCCGGAAATCTGCGCCGGAAACCGATCACCCAGCCCGTCCAGCTTTACCAGCCGCAACAGCTCGTCAACGCGTGCCGCAATCGCTGCCTTGTCACGTTTGACGCGTGACACCTTCATGCCAAAAGCAATGTTTTCATTGAGCGTCATGTGTGGAAACAGCGCATAATGCTGGAACACAAAACCAACCCCACGGTCTCTCACCGGAATATTGGTCGCGTCCTCGTCACCAAACATGATGCGGCCGCCATCGGCATATTCAAGCCCGGCCACCATGCGCAGGATCGTCGTTTTGCCAGAACCGGAAGGGCCAAGCAGCGCAAGCAATTCACCGCTTTCGATATCCAGAGACACATCATGCACGGCACGGAATGTATCGAAGGTCTTCACCACATTTTCGAGGCGGATTTTCATGCATGTGTCTCCGTGGATGCAGCACTGGCACCATTTTCAGCCTTGCGGCCACGCCCGGCGCCGCGTCGTTCCAGCATGACCTTGGCAATGATGGTGACCACCGCCAGGAAAGCCAGAATGGAGGCGGACGCGAAGGCGCCCGCCGTCTGATAGTCATGATAAAGCAGCTCGATATGCAGCGGCAGCGTATTGGTTTGCCCGCGAATATTGCCCGATACCACTGACACCGCGCCGAATTCGCCCATCACACGCGCGTTGCAGAGCACAACGCCATACAGCAAAGCCCATTTGATATTCGGCAATGTGACCGAGAAGAATGTCCGCCAGCCGGAAGCACCCAGCGAGGTTGCCGCCTCTTCCAGATCACGGCCCTGCGCCTGCATCAGCGGAATAAGCTCACGCGCCACAAAGGGTGCCGTCACGAACATCGACGCAATCACGATGCCCGGAAGGGCAAACAGGATCTTGATGTCGTAGGCATCCAGCAACGGCCCAAACAGCCCCTGCAGACCATAGACAAATAGATAGGCCACACCCGCAACAATCGGAGAGATCGAAAAAGGTATTTCAATGACCACCAGAAGCAGCCTGCGACCGGGAAAATCAAACTTGGTGATTGCCCATGCCGCCGCAATACCGAACACCGTATTGATCGGAACCGCAATCAGCGCCGTAACCACCGTCAGGAAAATCGCGTGGCGTGTATCCGGATGAATGATCGTCGCGGAATAGGCCTTCAAGCCAGCCGAAAAAGCCTCAACACCAATGATAACAAGTGGCGCAACCACCAGCAGGAAACCGATGATCAACACAAAGGCAATCAAGGAGCGGCGAACAAGCGGTGTATCACCGACGCGTGGCGGTTTGCGATGAGAATAGATTGCACTCATGGCTTCAACTCCTCACCGTATAACGGAGGGCCCGAGCCTGCAGCAGGTTGGTCACCGCCAGCATCAGGAATGCCGTCAACAACAGCACCGATGCAATCGCTGCGGCGGCCTGGTAGTCATATTCCTCGAGCCGAATGAAAACGAGCAACGAGGTGATTTCAGTTTCAAATGGCTGGTTTCCGGCGATAAAAATAATCGCACCAAATTCACCCAGACTGCGGGCAAAGGACAGCGAAAGACCCGCCAGAATGGCGGGTGTGAGCAACGGCAGAATGACTTTGCGAAAGATTTCCCAGTCAGAGCCACCAAGCGATTGTGCGGCCTCTTCGAGAGCAGGATCGAGGTCTTCCAGCACCGGCTGCACAGTGCGCACGATAAAGGGCAGGCTGGTAAAGGCCATCGCAATCATGATGCCGATCGGCGTGTAGGCAACCTTGATACCGACCATTGCGAGAACGGAGCCAAACCAGCCATTGCCTGCAAACAGGGCCGTCAGTGCGATACCGGCAACTGCGGTCGGCAAGGCGAAGGGCAGATCGACAATTGCATCGACAAAACGCCAGCCGGGAAAACGGTAACGGGTCAGCACCCATGCCAGCGCCAAACCGAACACCACGTTAAAGCAAGTGGCCGCCAAGGCGCAAAGAACCGTAACTCGGTAGCTGGCAACCGCGCGCGGCGACGACACGATGTTCCAGTATTCAACAGGCCCAAGGCTGGCAGCCTTGAACACCAGTGCTGCCAGCGGCAGCAACACGATAACGCCAACGTAAAAAAGGGTTACGCCGAGTGAGAGGCTTAACCCCGGCAAGACATTGCGTTTCAAACGGCATCCCCCAAACAAATTGACCCGGCAGGTTTGCCCTGCCGGGTTAAATCCGTACTCAGTGCGATTTTATCAACGGTTGCCGTAAAGCTTGTCAAGGACGGCGCCGGACGCAAAATGCTCCTTCTGCACCTTATCCCAACCACCGAAAACATCGCCCACTGTCACCAGGCGAATTGCTGGGAACTGATCCTTGAATTCTGCAGCGACCTTTTCGTTGTTGACGCGGTGGCCGAATTCAGCGGCGATTTTCTGGCCTTCTTCCGTATAGAGGAAGTCGAGGTAGGATTTTGCCAGTTCACGCGAGCCGCGCTTGTCAACGACCTTGTCGACGACAGCAACAGGGAATTCTGCAAGCAGGCTGACCGACGGCACGACGCTTTCGAACTTGTCGGTGCCATATTGCTTGGCAATGCCACGGGTTTCCGCTTCAAACGTGATGATCACGTCACCGATTTCGCGCTCAACGAAGGTGGTGGTGGCAGCGCGGCCTCCGGTGTCAAAAACCGGAACGTTCTCAAATATTTTCTTGATGAAACCTTCAACCTTCGCCTCGTCGCCGTTGAACTTTTCCTTGGCGTAAGCAGTGGCAGCCAGATAGGTGTAACGCGCATTGCCGGAGGTTTTCGGGTTTGGGAAAACAATCTTCACATCATCGCGGGCCAGATCGTCCCAGTCCTTGATATTCTTCGGGTTACCGGCGCGAACGAGGAAAGACGGGAAGGAATAAAATGGCGAAGCGTTGTTCGGAAAGTCTTTCTGCCAGTCAGCAGAGACAAAACTCTGCTTCACCAGAAAATCGATATCCGTTACCTGATTGAACGTCACAACGTCGGCTTCCAGACCTTCGACAATGGCGCGCGCCTGCTTGGATGTACCAGCGTGAGACTGGTCAACCGTTACGCCCGGATGCGCCTTGATGAAGGCTTCATTTTCGGCAGCAAAGACTTCACGCGCAACGTCATAGGATGCGTTGAGCAGCGTTTTCGGCGCTTCGGCAAAAGCCTGACCGGAGAAGAGAACAGCAAGTGCTGAACCGAGAATGAGAAGGCGCTTCATTGAATTCCCCACAAATGAACTGAGGATGAAACTATAGATAGCAGCCCGCTCATGCGAGGAATCCCCCTCCAACACCTCTACGGAAAGGAGAATTTTACGCCAAATGAATTGGCGGTATGCGATTAATATTCCCTCTCAGGCAAATAGGAGGAAGTATTGCCTAAAGCTTTCGCAAGTTTACAGCCTGTGGCTGGCAAAAACGGGGTGGGGATTTTGGCCAAAATACCGTGCGACATCTTCATCTGTGACATCACTGAGCATAGCCGGTTGCCACTGGGGATTGCGGTCCTTGTCGATGATCGCCGCCCTCACACCCTCATAAAAATCATAGCCCTTTAAAACCTCTAATCCAGCCGCGAATTCACGCTCCAGACATTCGATCAGACCGGAACTGTCACGGGCCAGCCGCAACATACGCAAGGTGATTTTCAGGCTGGTTGGTGACCTCTTCTGCAGGGTCTGTAGTATAGATTGCGAAAAAGCATTATCCCTGGTCTTCAATGTGGCAATGATCTCATCAACCGTATCATGGCTAAACACGGCATCGATAAGCTCGCGACCAGTTTCAAACATCCCCGGTGCTGGCGGCGTTGAAAATTGCGCAAACAGCATCTCAATGCCCTTATGCACATGCGATGGAGCCAGTGCAGAAATTGCAGTGGTCAACTCCTCCAGTCGCTCTGATGGAACGTGCACATCCGCAAGTCCTGCAAATACCGCATCCGCAGCATTGACCTCATTGCCGGTCAAACCCATCCATGTACCAATTTCCCCGGGCGCCTTTGGCAAAAGCCAGCTGACCCCGACATCTGGAAAATAGCCTATCCCGGTTTCGGGCATCGCAAGACGTGTCGTCTCCGTCACCACACGGAACGCACCGTGGGCGGAAAGCCCCACGCCACCTCCCATGACAATGCCATCCATTAGAGCGATATAGGGTTTGGGATAATGTGCGATAGTATAGTTGAGCGGAAATTCCTCCCGCCAAAAACGGCTGACATCCGGATCGTTTGCCTTGCCAAGGTCATGGATAATGCGGATGTCACCGCCGGCGCAAAAGGCCCGTCCGCCCTCACCGGCAACAATGACACTGGCAATCTCAGGGTCATCGGAGAAGGTGGCCAATGCCTCCCTCATGTGATGCACCATGTTCAGGTTCAGACTGTTGAGTGCACGCGGCCGGTTAAGCCGGATAATCCCGCAGTAACCTTTACGCTCGACCATGAGGTCATTGTCGGGACCGGTCATGTCATTCATCTGATCACCTAAAATTGAATGCCAGGAATCGCTGTTCGGTTTTCATTGTGAAAGTACATTTTACAGGTGGCAATGCATTGATAAACACCAATGCCGGTCCAGGATCGATACAACTTTCGTCCCAAAAATCGCATGGATTTGACAAATGGCAACCATGGCGTTCTTGCAGCGCAGCAAGAACGCTTGACGCCTGCCGAATCATGCCTTGTAATGACCTCTCAGATTGCCGGCGCAATCCCTGTCCAGCGTCCTGCCGGCCATGCGTATCGCGTTGCACAAGCAACGATCATCAACAGGAGATTTGAAATGCAGTCTTCGGAATACGAATGGATCAGCAAGCGTGCCTACACCCTGTGGGAGGCAGAAGGACATCCAAATGGCAGGGATGCCGAACATTGGGGTCAAGCGACCCGGGAGTTTAAACTTTTGAACGAATCCACTGCCACCCATCCGGCCGTCAAAAGAAAAACCGCTGCAAAGGCTGCCGCACCTGCCAAACCGAAAAAGATCAAGGTTCCGGCCGAATAGGCCATAAAAAAGCCCCGCAATTGCGGGGCTTTTTTTGTCTATCTTCAAGAGAAGTCCAGCGCGCGATCGCCGTTCTCATCCTTGATGCGCGTCGGCAGGCCGATGCGGTTAAGGATGTCGAGGAATGGCTGCGGCGGCAGTTCTTCCACGTTCGCCATCTGCTTCACATCCCACTCACCTGTCGCAATCAACATCGCCGCAGCAACTGGTGGCACGCCAGCAGTGTAGGAAATGCCCTGACTGCCGACTTCTTCATAGGCTTCCTTGTGGTCAGCCACGTTGTAAATGAAGACTTCGCGTTCCTTGCCGTCTTTGGTGCCCTTGACGATATCGCCAATGCAAGTCTTGCCGACATAATCAGGTGCAAGAGATGACGGATCAGGCAAAACGGCCTTGACCACCTTCAGCGGCACAACTTCAAGACCTTCGGCGGTCTTAACCGGCTTCTCAGACAGAAGACCAAGGTTGTTCAGCACGGTAAAGACGTTGATGTAGTGATCACCAAAGCCCATCCAGAAACGGACATCGGCGCCGTCCATGTTCTTGGACAGCGAATGCACTTCGTCATGGCCGGTCATGTAGGCTTTTTGCTTGCCAACAACCGGCAGGTCAAATTCCTGACCAACCTCGAACATCTTGTTGGTCTGCCACTGCTGGTTCTGCCAGGAGTAAACAACGCCCGTAAACTCGCGGAAGTTGATCTCCGGATCAAAGTTGGTGGAGAACCAGCGACCATGGCTGCCAGCGTTGATATCAACGATATCAACCGAGGTCACCTTGTCGAAATATTCATCCTTGGCAAGGCGTGCATAGGCGTTCACGACACCCGGGTCGAAACCGACGCCGAGAATGGCAGTAATACCTTTTTCCTTGCACTCTGCGGCGCGCTTCCACTCGTAGTTTCCGTACCACGGTGGTGCTTCGCAGATTTTACCCGGATCTTCGTGGATTGCAGTATCCATATAGGCAACACCTGCATCCATGCAGGCGCGAAGAACGGACATGTTCACGAAAGCCGAACCGACGTTGATAACAATTTCAACACCGGTTTTCTCTATCAAGGCTTTTGTTGCCTCAACATCCATAGCGTCAAGCGCATGGGCCTCAAGCTTCACCTCGGTTTTGAGGCTCTTCTTCTCGCGTACGGATTCGACAATCTTGCGGCACTTTTCAACGGTGCGTGACGCAATATGAATGTCTCCCAATACATCGCTGTTCTGGGCGCACTTGTGCGCCACGACCTGTGCCACGCCACCGGCGCCGATGATGAGAACGTTCTTCTTCATTTCAGGTGATGCCTCCTTTTCCCCACGGGGATAAGATACAATTGGATTAGGTTTTACAGGAGCTGCCCTTACCACAGCTCATGTTATGAAAGACTTTGCTCGTAATCGGCAAAATCAAATTCACGGACCGAACGGAGCGAGCCATCCAGTTCCTTGATGACGATGGCCGGCATTTTCACGCCATTGAACCAGTTCTTTTTGACCATAGTATAGCCAGCAGCGTCCTGGAACGAAATCCGGTCGCCGATCTTGAGCTCGGAGCCAAAACGGAACTCCCCGAATATATCGCCGGCGAGGCAGGACTTACCGCAGACCATAACGCTGTGATCGCCTTCATTTGGCGTTACCTTGGCATTTTCGCGGTAGATCAACAGATCGAGCATATGGGCTTCGATCGAGCTGTCGACAATTGCCAGGTTTTTGCCGTTATAAAGCGTATCGAGAACCGTCACTTCAAGCGTCGTGCTCTTGGTGATCGAAGCCTCGCCTGGCTCCAGATAAACCTGCACGTCGTATTTTTGCGAGAACGCCTTGAGGCGGTCACAGAATGCATCGATCGGGTAACCTTCGCCGGTAAAGTGGATGCCACCACCAAGGCTTACCCATTCGGCGCGAGAAAGCAGCGTTCCAAACTTTTCCTCGATCTGCGTCAACATGCGGTCAAACAGCGCAAAATCATTGTTTTCGCAGTTGTTGTGGATCATGAAGCCGGAGATCCGATCCATGACCTTCTCGACCTTGGCGACGTCCCACTCACCGAGACGGCTGAACGGACGGGCCGGGTCCGCCAGATCAAAACTGGACGAGCTGACCTGAGGATTGAGGCGAAGTCCGCGCGTGATACCAGCAGCCTTGTCAGCAAAACGCTCAAGCTGGCTGATCGAGTTAAAAATAATTTTGTCAGCATGCGAGATGACTTCATCGATCTCGTAATCGGCATAGGCCACGCTGTAAGCATGAGTTTCGCCGCCAAACTTCTCATGGCCAAGACGAACCTCGTACAGCGATGAGGATGTCGTGCCATCCATATACTGGCTCATGAAATCGAACACCGACCATGTGGCAAAGCACTTCAACGCCAGCAAAGCCTTGGCGCCGGACTTCTCCCGCACATAGGCAATCTTCTCCATGTTCTGGAGCAGTCTGGACTTGTCGATCATGTAATAAGGTGTCTGAATCATCGCGGCGTCACATCTTCGTCTATAGGATTTTGATGGGCCTTATATGATGCTTGTGACAGGAAAACAAATAACCACGCAGAAATGTTGTGCGTGTGCAAACCCTGTTTGCCAAAAAAAGCCGTCAACAGGCTGTCATCGCCAGCAAATTCCTTTTGTCATGGAACAATATGCAGTCTCGAGCTGTTTAAAGCCGTAGTTGGTAAAGTTGGCGTGAAGCGTACCTGCGAGCGCCCTAATGGAGATAAATATGAGAGGCATTCTTCTCTGGCTGGTGGGTATTCCTATCCCAGTCATTATCCTTCTCTACTTCTTCGGCTATATGTGAGACACGCAATAGACGTATTTTTTACAGGGCAACAACTGAAAGGGACAACACATGGCTGGACCACGCAACGTGAATGAAAAGATCGATCAGGCGCTCGAAAATGAGAATGTTGCGGAGATTGCCGAGCAACTCGCACGCTTGCGAGAAGACCTTGCCGGCCTCGCCAAAAGTGTGAAAGCGCTTGGCGTTGATGCAACAGATGAGATCAAAGCGCAGGCAAGTCGTGTCACAGATGAGGCAATCAACGCCTCCACCCAAGCAGCGCAAAATGTTCGCGACGAGTTTTCCGCCCTCAACCAGAGCCTGACAGAACAGGTGCAAAAAAAGCCCCTGCAGTCTATTGGCATTGCTGTTGCGGTCGGCTTTTTGCTTGCCGTTATCAACCGCCGCTAATAATCGCCATGCTCCAAACCCTTCTCGTTTACCTCAGCGACAGCCAGCGTGAGGGCAGAGTTATAACCCGCCGCATACGCTGCAAGGCCATGTTGTGGGCATTCTGCTTGTTCAGTTTTCTGGTCGCTTTGATCTTCGGCATCATTGCTGGCGCCATCTATCTGGCCCGGGAAATTGGCGCCGGCCCTGCAGCTTTGTTGATTGCAGGCATCGCATTCTTGCTTGGTGTTATCGCACTGATAGTCTTGGCTGTAATGAACCGGCCACGTGCCTACGGCCCTCCGCCTGGAGTGGGGCAAGTCGCGATGGCGCCGCTTGTTGTGCAGTCATTGGTTGGCAACGCCATGCAGTCCCGGCCCTATGTGACCCTAGCGGTTGCCGGTGTGCTCGCATTTCTGGCTGCCCGGCCAATCGTGCGCAAATAACAACTCTATCCGGCTGTTTTCGGACGGCCGGATACCGTTCTCCTGTAATATTGCCGTAACAACTATCTGCGTCTCTGGCCTCGATCCGGAAACCATGCAATGAAACGCATGGGTTCAATATTTGAGAGATTATCGATGCCAGAAAAAATTCTCGTCGTTGGTGGGGCCGGATATATTGGCTCGCACACGTGCCTCCTGCTTGCAGAAAGAGGCTACGAGCCCGTTGTTTACGATAACCTTTCCAATGGACATGAAGAATTTGTGCGCTGGGGCCCATTCGAGCAGGGCGACATCAGAGACCGTGCGCGCCTTGACGAGGTCATTGCAAAGCACAAGCCAAAGGCGGTGATGCATTTTGCTGCGCTGATCGAAGTTGGTGAATCTGTCAAGGAACCTGTCGCCTTTTACGACAACAATGTCATTGGTGCACTGACCCTGCTCTCCTGCGCGCTAAATGCAGGGATTGATGCATTTGTGTTTTCATCCACCTGCGCGACCTATGGTCTTCCGGAACGGGTGCCGCTGGATGAACAACACCCACAAGCACCGATCAATCCCTACGGCCGCACCAAGCTGATCATTGAACAAGCCTTGAAGGATTTTGGCACCTACAAAAACCTGCGGTCGGTTATCCTGCGTTACTTCAACGCAGCAGGTGCAGATTTTGAAGGCCGTATCGGCGAATGGCATACGCCGGAAACCCACGCTATCCCGCTTGCAATCGACGCAGCACTTGGCCGCCGTGAAGGTTTCAAGGTCTTCGGAACAGACTATGACACACGCGACGGCACCTGTGTTCGTGATTACATCCATGTGCTCGATCTGGCCGACGCCCATGTTCGTGCTGTCGATTATCTGCTGGCGGGAGGCTCAACCGTTGAGTTGAACCTTGGCACCGGCACGGGCACCACGGTCAAGGAATTGCTGAATACCATTTCCGACATATCCGGACGCCCATTTCCTGTGACCTATGCCGATCGTCGCGAGGGTGACTCCACCACACTGGTCGCCAATAATGACAAGGCACGCGAAGTTTTGGGTTGGGATCCACAATATACGTTAAAAGACATTATCAGCTCGGCCTGGCAATGGCATTCCACTCATAACGGCTGAAATGTCTCTGATAGACAGGCAACAAAAAAGGCGATGCCAACAGCATCGCCTTTTTATTTGAACTCAACCAACCGTTACGGGGTGGTCGACGAGGTTGTCGAGGTATCAGGCATTGCTGGCGCCTGGGCATTCTGTGCATTACGCTTTTCTTCCAGCGTCATGAACTGTGGTGCCGCTTTCAGGGCATCAGCTGTTTCCATCGTCGTCAAACGAACGGTACCAGCTTCAGCGTCACGCGTTACAGTTACCTTGTCGATTGGCAGCGCTACGTTTTTAGCGCCAATACCAAGGAAACCACCAACACCTACGACAACTGCATCAATGCCACCGTTTTCCTGAATAATAAGGTCGGTCACGTTACCGATGCTTTCATCACCAGAGGTGTAGATCGACTTACCAATATAGTCATTGGCACTGACCTGCTGCTCAGACTGCTCGGTCAAATATTCACCCGACGCGGAAGCGGCTGTGTCTGGGGCAACAGTCGCATCAGGTGTTGCAGGAGCAACAGGAGTTGCGGGTGTAGCCGCAGGGCTTTCTACCGAAGGGCTTGCTGGAGCACCCGGGGCCGGTGTGGTTTGCGCCATCGCAAGTGGTGCGAAAGCAGTTGAACCCAACAGGGCAGCGGATGCGATCATGGTGAGTGTCTTCTTCATATCGAACCTTCCTTTCGTAACATCAAGAACTTGCAATAACCGGTATGTTCGGTTGTGTTTGCTGTTCGGTATGGAAACGGCACAAGGGCGGAGATGGTTCCTTATTTTATCGAGAAAGTTGCTCAACACACGGAAATGTCTTTGCTTTTTCATTCTAACGCCCTAAATTTCGGGGTGTAATCATGCTTTTAAAATGATCCGGCATGACATAATGTATCGTCAGTTTGGCAATCGTTCTCATCGCCTGAAAGTGAAATCAGTCGCATGACCGACAAGGAACGGGATGATCGAGAAACTCAAAGCATACCTTGGACGGTTGTTCCCGGTCGCTTCGCTAAGAGCTTATATTGTGGTGATGACCACTGTCGTCACCTTGCCGCTGATTGTTTTTACCGGCTACCTGATGTTCAAACTCGAGGCCGACGAACGTTCCGACCTGCAACGTGAAACCGTAGACGATGCCAGAGCGATAAGCCGCAGCATTGAACGCCGCCTACAGGAAATGGCAACATCCCTCAACTTGCTGGCACAGTTTCCAGAACTTGAAAGCAACGATCTTCCCGCCTTTCAGCGCCGTATTCATTCAAGCCTCGCGCAAGAAGGTCTTTACGTTATTGTCGCCACCAAAGACGGGCAGCAGAAGCTGAACACGCGCCTGCCATCAGGCGAAACGCTGGGAAAAATTCCTGGGCAGGCAGACCTCTCGAAATCGCTGTCTCAAAACCGCATAACCGTATCGAATATCTTTTTTGGCAACACCAGCAAGCAATGGGTGTTTAACGTTACATTGCCGCTACCGTCGAGACTTGCAAGCACAGGCGATGCACTGATCATGACGCAAAATGCCGCTGATCTTCGCCCGCTTATCTCGACAGAGAACCTGCCTGCTGACTGGTCTGTTGCCGTGCTGGACGATGAAGACAGGGTGATTATCTCAAGCGAACCAGGCAAGGTCGTGCCTGGAGAAGCATTTACCGAGGAAAATCTGCTCGGCCGCATGAGCGGTTTCAGTGGCAACTTTCTCGATGATCACGGCAACGTCTTCGCCTATTCCCAGTTTCTCGGCTGGTCATGGAAAACCGTTATCTGGGGTCCGGCATCCTCTAGCCAAGTCGCATTGGTCAGCACCTGGCGCAACATGATGATAGGCAGCGTGCTGATGGTGCTGGCCGCAATCACCGGCGCCTATATCGTCGGTCGGCAACTGCGAAGCTCGATACTGGAAATAACCGATATGGCGGAGCGCATCGGCCAGGGCGAAATTGTTGCACCGGTACAGACCAAGATCACCGAAGCGAACCAAGTGGCTATTGCTCTGTCCAATGCCTCCTTCGACCGAAGTCAGGCTGAAGACCACATGTTGCTGGTTCTGCACGAGCTTGTTCATCGATCAAAAAATATCCTGACACTTGTGCAAGCGATGATGCGGCAGCTTGCGCGTGAAAACACGTCGATTGCTGATTTCCAGAGAGAGGTCGATCACAGACTGCGTGGCCTTGGTATGTCTATTCGTGCCCTGACAGAAACCCAGTGGCAGGGATTGCCAATCAAGAAATTGATCGAAACCCATCTTGATGTGTTCGGCAGTGTAAGCCAGCAAGTCGTCAACAAGGGTGAAGACTTCATGCTCTCGCCAGAGGCAGCACAGAATCTCGGATTGATCCTGCACGAATTGACAACCAACTCCATCAAGTACGGTGCGCTGTCCGTCAAAAACGGCATCGTTGAAATTGAATGGCAGCAATCTGAGAGAGAAGATGGTCAGGAGATGATGACGATTTACTGGCGCGAGAAAAATGGGCCGGCGGCCGAACAACCAAGCCGCAAAGGATTTGGCTCCACCATTGTCAAACGTCATGCAGAAGGCGCGTTTTCGGGCGTTGTCGCCATGGATTACGCCACCTCTGGCTTTGCCTGGACGCTCACTGCCCCAACACGCTATTTCATCAAATCAAGCAAAACATCCGAGGCAGAATAAAAATGAAAATTTCTTGGGAACGAAATGAATGCTCACGCATTCTTTCTGCAAGCCAGGAATGTTACCCCGTCCCCCGTCATTCCCTTGGCTTATGCAGGTCCCGCCCTAAGACCTGTATAAAAAAGCCCGGTTCAGCCCCCGAACCGGGCTTTTTTTATGGCTGATTTCCTGAGTATCAATCACTTGCCCAAATGAATAACCCTCCCGCAACAAAATTGGGGAGGGCCGCAAAACTGGCAGAAGTAACCACTGTTAAATAGGGAACGTCAGACGATAGCGGATGTGGTCGGTATGAATTTCATAAACCGCCTCGCCAGCCAAAGCCGCCGGGACGACCTTTTCAAGCACCACACTGCCAAAATGGGCATTGTGCTTATGCCCCTCCGGCTTTGGTTCGATAGGCCGGTTTGAGAGTGGCTCCTCCCATAGAATTTCCAGCCGATCCTCCCCATCCGTCTGCGAACGGGTACAGTGCAAGGTAACTGGAAGATGGCTTGCCAAATTACCGCCATGAGAGATGGTGTTAACCACCAGCTCATGAAACGCCAACCCGACATAGACAGCACCATTCGGGTTCAGCAGCACATTATCGCCATGCATGCGAACCAGATGCGGATATTCCGGCAGATAGAGATTGGACTGCTGACGCAATAGGTCAAAAACCGAAGCGCCTCGCCAATCGGAATCGGTAATCAGATCCTGCGCCTGCGACAGCGCATGCAGACGCCCCCTGAACTTGCGCAGGAACTCGTCTTTAGACAGCGTAAAACGTGCCGTTTGCGAAGCAAGACTTTGAATGATCGCCATCAGGTTCTTCGACCTGTGGCTCACTTCACGCAATAAAGAGCGCAATAGTTGCTCACGCCTGCGTTCTGCAGTGACCTCACGGATCGTCGTTTTGATCACAAGCTGCTCACCGCGCGTGACGGTTGTGTAGGCAGCAAACTGGAAAATCCGGTCTTCGCCCGCATTCACCTCCAGCATACCGCTGGCACCGGACACGTTGAGCCCTTGCTTCAAATCTGAAAGCCGAAGGGCCAACTCCGATCCAAAAAGATTTTCATCAGTCGGTTCGCACCCGGCGGGAACCTGCCAAAGATCCGGGAGATTGGCTATGAAGATGTAGTTTGAGGAACAATCCTGAAGCATGACAGTCTCGCCGGAATCCAGCAGAGCGAGTATCAGCGATTCACGTAATTCCTGCTCATCCTGCCCAGGCGTGTACCAAGCCAGACGGTGCACTCATGATCTCCTTAAACAATGTCACAACAACCGCTTCGCGAAGGTTGTGACGAACACCATGTCCGGGGAAGAGCCTTACCCTTCACCCGTCATGACCGGGCAAATCACCTATGCAGCAGCACGTGAATTTTCATTAAAGAAGAGCGCCTGACTGATCAGTGCCTTCACCATATCTGGGTTGAATGGCTTGGTGACCAGGAATGTCGGTTCTGGCCGTTCGCCAGTCAGCAGTCGCTCCGGGAATGCCGTGATGAAGATAACTGGCAGCGATGTGGACTGCAGGATTTCATTCATCGCTTCAAGACCGGAACTTCCGTCGGCCAGCTGGATATCTGCAAGAACCATTTTTGGACGGGTGGTCTTGAACAGCTCGATGGCTTCTTTGTGGGTACGAGCAATGCCGGTAACATTGTGACCGAGGTCTGTCACCATTTGCTCGATATCCATGGCGATCAAAGGCTCATCTTCGATGATCATGATATCGGTTGCCACTTGGCGGGCGATTTCCGATGCGGCTGTGTCGATCAGTTCGCCAAGCTTCTTTTCCGAAACCTGAATAATTTCCGCAGCTTCACTGGCGCTGAACTCTTCCACTGTAGTTAGCAGAAATGCCAGCCTTGGAAGAGGCGGCAGTGCTGCCAAATTGGCAGAGGCCTGCTTTTCCCAACCACTCAGTGGTTCTTCGGGGTTTATATTGATGCTAACGGAACCAAAAATAGAGACAAACAATTGATAGACTGAAACTCTGTCGCTGCTGGTCTTGGGATAAATACTGACATCGGCGATCAAGGCCTCGAGGCTCGCAGCAACATAGGCATCACCTGTGGTCTGGGAACCGCAAACGGCTCTCGCAAACCTGCGTAAATAAGGCAGATGAGGCGCTATACGAGTGGAAACTGACATTAATAATTCTCCCCTTACATGCGATTTGCCCTGCAAATCCGTGTGTAAACACAACACTTAAAAAAAAGTTCCACACTGCCGGAACTCTTTTTTGCTTGCCGCATTTTATTGTACGGCGATGAAAGGACTACTTTAAGTTATGAGTGATTTTCAGACAGATGATGATATTGCAGGAAAGGCGGATGGACCAGTTGTTCCAGCCTCCGGACGTACTGTTATTTCCCGCAAGTTAAGAGAACTCTACGACACTGTTCAAGACGAAGGTATTCCGGACAAATTTCTCGATCTGCTGGAAAAGCTGGATGAAGCCGAGCGTAACGCCGGTACATCGGAGGCGCGATGACCGCTTCCTCGGATCAGAACGAGCGCGACTTCAAGCGTGAAATGCTTGCTGCGCTGCCAAACTTGCGTGCCTTCGCCATTTCCCTGATTAGATCGCGCGATCGCGCAGATGATCTAGTTCAGGACACCATCATGAAAGCCTGGGCAAAACAGGACAGCTATCAACCTGGCACCAATATGCGTGCTTGGCTTGTCACCATTTTGCGCAATGAATTTTACAGCCAGATCAGAAAATCAGGCCGTGAAGTCCAGGACACCGACGGTGCTTTCACATCCAAGCTTTCAGTGCCACCAGAACAGAACGGTTCAGTAGACCTCCAGGATTTCAAGCAGGCACTTGCCTTGCTGCCGGATGACCAGCGTGAAGCCATTCTGCTGGTTGGTGCATCAGGTTTTGCCTATGAAGAAGCCGCCGAAATTTGCGGCTGCCCTGTTGGCACCATCAAAAGCCGTGTAAGCCGCGCGCGTCTGCGCCTGCAGGAACTGCTCGGCATTGAGGATGAGCGGGAGTTTGGGCCGGATGCCCAGATGACTGCGGTTACCACAAGCGCTATCATTCGCTGATATCAAGGCTTGAGAGTTCAACACTCTCAAGCCTTTTCCTTTTGCATGAAAACCACAGGCGCTTGCGCCTTAAATACCCGTGTCCTTCACGGACTGCATCACGACATAGGTCGATGTATTGGAAACGGATGGAAGGCTGGAGATTTTTTCACCCAGCACCCGGCGATATTTGCGAATATCCGTTGTTCTGACTTTGAGAAGATAATCGAACGAGCCCGCGATCATGTGGCATTCTTCGACTTCCTTGATTTTTCGTACAGCCGAGTTGAAATCCTCAAGCGCCTTTTCGCGGGTGTCGGACAATTTCACTTCCGTAAAGGCAATATGTTCGAGTCCCAGCTTGGCCGGATTAAGTGTTGCGCGAAAACCCAGAATATATCCGTCTTCGATCAGTCTTTTAAGTCGCGCCTGACACGGCGTTTTCGACAGGCCGACCTGTTTCGACAACTGCAAAACCGACATGCGGCCATCATCGCTGAGTGCTTCAAGGATCTTCATGTCGAACTGATCCAAATCGCCTGATTTTACGCCTTGAACCATCAATATAGACTTTCATTATGATTTAATAAGACTGTTTTGCCTATTTTATTGCAAAAATAAGGACAATGCAATTTCCTGCGAAATGTTATGTTCTCAGCAGAGAAAAGGTGCGCGAAATATTTCTGTGCACCTTTGCAAAAACGATTTCATGCATTGAGAATTGGAAGGACGAACCGATGGCGGATGTCACAGGCAGCATGGGTGTGAATGGAAATACGACTGCTCAAGGCGTCTTCGAGCGGTTTGCACCGCCTGTACGCGAACAGAATGCATACCGTCAGGCCATTACCCAGGCTTATCGCCGCTCTGAGCAGGACTGCATTGCTCCTCTTCTGGAACGCGCCACTGTTACCGAACAGTCGGCACAAGAAATCCGCTCCATCGCCCGCAAGCTGATTGAAGCCCTGCGCTCCAAGGCAAAAGGCACCGGCGTGGAAGGTCTGGTGCAGGAGTATTCGCTGTCCAGTCAAGAAGGCGTGGCGCTGATGTGTCTGGCAGAAGCGTTGCTGCGCATTCCCGACACCGCAACCCGTGACGCACTGATCCGTGACAAGATTGCCAATGGTGACTGGAAGTCTCACATCGGTGGCGGTCGCTCGCTGTTCGTCAATGCCGCCACATGGGGTCTGGTGATCACCGGCAAATTGACATCGACCGTCAACGATACTGGTCTTTCCTCCGCCCTCACCCGTCTGATCGCCCGCGCGGGCGAACCAGTCATTCGTCGTGGCGTCGATATGGCAATGCGTATGATGGGCGAGCAGTTCGTAACCGGCCAGACGATTGGCGAAGCCATCCAGCGTTCCAAGCCCTATGAAGCAAAGGGCTTCCAGTATTCCTACGACATGCTGGGTGAAGCAGCCACAACCGGCAAGGATGCCGAGCGCTATTACAAGGATTATGAGGCAGCCATCCATGCCATCGGCAAGGCATCTGCTGGCCGTGGCGTTTACGGTGGGCCCGGCATTTCCATCAAGCTCTCCGCACTGCATCCACGTTATTCGCGCTCGCAGGCAGACCGCGTCATGGCCGAACTGCTGCCACGCGTCAAAGCGCTGATGGTGATGGCGAAAAACTACGACATCGGCCTCAATATCGACGCCGAAGAAGCAGACCGCCTGGAGCTTTCGCTTGACCTGCTGGAATCGCTGGCGCTCGATCCTGATCTCGGCAACTGGGAAGGTCTGGGCTTCGTTGTGCAGGCCTATGGTCGCCGCTGCCCGTTTGTCCTCGATTACATCATTGATCTTGCCCGTCGCTCGAACCGCCGCATCATGGTGCGTCTCGTCAAGGGCGCTTATTGGGATGCGGAAATCAAGCGTGCGCAACTGGATGGTCTGGAAGACTTCCCCGTTTACACCCGCAAGATCCACACCGATGTTTCCTATATCGCCTGCTCGCGCAAGCTGCTTGCTGCGCGCGACGTGATCTTCCCGCAATTTGCCACACACAACGCCCAGACCATGGCGACCGTCTACCACTTGGCCGGACCGGACTTCAAAATTGGCGATTATGAATTCCAGTGCCTGCACGGCATGGGTGAGCCGCTTTACAGCGAAGTTGTCGGCAAGGATAAACTTGACCGTCCGTGCCGTTTCTACGCACCTGTCGGTACGCATGAAACGCTGCTCGCCTATCTCGTTCGCCGTCTTCTGGAAAACGGCGCCAACTCGTCCTTCGTTAACCGTATTGCCGATCCCGCTGTACCGGTCGATGAACTGCTGACCGACCCGGTTGCCATTGTGAAGGCAATGCCGGTTCCGGGTGCTCAGCATGACAAGATTTCGAGCCCAGCCGGCCTGTACGGGACAGAGCGCCGCAACTCCGACGGCATTGACCTTGCCAACGAAAACTCTCTGTCGGCATTGAGTGCCGCACTGACGGAAAGTGCCGCCATGCAGTGGACGGCGGCTTTTCCGGCATCGACAGGTGCAAACCGTCCGGTTTTGAACCCTGGCGACCACACCGATATCGTCGGCTATGTCACCGAGCCGTCGGAAGCTGACGTCAAGCAGGCATTCGAGGCTGCCACCGCATCCAATTGGCCAAACCTGCCAGTCGCAGAACGTGCAGCAATCATCGAGCGCGCCGCGGATCTGATGCAGGCAAAAATGCCAATATTGCTTGGCCTGATTGTGCGCGAAGCAGGAAAGTCCCTGCCCAACGCCATTGCAGAAGTGCGCGAGGCCATCGACTTCCTGCGTTATTACGCGGAAGAAGCCCGCAACAACTTTGCAAGCGAACAGAAGGCACTCGGTCCAATCGTCTGCATCAGCCCATGGAACTTCCCGCTGGCGATTTTCATCGGTCAGGTGACAGCAGCATTGGTCGCTGGCAATCCGGTTCTCGCAAAGCCAGCGGAAGAAACCCCGCTGATCGCCGCCGAAGGCATCCGCCTTTTGCATGAAGCAGGCGTACCGGCCGATGCCGTCCAGCTGATGCCTGGCGACGGCAAAACTGGTGCTGCCCTCGTTGGTGCGCCGCAGACAGCTGGTGTCATGTTCACCGGCTCCACCGAAGTTGCCCGCCTTATCCAGAGCCAGCTTGCAACGCGCGTATCGGCAGGCAACCGCCCAATTCCGTTGATTGCGGAAACCGGTGGCCAGAATGCCATGATCGTCGACTCCTCTGCCCTTGCAGAGCAGGTTGTCTTCGACGTGATTGCTTCTGCCTTCGACAGCGCCGGTCAGCGTTGCTCGGCACTGCGTGTCTTGTGCTTGCAGGAAGATGTGGCGGACCGCACGCTGACCATGCTGAAGGGTGCGTTGCACGAACTCAGCATCGGCCGTACCGACCGTCTGTCCGTGGATGTCGGCCCTGTTATCACTGCTGAAGCCAAGGGCATCATTGAAAGCCACATTGAGGGCATGCGTTCGATTGGCAATCGTATCGAACAGATCGAACTGGCTGGCGAAACTGGCAAGGGTACATTCGTACCGCCGACCATCATCGAGTTGAAAAACCTATCCGACCTCAAGCGCGAAGTGTTTGGTCCGGTTCTGCACGTCATTCGCTTCAAGCGTGACAACCTCGACAAGCTGATCGATGACATCAACGCAACCGGTTATGGCCTGACATTCGGCCTTCATACACGCCTTGATGAAACCATCGCCCATGTCTTGTCTCGCGTGAAGGCAGGTAACCTCTACGTCAACCGTAACATCATCGGCGCGGTCGTCGGTGTGCAGCCATTCGGTGGTCGCGGTCTATCTGGCACCGGTCCTAAGGCAGGTGGACCACTTTACCTTGGCCGTCTGTCGACCAAGGCACCGGTCTTTGCAGAAAAGCACAACGGTAAAGCCGATCCGGCGATTGCCGAATTTGCAAAGTGGCTGGATAGCAAGAGCAAGACATCAGCCGCCGCCAATGCCCGCAACACCGCAGACCTGTCCGCCGTCGGTTTTGAAACCGAACTGGAAGGCCCGGTTGGCGAACGCAACGTCTATGCTCTGCATCCGCGCGGTCGCATCCTGCTGGTTCCGGAAACTGAAAGCGGTCTCTACCAGCAACTGTCGGCAGCATTGGCAACAGGTAACAACGTGGTCATTGATACGGCTGCAAACCTGCAGCCATCGCTTTCCGGCGTGCCGCAGGCGATCGCAAATCGCATCACATGGTCTGCAGACTGGAAGAACGCAGGACCATTTGCTGGCGCGCTGATTGAAGGCAATGTCGACAAGATCAAGCAGACAAACGGGCTTATTGCTGCCCTGCCTGGCCCGCTTGTGCTCGTACAGGCCGCATCGAGCGCTGAACTGGCCGGTGAAGAGCAGGCCTATTGCCTGAACTGGCTGGTTGAAGAGGTATCTGTCAGCGTCAACACCACAGCTGCCGGCGGCAACGCCAGCCTGATGTCAATCGGCTGACACCACCAAAAATAAAGCACGTTGCTCAGATCACCTGAAGCAACGTGCTTCTTTCCATAACCCGGCAGATGCTCGAAGCTTCTGTCGGGTTGTTTATGTGAGTGGAATGAGATCGCGCAGATAGGTATTTTCCTGTCGGGATTGCGCGTAGGCCCCGGGCTCTATCTCAGCGTAAAGAAGGGCGTCATTGTCCGCGGACGCCTGTGCGAGGAATTGGCCGTCCGGCGCCGCAATACAGGATAGTCCGGCATAATCAAAGGCGCCGTCGCTCCCGGAGTGATTGACGTAAGCGACATAAACCTGGTTTTCAAAAGCACGCGTGCGGATCAATGTCTGGGCAATAAAGCTGCCCGACGCCCCCTTGGGCAAGGCTGTCGGCACAACCACCAGCTCAGCGCCGGCAAGTGCAAGACGGCGGACATTTTCCGGGAACTCGACATCGTAGCAAATGAGCATACCGAAAGTGATGCCACCATACTCAACCAGAACGGCCGATGGTTTTTCAGCACAAAACAGGCCACGCTCGTAATCGCCATAAAGGTGGGATTTTCGGTAGATGCGGCTATTGCCCTTTTCATCGACAAAGATCGCGCTGTTATAAACCTTGTCCCCGGCACGTTCTGCAAACCCCGCCACAACGGCAATCGAATAGACGCGTGCAATCTCTGCCAAGCGTTGTTCAATCTCGCCACCGGCCGGAGATGCCAGTGACGCCATGGCTTCGCCTCCCCCGTAACCGGTGACTGCAAGTTCAGGCACAATCAGCAATGCGGCACCCTGAGAGGCTGCCTCCTTTGCTGCCTGTTCAACACGCGCCAGATTGGCCGAAACATCTGCCAAAACCGATTGCATCTGCAAAGCTGCGATCTTCATGATACTCACTTGTCGTTGGAGGACATGGCACCCAGAAGTTTCGGCAAGTCACCGAACCGGGCCACCAGACCAAAGACCACAGCTGCAATTGTCAGGAATAACACGGTCACCGAGGCCATGGTCGGGGTGTAGCCGTAACGCAAAGCATTGAAGATCTTGATCGGCAGGGTTTCCATGGTGAAACCGACAGTCATATAGGCGACGATATATTCGTTGAGCGACAGCACGAATGCGAAGGCATAACCTGACACCAGATAGGGCAGGATCAATGGTAATACTACAGTCCTGAAGATGGTACGGTCATTGGCGCCCATCGTCGATGCAGCCTCGACCAGCGAGCGATCGATCGAGGAAAATCCGAGTGAAATCGTCACCAGCGGCAGTGTCACGAAAAAGATGGCGTGACTGACAACTGCCGTCCAGGGTTGGCCATAAAAGCCCGTTGTTGCCCAGAAGGTCAAAAGGCCAAGCGCTGTGATAACTGGTGGTAGCGTAAATGGCGCAACACCCAGCACCTGAAAAATATTCGCCCATGGCGCGATACGACGCCACAGAAACCACGCCAGCGGCAAAGCGATCAACAACGCAAGGGCAGCCGAAAGAGCAGCCAGCGTTACCGATGCAAACAGCGCGTTACGCCATTCGACATTGGTAAAAATTTCGCCATACCACGACAGTGAAAAACCCTGCGGCGGAAATGCCAGCGTCTGTTTTTCATTGACCGACACACCGGCAACCACGATCAGCGGCATTGCCAGAAACAGGCCGAACAGCGTGAAGAAAAGGCGTTTCAGAAACGTGGTCATGCCGCTTCTCCCTTACGTCCCAGAAACAGCGTCAAGCCGACAAGTCCAAGGGTTACCAGAACAAGGAATACCGCCATGGCCGCTGCAAACGGCATGTTGGACTGGTAGATCGCCTGGTCCGTAATCAGCACCGACAAGGTCCAGTGCTGCGGACGACCGAGCAACTGAGGCAGCAGGTAACAACCGAGCGCAAAGATGAACACCATGATCGAGGTTGCCATGATCGTGCTTCTGAGCGCTGGCACCACGACGGTGAAGAACGCCTTGATTGGAGAGGCACCAAGCGTGCGTGCAGCCTCGGTCAATGTCGGATCAAGCCGCACAAGTGCGGGATAAAGCACCAGAACGGTGTAAGGCAGTGCCTGGTAGACAATACCTGTCAACACAGCGCCAAAACTCGGCGTCAGAGCCTTTGCCTGATCCATCAACCCGATCGCCACAAACAGGTTGCTGATACCGGCGGTGCGCGAAAACAGCGTTGACCATGCAAAGCCGATCATGACTTCAGACAACGACAACACCGACAACAAAGTCACTAGCCACAGTACCTGCACCTTTCGCGCCGAGCGCGACAGCAGGTAGGTGAAGGGCACGGCAATCACCACGCAGCAGATGGCGACAAGTACCGCCAGCATCAGTGAAAAGCCAAGCACACGCCCGAAAAACAGGCTCATGAACCGGGCATAATTGTCTAGAACGAAGGCGGGTTCGTAAAACGCCCCCTGCAAGCGTTGAAAAAACGAAACCGAAATCATCGTGCCAAAGGGAACGACGAAGAAAATGATCAGCATCAGGGCTGGAAACAGCAGCGGCCCGTAATCGGTCAGTTTTTGCGGCGCTTCCCGTCTCATGATTTCAACACCACGCAGACATCAGCGCCGAGCTTCACGCCGACATTTTGCCCGACAGTAACCTGAGGACGGGCACTCGGTGTCGACACGGCAACAATCTGCTTGCCGCCCGCCTCGACGAAGGTTTCGATCGTACCGCCAAGATCACGCACAAAGGTAACGGTTCCGGATATCGTGCCATGACCGGGCGCCGTCAGTTCGACATCTTCCGGTCGCACCGAAATCACGCCCTTTGACAGGCCGGACGAAAGTGCCAATCCCTCGACAGCTTCGCCAAGCACAACAGCACGGCCAGCACTGTCGGCGGAAAAATCAATGAGGTTGGTCATGCCTATAAAGTCGGCAACGAAGGTATCGGCCGGTTTACGATAGACATCGACCGGGGCTGCGGCCTGGCGGATTTCGCCGCCATTCATCACCACAACCGTGTCGGCCATGGTCATCGCTTCGCGCTGATCATGTGTTACCACAATGGTGGTAATGCCCAGACGCTGCTGAAGCTGTCGCAGTTCAACCTGCATCGCCTCGCGCAATTTCGCGTCCAGCGCCGACAGGGGCTCATCCAGCAGAAACAGCTTTGGCGAAATTGTTAGGGCACGGGCAATGGCGACGCGCTGGCGCTGGCCGCCAGATAGTTTGGAAACCGGACGGTCGGCGTAACCGGGCAGATGGATCATCGCCAGCAGCTCGTCAACGCGCTTTTTCTGCTCTTCCCTGCCAGCACCACGGATGCGCAACGGGTAGGCGATATTTTCGCCCACCGTCAGATGCGGAAACAGCGCCAGCGACTGGAACACCATGCCAAGGTCGCGTTTGTGCGTCGGCACGGTTGTAATGTCATCACCATCAAGACGGATCGTACCGCTGGTTGGCAAATCCAACCCGGCGATCATACGCATCAATGTCGTTTTTCCGCAGCCGGACGGGCCAAGCAGACAGACAAATGTGCCGTGCGGAACATTCAGGCTGACGCCATTCACGGCCGTGAAGTTGCCGAATTGCTTGACGATGTTATTCAGGGCCAGACCGGACATACATTCCCCGTTATTTTTTTGAAGGCCGATCCGGGTTTCCCCCGGACCGGATGTTGTTTTGTAAACGAATGCCTTAACCGGCAATCATCTCAGTCCACTTCTGGTTCAACCAGTCAGACTTGGTCTGGTAGAGATCGTAACGCGGGATAACCGGATCGATATCCGAAGACACTGCCGCGAACTCTTCCGCCGTCAGGTCGGTCAGTTCACGCTTTACGGTTGGCGCTGTGCCAACCTTGCGTGACAGCACGGCCTGCGTTGCCGGTTGGCTCATATATTCGATGAAGGCATGCGCTTCTTCGGTTTTCTTGGATGCACGCGACAGAACCCACGAACCGGCGTCCTGAATGCCGCCTTCCTTCGGGAAGGTCGAGCGAACCGGCTGACCCTGCGAAGCGGCAAGACCGGTTACGTCGTGGTAATACTGACCCATCGGGATTTCGCCCGACTTCAACGCCTGTTCGAACTGCGCCTCATCACGGTACCAGAGGCTGACATTGGACTTCACTTCCGCCAGCTTTTCAAACGCCTTGAGAAGACCCTCTTCGGTGTCGAGTGCATTGGTGCCGCCAAGGTATGTCTTGGCTGTCACTTCCAGAAGGAAGGAGTTGGACACCAGTGCCAGAAGGCCAATCTTGTCGGCATTGGCCGGATCCCACAGGGCTTCCCAGGAGGTTGGTGCTTCCTTGTAGACATCCGTGTTGGTCACCAGCGTGATGTACCAGGACACCGCACCGATACCGGACACGCGACCGTCAGGATATTTGTTGATGAAACGATCGATCAGACCGGAAGAGCTTGGGATCTTGGCAAGATCAAGCGGTGCCCACAGATCGGTCGCCTGGCCCTTCAGAACCGCCACCTGTGACATCATGGAAACGTCGGCCGGAGCCTGACCTGCCTTGGCGGCCTGCTCAAGCTGCACCAGCCATGCTTCGCCTGTCGGCTCGGCGACGGATTCAACGGCAATGCCGGTGGCCTTGGTGAATTCAGGGAAAATGTTCTTGTCAAACGAATCCTTGAAGTAACCACCGTAAACGCCAACCTTCAGCGACTTGTCCTGCGCGCGCAGGATGGAAGGCATGGCCAGCATGGATGCGCCAGCAAGACCGGCTCCCAGAACCGTGCGGCGACTGACCGGCAATGTAATTTTTTCAGACATCGACTTCTCCTTTATTGTTCGGCCTGTCTTCTTTTATCAGACCGTCCCCAGTTTTTGTTACGGATAATAAGTCATCATCAGCTTTTGACGGAAGGACTAAACACCATCAGGCTCAAGATTTCGAACAACATTTGCGCACCAGCCTGTGCGGTATTGGTTGTGGCATCATATTGTGGTGCCACTTCAACCACATCACCACCCACGATGTTCATGCCCTTCAGACCGCGAACCAGTTCAAGAACCTCGCGCGTCGTCAGTCCGCCGATTTCCGGTGTGCCAGTACCGGGCGCAAAAGATGGATCAAGACTGTCGATATCGAAAGACAGATAGGTCGGGCCGTCACCGATAATTGCCTTGGCCTTTTCGATGATTGCGGGAATACCGAGGCCGGTTACTTCCTCGGCGTGGATAACGGTCATGCCGGATTCGTAGGAGAACTCCCACAGATATTCGGACGAGCCGCGAATACCGATCTGGATCGTGCGGGTCGGGTCGAGAACACCGTCGAGGACCGCATTACGGAACGGACCGCCGTGGTGGAACTTGGTCAGATCATAGGCGCCGCCAGTGTCGCAATGCGCATCGATATGGATCATGCCGACCGGGCGGTTTTTCCCGACCGCTTTGAGGATCGGATGGGTGATGGAATGATCGCCGCCCACTGACAGCGGCAGAACACCGGCATCGACAATCTGGTTCAGACGCTTTTCGATATCGTCATGGCTCATTTCCAGACGGTAACGACTGCGGAAGGCAACGTCGCCAATGTCAGCAACGCGCAAATCATGCACCGGCGCGCAATTGAGAACGTGATTGTAGGGACCAATACGTTCGATGGCGCGCAACGCGCGCGGCCCGAAACGAGAGCCGGTGCGGTTGGTCACACCAAGGTCCATCGGCACGCCAAGCAGGGCAACCTGAAGATTGCCGAAATCCGGCTCGTCATTGTCAACAGGCATATGCGGCGCAGCCAGCAGCGTCGGCATTCCCGCATAGGGCGCAACACGTGTGCCGCTCTTGGAAAAAATCTTGCTCGCCACCTTGCTGAACTTGGGATCGAACAGTTCACCGCCATGGCTTTCGCCATACTTCGCCTTCAGTTCTTGCAGCTTTTTGTCGTCAAATGTCATCTTGTGGTTCCCATTCACATTGACCGGCAACGCATCCCGGTGCGCCGCACATTTTTTGGACTGTAAAAATACTGCCCATGTTTTCGTCATTTCAACGCAAGGCAATTGAAAAAGCAATTCACATTGTTGTAGCAATTAATGTGAATTTTTCTCACACAAGGACAATGCTCAATGTCCAGTCGTCTGCCCCCTCTCAACCCTCTCAGGGCTTTCGAAGCAACTGCCAGACGTGGCTCCGTATCAGCCGCCGCGCGGGAGTTGAACGTGACACATGGCGCCATCAGCCACCAGATCAAGTCGCTCGAGGAATCGCTTAACACAGTGCTGTTTGAACGGGGCGGCAGACGGTTGAAACTGACTTCACAAGGTGCACTCCTGTTACCTGTCGTCACACAGGCATTCGGCAGTATTGCCGCAGCCACGGCGCTGATGGCACGCCCTGCAACCGGCGGAAAACTGACGATCGGCAGCGTGGCTGGCCTTCTGTCCCTTTGGCTGATCCCGCGGCTAAACAGGTTCTCGGAACAGTTTCCGGATATCAGCCTGACGCTGATGACCGGCAATGATCCGGCCATGCTCAACTCGTCCGATATTGATCTGTGCATTCTCTATGGAAACGGCCGGTGGCCCGGCATATGGAGCAGCCTGTGGAGCGAAATCCGGCTGTTTCCAGTGGCAAGTCCGACCCTGCTCAACAACAGACCGTTACGCTCGATACGCGATCTGTCGGATCACGTGTTGCTGCATGGCGATACCGGCCGGGAATGGAACACCTGGCTGACGGCGGCAGACGCAACTGCCGTACCTCGCCCGCGCCAGCACTTCATGAGTGACGCCCATCTTTCCACACAGGCTGCGCTTTATGGACAGGGCATTGCCTTGGGCGACACCATCACCGCTGCAAACCTGATTGCCGAGGGTGAGCTTGTCCTGCCATTCGATTTGACTGTTCCGGCCGATGACGCATTTCACGTCGCCTGTCGTCACGAAATGCGCAACGCACCCATCGTTAGCGTGTTTATCGACTGGCTTTACGCCTCACTGGATGAAGACAAGCTGCCGGAGCCAAAACGGTCAGCGCATACACTGCTCCGCTCCCGCTCGGCACGACAGGACACGGACGATAAACAATGATGGTGTTTCGAAGCAGCCAACAAAAAAGGCGCCAGTGACTGGCGCCTTTTTTAGGATTGATCAGGCTGCTCTTTTAATTGCATCGCCAATGATCGACACAAGCGTATCGATTTGTTCCTTCTCGATAATCAGCGGCGGTGAAAGCGCAATCACATCACCGGTCACGCGGATCAGCAGACCCTTGTTGAAGCAATCAACAAACACGTCATAGGCTCTGGCTCCCGGCGCACCGTCGCGTGGTGCAAGTTCGATCGCGCCAACCAGACCGAGGTTGCGCACGTCAACGACATTTGCATGTCCATTGAAGGAGTGCAGCGCCTCCTGCCAGTACTCGGCAAGCTCTGCTGCGCGGGTCAACAGGCCATCTTCAGCATAGACTTCAAGCGTTGCAATGCCAGCCGCGCAGGCAACCGGATGCCCGGAATAGGTATAACCGTGGAACAGTTCGATCTGGTTTTCCGGTCCCTGCATCAGTGCATCGTAAACCGCACGCTTTGCAAACACCGCGCCCATCGGGATCGTGCCGTTGGTAATGCCCTTGGCCGTGGTAACGAGGTCAGGAACAACGCCGAAATAATCCGTGGCGAAAGGTGTTCCAAGGCGACCGAAGCCGGTGATCACCTCATCGAAAATCAACAGGATGCCGTATTTGTCAGCCGTGGCACGCAGCTTCTCAAGGTAACCCTTTGCTGGCAGCACCACGCCAGCAGAACCGGACATCGGCTCCACGATCACAGCAGCAATGGTTTCGGCGCCATGCAGGCCGACAAGCCGCTCCAGATCATCTGCCAGTTCGATACCATGCTGCGGCAGGCCCTTGCTGAATGCATTGCGCTCCACATCCAGTGTATGGCGCATATGGTCCGCCGGGATTTGCGGGAAAACACGCCGGTTGTTGACGAGGCCACCAACCGAGATGCCGCCAAAACCAACGCCGTGATAACCCTTTTCACGACCGATAATGCGAGTACGCGTTCCCTGCCCAATGGCACGCTGATAGGCAATGGCAATCTTCAGCGCAGTATCGACGGACTCAGAACCGGAACCGGTAAAGAACACGCGGTCCAACTGGGCAGCATCACCGCCGGGCGCAATGGCGGCCAGCTTTTCGGCAAAATCAAAGGCAATCGGGTGGCCCATCTGGAAGGTTGGTGCGAAATCCATGGTGCGAAGCTGACGCTCGACGGCTTCGGCAATCCGCTCACGGCCGTGACCGGCATTCACGCACCACAAACCGGCAGTGCCATCCAGAACCTTGTTGCCGTCAACGTCGGTGTAATACATGCCCGAGGCACTGGCCAACAGACGAGGCGCTGCCTTGAACTGCCGGTTGGCAGTAAATGGCATCCAGAAATTTTCAAGCACGGGTGTATTGGGTTTGCTATGCGCGTTCATGATGCTCTCCATGTTTGCCAATTTGTGAAATATTTCCCCTTCTTCAACAAGCCTTTTTCTTCAAGAAGCCAACCTATTGAAAAAACTGATGCCGAAGAGCTAATGTTTCGATATTTCGAACAACGACAACAGGATTAAGGCATGTCGGTTGATATTGGCAACAGGTTGCGACATTTAAGAACGCTTCACAACCTCTCGCAGAGAGAATTGGCGAGACGTGCAGGCGTCACGAATTCCACCATTTCTTTGATTGAATCGAACGCCTCCAACCCGTCAGTTGGCGCTCTAAAACGTATTCTCGATGGTATCCCGATCGGCCTTGCCGAGTTCTTCGCGTTTCAGCCGGAGAAACCAAGGCAGTTCTTTTACGCAGCGGAAGAATTGACTGAAATTGGCAAGGGCTCGATTTCTTTTCGCCAAGTGGGCAACAATCTGTTTGGCCGCAGCCTGCAAATTCTGAAGGAATGTTATCAGCCCGGTGCTGACACCGGCAAAGTGCCACTTGTCCATGAGGGGGAAGAAGGCGGCATTGTTTTAAGCGGTCGGCTGGAAGTCATCGTGGAAGATGAACGGCGCATTCTCGGGCCGGGTGATGCCTATTATTTTGAAAGCCGTCGCCCGCACCGCTTTCGCTGCGTGGGAGTGGTTCCCTGCGAAGTGATCAGCGCGTGCACGCCGCCAACATTTTGAAAAGTTTGAGTATTAGCCGCCGAGATTGACAGGATTGTCGAACGCCGCCTTCAGATCGTCAGTCATCGGCGTGTTGAGGTTGACGCCATCAGGTCCGATATCCGTCATGAACCATTTGTTGTAGATGTCGTTGATCTCGCCGCTTTTATAGATCGTCAACAAAGCGTCATTGACAGCATCACGAAAGCCAACGTCGTCCTTGCGCAACATTAGCCCATAGGGTTGCGGTTCTGACAACGTATCCGCAGACAACGCATAGTTCTCGGGATTTTGCGAGTTCGCCACCAGAGACGCCAGTAGAATTCCATCCATCACGAAGGCAGATGCCTTGCCCTGTGTGACCATATCAAATGCATCATTGATGCTGACACCCTGCACCAGCGCCAAATAGAGGCTCTTTTCACGGTTGATGGTGTTCAGTTGGGCAATATTGGTCGAACCCTTGGTAACGACGACAGTACGTCCGGCCAGATCGTTGATAGAGTTGATTCCGCTGGATTTAAGCGTCACGAAGCGCGTCGATGTAATGAAGTGGCTATAGGAGAACCGCACGCTTCTACGACGTTCTTCGGTATTGGTGCTCGAAACACATTCCAGATCGATCGAACCGTCATTCAACAGCACCACGCGGTTACTGGCAGTGCGTTCAACAAACTCAATTTTGATGTCAGGCCGGGAAAGTTTTTGCTTCACCAGATCGACAACCCGCCTGCATAAATCAATCGTATAACCGACCGGTTCACCCTTGTCATCGAGATAGGAGAACGGAATGTTTTTCGTCGCATATCCCAGTTTGATAGTGCCTGACTGTGTCATTCTCTCCAGTGTCGGCACCGGTTCATTCGCAAGAACCTGACCGGACGACGCCATCATCAAGCCGGTAAAAAGCAGAGCTTTAAGTCGCAACATGGTGATCCTCTGAAAGCATGAGCTTCATTTCCATCATCAAACAACAGCATGGGGATTAATCGTTAAACTCCACTGGCGCAGCGTAGGCTTTTCTTAAAGCTGCAGACATCGGCAGGTTCATATTCATGTTGCTCGGCGGTATCGGCGAAGTGAACCATTTGCTGTAAAGTGCCTTGATTTCATCTCCCGCGAAAATCTCCCTCAGGCTGTCATTAACCAGCGTCTTGAAGGCTGTGTCTCCATGGCGAAGCATCAGACCATAAGGCTCCGGTTCACTCAATGTTTCCTCAGACAGCCTGTATTTCGACGGGTCTGGTGACTGGGCGATCATTGCCGCGAGCAAAATACCATCCATCACAAAAGCTGATGCTCGTCCCGAGGCCACCAGTTCGAAGGACTCTTCGTTATTCTTGGTTGGAATGACCGCGATGTTCAGCTTTTGCTCGCGGTTGATCTGGTTCAGCTGATCAATATTGACCGTGCCGGATGCCGAGGTCACCGAACGCCCTGTCAAATCCTTCATGCTGGAAATGCCGTCTTCGGTCCGTGACACGAACTGCGTTGCGGTCATGAAATTCGAATAGGAAAAGTCCACCGTTTTGCGGCGCTCTGCCGTGTTGGTGGTTGCCGCACACTCAATGTCGATATTGCCTGTTTTGACGAGAATGAACCGAGTGGCCGGTGTCGCCATGACATATTCGACATCCAGCTTGTCCAGCTTCAGATATTGTCGAATATGGTCTGTCAGACTTTTGCAGAGATCGATGGAAAAACCGACTACCTCACCGGACGGCAAGCGGTAGGAAAACGGAGGTTCTGCCTCACGGTAACCAATGCGGATTTTTCCCGATTTGGATATGGCCTGTAATGTCACACTTGCCGTTTCCGCGCTGGCTGTCGACCAGGACACAAGGCTGCCAAGCATAATAAGAGACAACGCAAATTTACGCATTCCAAGTCTCCTGCTGATTTACCTAAACATCTGAAAAGGTATTGTTTCGCTCAACCGTGAGCCGTTGCTTTCCTCAAAAAATCTTCATTCCCTGTCGACAGGTCATGGCACAGTTGCGACGCAGGCATCGGCCGCGCGAAGTAATAACCCTGCGCTTCCGTACAACCTGCAACCTTCAGCACCGCTACCTGCCCCGGCCCTTCAACACCTTCGGCCGTTACTTCCATATCCACCTGCCGCGCCAATGTGGTGATGGCGCTGATAATGGCGTTGCTGGTCGCATCATCCGGCAAGCCAGCCACGAATTCGCGGTCGATCTTCAATTTGGTGAAGGGCACGTTTCTCAACGCCCCGAACGAGGCGTAACCCGTTCCGAAATCGTCAAGAACGATACGCACGCCACTTTCCTTGAGTTTGACCAGGGCCGCAATGCTGGTCGCACCGGTCAGCATTACGGTTTCCGTCACCTCAAGCTCAAGGCGCTCAGGTGACAATCTGGTTTCCTGCAAGGTCTGCTCAACCGTTCCGACGATATTGCTCTGTCGCAACTGGACGGCAGAAAGGTTTACAGCCAGCCTGATGTTATCAGGCCAGCTCATCGCATCGGTGCAGGCTTGTTTCAGGATCCATTCGCCGAGCTGAATGATAAAGCCGGTTTCTTCCGCCAGCGGAATGAACTTGTCGGGCGGGATCATCCCCTGTTTGCGGTGACGCCAGCGCACAAGCGCTTCATAAGCGGCAATCCTGCCATCATGCAGATTGATGATCGGCTGATAATGCAGCTCGAATTCATTATTCTGCAAGGCAAATTTCATGTCCATTTCCAGCGCGTGCTGGTCTTGAACGGCCATGTCCATGCCTTCTTCATAGAACACGGAAATGCCGCGCCCCATTGCCTTTGCACGGTACAAACCAAGATCGGCATTTTGCAGCAACTGGCCCGCAGACACGCCATGCGCAGGCGCACAGGCAATGCCGATACTGGTGCCAACCATCACTTCATGGTCATCCAGCATGAAACTGGTGGAGATGGATTCCAGAATGCGCGAAGCCAGCTTCTGGCCCTCGCGCAATGGATTGCGGTTCACCCTCTGCACAATCGCAAACTCGTCACCACCGAGACGTGCCGCGATGTCATCAGGACCAAGTACGGAACGAACACGCGATGCGGTGGACACTAGAAGCGCATCGCCTGACGCATGGCCAAGCGTGTCATTGACCGTCTTGAAGCGGTCGAGATCAAGCAACATGACATTGAACATCTTGCCGGTCTGGGCGGTCTCTTCCAGGCAGGCATTCATGGTTTTCATTAGCAAGGCACGGTTGGGCAAACCAGTCAGCCCGTCATGGTGAGCCATATGCTCCATTTGCAGCGCCATATCGCGCACCTGTCGCAACCGGCCTCTTTCGACCACCGCCTCACGCAGGCTTTCAATGGCTGTGGCCATCGCACCGATTTCGTCCTTGCGGTTGCGAAACGGTGTTTCCACATCGGTTTCTTCGTTGGCGATACGCAACGTCGCCTGAATAAGCGCCGGAACGGGTTTGAGAAACCGCTTGGCAACAAAGCTGACGATGATGCCTGTGACGCTAAAAACCCCTAGCAAAACCAACAGGGAGTTCCGAAGCAACCGTTGCTGGACATTATAAAGCTCTGAAGCCGTGCCGATGCTGGTCGCCACCGCACCGATAACCTCGCCACCCTGGTTTTTCAGGATCGGCAGCAGCCCAATATAATGTTTGACGCCGTCGATCTGCGCAAAGCCGGTGGCAAACTCACCTTTGCCACCATAATCCTGAAAAATCGGATCATGGATCGGTGCCAATACGTCTGAACCGGAACCACCATCATAGGCAACGGCAACGCTGACAAAGGCAGCCTGCTCGGCATCATAACGGTAAAGCCACGTGGTCTTTTTGGTTTGCGCACTGACCAGCGCCAGCACATCGATGGGACTGAAACCGGTCACCAGGACGGATTCGTCATCGCCGATCGGCTGATCGGTAACAATGCGATCGACCTGCCCGCCATCATCCACACTGACAGCAATGTAGGTGTAGATGCTGCGCAAGGTAGCACTGGCGATTTGGGTATTGATCCGCGCCTGGTTACGCCATTGTTCACTGGCGGCAGTCACAAACATCGACCAGCCGACAAAAGCTCCGGCGCCATAGGCAAAAATTACTCCGCCCAGAAAAACAAGGGTGATCTTACCGACAAGCGAACGCCTCCACGCGTTCACACGCATGAAAAGTGTCGGCTGGCGGACATGAGCGCCTGCCTGTTGTGGCACCCCCGTTTCAATCGAACGGATAATTTTCTGAACCATGTGACAAAGTAATTCCCAGTCATACGAAGGCACTGTGTCCGGTTTGTATTTTTCTCACAGGCCTCACCCCATGGAAAACCATCATCAACGGGGGGTATTGAGAACCAATTAATGAAATAGAATGATTACGACGCATAAGTAAGAATCTTATCAAAAATGCATAAAAGCCGTCCCTTAAGGACGGCTTTCACGATGATTCAGCAAATATACTGTCGCTCACGTATTCAGAGCGGGGAGTGTTCTCCACAAAAATTTGCGGAGAATAGCTCGTATTTTAGTGGTTGTCGCGCGGCAGACCCTTGGTCTGGGCAATGCGCTGATATTTCACCGCAGGCTCGAGCACGGCACCACTTTCCATCTGACCAACAATGGCACGCTGGATTTCCTGCCATGGAGTCTGGTGAGCCGGGTATTCGTAACCGCCATCCTTCTCCAGAGCTTCGTAACGTGCAGCCAATTCTTCACCGGAGATTAGAATGTCAGCCTTGCCGCGACCCACGTCAACGCGAACGCGGTCACCGGTTCTCAGGATCGCAAGACCACCGCCAGCGGCGGCTTCCGGCGAAGCATTGAGGATCGATGGGCTGCCAGACGTACCAGACTGACGGCCGTCACCAATGCAAGGCAGCGAGTTGACGCCCTGCTTCAGCAGGTAGTCAGGTGCACGCATGTTCACAACTTCAGCTGCGCCCGGATAACCGATCGGGCCTGCCCCACGCATGAACAGGATGGTGTTGGCATCGATAGCCAGCGACGGATCGTCGATCCGGTGGTGGTAATCTTCCGGACCATCGAACACGACCGCACGGCCTTCGAAGGCTTCCGGATCGTTCGGGTTGGACAGGTAACGGTTGCGGAACTCTTCCGAGATAACGCTGGTCTTCATGATGGCAGACGAGAACAGGTTGCCACGCAGTACGCGGAAACCGGCACGTTCTTTCAAAGGCTGTTCGTAAGGACGGATAACCTTTTCGTCTTCAATGATCGCACCGCGACAGTTGTCGCCAATGGTCTTGCCATTGACCGTCATGGCGTCTTCCTTGATCAGACCCTGCGTCATGAGCTGGTTGACCACGGCTGGGACGCCACCGGCATGGTAATAATCTTCGCCGAGATATTCACCGGCTGGCTGCAGGTTCACCAGCAGCGGAACGTCTTCACCGTAGGTCTGCCAGTCATCAACCGTCAGTTCAACACCGACGTGACGTGCAAGACCGTTGAGGTGGATCGGTGCGTTGGTAGAACCACCGATTGCCGAATTGACGCGGATTGCGTTGATGAAAGCATCCTTGGTCATGATATCGGAAGGCTTCAGGTCTTCCTTGACCATTTCAACAATACGCAGACCGGTGAGATAGGAAACTTCCTGACGGTCACGGTAAGGAGCCGGAATAGCGGCAGAACCTGGCAGCTGCATGCCGAGTGCTTCAGCCAGCGAGTTCATGGTCGTGGCCGTACCCATGGTGTTGCAGTAACCGGTTGAAGGTGCAGAGGAAGCAACCAGCTTCACGAAGCCCTGATAGTCGATTTCGCCTTTGGCGAGAAGTTCGCGTGCCTTCCAGACGATGGTACCAGAACCGGTACGCTCACCGCGGAACCAGCCGTTCAGCATCGGGCCGACGGACAGTGCAATTGCCGGAATGTTGACGGTGGCCGCCGCCATAAGACAGGCAGGCGTGGTCTTGTCACAACCGATGGTCAGAACAACGCCGTCAAGCGGGTAACCGTACAGCACTTCAACGAGGCCGAGGTAAGCAAGGTTACGGTCGAGACCAGCGGTCGGGCGCTTGCCGGTTTCCTGGATCGGGTGGACAGGAAATTCGATAGCGATGCCGCCAGCTTCACGGATACCTTCGCGCAGGCGATTGGCCAACTCAAGGTGGTGACGGTTGCAAGGCGAAAGATCAGAACCGGTCTGGGCAATACCAATAATCGGACGGTCTGACTG
The DNA here is from genome assembly GCF_055381905.1 of Agrobacterium sp. 5Ca50. Classification (NCBI taxonomy): domain Bacteria; kingdom Pseudomonadati; phylum Pseudomonadota; class Alphaproteobacteria; order Hyphomicrobiales; family Rhizobiaceae; genus Agrobacterium; species Agrobacterium sp. 5Ca50. Next base: position 2,843,195 of record NZ_AP026438.1, read on the forward strand.
CAATTCCGCCTGGCTCAAGCCGAAATTCATGTAACGCTCGAGATAAAGCGCCGTCATATCCGCGTTGGCCGGGTTATCGAACCAGGCGCGAGAACGCAGTTTTCCGGAAGTGGACGGAAGATTATCGGAATTTCCCATGGTGATTGCCTCAAAACAAAAATAAGACGACAGCCGCGTCAATGCTCTGTCTGGGAAGGTATCCGCACGCAGCTATGCCACTACGGTCCACGCTTCCGTTATTTGTATTACTATTTATCGAGGGGAACGCTTGTCAAGAGTCGTTGGCACCAAACACGGCACTCTCGTATAAAAGAGCTAAACAGCATTATTTTTAATACGCTAATTTACTACAAAGACACATATGTTTTTCATTGCAAAGCAAACATGAGTACAATAATCATACTATATGCTGAATCTTCATCGCCCTGTTGTGTCAGGAGACGACCAAGCTATTTCTCGCAAATGGCTGAATTTTGACGTACAGTTTTAACGAAATGCAGAAATGGGCCAACGCCAAGGAGATTTCGTGGGGCTGCTTGAAACGACGATCACAGGACGTAAAAGACGCAGTAGCCACGCACATGTTGTTGCGGAACTAGGCAGCGGAATAGTCTCGGGCAGCATTGCCGAGGGATCGATCCTGCCGGGAGATGCCGATCTGTCGCTGAGGTTTGGTGTTTCGCGCACCGTTCTGCGGGAAGCGATGAAGACATTGGCCGCAAAACGGCTGGTCGAACCCAAGGCGAAAGTTGGCACGCGCGTTCTGGGCAGTGAAAGCTGGAACTTTTTTGACGCTGATGTTCTTGGCTGGCGCTGCGACGCTGGACTAGATCAGGAATTTGTAGAACATCTGGCAACAATCCGCATGACGCTGGAACCGGCAGCCGCAGCGGCCGCCGCCACTCAGGCATCAAGCGACGATATTGCGGCGCTTTATGCAATTGCTGCCCGGTTTGATGACCTTAGCCACACACCGGAAACCATCGCCAAGGTGGACCTTGATTTCCATCTCGCAATTGCCCGCATGTCCGGCAATCCATTCATGCGTTCGGCAAGCGGTCTGATCGAAGCAGCGCTGGCAATCTCCTTCAAGCTGTCGTCACCAGCCGCTTCGCCAGAAACCATCGAGGAAATCGCAACCAACCATTTGCGTATTGCCCACGCCATTGCCCTGCGTGATCCAGAAAAGGCAACGGTTGCGATGCGCCATGTCATTGAAGCCGGGAAAGACCGTATTGCCGTTCACCTGACAAAATAGACAGCAATTTTGAAAACTGGCTTCAGGACAGAATGAAGCCTTTACCATCCTCAAGTTTGAGAACAGTCAAACGGTTGCTGTTAACAGCACCGGTATCAATTCCGATGCGGTTTGGGCCTGTTTCCGGCCGCTCATAAACCGTATGACCGTGCACCACCAGAAACGGCAGTTCCGGCCCGCGTGACAGAAACGGTTCGCGGATCCACAACAGATCGCGGTCATCCTGCTCCTCCAGTGCCACGCCCGGCCGCAAGCCGGCATGGACAAACACGTAAGACCCGATCCGGACATAACCGACCATATTTTTCAGCAGCTCCACGTGCTGTGAAGGAATGGTGTCAGCCAGCGCCCGCTTCAGATCATCAATGCCCTTTTTGCCACGCGTCAGCATGTAATCGGCATCGATGCCGTAGGACAGCAATGTCTGGCGGCCGCCAAAGTCCAGCCAGTTCATATGGCGTGCCGGGTCATCCAGAAATTGCAGAAACGCATCGTCATGATTGCCACAGACGATATAGCGCTGCAGGCCGTAAGCAGACGGTGCACAGAGATAGTTCATTACATCCGCGGAGTTTTTGCCACGATCGATGTAGTCACCCAAAAGAATGACGAGACCTGCCTGTCCGTTTGCAATCAGATCGCCTGCCACAAGGCTTTCGGCATGCTGCAGCAGATCTATACGACCGTGAACATCCCCGATGGCGTAGATAGGATAATGCGGGATTTGCGGACCAAGATCGATTCTCTGCCTTCTGGGCTCGGTCGCTGCCTGTGGTGCAGCCTTGTTCCCGAACAGTCTTTGCAATGACGGTATCATTCTATCGAAAAACTTTCCTGCACAGCATTCCAATTCATTTGGGGCTGCCAGCCGCGGCCCGCTCCAAAGGCGTTACAGCATTCTTTTCCAACAACATATCAGAAACGCTGCGTCCATTTATACGGCAATCGACGAGCCATGTCCTGAGTGCGATGGAAGTTCTACGACATTCCACAAACTTTCTGGCCAGAATATTCCGCAAAACAACCGATGCCTTTGCGCCACATGCATTTCTTTGGCCGCTCTTATCAATGCAAATTTTGCGTGAGGGTATTCCGACGACATTTTCCAGAAGGAAAATACCTTCGTCCGTCGAGAAGGACGCACTGTCGTGGATTTTCATGTTGAATTGTGCACGGAACTTGTAGGGAAATTCATCGATCAGGGGAATATCCGGCTCGCGGCGCTGTACTTTTACAGGTTCCGTCGTCCAAACAGCCCGCTGATCCGGTGAATACAGCCCCTTTTCAAGCAAATGTGATGATGCATCACTTTCTGGTGGCGCGACAATTTGTGCAACCACCATCATAGCCAGCATGAAAAAACCAACAGCGCAAAACAGACGGAAAACAAGTCTTGTGACTTCTTGCATTAATCATACCGAAAATTATTGTTTCATAGAACTGTTCAATAGTTTATGGGCGTCAATTCTATAACACCCACGTTATGACCTTAAAAAATTTCAGAAAATGCATTTGCCGTGCATGAGGTGCTGTCTTGAGTACGCTTTCCCTGCCAGTGAGCCTCGTCATAAGTAAAGCACGGAGCATTTGTTCAGTAATTTACTGGTTGATTATCTTGCTGTCGGTCGTTGATTACGGTGGCTCGGGTACAAAAACTGTTCCAATCCTCTGTCTTGGCATTTTTGCACTGCTGCCGATGATGCTGGCAACAACAGGTCTGCCGAAATATTCCCGTTCAGTTATAATCGGAACGGCCATTGTTTTGATAGCTATTTTGGGTTTTATCACGTTCCAGACCAGCCCGCTGCCCGGCCATATGCTGTCGCACCCCGCCTGGCAGGAAGTGGTCAAACTCAACCCTGATACCGTGCCGGTGATATCGTTGACCCCGGCGGACGACATAGGCGGTTTTCTGAAAATCGCGCTGTGTGCAGGCATCTTCATGCTTGGCCTGATGCTGTACGATACGGATGAGCGCGCACTGTCCGCACTCAAGATCATCGGCATCGGTGGCGGGATCATTGCCATATGGTCCATCCTGCAGTTTCTGCTTCTGCCCGGCACTCTCGGCTTTGGGCAGAAGAAATTTTATCTCGACAGCCTCACCAGCTTCTTCATTAACAGAAACACCGCAGGAACGTTCCTCGGCCTGTTGCTGCTAGCATTGTTTACGCTGGCATGGCGCACACTTGAGCCCTTGGAAATTCGCCATATCTGGGGACGCATCACCTATGGCACAGGCCTGACCGACAACCAGAAAAAACAACTTCTGCATACCGGCTTTTATACTCTGTTGCTGTTTGGGGCTTTTGTTGCATTGATGCTGACCCGCTCGCGTGGCGCAACCGCTGCAACGTTCATTTCCCTGATGATGCTTGCAGTCATGTTGGTGTTTGGATCGAAAAAATCATCCGCCACGAGTTTCGCCCGACCAACGCTGTGGACGCGGATCCGCCCCTTTGCCCTGACGGGCGCTGCAATGTTTATGGTGATGATCATGTTCTCGGCCTTTGCCGGACGTGCGTCCCTGCGCATCGAAGCCGCCGGCGGTGAAGACGGCCGTTTCTGCGTCATGCCGTTTATCAAATCTGCGGTTGCAGATCATTTGCCTTGGGGCAGCGGCCTATCCAGCTTCCAATCCGTCTATGCCGGATATCATGAAGCCACCTGCGGTATAGCCCGCGTATGGACCCGCGCCCATAATGTTTACATGGAAGGCCTGCTGACACTCGGCGTCGTGTTTGCCATTCTGGTTGCGATTTTTGTGGTCGCCTTCGCAACCATCTTCATACGAGGCATTTTCAAAAGAAAGAACTACGGTTTCGCACCCAAGCTTGGCCTAGCGGCTATCGTTCTTGTCGCCATTCACTCGGCAATCGATTTTTCCGTGCAGATACCGGGCATGGCAACAAGTTTCGCAGCGCTGCTCGCGCCGCTCGTCACCATAAGCCTGCGCCCCTCCGCCGGGAGACGGAAAAGGCAGAGCCGTTCCTCATAACAATTTGCGGAGCGGGCTGATGTGGCGGGTGTAATACCAGCCGGGAGATTGTGCCGTAATAAGGTTCTCATACATGGCACGAGGAACAGCGATTGTCCTTTGGCGACCATCGTGAAATGTCACGGACAGCATGCGTTTATCCTCGTCATATGAGGCAGATGCAATAAGTTTCGATTTCAAAGTCGAACTGTCCGTTATGTGCTCAGCCATTGCCTGTTTCCATTCGCGACGGTGTAACTTTTCGTTAATCTTGTGCGGCGCACAACAGAATGTCAACTCACCAAATCTCTTCGGTCAATTGTGCGGTATACAGCCAGAATGGCCTTGCTCGAATTGTTACGTGATAAGTTTAAGCCATCAGTTTGACGGACGTTTAAAATAAGCCTGAACCTTATTTACAAAATAAAAATATCCATACGTGTTGTCTGTGTTGGTATAACTATCAATGCGGCCAAAGTACGAAGGGTAGTAATCATTTCGCGCCCGAAAAGTTCCGCACATCCATACGCAGAACAAGCCAAAAACTAAAAAATCTTTTTATTACAAATAGATAAGTCGGAAAATATTGCTCCCGCAATAGCCCGCGGCAACGTAACCCGAATTGGTATCTATCAAAACATTCCCTTATCAGACACAGTTTGACCGTTGCCACAGGGCAGCACGGAAGCGTCGCAGAAATGCATTTGTGTTTGGCACGTAAGCAGCCCTTCCTTCTTAAACGACAATCATATGAACGCATGACTTGCAGCCAGCAACAGCTGCCAGAACGGATTTGTACGCCTTTGTATTTTGTAACGTGCAATCCCAAAAACCCGGCGCAACCGGACAATAAGGCCTGATCAACAGGTCGGGATGAACCGCAGATGAATTGTATTGATCACATCTGCCCAACTGTAACCGCTACGGAGCATGCACAGACGAAAAATCCCGTTTAGATGAAAGGGATGTCGAAAGCTGCTCCAATTTCTTTTGGAGGAAATGAAATGGGTGCTTACGATCACAAATCGCCAAGCGGCAGCGACGACGACATCACGAAAATCGGCGCGCTTTCAGACGGCTTTGCCAACACAGCGACCAATGACACCAGCGTAGACGACAGCAATGTCGGCGCAGCCAATGGTAACAACCGCAACAACGACAATAGCGACAACAGCACCAACACGGACATTGATGCGAAAGTCGACGTTGCCGTTGGCAATGGCGACAACCGCGACAATGAATACGACTGGAGCTATGACAGCAAAACTGTAAGCCTGTCGGACAATGACACCAACACCAAGACGACGACCATCACCGACACAGACACCAAAGTTGACTATGACTGGAGCTATGACAGCAAAACAGTCAGCATGTCGGACAACGACACCAACATCAAGACAACCACCGTTACCGATACCGACACGGACATCAAGAACATATCAGATGACGACACAACCAACACGTCAGGAAGCTTCAATTCTTCCGAAAGCTTCTACAAGTCGGACACCGACTTTGCCGTTCTTGATGATGTGAAGGACTTTGGCAATCTGGGTATTGCCGGTGGCGACCTCACATTCAACCTCGGTGACGACTTCTCGTTCACACTGGATGTCGACAATGTACTGAACAGCTCCCTCAACGGTGGCAGCCATAATACAGGCTTCAGCCTTGTGCAGGCCAACCACCTTGCTGATCAAGACGTCGCTTATGACGTCAAGATGAACAACGGCGGCGCTGAAAACCACCTCAAGGCAGATGCAGGCACAGCCTACGGTGCTGAAGGTGTGGATATGGACGGCAAGGGTTGGGACCTCAAGGCAGGCGACGACGTCGCAGGCACGAGCACAGCCGATGCATCTGCGATCCTGGCAAATTCCGGCTTCCACATGGAACTGGTACAGGGTGCCAACATGCTCAGCAATGCCGTTGATGTCAGCATCATCGGTGGCAACTCTCACATCACCGATGTGGGCGAAGATACCTCCAGTCACTGATGCTCCCTCGACAATGAAAAGGCTGCACCGGCACCCGCCGGTGCAGTTTGGCGGTTGTGAAAACCGGCAAAGGGCATCCGGTGGCAGCAGAAATCGCACGCTCCCAGTCTCCCCTGAAGTGACCAGCCTGCGATTTCTGTTCGTGATGCCGCTCTAAAAGGAGGGGTTCACCATGTATGTGTATGACGACAAAATTTCGGAAATGATCGCGCACTTCATCGGGCTGTTCGAGACCGAAACAGAAGAAGCACGCATGCGCCAGAAATTTCTCGACGGCAGAAGCACCCCGGACAAAGATCCTGCCCTGCAGACAGAGGAAACACAGGATCGGGATTTCGATTCCCGGCTTGCCTTGCAGGACTATGCACCCGGCGTCAATTACCACGCTCCCTATTATGACTGGAATTACCTCGGCTACAGACCAGCCGGAGATTTCAACGACGCTCTCGACCGACTGCACGCCGGCCATGCTCTCGGGTTGAGCGCACCGCGCATCCACCATCCGGGGGTCGGGCCGTTTTCGCAAGAACAGGAACTCGTCATCCACGGCGGCCCTGGCTCCACCATCGCGCACGCCGCGCAGGTCAATCTGCTTCAGGACGATGACTATCTGAACATGACTGACGGTGTGAACATTCCACGCGACACGACCTTTGTCACGGCACGCATGATGGAGTTTTACGACAAGGCCGAGGGTTATATTCCGTTCTCGGGCTTCACCCGCACGGATGAATACGCAAAACTCCAAGACATTGCCAAGGATGTCCATGACTACGTCGACAATGCCCGCGAAAATGACATTACCTCCCTAAATACCGGTGCAGAAGTCGATTTCGTTTTGGCTGCCCATCAAATTAATGGTGTCTACATCAATGGCGCGCTGTCCGCAGAGGCACCCGATGTCAATGATTTCATGCCGGAGCGCGGAATCGCCAAACCTGCTGAAGAACCAGAAAAAAGTGAAGTTTCACTGGAAAGCGACGCAGCACATCCCAATAGTGTGGATGTTGCAGCGGGCGCCAATATCGTCGCCAATATTACAACTCTAACCAATACCGGCGTCATGGCTCCAGTCATGGCTGTGATGGGCGATTACCATCAGATCGATGCGATAACCCAAGCCTTTGTTTATAGCGACCGCGACGAAATAGACAGCGCACTCACAACTTCAGAAAACCATTCTGCAACTGCGGCATACAATATCGCGACATTCGAAAGAGGCGCGTACGAATACTCGACGAACCCTTCTGCCGTTGATGAGCATGGAGACTTGGTATTCCCAACCGCCTGGCGCGTCAGCGTTGTTGATGGCGATGTCTGCTTTGTGAACTGGCTGGAACAATATCAGTTCATTTCCGACAACGACACGATGACCATCACGACCACCGGCTCCGAGGTCAGTGTGCTGACAGGCGGTAATGCCGCCATCAACCTGTTTTCGTTCCTAGGTATGAGCACGCAGTTCGATCTCATCATCGTTGGCGGCAATGTGCTTGACATGAGCATCATCAGTCAGATCGCCGTACTCTACGATAATGACTGGGTGCGCGCCGCGGCCGATTTGGGCGGCACCAATGGTGCCGTTGTCCAATCCGGCAACAACCTCATCTGGAACCAGGCATCTATCCACAATATTGGCAGCAACGATCGTTTCGAGGCAATGCCGGACCACATTGGCAAAGCGGTTGACGCCATCAATGAGCGCGATCCAAACCTTCCTGATGGCTTTGCGACCGACCCAACCTTTGCGGGCTACGCGGGACTGAATGTCCTCTACATCACGGGCAACCTCTTCGACGTCAACATCATCAAACAGGTTAGCATTCTAGGAGATTCCGACGATGTGACCCAGGCCATATCCAAGGTTCTTGAGAGCAATCACGATGCGACCGTGACTGTCGACACCGGAAGCAATGCCATCGTTAACATCGCCCAGATTGTTGACTACGACAGTTTCGGTTCCACAACCTACCTGGCAGGTAACCTCTATTCAGATGCGATCCTCATTCAAGGCGGCATCATCGAACATGATACCTCTCAGCCAACGCCCGTTGGAAGCGGCCTCGCAAACGAGGTCATAGCATTTCTCCATGATGACAACCCTGCGGTGGACGATACCGACGGCGTTATCAACGCCGGTCACGACCTGTCCTGGTCGTCGGCACATCCAGTCGACGTCATGCAATCCGTCGTCGCGTAAATAGCATTCCGAAGGAGAAGCAGATGAACCAGTTTTCGCGTAATCTAACTGCCGACGGAAAGGCAAAAACCGAAGACGAGGTAACCGAGGCATGCATTTCGGCCATCAATGATGCCGTTGAAAAATTTCGCACACTGTCCCAACCCGTTGAAGAGGTAAGAAGCAATGAAAAGGTGGAACTTACCGCTCCACCACCGGTCGAACCGACCCGGCCAACAACAACAATTTCCGCTCCAGAAGTGCCAGTCGCACCAACGCCTCAACCCATACCGCAGGAAACTGCACGTATAGCCCCTGAAGAACAGGTTCCTCCGCAACGGCCGATCGACCGTGAAACAAGCGAGCCAGAACCACAGTTGAAATCAGCACCAGAGGTTCCAGCCTTCACCAAAACAATCGATAGCAATGTCGGCCCTGTACGTGACAATGAACGCCGCGTGGCGACCGGCGGTGGCGGCAATGGCAAGGACCCGGAATTTCGTGGCGGTGGCGGCGGTGGTGGCGGCGGCGACAATACCGGCTTCCACAAACGCAGCGAACCGGTGAATTTTGCGGTCAGCCTGGCGAAGGGCATTGCGGCAATCCGGCGCAACATGATCATCGTGATGTTGTTCACAATCGCCATCAATGTACTGCTGCTTGCCATTCCTCTTTATCTTTTTCAAATTTCCGACCGCGTTTTGACCAGCCGCTCAATGGATACGCTGATCATGCTGTCCGTCGCAGTCCTTGGCGCGGTTCTATTGCAGGCGTTCCTCGATTCCATTCGCCGCTTCATCCTGATGCGCACGGCGGTTGAACTTGAGGTACGTCTGGGCGCCCCAATTCTTAGCGCCGCCGCGCGCGCATCGATGCATGGTAATGGCAAGGACTACCAGATTTTGCAGGACCTGCAGCAACTGCGGTCCTTTATCACCTCGGGCACGCTGATTGCGTTTCTCGACGCGCCATTGATGCCGTTTTTTGTTGTGGTCGTATATCTGGTGCATCCGCATCTGGGCATCATCATCATGGTCTGTTGTGCGGTCCTGTTTCTGATCGCATGGCTGAACCAAAAGTTCACAGCCCGTCAGTTTGCCGAAGCAAATGTCTATCTCAGCCGCGCCAACTTCCATCTCGACTCTATGTCGCGCAATTCGCAGATCATCAACGCCTTGGCGATGATCCCGGAAGCTGTGAAAATGTGGGGGCGTGAGACAGCCGGTTCGCTGCAGTCACATGTTGCAGCACAGGATCGCAACATTATCTTTTCCGGCATATCCAAAGCCTGCCGAATGATCACCCAGATCACCTTGCTCGGCTGGGGGGCCCATCTGTCCCTGACCGATCAGTTGACAGGCGGCATGGTCATTGCTGCGTCGATCATTTCCGGCCGCGCGCTGGCACCAATTGAAGGTGCTATCGAAGGTTGGCACCAGTTCAACAAGTCGGCCACGGCCTACGGACGCATCAAGGCGCTGCTGTTGAATTCACCGCTTAATTTCCCACGCCTGCGCTTGCCCAATCCTGAAGGGCGACTGGATGTAGAACGCCTGCTGTTTGTGCCACCACCACAGAAGAAGGTTATTCTCAACGGCATTTCCTTTTCTCTGCAAAAGGGTGAATCCCTTGCCATCATCGGCAATTCCGGTTCCGGCAAAACAACCCTTGGCAAGATGCTGGTCGGCTCGATCATGCCAACCTCAGGCAATGTGCGCCTCGACCTCATGGATCTCCGCAACTGGGACCAGCGGCAGTTCGGAGAAAGCATTGGCTATCTGCCACAGGACGTGCAGCTCTTCCCCGGCACCATAAAGGCTAACATCTGCCGCATGCGTGACGATGTCGAGGATCGCCAGATTTTTGAGGCTGCGGTGCTGGCGGATGTGCACGAATTGATCGCCGGTTTCCCGCAAGGATATGAAACCGTCGTGGCGGCCGATGGCGCACCACTCTCCGGCGGCCAGAAACAACGTATTGCCCTTGCCCGCGCTTTCTTCGGAGATCCGAAATTCGTGGTGCTGGATGAGCCGAATTCAAACCTTGATACGCAAGGCGAGGCTGCCCTGGCAAAAGCCATTATACACGCAAAGAAGCAGGGCATCACAACGGTCACGATTACCCAGCGCCCTGCTCTTCTGCAATGCGTCGACAAGATCATGGTCCTGAAAGACGGCACCGTGGCGATGTTCGGCGAGCGGATGGACGTCCTTAAAGCGCTGTCACGCGGCAACAAAAGCGAACAAAATGGCCCTGCTCCACGCATTGAGGGAGAACGCAAATGACTTTCCAGAAAAAAGACAAAAAGCAGGATATAAAAGAACAAGGCCAGCTTGAATGGTATAGCGAGGTGCCACGCTCGATACGTTTGCACAGCGTTGTTGGTCTGGCCGTGCTTTTCACCGCATTTGGCGGCTTTGGCTACTGGGCGGGAACCGCACCGCTGGCATCTGCCATCATCGCGCAAGGCAGTTTCGTTGCCACCGGCAACAATAAGATCATTCAACACCTGGAAGGCGGCATTATCAAGGATGTCGGCGTGAGTGAAGGTGATGTGGTGCATGAGGGAGATGTACTCCTCACCCTCGACAAGACCGCTGCTCTTTCGAACGAACGCATGCTGAAGCTGCGCCAACTGCGACTTGAAACGATCGTCACCAGACTGCGTGCCGAGGCGCAAGGCGAGAAAACTTTCAAAGTGCCGGATATCGTTTTGAAAGAAGCTGCCGACCCGGATATCAATGCGATCATTCAAAGCCAGAACGTTGTGTTTCACAGCAAACAGATCAAGCTAGAAGAACAACTGAACCTTATAGAGAAGAATATCAAATCTCTCGAATTCCGTTATGAGGGGTACAAGGGCCAAAAGGATTCATTTGATCGTCAGCTATCTTTGCTGACGCAGGAACGAGATTCAAAGGTGCGCCTCGCTAAGGAGGGCGTCATCCGCAAAACCGATATGCTTGCGCTGGAACGGGCCATAGCGGACGCTATGGGCGATATTGCCCGGCTGAGTGGCGAGATGAACCAGAGCGAGGCAGAGATTGCCAAGTTCCGGCAAGAAGCAATCATCGCGATCAACTCCAACAAACAGGCAGCACTGGACGCATTGGAAACGGCCGAATCCGACCTCGACAGTATTCGCCAACAGCTGCACGAAGCGGCCGAAGTGCTTGATCGTACCATTATCCGCTCACCGGTGACCGGCACAGTCATACGTTCCTATTACCACACCGCAGGTGGCGTTATTACCACCGGCAAACCGATCATGGAAATCCTGCCAGCGGGTGTTCCGTTGATCCTTGAGGCACAGGTGCTACGCACCTCCATTGACCAGTTGCATGAAGGTCAGACGGCGGCGATCCGCTTGTCTTCCCTCAATCGCAGAACCACACCCGTGCTGCATGGCAAAGTGTTTTACGTATCAGCCGACAGTATCGAAGAAAGCAGCGGTCTTTCGACCAAGGATGTCTACATTGTGCGTGTCCGCATTCCTGATGAGGAAATTGCCCGCGTCAATGGCTTTCATCCGGTTCCCGGCATGCCGGCGGATGTGTTGATCCAGACATCTGAGCGTACCTTCTTCGAGTATCTGACGAAACCGATTTCGGACAGCATGTCACGCGCCTTCAAGGAACGTTGATGATCGTCAGACGGAAGCATATGATCGTGCTGTCATGCCAGATGGGAGGACCACAATGGCAGCCATGTCAGATGTTCTGTTACGTGTCGGACGTTTAAATTACGTCTGGACCAATACGGAAAGCCTGCTGATCTACATCATCGCTCATCTGCTTCGCGTTGAAAAAGAAGCAGCCATTGTGGTGTTTCTGACACTTAATACAACGCGCGCCCGCATCGATCTCATCGAGCGACTTGCCAAGCTTTCCGCAACGCCTGCGGCCGAGCGGAAGGCCATTCTCGGCATGATGTCACGGTTGAAGTCTGAATCCAAAATGCGCAACAAATACAATCACTGCATTTATTCGTTTGACGAAAACGGCGAGATTTCCAGCACTCAACTGATGCGTCTGTTCGACGATGACAAGGAAGTCCGCTACGGCAAGGTTGAGCAGATGGACCAGAAGGAGTTGGACTCCCTTGAAAAATCGATCGGCGCGATAGTCGAACTCAGCAAGACCATCTGGAATTTCATTCACGCCAGCCCTCACGTGTCAGGCGAGTTGTAAAGCCATCTCAAGCCTCCCACTCATATTGACAAGCGAAAAGCAGGCGCTCTTATACGGGGAAAATTCAAAGGATAATTTCCCCATGAGCCTGCCCATCATCGACATCGTTACCGAAAACCCGACCGAGCAGGATTGTGCAGCAATCATCGCACCGTTGCGCCAGTTTAACCGGGCAAACCGCGGTATGATTGAGGATAAGCCGGACTTTGCCGTGCTGGTACGTGACCCTGACACTCGTGAGGTACTGGGCGGCCTTTACGGCACCGACAGCTACGGTTGGGCTTTTGTGAAATACCTCGTCGTTCCCGAACAGTTCCGTGGCCAGAAACTCGGCTCACACCTGATTGAAGAAGCCGAAAAAATTGCTCGAGACCGTGGTTATATCGGCATATGGCTGGATACTTTCGAGTTTCAGGCCAAACCGTTTTACGAAAAGATGGGCTACACCGTGTTTGGTGAACTGGAAGGCGCACCAAATGCCATCGGCCGTTACTTCCTCAAAAAGAAATTCTGATCATTTGGCGACGTTTTTTCGATGACATGGGCGTGGGCCTAATCCCTATTGATGGCCGATTTTCACCCATAGGGAATATTTGATGCCGCATAATTCCCAATACAATGAGCACTCCCGACATAGGTAAATCGTAACGGGAGGGGACCATGCGCATCGATGTAATCGATACGGATCAGGCGTTTGACGATGTGCGTGAGAATTGGGATCGCGTTTTCATGAGCGACCCATACGCACAGCATTTCCTGTCTTGGGTGTGGTTGAAACGCTATCTTTTCCGCCGCAAGCGCTGGTTTATTCTGGCCCTGCGCGAAAAGGCAGAGGGTTCACCCTACGTCGCCTTTTTCCCCCTGCGAATCGTCACGATCCTCAATGAAAAGACCGGTCGTTTTTATGATGAAATGATCATGGCCGGGAATTTTGCCGCTGACTATACCGGGTTCCTGACCATGGCCGAATATGAGCAGCATGCCATTAAGGGCTTCTGTTCCTATATTCGCCAGCAGAACTGGACCAACCTGAAAATAGAATATTTTTACGGCCCTCCCGGCCGCCGTGAAGCGATGATACGGGCACTGCAGGGGCCGGATGTCATGTTCCGGGACAGTACGCCCAAGAGTCTGAACGACATCGACAATTGCGTGTGCCCGGGCGTACCGCTGCCGGACACTTTTGACGCCTATCTCGATAGTCGTATGAGCAGCCAGTCACGACAGAAATTACGGCGCTTCCTGCGCAAGGTGGAGAGCGACGCGGACTGGCAAATCACCTTTGCGACCCCGCAAACCATCAAACGAGACATTACAATCCTATTCGACCTGTGGCGCATAAAATGGGCGCCTTTCAAGGGCAAGGAGCGCACCGAAAGGTTGATCGCGGGATCACGCGAAATGCTGATGGATTGTTTTGTTGACGGCAATCTGGATGTGCCCGTTTTGTGGTATCAGGGCAAACCATTGGGTGCACTTGCCAATATTGTTGATCGGCAGAAAATGGCCGTCCTGTTTTATGTCACGGGCCGAGATGAAAACTGGAAAACCCCTTCACCGGGTTTTGTTCTGCACGGTTATTGCATACGACGTGCGATCGATAATGGCTTCCGCTATTATGACTTCCTGCGTGGCAACGAGCCCTACAAATATATGTTCGGGCCGGATGAACGCCAGATAAGCTGCACGTTGTTTCGCTCCCGCACCGGGGAAAATCTCGGCGGCACCTTACATCCTCGTAGCATTCGCTTCGTCTATGAAAAGGCGCTGCAATTGTACAAAGAGGGCAAGAAGGGCAATGCCGAGGTTGCCTTCAAACAAGTGGTAGACGCAGCGCCACAACATTACGGCGCACGCTTTGGACTGGCAAATCTGCTGTTTGAAAAAGGAAAACTCCCGCAGGCGGAAGTTGCCTTTTCCACTCTCGCCAGGCAGGTCGATAGCCCCCTTCCTGTGCTGATGCGGTTGGGTGAAACACAGCTTGCGCTGCATCACTACGAAGAAGCATCGGTAACCTTCCAGAAAGTCACCAAACTGTCGCCATTTAACCGCGAGGCGCTCTACAAACGTGGCGTTGCACTGACCGCGTCTGGAAAGACAGTCGAAGCACTGGAGATATTCTCGACGCTAAAGGGATATTATTCGGATAATCCTGTTCATCGGGAATACACTGAAAAAGCCAAGTTGGCCTTTGACCGATTGATGGGAAGTCTGGGAATTGGCCTGTCGAAATTGCCACCCGTTCCGGCGACGCCAAAACTGCTTCATTCCTGATCCAAGCGAGCACAGAAAGCGCCCTGGAAAGCCGTTATTTTCCAGGGGGTGTGGAACAAAAAGCGCGCACGCAGATTATCGTTCCAACAACCTTAAGCGCGAAGACAATTTTGAGCTACTTTCAACCTAAAATAAGGCAATTTTAGCAATGGATTTCCACAAATTTGATTTTTTGGTAGACAATTCAAGTTAATTGAATTATATGATGAGCACACTTCATCGCGGAAGCACCGTAATTCTCAATATTACTGCGTGCAACATGGCCGCTAAATTCGCGTGCGTGACTTCGTTATTGAACAAGTTGCACGATAAAAAATCCATAATGTTCGGGTGAAACCGGACAACCAATAATAACGCAAGAAAGACTACGTATAAGGATATTTATTCTTTGACGTTACAGTCTTCAACTCAAGGAGAATGCCTGCGCTATTGAGCGCGGCTCATATTGTATGGCTTTGACAACTGAAAATGAGACGTCTGTGCAGCAGCACTCGACCAAGATCAGTCTGAAAAACATCTACAAGGTTTTTGGAGACCATCCCGAGAAAGCCTTGAAAATGCTCCGGTCAGGGCAGAAAAAATCCGAAATTCACAAAGCGACTGGCTGTTCGATCGGTGTCAATGACGCCAGTTTCGACATCCGCTCTGGCGAAATCTTCGTCATCATGGGCCTGTCGGGCTCGGGAAAATCTACTCTCCTGCGCCTTCTCAACCGGTTGATCGAACCAACATCCGGTTCGATCGAAATCGATGGACGCGATATTACCAGCATGTCGCAGCGTGACCTGATTGACGTGCGCAGACGCGACATCAGCATGGTATTCCAGTCCTTTGCCCTGCTTCCCAATCGCACAGTGCTGAACAATGCCGCCTTCGGTCTTGAAGTGGCAGGCGTTGGTGAAACAGAGCGCAACGAAAAAGCCATGGCCGCCCTCGCTGCCGTTGGTCTTGCCGGTTATGAAAACAGCCGTCCCGATCAGCTTTCCGGTGGTATGAAACAGCGTGTCGGTCTGGCCCGCGCTCTCGCCAGTGAACCCACAATTCTATTGATGGACGAGGCGTTTTCGGCACTCGACCCGCTGATCCGCACAGAAATGCAGGACGAACTTGTCCGGCTTCAGTCCGAACACAGCCGCACGATTGTGTTCGTCAGCCACGACCTCGACGAAGCCATGCGCATCGGCGACCGTATCTGCATCATGGAAAACGGCAATGTCGTGCAGGTCGGCACGCCGGACGAAATCGTTCTCAATCCAGCCAATGATTATGTGCGTTCGTTCTTCCGCAACGTGGATGTCTCACACGTCTTCAAGGCTGGCGATATTGCCCGCAAAACGCAGGTCACCATCATCGAACGGCAGGGCGTTTCAGCAGCCGCAGCGCTGGAGCGCATGAAGAGCTTTGACCGCGAATACGCGATCATTCTCGGCCGTGACAAAACCTACCATGGCATGGTCAGTCAGACCTCCGTTGTGGAAAAGGTCAAGGCTGGCGCGAACGATCCTTACCGCAACGCCTTCCTGCCAGAAGCCGAGGCGATTGCCGCATCCGAACCCTTGTCCAATGTGATGAGCAAGGTTGCAGGCAGCCCATGGCCTGTGCCTGTCGTCGATGACAGAAACCGCTACCTGGGTTCGATCAGCAAGTCCACACTGCTGGAAACGCTTGACCGCACCAACTGATGACCATCGCAACCCCATGTCCTGACAAGCGGCGCTTTAAGGACATGCCGCCTTTTACCCCGGCGATTGCGGATGGAACAGTTCACGCCGTTCTTCGTCGTCGCCGCAACAATTGGACCCTCTCATGAATTTCGATATCGGAGACGGTATAGACATTGCCGTCAATTACATTCTGGATAACTTTTCCCCCGCACTGGATTTCATCGCCGCAGCAATCGGCTTCGTAACCAGCGGCATTCAGGACAGTTTGCTGGCCATTCCCATGCCACTTGGCATCGCCATTTTTGTCGCGCTGGCTCTCTGGCGCGTCGGCGCAGGTTTTGCGGTTTTCACAGCCCTGTCGCTTTATCTCGTCAACCATATGCAACTTTGGTCGGCAATGATGGAGACCCTGTCGCTGGTGCTGGCATCGACCATCATCGCCATGGTGCTTGGCCTGCCGATGGGTATTGCCATGGCGCGCAATGACAAGGTTGCCGCGGTTGCCCGTCCAACGCTGGACCTCATGCAGACGATGCCTGCCTTCGTTTATCTTATTCCCGCTGCCATGTTCTTCGGTCTTGGCGCGGTGCCGGGCACTATAGCCACCGTCATTTTCTCTATGCCACCGGTTGTTCGCCTGACCAATCTGGGTATTCGCCAGGTGCATGCAGAATTTATCGAAGCAGGTCTCGCCTTTGGCTGCACGCCTTCGCAGCTGTTGCTCAAGGTACAGTTGCCGAACGCCATGCCATCCATCATGGCCGGCATCAACCAGACGATCATGCTGTCGCTTTCCATGGTGGTCATCGCCTCGATGATTGGCGCAGGCGGCATCGGTAACACCGTGTTGACAGGCATTCAACGCCTTGATGTTGGCACTGGTTTTGAAGGTGGCATCGCCGTCGTCATTCTTGCTGTCATTCTGGACCGCATCACCCAGAGCCTTGGCAAGGAACGCCCTGCCTTCTGGCGTGTGCTGTTTCACAAGAACGCCCGCGAACCACAACTGGTCACTGCCACCAACTAACTTTCCCCATAAGCGGGCTCAAACCCGCCCCATGCGAACCTTCAAAAAAGGAGCACATATGTTCAAGACAATCGCTACCCTTGGCCTCGCAGCCATGATGTTTGGCAGCACGGCGACACTTTCCGTCGCGCAGGATGCCAAGCCAGTCAAAATCGGCTGGGCAGCTTGGTCGGATGCCGAGTTTGTTACCAAACTCGCCGCCAAGCTGATCACAGATAAGCTGGGCACCAAGGTTGAACTGGTGCAGACAGACGTTGCACCGCTCTATCAGGGTGTCAGCCGTGGTGACATTGACGCCATGATGATGGCGTGGCTGCCGCAGACCCACGCGGATTATTACGACAAGGTCAAAGACAAGGTTGAGACCCTTGGCACCGTTTACGAAGGTGCAAAGCTCGGATGGGTCGTTCCCGACTACATTCCGGAAGGTGCCATCGCCTCGATCGAAGATCTGGCAAAGGATGACGTGAAAAAACAGCTGGCTAACACCGTTCAGGGCATTGATCCTGGCGCGGGCCTGACACGTCTGTCCGAACAGGCACTGAAAGACTACGCCTTGAGCGACTACAAGCTGCAGATTTCCAGTGAAGCCGGCATGCTGACCACTGTCGACCGCGCCATGCGGTCTGAAAAATGGTTTGTCGCCACCTCGTGGAGCCCACACTGGATGTTTGGCAAATACAAGCTGCGCTACATCGCCGATCCTAAAAACTCGCTTGGCGAAGCAGAACATGTCGACATTCTGGCGCGTAAAGGCCTAAAGGAAGAAAACCCTAAGGTCGCTGAGTTCCTGTCACGCATGAAGCTGCCGATTGCCGATCTGGAAGCCGCGATGTTCAACGCTCAGGAAACATCCTACGACGAGGCCGTTGCCAAATACATTGAAGATCATCCCGATCAGATCGCCGCATGGGTCGGTGAAGAAAAAGGCTGATAATTTTACAGCCGGGCGGTCCAAATCGCCCGGCTGTTACCGTCATGACCGGCAGGTGATATCTTGTGACAATCCCTTTTTTCCCGACCTTCTCCGCCCATGACGACACGATCGGTGGCCGTCTCTCGCTGGCCCGTGATGCAGCACAGCTTTCAACCGAAATCGTCACTGCAAAGCTCGGAATTTCCGCACTTGTCTGGTCTTACTGGGAAAATGACCGCGATGAACCGCCGGAAAATTATCTCGATCCCATTGCCAGCATTCTTGGCGTCACCCGCAACTGGCTAACCACCGGGCGCGGCGATGGCCCGACGGATATTTATTTGCAATAAATGCGCGTGCTTTCAGTCGCTAAGTGACGCGAGCCCAAGCACCGCCGCACCCACCAGTCCCGGCTCAATGGCGCACTGCGCCTTGACCACAAGCGGTCGGGAAATTTTTCTCAGGACACGACTGCGCACAGCTTCATCAAGCGCCGACAGCAATTCCTGCGAATTCGAAAGACCGCCACCAACTGGCACGATACTAGCGCCCGTAACGTTGACCACCAGTGCAAGCGGCGACGCAAGCAGATCGACCTCGACATCGATGGTACGAGTGGCTTTTTCGTCGCCCGCACACCAGAGATCAATGATCTGCTGGCTGGACTTCTCCTCCTGATGCAGAAGCTCGTGCAATTTCTCCAGACCGCGCGCGCTACAGGTTGCGTCGATGCAGCCGTGAAGACCGCAACCGCAGCGGAACGGCGGAATATGAGCCGGTGGATTGCCCGCTTGTGTCGCAGCGACCGGAGCATGCCCCCATTCGCCGGCAAACCCGCCATTGGCATTGATCAGCTTGCCGTCAATCACCAGTCCACCGCCAACACCTGTGCCGAGGATAACACCAAAAACCACCCGGTGGCCTTTGCCGGCACCAATGCCGGCTTCCGCCATCACAAAACAGTCGGCATCATTGGCAACGATAACCGGCAGGCCAAGCTCAACCTCGAGATCAGCTTTCAGATCACGCCCGTGAATGCAGGGAATATTGGCAACAGTTGCCCAACCATTGTCTTCATCGACAACACCGGCAATCGAAATCGACACACATTCAGGCTTCGTTTCGCAGTCTTCAACCGCCTGACGGAGCACGCCGACGAACGCTGTGAAATCATCTTTCGGCGTTGTGACGCGCGGCAAAAGGCGAATGTCTTCAGCCGAGTACGCCAAGGCACCCTTGATCGTGGTGCCGCCAATATCAAAACACAAAATCATGGACATGCTCTCATTGCGCGTAGGGGTCAGCGGACCAGAATGGCGCGAAAATCATTGACGTTGGTACCGGTTGGACCGGTGTGAAATATATCGCCAATAGCAGAAAAGCCGCTGAAGCTGTCATTGCCATCCAGCAAGATCCGTGGATCAAGTCCAGCAGCCCGCAGCCGTTGTACGGTTCTACCATCAACAAAGGCACCGGCATTATCTTCGGAACCATCGATCCCATCGGTATCTGCGGCAAGTGCGCTGATATCATGGCCGTTGATGCCAATGGCAAAGGCAAGCGCAAACTCACCATTGCGGCCGCCTCGCCCACCTTTTTGCCGAAAGGTGACGGTGGTTTCTCCACCGGACAGCAGAACCACAGGTTTGCGAAACGGCCGGTTGCGGACAGCCACTTCGCGCGCCAATGCGGCATGCACCGACGCCACCTCGCGCGCTTCACCCTCAATCGAGTCAGACAGGATATGAGCCTCCAGCCCGTGCGACCGGGCAACATCTGCGGCGGCCTCCAGTGAAACGCTGGCGGAGGCAATGATGTGTTGGCTGTTGCGTGCAAAAACGACATCACCGGGATGTGGCGCATCCGCTGCTGGCGAATTCAGATGCCGCAATGCGGCCGCCGGCAGGGCAAGTTTGTACTGCCTGACGATCTCAAGCGCATCCTGCCGCGTCGTGTCATCCGGAATGGTTGGGCCCGATGCCACAAATGCTGGATTGTTGCCGGGAATATCCGATACGATCAGGCTGACGACCCGGGCTTTTGTCGCCGCGGCAAGACGACCACCCTTGATGGTGGAAAGATGTTTGCGCACGATATTCATCGCAGAGATTGGCGCGCCCGACGCCAGTAGCAACTCATTGAGGGCGATCTCGTCCTGAAGCGTCAAACCTTCTGGCGGCGCAGGTAACAAAGCCGAACCACCACCGCAGATCAGTGCGATCACCAGATCATTTTCTGAAAGCCCCGAAATGGTCTCGAAAAGCCGCTTGGCCCCAGCAAGCCCATTTTCATCCGGCACGGGGTGGGCGGCCTCAATAACCTCGATTGATTGCGTCTTACAGCCATATCCGTAGCGGGTCACCACCACACCGCTCAACGGTTCAGGCCACAGGCCTTCAAGAGCAGCGGCCATTTGTGCAGCGCCTTTTCCAGCACCGATCACCACCGTGCGGCCATTCTTCGGCGGTGACGGCAGATGTTTTTTAATGCCGATCAACGGGTCAGCAGCCTCAACCGCCGCTTTGAACAGAGCCTCCAGCAAGGCGCGATCCCTGGCTGTATCAAAAGTATTATCCAGTCCCAAAGCTCGCCGTCCACTTCGTGATTTCGATACGGCAGGATTGGTGATGAATGCCGCAGAAGCGATTCTTAGGAACAATCGCGCGGCTTGCCAACATTCTTTTGATAGACCGCTGCGCTTGTCCATTTCGGACATGAACAAGCACGCTACAGCAGCCTGCTCAGTAGACATCCCTAAGGTAACGTTTTTCGGATGAAAGCCGCTTCACATATGCCTCGGCGGCATCACGATCCATGTTGCCATGCCTGGCAACAATATCCCTAAGAGCGGTATCCACATCCCGCGCCATATGGCTTGCGTCACCACATATGTAGAAATGCGCTCCCTCCTCCAACCAGGAAAACAGCGCGGCACCCTGCTCTTGCATACGGTGCTGGACGTAGATTTTTGCGTCCTGATCGCGGGAAAAGGCCAGATCAAGACGGTTGAGATGGCCGTTTTTTTGCCACTGCTCCAACTCCTCACGATAATAAAAATCAGTCGCCTGCCGCTGCTCACCGAAGAACAGCCAGTTTTTTCCTTTCGCGCCCGTGGCTTGCCGCTCCTGAAGAAAGCCCCGGAACGGCGCAATGCCGGTCCCCGGCCCCACCATGATCGCAGGAGTATCAGCATTGCGCGGTGGACGAAAATGCGCGGTAGGCTGCACAAAGATCGGCACCGGGCTGTCCGCGGCACGATCTGCCAGAAAAGCTGAGGCTGTACCTGAACGGCTCATCCTTTCATTGAGATAGCGAACGATAGAGACGGTCAGATGAACTTCGTGAGGATGTAATTTCGGGCTGGACGCAATCGAATAAAGCCGCGGCTGAAGCCGTTTGAGATTGCCAACCAGATCCTCTGCACCAAGGGAACAAGGCGCAAAAGCCACCACATCGGCAATCTGCCTGCCCCAAAGCCAGTTCGCCACCTGCGCCTTCCCACCAGCCAGAATGTCGGTCAGGGCTTTGTTACCGGACAGTGCCGCCCACGACTTTGCAAAATCAGCACTTGCCTTGCCGATCTCGAGATGGCGTTGAAGCGCCTCGAAAACCGGCATTTCGCCCAGACCATCAAGCGTCACAGGGCTATCGGCCTTCAGGTGAAGTGAGGTCAGAATTTCCTGCGCCAGCATCGGGCAGTTGCTAGGCCACACGCCCAGCGCATCCCCGGCCTCGTAAACCATACCGCTTTCGCCGAGATCAAATACAAACTGGCGAACATCCTTTGCCCCGCCCTCTTTCGTCAGGCATCGATTGACCAGAAGCCGAGAAGTGTAGGGAGCTTTGCGCGTAAAAGCCGGTTTGACATCCGACTTCGTAGTTTCACCGACAACGGCCGACGATGAAGCTGAGGCAGCTGTCACCTCTTTTGCTGGTTGCAGCTGTTCGTGGACACGTGTTTCCCACTCGACAATGACGTCCTGATAATCCGGCTCGCAATCCATCCGTTCCGCGAGGCGCTGCGCCCCAAGTGTCGCCAACCGCTGGTCCAGTTTACGGCCAAAACCGCAGAACTGGTCATAATTGCTGTCGCCAAATGCACAGACAGAATAGTGAAGCCTCTCAAGCCGCGGGGCGTTCTCCGCATTCAACATCTTCCAGAACACCTCCCCACCGTCGGGCGGATCACCATCACCAAAGGTGCTGACGAAAAACAGGCAGATGCCGCTACTCGCCATATCCTCAATTGACAGGTCTTCCAAGGCAACAAGCCGGTGATGTTTGCCCTGTGCGGCCAGTTGTTTGGCAAAGGCAATCGCTGCGGTTTCCGCATTGCCGGTCTGCGATGCCCAGGCAATAACAATGCTTTGACCTGCGCCTTCCACACCGTCAGTCGGCACACGAAACCGCGCCAGCGGCACCGTGTCAGTCTGTCTAAGGCGACTGCGTGAAAAAAGCCCCGCCAGCATGCCATCAATCAACAGCCGACGTTCCTGCACAAAGGGTGCATTGTCAGGCAGAACCGGCGTTTCAAGAGTACCCAAAGTCGCTGCCGCATTTAGGCCAGTTATAAAGCCTTGCAGATAGGTTTGCTCGGGAGTGGTCAATACCGGCGCGGGGGCCAGACTGACACCGGTCATCATGCTGAAAGCGGCAATTTCCGACACGGGAGAAAGAGAAAAGGCGGTGGCTGGATCTGCAATGGCGTTCACGGGGAAGGTCTCCTTTGCGGATGCGGGCTTGTTGGCTTTTTCGCTGAGGCGAATTGAAACGGCAGTAAATTTGAATTCGGGTTGAAGGGAGATAGGATCAACCGCATCACTGGTCACGGCATTGATGGCGAGATCATCGCCAAACACATCGTTCCAGTGAAATGGCGCGAAACAAGTGCCGGGCAAAACGCGGTCGGTGACCACAGCCGGTAGAATAGCCCGTCCGCGTGCGCTTCTGATTTCCACCCTGTCCTTGTCTTCAATGCCAAATTCGGCAGCATCCTCAGGATGGATCTCGACAAACGGACCGGGGTTGAGCTTGTTCAGCGTAGCGATCTTGCCGGTCTTGGTCATCGTGTGCCACTGGTGCTGCAAGCGGCCGGTATTCAGGACAAAGGGTCGCTCCGCCCCCGGCATTTCAGCAGGATCCATATGCGGCCGTGGGAAAAAAGCAGCCTTACCGCTGGCCGTGGCAAACACCAGCCGTGGAGCTCCAGACTCGTCCATATTGAGGGGTTGGCTCTGGCCGTCACAAAGGTAGCGGATCGGGTTACGGGACGGGCTTTCTGTCGATGCCACCGGCCACTGCAATGGGCTACGGCTTAACCGTTCATGGCTTGCCCCACGAATATCGTATCCGGTTTTCGGGTTCCAGGCCTGTTTGATCTCTTCAAAAACCTCCGCTGAAGAGGTGTAGCCGAATGCCTCGGCATATCCCATTTCTTGCGCAACACGGGTAATCAGCAACCAGTCGGGCATCGCATCGCCCGGTGGCTCAACCGCTTTTGGTGTCAGCGTGATGTTGCGCTCCGAATTGATCAAGACGCTGTCGCCTTCGGCCCATAACGCGCCGGGCAGGAGAATATCGGCGTAGATATTGGTTTCCGTGTCGAGAAACGCGTCTTGCACCACCACAAGCTCGGCTGCCTTCAAACCCTTCAGGACATTGTCGCGGTTAGCAACGCTGGCAACCGGGTTGGTGCAGATGATCCAGCAGGCCTTGATCAGCCCGTCCGCCATCTCCTGAAACATCGAAACCGTCCCACCACCCGCTTCCGCCCGCAAGCTGCCATGCGGAATGTTCCATAGATCTTCGACGAAGGTTCGGTCTGCTTCAACAAGTGCGGAACGCTGGCCCGGCAAACCCGGACCCATGTAGCCCATTTCACGCCCACCCATGGCATTGGGCTGGCCGGTCAGCGAGAAAGGTCCGCTCCCGGGCCGACAGATCTTGCCCATGGCGAGGTGCAGATTGCAGATCGCATTGGTGTTCCAGGTGCCATGCGTGCTTTGATTCAGCCCCATGGTCCAGCAGCTCATCAACTCCCGCGCCGCACCCATCATGTCAGCAGCCTGCAGAATATCTGTGACTGCAAGCCCGGTAATGTCAGAGACTTTTTCAGGCGTGTAATCGGCCAGAAAAGCAGGCATTTGCTGCCAGCCTTCAGTGAACTCGGCGATAAAGCCGCTGTCTGTATGGCCGTTTTTGACAATCAGATGCAGAAGACCGTTGAGCAGCGCCAGATCAGTTCCCGGCCGGATTTGCAGAAACAGGTTCGCCTTATCCGCCGTGCCATTACGGCGCGGATCAACCACGACAAGACGGGCACCCTGTTTGACGCGGTCCATCATCCGCAAGAACAGGATCGGATGACAATCAGCCATATTGGCGCCGATCACAAAAAACAGGTCGGCCTTGTCGAAATCCTCGTAAGAACCGGGCGGTCCATCAGAGCCAAGTGACAGTTTGTAGCCACTGCCAGCACTTGCCATGCAAAGGCGCGAGTTGGATTCGATATGTTTGGTGCGGATAAATCCCTTGGCCAGCTTGTTGGAAAGATATTGCGCCTCCAGCGACATCTGCCCGGACACGTAGAGTGAAAGCGCATCCGGCCCGTGCCGTTCAATAATCGCCTTCAGCCTCTGTGCAGTTTCCTTGATCGCCCTTTCAACGGCAACCGGAACCTGGTCCTGGTCGCGTCCATGGCGCATATGAGCCTTATCCATCCGGCCTGGATCCGCGATAACCTGCGCACAGCTATTGCCCTTCGTGCAAAGCCGGCCAAAATTTGCCGGGTGGGTCTTATCGCCGGAAACCTTGACCACGCGATTGTCCCTGACCTCCATCACGATACCGCAGCCGACACCACAATAGGGACAGGAACCTTTGACCGTTCTGGTATCTGTCATGGCAAAACCTGCATACACATCACCCGGTTCGAACAAGACCTTCCGGTCTTTTGAAAATCCCAAAAACAAAAAAAGCTGCAGATCGAAAATTGCCGCTCCTTGAGGAACGTCAGTTTCAGATCAGCAGCTTTGCTATAAGCGCCCGCCGTTGGACGCCTTCAAAACGAAGCAACAAGCGTGCCAGATAAAAACGGGATTGTAATTGCAGGGAAAAATGCCCACACACAGGTCCACGCTTGGGATTGATTTTAGGTTCAAGGCACAAAAATCGGCAGCATCAATTTGCCATGCCTACACAACGGGCAGTGAATTCAGGGGAGAACACAGAGGTGTAACACACTCAGATCAGCCGCAAGCCCCCTGCTCATCGACACCCGGTCGCAGCATGAATGGCATGAAGCCATGCAACCACACGCCAAAACTCAGCGCCCACAAGGCAGCACTCAGACCATGATGATAGGGCGCTATGGCGGATAGTGCATCAAACTCGGGAAGCACCCGAACCAGTGCGGCAAGGATCATCAGACCAGCAGAAACATGCGCCTGCCATGGCAAACGGTCGAGGTTGCGCCCCGTATGACGAAGGCCGGCGATGATAAACACCGCCATGACAGCGCAGCCGAGAGCGCCCAGCGACAACATGTGCAGACCGGCAGCGGGCGATAGGTTAAAACCAAGACGGGTTGCCCCAATCGCCAGAAAACCGATGCCCGCAAACGCATTGCCAAAAGCCAGCAGTAGAACCTCGGTTTTGAACGCAGCGCGGCCGACAAACCATTCAGCCAGCCGGTCGAAAAATGCAGCGCCGGCAGCAAGAGCAAGCCATGCGGACACGTCACTGTCTGGGAAGGCGAGTTTTGCCACCAGATAGAGCGTGACCATGGCACCCGCCATGTGTCTGCGTCCGGGATGCGGCCGGTAAGGCGAGGTTTCGCCCGTGGGATCAAGCGCTAGATTGATGACGACGACATTGATGCGCGAGGCCGACAAGGAAAACAACACGATGAAAATGCAAAGGGCGGCTTCCAGCATACGAGATGCCAGTTCAACATCGCCAACCTGCCAGGCATAACGAACACCGGCCTCAGCCCCGGCAAACAAAAGCAGCCAAGCCAGAAATGCCAGATGTTTTGTCGTGCGCCTCTCCAGCATCGCCCTGCCAATGATAGCGGCGATGCCAACCAGAAATGCAAGATCAAACACACCTGCGAGCAGGCTTAAAGCATCAGCTCCCAAAGCACCGATAATCCGGGCGGGCAACCAAAGTGCGGCAAGACAGAGCAGCGTATTGCCGGTGCTGGTTTTGGTATCGGTCCATTCTGGCACGGCGGCCACCAGAAATCCGGCCAAGGCCACGCCATAGGTGCCAAAAATCATCTCATGCGCATGCCATTGCGACGGGGTTATATCGTGAGCAAATGGCAGGTCATAACCGCCCACCAGCACCCATAAGAAGGGCCAGAGGGCGCCATGCAGGGCTGCAAGCGGAAAGAACAACCGCAACGCTTCGGACAGGATCGGATGCCGTTTCATCGGCGCCGCTCCCGTGCCGAAAACAACTCACCGAATGCCGGATCACGCGACAGTCGGTCTGCCTCTTCAAAGATCATCCGTTCCTGACGCTGCCCCGGCTGCCCGTCAGGCAGATAATTGGCAAGCACCCGACCATCAAACCCGGAAAGCACAATCAGCCGGTTCGCGACCCGCAGCGCCTCATAAAGATCATGCGTCACCAGCAGGGTGGCGAAACCGCGTCTGGTCGCTGCCGCAATCAACAAATCCTGCAAATGGCGTCGCAAGCCGACATCCACGGCACTGAACGGCTCATCGAGAAACAGCATATCCGGATCTACGGAAAGCGCCCGTGCCACTCCGGCGCGTTGACGCATGCCGCCGGAAAGCTCAACCGGGTATTTTGTAAAATCGGTTTCTTCCAACCCGACTTCCAGCGCAAAGGCACTGGCAATCTGCCGGCGTTCGCGTTTCGACATGCCCTCGGCCGCAAGACCATAGGCAATATTGTCGATCAATGTCATCCACGGCAAAAGCCGCGGTTCCTGAAACACCAACCCCTGCCGGTGATAGCCTCTCTGCAGACGGCCCTTCACCGGTTCGATAATGCCAGCGGCAATTTGCAGGATGGTCGTCTTACCGCTACCGGAAGGACCGAGCAGAGCAACGGTTTCACCCTTGGTGACATCCAGATCGAAATCTTCAAACAGGGTCCGTCCGAGAAAGGCGTGACCGACACGCTCAAAATGCAGGGCAACAGTGTCATTCATCGTTTCACACCCCATGGCAGCCCGGCGGCCCGCCACCGCTCCAACGCTTCGCGCAGCAGATGCAGCAATCCGTAATCGGTCAGCAGTGCCAGCGTTACGGTGATCGCCAGCCACGCCGTTACCTGCGGAATGTCGAACAGGGCCCGCGCCGTTGCCAGTTCACCGCCAATACCACCCGAATTGGAAAGAAGCTCTGCCATGACGGTGACCTTCCATGCGCTGCCGGCCGTCGTGGTCCAAGCGGGAAACAGGTAGGACAACACATGGGGAAGCGTGACCGTGCGCAGGCGATAAAACCACGACGCCCCAAAAGCCTGCGCCATGACCTCAAACTGCCGGTCACGTTTGGCTACCCCTTCCAGTGCACCGGCAAAGGACACCGGAGCGGAGGCAATTACCACGGTCATGACAGCCGTGCCGCCGGATGACCCAAACCAGATCAGCGCAAGCACGATCCAGCCGATCGGCGGCACGCCCAGCATCACCGTCACCACCGGCTTCATCAATCGCATGGCCGCAAAGGAATAACCTGCCAGCAGTCCAGCTGTCGTGCCGATGCCAGCCGCGATCACAAAACCGGCAAGCGCACGCACCGCGCTTTGCGACAGAATGTCGAAGAAATCTGGCCGAGCTGCCAGTTGCGCAATCGCGGAAAACGTCTCTCCCGGCGACGGCAGAATGAACGAGCCGTAGATTTCATGCCCGGCCTGCCAGGCAGCGAGAAAACAGAATATTCCCGAAAGTCCGGCCCACCCCGCCCAGAGATAGCGTCCAGTCCAGCCGAAACCTGCGAGAACACGGTTCATGTCATTCACACCAGATAGAAGCTGTCATCCGGCTTTTTACCGCCGATAATGGCGGGGTTGGCCTTGGCAAGCTCATCATAGAAGGATTCAAGATCAGCCCGCGCCGCACTGGCTTTCAAAGCCGACAGGTGGCTGGTCGGGAAGGAAGCAGCGATAATGTCAGCCGGGAAGCCCAGCGCATCGGCAGCGGCCTCTGAGGCGGTCTGCGGATTGGCAATGGCACTTGCCAACGCTGTCTCGATACCCGTCTGCAATGCAGCGATGCCAGCCTTGCAGAGCTTCTGCTGAAACTCCGATGTCAGCGCCAAACCAGCCTGTGGAATTTCAGCTTTGCCGGACACCCTGGCCCATTCCTTCTGAACATCGATGGTGCGATGCACGGTCATGAAGAAGGATTTGGCCTTGATCAACACGGCGGTTGCCGCGGGTTCGCTGAGCAGCGCGGCATCAACCCTGCCCGTCAACAACAACTGCACGGCCTCCGGTGGGGAAGCGGCATATTCAAGCGCGATTTCCCCTGGCTTGATGCCCTGTTCTGCGATCAGTCGGGCCAGCACAAAGTCGGGCATGTCGTTCTTGAATGGCAGGGCAACTGTCTTGCCTTTCAGGCTTTCCAGTGTCGTCAGCGTTTCGTCTTTCGACACGATGTAGAGAAGCCCGGAGGTCAGAACGTTCAGGAAGCCGATGCCCAGCCCACGATTGTGAAGATTGGCCGCGCCGTAACTTGGCATGACGACCGCCCCCATTGAACCGGAAGCAACGGCCGCCCGCATTTCATCCGGTGTTTTCCACGCCTTGAAGATCGCACCTGGCGCAGCCTCGTTCAGGAAGCCACCCTTAACCGCATGGGCAAGCACGGCCGATGGTGCCGCCGGCGGGCCATAAAAGGTCAGCGGTGCCTCAGCCCTCAGCAACGAAGGTGCGGCGAGACCGGCGACCGTAAAGGCTGACAGTGCCGAAAGGCTTTGGCGGCGTGTAAGCAAAGTCATGATCCAGTCCTTTCGTTAGAAACGTGCCTTGATGCCGGCATAAAACTCACGTCCATCACCCGGCAGGTAAACCGCCTGACCGGCGCTTGCCTGATCAAGAATGAGCGTGGAGGAGGCATAGGTCTTGTCGAAGACGTTCGTGACTGAGCCATAGACCGACAGCGTGTCGTTGATGCGATATTCGCTCTTCACATCGACAACGGAGTAAGGTTCGGCAAACACCGTATTCATGTTATCGACCGGGGTTTTGGAGGGCACCCACTGCAAGGCTGCACCAATGTCCCACTGCTCAGTCAGCGCATATTGAAGGGCCAGATTGACGACATGGCGCGGTGCGCCGGCCAGTCGGTTGTTGCCACGCACCGGATCATCATGGAACCGAAAGTCCTGCAGCACATAGCCCACGCGCGCCGTCAACCCGTCGATGATTTCGCCGGACACACCAAGTTCAAGACCGGCATGGGTCGTGTTGTCGGCATTGAAGGCTGCCAGTAGGGAACCGCTGCTATCGCGCAGGCTCAACAGCTCATTGTCGACCCAGGAATAATAGGCTGTGGCATCGAAGGTCCACAGGTCACGTTCACCGCGCCAGCCCATCTCCACCGTTGTTGCAGTTTGCGCGTCGAGATCAGGTATCGAAAAGCCTGTCGGCGAGGCGTTTGGTGTGCCGCCGGTGGTGCCGAGAAGATCATCATGGGTCGGTGGTTCAAAGCTGCGGCTCAACGCGGCAAACAGCATGTTGTTTTCATCTGGCCGCCAGCTGGCAGCAATGGCCGGTGACCAGCCGCTGTAGCTGCGCTCATAGCTGGTATCGACAGCTGCTACACTCGACAGGACGCCACCACCAGCACCATAGGCCAGACGTGGCCGGGTCGCTGCCGTCCAAAGATCTTCACTGTCACGCGCTGCATAGGTGTAGGACAAGGAAGGCGACAGCGTCACCGTATCGGACAGTGGAATGTTCAGTCCTGCATTCAACGATAACGTCGAAGCATCAAGATCATTGATGGAGAAAGCCGGGCCATCACCACCGACACGATTGATATTGTAGGTGCGGTCCGACGAGCCGACCGTGTACTGCACGGATGTTTCAAACAGCGGCAACAGGGCAGAAGCATCCGGCTGATAGGCGTAACGCAACAGGCCGGTCACATCGCCACCTTCGGTGCGTCTTACGCCACTCGAAACCGGAAAGCGGAACATGTCCTTGGTGTAGGTGTAACCGAGACCAATATCGAACAGATGGTCTTCCAGCTCGATTGATGTACGAGAGCCGATCAGGAACTGGCTGGCTTCACGACGCGGTTTGTCGCGGATGACATTGGGTCCCTGACTGGTGGGTGGACCTGGTGAAACCTGTTGCGGATTGGCCTCCATCGCGGTCTTGTTCAGCGGTCCAGCCACGTCAAAACCAAGATCTGTATAGTTGGCAAAGATACGGGTTTTCACGATGTCGGAAAGCTCGGCTTCCACCACGCCGCCGACATTAACCCGACGGGAGTCGTTGTAATCGCGGAAACCGTCACGGCGGCTGACATCGACATAAAATCCGGCTCCGAAACGTTCGCCGTCAAAACCGGTTCTTGCGGAAACATCGGCCTGCCCAAAGCTGCCACCGCCCGCGGAGATCGTCGTGCCCTTTTCGACCGGCGAAGCGAAATTGATCGCCCCACCCAGCACACTCGCACCCAGGCGATTTGCTGTGTAACCACGGTAGACTTCAATAAGACTGGCCTGCGCCGGATTGGCCAAGCCGACAATATAAGAGCCATCGGCGCGGTTGATTGGCAGGCCATCTTTCAGCACCAGAATTCCGCGTTCAACCGGGTTTTGCTGCAAACCGGAGCCACGGATCTGGATACGCGGCTGGTCATTGCCGCCGAAGAATCGTTGAACAACAACGCCGGGAGCGGAAGACAGCGCTTGAGCCAAAGTCGGCACGGCTGGACCGGCATCCGCCTGCGGCTGAATGGCGGACACCCCGCCCGGAATGGCCTTTAGACGTCTGCGCGCCTGCTCCACGCCCGACAATGTTTTGCCTTCAACCGTTATGGTGTCCAAAACTGTCGTAGAGCCTGGCGCCGCCGATTGTGCCAACGCAACACTCGAAACCCCGGCGGCGAGCAATGCCGTTACCGTAAATAACCCAGTCCCCAACAAGCGCATACGCCATTCATCCCTTGATAGACTTTACTGTCCCGGAGATGACATTTTGCAAGTACCCGCTCTTTGCTCTGGAACAAAGAACAGAGAAAACATGACAATCAAATGCATGTTTCTGGAGAGGTTATTTCCTTGAGAATTCGGGAGCCCTCCTGCGCGGCAGCAGCAATGTCTGCAAACAGCAGGCTGGCCGCTTCGATAATGCCGCTGTCCATCTCGTCATCCTCGGCAAAATCCCCCAGCATATCCAGGAGGATACCGATCTTGCGGCGCTCCTCACGCGCCATCGCCAATAGTTTCGCCTGATTGCGCTGCTGTTCAAACGCCTCGAGCTGCTGCAGGGCCGCATCCACCTTGTCGCGACACTCACAGTCCAGTGCACTTTTCATGATCACACTGCGCACCAGATGAATGGCGTCGGGAATGTCGCTCACGCTTAGAGTTCTCGGCTGCATTTTTTCAACCGGGTTTTGCGTATTGATCATCAGAGGTTTGCTCCATGCGCCGTGTTGCGAGCGCGGGCAACCCATGCAGCGCCCTCACGTCCGTGATGGAAGCCGTTGGAAAGCGGCACGCCGGGATAGATGCGCTGCATCTGCGCGATGCCATCATCGGCATCGCACCGGCCAGTCAGCACATCATCATAAATCCTGGCAACCGCCACCATGTCACAGTCCTGCGGCGAGAGACGGAAACGGGAAACACCCGCCTGCGCCAAATCATGCAATTCCCCCAGCAACGACTGGCAAGTATGTGACACCGTCTGCACACCGTTCAGCGCCAGAAACGACTGCTGATCAAGCGTCTTGACCGCCAGACCATCCGGATCATCCTTGCAGACGAACTGGCAATTATCCTTGATGTTGCCCTTGGAGCGGGCATGGGCACAGCGCGCCGAAATGGCCAGCGGCATGCGGCCGAATGCAAATACCTCAAACTCAACATCAGGCGTGTCAGCAACAATGCGATTGACCGATTCCACCGGCAACTCCGGCGGCAGACAGATCGCGGTGGCGCCACGCGAGGCCAGCAGCCGCGCCGTTGCAGCATTATACACATTGACCATTGGACCAATGACATGCGGCGTGCCGCGCAACATGCCCAAGGCCGAAAGGTCGTTTGCTTCCACAGGGTAAGGGCTGTCGGCAATCAGACCACGAACATGGCGGCTTTCGCGCTCCAGCGTCACCAAGGCAAGGGTCGACAGCACAATCTGTTTGCCGGCATTTTCCAGCCGTTCGATAACCTCGGCCAGATGCGGTTCGGTAAAGTGGAACCGTTTGGAACACACGGTTTCACCCAGAAAGACCTGGGTAACCGGTGCCTCATCAGCGATGCGAAAATAAAAATCACGCCACTTTTCCCCTTCCCACAAATAGAGAACGGGCCCAAGCGTCATCGTTGGTATTTGTGACATGCCATTATCTCCAGCGTTTTTCGTATGCGCCTGACGTGGTGCGCTGGCCTTCACTCAAAAGCCTGAGCCGCGACAGAAGTTTGCCGCGTTCATCGGCGCTGGCATCCAGTGCCTTGCGAAGGGTGGACACAACCTCGGCCACATAGGCTTTGCCGCGTTGTCTGCCTTCGATTTTCAGCGCGCTCACGCCGGCATCGCGCAGGGCGTCAATCTGATCCATTACATCAAGTGAGACCGGGTCTTCAAAGGCATACCCCTTGTCATCGGCCACATCGAAACGGCCCTTGCACAGGGTCGGGTAACCCGCCGCCTCACCATCCGGAAAACGGTTGATGGTGTAGTCGCCAAGCTCCGACACCAGGTCCTTGCCGTCCTGCCGGTAACGCACGTGGCTGGCCGGAGAACAAACGCCATTCATGTTCGGTGACTTTCCCGTGGCATAGGACGAGAGCGAACAGCGTCCTTCCGCCATGACGCACAGACCGCCAAATACAAAGATCTCAATTTCGCAGCGGATCTGCCGTGCCAAACGGGCAATATCCGGAATGGTCAAGGTTCGTGGCAGCACAACTCGTTTTGCCCCAAATGCATCGACGAGGAAGTTCACGGCATCCGCATTGGAAGCGGAGGCTTGTACCGACACATGGATACGTTGCTCGGGGAAGGTTTCCGCCACGTGGGCCATCAAACCGAAATCGGCAAGAATTAGCGCATCGGCGCCGGCCCTTACGGCATCGGCCGCGGCGCGGTACCAGATCTCCTCGCTGCCTGCTCGCATGAAGGTGTTGAGCGCCACGAAGGTCTGTGTGCCATGTTTGCGGGCATAGACAATCGCGTCCGCCAGTTCTTCACGCGAAAAATTCAGACCCGGAAAATTGCGGGCATTGGTCTCGTCACGGAAACCGCAATA
Source organism: Agrobacterium sp. 5Ca50 (assembly GCF_055381905.1). Lineage (NCBI taxonomy): Bacteria > Pseudomonadati > Pseudomonadota > Alphaproteobacteria > Hyphomicrobiales > Rhizobiaceae > Agrobacterium > Agrobacterium sp. 5Ca50. Next base: position 2,877,143 of record NZ_AP026438.1, read on the forward strand.
CACGGCATCAGCCCCCGCATCGACGGCCTCACGAAAGGCGGCGGGTGTTCCTGCAGGACAGATCAGTTCCATGCCGCACCCCCGCCTTCAGACAGGATGCGCCCACGCAGGTTGCTTGCAGCCTTGGTCACCCATGGACCAAGCGGCCCGGCAATGCTGCCCAGATCGTTTGGCAGATCTACACCGCTGTCATCCAGCGCGTTTCTGAGCGCCAGCATGGCCTCCATGTCTCCGGTGACCGTCAGATCACGCGAGAAGAACAGTGCGTCCGCGTCTTGCCGTCCCTCCATCAGAGCAAGCAGCATGAACAGCGGTCCCGTGACCGAAGCGTCCGCTTTCAAGGAACGGCTTTTACGGCTGACGATGATTGACGAACGTGCCGGATGAACCACAAAAGCAAATGGCAGATCGTTTGGCAGAAACGCATAATGTTTGTTGCGATGTTCCGCGAGGCGGCCAAACAGATCGGCATGTTGCTTCATGATTTGCGTCAGCATCAGCGCGGTCATGCGCTGCACAATCGGCAGCGGCAGGTAACGCATCGGTTTCGCAAGAGTGGCGGGGAAAGTCATCATGGGCGTCTCTAACTCTATGGACCAGTGTGCGGCAAACTAACCGCACCGGACGCAAATCCGTTTGACCGAGCGCAAAGACAGAATGATTTGCAGCCGCCAGACAGAACCCATGATGGATAAAAAAACCACGCCGACCCGCGCCGGTGATCTGCGCGACTTCCTTGCCATGCTAGAACAACGTGGTGAGTTGAAGCGCATTGAACAGCCCGTGTCGCTGGTGCACGAGGTGACAGAAATTCACCGCCGGGTGTTGCAAAACGGTGGGCCTGCCCTGCTGTTTGAAAAGCCGGTGGCCGCAGACGGCAAGGTGCATGACATACCGCTTCTGGCCAATCTGTTCGGTACGCAGCAACGGATAGAATGGGGCCTGGGGGTTGAGACCGGCGGCCTGAAAGCCCTGGCGGAGCGGTTTGCCGAACTGCGCGAGCCACGCCCTCCACACTCCATCAAGGATGCATGGAACAAATTGCCGATGTTGCAGGCGGCGTTTTCCATGCGCCTGAAACAGGTATCGCGCGCACCGGTGCAGGACATTGTTCTGCAGGGTGATGAGGTCGACCTCGGAAAATTACCCGTGCAATGGTGCTGGCCGGGAGAACCTGCGCCACTGATAACCTGGCCGCTTGTCATAACAAGATCACCGGAGGATCCAAGCGATATCAATGTGGGGATTTACCGCATGCAGGTGCTCGGACCCAACAGGCTGATCATGCGCTGGCTTGCCCATCGTGGTGGTGCACGACATCACCGCATGTGGCAAAATCGCGGAGAGGATATGCCGGTTACCGTTGCGATCGGCGCCGATCCCGCCCTTATTCTGGCGGCCGTCATGCCACTGCCGGAACATATGAGCGAGCTTGGTTTTTCTGGCCTGCTGCGCGGCATGCGAAGCCGCATCGCGCAGGCAGTGACGGTACCGATGCCGGTCCCCGCCAATGCGGAAATCATTCTGGAGGGAACCGTCTCGGCGAATGAGACGGCAGCAGAAGGTCCCTATGGCGACCACACCGGTTATTACAATTCGGTTGAGCCGTTCCACGTCATGACCCTGTCGGCCATCACCATGCGGCAAAAACCGGTCTACCTCTCCACCTATACCGGCCGGCCGCCGGATGAACCCTCGGTTCTGGGTGAGGCGATGCTGGAAATCTTCCTGCCACTGGTCAAACGACAGTTTGCCGAGATCGTAGATCTGTGGATGCCGCCGGAAGCCTGTTCCTACCGCGTCATGGTCGTTTCCATAGACAAACGATATCCCGGTCAGGCCAAGCGCATCATGATGGGCCTATGGTCCATGCTGCCGCAGTTCAATTACGTCAAACTGATCGTCGCTGTGGACCCGGATATCAATGTTCGCAAATGGGAGGATGTCATCTGGGCACTTTCCACGCGTTTTGACGCCTCACGCGATGTGACGATCATCGACAACACACCGATTGATTATCTCGATTTCGCCTCTCCCAAGGCCGGTCTTGGCGGCAAGATGGGACTGGATGCCACCCGCAAACTGCCCGGTGAAACAGAGCGGGAATGGGGCCGCGTGCTGTCGATGACGCCAGATGTGATTGCCAAAGTCGACGTCATGTGGAGTGAGCTCGGATTGGGAGAAAAACCATGACCATATCCCGGCTCGTTGTTGGCATTACCGGTGCATCCGGCGCCGCCATTGCCGTGCGCATCATTGAGCGTCTTGCAGACATGCGGGACGTAGAAACCCATCTGGTCATCTCGCCCTCTGCCCGCCAGACCTTGCTGCATGAAGTCGGTGCGGCCGCCGTAGAGCGAATTTCGGCGTTGGCGCATTTCAACCATCCGGTCACCGATATTGGCGCTGCTATCGCCAGCGGTTCCTTCCACACGGCAGGCATGATTGTTGCCCCCTGCTCCATGCGGACACTGGCGGCAATCGCCCATGGCTTTTCCGACAATTTGATTGTCAGGACAGCAGATGTGCATTTGAAAGAGCGCCGCAAACTGATTTTGATGGCACGGGAAACACCGCTGCACCTAGGCCATTTGCGCAACATGTGTGCGGCCACCGAAATGGGCGCTATGATCATGCCGCCCGTGCCTGCATTTTACCATCTTCCGGAAAGTGTGGCTGATATTGTCGATCAACTTGCCGCCCGCGCAATCGACCAGCTTGGCCTATCGGCGTCGCCACAGGCAAAAGCATGGGAGCCGCATGTGATTGCGGCCTCCTGACGTCTTGCGATTACATGTAAAGCATCGGGTCGGCACCGAAGAGTGCGGCGTGACCGCCAGCCAGCAACCACCAAGTGATAAGTCCCGTCAAAGCGGCAGCAACCAGCAATGGTGCATCAAAGGCTGGCCGCACCTTGCCGGATAGCACGGCGGCAAAGGGAATGGATGAGGTACGGGCTGTCGCCTCACCCCAGCCAGATCCCAATCGCTTGCGGGCGCGTTTTTCAATCATCGGAATTCCGCCGAGCGAAAACAGGGCAAAACCGCCAAACAGGATCAGCGACCGCAGGTCACCATTGGGAACGAGATGCCCTGCTGACCAGAACAGAAAACCCCATAAAACCGGATGCCGGGTAATGGTGACGATCGCCCCGGCCTTCTCTCCCTGCCGCACCGAGATGGACAGCGGGTTGACGCTGCACAGGCCGGCAAGAACAAAAAACACCCCAAGTGGCGCAGCAAGAAATGTCACATGCGCTTGCCAGGGCGCGGTGTCCCACAGAGGAATATAGTCCACCATCAGGGCCGCATGGAAAACCCAGCCAAGGGCGGCCAGCGACACCAGAGAATAGACACCGAAATATGCGGGCCTGCCCATGGCCGCAACCAGCTTGCCGCGCACCGATGGCACGGCAGGGATAGAATGCAGGGCAACGAACAATGCCAGTGCGGCTAAAAGTTCTATCACGGCAGGATCCTCGCTTGTTCTCTTACTGCCCCAGAAACAGCACGGTTGCTATGGCAGCAGAGGCCAGCACGGCCGAAATGGTGCCCGGTCCCTGTAACACCCCCATTCGGTAAAGAAGGATAGAAAAGCCGATAATAATAGGCGTTGTGACAATGAGTCCGACCTGAGCGTCGTTCATGCTTCTGCTCCATCAAATGGTAATTGCGCTTTGTCATGACCATAAGCGTTTACTGACGGCGTTCTTTGATCGGCAGCAAAGAAGCACATGGTGCACCCGCCTATGCCTGATTTGCTATTCGGCAAATATGGATGAGGTCATGGCGGCAAAAGACGAGGAAAACGGCAATCTGCTGATGTGGATTCTGGTATGGAGTGAGTTGATTGTGTTCGGGGCATTGCTGGCGGCATTTCTGATCGCCTTTGCTCCGAACGAAGAAGGATTTATCGCAGCAAGGGGCCATTTGCAGCCGCAAATTGCCGGCTTCAATACACTGGTACTGTTGGGTAGCGGTTGGCAGGCGGCGATTGCCGCCCGTCGCAATAGCTCGGTGCAACTAAGAAGGCGGGCGCTGATTTTGGCGGCCCTGCTGGGTTTCGTCTTCACCGCATTGAAGCTCTACGAATACAGCACCGAAATCGCCTTTGCATCAGATGCGGCCTACGGCGCTTTTTACGAGCTGTATTTCATGCTCACCGGCTTTCATCTTTTCCACGTCATCTTTGTTGCAGGGCTGCTGCTGATCGTTGCCGTGAAACCGAAAGATGAAAACGTCACGCTCGTCACGACTATCTGGCACATCATCGATCTTGTCTGGATCGTCATTTTCCCCGTTATCTATCTGGTGTAGACCCATGCTTGATCGTACATCTTCACAACTGCGCAAAACCTTTGTCATTCTTAGCATTCTGGTGCTGGCCGGCATGGCCGTGGTGACGGCAAGACAGGCCGGTTACATGCCTGCACTTGCTGCGGCGTGCCTGGTTCTGCTGTTTGCGCTGTTAAAATCCCGACGCATTATCGATGAGTTTCTGGGCCTTGGCGGCGAGCCGGGTCTTTTGCGTAATGCCCTGCTGGCATGGCCTGTACTTTTTGCTGGAGCAGCACTGCTGCGCGCTGTTCTGCAGGGCGTCTACCATCTTTGAACGCAACCTGGGCCGATAGCGTGCCTGTTGTTTGCCAAATGGCAAAGACGGTTCTGCCCCAGCCTCTAGAAAGGTCCCAGCCCTACCGCAGTGCGCCGCCCAACAGCCAAACACCCCGGAAAAGGGTTCGATCAAGCCGGTCCGCGCTGGCGGTTCCCCGGAATGGAAAGGACCATGGCATGGCAGAACGCCTGACCAAGACAGGAGCGCGCAACGTCTTTTATGGCGGCTCCATATTCTTCTTTGCGATTTTCGTCGGGCTTACCGCCCACAGCCATTATTACATGCGCACCGTTTCTACGGATGAAAGCACGCTGACGGCAAGTGTCGCCCGCGGCAAACATGTCTGGGAGAAAAACTCCTGCATCAACTGTCACACTCTGCTCGGCGAAGGTGCCTATTTCGCACCAGAGCTTGGCAATGTCTGGAAGCGTTACGGCGGCGTTGAGGACAAGGAGTCCGCACGCGATTCCATCAAGGGATGGATGGCCGCACAGCCGACCGGCATCGAAGGCAGACGTCAGATGCCCCAATTCAACCTGACCGATCAGGAACTTGATGACCTTGTCGACTTCCTTGAGTGGGCAAGTCGCATCAAGACCCAGAACTGGCCACCGAATGATGCCGGGTGAGATGTGAGGCAAGGAGAGAAGACATGAAATACCAGACGCAAAAAGTCGCCATGCTTTACTTCTATGGCGCCATTGGCCTGTTCATTGCGCAGGTCATATTCGGTGTGTTTGCAGCGACAATCTACGTGCTGCCCAACACGCTGTCCGAGCTTTTACCCTTTAACATCGTCCGCATGATCCACACCAACGCCCTTGTTGTCTGGCTGTTGATGGGTTTCATGGGATCGACTTATTACCTGCTGCCGGAAGAGACGGAAACCGAGCTTTACAGCCCGAAACTGGCGATCATCCAGTTCTGGCTGTTCCTCGTCGCCGCCGCTGTTGCCGTGGTCGGTTACCTGTTCCGCATCCATGAAGGGCGCGAGTTCCTGGAACAGCCCTTTGCCATCAAGGTCGGCATTGTCATCGTCGTGCTGATGTTCCTGTTCAACATCACCATGACAGCTTTGAAAGGCCGCAAGACCACCGTCATCAACATCCTGCTATTTGGCCTTTGGGGTTTGGCGATCTTCTTCCTGTTTGCCTTCTACAACCCCGTCAACCTGGCACTCGACAAGATGTACTGGTGGTACGTCATCCATCTCTGGGTCGAAGGTGTGTGGGAACTGATCATGGCCTCGATCCTGGCCTTCCTGATGATCAAGCTTAACGGCATTGACCGTGAAGTGGTTGAGAAGTGGCTCTATGTCATCGTCGGCCTGGCACTGTTCTCAGGCATTCTCGGCACCGGCCACCACTTCTACTGGATCGGCGCTCCCGGATACTGGCAGTGGATCGGTTCACTGTTCTCGACGCTGGAAGTCGCACCGTTCTTCACCATGGTTATCTTTACTTTCGTGATGACCTGGAAGGCCGGACGCAAGCACGACAACCGCGCCGCCCTGTTGTGGTCGATCGGTTGCTCGGTCATGGCATTTTTCGGGGCTGGCGTCTGGGGTTTCCTCAACACGCTGTCATGGGTCAACTACTACACCCACGGCACGCAGATCACCGCCGCGCACGGTCACCTCGCCTTCTTTGGTGCCTATGTGATGCTGAACCTCGCCATGATGGCCTATGCCATGCCGGAAATGCGCAAGCGCGCACCGTATAACCAGATGCTGTCAATGGCCAGCTGCTGGATCATGTGCACCGCCATGTTCCTGATGACCTTTGCCCTGACCTTTGCTGGTGTTGTCCAGGTGCACCTGCAGCGCGTGCTCGGCGACAATTACATGGACGTGCAGGAACAGCTGTCGCTGTTCTACTGGATACGCCTGGCGACGGGCGCTGGAGTTCTCATTTCGGCTCTCATGTTCACCTGGGCAGTCCTGGTGCCCGGCAAGGAACGACGGAGTGACGTCACCCGTGCAGTGCAGCCTGCCGAATGAGAAACGCGCCGGCCCTTAAACCCCAAGGGCCGGCGCTTCCCTTTTTCAGAATCTCATGGAGAGAAAAACATGAACACGATCTTCAGGGACGGACCAAAGACCACCACGGAAATTCCTTTCTACAGCCCGTCCGGCAATGAGTGCCAGCTGTTTGAAAGAGCATGGACCCGGCAACTGCCGCTGCTTCTGAAAGGTCCAACCGGTTGCGGCAAAACCCGCTTTGTCAGCCATATGGCCGCCAAGCTCGGGCTGCCGCTCTCCACCGTCTCATGCCATGACGATCTGGCTGCCGCCGATCTAACCGGCCGTTATCTGCTGAAAGGTGGCGATACGGTCTGGACGGATGGCCCACTAACCAGAGCGGTTCGTCAAGGCGGCGTCTGCTACCTCGACGAAATTGTTGAGGCCCGCAAGGATGTCGCCGTCGTGCTGCACCCTCTGACGGATGACCGGCGTATTCTGCCGCTGGAACGCACCGGCGAAGTGCTGGACGCACCTCCCGGCTTCATGCTGGTAGTGTCCTATAACCCCGGCTACCAGAACCTGCTGAAAAGTCTGAAGCCCAGCACCCGGCAGCGGTTTGTCGCCATTGAATTCGACTTCCTGCCGAAGGACCAGGAAATAGCAGTTGTTTCGAAGGAAAGTGGTCTTGATGAATCTGACATCGAACCGCTGGTCAATCTGGCGCAGCGTCTGCGCACGCTGAAAGGCCATGACCTTGAAGAAGGTGTCTCGACCCGCCTCGTCGTCTATTGCGCAAGCCTGATCGATGCCGGCATGAGCAATCGTGACGCCGTCCGCGCAGCCATGATTGAACCGCTGACCGACGAGCAGGATGTCAAGGCGGCTCTGTTCGAGATCGCGGACGCAATGATCCGCTAAGGCACTTTGCGTCTTCAACGGCGCAAAAAGCCCCCCGACACACTAAAGCTACGTATCGTCATTGCGAAATTCGAAACCGGATTTCGCACCGATGCGGCAAGGATAGTTCGATGCTGGATTTTCTGGAACTGGAAGAAACCGTTGGCCGTGCATGGCATCGCCTGATTGGCGGAACGGCAACATCGCTGCGTTTTCCTGAACATGCCGTCAAACTGGACGATGTGCAAACGGTGCTGGCTGTGTGCTTTCGCGGCTTCGGTGGTGAACGGGCGGTGCAGATCGCGCCGGCCCGTGCCCGCACGTACACCCACCGCTTGCGCTTGCGCCAACGCATGGGACTTGGTGAGGAAAAGTTGGCCCAGCCGGGCCGTGACCACGCCACGTTGATGTTGCCTCCAGTCATCGACCTGTTCCCGGACGAAGGACTTAACCGTGACCTCTATGTCTGGCTTGCAGCGGCGATGGCTTGCCTCCCGCTCGACCAGTTGCCATCAGATGATTTGCTGCTGAACGATCTCACCCGGCTTGATCAGGCATCAAAGTTGGCCGACCATGTCATGGAAGCCTTTCCCGGCATGAAAAATCGCTATCGTCGCCTGTGTGCTGCCATCCTTGCCGTGCGCCAGAAAAGATCACTTCCCAAGGTCGAGCAGCAGGTTGAAAACCGTATTCTGGCGATGCTGGCAAATGGTGCCGAACACCATGCGCCGGTCGCGCCGTTCCAGTTCCCATACAAGGCACCGCCTGGTTATCTGCCGATGCTGCCGGTTCCCCTTTGGCCCGAGGCACTGCTGCGCGAAGCCTCCGAACCGCGCGACAATGAAGACCAGCCCGCCAGCGGTGCTCAGCCCCAAGGTGCACCCACCGCCCGGCAGATTGCGATCAGAGAAAAGGCGGAAAATCGCCAGACCGAACGCAGCCCGTTCATTCTCAACCGGTTCGAAAAGATCCTGGCCATGGCTGAAATGGTCAATGTCGATCGCCCCGGCGACGATAGTGACGATAATGACGCCAGCGCTGCCGATGAGCTCGACGAGATGACGCTTGGCGAACGCAAGGGCAGACCATCCGCCCGCTTCCGTTTCGATCTTGACCTTCCACCGGAAGCACTGGATCGCACCCCGTTGACGGCAGATCTGACCTATCCGGAATGGGATTATCGCAGCGGCACCTATCTACCCAACCATTGCCGCGTGCTTGCCTCGGCGGCCGCCGGTTCGGAAATGCCGCCAGAAGCCGATGAACAAACCAAGAGCTTGATCCGCCGTGTCAAACGACAATTCGAGGTTCTGCGTCCCCGCCATGAAATGCTCAAAGCCCAGATCGACGGAAACGATCTTGATTTGGATGCCGTAGTCCGTGTGCGAAGCGACATGGCTGCCGGCGGTCAAGGCAGTGATCGCATTCACATGATGAGCAGACCGCAGGCTCATGATCTTGCAGTCACCCTTCTTGTCGATGTGTCGTTATCCACTGATGCGTGGTTTGATAACCGCCGCGTCCTGGATGTCGAGAAAGAAGCCCTGCTGGTGTTGGCAAACGGACTGTCCGCCTGCGGCGACAGCCACTCCATTCTGACATTCACCTCCCGTCGTCGCTCATGGGTGCGGGTGGAAACGGTAAAAGATTTTGACGAGCCAATGGGCGACAAGGTGGAGCGACGCATTTCCGCACTGAAACCTGGCTATTACACCCGTATTGGCCCTGCGGTTCGCCATGCGGCTGCGGAGTTGCGCAAGCGCCCTGACAGACGCAAGTTGCTGTTGCTGCTGACCGACGGCAAACCCAACGACGTTGACCACTATGAAGGCCGGTTTGCCATCGAAGATAGCCGCCGGGCCATCACCGAGGCAAGGCGCTCCGGCGTCAACGTGTTTGGTGTGACGGTGGACAGGCAAGCCCAGTCCTACATTCCGGCGATCTTTGGCAAGAATGGCTACGCCGTCGTCAACAGGATTTCCAAACTGCCCTCGGCCTTGCCCGCCATCTATCGCAGCTTGGCCGGTTAACCGCAGCAAATACCACCAAAATAACAGCCCCGCCAAATAGCGGGGCTGTTTTGTTTCAGTCTTCATTACCTTGCAGAATGTCCTCCCGAAGATCTTACAAGCCTTCGCGAGATATGGATCAGGCCGCTTTGCTATGTGTGCGGCCCGATGAATGCAGATAGGCATCGAAACAGGCCGCAACGGCACGAATAATGAAGCGTTGATCCGGTTTGACGCTGACGATGCCATCTCTGATGTCAACGACGCCATCACCTTCCAGCATGGAGAGCTGGCGATTGTCCTCCAGCAACATGGCCGCATCAAAACCATGACCCGCAGCAATCCCCGCCACATCGGCGCGAAAATCGCACATCAACCGTTCAATCAGATCGGCGCGCATCCGGTCTTCGGTGGTCAACCGATATCCCTTGACGGTCGCCAGCTGCCCGCTGGAAATCTGCCGCGCATAAATGCCGGGTGGCACTTCGTTCTGCACATACCCACCAGGCATGCGTCCAATGGCGGAAGCGCCCAGACCGATCAAAGTCTGGCAGGCATCCGTCGTGTAGCCCTGGAAATTGCGATGCAAACGTCCTGACTTTTGTGCAATCACCATGTCGTCACCGGGCAAAGCGTAGTGATCGAGACCGATGCGGGTATAACCTGCCCGCTCGAGAGTGGCGGCAATAGCATCTGCCTGCTCTGCCCGCGCCATGGCATCTGGCAAGACCTTTTCATCAATCAGTTTCTGATGCTGTTTGAAGCTCGGGATATGCGCATAGCCAAACACCGAAAATCGGTCGGGCCGCATTTTGATCGCAGCCTTGGCAGTGGCAATACAGGACGCCACGGTTTGATGTGGCAAGCCGTAGATCAGGTCAAAATTGATACGGGGAACCCGGGCAGCTCTTAGCCTCGTGACGGCGGTCTGCGTTTGTTCTTCGCTTTGGATGCGGTTGATGGCCTTTTGCACGATAGGGTCAAAGCTTTGCACTCCTAGGCTTGCACGCCTGACACCGCCCTCACCCAGCGCAACCGCCATGTCGGGCGTCAAGGTTCTGGGATCGATCTCGACAGCCATCTCGGTTGTCTTGTCAAAAACGAAATTTCTGCCAAGCAATGCAATCAACCGCAGGAACTCCTCCGGCTGCATGATGGTGGGTGTACCACCGCCAAAATGCACATGGCCAACCTTCAGGCGACCAGATGTACGCGCCCGTACCAGATCAATCTCCGCATGAAGGACGTCGAGGTAATCAAGGATTGGTTGATCGCGGCTGGTGATCGTGGTGTGACAGCCGCAATACCAACACATCGATCGGCAGAACGGAATATGCAGATAAAGCGAGACTTTTTCCTCACGTGGAATTTCGGTAATCCAGTCCGAATAGGTTCCGGCCCCTATCGAGGCCGAAAAGGCCGGTGCAGTCGGATAACTGGTGTAACGCGGCAGTCGCGCTTCACCATATTTCTCGATAAGCGGCTGATGCATGGGGGCACTCCTTTACGGTTACAAATGTGCCCGCATCCTGCCCGTGAAGAATGCGCCCTTCTTTGCGGAAAAGCGCATACATGACAATTTTCAGATTTATTTGAGCCGCGTCAACGTTGCCCGCTGTGACAATAGGTAGCTTCCGGGCTGCTCAAGCGGCTGCCGCACGCACGAGCAGTCCTTGTTTTGCGGCGATGGAAAGAGATTATGTCCGAAGCTCAACCCGTTACCAATATTGATGTCAGGGTCATTCCGCCACGTGAACGCCATCCGCAGATTTTTGGTGCTCTTGGCGCATTAACAGCCGGCCAGTCGCTGCAGATCACCAGTGATCATGACCCGCGCCCGCTGCTGTACCAACTGGCCACCAATTTCCCTGGCGAGTTTGGCTGGGAATATCTCGAGCAGGGTCCGGAAGTCTGGCGCCTTGACATCAACCGTATGGAAGGTGAGAGCGAAGGCAGTGACGAAGAACATTCCGGCTGCGATTGTTGCTGTGGATCAAACCATTAAGAGCAATCCGCCTCCATGCTAGACGTCTGCAAAAATCGGCAAAAGCTGTTTCAAAGATAAAAGGTGAACCATGAATGGCAGCATGAAAGAACTGGATCTGCGTCCACTTTTGCGCAGTGGCATCGAACCATTCCCCGCCATCATGGAGACTGTGGCATCGCTGGCTCCGGGTGAAGGTTTGACGATCATGACAACCTTTCGCCCGGTGCCATTGTTCAATGTCATGGCGCGCCGCGGGTTCGATCATCTGGAAAAAGAGCTTGGCAATGGTGAGTGGGAGGTCCAGTTCATTCCGCATAAAAAAAGCGAAGAACTCTCCGTGTCACCAACGCTGGTCCATGATGCCGCAGAACCGGAAGCATGGCCGGATCCCAGCGAATATCTTGATCTCGTCGAACTCGCTCCACCACTGCAAATCAAGCGGCTGACGGAAGCCACAAAGAGCCACCCTCCGGGTTCGGTCATTTTTGCCGTTATGCAGCAGGAACCGGTTTTTCTCTATGCTGACCTGATGTCGAATGGCCATCAATGGGCAGGAAACTTCGACGAAGGCCGCACAGCATTCCGTATGTTCATCAGGATTGGCATGCCGCCGAACTGACAGCGTAATCTCGGCAACAAAGCATACCTCCATCAAAATGCCCCGCCTGTGACAACAAGCGGGGCATTTTCTTTGGTTCATTCTGAAAGATAAAACCGCTGCGAACCGTCAGGCCCGCAGCGGTTTGCGCTCCTGTGTCAGGATCGGCCCGAATTCTATGCAGAACAACAGAAAGCCAATGATCCACAGGGCGCCCGAGCAGGCGTAAAGGTGCATCATGGCATCCGGGAAGGCCTCTGCGGCTGGTCTCAGTACTGCGCTGACAATCAACGCCAGATAGGCGGCAATCGTCATCTTCGTTGCATGGAGTTTGCGACCGGTATGACCAAGGCTGGCGCGGGTCATCACCGCCAGCATCATGCAGGCAACAACGCCGACGGTGAAGATATGCAGCACCGAGCGGGCATCCATCACCTCATAGACACCCAGCGCAATGGCCGTGAAGCCGAGTGGTATGAAGGCATAAGCCACATGCAGAACCACCAGCAATTGCTCTGGCCATGTAGCCCAACCGCGCCACCGCACAAGCCTGACCGCATGCATGAACCCAGCGATGACAGCGACAATGGCCGTTAATTTGCTCTCCGGTGCAAAGGTCCAGCCACCAAGGGCGCCAACCCCCGTTAAAATCGCCGCCGTATCGAAGTTATTATAAGGAACAGGAAAATCGGTGCGGCCAGACTTGTTGATCCAGTTGCGGGTAAAACTAGGAACGATACGTCCACCGACGATCATCACCAGAACCGTATAGGCCGAAACCGCAAGCCGTGTGGCAACGTGGCTGTGATCACCGCTGATCGCCGCATAATGAAAGACGATATTGGCGGCTGAAAGCGCCAGCAGCCCCGCCAGTACCTTCAGGTCTTTCCATTTGCGCCCGGCAATGACCTCTCTTGCGCAAATTGCAAGCAGGGCCGGAAGAAACAGACCATCGATCACCGCAGCTGATGTCATGCCAAACATGCCAGGCACGAGGAACATCAACCGTCCCAAACACCATAACCCGAACAGCAGCACCAGTGGCAACCCGGACACCGGTAAACGGCCTGTCCAGTTCGGCACGGCTGTCAGCAAGAATCCGGCAAGCACCGCCGAGGCAAAACCAAACAGCATTTCATGCGCGTGCCAGTTATGCGCGCCATAATCGCCGCCGATCTGGATGAACCCGCTCAATGCGGAAATCCACAAGACCATGGTGACGATTGCCCAAATGGCCGCCGCCAGAAAGAACGGGCGAAAACCATAGGAAAAAATGACCGGTCCGGTGCGTGACAAACCTCTTGGAACTCCGCCCTTTGGACGGGCATGTCCTTCTTGCCGGATTGTTTCTGTACCACTCATGATATTGCTCCTGGGATTAGCCTTCGTGGTGAATTCTTGACATCTGTCTAACCACCCATGGCCACCCCGTCTTTGCGAACAGGCAAAGACCGCGACACCCCCAGCCAAAATGTCGCAGCCGTCAAAACGGGCTCTTTGTTCCATCTCAAATTGTAATTCGCGAGTTGAGCTAAAAACGATCCCGACAGGGCCAAGCAAGGCTTGTCCTATCTGAGAAGGAGAAACCCGATGACTGACAACTTCAACATCACACGCCGGAACATACTGGCTAGTGCGGCTTTTGCTGGTGCGATGGCACCTGTCATCGGCGCAGCAACCGCGCATGCAGCAGGCGAAACAAAGGCAGCTGAGAAGGCTTTGACACCCGCCGAGATTGCAGCACTACCTCGCGTTAAAGTGGAATTGTCGAAACCACCTTTCGTGCATGAACACACCCAGAAAGCTGTCGGCGGACCAAAAATTGTCGAGTTCACACTGACCATCGAAGAAAAGAAGATGGTGCTGGACGACAAGGGCACTGAAGTTCACGCCATGACGTTCAATGGCTCGGTTCCCGGCCCGCTGATGGTCGTTCACCAGAATGACTATGTTGAATTGACGCTCATTAACCCTGACACCAACGAACTTCAGCACAACATCGACTTCCACTCGGCGACAGGCGCCCTGGGTGGCGGCGGCCTGACAATCGTCAACCCCGGTGAGAAGGCAATCCTGCGCTTCAAGGCCACCAAGGCTGGCGTATTTGTCTACCACTGCGCACCTCCCGGCATGGTGCCTTGGCACGTTACCTCGGGCATGAATGGCGCCATCATGGTTCTACCACGCGACGGCCTGACGGATGGTCACGGTAGGGAACTGGCCTATGACCGCGTCTACTATGTCGGTGAGCAGGACTTCTACGTGCCCCGCGATGAGAAGGGTGCCTTCAAGAAGTATGACAGTGCTGGCGATGCCATGGTCGACACGCTGGAAGTCATGCGCACGCTGACCCCAAGCCATATCGTCTTCAACGGCGCAGTCGGTGCTCTGACAGGCGACAACGCGCTAAAGGCAGCAGTTGGCGAAAAAGTGCTGATTGTCCACTCGCAGGCCAACCGTGATACCCGTCCACACTTGATCGGTGGCCACGGCGATTATGTCTGGGCAACCGGCAAATTCCGCAACATTCCAGATGTCGATCAGGAAACCTGGTTCATTCCAGGCGGCACGGCAGGTGCAGCATTCTATACCTTCGAGCAGCCAGGCATTTACGCCTATGTGAACCACAACCTCATCGAAGCCTTCGAACTGGGCGCGGCCGCTCACTTCAAGGTCACTGGTGACTGGAACGACGACCTGATGACTGCGGTTCTCGCACCATCGAACATCTAACATGACCAACAGCCAAGGGACCGGAAACAGCCCGGCCCCTTGGCCCACCTCGTGCGTGTACGGAATACAAGCTGAACATATTCACGACTGATGGCGCAAGGAGATTGCTATGACCGCGCTTCGTCTAAAACCTGTCTCGCCAACACTCTCGATAGCGCTGCCGCTGTCAATTATCGCAGCGCTGACCGCGACAGCAGCTTTCCAAGCGGGTATCATCGGTTCAGACAGTACACCTGTTGCAAGCGTTGACGCACCACAGACCATTGTCATTCCAACGGGCACATTCAGCTATCGTGAAGACGGAGAATATTTCAAAAACGGTTATGCCGTTGACGCGCCAATGCGAACAATGACCATGAACCGTGCACTGACAATTATGAAATATCAGGTCTCGGGCAGCGATTATAACCGTTGCGTAACGGATGGTGCCTGTGCTGCACCAGAGCCTGGTTTTACCGTCGCACTTGATGTGAGAACACCGGCAACTGGCATCAGCCACGACGATGCAAAAGCCTATGCCGCATGGCTGAGCGCTCGCACCGGCGAGGTCTGGACCTTGCCAAGTGATGCGCAACTGGCTTTCGCCGCCGGCTCGATCTTTCCTGATGAAAAACTGGATGTCGATACGGATTCGACCAACCCTGCCGCACGCTGGCTGGCAGACTACGAGCGACAGACCAGCCGTAAAGCCTCTCGCAATCCGGTTCCGCAATCATACGGCACGTTCGGCGAGAATGAGCATGGCCTGTCGGATTTTGGTGGCAACATATGGGAATGGACGGCGACCTGCAGTCGCCGTGTCAATCTGGATCCCAACGGCAATGTAACGAGCGCCGTCTCTTCATGTGGGATACCTGTTGCTTCGGGTAAACACCGTGCAGCGCTTAGCGGTTTTGTACGCAATCCGAAGGGCGGCGGCTGTGCAGTGGGCGTACCTCCGGATAATCTCGGCTTTCGGCTGGTCAAGGACACACGTTGGTATGCACCACTTGCAGCAAGGCTGCGCAACCATGGTTGGTCGGTTTAAGAACCCCGACAACCTTTCCACGACCCTCGACACGTGCTAAAGACAGCGACGAAACAACACGGAAATTTTTAACGAGACTAATCCTGCCGTCACCGCTCGATCAGAAGCGTCGACTACCGCAGACAAGCGGAAACAGGGTGTCTGGAGAGGACATCTGGTGAAGATTGACCGCAGCGTCATCCGGGCTTTGCCTTTGTTCAGTAAAATGTTGGACGAGGACCTCGACAAGCTTCTGTCCCATGCCAATTCCCGGCTTGTGCCACCCGGCGAAGCGATCTTTGAGCAGGGACAGGCCGCATCCCATTTTTTCTTGCTGATTCATGGCCGGTTGAAGGTCACCCAGGTCACGCAGGATGGCCAGCAGATCATTGTGCGCGTTGTGCATCCAGGCGATCTCTTCGGTTTTGCCAAGGCTCTTCAAAGAACCGATTACCCCGGCACGGCGACCACCGCTGCTGAAAGCGTTATTCTGTCCTGGCAGACAGACCTCTGGCCACAATTTGTTGAGCAAAACCCTTATCTGGCAGTGTCTGCCATGCAGACCATCGGCCAGCGGCTGGAAGAAGCCCATACTCGTATTCGCGAAATGTCCACGCAGGAAGTGGAGCGCCGCGTTGCCCACGCCGTGCTTCGTCTGTCACAACAGGCCGGGCGCAAGGAAAGCGAAGGCATTCGGATCGATTTCCCGATATCCCGACAGGATATTGCCGAGATGACCGGAACGACACTGCATACGGTGTCGCGCATTCTTAGCAGCTGGGAATCCAAGGGTCTCGTGCAGGGAGGCCGTCAGAAACTTCTGGTCTGCAACATGCCGGGTCTGATGCAGCTTGCCGATGGCGCGCGCGAGTAACACCATCGACAAATGTAAAGAGGCATTTGGGGAGGAGCGCAGGCTCCTCCTGTTGTTTTCACACAGCAGCATCCCAGACCGGTGCGAGGCCATCCGGGGACACGATACGGCCGTCTGCTTTGGAAAGCGCGTGAATGGCCGCCATTTCCTCTGAAGACAGGGCAAAGTCAAAAATCGCCGCGTTCTCGGCGAGACGAGCTTCAGTCACCGTCTTGGAAAGCGCAATGACGCCGTCCTGTTGGACGAGCCAACGCAATACGACCTGCGCAACCGACTTGCCGTGGCTGGCAGCAATATCTTTCAGAACTGGGTCTGCAAGCACCTTGCCATCCGCCATGGCAAAATAGCTGGTAATCGACATGCCGGACTTTTTGGCTTCGGCGATCACGACATCCTGATTGAGATACGGATGATACTCGATCTGGTTGGTCACGATCGGCGCCTTTGAAAGTGAAACGGACTGCGCCATCAAAGCCGTGTTGAAGTTGGAAACGCCGATATGACGCACCTTGCCGGCTTCCTTGACCTCATTCAACGCACCGATCTGCTCAGCCAATGGAACCGCGTCGTTTGGCCAATGGAGAAGTAACAAGTCGACATAGTCGGTTTTCAGCTTTTTCAGGCTTTCATCGACAGAAGCGATAAAGGCGTCGTGTTTGTATTTGTCGACCCAGACTTTTGTGGTCAGGAAGATGTCGCCACGCGCAATGTCGGAACCGGCGACGGCCTCGCCAACTTCCGCTTCATTGCCATAAATCTGCGCAGTGTCGATATGGCGGAATCCGGTCTTCAGCGCCTTCGGCACAATCCTGAGGACATCACTGCCGGGGACACGAAACGTACCAAAGCCGAGCGCGGGAATGGTCGCCCCATTTGCGGTAACAGTGTGCATTGGCTTACTCCTTGATAAATCCGCAGCGATTTTCGCCGGGAATGATTGGACTTGAGAACCGACCAGACATCAAGTGTCGGTTCGGCAAGCCCGGCCGCAAATCGGCCGGGCTGATAACGGTCAGGCAATGTTCAACGCCGATGACGCGGCACGACGGTCGAGCGCACCACTCCAAATTGTCAGAAGCAGGGCAACGGCAACAAGAATGGCACCAACCCAAGGCGTAGCGACAAGACCGAGCGGCGATTCCACAACTAAACCGCCCAGCCACGCGCCGATGGCGATGCCGAGGTTAAAGGCAGCAATATTGAGTGCAGAGGCGACATCAACGGCTCCCGGCCGATGCTCTTTGGCCAACTGCACGACATAGAGCTGCAAACCTGGCACGTTTGCAAAGGACAGGAAACCGAGTGCAGCCAACGTCACCAATGTCAGAACAGGTGACACAGCGGTAAAGGAAAACACCAGCAGCACGATTGCCTGCGCCAGGAACAGACCGACAAGCGCTCTGACCGGATTGTGATTGGCGATCCTGCCGCCACCAATATTACCAGCAGCAATAGCGATACCGTAGAGTACGAGGATAAGACTGACGCTGGATGCGGAGAAGCCGGTCACTTGCTGCAGGATTGGCGCGAGAAAGGTGAAGGCGACAAACGTGCCGCCATATCCGAAAGTGGTCATGGCAAATACGATCAGCAGGCGACCTGAACCGAGAACGCGGACCTGATCAACCAGACGTGCAGGCGCTGCCTTTTTGAGCGTATTTGGCAGAAGTGTTGCAATTGCCAGAAAAGCAATGACACCGAGCATCGAGACCGCCCAGAAGGTAGCGCGCCAGCCGAAAACCTGACCAATATATGTACCAAGTGGAACACCGGTGACGATGGCAACCGTCAGGCCCATGAACATCATGGCAATTGCTGAAGCACGACGGTTCTCCGGCACGAGATCTGCAGCGATGGTCGCACCGACCGAGAAGAAAACGCCATGCGCAAAAGCGGCCAGTACACGTGCCACAAGAAGGAACTCATAACCGGATGACAATGCCGCCAGCCCGTTACCAACAATAAACAGCGCCATAAGGCCAAGCAGCAGCGGCTTTCTTTCTATCCTGCCAGTCAACGCCGTCAGGACCGGCGCACCAAAGGTCACGCCAAGCGCATAAACGCTGACGATAAGACCAGCGAGCGGCAATGAGATGTTGAGATCCGTCGCAACAGTCGGCAACAATCCGACAATTACGAACTCGGTGGTACCGATCGCATAGGCGGCGATCGTCAAAGCAAATATAGCCAAAGGCATGGTGACTTCCTCTTTACCCTCGAAATCTATCGGGGCGCTGACGACAACTCTGCTGGTCGTCTGACTGATTGATGCACCCTATATGGGGGAAGACGACTTGCCTGATAATCTGCAATAATGGATAAATACCTTTGAATTGAATTCACAAGGTAGCACGTATGGACAATCGTACCGGCGAAATGGAGGTCTTCGTTGCGGCCGCTGAACTGGGAAGTTTTTCTGCCGCCGGACGCAAACTAAAGCTCTCACCTTCTGCCGTCAGCAAACTCGTAACCCGTATTGAGGACCGTCTGGGGACACGTCTGCTGTTACGCTCAACTCGCCTCGTCACCATGACCCCAGAAGGCGAAATTTATCTGACCAGAGCAAAACGCATTTTGGCTGACATCCAAGAGACCGAACAGATCATCACCAGCGGCGGCAAAGTGGTTCCCCGCGGACTTCTGCGTGTGAATGCGACACTCGCTTTCGGTGAACGTTATCTGCTGCCACTCGCACCAAAAT
This sequence comes from Agrobacterium sp. 5Ca50, assembly GCF_055381905.1. NCBI lineage: Bacteria > Pseudomonadati > Pseudomonadota > Alphaproteobacteria > Hyphomicrobiales > Rhizobiaceae > Agrobacterium > Agrobacterium sp. 5Ca50. Next base: position 2,896,525 of record NZ_AP026438.1, read on the forward strand.
TCCTTGACCTATACCCAGAAGTTCAACTCGATATTTCACTGACAGACGGCATTATCGGCCTTATTGAGGAACGAACGGATATCGCGATCCGCTCGGGCGCCCTGCAGGATTCCTCCCTGAGGGCCCGCAAACTGCTTGAAGTGCCACGGGTCATCGTCGCGTCGCCGACCTATATCGACAAACATGGTATGCCTAAAACGCCGCAAGACCTCGCACACCACAACTGCTTCAGTTTCAATTTCAGCCGAAGTCTGAACGAATGGCCGTTCAGAAATCCTGGATCTGACGACGTCTACCGTCTTGCCGTCTCCGGCAATGCGGCTGTCAACAGCGGGTTGGCGATGCGGCGATTGTGCCTTGAGGGTTTAGGCTTGGGGCGTGTTGGCGGTTTTCATGTGGAGGAAGATATTGAAGCGGGCAGACTTGTGTCTGTTCTGGACGATTATAACCCAGGCGATGTCGAGGTTATCTGGTGTGTCTATGGTGGTTCGGGACCATTGTCTGGCCGGGTACGCGCCTATTTGGATTTTCTGAGCGAGCATGTTGTGCGAGCGTGGCCTTGATTTTCTGGTGGGACGTCTACCATTGGTTATTGAGCGTTTTGTCGCCGGCGGTTTTTCGTGGCTTTGACTTTCGCATTGGGCAGCTTTGGTGTGCCTTGGTCGTTGTGCTTTGAGCAGGGTTATTTTCGCGGGCGCGTAGGTGCCGGCAATGGTCTGCGGTTTCTTTTAGCTTTGAGATTTTGATTTTTTGGGGGATGTTTTGGTGATTTGGTTGCGGGGCAGGATTTAGGATTTTTCTGTCCCGTTGCGTCGGCTGTGCCTCCTTGCGGGCCCCTGAGGAGGCGTTAACTCCTCGACGCGTTAGCAACAAAAAAGCCCGCTTGCTGCGGGCTTGTTTTATTGGTTGCGGGGGCAGGATTTGAACCTGCGGCCTTCAGGTTATGAGCCTGACGAGCTACCGGGCTGCTCCACCCCGCGTTACCAGGTTTTTGCCAAAGGCAAAATACCCCTCGGCAAACTGTAAAACAGTTTGTCCGTACTCGGTAAACTGCATGGCAGTTTGTCCGAACCAGCGCAAATCCAGAGGATTTGTCGCGACGACGTCGATCGCTCTAGCGATTGACGGATCTGTGCCGAGCAAATTGCGTTGCAATTTGTCTCGCGTTTCCTGAACTTGCCAGTTTTCCCGATCTATCAGCCCTCAAAGAGTTAGCTTTTCGGAATGCGGGACGGCATGAGTCCAAGAATTGGCCTTAAACGCAAAAGGCCGCTTTGATAGCGGCCTCGTGTTGGGCATCGAGGCCCTTTTTGTGATGAGAAGATGTTTTGTAAGCTTTGAGTTGCGTTTAGCAGACCTGGCAGCGACCTACTCTCCCGCGTCTTAAGACGAAGTACCATTGGCGCTGGGGCGTTTCACGGCCGTGTTCGGAATGGGAACGGGTGCAGCCGCCCCGCAATAACCACCAGGTCGGCAAAACGCAACAACTTACGTTGTTTTCGAGAAGCTGGAGAGCTTGAAGCTCACTTTAATTTAACACGTCTTGATGGACATGAACAATGAGAACGAAGAAGTCGATCGAGCTATTAGTAACGGTAAGCTTCATACATTACTGTACTTCCACACCCGTCCTATCAACGTGGTCGTCTTCCACGGCTCTGATAGGGAATACTCGTTTTCAGGTTGGTTTCCCGCTTAGATGCCTTCAGCGGTTATCCATTCCGTATATAGCTACTCTGCTATGCCCTTGGCAGGACAACAGATCCACCAGAGATACGTCCATCCCGGTCCTCTCGTACTAGGGACAGATCCTGTCAATATTCCTACACCCACGGCAGATAGGGACCGAACTGTCTCACGACGTTCTGAACCCAACTCACGTACCGCTTTAAATGGCGAACAGCCATACCCTTGGGACCTGCTCCAGCCCCAGGATGCGATGAGTCGACATCGAGGTGCCAAACAACCCCGTCGATATGGACTCTTGGGGGTCATCAGCCTGTTATCCCCGGCGTACCTTTTATCCGTTGAGCGATGGCCCTTCCACACGGGACCACCGGATCACTATGACCGACTTTCGTCTCTGCTCGACTTGTCAGTCTCGCAGTCAGGCTAGCTTATGCCATTGCACTCGACGACCGATTTCCGACCGGTCTGAGCTAACCATCGCGCGCCTCCGTTACTCTTTCGGAGGCGACCGCCCCAGTCAAACTACCCACCATACACTGTCCCGGATCCGGATAACGGACCGCGGTTAGACATCCACGAAGATAAGGGTGGTATTTCAAGGATGGCTCCACAAGAACTGGCGTCCCTGCTTCAAAGCCTACCACCTATCCTACACATGCCTTGGCGAATGCCAGTGTAAAGCTATAGTAAAGGTGCACGGGGTCTTTCCGTCTGACCGCAGGAACCCCGCATCTTCACGGGGAATTCAATTTCACTGAGTCTATGTTGGAGACAGCGGGGAAGTCGTTACGCCATTCGTGCAGGTCGGAACTTACCCGACAAGGAATTTCGCTACCTTAGGACCGTTATAGTTACGGCCGCCGTTTACTGGGGCTTCAGTTCAGAGCTTGCACCCCTCCCTTTAACCTTCCAGCACCGGGCAGGCGTCAGACCCTATACGTCGTATTGCTACTTCGCAGAGCCCTGTGTTTTTGATAAACAGTCGCTACCCCCTGGTCTGTGCCACCCCACTATACTTGCGTACAATGGGGTCACGCTTCTTCCGAAGTTACGCGTGCAATTTGCCGAGTTCCTTCAACATAGTTCTCTCAAGCGCCTTGGTATACTCTACCTGACCACCTGTGTCGGTTTCGGGTACGGTCTATACGGTGGAGCTATTTCCTGGAACCTCTTCGCTGCACAACCAATCCAATAAGGGTGTACAACACACGAGATCCGTCACTACCACCAGGCCCACGAATATTAACGTGGTTCCCATCGACTACGCGTGTCCGCCTCGTCTTAGGGGCCGGCTAACCCTGCTCAGATTAACTTTAAGCAGGAACCCTTGGTCTTTCGGCGAGGGAGTCTCTCACTCCCTTTATCGTTACTCATGTCAACATTCGCACTTCCGATATCTCCAGCAGCCCTCACGGGTCCGCCTTCACAGACTTACGGAACGCTCCGCTACCACACGATCATAAGATCGTATCCTCAGCTTCGGTGCATGGCTTTAGCCCCGTTACATTTTCGGCGCAAAGACCCTTATTTAGACCAGTGAGCTGTTACGCTTTCTTTAAATGATGGCTGCTTCTAAGCCAACATCCTGGTTGTTTTGGGATCCTCACATCCTTTCCCACTTAGCCATGACTTGGGGACCTTAGCTGGAGGTCAGGGTTGTTGCCCTCTTCACGACGGACGTTAGCACCCGCCGTGTGTCTGCCGACTAGTACTCCTCGGTATTCGGAGTTTGGTTAGGATCAGTAAGACGGTGAGTCCCCATAGCCCATCCAGTGCTCTACCCCCGA